>CAWBFF010000008.1:0-1483224 GCA_963788065.1 uncultured Verrucomicrobiae bacterium
GGCGAGCATTCCCTCGTCTTCACCTTTAATCACAACCTCGTCGATGGGCATGCGAGCATGATCACCGGCACGGCCACCATTGACGGGAAACCGAGCTACACCGGCAACACCCTGACCGTTCATCTCACCGGCGTAGCCGACGCCCAAACCATCACGCTCACACTCAGCGAAGTGACCGATACCGCCGGCCACGCCATGCCGCCGCTGAACGTCCGCTTGCAGATGCTGGCCGGCGATGTGTCCGGCAACGGGATCGTAAATGCAACTGACGTCGCGCAGACGAAAGGCGAGATCGGCGCTTCGGTGACCGCGTCCAACTTCCGCGCCGACGTGACTGCAAACGGCAGCATTAGCAGTTCTGACCTGGGCGCTGTGAAAGCGGCCTCAGGCGGCGCAACGATCTTCCACCCCTGACAGGCATACGCTCACATGTTTAATCAGTTACGAATCCGAAGAGGGTCAGGGCGGCAGAGGGACGGCCGTGTCACTGTTACAGCCTTTAAACAATCTCGGTCAGATGATCCGATGGAGGAGGTTCCAATGAAGATTTTCATGTCCCAGAATCGCGCGCTCCTTACGATTCTCAGCGCCCTTCTCTTCGCCGCGAGTGAGTGGCCTGCTTTCGGGCAGACCTATCACCTCACGGACTTGGGCGTCATTAATCCTGGGCCCAGTCAGATCAGCCACCCTGCCGGCATCAATAACGCCGGCGCAGTCACTGGGACATCCACTGCCGGCAATGAAACCCATGCCGTGCGCTTCCACGACGGCCTCGTGGATGATCTCGCTCCCATCCCGGGCGGAAACACCAGCATGGGCGTCGGCATTAATAATCTCGGCCATGTCACGGGCGACTCCCAGTATTCCGTGAATGGCGGCTCCATCCGTCACGCCGCGCTCTGGCGCGACGGCACGGTGATCGACCTCGGGTACCTTCCCTCGTGGAGCTACTACTCGCGCGGCAATGGCATTAACGACGCCGACGTGGTGGTCGGCCATTCCGGGCCCTCCTTGAGCACGAGCAACACCCACGCCTTCATTTGGGACGCCGCCAACGGCATGCGCGACCTCGGCACGTTGGGCGGGGCCTATGCCAAGGCCTTCAGCATTAATAACTCCAACGTCGTCACCGGCACATCGCAATCCAGCACCGGCGGCTTCCACGCCTTCATCTGGGATGCCGCCAACGGAATGCGGGACATCGGCACCCTCGCCGGCGATACGAGCTCCGGGGCCTTCATCAATGCCAATGGCCATATCGCTGGCACCTCCACCATTAACGGCTTTGACAATCGCGAGCACGCCTTTCTCTACGACGGCGTGACCATGCGCGATCTCGGCGCCGTCGGGAATAACGACTTCTTCACCGATCGCAGCGTAGCCTATGGCATTAACGTCCACGACGTCGTCGTTGGCAGCACCTACCGGCCCTACGGCGGAGGCGCCATTTTCAAAATCCCTTTCGTTTATCGCGATGGTCAAATGTTCGACCTTGAGCAGTTGGTGGATGGATCGGGCGCTAACTACCGCCTCTACACCGCCACCGGGATCAACGACGCCGGGCAGATCGCGGTCGACGCGATTCACATCGCAGCAACCAACGAAATCCGGGCCGTCTTGCTCACGCCCAACCAGGAGCTCGTCCGAGCCGTCTCGCGCAAGACGCATGGGGTAGCTGGCATTTTCGATCTCGATCTTCCGCTGGCCGGGCCGCCTGCGGTGGAATGCCGGTCCGGCGCCGCCGGTCACACTCTGGTCTTCACCTTCCGCAATCCCGTCACCGGCGGCCGCGCCGACGTCGCCGGTGCCCCGACCATGGCCGGCGAACCCATCTACAACGGGAACACCATGACCGTCAGTCTGACCGGCGTTCAGGATGATCAGACTCTTACAGTGACTCTCCGCGACGTCACCGACTCATCCGGCCCAGCGATGCCGCCGGTCGACGTTCAGATGAAGGTCCTTTTCGGTGACACGACCGGCAATGGGCTGGTCAATGCCTCCGATGTCGGGCAGGTCAAAGGGAGCATCGGCCTTCCGGTTACCCCCACTGATTTCCGTGCCGACGTAATCGCCAACGGCAGCATCAACAGTTCCGACGTTGCCGCCGTCAAAGCCAACTCCAGAGCCTTGGGGATCGCCGCTTTGATTCGCCAAAAATAAATCCCGAAGTCGCGCAATCCCGAGCCCGCGCCGAGCCCCAGCGGAAAATCCGGCTATCCTCAAAGCGGTGCACCGCGGCGACCCGCCGCATGGACCTCCACCTCGGTCGCGTAGACGGCATGCGGCCGAGTCCGTGCCCGATGGAAGTCGGAATGCTACATACGGCTCCGAAAATAACAGCCCTGTAACTTTTCACGTCTTGTCGAGAGATAATCCGAGGCTTTACTGCCCCCCGTGAAAACTTTCGCCTTTGCCCTTCAATGCCTCTTTCTCGCTGCCTTCCTCCCCGGTCCGTTGGCTGACGCAGGCGTCGTCCCGCGCCTCCTGGCGCCCCAGGTGGCGCCGCCGCCAGCTCCGTTTGCGGCGCCGTGGATGAGTTTCAATACCGGTCTCATTGCGACCAACGGCGCACCCTTTGCCCTGGCCACGGGCGATCTGGATGGCGATGGCGATCTCGATGTGGTGGCGGCCCGTGCTTACGCGCAGGGCGGCTTCGTCTTCCTGCGCAACGAAGGCGGAGGACGCTTGGCCGCCCCCGTGTCGGTCGGTGCGGGCGGCCGGTCGTCTGCCATTGTCCTCGCTGATCTCGATAACGACGGCGATCTCGACGTGGTCGTCTCGGATTCCGATGCGCTCAGTGTCGGCACTTCGGTCTCGGTTTATCTGAACGATGGCAGCGGCAGCTTCGGCTCGAGGCAGTCGATCACGCTCGGGACCGGCTCGGTGGTGCCGGTGGGCTTGGTGGCGGCGGATTTCGATAATGACGGAGACAAGGATCTGGTGGTGGCGAGATTCGGTTTCAATGCCACCGGCTCCACCTGCTACCTCCTGCGCAATAACGGCAACGCCACCTTCGCCGCACCTGTCTCCTATCCGGTCTCGGCTGGGCCTTACGATCTGGCGGTGGGCGATATGAATGGCGACGGGCGCCCGGATGTGGTGGTGGGGCACCAGGATTACGCGGTCTCGGTCTTGATCAATAACGGCACCGGCGGCTTCGCGCCCGCATTCTCTTATCCAAATCTGGGCGACAATTATGCGGGAAATAGTTTCACCGCCGTCGCCTTGGCGGATGTGGATCGCGATGGCGACCTGGATGTTTTCTACGGGAACACCCGCACTTGGGACGGCACCACCGGCCACGTGGTGCAGTTGCGCAATAATGGCAGCGGACTCCTCACGCGGGCAGCGGATATCCCGCTCGTGCCCTACAGCGCCGGACCGGCCGATCTCGTCGCAGCCGATCTCAATGGCGATGGTGCGGCCGATCTAGTGGGGGGCAGTTATGACGGACGCTCGGGCGACGGTCTCTATGTGATCCCGAATGACGGCACCGGCGGCTTCGGCCCTGCCGTGCTCTATCCGGCGGGCCAATACACCAGCGCATTGGCCGCGGCCGATCTCAATGGCGACGGAAAAGTCGATCTGCTGGCGACGGATTCCGGCTCGCGCGCGTTGACGGTGCGCTTTAATCCAGGCAACGGGCTCTTCCCGGTCCTGGCGGAAGATTTCGCGGCTTTCGGTCAGACCTTCCAGGATGCAGCCGACATTGATGGCGATGGCGACCTCGATCTTTTTACTTCCGGGCCCCATCCATCAGCGAGCGAAGGGACAATCTTGAAAAACGATGGCGCGGGTCATTTTACCACGCGCACGGTGATCAATAACGGAATCGACGGCGTCGCCGCCGGCGTCTTGCGCGATCTAAACGGCGACGGCAAACCGACCTGCTCTTCAACAACGCGAACACGGCCTCGCAATACGATTTCTTTACCGCGATGAACACTGGCAACGGCACCTTCGCGCCGGCAGTGCGTTGGGTGGTGCAGAGTGCGGGCTGGGGCGAGGTGGATGCGTTCGATCTCGATGGCGATGGCGATCTCGACGTGGTGGACATGGAAGCGGAAGGCGCGCCCAACATCCCCGATGGCCGCTTTTTCATAGCGCTCAACAACGGCAACGGGACTTTCGCGGCGCCGACGGTTTACGACCTGCTGCCCGGCCGCCCGGAGGACGTCGTGGCCGGCGATTTCAACCACGACGGCAAGCTCGACCTGGCGATGGCCAACAACGGCGCCTACGGCTTCGACGCGCGTATTTTCGTGGTGCTGGGGAACGGCAACGGAACCTTTGGCGCGCCGATTATCTACACGATTGCGCGTGGGCCGCTCTATTTGGTCACGGGCGATTTCGATCGAGACGGGAATGTCGATCTGGCGACTTTGCGCAGCGGTTTCGATAACGAAGGCGTCGAAGGCTTGACCCTCCTTTTCGGCACTGGCGCCGGCACGTTCACTCGCATCACTGACTACTACGCGCCCTACTCGCCGGACTTGCTCGGCGCCACTGGCATCACCGCGGGCGATGTGGACGGCGATGGCGACCTCGATCTCATGACCACCGGGGTCTCGAACGACGTGGCGATTTATTATAACGACGGCGTGGGCGCCTTCTCGTTTCCCTATCGGCTCGGCGCTGTCGCAGGTGCGCATTGGCCGCTCTTTGCAGATTTTACTGGCGACGGCGTGGCCGATTTGGCGGTGCTCAGTTCCCGGCCGCCGCTTGGTTCCGACAGCGGAGTGGGCATCCTGCGCGGCACGCGGGCCGCGCCACTGGCCGTGACCAGCGTGGTCTCGCGGAAGGTCCATGGCACCGCCGGCACATTCGATTTAGATCTCCCGCTCACCGGCACACCGGCAGTGGAAATGCGGGGCGGCAATCCCACCCTGGTGGCCACCTTTTCCACGCCGATCTCTTCCGGCACGGCCGCCGTCTCGAGCGGCAACGGCAGCGTCAGCAGCACGACCGTGAGCGGCAACACGCTTGTCGTTAATCTGGCAAACGTCACCAACGCCCAGACCTTGACCGTGGGCCTGAGCAACGTCACCAGCACCACCGGGCAAACCTTGCCCGCCACCACCGTGAGCGTGCGTTTCCTCCTTGGCGACGTGAACGGCAACGGCGCGGTGACTTCCAGCGACGTGAGTCAGGTCAAAGCCTCCGCCGGCACCACCACCCCCACCAATTTCCGCGCCGACGTGATCGCCAACGGCAGCATCAACAGCTCCGATGTCGGCGCCGTCAAAGCCAACTCCGGCGGCTCAGGCGGGGCGTCCGACGTTAACGCGAGCGCTCAGCCCTAACGATCAGTTCATCCTGGCCAATCGGGAGGTGACAGTTCCGTTACCTATGACGGCTTCCCATCTCGGTCGCCCGCGGATGAAATGCCGCGCATGAAAAGCAAACTGATCGGATCGATTCGCAAGTTTAGCGGGGTAACGTTCGGCAGTTTGGTGTTGCTGCACGGAGCCGTTCAAGCTTTTGGGCAATCAGCCACCTTCACGACGCGGGCTTATTCACTGATTGGGAACACCCAGATCGCGGCCGACTTCAACGGTGACGGAAAGCTCGACCTGGCCGGGAGCGGATTAAACGCGGCTTCCGTGATGCTTAATAACGGCGACGGAACTTTCGGACTAAAGACCAATTACCAGGTTGGCATCCAAACGCAGGACGTGGCCGCAGGTGACCTAAACAGCGATGGCAAGACGGACCTGGTGGTCTCGCTCAACAACCCTCAGTTTAGCCTGGCCGTTCTTCTTGGGACGGGCACCGGTAGCTTCAGCACGCCGACTCTTATTCCGAATACCAGCGGTGCGGCTTCACCAGCCGTGCTCACGGCCGACGTGAATAACGATGGCAAGCTCGATGTGCTCCTCGCGCATGATTCCGCCTGTTTCACTGCGCCTTGCCGGACTTTCCGCAGCGTCTCGGTGTTACTCGGGAATGGCGACGGCACCTTTCAGCCGGCCCGTGAAGTTGATGTGAACACGTTCCCGCACGCGATGGCGCTCGGCGACTTCAATCGCGATGGAATCAAGGATCTCGCGGTCGGCGGCGAAAACACGGAGCTCTCGATTTTGTTCGGCGTGGGGGACGGAAACTTCCTGCTTCAACCACTCATGCTGATCGTCCCCGGCGGTGATCTCTTCTCTGCCTGCAACGACGTCGACATCGCGGATTTCAATGGCGACGGCTTCCAGGACATCATCGTGCCGCTCGGTAACGGCCAGGGCGATGCGATTGCGCTCGGCAATGGCAACGGCACTTTCCGCCCCGGCGTTCGCAACCAGGAGGATGCGGTCTCCGCGCCGCAGAGCATCGCGGTTGGCGATTTCAACCGCGACGGCCTTCTCGATGTGGCCCGCGGCATGGCCGACGGCAACCGCGGGCTCATGCAGATCATGCCTGGCAATGGTGATGGCACCTTCCGTCCGCTCGTGCGTTATCTCGTGCCCGCGGTCCAGAACAGCGAAGGCGGCGGCTGGATCATTGCGGCCGATTTTAACGGCGACGCGAAACCGGACCTCGCGATGCAAGTGCGGGGCAACAATGCGGCGACGGACGTTCTGCTAAACACGAGCGGAGCTGCCATTCCTCCGACTGCGCCGACAGTCTCCGCTTTGACCCTAAACCCGGCCTCGGTCAGCGGTGGAAGCGCTTCCACCGGCACGGTGACCTTAAGCGGACCTGCACAGACGTCGACCGCAGTGCAGCTAAGCAGCAGCAATGGGACAGCAACCGTCCCAGTAAGTGTCACAGTCGCGACCGGAGCGACGACCGGAAATTTCACCATCAATACCGCGCAGGTAACATCCACCACCAGCGCCACGATCACAGCCACCCTGAACACGATTTCGCGCACCGCAGCGCTCACGATCAACGCCGTCGCCCCGGCGACCGACAGTGTCGCGATCACCCGCGCGGAATACGATCGGGCCAAAACCTCGCTTCGCGTGGAAGCGACGAGCTCGCGCTCGACTGCCACCCTGCAGCTCTTCGTGACCTCCACCGGCCAGCTGATGGGCACCCTGAGCAACAACGGCGGCGGAAGATTTAGCGGCCAATTCAGCTGGTCAGTAAATCCACAAAACGTGACCGTGCGCAGCAATTTCGGTGGGGTGAGCAGCCGGGCGGTGACGTTGAAGTAATTGCGCGTCACATTGCATTAATCCCAATATCGGGACGGGGGCTGGCGTTGTGCGATTGCACATTTGCGAAACCGGGACAGGGATTGGCGTTGTGCGACTGCGCATTTGCGAAACGGGGACGGGGGCCAGCGTTGTGCCATCGCGCAGAAGCGAAAGGCGGGCGGGGGCTGGCACTGGTAAACGACACATCCGCAACAAGCGCGCGGGGGTTGGCGTTGCTGGATAGGACAACGGCGAAAGGCGCGCGGCTTCTGCTGATGGGCTACTGCGCAGGTGCGCGTCGTTACTTTTCCGCTGGACACGCTTAGCTCGATGGGAGTTTAAGTAACGTCGCGCGTGAGCGCTTAACTAAACCAACCACCCATCGTTAACCCCCTCTAACTCATATGGACGCATCCTCCTGGAAATATGTGGAAAACACCTTCGCCGCCGCCTTTCGTCGCGGGCGCGAAATCGCCAATAAGGTCATTCGAGATCACGTCGATAAGCTGACCGCCGCCGTCGCCGCCCCGGGGGCTGATCCTCGCCTCGCTCCCTTGCTCTCCCGGCTTACTCCCATCGTGGATGCCTGGGGCAAGGAATACGATGAATGGCAGAACATGCAGGCCAACTACGGCGGGAGCACGGTCTCGTTCGAGAGCTTGCTCTCCGTCCTCTCCACCAAGCCGGGCCTGGAGCAAGCCTCCAAGATTGAGGAATGGGACTCGCGTATCCGCGCGGTCGTGCCCAAGGGGAGCTCAGTTTATGTGACCCTGTTGCCGCGTGGGCGGGCGCCTTTCACAGAAGGCCGGCGCGATACCATCGTCGAGGAAGTAAAAAACCTCGGCAAGCGACTCAGTGACCAGGCGAGCCAACCTGCGCTGGTAGCTCTCGGCGGGGAGGTGACCGACTTTTATAACACCTTGAAGAAGGCGCGTTCGAAGCAGCAGGGCATGGAAGGCGGGACCGATACCGAAGCCGACGAACTGGCTCCGGCGCTGGCCAACGCGGCCACCGTGCTCTACGGCAACCTCGGGGCGCTGATGGATATCTACCAGACCAACCCGGTCATGATCGCCGGTTTCTTTGACCTGGAGACGCTCCGCGCCCGACCGGCGAAGAAGGCCGAGGACCCTGCCACGCCCCCGGGCTAGGCGACCGGCGGGACATCGGCCCGCGCACGCGCAGGCGGCGGCACAGGTGACAGCGCTGTTACTTTTTACAGTTTGCGCGCATTTGCCGCCGGACTTAGCAATTTCGCCATGTGCACCAGCCGCCGTTTCCACGTTTCCAGCATCGCCGCTCTGTTCTCGCTTGCGGCTCTGATCCCCGCGCAGGCGCAGTCGCCTCGTCTCTCGGAAGGCGGCCAGCCCACGGCGCCGAATGCGGCCGCGACCGATTTCACGATCGTGATCGACAGCACCAGCCCGGGCTACCGGGGTTTTGGCGCGTTTCCTTCCATCAACGACAACGGCGCGGTCGCTTTCTCGGCCGAGCCCACTCCCGGCGTGGCCAACACCTACAAACTGGAGCCCGGCGGCGCGCCCCTCTTTATCGCGGAAGCGAGCACTGGCGGGCCGTCGATCAATAATCTCGGCGAGGCGGCCTCGCGGCGTTTGGTGGAAACCGGAGCTGGGGTCGCGCAATTCTACAAAGGCACCGGGAACGGGACGCTCTCGATCATCGCGCAGACGGGCTCGGCGGACGGGACCTTCCGCCTTTTCAATGGCTTCATCCATCTGGCGGACACCGGCACGGCCGTCTTCGCGGCGGAACTAAACCCGCTCAATCCCCGCCGCCGCGGCATCTACACCGGCAACGGGAATGGCACCACGCAGCTCGTGGTCGATAACACCGGGCAGTTCACTTTTTTCGGGGCCGATCCCGTGCTGAATAATTCGGGCACGGTCGTGTTCAGCGGCAGCCTGGTCAGCACCGAGAACGGCCTCTACCTCGGCACCGTCGGCGGCAACGGCGTCACCACCACCGTCCTCACCGCCGCTGCCACCCCGCTCTACGCCTTCGACGCCAGCCCATTCATCAACGATCACGGCCAGATCGCCTTCCGCGCGAACGAAGACGCTACCTCGCAGTCCGGCATTTTTACCGTGAACCAGGACGGCACCTCGCTCCGCACCATCGTCTCGACTGGGAATGGCCCATTTAGCCAGGTGCGCGCGCCTATCATTAATGACCTCGGCACGGTCGCGTTCTACGGCTTTACCGATGCGGGCGGGACCGGGATTTTCATCGGGGGTGATCCGGTAGCCGACAAAGTCATTGCCGTAGGCGACCCGCTTTTCGGCTCTACGGTGAATACGCTGGGCTTCTTTCGCGGCATCAACAACCGCAACGAAATCGTCTTCAATTACACTCTGGCCGATGGGCGCGACGGCATTGCCCGCGCGCAGCTCACGCCTCCCGCCACTCCTCTCAGCGTAGTCAGCCGCAAGACGCACGGCGCCGCGGGCCCGTTCGATGTGAACCTCCCGCTCGTCGGCGCTCCAGCGGTGGAGAGCCGCAGCGGCGGCGCGGCGAATGATCACCAAATCGTCTTTACCTTCATGGATCCTGTCACCTTCACCGGCGCCACAGTTTCTGCCGGCCCGGGCCGCTCGGCCGTGCTGGCCGCTCCCGCATTTTCCAGCCCGGACGGCCGCGAAGTAACCGTAAACCTGACCAACGTCAGCAACGCGCAAACGCTGACCGTGACCCTGTCGGGCGTAAACAACACCACCGACGTGATCGTCCCCATGACCGTCTTTTTTGGCGACGTGAACAGCAGCGGCGCGGTCACTTCCTCCGATGTCAGCCAGGTGAAAGCGAACGTTGCTACCGCCGTAACGCAGGCAAATTTCCGCTCGGACGTGACGGTGAATGGCAGCATTAACAGCTCCGATGTCGGCGCCGTGAAAGCGGCTTCCGGCGGTGGGGCCGCGCCCGTAACGACCCGGTAGAAAAGCGCGCCGCGCTTTTCCCGCGGAGGTGACGCCAGCGTCAATAATTTCGATATAAGCGCGGTCGCAGCAGCCTCGGGCCGGGCCTTGCCTTCAAAACCGCAAAGTCCGGCGGGACGCGACGCTGTCCACCGCCGCTCGCATTAACGCCGGGCTCCCTTCGGCGTCGTGCACGCGCACAAATGCGTGAGTCCCGCTCCGACGGGAGCCAATACGAACCTTGTCGTTACCATCCGTCTTCGGCGGCTGTGAGATCGCTACCGTTTCTTGAACGCGCTCTGATTAAGCGATTGCAAATTCTTCGGCACGAAGTCGCCGTCGCGTCGGATCAGTTTGCCATCGAACCAAATCTCGCCGCCTCCGTAATCGGGCCGCTGGATGTTGACCATGTCCCAATGCACCTGGCTGCGGTTGCCGTTGTCGGCTTCCTCATAGGCCTGGCCGGGAGTGAAATGGAACGAGCCGGCGATCTTTTCGTCGAAAAGAATGTCGCGCATCGGGTGGAGGATGAAGGGATTGAAGGCGAGGGAAAACTCGCCGATGTAACGCGCGCCCGGATCGGAATCGAGGATCTTGTTCAGCTTCTCTGTTTGGTTGGCCGTCGCCTCCACGATTTTGCCTTGGCGAAATTCGAGCCGCACGCCGTCGAACCCGACGCTTTGGTAAATCGTGGGCGCGTTAAAACTGATGTGGCCTTCGACCGAATCGCGCACCGGACAACTGAAGACCTCGCCGTCCGGAATATTGCGATCGCCACCGCAAATGATCGCGCCAATGCCCTTGATGCTGAAACGTAGATCAGTGCCGGGGCCTTTAATTTCCACGCGGTCGGTTTTGTCCATGAGCGCCTTCAGCACTTTCATGCCCGGCTGCAGTTTCCGGTAATCGAGTGTGCAGACGTCGAAGTAGAAATCCTCAAACGCCTCCGTGCTCATCCCGGCCTGCTGCGCCATGGATGGGCTCGGCCAACGCAGCACGACCCACTTCGTTTTCTTGACCCGATGGTCCTGCACCGGGCGCATTTTCTTCGCGACCAACTTCATTTTGTCGCTCGGCACATCCGAGAGCTCGCTGATGTTCTCGCTTCCGCGCAGGCCGATGTAAGCGTCCATCTTCTTCATCCGCGCCAGCTCATGTGCAGCGGTCAGGTCGAGTTGCCCATCGCTCGCGTGCATCGCCAGCTCGCGGCTGATGCGGCCGCGCTGCACCTGCGTGAAGGGAGTCGCGCCCGCCTTTCGCGCTGCGCGCACGAGCGCGATTGTCATCGCATCCGGCACGTCGAAGGCTTCGATCAGCACCTTCTCGCCGCGCTCCAGGCGGGTGGAATATTCGACCAGAAGCTGCGCGAGTTTATCGAAGCGGGCGTCGTGCATAGGCAGCTATGATTCCACTCGGGCCCCGGGATGCAACCCTGGCGCGCGGCGGCGAAGGCTCGGCTTTACGAGGGTGGCTGCAGTGTCGCCAGCAGCTGATTCAACTCCATCGTCACCAATGTCGCCGCCGTATCGCTGAGGCCGTAAGGGAGGAGGAGGCGCCCGCGGTGGACCAGCGCTCCGCAGGTATAAACCACGTTTGGCACATAGCCCTCGCGTCCGGTTCCTTCGGGAACCAAGAGGGGCTCGGTGAGTTGGCCGAGCACGATCGAGGGATCGTGCAGATCCAGGAGCAAGGCGCCGATGCAATACTTCCGCATCGGCCCGACGCCGTGCGTGATCACGAGCCAGCCCGCTTCCGTTTCAATAGGGGAACCGCAGTTGCCGATCTTGACCATCTCCCACGGCTGCGCGGGGCGGCGCAGCAACTGCGGGCCGCTCCAGAAATGTGGATTGTCGGAGAACATGAGGAAAAGATTCTCGTCGTCCTGGCGGGAAAGCATCGCGTAACGCCCGTCGATGCGGCGCGGAAAGAAGGCCATGCCCTTATTTTGCACCGCGCTTCCGTTCAAGGTGACGGCGCGGAAACTGAGGAAATCCGTCGTCTCCAGCAGCTGCGGCAGAATGGCGCGACCATTGTAGGCGGTGTAAGTGGCGTAATAAATCACGCTGCCATCGTCCTCAACGAAGCGGACGAAGCGCGCATCCTCCATCCCGTTGCTCTCATTGGATGAAACGGGAAAGATGATCCGCTCCGAGACCGCGACTGAGGGATCGAAATGGACCTGGTAGTTTGACTGCGCCAGCCAGCGCACACACTCCATCGTGCGCTGCCCTTCGCGCGGCAGAGGACCGTCACCCCTGGCGGCGCGGGCCATCGCCTGTTCCAATTCTTGCAGCGTGAAGCCTTCTTCCAGCGAAGCCATCACCAGCGTGGACCAATCATTCTCACAGCCCATCTCCGCGAGCTTGTGGAGAAAGATGCTCCGGCGATACGTCGGGTTTGGATCGAGCGTGGGTGCGGCAACGTAACGCGACGGCGCATCGACAGTAATCGAGTAGTCAGCCCGGATCACACCGGTGCGAAACTCGATGGACGAAATGTGACCTTCGCCGGTCGCGCGCAAACTTAAGATGAAGCGCAGTTCGCCTGCGCTGAGGCCGCTTTGGTCCGGGTGCGGCACGATCGACGGATTGAAGAGCGCGGCGGATTCGAGAGCGTACTCGCCGGAGAAAAGCGCGCCGATGTAGAGCTGGCGCGTTTCGGAGAGCGGGCGATCGGAGAAAACATGCGGCTTTACCTTTTCAAAGTGGACCCGCCAGATGCCTTGAAGATTGAGGTGGCGGTTGCCGAAATCCGCTGTCACCTCCGCCAGTTGTTCTTCCGTCTCGGCTTCGGTTAAAGCCAGGGCGCGGCCGATAATATGCGCGATGGAGGTCTGGTTCGAGGGAATGAACGGACGGATCAGGACGCGCGAACTGTCCGGCCGAAAGGTGACGCCCGTTTGGTGAATATTCACGCTGCGCTGGCCGGAATGGAGATGGTCCGCGTGGCCGCGGCACGCGTGATTTCGGCGTAGGAAAGATAGAAGGCCAGACTAGATTCCGCACCTTGGTTTTCGTTGAGGCGATCCTGCAGGAGCGCGTCGCGGCATCCGCCCGTGGTGGGATCGTAGAGGGGCTGACCGAGATCGTTCCGCCCGAGAAACCACTCAAAGCAGCGGCGCGCCGCCTGGTGCCAAAATTCGTCCCGTGTCACCGCGTATGCTTCGAGACAAGCTGAGGCCATGGCCTGCGCTTCCAGCGGTTGTTGATCGAAGCGCGCACGCACGCCGCCGCGCGGCCAAAAACCGTGGCAGCCGATCGGCGCGAAATGTCCTGCTTCCGCGGTTTGCGCTTCCAGGAGCCAACGCAGCGAAGTCAGGCCCATTTCCAGGATCTCCTCCTGCGAGGTCCAGTGACCGCTCAGGATCAACGCGTGGGAGAGCTTCGCGTTGTCGTAGGTCACGATCCGCTCAAACCATTTCCAATCTGGCCCGGAGTTCGCACGATAAAGATCGGCCAGCATTTCCGTCAAGACGTCACGCGTCTGGCTCACCACGCGATCGCCCGAGAAGGTGCGCAGATATTCGTGAATGGCGATGATCGCGAACGCCCAGGCGCGCGGCGAACTGAAACGCCCGACCGGCGAAAGCCCGCGCTGGAAGAGGAGTCCGCAGAGATTGCGATGGCCCTCATTATTCGATCGACCCAGCGCCGTGCCTACCGCCCACAAGGCGCGGGCGTGGCTGTCCTCCGAGCCATGTTGCTCGAGCCACTGGCGTTCGTGATTCATGAAATTACGAAAGCGGCGCGTGTTCGCATCGAAGGCATACCAGAGAAACGCCAGATACGTGCTCGCGAGCCGATCGAGCTCCGGTTGCGGCCCGTTCTGTTCCTGCATCAAAATCGTGAAGATAAAAGCGCGCGCGTTGTCATCCGTGCAGTAGGCCTCGTAGTAGTTCGGCACGTTGTAGATCGCGTGCTGAAAGATGCCCGTGTGGTCGCTCATCTTGAAGAGGTGATCCAACTTCAAAACCGGGAGAGGATAGTTCGCGTTCTCGGTCGTTCGCGCGGCGACGGTCGCGATAGACGGCGCACTCAGGCCCGCGCGCGCACGCTCGAAACTTTCCATGTAACGCCGCGCCACCACTGGCCAAATCATGGCGCGGCCCGCTTTCCAGGCGCGCTTGCGCATCGCCGTCATCTGCGTGGGATTGGAGAGAAAATAATTCACCCCATCCGCGATCGCGGGCGCGTCGGCGAAGGGCACGAGAATCCCGCGTTCATCTGCCAGCAATTCCTGCGCATGCCAGTAGGGCGTCGAGATCACTGCCTTCCCCGAGCCAAAGGTATACGCCAGCGTGCCGGAGGTGATCTGCGCCTCATTCAGATACGGAGTGATATAAATGTCCGCCCCGCCGATGAACTCCTTCAGTGTCTCCAGCGACACGTAGCGGTTGTGAAATATGACGTGGCTGCTCACCCCGCGTGCCACGGCCAGGCGTTGCAGTTTTTCTCGATAAGCCTCGCCTTCCTGCGCGAGTAAATGCGGATGGGTCGCGCCCAGCACGATGTAAACAATCTCCGGATGCCGCTCGAGAATCGTCGGGAGCGCGTCGATCACATGCTCGATCCCCTTGTTAGGCGAGAGGAGACCGAAAGTTAAAAGCACCGTCTTTCCCTCCACCCCGAGCTCGTCTTTGAAGAAATTTGAATCGATGAACGGCATGTCGATCACGCCATGCGGGATGAGATCGATCTTCTCCGGGGCCACGCCATAGATCGTCTCCAGGAAATCGCGTCCACGCTCCGCCATGACGATCAAACGTTCGGAAAGCCGGTCGAGCTCTCGCATAACCGCGCGTTGCTCGTCGTTCGGTTCCTTCAACACCGTGTGCAGCGTCGTCACCACCGGCATCCGCACCTCGCGCAGAAACTCCAGGAGATGACTCCCCGCCGCTCCGCCGTAGATCCCGAACTCGTGCTGAACCGAAACCACCTCGACGTTGTTGAGATTCAGAAATTCCGCGGCGCGCCGATACGAATCCAGCTCCTGCTCCGCGATCTCGAAGCGCACGGCCGGTGGGTAATCGTAGCCTTCCGGCCGGTCGTTCACCGATCCAACGATGCAATGCGCCTGCGGGAACTCCGCGGCGATCGCTTCGCAAATATCAGCCGTAAAAGTCGCGATGCCACACCGCCGTGGCACATAGTCGCCGAGAAAGGCGATGTGTTTGGTATTGAGGGAATTTCCCATGGCGTCGAACTCGAGCAATTTCGAGCGCCGCAGATGGCAGAGAGCCGGGGTTCGCCAGTCAGGCGGCGAAGCGTCTCGGACGAAACAGGTGAAGGTCGTGCGTAACGGTCGAGGGTCAACCTCGGCGCTACGCTGCGCGCGTGAGCTTCGCCGCGAAAGCCCCGTCGAAACCATCCCGAAACGGGAGAGCAGTGCGCTCTTCCTCCAGTTTGAGGAAAGGAAATTCGCGCAGCGCCGCCGCGACGACGTCTTCGTTTTCCTCGCGCTCAAGACTGCAGGTGCTGTAAACGAGGCTGCCGCCGGGCTGCAAAAGGGGCACCACGGAACGCAGGATCTGGAGTTGTTCGCGCTGCATATGTTGGAAATCGTCCGCCCGCAAACGCCAGCGGACGTCAACGCGCCGGCGCATGACCCCGGTATTCGTGCACGGGACATCAAGCAGAATGCGATCGAAGAGGATCGGCGCAGCCGCGGCGATTTCCGAACCGGATTTCCAATCGTGCCGGCAGGTGTGCGCGATGGTAACGCCTAACCGGTCGAGGTTCTCGCGCAGCGTTTGCACCCGGGCGGCATCGCGATCGCATGCGATGAGCCGTCCGCGATTCTGCATCCGTTGCGCGAGAAAAACGCTCTTGCCGCCAGGCGCCGCGCAAGCGTCGAGAATATCTTCGCCGGGTTGCGGATCGAGTAACTCGCACGCGAGGCGGGTGCTCGGGTCCTGGATGTAGCATTCGCCCGCGGTGACCGCCTCCATGGGGATTTGCGCGAGGCGGACGAAATTTTTTATCCCGGCGAGAGGTTCGCAGTCGGGATGTGCATGCAGGAAATCTTCGCGATCGATCTTAAGAGAATTGATCCGGGCGTAAATGGGTGGCGGCTCGTTATTCCAGGCACACAAAGCGGCGGCGTCGGCAGCCCCGAACCTGGCGACCCAGCGCTGAATAAGAAACTCGGGATGCGATGCTCGGATCGCCAGCGGTGCGGCGGCGGCGGCTTTCTCCAGGTCTGCCATCTGCCGCTGTGCCGCGCGCAGGATGCCGTTGATCAACGGACGCCGGGCCGCTGACGCCAGGTGAACAGTTTCAAATGTTGCCGCGTGGCCCGGCGTGCGCAGGAGGATCAATTGGTAAAGACCCAAACGCAGGAGGTCGCGCGAGGTATCGTCGAGCGGGCTCGAGCGCAAGCGGGCGATCCAGAAATCCAGCAGCGTGAGGTTGCGCAAGACGCCATAGAAAAGCTCGGTCGCGAATCCGCGATCAGGCCCGGCGAGCGCGCTCCGATCGAGGAGATCCGGCAGGATCGCATCGGCGAAGCGTTCTCCTTCCCTCCATTCCCGCAGCGCGGTAAGGGCGAGCGCGCGGGCGGTCATGGCCAAAGGAGAACTACCTCGGCGGGATATGGCTCCGGCCGATGGAATGGTAATCGAAACCCAATGTAGCCATGGTCTGCGGATCGAAGAGATTGCGGCCGTCGAACACAAGCGACGTAGCCATCTTCTGCTTCACTTCCTCGAGATCGACGTTGCCGAACTCCGCCCATTCCGTAGCCACGATCAATGCTTCCGCGCCTTCCACTGCTGCCAGCGGCGAATCGACAAAATGCGCGCCGGCCAATTCCTTCATCTCTCGCGCGCGCTCCATTCCCTTCGGATCGTACACGGTCACGTGCGCGCCTTCACGCAGCATGTCGGCCACGAGATCAATCGCGACGGAAGACCGGATGTCATCCGTGTCCGGCTTGAACGTCAGCCCCCAGACCGCGATTTTCTTTTCGCGCAGGACCCAAAGCTTTTCGCGGACGGAAGTAAGGAAGCGATCCTTTTGCGTCGCGTTGATCCGTTGCACTTCCTTCAAGAGATTGAAAGGCACGCCGAGTTGTTCGCTGATTTTGATAAAGGCCGCGATGTCCTTTGGAAAACAAGAGCCACCGTAGCCGATGCCGGCGTTGAGGAAGTTCCGTCCGATGCGGCGATCCATCCCGATGCCGTCGGCCACTTTTTCCACATCGGCGCCGCTGGCTTCGCAGATGGCGGAGACGGCGTTGATGTAGGAAATCTTGAGCGCGAGGAAGGAGTTGGCCGCGTGCTTGATCAGCTCCGCGCTGTTGATATCAGTGACGAGGATCGGCGCCATGAAGGGCTCATAGATCTTCTTCATCAGATCAATCGCCTGTTCGCTTTGCGCGCCGATCACGATGCGATCGGGCTTCATTAAATCGGCCACTGCGCAGCCTTCGCGGAGGAATTCCGGATTGCTCACGACATCGAACTTCGCGCCTTGGCGGTTGTAGCGTTTGATTGTCTCCGCCACTTTTTCGCCGGTCTTCACCGGCACCGTGCTCTTGTCCACGATCACCCGGTAATCGCTCAGGACGCCGGCGATTTCACGCGCCACTTTTTCGATAAAGCTGAGGTCTACCTGGCCGTCGGCACCCTGCGGCGTAGGCACGGCGATGAAGATAACCTGCGAGTTATCCACGCCGTCCTGAATGCTGCCGGTGAAGCGGAGCCGCTTCGCGGCCACGTTGCGATGGATCAATTCCTCGAGGCCGGGCTCATAGATCGGCACCTTGCCCGCCTGCAGCGTCTCGATCTTGCGCGGGTCGTTATCCACGCAGACGACGCGATGGCCTACATCCGCAAAACACGCCCCGGTAACGAGGCCGACATATCCAGAACCGACGATGGAGAGATCCATAATTGAAAGAAGCGCAGCGAGTTCAGCCGCAGGCGGGGAAGGAACGGGCAAACCCGCGGAAATGCAATCGCGAGATGCGCCTTACGGCAGCGGCACCAACCCGTTTTGCCCTTCGCTCTGTCCCGCGCCGGGATCGAAGTTCAAATCGAAGCTGAATTTCGGCAGCGCCTTCAGCGTGAAGGTGAGGAGGACGCCGTATTCTTTCACGCCGCCGTTGTTGCGGATGATCGCCCCGACCGACGCGACCCAGCTCGTAAGATCGCGGTAAACCGTGTAGCGCTGTTCTTCCACGAAACCGGTCGAGCCTTCGTAGCGAATCCCTGCGCTCGCCGCCCAGTTGTCATCCAGCCGGTAATACGCCCCGCCCGAGAAGAGGCTGCTGTTCACAAAGAACGGATTCTCGTTCAGGAAACGGTGGCCGAAGGCGAGCTGCAGATTGGGCGTCGGCTGCACGCTCACGGTGGTGTTCACTTCCGTAAAACCATTGCCGAGGAGGGGGAGTTGCGAGTTGAGCGCGAAACTGGCCCACGGGACCGGGTTGAAGCGGAAGTTATTGTAGACGTTGGAGTAGTTCGATTTGTCGTAGGGGTTGTCCAGGTTCAGATCGAAATACGTCTCCAACTCCACCCAATTGATCGTCGCATCGTCGCGCCGCGTTTGCAGACGGTTGCGCAAACCGAAACGGACGATCGACCAGTTATCGAGCGAATCGATTGAGGTGAACTGCGGGAAATCGATTGGGCGCAGCCGGGTCGAAGGGATGTAGCGATCGAACTGCAGGATTTCCGCGGGCGAAAAGTTATTGCCGGTGACGTAAGAGAAATTCATGAACGGCTGAGCGATGTGGCGCAAGCCATCCAATCCGAGCGCGCGGCTTTGCGCATCCTCCCAAGTGCGCGAGATCTTGAAGGAAGCCTCCACGCCGGAGTTCACCACCGTGCGCAGCCGATCTCCGCCCGGCAGCAACGGTGTCGTGGTGCTCGGCGGCTCAATCAGGAAATCCGGAATGAGCGCGTTTGGGTTTGCCTGTAGATTTACGTTCCCGAGGTCGCGCGTTTTATCGTAATAGGTGGCGCGAAAACCGACCCGAGGAACCACGGAAAGCCAGCCGAAATAGGTCTTCGGATAAACGATCTGATGGAAGGTATCGAAGCGGAACGTCTCAAAATCCTGAAAGACGGATTTGTTCTCGAAACTGCGCCGCAGAAAGGCGGCGGAGGTTTCGCCTTCGTAAAATAGAGGTGACCCGAAAATCTGTTGCCGCGTGACATCGATCGCCAGCTCGGGCAGACGTTCCGTTACTTCGTAGAAGTCATTGGGCTGAAAACGGGTGAACGCGGTCAGGCTGAAGCGCGGGTGATATTGATTGAGGACGACGACGTTATCGGGCGAGGGATCGAGCCGAAATTGCGACTGGAAAAAATCCTGGAGGATGAACGGGTCGCTCAGCTTGGTCACGTTGACGTAGCCGCTGAGATCGTGGGTAAAATTGGTGCGATCCTCCAGGGAAACCCGGTAGCGCTTGTTCGTGATGCTGCCGCGCGGGAGCGAGGTGCGATTGATGCGCGGGTTATCGTCGAACGCGAAGTAGGTCCGGATTTTCGCGTAGCTCTGGTTGTTCTTCCCGTAAACGATGTCGGGAGAAAACCCGAGCGCTACGCCGCGCCGCACCCGGTAGTCGAGGCGCACCGAGGCTTTGATATTCGTCGTGATCGGAAAGGTGATCCGGCTGAGGAGCGATGCCCCCCACGAGCTGGTATAAGCGGGCGAAAGGACCACGCTGAAGGAGTCGTCCAGCGATTGGTAGAGGTAGGGCCAATAGAAGACCGGCACGTTCCCGACGTAGAACATCGCGTGCTTCATGATCACGCGGTCGCCCGCGTAGAAGCGCACGCTCTGAGCGCGGATGCGGAAGTCCGGCCGGGCCGAATCATGCGTCGTGAAGGTGCCGCTATCGACCAGGTTGGCGCCGTCCGAAAGCGTGGAGAGCGCTTCGCCTCCGACGAAGAACGGCGCGTCGAGCGTGCGCAAATTATCGGCACTGACTGCTTTTGTCTCTGTGTTGTAGGTGCCGCGATTGCCGCTGTAGAACTCGAAGCCCCGATAGATACGCACGTTCCCCTCCAGCCGCACCACGTGGGTGCTGGAGTTATACTGCGCGAAGTCGGCGTAGATATCGCTGTCGCCGCTGTGGATGGCCACATTTTCCCGCGCGGTGGCGATGCCGTTGTCGTAGGTGGTGCCGCCGCTGGCCGTGATTTCCAACGGCTGCTGGCCGAGCGCCGGGCTGGTCGCCGTTTGCGCTGGCACAGCGCCGGCCACGGCTAAAAAAACGAGAAGGGCCAGCGTACGCATCGCGGCGGCGAAGCTACCGGAGCCCGAGGGTGATGCAAAGGCAAAAGGGGGTGCGCACCCGGCCTTGGACGCTGCGCAACGGCGCTTCCCGGCGTAAGGATTTACCATGGAACTCGATCTCGAAGGGGAACACGCCGGGCGCGGCTACGCGATGCTGGCTTCGCTCGTCATGCCGCGGCCGATCGCCTGGGTCACGTCGATTTCGCGCGACGGGCGACTAAACGCCGCGCCGTTCAGTTTTTTCAACGCGCTCGGGAGCAATCCGCCCATCATCGGCTTTTGCCCGGGCGATCGCGAGGACGGCGAACCGAAAGACACCGCGCGCAACATTCGCGAGACGCATGAGTTCGTCGTCAACCTCGTCGACGAAGCGACCGCCGAAGCGATGAACCAGACCGCCGCGTCCCTTCCGTACGGCACGAGCGAATTGGAAAAGGCCGGCCTAACGACTGCGCCCTCTTCGTCAATCAAAACGCCTCGGATCGCCGAGTCGCCAGCCAGTCTGGAGTGCGCCGAGTGGGGCACGTTACAGATCGGCGGCAATCGTCTCATCATCGGGCTCGTCAAGCGCGTGCACGTGCGCGATGAACTGATCGATCCGGTGCAGCTCCGCATTCGCAGCGAGCGCTTCCATGTCATCGGCCGCATGGCCAGCCCGCACTGGTATTGCCGGACGCGCGATCGCTTCGAGATGGTGCGCCCAGATTAGGCGCGCGCTCAATCCCCCTCGCCCGCCGGCCCGAGGCTGGCGACGATGCGAGCGAAGCGCGGATCGTTGCGCAGCCCATCCCAGCAGGAGTCGAGCTTGAGCGCACCGTAGTTGGTGGCGTTCGGGAGATGGGCGGCTTTTTCCAGTAACGCCAGAGCCCGATCAGAGTCACCCATCATGGCGTACACGGCCGCGAGTCGCTCCGTGATGCGCGCGCCATCGACCGCATCCTTCGCTACCGGTCGGAGCGCTAGAGCATGCTCGGCTTCGCGGATGGCGGCCGCTTTATCACCCAGGTGCGCATCGATTTCGGCCAGCACGATCGCGGCCTTGGCGTCGTCCGGGCGCATAGCCACCACCGCAACCAGCACCTCACGCGCGGCCAGGAACGACGCGCGCGCCTGTTCTTGATCGCCGCGGCCCTCCGCGATCAATCCTTCATACCATGCTCGCGGGGTCACGTAGCCGTCCCATTTGAAATCCGGCAGTGCGTTCGAATTGAGGGCGGCCTGAGCGGCAGCGTAGTCCCGTTGCGCCAGCGCCAATTCCAGCCGCTCGAAAGCCAACAGGTTCGCCTCGGCCGTGCGGGCGGCATCACCCCACACCACGTCGTACCAACGGCGCACGTCGGCTCGGCTGGCCACTTCCACCTTCGCGCGCGCCAGTTGGAAATCGAAGGGGTCCGGCATCCAGGCCAGGACGCTCTCGCTCAACCGCGCGGCATCAGCGTAGCGCTTGGTCGCGAAGTAATTCGTCCGGGCCAGGTCCCAGAGGATGATGGCATTCCGCGGATCGATCGTGCGCGCTTCCTCGAGAAAATCAGTGGAGGCGTCCCACTCTCCCTGGCGCCGCGCGATCAACGCCATGAAGTAGGGCACATCCGCATCGTTCGGCAGGGCGCGGCGCGCCGAGGCGAGCTCAGCACGGGCGGGGCCGTAGTTGCGCCCGCCCCAGTAGAGAACAATACCGCGCGTGAGGTGCACCTCGCCGGCATCGGGTTGAAGACGCGCCGCCCGTTCCAATGCCCGCCAGGCCGCTTCGAGCCGGGACGGGGTGTGATCCTGGTTCGACCAATAGGCAAGAACATGGACGCGGGCGAGCAGGCAGAGAGCGGGGACGAAATTCGGTTCGCGCTCCACCGCTTCTTCGAGCAGCCGCGCCTGACTCTCCGTCCGCTCGCTCGTACTCAGGCCGGCGGAATGGTTAATCTCACGCGCGCGCAGATAAAGATCGTAGGCCGCCATGTCGGAGGTAGGCCGAGTGTGCAGAGTGGCTTGTTCGCCGGGGGAAAGGCGCACTTCCAATTGGTCCACGATCTCCTGCGCGATCGCGGCCTGGATGCTGAAAACGTCGTCCAGCGCACGATCGTATTGCTCGGCCCAAAGTTGTGCCCCGCTCTCCGCATCGGTCAGGTGCGCGGTGATGCGGACCCGATCGCCTTCGCGGCGGACGGTGCCTTCGAGGATGTGGCGCACTCCGAGGTCGAGGCCGATTTTGCGCAAATTGCGCGGTAGGTCGGGCTGGTAGACGCGCACGCTGCTCCGGCTGATCACTTTCAAATCCGCGATGCGGGCCAGGTCGGTCAGGATGTCTTCCTGCATGCCTTCAGTGAAGAAGACGTCCTCTACGTTCTTATTCAGATTTTCAAACGGCAGAACGGCTACGCTCTTCTTCGGCGGACCCGCGGGGGAATTGGTGGAATGAGTTGCGACCAGCCACACCACCGCCACCGCCAGCGCCAGGCAACCGGCGGCTACGCCGGCCAGCGCAGGTTCGCGCCGGGCCCAGCGCCAAAGCCGGGTGGGCATGGAAACCGGACGCGCCACAATAGGCCGGCCCTGCAACCAATGCTCGAGGTCATCCGCCAGCGCCGCTGCCGATGCGTAACGCGCAGTGGGATCGCGCTCGAGGCATCGCGCGAGAATGGTCTCGAGGTCGCGATCAAGCGCGGGCGCGAGATGGCGCAGCTTCGGCGCGGGCGTCTCCGCGGCCTGGCGAATCACGGAAAGCGCGTGCGGACCGACAAACGGAGGGCGATCGGCCAGGAGATTAAAGAGGATCGCGCCCAGGCTATAGATGTCGGCCGCGGGGCCGAGCGTCGCCGAGCCATCCGCTTGCTCCGGAGCGATAAAGCCGGGCGTGCCGAGAGTGGTGAGGGTGTGGGTAAGGTCGCTCCGGTCGTCCAGCCACTTGGCCAAACCGAAATCGCTCACAAACGGCTCGCCCTGACTATCGAGCAGGATGTTACCCGGCTGAAGGTCGCGATGCAGGATGCCCTGCTCGTGAGCGTAGGCGACGGCGCGCGCCACTTTGGCCAGCAACTGCACGCAGGCGCGTGGATCCTCGTGCAAGGCTGGCCCGGCCGCGCGCAGGCTGCCGCCGGTCGCGAATTTCATGCTGAAAAACGGCATCCCGTCTTCCGATTCGCTCACCTCGTAGATCGGCAGAATGTTCGGGTGGTCGAGACTGGCGACCGCCTCCGCTTCGCGCCGGAAACGGACGAGCGTGTCGTGCGATTCCGCCTGGTAACTCAGAATTCGTTTCACCGCGACGATGCGGCGGGAGTGACGTTGCCGCGCACGATAAATGACGCCCATGCCGCCGCGTCCGATCTCGCCCAGGATTTGGTATTGGCCGAGGTGCCATTCTTTATCGGAAACCTCCGCCTCGAGAAGGACAGCGTCGAAATCTTCGCACGAGCCATTGGCTTCCGGCTCCAGCCCCTCGCGCAAGAGACAACTCACACAATCGCCTCGCGCGATCCGCGCCGTCGCTCCGCACTCCGGGCACGGCGTAGCATCCGCCACCGCGCCGGAAAGCGAATCCGAGAGCCCGTCCCAAGTTTTCAAAGCAATACTAATTGGCACTGCTGGCTAGCGCCGCGCAGAGGTGGCGAATCTCATCATCCACATCCGCCTCATTCGGAACGGTGCGCGCTACCTCCTCGCGCAAGAGCGAGCGGAAACGCAGCCGCAGATTATGAAGCTGCTTTTTCACCGCGCTCGCCTCCAATCCAAGCGAGGCGCCGATTTTAGTATAGGAAATTCCATCCCGCTCGGCGGTGATATAGCTGCTCAGGGCGTCGAACAGCCGCAAACGACCGCGTTGTTCGCAGATCTCACCCAGGCGCAGCAACGCCTGCTCCACCACGGTCGCCGCCCAGCGCACATCGAATAACCGATCAGGCGATAAGGTTTCGAGGGCATGAGCGGATATGGTCAGCTCGGAAGGCGCCTCCGCTTTCCATTCGTCCCAAGAGACAAACTGCGCCCGGCCTCCGCGCTTGCGCGCCTCTTTTTTGTCCGCGGCGTCATGCAGGAAATTCTCCAGCGAACTAACCAGGAAGGAACGAAAACGGCCGCGATTTGGATCAGCCAGCCGCAACCAATTGGTCTGCAAAATATAAGCGAAAAATTCCTGGGTCAGATCCTGCGCGTCCTCAGGCATATGCCCGCGCCGGGAGATAAAGGTGAATACCGGCCGCCAATAAATGTGGCACAGCTCTGCCAAAGCGGTGCGAGCTTTCGCCTCCTCCGGCTTCAGCCCCGCGCTCTGGATGATCAAGCTCCACCGCGTGGTGTTAAATCCACGCGGCTTCGTCTCGCGCACTAGTTCTACATCGGGGGCCACCGACGCATGCTCGTGAACCGCGCAATTTCCTACAAGCGCAAAAGAAGCGTCCCTGCGCCATTTCGCCCACCGGGGCTTGGCACCGGCGCCCCGCGGATCAGTTTGACAGAGGCAACACGGTGCCGGTGTGTTCCTCTTGCCCGCTATGAAAGCCACGCCCGCGCCCGATTTCGACGACGACGCTATTTGGTCCGGCACCAAACAACGGAGCTGGCTCTTCGTCGGCCTGCTCATCTCCCTTCTCCTCCACTCCGCGCTCTGCGTTTACTTCTACCGGACCCGCTTCGAGCCTCTCTCCGCGGTCGTCAAGGCGCCCGAGCAGACCACTACTTTCAAGGTCCGCAGTGTCGATCTCCAGCCGCTCGAGCAGCCGAGCATGGACCAGGCAGCGGCGGCCGCCAAACCGGAGCCGGATAAGACCGACGTGCAATTGCCGGACGAGAAAAAATCGTTCGATAAACTCCTGGAGGAAGTCCACGCCAGCACCGCCATGCCGGATGACACCAGCAACGTCCTGCCCGATAACCCGCGCGTCGATCCCACCGATTCCAGCTCGATCCTGAACGAGATCGAACGCACCACGGCCCAGGTGCTGTCGCAAAGTCCGGACGCAACGCGCACGCAATCACTCTTGAACGACTCCGCCGTCTCCGGTCGCCCCCAACCCGCCCTCACCGGCACCGAGCTGGCCACCAGCACCACGATCAAACGTCCGAACGTGATCAACAAATTACCCGGCGACAGCGCAGGGCCAAACCGCAGCCGCGCTCCCGGCTTCAGCGACCTCGATTCCCTCCTCTCGCAAAAAGGCCCTCTCGGTTCTGGCACCGCCATCCGCATGCCGAGCGATCCGCTTTACGAATACGACAGCGCCGAGCTCCAGCCGGGCGCGATCAGCGAATTGCAAAAGCTCGCCACCTTGATCAAACGCAACCCCACTGCGCGCTTCACCATCGAAGGTTACACCGACGTTTTTGGTTCTCCGGAATACAACCTGGAACTCAGCCAACGCCGCGCCGACAGCGTGGCCCGTTACCTCACCGAAGCCCTCGGCATCAACCCCGCCCAAGTTCGTGCCCGCGGCTACGGCGCTGCTAAGCTCCTGGTCGTCCCCCGCCCGGTAAACGCGGCCGACCCAGCCCAGGTGCAAGCCGAGATCGAACGGCAACGCCCGAATCGCCGGGTCGTGGTCGTCGTGGATACGAGCGGCTAACCTTTCCGTTTTCCAGATCGCCCTTCCCGCGCCGGGCGCTCCATTCTATTGGTAGCGGATGTGCGGGATCGCCGGTTACGTCAGCACGGAAAACCAAGGCGATCGCTCGGCCCTTCTGCGCGAGCTGGCCGCTGGGCTGCGTCATCGCGGGCCGGATGACGAAGGGTTTTTCATCGCGCCTGGCGTCGGTCTGGCCATGCGGCGGCTTAGTATCGTGGATCTGAGCGGCGGGCGGCAGCCGGTCACGAATGAGGACGGAACCGTCCATGTCATCTGCAACGGCGAAATCTATAATTACGTAGAGCTGCGCGCAGGATTGGAAGCGCGCGGGCATCGCCTAACGACTCAGGGCGATGTGGAAACGATCGTCCATCTTTACGAGGAGCATGGCATTGAACTGCTGCACCATCTGCGCGGGATGTTCGCCTTCGCGCTTTGGGATTCGCGCGAGCAGACGCTTTTTCTGGCCCGCGATCGCCTCGGGAAAAAGCCGCTCAATTACGTCGCCGCGAATGGCGCGCTGACTTTCTCCTCTGAGATCGCGCCCCTCCTTGAGCAGAGACTGGCGCGTTGGGAAATCGATCCCGACGCGCTCGCCGCTTATTTGCAATTTGGCTTCATCTCCGCCCCGCGCAGCATCGTCCGGCAAATCCAGAAACTGCCGCCCGCCCATTATCTCCAGTGGCGCCGCGGTGAGATCACGGTGCGCCGTTATTGGTCGTTCCAGCAGGAGCCCAAACTAACCTGCAGCTACGAGGAAGCGCGTGAGCAGGTGCGCGCGACGATCGACGAAAGCCTGCGCCTCCGTTTACGAAGCGATGTCCCGCTCGGACTTCTGCTCAGCGGTGGCCTCGATTCCAATGCGCTCCTCGCGCGCCTCGTGCGCGGCCTCGGCGCGAAAGTGCAGGCCTTCACGATCGGATTCGCGGAGAAGGACTACGATGAATCGGAAGTAGCGCGCATCTCCGCGCGGCATTTCGGGATGGAGCATCACGTTCTCACCGGCACGACCGATCTGCTCCGGCTCCTCCCCGAGGTCGTGCGCCACTACGGCGAACCGTCGGCCGACAAATCCGCCCTCCCCACCATGCTGGTCTGCGAGTTAACGCGCCAGCGGGTCAAGGTCGCGCTGAGTGGCGATGGCGGGGATGAAGCATTCGCCGGGTATTCGAAGCATCGGCTGAAGCCGTGGCAGGTGCGCGCGGCGGCGTTATTTCCGCGCGAATTACGCGAGCGCTGGACGTTCGCGAGCATGACCGGCGGCAGCAAGGCCGCGGGCAAACTGCGCCGCCAATTGCTCGCGGAAACGCCGAGCCTTTTCTCCGGCGAGTTTTTCTCCGGCGCATTCTATCCCAGCATCACGACCCCGCTGCTGCGCCAGCAAAGCGACCCTTTCCTGCGCGAGGTCGTAACCGATTTCTGGAGCGGCGAACGCGAGCCGCTCGATCGCATCCTCTATTGGGATAACACCGAGCCGCTGCCGAATTCGCTTCTGACCAAACTCGATATCGCGAGCATGGCGCGCAGCCTGGAAGTGCGCTCGCCGTTGCTCGATCAGGAATTGGTCGAACTCTGCGCGCGGTTGCCTAACGAGTGGAAAGGCAACGCCCGGCAGGGAAAAATCATGCTGCGCGATTTGGTCGCGGCCGATTTGCCGGCGGAAGTTTTGCGGGCGCCGAAGCGTGGCTTCTCCGTGCCCCTGGCGCAATGGTGGCGCGGTGCCGCGCGCGCGCAAATTCGCGCCGGCCTTCTCCCGCTCCATTCGTCGCTGCGGCCCTTCTTGAGAGAAGAGGCGGCGGCGCAACTCCTGGATGAGCATCAGGCCGGCCAGGCCAATCACGCGCAGCGGCTCTGGAATCTCTGGGTCCTGAACGAATGGGCGCGGATGTTCCTGTCATGAAACGCCAACCAAACGATAATGGCGCTTCCCGCGTGCTGAGATGAAAAACGAACTCGATGAATTCGCCGGCTCGGTCACGGTCATCGTCTCGAGCTGCGATGCGTTCTTCGATTGCTGGCGGCCGTTCGCCTATTTCTTTCGGAAGTTCTGGGGCGATTGCCCGTTCCCGGTCCGCCTGCTCGTGAACGAACTCGACCTCCGCTCCGATTTTATCCAGCCGCTGCGGGTGGGCCCGGATCGTGGCTGGGCGACGAGCATGATGAGCGCGCTGCGCCAAATCGAGACGCCGTACATTCTCTATTTCCAGGAAGATTATTTCCTGACCGCGCCGGTGCAGACGGAACAATTGGCGCGCGATATTGCGCAGGCGATGGAGGAAAAAGCGGCGGCGCTTTGTTTCTACGATCTCTCGCTGCTGGAGCCGAGTTTTGCGGAAACGAAGGAACGGTTCGGAGTTGTCCCGCAGGATTCGAAGGGGCGCACGCGGTTGCAAGCGACGCTCTGGCAGAAGGATGTTTTCGCTTCGCTTCTGCGCCCGGAGGAGAACGCCTGGAACATGGAGGCGCGCGGCAGCGAGCGCACTCAGGGACTGCATATTCTTTCCTACGCGCGCGACACGCCGGGTCCGATTCCTTATCTGATGTCGGGCATCGTGCGCGGGCTTTGGACGCCGGAAGCGCTGGCGCTCTGCCGCGCCCACGGGGTCCGCATTCGTCCGCATTTCCGTCCGACTTTGGCGCACACAAAATGGGCCCGCCGCTGGCGCCGCGCGCTCGGCCGCGTCCGCCTGGCTTTGGCGCTGGCGGCGCAACGCGGACGGCCGGTGGAGTTGGGCAGGATCGATTAAGTTACAATGGAACCCCACGAAAACTTGCCGCCGCCGAAACCGGATTCGACGGAATGGCTGGAGTCGCTCAACCGCTCCATCCTTCATTCCGCGCTCGATTGCATCATCACGATGGACGCGCGCGGCCTGGTGCGTGAGTTCAACCCCGCGGCGGAGCGGGTCTTCGGTTATCGGCGGGAGGAAGCGATCGGGCAGGAACTGGCGGCGCTCATCGTTCCGCCCCATTTGCGCGAACGCCATCGCGCCGGGCTGGCCCTTTATCTGGAAACCGGCGAGGGGCCCGTGCTTGGGCGCCGGATCGAAATCGCCGCGCTGCGGAAGGATGGGACGGAGATCCTGGTCGAGCTGGCCATCACTGCTTTTCGGATCGGGGGTATTCCGGTCTTCACCGCCTATTTGCGCGACATCACCGAACGCGTGCGCACGGAGCGGCGCCGGATCGCGCAGTATGCGGTGGCCAGTTTGCTCGCCGGCTCGCAGTCGTTAGGCGAAGCCGCTCCCGGAATCATCCAGGCCATCGCGGCCAGCGGTCAGTGGGTCTTTGGTTCAATTTGGTTGCGCACCGGTAGCGAGGGCTTGCTGGAGTGCGCCGTCACCTGGCGAGACGAAGAGGCCGCCTTTGGGGATTTCGAAGACGCCACGCGCGCGTCAACCTTCGCCGGCTCGACCGGTCTCCCCGGCACCGTCGCCACGCAGCGCAAACCGATTTGGATCCCGGATGTGTTGCTCGATGAGAATTTTCCCCGGCGCGAGGCCGCACAAGCGGCGCACCTGCGCGGCGCCTTCGCCTTCCCTCTTTTCGCGGAGAACGAAATCAACGGCGTGCTGGAATTGTTTAGCCCAGCCGTGGTCGAGCCGGACGACGATCTGCTGCAATTAGTGGAAGCGCTCGGCTCGCAAATCGGGTTGTTCATTCACCGACGCAAAATCGAAAAGGAACTGGAGCGCCAAAAGGAAGCGGCGGAAGCGGCCAATCAGGCCAAGGATAAATTTCTCGCCACATTGAGCCACGAATTGCGCACCCCGCTGACTCCGATCCTGATCTGGGCGGGTGACGCCGCCACCCAGGCGGATCTGCCGGAGGAGATCACGGACGGCCTGCGCATGATCTGTCGGAATGTGGAATTGGAAGCGCGCCTCATCGACGACTTGCTCGACGTGACCCGCATCGCCCGCGGCAAGCTGCGCCTGCGCTTGCAGCCGACGGATGCGCACGAGCTTCTGCGTCACGCGCTCGAGATTGTGCAGAGCGATTTTCAAGAACGGCGGTTTACGATCGAGCTGAGATTGGAAGCGTCTCACGCGATGGTTTGCGGCGACGTCTCCCGGTTGCAGCAGGTCTTTTGGAATCTGCTCCGCAACGCCGCCAAGTTCACTCCGGAAGCCGGCACACTTTCGATCGAGACTTCTAATCCCGCGCCGGACCGGCTCGTCATTCGCATACGCGACAGCGGCATCGGGATTGCCCCGGAGTTTCTCGAGAAAATTTTCGACGCCTTCGAGCAAGCGGACACGCGGCGGGAAGGCTTGGGGCTGGGGCTGGCGATCAGCAAAGCAGTGGTGCAGATGCATGGCGGACGCATCAGCGCCGAGAGCGCGGGCACCGGGCAGGGCGCTACGTTTGTGATCGAGCTGGCCACGTTACCGGATGATCCGGCGGACACTTGCGAGGAGTCTCCTTCGGTGCGCTCATAGCGAGTGCGTCCGCCGACCTCGCCGACCCGCCTCGCCATTTTCACCGCGTTCGCGGCGGTCTATGTCATCTGGGGTTCGACCTATCTCGCCATCCTTTTCGCGATTCGTTCAATCCCGCCGCTGCTCATGGCCGGCGCGCGTTTCTTCTCCGCCGGCATCATCCTTTATCTCATCGCGCGGCTGAGCGGCGCGGGACGCTCGCGAGCGATCGAATGGCGCACGGCGTTGATCGTGGGCGCGTGTCTGCTCGTGGGCGGCAACGGCGGGGTCACCCTGGCCGAGCAATACGTCCCTTCCGGCTTCGCCGCTCTCCTCGTCGCGACGGTGCCGCTCTACATCGCGCTCTTGAGTTGGCTCTTCGGAATGTCGGCCCGCCCGCGGCCGGTGGCGATTCTCGGTTTAATCGGAGGCTTCGTCGGCGTCGGAATGTTGATCGGGCCAGCGCTGCGTTTTTCCAGTCACGATGCCTCGTCGCACGCCTGGCTGGGGATGTCGATCCTGCTTTGCTCGTCGTTCATCTGGTCGGCTGGTTCGCTCTACTCACGCCAGGCGGAGGGCGCGGCCTCGCCCTTCCTCGCCGCGGGCCAGCAGATGCTTTGCGGCGGCGCGCTGCTCCTCCTCGCGGGCCTGGCCCGGGGCGAGTGGCGGCAGTTTGATCCCGGCGCGATCACGCTGCAGTCGTTAGGCGCATTCGTTTATCTCGTCCTGGTGGGCGCGATCGTAGGCTACGTCGCCTATGCCTGGCTCCTGCGGCATTGCGAGCCGGCTAATGTGGCCACCTACGCGTATGTGAATCCAGTCGTGGCCGTTATTCTTGGGGCGCTTTTTGCCGGCGAAAAACTCACGCTCCTGACCGCTGTCGCGGCGGCTGTCATCATCGGCTCGGTTGCGCTCGTCATCACCGCGGGACGAAAAAAGGCCGCGCCCACCCCGGAAGTCGCGTGCCCAACAGCGGCTACTCCGTCCGCAACGCCACCATCGGGCTGATGCGAGTGGCCCGCCGCGCGGGCAACCAGGTGGCGAGGAGCGCCGCGACCGCGAGAACGAGAGGCGCGAGCGTAAACGCGAGCGGATCAAACGCGCCCACCTCGTAGAGGATGCCGCCCAGCAGCGTTCCGGTGCCGGCCGCGAGCAGCAGCCCGATCCCAATCCCGCTCGCGAGCATGACGAATCCCTCGCGCAAGATCATCCACTGCACCGTCTCGCGTTGTGCGCCCAGCGCCATGCGGATGCCGATCTCGCGCGTGCGCCGCGCCACCGAGTAGGCCTTTACGCCATACACTCCGACAACAGCGAGCCCGAGCGCGACGAATCCGAAAACGCTGAAGAGCGCCGCGCCGGCCCGGACCAGCCAGAGCTGGATGTTGCTGTCGAGATGTTGCGCGAAAGTCTTGAGCGAAAGAATGGGCAACGCGGGATCGACCGCGCGCACGGTGCGGCGCAGCAGATCGGCCGTGGCGCCAGTGTCGCGCGCGGCGCCTGGAGCGAACTTGAGATGGAAGAAAACGTTGCTCTGGAATCCGCCGGCGAACGGCAAGTAAAGCGCGCCCGTCGGATTTTTTTCAAACAAACTCTCGCGCGTGTAAGGCACGATGCCGACCACTTCGAGCTGCTGTTTCGCAGCGCCGCTGCCGCGCGAATGGACGCCGACGCCGTTATCGTCGCCGCGCGCGTGCGGAGCATCATCCGCGGCAAACTGAATTTGCTGCCCGAGCGCATCGCCCTCCGGCCAAAGTTTCCGGGCCAGCACTTCATCGATGATGGCGACGCTCGGCTTCTCCTGGTGCATCGCTTCGGCAGCGTTGAAGACGCGACCGCGCAACATTCGCAAACCGACTGTGGAAAAATACTCGGCGCCGACGCTATTCCAGTGCGCGCTGAAAGCCAGGCCCTCGGCGGCGGTCGCCGGCTTGGAATCAGGCGCCGGATTCGCGCCGCCGCGCTGGATGGCCTTACTCATCGAGACCATACCGAATGGGACGGTGGACGAAATACTGGCGTGCTCCACTCCGGGCAGCGCGGCCAGGCGCTCCTCCAGCGCGCGGTAAACATTCTGCGCGCGCGCGTGATCGTAGCCGGCCAGGCTGGCGTCGACTTCAACGAGGAAATTCTGGCTGATCGCGAGTCCGGTATCGACGGAGGCCGCTTTCCCCGCGCCGCGAAGGAAAAGCGCGGCTGCGGTGAGAAGCGCGAGCGAGAAAGCGATCTGGATGACGACAAGCGGATTGCGCGGGAGAAATTTCCAACGTCGCTGGACCGCGTCTTCGCCTGCCTGCTCCTTCAAATCGCCGACGACAGCGGCGCGGGATAATTTCAGCGCCGGCCCGAGGGCGAACGCGAGCGTGCCGATAACGCAAAAGACAAAGGTGGCGACGAGGACGGAGAGATTGAGCCCGCCGCGCCAGACCATGTCCACCGGCATCTGCTTGCCCATGGAAGCGACAAGAAGATCGGAGGACCACAGGCCTAACAACAAGCCAAACCCGCTGCCGACGAGCGCGAGCACGAAGCCTTCGAGCAACAACTGGCGCACGATCCGCCAACGGCTTGCGCCGAGCGCGAGACGGATGGCGATTTCCTTCCGGCGCGCGGTGCCGCGGGCGAGCAACATGTTGGCCAGATTCAGACAGGCCACGAGCAGAACTACGCCGGCCATGCCGAAGAGGAGCGGCGCGAGCGCGCTCACTTCACCGTCGCCTTCGGGACTGGTGCTGGTCGAGAAACGCGAGAGCGGTTCGACCATAAAGGTCTGGTTCTTTTGCTCCACCGGATAGGTCTGTTCGAGATTCGCGGCGAGAGTCTTGAGCGCGGGCATTGCGGTTTCCTTTGTCACGCCGGGCTTCAGCCGCGCGATGATGAGCAACTGCGTCCCCGCCCGATCGTCGAGCTCCCGGCGGTTCTCGCTTTGGAAATCATTCACCATCTGATCGTGCACGCCCAGCGGCACCCAGATCTCGGGCGAGAACACCTGCATCGTTCCGCTGAAACCCTTCGGCATAATGCCGACGACGGTGAAGGGCCGGCTGTTGATCGTGATGCTGGAGCCAAGGAGCGCTGGGTTCAGCGCCTGTTTTTGCCAGTAGCTGTAGCTGACGATCGCGACCGCGGCGTTGCTCCCGGGCTTCTCTTCCTCGGGTAAAAACGTGCGCCCTTGCACCGGCCGCACGCCGAGGACGGAGAAGTAGCTGGCGGTGACGATGTCGGCAAAGGTGCGCCGGGTTTGGCCCTGATCGCCCACGCCGACCATGGCCAGGTTATGCGCCATGATGTCGGCGAAGACGGTGTTCTGCGTGCGGACATCGAGATAGGTCGGGTAGGAGAAGCCGCGGAAAGTTTTCGGCTCCTTTTTATCCTGCGAGAAGAGCTGCACGATCTCGGTCGGATTCGTGAAGGCCGGCGGCTGGAACAACATCGTATCCAGCAGGCTGAAGATGGCGGTATTAGCGCCAATGCCGAAAGCGAGGACGGTGACTGCGGCAATCGTGAAGCCGCGTGCTTTGCAGAGTTGGCGGAAAGCGAAACGAAGATCGTGAAGCATGATGGTAACGATCTGATGCGCCTCGCGCGCCTTTTGGATTCAGCAAAATACGCGGGCCCAAGAATCCGTCCTGCGGCGAGATTCGCCGCACGCTCTCACCCCGAGCTGAGTAGCCGCGGGCGCCGCTCAGTCTTGCTCGGTTGCCTGCACCGCAGTGTCGCCGGCTAGTTGGAGAAAGGCGATGGACGCGGTGGAAGATTCGGGCTCGTACGCCAGCGCGGGCAGGCCCTTCGCTTTCAACTGATCGTTGAGCGCGGGCAGGTCGTGGCTGTTGAGCTGCTCGAATTCTTTCGTCACTTCAGCGAGCTCTTTTGTGAGCGTCTCAATGTAGGCCATCTGGTAGGCGCCGGGCTTGCCTTCGTAGCCCAGGATTGCGCCATACAATTGATCGGTGTGCTCGCGCAGCCGCTCTTCGCCGGTGATGGCGCCGCCCTCGGTCGTGGCCACGATTTGCTTGCGCACCGCGTCCACTTTATCGCCGAACTCCTTGAGAGTTTTGCGCGTGGCCTCGTCGCCTTCGGGCAATCCCTTCATCGTCTTCGCGATCGCGCCCCGCAGCGGAATGATCTTATCCATGAGTGCGCTCTCCGCGCCGAAAAGCGCGTGCACGCGCATCGCGGCATCGTATTGCGCTTTGCGATCGGCGGTCGTGTATTTCGCGCGGCGATCGAGCGCCACGTTCAACTTCGTTTCGGTCACCTTGCCGTTCTTCGTCATCCGCACGGTGTAGGTGCCGGGGAGAACGCGCGGCCCGCGCGTGCCGGCAAATGCCAGTTGCGCAGCGGGCGGAACCCGGGGCGGCTTTTCGCGCATGCTCCAGGTCACGCGATTGAGCCCAGGGCGTTTGCTGGCGGGCAATTCATCGATCACGCGTCCGCTCGGATCGAGCACCTCGAGTTTGAGTTTGCCGAAGAGATGGCGCGAACGCTGGTAGTAAGTGATGACCGCGGCATCCGGCGGATTGTCGCCGACAAATGTCGCCGCGCCTTCCACACCGCCGCCGTTTCCTTGGATGCGCTGCTGCACAGCCTTCGCCGCCACGAAAGCCGCCTCCTGGCCTAACAAGTCAGGGGTGAGCGCGCGCAGCGGCGTGATATCGTCCACAATCCAAATCCCGCGGCCGTGCGTGGCGAGCACGAGCTCGTTGTCGCGCGGTTGAATCGCGATGTCGCGCACTGCGACCGCCGGGAAGCGGCCGCCTTTGAATTGCGCCCAGTTCGTCCCGCCATCGATCGAAACCCAGAGCCCGAATTCCGTGCCCACGAAAAGGAGTTCCGGTTTCACAGTGTCTTCCTTCACCACGTGCGCGTAACCCTGCACGCCGGAAAGCTCGCGCGGCGTGATCAGCGGCGTCCAGGTCTGGCCGAAATCGGCTGTCTTGTAGACGTAGGCCGTCATGTCGCCATACGTATGGCGATCGAAGGTGGCGTAGGCGGTGCCGGGCTGGAAATTGCTCGCGTGCACGGAACTCACCCAGGAGTTCGGCGGGAGATCGGGAACGTTCTTGACCACGTTCGTCCACGTCTTGCCGGCGTCGCGCGTGATCTGAAGGTTGCCGTCATCCGTGCCGACCCAGATCGTATTCTTGTCCTTGGGCGATTCGCTGATCGCGTAAATCGTGGTGTGCATTTCCGCGGCGGAATTGTCGATCGTGACCCCGCCGGATTGCTCCTGCTTCTGCTTCTCCGGATCGTTCGTCGTCAGGTCGGGCGAGATGCGATCCCAGGTCTGGCCGTGGTCGCGGGTGCGAAAGAGAAACTGCGCGCCGATGTAGATGGTGCCCTTCTCGTTCGGCGAAAGCGCGATCGGCGTGTTCCAATTCCAGCGCAGCTTCTCCTTGAAGTTTGGCTTCGGCTGAATGTCGCGCGCCTCGTGCGTCTTGCGGTTGACGCGGCCGATGTTTCCACCCTGCGCCTCCGCGTAGATGTAATCAGGATCAGCCGGATCGGCGAAGGTCCAGAAACCATCGCCGCCATACATGGTTTCCCACTGCGAATTGGCGATGCCGCCCGGATACTGCGAAGGGCTTGTCCAGGAGCCGTTGTCCTGCAGGCCGCCGTAGACGTTGTACGGATCGGCGTCGTCCACACTCACGTGGTAGAACTGCGAGATAGGGAGGTTGCCGCCTTTCCACCATTTGCTTCCGCCGTTGTAGGAATAAAAAATTCCGCCGTCGTCGCCCGCGATCACGGTCTGCGGATTCGACGGATCGATCCAGACATCATGGACGTCGCCGTGCGCGCCATTAAAGCCGCCGACAGTGGCAAAACTCTTGCCCGCGTCCTCGCTCACGATGAGCGCGCCATCGGTCTTGAACAGGCGGTCGGGGTTCTTCGGATCGACGATCAAGTTCGCGAAATAGAACGGACGCCAAACCATCCAGGTGCTCTTGTCGCGCTTGTCCCAGGTGGCGCCGCCGTCATCGGAGACGAAGAGCGCGCTCTCCGGCGATTCGACGAAGCAATAAACGCGCTTCGCGTTGGAGGGCGCGATCGCGACCGCGAGGCGGCCGTAGGGTTTTTTCGGAAAACCCTTCGCGTTCTCGGGCGTCACTTCGGTCCAGGTCGCCCCACCATCGGCCGAGCGGAACAGGCCACTCGCGGAGGGCGCTTCCGGGCCGTCGCCGCCCGAACGAAACGTCCAGCCTTTGCGCCGATAATCCCACATCGTCGCCAGCAGCGCTTCGGGATTGGTCGGATCGAGTTCGATGTCGGAACAACCGGTGGAAAGATTGCCGCCCTTCAAAACCAGATTCCAAGTGTGGCCGCCGTCAGTCGTTTTGTAGAGGCCGCGCTCCGGCGAATCGCTCCAGAGCGGTCCGGGGACGGCGGCATAGGCCGTCTCGCCATTCGCGGGATGCACCGCAATTTTGGCGATGCGCTCGGAGGTCGTTAAGCCGGCGCGCGTCCAGGTTTCACCGCCATCGCTCGAACGGTAAACGCCGTTGCCGATCGAGACGCTGTTGCGAGTCCACGGTTCGCCTGTGCCGACCCAAACGTTCTTCGGGTTTTTCGGATCGAGCGCGATCGCGCCGATCGATTGCACCGGTTGCTCGTCGAAGACCGGCTTAAAGGTGGTGCCGCCGTTTTCCGATTTCCAAACGCCGCCGCTGGCGGCGCCGACGAAGATGGTGGTCTTGCCGGAAGGATCATTGTAAGCGGCGAGGGCGTCGATACGGCCGCTCATCGTGGCCGAGCCGATATTGCGCGCGCCGAGCCCGGAGATGGTGCCGGAATTGTAGGGCGCCTGCTCCGCGGCGCCGGCCAGACTAACGAGTGAGAGTGCGAGGAAGAATGAGAATGTGCGCATGAGATTGGGAGATTATTTCGAGGGAGCGGCGGGAAATTCGAAGGTGGAATCTTCCACCGGCACGTTGCCTTCAGCCTGGTCGTAAATGGTTTTCTGCTTGTCGGAATCGCCCTTTTTTCCCGACTCGATCGCCATCGGGAGGAAAACGCCATTCACTTTTTCGTAGTCGCTTAGATCGGTCTCGGTCTCGACCTGCGCGCCATGTTCGGTGCGTTGCGAAAGCACGCGGATCTCGAGGAAGAATTCCGGATCGAGGTAGACGTAGTTCACGTCGCCATTCTTGCGCGTGACCTTGAGCTTGTGCGCTTGCGTCCCTTCCACATCCTCCGTCCCGAGATACTCGACGGTGTTGCCCTTTTCCTTCCAGTCCACGAGCGGTCCAGCAATCTGCGCGTCTTCGATCAGTGACTTCGTTTCGTCCGCCGACATCTTCTCCGGATCTTTGCGTCCCTGGAAAGGCGAGATCTTCCAGCCATTCGTGCCGTCAAAAGCCTGCACCATCGTCATCCCTTGCACGCTGAATTCCGAGCGGACCGAGCCGGGAGCTTTTTTCAATTCGGTGACACCGAACTCCATCTGTCCCTGGTTGACGAGCATCTTGCCGGTGAGCTTGACCGTTTGCAGATCGTGCACCGCTTTCGCGCCGCCTTTCGCTTCAATGTTTTTCGCGACCAATTGATCGACCGTCATCTGCTTGACCTCCTGCGCCTGAGCGATGGAAGCGGCGGCGAGGCCGACCGTGAGTAGAACTAGGAGACGTTTATGCATGGATGGAGTTTGAGGTTGCTGATCGGAGGCAATCAGAATGGACACCGCGTGCGCTGTCGAGTGGGGATTGCTCGTAAGCCCGCAGCCATATGCAAAGGCCGTGCCATGGAATCGCTGTGAGGTCCAGGCCGTTGGTTCTCAATAGTTTAAAACTTGGCGCCCCTTTCTCATTCACCACTGTTCGTTACGAAAGCGGGATTCGTTCGTTCCAATGCCGGGACGGCTAGGCGTTTACTTTTCTGTGTTGGACCAACGAAATGTCTTGAAAATTTTCCCGATTCGTCCGCACGCTCCGCCAAACCCATACCTATATGCCCAACTTCCTCTCCCTGAAGTGTGCCTCGCTCCCCGCTGCGCTCAGCCTTCTGCTTGCAGCATACCTTGTCCTCCCGCCGAGCATTTTCGCTCAGCAAGCTGTCGCTCCGCCGCGCGCCGCCGCCACCAGCGCGCGCGAGGCCGCAGAACCAGCGCCAGATCCCGCGCGCGACCCAAACGGAAATCTGGTCCCGACGGAGCAGCCGTCGATCGCCACGACCGACCGCGTTTTCGTGACAGGCTCGGCAATTCCGACCGCCGCGGAAGTGGGGCCCAATCCGGTGCTCAATACCACGCGCGACCTGATCAATAAGTCAGGCGAACGCACTGCGGAAGAACTCCTGCGCAATCTGCCGATCGCCAACGCCAACGGCGTGCCGGTTTCCAACAATGAGAACGGATCCAACACCGCCGTCGGCGCCGCCACCGTGGCGCTGCGCGGCTTCGATGCACGGGCCACGCTGATTCTTCTCGATGGCCGCCGCGTTGCGCCGTATCCCACGGGCAACCGGCGCGTGGTCTTCGTCGATCTGAATACGATTCCGGAATCGTCGATCGAGAGCATCGAGATTTTGAAGGACGGAGCGTCCACCACCTATGGCGCGGATGCCGTGGCCGGTGTGGTCAACGTTAAGCGCTACCATCAATACAACGGCGCACAGGCCAAGGTGGAGTATGGAAACACCACCGACAAAGACTCTGGCGCTTTCAGCAGCTCGCTTCTGTTCGGCGTGGGCAATGGAACGACCAACGTCTCCGGCACGGTCAATTATTATCATCGCAACTCGATCTTCAACCGCGACCGCGATTACTCGGCTGTGCCTCCCTTCTTGAGCAGCAATGCCAGCCCATACAACCTCCAGGTCACCAACGCCGCGGTCGCGGCGGCGGGCGGAACGGTCGTCCCGAGTGGCAGCGGCAATCAGTTCGCCAGCGCACCGAACAACTCCAACGGTTTGTCGCCCGCCAACGCCTACCTCTATGGCGCGGGCCGTCCGCGCTCAGGCCCGAATGGCTTTAACTTTAACGAGTTCTCCCTCTCCTTTCCGGAGTCGGAGCGCTACGGCGGTTATGTCGCCTTCGATCACAAAATCTTCGGCGACCAACTCGTCATCTACGGCGATGCCCTTTATCAAAATGTGCAAACGCATAACGAACTCGCGCCTCCCGCGACGGGCAATTTCCAAACGCCCGGCTTCGTCACGATTGCCATCCCGCCCCGGGTCGCGAATCCGGCGGGCGCAACGCCGTTCGGCGGCCCTACCTACGCCGCCACGGGTGTGCCTCCCGGCGCGTTCAATCCTTTCAATCCCTTCAACCAGATCATTTCGGGCGGCAGCCGCGCCCGTCTCGCGGAGTTCGGGAACCGTCTCTTTGACAACGAAAGCGATGCATTCCTCGCCACCGCCGGTCTCCGGGGGGACAAATTATTCGACGGGACGTGGGGCTACGATGTGGGCGGCCGCTACAGCCAAATCAGAAACACCACCACTGGTCAGCAGGTTTCCATCTCGCGCTTTAATCGGATCCTGAATCAGGCCGACCCGATCTTCAATCCGGCCTCGTCGCAATACATCGGCACGCCCATCGCCTTCAATCCCTTCGGCGATTTCCGCAATCCTATCCCCGCCAATCAAGGCTCGATTGAGTTTGCCCGCGTCCATCCCAAGGATACGGACACTTCGAAACTGGCCACGATCGATGCGACGATGTACACCACTTCTCTCTTCGAACTGCCGGCCGGCGGCATTGGCTTCGCCTTCGGCGGGCAATTTCGCCGTGAATCGCTCAACGAAGATCCCGACCAGCTTAACGTCATCGGCGATATCGCAGGCAATTCTGCCATCGCCCCCGCGCGCGGCGGCCGGAAGTCCTACGCCTTTTACGTCGAGACCAGCGTTCCGATCTTCAGCGAGAAAAACGCCATCCCCGGATTCCACGCTCTCGATATCACGGCTGCAGGCCGCTACGAAGCGTTCCGGAACAACGACACGGACGTAGCGGTGCCGAAAGTAGGCATGCGCTGGCAGCCGCTCGACGATTCGCTCACCCTCAGATTCACCTGGGGTCTCGGGTTCCGCGAGCCGTCTCTCGAAGAGCTTTACGCCGCGCCGATCTCCGATATTCAACCGTCCCACGATCCGATGAACGGCGGCGCGTTTGAACCGGAGACGACCACGCTCGTTCTCAGCAGCCCCAATTTGCAACCTGAGGATTCGGAGACCTACAGCGGAGGATTCGTCTACACGCCGAAGTTTGTCGCTGGCCTGACCATCTCGTCGGACTTGTGGCAGATCGACCGGACAGGCGTGGTCCAGTCCGCGTTCCTCGATGCAGTCCTGGCGCGCGAATTAGCCGGCACTTTGCTCCCGGGGGAACGGGTCGATCGTTTGGCGGACGGCAGCATTACGCGCATCGTGGTCTCGAATCGCAACGAAGCGTCGCAGAAAGCGAACGGCGTGGATTTCGGACTCCAGTATGTGCGGGATACGCCTTACGGCACGTTCACCTCGTTAACGCAGACGACCTACCTCAACTCCTTTGAGGTTCAACGCGTCGCGGGCGGCCGGATTGAACAATTGGCCGGCGTAACCACCGACCCGGGCGCGTCCAACGAAGGCTACTACCGCTGGAGAGCCAACAGCAGCCTCGACTGGAACTGGCACGGCTTCGACCTCGTCGGCACGGTGCGCTTTATTGATGGCTTCCACGAACAGCGGGCCGACGGCAACGACCACGACGTCGCGCATCGCTGGCTCTTCGATCTGCAGGCTTCCTACGATTTCGGCGCGCTGGTATCGAAATCGGCCGCCACGGGTGGCTACTCGAAGGATGACAAGGGTGGCGCACCTGCCTTGGCTTCCGCCGAGATGAGCGTTTGGGACCGCCTCCTAAAGGGCACTATCTTTACCGTGGGCGTGAACAACATCTTCGATAAAGATCCGCCCTTCTCCTCCGGCCAGGGCGGCAACGCCGTGGGCTACCCAGGGTTCACCTACGACTCCACCGGTCGTTTCGTTTACGTGCGCGTGACGAAGAAATTCTGATCGCGCGGAAGGAGCGCTGACCTTGTAATCCCCCTCCGCAAGGAGGGGGAGTGGAGGTAAGGGGGTTCGAACCCCTGGCCTCGTCATTGCGAACGACGCGCTCTACCAACTGAGCTATACCCCCGGAAAACTGCGGCGACAGCGTAGCCGCATCGCGCCGCTTTTCAAGACGGCGTAGGCGGCCGGCCGGAAATCGCAACAGCGCGCAAAAAAAATCGCGCTCCGACCGGAACTTCGGCCCGGCTTTTCCTTAGTATTAGATAGAGCCCGCTTCGCATCCATGCTCGCCTCCCAAAAAACCACAAAAGTTTCCCGCCCGGCGGAGCGATCGGGATTGCTTTGGTGCAGGCGACTCGTTAAACCAGAATGAAAAATCCAGGCGGCTGTTCCGTCAATTTCGGCGGCGCGACCACCACCAAAAAAAACATTAAACATCCTATGAAATACAAATCGCGCCTCGTTACTGGGGCTTGCATCGTTGCCGTGGCTCTCTGCGGCACTCTCTCAGCGGCCGATAAAAACTCTCCTTCGCCCGCTCCGAAAACCTCGCCCGCCAAGACCGAGGCGGCAGCGCCGGCGAAAAAGCCGCGCGCCATCCCCTTCCGCGGGAAAGCCTCGGCCATTGATCAATCAGCCAAGACCTTCACCATCGCGGGCAAGACTACCTCGCGCACTTTTAAGGTGACCGACACGACCACGGTGACGAAGGCTGGCAGTCCGGCCACCTTCGCTGACCTGACCGAAAACGAAGACGTAACCGGCTCCTATTGGAAAATGGAAGACGGCACGCTTGAAGCCAAGAGCCTGAAGGTCGGTGGCAAGACCGAGGCGGAAAAGGCTGCCGCATCTTCCAAGAAGAAAAAGAGCAAGAAGGCAGGCGAGGAAAAGGAAGCTGCGACTCCGGATCAATAACCGCGCGCCAACTCAAATCATTCAAAGCCTGCGGCCGACCGATTCGCCGCAGGCTTTTTTTTGAAGCGGTCAATCGCCAGCCGCTTCCGCCGCTGTTTTAAGGTCGGCCACGAAAAGGGCGTATTCCCGGTCACGCGATTCTTCGTCGGGCTGACGGAGGAGCGAGGAAGGATGCACCGTCGCGAGCACGCGCGGTGCGGCTTCCGCTTCCATAACCACTCCACGCTCCTTCGTGACGCGGAAAGAAGGCCCGAAGATCGCTTGCGCCGCCGTGGCGCCGAGACATACGACCAGCTTCGGTTTCACCGCGCGCAATTCCGCGTCCAGCCAAGGACGGCAAGCCGCGATCTCGCGCGAGTTCGGCTTTTGATGAATCCGCCGTTTCCCGCGCGGCTCCCATTTGAAATGCTTCACCGTGTTGGTGACGTAAACCTTGTCGCGGTCTATCCCGGCCTCGACCAGCGCGCGATCGAGCAGCTTGCCCGCTGGACCGACAAAAGGTAGGCCGGCCAAATCCTCCTGGTCGCCCGGTTGCTCGCCGAGCATCAGAATTGTCGCGCGTTTCGGGCCGTCGCCGAAAACGGTTTGCGTAGCGTTCTTATATAAAGGACAGGCCGTGCAAGCCTTCGCGGCTGCGGCCAGTTCGTCGACGCGGTTCGTTGCCGGCACCGGCGCGGGCCGCCAATCCGATTCCTCGTCTCGCACCGCTTTTGCTTTGCTTTTCTTCACCATCGCTTCCACTCGGCCGGGCGCTTCCTGCAGGAGCGAAGGAATGAGCACCGCTTCCGGCAGGTTCCGCCAATATTTCTTCGGCATCTCCGCCTCCATGGCGTGCACCTTCACGCGGGCCGGATTAAAAATATTCGCGTAATAGGTCAACCAAAGCGACTCGACCTCGTCCTCGCGCGGCGCCTGCGATTTATCCACGCCGTCTGTGAAGCTGAGCGCGGCGCCGTCCCAATGCGCGCAGCGTTCCGGCGTGAGGATGGACCACCGCATCGAAGCGAAGCGCTCGACGAAGAAAGCAGCGTTGTGCTCCACAATGTGATGCGCGGGCTCGAACCAGGCGACGAACCATTTTCCTTCGCCGTGGTTCACTTCGCGAAAGCGGACGAAGGCCCGCATTTTATGAATGTCGTGTCGAACGGATTTATGCAGATCGAAGGCGCGGGCCACATCCGGATCAACAGCTATCTCAAGCAACTGCGGCTGGCCGTGCGTGAGCCGCCACACCAGACGGTAGAGCAACGCCCAGCGTTCCTCGTCTCGATGCAGCGCGACGAGACGGGCGAGATCGAAGAACTTTTTCGGCACGCGCGGCGTTCCTGCGGGCGAATTCCGCGCACGGCCAGCATCCAATTCTTCGAACAAATCGAGCGACGGCTGCGCGGCGCCTAATTCCATCCACGCAATCGATTCTGGCGCGAAATTGCGCTGCAACGCCGAGCGCGCGGCGCGTTGCCAATCCGGAAACGTGGGCTGGAACGTGAGCTGTTCCACTACACCTAAAGCTGGCCCGTGATCACGGAAGCGTCGCTCGGAAAAAGATCGAGCTGTCGATCGGGGGCGGTGAAGCGCTGACTGAAATCATCGCGATCGAGGGCGAGCGCGGCGGAGTTGTAATCCGCAGTGATGACGAAGGGCAAAATCTTTTTCACCGAGACGTGGAGGCGCGGGAGATCATCCAGCCGGATTTTGTGCCAGCGCCGGACCCGAAGAATTTTCTCCACCGACTTTGTGCCGAGACCGGGCACGCGCAGAAGAAGATCGCGCGCGGCTTTGTTTAGATCGACCGGAAAGAGATGCCGATGGCGCAGAGCCCAGGCCAGCTTCGGATCAATCGCGAGATCGAGATTAGGCGCAGCTTCCGTGGTCAGCTCGTGCGCTTTGAAACCATAAAAGCGCACCAGCCAATCCGCTTGATAGAGTCGATGCTCGCGCACGAGCGGCGGCGCGATAAGCGGAAGTTTGCTCGAAGCATCAGGAATCGGACTGAACGCGGAATAATAAACACGTCGCAATTTCTGCTGCGAATAAAGCGATGTCGCTTGCTGCAGAATCGTCGCGTCCGGGGTATCGGTCGCGCCAACAATCATCTGTGTGCTCTGCCCGGCCGGCGCGAAGCTAGGCGCCTTTCTACTTTCGCGCCGTTCCGCTTTCGCGCGCACGATGCGGTCGCGAATTCCGCTCATGGCCGCTTCCGTGTTGGCGAAATTCTTTTGCGGCGCCAATTCCGAGAGCGCAACCGCGGTGGGCAACTCAATATTAATGCTGATGCGATCCGCCCAGCGCCCAGCCTCTTCGATCAAGGCCGGCGCCGCCTCGGGAATAGTTTTGAGATGAATGTAGCCGCGGAATTGATGCTCCGTTCGCAGCGTGCGCGCGACCGCCACCACTTGCTCCATCGTGTAGTCGGGATTGCGAATGATGCCGGAACTGAGGAAGAGCCCTTCGATGTAATTGCGCCGATAAAAATCCAGCGTCAGCTGGACCACTTCTTCCGGAGTGAAACGCGCCCGCTGCACGTCGCTCGAAATGCGGTTGATACAATACAGGCAATCGTAAACGCAAAAGTTCGTGAGCAGGATTTTGAGCAACGACACACAGCGACCATCCGGCGTGTAGCTGTGGCAAATGCCCGAACCGGTGGTTGATCCCAACCCGCCAGACGTGCGCGAGTTTCGCTTGGTTGTTCCGCTGCTCGCGCACGAGGCATCGTACTTGGCGGCGTCAGCCAAAATCGCGAGTTTTGTCGTTACATCCATGGTTCCCTTGAGAAATACGCACCGCTCTTTCAGCAAGACGCGCACGTTCGTTTGAACTTAAAACGATTTCGGGCGGAGCGAAAGTTTTCTCCTGAATCTGAGCTTAATCGAAGCGCCGGTGCGAAACGGCTGCGCTTAGCGCGCACGATCAATTCTCTTCCGCGGAATGGCGCTGCAAGAATTCATCGGCCAGCGCTCGGTAGGCGCGGGCCCCGCTGCCTTTGGGCGCATATTCAAAGATCGATTGCCCAAAGCTGGGCGCCTCACTTAAACGCACCGATCGCGGGATAACCGTTTCGTAAACGCGCTCCGAAAAGTGCTCGCGCACTTCCGCCACCACCTGCCCGCTCAAGTTCGTCCGGCCATCGAACATCGTCATGACGATACCGCCGATCTCCACTTTATCGTTCGCACCGGAATTCCTGATTTGCTCGACCACCCGGACGATTTTGACCAAGCCTTCGAGCGCGAAAAATTCGCACTGGATCGGCGTGAGCAGTTCGTCGGCGGCCGCCAGTGCGTTCGTCATTAAAATGCCAAGCGAGGGCGGGCAATCGAGAAGGATGAAATCGAACGTCTTGTCCTTGCGGAAGGGCGCCAGCGTTTCCGTGAGACGAGTGAGGTGATTATCCATCCGCGCGATTTCAATTTCCGCGCCGGCCAGATCGAGATCCGCAGGGATAATGAAGAGGCCCGCGAGACGCGTCGGCAAAACTTTGTCCGCGATCGCAGCCTGCCCGAGGAGCGGCTCGTAAAGACTCTCGCCTTCCACCTCCTGCAAACCGAAGGAACTGGTGGCGTTGCCCTGCGGGTCGAGATCGATGAGCAGGACGCGCTGGCCAGATTGGGCCAGGGCACAGCCGAGATTGACGGCGGTAGTCGTCTTGCCGACTCCGCCTTTTTGATTTGCGATCGCGATGACTTTCATGAAGAAGGCGCCACCAGCGTGCGCAACTCGAAGGTGCGGCGGCCTTCCGCTTCCCGCCAACAGAGATCCTCGGGCGCAGGTAACATTTCCGTTATTTCGAGCTCGCCCGCTTTGACCAAAGCGTGATGGAACATCTCGAGCGAGAGATAACTTTCGAGGTCCACGAAGATTGGCTTCGTGTCTTTATCCCGGCCTTCTACTCCGCTGCGCCGCAATGCTTGCTCAGTCGGACGCGCGTAGATGCAGCGCGGCCATTCTTTCGCGGCCCGCAGTCGCTCGATCGCCAGAACAAGACCGCGCGAGATGCCGGTAAAATCGCCCACGCCCAGTTCCTCGTGCGTCACCACCCAGGTGCGCCGTTGCACGATCACACGCCCGCAACGCAACCGCGGCATGTGCGGCGACCGCCCAAATTGAAACGGATGAAAGCCGAGCGGAATCAGCCAGGCGCGCGCGAAGGAGCCGAGGAATTCGTGCGAGCGGATATGCCGCACGCCGACATCACCGCTCATTGCGTCCACAAATACTTCCGCTTCCGCCGGCGGCACGGTGCGCCAGGCAGGGTTGCTGCGTTGCGGAGCCACGAAATTGGAATGCTGCGGCAGCGCGTCGAAAATGCGGACGGCGGTGTGCGCGGTAAAATCCGCGGCAAAAAATCCAAAGTGCAGATTTGGTTTCCCATCGATCAGTCGCACAAAAGCCTGGCGCAGCCGCGCATGATCCGGGCAGCTCCAGTAGGCGCCGTGATGGAGCAGCGCCACGGGAGGATGGAGCTCGGCGAGAAGCCAGCGATAATCGCCCCGCGCCACCGCCTCGGCAGATTGTGCCGCGAGCTGTAAATCGGCCGATGGATAAGTGTATCCGTCGAACTGCGGATACTCGAAATTATCGCGCACGAAGCGACAATCCGCCGCGGTCAGCTCATACTCCGCCAGTTCCGCATGTGGTTCGATCACAACGCGGAAGGCCGCCTTGATTTCCTGGAAGGCGAGATGCGCCAGCACCACCAGACCCGGCCCGGTCAAGGGCAAGCGGGCCGTTTCGCAGGCGTGCAGAAACATCGGCAATGGAACCGCACCGTGGCGGCTCGGAATTTTTTCCAGAATGCCGCGCAATCCCGCTGCGACCCGGCTGGCGACAAAGCCATAGGTGTCGCGCCAAAGATCGATCCAAGGCGCGGCCTCCTGCGCCACCTCATCCAGCAACGCGGGGTGGATGCGAAAATCCGAACGGCGAAAACACTCTTCGCCAATCGGGTTGCTCGCCGAGTAAAGGCTGCGCTCGCCCAGTTTCCGCTCGATCCCGAGATCGTGTAGCCGCGCGCGCGCTTCATCCAGGATCGAGAGCCGTTCTGTAGTCCCACTGGTGGAAGCGAAGCGCTCGGCGAGCGCAGCCAGCGGTTGCAAAAAGGCGAGCCATCTCTCGCGGACCGGGCCGGGACGCCAGGCGAGCACGTCATCGCGCAGGACAAGGAAGGCGTGCGGATCCATCGCCGGTACTTCCATCGCGCAGCGCACCACGCCTCTTTCTTCTAACGAGTGGATGACATCCGGCGCGCCGAGTGCGTGCACCGGGGTGATGCCGTCGCAACGTTCCAGCATCTCCTGCTCCGCAGAATCGAGCGCCATCGATTCGCCGCTGTCGGTAAAGATGACGTTGCCATCCAAGCAGCGGACATTCGGATGGAGACGCGGACGGAGTTCCGGGAACACTTCGGGATCGAGATTGATCGCCGCGGCGATGGCGTGCGCTGTCCAACGTTCGAGAAAGGTTTCGCGCGCGGTGATGTCAGGCGCAGTCGAAAACTCGATTCCCGCGACTGCATTATCAGCTTGGCCCCAGCTTGTCGGCCCATACTCGCTGAAGCTGTCGTTCTTCGCGCAGACCCGCTGGAGGTAGAGCAGAAGATGGCGTTCTCGCTCGCGGGTGCGCGTATTGCGAGACGGCGGAACGAGCGCGGAGCCGTCGCCTGGCGTCATCAATTCCTTCAACAGCTCTCGCACTCCGCCGACGTTGAAGATGAGCTGGCGCGGAAGGTATTTCCGCGCCGACTCCACCAAGGCGATGCGCGCCGGCCCAATCGAGGCCTGTAGCGTTGCTTCCAGTTCAGCCTCCGCCGCCGCCAACCGCGCCGCTGCCTCCGCGTAATCCGTGAAGACCGGCGGCTGCGCCTCTGCCATCACAGCGCGGAGCGCGTCGTGCGCGCACCGCGGAACGCAAAGCGCGAAAAGCTTCTCGGGAGAGGAGGTGCTCGCCCGACTCAAAAAAAGTCGCCGCTGTCTTGAGCGCGCTCTCGAATTCGGCCTCGTGCACGATCACCTTCCGCGCGCTGTTTGCGACCTGGGGAGTAGCCAGATTTTCGAGAGCTTCGAAGGGCACGCCGGCCATCCGAATGAGAAAGATGGGTGCAACCTCGTAACGTCCCGGCACTAATCGATCAGAACGTAACCCGAGTGGCGTGACAAACTAAAAGACCGGGATTGGAATTCCGCACCGGGGGAGCCGGTATCGACCGCCGCGCTGCGGCTACTCGGTCTTCAACGGCAGGCGAATGACGAGAATGGTGCCCACGTCGGGCGTGCTGTCCACCTTGATCGATCCATGGTGATCCTCGACCACTTTTTTGGTGATGTAGAGCCCGAGGCCGGTGCCGCTCCGGCCTTGCCGAGTCGTGAAGTAGGGTTCGAAGATTTTTTGCAACTGCGCCGGCGCAATCCCTTGACCGGTGTCTTCGACGCGCACGTCCACATAAAATTCTCCGCAGGTGCAACTGACTGTGACCGTGCCTTTGCGTTCCGCCGAAGCCTGGACAGCATTGACGATCACGTTCTGGATCGCGCGCTTGATCTGCACCGGATCGCCCAGCACCACGCCATCTTCCGCCGGGTCGCTGCGCAACTCCACCCCACTTTGCGAGGCGATGGATTCCACGCCCTTCAAAATCTCCTGCACGATTCTACCCACCGCCACTGGCCGATGCGGGGCCGCTTCCACGCTGCCGTAGCTCTGCCACATCGTGAGCAACTCGCGACAGAGCCGCACATTTTGCTCGATGATTTTCAGCTCCTTGGCGGAGGCGGGATTTTCCACGCCTTTCTCTTTTTCAGACTGCTCGAGCTTTTTGGCCAACAACTGCACGTAACCCCAAACGATCGTGAGCGGATTCCCCAAATCGTGGACGAATTCCGCTGAAGCCTGGCCGAGCGAGGCGAGATGTTCCTTTTGCGCCAACTCCTTCAGCAGGCGGTTGTTCAGTTCGCGAATTTCCGTCGCCGCATTTTCGCCCGAGCGGTGAATGCGGGTGCGTTCGACGTTGCGACTGATCACTTCGCGCATCTCCCGGGCATCAAAAGGCTTGCTGATGTAATCGTTCGCTCCCAGCCGGAGCGCTTCCTGCGCGGTCTCAAGCGCGCCAAATCCGGTCAACATGATGACGGCCACATGGGGATCGATTTCGCGAATGCGGCGCAGGCCATCGATGCCATTCGTTCCCGGCATGCGGATATCGCTCACGACCGCGTCCGGATGTTTTTCGCGCAAAAGCCGCAGCCCAGCCTCGACCGTAGTCGCGGTGTGCACCTGGTAATTTGGCTTCAGGAGCATGCGCAAACTCTCACGCGGACCGACTTCATCATCGATCACAAGAACGTGGGGCAGCTCCGGAGGAATAGTCATGGCGCGGTGAGAACCGGAGAGAAAGCTAGGCGCGTGCCGTGCAAAGAATTCATCGCGATTGTTGGAGCCGTTCGAATGGGCGTATGCGATGCTTCAGCAAAGAAAGAGCAGGGGCAAGTTCCAACTTGTGAATAACCTCGGAATTTGCTGAATAAGAGTTGGTCGATCGCAGAGAATCGGAATCACTGCATTTAAACGTAAACACCAGAAATCGCCTCCCGAAGAATATCTCTCCCGTCACCCGTAATGCCAAAGCGTAATCGAGTCGTCGTCACCGGGATGGGAGTCTTGGCCCCAAATGGCACCGGTTTGGAAGCATTCTGGGATTCGCTGCTGAAGGGGCGAAGCGGGATCGGCCCGATCACGCTCTTTGATGCGGTTGGCTATCACAGCCGCATCGCTGGCGAAGTGAAAAACTTCGAAGCCGCTGATTACATCGAGGCGGAGTTGAAGCCTAAACGGATGGCCCGTCATACCCAACTCGCATACGCCGCGACAATGATGGCTCTTGCGGACGCGGGTTTGGACATCGAACAACTTAGAGCTGCCAAGTCCGACCCCTGTCATGTGATCGGCGTGAGCATGAACGCGATGGACGTGGTGAGAGCGTGCTTTAGGGCGGTGCGGTGCAGAAGAGTCCCAACCGGGCCTCGGCTTCCAGTTCGCGGCCGCCTCGATTCCTCAGGCAGCAGCCAATGTGATCGCGGACCGACTGGGGCGATACGCAAACGCTGCGACAGTTTCCTCGGCTTGCCCTTCAGGATTGGACGCGATCGCAGATGCCGCGGCATATGATTCGATGCGGCGAAGCGGAGTTGGCGGTTGCTGGAGGAGCAGATGCCCCGATCACACCGCTTGTGATGCCAGCTTCATCGCCAGCGGTCTTAGTTCGAAGCGAAATGACGATCCTGAAAGAGCCAGCCGGCCTTTCGACATGGACGCGCGACACTGGGGTTATTTCTGAAGGGGCAGGCATCTTGATCCTGGAAAACATGGAACGTGCGGTTGCGAGAGGTGCGCGGTGCTACATCGAAATCGAAGGATACGGCAAGCAGCGCGACGTGATCCGGATCGACCGGCCTCCGGTCTGGAAGATTCGATCGGTCTCGCGCTGGCAAACGCGGGGTGGACGACTGATCATATTGATTACATCTCTGCCTATGGCCCCGGACATCCTGTCCTCGATGCGGCGGAGGCGGCGGTGATAACTCGGGTCTTCAAAGAACGGGCTCGACAGATTCCAGTGAACTCCATCAAGGGGGACACGGGAAATGCTTTAGCCGCTGGTGGCCCGTTCCAAGTGATGGCGTCCGCTCTCTGCATCCGCGAATCAAATCGATTCCGCCCACGGCGAATTGCGAGAACTCGATCCCGACTGCGATCTGGATGTCGTGCGACAGAGGTCGCGCGCGGACGAAAATGGACCGAGTGCTCATTAACGTCCGGGGATTGGAGGCGGCGCGAGCACCATGCTCGTGAGACGTGTAACGACCAATGAACAGCAGCTCAACTGCCCCGATTTTCGTTGCGTTGCCGTGGTCCAATTTGCATTGGGGCGGCGGTTTTTCAGGCGAACCCACGCCGGAGAGCCAACCAGTCTTTTCTCCTGCTCTCACTTGTCATCGGCGTTTGGTTGGGAGCCTCTATTTCGCTTTCAGTGCGGGCAGATCTCGAAGGCGCAGGAATTTTAATTCGTCTGGCTTCTGCTGCCGGCGCCGACCATGCTCGCTTCCTTCAATCTGCTTCGCCTCTCGATTCGTGAGACCAAACTGAATTGGAGCGGATTTTGAGGAATCACGGTTCTCGCTCATTGCCGCTGCCGTGGAATCGTTATTTTTGCCAGACGCCGGCCTTCCTGATCGGCGCTGCCTGGCTTGATCATTCCATCGGAAGTGCAATAGCTCCTATGCTCGTCCCCGATTTATGGCCACTTCTCGTCTGTCTACGAAATCTACTTCGTCCTCGCCGTCGTAGCGTTGTTAGTCAAATACGCCGCGCGACATGCGCGCTACGTCCGGGCGCGAGCATGCTGAACTGGCGTTCATCCTTATCATCGGGAGTCTGACTCTGCTGCTATCCCTCCCCTTGGGCATTATTTTGGGACGCTTCGTCGATCCTTCGCAGGCTCTCTGGTTTGCACCATTTCGAGTTTTCCTCTTCAGCATGGTCATTGCCTACGGGATCGCGACCCGAAAGGTCATGGAGGTCGGAGTTTTTCTCCGTCGGGCGATGTCCTATCTCGTCCTGACTGCATACCTGCTCACCATCTATGCGATTCTCTGGTGGTTGGTCGCTATGGCGTTCAAACCTGTAATGGGGGCCCAGAGGGCTAACCTCGCACACATCGTGGCTGCCTTGGGCGTAGCGTTCGCAATGGCGCCGGCCCGCGGGATTTCGCAAACCCTGGCCGATCGTCTTTCGCGGGCACACGACGGCTGGACTTTCGCATCACGATGAGCAAAGCGGCCGACATTCTCAAAAGCGTGAGCACCCTGCAGGAGCTGTTGCAGCGCTTCGCCAAGACTATCGCCGAAGCAGTTGATACCGAGAAGGTCGTCATCCTCCTGCCCGACAAGCGCTCTTTTGGCCAACGGTATCCTGATCGGAAAGAGCGGGACGAAGATGTCCTCCACTTGTCGCAAGAGAGCCCGATCCTTTCTTACCTGGAAGCGCATCCCACCGACCCCCTCGTTTTGGACGAATTGCATCGCGTCCGATTTACCCCAGAGGTGGACGGGATCATGGCGGAGATGCACGCTTTGAAGGTTGGAGTGGCGATCGGAATTTTTTCTCGAGACCATTTGGCTGGAGTTCTGTTGTTGGGACCGCGAAATTCTGGCCACATCTACGGCTCGACGGAACAAAGCGCGCTCGGTGTTCTCTGCGGCCAACTCGCGATCGCAATCGAGAACGCGCAGCTTTTCACCGAGGTGCAAAACGCCAAGATCTACAACGAAACTCTCCTCGAAGGCCTGACCACGGGAGTCATCGCCGCCGGCACGGATGAGCGTGTGACGGTTTTCAACAACGAGGCCGGTGTGATCACGGAATTAAAGCCGGCGGACGTGATCGATCACCCGTTGGAGAATCTCCCGCCGGCGCTGGCTGAACTCTTGCGGAGGACGATCGTGTCGGGCGAGCGCCAGGAGAATAACGAACTCATGCTGCAAACGGGCGAGCGCACGGTGGTGGTCCGGGCGAGCAGCTCGATCTTCCACGGCCAGGAAGGCGAAATGCTAGGCGCGCTGGTCGTTTTAACCGACATCACTGCGCTAAAGCGTCTCGAGTTGCAGATTCGCCGGAGCGATCGCCTCGCCAGTCTGGGCACGCTCTCGGCTGGGATGGCGCACGAGATTAAGAATCCGCTCGTCTCGATCAAGACTTTCGCGCAGCTCCTGCCGGAGCGGTATCAGGATTCGGATTTCCGCGATACGTTCTCGAATCTGATCGGGCACGAGATCGACCGCATCGATTCTCTCGTGAATCAGCTCCTGCGTTTCGCGCGGCCGGCCAAGCCGCTTCTGAAACCGATGCACGTGCACCAGGTCCTGGAGAAGTCGCTCGTCCTCGTGGGGCACCGGCTTTATCAGAAAGAAATCAAATTGTCTCGGGTTTGGAATGCGGAAGTGGATACAATCCGCGCCGATGCTGACCAACTGGAGCAAGTCTTCCTCAACTTCTTCCTGAACGCGATGGACGCGATGAACCAGGGCGGAGAATTAGTAGTGGCGACGGAGATTTGCGCGCCAGAGGAATGGGTGGCCGGCCTTTCGCATTCGCACGAGCCCAGCAGCGAAATCCTGCGCGTGACGGTGCGCGACAATGGCGAAGGCATCAAAAGCGAAGACATCGCGCATGTCTTCGATCCGTTTTTCACCACGAAGGATTATGGCACAGGCCTCGGGCTCTCCGTGGTGCACGGCATCATTCAGGAACACGGCGGCCAGATCGAAGTAGAGAGCGAACCGAAGAAGGGCACCGCCTTTCATATCATGCTTCCGCTCGTCCGCTTTGAGGAGGAGGTCGCGGCCGCATGAACCCGGCTCCGATCTGCCTGATCTATACTCAGGACACTCATCTCGCTCGGCGGATCAAAGCTTTCCTCCGCGTCCTGGCCCACGTCCGGCACATTGCGGAAGCGGATCGACTGGATGCCGTCTTGCAACAATCAGGGCCCGCCGTCCTGCTGGTGGATCTCCGCGCGAAAGACGGACGCGATGTCCCCGAGCAGATTCGCGATGCCTGGCCGCACATCCTCGTCATCGCCCTTGGCACGCCCCGTTCCGAACCGCTCCGCGAAGCGGAAGAGGCCGATATTTACGCGGCAGAAGATTTGCAACTCGATCGGCGCCGTTTCCAAGCTCTGGTCCTGCGCGCGTTCGATCATCTGCGGCTCCTGCAAGAAAATCGCGACCTGCGCGAGCAAAGCACCGTCGCCGTCAGCGCGGAGTTGGCGCGCCTGCCCGAGCCGCAGCCGCTCCGCGCCAATAACGTGCAACCCCTCCTGCGTTTTCCGCGCGTCTTTCGCCGTTTCGAAAACATTGAGGCGCTCCTCTCCAGCGTAGCTGAAGGCGTGGCGGATGCCGCGGGCGTAACCCGCGTGGGAATTTTTTCTCGGCTTCGGCCTGGCGAAAATTATCGGCTCCGCGCGGGCGTCCGCTGTCTCCCGGAAACGGTGGAGATGGAATACAGCGAACGCGAGCCACTCGTGCGCTGGCTCGAGTTACAGGCGCATCTCATCTCGCGCAGTAATCTGCCCGCCGCGGCCGATCCCGCTCAGCGCCGCCTCATGCTGCGGGCGCTCGACGCGTTTGGCGCGGAGGTCATTGTCCCGCTCCACGCTCGTGCCCGCATCATCGGCTGGATCTTTTTCGGTCACCGCCTCACCGGCCAGCGTTACGACTATCAGGATTTGGAGAACCTCACCCTGCTGGCCGAGCACGTCTCCACCATGCTGGAGAACGCGTTGCTCTACGAGGAAATCACTCTTCAGAAAACGCTCGCCGAGACGCTGCTGAAATCGATGCCTCCAGGCATTGTGGCCACGGATGAGAACGGCATCATTCGCTGGTTTAACCCCACCGCGGAACAAATTCTGGGCCGCAAAGCTGCCGACGTTTTGAACCAGCCCGTGGAAGCGGCCGGCGCGCGCATTGGCGAGTTCCTGCGCGAAGCGCTTGATGGGACCGGCAATTTGCCCGCCCGCCAATGGGTCAGTGCTACAACCCGTCGCCCTCTCTTGGTCGAGACGCGCCGGCTCTTGAATCAACTGATTCCGCTCGGCGCCGTGGCCGTCGTGCATGATCTCACCGCCGAGGAAAGCACCCGACAAAAACAAGACCTGATCGATCGCGCTACGTTCTGGAGCGACCTCGCCGCCAGCATGTCACACGAGATTCGTAATCCGCTGGTCGCGATCAAAACCTTCGCGCAACTGCTGCCCGAACGCTTCGATGACGCTGATTTCCGGCGCGAGTTTAACCAGATCGTCGTCCAGGAAATCGATCGCCTCGACCGCATCATCACCCAGATCAATAACTTCGCGCACCCCACCGAGCTGGTCATGAAATCGATCGACCTGCGCACCTCCGTCAGAAACGCGCTTCAGATGGCGCGCGAACGATTCGACACCAATGGCACTCCGGTGGAAATGGATTTGCCTAACGACCTCCCGCCCGTTCTCGGCGATGAAAGCGCGCTCACCGAAGCCTTTGCTCACCTCGTGGCCAACGCCGCCGAAGCCACCAACGGACAGAACAAACCCCGCATCACGCTTGCCGCCAAACCGATCCGCGAAGGCACCTCCACCAGCGCGGTCGTCGTTACGGTGCAGGACAATGGCCACGGGATCGACCCGGAGTTGAAAGACAAAATCTTCTCGCCCTTTTGCACGACCAAAGCGCGCGGGATGGGCCTCGGCCTGCCCATCGTGAAGCGCACCGTGTTCGATCACAACGGCCGTCTCGATATTGATTCGAATCCACGCGGCACCTCCGTCAGCGTCGTCCTCCCGGCGACCAGCAACGGCGAATAATCTCGATTTGCTTATGAAGGAGTTAAACGTCGAGGTCCCTCATCAGATCAATTTTGAAAGATCAATCGGCCCCGAAAGACTAAGCGCTGAAATTGACGGAACGTCGCACGACGCGTGTTGATCCTCGGCGGGCGAACCAGATTCGGTCGCGAGCCCATTGCGTTGAGCGTCGCGCGCATGGAGCGGCGAACATTCTCTTTGCGGCCAGTTGGATTGTGATTGGAAAGCGCGGCCAGCTTTATAAGCTGGCGGGGCGCTGGATTGTCAGCCGCTCCGAAAATCAGCTTACGAGGAAATACTCACCATGATCGTTACCACCGCTCAACTCTACAAAGTCGCCTACAAGAAATTCGCGGTCGGCGCCTACAATATTAACAATCTGGAACAGACGATGGGCCTTTTCCGCGGCTGCATTCAGAGCAAGGCGCCGTTCATTATTCAGCTCTCGAAAGGCGCGCGCAATTACACCGACAAGCGCATGCTGGAGGCGATCATTCGCACGGCGGAGGAGATTTTCCCGGAGGCGATCTTCGCGGTGCATCTGGATCATGGCGACGAGGCGACGTGCTATGACTGCATTGACTCCGGCTTCTACAGCTCGGTCATGATCGACGCGAGCCATGAGGATTTCGACACGAACATCGCGATCACGCGGCGCGTGGCGGATCGCGCGCACGCCAAGGGGATCAGCGTGGAAGCGGAGCTCGGTATGCTGGGCGGCGTGGAAGAAGATATCAAAGTGGACGAGGGCCATGCCTGCCTGACCAATCCGGATGAGGCGGGCGAGTTTGTGGAGCGCTCGGGTTGCGATTCGCTGGCGGCGGCGATCGGGACGAGTCACGGCGCTTACAAGTTTAAGGGGCAGCAATCACTTCGTTTCGATGTGATCGAGGCGATCTCGCAGAAGGTGCCGGGGATGCCGATCGTGATGCACGGCAGCTCAAGCGTGCCGGTGGAGGAAGTTACCAAAATCAACGCCGCTGGCGGCACGTTGGACCCGAGCGCGCGCGGCGTGGCGGAGGACGAGTATCTCCCGGCGGCGAAGCTGGGCGTGACGAAGGTAAACATCGATACCGATGGGCGCCTGGTTTGGACGCGGGTGCATCGGGAGTTCTTCCGCGATAAGCCGGGCGATTTCGATTTCCGTCCGCCGGGCAAAATTTTTATGCAGGCTTACGCGGATTTCATCGCGCACAAGAACGGCAAGCTCGGTTCCGCGGGGCAACAGGAAGCGGTGCGGGCGACGCTGTAGAGCTCTGAGTTTCCGACTGTCGACACGCTGCTTCGCTTCCGACATTCTATCACCGTGACTTTCACGTTGGGAGAGCTGGCTTCCATCTCGGGAGGCGAGTTGGTGGGCGATCCAGCGAAGATGATAACGGGTGCGGCGCCGGTCGGAGACGCACTCCCGGGCGAGATCACGTTTTTTTCGAACCCGAAGTATCTCGCGCAATTGCGGAAGACGCGCGCGACGGCTGCGTTTGTGCCGAGTGATTTCGCGCAGCCAATCGAGCTAGCGCAGATCCGGGTGGCAGATCCGGTGAAGGCGTTTGAGCAAATCGCGCTCAAGTGGGCGCCGCCCCCGGTCCGCTATGAACCGATGGTCCATCCCAGCGCGGTCGTGGCGGAGGACGTGAAGCTGGGCGCGGGCGTCTCCATTCAACCGCACGCTGTGATCGAAGCCGGGGTGACGATCGGCGACGGGACGGTGATCGGCGCGGGGAGTTACATCGGACACGGGACGACGATCGGTGCGCGGTGTCTGATTTATCCGCGGGCGACGATTCGCGAGCGGACCCTGATCGGCGCGCGGGTAATCATCCATAGCGGCGCGGTGATCGGGGCGGATGGCTTTGGGTTTGAAGTGAGAGACGGCCGACAACACAAGATCCCGCAGATCGGCATTGTGCAGATCGATGACGACGTGGAGATCGGCGCCAACACCACGGTCGATCGCGCGCGCTTCGGACGGACTTGGATTCGCGAGGGGGCGAAGATCGACAATCTCGTGCAGGTAGCGCACAACGTGGTGATCGGGAAACACGCGGTGATCGCGTCGCAGGCGGGCGTGGCCGGGAGTTCGCAGATTGGCGAGTATGTGATGATCGGCGGGCAGGCGGGGATCACCGGCCATATTGAGTTGGGCGATCGCACCATCGTGGGCGCGAAGACGGGCGTTTCGAAGAATCTTCCGGCAGGGAGCGGCATTTGGTGGGGGATCCCGGCGGCGCCCATTCGCAAGGCGCAAGAACGCCTGGCTTGGGTGCATCGGCTCGGCCAGCTTTTCGATCGCGTCAAAGCGATCGAAAAAAAACTCGAGCAATAGTCCGCCGCATCGCTTCTGACTGGGCGCTTTCTATGACGATGGCGCGACCTCCGCGGCGGCGCACTCTCGTCGCCTCGTCGAGTTTGTGAAGAATCCTGAGGAGGCGATGGACGGAAACGGGCGTCTCAGAGGACGAGATCCTTATCACAAAGTAAGTTTGCGCGCGGCAGGAGTTGGCAAGCTAGATGCTATACTCGTTATAGAAATTATAACCATGAAAGTCCTCACCCGCTCCAACGCCGAATTTCTCATCATTGATGATGACCCGTCGCTTACCAAGTTCCTCATGACGTATTTGCGCCAGAAGGGTCACACCTGCGAGTCGCTCACCGAGGGCTTCCGCACCGCCGCCTGGCTCGAACTCAACAAGTGCGATGTCATCGTGGTTGATCTGAAAATGCCGAAAGTGGATGGCATTTCCCTCATCTCCTTCATCCGCGAAATGAGCCGGACCTTGCCCATTATCGTCTTCACCGGCGTGGGCTACGATGAAAGCCAGATGCACGCCGCCCTCCGCGCCGGGGCCAATGGCTACGTGAGCAAGAATCTGCCCATCGAACAACTCTACTGCGTCCTTTCGCGCGTCCTCGCCACTTCTCAGCAGCGGGCGCGGCGCGATGCGCTGGCCGGCCATCCGCAGACATTTCTCGCGGGCGCTGCCTAGAATTTACGCCGCGCGGGGCGCGTGGACGGGCGGGCGCTTTCGAGCAAAGCTCGCAGGCCTTCCGCGGAGACGTATTCCGCACCGCAGGCCGAGACGGTTTCCTGCTCCAGATAATCGCTTGTGGCGACGAGCAGGCGGAAGTCGCTCCCGTATTTACTGGCCAGCCGCTCCACGATCGCGTCCGCCGTTTGCCCGGCGCGCGAGTAGAATATCTGGATTTCGCCCGGATCGGCGGTCGCACTGACTGCGGTGCCCGTGCCGTCGAAAACCACCACCACCCGGACGCCGCTCCAATCTTGGTAGTCGCGCAGTTTTTGCACCAATACGTCGCGCGCCAGCATCGTGCGGCGTTCGTGCAGAGCGCGCAGCTCCGGCCACGCAAAGATTACGCTGTGCCCATCGACGATCAGATACTGCGGCTCCACGACCCGTAGCATCGGAGCGACTGCAGCAAGATCAAACGACGCGCCTCCGCACCTACCGGCGCCGCGCGATTCTACTCCGCAGCGGCGGCTGCGGCGGGAGCGCTGGCAGCGGATGACTTCTTCGCCTTCGCTTTAGGCTTGGGCGTTTCCCGTTTCGCCGGAGTAGCGGCTTTCGCGCTCGCCTTTTTGCGCGCCAAATAGGAGGCGCGCCGGCGGCGTTTGACGATTTTGCGACGTTGCTGGCCCATGAACCGTTCCCTATAGGGCGGAAGGGAGAGGGGCGCAACTCGGAAACCGCGCCAGCCGCGCAGAAAGAAATCAACGCGCCGCGCGATCGGAGATTGCCATCGGGGCTCATCTCCGGTTATCAACTTCCGTTCGCAGCCCCATTTGTTTTCCATGGCCAGGATCCTCCTCAGTTTATCCGTCCTCTTTCTCACGCTCTCTGCCGTCTTCGGGGTTCTGAACACGAACAAGGCGCGTGAATTACGCCGCGTGGCCCAGGCCGAAACCACTGCCCAAGCCGAGGCCGAGCAGATCCGCCTCGCAAAAGAAAAGGCGCTCAAAGCGCGCGAAGCCACCCTGGCCGCCGCTGCGACGGACCACGCGCAGGCAGAAACGAAGTTGGGCGCCGCCGAGGCGGAGCTGGTGAAATCGCAAAATGAACGAACGGCTCTCCAAGCCAAGCTCCAAGCCAACCAGACTGAAATCAACGAGCTCCGGAAGCGCCTAGAGGCCTCCGGTCCGAGCGCGACTGGCACCGACGCCCTGCCCATGCCGGGAGCGGGCGATTTGGAAACGCAGCTCGAAGAAACCCGGCGCCAGCTCGACGCCGCCGAGCGCGAGAAACAGCTTTTAGCCCAGCGCATTCGCAGCAGCGAACAGCAGCCGACAGCCGCCGCGCCCGGTCGGAAGACTCGCGCCCGCCCGCCGCGTCCGGACGTGCGCGGTAACGTCCTCGCGGTCAACGAAGCCTATAACTTTGTCGTCCTGAATCTCGGCGGTCGGCAGGGATTGGAGACCAACACCGACATGCTCGTGCTCCGCTCGGGAGCGCTCATCGGGAAAATCCGCGTTTCATCGGTTGAACCAGCCACCGCCATTGGCGACATTGTCACCAACAGCCTGGCGCGCGGCGTCCAGGTGCAACCTGGGGATGTCGTTATATATGCTGGATCAAATCCGTAACTCGCCGTGGTTCCGAGCCACCCACTTCATCCTCCTCATCGGAGCCGTCTCCGCCCTCACCTCGTGCGCGACTAAACGCCCGGAGCCCCTCATCTCCGATCGCGCTGCCGGCCCGGAATCTCAGATCCCCTGGAACGAGCAGCAGAAATGGGAACAGACCGGCCAGCTCGGACCGCTGGCTGAGCGCGTCAACAGCCGCTAAATCCAGAACCCCGCGGGAATCACTGCGTTCTTCGGCACCACTACGATGCCGTCGCGGATGAAATAATTCCCGCCGTCGAAGTCCTTCGGCTTGCCCTCCGGCGTGATCACCACGCCGTCTGCGATCCGCGCGTTCTTATCGATGATCGCCCGGTCGATCACGCAATTCCGCCCCACCCCGATCGGCGGCACACCGCGCGGGACGGTGGTCGGATCCGTCTCGTAATAATCCGCGCCCATCACGATGCTGTTGCGAATCGTCGCGCCAGTCTGGATCACACTGCGCACGCCGATCACCGAACGCTCGATGTGCGCATCGGAAATAATACAACCATCGGCGACGATGGATTGGCGGAGCGCCGCGCCATTAATCTTGCTCCCCGGCAGAAACCGCGGGTGCGTGTAGATCGGCGCCGAAGCGTCGAAGAAGCTGTACTTCGGCACCAGGTCCGTCAGATCCAGATTCGCCTCGTAGAAGGCGTGAATCGTTCCGATATCTTCCCAGTAATCGTTGAAGATATACCCGCTCACATGCCGCTCGTTGATCGCGTGCGGGATGATGTGTTTGCCGAAATCCACCATGTCGTTGGCGAGGCATTCCACGAGCACGTTGCGATTGAAAACGTAGATCCCCATCGACGCCTGGAAGAGCTCCTCCTCCGGTCCAGCCCCAATTGCGGCGAGATGTTCCGGGCCCAGCTTCAACGTATCCAGCACCGCATCTTCCTTCGGTTTTTCTACAAAGCGCACCACCCGCCGATTGCTGTCGCTTTGCATGATCCCGAAATCGGAGGCGTGCGCCCGCGCCACCGGTTTCATCGCCAGCGTGATCTCCGCCCCCGTCCGGATGTGTTGATGCAGCAGCATCCGGAAATCCATCCGGTAAAGCTGATCCCCGCTGAGAATGATGTAGTAATCAAACGGCCGCTCCAGGAAGTAGCGCATGTTCTGCCGCACCGCGTCCGCCGTCCCCTGATACCAATCCGAATGCTCCGGCGTCTGTTGCGCCGCGAGGATATCGACAAAACTACGCGAAAAATTATCGAACTTGTAGCTCGCCTGAATGTGCCGGTGCAGCGACATCGTATTGAACTGCGTCAGCACATAGATCGAGCGCAGGCCCGAGTTCAGACAATTCGAAATCGGGATATCCACCAGCCGATACTTCCCGCCCAGCGGCACCGCTGGCTTCGACCGATCCTTCGTTAACGGAAACAACCGCGTCCCCGCTCCGCCGCCCATAATGATAGCGAGCGTCTGCTGCGTCGTCCCCGGCGGCAGCGCCACCGCCTGCGCCGCCGCGCCGGCGTTTTGAGAAGATGGTCCGCGCTCCCGATTATCCACGGCCCGACTCTAACCCGCCCACCCCACCCGCGAGCAATCTTTTTGGCTTCTTAACTCGTAGCGGCAAGGCGCGTCCCTTTCTTACGGCGGGCCGCACGCGCAATCCCCTGCACCAACTTCCTCTTCGGATCGTCCCACGTCTCCGCGTAGAGTTTTTTGTAGAAGCGCTTGTTCCACCGATCCAGCGCGCGCGTGGCCGAACGCAGCACTCCACAACTCATCTGGAACGCCGTTTCCGCGGTGGCCAGATCCTGCCACTCTCGCGGAAGTCGCGGCAAAGCCAGTGCCAAAGCGTCGGCATCGATACCCGCCAGCGTAATTGGCGGGACGGGCGGTGTCTGCCCTGCCAGCCACCGGTTGGCCGCGCGCCAGCGCGGCAGCAGCGTCCGCCCGCGTTTTCCGGCCCGCTTCCACGTCCGCGGCACAATGCGGAAAACTGGCCGTAAATCGACTCGTGCCTTCCCGCCCCGAGTTTGCGCCTGAATAATCGCTGCCACGCCCAAGGTGATCGCCCGCACCTGGGCAAAAGTTTTTTGGGCCTTTTGCCGGGCCGCTCTAAGTTCGATCTCAGCCTTCAACCGGGCGTCCTCGGAAGTCGTCAACCCCCGCGCGTCTTCCAGCAACTCCTCCACCGGCCGCCCACCTGCCTTCAGGCCGGGAGAAATTCTCCTGGCCACCGCCACTGTGCGGCGCGCGCGCGCCTGGACTCGCTGGAAATGTCTCACGCCGGCCTTTCTCTTCCACCGCGTCGGACCGGACAGCGCCACGCCCTCACCGCTCCACGCCGCACACGGCCGTTTTGGACTTCGATATCGTGCATAGGCTTACGTAAACCATTTACGACCCCCTTTGTACCATGTCGAACGAACAAAAAGCCGTGTCCGAGGCCCGTCGAGCCATGTCCGAGGGCCATAAAGCCATGTCCGCACCGCAAAAAGCCATGTCCGCACCGCGTGAAGCCATGTCCGAGGTCCATCAAGCCACTTACCGACTGAAAAAACCCATTCCCGCGCCGCGTACAGGCGTTCCCGCAGCAGCAAAAGGAGGAACCAATTTGGCTAACCCGAATGCCTTAAGGAAGAGCGGTGCTAGGTCGCCCCGACCCGTCCTCCCCTATTGCGTGAGCAGCGCATTGATGTCACCCTCTGCCCCTATGTGCGGCATCGTTGGATACGTGGGACGCGCGGAGGCGGGGCCGATTCTGTTGGATGGGCTGCGCCGGCTGGAGTATCGCGGCTACGATTCGGCAGGCGTGGCGATTGTGAATGGCGAGGGCGTGGAGACGCGCAAGTGCGCGGGGCGCATCGCGGAGTTGGGCAAGTTGATGACCGCGCAGCCACCGACCGGGAACTACGGGATCAGCCACACGCGCTGGGCCACGCACGGGAAGCCGACGGATCAGAACGCGCATCCGCATTTCGATCAGAGCGGGAAGCTGGCGCTCGTGCACAATGGCGTGATCGAAAACTACCAGGCGCTGAAGGATGAACTCCTGCGCAACGGGAAGCACGATTTCGAATCGGAGACGGATACGGAAGTGCTGGCGCATTTGATTGGCCAACTCTTCGACGACTCCAGCGGAAAGAATGGCGCGGTCACGGCCGACCCGAAGGCGCGCCTGGTGGCGGCGGTGCGCACAGCGTTGAAACAAGTGATCGGCACCTATGGCATCGCGCTCCTGCATCGCGACATCCCCGATTTCCTGATCGGCGCGCGGCGCGGCAGCCCGCTCGTGCTCGGCGTGGGCCGGGAGGAAAATTTCCTCGCGAGCGATGTCAGCGCGATCGTGGCGCACACCCGAGACGCGGTTTACCTGAACGACTTCGATGTCGTGGCGGTGGAACGGGACAGCTTCGAGATCAGCTCGCTCGCCGGCGAAGGCGGCAGCTACGAAGTCAGCAAAGTTGAGTTCACGGACGAGGATATCAAGAAGGGCGATTACCCGCATTACATGCTCAAGGAAATCTTTGAGCAGCCGGGCTCGGTCCGCGACGCGATGCGCGGCCGGCTCAGTGCGGACGAAAGCACGGTGAAGCTGGGCGGCTTAAACATGACCGCCGCGGAGCTGCGCGATGTGGGGCGGATTGTTCTCACCGGTTGCGGCACGGCGCTGCACGCGGCCATGATTGGCGAATACATCATCGAGCAGCTCGCGGGCATTCCGGCGGAAGTGGAATACGCGAGCGAGTTTCGCCATCGCAATTCTCCGATGACGCGGGACACGCTCGTCTTCGCGATCAGCCAGAGCGGCGAAACCGCCGACACGCTCGGCGCCTTGCGCGAAAGTCGGCGAAAAGGCTATCGGGCGCTCGGCATTTGCAACAACGTCGCGAGCACGATCGCGCGCGAGAGCGACGGCGGCGTCTACATGCACGCCGGGCCGGAGATCGGCGTGGCGGCGACGAAGTCGTTCACCTCGCAAGTCACGATCATGACACTGCTCGGCCTCTTGTTAGGCCGGATGCGACACCTCTCCACTTCCGAAGGCAGCCGGATTATCGATGCGTTGCAAAAGTTGCCGGCGCAGATCGAGGAGACGCTGAAATTGAGCGACGAGATCAAGGCGATCGCGAAGAAATACGCGGCCGCGAAGGGGATGCTTTTCTTTGGCCGGCAGTTCAATTTCCCGGTCGCGCTGGAGGCGGCACTGAAGATGAAGGAGATCACCTATCTCTTCGCGGAAGGGCATCCGAGTGCGGAGTTGAAGCACGGGATCATCGCGCTCATTGGCGCGGAGTTACCCTCCGTCTTCATCGTGCCGGACGACGCCGTGTTCTCGAAAAACGTGAACAACATGGAGCAGGTGAAAGCGCGCAAAGGCCCGCTCATCGCCGTCACCACTGGCGACGGCGCGAAGAAGTTGGGCCATGTGGCCAACGACATCATCACCGTCCCGGCAGTGGAAGATTTCCTCAGCCCGATCCTCACCGTGATCCCGCTCCAACTTCTCGCCTACCATCTCGCGGTCGAGCTCGGCCGCGATGTGGACAAGCCGCGCAATCTCGCGAAAAGCGTGACCGTGGAGTAGCGGCGCGGCGGCCCGAGTGCGTCAGGCTCCGCCGCCCTGCTTCGTCTTGACCCAGCGGTCGACTAATTCCTCGAGCACGTCGAGCGGGACCGGACCATTCGTTAGGACGACGTCGTGGAATTGCCGGATGTCGAACTTGTCGCCGAGCGCTTTCTTCGCTTTCTCGCGCAGGTCGAGAATCTTCAGCATCCCGATTTTGTAAGCGGTAGCCTGGCTGGGCGAAACGATGTAACGATTGATCGCCTCCACGCAATCGTCCTCCGCGTTGGGTGTGTTCTTGATCAGATAATCGATCGCCTGTTGGCGGGTCCATTGTTTGTGATGAATGCCCGTGTCCACCACGAGCCGCGCGGCGCGCCAGAGCTCGAGCGCGAGCCGGCCGAAATCTGAATACGGATCCTGGTAGAGCCCCATTTCTTTCGGAATGCGCTCGGTGTAGAGGCCCCATCCTTCGGTGAAAGCGGTGTAGCGCGAACCAAGGGTGCGGAACTTCGGCAGCCCGGCCAATTCCTGCGCGATCGCGATCTGCATGTGGTGGCCGGGGATGCCTTCGTGATAGGCGAGGCCTTCCAATTCATAGGTCGGCGTCGTCTTCATGTCGGAGAGGTTGACGTAGAACATGCCAGGGCGGGAACCGTCCGGCGTCGGGCGTTGGTAGAATGCTTTGCCGGCGGATTTCTCGCGAAATTTCTCCACCGCTTTCACCACCACATCAGCCTTCGGTTTGGTCAGGAATAATTCGTCCAATCGGCTGCGCATGGTGTCGATGATTTTGGTCGCGCGCGCGAGATACTCCGCTTTTCCCTCTTCGGTGTCGGGTAGGTAAAACTGCGGATCGGTCCGCATAAATTTGAAGAAAGCCTGCAGGTCTCCTTTGGCTTTCACCTTCTGCATGATCGCCTTCATCTCGCCGTGGATGCGCGCCACTTCCTTCAAACCGAGCGCGTGGATTTCGTCCGCGGTCATGCTCGTGGTGGTCGTGCGCTGGAGCGAGTATTCGTAGAAGTCGCGCCCGTCGGGGAAGCGCCATGCGCCTACGTCATCGGTCGCGGTTTTCTCCTGCTCCTGCAGAAAGGCAATGAGCTTTTCGTAAGCGGGTTTGAAGGAACCGAGCAGCGCTTTCTTCGCTTCGCCCAGCAAGCGCTCGCGCGTCGCATCGTCCACATCTTTGAGCGCAGTGACCTTTTTCGTGAAGTCGGCCAGCAGGGCGCTGTCGTTTCCGCTCTCGTCGAACGGCCGGCCTTCCATGACTTTGCGGCAGGCATCGAGCACGAGCGGAAAGACAAATTTTGGCGCGACCACACCGATAGCGGCGCGCTTCTGCAGATTCAGGATCACTTGATCGGCCTGCGCGGGAACGCCATTCAGTCGCGCGATGTAGGCCTCCGCGTCGGCAACGTTATCGACCCGGTGCACATTCATGAGGAACGTCGGCACGGAGGTGTGCCAGCCATACATCTGATTGACCGGATAATTCAGGAGGCGGTAGCGGAACCCCTCTGCGTTGTTTTCCACATCGGCTTCGTAGAGGCGCCAGCTCAATTGCGTCTGCGCGTCGAGCGCATCGAAATTGAAGTCGCGTTTCAATTTCGCCAAACTCTCGAGCGAGAGCGCGAGATCGTCCGCATCGGCCGCGTCCGACAAATCTTCCCACTTGTCGTAGCCGATCTTGAGCCCGAGCTGCGAGGCGAACTGCGGATGCCGCGCGATGAAGGCGTCGAAAGTCTGGTCAAAGAAAGCATTCACCCGCTTCGACTCGGTCGCGATTTGTTCCGGCGTGGAAGACTTGTTAGGCGAAGACGCCGCCAGCAACGACAACGGCATCAGGGCGAAGAGAACAGCGAAACGAAGATGCATCGTTCACCGTTACCGCACATTCGCTGCCTGTCACCCCCGCGGGCGCAATTCCATCTTCCCACCCGCCCGGAGCACGCTAAAATGTTCCGTCATGCGCCGCCGCTGCGGATTCCGTCACGAACGTCGCCTCCGCGCCGTCGGCTTCTCTCAGATCGCCGGCATCGATGAGGCGGGACGCGGCGCCCTGGCGGGTCCGGTCGTGGCCGCGGCGGTTATCCTTCCGGAGAAGTTTCGCCACAAACGGCTGAACGATTCGAAGCAACTCCTGCCCGAGCGGCGCGAAGAAATTTACCGCGAATTGATCGAGAACACAGCGATCCGCTGGGCGGTCGGCATCGTGGATTCGCTCGAGATTGACCGCATCAATATTCTCCGCGCCACGCATCACGCCATGCGCCTCGCGCTCGCGGCCCTCGCCGCTCCGGCCGATCATGCGCTCATCGATGGCCGCCCGGTTTATCCTTTTCCTCTTCCGCAAACCGCGGTCATCGATGGCGATTGCTTCAGCCTCAGCATCGCCGCCGCCAGCGTCATCGCCAAGGTCACGCGCGATACTTTGATGCGCGATTTCTGCGCGCGTTTCCCGGCGTATTGCTTTAGCCAACACAAAGGCTACGGGACCGAGCTGCATCTTATACGACTCCACGCCCACGGGCCATGCCCGATTCATCGCCGATCGTTCGAGCCGGTCGCGCAGCCGCTCTTGGCTTTCGCGCAAAGGCTCGAAACATGTTCGCCCGTATCCAACGTCTGAAGGGCCTGCTTTTTCGCGATCGCCCGGCGCATCTCCGGCGTGGTGCCCGCGGCGAAAAGCTGGCGCGGCGCCATCTCCGCAGGGAAGGCTACAAAATCCTGTATCGCAACTTCCGCGGCCGGACGGGTGGCGAGATCGACATCGTCTGCCGCGACCGGGAGACGCTCGTTTTTGTGGAAGTGAAGACGCGCTCGAGCGAAGACTTTGGCCGTCCGTTCGAAACCATCCGCAGCGAACAGCGGCGCCGCATTTCGCGCGGCGCTCTCGCCTGGTTGCGGATGCTGGATAATCCCGACGTGCTCTTCCGCTTCGATGTCGTGGAGGTTGTCTTAACCGATAATCAGCCGCGCATCGAGTTGATCAAAAACGCGTTCGGTCTTTCGGAACCTTTTGTTTACTAATACCGCTGGTTCGTCGCCCGCTGCATCTGAACCGCGCGGTCCATTCGAACTACCTCTATGCATTCCTTCCTTCGCGCCGCGTGTCTCGTTCTTCTGGCGGCTGCTCCTAATGCCGTCGCGCAAAAGTCGCTCACCGGTCAGGCTGCGGTCGCGGCCGATTGGACGGCTGACGCGCCGGGCGTTCTCCACAAGATCACGGTGGCCGATCTTCCGCCGCCCTATCAGACCGAATCGGTCACAAACGATGCGGATGTCGTGAAACGCCCGGCCGGCGCGCAACTGCAAGTCCCGGCCGGTTTTCAGATCGAGCAATACGCCGCCGGTTTCCGTGATCCGCGTTATCTCTGCACCGCGCCGAACGGCGACATCTTCGTGGCCGAGAGCCGGGCTGATCAGATCAAAGTCCTGCGCGATGCGGATGGCGACGGCAAACCGGAAACGACCGAGCTCTTCACGAACGAGAACCTGAACAAGCCGTTCGGCCTCGCCTTTTATCCTCTCGGCGGCGAGCCGCAGTTTCTCTACGTGGCCAACACCGACGGCGTGATTCGCTTCCCCTACCGCAACGGCGATCTGAAAGCGCGCGGCCCGGCCGAGAAGCTGGGCGCGGAGCTGTCGGCGGGCGGTCTGCTCCACGGCGGTGGCCATTGGACGCGTGACCTGACCTTCGCGCCGGACGGGAAGAAGATGTATGTCTCGATCGGGTCGCGTTCGAACGTGTCCGACGATGCCGCGGAAGCCAACCGCGCCCGCATCTTCGAGTTTAACCCCGATGGCACCGGGCAAAAAGTTTACGCCTGGGGAGTGCGCAACGCGGTTGGGATCAAATTTCGGCCTGGGTCTAACGAGTTATGGATGAGCGTAAACGAGCGCGATGCACTGGGCGACGGGTTGGTGCCTGATTACATCAGCAGCGTCCGACCGGGCGGCTTCTACGGCTGGCCTTGGTATTACCTCGGGAACCACCAGGACCCGCGCCACAAAGGCAAAAAGCCTGAGCTAGCCGACAAGGTCATCGTGCCCGATGTGCTCGTGCAAAGCCATTCCGCCAGCCTCAACCTTTGCTTCTACGAAGGCAGCCAATTTCCCGCCGACTTTAAGGGCGACATCTTCGCCGCCTTCCACGGCTCCTGGAACAAACAGCGGCGCACCGGTTACAAAATTGTGCGCGTGCCGATGGAAAACGGAAAACCGCGGGGCGGCTACGAGGACTTCGTGACCGGCTTCGTTACGCCCGAAGGGAAAGTGTGGGGGCGGCCTGTCGGAATTACGGTGACGAAAGATGGCAGCCTGCTTTTCAGCGAGGACGGGAACGACACGATTTGGCGGGTAAGCTACAAGAAATAGTCTGGCTACGCTCCGCTTGTTCGCTCGCGCGTTAGCCTGACGGCGACGTACTTGACGTCAGGCAAAATAAACTTCCGCAGCTCCAACCGAACGCGCGCGACGGGAAAAGCTTCCAGCAAATAGTTGGCAAGCACTTCGGCCAGCGTCTCAATGAGCCTGTCCTCGCGCGTAGCGACCAGACGCTGGAGCTCTTGCGCCACCGCCGCGTAGTCGACCGCCTTCGCAATCTCATCGTCCAACTCAGAAAACGATCGGTCCGGCCAAAGGGTAAGTGACAGGGTAAGGCGCTGCGCTTTGGCACGCTCTTCCTCGGGCACACCCACGCGAGCCATTAGCTCCAAAGCCTGCAAGTGAATGGCGTCGCCTTCGGCTCCTGGTGGGGACATTGGCCTTCCATAACCGCCGGGAAGGAGAGGGTCCACGAAGAAATCGGAGAAATCCGGGAACTCTGGCCAAAAAAATCCTTAGTAAGATATGAATGAGAATTGAAGTGCTCTTTCTCCGCTGGCTTCTGGTTATCGCGACGATTGCGCTGGTAGTCGTCTATGCGCGGTCGTCAAACTCGGCTTCGGAGGAGGCTCGCTACGAGACAATCCCGCTCATCATCGGCGGTAAATCCTCGGGTCTGCCCTTGGCCGGAATCGCGGTCGACCCAATCCGGCGAGACGTTTATGCAATCGTGGGCGGACCGAAGAAAGACGGCCCTGCGTCACGGCATTTCTGTCTCGTTTGGAAAGGACGCGAAGGAGAATTGCATGCCGCCACCTTTTGTCCGGAGGGGCCCACGCCTCTCTTCGAGATTTCGCCCGCGGGAGAGGTCCAAATCGCGTCAGGCGGCGCCGGCTCGACCCCACCGAGTGCTCTCACGGCCGATGCCGAGACGGCTCTCCGTTCCATTCTCCACGTTCTCCCGGTGGCCCCGCCGCCGCGTTGAAAGCTAGCCGACGCGGAATTTCACGTCCCGGACGACGCGCGCGCCGAAACGTTGCTTGAGTTTGCGCAGGATCTCAGCTTTGGAAATCGTCTCGAATTGATAATGCAGTGAGGGCTGGAGCACGCGGACGAAAAGAATTCCCTCGCGCAAGCTGACCGGCGCCGAGTGCGCGGCGATAAACTCGCCCACGATCGCCTTCCAGGCATCGATCACTTCTGCTTCGCGCAACCGGTCGCGCAAGCCGAGTTGCTGCATCAACTTCGGGAGAAGCTCGCCCGGCTCCTGCCAACGATCGGGCTTGCTTCTTCGCTCTGGCAGGCCGCGCCATTCGGACAGGACGGCAGCACGGAGAGAGGGCGACATCGAGCGGCAGCGTAGGAACGAAGTGGGAAAATTGCAACGCCCGGATGCGACCGCGCGCCTCGCGATTCCAGTTTCCATCTTCGCTGAAAAAATCTCGACAATCCCGGCGAAAATCATTACACCTCGCACCGGAATTACGTCGCCCGAGCGTTCATCGCGGCCTGGTCTGGGGAGGGTTGGTTATGGGAGTGAGGCCCCTCTGCCTTGGAACCCTGCGCGCGATCTTCCGGATCGAATTCGGAGCTCTTGAAAACCTGCCGACCATGTTAAATCTCCCCCTCCATTCCGTCGCACGCGGAGTGCGACTCGCACGCACTCTCCTCTTTCTGGCGTTGATCGGCATGGCGCCAAATCTCTTCGCCGCCTCCCTCGTGGTCAGCCCCACGACAATCTTGAATGACCGCGTGGGTCCGGTTTCGCTGTCCATCTCCGGCCTCACCACGGGGCAGACCGTGCTGGTGGAACGTTTCTTCGACGAAAATGGCAACGGCGCCGTGGACGCGGGTGAGCCGACGACCCTCAGCATTCGAGTGACAGACGGGCAATTGCCAATCGTTGGCGGCATCCGCAATCCGAACATTCCCGGCGATGAGGATGGCGCAACCAACGGCGCGATTCGGGTGGATCTACAGTTTCCGAGTGAAGATCGCGTGTTCTCCTCTGCCGTATCCAAATACATCTTTCGCGTCTCCGATCTTGCGGGCGTGTTCGCGCAGGTGAGCGCTCCCTTTGAGGTGCAACAACATCTCCTTCCGCAGGGCGTTTCTGGGCGGGTCGCGTTGGCAACCGGAGCGCCGGTGGGCGGAGCGTTAGTAGTGCTGAGCCGTGCTGACGGCGGGCCCATTGCAGTGATGCGAGCGGACGCGAACGGCAATTTTTCGCTGAGCGCTCTTCCCGGGGCCTACGCTGTGTTCGCGATCCGCAATGGCTTCGTCTCCGATGAGTCGGCGGGCGCGGTCACAGTAGCCGCGGGGCAGTTCGCCACGCGCAACATCACGCTGACCAGCGCCGGCTTCGTGATTTCGGGCAAAGTGAGCGACAGCGGCAACGGCGCCGGGTTGGCCGGTATTTTCGTGACCGCGGAATCGCAGCACCACATGTTCGCGGGCGGGTTCACTGATGCGGCCGGCAACTACAGTTTCTCCGTTACCGCGGACCAGTGGAAGTTCGTCCCCGCGAGCGATCAATTGCCGCAGATCGGCTATCTCCGCGGACAGAAAATCGAAACCACCACGAGCGCGAGCGGCGCGCTCACGCTGAATTTTCCTATGCCAAGGGGCAACGCTCTGATTTACGGCAACGCGCGCACGTCCGGCAATCCAGTGCTCAGCCTTGAAATCGAAGCCTTCGATCAAGGCGGTTTGTTCTCCGCGCAGGGATTTTCCTTTTCGCCGAACGGAAACTACGCCCTGGCCGTTCTCGCGGGTGACTGGTCAGTCAGTCCAGAATCGGATGCCCTGCTCGCCGGCGGCTTCACCGGGAGCTACGGCCAGCAAGTGACTCTAAACGCCGGCCAGGCGGTCCGGCTCGACTTCGATCTGCAAGCCGCAACCGCCCATCTGCGCGGGCAAGTGAAGGACGACGCGGGCGTGCCGATTCCGCAGATCGAAATCGTGGTCTCGCCTTTGCCGATGGATCCGACCGGCGCTGATTCGTTCTATCCCGAGACAGATGCGAACGGGAATTTCGATGTCGGAGTACGCGGCGGCTCCTGGAATATCGCGCTGGAATGCAACCAGGCGCAGCAGCGCGGCTACGTGGATGTGAGCGGCTACGATTTCCAAGTGACCGATGGCGTGGATCAAAACAACATTGCGCTCACATTCCCCGTCTCCACCGCCACCATTACCGGTTTCGTGCGGACGGCGGATCCCTCACATCGACCTGTGGCTGGCGTGGAGTTGGACGCCAATCAGCAGATCAATCAAAGCAGCTCTTATTTCCCCGGCTGCGTCCCCACGGACGCCAACGGCATGTACACGATCAAGGTGCTGGGCGGCACTTGGCGCGTCGCGGTGCGGGACGACGATCTTAACAGCCGCGGTTTCCAGGCTGTGGCAGAGCAAAATGTGAACATCTCTGGCGGCTCCGGCTCCGCGGATTTTCTCGTCAGCGAACTGCCACCGGAAATCACCAGCCCCACGACCGCCAGCGGCACGGTGGGGGTGCCATTCGTTTATCAATTCCAGACGCGCTTTCCGGCCACACTCGCAGTCAGCAATTTGCCGCCGGGCTTGAGTTTTAATCCCACCATCTCTGCCATCGTCGGGCAGCCCAGCGCGGCCGGCACTTTCCAGGTCATGCTCAGCGCGATGAACTCGACCGCGACCACCATGGGCACGCTCACCCTCAACATCCAAAATCCTCCGGCCGCCGGACCACTCATCACCAGCAGCACGAGCGCGACGGGGAGAACGGGGAGCCGTTTTACGTTTCAGGTGATCACCAGCGGCGCGAGCGCGAGCGCGCGGTTGAGCGCGACTAATCTGCCGCCCGGCCTGGCTTTCGATCCGGTCACCGGCCTCATCTCCGGCACGCCCGGCAGCGATGGCAGTGTCGCGGTCAACCTTACCGTCACCGATGGCGCCAACGTCGGCATGGGCACGCTGCAGTTGACCTTCAGCTCCGATCCCGCCCTTCCCGTCATCACCAGTCCGAACAGCGCCAGCATCGTCCAGGCCCAGCCCTTCACCTACACGATCGTGGCCCCGACCTCCTCCGGCGCGTCCGATCCCACGGTCTTCACCCTCATCGGCACCCTGCCGCCGGGACTCAGCTTCAACGCCGCGACCGGCACGATCTCGGGCACGTTTACTGGCTTCAACAATAACGACGCGCGCGACCCCGCGCTCTCTGGCGGCGTCATCACGAATGTCCAACTCTTCGCCACCAACTCCACGGGCACGACCACGATTCCGCTGACGTTTTTCCTGCGCCCGGCCGGCGTGGCCAACATCTCGACCCGCCTCTCCGTCGGCGCGGATCCGAACGTCCTCATCGGTGGCTTCATCGTCACCGGGAATGCGCCCAAGCGCGTCATCATCCGCGCTATCGCGCCTTCCCTCAGCGTCGGCGGCGTGCCTGTCCCCGGCACCTTGCCCGATCCCACGCTGGAGTTGGTTGGCCCCGGTCTTTCCGTCATTAATGATGATTGGCGCGCCAGTCAGGAACAGGAGATCATCGATTCCACCGTCGCGCCGGGCGATAACCGGGAATCCGCGCTCGTGGCTACCCTCAACCCCGGCAACTACACCGCCATCGTCCGCGGCAAAAACGGAACCACCGGCATTGGGCTCGTCGAAGTCTTCGATCTCGGCACGGCCAGTCTCGACAGTTCGAGCAGCGCCAAGCTGGCCAACATCAGCACCCGCGGCTTCGTCCGCACGGGCGACGACGTCATGATCGGCGGCTTCATCGTCATCGGCGCCACCACGCGTGTCATCGCACGCGCCATCGGCCCCGACCTGACAAATCGCGGCGTGCCCGGCGCGCTTCAGGACACCACACTCGAACTCGTGGGCGCCAACGGCCAGATCGCTTCGAACGACGATTGGGAAAGCACCCAGCGCCAGGAAATCATCAACACCACCGTCCCGCCTAACGACCCGCGCGAATCCGCCATCGTGGCCAGTCTCGCCCCCGGTAATTACACCGCCGTGGTCCGCGGCAAAAATAGCGGCACCGGCGTCGGGCTTGTGGAAGTCTATGCGCTGCCATAAGCGAAGTCTCGACAATCACCCGACGGATGTAGTTAAATTCTAGTTTCGCGTAATTCCACCCATGACCGCAATGATGCACACCCAGACAAAATTCAAATCCATCACACGTCTCGCTGCCGGCGCGCTCCTCCTCGCTCTGGCGCCGGCTCTCGTGCACGAAGCCAACGCGCAGGCCATTCGCACCAACACCGGATTCACCAGCAACGCTCTTGCGCGCAACGATGACGGTTCGACCGCGGCGGTCCCGATGGGGTTCACGATCAATTTCTTCGGCTTGGTCAAGAGCACGCTCTTCGTGAACAACAACGGCAACGTCACCTTCGATTCCGCCTTGGCGACATTCACGCCCTTCCCGCTCCAGGATACCACGCGCTCGATCATCGCTCCGTTCTTCGCGGATGTGGACACGACCAATCCCTCCAGTGGCGTGGTCCAGTATGGCACCGACACGGTCAACGGCCGGCCAGCATTCGGCGTCAACTGGTTCGATGCTATCGGTGGAGTCGGCTACTACAGCGGTCATGCCGATAAACGGAACATGTTCCAGTTGGTCCTGATCGACCGATCGGACACCGGGTCCGGAAATTTCGATTTCGAATTGAACTACTCTTCCATTCAATGGGAAACTGGCGACCTGAGCGGCGGCACCGGGGGCTTGGGCGGCAACTCCGCGCGCGTTGGCTATTCCAATGGCTCTAACGCCAGCTTCGAGCTGCCCGGCTCGGCCGTTAACGGCGCATTTTTAAATGGCGGGCCGAATGCGCTCGCCTCCCAGGGCAACAATTCCACTGTCATCGGCCGCACTTCCTACTCGGTCCGCAACGGCGCGGTCGTCCAGCCCGCCCCGCAGATCACGAGTCCGGACGCGGTCTTCGGTCAGGTCGGCACCTCGTTCAGTTATCAAATCGGCGCGAACAATAGCCCCACCAGTTATAGCGCCACGAATTTGCCGCCGGGCCTTTCGGTGAACACCAGCACCGGCCGGATTAGCGGCGTTCCCACCCAAAGCGGACGATTCAACGTCACCATCAACGCGACCAACAGCGGCGGCACGGGCAGCACTTTGCTGCGGATGGATATCACCACCGCCGGCGCGCCTTTCATTGGCAGCCCGCTCGCCGCCTCCGCCACCGTCGGGATCCAGTTTATCTACCAATTCCAAACCACCGGCGCGACCTCGCTCAGCGTGACCGATCTGCCCCCGGGCTTTTCTTACAACTCCACCCTGCGCGCCATCGTCGGCACCCCCACCACCGCTGGCACCTACCAGCTCGGCCTGAACGCGTCGAACTCGTCCGGCACCTCGAGCACCATCCTCACCATTGGCGTCCGCAGCCTCCCCTCCGCCGGCCCCGTCATCCGCAACGGCACCAGCGTGACTGTTCGCACCGGCACTCGCTTCAACTTCCAGGTTTACACCACCGGCGGCACTTCCGGCACGCGTTTGAATGTGACCAATCTGCCGCCCGGACTCACCTTCGATCCCCTGACCGGTCTCATCTCTGGCACCGTCACCGTGGACGGCAGTTATGGCGTGAATCTGACCGTCTCAGACGGCGGCTCGGTCTTCACCTCCACCATTCAGATAACCTTCAGTTCAAACGCCGCGCTCCCGGTCATCGTCAGCAGCACCGGACTTTTCCTCACGCCCGGCCAGCAGTTCAACTACCAGATCCAAACCCAGGCCACCGGCAACGATCCGATCGTTTACACGCTGCTCGGCAACCTCCCGCCGGGCCTCGGTTTTAACGCCGCCACCGGCACGATTTCCGGCACCTACACGCCGTCGCTCGATAATCCCACGACGGACGTGACCAATCCCAATCTCTCGGGCGGCGTCGTGACCAACGTGCAACTCTTCGCCACCAACTCCCAAGGCACGACCACGGTGCCGCCGGTCTTCTTCGTGCGCCCGCCCGGCGTGGCGAATATCTCTACCCGCCTCTCCGTCGGCGCCGACCCCAACGTGCTCATCGGCGGCTTCATCATCACCGGGAACGCGCCCAAGAAAGTCATCATCCGCGCCATTGCTCCCTCGCTCAGCGTCGGCGGCGTGCCCGTTCCCGGTACTTTGCCCGACCCCACGCTCGAATTGGTTGGCCCCGGCATCTCCGTCATGAACGATGATTGGCGCGCCACGCAGGAGCAGGAGATCGTCGATACTACGGTCCCGCCGACCAACAACCTCGAGTCCGCTCTTGTCGCGACGCTGAATCCCGGCAACTACACCGCCATCGTGCGCGGCAAAAACGGCCAGACCGGCATCGGCTTGGTCGAAGTCTTCGATCTCGGCACGGCCAGCCTCGAAAATTCGAGCAACGCCAAGCTGGCCAACATCAGCACCCGCGGCTTCGTTCGGACCGGCGACGACGTCATGATCGGCGGCTTTATCATCTCCGGCGCCACCACCCGCGTCATTGTTCGCGCCATCGGCCCGGATCTCACTAACCGCGGCGTACCCGGCGCGCTCCAGGATACCATCCTGGAACTCAACGGCGCCAACGGCCTCGTCGCCTCGAACGACGATTGGGAAACCACGCAGCGCCAGGAAATCATCAACACCACCGTTCCGCCTAACGACCCCCGCGAATCCGCCATCGTGGCCAATCTCGCGCCCGGCAATTACACGGCAGTCGTCCGCGGCAAGAACGGCGGCACGGGTGTGGCGTTGGTGGAAGTTTTCGCGCTTCAATAAGCCGAGACCGCACATTTGCGAAGATTCTTCGGAACTTCGCCTGAAATTTTCCTTAGTAGTAAGTGGGACCTGTCGACCCGATGACCAGGCGCGGAGCGATCCTGGCCGGACTCTGGCAACTCGACCCTCTACACTATGATCCGCCATTCTCGCCAGATTCGAGCGGTCTCGGCGCTCAAGTTTTCCATCGTCGCTATTTGCGCCGCGTGCATCGCCATCCCGGAAGCCGCGCCGGCGTTTACGCTTTCCGGCGCCAGCTGGCCGGCGGGCACACAGGTCGTCCTTCAACTCGCCTTGGGCAATCCAGACCACGCCCTCGACGACCGCAACACCTCGTGGAATGACGCGGTCACACCCGCCTTCACCATCTGGAACCAGCGGATGCAGCGGATGCAATTCAGCAGCGCGCCCAGTTCAATTTCCACCGTGGTCTCGGGCGATGGCGTAAACTCGGTTATCTTCTCCCCCACGATCTTCGGTCAATCCTTCGGCCTCGGGAATCTGGCCACGACCGTGACCAAGCGGCAGGGCAACGTCCTGCGCGAAGTGGACGTGATCTTCAATCAAACGGAAGTCTTCGATTCCTATCGCGGCCCGCTCCGGATCGGCTCGAACGCCTTCGCGTTGCCCGATATCCGTCGCGTCTTTTTGCATGAACTCGGGCACTCCCTCGGCCTGGAGCATGCCGGCGAGGATGCCATCATGAATCCGTTGATCAGCGATCTGGAACTCATCACGGCCGACGATATCGCGGGCGCGCAGAGCTTGTATGGCGTGCCGCCGCCGGTCATCACCAGCCCGCTCCAGGCCGTCGCAGCCATTGATCGACAATTCACTTATCAATTCAACGCCACCGGCGCGTCTTCCCTCGCCGTGAGCAATCTTCCTCCAGGCTTGCGTTTCGATTCTGTTCTCAATGCCATTGTCGGCCAGCCCACCGTGCCCGGCACTTATCAAGTCGGTTTGAGCGCGCCGAACAGCGTGGGAACGACCACCGCCACGCTTACGCTTAACATTCTGAACGTCGCCACTGGCCCCGTCATCGCCAGCGGCACCAGCGCAACGGGACGAACCGGGCGCCGTTTCACCTTCCAGGTGTTCGTCACCGGGGCGACTTCCTCCGCGCGATTGAGCGCAACCAACCTGCCGCCGGGCCTCACTTTTAATGCAATCACCGGCCTCATCTCGGGCGCCGCTTCTCAAGACGGAAGCTTCGCGGTCGGACTCACAGTTACCGATGGCGCCTCGGTCACCACCGGCACGGTGCAGCTCACCTTTACCTCCGATCTGGCCATTCCCGTCATCATCAGCCCGAATAGCGCCAGCCTTACCGTCGGCCAGCCATTCCTCTACACGATTCTCGCGCCCGCGATTACGGACCCGACCGATCGGACCACTTTTCGGGTGGAGAATCCTTTGCCGCCGGGCCTCACCTTTGACCCCATCACAGGCATCATCTCCGGCATTTTTACCGGCACGACGAACCTCGATGTCTCCGGCCCCAAGCTTTCCGGAGGTGTAGTCAGTAACGTGCAGCTCTTCGCCACCAATTCCCACGGCACCACCACCGTTCCGCTGCTCTTCTTCCTCCGCCCGGCCGGCGTGGTTAACATCTCCACCCGCCTCTCCGTCGGGAACGATCCCAATGCCCTCATTGGCGGCTTCATCATCACCGGCAACGCGCCGAAGAGCGTCATCATCCGCGCCATCGCGCCTTCCCTCAGCGTGGGCGGTGTCGCCGTTCCCGGCACCCTGCCCGATCCTACGCTCCAGCTGGTCGGCGAAGGCCTCTCTGTCACGAACGACGACTGGCGCGCCACTCAGGAACAGGAAATCATCGACACCACCGTCGCACCCACGAACAACCGCGAGTCCGCCCTCGTCGCCATTCTCAATCCCGGCAACTACACCGCCATCGTCCGCGGCAAAAACGGCGCCACCGGCATCGGCCTGGTCGAAGTCTTTGACCTCGGCACCGCCAGCCTGGAAAGCTCCAGCAACGCCAGACTGGCGAACATCAGCACCCGCGGCTTCGTCCGCACCGGCGACGACGTCATGATCGGCGGCTTCATCGTCATCGGCGCCACCACCCGCGTCATCGTTCGCGCCATCGGCCCCGACCTGGGCAACCGCGGCGTCCCCGGCGCGCTCGAGGACACCACCCTGGATTTGGTTGGGGCCGGTGGCATCGTCGCCTCCAACGACGATTGGCAATCCACCCAGCGCGACGAGATCATCGCCACCACCGTCCCGCCAAACGACCCGCGCGAGTCCGCCATCGTCGCCAATCTTCCGCCGGGCAATTACACCGCCATCGTTCGCGGCAAAAACGGCGGAGCCGGCGTCGGGCTGGTCGAGGTCTTCGCCCTGCAATAACCTCAGGGACGCGTCGCCCCGTTTCGGTATTCATCAATCGGCGCGCCCAGTTTCCGCCGGAGTCTTATGCCGGCAAAGTTTCGCCTTGAGCAAAAGAAAACACCCGCGCACCATGGACTGCAGTGGAAGAGAACCTCGCGCCGGAGGGCAACAGCCCGCGCCGGTTCAACACCACGCGCTGGAGCGTCGTGCTCGCGGCGGGCGTCGATTCCGAGAACGCGGCGCGTTTGGCTTTGGCCGAACTTTGCCGAATCTACTGGCGCCCCATCTTCGCTTACATCGCCCGGTGTGGACACTCCACGATGGACGCGCAGGATCTCACCCAGGATTTCCTGCTCAGCGTGATGGAAGGCAACCTCTTAAAACGAGCCGATCCAGAACGCGGACGTTTCCGGGCTCTCCTGCTCAGCTCGCTCAAGAATTTCCTCCATAAAGCGCACGAGAAGGGCCAGGCCCAAAAGCGCGGCGGCGCCTTACAATTTGTCTCTTGGGATGATTGGTTAGCCGACGCGCCCTCGCACCTGACGGTCTCGCGCCATACCCTCGAATCCTCCAGCCCGGAGCGGCTCTTCGATATTCGCTGGGCCGCTACCATGGTGGAACAAGCCATGGCCCGCTTGCAGGAGGAGTACGCCGAGCGCGGCCGCCGCCGCGTCTTCGACGCCCTCAGCGGTTGCCTCTCCGTCGAACGGGAGGACATCGTCCCCTACTCGAAACTCGCAGCGTCGCTCGGCATCGCGGAGAGCTCAGTCAAACGCCTCTTGCATCGCATGCGCCTGCGGCACCGCGCCATCTTGCGCGAAGAGGTGGCCCGCACCGTAGACACCGCAGCCGCCGTGGAAGACGAGATCCGGCACCTCTGCGCCGTCCTAGCCAGCGCCGGCTGAGTCTTTTTTTTGAAATCCGGGAACTTCGTCCGCGAAATCCGGTAGTGCTTTGTATCCCAAGGCATGTCAGCGCGCACCCTGCTCCAACCAGTCGCATCCGGCCCTACCTCACCGCCCATCTCCATCGTGGTGGTCGATGACCATCGCTTCATGCGCGAGCTCATCAGCGCCATGCTCGCCCGGCAGGAAGGTCGCTACGAAGTCGTGGCCGAAAAAGGCGATGCCGCCACCGCCATCCAGGCCTGCCAGCAGCACGCCCCCGATCTCGTAGCCAATCTCCCGCCCGGCAACTACACCGCCATCGTGCGCGGCAAGAACGGCGGCACCGGCGTCGGGTTGGTCGAGGTCTTCGCGCTGCAATAATGCATTGGCTAAAGCTCGCGAAAATTGCACCATGGGCGCCGCCATGCGCCAATTGCGACCCCTCCCTCTTTTCTTCGCGCTGATTTTGCTCGGGCTCGGCGTCGCGCCGGGTCAGGAGCCGACCGAGGCCTCCGAGGTCTTGAGCGTTGAAAACGTGGTGGACGTGGCGCCCGCGAGCGGAGCCTACGCCCGCGCGGCGGTGGGGCAAAATCTCGCGGTCCGCGATCGTCTCCGCACGGGCGAGGAAAGCCGCGCCGCGGTGCGCCTGGCCGATGCCAGCATTCTGCGCGTGGACGAATTGACGGAGACGGAAATCCTTCCGCCACGCGAAGCGGCGGGCAAACCGACACTGAATGTAAAGCAGGGCGCCGCGTATTTCTTCAGCCGGGAACAAACGCGCGAGGTGCAGGTGCAAACGCCCGCGGCGAACGGAGCCATCCGCGGGACGGAGTTTGTGGTTCGCGTCGCCGCCGGCGGGAAGACCAGCTTCGTCATGCTCGACGGCGAGCTGGAACTTTCGAACGGCGCAGGGCTCGGTCCGCGTGCAGGGTGGGGAAGCGGCGGAGGTGGAACCGGGCGGCGCGCCGCGCAAGACGTCGGTCCTGAACGCGATCAATGTCATCCAGTGGTGCCTCTATTATCCGGGCGTGCTCGATTTGAAGGAGATGGGGTTTTCGTCGCGCGAACGCGACGCCTGGGGCGGTTCGCTCGGCGCGTATGAGCAGGGCGATTTGCTCGCGGCGCTGCGTAGTTTTTCCGGGACGACGCTCCGGCCTTTCCAGTGCGGGCAAAGTTTATCGCGCCAGTCTCCTGCTCGCGGTCGGGCAGGTGGACAAGGCCCGCCCGTTGCTGCGCGCGGCATCTTCCGGGACGCCGGGGCGCGAGGCGCTGCTCACGCTGATCGCGGCCGTCACGCTCGGCGATCGCGAGAGCGAAGCGCTCCCGGAGACCGCGACCGGTTGGGTGGCGGAATCTTATTACCGGCAATCGAAAGCCGATCTGAACGGCGCGCTCGAAGCGGCGCAGAAGGCGGCGGAGATCGATCCCTCGTTCGGCTTCGCCTGGACGCGCGTGGCGGAGTTGCAATTCAGTTTCGGCCGCGTGCCGCAGGCGCTGGCCGCGATGGAGCGCGGCCTGCAGTTGTCGCCGCGCAATCCCGCGGCGCACGCGCTGCAAGGCTTCCTCCTCGCGGCGGAAAATCGAATCAAGGAGGCGCAGGCCTCCTTCGAAACCGCGATGGGGATCGATAGCGCGCTCGGCAACGCCTGGCTGGGCCGCGGTCTTTGTTACATCCGCCGCGGCGAGGCGGAAGCAAGGACGGCGCGATCTCCAAACCGCGGCCGCGCTCGAGCCGAATCGCTCGATCTTCCATAGCTACCTCGGGAAGGCGTTCAGCAACGTCGGCAACGCGCGCAAGACGTATCAGGAACTCGATCGCGCCAAGGAACTCGATCCGAAAGATCCGACGCCGTGGCTCTATTCCGCGATCGAGAACAAGCAGAACAACCAGCATCAATCGCGGTATGCGCGATCTCGAAAAATCGATCGAGTTGAACGACAACCGGCGCGTCTTTCGTTCGCAGTTTTTGCTCGACCAGGATCAAGGCGGTGCGCGGCGCCAACCTCGCCGCGATCTATCAGGCGGCGGGGATGGACGACCTGAGCGTGCGCGAGGCGACGCGCGCGGTGGAGGCCGATTACTCGAACGCCTCCGCGCACCTCTTCCTCGCCAACAGCTACAACGCGCTGCGCGATCCGAAGCGGATCAATCTGCGCTTCGAGACGCCCTGGTTTAACGAGTTGTTGCTCTCGAATCTGCTCTCGCCGGTCGGCGGCGGGCCGCTCTCGCAATTCGTTTCCGAGCAGGAATACTCGAAGCTCTTCGAGTCCGACGGCTTCGGCGGCAGTTCGAGCACGTCCTACACGAGCGGCACGGAAGTGCAGGAGGTCGCATCGCATCTACGGCACGTTCGGCAATTTCAGCTTCTCGGTCGACACCGATTATTATTACGACAACGGGAAGCGGCCGAACAACGAGATCACGCGCTCGGAAACCTACGGGCAGTTGAAATTCCAAATCACGCCGCGCGATGTCCTCTTCCTGCAAACGAAATATCAGGACGTGCGCCAGGGCGATCTCCTCCAGCGCTACGATCAGGATGCCTTCTCGCCGGGCGTGCACTTCCGCGAGCTGCAACAGCCGGCCATCATCCTCGCCGGCTTCCGGCACGAGTGGGCGCCGGGCTTGCAGACGCTCCTCCTCGCCGGCCGGCTCTCGGATGAGATCACGTTCTCCGATCTGAATCGCGCGGCCGACGTGACCGAATATCTCCGCACCGGCTTCCGGCCGAACGTGAGCCGCTCGCTCATTTTCACGCGCAACGCGGCGGGCGCGATCACGAACGCGTTTCTGCTTCCGCTCGATCTGCGCTATCACAGCGAGTTCACCACTTACACCGGCGAGCTGAATCAGATCTGGGAGACGGAGCGCAACACGCTCGTCGCCGGCGCGCGCTTTCAGTCGGGCGAATTCGAGACCAGCGCTCGGATCGATAACCCGCCCGGGTTCGCCGCCGTCTTTTTCAACAACCCGGCCGCGCTGCAGAATTTCTCGACCGATTTCGACCGGCAAAGCGTTTACGCCTACGACACCTTCCGCCCGATCCGCGGCCTCTCCCTCACCGCCGGCCTCACCTACGATCACCTCAATTTCCCGGAGAACCATCGCAACCCGCCGTTGCTCGATACGCAAAGCTCGCGCTCGCGCCTGTCGCCCAAGGCGGGCGTGATCTGGAATCCGTTCGGCAAGTTCGTCGTCCGCGGCGCCTACGCGCGCGCGCTCGGCGGGCGTGAGCTTCGACGAAAGCGTGCAGCTCGAGCCCAATCAGGTCGCCGGCTTCAATCAAGTATTTCGCAGCATCATCTCGGAATCGACCGTCGGCTCGGTCAGCGCGCCCACCTACGAAACCGCCGGCCTCCTCGTGGAAAACAAATTCCGCACCGGCACTTACGTCGCCGTGCAAGGCAGCCTCCTGCGTTCCGAAGTGGATCGGCGCATCGGCTCCTTCGACGCCACCACGGTGGCGGGCGCGATCCGGCCGCCGATCGTGGCCGGCTCGGTCGCGCAGGCGCTCGATTACGAAGAGAAGAGCCTCATCTTCACTTTCAACCAGTTGTTAGGCGAGGAATGGTCGCTCGGCGCGCGCTATCAGGTGACGCATTCCGATCTCACCACCAGCTTCCGCGAACTGCCGCGGCCGCTGCTCGCCGCGCTGGCCGAAAGCCGCGAGCAGGCGACGCTGCACGAGGGGCAGCTCTTCGTCCTCTACAACCATCCCTCCGGTTTCTTCGCGCGCGTGGAAGGCAATTGGCTCCAGCAAAGCAACGTCGGCTACACCCCCGACACTCCGGGCGACGAGCTGGTCCAGATCAACGCCTACGCCGGCTTTCGTTTTCGGCGGAACTTCGGCGAGATCACCCTCGGCTTCCTCAACCTGAGCGATCAGGATTACCAGACTGAACCCGCTGAATCTCTACAATGAACTGCCGCGCGAGCGCACCATCTTCGCGCGCCTCCGGTTCAATTTTTGACGCGGCTCCCGCGCCGCTCTCATGCGCCTTCGCGAGCATAAATATTTTACGCGCGCCCTGGCGGTTCTCACCGGCAGTTTCTTCGCCACCCTCCTCGGCCTGGCCTGCCTGCGTTACTCCTTCGCCGATGGGCTGGCGCGCCTGAGCTACGATCTGCCGTTTCTCTGGCGCTCCACTCTCAGCACGCAGGAAGCCGTGCTCGTTTATCTCGACGACGTCTCGGCCAAGCAACTCGACCAGCCGCTCGATGCCACCTGGAGCCGCAGCCTGCACGCGCGCCTGCTCGATCGCATCACGCAGGAAAATCCGCGCCTCGTCTTTTACGATATCGTCTTCGACGGCGACGGCCCCGATCCCGCGGCCGATACGGAATTCGCCGCCGCCATTGAACGCAACGGCCGCGTCGTCCTCGGCGCCCTCTTCGATGACGCGCAAGCCTCGGGACAGGTGCAACAGGGGCGCGTCTATCCTCCGATCAAACTCCTGCGCAAACCGGCCGCGGGCTACGGCGTGCTCACCTTCAAGCCGATCGATCCCGGGCACGGCGTGCGCCGGATTTTCTTCGGCACGAGCAACGTGCCCAGCGCCACCTGGAAGGCCGCCGAACTCCTCGGCGCGCCAATCACGCAGCAAGGCTCGGGAAACGCTCGGCACTTTTTGGATTAACTACTACGGACCGCGCAACACGTTTTCGTCCGTCAACATCGCGCAGGCGCTGCAGCCCGGCGGCGTTCCGCCGGGATACTTCGCGAACAAGATCGTCTTCATCGGCGCGCGCTCCGCGGCGGGTTACATCGGGACCGTCATGGACGAGTTCGCCACGCCCTACACCCGCATTGGCCGCATCAGCCGGTGGCGAGCGGTCCGATCCGCGTCCATGCCCCGGGCTGGAGGTGCACGCCAACATTTTGCTCAACCTCCTGCATAACGAGTGGCTGCAACGCATGCCGCGGAATTGGGAGCTGGCGCTCGTTCTCTTCGTCGGTGTGTCGGCCGGCGCGCTCGGCTTCTTCCGGCCCGCCCTGGCCGCTGCCGTCGCCACGGTGGTGGGCGCTCGGCATCCTCTGCGGCGCCTGCGCTCTGGTTTGGAACGATCGGATCTGGTTCGCCTGGCTCATCCCTTCCGCGGTCCAGTTGCCGGTGGCTTTCGTTTGGGCGGTCGGCGCGCAATACGTGCTCGAAGAACGCCGCCGGAAAGAGCTGCGCAAAGCGTTCGGCTTTTATCTCTCGCCCGCCATGGCGGATCGGATTTCCGATTCCGATTTCGATCTGCGCCCGGGCGGAAAACTCGTCGAGGTCAGCGTCATTTTTACCGACTTGGAAAACTTCACCACCGTCTCGGAAAAGCTCGACCCGAAGGAGGTCTCGGAGATTTTGACCTCTTATTTCACCCAGACCACGAAGTGCATTCTGGAAAACAAGGGCACCATCATCAAATACATCGGCGACGCCGTCTTCGCCGCCTGGGGCGCGCCGATCGATGACCCGGAGCACGCCCTCCGCGCCACCGAAACCGCCTGCGATCTGCGCGGGCTTGAGCGAGCTCGAAGTGCGCGGCAAAACTCTCCGCACCCGCATCGGCGTCCACAGCGGCAAGGTCCTGGCCGGCAATCTCGGCTCCGCCTTCCGCTTCGATTACACCATGATCGGCGACGCGGTGAACTTCGCCTCGCGCCTCGAATCCTTGAACAAATATCTGAGCACCCAGGCGCTGATCTCCGACGCGGTGCGGACGCAGATCGGGGACAAATTCGTCACCCGGCGCCTCGGCGAATTCCGGGTCGCGGGGAAGACGCAGAGCGTCGTCATCCACGAGCTGCTCTGCCGCTGGCGGGCACGCAATGGCGGACTGGGATTTTATCGAACCCTTCGAGGAGGGGCTGACTTGCTTCCGAGCCGGCAACCTGGCACGGGCGCGCGAAAAGATGGAGGTCACGCGCCAACAACGGAACGGCAAGGACGGCCCGGCTGAGTTCTATCTCCGCAAGATCGCGGCGCTGGAAGGAGACGACTTTGCCCGACGATTGGACCGGCATCACGGAGCTGTCGGACAAGTAGCAGACCGGCTGACCCTCCGGCCGCCCATCGGGGACTCGTCAGCACTTTTTTTGCGCTAATCGAAGTTTTTTTGAAAATCCCGGGAACTTCGTCCCGCATTTTCCTTAGTAATTCTTGGACAGTGTGATGGGCCCACGCCTCGCGCTCAACACTCCGATTGAAATTGAAAACAAAACTCACCCAGCTCTTTTTGCTCTCCGCCTTGCGACCGGCAGCTCCCGCCGCCGCGAACCAGCGCTTCTTGGCCGTGCGCAACTTCCGCCGGCGCTCGAAAAGCTTCCTCTGCGCCATGCGCTCGCTCCCCAGCGCGCGGCGGCCGGATTTCCGAGAACTTGGATCTTGAGGAAATTATGACCCGCCAGCACCCTCAATTATCGTGGAGGACAATGTCGCGACCGGGGGCCGCGATCCCAACCGTTTTACGACTAAGCGGCGGAGGGTGGTGCTGCCGGACAGTGCTGGTTCCGAAGAAGCCGCGCGCGCCGGCCTGGCGGAGCGGTGTGCACTCTATTGGCACCCCATTTTCGCCTACCTCTGTCGCCGGGGAACAGGCCATGGCGCGGTTGCGCAAGGAATGCAAAGCCCGTGGGCGCCTGTGGCGTGTTCGATGCCCTCAGTGCCGTCCTCGCGGAGGAGCGGGAGGAGATTTCCTACGCATCGCTCTCGGCTGGCCTGGGCGGGGCCGAGACGGCTGTGAAACACCTCCTGCACCGCATGCGCCTGCGCTACCGCGCGCTCCTGCGCGAGGAAGTGGCGCACACGGTCGAGAACGCGGCGGACGTGGAGGATGACATTCGTTCCCTGTGCGCCGCCCTGGCGGCTGGTTCGGCCTAACGCTATGAATATTCCCGCACTTTCCGATTCCATCGCCAACGTCACGCCATATCTCGCGCCGTGCTCCGTTTGCGGAGCGGAAGCGCGCATCAGCCGCGGGTCGTGTGTCAGCTGTTTGCTTCGCACTGGGCTGGAGGAAGCGGACGAGGCCGACCTCGAAGATTTCGATGACGTGCTGGACGAAGTCGAAGTCCGCGATACCGATTGGCGGCTGGGCAATTACCAGATCCTGGAAGAGATCGGGCGCGGCGGAATGGGCGTGATTTATCGTGCCCGCCAACGCCACTCGAAGCGGATCGTGGCGCTGAAGCGCATCCTTAGCTATCACGGCGATTCCCGCGAAACCCTGGAGCGTTTCCGCCGCGAAGCCGAGGCAGCGGCCAGCCTCGATCACCCGAATATCCTGCCCATCCATGAAGTAGGCGAAGCCGACGGGCTCCCCTTCTTTACCATGAAGTATGCGACCGGCGGCAGCCTGCAGCAGGCCGCTTCCGCCCTCAGTGCGGATCCGCGCGAATGCGTGCGCCTGCTGGCCAAGGTCGCGCGCGCTGTCGCCTTCGCCCATCGCGAAGGAATTCTGCATCGCGATCTCAAGCCGGGGAACATCCTCCTCGATGCGCGCAGCGAACCCATGGTGACGGACTTCGGCCTCGCGAAATGGATCGACACCAATAGCGACCTGACACGCAGCCTCGCCATCTACGGCACGCCCGGCTTCATTGCGCCCGAACAAGCGGAAGGCCCGGCCGCCGCGCTCACGCCAGCGGCGGATATTTACAGCCTGGGCGCGATCCTCTTCGATCTCCTTACCGGCCGGCCGCCTTTCCTCGGCGAACACGCCATCGCCGTCATTCGCCAGGCCAGCGAGAAAACCGCCCCCAGGCTGCGTTCGTTAGTCCCGAAAGTAGACCGCGATTTGGAAACGATCTGCGCCAAGTGCCTGGAACGCGAGGCGCCGGCGCGTTACCGCTCCGCCGCGGATCTGGCGAATGACTTGGAAAGTTGGCTGGGCGGACGGCCGATCATTGCTCGCCCCGTGTCGCCACCCGTGCAGGCGTGGCGTTGGGCCAGGCGCACGCCGCGCCTCGCAGCCAGCATCGCCTTGTGCGTGGTCCTGGCCGCGCTGGGCATCATCGGCTGGGTGTCCAGCTCCCGTTCGGACGCGATCGTCCGCCAGGCGGAAATCGCGCGCCACAGCGTCACCATCGCGCCGTTCGAAGATCTCGACGCTCTCTCGCGGGACTCCACTCTCGCCCAATCGGTCACCGCCACGCTGGCGCCGCACCTTTCCAGCACCAGCGGCGTCTATCTGCGGCCGTTCCCGGCCACGGCGAACGAACCGAATTACTTTTCGAGCCCCGCCGAGTGGAAGGGCGTTGGCACCGATACGCAAGCACGGCTTATCATCACCGGCAGCGTCCGCGAGCGCTCCGGCAAATATCGGCTCACGCTTTACCTGATCGACAACAAGAGCGGCGCGATTCTGCAAACGGCCCTCCACGACGGCGAGTCGATCAAGGAAATTTCTCCGCAAATGGCGACGCAGGTGGCGGCGTGGGTGCAGGCAGGCGACCGCGTCCCCGAGAACCCGGAACCTGGAGGCACCAGCTCGCCCGAAGCGCGCAGCTACTATGAGCGCGGCAAGGAACTTTTCTTCCGTTTCAACATGCCAGACCTGGAGCGCGCCATCGCTTCGGTGCGGAAGGCGTTCGATCTCGATCCGCACTACGCGCAAGCTTACGCCTTGTTTGCCAATGCCTGCCAGTTGCGCGCGATTCTCGATCCCGATGGCAAGGCCCTCACCGAAGCGGCAGCAGCGGCGCAACGCGCGGTAGAAATCGCGCCGCTCCTGCCCGATGCCCATCGCGCCCGCGCCGGTGTCTTCCAACGGCAAGGCCTCATTCGCGCTTCGATTGATTCCTACCTCACGGCCAACGAACTGGAGCCAGGGAATGCGCGCACGGCCGCGCTCCTCGGCAATAGCTACGCGTTGATCGGCCGGCCCGATCTCGCTCTCTGGTGGCTGGAAGGCGCGATGCAGCGAGAGACACGGCCGATTTACGCTGATAACCTGGGCGATGTTCTCGTCACGCTAGGCGAATTTCCCGCCGCCGAAAAAGCTTACCGCGACGCGGCAATTTTTCGTCCAGATCTTCCCGTCGGCGATTTGGGGCTGAGCCGAATCGCGCTCGTCCAAGGCGATTTCGCCAAGGCGCGAGCAGAATGCGCCCGTGCTCGGGCGGCCTTTCCCACCAATCCAGAGGCGCTCACCATGGCGGCGATGATCGAATTTTTCAGCCGCGACTTTGCGGCTGCGGAGGCGCTCTACCGCAGCGCCCTCGCGACCAGTCGAAGCGGTGGGCTCGACTTTTATGGCTCCATCCGTTTCTCCTCTGCGCTCGGATTCCTGCTCAGCCAATCGGGCGACCAGGAGGCTGGAAAAGCTTTGCTCGCCGAAGCGCTCGCGGCTGACGAAGGGGACGTCACCACCGCGCCCGACAATCCGCAGTTTCATTACAGCCTCGCCGCAACCCAAGCCGCGCTCGGAGACCGGGACGCAGCCGTCGCCTCCTTGTCTCGGGCCGTCGCCGCGGGTTGGATCAACAATTATTCGGTCGACGCCGATCCGCGTTTCGATCCGCTGCGCGAATCACCTCATTTCATCGAGTTGAAAGAACAGATGCGGCAAAGGGTCCAGGCGATGCAATCACGCCGACAGGCATCATCGGTTACTGAAACAAACAAAACCAGGACGGCAAAAAAATGAGAAGTTGGGACGATATCGAACACCGACGCGAGGCCACATTCCTCTTCGCCAAATTCATGAACGCACCGGAAAACGCAGCGATAAAGGTGCGCTGCTGCAACGACGACGACTACGCCAAGGAACAGTTCGCGAGCGTGGGAGAGTTCTACCTGGAGAATAAACCACTCCCCGATCAACCGCCGAATGACGGCCGCTATGTGCCAATCCCGGCGGTCGTGAAGTTCAGAATCTACAACTCCGACGCCGCGGAGCGCGACAACCTGGCCGTGCTCATCCTTCCGCCGGCCGGCCAGCCCATTCCTAGCGACGCGACGGAGATTTGGACGGCAGCATGGCCGCCTTGGAAACCGTAATTCGTCCGCGGCCCGCCGGCCTCGACGTCCTCGCCTAATCGGCCAGACCCGTAACGCGCGCGAGGTCGAGGAGCGTTCCGATCTTTACTTGGATGCCACGCGGGGTTTCCCATGGCGGCGGTTCCCAGCCCCGAGGCTGCCTCCTGACATACGACCCCGCGTCCATTTCCAGCGAACCTTCAATCACTTCCGCCACGAGCCGGCTTCCGACCTCTCCTAAGCCACACCCGTGGCGATCCAGTTGCGCCTCAATCAGGACGTAATACCAAAGTGGTGTGTCCCCGGTGAGATTGACCCGGCCGAGGTGTTGCCAGGGGTCTTCCTTGTATAACGGAGACGTGGGGGAAATCGGCCGCGCTATCTTAAATGCCTGCCGAATCTGTTGGCCGGTCGGCAAATGCATAGCGGCACCGCGCAGCAAAGTCCGGAGCGCGAGGCTGCGCGGCGGATGCGGAATCGGACCGCGCACATACAAATCCAGGTGGTCGTCCGGGAGCTGAAAAAGAGGCGCCACCATCGCGGTGTCGATCGCCATCGCCCCACGCCGGGAGAGAAGCGCCCAGTCAACCTTCAACCGCGGAGGCAGCAGGCCGATATGACTGAGCCCGAAAAGATCTCCGAGCGGGACGAACCCACTGCCGCCTCCTTCGGCTGGCAGATTGTTCAAGGTATAACCATCACGAACCATGCTGTGTCCGAAGCGCATGGCGCCGACCGCAAACTCGACCGGGATGGAAAACCCATCCTGTTGCCAATCGATCAAGCGCTGCCCATTGACCACAACCGCCTCGTAAACAAGCGGGTCGCACACTTCTTTGAGGAACCAGTTCCGGACGAGCCATTGATACTGCCAGCGCACCCGGTCCCGCGCTCGGTCAAACCGCTCCGCGGGCGGAAGCGCGATCGGCAATGCATCCACGGCGCGATTGTGCAGCTTAAGAAACATGGCGTGGACCTGGCGCACGATGAGGTTTTCGCCATTGCGCTCCTCGACGAGCGCAGGTGCACCATCGGCCAGACAAGGAACGTCAAAGGGCTCGCCGCCAAAAGGCGAATAGCCCAGACGGAAGGACGCGCCATCGGACGCGTAGAGATGGCCGTGCCGTAAAGAACCGGGCCCGTCGCCGTAGAGATGGTCAAGGTCGAGCCACGGGGTGCGATGGTTAGTGACATGGGATGGCTCGCAACTGCCGGCCTCCCGCAGCGGCGTAGCGTCGCCCGTCAGATCGTGATCCACGAATTGCCCGAAGTATGTCACCGCGACCGGGGGCGGCGGATGTCCGATCAACAATGGAATTGGAATCGGCGATTGATCAGGTTGCCGAAGCATCGACAAGGCTAACGAGTCGAGCGCAGCCCGCGTCATCAGAGCCTGTGGGCCACCGAATGAAGGCGGAAAGATCCGGCAATAGCGATCCGCTGCGGCGGAAAGATAGGGACGGATCATGGCAGGCAACAAGCCCGGGCACCGCAATCTGTTGCCCAACTCGCGCGGCGGAATCTCACGTTATGTCTGACTGTTCTCGCGAGGTGCTGCTCGAGTTGTCGCGCAAACACAGGGAACGGGATTCACCTTTCATAAAGGCGATTGGAAGCTAAAGGTCCGCCAAAAAATTTCTTAATATTTCCGCCGCATGTTCGACGGCAGGATATTCAGCTCGGTCCGATATTTCGCTACGGTGCGGCGGGCGATTGGGATCCCGCGCTCGCTCAGGATTTCGACGATTTCTTTGTCGCTCAAGGGCGCGCTGCCGCTCTCGTTTTTGACCAGATCCTGGATGGCTTCTTTCACGCTCGTGTTGCTCATCGCTTCGCCGCTCGCGGTCTGGTAGCCCGGAGTGAAGAAATATTTCATCTCGTAGACGCCCTGCGGCGTGGACATGTATTTGCCCGAGATGGCGCGACTGACGGTCGTCTCGTGCACGCCCACGATGTCGGCGATTTGCACCATCGTCATCGGTTTCAGGTGCGCGCTGCCCTGGTCGAGAAACTCGCGCTGCCGTTTCACGATCTCGTGCGCGATGTTCGAGATGGTCTGCTGGCGCTGGTGGATGGATTTGATGAGGAACTTCCCGCTCCGGATTTTGTCGCGGATGTAATCCTTCACTTCGCTCCCGTTTCCGTCCTGCGACATGATGTCTTTGTAGGTATTGCTGATGCGGAGGTGCGGAATTTGTTCGCCGTTCAGGATGATCTGATATTCGCCGTCGATCTTCTCCACCGTCACATCGGGCAGGACGTAATTCTGCGGCGACTCGGCGAAAATCTGGCCAGGCCGCGGGTCGAGTTGCGCGATGTTATTGGCGCACTTTTGCACCTGCTCGGCGCTCAGGCCCATCTTGCGCGCGATCTCGGGGAAGCGGCGCTTGCCCAGATCGATCATGTGATCGCTGATGATTTTATATTCGAGGCTGCTCTGCTTGCCGTCGCGCTTCAGCTGGATGAGCAAACATTCGCGCAAATCGCGCGCGCCCACGCCCGGCGGATAAAAGCTCTGGACCAACGTGAGCATGTGCTCGAACTCTTCCTGCGCGATGCCGGTGTTCATCGACATGTCTTCCGGCGAGGATTGGAGGAAGCCGCTGTCGTCGATGTTCCCGATGATGACCTCGGCTGTCTTGCGATCGTCGGTGTTGAGGGCGGTCTGGTTGAGCTGCCCCATCAGGTGCTGCTGGAGCGTTTCCTGGGTGGCGATGGAATCAAAGAAGAATTGCCGCTTCTCATCTTCGTCCTGGGAGCGCGCGCTGTAGCTGCCCGATTGCGCCATGTAATCGCGCCACTCATCATCGAGCTTCGCTAACTGATCGAACTCTTCCTTGAACTCCTGATCCGCCGTCTCGCTCTTCGGCTCTTCGCCTTCGTCCGAACCGATTTCCGTGGCGAGCTCTTCCAGGACCGGATTGGTCTCCATCTCCTGCTGGACCAAATTGCGCAGTTCGAGCAGCGGCGCCTGGAGGATGAGGAGACTCTGCTGAAGTTGGGGCGCGAGAACCTGTTGCAGCGAAAGGTTCTGCGATTGATGCATCCCAGGTCCAGCCATGATGGATGATGGTAGGCAGTGAAAGTGGCCTTCACAAGCAATTCCCGCGCCGCACGTGTCAACGGCGCAGGCGGATGCAGGGACCCGAAAGCGCGGAATGCGTCTTGCTTTAATCCATCACATCAATCGGTTTTCCTGCATGAAAAAAACCTTCCTCCTTGCCTGCCTGTTCCTAAACGGCCTTGTCACCGCACATACCGCCGAGCCGATTTCATCCGAGGCACAGCAACTCCTCGCCTTGGTCAAAGAAGTGCAAACCCAGCAAGCGACCATCGCCACCAATCAATCGAAAATTGAAGAGAAGGTCGCAGTGGTTGGGGAAGCCGTCCGCGTGGCGCGCATCTACTCGAGCCGTTCGGGCCACTAATCGTATGAACGCAAAACTCGCTTCGCTTCTTTTCGCCGCTGCCCTCACGGCGCAGCTCGCCTTCGCGCAAACTGCTGCACCTATTGTAGTCCCAGCCGCGACCGCTCCGACTGCGATAAGCGCGCCCCAGAATCCCGCCGCTACTGCGGCAAACAACGACGCGCTCAGCGTTGCCGTAAAAGCGCTGCAGGATCTCAAGCGCGCTAACGACGAGATCCTGAAAAAACAGGCCGCGACGCTGCTCCGCCTGGATGAAATCCAGAAGGACGCCGAGCAGATGAAGATTTACACGAAGCGCGGGTAACACCGCGCGGGAGCCTGAATCGCGGGCGCTTCCCGCGCCCTACTTTTTGCCCTTCGGCTCCACTTTGCGGTAGAGCGTGGCCATGCTGATGCCGAGCATGCTGGCCGCTTTTTCACGCGAACCTTCGCAGTGCTCCAAGGTCGCCTCGATATAATGGCGTTCCTGCTGTTGGATAAATTCATCCAAGGTCTGACCGACGGGCATGTTTGGGGTTTCTTGCTCGCCTTTTTCGCCGCGAGCGTGCGCCACGATTTGCGGCGGAAGATCGCTCGGCAGGATCATTTCCTCGTCACACAGCGCGCAAGCGCGTTCGATCGCATTCTCCAGCTCGCGCACATTTCCCGGGTAGTCGTAGTGGCAAAGAATCTCCACCGCCTGGGCGTCGATCTTCTTCGGCTCGCCACCGGCCGCGCTCGCCTGTTTTTGCAGAAAGTGATTCACCAACAACGGCACATCCTCCAGGCGATCGCGCAGCGGCGGAATCTCCACCGGGATAACCGCCAGCCGGTAGTAAAGATCCTCGCGGAAGGTGCCGTCCTTCATCTTCGGCTGAAGCGGTTCGTTCGTCGCGCCGACCACGCGCACATTCACCGGCGAGCTTTTGTTGTCGCCCACCCGCCGCACCTCGCGCTCCTGGAGCACGCGCAGTAATTTTGTCTGCAACGACGTCGCCATCGAGTTCACTTCATCGAGAAAGATCGTTCCCAAATTCGCCTCTTCAAAAAGGCCGCGCTTATCCGCGACCGCGCCTGTGAAAGCGCCTTTCTTGTGCCCGAACAATTCCGACTCGAGCAGATTCTCCGGCAGCGCGCTGCAATTGATCGCGATGAACGGCTGATGCTGACGGTTGCTATTGAAATGCAGACCGCGCGCGACCAGTTCCTTCCCCGTCCCGCTTTCGCCTTGGATCAGAACCGTGCTGTCGGTGTCGGCAACTTTGTTGATGAGATTGTAAACCAGCTGCATCGGCCGGCTCGTCCCGATGATGTTTTCGAAGCGATAGCGGTTCTTCAGTTCCTTCCGCAGATAAACGTTTTCCCGCAGCGCCGCTTGATAATCCAGCGCCCGCTGCACCGTCATCTGCAGCTCGTCGATCTTGAACGGCTTCGTCACGTAATCGTAGGCGCCCATCTTCATCGCCTCGACCGCCGTCTCCACTGAGGCATAGGCCGTAATGAGAATGACCGCCGTCTGCCGATGATGCTCGCGCACGTGCCGCAGCACATCGAAGCCGGTCATCGTCTCCATCTTGATGTCGGCGATGACCACGTGCGGCGCGATCGTGTCGAGTTGATCAATCGCCTTCGTGGCGGAGTTAAACGGGAAAACTTGATGCCCTTTTTCCCGGCAGAGTGTGACGATCACCTCCACCATGGCCGGTTCGTCGTCGATGATTATGATCTTCGCCATATTCGCAGGGCGGAGAATATTGCAGAATTGAGAAAAAGGAAGCAGAAACGAGAATCACTCGTTAGCTCGCCGTATCCAGCGCCCGGCCACCATCAGCCACGGCACCGAACCGTCGAACGCGAGGATTTGCTCCACCACCGTCGCCAATTCCGCCACCGAACGGCACCGCGACCAAATCCGCCGCAGTAGCCCGCACGCAGCTGGCCCGAGTGTGCCAGCCTGTCCGAGCGCGGCCGCTCCGTTCAACGTCGCCATCGCCAGAATTTCCAGAGCACTCAACGCTGGCTTCTGTTTCTGGAGGTGCCGCATTTCTGCGAACAGACTCAGATCGGGATTGCTGGCCAGGCTATCGGTCCCGAGCGCGATGTTAAAACCCAGCGCGCGCAATTTCTCTAAAGCAAACGGCGCGTGATCAAAATACGCGTGGCTGCGCGGGCAATGGGCCACGTGGAAACGAGGCGCGCGCCGCAGCAACTCGAAATCCTCCGCGCGCAGTTCATTCAGATGCGTCACGATCCAACGCTCATCCAATACGCCGTTTTTCAACAAGAAGCCCGAGCGGGGTCGACGAGCCGCAATCATCCATCGGCCGCCCGATCGTCTTCAGGAAATCGAACAACGGCCCGCGCCCGTCGCGAAACATTTCCATCTCCTCCGCTGACTCCGCCAGATGCGTCGTCGCCGGGATCGACAGCTCCTTCGCCAGCGCCGCGGCCTCCGAATATAATTGGCGAAGAAGCGGTGAATGGCGCGTGCGGAGCCAAGCCGACTCCACCCAGACCCCCCGTCGCCCCTGCGCGTTTCGAGCTTCCCCAGGGTCGTCGCTGCACCGACACCGCCGCGCGGACGTCGATCAACTCCGCAAACCACCACGTCCGCAGCGGCGACTTCCGCTACGCGCTCGATCAACTCCGGAAACGCTTCCAGATTCGCGATTGTGCTCGTGCCGAAGCGCGCTGCTTCCGCCAGGCCTGCTTCGATCGAGCGCACGTAATCATCCGGCGCGAGGCTGGCCTTCTGCGCGTTGATCGATTTGATCCACGCAGTGAACGACGCAGGCGGCGGCAATGCGCCCCGCAGCAGGGTGTAATCGAGATGGCAATGCGCGTTGATCAGACCCGGGAGCAACACGCACTCGCCCAGGTCGACCACCTCGCCCCCGCCCCGTGCTGCGATCTCCGACCACAGCCCCACCTCCGTGATTCTGCCGCCTTCGATCACGATCGCGCCGTTCTCCAACGGCGCTCCCGCCATCGTCACCACCGCCCGCGCACGGACGATCATTCCTCTGGCGCGGTGGCCTGCGCGCGCTTCACCACTTCACGCGCCTCGGCTACAAGAGATTGCACGCTTCCTGACATAACAGCGGCAGCGTGCGCTCGCCGCGTCCGGATTGATCATGCGCTGGATCGAACTTCTCTGCCGGCAACATGCTCGAAGCCGGCGCGCCGCTCTCATCGTAGCGCCAGAGAATCGTCCGCAGACAGCCGCTCGCCGATTGGCAAAACCCAGCCACTAGTCTCGTCCGCTTGCTCGCCCGTGAGCCGCGCCGCTGACGCGATACATCCCCGTCTGCCGTTCCAGCGTGGCGCGCAACGACGTGCAATTCAGCCGGCCCTCCGTATACGCCAGCCAGACTGCAATGCGCCCTGGATAAAAAAAATCGATCGCCTGGCGCACCTCGTCCGCGTCGCGCAGCAGCAGCCGCCAGCCGTGCCGCAAATTCGGAGCCGTCTTCAGCGGGCGATACTTCCCTTCGTCATCGAAGCGCGCGATTTCCATCGCCGCAGCTGCATCCGGCGAATCGGAAAGATCCTCGCGGCCTTCGTCGTCCCGATGCCGCAGTTCAAACCCTGCCGCCTGCGCGAGATCAGTATCTGGCCGATCCGACGTGGGAGCAGGTCCCCGCGTTCCGCCATTGAAAAATCGCGTCGGGAGCCGTCTCCCGTCGCTGGGTTCATTTGAAAGCGCGCCCCATCAACATCGCCACGCGCTCGAGCACTTCCTCGGTCTTCGCTGGAGAACGCTTTCAGTTTTTCGCTCTCCGCCGCAATCACGCCCACGACCCGTTCCGTTTTACTGAGGATCGGCACCACGATCTCCGAGAGCGTCGTCCCAAACGTCGGCAGATAACGCACGTCCTTCCGCACATCGTGCACCACGATCGTCTCGCGCGACTTCCACCGCCGCGCCGCACAAACCCTGCGTCGCGGGAAATTGCCGGTAACATGGCGGGTCATCGCCCGTCCCCGCCACAATGACCAGGTCGCCACGCGTTAATTTGTAAACGCCCACCCAGCGGTAAGCCGCGCGCGCTGCGGATCATCTCCACCATGCGCTTCACGTCCGACTCGCCCTTCGCCCCGGCGAGGATAAACGCGCCCAGCTCCTGCAGCATTTCGATCGTGGCCGGTTCTTTCAAGCGACTAACCCTCGTGCAAAAGCTTCCGGGCGCGAGGCCGGATTACGATTAAACGCCTGCGCCTGTTCGACCAGGATATCGGCAAAGCGCGCCTCAGTCCCGAGCGCGCTGCCGTAATACAGATCGCGATCATGCAGCCGGTGCGGATTGCGCCGAAAAATTCCCGCGGCGTTGAGTGATTCGCTGGCCGAGCCCGGAGCTGCCGCCGTCGCGATTCCGAGCAGCACGGGGATGTCCTCGTAGCTATGCAACCCATCGGAAATAAAGAACGGCACCACCACCACGTGCGGAGTATTTGTGAGCTTCGCCCAGTCCGCAACGAGCGGCGCTTCCTCCATATAGACATTCAGCACGGCCGCATAACGATTCAGTCGCTGAATGTTTTCCACCTCGCGTTTCGCCGCCACCGCGCTGTTGTCGTTCAGGCTCGTGCCATGGCCGACAATAAGAAGACTGGTCTCGCTTTCCGGCACGCCCGGCGCCACTTCGCGCGCGCGCCGCAAGAGCAGCTCGGTCATTGCCGGATGGTTCCCGACCGGCTCGCAATATTTCCAAACCTGTCCCGTCACCCGTTCCGTCACCGGCCCGCTCAGCTCCAGTTCCCGCGGGATCACCGTCTGCGTGAAGTAGCCTTCGCTGATAAAATTCGGCACCACGTAAACTTCCTTGATCGTGGGCGCATCGAAAAGAAACAGCGCATCGCGCATGCTCGGCTCCTCCTTCCAAAAGCAACACGCCACTTCCGCGAAAAGATTGCGACTCCGAATCTCCGCCGCATGCGCCAGGCTCGGCGCGCTCGAATCTGGATTCACGGTCGAGCCGTGGCCGACGATGAGAAGGGCGGTATCATGTTTTTCGGGCATACAAACTAGAAACGTCGAACGCTCAACGCCTAACGTCCAACGCCGAATAAGGTCGCGTTCTCTCAATCTCCGCCTTCGTCTTCCTGCACCGGCGGCTCGTTTTCCACCGGCTGCGCGCGGCGCGCGCGTTCACTCTTGCCCGCGCCTTTGTAAACTTCGCGGAAAATTTTCCCGATCATCGGCGCGGCGTTGCTGCCACCGTGCACGTCCGCATCCACGTCTCCTTCGTAAAGCGCGGCGAACGCATACTGCGGTTGCGCGGCCGGGACGAAACCCGCGAACCACGCCGCCGTCCGCTCCCGTTTCTTCGGCCCCCATTGCGCGGTGCCGGTCTTGCCCGCCACCTCTACGTTGTCGAGCCCGGCCTGATGCGCGGTCCCGGCGGGCGCGTTCACCACGTCTTTCATCGCCTCATGCATGAGCGCGATCGTCTGGGCCGAGGCGTTGATTGTTCGCTTCTCGCGCACCTGATAGGCGGTCACGATTTCGTTATCGAGCGTCTGCACTTGCTGCACCAGGCGGGTCTGCAAAAACCTCCCGCCATTCCCCACGATCGCCATCGCCTGCGCCATCTGCAGCGGCGTCACTTCCACGTCCCCTTGCCCGATCGAAATGTTCGCGATGTCCCCATTCAAAATCTTCCGCCCATGCGTCGCTTTCATGTATTCGTTCGTCGGGATGCGGCCCTCCACTTCGCCGCGCAACGGGATGCCGCACTTCGCGCCGAAGCCCATTTTCATCGACCAATCGATGATCGGATCGGAGCCCATCTTGATCCCGGCTTGGTAGAACCAGGTGTCGCAGGACTCCGTCAGCGCTTGGACGAAATTGAGCGGTCCGCGATCCACTTTCTTCCAGTTGTGGAAGGTGACGTTGCCCACCTGCAGCGCGGGCACGCATTGAAATTGATCGTCTGGCAGGACGGCTCCGCTCTCCAAGGCCGCGATGCCGACCGGAATCTTGAACACCGAGCCCGGCGGATACGACGACCGAAACGCGCGCGGCAAAAGCGGGATATCCGGATCGTCCTGCAACTGTTTAAACTTCTCCGTCGAGATGCTCGGGATGAACGCGTTCGGGTCATACGTCGGCCAGGAGGCCATCGCCAGAATGTCGCCCGTGCTCGGCTCGATGATCACGATCGCGCCCCGCTTCGCCTTCGCTTCCAACGTTTTCTCCGCCAACTCCTGCAGGCGCAGATCGAGCGTGGTCACGACCGTGTAACCTGGAATCGGCGGCGTCACGATCTTCTCGGAGGTCTTGCGACCGTCTTTATCGAAAGTGATTTTGTATTCGCCATGCTGGCCGGTCAGCATGGAATTGAACGTCTGCTCCAGCCCGTCGCGTCCCTCCGTGTCGGGCCACAGCACTTCGTGGTTGTCGATGATGCCGTCCGGGTTGCGCCCCGTCTTGCCGGCGTAGCCGATGATGTGCCCGGCCAGTCGTCCGTGCGGATAAACGCGCACATAAATCGGCCGCAAAATCATCGCAGCCGGCAGCTTGCCCTTCAACGTGTCCGCCTGCTCGTCGCTCAAATTCTGTGCGAACTCGAACGGGAGAACCCCACGGTTGTGGTAATGCCGCAGGATCAGTTCATCCGAAACTTTGATCGATCGCCCGAGCAATTTCTCCGCGGCGCGAATCTGCTCGCGCGCATAGCTGAGCGCCTGCGTATCCGAGAAATCGAGCGGCGTCGGGAAATTGAAAGCCAGGTTGTAGCCCAATTTATTTTGCGCGAGCGGCAACCCGTTCCGATCCACGATCTGCCCGCGCGGCGCCGGGATATCGAGCACGTAGGCGCGGGCCAGTTTCTGCGTCTCCCACGTTGGCACGATCGTCTCATCCACCTGCGCGGGCGAAGACGTTGGCGCCTCCTGCCCGATCGCCAATGCGACCGAGAAACCGAGCAGGATTGGAACAAGCAATTTCGTCACGGGGGCTAAACAAGTAACAGCCTCCCGTCTTACGCAAATCTCAGCTACTCAATGCCGTTCCAGAAAACGATGCACTTCCTCCGCCAGCTTCGGCCCGATTCCCTCCGTCGCCGCGATCTCTTCCACGCTCGCTTTCCGCAACCGATTCACCGAACCAAACGCGCGCAAGAGCAGATTCTTCCGGTTCTGGCTCACCCCCGGGCAATCGTCGAGAATGCTCTCCCCGATCCGCTTCTTCATCAGCAGTTGATGGTAACCATTCGCAAAACGATGCGCCTCGTCGCGAATGCGCTGCAACAAACGCAACGCCCCAGAATCCACCGATAACTGCAAAGGGAGCGACCGCCCCGGCCGATAAATTTCCTCAAACTCCTTCGCCAGGCCGATGATCGGCAACTCATGCAGCCCAAGCCGCTGCAGCTCCTTGCACGCCGAAGAAAGCTGTCCCTTCCCGCCATCCACGATGACCAAATCCGGCAACCGCACCGCGACGAACTTCCCCCCCTCCAATCGTCGCAGCCCATCCACCGCATCCTCCTGCGAAAATTCCGCCGCCTCCGCATTCTCCTCCCGCGCTTGCAACAGCACCCGCGAATATCGCCGCCTCACCACCTCGGCCATGCTCGCGAAATCATCCTGCCCCGCCACCGTCCGAATCCGATAGCGCCGATAATTATTCTTATCCGGCACCCCATCGCGAAAACAGACCATCGAAGCCACCACGTGCGTCGTCGAGATATTCGAAATATCGAAGCACTCCATCACCGCCGGCGCGCGCTCCAGTTGCAGCGCATCGCGCAACGACTGCACATCCGCCGCCGGATCGATCGCACTCGGCAAACTGTGCCGCGTAAAACGCCGCATCGGTTTCGTCGTCCGCTTCAAATCCTCCAGCATGTTGCGCAGCTCAGCCGCCTTCTCGAAATCCAGCTTCTCCGCCGCCTTCCGCATCTCGTCCTCCACCGCGCCGATCATTTCGCGCGAATGTCCCTCCAGAAAATCGCAAGCCTGCGCCACGCGATCGCGGTATTGCTCGCCATTGATTTCGCTCAACCGAAACGGCACCTGGTAGGTCGATGACTTCAGCTCCCGCTCGCGTCGGCGATCCGCGGCCAAACGTGAGCACGCCGAATTTCTTCCGCATGAAATTCAGCGTCTGCCGCAACGCGCCCGCATGCGCATACGGTCCAAAGTAGCGCGCACCATCATCCTTCTTGAACCGCGCCAAGCGAAAGCGCGGCCAGTCCTCCGTCGGGTCCACTTTGACGACGAGGAAGCGCTTGTCGTCGCGGAACGAGATATTGTAACGCGGCCGAAATTCCTTGATCAGCTTCCCTTCGAGCAGGATCGACTCCGGCTCCGTCTGCACGGTGTGAAATTCAAAATCCCACACCGCCTCGAGCATCGCGCGCGTCTTCAAATCCGCCTGCGCCATCTTCGACGGCAAAAAATACGAGCCCACCCGCTTCCGCAAATCACGCGCCTTCCCCACGTAGATCACGCGATTAAACCGATCGCGCATCAGGTACACACCCGGTTTATGCGGCACCTCCTGCACGCGCTTCGGGAAATCAGCTTTTTCTTTCGGGAGAGTGGCGGTCACGGAAAACAAAGCGTCCCGCCACGCGCCCTCCATTGCAAATTGCCGTGCGCTACTGCTTCCCTGGCCCCTTCAGCGCCCGCCCCGGCTTTGCGCCCGTGTGCTCGCCCTCCTTCAACACCTGCACGCCGTTCACGAACACATGTTTCACCCCCGTCGCGTACTGATGCGGCTTCTCGAACGTCGCGTGATCGGCAATCGTCTTCGGATCGAACACAACAACGTCGGCAAACATTCCCTCGCGCAAAAATCCGCGCTGCTCCAAACCCAGGTTTGTCGCCGGCAAACCGCTGAGCCGCCGCACCGCTTCCGGCAATGTGAGCGCCTTCTCTTCCCGCACATATTTCCCGAGCACGCGCGCGAAATTTCCGTAAGCGCGCGGATGCGGATTTGATTTCAAGAAGACGCCCTCAGGCGCCTGCGAAGCCTCATCCGAACCGAAAGCTGATCCACGGCTTCGTCATTTGTTTCCGCACGTTCTCCTCCGACATCACAAAGTAGATCGTGTCGATGCGCGATTCGTCCTCTGCGATCAAATCCATCAACGTCTCCACCGGATCTTTCCCGCGCATCTTCGCCACCGCCGCGAGCGATTTTCCGGTGAGCGGTTTCAGTTTCTCCGACTTGAAGCCGACGAGCAGGATTCGCTCGGGCGATCCCGCCGCGAGATAAAAATTCTCCCAATCCTGACTCGGCGTGCGCACTTGCTCCGCGATCTTCGCGCGCGTCTCCGGATCGCGCAGCCGCTTGAAAAGCGCGGGGTAGCCGCCATCCGCCGTCCAAGGCGGGAGCGACGCATCCAGCCCCGTCCCCGCGGCCGGATACGTGTACATGTCAGCGGAAATCTTGAGCCCTTCTTTTTGCGCGGCCTCGATCCGCGCCAGCAGTTCGTCCTCCTTCTTCCAGTTTTCCTGCCCAGCCGCTTTCAGATGATAAACCTCCGCCGGGATGTCCGCTTCGCGGCTGATCCGAATCAACTCATCCAGCGCTTCGAACAAATGATTCCCCTCGCTCCGCATGTGCGAGATGTAACGGCCGCGATACTTCGCCGCCACCTTGCACAGCTCGATCAACTCTTGCGTCTTCGCATAAAACGCCGGCGGATAAATCAGCGATGATCCAATCCCGAGCGCGCCCGCTTCCATCTCCTGGCGCACCAGTTCGCGCATCGCGTCGAGCTGTTCCGGCGTCGGCTGTTTATCCTCCAGCCCGATCACGTATTCGCGAATCGTGGTCGCGCCAACGAACGATGCGACGTTGCACGACACGCCGCGCTTCTCCAGAAAACTCAGATACTCGCTCAGCGTCTTCCACGTGATCTCGTATTTGATGTCCTTCTGCTCTTCGAGCATGCGCTGCTTCATCGCGTCATTCAGCGGCCCCATCGAAGTGCCCTCGCCCATGATCTCGGTCGTCACGCCCTGGCGAATCTCGCTCTGCGAATGCCCATCCGCGATCAACGACTCCGTGGACCAGGACAGCATGTTGATGAATCCCGGCGCCACCGCCAACCCACTCGCGTCGATTGTTTGCTTCGCCTTCGCGTCGTGGAAATCTCCGAGGCCCACAATGCGATCGCCCCGCAAGGCCACATCCGCCTTCCGCGGCTCCGCTCCGCTTCCGTCGTAAACCGTCCCGCCCTTGATCACGACATCGAACTCTGGCGGCGCCGCTTGCGCAAAAGACGCGCCGATCAACACGAGCAGAAAATATCGAAACATGGGCGGGAGGGTGACAGCGCAGTCAGCGCGCGTCACGATGAAACATGTTTGACGTCGCCATCGTGGGCAGCGGACCTGCCGGCGCCACCTGCGCCGCGTTCTGCGCGCGGGCCGGCCTCCGCACCGTGCTCCTGGAACGCGAAACGTTTCCGCGCGAAAAAGTCTGCGGTGATTGCCTAAACCCGTCCTGCACGCCCGTCTTGGAGCGGCTCGGAATCGGCGAACGCGTTCGTGCGTTGCCGCACGGCACACTCGATCGCGTGGAGTTCATCGCCATTGGCGGAGAGATCGTAAGCATTCCGCTCCCGGCTGGCGCAGAGATCGCGGTCAAACGTAGCCTCTTCGATCACCTGCTCATGCAGCGGGCGGCCGAAGCTGGCGCAGAGATTCGCGAAGGCGCGACTGTCACCGCATTGACGCTCTCCGACCGCGCCTAACGAGCCCTGGCAAATCACCGTCGGCGCCGCCTCGCTGCAGGCACGCGTTCTGGTAGCGGCGGATGGCCGCAACTCCACCGTGGCGCGCCTGCTTGGCCTCCTCCCGCGAATCGCGAGAGAGCGCGTCGCTTTGCAAACCCATCTGCCGTTACCAGACCGTTTCGGCCACCGCGTCGTGCTCCAATTTCTCCCCGAGGGCTACGCCGGCCAGGCGCCAATCGGAAACGGCGAGCTCAATCTTTGTTTAGTCGGAAAGCCCGCGACGATTCCGAAGCTCCGCGCTTGGGCGGAGGCCACGTTTGCCATCCCAATCGCTCACCGCTGGCACACCATCACTCCGCTGCGACGCGATCCGATCACACCCGCCGCGCCACGCCTGTTCTTAATCGGAGACGCCGCCCGCGTGGTCGAGCCTTTTACGGGCGAAGGAATTTACTACGCGCTGCGCTCCGGCGAACTGGCCGCGGAAGCGATACGCGGATTTATCCAGAGCGGCGCTGAAGCGGAGACCACGCAACGTTTTCTCCGCGCGCATGAGCAATTATACCGCGGGCGGCTTTGGGTGAATCGGCTCGCCCGCGCCGCCGTTCTCTCGCCGCGGATCACGTCAGTCCTGTTGCGGAATCATCTCCTGCCCCGATCGCTGCTTGGCGCTCTTACGACAAAAGTAATTCGTTAGGCGAGTTGCCGGCAGGCTTTCACCGTGTTCGCCATCAGCATCGCGATCGTCATCGGACCGACGCCGCCGGGGACGGGAGTGATGGCTTTGCGCTTTTGCCGCAACTTCTTCGAAGGCGACGTCGCCGACGAGTCGGTAACCGCGCGGCGCGCTGGCGTCTTCGACGCGGTTGATGCCGACGTCGATCACGACCGCGCCTTCGCGCACGTGTTCGGCTTTGACGAAGTGGGCCTGGCCGATGGCGGCGATGAGGATGTCGGCGGAACGCGTGATCTCGGCCAGGTTCCGGCTGCGCGAGTGCACGACGGTGACGGTGGCGTTGGCGTGCTCGGCTTTTTGCATGAGGAGGAGCGCGACCGGCTTGCCGACGATCATGCTCCGGCCGAGGACGACGACGTGCGCGCCGGAAATTTCCACACCGCTTTCGGCGAGCAGGCGCTGGCAACCGAGCGGCGTGCACGGGACGAAGCCGGAGGGATCGCCGAGCGCGAGCTTGGCGACATTCATCGGATGGAAGCCGTCCACGTCTTTCGCGGGATCGAGCGCGCGGACGATCGACGCTTCGTCGATCTGCGGAGGCGGCGGCGATTGCACGAGGATGCCGTGGACTGCGGGATCGCGGTTCAATTCCGCGACGCGGGCGAGGAGCTCTTCCTGTGTGGTCGTGGCGGGCAATTCGAGCTTCACCGAGTGCAGGCCGAGTTCGCGGCACATCTTGTCTTTCGAGCGCACGTAGGCGCGCGAGGCGGGATCGTCGCCGACGAGGACGACCGCGAGGCCGGGCTGAACGCCGCGCGTTTTCAGTTCGGCGATCTCACCGCGTAGTTGCGCGTAAACCTTTTCCGCGATCGCGCGGCCGTCGATCAAATGTGGCATGGCGCGGAACTTCTCACGGCTCTTCCACCAGAGCCATCATCGCATCGCTGCACGCGGCGCCGTTCGCGCTCGAACTCCTCCGTGCCGCTCGTGGGCGGGACGCGGATGCGGCGGGCCGAAGATGATGCGGACTTTGGAGAAGGGCTTGGGCAGGAAGAAGCGATCCCAATTGCGCAAACGCCACGCGCTCGCGAATTCCAGCTGCATCGGGACGACGGCGGCGCCGGATTTTTGCGCGACGAAGATGATTCCCTGGTTCACTTCGTAGAGCGGGCCGCGCGGGCCATCGGGCGTGATCAGGACGTTGGTGCCGGCGGCGAGCGCGTCTACGAGTTGGCGGAGAGCGATGACGCCTTTGCGCGAGGTGGACCCGCGCACCGTGCCGTGACCAAATCGTTCGACGAGCAGCGCCACGAAATCGCCATCGCGGCTGGCGCTGATCAGCCCGACGCTGCGCCGATGCGGAAAGCAGAGACTGAAGGCGGGCGGAAGGAGGAGGAGGCGATTATGCCAGACAGCGAGGATGAAGGGTTCGGTGCGCGAAGCGGGCAGAACGCCGTTAGGATCTTCGACGCGCAGGCGCAGAGTTTTGATCCAAACGCGAAAGAGCGCGAGAGCGACGGCGATCAGGATTTTCGCGGACCAACTTTCCAGCTTCACGGCGCGGGCTCGCCTTCCGCGGGGGCCGCGTCTTTCCAGCGATAGGCGCGCGGATTGGGCAGGCCGAGTTGATCGAGAATGCGCCAGACGACAGTGTCGGCGACTTCAGTAACGGACGTCGGCCGGTTATAGAACGAAGGGATGGCCGGGAGGACGATGGCGCCGGCTTCGAGGAGGGTGACGACATTGCGCGCATGGATCAAACTCCACGGCGTTTCGCGCGGAACGACGATGAGCTTGCGGCGTTCTTTCAAAAAAACATCGCCGGTGCGGAGAAGCGCATTGTCGCCGGAACCGGTCGCGAGCCGGCCGAGGGTGGACATGGAGCAGGGCACGATGACCATGGCATCGAAGCGCGCGGAGCCGCTGACGTAGGGGACGTTGAGATCGTTCTCCGGATGTTTCGCGACACCTTCCGGGATGCGGAGTTCATCGGCCTCCTGCGCCGCGACCTGCCGGGCGTGTCCGCTCATGATGAGATGGACTTCGTTAGCCGCGCAATCGATCTGCTCGAGCAGACGCTGCAGGTAGATCGTGCCGCTGGCGCCGGTGGCGGCTATGACGAGTTTCATTCGCGGTAAGGAACCACATTCACTCCGCGAACACTAGTATTCCGCATCTGCGCACGCTTGCATTGAGCGCGGCTGGAGTAGGGTAGGAGATGATCAAACGCCTTCTGCACACGCGGTATCGCGTCCAGGATCTGGAAAAAACTGTCGCCTTCTATCGTGATGTCCTGGGCTTGGAAGAAGTTCGTCGCCATACTTCCGGCCGCGGATCGCAGCTAGTTTTCTTCAAGGCGCCGGGAAGCGAAGAGGAAATCGAGCTGTGCAAATTCGACGAGAGCGGGCCGGTCATGGTGGGGCCGGACCTGACGCATCTCGCCTTTGAAGTGGATGATCTGGAGGCGTTCGCGAAACACTCGGCCGCGAAAGGTTATCCGCTCTCCGATGGCCCGCACCAGAGCAGCGGCGGCGGCGCGATCGCGTTTATCGACGCGCCGGAAGGCTACGAGATCGAGCTGATTCAAAAGGCGCCGGCGCAGTAGCCGACGGCCCATCGCTGCCATGCCGCGCTTGCGGAGGCGGGCGCATGGCGACACTTTCGCGCAATGATTTTCCTACGGCATTCTATTTTCCGACGCCAGTTGCAGCTGTGGACGGCGATCGCGTGCTGCATCGGCACCACGGCCACAGCCGCGCCGACGAAGAAGAAGCGCACCGCGCAAAGCTGCTCCGCCGCCGATGGAGGCCGTGCGGGCATTGCCCGTCGGTCCGCCAGCGGAAGCAGGCGGAAGCGTTCCTTCGACCGCGGCTGCGGCAGTCATCGTGATCGACGCGCGGAGCGGCGAAGTGCTTTACGAAAAAAACGCGGACGCTCAGCGCGCCGCGGCCAGCACGCAGAAATTGCTCACCTCGCTCATCGTGGCCGAGCGCGGTTTCCTGGACAAGATGGTGACCGTGATGCCGTCGGACACGCAGGCGGAGCCGACCAAGCTCAACATCAAAGCGGGCGAAACCTATCGGCGCATCGATCTCCTCCGCGCACTTCTCGTGAAGAGTCCGAATGATGTCGCACGTTGCCTCGGGCGCGATTCCGCCGGGAGCCTGGAAGCTTTCGCCGAATTGATGAATGCGCGCGCGCGGGAACTCGGCGCGACGAATTCGCATTTTATCAATCCAAACGGCCTGCCCATGCCGGGGCAGTATTCGTCCGCGCGCGACCTTTCGTTAATCGCACGCGCGGCCTACGCCAACCCCACCATCCGTTCCATCGTCTCCTTGCCGCGGCTCGTCTTTCGTTATTCCGATGGGCGCACGCGGGAACTGGAGAACACGAACAAGGTATTGACCCGCCTGCCCTACTGCAACGGGATGAAAACCGGCTACACGGACGCGGCGGGGCATTGTCTCATCTCGAGCGGCGCGCGACCCGGACGCGATGTGATTGCGGTCGTGCTCGGCGATCGGAAGTCGCGCATCTGGCAGGATTCAGCGGCGCTTCTTTCCTGGGCGCTTTGGATGTAGCCGGCGCGTAACGCGCGCGTTTATTTTCTCGCGCGACAGCGCTACGGTGGAGCAGGCGGGACGATTCTTCGCCTGGCGGATGAGCGATCTATTCCACGAACAATTGCAGGCGCTGCGCGCGCAATCGCTGCACCGCAAGCTGCGCGAGATCGGGACGGCGCAGGGTCCTGAGGTGGAGATTGTCGGGAAACAACTCGTTAACTTTTCCTCAAACGATTACCTCGGCCTGGCAAACGACCCGCTGCTGCGCGAAGCGGCCATGGCGGCGATCGCGCAATTCGGCGTGGGCGCGGGCGCGTCGCGCTTGGTCAGCGGGACGCAGTCGCCGCACATGAAACTGGAAGCTGCGCTCGCGAAATGGAAGGGCGTGCCAGCCGCGCTCGCCTTCAGCAGCGGCTACGCGGCCGCAGTCGGGACGATCCCGGCCCTGGTCGGGAAGCGCGATGTGATCCTGCTCGATAAACTGGCTCACGCCTCGCTGATCGACGGCGCGAAGCTGAGCGGCGCGACCATTCGCGTTTTCCCGCATAATCATCTTGGGAAGTTGGAGAGCCATCTTGAATGGGCGCGGCGCGAGTATCCGGAAGGGCGCCATTTGATCGTGACGGAATCGGTTTTCTCGATGGACGGCGACCGCGCGCCGCTCCGCGCGCTGGTCGGTTTGAAAAGGCGTTTCAGCGCCATGCTCCTGCTGGATGAGGCGCACGCCATCGGCGTGATCGGCGAGCATGGGCGCGGGCTGGCGCATGAGCTGGGCTTGAGCCGGCACGTGGAAGTGCAGATGGGAACGCTTGAGCAAAGCGCTGGGCGTGAGCGGCGGCTACATCTGCGGTGCGCGCAGCCTGATCGAATGGCTGGTGAATCGCGCGCGCTCCTTCATTTTCTCCACCGCTCCCCCGCCCGCGCTGGCCGCTGCGGCTACGGCCGCAATCGAATTTCTTAGCACAAGCGCAGGTGAAGAACGGCGGCGACGGCTGTGGACGAACATCGAGACGCTCCGAAGCGCTCTCGCCGCGGTGGCGCCGCTCGCTCCGCCAGCACTGCCTGCACCCTCAGCGCCAGCCCGCACCGTCAAAACGGAAGCGGCTGCGGTGTTACGCCGCCTGCTTCCGAAACGGACAAGCGCGATTCCCGAAAAGCCAGCGCCGTCCCCGCCAACGCCCGAAGCGCTCGGGAGCGCAATTCATCCGCTCATAGTGGGCGAGGAAGAGGACGCGATCGATCTGGCGCGATCCCTCCAAGCAGAGGGATGGCTCGCGCCCGCGATTCGTTATCCGACCGTGGCCCGGGGCGCAGCCCGTTTGCGGATCACGGTGACGGCTGCGCATGAGGAGGCGCAAATTCGCGCTCTGGCCGGGGCGATCAAGCGCCTCCGGCCCGAGGCGAATGCCTAACGATTAGAGACCGGCGGCAGCGTTGCTGCGCAGGAGAGGTGTGGGGAGGAGGCCGGGGTTCCGGTTCGGATCGACCGGGCCTTCCGCGGGGATATCTTCCGGTCCTTCCGCCGGCGGGGCCGGCTCATCGATGGAGGCGTTATTAGCGGCGACGCGTTGCTGCAGCGTCATGCGGCTGGCGGTGGATTGGGTGGATGTGCACGCGGTGACAAGGGATAGCGCGAGCAGGCAGGTGGCGAATTTGATCATCATATTTGGCTCCAAATTCGGCTGGGGAAACTGAGGCGCAGCCGACGGTCTTTATAATTACTATATTTAATTCCGGACTGGCAAGTACGTTCTTTCTCCGGTCATCTCCCGGCTCAGTTTTGTTAGGTGAGAGGGCAGCGCAGGTTACAAAAACCGTCCCAGAATAGCGCCCAGCTTCTTCTTCGTCGGCTCGGGCCAAAGTTTTTTGTCGGTCACAAGCGCGGCATCGAGCGCGGAATGCTCCGGCCAGTTTGGCTCCGCCGGAATCCGCGGGATGGCATGGGCGAGAATCTTCTTCGCCGCTTCTGCGTTCGCGATCAGGTGGCCGAAGACGGCTTCAGCGGAGACCGGCTCCTCCTCCACCTTCCAGCAGTCGTAGTCGGTAATCATCGCCACCGAGGCGAGCGCGATCTCCGCTTCGCGCGCCAGCTTTGCCTCCGGCAGGTTCGTCATTCCGATCACGTCGAAACCTTGGCGGCGATTGAACTCCGATTCAGCGCGGGTCGAGAATGCGGGCCCATCCATGTTCACGTAGGTGCCGCCGTCGTGCACTTTCGCGCCGGCCTCAGTGGCCGCCTCTCGCAAGATGGCGCGCAGCGAATTGCTGATCGGGTCGGCGAAAGAAATGTGCGCCGCAATTCCGTCGCCGAAGAATGTGTGATGCGCGCGCTGGCTGGTGCGATCGAAAAACTGCGAGGGCAGCACCACGTCGCGCGGCGCATATTTTTCCTGCAAGCTGCCGACCGCAGTTACGCAAATGATCCAGCGCACGTTGAGTGAGCGCAGCGCATAGATGTTCGCGCGGTGATTCAGTTCGTGCGGCAGGATGCGATGGCCGCGGCCGTGGCGCGGCAAAAAATACACCGGCCGTCCATGCCATTGGCCGCCGATCACGACATCGGAGGGCGAGCCAAACGGCGTCTCGATCCGCTGCTCGGTCGGGTTTTCCACGCCCTCCATTTGATACAAACCGCTTCCGCCGATAATTCCGATTGCTGGCCGCTCGTCGCTCATGGGGCAGCATTAAAGGAGAAGCAGTAGAGCGTGGAAAGGGGAAACGTGACGGGGCGAAATTCGGGCCTGTAGATTGGAATGGCCCTGCGCGCAGCGATCGGATAAGACGGCAGGATCATGATTCGAGCGCGCTCAGTGCGGTTGCTTCTTTGTCTCCTGGCGATCTCGCTTCTAGCGGCATGCTCGAGCCGGCGTTCCTCTTATTTCGCGGATGAACGCACGGGCGCGACGAGCAAACGAGCCGCGCGCCAGTCGAACCTCGAAACAGCCGGTGTCCGCACCCTCCAGCGCGCCAGCAACAAGCGACCGCTCGCCAGCGCTGCGATCCATTACACCGATGCGGCTGGCCTGCGCGCCGTGCTCGGCCCCGTCACCACGCAGCGGATTCGCCCCGCCATTTCGGGCGCGGCGGGCCGCATCTTCTCAGCTGAACTACGCGATGCGCGGGGACGCGTGCTCCCTGGAGTCGCGGCCGGCCGGCGCTGGATCGTGGTGGGAGAGGCCGGGAGCCGCTACTCGATCGTGCTCCGCAATCGCAGCCGCGCGCGTGTGGAAGCCGTGCTCGCGGTGGACGGGCTCGATGTCATGGAGGGCACGCTGGCTTCGTTCGATAAGCGTGGATTTATCATCCCGCCTCGCGCTGTGGTGCGGGTCAACGGATTCCGGCAAGGCACCGACCAATTTGCGCCGTTCCGATTCCATTCCGTGCAGGAATCATCCGCGCGCCTGAAACGCGGCGAGACGAAAGAGGTCGGGCGTTATCGGAGTCGCGTTCTTCAACGAAAAAGGGAACGACCCGCTCGGGAAAAAGAAACGACGCCGCGGCCGGTAAGCGACCATTGGGAAAGGGAAGACGGTCGCGCGCCCGGCGGGGCTGTGCCAAACTTGCGTCCCGCCATGCCGAAGTTCTTCATTAAAACCTACGGCTGCCAGATGAACGAACGCGATTCCGAACAGGTCGCGCATTCGCTCATCGCGCGCGGCTATGAACCGGTCGCGCACGAAGGCGAAGCGGACGTGGTCCTCCTCAACACCTGCAGCGTGCGCGACATGGCGGACCAGAAGGCGATCGGAAAAATGGGGATGATGGGCCAGATCGCCAAGCGCCGACCGGAAGTGGTTTTCGGATTTCTCGGGTGCATGGCGCAGGCGCGCGGCGACTCGCTTTTCAACGGCATGCCGCATCTCGATCTTGTGGTCGGAACGCAAAAATTTCATCGCGTGGCCGATTACGTGGACGAGCTGCTCGAGAAAAAGCGCGCCCGCCGGATGGACGATCCGCGTCTATCGGTTTGCGACACGGCGGAGGAAGCGGGCTCGCAATCCACCATTCACGAACAACCGCTCGCCCCGCGCCAGGCGACCGCGTTTGTCTCGATCATGCAGGGCTGCAACATGCATTGCACTTTCTGCATCGTGCCGCGCACGCGCGGGGCGGAACGCAGCCGCACCATCGAGGAAATCGTGCGCGGAGGTGCGCGAGCTGGTGGCGCGCGGCGTGAAAGAAGTGACGCTCCTCGGCCAGATCGTGAATCTCTACGGCCGGCACGAATTTCCGAAACGCGGAGAGACGAGCCCATTCGTGCAACTCCTCGAAGCCGTCCATGCGGTCGAAGGGCTGGAGCGTCTCCGTTTCACCTCGCCGCATCCGATTGGATTCCGCGAGGACCTGGTCCGTGCGCTCGCGGAATTGCCGAAGCTGGCGGAGCACGTGCATCTGCCCTTGCAATCAGGCTCCAATCGCATCCTGAAAGCGATGCATCGCCCGTACACTTCCGAACGTTATCTCTCGCTGGTCGAGCGCATCCGCGCGGCACGGCCCGGCATCGCGCTGACCACAGATGTGATCGTCGGTTTTCCCGGCGAAGAGGAGACCGACTACGCGCAAACGCGCGCGCTGGTGGAGCACATCCAGTTCGATAACGCTTTCATCTTTCGCTACTCGCCGCGCGCGGAGACGCCGGCCGCGACCGCGTTGAACCAGCTGCCGGAACCGATCAAGGAAGCGCGCAATCGCGACCTGCTCGGCGTCGTTGATGCCTCCGCCCATCGCGCGAATGAGCGCCTGCTCGGGAGCACGGTGGAGATTCTGTGTGAAGGACCGAGCCGCAATAATGCCGCCCGGCTCATGGGGCGGACGGGCGGCAACAAGATCGTGGTCTTCGAAGACGCGCGTGATCGCACGGGCGAAATGCTGAAAATGCGGATCGAGCAGGCGAATGGTTTCAGCTTGTATGGAACGCCGCTCGTGTAACTCTGCCGCTGTTTCCCGCGCATGATCTATCACCTCTCGCTTCAGACTGCTGGCCTGCTCGCGGGCATCTTCCTTTCCGTGCTCGGACTGGCCGGCCTCGTCCTGCTCGGATTCCACGCGCAGCTTTGCGCTGAAGCTCCCGCGCTCGCACATCGCCGGCATCGCGCTGCTGACGCTGGCGTTCATCTGGAGCTTCTGGCTGCTGGCCACGATGGAGATGGGCGAGTTCAGCAGTTTCCGGCGCCCGCTGCTCTTCGCTTTGCCGGTCGGCTTCGTGCTCGTGATTTGGTTTGTGAACGAATTCCTCGCCGTGCGCGCGCTCGGCATTCTCTGTCTGCTCGCGGCGGAACCGCTCTTGGAAGCAGCTTTCCTCCGTTACGAAATGAGCCGCCTGCTCGTGACGGTCTTCGCCTACATCCTGATCGTGCTCGGACTCTTCTGGGTGACAATGCCGTACCTGATGCGGGATCAAGTGCAGTGGTTCACGCGCAGCAAGGGCCGCTGGGTCGGACTGCATATCCTCGAGCTCGCTTACGGCGCGGCTCTTCTCTTCTGCGCCTTTACGCGCTATTGAGCGCGGCTCCGCGCGCTGCCGCGTGAAGCGAATCCTGGTCATTCGCGGCGGCGCCATCGGTGATTTTGTCCTGACTTTACCGGCGATCGGGCTTCTGCGGCGGGCGTATCCGCAGGCGCGGCTCGAGATTCTCGGATACAAGCACATCATCGCGCTCGCAGAGCGGCGCTTCTATGCGGACGCCGTGCACTCGATCGAATACGCTGCGCTCGCCAGCTTCTTTGCCCGGAACGCAGAACTACCGGCGGCGCTGGTCGGCTACTTCAGTGGTTTCGATTTGGTCGTCAGCTATCTCTTCGATCCCGACGGGATCTTCCGGCAAAATATCGAGCGCTGCGGAGTCGAGAGTTTCCTGGCCTGCTCCCCAAAAATTCTGGAGCACGAACACGCCGCCAGGCAACTGGCGCGACCGTTGCAGGAACTCGATCTCGTCTTGGATGACAACGCCGCGCGCCTCTATCCGACAGACTCAGACTGCGACCAGGCACGCGAAGCCTTTCCGATCAGCCCAATCATCGCCCTGCATCCGGGCAGTGGCAGCGTGCGCAAAAACTGGCCACTGGAATATTGGATCGAGCTGATCGAACGGCTGCAAAAGACGCGACCGGAGCCGTTGCTGTTTGTCGGTGGTGAGGCGGACGGTGAACGATTGGCGAAATTGCGCGCAGCGTTTCCAGCCATTCCCGTGGCAGAGAATTTAGCGCTGCCGATACTTGCAGCGGTCGTTGCGCAGAGCGCGCTTTTTATCGGACACGATAGCGGGATCTCGCACATTGCGGCTGCGGTTGGGACGCGTTGCCTGCTGCTGTTCGGTCCGACTGATTCGGCCGTCTGGGCGCCAGCGAATGCCGGTGTGGAAGTCGTGGCCGGCACCGAACGGGAAATTAGAAGAGCTGCCGCCGAGACAAATCAGCGCGCAGATCGAACGAATGCTGGAGCGCGAGCCGGCTACGAGCTGATGCGCATCGGCATCAGGACGTAGAGAAAAGGCGTCTGGATCTTGAGCACACCGGGGCTCATTTCATCGATCAGGTCGAGAAAGACTTCGTCCTCGGTCAAGGCGCGCAGCGGCGCCATGAAAAATTCCGGGTTGAAGGCGATGGAAAACTCGCGGCCTTTGTAAACCACCGCGAGCGATTCCTTGGCTTCACCGACCTCGGGCGTGTTGGCCGTGATGTCGATGTTGTTCTTGGAGAAGTTGAGTTTGATCGAATTCGATTTGTCGCTCGCGAGGAGCGAGACGCGGCGGAGCGAATTCAAAAATGTTTCGCGCTCCAGCGTCACCCGTTCCTTCGTCTCAGTCGGGATGACCTGGCGGTAGTTCGGATAATTGCCCTCGATCAATTTCGAAACGAGGAGCGTGCCGTTGAGATCAAACGCGATCTGGCCGCTGCCGAAGCTGACCTTCACATCGCCTTCATCAGTCAGCAGTCGCTGCAATTCCGTGACCGCTTTCGTCGGCACGATGATGTCGGCTTCGTGGCTGCGCGGGAACTCGAGCTCAAGATCAACCATGGCGAGGCGGCGCCCATCGGTCGCCACCAGCGTGAGCTTGTTGTCTTTCAGACTGAAGAGAACGCCGTTGAGAACGTAGCGCGTCTCATCCGTCGAGATGGCGTAGGAGGTTTTGCGCAAGCCATCCCGCAGATCTTTTTGCCGAATGGTGATGACCTTGGCGCCATCGAATTTCGGGAGCGGCGGAAATTCTTCTTCCGGCAAACCGAGGATCTTGAAGAAACTTTGGCCGCTGCGAATGGAGGCCGCGTTCTTGCCATCGACCTCAATAAGAATTTCGCTCGAGGGCAACTCGCGAATGATGGTGAAGAGGCGGCGCGCCGGCAACGTGGTGGCGCCTTCCTTGTCCACCTTCGCTTCGAAACTTCCGCGCACGCCCACGTCGAGATCGGTGGTGGTGAGATGGACCTCGCCGCCGTTCGCTTGCAGAAGAACGTTCGACAAAATCGGCAGCGTAGTGCGAGTGCTGACCACGTTCTGCACCTGCTGCAATCCTTCGAGCAATTTCTCTTTCGTGACGCTGAATTTCATGGACGGGCGAGCTAGATGTAAGGCCAACGGTTTTTTTCGGCAACCGCAATCTCTGAGTGGCGCGAGCGTTGCGCGCCGCGATGCGCGCGATGGCGCGCAGTGGGTCAACGCTGCAGTGAACTGTCGATGAAGGAAACGGTTTGCCGGATGTTGTCCTGCTCGATCATGCGCTTGCGCACCAGTTTGCAGGCGTGCAGCACGGTGCCGTGATCGCGTCCGCCGAACGCTTCGCCAATTTCGTTGAGCGACGCTTTCGTAAGTTCGCGCGCGAGATACATCGCGATTTGCCGCGGGAAGGCGATGTTAGCCGGCCGGCGTTTGCTCGTCATGTCCGCAATGCGGACGTCGAAGTGCTCGGCCACGCGCCGTTGGATTTGTTCGATCGTGACCGCGTGCCGCGCCTCTTCGTTGAGGATGTCCTTGAGCAAATGCTCGATCACTTCGTTCGTCAGTTCTTTCCCGCTGAGCGAAGCGAAGGAGGCCACGCGCATGAGCGCGCCTTCGAGCCGGCGCACGTTGGTGCGGATGCGTTTGGCCAGAAAATTGAAAACGTCGTCGGGTAGTTTGATCTGAAGCGAGCGTGCCTTCTTGCGCAGGATCGCGGTGCGCGTTTCGACATCGGGCGGCTGCAACTCCGCGGTCAAGCCCCATTCGAAACGCGAGACCAGGCGATGCTCGAGATTCGCGATTTCGGACGCGGGCCGATCGCTCGAGAGCACGATTTGCTTATGGCCATCAAAGAGCGTGTTGAAGGTGTGGAAGAATTCCTCCTGCGAGCGCTCTTTGCCGCCGAGGAATTGAATGTCGTCAATCAAGAGAAGATCGGCCTGACGATAACGTTTCCGGAATTTCACCAAGGTGCTGTGCTGAATCGCGTCGATGAACTCGTTGATGAAGAGTTCGCTCGAGAGATACATCACTTTGGCGCCCTTCTTTTTCGAGCAGACGTACTGTCCGATGGCCTGCATGAGATGGGTTTTGCCGAGACCGACGCCGCCGTAAACGAAGAGCGGGTTGTAGGTGCGAGCCGGCGATTGCGCGACCGCGAGACTGGCCGCGTGCGCGATCTCATTGTTCGGGCCCACGACGAACGACTCAAAAGTATTGCGCGGATTGAGACCGAGCGCGCTCCCGCTTGGTTTCGTTTCGCGCGTGATCTCTGGTTCCGGCTCCTCGACCGTGATGGTCTCGGTGATTTCCTCCAACGCGCTCGTCACCGCGCCCGACGGGTAGGCGAATTTTACCGCCCGCGGACTGCCCAGCGCGGTCTCGATCGCGGCCTGCAAAGAGCCCATGTGATTACTCTCAATCCAGAACTGGTAGATGTTATTCGGGACCAGCAGCGTGATCGCATCCTCGGTCACATGGGTGAGGCGGACAGCCGAAAACCAACGCTTAAAAGTGTCCGCGCTGACCTGGGGTTTGAGCGCTGCAGATACCTTCTGCCAAACTTGAGTACATTTCTCGTCCATGCCGACTTGTTAACAGCGTTAAAGAACCCGCGCTGAGAGCGGTAACGCAGAGATTTGGGGAATTGGTTTACCTCGGCTGCAAGCAGAGCCGAACTTGTGAGTTGACGGGAGCAGTGAAGGAAGGCTGTTCAAAACAGCAAAATACGAGGGAAAACCGCTCAGAGCGGCGTTGTCCATCACATCGGCGCAAGCGCCGCGCTCACTCGTAGGAGTTAGCGTTGCTGAAGAGGGCGGGTGTTATCGTCATTCTAGATTTTCCAGTCGCTGGCAAGCTGTTCACATCTTATTCACACCCACTCTGTTCCCTCCCTGCCAGCGGCTTGAGATTAGAAATGTGACAACCATGCGACAAGGAAATTTCGGAAGTTTATTTTGTCGAAGCGTCCAAAAAAATCTTGACGGAAAAATTGAACCGACAGGTCACTCGAACGTCTAACAAACCACCTTCGCGGGAGGTTGACCGTTCCCCGGCGGTCACGCAACTTCGCAGCCAGAGATGGCGGCGCGTGGCGCGCGGGCCGGCGCGAAAATGCATTCGAATCCCATACGTTCACAATCTACTCGCCCGCTATTCTCGCGGGCGATTTTTGTATTATCCATCTCGCTTGCACTCGGCCTCACGGTGCCCACGCGCGCGTCCGCAGCATCGTCTGCGCGCGCGGAAACGATCACGCACATCGTATTTTTTTGGCTGAAACGCCCGGGCAACAAAGAGGATGAGATGCGCCTGACGCGCGCGAGCGAGAGCTTTCGCGGCAGGCCCGGGCTCCTGAGTGTGGAGGTGGGGCGATCGCTATCTGTGCGGCGCGCGGGGATTGAGCAGGCGTTTGATGTTTGCGCTGTCTTCAAATTCAGAGATCGCGCTGCGCTGACCCGTTTCGAGAAAGACGCGCGGCATCGACAGGCGGTCGAATCGGTCGTTAAACCTTTAGTGCGCCGCTACACAGTTTTTAACGCGGTGCTGGACTAACGACCATGCGTCTCCTCGGTGCCATTCTCGTCGGACTTTTTGGCTGCGCTTTGTCGGCGCAGGCGCTTGATGATATCCCGCCGCCGTTTGGTTTCCGTTGGAACGATTCCGCCGCGAAGGTGGAGCAGGTCCTGATCGCGGCGAAGGCCAAGATCGTGGGCCGGGATAAGAAAGAAAAGCGCGAGATCTGGACCGTGGTGGATCTGGTGCAGCCGGGGTTGAAGCGCACGCTCTTCGAATTCAAGGAAGGCTTCCTGATCAAGGTCGAACTCCAGTATGAGTACGACAAATGGTCGATTGAAAATTACAATGACCGCATGGGCGACATCCGCCGCTATTTCGACGGGAAGTTTGGCACTGGAAAATTAGTCTCGCGCACACGCGACACGGACTCCGACGTCGTTCAAACTCTGGTCGGCTATCAGTGGATCGTGGGCGGCACGATGCTGGAGCTATTCTATTTCTCCGCGCAACGGGAAGCGCTCGTCTATCGCACCATCACGGTGACGTATAAGGCGATCTAGAAAGCTTAGCCGCGCTGAGTTTCTTTCTGCAGCTTCTTCAGGCGACCGGAGAGGCTGGTCTTCGCGACCGAGCTCATGCGGTCGATAAAGAGGATGCCATGGAGATGATCGACCTCATGCTGCAAGGCGCGGGCCAGCAACCCTGAGGCTTCGAATTTAATTTTCTCGCCGTCCAGCGTCTCCGCCTTAACAAACACACTCTCCGCGCGATCGATATCGGCGCTGATTTCAGGAAAGCTCAGGCAGCCCTCCGGACCGGAAACGGTTTCGCTCCCCAACTCGAGCTCCGGGTTGAGCAGAATCAACGGCATCACGCTCACCGGATCGACTTCTTTCCCCTCCCAAATCAAACCGCTCGGCCGCTCTTCCACATCCGAGATATCGAGCACGGTGAGCTGCAATGCTTCGCCGATTTGCTGCGCAGCTAAACCGACCCCGTTGGCGGCGTGCATCGTCTCCAGCATGTCGACGGCGAGCGCGCGGACGTCGTCATTCACCTTCTCGATTTTTCGGCCTTTCGCGCGGAGCACCGGGTCGCCGTATTTCACGATCCGACGCTTCATTTTTCGCCGCGGGTGAAGGCGGGCAGATTCTTCACGCCCGCCAGTTTCAATGCGTCCATCACTTTGATGATGATGCCGAACGAGGATTTCTTGTCGGCCTGCAAGGCAAGGGTCGCTCTGCGAGCGCCCGCCAGATTGCGCACCGCTTCTTCCAATTCCTCCACCGGCAACGGGCGGCCATCCAGGCTGACCTCATCTTCTGCGTTCACGCTCACGATGGCGTGGTCCGCTTCGGCCGGGGCGCTGGTCGCGGTTTGAGATTCCGGCAGGTTGATCTGCACTTCTGGTTGATCCTTTTTGAACGTGGTCGAGACCACAAAAAAGATGAGCAGGATGGTGAGGATATCGACCAACGAAACAATGATGATGGAGGGCGCGCGCCGCTTTCGCACTGCGATCTTCATGACAAGCGGGGCGCGCTACTGGGGGGCTTTCGTGGAAGTGCGCGGCGGCAGCACGCCCTGCGCTGCAGCTGGAGCAACTGCAGCCGCGGGGGTACGCGCGGCCGGCGCGCCATCATCCCGCGCCACACGGCCGTAGTAGCATTTGCTGATCAATTCCACGACAAGCGTTTCGATTTCCACCGAGAAAACTTCCACCTTTTTCGAGAAATAACTGAAAGCGATCAGCGTCGGCACCGCGATAGAGAGACCGAAGACGGTGGCGTTCAAAGCTTCCGCGATTCCGAGCGCAATCGCCTGCGTATTCGAAGCGCCAGAGCTAAGGCCGAGCGCGGAGAACACGCGCACCAAACCAGAGACGGCGCCGATCAAGCCGAGCAACGGCGCGATCCCCGTGATGATTTCGAGCACGATCAATCCGCGCTCGAGCACAATCACTTCGTGGCGCGCTTTCGTCTCCACCATCTCCACGGTTTCATTGCGCGGCGCGCGCAAGTGATGCAGCGCCGCCCGCACAATGCGACCCAGCGCGGAGTGATCGTGATGCACGATGCGCGCGAGGCGTTCCGCACTACCGCCCGGCACGAGCCGCTCGATTTCGCTCTCAACAACGAGGGGCAGGACGTTCTTCCGGCGCAAGGCGATCGCGCGCATAATGATGGTCGTGACCGCGACGATGGAACAGGCCAGGAGCGGCCACATGAAAAGGCCGCCGGTCGCGAAAAATTTCCAGACCGCGGCAGCGGTGTCAGGCATCTGCGCCAGGATCAATTCAGGAGTCATCGGTTTGCGTAGGCAGTAAAGAAAATGTCCACCGGCAGTCGCCCTTCCGGCAAGGTCGCGACCAGATCAGGCGGGATCGGGGGAATCTCCGCCTCCTGAAACGATCGCAAACAGACGTTGGCGAACGCTTCGTTCGCATCGTTCGAGAGGACCCGCAACTTTTGCACTCGCCCCTTCGCATCCACCTCGGCCTCGAGATGGGCCGTCCCGACATCGATCAAGTCCATATGGTCCTTCATGTAGCGATACCAACGCACGCCGATCGCGTCTGAGACCTTCTTCTGATAACGACCGAGCGGCGTCCCGACCGCATTCACCGCAGAGGGTCCGCGATCGGTTATGCGTCCAGTGATGCGCGTTTGCGTCTTCTCCGGTTGATAAGCGGAGGCCGGCTGCGCGGGCCGCGGGCGGGCGAGCGCAGGATTTATCGTCGGCTCGACTGCGGGTGTCGGCGTCGCTTCGACTTCATTAGGATCGCGAATCGCCGGCGGCGGTGTGCCGGTGAGCATTGCCAAACGCTCCGGCTCCGGAGTTGCGAGCGGCTCGGGCAAAGGCGTGGGCTTGGGCGGCTCCGATGGCTTAGGTTTCGGCGTCTGTCGCGGTGGAGGCGTGGCGCTCGGCTGAGGAATCGGCGTCGCCACCGGCGGCGGAGTGGGCGGCGCCGGCGTCGGTTGTTCCGCTTCGTTAGGCAAGGACGCGCTCTGCGTGCGCGTTTCGAGCGCGGGCCGCTCCTTCCCCTCCTGGCTGGGCAAGGGCAAATCCCCGCTCGCGGGCGCGGAGCTTTTCGCGAGCGAGTTGGCGTTCGATTCGAAGGTCTTCTCTTTCGGTTCGTCCGCGGATTCCCTGTCCGAATCTGTCTCCACGTAGGTCGGCTTGGCCGGCAGGGCGGGCGGCGGGGTGGATAAATCCAGCATGGTTAACTCCACAGGCGCGTCGTCCGGCTCCGGCAGCGGAGCGCCGCCGCGGCTAAACGCGGCGAGCGAGAACGCCACCAAAAGGTGGACGAAGAGCGAGCCGGCGATTGCCAGCCAGAGGACCTTCCGTTCGCGTGTGATTCTCATGGCCGCACCGGATGATGATTATGGCACGCCATCGTCTCCCGCGAAAACGCGATCACTTGGCGGATGCCGCGCCGGCGCGCGGTCGTCTTCCGCGCATGATGGAAGAGATACTGCTGCGCGTAACCGCCATGTGCGCCGAAGTATTCATCGCAGAAATTGCGCAATCGCAGCGCGGTAAGTTTCCGCGCACGCGGGAAATATTTTTCGCGCAACACGCGCTCGATCCAAACATCAATCGGGAACGCACGCAGCCGTTCGTAGGCGAAGAGCATCGCGCAATTTGCCACCTTCGCGCCCACGCCCGGCAAGGTGCAGAGCTCCGCGCGCAGCTCGTCATCCGTCAGCGTGCGCCACGACTCCAGATCCGCCTCGCCGCGCGCCACGCGTTGCGCGGTGGCGAGGAGATTCTTTGCCCGGTAACCCAGCCCGCACTCACGCAGCTCGCTCTCCGAAGTTTCTGCCAATCGCGCCGCGGAGGGGAAAGAATAGATCTGACTCCCATTCACCATGGCTTCCTCGCCGAAACGTTCGCGCAGCGCGCGCGACATCTGCCGGATGTGCGCCACCTGTTTCATCGAGCTGGTGATGAACGACGCAAGGCATTCCCAGATCGGTTGCCGGAGAATGCGCAGCCCCGCGCAGTAGTCGCGCGCAGCCGTCATCGCCGAGTCGTTTGGGAAGGCGGCGCAAATTTCCCGCAGCGGATGGTCGAGCGCGAAATAGTGCGGCACGAGCCGCGCCGCAGCCGCGGGCGTGACGAAAAGTTTACCTTCACGCTGCTCCAGATAAACGCCGCGATCTCCGATCATTCCGACAAACCCGGCGCCTTCCTTCGTCCAATGAAAAACCTGTCCGGAATCCAACGTAAGCGAGAGATCGAAATCTGGCGCATTGACCTCGATCAATTTCATTCGCCGCAGATTAACATCGGCTCCGCGAAAAATCCGTGTTTCATCCGACTCCATCCGTGGCTTAAATAGCCGGCTCATGGACACGCGCCTCGCGATCGATACCGGAGTTCTGCTCTTTTACTTCTTCGGCATCGTGGCGCTGGGGCTGTATGCCGGGCGGCGAAACCAGAACCTGCAGGATTTCTCGCTCGGTTCGCGCTCCATCCCGTGGTGGGCTGTGCTCGCCTCCATCGTCGCGGCGGAAACCAGTGCGGCGACTTTTCTCGGCACGCCTGCCGAGGGCTTCAAAACGCGCGGTTATTTCTACGGGCAGCTCGTCATCGGCACCATCCTCGCGCGCGTCATCATCGCCTTTACCTTCATCAAGCCCTACTACGATTACCGGGTGCAAAGCGTTTATGAATTTCTCACCGTGCGCTTCGGCACGGGGACGAAAAACATGGCGAGCGGAATCTTTCTCTTCACCCGCGTGCTCGGGATCGGCGTCCGACTTTATCTGGGCGGCGCGATCATGGTCGTGATCTGGCGGTATCTTTTCCCGACTCTGCCGGTGAATCTGAACACCTACGTTTGGGGCATCGTTTTCGTGACCGTGATCACGACGATTTACACCGCGGTCGGCGGCATCAAGGCGGTCGTTTGGACGGATCTGATCCAGGCGATTCTCATGCTCAGCTCCGTGGTGCTGGCGATCTATCTCCTCTTCCGCAGCATCCCGGGCGGCTTCGCTACGATCACCGAAAACCTCGGGGGCGTGAGCAATATCCAAGTGTTCCAAACCGGCTGGAACTCGGAGTTGCCGTTCGGCCAGGCGCTGAAGGCGATGTTCGAGGAACCGTATACGCTCTTCGCCGCTTTCATCGCCTCGACCATGCTGACCATGGCCACGCACGGCACCGACCAGGACATGGTGCAGCGAATGTTAACCGCACCAAATTACCGCAAATCGCAGCTCTCGCTCATCCTGAGCGGCTTGATGGATCTACCGATCGCGGCCGGGTTTCTCACCGTGGGTATTTTGCTCTCCGTGCATTACGCCGTGGTGCCGGGAACAACGCTGCCCGCAGCCGATAACGAAATCTTCGGTCACTACATCGTGCACGAAATGCCGGTGGTCTTTCGCGGCCTCATCATCGCCGGCGTCTTCGCCACCATGATGGGCTCCACCTCAGCTGCGCTCAACGCCCTCGCTACCAGCTTCACGAAAGATTTCTACCTGCCCTACATCAATCGCGGCGCAAATGATCGCGAATCCATCCGCGCCGCGCGCATCGCAACCGCGGTGTTTGGCGTGCTCATGATCATCGTGGCCACGATGGCGGCGCACGCGGTCCTGCAGGACGCCAAGCTCACCATCATCCCGATCGCCATCGGAATCCTAGGCTACACCTACGGCGCGCTGCTCGCCGTCTTTCTGCTCGGCATGCTCACCCGCACGCGCGGGCGGGATGGCGTCAATGTGATCGCGATGATTCTCGGAATCACCTCGGTCTTGATTCTCTGCCGCGTGAGCATTCCCGCCTTCGATCTGCTCGCGCTTTTCCGCGGTGAAGTGATTCCAGTACATTGGGTCTTCGGCTACTTCATGCCGGAATGGTGGCCGAAAATTTCCTGGCCCTGGTTCATCTGCGTCGGCTGCGTCGTCACGCTGGCGATCAGTGTTCTTTTCCGGACGCCCCAGAGCCAGATCGACGCCGCGGAAGCGCACGTCCGCGCGGCAAGTTAGCCAGCGTCGGTCGTTGGGTCAGCGCAAAGCAGCTCCGGTCGGCCCGCTTCGGCTCGCGTCAGATCCAGCGGAGGACAATAAAACCGTTCTCCGGGAACGCCGTAGCAGGACGCTCGGCATGTCGTGGCGATCAGCGGATTAACGGCGGGCATTACGAACGAAATCGCGCAACGCCTCGTCGATTGGCCCTGCAACGACGCTTGGATCTCAGCTTGGAATCTGTTGAGCAAGCGCGCGAGCTTCGCGCGATTACCTCACCCGCTCTTTTTGTCTGACGCGAGCCCGATCCCGAGCTCGCGGAGCTGTCGCGCGTCCACCGCGCTGGGCGATTGCGACATGAGATCAAAGCCGCGGTTGTTCTTCGGGAAAGCCATGACTTCGCGGATCGATTCTTCGCCGCAGATGAGCATGACGAGACGGTCGAGGCCCATGGCGATGCCACCGTGCGGTGGCGCGCCGAGCCGAAAGGCGCGGAGGATGTGGCCGAACATGGCTTGCTGGTCGTCCTCGCTCACGCCGAGCGCGGCAAACATTTTCGCCTGCAGATCGGGTTCGTGAATCCGAATGCTGCCACCGCCGATTTCCACGCCGTTCAGCACGACATCGTAGGCTTCGGCGCGCGCTTCTCCGAAGCGGCCGGCTTCGATCAGCGGCACGTCCTCGGTCTTCGGGCGCGTGAACGGATGATGAACCGCGTTCCATTTGTTCTCCGCCGCGTCGAATTGCATCAGCGGAAAATCCGTCACCCAGAGAAAATCGAGCACATCGGAGCCAGCAGTGAGTTTTTGAATCTCCGCAATGCGTAGCCGAATCCGACCGAGGACTTCGCAGACGATCTCCCATTTGTCGGCGCCGAAGAGGACGAGATCGCCTTCCTCGATATTGAGCTTCGCTGTGAGCGCGGATTTTTCCGGCTCGGTAAAAAACTTCACGATGGGCGATTTCCATTCGCCGTTCTCCACTTTGATAAAGGCGAGCCCTTTCGCGCCGTATTGCTTCGCCATCGCTGTGATCTCTTCCGTCTGGCCGGTCGTGATCAAGGCGAAGCCTTTAGCGTTGATCGCCTTGACCGTCCCGCCGGAATCGAGCGCGCCGCGGAACATCTTGAAGTCGCTCCCAGCGAAGACATCGCGCAGATCGATCAGGTGCATCCCAAACCGGCGGTCCGGCTTGTCGCTGCCGAATTGATCCATCGCTTCCCGATGAGTCAGACGCTCGAAGGGCGTAGGAATTTCCACCTCGCGCGCGGCGCGAAAGATCGCAGCCAGCATTCCTTCGACGAGCGCAAAGATATCGGCCGGCTCGACGAAGGACGCTTCGATATCGATCTGCGTGAACTCCGGCTGACGATCGGCGCGGAGGTCTTCATCGCGAAAGCACTTGGCGATCTGAAAGTATTTCTCCACCCCGCCGACCATAAGCAGTTGTTTGTATTGCTGCGGCGCCTGCGGAAGAGCGTAGAATTTTCCGGGCGTGAGCCGGCTCGGCACAAGAAAATCGCGCGCCCCTTCCGGGGTGCTCTTCGATAAAATCGGCGTCTCGATTTCCACGAAACCCTGCGTGTCGAGATAATCGCGCGTGGCCTTGGTGACGCGATGCCGGATACGTAAATTCCGCGCGAGATGCGGGCGGCGCAGGTCGTAGAAGCGGTGGGAAAGGCGCAGGTCTTCGTTGCTCGGATCGGAATCGAGCGGGAACGGCAGCGTCTCCGCGCGATTTAAAATCTGCAGGCGCTGCGGCAAAAGCTCGATCGCGCCCGTAGCCAGTTTCGGATTTTCGGTGCCATCAATTCGCGCGGCGACCAGGCCTTCCACCGTGATCACATCTTCGTGTCGCAGCGTATGCGCGGTCTCCGTCAGCGCCGCATTTTCCTCCGGGCGAAACACGACCTGCGTCAGCCCTTCGCGGTCGCGCAGATCGATGAAGACGACACCGCCGTGATCCCGGCGCACGTGGACCCAGCCGGCGAGCTTCGCGGTCGAACCGATGTCGGAGGCGCGCAATTGGGCGCAATGATGCGTGCGATACATGTCGGGATTCGGTCTCGGCTAGAGTGGGGACGACAAGCTGGGGAGCCGCGCCATTTGCGCAAGCAACTCTTCGTGCGGCACGAGCTGCTCTTCGCGCGACGCCAAGAGTTTCAGTTTCACCTGGGGCCACTCGTCGCCGAAGAGAACAGCCGCGCGCGCGCCGAGCTGTTCCGCCGTTTGAAATTGCTTGCCCACCTTCACCGGCACGAGCGGATAATCGACGCGGTAGCCTGCTTCGCGCAACGCCTGCACACTGGCGACGGCGTCCGACCGGCGCTCCTCCTTCGCGATCACGACATAGACATCCGACTGCTGCGCCGCAGCCATGGCCGCCTCCATCCGCGCGCGACTGTTCGCGTTCTCGCGCAAGAGTTCGCCTAACACGACGTCGCCCATGGCGAAGCCCACCGCCGGCAGTGCAGCGGCGCCGTCGCTGAGATGGCCGATCAGATTATCGTAGCGTCCGCCGCCCGCGATGGCGCGCAGTTTTCCGGCGCGATCGAAAGCCTCGAAGACGACGCCCGTGTAATAGGCGAGCCCGCGCACGATGCGCAGATCGATCTGGACAAAATCCGCCAGGCCCCGCGCGCGGAGGCCATCGAGCAGTTGATCGAGCTTCTCGCTCCGACCGCCGTTTTCGAAGATCTCAAAGACTGGCTTCGCCAAGTCGCCCAGCCGCGCCGCCGTTTTCTCGCGCGGCTCGCGTTCGCTCTTGTCGATCACTCCGAGCATCTCCTGCCAGCGTTCTTCCGGCACGTCATGCCGGCGCAGGAAGTCGATCCAGAATTCGCGATCGCTGACCCGGACAACGACGTCGCTCGCGCTCAAACCGAAAGCGCGCAGCAGGTCCACGCAGAGCGCGACCAATTCGATATCCGCTTCGAGCGAAGCTTCGCCGATGATGTCGCAGTTGAGCTGGAAATGTTCGCGCAAACGTCCGCGCTGTTGCTTTTCATAGCGGAAACATTGCGGAATCGAGAACCACTTCAGCGGCTTTTTAAACGCGCGTTCGTTCGCGGCGATCACGCGCGCCAGCGTCGGGGTCAGCTCCGGCCGCATCGCGACCTCGCGCTCGCCTTTGTCGGTAAAATTGAAGAGCTGTCCGACGATCTCCGGGCCGCTCTTTTTCGTGTAAAGCTCGGTCGGTTCGAGCAGCGGACCATCCCATTCGACGCAAAGCCATAACGGCGCGCCACTTCCCGCCATTGCGCGAAGATATAATTCCGCTGGGCGCAATCGGCCGGCAGGAAATCACGAAAGCCGGGGAGCGCTTGCATCAGAGGGAGATGATCCGGCTGCGAGCATGCAGCCGCTCACGGCTCAAGGCACGAAATGGTGATGTCCGGTGAATAAAGACTGGACCAAGGCAGTCGGATAAAAGCACGACGGAGAACATCCGTTTAACCAAAGCAAAGGACAAACATGAAACACACACCATTGATGAAATTGTTGGCAGTCGGAGCCGTCAGCGCACTCGCGTTCGGCACCGCCTTCGGCCAGACCACGAAAGAATCCAGCACCACCACGACGAGCGACGCGACGGGCGTCCGACTCGTCGAGCACCTCGACGCACCACGAGCCTCGACGGCTCGGGCACGATCACGACCTACACCCCGGGGCAGGAATATGTGGAGATGCGCACCGACCACCAGCACCTCGCCGGTGAAGTATTACTACACCAAGAACACCACGATCGTTGACCCGACGGGCGCGAGCGTGACAGTGGTCCTCCTGCGGCCCGACATGCCGGTGCGTTACACCTACGTGAAAGAAGGCGATCGCATGGTCGATTTCGAAGATCACCCTGGCGAAGCCGGTCGCGGAATACACAAAGGAAACGACCACGACCACGACGACGACCGAGAAGTAATTCGGCCGAGCGATCTGATTCAATAAGCGCCCGCGGAACGTGTTTCCGCGGGCGTTTTCTTTTTAATCGCCCGTAGCCGTTCGGGAACTTCTGGTGCCAGCGCCAGGCGCTTTCGATGATGGCCTCCAACTGCTGAAAGCGCGGCTCCCAGCCGAGCTCGTTTTTGATCTTCGCGGAGGCGGCGATCAGGCGCGGCGGATCGCCGGGCCGGCGCGGCTTTTCCACGACCGGGATGGGATGGCCGGTGATGCGGCGGCAGACTTCGATCACTTCGCGCACGCTCGAGCCGCCGCCGGTGCCGAGATTGTAGAACTCACTCCGCGGCGCCTCGAGCGCGAGGATGTGGGCCTGCGATAGATCGAGGATGTGGATGTAGTCGCGAATGCAGGTGCCATCCGGCGTGTCGTAATCCTGTCCCGTAGATCTCGACGTGCGGTTTCTGCCCGAGCGCGACCTTGAGGATGTTCGGAATGAGGTGGGTCTCGATGCGATGATCTTCGCCGAAACGCTCGGAAGCGCCGGCGGCGTTGAAGTAGCGCAGGGCGACAAAGCGCAGCCCGTGGATTTCGCCGTACCAGCGCAGGATGCGCTCGAAGATGAGCTTCGATTCGCCGTAGGGATTGATCGGCCGCTGCGGCAACGTTTCATCGATCGGGACGCGCTCGGGCGGCCCGAAGGTGGCGCAGGTGGAGGAAAAAACGAGCCGCTTCACGCCGGCCGCGACCATGGCGTCGAGCAGGTTGAGGCCGTTGGCCACGTTGTTCCGGAAATATTTCGACGGGTTTTCCATCGACTCGCCGACCAGCGCGTTGGCCGCGAAATGCATGACCGCGTCCGGTTTGATCTGCGCGAGCGCGCCCTCGATCGCGCTGCGCTCGGAGAGATCGCCTTCGATGAATTCCGCGCGCGGATCGACCGCGCGGCGATGGCCTTCGCTCAGATTATCGAAAACGCCGACCGCGTGCCCTTCATCGAGCAACAACTGCGTGCAGATGCTGCCGATGTAACCCGCCCCGCCGACGACCAGAATCTTCACACCGGAGCTACAACGCCTGCGGAGGGCCGGATTCTCCGCGCCCGGAGCATGCGAGGGCTCGGGTTCCGATCGCGGCCGCTTTATCGTTGGCTGCGACTTTGTTCTCCAGGCTGGCGATCATCCGGCGCACGATCCGGACGCGCTGGCGCGGACGGAGAACGCGCAGGCTTTCCGCCTCCGAACCCCATTGCAGAATCTCGATGTCCACATGGCGCACGCCCCAGCCGTGCATGGCGCGGGAGGAGGATTTGTAGAGGTCGATCGTGTTCGTGCCGATGAGCGCGCCGCCGTAATCGTCGATCATGTATTCCTCTTTCGTGCCGACGATGCGGAAGCGGGTGCCGAGCGGGAAGCGCGACCAATCGGACGCCGCGCTGCGGATGGCGCCGCCGGAGAGACGACGGCCGAGAGCGTTGCGCGACCCGCTGCCTTCGTTATGGGAATAGGCGGTGGTGCGCACTTTTTGGACGCGTGCGGGGGTAGACGCAGTGACAGCGCCGGGCTGGGTGGCGACGCAACCGACGAGCGAGAGACCGCAAGCGGCCAGAATGGGAAGGCAGAGATTTCTTTGTCATGGGGATGAAGGCGCTCACATACCGATTGATGCAGGCGCGGCGCAAGCGATAATTTCCCCGACTCGCTCCGCACCATGCCCGTCATTTCTCCATCTCAAATCGATTGTCGCCGAAGATGTTATACTCGATGGCCGGCTGGCCTTATTCCACCAACGCCAGCGCTGGCTGGCGGTCGCGGATCTCCATTTCGGCTACGAACTGAGCCAGCGCGCGGCGGGCCGCCTCCTCCCGATGTGGGGGATGGGTTCGGTCGAGGATCGGTTGCTCGGAATTGGTGGCGGATTATGCGCCGCGCCGTCTGATTCTGCTCGGCGACTTGGTGCACAACGAGGCGGCCGCGGGCGCCGGTGGTCGGATTTCTCGCGGCGGCTGGCGGCGTCACTGCGAGGTCATCATCCTGGCCGGCAATCACGATCGCCGACTCGCGAGCGCACGCTCGCGATGGCGGATTCCTGGGAGACGGACGGCTTTCTCTTTCATCACGGACATTGCGCAGCGCGAGGTCGCCGGACCGGATTCAAATCATCGGCCACCATCACCCGGCCGGGAACCTTCGGGACGGCGCCGGCCTGCACCTGAAGCTGCCGGCGTTCGTGCAACAGGGAACCTGCTGGATCATGCCGGCTTTCTCGCCTTGGGCGGCGGGCACGGCCTGGCCGAGCGGACGCGGAAAGCCGGGTCTGGCTTTGCACGCCGAGCCGGATTCTCCGGGTGCCGCCCGATCGCGGCGGCCGTCGTCGAGTTAGGCGCGCGCGTTGCCCGGCCATTTCCGAGGTGCAATGCGGGCAGCGCGTGGCCTTGATCGGAATCGAGGTCGCGCAGAACGGGCAATCTTTCACCACCGGATCGGAGGCTTTGGCGGGCTTCTTCATTTTGTTGAGCGCTCTCACGACCATGAAAATCGCAAAGGCCACGATGAGGAAATTGATCACCAAGCGTGATGAAGTTGCCGTAGTTCCAAGTGATCGCGCCCGCCTTGTTCGCTTCGGCCAGGGTCTCGAAGGTGGCCCCGCTCGGTTTGAGCACGAGGAACATGTTCGAAAAATCGAGCCCACCGGTGATCAGCCCGATCGGCGGCATGATGATGTCTTTCACCAGCGAGGAGACGATGCCGCCAAACGCCGCGCCGATGACGACGCCGACCGCGAGGTCGACCGCATTTCCTTTAATGGCAAACTCTTTGAATTCTTTCAACATAAGCGCGGAGTGTCGTCAGCGGACGACGATATTGACAAGCTTATTCGGAACGACCACCACCTTGACAATCACCTTGCCGAGCAATGAGTTCCGAAATCTTCGGGCTGGCGAGCTGCGGCTGTCTTCACTTCCTCTTCGGAGAGATTGCGCGGGACGAGTGATCTTGTCCCGCAGCTTACCGTTCACCTGGATGATGATTTCCGCCTCATCTTCAATCAGATAGCGCGGATCGAAGTCCGGCCACGCGCTCTGCGTGACATCGCTCTCCGCGTTCGGAAACTTTTGCGCGAGCGTAACCCACAGTTCCGAGGTGAGGTGCGGCGCAAAGGGATTGAGCAAAACGAGCAGCGTCCGCATGCGCCGAGACCGGCCGCGCGGCGGCGTTGGTGAACTCGTTCACGAAAACCATCATCTGCGAGATGCGCGGTGTTGAAAGCCAGCGCCTCGATGTCTTCGGTCACTTTTTTGATCGTGGCGTGAATGACTTTGAGTTGCCGCTTCTCCGGCGCGATCTCCTGCAAAGCGGAGGAAAGCACCCACTCGCCCGCCTGATTTTCCTCCATCATCAAACGCCAGACGCGGGCCAGGAAACGCGAGACGCCTTCCACGCCTTTCATGCTCCAGGGCTTCATCTGTTCCAGCGGCCCCATAAACATTTCGTAACAGCGAAACGCGTCCGCGCCGTAGTCCGCGATGACGTCGAGCGGATCGATCACGTTCCCCCAGCGCTTCGACATCTTCCGCCCGTCCTCGCCCAGGATCATCCCTTGATTGACGAGACGCTGGAACGGCTCGGGCGTGGAGAGGTGCCCGAGATCGAACAGCACTTTGTGCCAAAAACGCGCATACAAGAGATGCAACACGGCGTGCTCCGTCCCGCCGACGTAGAGATCCACGCCGCCCGAGCTGCCGTCGCCCATCCAATAACGCTCCGCTTCCCGGCCGACGAAGCGGGACTCGTTCGTCGGATCGCAGAAGCGCAGGTAATACCAACAGGAACCAGCCCATTGCGGCATCGTGTTCGTCTCGCGCGACGCCGCGTCCGAGTAGCGGAGCCACTCCTTCGCTTTCGCCAGCGGCGGCTCGCCCGTTCCGGTAGGCTTGAAGTCTTCCAGCGGCGGCGGGTTCAGCGGCAGCTCCGCCTCGGGAATCGCTTCGTGGCGACTGTCCCTCCAGACGATCGGAAACGGCTCGCCCCAATAGCGCTGACGCGAAAAAAGCCAGTCGCGCAGCTTGTAATTCACGGAGCGTTTGCCCACTCCGCGCTGCTCCAGCCAGCCGATGATCTTCTTCTTTGCTTCGGCTGTGGGCAGGCCGTCGATGAGTGGCGAATTAATGGCCACCCCCTCGCCTGCATAGCCGACCGAGTCTTCTCCCCCGGCCATCTCCAACACTGGCCGAATCGGCAAATCGTAACGGCGTGCAAACTCCAGATCCCGCTCATCATGCGCCGGCACGGCCATGATCGCGCCCGTGCCGTAGCCCATGAGCACGTAATCGGCGATCCAGATCGGGATGCGTTCCTCGTTCACCGGATTGATTGCGTAAGCGCCGGTGAAGACGCCGGTCTTGTCCTTCGCCAGATCGGTCCGCTCCAGATCGGATTTCGCCAAGACCTGCTCGCGATACGCCTGGATCGAGGTTCGCTGCTCGTCTGTCACGATCGAGTCAACCAGCGGATTCTCCGGCGCGAGCACCATGTAGGTCGCGCCGTAAAGGGTATCCGGGCGCGTGGTGAAGACGGTGATGGGCGTGGGGCCCACTTTGAAAATAATCTCCGCGCCTTCGCTTTTCCCGATCCAGTTCCGTCTGCAGAAGCTTGATCCCGTCCGGCCAGTCCAGCCCTTCCAGCTCGTCGATCAAACGCTCGGCAAACGCCGTGATGCGCAGCATCCATTGCCGCATCGGTCGCCTGCACGACCGGAAAGCCGCCCACTTCGCTTTTGCCGTCGATCACTTCCTCGTTCGCGAGGACAGTGCCGAGTTCCGGACACCAATTCACCGGCACTTCCGCGACATAGGCGAGGCGCACCGAATCTGGATCGGCGCCGGCGTAAGTGGAGATCGGCTCCGCGCGACGCGTCTCCGGATTGAACCAGGAATGGTAGATCTGAAGGAAGATCCATTGCGTCCAGCGGAAGAAATCCGGCTCGGCGGTGCTGATCTCGCGCTCCCAATCATAGGAGAATCCGATCCGCTTTAGCTGCGTCTTGAACTTCGCGATGTTGGTTCGCGTCGTGATCGCAGGATGCTGGCCGGTCTTGATCGCGTATTGCTCGGCCGGCAAGCCGAACGCGTCCCAGCCCATGGGATGGAGGACATTGCAGCCGCGCATGCGTTTGTAGCGCGCCACGATATCGGTCGCGGTGTAGCCCTCGGGATGGCCGACGTGCAACCCGGCGCCGCTCGGGTAGGGAAACATGTCGAGGATGTAGAACTTCGGCTTCGCAGGATCGAAGCCCGGCTCGCCCGGATTCGGCGCGCGAAAGGCGCGGCGCTCATCCCAGAGCGTTTGCCAGTTGGGTTCGATTTGGTCGAAAGGATACGGTTTGCGGCGTTCGCTCATGCGGAAGAGTTGGACAGGGTTAACGGGTTTGGCAGGATTGCCAATCCACTGCGTCGGGTATTTGATCAAGATGCATCAACTCCTCCTCGCCACCCGCAACGCCCACAAGACGCGGGAGTTCGCGGAGATTCTGGGCCACAATTTTGTCGTCTCCGATCTGATTGCGGCGGACCGAGATGCCGCCAGTCGAGGAAACAGGACGGACCTTTGAGGAGAACGCGGTCCTCAAGGCGGTGGCCGCCTCACGGCGCGTGGAGGGCTTGGTGGTGGCGGACGATTCGGGGCTGGAAGTCGTTGCCTTGGACGGAGAACCCGGCGTGCGCTCGGCGCGTTACGCCGGCGAGAACGCGACCGACAAAGATAATGTGGCCAAGCTTCTCGAAGCGATGTCTGGCACGGCAGATCGACGCGCGCGCTTTCGCTGCGTGCTGGCGCTGGCCGAGGCAGGCGAGATCTTGCAACGTTCGAAGGATCGGTGGACGGGATCAATCGCAGAAGCTGCCGTGCGGCGAGGGGGCTTCGGTTACGATCCGGTCTTCGTTCCCGACGGATATCGGCAGACTTTCGCCGAACTCGGCGAGTCGGTGAAGAGTAAGATCAGCCACCGCGCCCGCGCGATCGCTCAACTCCGCGCGGAACTGGCCGGACTAAGGCGCAGGTCCAGGCGGGGGCGGCGGCGGGATCGTCCCCGCCGAGCCCGTGGGCGGCGCGGCCTTGATCTGGTAGCCGATCTTTTCGATGCCCGCTGAGCGCACTCGATCCAGAAGGGTGATGACATCGCCGTGCAGCGCATCCTGTTCGGCGCTGAGCGAAACCTTCACGTCCTTGTTCGCCTCATGCATCTCGTAGAGCCGCGGCAGGATCTGCTCATCCGACACGGGTTGATTGTCGAAGTAAATCAGGTTTCCCGCCGTCACCCGGATGGAGACGTAATCCTTCACCTGCGGCTGCGTCGGCGGCGCTGTGTTGGGCCCGGGCAGATTGACCCGAATGCCCTTCATGTGCGTCTGGCTCAAGCTCACCATCATGAAGCTGGCGAGGAGGAAGAACATGATGTCGATCAACGGAATGATCTCGATCCGCGCGTGCTTCTTCGGAATTGGGGAACGCATTCTCATAAGCTATGGTTTCCCCTCTTAGAACTGTGCTCCGGTCATGGTGAAGGTGATGGGCGTCCGCACCTTCGAAACGGTCCCCGGCCGGAATCTCCAGCGGCGGAACGCGCTCAACGCGGCGTTATCAAGAATGGGGTTGCCCGTGCTTTGGGCCATGACCGCACTGGTCACGCTGCCGCTCGAAGTATCAACCGTCATGACGCAGACGCCGCTGCCGGTGGCACGCATACGGCGGGCCTCATACGGATACTCCGGGCGCGGCGCGCTCACCGCCACTGCCTTGGCGGAAGACATCGACATCGTGCCCGGGACGCCAGCCGGTTTCGGACGCGCGATCGGCGCGACGGGTTTCGGCTTATCCGTCCGCGGTTTGGGCGGAGGGGTGGGCTTTTCCTCTTCGACGAACTCCGGTTTTTCCTCCGGGAATCGGCGGCGGCTCGACCGGCTCCGGTTCTTCCGGCGGCGGAGTCGGTTCCGGCGGCTCGGGCGGAGCCGGCTCGAAGGTGACCTCGGCGATCTGTTCGAGATCGGGCATCACATCACGGGCGGTTCTTCCGGCTTAAGCGCAGCGATGCCGACAGCGATGGCGTGAATGCCGAGCGCTGCGCCAAACGCGGCCAGCACCTGCCATTTCGGCGCCGCCTTATAGAGTAATGGACCTGCCATAAACGATGAACTTATTTGCCGGGCGCCGGCACTCCCGCAGACGCCTGGCTCTTGATTTCAAATGCGATTTTCGTGAACCCGCTCGCGCGAATTTGGTCGAGCAGCCGGGTCACGTTCCCGTGCAACGCCTCCCGATCGCCGCGAATGAAAATCTTCGCCTCCGGGTTGGTCTTGTAGAGGTTGCCGAGCCGGACCGGAACGTCGGTGTATTCGATCCGCTCCTTATCCCAATAAATGTAGCCGTCGCGATCGACCGAGAAGCTGATGTAATCTTTCTTCGATTGCGTCTGGCCGGAACTGCCCACCGGCAACGCCACCTTCATTCCCTTCATCGTCGTCTGGCTCAAGCTCACCATCATGAAGCTGGCGAGGAGGAAGAACATGATGTCGATCAACGGGATGATCTCGATCCGCGCGTGCTTCTTGGGGATGGGAGAGGAAACTTCCATGGCGTGGCCTTTTCTCGGACTACTTCGTCATCGCGGTAATATCGAGATCGCCCTTCTTCTGCGCCTCCAGCATGACCTCGAGGTTCGTGGCGGCGGTCTGCAACTCGAACTCCAAGTTAGACACGCGAGAGGTGAAAAAGTTAAAGGGAATCAGCGCGAAGATCGCGATGCCGAGACCGGCCGCGGTCGCGATGAGCGCTTCCGCGATACCGCCGGTGACCGCTTGCACGGCCAGCTCTTCGTTGCCGAGGAAGCTGAACGAACGCATCAGACCGGTGATGGTGCCCGAGAAGACCGAGCAACGGAGCCAGCGTGACCAGCGTATCCATGACGACGAGGAAACGCCCGGCGCGCTTGATCTCGATGCCGGCCGCCACCTGAAGCGCGCCCTGCAGCGAAGCGTGCTGGTGGTTCAAGCCATTCCAGATCATGCGCAGAACCGGATCGCGCGATCCGCGGGAGAGGCGGGAGGCTTCGGCCACATCGCCATTCTCGATCGCGGTGAAAACTTTCTCGATCCGCTTCGGATCGCGGCGCATCCAGCGGAAGAGCCACCAGAAGACACGCTCCAGGACCACCGCGATGGCGGTGATGGAGACGAGCAGGATCGGCCACATGATCGGGCCGCCCTTGCGGAAGTTATCGACCAACGCGTTGCCGGTCGGCTGCGCATGCTCGCCCATCGCGGGGGCTGCCGGCGAGGGGGACGCGGCCGCAACCGGGGGCGCCGTCATGGCCGCGGTGGCGGCAGGCGACATGCCGGGCATCGGCGACATGCCAGGCATGCCGGCCGGTGGCATGCCGGGAGCCGTGGGCGCCAGGGATGGCGCGCCAGGCGAAGCTGTGGTTGCGTCCATCGCTGGGCTCATACCCGGAGATGCGCCCAAGCCGGCGTTCGCGTCCGGAGTGGAGGCGGGTGGTGGAGTTGCCTGGCCGAACGAAGTCAGCGCGAGCGTGAGAGAGCACAGAGTGGCGGTTAGCAGTGTTTTCATATTTGATGGGAAAGCGGGTTTACCGGCCCTTCTTTCTGATGACATTCCTCGTGTTATCCCCAATGAACGATCTTCGAGTCGAGCAAAACTTTCGCAATTCTGCATTCCGTTTCTCCAAGCATCCGGTAGCACCCACGCATTCTTTCGCATGTTGAGGCTCTGTGGGATGTAAGAAACGCTTCACGAATTTTCAGAGCCCTCGGATTTTTCCTGCGCGTCGCACACAGAATTTCGCAGAAGCGGCCAATCGCCGATCGCGCCTTCCAGCACATCGCCGGCTTTGATCGGTCCCACGCCCGCGGGCGTGCCGGTGAGAATAAGATCGCCCGGCAGCAGCGTCAGGCCCCGGCTGGCGAAGGAAACGATCTCCGCCACCGAATAAATCATCTGGCTCGTGCGCGCCTGTTGTTTCACTTCGCCGTTCTGCCGCAGCTCGATCGGCAAATCGGAAACGTCCACCTCCGTATGAACAAACGGCCCGACCGGCGTGTAAGTATCGAATGATTTCGCGCGCGCGAATTGCTTCTCCGCGCTCTGCAAATCGCGATCGCTGATATCTTCGCCGATCGTGTAGCCGAAGACATAATCGAGCGCGCGCTCCACGCGTCACGTTCTTGGCCTGCTCGTCCGATAACGACGCCGAGCTCGAGCTTCGAAGTGCGTTTGATGCTCGGGAAAAACGATCTCGATCGCGCCCTCGTGCGGCAGCAGTGAAGTCGGCGCCTTGAACCAGATGAGCGGCGTGCCGAGCGGCGTGCGTTTCATCTCCGCGATGTGATCGGCGTAATTCAAACCGACCGCGATCACCTTTCCCGGCGCAACCGGGAGATCGATCTGCAGATCGGCCAACGCTCGGACTTCTCCCGTCGGTCGTCCCGCCCAGCCACGGAGCACTCGTTAGGCGATGCACCTCCGTCCCGCGCACTTCGCCGAAAAAGAAAACGCCGCTCCGCTTTGAAGCCGCCAAACGTGCGCATGAGGGGCGAACTTTCAGAAGCACCGCGAAGGCGTCAAGCGCCGCTTCTCCATTAGCGCCGCGGCACGATCGCCGAGATAATCGCGCACCGTCTTCTGTTCGCGAATCGAAAACGGGCCATCCTCGCCTGCAAACCAAAATCCGCTCGACGATCCGCCATCCAGATTGAGCGCGCTTTGCACCTTCAAGTCCGGACGGCGGCCAAGAAGCGCGGCCAGCTGCGCGAGCGTGACTGACGAACAGTAGCCCAGCGCCACGCGATCCTGTCGCCAGCGTCGCAACAAAGGTCCGGCGCGCCCAGCGCGTGTCGTTCAAGCCCCGCAATCGCCTGCCCGCCTTCCACGAGAAATGGCCCGCACTGCCGGGCATTCGCTCGGCTTGGACTTCGGCGAAAATGCCGCCGCGCGCTGAATCAGGATGCGCCCCTTTCCGGCGCTCACTACTCCGCTGAGCAGTTTCGCACGCTGCTTCGCCTGCACCACGCGGCCATCACTGATGAGCAACCCGACGGCCGCATATTCCGGATCGAAGTAGCCACCGTTCACGCCCGCCAACGCATCGCTCGCTCCCATCGCCTCTGCCAGAGTCGCGCGCGGCTCTGTCGGCTGATCGACCACCCGCAGGGTCGCGTCTTTCGAGTCGAAAGGTCGCGACCTGCAAGCGCGCCGACTCGTTAGACTCGTTCTCGCGGGCGCTCAATTCGAGACGCACGACCTGACCAGTCCGGCCCGCGTGCCGCTCTTCCTGCACGACCTGCCAATCGCCGCGCGCCGAACTCGCCGCGAGCAGTAGCATCGCGCCGAAGAAAAATCTTTTGGTCCACATCAGCGCGCAAGCTCGCCGCGACTGTTCCGTTTGGAAAGGCGAAGCGCTTACGGTCGAAGACACCGCCGCGCCATCAGACCGGCAGCGCCGAGAAGGAGCAATGCGAGCGCGGTCGGCTCCGGCACCGGCGCGACGGAGAGCGCGACCAGCTGCGGATTGCCGCCGATCGCGCCCAGCGCAGTGGCGTGGCCAGTCGCGAGGTTGATCGAATACAGCGTCTGCACGCCCGCGTTCCCCGACATGTAGGCCAGACCCGACGCGGAAATATCGAAGCCGATGTTTGTCGTGAGCGGAAAGAACTGCGCCGGCCCGAGCGTGAACGTCTGTCCCGAGTCCGGACCAATCGGCGCGCCGCCCACGCTTCCGATGCGCAAGACGTCGTCGAAATTCCACGAGTAGCCGTAGAGCGTAGTCGAGCTGGCGCCGGCGACGTTGTTACTGTGCGCCAGCGCGACGTTATCCGGAATGCCGCTGCCGCCGGGATCGCCCGGCGCGTAATTGAGCGTGGCTTGCTGGGCGATGATCGTGCCGGCGGTTGGACTGACCAGGTAGTTGGAGCCGTTGCGGCTCACGACGCGCAGTTGATCGGTCACGGGATTGAAATCCATCGCCACTCGGCCGCCGATCGAAACCGACAGTGTGAACGGCGTCGCACCCACCATCGAAGCCGCAGCGGTTGCAGGATTGATCGTATAGAGATTAGCCGCACCCGTGATCGTGTTCACGGCCAGGCCGTAGAGAAGACCGGTCGCGGGACGGAAATCGAGGTTGAGAAAAAACTGCCCCGCGCTGGCGCCTGTCACATTACCGACCGTGGCCACCGTTCCCGGTGTCGCACTATCGAAAGTGATGAGCGCGCCCTGCGCGGTCAATCCGTAGATCAACTCAGCTGATGCGTCGCGCGGCGCGTTCCAAAGCGCGATGGTCAACCCGAGGCAGAGCAACCGCTTCATCGCCTCCGCAGTTGATCAAATCGGACGCGTCCCGGTCAACGCGAAACCAACCTTGGCCGCCGCGGCCGCGGCTCACTTCACGCCCGTGGCGAAGACGGTCTGGAAATGCGGGTTCTCCTTTTCCCGCGAGACGACCGTGACCTCGAGTTTGCTGAAGCCGGCTTCGTCGAGCCATTGATGCAGCTGCACTTCGCTGAAGCCGAGCCACTGATCCGCGTAAAGCTCGCGCGCGCGTTCGAAGCGATGGCTGAGCAAATCCAGAATGACAAGCCGTCCGCCCTTCTTCAAAATCCGATGCGCGCCCGCGATCGCGCGCTCGGGATGGAGCGCGTGATGCAGCGCCTGGCTCAGGATCGCGAGATCGATCGTCCCTTTATCAATCGGCGGATCCTCGATGTCGCCGAGCCGATATTCGAGATTGGCGAAGCCGTGCTCGGCCGCCAGCTTCGCGCCGAACTCGACCATCTTCGGCGAGTTGTCGATCGCGATGACTTTCTTCGCGGTCTTCGCCAGCAATTGCGAGAGCGTCCCCTCGCCCGCGCCGAGATCGGCGACGTTTTGCGGCGGCAACAAGCGTGATCAAGGTATGCGCCAGCGCCTGCCACGAACGCCCGGGCACATAGCTGCGTCCGAAACGTCCCGGCCAGCTCATCGAAATAAGCGCGCGCCTGGTCTTTTCGTTTCCGCAGCGCGAGCTGGAGCGCGGTTTCATCGCGCGTCGTCTCCGGCATCTCGCGCGCGAGCACCCGGGTCAGTTCCTGCACCCGCGCCCGCGTCCCATCTCGGTTCGTCGGTCTTGACCAGGCCGTAGTAGACATTCTTCCCCGCGCGCCGATCCGCCACCACGCCGGCTCGTTTCAACTGCGCGAGATGACTGGAAATCCGCGACTGCCCCATGCCCAGGATGTCCTGCAACTCGGCCACGGAAAGCTCCTCCTCCTCCAGCAAAAGGATGAGCCGGAGCCGGGTGGGATCGGCCAGGAGCCGGAGAAAATTAATCGTTGACGCCATCGGACAGTCCCACGATATATCGACGCATCATGATTGGTCAATATGATCAGTCACCTTTGATGCGTCCGTTCCACGCTCCGTAACGTTCAACCTTTTACCCAATTCTCCTATGCTTCGTCGTTTCATTTTTGCTTCCGAATCCGTCGGTGAAGGTCACCCCGATAAAGTCTGCGACACCATTTCCGACGCCGTCCTCGATGCCTGCCTCACGGTGGACAAGAAGAGCCGCGTCGCCTGCGAAACCTACGTGAAGAGCAACGTCGTCATCGTCGGCGGCGAGATCACGACCAAGGCGAAACTCGATTACGTCGAGATCGTGCGCGATGCCGTGCGCGAGATCGGCTACACGCACGACGACGACGTCTTCCACGCCGACAAAGTTTTCGTGCAGAACATCATCACCGCGCAGTCGCCCGATATTTCCCAAGGCGTCGACGCGAAGAAGGCGAAGGGCAAAAGCTCCTCCGAGCAGGGCGCCGGCGACCAGGGCCTCATGTTCGGTTTCGCCTGCGACGACACCGAAGAACTGATGCCGGCGCCGATCATGTTCGCGCATCGCCTCGGCCGCGAACTGACCCGCATCCGCAAGAGCGGCAAAGCCGATTGGCTCCGCCCCGACGCGAAGTCGCAGGTCTCCGTCATTTACGAAAACGGCAAGCCGGTCGGCCTTTCCAACGTCGTCATCTCCACCCAGCACACCGAAGAAAAAGACCACGCCGAGATCGAGAAATTCTGCATCGAGAAAGTCATCCGCAAAGTCCTGCCGAAATCGATGGTGAACGGCAAAACGCAGTTCCTCATCAACCCGACCGGACGTTTCGTCGTCGGCGGTCCGCAAGGCGACACCGGTCTGACCGGCCGCAAAATCATCGTCGATAGCTACGGCGGCTGGGGCCGTCACGGCGGCGGCGCCTTCTCCGGCAAAGACCCGAGCAAAGTCGATCGCAGCGCCGCCTACATGGGCCGCTGGGTCGCGAAGAACATCGTCGCCGCCGGCCTCGCCACGCGTTGCGAAATCCAGTTCGCCTACGCCATCGGCTATCCCGATCCGGTCAGCATGAACATCAACACCTTCGAGACGAACACGGTGGACGAAGAATCGATCGAGCGCGCGGTCAACCGCGTCTTCTCCTTCAAACCCGCCGACATCGTCCAGCAGCTCGACCTGCTGCGCCCGATCTACAGCAAGACGACGAACTACGGCCACTTCGGCAAAGACGATCCCGATATCACCTGGGAAAAAACCGACAAAGCCGCCGCGCTCAAGAAGGCAGCCAGATAATCGTCCACAGATTTCGCAGATTTACGCAGATTTAAAATGGAGAAGGACCCTCGAAACGTTGCGCGATCATCGGCGCCGCGATGGAAGTCCATCGCGAGCTTGGACGCGGCTTTCTGGAGCTCGTCTACCAGACGGCGCTGGCGCTCGAATTTCAAGAACGCGGACATTCCCTTCAAAGCCGAAGTGGCACTGCCGGTCCGCTACAAAGGCAAGCTCCTGACCTGTGGCTATCGAGCAGATTTCGTCTGCTTCGAAGACTATCATCGTCGAGACGAAAGCGATCTCGAAACTCACCACCGCCGACGATGCCCAACTCCTGAACGAATTAAAGGCGACCGGCTTTCACCGCGGCCTTCTTCTCAATTTCGGAAGCCCCAGTCTCGAGCATAAACGGCTCGTCTCCGGCCCCTCCGAAAATCTGTGTCAATCTGCGAAATCTGTGGACGAAATCTACCTATAGAAATAACAACTATGAGCACTACCACCACCGCCCCAAAGAAAACCGACGACTACAAAATCGCCGACATCACCCTGGCCGATTACGGCCGCCGCGAGATCGACATCGCCGAGCAGGAAATGCCCGGCCTGATGTCCATCCGCAAAAAGCACGCCGCCGCCAAGCCCCTCCAGGGCGTCCGCATCACCGGTTCGTTGCACATGACGATCCAGACCGCGGTCTTGATCGAAACGCTGGTCGATCTCGGCGCCGATGTGCGCTGGTGCTCGCTGCAATATTTTCTCCACCCAGGACCACGCCGCGGCCGCGATCGCCAAGTCCGGCGTGCCCGTCTTCGCGTGGAAAGGCGAGAGCCTCGAAGAATATTGGTGGTGCACCGACCAGGCGCTCTCCTTCCCCGGCGGCAAAGGCCCGCAAATGGTCGTCGATGACGGCGGCGACGTGACCTTGTTCATCCACAAAGGCTACGAACTCGAAGAAGGCAGCGATTGGGTCGAGAGCGAATCCGGCAATCACGAAGAGAAAGTGATCAAGGACGCGCTCAAGGAAATCAAAGCGCAGAACCCGTTCCGCTGGCACGAAGTGGTGAAGGAATGGCGCGGCGTCTCGGAAGAGACGACCACCGGCGTGCATCGCCTCTATCACATGCTGCAAAAGGGCAAGCTCCTCGTCCCCGCGATCAACGTGAACGACACCGCCACGAAATCGAAGTTCGACAACCTCTACGGCTGCCGCCACTCGTTGGTCGACGCGCTCAACCGCGCCCTCGACGTCATGATCTCCGGCAAAGTCGCCGTCGTCTGCGGTTACGGCGATGTCGGCAAAGGCTGCGCCCAATCCCTCCGCGGCCAGGGCGCGCGCGTCATCGTCACCGAGATCGATCCGATCAACGCGCTCCAGGCCGCGATGGAAGGCTACGAAGTCACCACGATCGAGAACACCCTCGGCCGCGGCGACATCTACGTCACCACCACCGGCAACGTCGACATCATCACCTTCGAGCACATGTCGAAGATGAAGAACCAGGCCGTCGTTTGTAACATCGGCCACTTCGACAACGAAATTCAGGTCGACCTTTTGAACACCGCGAAAGACGTCAAGCGCCTGACGATCAAACCGCAGGTCGACAAGTACACCTTCGCCGACGGCCACGAGATCTTCATGCTCGCCGAAGGCCGCCTCGTGAACCTCGGTTGCGCCACCGGCCATCCGTCGTTCGTGATGTCGAACAGCTTCAGCAACCAGGTCCTCGCGCAGCTCGACCTCTGGGCGAACAAGGACAAATACAAAGCCGGCGTCTACATCCTGCCGAAGATCCTCGACGAAGAAGTCGCGCGCCTGCACCTCGAAAAAATCGGCGTCAAGCTGACCAAGCTCAGCGCGAAGCAGGCCGAATATCTCGGCGTGCCGGTGGAAGGCCCTTACAAGTCCGAGCACTACCGCTACTAAATTCCCCGCTCGTTCAATCGAGCACTCCAGAAACCGCCGCCGGAGAAATCCAGCGGCGGTTTTCTTTTACATCCCCAATTGCGCGCGGGTGAACTCCGCCAGCTCCATGCTGGCAAGGTGTCCCGATGCCGTCAGCCCGCGCACGGTGCCGGCGCGATCTTCCGGCGAACGATTCTGCCCCAGCTTAAACTTCGCCTCCACCCGCGTGATCGCGACGGTGAAGCCGACGATCGCCCGCAGCATCCCGTCCAACTCCTCCTCGGAGAGAGGGAGACGCCACGGCTGCGGCTGGAGCGACTCATACTTCTCCGTCGTCTCCAGCACGATCTGCTTCAGCGCCTCACGGTCATCGAGCACCGTCGCCCGTCCATAGACGTGCACCGCCGCATAGTTCCAGGTCGGCACCGTGTGCTGCTCCGCATACCACGAAGGGCTGATGTAAGCGTGCGGACCATGAAAAATGCAAAGCACTTCGCGCTCAGCCTGAAAATGTCGCCACTGCTCGTTCGCCCGCGCCATGTGGCTGCGCAGCCGCCCCTCCGTTCCCGGCTGCTCCTCATAAAGCACCGGCAGATGGCTCGCCCAAGGACGCGCGTCCTGCTCCGTCACCACCGTCGCGAAACCGTAGGCGTGCAGGAAAGCGTCGATCTGCGCGCGATCGTCAATGCGGTTAAACGCCGGGATATACATGCGCCGGCGAGACTACGCGCGAGCAGCCACAAAAACACGCCCGGAAAATTCCGACCCACTCCGCCCGCACGCCACCGCCGAAACTCTCGCTCCGCGTTGCCTAAGGCTTCGGAGCCGCCGCGCCCGGTGTGCTCCTGCTCCCGCTCTCACGGTCCTTCCGCACCTTGAACCCCGCCCGCCGCAGCTCCGGCGATTGATCCACATCGTCCGAAGCCGAGCAAAGGTAATAGCGGTAACGCGAAAGCATGAGCCTAAACAATTCCAGCGCCCGGTTCCGTTGTTTCGTCGCTTCCATCCGTTCGCCCCCGGTCCGATCGTCCGCGTTCGCCTCGAAGATGGCCAGCTGCGCCGCGATCTCAGCTTGTAAGTCCGCCGCATACTTCCACTCCTCCTTCTCGATATCCAGATCGTCATCCAGCGCCAGCCGGGTCAGGCCCAGAATGCGGGCATCATTAAAGTCGCCGATGTTACCGCTGGCCCAGCCATAGGCGGTAAACACTTCCAGCCGCTCCGCCTCCGTAATGGTCGAACTCCGAATGGCCGCGATCCCATTGTAACCATCGTGCAGTAGTTGCGTCAGCTTCGTCAAAGCCGCCCGCGCCGCACCCGAGCTACCCGCCCGGTTACTCGACGTCAGAGCGGTGTTGTTATCCGCCTCCGTCAAAATCGAAAGACGGGAATCAAAGAGGACGCGATCGTCCTTTAGCATCTTGGCGCGGTCCACCGCGGGCCGGCCGTTATCGACGATTTGAATCAGTTGCCCTTGGGCAATGGCAGAGAGAGAAGCGCTGCTTGGCATAATGGTAAGGGGAGAAGGTTTGCTTCAACCGTCCGCCACCGAACCATCGCGTTCAGCATTGAACGGGATACGACAACTTTGTAGCTAACTCTCGCCCAGTTCGACAAGCATTCTTTTTCAACTACCGCTCCCGCTTGAGGCATCTCCATTCCCGCCGACTTCCCCGCGCCCGTGGGATCCTCACGCCCTCACCCCGCGCCTTCATTTCACCGGCACCGAAGCACCCGCACGGGCGACCGGATCGTTCTCGCTTCCGACAGAGCTTCCCCGGCGCCAAACCGAACCGTCTCCCCCTCCAACGACGCTCCCCGGACGCCAACCCGACCCGTCTCCGCCTCCAGCGAAGCTTCCCCAATGGCAAACCGGATCGTTCTCGCTTCCAGCAAAGCCCTCCAGACGGCAAATCGAACCGTCGTCGCCTGCAACAGAGCTTCCCGGACGGAAAACCGGATCGTTTCCACCGGCAAAGAAGCTTCGCGAATGGCAAATCGAATCGTTTTTGCCGGCAACGAAGCTATCTCCCCTCCGTATCGCGCGTAATTAGCCGGTTTCGTTTCAATTTTGGAAGAACTCGCTTGGTAAATGTCTGGGGAAGCCAGTCCGAAATCGACGGTCAAAGAAACCGAATAACCGCGAGGTCAGCGTCGGACTTGCGGTCAATCGATCGCAGGGGCGCCGCACTGGCCCAGAAAATCAGCAGTCGCATCAAGTAACGCAGGATCACGCGTGATGTCGGCTGAATCTCCTCTTGGGATCCAAATGACGAATCCTTGGCGCGCGCGAGTAAGTAAAACCCGGTATTTGTTTAGCAAATATTGCCGATCGCCTGCGTGGCGGTAATGGCGCCAGCCACGTCCGTGGAAGTAGCGAGAAAGCCACTCACCGTTGGGAGCGAAAACCAAATCGCCGCCCCAACAAACCCCAACCCAATCCAATTCTAGCCCCTGACACTCGAATTCGGTTGCCGCGACTTCGAGCTGGAAGGAAGAGCGGACGTCACCGGGAGGAGCTAGGAACCACTCTTCGTACGGATATCCTCCGCGGAATTGGCCTGAAAGTTCAAGCCCATGGGCCCGCAAGCGAAGAGCGCCCGAGCTGGCGACAAGTCCGCATCGGCGTTCGCCGCTCGTTCGTTCAGAAGCCACGAACGCGCAGCTGTCGAGGGAACGGGTCAGAGCGATGGGAAAATCGCCAAGTTCATCGAAAAGATGTCGATGCTTGTGCGGCGTCTCGGTGAAGAACAGCGTCCACCCAGAGTGAAACATTCTCTGCTTTGAAGGTGCGGGTCGAAACAGGGAGATGCAACGAATCGTCCGTCGTCGACATCGAGTTTCCTCCAATCGTCGCCCTCAAAAAGGCGATGACCGGCAAGACCAGTTCCGCCTTCCAAAACCGTCGGTGAGGCGAGAATCCGCCAATGAGGGAATTGCCGGGCAAGAGTGTGGCCCCATTCGGCAAGGCCGGCTTCGCCATCGTGGATTTCCTGTCCACCGCCAACGAGCGCAACGATAACCGCCCACTGGGGGTGGCGGTCCATGATGGATAGCATCGCGCCCGCTTCGGATGCATCGCGGTGAAATTTCTTCTTTTGCTTCTCTGCATTCCACGCGCGCTGCGCCTCATCGAAGACGATGACCTGATCCGGCGGCAAAGCAGCGGGATTGTCGGAATATTCTCGAAGAAACGTGTGAACGTTCTGCAGAAAAGCCTCAATTCGACGCTTCGATTCGGTGACAGACAAACCGGTTCTTCGCCTACTGTCGCGAGCTAGCGCAGCTCTCACGATTCGGACGAGCGGTCCATTCCCCGACAAGAAGACTCCCGCCGGCCGGTCGTCGCTACGAAGTTGAGGGTCGTGTGTTACCGTTAATCCGGCGAGAGGTTTTTCCCGGCGCCGGGAACGCCCGTAACAAAGCAAATGACTTTCCTGCTGTTCGCCTGCGCCCAAGCGACGGTCTCCACCAGTCTCGAGGCGGTGCGGGTGAGATTGAAAACATCAGCGTGGGATGCAGAAATTTCCCTGACACTTTGGCCAGCAAAGAGCGCCTCAGCTGCTTCGATGATGGTGGGAACTGGCTTGTAGCCAGAAGAATTCCAAGCGGCTAAGCAGATGAGTGGTCGCGCGGGTTCATGGTGCGACTCGTAGGCGTCGGCAAGCATCCGCGAAAGTTTCGTCGAGTTCGCGAGTCGCACCGAACGAACGAGTTCGTCTCTCGCGAGCGCGTCAGCTGTTTGAATTTCAGGGGCTTCGGTTGAACGAGCACCGGAACGATGACGCGTCCGAAGCTCTGCTCATGAAAATCTCGAAGATCGAGAGCATAGTCTTCAGTCTGCCTTCGCGCCGGACGCGTCGTAGTTAACGGCCCCGACCTTGAATTCCAATACGATGATGACGTCACCAGCCAGAATCACCCGTCGAGGCGCCTCCGGCGACGCGGGAATCGGATATTCCAGCAATAGACCCCAACCGCGGCTCGCGGAATTGTTAACACTAGTTCGGAAGCCGTCTCTTTCAGAATCGCGATCTCTTCTTCCAAGCGCGAGTCTGAGTGTGCAGGTGCTCGCCGAGATTAGCGGCGCCTGCGCCTGTGATTAGCAGACCGATAATTCTTTGCTCGTCATCTGCCGGGAACGCACCGAGCGCCGTGTGGTAGAACGCGGGCATCCGGCTATTCTTTGATGCCGAGAAGCCACGTCACTTTGACGCTAAGCGCCTTCGCCAGCGCCACCAACTCGAAATCCAATACCCCTCGAATCCCAGTCTCAATCTTGGCGACGCCTGCCCGGTCAATCGAAGCACCGAGTTTGTAGAGCTTCTTCGAGAGCCCGTCCTGCGTGAGAAAGGCTCGGCCGCGGTGCGAGATTTTTTCACCCGCTGGCCAACGAGATTTTGCGAGGCCTGGCCCATTGGGTGGCGGCCAGGATACCAGGTTCAATTTCGCAGTGTGTTCTAGGATAGAACACAAAAGTCTTGCCGCGGTGGCGCGATCAGCCAGGTGTTCAGTCAACTATGCGTACGAACTACACGATCCATCTCAGGAGCCTCGATCTCGGTCAGCTGCTCGATGGCTTGGAAAATCGCGCGTTAGCGTGGGAGCGCACCGCCGATTACCTCCGCACAGAGGAAATGCCGGAGGGCGAATTCTTCCTTGTCGAGGAGTGCAATAAACCGGAGGAGGCCGACGACTGCGGGGCATTACCGCTCCATCGTCGCCACGATCCGGGCTCAGATGGAGGCGCAGTCATGAGCGAACCGACTACGTCCGATCTCAAGAATGGTTTCAGCATCTACATCGACGCCTTGTCCAAGGGCCGGTGCCAGTCGTGAGCGATGGCGAGGATAAATAAGTGGTCTTCGAGACGGAGTTGGACCGCACAGCGGGAGATTGCGGACTACATGATGACCCGGATTCGGCAGTTTCTCGACGGTGATCGGGATTTCGAGGACGCAATCACGGTCGAGGAATACGTCGTACCCGTGAGTGTGCGTCCGGACGGCACGATCAGCGACGAAGACGGCAATTGCTTTGGCCTACGAGTCGAGTGAGGAGCTGCCCGAAGCCGAAGCATGCGCCGTTGCCGAAGAATCGGGCGGAATGGTGGGCGGCGAAGCTGGCGCGAAATCGGGCGCGCGATTTGTTGGTGACGCGCACCTTGCGCAAGGCGGGCTGGCGGGTGGTGCGGGTGTGGGAATGCGATCTGGCGAAGACGAAGAACTGGCCTCGCCTCGCCCGTCGCGTCTTCCGCGCGCTTGTCTCGCGCGCGGCCGCTCGGGAATGATCTCCACCACGTGCTCTCTGGCCTCGACAAAGTTCCAGCGGGGCATTTTTATCGGCGGGGACGAATGCGTCCCGAGGCGCGACGTTCGATTATTTTGAAACTGAAACCATCACTCGACTGGCTCCTGGTCTTCGTCCTCGCGGCGATCGTGCTGCGGTTTTGGCCGGGGGGCGCGAATCAGACGGCGCTCTTTGTTTGCGCGGCGCTGGGGATTGTCCCGGTGGCGGGCTGGATCGGGCACGCGACGGAGGCGCTGGCGGCGCGAGTGGGCGCGGGGGTGGGCGGTTTGCTGAACGCGACGTTCGGGAATGCCGCGGAGTTGATCATCGCCGGCATCGCGCTCTCGAAGGGGCTGACGAGTGTGGTGAAGGCGTCCATCACCGGCTCGATCATCGGGAATATCCTGCTCGTGCTCGGGCTCTCGATTTTGCTCGGGGGCACGAAGTACAAAGAGCAGCGCTTTAACCGCACCGGTGCGCGGACCTCGACCATTTCGCTGTCGCTGGCGGCGATCGCGCTCATCATTCCGACGGTGTTCCATTTCGCGGCCGCGGCCAGCCCGAGCGGTTGGTCGCCGCTGATGGAGCAGCGGCTTTCCCTCGCCATCGCGGTGGTGTTGTTCGTGACCTACTTCTGCGTGCTCTGGTTTTCGCTCCGGACGCACAAATATTATTTCCAAAGCGCGGAAGGTTCGTTTGAGGAAACGGGCGAACATTGGTCGCGCGGGAAGGCGACCGTGATCCTGATCGTGGCGACGGCGTTTGTGGCGCTGCTCTCGGAGTTTCTCGTCGGCACAATCGAGAGCGTGCGCGCTTCGGTCGGGATCACGGAGGTGTTCGTGGGCGTGATCGTGGTCGCGATCGTGGGGAACGCGGCCGAGCATTCGACCGCGATCATCATGGCGATGAAGAACAAGATGGATCTGAGTGTGGGGATCGCGATCGGATCCAGTCTGCAGATCGCGCTCTTCGTCGCGCCGGTGCTGGTCTTCCTTTCCTACGCGTTCGGACGGCCGATGGATCTGGAGTTTTCGCTGCCGGAAATCTTCGCGGTCGCGGCCTCGATTTACATTCTCTTCCAGATCAGCGGCGATGGAGAAACGAACTGGATCGAGGGCGTGCAGTTGCTCTCGGTTTATCTGATTCTCGGGGTGCTCTTTTTCTTCCTGCCGGAAGCGCGCCACGCCACCGGGCACTGACGGCCGGCGCCGCGGATCAGCTGCGAATGACCGGGGCGTGCTGCCCGTCGCCATTGCGGCCGTGCGCGCTCCGGCGCGGTGGCGGAAGGCGGAAGGCGCGAGAGTCCGGCAAATATTGCTGCGTGCGCAGGTGCCGGTTGGAAATGAACCAGACCTGATCGTGATCGTTGGAGAGAATGAAAAACGCCTCGCCGCTCTCCGAAAGGGAGAAGGCTCCGAGGACGAGGTAGCCGGTCTCGCGGCTGAAGCCGTGCGCCAGCGGGCGGGGGTGCGGCGCGGCATCGCCCGGCATTTCCTCGATCGTTACGTAAAGGCCGGGCTGGACAAATATCATAAGAACTCCCTAGCTCTACTACGCCGGTCGTCGCCGACCCGGGTGCATCGAGCTGGCGCCCCAGAGAAATCCACCACCGATGAAACGATTCCTTATCCTCTGCTGTTCTCTCGTCGCTACCGCTGTGGTGGCTGATGCTGAAACCTACGCGCCGAAGATTGTGCCTTCGGATTTCACCAGCAACATCACCCACCCCTATTTCACGCTTCGCCCAGGGACCACCTACACTTACCGCGCCTCCGACGGCTCCGAGGTGAACAAGGTTTTCGTGACGGACAAGACCCGGAAAGTCATGGGCGTGACGACCCGCGTGGTCTGGGATCGCGTCTGGCGCGAGGGGAAGTTGATCGAGGAGACCTACGATTGGTATGCGCAGGATCGCGCGGGGAACGTCTGGTATTTCGGCGAAGATTCGAAAGAGATTGAGCACGGAAAAATCGCCCGCACCGGCTCCTGGGAAGCCGGGGTGCAGGGGGCGCAACCGGGCATCGTCATGCCGGCGCATCCACGGCCGGGAAAACCCTATCGGCAGGAATACCGCAAAGGCGAAGCCGAGGACATGGCGCAGATCGTGAGCCTGCGAGAGAAGGTCGAGGTGCCTGCCGGTTCCTACAAAAATTGCCTGAAGACGAAAGACTGGTCGCCGTTGGAAGCGAACAGCGTGGAGCACAAACTCTACGCCCGCGAAACCGGCTGTGTCGTGCTCGAACTGGAGCACGGCGGTCGTAAACGCGTCGAGCTGGTCTCGATCACCGGCCGGCGTTAGAGGCGCGCGTTAGGCTTCGACGGCTGTCTTCTCCCGGCCCTGCCGGAAGGATTGCCAGACGAAGCAGCCCACCGCGATGCAGATGCAGGCGTCGGCGACATTGAAGGCCGGCCAGGGATGCGCGAACGGCACATGGAGATCGAAGAGCAGAAAATCGATCACGTGCCCGTGGAGAAAACGATCGGTCAGGTTGCCCATCACCCCGGCGAGGAGAAGCGCGAGCGAGACATCACGCCAGGTATCGGGCGGATGTCGACGTAGCAGCAGCGTGAGCACGACGATCAATGCGACACAGGAGAGCCCGATGAAGAAGAGGTTGTTGTTCTTGAAGGAACCGAAGGCCGCGCCGGTGTTGGTGACGAAGACGAGCGCGAAAAATTCCGGCACGATGATGCGCGGTTCATTTGGGGCCACGGAATGGAGCGTCCACCATTTCGTCACCTGATCGAGGGCGTAGAGGGGGAGCGAGAGAAGGAAGATTAATTTCACGAGGCGGAGGGAAGTGCGCTCACCACGCTTTCGCAGCGATCGCATAATTCGGGATGCGTGGTGTTCTGGCCGACGCTGGGTCGGTGGCGCCAGCACCGGCTGCACTTGGCGTGCGGCGTGCGGGTGATGGAGGCCGAGGGTTCGCTCGCTTGCTCCAGGGTCAGATCGCTCAGGATGAAAAATTCCTCCAGCTCGGCGCGCGAAAACGCCTTGAGCGATTCCAGATTGCAACGCAGCACTACGGCGGCCTCGAGAGCGTTGCCGATCAGCTTCTCCTGTCGCGCTTGTTCGACCGCCTGGCCGATCACGCCGCGCAGCTTCAGTAACTCTTCGACCGCGCGTTCCGCCTCCGGGATCCTGCGCCGCGGCGTTCACTTCCGGGAACGTCTGGAGATGGACGGAATCGGAGCCGCCGAGATAACCCCACGCTTCCTCCGCAGTGAAGGCAAGGATGGGCGCGAGCAAGCGCGTGAGCGAAGCGAAGACTTCCCGCATCGCCGCCTGCGTGGCGCGGCGCCGCGGCGAATCGATCGCGTCGCAATAGAGCCGGTCTTTCGTGATGTCGACGTAGAGGCTGCTCAGATCGACGGCGCAGAATTGGTTGAGCGTGTGGTAAACTTTGTGGAATTCGTAGGCCGCGTAAGCGGCGCGGCAGTCGGCGATGACCTGTTGCAACCGATGCATGATCCAGCGATCGACCAGCGTCGGCGACGAAGTGGAAGGCGCAGCCGCGTTCCCAACATTGCCGAGCAAAATGCGAAGCGTATTGCGGATGCGGCGGTAGGTGTCGCCGAGGCGCGTGAACATTTCTTCCGAGAACGGGACGTCGTCGGTGTAGTTCACGCTGCTGACCCAGAGGCGGACGATGTCGGCGCCGTGTTTGCCGACGAAATGGCCGGCATCCATCGGCTTGCTGTAGCTGCTCGACTTCGAGATTTTTTTGCCGTCCACATCAACCACGAAACCGTGGGTGATGCAGATCTTGTAGGGCGCGCGATCGTGCAGCGCCACGCTGGTCATGAGCGAAGATTGGAACCAGCCGCGATGCTGATCGGTCGCTTCGAGATACATGTCGGCCGGGTCGCGCAATTCCGGGCGCGCGGCGCAGACGGCTTTGTGCGAGACGCCGCTGTCGATCCAGACATCGATGGTATCGCCGCGATGGCGCGTGCCATCGGGGAGACCGAGCTCGCGCGCGAGCGCGGCGTCGTCGAGTTCGAACCAGACGTTCGAGCCGCGCTTGGCCACGAGGTCCGCGAGTTTGCGAATCCAGTCCGCGTCGAGCAAAGCCGCGCCGTCCGCGGAATAGAAGACCGGCAGCGGCACGCCCCAACTGCGCTGGCGCGAAATCACCCAATCGGGCCGCGCTTCGACGGTGCCGGAGATGCGCGCTTCGCCCCAAGGCGGGAGCCATTGCACTCGCTTGATCGCGGCGAGCGCGTTGGCGCGGAGATCGTCGATGCGGATGAAGAATTGCTCGACCGCGCGGAAGATGATCGGCGTTTTCGAGCGCCAGCAATACGGATAGGAATGCTGGTAGGAATTGGCGGCCAGGAGCATGCCGCGCTCGCGCAGGAGCGCGACGATATCGGAATTGGCGTCGAAGACGTATTTGCCGATCAGGTCCGGCAGACCGGCTTCGTCGGTGAAGCGGCCGTGATCGTCCACCGGCGAAAGAATCGGGAGCCCGTTCTTCCGGCCTAACGAATAATCGTCGTCGCCGTGCCCGGGCGCGATGTGGACGCAGCCGGTGCCGGTATCCATGGTGACGAAGTCGGCCGTGAGGACAATGGCGGTGCGCGGCAGAAATGGATGCTGCGCGCCGATGCCCTCCAGCTTGGCGCCCGGGAAAGTTTGCTCGGGTTCGCCGACCACGGTGAAACCGGTGGCGCGCGCTGAAGCTCTGCACAAGCGCTGCGGCGAGCACGATCGTTTCCTCCGCGCCGTCGCGCGCGAAACGCTGCACGACGTAGCGCTCTTTCGGATGCACGGCGATGGCGAGATTGGCCGGCAAGGTCCACGGCGTCGTCGTCCAGATGGCGATGCTCGCTTTATCTTTCAGCGCGCCGGTCGCGATCGGGAATTTCACATACGCGGCGGTGTCCTCGCGGTCCTGATATTCCACCTCGGCTTCGGCCAGCGCAGTCTGCGCGCCGGTGCTCCAGAAGACCGGCTTCTTCGATTCGTAAACGAGCCCCTTCTCCACGAAAACGGCGAAGGCGCGGAGGATGTCCGCTTCGTAGGCGGGATCGAGCGTGAGGTAGGGATGCTCCCAATCGCCGAGGACGCCGAGGCGTTTGAATTGCTCGCGCTGGATATCGACAAACTTGCGCGCGAACTGCTCGGAACGCTGCCGCACTTCCAGCGGCGAGAGGCCGCGCGTTTCCTTCACCACCTTGAACTCGATCGGCAGGCCGTGGCAATCCCAGCCCGGCACATAGGGCGCGCGAAAACCGAGCATGGTCTTCGATTTCACGACCAGATCCTTCAGAATTTTGTTCAGCGCGGTGCCCATGTGGACATCGCCGTTGGCGAACGGCGGGCCATCGTGCAGCACGAACGTCTCCGCCTCCCGCCGCGCCTCCTGGATTTGCTGGTAAAGGCCGGCGGACTCCCAACGCTTCAGGATTTCCGGCTCGCGCGCGGTCAGGCTCGCCTTCATCGGGAACTCCGTCTGCGGGAGGTTGAGCGTATCCTTGTAATTGGCGGCCATCGCGGAGCGGCGACGCTAACACTGAAAGGGTGGAGCGGAAAGCGGAGAGGAGCAGGCACAAACGCGCGGCGTCCCGGTGTGGGCACGCCGCGCGTTGGTTGTTCCTTTGCGAGACACGCCTAAGGCGCGAGCCCGGTGCCGGAGAGTGACTTCACAATCGAGACGTCGGTGGACGTGATCATGCCGTTGGCATCCACGTCGGCGCGGAAGTTGGTCCCGGTGATCGGCTGCCCGGACTGCGTTTTGACGAAGCCGACATCCGAAGTGTTGACTGAACCATTGGCCGTGGCGTCGCCGAGGAGCGCACCCATGCGCACGCCTACGCTTCCGGTGGTGGAGCCGTCCGAGACGCCGGTGAGATTGACGGTGATCGTCTGCGCGTTGGCGATGCCGGTAAGGTTGACGGCGATCTGCGAGCCGCTCGGGGTGAAGTTGCTCACGTTGCCGGCGCCTTCGACCGCCGCGCCGCCCACGGTGACGGACGCAGGGAAGTTGAAGACGACCTGGTGTGTGCCCGAGCCGCCGCGCGATTCAATCCCGCGACCGGTGAGCGGCAGATCGATGTCGTAAGGGACGCCGTTGTGCACCTTGCGAGAGACGGCGCTGGCCGGCGCGGGGCCGCTGGCGACGTTGATCGTGACGGGATTGCTGAAGGGCCCTGGCGCCTGTTCCGTGCCGAAGGTGTAGGTGCTTCGCACCCGATAGCACCGTGTGCCCGCCCCCTGGCCCGTGATCAACATCGAGGTGCCGGCGGTAGTGGCCACATCCGTCCAGCTGTCGTTCGCGAGCACGATATCATCGAGATACCAGCCGAAGGGCGTGGAGCCTGCGCGATTCTCCGGCCCGACTTCATAACGGAAGCGCAGGCTGGATGGTCTTCCCGCGGTAGGCGGGAAGCGAAATCTCACGTTGAAAGAGCGGCTCGGTCGCGAAAAACGTCGCGGCATCCGGGGCCAATTCCGAGCGCTGATTAGTATAAATCGGCGCCCAGGTCGTCCCGTCTTCCGAGACCTCCACCGAGACTTTGTCGTCGCCTTCATTCATATCCCAATCGAGGAAACGCAGCGTCGTCATGCCAGTGGCGGGAATGGCGATCGGCGTGCTGTAGGTGAGGAGGGAGGCGGAGCTGACACCGTTCTCGAGGCCTTTTGCGCGGAAGGTGTTGCTGGTGTGCTGCGGCTTATCGTTCGCGGTCTGCCACGGCATGGTGCCGGTGCCTTCCACGGTCGCGGTCCACTGCGTAAGACCCATCTCGGCGTTATCGAAAATAAGCGGAGCGCAGGACGTTTTCGAAACTTGCAGAACGTCCGGGCCACTCGCGCCAGCAGGCCGGGTCCAGTTGAGCGTGTAGCTGCCGTCGCGATCGGGGTTTTCGTAATCGGTGCCGGCCGTCAAAGTGGGAGCGTTAAGCGTGGGGCAATTGTAAACGCGGATGTTGTCCACGTACCAGCCATCGGAGCCACCGCAGCCGTCGAGCCCGAAATCCCAACGGAGCTTGAAGCTCTGCCCGGGTTGCACAAAGGAGGAAAGATTGACCACTGAGGTGCCAAATGAGCCCATCCCGCTGCCGATATCCGATCCGCTCCAGGCGCGCTCGCCAGCTTTCGGATTGGTGTTTTGATCGGCCGGCGGGGCCGCGCGGAGCACGCTGTTGGGCGCGTTAAATTCGTAGCGATCCTGCGGGATAATTTGGTACGCGCCGCCGTTGACGCTGATCGCAAGATTGCCGCCGTCCACATCCGACTCGGTCTGGACGAAATGATCGAAGCGCACATGCACCGCGGCAGCGTCGGCCGGAGCCACAATCGTGGGACTATCCATGGAGAAATGGCCGGAGTAGTCGCCGTTCGGATCGCCGCATGAACCGCCAGCGGGATCGACCGCGTAAGCCGCGCGGCCCGGCCGGCCTTGCGGCAGCGAGCTATCGATCACCCAGTTGAAATTCGGCCAGCCCGGGAACTCGCCCATGCTGGTCAACGTCCAACCATTGAGATTTCCGTTCTCCCAGTCTTCGGTGAAGAGGGTCTGGGAGCCACTGCAAGCGCCCGGCGCGCCCGGCGCGAGCAAAGGCGCGAACCCACACTGCGCGGGAGGCCGGCTCATCTCGACTGCCACCATGGCTTTGCCGACCTCGGCGCAATTGCCGATCGTGATCACTTCCGATGACGGCGTGCCCGTAGCGGAGCTGGTCGAAATGTTCTTCAGCGGCGCGCCGACGAGATCGTTGCAAGAGGCGCGGATGGCCTGCTCGTGCTGAGCAAAGTTAGTCGTCGGCGTCTGATAAACCGTCTCGGCCCGGAAATAAATCGCAGCCGCTTTGGTTAGGCCAATGCCGGTGACGGTCTGGCCATTGTAAGTGCCGCCATCGACGATAAGCGCGTAGGCGTGATTCGGGACGCCGGAGTTGGTGTGCACGCCACCGCCATCGCCGGCTCCGCAGGCGTAATTCGGCGAGCTGACTTTGCCGGGGTCGCCGAGGCGATCGGGATCATACATGTCGCGCAGGAGAAGCTCCTGGACTTCCTGGCCGAGATCTTCGCCGACGAGCCAACGTTGGCCATCGGGGTAACGCTGGGCGTTGTTGCTCCCGCCGATATCGTCGTGGTCGTTCAGGAGATCGACCGTTTCACCGAAGATGTCGGAGTACGCTTCATTGAGCGCGCCGGATTGATAGGAATAGACCAGACCATGCGTGCGCTCGGTGTAAGCGTGGCTCCACTCGTGCGAGACGACGTCATCGGCATCGAAGGCCGGGCAATAATTGGTGGTGGTGCCGTTCCAGTAAGCGTTCGGGCAATTTTCATTCACCAAATACACCGTGCGCATGACCGCGCCCACGCCATCCCAGGAATCACGCCCGAAGGTGGACGCGTAGAAGTTGTAGGTCTGACCAGTGAAATCGTAGAGGTGATTGATCGGCCCTTCGTTGGCGGGAGCAGGAGGAACCGGGAGACCGCCTTCTTCGCGCGCCACGAACAGGCTGGGGTTCGAAGAGTCGTAGCGCGGCGTGTAAACGTAGCGATACAGTGCGGATCGGGCCGGAGGGAAATGGTGTTCAGGATGCTGCCGCTCTGCGCATCCACCCAGACCTGCTCACGCTTATCTTCGCCGGTCACTTCCACCGCATAAGCCAACCGGCTTTCCACCGGGAACCCTTCGAGCAAGCCGAGCGGATAAATGCTGAGATCGGCCTGCACCACCCTTAGTTTCGTTCCGCCTGTTTTGCGCACGGCATTTTGCGCGATCTCGCTCGCTTGCGTCCCGTTCAATGTCGGGACCGTGCTTAGCGCGATCTGCGGGACGTAGTTGCCGCTCACGCCTGTCACGCCTTTGTCGTTCATGTGCACGATCAGTTGTGCACCGAAAACTTTCAGCCCCTTGTGGAATTGCTCGAGCTTCACGTGGGTGAATCCTGACGCGTCCGACTCACTTTTCACGCTGCGCAGCACACTGCTGCCATCGCGTTTGAGACTGGCCCGCTCGGCATCGGCGATCCCCACCAGCGCTCCGTGTCCCGCGAGGAAGTTCAACGCCCGGCTCTCCGCGCTTCCGGACGACTTGTCCGCAGAAAGAACAGCTCCGCTTGGTGCTTGCACAAAATCATACACTCCCGTTTCCCGCGAAACATGCGCCACCCCTTCCCCAGCCGTTTCGCTCTGCAAGGCCGCGAGGGTTTGCGCTGCGGAGGCATCCAACGGCTTCGCTGCTGCGGAGGGGCCAGCAGCGGACGCATGGCACGCGAACGCGAGAGAACAAACGGAGGTGGAGAAGATCGTCCGCCAAAGGGTCAGATGTTTCATAAGAGATTTTTTTTGGTGCGGCCGGTCGAAAACAACGGCGGCCTGGTTCAAGTTTTTCGCGAAGCCTGAGGGCGGCGAGAGCTCCCCCGGTGACCATTGCTTCGGATTCGAGCGTCCGCTCGGACGTGTCGCTCCGACTTCGCACGCTACCTGAAAGGGATGGAAAATTTATCTTCCCCACGGATGCATCCGGGCCCGAGGCAGTTCCCGAATGAGGACTAACCCCGGGAGGCGGCGGAAAAAAATCTGCGATTGTGCGAGTGCGATAAATTTTTTATCACAAATACAAATTTAATATCGACACTTGCTACTGGTTCTGCTGATTTACTCGCTCCCAAAACCCATAACCCACACCCAACTCATCCATGCGAATGACCAAATCCCCGAAGGCCGCTTTTTTCTCAGCCCGAATGGCGGCAGCCGTCTTGGCTTGTCTCGGCGGCTTGACCCTTGGCACCTTTTCCCTCGTCGCTAAACCTGGCGTAGAAGCGACGGATGGAGGCGCCGTCCAACAACCCGATGCCACGCCAGCCAGCGGCACCCTCACCGACACCAGCGGCCCGATCACCTACACCTCCGGGCCATTCCTTGTCTCCAACCCTTCCGCGCAGGCTGGGTTGGTCTGCAACGCGGCACTGACTTGCGATAGCTTCGGCCTGACCGTGGCTGTGCCCACCACCTACGCGACGACGCACAACATTGTCATTACCGTCTCCTGGACTAATCCGGGGGAAGATTACGATATTTACCTGCGCTCAGGGATGCCGCCCGGAACGGCCGATATCCGCGACTCCGCCACCTCTTCCAACCCTGAGGTGATCGTGGTTGATGCCGCTCCCGGTGAATACACCATTCGCACCGTGCCTTTCGCGGTTGCGGGCGGCACCACCACTACTCGGGTGGAACTTCGCCAAAAGCCGCCCAACCCGCCGCCCCTGCCGCCCGGCCCGGGCACGCCGCGCTACCATAATTTCGCGGCGCCTCCGACCTTGGGAAATAGCGCCGGCGAGCCGACTCTGGCCGCGGGCAAATCCATCCTCGGGCAACCGGGTGGACGCACGATGTTCATCGCTTCGTTGGAAACCCTGCGCGTGACTTGGAATGACTGCTCGTCGCCCGCCTCCGCTCCCGGCTTTCCCACTTCGCCGATGGCGACGTCGCCGCTCTGGGAAGACAAGAGCTTCGCCACGACCGGCGCGGTGACACTGGATCCGATCCTTTTCGGCGATCTCGCCACCGGCCGGATATTCGTTTCGCAACTCGGACCGAAGACCAGCTTCCTCGCTTACACGGACGATGACGGTGATAACTACACGCCGTCGCAAGGTTCGCCGATCAACCCTGGCGTCGATCACCAGACGATCGGCGGCGGCCCTTACAGCCCGACGCTGGAGCCACCTCATCCGCTCTACCAGAGCGCTGTCTATTACGCCTCGCAGGACATCGCGGTCGCGCAATTGGGCCGCAGCGATAACGGCGGCCTCACTTTTGGCCCGGCCGTGCCGATGTATAACCTGACCCAGTGCGGCGGAATTCATGGCCACATCAAAGTCACACCGCGGAGTCCGTTGACAGAGGCCAACGGCCAACTCGGCACGGTCTACGTGCCGAACCGGGGTTGCGGTGGACAACAGGCCATCATCGTTTCTGAAGATAACGGCACCACGTTCACCATCCGGCCCGTCGCGGGCAGCGTGAGCGGCGATACTGACCCCTCGGTCGGCATCGACAAGGCAGGCAAAATTTACGTCGCGATGTCTGATGGCACGGGCCGCGCCACGGTCTCGGTCTCGAGCGATAAAGGTGTAACCTGGCAATCAGCCGCGCCGATCGATGTGGGTGCCCCTTTCAGCATTCGCAATAGCGTCTTCGCGACCGCGGTTGGCGGCGACGCAGGACGGGCCACCGTCATGTTCCTGGCCACCGATACGCCGGGAAATTATCAGCAGACTGGCGTCTTCACCGGCATCTGGCACCTCTACGCCGCCTCCACCTTCGACGGTGGCCTTAACTGGTCGACCGTGCGAGTGACACCGGACAATGACCCCGTGCAGCGCGGGTCGATTTGCACCGCGGGCACCACCTGCGGCAGCGATCGAAATCTGCTCGATTTCAATGATATGGAAATCGATCAGGAAGGCCGCGTCATCATGGCGTACGCCGATGGCTGCATCGGTTGCACCAGCCCGACCGGCGCGGATTCACGCGCGGACAAAGCGACCATCGCGCGGCAATCCGGCGGCAAGCGCATGCTGGCCGCATTCGATCCGCCGCAAGAGCCGATCGCACCCGCCGCTCCGCTCGTGACCAGTGTGGCGCGGACGAATTCGACCACCGTGCACGTCGCTTGGGCCAAGCCGGATACCGGCGGCGCCGCGATCACCGGTTATAATGTTTACCGGAAGACCGGGGCCAGCGGAACCTACGCGCGGTTGGGCAGCGTCCCGACTGTTCCCGCCACGCGGACGACCTACGATGACGCCACCGCCAGCGATACGATGGTGCAGTATTTCTACAAAGTCACCGCCGTGAACGGCCAGGGCGAAGGGTCCAACTGTGGCGACTTCCCCGTCGGCATGGCGGCGCAAACGCAGACGCGTTGCGCTCTGCCCGGCTTGACCGTCGTGAGCGACGCCGTCGGTGATAACACCGATTCACCGAACGGCCAGCGTGATCTCGAATCCGTCTCGATGGCGGAGTTGTTCGATCCGGCCAGCTCGGCGAACAAGCTCTTCATCACGGTGAAGGTCGGCAATCTGGACCCCGTGCCGGAGCCAAGCTCGCGCTGGACGGCCTTCTTCACCCGCGGCTCGACGGAGTGGTTCGTCGCCATGGTGACGGATGACACCGCCAGTCCGGGGACGCCGGTCTATCGCTACGGCCACACCAGCGCCGGGCCAGGTGGGGTGCGCCAACTCACGACCGATGGCATGGCCGACGCCGGATCGCAGAAGGCCGATGGGACGATCCTCATCACGATCTCGAACCCGACCCCCACCGGCACCGGCATGGCCTTCCCGCCGCTCGTGACTGGGGAGACGTTTACCAACGTCAACGCCATCACGCAGCAATCCGGCGGCGTGTTGCTCGCGACGGTGGATTCCACCGGCAACGGCACCTATGCCGTGGCTGGCAACGCGTCCTGCGCTCCGAATGCGATTCCGATCGCTGCCCTCTCGGCGTCACCCCTCACTGGCACAGCGCCTGTGACGGTGAACTTCAACGCCAGCGCGTCGTCCGATCCGGATAGCGGCGACAGCATCGCGTCCTACACGTTTAGCTTCGGCGACGGTTCGCCCGATGTGACCCAGGCCAGCCCGTTGATCTCGCACACCTATGCGGACAGCGGCAACTACCAGGCGCGAGTCACGGTGACCGATACACGCGGCGCGCAGAGCAACAACACGGCGTCGAGCGTGATCCAGGTCGGAACGACCCTTATCCGGGGTGGTATCGCGGAAAACCCACGGCACCGCGGGTGACTTCGATATCGCGCTCCCGTCGAGCGGGCCGGTTGGCGTGGAGTGTCGGAATGATGGCAGCAACAACCATCGCCTCGTCTTCACCTTCCAGCGGAATCTGACCACCGTGACCTCGTCCACCGTCTCCGAAGGCACGGCCACGAAGGCTGCGGAAGGCGTCGGCCCGGGGCCGAATCAATACACGATAAACCTTACCGGAGTGACCAACGGACAATATGTGACCGTAACGCTGGACGGGGTGCACGACACCGCCGGCGCGAACCTCACGGGTGTCCGCGGCCGGATGGCTGTGCTGAACGGGGACGTGAGCGCGAACCTCGCGACGAACTCCACCGATGTGGGCCAGGTGAAACCGATCAGCGGTCAACCCTTCCAGCCGCAGAACTTCCGCGCGGACGTAAATGCCAACGGCGTGATCAACGGAACGGACGTGGGACAGATCAAATCCAACTCCGGCACGTCGCTTACCGGCGCCAACTCCCCGGCTAACGCCGCCGCGCGCTAAACGCTACTAACTGCTAAATTCGATGACGGGCTGGTCCGCGAGGGCCAGCCCGTTTTTCGTTTCAGTCTTTCTCTTCCTTCCCGGGCGCGTTCTCCAGGTTCTTGATCGACAAGGTGGTAAGGAATTTTGGATCGCGGCCCGCTGCGATCACGACCGCGCGGGGTTGGCCTTTCGCGGCAGCCAATTCCCACTGGTAATTGAAGTTCTTTACCTTGGGGTCGCCCGTCTGCCGCGCGGCGGCGACGTCCCCTGCTTTCGCGTAGGAGACGAGTTTCGCTTCCTTGTCCTTGCGCGCCACGGCAGTGATGAAGTTCAGCTTCTCGTCCTGGCCAAACCCGACGATGAGATGCGAGTAGCCCGGGTCGCGTATTTTCCACACTTCCTGCCAGCCGCCTTCAGCGCGCTCGAACTTGCCGATCTTCTTCAGGCGCTCGAGCGCTTCTTCTTTGTCCATACTCAGGTTCAGACCGAGTATTTCGCGGCTGGGCTTGGGCGGACCGGCTGTCGCCGAAGCTGCACTCAAAGCCACCGCCAGACACACGAGCAAAAAATTCTTCATAGGCTCTTCCTCTCAAGAGGAGCGCCCTGAAGGCGAGCTTTATTTCCCGAGCAGCACCATCGGGCCTTCTGCCTTCGGCACACCGCCTTTACGCTCCAGGCTGACGGCGAAGGCGTCAGCCGCGCGGACGTGCGCTTTGGCTTGGAAAGGAATGTCCGAGCTGCCGGCCTTGTCGATGTGGAAAGTGCCGCCGTCCACCGGCTGCGCTTTACCCGGATCGACGATCCAGAGCTGATAATCGCGATCCTGCGCGTTGGCCGGAATGTTTGAAACCTTCAGGACGCCTTGCTGCGTTTCGGCGATTCCAAACCACCGCAGCGCTCGCCTCCGGTGCGGTAGCGAGTTGCGAAGAAAGAGTCGCGAGGCGCAGCTGCGCGAAGGCATTGCGCTGCTCGAGCTGGGCGAACTGCTTCTTCGTATGGGCTCGGTCCGCGACGAGAATAGCGCAGGCCAATGCCAGGCATGCGGCCAGTGCCCACGGCAGCCATGGGAAAGAAGCCGTGCGCGCGGGACTGGGCGCGAGTGGTTCAGCGCGGATCGAGTCCAGGATTTTTGCTTCGAGATGGGATGGCGGCTGGCGGAGCGGGACGGCATGCGCCCACTGCGCCGCTGCTTCACGAAATGCATCCACGCGGCTACGCAACGCGACATCGTCCGCCAAACGCGCTTCGAATGCGCTTCGCTCCGGACCCTCGAGCAGATTAAGCGCGTAGAGCGAGGCCTGTTCTTCCAGTTCCTCGTTCATGAGGCCGCGCCCTCCAGCGCTTCGCGCATGGCCAGTAAACCTCGGCGAATCCGCGCTTTCACCGTGCCAAGCGGGGTGCCGAGTTTCTCGGAGATTTCGCTCTGCGTTAGCCCGCCGAAGAACGCGAGATCGATCGCCTCACGCTGAGCTCCGGGTAGTTGCTTGAGAACCGCGCGCACCTGGCTGCGATTCTCGCTTTGACCGAGCAGGGTATCGGCTTGCGCGCCGCTTTCCGGTGGCACGACTTCCATTTCGGCCGTGATGGCTTCGATCGTGCGCGCGCGACGTTGGCGGGAGCGGAGCCGATCGATCGCCTTATTGCGCGAAATCATTACCGCCCAGGTGAAAAGAGCGCTGCGGTCAGGATCATAGCTCGCGGCTTTTTTCCACATCTGCACAAACGCTTCCTGCAAAACGTCCTCGGCCTCTTTTTGATCCTGTAAAATTTGGAAGATGAGAGAAAAGAGCCCGGGGGAAAAGCGGCGATAAAAGCTCGCGAAAGCAGTCTCGTCGCCGCCTTGCAGACGGCGCATCAACTCGCGATCGGCCGCAGCCTGACTGGTCTTCTCGTCCGTCGTGGCGGGCGCAGGCGAAGATGTTGGCCGGGCCGAGCCAGATCGGGAGTTGGGGGAGACAGCCATGGCCGGGCGCCAAGTTGGCGGTGCGCTCCATGTCTGGCAAGTGCCGGACGGGACGAGCGGGGCGAGATGGATGGGAAGCGCTTGCAGCACCTAATTAAGACGACCGGTGTGAGGGCGCAGATGCAATAGGGAGATTTCGGAGGGCGGCAACGCGAGCAATTCCCGTTGAAGAGAAAGCGTGGTGACCGGACCGTAGGCGTCCATGGCTCGCCAGTATATTCTCCAACGCGCGCCCTCCGCGGCGGGAATCCGCATCGACTACGCGGCGGAGCTAAATCCGCAGCAGTATGCAGCCGTCACAGCGTCGCCCGGCCCGCTTCTGGTCATCGCGGGCGCGGGCTCGGGCAAAACGCGGACGCTTACCTATCGCGTCGCCTACCTGCTCGAGAACGGAGTCGATCCGCGGAATATTCTGCTCCTCACTTTCACGAACAAAGCCGCGCGGCAGATGCTCGATCGGGTGGCGAATTTATTGCCCGTCGATGCGAGCGGACTTTGGGGCGGGACGTTTCATTCGATCGGCAACCGCATGCTGCGGCGGCATGGGAGCGCGCTTGGTTATTCGAGCGGGTTCACGATTCTCGATCGCGAAGATCAGAAAGACTTGATCGATACCGTGGTCTCGGCCGCGGGGATTAATCCGAAGGAGATTCGGTTCCCGAAGAGCGACGTGCTGGCGGAGATTTTCAGTTTCACGGTCAACACCGAGCGTTCGATGGACGAGATGTTGGCGGAGAAATTTCCCTATTTCCTGCCGTTGATCGAGCAGATCAAAGACGTGCACGTGCGCTACGAGCGGAAGAAGAAGGCCACGAACTCGATGGATTTCGACGACCTCCTGGAAAAGACGTTGCGCATGTTGAAAGAGCACGAGGAGATCGCGGCGTTCTATCGGCGGCAATTTCAGTTCATCCTCGTGGACGAATATCAGGACACGAACAAGATCCAGGCAGACTTCATCGACACGCTCGCGGCCGAGCATCGCAACGTCATGGTAGTGGGCGACGATGCGCAATCGATCTACTCGTGGCGCGGCGCCAATTTCAAAAACATCCTCGCTTTCCCCGAGCGTTACCCCGACGCGCAGGTCTTCAAGATCGAGCTGAACTACCGCAGCGTGCCCGAGATTCTCTCAGTCGCGAACGCGGCGATCGCTCCGAACGTGGAGCAGTTTAAAAAGGAACTGACCGCAACGCGCGAGACGAAGGAGATCAAGCCGGCGCTGGTCGCGCTGCAAACGGGGAGCGATCAGGCGCAGTTCGTGGCCCAGCGCGTTTTGGAATTGCGCGATGAAAACGTGCCGCTCGACGACATCGCCGTGCTCTACCGCGCGCATTATCACGCGGTCGAGTTGCAGCTCGAATTTTCGCGGCGCGGGATTCCGTATCAGATCACGAGCGGGGTGCGATTTTTCGAACAGGCGCACATCAAGGATGTGGCGGCGTTCATCCGCTTCATTGCCAATCCGCGGGATGAGGTGGCGTTCAAGCGCATGGTGAAATTGTTGCCCGGGATCGGGAACAAGAGCGCGGATGGGCTTTGGCGGGATTGGGAACAATCGCTCGAGGCGCAGGGCGAGATCGCGAACTGGGGCGAACGCATCCGCGCGCTCGCGGTCGGCGCACGCTCGAAGAAGTCGTGGGAGCAACTCGCCTACACGCTCGACGAGATGGCGCCCGGCGGAGTGCCGAATCCGCCGTCGGAGATGATCACGTCAGTCGTCGAAGCGATCTACGATGATTACGCGAAGGCGAACTTCACCAACTACGAACTGCGTCGCGAAGATTTGAACCAGCTCGCCGCCTTCTCGCGGCAATTCAAAGACGTGAACGAGTTCCTCGCCCAACTCGCGCTTATCAGCAATGTGGACGCAGAGGCAGCGCCAAATCAAACAGCCGACACGGAAGCGGTCAACCTCTCCTCCGTGCATCAGGCGAAGGGCCTGGAGTATCACACCGTCTTCGTCATCTGGCTGACGGACGGAATGTTCCCGAGCACGCGCTCGCTCGACACCCGCGAGGCGATCGAGGAGGAACGCCGTCTGTTCTACGTCGCGATCACGAGGGCGCGGGATGAACTTTATCTGACCTGGCCGCAGATGCGGCTCAACGCCGGCTACGGCGATATGTTCCAGCGGCCCTCGCGTTTCCTGAAGGAAATCCCGACGCAGCTGCTGGAGGATTGGCAGGTCGCGCGCCTTTAATATCCGCGGGCTGAACTATTCCTCGTCGCCGATGACGAGATGAATAATGCCGTTAGGCGCGGAGACAAAAAAGCCGTCGAAATCTTCGCGGAGTTGCTCCACTTCGTCGCGGCGCGGAACGCCGTTGACCTTCAAGTAAGCGTTGGCCGCTTCCGTGTCGTTCGTTTCCAATTCCAGCCAAACGTCGGGCTGGCTGAGGTTCGGCACGAGATCGATCCAGAGCCGGTTAGGGCCGAACTGGAAAATGCAGCCGTCGCGTTCTTCTTCAATTAAAGGCAGCCCGAGCGTGTCGCGATAAAACGCGATCGTCTGCTCGTAAGTGTGCGCGGGACATTTGATCGCGATGTTGGCGCCGCCCGAAAATTGCGGGCCATTAACGTTGGCTACCATGAGCTTTTGCTCTGCGGCTAGCCTCCGGCCGAACCGCTTCCGCCCGGCTCAGTCATCGCGATGGGATCGAGCGCGGCGTTTAATTCCGCTTCCGGCAGCACCTGCTTCTCGCGGCAAAGTTCGCGCACGGTCTTCCCGGTCTTCGCGCTTTCCTTGGCGATCTCGGCCGCGCGATCGTAGCCGATCTTCGGCGCGAGGCTCGTGACCATGGCCATGGAAAGTTCGACCAATTCCTGGCAGCGCTCCTTGTTCGCCACGATGCCGCGGACGCACTTTTCCGTGAAAATCTGGCAGACGTTGGCGAGCAGCCGGATACTCTCGAGAAGGTTGTGCGCCATCACCGGCATCATGACGTTGAGCTCGAGATTGCCGTTCGCTCCCGCCCAAGTGATGCAGGCGTCGTTCCCGATCACTTGCGTGCAGACCATCATGGTCGATTCGCAGATCACGGGGTTGACCTTGCCCGGCATGATCGAGCTGCCGGGCTGCGTGGCGGGCAATTGAATCTCGCCAATGCCGCAACGCGGGCCGCTGCTGAGCCAGCGAATGTCGTTGGCGATTTTGAAAAGGCTGACCGCGATCGTCTTGAGCTGACCGCTCGCTTCCACGACCGCATCCTTCCCGCCCTGCGCTTCGAAATGGTTGGTCGCTTCGCGAAAATCGATACCGGTGCGCTGCTGCAAATGCCGCATGACCTTGCCGGGAAATTCCTCGGGCCGATTCAGACCGGTGCCGACCGCCGTCCCGCCCAGCGCCAGCTCGCGCAAAACCTCGATTGCCCTCTGCGCTCGCTCGCGGCCGTAAGCAATCTGCTGCGCATACCCGCCGAAGCCTTGGCCCAGCCGGACCGGTGTGGCGTCCATCAGGTGGGTGCGGCCAATCTTGATGATGTCCCAAAATTCTTTCGCCCGCGCTTCGAGTTCCGTCTGCAGTCCTTCCAGCGCAGGCAGGAGCGCGTTCTTCAGCTCTTCCGCCGCGCTGACGTGAATGGCCGATGGGATGACGTCGTTGCTCGACTGTCCCATGTTAACGTGATCGTTCTGGTGGACGCGCTTCTCCGGGTCGTCCTTCTCACCCGCCAGTTGGCGGCAGCGATTCGCGATCACTTCGTTCACGTTCATGTTCGTGCTCGTGCCCGAACCGGTCTGGAAGATGTCGAGCGGGAAGTGCTCGTCGAGCTTGCCCTCGATTACTTCCTCAGCCGCTTGCACGATCAACGCGGAGCGATGGGCATCGAGCAGCCCGAGATCGTGGTTGGCTTGCGCCGCGGCCCATTTCAAAAGCCCGAGCGCGCGAATGAACGGCCGCGTGAAGCGGTAGCCGCTAACGGGGAAATTCAAGACCGCCCGTTGCGTCGAGGCGCCGTAGAGCGCGGACGCCGGGACGGACATCTCGCCCATCGAGTCCTTTTCCGTGCGGCAGGCGGCGCCGTTCGTCATGCCACGTGATCGACAGGGATGCGCTCGGCGGGGACGGCAGAATGGCTGTGGCCGTTCCGCGTATTCAATTTCTGAAAGACGGTGATGAACATCGGCGGGATGTTCTGCAGGAAATACTCCGAATCGGCCCGATCAAAGTGGGTGGCATGCTGACGCAGCTCGTTCGTGACCTGATAGATAATGAAGCTGCCGCCCGGCGCGACCGCTTCATGGGTGGCTTCGAGGAGCGCGCGCTTCTTCTGTTTATCGAGAATGCTGAACGGAATGCCGGAGACAATGTAATCGCAGTGCGGAATGCCCAGGCGTTTCAGCTCGGTCGGCAACTGCGCCGCGTCGCCGTGAATGACGTGAACCCGCGGATCGTTTGCGAATTGCCGCTCGAGGTCGCGCGAAAAGTCGGCGTCCAATTCAAAGAGGAGCAGTTGCGAGCCCGGCAGCAGGCGCCGCGCGATCTCGCGCGAGTGCACGCCCTCGCCCGGACCATACTCGGCCACGACGCGCGGTTGGCTAAAATCCATCTTGCTCGAAACGCGTTCCACAAGCGCTTTGGAACTCGGAATAATGGAGGCGACCTGGAAGGGCCGCTGCAGAAAACGCTTGAAAAACAGAACGCTCATGAAGGTGGGAATAGTCAACTGCCACCCCCACCTTGTCCAGCGGGGATAATGGAGCGCCGGCGACGGCGTTACCAATCCTGCATCGTGCCCCGGAGCCCGCGCGACCTTATTTCAGGACAAATCATGCAACACAGCAGAAGCAATGGTTGACAGTGACTATAAAATTTATAATGCTCAAACAACGAAAAATCTTGCACTTTGCCGGACAAGCTGGCGAATTGCTGCCCCATGCACAACCTACTAACGGTCAAGGAAACCGCCAAATATCTGCGGATCCCGCTGCCGACCGTTTATTACCTGGTTCAGCGTGGTCAGTTGCCCGCGATTCAAATCGGTGGGCGCTGGAGGATCAAGAAAGCGTCGCTCGATAAGGATATCCTCAAGGAGGATAAGTCCGGCCAGCCCACGGTCTTGGTCGTGGATGACGACGAGAGCTTGCAGAGTCTGTTTAAGATTTTCCTGAAAAAAATAGGATTCAGCCGGGTAGTTGTAGGGACGGTGAAGGAAGCGCTGGCTGCTCTCGATAAGCAGAAGTTCGACCTGCTTTTTCTCGATTTAAAGTTACCCGATGGCCCGGCGGACGATGTCTACACCGCGGCGAAGGAAATCGATCCCGAACTCCCCATCGTGATTATCACGGGCTATCCCGACAGCGAGATGCTGGATCGCATTTTGGAGAAAGGTCCGGTCACGGTCTTGAAAAAGCCGCTCCAGATCGAGCAGCTGCAGCAGACTGTCCGCATTCTCGGCCACAAAGACGCGGCCAAACTGGCAGCGTAGGCACAGCGCCCGCGCGTTCAGGCGGTTCGCTAACCTCTGCGGGAATTTCCGCGGTGGACAGAACCGCGCGGGACCCCGGCTCCGTTCTCCATTCAGATGAGGGCACGTCGAACGCCATCGGTGGCACAGTCGCTCCGCGAATACGGACGCGGCATCGCCGGTGGTCTCATGTTCAGCCTGCCGCTGCTGTATACTATGGAAGTTTGGTGGGCTGGATTCGTTGCCGGCCCTTTGCGTCTCCTCCTTTACATCGTCGTCACCTTCGTCCTCCTCCTCGGCTACAACTATTACGCCGGGATGCATCGCGAGACGTGTTGGAGCGAAGTGGCGATCGATTCCATCGAAGAACTTGGGCTCGGGCTTTTGCTGGCTGCGGCGGTGCTTTTCCTCATCGGCCGTATTTCTTTCGCGATGAATCTCGAGGAAATCGTCGGCAAAGTGGTTATCGAAGCCATGACCGTTGCCATCGGCATTTCGGTCGGGACGGCGCAGATGGGAGTGCAGCCGGAGAAGAAATCGCTTTCTGAGAAAAAACATCTCAAATACGAAATCCGCAGCGGCGGCCAGCTCGTGGTGGGCGGCTGCGGCGCCATCCTCTTCGCGGCGAATATCGCGCCGACCGAAGAAGTGGTTGCGATCGCCACCGGCAGTTCCGTTCCTCAGCTGCTCGCGCTCATGCTTCTTTCCCTTGTCCTCGCCGCGGTCATTCTTTACTTCATCGAGTTCTCCGGGTCCGAGCGCTTCGTGAGACGCGATGGACTGCACTCCGTTTTCATCGGCACTTTTTCCAGCTACTCCGTGGCTCTGCTGAGCGGCGCACTCGTGCTCTGGTTTTTCGGGAGGTTCGATAACGAAGCGACCATCACCATTCTGGCGCAAACCGTCGTGCTCGGTTTCCCCTCCACGCTCGGCGCCTCTGCCGGCCGGCTCCTCGTGCAATGAAGAAACCGGATAAGAACTGGCTGGAGTGGATCATCTTCGCCGTCTCCCTTTGCCTCGTCCTCGGCATCGCGGGGATCTTGATTTCCCAATACCTCTCGTTAGGCGAGAGACCGCCTGATCCGCAGATGCAGTTGGGCGCGCCCGAAGCGCACGAAGGCTATTTCGCGGTGCCGATAACGGTCTCGAATCGAGGCGACGAGACGATTGAGAACGTGCACCTCGAAGTGACTTTGCAGCTGCCCGGTGGCGAGAGCGAGAAGGGCGAATGCGATCTGCCCTACCTTCCGCGCCGCGGCACACGCCAGGCCTGGGTTACCTTTCGCCACGACCCGCGCGAGGGGAAATTAGAAAGCCGCATCCTCGGCTACCAGAAACCATAGCGGCGCCCCCGCAGCCCGGCTGCCCGGCTGGACAGCGCCGCGTTCGCCCTCTATGAAGGAGCCGTTTCCTAACACAACCGCATGCGCGAATCCTCCCACATCCTCCAGCAATCGATTGCGGAATCGACCGAGACCCTGCGCGCGGTCGGAGAAATGGAAGACGAGGTACGGAAGGCAGTCGACGCCGTGGCGGAATGCCTTCGCGGCGGACACAAGCTCCTGGTTTGCGGCAACGGCGGGAGCGCCGCCGACGCCGCCCATTTCACCACCGAGTTCGTGGTTCGTTTCATTAACGATCGCCCGGCCTATCCGGCGATTTGCCTTAACAGCGATGGCGGGCTGCTGACAGCCGCTGGGAACGATTACGGCTTTGAGGAAATCTTCGCGCGGCAAGTGGCCGCCTTTGGAAGGACGGGCGATGTGCTGATTTGCCTAACGACCAGTGGAAACTCCCGCAACGTGCAGCGCGCACTCGAGGAAGGCAAAGCGCTCGGCCTGACTACGATCGCGCTCCTCGGCCGCGAAGGCGGCCCGACGCGCGGGATGGCGGAGATCGAATTGCTCGTGCGCAGTGAAGTCACCGCGCGCATTCAGGAAGCGCATATGCTCCTGCTCCACGTCGTCTGCGAAGCGGTGGAAGAGCGGCTCGCGCAGAAGTAGCTGCTTCGTCGCGCCCCGTCCGTGCTCATGTCGCCGGCGCCAGCGAAAGGCGACGCTGCTGTTGCGCGGCGAGGAGCGGCGGAAATTCGAGCAGCGCGGGCGAGAGCGTCGTCTCTACGAAATGTTGTGCGGCAGTCTTTAATTCGCGCCAGCGTTCCCACTCCAAATCGGGCGCATGCACGATGTGGCGCAAGAGACTGCGCCATTCCATTAGGGCCCGCTCGATATCGCCCGCGCGCAACGAATCCGTCGTGAGCCGCGAGCGCGCGCCGGGATTCATCGCCACCTCGCGGATCACCTCCGACGCACCGGAACCGTAATGCGTCGGCGTTCCCATTTCGAGGTAGCCGGGATAATCGGCGCGGTCGTAGATGCGCTGGCAAAGAATGCCGAGCCGTCCGCCCATGGGCGCGTCTTCGCCGGCGAAACGCGGGCCACCGCGGATGTTCGCCAGGTCAAAGATCAGCTCATCGATCGGATAACTTCCGTCTTCCAAGGCCGCGGCGATGGCCAAACCTTCGCCGGCTTGGAAGAAGGAAAAGATCACACCGCGCCGCGTCGGCGTTCCATCCCGTTCGACCAGGCCGAGCCGTCGCCAGGCGAAGGCCGGAGAGTTTACGATCGGCACCTCCAGATCATGCGCGCGTTGGTCGCAATCCCGACAGACGAGCGGCATCGCGTCGCGCAAAGGCGGATCGCGCAGGACGCGATCATGCGCATCACGCCGCCCGGTTGTCCGGACCTGCGAGAAATCCATTCGCGCCGAGATCGCTTTCCCGCGCGTGACGATTTCCGCCACCGCGCCGCCGGTGCTGGCGCAGAGCACGGGCATGACCGCGACTGCGAAGTCGCAATCGGGCAGCGAGGTAATGCCTTTTTTGCGCAGCCATTTCACGGGCTGGATCGTGTTCTCTTCGGTAATGGTGGCCAGCGGCACTTCGCGCCCGTAGATGCCTCGGTCGCGCAGTTTGCAGAGGTTGCCAAAGCCGAGACCATCGAGCATGCGCGGCACGGCGAGCGCGGGGATCCAGCGCTCTTGCTCGCAAACGAAGAGATCGCCTAACGACACCTCGGTCTCAGGGGTGGCTGGCTCCCATTCGCCCGCAGAGTTCAACATTTCCTTGACCGGGCGCCGGATGAAGCGGGCCCGCTCCGCGTCCACGAAGAAGCCGCACGGGCGCGGGCCGGTCGTGAGCGAATGCTCGACCCCGAGCGGAATTTTTTGCGTGCTGTAAAGCGCGTGGCTCAACTCGACCGCAGCAGCGAAAGCCTGTTCGCCGCGCTCCGCCGCCCCGCGCATCACGCTGATCAAGCTCGGCCAATCCACTTGCGTGGCGCGCTTCAATTGCCGCGGCCTCGCGTCGCCCAGCCGTGGGATGTCGGGCACGAGGAGGACGTAGCCGGTTTCATCCAACCCGCGGCGCCCGGCGCGGCCAAACATTTGCAGCAACTCATCCGGCTGCACGTGGCGCTCGAAATTGCCGGCCATGTAGGCGGTGCCGGTAATGAGCACGGAGCGCATGGAAAAATTAATGCCCGCGGCCAGCCCCATGGTGGCGACAACGAAGTTGAGCTGGCCGGCTTTGGCGAGCGGTTCAATCAGCCCGGCACGGACGGCGTAGCTGAGCCCGCTGTGATGATAGGCGACGCGGCTGCGCAAGAGTTTGGCGAGACGTTTGCCGGCCAGCGCTTCCTGCGCGGGCGAGAGCGAAAGCGGATCGCGCAGGACGAGAGCGGAAGCGATCGACTGGGCTAATTCTTCCGCGGCGTTGCGGCGCGGAGCGAAGACGAGGACGGGCGCGAGATCGGCCCGAAGCGCGCGGCCCATCATCCGCGGCCAGAAACTTTTCGCCTGGACGAACTGCGAATCAGAGAGGTTGCGCAAATCCACTTCCTCGAGCGGCACCGGGCGTTCCTGGTGGGAAACGAGCACGGCGTCGCGGCCGATGCGTTGCAGCCAGGCGACGATATCCTGCGGGTTGCCGACGCTGCCGCTGAGCAACAGAAGCTGGGTGTGGGGCGGCGCGAGCGCGAGCGCAAGCTCGTAGTGCACGCCGCGCACGGGATCGCCAATCATCTGGTACTCATCGACGACGAGGAGCTTCGGACCGTCGCGCCGCAGGAACCGCGTGCGCTGCGTTTCCAGCGTAGCGACGATGACTTTCGCATCGAGGTTCAACGCAAGATCGCCGGTCGCGATGCCCACGTCCCAACCGCGCGCGCGCCACTCCGCCAGTTTGTCATTGGCGAGGGCGCGCGTGGGAACGGTGAAGATGGCCTGGCCGCGGAGCGACGGATAGAGCAGCTCGAAGATATAGGTTTTGCCCGAGCCGGTCGGCGCCTGGACGATCACATCCTGCCCCGCTTGCAGCGCGCGGACGGCTTCCTGTTGCCAGAGGTCGGGAATGACCAGGTTGACCTCGAGCCCCTTCAACATCGGGAAAGATACGCGCGCCGCCGACCGATCAACCTTCAGGCTGCCCGAGGTTGCGCTGGTTTTTAAACGGACAGCCCATAGAATCCCTTGCCAGTGACAACGACCACGGCGGGCAACGAGACGAATGGACCGACCGGATCAGCCGGTCTGAGCGAGTCTCAAGGCACTGTCTTGATTGTCGTTCCGGAGGGCAAAGACGTCAGCTTGGCGCTTAGCGTTTTGCAGGAAGCCGGCATCGCGGCGCAAAGCTGCAGCAGCGTGGCCGAAGCCACGGCGCAACTGCATGAGGGCACCAGCGCACTGCTGATCGCAGAGGAAGCGCTCGACCTTTCACAATTGCCGCTCTTGCTCGCTGTGCTCCAGGAGCAGCCGCCCTGGTCGGATATTCCCGTGATCATTTTGGCGAACAGCGGCGGGAGCGAGCGGATGAGCTTGCAAGCAGTCGATCTCTTCGGTCCGTCGGGCAACGTCACCATCCTCGAACGCCCTTTGCACGGAGTGACGCTGGTAAATGCGATGCGAGTGGCCTTGCGCGCGCGGCGTCGTCAACACGAAGTGCGCGAGCTGCTCGAGCAACGCGAGACCGTGCTCTCCGGCATCAGCGACGCGTTTTCGTCGCTCGATCGCCAATGGCGTTATACCTACGTGAACGATCGCGTGGCGGAGTTCGCCGGCATGCCGAAGGAGGAAATGCTCGGTCACAATATCTGGGAACTCTTCCCCGAGAGTGTCGGCTCCGAGTTCTTCGAGTTGGCGCATAGCGCGATGGAGGAACGCCGCTTCGTCCACGGGGAATTTTATCACGCGCCGTGGAAGTGCTGGCTCGATACGCGCATTTATCCCACGAAGGAAGGTATCGTTATTTTCCGGGCCGATATCACGGAGCGGAAGCGCCACCAATTGATGGCGCGAGAGCGGGATCTGAAACTGCAGGAGAGCGAAGACCTCCTTCGCCTTGCCACCGAAGCAGCTGATATCGGGACGTTCGATTATTATCCGCTCACCGGAGAGCTGCGCCTCTCGACTCGCGCGCGCGCGCTTTTCGGGATCGCGCCGGAGGCGAAGGCGGATTACGCGGTTTACCTGGCCGCGCTTCATCCGGACGATCGCCACGTGGCGGGGGAGACGGTGCAGCGCGTCATCTCACCCGGAAACAGCGACCGCTACGATATCGAATATCGCACCATCGGGCATCCCAGCGGCGAACGCTGGCTGGCGGAGAAGGGGCGCGTTCTCTTTGATGAAACCGGACGGCCCGTGCGTTTTCTCGGCACCGTGCTCGACATCACCGACAAGAAAAATGCGGAGATGGTCTTGCAGCGCGCCAAGCAGGAAGCGGAAGCGGCCAACCGGGCGAAGGACCAATTTCTGGCCATGCTCTCGCACGAGCTGCGCACTCCGCTCACGCCGGTCCTGATGACGATCGCCTCGCTTCGGCGCCAGCCGGATTTGAGCGAGGAACTGCACCGCGATCTGGAAGTGCTGCAGCGCAACGTGGAACTGGAAGCGCTCCTGATCGACGACTTGTTAGACCTGACCCGGATCGCGCACGGCAAGCTGGAGATGCACAGTGACGCGGTGGACATCCACGCCACCCTCGAACACGCGCTTTCCATCTGCCAGACCGACCTGGCAGAAAAACAACTGACGGTGGTGCGCGAGCTTAACGCGATCGAGCATCACTGCTGGGCGGATGGGGCTCGCCTGCAGCAGGTGTTTTGGAATCTGGCCAAAAACTCGGTCAAATTCACCGCGCCCGGCGGAACGATCACGTTGGCGACGCGGAACGATTTTGCGCACCAGATCGTGGTCGAAATCTCGGACACCGGCGTGGGGATCGAAGCGGATCTCTTGCCGCGCATTTTCGACGCTTTCGAGCAAGGCGGGCGCGCTATCACCAGCCAGTACGGTGGTCTCGGCCTCGGGCTCGCCATTTCAAAACGGGTCATCGACCTCCATGGCGGCTCGATCGTGGCCCGGAGCGAAGGACGGGGCCGCGGCTCGATCTTTACCGTTACCCTGCAGGCGATGGAAACATCACTCCTCGGCGGGGCAAGCAGCCAGCTCCCGGTCGAGCATCTGCCGCCGCAGCCGGCCGCGATTTTATTGGTCGAGGATCACGAAGACACGGCGCGCGTGCTGCGGCGCATTCTCGAGCACGCCGGTTACGTGGTGGACCACGCGGAAAGCATGGCGCGCGCGCGGGAGTTGGCCGCCGGCACGCACTTCGATCTCGTGATCAGCGACCTCGGTTTGCCGGATGGGAATGGGACCGATCTGATGCGTTTTCTCCAGACGCACCACGGCCTGAGCGGGATCGCCTTGAGCGGTTTCGGGACGGACGACGACGTGTTGGCCAGCTCCGAAGCTGGCTTTGCCGAGCACCTGACGAAGCCGGTGGATTGGCCGCTGCTGCGGGGCGCGATCGAGCGGCTGCTCGGTGCACGCGAGGCCGAGAGTGCGCGGAAGGCCGCCGCTCTGTAACGCGACCCCGCGCAGGCCGAGCGGAAAAATTGCTCTGCGATTTTGTGCGCGGGATGATTGCGTGCGAAGACTTTCGGAGAGTTCGCTCCGGAAGAATGGGGCCAATTCCCCCGCAACGTAAGAAAATCCAACGCATGAAAAAATTCTTCGGCTTCGGTTCATCCACTCCACCTCCGCCCGCTCCGCCCAGCAAACCGCCGGCAGCGCCCGCTCATCCGCCCGCGCCCAGCGCGAAAGCGGCCGCGGGCTCCGCTCCGATCGTCGGACGGTGGCGCGAACCGAAGGGGACCGACACAACCGAGTTTCACACGGATGGCAGCGTCACGGAAAACCCGGCCAGCGGGGAAAAGATCCGTGGTCGCTACACGCTGGACGGGACCAGTTTGAAGATTCGTTTGGAAGGTGTGACGGACGAGCTCGTCTTCACCGCCGTGGTCAAGGGGGATGCGCTCGAAATGACAGGACCGGACGGCGAGACCACGCGCTACCAAAAGATTTCATGAAGGTCGCGCGTTGGAATTTAATTCTCTTCGTCGTCCTCGCGTGCGCGGGTTGGATGGGAACGGTCGCGGCCGAGGACAAAGGCGCGGCCCGCGGACCGGAGCAGGTCATTCGCGATTTCTACGCCTGGTATGTGCAGGCATTGACGAGTGAGCGCGATCCGTTCACGCAGGACCGCGAGACGCTCAAGACTTACGCGACGGCGCACTTAATCGATCAGATCGACAAGATGTTGAAAGGGCCCGACGGACTGGACGGCGATTACTTTCTCGACGCGCAAGACTTCGACAAAGAGTGGGCAGGAATATCAAGATCGCGCACACCGAAATTAAAGACGGGAAAGCGACCGCCGACGTGACGCTCGACGGCAAAGAGATGGGTAAGAAGACGCTCCATCTCTCGCTCGCGCAGGAGAGCGGCGCTTGGAAAGTGGACCGCGTGACCGGCCAATGAAGCGTGCGCTGCTCGCCTTCGCGCTGGCATTTATTCTAGCTCAGCCGAGCCAGGCGGACGACCCGCTGCCTTACCTCGGAAACTGGTCGAATGGCCGCGGGGAAACTCTGCGGATTACGTCTGAAAAATTGAGCTTCGCCGACGATCGCGCGGTGAAGTATCGCGACATCACGCGCGCGACGGATGGGAGCGCATTCGAGTTGCAGATCACCACTCCGGGCGAGGTCAACGCCTTCCCCGGCAAGATTCTCGGCGTAGTCTGCGAGAAGGATTCCATGCGCATCACCACCTACGCCTCGCATGGCGATTACATGCAGGAACAGGACGCACAGTCGGTTGTGCTTTGGTTCAAGGACGACAGCGGGGACGAGTAGCGTTGGCGCCGCACCCTACCAGCCGCGCGTGAGGTAATCGCTTAGCGCGAGCACCAGCATGATGCCGAGCCAAAAAAATCCCGCGCCGGCAAAGACCCAGAGCAGCGGTCGGCTGTAGCGCAGGTGCATGAAAAACAGAATGATGAGTGCGCCCTTCGCGAGCGAGATCGACATCGCGACCGCAGAGTTGAACGGCCCGAGGTTAACGTAAGCGGCGCCAATCGTCAGCGCGAGCAGGCCGAGCAGCGCGGCGCCGTTCACGAAATAGGTGCGTGGCGTGGGATGATTCATGAGTGCCGATCCACCAGGTAGATGAGCGGGAAAAGGAAGACCCAGACGATGTCGACGAAGTGCCAATAAAGGCCGAGCAAATCGATCGGCGTATCGTGATTCCTAAACGCGTCGCCGAGCCAGGCGCGGAGAGCGAAGAAGCTGATCAACACCACGCCAATCACTACGTGCAAGGCGTGCACGCCGGTCATGAGCCAGTAGATGTAGAAGAACATCTCCGCGTGGCGCGGATCGGCCGCCTCGATTTGAAACGAACTCCCGGGCAACAAGTGCTCCCGGATTTCGTGCGCATACTCGAAGCCTTTGATGACGAGGAAAAGCACGCCTAACAAGGCCGTGACGAAGAGTAAAGTGCCGAGCAGGCCGCGACGATTTGCCCGCGCCGCCCGCACCGCGAAAGCCATGACCGTGCTGCTGAGCAAAAGCACGGCCGTATTCACGGAGCCGAAGAGAACCAGGGTGTGCCGGCTGGCTTCGGCAAACGCGACCGGATACGCCTGCCGATAGACCGTGTAGCCGAGGAACATTCCGCCGAAGAAGAGCACTTCGGTCGCAAGGAAGAGCCACATTCCCATGGTAGCCGCTTCTCGCTGTTGCTCCGCGTTGTCGAATTGATGCTCGACTCGCGCGACGGCGGCGTCACTCATAACGCGCCTCCGCCGTGGAAAAATTTCGCGCGAGGGCGGAGCGCAATTTTCCCGGCGCAAAATCATCGCTCCGGTAGCCCACATAACCATCCGGTCGCACCAGCACGAGCCCGCCATCTGCCAGATCGTACGCTGCATGGACAGCGCCGCTGATATCACGCCATGCCAGTGATGTGCCGAGACGATAGCCGCGCTCGATTCGATGGACCGTTATCATCTCCGAATAATCCGCCCATGTCTCTGCAGTGATTGCGTCCGCGGCATCGCTCCGTCCTCCGCCGCCAGTGAAAATCAAAAGAACGTGTCGGGTGTCGCGGAAGAGTTCGAAGAGCCGGCGCGCGCTCCCCTCCCCATCCCGGAGCTCGCCATCCGGCGCGCGGTCACCCGCCCGCACCACGCCGCCACCGATGTTCTCCACGATCGAACTCTGCCGGTAGTTCACGGACAGCTCAGCCAGTTGGTCCGCGATTTTTTCCGACACAAAATCGACCCCGGAAATCATGGGCAGCATGAGATTGCGCACGCTTTGCGCGACCGGGTTTCGCACCGTGGCCATGCGCGTGAGGCGGTCGGTTAGATTGAGCACGCCCTTCGCAATTGGGCCGCGCTCGGTGTCGTAGGTGCCGAGCAACGCAGCTGGCGCCTGGCCTTTCACCACCAGTGCCAGCTTCCACGCCAGATTGAACGCGTCCTGGATTCCGGTGTTCATTCCCTGTCCGCCAGCGGGACTGTGGATGTGCGCCGCATCGCCCGCGAGAAAGACGCGAATCTTGCGGAACTGCGCCACTTTGCGGTGCGAAATGTGAAACCGCGAAACCCAGACCGGATCGCTCACCCGCAGGTCACGCGGGCCCCGGCGCTCAGCGAGTCGCTGAATCTCCTCCAGCGTCGGCTCCGCCAAATCTTGGTCGCGCGTTTCGGGCGGCACATTGGCAATCAGCCGCACGCGCTCGCCGCCGAAAGGAAAGATGCCGAGGATGCCTTCGGCGGAAAAGAAGAGGTGCAGCTCATCGTTGGAAAGCGAGGAGTCCGCGCGCACATCAGCCAGGACGAAACTTTCGTCGTAGGGCGCGCCTTCAAACTCCATTCCGAGCGCGTGCCGAGTGGTGCTGTGAGCGCCATCGCAGCCGACCATCCACGGTGTCTCGATCACTTCCGCGCGGCCGTCCGTATGGCGGACCGTGGCTCGGACCGAGGTGTCGGTTTGGATTAATCCGGTCAGTTCCACCTCGCGCTCCACCTGCACGCCCAAGGCGCCGAGATGTTCGATCAAGATCCGTTCCGTCTCCGACTGCGGAAGGCTGATGACGAATGGATAGGGGCTCGCGACAGAGGAAAAATCGACGCGCGCCAGTTCCTTCTCGCCCTGATGAAAGATAGCGCGAAACAGCGGATGCCCCGCTTCCAGCACCGGCTCGATCATCCCCATGGTTTCGAAGACCTCGAGGCTGCGCGGGAAAATACCGAGCGCCTTCGAGTGCTGCGAACGTTCCGCCGCTCTCTCGATAATCCGGCACCGCACGCCGTGCCGCGCCAGTTCGCAAGCCATGGTGAGGCCAACCGGTCCCGCGCCCACCACGAGCAACGTTGGCTCAGACATTGGTCGCCTCCAATTCCGTCGCTTCCGCGTCGTACTGATACGGCTCCTCGGTCACGATCGGTGTTGTCTCGAAGTTATCTTTCGGCGGCGGCGAGGACGTGGTCCATTCCAGTCCAGTCGCCTGCCATGGATTCGAGTCCGCAACTTTTCCGTAGCGCCACGACCAGAGCAGATAGGCCAGGGGCAGAAAATATCCGAGCGCGAGAATGGATGCGCCCGCGGTCGAGAGGACGTTGAGCACCTGAAACTCCGGCGCGTAAACGTGGTAGCGCCGCGGCATTCCGAGATAGCCGAGGATGAATTGCGGGAAAAAGGTCAGGTTGAAGCCGGCGAAGATGAAGAGCGCGGACAGTTTGGCCAGCCGCTCGGGATACATGCGGCCGCTGATTTTCGGCCACCAGAAATGGAGCGCGCCGAGATAGGCCATGACCATTCCGCCGACCATGATGTAATGGAAATGCGCGATGACGAAGTAGGTGTCGTGCACGTGCACATCGACCGCGAGCGAAGCGAGAAACAGGCCCGTTAGACCGCCAATCGTAAAGAGCCCGATGAAGCCGAGCGCGTAGAGCATCGGCGTTTGGAAAGTGATCGAGCCTTTGTAGAGCGTCGCCGTCCAGTTGAAGACTTTGATCGCCGACGGGATGGAAACCATGAAGCTGAGGACGGAGAAGATCATCCCGGCGTAGATCGATTGGCTGCTGACAAACATGTGGTGTCCCCAGACAAGGAAGCCGAGCACGCCAATCGCCACGCTCGCGTAGGCGACAAAGTGGTAACCAAAAATTTGCCGGCGCGCGAAACACGGGATCAGCTCGCTGACCACGCCCATGCCCGGCAGGATCATGATGTAGACCGCCGGGTGTGAGTAGAACCAGAAGAGATGCTGGAAGAGCAGCGGATCGCCGCCGAGCGCGGGATTAAAAATGCCGACGCCGAAAGCGCGCTCCAGCGCCATAAGCGCGAGGGTGATTGCCAGCACCGGCGTCGCCAGGACGAGGATGATGCTGGTGGTGTAGAGCGACCACACGAAGAGCGGCAGGCGCGACCACGTCATTCCTGGCGCGCGCATTTTGTGCGTTGTAACGATGAAGTTAAGTCCGGTCGCGATCGACCCGAAACCGGCAATGAAAATGCCCGTAGCCATGGCGATGACGTGACCGTTCGCGTAGGTGCTGCTGTAGGGCGTGTAGAAGGTCCAACCGGTATCGACCCCACCGCTGAGAATCGAGAAAACCGCGAAAGCGCCGCCGAACAGGAAGAGATACCAGCTCGCGAGATTCAACTTCGGAAAAGCCACGTCGCGCGCGCCGATCATCAGCGGCAGCAAAAAGTTTCCCAAGACCGTCGGGATCGAAGGAATCAGGAAAAACCAAACCATGACCACTCCGTGGATGGTGAAGAGTTTGTTATAAGTCTCCGAAGTGACGACGTCGCCTTGGGGCGTGAGCAACTCCATCCGCATCAAGGTTGCTGCCGCGCCGCCGATTAGGAAAAAGAACGTGATCGAGACCATGTAAAGCAGCGCGATGCGCTTGTGGTCGGTCGTCAGGAGCCAGGACGAAATCGTGGTGCGCTCATTCAGGTAGGTGCGCTTCCCGTGCGCAATCGGCTGGCGCGAGGCCTGCGGCGTAGCCGTGATCATGGCGTTTCCCTTCCGCCTAACGACTTCAGATAGGCGATGATGGCGTTCAAATCTTCCTCGCTGATCTGGCCCTGGAAAGTCGGCATGATTGGCTCGTAGCCGGCGGTGATTTGTTTGTTCGGCAGAAGGATCGAATCCCTCAGGTATTGCTCGTCCGCCGTCACCAGCGTGCTGTCGGAGAGCGGCACCTGCTTGCCAAAAATTCCATCGAGCAGCGGCGCGCGAATCGCCGCATTCGGCGCGTGGCAACCGCTGCACCCGCGCGCGCGAAAAGCGCGTTCACCGATCGCGACCAGCGAATCCGGCGCGGGCTGCTGTGCCAGCCAGCGGGCCTGCTCCGCCGGCTCCTGCACGTAGACCGTGCCCACCATTTTCGCATGATCGGTCCCGCAATATTGCGCGCAGAAGATGTGATACTTCCCCGGGCGCGTGGGCGTGAACCATTCCGTCGTGTAACGCCCGGGCACGACGTCCTGTTTATTGCGAAAGCCGGGGATGAAGAAATCGTGGATCACGTCCTGCGAAGTCATGATTAACTTGACCGGCTGGCCGACCGGCAAATGCAGTTCATTGATCTCCCGCCGTCCGTCCGGATGCTGGATTTTCCACATCCATTGTTTGCCCACGATGTAGATCTCGGTCGCGTTCGCCGGCGGGCGCGACATGCCGAAGAAGACGTTCGCCGCCCAAAAGAAGATGCCGAGAAAGATGAACAGCGGGATTACCGTCCAGGTGATCTCGATCCGCGTGGGCGAACCTTTCGGCGGCGTGCGATCGACCTTGGACCCGCGGCGGTAGCGAATGCAGAAGAAAGTCGCGACGAGGAAAATGAGGAACGCGACCGTCCCGCAAAGCGCGAGGAGCGCGAAGTAGATGTGATCCACCTGCGGGGCCATATTCGAGGCCGATTCCGGGAAAATGGCTCGGAGCAGTTTCATCAGCGCGCCGGCTCCTTCTCGCGCCGCACCATTACCGCGATGTAGAGCGCGAGTGCGAGCGCCGTTCCAATTCCGGCCATCCGCACGACCCGCCCGATGAGCAGCCCATACTTCCCGGTGTTCGGGTTGTAGTGAAAACAAAGCAGGAAGACCCGATCGGCTAACGAACCGATGCGACTGGCCGAGGCTTCGAGGAGAGCGAGACGAACCTCACGCGCAGGGTATTCGATCCCCGGAAAATAACGCGCCACCTTCCCCGCGGGAGTCAGGACCATGATGGTGCTTGGATGGGCGAACTGCCGGGTCGCTTCGTCGTAGGCAAAGCGATAGCCGACGCTCTCCGTCAGACGCGCGATCGCCTCTTTGTCGCCCGTAAGAAAATGCCAGCCATCCGCGGCGCCTGCGCGACCGTAGCGCTGGAGGTAGATCTGTTTCTTGGCTGCCGCCAGCGCCGGCCGCTCGCGCGCATCGAAACTGACCACGACGATTTCGTATTCCTTCCCCGCGTCGAACTTCAATTCCTGCGCGGTCTGCAGAACGCCGTTGAGCACGAGCGTGCAGAGACTGGGGCATTCGTAATAAGCCAGCGCGAGAATGACCGGCTTGCCCTTGAAAAAGCTGCCGAGCGGAACGGACCGGCCATGCTCATCGCGGAACACGGCGTCGAGCGGAACCTGCGCGTCCAGCTTCTGCTCTAAACCAGCGCGCGCAGCAATTTGTTCCTGCGTCACGTCTGCGCGCACCGCAACCGCGCTCAGTAAAAAAAGAAAGAGAGCGAACGCTTTCATGGCTTGGTCGTCGCCGCTTTTTGCGTCTGCATCTGCACGGACGTGATGCCGCTCGCGTTTTGCGTGCCGGGTCCACGGGTGGGGAGCCCGCGCTGCGCGATCAACTCCATCGCGCGCTCGATCGGGATGTGAATGATGCCGGCTGATTTATCGACCCAGCCGTAGCTTTTGAGCTTCGCTTCCTGCGCGGCTTCATATTGCGCGAGATCGATCGTTGGATTCGTCTGCAAACGTGGCGGCGGCGCGATCATGTGCGGATGGAAAGCGATGCGCGAGGGCGAGTCCGGTGACGGGTGCTGCCGTTCGAAGAGACGATACAGGCCGACCACGACCGGGAAGATGACGAGCGCGGAGAGCACCAGGCCAATGGCAAACCACGTCACCACGCGCACACTAATGTCGCGCGTCTCGTGGCCCGGCGCTGATTGGATTGGCTCAGCCATTTTCCTTTTTCTCCAATAGTTCGCGCGGCACCAGCGGGAGCCGTTGCAAAAAATGCAGCAAGACCGCGCACCAGAATGCGCCGAGCGCGAGCCACACCGTCACGTCGAGCCAATGCACTCGCACCCCTGCAGGATGAAACGACGGCGCGACGAGCCAGAAATTGTTCAGGATGTTCGCGAGCAAAATCAGCACGCAGATGGGGAAGAGACGCTGGCGGTTGCGCTTGGCCGCGCGCGAGAGCAGAAGCGCGAAGGGAAGAAGGAACTCGCCCACCATGAGCGCGACTGCGAACCATTGCCAGCCGCCGCGACTCCGTTCCAGATACCACGAGATTTCCTTCGGCAAGTTGCCGGCCCAGATGATGAGGAACTGCGAGAAGGAGACGTAGGTCCAGAAGATGACGAAGGCGAGGAGCAGGCTGCCGAGATCGTTGAAGACTTTCGCCGGGATGGCGTCGCCTAACGAACGCGTCGAGCGGGTCAGCAGCGCGGTCAAAAAGGCGAGCGCGGCCAGAAATTGCCCGGCAGCAAAGACGATTACGAAGATGGTCGAATACCATTGCGGATCGAGCGACATAACCCAGTCGGTCGAGGCGAAGTTCATGCAGAGGACGTAGGCGATGAGTCCGATGGCGCTGAGCGCGCTGATCCTGGTTGGAACGATCTTCGGATTCGACTGTGCGAGCGCCCAGCGCCGCAGCAGGAGAGCGACAGTGACGAGGACGGCAAAGTAAAAGAGCGAGCGAGCGGTGAAGAACGGAATGCTCAACCATTGCGCCTTGTGATGATAACCGCCGGTTTCCGCGAGCAGGCCGTGCGTCCACGGGTAGATGTCGCGAAGTCCTAGGAGCACCGGCAGAAAGAGCAGCGCCATCAATGGCACGGTCGCAAGCGCGGCGAGCGCGAAATTGCGCAGCGCCAACCCCCAGAGCCCGCCGGTGAGGAATTGCATCATCAGGACGACGAGCGCGCCAAAGGAAAGCCCGCTCCAGAAAAGCCACGCGAACAAATAGGAATGAAAGAATTGCCCACGGCTAACGAATGCGCCGATCAGCGAAAGGAGTCCGGCGACCACGCCGACAAGCAGCGCGCTCATCTGCCAGCGACCGATTTGCGGGGCGTCGTTCATCGCGACATCGCCTCCAGGTGTTGCGGATCCGCATCGGCCGGCGCGGCGTGCTGACTCAACTGCAACGCACGGATGTAAGCCGCGATCGCCCAGCGATCCTCCGGCGCGACGCGCGAGGCGTAGGAATACATCACGCCGTAGCCGCTCGTCATCACGTCGAAGAAATGCCCGACCGGCGCATCGCGCAGACGCGGCTCGTGCAAGGAGGGCGGCTGTGGGAAGCCGCGTTGCACGATCATGCCGTTCCCCTCGCCCGTGTGGCCGTGACAAACGGCGCAGTAGATCTCGAAGCGTTCACGGCCGCGCGCCAAAATCTCGCGCGTGACCGGTTGCGGGAAGGTCGCGGCGAGTTGGTCGCCAATCTTGCCGGTGTAAAACTGCTCGTCCTCGCGCAACTGTCCGCGCGCGACGGTGTGTGCCGGCGGCATTCGCGATGCCCGGCCGTCGGCGAAGAAGTTTTCTTCCGCGAGTGGTTTGAGGTGTTGCTGATCAACCATTCCGCGCCGGCAACCGGCCGCGCAGAGGCAAATCGCCAGACACAGGAGCAGCGTTCTCATTTCTCCACCTCCAGGACCTTCTCCGGGCCTAACGAGAGGAAGAACTCCCGCACTTCGTTGGCCTGGAAAACGTGATCGGTTGCCTCGATGCAAAGAAAGAAGCGCGTCTGGCTGGCGAGTTTGAATTCGGGAGCGTTGAAGACCGGATGGTGCGGGCGCGGCAAGCCGTTCATCGCCAGCATGCCGACGACGCCGGCGATGGCGGCGAAGAGAACGGTCAGCTCGAAGGTGATCGGAACGAACATCGGCCAGCTATGCAACGGACGGCCGCCGACATTGAGCGGATAACTCACGGCCGCGGAATACCACTGCATCGCGTAGGCGGATGAGCGCGCCGCAGATTCCACCGAGCAGCACCACCAACGGCACGCGGGTTTTGTCGAAGCCAATCGCCTCGGCGACGCCCTCGACCTCGTAGGGACTGTAGGCGTCCATCTTGCGATAGCCGGCTTCGTGAGCCGCGCGCGCCGCGGCGAGCAACTGCTCCGGTTCGCGGAATTCCGCCATGATCCCGTAGAGATTTTCGCTCACGGTTTGCCCTCCGATTTCTTGTGCACCAGCTCGCGCATCTCGCTGATCGAGATCGCGGGCAGGATGCGGAGGAAGAGAAAGAGCAGCGTGAGGAACAACCCGAAGGAGCCGAAGAGCGTCATCCAATCCCAGCGGGTGCCGTGGAAGATTCCCCACGAGGACGGAAGGAAATCGCGATGCAGACTGGTGATGACGATGACATAGCGCTCCGTCCACATCCCGACATTGACGACGAGCGAGATGACGAAGAGCGCGGCGATGTTCGTGCGGATGCGCTTAAACCAGAGCAACTGTGGCGTGAGAACGTTGCAAAAAATGAGCAGCCAATACGCCGGCGCGTAAGGTCCGAACATGCGGTTGAGCGTCATGTAGATCTCGAACTTGTCGTCGCTGTACCACGACATGAACGCTTCGGTGATGTAGCCGTGCGCGACCATCAGGCCGGTCGCGAGCATGACCTTGGCGGAGTTCTCGAGGTGCCGCAGGGTGATGAAATCCTGCAGGCCGTAGAATTTTCGGATCGGGATGGCTAACGTCAGCACCATCGCGAAGCCGGAGAAAATCGCGCCGGCCACGAAGTAGGGCGGGAAGATGGTCGAGTGCCAGCCGGGCACGATGGCGATGGCGAAGTCTAACGAGACCACGCTGTGGACCGAAAGGACGAGCGGCGTGGCGAGGCCGGCGAGGAGCAGATACGCCATGTGGAATCGTTTCCAATGCCGCGCCGAACCGCGCCAGCCGAGCGCGAGAATACCGTAGAGTCGCGCGACCGTTTTGTTCTGCGCGCGGTCGCGCATTGTCGCCACATCCGGCACGAGGCCGATGTACCAAAACATGAGCGAGACGAGCAGATAAGTGCTGACCGCGAAGACATCCCAGACCAGCGCGCTGCGCCATTGCGGCCACATCCCCATGGTGTCGGGGTACGGCAGCAGCCAGTAGAAAACCCACGGTCGGCCGAGATGCAGCAGCGGAAATAATCCCGCGCAGGCCACGGCGAAAAGCGTCATCGCTTCCGCGAAACGATTGATCGAGGTGCGCCAATCCTGATGCAGCAAAAGCAGAATCGCGGAGATGAAAGTGCCGGCGTGCCCGATCCCGATCCACCAAACGAAATTGGTAATCGCGAAGCCCCACGCGACCGGAATGTTCACGCCCCAGATGCCGACGCCTTTCAGCAGCAGCCACGCGATCGCGAAGAGCAACATCATCAGGAGCGCAAACGCGATCGCGAAGCCTGCGATCCAGCCATTGTGCAGCGGCCGCGTCAGGACGACGTCGGTGATCTTTTTCGTAACCGACGCGTTGTCGTAACCGGGCGCGACGACGGGCTCTTCGAGCTGCGGGCTCATGTCACCTCCGGGTTGGGATTGCGCAGCTTCGCGAGATAAGTCGTGCGTGGGCGGACGTTGAGTTCCGCGAGCAGGCCGTAGTTCAAGGGCGACGCGCGCAGCTTCGCGACGCGGCTACCGGCGTCATTGATATCGCCGAACACGATCGCCTCCGCCGGACACGCCTGCGCGCAAGCGGGCGTGATTTCGCCGTCGCGAATCGCGCGATTGGCTTTGTGCGCGTCGATCTTCACCGCGTTGATGCGCTGGATGCAATAGGTGCACTTCTCCATCACGCCGCGACTACGCACGCTCACGTTCGGATTGCGCATGAGCTTGCGCGTGATCGGCTGCTCGAACTGGTTGGCGTCGTATTCGAGAAAATTGAAACGGCGCACTTTGTAAGGGCAGTTGTTCGAGCAATAGCGCGTGCCGATGCAGCGGTTGTAGACCATCTGGTTAAGTCCTTCGCTGCTGTGGACCGTGGCTGCGACCGGGCAGACGAGTTCGCACGGCGCGTTCTCGCAATGCATGCAGGGCACGGGCTGATGGAGCGCGCGCGGGTTCGCGGCATCGCCTTCCAAATAGCGATCGACGCGGATCCAATGCATCTCTCGTCCCATCGCCACCTGCTCTTTGCCGACGACCGGGATGTTGTTCTCCGCCTGGCAGGCAATCGTGCACACACCGCAGCCGGTGCAGGTATTGAGATCGATCACCATCCCCCAGGCGTGACCAGTGTAGGCCACAGCCGGATACAGCGTTTCGTCGTCGCGCGGCGGCGGCTCGTCGGATTTCGCGGGGGCGTGTGGTTCTTTCTGGAATTCCGCGAGTGTGCCGACGCGGACTAATTCGCGACCTTCCATTTCCCAATGGTGCTGCGTGGTAACCAGGTCGTGATGTTCGCCAGTCTTTTCGATCTCGAGCCCGGCACCGCCCCACGGTGCGTCCGAGGTGCGGAGCGCGTTCGCGTTAAATCCCACGCCGTCGCCCACGCTCCCGGCGCGCGTACGGCCGTAACCGAGATGGATGGTCACGCAGGCGTCCGCTTGTCCTGGTATGATGCAAATCGGCGCGTGCAGCGAGCGGCCGCGGAATTTTAGATTCGCGACGTCGCCATTCTCCAGCGCGAGACGCTTAGCGGTCGCAGGACTAACGAGCGCCGCGTTGTCCCAGACGATCTTGGTTTGCGGGTCGGGCAATTCCTGGAGCCAGGCGTTGTTGGCGTAGCGGCCATCGAGCAGATGCGCGCTCGGGCGGATCAGGAGATGGAGAGAATTGCTAACTTCTATTTGCTGATTGCTGATTGGCGCAGGTGGCACTGCGTTGACCTGCGGCGCTGCGACCACGCCATCATGCAGCGCTTTGCGCCAGGCCTGCTCAAAGTTTTCGCCCGGCTGTTTCTGCCAAAACGCGCGCACGATTTCGTAGCCGCTGGTGGGCGCTTCCTCGAGGAGCGCGGCGAGAAGCTCATGGCGCGAACGCCCGGCAAAAAGCGGCTCGATCATCGGCTGCATGATTGTGGCTGTGCCATCGAGCGCGCGTGCATCACTCCAGCTTTCGAACGCGTGCGCTTCCGGAATGTGCCAGCGGCAGAGGGCAGCGGTCTCATCCCGGTAAAGGCCGAGGTGAATCGGCCGCGCAATCTTCGAGAGCAGTCCGGCGAATTCGAAATCCGCGGGTGCATCGTAAACAGGATTTTCGCCGATCATCACCAGCGTCTCGACCGCTCCTGCGTTCACATCCTCGACCAACTCGCGCAGGTCACGCGCAGCGGTTGGCGTTTCCGTCAGATAATCGATTGTCGCGCCGATGTTGCCGAGCGCTTCGTTTAACTGGCGCGCCGCAGCGTGAATCTCCTGCGCCTCGTAGTCGCCCGCGATGACCAGTGAACGCCCGGCGTGCGCGCGCAGATCGCGGGCAATGGCGTTTCCGTCGGCGAGAATCTCCCGCGCGAAAGCAGCCAGCGCATCGGGCGACAAAACAAAGCAATGATCGGCCATCGCGCCAGTGAGCGTGGGAGTGGACTCGGCGACGTAGAGTCGATTCATTCCGCCATCCGGTCGACGACGCGCCGCGAACTGCCGCGCCGCTGGCAAGGCCCACGGGCCGCTCGTGAGAAAATCCGCGCCGAGGCTCACGATCACTTCCGCGCGATCGAGATGGTAGAGCGCGCGCGGGCGCGGCAGCGGTTCAAACTCGTGCCACTTCGCGGCCGGATATTTCGCGAGCAGGCGCTGGATTTGATCGAGTAAGGTGGGCGATGTTTCGTGGCGCGTGAGCAGACGCAGACCGGCGCCATTGTTTTGTTTCCACTTCGTCGCTTCTTGCGCGACCGCGCCCAAGAAAATCTCCCAAGTGCTGATCTGCCCGTCATGCATGACCGCCTGCGAGCGCTCTGGGTTGTAGAGCTCGAGCAACTCGGCCTGCATGAAGACATCGCTCGCGCCGAGGCTGGCGGGATGGAGCGGATTGCCTTCGATCTTCGTCGGGCGGCCTTCGTGCGTCTCCACGAGGACGCCGCGCGCGTAGCCGCCCAACGTAAGCGCGCTCGCGTAGTAAAGCGGTTTACCGGGAATGATTTCCTCGGGCTGTTTCTGATACGGGACGATGTGCTCAAGCGGATTGCGCGTGCAGGCGGTCGTGCTGGCCAGGGCGATCGATGCGCCCATGAGCTTGAGAAAACGCCGGCGGCTTAGCTCGTTAGGCCAATCGTCCGCGCCGAGCGGGAACTCATCCGCGCGTCTCAACGATGACATGTGTAGCAATCGGTCAGTCCCGCGGTCTGGACGTGGTTCGTCTGCAGAAGTTGCCGCCCGAGCGCGAGCTGGTTCGCCGGCGGGCGATAGGTCATGTCGACCACTCGGCTGGTCGGACGCAGATATTTCTCCGGCGCGCGGTGGCAATCGAGACACCAGCGCATGTAAAGCTGCTGCGTCTTCCAGGTCAGCGGCATCTCGTTCACCTGGCCGTGGCAGGTGGCGCAGCCGACGCCTTTCGCGACATGAATGCTGTGATTGAAGTAGACGTAATCCGGCAAATCGTGCACGCGCGTCCACTTGATCGGCGCGCCGGTTTGCCAGCTGTCGCGCACCGGCTGGAGGACGGGCGCATCCTTCCAAACTTGCGAATGGCAGGTCATGCAGGTCTCGGTCGGCGGCACGCCGGCAAAGGCCGATTGCTCGACGCCGGTGTGGCAGTAGCGGCAATCAATCCCAAGCCCGCCAACGTGATGTTGATGACTGAACGGCACTGGTTGATCGATGCGGTGAATCGACGTGCGTCCAGAAATCGGAGCGCGCATACGCGAAAAGCGCGGCGGACAATCCGAGCGCGAGCAGAGGGACGCCGATGAGCGTGGCCTTCGCGAGAGAGTTAGCGCGTTCTTGAAAAAGTTGGCTCATTCCCTGCCCAGCCGTTGAACCTCCGCCACACTGCCGGAATCGATTCTGCGGCCCAAGAGAAATGGAGAAAAGTTTGGCTCGCAGCGAAAATCCTCGGTCGAGGAACGAGTGGGGAGGCCACCACGCCGATTCGGGAGTCTCCTATCGGATTGAAGAAAACCCCGCTCGAGCGGCGTAAAGACCACTCCTTCCGCCGCGCTGCTTCCGGAGCGTGCCCGCGCCGGCTGAGATATATACATGGCGACCAGCGGGCGGACCTGCGAAAAAGGGTGCGTGCTCGTGCTGCTAGTCTTCGCCGTCGTCCTCGCCCTGGCCGTTCTGCTTTCGGAACTGGCGCATCGCAGCGTGCTTTCGACTGCGGTCCTCTTCCTCGTGGCAGGCTTTGTCTGCGGACAGGATTTGCTTAATCTCATTCCGCTTTCCGCTTCCAGCCCCGTGGTCTCGCGTTTGGCCGAGCTCGCGCTTTTCAGCGTGCTCTTTACGGATGGAATGCGCGTCGGCGCGCGCGATCTTTTTCGCGCCTGGCGTTTGCCCGGCCGCGCGTTGCTTTTCGGTTTGCCGCTGACGTTGTTCGGAACTGCGATGCTGGCGCACTGGGTCGCGGGCCTGCCGTGGTTGCCATCCTTCATCGTGGGCGCGGTGCTTTGCCCGACCGATCCGGTTTTTGCAGCGGCCATCGTCGGAAGGAAGGAAATCCCGGCGCGCCTGCGCCACCTGCTCAACGTCGAGAGCGGCTTGAACGATGGCCTGGCCCTGCCCATCGTTCTCGTTCTCCTCGCGGTCTCGACTGGCAACTCGGTGGGCTGGACGATGCTCGGGTTTGAGATCGGTGCGGGCGTTGTCTTGGGCGTGGCGTTGCCGTGGGCGGGCGCGTTGATCGAGCGCACGCGCTTTTTTGCCGTGGCGGAAACTTACCAGCCGCTCTACGCCTTCTCGTTAGGGCTGATGATTTATGCGATCGCGGGGCTCACGCACGCGAATGTCTACCTGGCTGCCTTCGCGGCCGGAATCACGGTTGTGACCGTGAGCACGCAGCTGCGCGATGAATTCCACCGCTTCGGCGAAACTGTAGCGGAGCTCTTTAAGCTCGCCGCGCTGCTCGTCTTCGGCGCGCTGATTTCGCCGCGCTTTTTCGGGGAAATTTCTTGGCCCGGCTACGCCTTCGCGGTCCTGGCACTGGTCGTCGCGCGTCCACTCGCGCTGGGGCTCGCGCTTTGGGGCAGCGATCTTCCGCGGCGGGAATGCATCGCTGCCTCATGGTTCGGCCCGAAGGGCTTTGCCTCGGTTGTGTACGGATTGCTCCTGCTTAATTCCGGCGCGGCCTACGCGAATGAAATGTTTCACTACATCGCGCTCGTCATCTCCATTTCCATCATCGCGCATTCCTCCACGGATGTGCTGGTGGCGCGCTGGTTCACGGCGGAGCCGGACAAGGCCGCGGCGTCCTAATTTTCGTTCTCGTCTTCCACTTCCTCGTGCGCTCAATTCTCGACGTGCCTCCAACGCCGCCGCCAGATCCACCTCGCTGGTATGTCTTGCGCAGCAAGCCGAAGCACGAACACATCGCCGGCCGCCATCTGCGCACGATGGCGGAGGTGGAAGTGTTTTGCCCGCGGCTGCGTTTTCAGCGGCCGACGGTCAACGGGCCGAAGTGGTTCGCCGAAGCGATGTTTCCCGGCTACATCTTCGCGCGCTTCGATTTCTTCGAACGCCACCGGGAGGTGCGCTACGCGCTCGGGGTTTCCGGGTTGCTCGAATTCGGCGGCAAATACGCCTGGCTCGAGGACGAGATCATCGAGAGCCTGCGGAAGGAAACGGATAACCAGGAGGTGATCGAAATCGCGCCGGAATATTCCGAAGGGGCGACGGTGCGAGTGGTGCAAGGCGCGCTGCGCGGCTTCGAAGCGGTGATCACCCGCGTCATGCCCGGGCAGGAACGCGTGCGCATTCTCTTGAATTTCCTGGGGCGCGAAATTGAGGCAGTGGTCGGCCATCCCGACATCCTCCCGCCGAAGCGCCATCCGCTGAGCCGCGATCAGGATTAAGAAACGACGGCTGGCGCCAGCAATCGAGATGGTGCGCGATACAGGGTTCGAACCTGTGACCCCTACCGTGTCAAGGTAGTGCTCTACCACTGAGCTAACCGCGCGCGCTGAGGAGGTGGATTATGCGATACGCCCCGGGGCTTGGCAAGCGGCCCCGCGCCACGGGCGGCGACGGCGAGCAATTCACTACTGATTTCGCGAGAATTCGACACCAGGATCCTCGGGCATCGCCGTGCGTGACGCGACGTTAGCGGCGCTGTAGGGTCGGCTGATTCCACTACTGAGCATGAAAAAACAAGAGACCGAGATGGCCGGCGAAGCGTTGATCAGCCGCAGCGAAGAACCACTCAATCTGGAGATGCCTTTCTCCAGTCTGGAGCATTTCATCACGCCTAACGAGTGCTTCTATGTGCGTTGCCATTTTCCCATCCCGCAGCTGGCGGTGGAAGACTGGCAGTTGAAAATCGAAGGCGCGGTCGGCGCCCCGCGGACTCTGAGTTATGAGGATCTGCAGGCGCTGCCGCAGCAAACAATCACGGCCGCGATGGAGTGCGCCGGGAATGGGCGCACCTTCCTGACCCCGAAGGTTAAAGGCGTGGCCTGGGATCTGGGCGCGGTCGGCAACGGGGAATGGACGGGCGTGCTCTTGCGCGACGTGCTGGAGGCCGCGCGCGTGAATGACGACGCGGTGGAAGTGATCCTGGAAGGCGCGGACCGGGGCGAGATCAAGGAGCCACCGCGCCCGGCGGGGGAGATTCGCTACGCGCGCAGTCTGCCGTTGGCGAAGGCGCGGGCGGATGTCCTGCTGGCGCTGCAATTAAATGGCGAGCCGCTCACGCGCAGCCACGGCTTTCCACTGCGCGCGGTCGTGCCCGGCTGGTACGGGATGGCTTCGGTGAAGTGGCTGGAGCGGATCGTGGTCAGCGCCACGCCCTTCCAGGGCTACTATCAGTCGATCGATTACGCGTATTGGAAACGAAGCGACGGCTTGCCGACATTGGTCCCGCTCGCCGAAATGCCGGTCAAGGCGCAGATCGCGCAGCCGGCGCCGGGCGAAAAGATCGCGCCGCAAACCGCCTATCGCGTGCACGGCGCGGCTTGGGGCGGCGAGGGCGGGGTCGAGAAGGTGGAGCTGAGTTTTGATGGCGGGGAAAATTGGAGTGACGCGACGCTGCTCGGCCCGGCGGTCAAGAACGCCTGGCGGCTGTGGGAGTTCGATTGGAAGACGCCGGAGGCGAAAGGTCACGCTGACTTTGCTGGCGCGCGCGACCGATGCGGCCGGGCAGACTCAACCGCGCGAGCGCATCGCCGATTACGGGAGCTACATGGTCAACCAGTGGCTGCCGATCGAAGTGGAAATCGCGGAGCACTCCGGGTAGCGCGCGCGGCGAATCGCCGCGCGCGAATCATTGCGTAAAAAACTTGCCAAGGCCGCGCCGCGCTGTATCAACGCGCGCATGAAACAACATCTCAAACAGACGGTGCTCTTTCTCTGTGCCATCGCGATCCTCGGCCTGACCGCGGCGCGCCTTTCGGCCGAGGCGGGCAGTTACTCCTTCAAGGTCCACAACACGACCAAGAATACGATCACCAAACTTCTCGCCTCGGAAGACGGCGAGACCTACGGCAACTTCGATATCGGCGACGGCATCAAGCCCGGCAAAACCATGACGCTGGTCTGGGATAAATCGACCGACTCCGGCAAATGCCACCAGTGGTTCAAGGCTGTCTTCGACGACGGCGATGAATCGGAAGCGAAGCAATTCGACTTCTGCGAGAAGGATTTGACTCTCGAATTCTAGCCGTCTGGCGGATTCGAGGATTGACACAGGCAAGCCGAAAAACGTAATCACCTGCCCATGAAGCGATTTCTTTCGACTCTTCCACTCCTGTTCCTGGCGCTGAATCTTTTCGCCCAGGATGAGGCGACGCCGTCTACCGATGGCAGCGCAGCGGCCGGGCTGATCGGCGGCACCTGCGGCTGCATCTTCATGCTGGTCGCGCTCGGCATCTGGATCGCGCTCGCCGTCTGGGTTTACAAAGACGCCAAGAGCCGCGGCATGGATAACGCCGTGCTCCTCACCATCGTGACCGTCATTACCGGTATCCTCGGGCTCATCATTTATCTCTTGATGCGTCCGAAAGGAAATTTGGTCCCCTGCCCCAGTTGCCAAAAGAAACGGCTCGAAGGCAGCGCCAAATGTCCGCACTGCGGAAATCCGTAAGGCGTCCGGTTTTTTGGATCAAATGGATCGCCGCGGCAGCCCTCGTTGCCGCGGCGATTTTTGATTGGACGCGCCCTCCGGCCGAGCAGGTCTCCGCGCGTTTCTTTGAGCGCGGCATTGTCCTTCCGTATCGGCGCTGGGTGCACCCATACACCGGCCGGTTCATCCGCTGCCGTTACCAGCCGACGTGCTCCTACTACGGCGCGCAGGCTGTCCGCGTGCACGGATTGCCGAAGGGTCTTTGGTTAACCACCAAACGCCTGCTGCGTTGCCATCCCTGGGTGCCGATGGGCACACTCGACCCGGTGCCGCCGCCCCGGCCGGTCCGGCCATCGAGCGGCTTGTCGACGGCACGGGCAAGTGACAGGCTCGCTGTCGACGGCCATGCATATCCTCATCGTTGACGACGAAGTCCGTCTCGCCCGCCATGTAAAATCGGCTCTGACCGAGGCGGGCCACGATCCAGTCGTCGTGCACGAAGGCAAGGCGGCGCTGGCCGCAGCGACGGACACGCAATTCGACCTCATCGTGCTCGATGTCGGTCTGCCGGGCATTGATGGTTTTGAAGTTCTGCGCCAACTGCGCGCCCGCCATATCCCTGCTCGCGTCCTCATGCTCACGGCGCGGGGCGAACTGAACGATCGCCTGACCGGCCTGCAACTCGGCGCGGACGATTATCTGCCGAAGCCGTTCTCGATGCAGGAATTGGTCGCGCGCGTGCGTGCGCTCAGCCGGCGCTATGCGGAAGAGCCGGCCCTCATTTTGCGCGCGGTCGATCTGCAGCTCAATCTGGCCGATCACTCCGTGCACCGCGCCGGGAAACCGATTGAACTTTCCACACGCGAGCTGACGCTGCTCAAAGTCCTGATGCGCGAGCCCGGCCGCGTTTTCACCCGCACCGAGTTATGCGAACGAGTGTGGGAACGCGAACACGATTACGACACCAAGCTGGTCGAAGTCTTCATCGGCCGGCTGCGCAAAAAAATCGGCCTGCCGCCCATCATCCAGACCGTGCGCCACATCGGCTACACCATCCCGGAAGCAACGGCCGCCGAAGGGTAGCGGCGATGTTGCCCGTCGTCGGGCGGCGCGCTACTTCTTGCCCTTCACGTAGGCGAGGATTTTTTCCTCGTTCCCTTTCGCGGCCCAAACGGCGCGCATGAAATCAGCCGGATGAATGTCGTGCGAACGGAAGAATTTCCGGTCGCCGCCGCAGCCAAACATAATCTCGTCCGGCAACTCGCCCTTTAAGCGCGCCTGCGCTTTCGCGATCGCCCGCGGCAGCCAGGCGATCCCCGCCAGTTGCGCATCCTTCGGCGGCAGGTTCTCCACCTGGATCCGGCGCTCGCTCCATTGCCCATCCTGCACGATCAGAAAATAATCGCGCCGCGCGGCCGTGATCAGGAGCGCAGTCTCCGGGTCGAGATCAGAAGAGTCTTCCGCGTAATCAAACAGCTCCATCGGCTTCGCTCCGATCGCGCTCAAGACGCCGACTTCGCGCGTGGTGAAAAACGTCGCGACCCCGCGGTGTTCGTTGCGATATTTGACCAGCGCTTTGTCGTAGAGTTCGCGAAAACGCTGATGCCATCCGTAGTTCATGCTCTTCATAAAATTTGCCCGATTATCGATCCCGTCGTGACCCGCCGTCGTGCGCGGTCTCTGCACAGAATGGGGGCACCTTAACCGCAGAGCCGCCGATTTGCCACTGGCGCGCCGCGGCTGGCCGCAAGGGAGGGCTCAGACCAGCTCGGGAATTCCTCTTCCGCATGCTCGACGAAGTGGCTCGCGTCTTCCATAAACTCGACGCATGGGCGCAAACGCCAGCCGGGAGCCGCTCCGGAGCATCGTCATCACCGGCGGGGGCACAGCGGGCTGGCTGGCGGCGGCTTATTTGAACCGCGCCTTCGGCTCCCGCATTGCGATTACACTCGTCGAATCCGACGAGGTGGCCCCCATCGGAGTGGGCGAAGCGACTGTGCCGACGCTGAGTCAACACGATGAAATTCCTCGGCCTCGAGGACGCTGATTGGATGCCCGAGGTGCACGCCACCTACAAGGCGGCGATCCGTTTTGTCGGCTGGTCGAAACACCGCCCGGACTACTGGCACCCATTCTGGGAAGCGCCGGAGCCAAAGGCGCTCCCGTGGGACGCGCCGTACTTCGCCCAGGTCGGCACCGGCATCGGTGCCACGCATTATGCGCTCGATCGCCGCCTGCGCGGCGATGCCGATGGCCTCCTCGCCGAGCAACTCGTGCCCGACGATCGAACTTTGCCGGCGCAAAGCGTCGCCGAAAAACCCAGCCGATGGAACGCACGATGTGCGCACGGCCTACCACATCGATGCGGTCCTGCTCGGCAACTTTCTCCGAAAAGTGGCAATCGAACGGGGCGTGACCCGAATGGTCGATCACCTCGTCTCTGTCGAAACGGGAGAGCGTGGGATCGAATCGCTTCAGCTGCGTTCTGGCGCGAGCCTCCGCGCGGATCTCTTCATCGATTGCACGGGGTTCCGCAGCCTTCTGCTCGGAGAGGCGCTGGGCGAGCCGTTCCTCCCGGATGCCGAACACCTGCTCTGCGATTCCGCGGTGGCTTTGCCAATTCCGTTTGATCCGGCGGTCGAAGGGTTGCCGCCGCACACGACGGCGACCGCGCTCTCAGCCGGTTGGAGTTGGGACATTCCTCTCGTTAGCCGCCGCGGCTGCGGCTACGTCTACAGCAGTCAATTCCTGGAACCGGCCGCCGCGGAAGCGGAACTCCGCGCGTTTCTCGGGGTCGGTGACGCCGGCCAGGCGCGGCATTTGCGCTTCCGGGTCGGCCGTCATCGCCGCACCTGGGTCAAGAATTGCGTCTCGCTCGGCCTCGCCTCGCTTTTCCTCGAGCCGCTCGAATCCACCAGCATCTTTCTGATTGAGTATGCGCTCGCGAACTTGGTCACTTTTTTTCCGGAGCGCACCATCGCCCCGGCCCGCGCCGCAGCCTTCAATCATGTCCTCGACGAAATCTACGAGGAGCTGCGCGATTTCCTCCTCCTCCATTACGTCGCAGCCGATCGCGGCGACACGCCATTCTGGCAAGCCGCGTCCGCTCCGGAGCGGATGACGGAATCTCTGCGGAAGCGTCTCGCGCTCTACGAGGAAACGCTCCCGATCCACGAGGATAAACTCTTCACCCTCTTCCGCGGTTTCAGCTACGCCTGCATCCTCGATGGCTGCGGCCGCGCGCCGACGAAGAGCCACCCGCTCATCGACCAGCTCGGCTCCGCTGCGGGAGATCGCCTGCTCGATGAATTGGCGGCGCGCCGGCGCGACTGCGTGGAGTCAATGCCAAGCCACTGGGCCGTGATCTCCGCCATGCGAGCGCGTGCCGAAGCAGGGGCCGGATAAGTGGGATCGCAGTCGCACCCTTTTCGCACTGCACGGTTGCGGCACCCGACGGTCGAGGGGAAGCTGGCGTTCGTCTTTAATTATGAAACACATCTCGCTTCTCTCCCGACTTCTCCTGCCCGCCTCCGCCCTCGTCCTGACTGCTGCCGTCGTCAGCGCAGCTGAGGGCAAGATTCAATTTCCCGCCATCAGCCAACAGGGCGTCGTGAAGCAACGCGTCGGCCTGACCGATGTCGAAATCACCTACTCGCGCCCGAACAAGAATGAGCGCGTCATCTTTGGCGGCCTCGTCCCCTACGGCAAACTTTGGCGGACCGGTGCGAACGCGCCGACCATCATCAAGTTCAGCCGCCCGGTGAAACTCGAGGACAAGGAAGTCCCTGCCGGCGAATACACGCTCTTCACCATCCCGGCGGAGGACGCGTGGACGATCATCCTTTCCAAAGACGCGAAGCTCCAGAGCGCAGCCGACTACAAGCAGGAAAATGACGCCGCGCGCGTCACGGTAAAACCGACCGGGTTCCCGGTTCCGACCGAGACCTTCACCATCGGATTCGGCGATGTGAAAGGCGCTTCGGCCACGCTCCATCTCGATTGGGATACGCTGCGTGTGCCGGTGAAATTGACCACGAACGACGTCGCGGAAGTGAGCCAGCAGCTCGAGAAGGCCGGCGCTTCGCTCGATCCGGCGATGGCCTACCAGGCCGCCTCGTTCTACTACGAGCACGATAAGGATATGGCGCAGGCTGCGAAGTGGATCGATCAAGCCATCGCGAAAAATCCGGACGCCTGGTTCATGCAAATGAAGAAAGCGCAGATTCAGATGCGCCTCGGCAACAAGGCAGAAGCTGCCGCCGCCGCGCAAAAAACGATCGATCTCTTGAAAGCGAGCAAGTCGCCCGACGAAGCCGCCATCAAGAGCGCCCAACAAATCATCGACGAAGCGAAGTGACGATGACCGCGCCGCGGCCGCGTTTCCGTGCCCGAGCCGCGCTCCCTCTCGCGCTCTTTATGAGCCTCGCCCCGCTGCGCGCCGCGGAATTGCCGCCTTCAATGGATGCGGCCGAGATCCGGCTCGCCCTCGAAAAACTTAACGTCCTCGGTCGCGTGCTTTATGTCGCGGCGCATCCGGACGACGAGAACACCGGCCTCATTTCCTTTTGGGCCAACGGCGCGCTCTACGACGCGGCTTACCTTTCCCTGACGCGTGGCGATGGCGGGCAAAATCTCATCGGCCCGGAGTTGAGTGCGCAGCTCGGCGTCATCCGCACACAGGAACTGCTGGCCGCGCGCCGCATCGATCACGGCCAGCAATTCTTTTCGCGCGCGAACGATTTCGGATATTCGAAATCAGCCGCGGAGACGCTGCGCATCTGGGATCGCGAAAAGATTCTGGCCGATACCGTCTGGGCCATCCGGAAGTTCCGGCCCGACATCATCGTGACGCGCTTTCCGCCGGACGATGACAAGACCCACGGCCATCACACCGCTTCCGCTCTGCTCGCGCAGGAAGCGTTCAAGCTCGCGGCTGATCCGCAGAAGTATCCCGAGCAATTGAAGTTCGTGCAGCCGTGGCAAGCCACGCGGCTGTTCTGGAACGCGTCCCAGTTTTTCTTCCGCGCCCGGAACGTGCCGTTCGATTCCACTGGCTTGCTTGCGCTCGAGGCGGGCGGCTATCAGCCGCTCCTCGGCAAATCCTACGCCGAAGTCGCCGCCGCCAGCCGCACCATGCACAAAAGCCAGGGCTTCGGCGCTAACATCGAGCGCGGCGAACGCACCGAGTATTTCAAATTTCTCGAAGGCAAACCGGTCGAGAACGGCAACCTTTTCAGCGGCATCGATACCACCTGGAGCCGGCTGCCGCAGGGTGGCGAGATCAGCGGGAAGATCGCCGCCGTCCTCGAGCATTACGATATGAAACAGCCGGCCGCTTCCGTGCCTGCGCTGCTCGATGCGCGGACCGCGATCACAAAGGCGGGCGACGATTTTTGGTTGCGCGAGAAAGCCGCGGCGGTGGAGAAAATTATCGCTGCCTGCCTCGGTCTTCATCTGGAAGCGAACGCCGATAAGCCGGCCGTGCAGCCCGGCGAAACCATCTCGCTTGGATTGGAAGCGATCAATCGCTCGACCGTGCCGGTGAAATTGAAGTCGGTGCGCGTTTTGCAGGATGGCGAGGTCACGCCGCTCGACGCTCCGCTCGCGCAAGACGCCCTCTTTACCAAGAAACTCTCCGTCCCGCTCCCCGCCTCGCTCCCCTTCTCCCAGCCCTACTGGCTGCGCGAGCCGGCCACGCTCGGCACGTTCGCGGTGGCCGATCAGGAGTTAATTGGACGCCCGGAAAACCCGCCCTCGTTTCCGGTTTCGGTCACGCTCGTTGTTGCCGGACAGGACATCACCTACGAAGTCGCGCCGGCCTATCGCACAGTCGAACGCGTGCAAGGCGAAGTGAGCGAGCCGCTCGTGATTGCGCCGCCAGTCTTCGTCGAAATGCCGAAGCCCGTTTTCATTTTCGGCGAGCAGAAGGCCAAGAGCGTCAGCCTGCGCGTCATCGCCTCCGCAGAAAATGTGAAAGGCAGCGTGGCGCTCGAAGTTCCCGCGGGTTGGAAAGTGGAGCCCGCCAACGTGCCGGTCGATCTCCACGGCGCAGAAAGTGAGATGGCAGCGACATTCCAGATCACGCCGCCGGCTGCGAAAAGCGAAGGGACGCTTCGCGCTACTTTCACCACCGGCGCAGCGAGCGAGACGAGTCCGGCCTTCAGCCGACAACGCATCGCTTATCCGCACATCGAGCCCCAGGTATTGATTTCGCCCGCGCAAGCCAAGCTGGTGCGCGCGGACATTGCCAATAAAGCAACGCTGGTCGGTTATCTGCCGGGCGCGGGCGACGCCATCCCGGAAAGCCTGCGCGAAATCGGCGCGGAGGTGAAACTGCTCGACGACGCCGATCTCACGCCGGCCAATCTCGCGCGCTTCGACGCCATCGTCCTCGGCGTGCGCGCGGCAAATGTGTTTCCGGCGCGGCTGAGCGTCTGGTATCCCGCGCTCCTCGCCTACGCGAAAGCTGGCGGCGTGGTCATCATGCAATACAACACCACGCCCGGGCCGAAGCCGGAGCAGCTGCCGTTTCCGCTCAAGGTTTCGCGGGATCGCGTCACAGAAGAAGACGCTGAGGTCCGCCTTCTCGCGCCCGAGCATCCGGTGTTGAGTTTTCCGAATAAGATCAGCGCGGCCGATTTCGGCGGCTGGGTGCAGGAGCGCGGGCTTTATTTCCCTAACGAGTGGAACGCAGCCTGGAAGCCCATCCTTTCCAGCAACGACACCGGCGAAAAGCCGGCCGACGGTGGCCTGCTTATCGCGCGCGTCGAGAAAGGTTGGTGGATCTACACCGGCTACTCCTGGTTCCGCGAATTGCCCGCCGGCGTGCCTGGCGCCTATCGCTTGTTCGCCAACATGATTTCGCTCGGGAAAGCGCCCGTACGTTGACATCGGGCGATCAGGGTATCAACGTATCGCCATCATGCGGACTACGGTGACGCTCGACGACGATGTCTTTGAAGCCGCGCAGGCCTTGGCTGCTTCCTCCGGGAAGAAACTGGGGTCTGTCCTATCGCAACTGGCCCGGCGCGGTCTGCGTTCCGGATTGGCCAACAACCGGAAGAATGGCCTTCCTGTTTTTCAGGTGCCCGCTGATGCGCCGGTGATTCCCACGAGTCGCGCGGCGAAGCTGCTCGCGGAAGACGCCACGTGAAGGCCGCGCTCCTCGACACCAACGTGCTCCTGGCGCTGGCCTGGCCGAATCACCAACACCACGAAGCCGCGCATGGCTGGTTTCGATCGGAAGCCAGACACGGCTGGGCCAGTTGCGCGGTCACCCAGCTCGGCTTCGTTCGCCTCTCCTCGAATCCGGCCTACACGCCGGCCGCGGTCCCGCCGCAACAGGCCGCCACGCTTCTGCGCCAGCTACTGCAACACAAACAGCATGCGTTCTGGCCTTCTCCACCGGCCCACGCCCCCGCGATCTACGCGCGCGCTCTCGGGCATCAGCAAGTCAACGATGCCTTCCTGGTCGAAATCGCGCGGCGCCATAAGGGCCGCCTCGTCACCCTCGACACCCGGCTCCCGATCCACGAGGCGGGAGACGACGGCCTGGTTTTCGTCCTTCAAGGGTTGATTCCCACCGCGTGCCGCAGCCCCTTGAGTTTGCCATGAAAGATCCTCTTCCTCTCTTCGGTCGTTGGCGTAACGCCTACGTGACGGTGGTCGCTGTGTTCGCGATTGAGGTCGCGCTTTTCTACGCCCTGAGCCGCTGCTTCGCGTGAGCTGGATTGATTACGCGGTCCTCGTCAGCACGCTGCTGACGATTGCGCTTTACGGTTATTGGCGGACGCGGCGCGATCAAGATCTCGGGCATTATTTGCACGGCGATGCCACGATCCGCTGGGGCACGATCGGCCTGTCGGTCATGGCCACGCAGGCGAGCGCGATCACTTTCCTCTCCACTCCGGGTCAGGCCTACGAAAGCGGGCTCGGGTTTGTGCAAAACTACTTCGGCCTGCCTTTCGCTCTCATCGTTGTCTGCGCGGTTTTCATTCCGATTTATCACCGGCTGAAAGTCGTCACCGCTTACGAATATCTCGGCCAGCGTTTCGACCAAAAGACGCGGCTGCTGGGCGCTCTGCTCTTTCTTACGCAACGCGGACTCGCGGCCGGGATCACGATTTACGCGCCGGCCATCATCATGTCGGCCATCCTCGGCTGGAACCTGCAGCTGACGATTTTGCTCTCCGGCATCTTCGTCGTCATCTACACCACGGCGGGCGGCACCAAGGCCGTCAGCATCACGCAAAAATGGCAGATGGCGGTCATCCTCTTCGGCATGTTCGTCGCCTTCGGCATGATCTTGCACCGGCTGCCCGACGGGCTCTCGCTTGGCCAGGCCACTGCCATCGCGGGGAAGATGGGCAAACTGAACGCGGTCGATTTTTCCTTCGATTTCAACGAGCGCTACACGTTTTGGTCCGGCCTCCTCGGCGGGTTCTTTCTCTCCCTCTCCTACTTCGGCACCGACCAATCACAGGTGCAGCGCTACCTCGCCGGCGGCTCGCTTATCGGCAGCCGCTTCGGCCTGCTCTTTAACGCCATCCTCAAAGTGCCGATGCAATTCTTCATCCTCTTCACCGGCGTGATGGTCTTCATCTTTTTCCAATTCGAAAAGCCGCCGCTCTTCTTCAATCAGCCGGCTTGGCGCGCAGTCGCACAGGGGGAATACGCGGGCGCGTTGTCGGCTTTGCAGACGCGCTACGACGCCGCCTTTACCCAAAAACAAACCGCCGTCCGCGCCCTCAACGGCGCGATGCAGTCGGGGCGAAAGGAAGCGATCGATGCCGCGCAAGCCGATGTCTTGCGCGAACAAAACGCGGCGCAACAAATCCGCAGCGAAGTGAAGGACACCCTGCGCAAGGCCAACCCGAAGTTGGAGACGAAGGACTCCGATTACGTCTTCATTACCTTCGTCCTCAACTATCTCCCGCACGGCATCATCGGCCTGCTCGTGGCCGTGATTTTCTGCGCAGCCATGTCGTCCACCGCCGCGGAGTTGAACGCGCTCGGCTCCACCACCGAAGTCGATTTTTATCGGCCGCTCATCCGCAGCGATGCGAGCGAACGGCATTATCTCATCGTGGCCAAGTGCCTCACCGCGGGCTGGGGCGTGATCGCGATCGCCTTCGCGCTCTTTGCCAATTTGGTCGAGAACCTGGTCGAAGCGGTCAACATCCTCGGCTCCATTTTCTACGGCACGATCCTCGGCCTGTTTCTCACCGCCTTCTTCCTCCGCTTCGTCCGCGGCACCGCCGTCTTCGTCGCCGCCCTTTGCTCGCAGGCGCTCGTGCTGATTCTCTTCAAGACGATCCACATCAGTTATCTTTGGTATAATCTCATCGGCTGCGGCGTGGTGCTGATCCTCTCCGCGATCCTGCAAAAAATCCTCGGCGCGCCGGGCTCCGGAAGCACGACCCAGCCAGCCCGGGCTGGCTGACGTCTGCTCTTCACCCAGCGCCTGTGCTACCGTGCGCCTGCGCGATGTCCTCTCCGGTTATCTGTTTCGGTCAGCAGCCCTGCGGGATTTTTCCGCGCCGGTTTCTCTATGCCAAAATGGCAACCGCCCGCCGGCTCCAGCAGGAGATCGGCGGCGAGATCGTTTTCTTTTATCACGATAGCGATCACGACCCGCGCGAGACGGTCACGATCCTGCGCGACCTCAACTCGGGCGCAATCCAGCGGATCAACTTCCAGTTCGCGAACAAGCTGCAGAAACAATTCTCCCCGCTCTTCGCGAAGCGCGTCCTGCCGGAGTGGCAGGAGAAGACCGCGCGCCAGCTCCCGCAGTATGTTTCGCCCGAAATGGTCGAACATTTCCAAGCCATCACGGCCGCCAACGTCGCGGACTTCTGCCTCGCACTTTACCAACGCATGGGCCTGCTCGACGGAATGCGCGTCGTGCGTTCGGGCGATCCCGAGATCCGTCGTCAGGCGGCTGACGTGTGGAGATTATTTTGTCGATGTCCCGTACGAGGGCGAAGTCGTCCGCGCTCGTCTCGATCACGGCCGACTGCGTTTACATAAAGGCGGCGACGCCTACATCGATCTCCCCGCGCAGACGCACGATAAAACTCAGATCAGCCCCACCCGCGATACGCGCTTTGCTTGGATGCAATCGGTCATCCATTGCACGCACTACGTGGCCGGTGCGAGCGAGGCCGATTACTTGAACAAGGAGGCCGCGCCCGAGGTCACTTTCATCACGCGGGATGCGATCGAGGAAGCCGATCGCGCCTATCTTCCCGCGTAACTTCCCTGCCGTGTTTCGCGTCCTCTATTTCGTCGCCTATCTCGCCTTCCGTCTTTGCGAAGGCGTGATCCATCTCCTGCCCCTGGAGGCCGCTTTTCTGCTCGGCCGCGCTGGCGGGGAACTGGCCTACCGCGTCATGTGGCGCCGCCGCACGCTCGCCCTCGTCAACCTCCAGCTCGCTTTCGGTGCGGAAAAATCCGAGACCGAATTGCGCGCGATTAACCGCGAACATTTCCAACTCCTTGGCGCGAATCTGTTCTCCGGCATCAAGGCCGCCGCCATGTCGGACGAAGCGGTGTGGGCGCGGGTCACCGCCAATCTCCCGCAGCAGCATCTCCAAACCGGCTGGGTCGCGCTCATCAGTCACATCGGCAACTGGGAGCTCTTCAGTCATCTCGGGAGCAAGTTTCCGGAATACCGTTTCGGCGCGGTGTATCAGGGCCTGGCGAATCCCTACATCGACCGCTATCTGCGCAAAACGCGTACCGCGTCCGGCGGCATTCTCTTCGATCGACGAAGCGAGATGTTGAAGTGCGTGCGCTTCTTGCGCGAAGGAGGCGTGGTCGGCGTGCTCATCGATCAAGGCGCTGGCTACGCCGGCCTTTGGACGCCGCTCTTCAGCCGGCTCACTTCCTCCTCCACGCTCGCTGCGCTCCTCGCCATTCGCTCAGGGCATCCGGTCATTCCGATGGCGATTTACACCACCGGCCGCGCACGGTGGGAGATGGTCATCTCCGATCCCGTCTACGCGGCGGATGACGACGCGGAAGCGTTTACCGCGCAGATCAATCGCCTGCTCGAAGCGCAAATCCGGCGCTCGCCCGCGGACTGGCTTTGGGCGCATAAACGCTGGAAGCCGTTGCGCCCACACGTCCTCTTCGCGCGCGATCAACGTCGCGTTTACTTCCCGCCCGAGTTCGACCGCGCGACGCTCGATCCGTTTCGCATCCTCATCGTCCTTCCCGCGGCGCCGGATGAAGCCGCCGCCGCACAACGTGCAGTGCACGAGATCAAGCAAGGCCGGCCCGACACCTGGCTCGCCCTCCTGGCCAGCCCGGCGGTGGCGGAGAGCTGGCGGGATTCCGCAGACGTCGACGCGGTCATCATTTCGAAGCCGGGCGAAGGGCCGCTCGCGCTCTCCGCCGAAATTAGGCGGACCGCGCGTTTCGATATCGCGATCTTTTTCGCGAATGATTGGAAACCCTCGCTCGCCGTCCGCCTGGCGCGCATCCCGATCCGCGTCGGGCGCCCGCGCGGCCTGGTCGCGCGGCTCTACAATCAACATCCTGCCGACCCGCCGCCCGGTGCCGATCCCGTCCGGGCCAATCTGCAAATCGCGCACAGCGTCGGCGCGAACGTCCATCATCTCCTCGGCTGACGTCTCCTCGATCGGATGATTTCCATCATCATTCCCACGAGCAACGAGGCGCAAAATCTCTCCGCCACGCTCGACGCCATCACCGCCGCCAGCAGCGACGTTCCGCACGAAGTCATCGTGGTCGATGCCAGCAATGATGACACTGCGGCCATCGCCCAGGCGCGCGGCGCACGACTCATCCGCAGCGCGATTCGGCAACGCGCCGCGCAGATGAATCTCGGCGCCGGCCAGGCGCACGGCGATGCCCTGCTTTTTTTGCATGGCGACACGCTTCTGCCCGCAGGTGCTCTGGCTAAAATCCGAGACGTGCTCGCGGACGATAGGTTCGTCGGCGGTGCCTTTGCGCGCCGCTACGATTCGCCCTCGCTCCTGCTCCGCATCACCTGCGGGCTGGCCACGCTGCGCGGGCAATGGAGCGGTTGGTTTCTCGGCGATCAGGCAATCTTCGTGCGCGCGGACGTTTTCCAGCGCCTCGGTGGATTCCGCGACATTCCGCTCTTTGAAGATCTGGATTTCTCGCGTCGTCTTCGGAAGGCCGGGCGCGTAACTCTGCTGCGACCCGCGGTCGTTTCTGCCGCGCGGCGGTTCCAGACACTTGGTCCCAGTCGCGCAACCTGGGCGGATCTGGTTTTGACCTACCGCTACCTGCGCGGCGCATCCCCGCATGCTCTCGCAGCCGCGCGCGAGCGGAAGCCGCGCACGGCTGCGCTGCGCCGACCCTTCAGTTTTGCGCGTCGTTAATTTCCACCCGTTCGCGCGCGACACGGTGAGGCCGAAGACCTGAGCTCGAAGCTCGCCAGGCGGTCGCGCACTTGCGTATATCACACATCGTGACCGCGCTTCCACCCTCCACTGGATCACGCTGGGCGGCGCGCTGGTGCGCGTTTCGCCATCCGATCGACCGAGAGAAGGAAGCACTGCTGCGCACGCGCTGGAATTCTCTTCCGGCGGAGCTGCGCACGCCCAATCAGATTAGCGGGCGACATTTGACGCACTGCGGCTTCACCACCGGCGCGAGCTTTTGCTCGTTCCATTGCACGCATTGTTACCTGCCGAAAAACGCGAACCAGGTGCCGATGCCAACGCTCGCGCAGATGAAGGAGCAGATCGACGCCAATCGCCGTTTTCAGGGACCGGGCGGCGGATTGCAGATCACCGGCGGCGATGTGGCGGACGCTTATTTCCGCAGCGGGCGGCAGGATGAATTGGTCGAGATCGTGCGCTACGCGACTGCGAGCGGTCTGGTGCCGATGTTAATGACGCACGGCCAGACGCTGATCGAGCATCCCGAGTTCCTCGAACGCCTCATGCTGGAAGGCGGCTTGCGGCAAATGGCGGTGCACATCGATGTGACGCAAGCCGGCCGTCACGGTTATCCAATCGGCGAGGTGAAATGCGAGGCCGATCTGCATCCGGTGCGCGAGGCCTTCACGCAGCTGGCTCTCGGGCTGCGCCGCAAGACCGGGCTGCCGCTCGAGTTCGCGCATAACTGCACCGTGACCGAGCGCAATCTGCGCGACGTCCCGGAAGTCTTGCGCTGGTTCATCGCCCGCGCCGAGCGCACGCGCGTCTGGCGAAACATCAGCTTCCTGCCCGAGGCCAACACCGGCCGCACCCGCATCTCCGCTCATCCGGTGACGCCGGAAACGGTTTGGGGAAAAATCTGCGAAGGCGCCGGCGTTGCGCTGGAACGGAAGGCCGCGTCGTTCGGCCATTCCGAGTGCAACAACGGCGCCTTTCTCCTCATCGCCCGCCCCTCCGGCCACGCCATCTCCGCTTTGCCTAACGACTCCAAATCCCGCGCCCTCTTGAGCGAAGCGCTCGCTGCCTTCGGTGCCATTTCCACGATGGCGGATGACGCCGGCACCTTGCCCTTCCGCATCGCCGGCGCCCTCGCCCGCCATCCGAGCCTGGCCGCGCGTATCGTTTGGCGCGCCGCGATCCTCGTGGCCAACGGCACTTTGCCGCCCGAGTTCGTGCGCGCGCTTCTCTTGCGCCGCGCGCAAACCATCAACACCGGCACCCACAATTTCATGGACGCACAACAGGTCGCCAACGCTGCGCACGATCCCGAAACCCAGCTCCGCCTCGACGCCTGCGTCTTCAAAGGCGCGGTGAAAAATCGCGCCACCGGCGCCTGGGAAGCCGTCCCCATGTGCGCCATGAACCAGCAACGCTGGAGCGATCTCTACGACGAACGGCTGGCTACTGCTGCTACCGCCTGAAGGGTCGAGCATCACTCCTCGGCGGAGCGGCCGAAGTAGCGGTAATCGAAAGTGATGACGGAGGCCACCGGTCTGCCGTTCCGATACGCCGGCAGGAAGGTGCATTTGCCGATAAAGCCCTCCGCGTTGCCCTCGAAACCGTCGCCCGGCCGGTCGCTGCCCAGCGCCTTCACTTGTGTGACTTTGCCGTTGGCGTCCACGCTGAGTCTTATCTTCACCGTTGCGCCCCAACCGAGATAACCCGCGCGGCCGGGGTAGAACGGGTAGGGCGTGGCCACGACCTGTGGTGCGATGAAATCCGCGCCGCGCTTCAGCTCGTCCATCTCCAGGTTCTCGTAGATCCGAAGATGCGGGCGGCCATTTTTAACCACGAAGATCGCGCTCGCGAAAACACCCGCCGACGTGAGACGCCCGTCATAAACAGCCGGGATGAATTTCGCCCGTTTCAATTTCCTGGATACTTCGCGCTTGAGCGCTTCCGCGCCGGGCGAGACGCGGTAGAGAACGACCGGGTCCGCGCGACCGTTTGTTCCGACGGTGAAATTAAACATCACCCAGGCATCGCCTTGCCCGCTCCGCATCAGCTCGCCTGAATCGATCAGGTTTATGAGGGAGTCGGGGCCCGTGCCGAAGAGGACGGGGCGACGGTCAGGAAGCTTCTCCGCCGACGCCGTTACGGACGCTAGGAACAGTAATGTCACCAGGAATCGCACTGCGCTGAGGCTAGACTGGCGGGATGCATAACGGAATAAAGAACTCGGCCGCGTCTCCGAATTTCATGAACCGATTCCTGGCCGCGGCGCTTTTCCTCCCGGCGATGTTGATGTCCGCAGCGGCGGCTGAAACGACTTTCACGAGCGCCGCCACGCGCACGCATTTGCTGGAGCTCTACACCTCGGAGGGATGCAGCAGTTGTCCGCCGGCGGAGCAGTGGTTCAGCAAATTAACCGACGCGCCGGGATTGTGGCGGAACTTCGTTCCGCTCGCGTTTCATGTGGATTACTGGGATCGGCTCGGCTGGCGCGATCCATTCGCGGCGAAGAAGTGGACCGCCCGCCAATATGACTACGCGGCGCGCTGGCAGAACGGCAGCGTCTACACGCCGGGTTTTGCGCTCGATGGCCGCGAATGGCGTGTGCGCGAGGTGCCGGGGGCGTCGAACGAGACGGCGGGAGTTTTGAAAATTTCGTCCACCGGAGGCGAACGCTGGTCGGTTGTGTTTCAACCAACGAAACCGGATGGGCGTGCGCTCGAAGTGCATCTGGCGCGGCTGGGTTTCGGGCTCCGCACCGATGTAAAGGCGGGCGAGAATCGCGGTCGGCAATTGCAGCACGATTTCGTGGTGCTGGCGCTGGCGGACGCGCCACTCGCTTCGGGACGCGCGGAAATTTCTGTGCCGGAGAGCACGGTTCCGCAGGCGGCGAAAGCGCGCCAGGCGATCGCGGCTTGGGTGACGGAGAAAGGGCAGATGGAGCCGCTCCAAGCCGTCGGCGGTTGGCGCGAATAGGCGGACCGCCCAACGCTGTCAGAGCGTGCGCGTATTCGTTAGGCGAGCTTGGGCGCCGGCTTGCAGGACGTTGCGCAACTCACTCTCTGACGCGGTGGTCGCGAGCATGTAGGCACGACCGTTCGCACTCCAGCTCGCCGTCCTCCAATTACCCAAACGGGCGAAGCGTGCCTGCGCAGGCGGCGGGCGCGAGAGCGTGGCGCGATCGGTCACGACGAGGTGGATGTACTGGCGATTCGGCAGGTGGAAGCAGATGAGCGAGACGAGCTGAGCGCCGGACCGGAAGGTTTTGCAACCGATGGAATCGAGCCCCTTCAAACCCGTGGGCAAAGGCGCAGGGGCGGGCGCGTTTTTCGCCTGCAGCCAGCGCTGGAGCGTAGTCGGATCGTTGCCCTCGAGATCGAAAGAATTTTCGCCCGTCGAGAATGTTGGGATAAGCGCGAGGGCGTCCTGCTGCCAGCGATCGAGCCGCGCTGCACGGGGCCAGACCACGGCCCCGAGCACGGCGAGGGCGAGCAGCAGCGCTGCCAACGCCAGGACTCCGCGGCGGCGCATGGAGAAATTTGGTCGGCTGATTTTTCCACCGGAAAGAATCCGTTCCTGCAAATCTCGCGGCACCGGAACAGTGCGCAGCGCATCGGACATCGCGGAATCAAAGCGCCGCTCCTCCTCGAACCAACGCGCCAAGTCCGGATCGCCCGCCGCCTGCGACAGCGCTTCCGCGAACGCGGCGTTCCCCGCATCTTCCCCACCCGGTCGGTAGGCGCTGAGGATGAACTTCGCTTCGTCGTTGTTCACGCGCCCGCTCCTTTCGGCCGTTCGGTTGGCAGCGTGACGATCTTTCCCGCAGCCGCGCCCTGTGGGTCGGAGAGTTTTTGCCGCAACAATTCTTTCCCGCGGGAAAGACGCGACATGACGGTGCCGATTGGCACCTCGAGGACTTCGGCGATTTGGGCGTAAGAGAATTGCTTCAAATAAAACAGCGTTAGCGGGGCGCGATAATTTTCGGGCAGACCGCGTAAAGCCGCCACCGCCATGCCGGCATCAATCGCTTCGTGAACAGGTCGCGCGGGGGCAATCTGCGGAGGCGCTTCCTCCAGCCCGACTTTCGGGAAGCGCGTGTCGTGGCGTTGTCCGCCGAGAAACTCCCGGTAAAGCGTGGTGAAAAGCCACGTCTTAACCTTCGAGGAATCACGCAGCTGATGCCCCTTTGCGGCCCAAAGGTAGAAGGTCTGCTGAGTCAGATCGGCGGCTTGCATTTCGTTTTTCGCGAGGCTGTAGGCGAAGCGGTACAGCGCCGCATAGTAGGCGCCTACGAGCTGCTCGAAATCGACGCCCGCCACTTCCATGGGAGCATCCGGCCGCGACATTATTCCGTGGTTCCTGCGGGCGAAGCGCGCGGCGCGGGGGAACCCGACCGGGCGCTAGGCTCCGGTGGGCACTTCCGGCTTGGGCCCGGCTTTTTCGTTCAGGGCCTGGGTGAATTCCTGCAGGCTGGAGACGATCTGGGGCGCCTTGGTCAGCACCGTGCTGGCCAGTTTTTCCGAGTAATCCGGACGGCGCTGCGACATTTCGGAGAGGGCCATCATGACGGCGAGCGCATTGTTAATCGAGTGCTTGATCTCGCTGAATTTCTTCTGCAAGACGACCAGCTCTTCCTGGGAAATTGTCCGCTCGGGGTCACTCATGATGGGAGGCAAATTGGCTGGAGAAACGACTGGGGAATGCTTAACTGACGGGTTCGACCTTTGTCGTCCTCGATGCCTGCCGAAACTATCCAGATCAGCGGTGCGCGCCAGCACAATCTCAAGAATCTCCATCTCGCGATTCCCAGAGAAAAGCTGGTCGTGATCACTGGCATGAGCGGTTCCGGGAAGTCGTCGCTCGCCTTCGATACGCTCTACGCCGAGGGGCAGCGGCGTTATGTGGAGAGCCTTTCGGCCTACGCCCGGCAGTTCCTCGACAAAATGGAAAAGCCGGAGGTCGACTTCATCGAGGGGTTGTCGCCCGCGATCGCGATCGAACAACGCAGTGCGGGCGCGAACCCGCGTTCCACCATCGCGACCACGACGGAGATCTACGATTATCTGCGCATTCTGTTTTCCGCCGTCGGTCAACCGCATGACCCTGCGACCGGCCAGCCGATTCATCGCCAGACGCCAGGGCAAATCGTAGATCAGATCCTCGCGTTTGAACCGGAGACGAAACTCATCCTCCTCGCGCCGCTCGTCCGGAATGAGGCCGGCGAGTTCCGCGATGTGATCGAGAAAGTAAAGCGCGAGGGCTTCGTGCGCGTGCGGGTGGATGGCGAGATTCTGGAATTAAGCCAGCCGGAGCCGATCCGAATGAAGAAGACCGGACGGCACACGATCGAGGCGGTGGTGGATCGGTTGGTGGTGCGCGATGGGATTCGCAGTCGCCTGGCGGACTCGGTGGAGACGGCGCTGAAGTGGGGTGAGAACCGCCTGGTCGTCCTTTTACAAAAGCGGAACCAGCCGGCAGAGCAGTGGGAAGCGGTCCGGTATTCGACCGATTACGGGAATCCCGATACGAATTTCTCGCTCGGCGAGCTAACGCCGAAACACTTTTCGTTTAACAGCCACTTCGGCGCCTGTCCCGCTTGTCATGGGCTCGGCACGGAACAAGTGGTCGATCCGGATTTGATGATCACCGATCACGCGAAGTCGATCGCGGATGGCGTGATCGTGCCCTGGCGGCGCGGGACGAAGCGGATGCAGGCTTATTATAAAACGCTCCAGACCGCGCTGGTGAAGCACTTCGGCGTGGACGAGTTCCTGCCCTACACCGATCTGCCGGACGACTTCAAAACCGCGCTCATCCACGGGACCGGCGAGGAGCCGATCAAGATGAGCTTCAGCGCCAACGGCAAAAGCGAGAAGGCCGCGAAGCCGTTCGAAGGTTTGGTCCCGCAAATGCAGCGGCTCTACGAGGAAACGGAGAGCGAGTTCACGCGCAATCGCATCCGCGCGTTCATGACCCGCGTGCCGTGTCGCGTCTGCAAAGGCGCGCGGCTCAAGCCGGAAATCCTCGCGGTCACGATTACGGACGCCACGACAGAGTTGAACATCCATCAATTCAGCGAGCTCACGATCGATCGCGCGGCGCAGTTCATCAGCGGCATCACCTTGTCCGAACAACAACGCCGAATCGTGGGCGACGTCCTGCGCGAGGTCGAATCGCGGCTCCAGTTTCTGCTCGAAGTCGGGCTCGGCTATCTCACCTTGAATCGCGAAAGCGGCACCCTCTCCGGCGGCGAAGCGCAACGCATCCGCCTCGCCACGCAGATCGGCTCTGGCTTGGCCGGCGTGCTCTACGTGCTCGACGAGCCGAGCATCGGTCTGCATCAACGCGACAACGCCCGCCTCCTCACCACCCTGCGCCGACTGCGCGATCTCGGGAATTCCGTCATCGTGGTCGAGCACGACGAGGAAACGATCCGCGCCGCCGATCACATCATCGATCTCGGGCCCGGCGCCGGTCCGCGCGGCGGCGAGATCGTGGCCGAAGGCACGCTGGAGGAAGTGTTGCGCGCGAAGCGTTCGCCGACCGCCGATTATCTTTCTGGCCGGGCGCGGATCGAGATTCCGAAACGCCGTGTCCCGCCGCGCACACCTCCGGGCTCATCGGAAGGCTGGCTGACCGTGCGCGACGCGAACGAAAACAATCTCCGCAAAGTAACCGCTGCGTTTCCGCTCGGCTGTTTCACCTGCGTGACCGGCGTTTCCGGCAGCGGCAAATCCACCCTCGTGGACGACACGCTGCGGCGCGCGCTCTTCCGCCATTTCTACAACTCGAAGGACAAACCGGGCGTGCACGGCGCGCTTGCTAGGGCTCGACCATCTCGACAAGGCAATCGTGATCGACCAGACGGCGATCGGTCGCACGCCGCGCTCGAATCCCATTACCTACACCGGCGCGTTCACGCCCATCCGCGAACTCTTCAGCCAGCTCCCGATGGCGCGCGTGCGCGGCTACGATGCCGGGCGGTTTCAGTTTTAATGTCAAAGGCGGCCGCTGCGAAAACTGCGAAGGCGGCGGCTTGATCAAGATCGAGATGCACTTTCTGCCCGACGTTTACGTGGAGTGCGAGGTCTGCCGCGGGCAGCGTTACAACCGCGAGACGCTCGAGATTACCTACAAAGGAAAAAACATCGCGGACGTGCTCGCGTTGACCGTGGATGAAGCGTCGCGCTTCTTCCGCGCGGTGCCCGCAATCGCGGACCGGCTCGACGCGCTCCTCGATGTGGGACTCGGTTATCTGCAGCTCGGTCAGGCTGGCACCACGCTCTCCGGCGGCGAAGCGCAACGGGTCAAGCTCGCGACCGAACTGGCCAAACGCGCGACCGGCCGCACGATCTACATTCTCGACGAACCGACGACCGGCCTCCACTTTGCCGATATCGAGAAGCTGCTCCAGGTGCTGATGAAATTGCGCGATGCGGGCAACACCCTGGTCGTGATCGAGCACAACCTGGAGATGATCAAATGCGCGGATTGGATCATCGATCTCGGCCCGGAAGGCGGGCGCGGCGGTGGGAAAATCGTGGGCGCGGGGACGCCGGAGGTGATCGCGGGACTGAAGGAAAGTTTCACGGGACAGTATTTGCGGGCGTTGTTGAAATGAGAACGCCCGCGCTCGTCTTCGTTCTCCTGCTCGCCCTTGGAACGGCGGCGCGTGCGCAGGAGCCTTTGGCTCAGGCAATCAAGCCATTGACCGAAGGCATTCCGCAGGTCGCAGTCGTTAGGCTGCGCGCGCTGCTGGCCGGAAAGGTCGGGCCGGAGGAACGCCGAACCGCGCTCGCAAAATTAGGCGAGGCGCTGGTCGCGGCCGAGCAGCCGGCTGAAGCCCTGGAAGTGTTGAACGACCCCGCGGTGCGCGATCTGCCGGGCACGAAATTTTTCCACGCCCAGGCTTTCGCCGCGCTCGCGCGTTGGGAGGAAGCGCTGCCGCTCTATCAGGCGTGCGCGGTGGAAACCGGTTCCGCGGTTCGGGCGGAAGCCATCTACGGTCAGGCGGAAGCGTTGCGCGCGCTCGGGCGCATCGACGACGCGCTCTCCGTCTTGCGCGTGCTCGAGCAGGACCCGCGCTGGGTCATTCGAGCGCGGCTGCGGACGGCGGAGTTGCTCCTGGAAAAGAAGGATGTGAAAGGCGCCACGCGCATCGTGCAATCGATCGCGCCGACGGCGGTGGCGGAGAAGAAGGAGCGGCGCTTTCTCCGTGGAAGGGTGGAGGCGCCGCGCAATCGCGATAACGCGATCGAGCTTTACGAATCGATCTTGAAGAATCCGAGCGGCGCGACGCATTCGGTTCTCATCGCGACGCTCTTCGCCATCGCGGAAGCGCATCTGCAATCACACACCCCGGAAGCGGGCGATAATTATCTGGAAGATTTCATCGAGGGGCATCCGGCGGACGCGGACCTGCCGCGCCTGTTCGCCAAGCTCGATCAGCTCTACGCCGCGGAACGAAAATCATCCCGCCACGAGCTGACCCGCTGGGCGAACGATCCCGCGCAACCACGCCGCGCCCTCGCGCAATGGTATTTGGCGCGTAGCTACGAGCGCAGCGATCGGCGGGAAGCCGCGCGCGACGTTTTCGCGCAACTCCGGGCGACGAAGCCAGCGCGGCCGATGCTTGCGGAAGCCTTCGTTGAATCAGCCGAACTCGAAGCACGCGAGGGGCGCCTGGCGGAAGCGATCGAGATCCTCCAGCAAGCGCGCCAGCTGCACCCGCCGATGGAGGTGGCCCGCCGCATCGAGATGGCGCTCGGCCATAATGCTTTTCGCGGGGCGCGACTGGAAATGGCCGCGGAGACATTTCAGAAATTAGCTGAACCTGCTTCGCCCGTGGCCAAGGATGCGCTCTTTAACGCCTCGCTCGCCTGGCTCCAGGCCGGCGAGCCGGAGAAGGCCGCCGCGGCCGCGCAGGATTTGCAGAACCGTGGCGCGGATGAAAACATGCGCGGCGATCTGCGCCTAGAGGAAGCGTTACTGCTGGCCGCGCGCGGAGACGTCGGCGCGTCGGCGGCGTTGCAGAATTTTCTGCGCGAATTCCCGAATCACGCGCGCATTTCCGAAGCGCACGTGACGCTGGCCGAGCTGGCTTTTCATGCCGCGCCGCCGCGCCTGTTGGAAGCACAACAATTCCTGGCTCGGGCGGCCCAGAGCCACCCGAACGCGGCTGCCGCCGAGCGCGCGGATTATCTCAACATCTGGTTGGAAGATGCCTCGCCGGAGACGGACGAAGCCAAGGTCATCACCCTGGCCCAGGCGTTTCTGCAAAAGTATCCCGCGTCATCGTTCCTCGCCGATGTGCGCTTGAAGCTGGCCGAGATTCATTATCGACGGCAGGACTTCGCCAGCGCGCAGACGCAATTCGAGATCATCGCGCAGAATAATTCCGATCCGGCTCGAACGGAGCGCGCGCTCTTCTTCGCCGGCAAATCCGCTGCGCAAACGATGGGTGCGCAATCGCTCGACCGCGCCCTCGCACTCTTCGATGAGGTAGTAAAAAGAGAGGCGGAACTGAAGTGGGCCGCGCGCAACGAGCAGGCGGTGATCGAGCGCAAACTGGGCAAACCGCAGGACGCGCTCACTCTTTACGACGAGGTGCTGAAGGGCAATGCGCAGCCGCCGGAGAAGCGCGAGGCGCTCTGCGCCAAGGGCGACATTTTGTATGAGATGGGCGCGAGCGATCCGGAGAATTACCGACGCGCGATCGGGTTCTACGATCAACTGGCGGCGGAGGCGGAAGGCTCCGCGCATTGGCGCAACCAGGCGCTCTTCAAGAAAGGGATGTGCCTGGAGAAGCTGGATCAACCGGCGGAGGCGCTCGCTACTTTTTATCGCATCATCGAAGACGAAACCCGCCCGGATCGGCCGCGCGAATTTTTTTGGTTCTACAAAGCCGGCTTCAACGCCGCGCGCTTACTCGAAGAAGACACGAAGTGGCAGCCGGCCGCAGCCGTCTATGAGAAGCTGGCTTTCGCCGGCGGCGGGCGGAGCGAGGAAGCGAAGGCGCGCCTCGAGCGCCTGCGTCTCGAGCGCTTTCTTTGGGAACGCTGACCGCCAGCAGAGTTGAGATATTCACCGAATGAACTACGCCGCCTCCGTTTCCGATTTTTCCAAGAGCCCAAAGTGGTTCATGAACATGCTCCTGGGCGGCCTCTGCATGCTGCTTCCGTTGCTCGGTCCGATGGTGATACTGGGCTGGCTCGTAACCGGGTTCTGGGGTCGGTCGGAAGAGGACTCCGCGACCTTCCCGCCGTTCGAGTTTTCGCAGTTCGATAAATATCTGGAACGCGGTCTCTGGCCATTCCTCGTCCCGTTCGTCGCGGGCATTGTGATGGTTCCGCTGATCTGGATGGCGATGATCCCCATGGTCTTCATCGGTGCGCTCTTCTCCTCAGGAAATCCGGAAAATGCCAGCGGTTGCCTGCCGCTGCTGGCCATGCTGTGCGCCATGTGCGCGGCCGCGCTTGTGATCCTGGCGATGACGATGGTCCTCGTGCCGCTGAAGCTTCGCGCCGCGATGATGCAGGATTTCGGGAAAGCTTTCGATCTGCGTTTCGTGAAGAGCTTCCTCGCCCTCACCTGGAAGGAAACGGCGCTCAGCATGCTTTTCGTCATGATAATCGGGAGCCTGTTCTTCGCTCTCGGCGCGCTCGCGCTTTGCGTCGGCATCTATCTGGCCAGCGTCCTGACCTCCTTCACCTGGATGCATCTGCACAAACAGCTCTACGCGCTTTACCTGAGCCGCGGCGGCGAACCCGTGCCGTTGAGTCCGAAGCTGCGTCCCGCGCTCGCGACGAAGACGCTTGAGCCGAACCGCCCGGTTTGAGTAGCCTGCGGTTCGCCAGCGATTCACCCCAACCCCTCACCGGAGCCCCGTATGCCTGATTCCTCCACTAGCATTGTCCCGATCGGCAAGAACACTTGCCGGCCCTTTCTGCTCGAGGTCATGGTCTTCAGCCCGGAAGCCGGCTACAAATTCAAGGTCGTGGTCGAGCGCTCGTGCACGCCGGAGGCGGAGGCGATCTGGAAGCTGGTCTTCGATCTCTTTCGCGTGAAAGGTGGCGAGGAGACGCAGCTGATACACGTCTCGTTTACGGCCGGCGCGTCGGTGGAACAAAAAGCCGTGCAGCGCATGGTGTCCGAAGGGGTGAAGCCGGGCCAGGCAGATGTGCTCGTGCAGGAGGTTTATCCCGCGACTCGGAAAATCGTGGGCGTCGCTAAGCCGACCACCGTGCAAAAAAAGAAGATCCACGAGGCGATGGCAAAAGTGGTCAACGTCGACGTCTAGCGGCGCACCCGGATCGCGCCATGCGCGGGCAAATTCTCCCAGCACTCGCCGCCCTCGCTTTGGGCGTCTGCCTCGCGCCCGTCGGTTTTGCGCAGGATGCGGCGCCGCTCAGCCTGGATTTCGGGCCGGACGAGGACGACGAGCCGCGCCCATGACGACAGCGTTCTCGCTTCCGCGCGGGCAAGCGGGCGTGGAGCGATTGCGCGTGCGCTACGTGCAGGTGGAGGGGCGTTGGGCGGACCGCGTGCCGCTACCGCTGGCTCCCGGCGAAGTTCTGACGCGCGACAAACTCTCTGCAGCCATGAACGCACTCCGGGTCGCGATTACTACGCCCGCGGGACCTACGATCGCGCTCCGTTCCAAGGGCGAGATCGGCGTGCTCTACATCGACGTGAAGTTCGACACCGGTCCGGAGATCGACGCGCAGGGAAATGCCCGCCCAGCGCCTGATACCGTCGGCGTTATTTTCCGTCCGTATTACGTGCAAATTTCTTTGGTCGAGATTGGGAGCAACGTGCTGCCCATCCCGCGCTCCGCTTGCCTACGTTTCGCGCAGGCGTTCCGGCGTGGCTCGCCCCGCTGCGTCCTGCGGTTGGCCTCTCCTACGACCGCGCCTTCGGGACGGCGCTCTCGTTAGGCGTGGCCACGGATGCGCTCCGTTACCTACCGGCGAACGAAGTTCCGCAGCAGCTCGATTTGCGCTGGGAAGGAGCGAAGTCGCTCGAAGACGCCTTTTACCGAACGAACGGCGGCGCGCGCTACAGTTGGCAACGGAGCGGCGGATGGCTCCGCGAATTATCCCTCGCGGCTGACTTCGCCGTGCTCGATCAGCCTCTGGCCGACAATCGCCACCGGCATCAGGATGGTCGGGCCACACTGGGTGTGAAATTGGCGATCGCGCCCAATGTCCGCCTCGCGCTCGATGCCGGTTATCGGCGCACCGACGACAGCCTCAGCAATCCCTTCGTCTCGCTCGATGCGACGGCTAATCAACAAGTCGGCCGGCTACTGCTCGACGCCATCCCGCCGGGCATCGACGGCTTCTTCCGCGGCGCCGTCTGGCAGGAAACCGCCTGGCAAACCACGGGCGGGCGCTTCTCCTACGAACGCTTCGTCGGTCGAGTCGGCTACGAAAAAGAAATTCCGATCGCACCCAATCAGACGATCGGCCTTGAGGTCATCGCAGGTGGTGGGCGGACCTCGCGCGACACGCCGAATTTCGCGCAATTCTTCGGGGGTAATTCGCCCGGCCAGTTCCTCTACGATGCTTCCGATGCCGCTTCGTTAATGAAGATGCCCGCCGGTCCTATCCTGCGCAGCTTCGGCGAAAACGAGGCGCGTCTGCCCGGGAGCGCGCGGCTGGCGGGCGGCGCGGATTCTTTCTGGCACGTGAACTTGAACGTCACGATCCCGATCCGCCCTTGGTCGCGCAGCCTGATCCCAAATGAATTAACCGACATCCCGGATGCGGATGGAAATCCGCTTTCGATCAAGCATCTCCTGAAGCGTCAGATCGACGTCACGGGCCCAAGTTTGCTCCGCGCGGTCCTCAAAAACGAAGGGATGAGCGACGCTGCAGCCGCGCGGGAAGCGGAGCGCATCTTGGGCGAGGTCCGGCCCGCGACGCGTTTCATCATCGACCAGGCGAATCTCTACTCCATCAAGCCACTCCTGATGTTTGACGCCGCCGGGCTCTCCGATCGCGGCGGCCCGAGCGAGACCTGGCTGGCGGCGGGCGGCGGCCTGCAAATTACCGTAGTGACCGCGAAACTCGAAGCCGGCTACATGCATACGCTTTCCGGGCCGACTTTTGGCGACCGCGGGAACGCTTTCGTCCGGCTTGTTTTTCAGAATCTTTTCTGAGGACCGCAGCCTCCCAAGGGGAGGATCTTGGCCATGTTTCCGTCGGGTTCGAAATCAGCGATTCCGCTAGTGCCGCGAATGCGCCTAAGCCGCTCAGCGGGAGCCAGAAAAAATGTCACAAAATTCGGCTTGCTGGGGGTGCCGAATCTACCTCATCTTGTAGACCGCTCGAACGGTCCCCCCAGCATCTTGTTGTTCGCTCGCTTCGACAAGTTGTTGGCTGGGCTGTTCACTCCCGTTCTCGGTTATTCGCCAACCTTTCACAACTTTTTCGCAACCTATGATCCAATTGAAGCCCGGCCTCCGCCCTTCCACCCTTAAAAAAGCGCCAACCTCCGCCCGTCGCGCGAAGAGCCGGGCCGCGAAGAAGAAGAGTGGCGGCTTGCGTTTCGAGCGCGTCTTTAGCGATGCGCAGACGGGACCATTTGAGCAAATCGAATGGGAGAAACGCACCGCTGAGATCACGGACGACAGCGGCAAGATCATTTTCCGTCAGGAAAACATCGAGGTTCCGAAAACCTGGAGCGCGCTCGCGACCAAGATCGCGGTCTCGAAATATTTCTACGGCGACATCGCCAACGGGACCGATCCGCACACAGGCGGCCGCGAAACGTCGGTGCGGCAACTCATTCATCGCGTCACGCGCACGATCACTGATTGGGGAATGGCGGACGGCTATTTCGCGAACGCAGAGACGGCGGAGACGTTTTATGACGAGCTGACCTGGCTCTGCGTGAACCAGCACGGCGCCTTTAATTCCCCGGTGTGGTTTAACGTGGGCCTCTATCACGAATACGGCATCGGACGCGAAGCTGGGCTCGGGAATTACTTCTACAACCGCGAGACCGGCGAGGCCGAGCGCGCCGCGAGCCAATACGAGTATCCGCAGGGCAGCGCCTGCTTCATCCAGAGCGTGGAGGACACGATGGAGGACATCATGCGCCTGGCCATGAGCGAGGCGATGCTCTTCAAATACGGCAGCGGCACCGGGAGCGATTTATCGTCGCTCCGCAGCACGCGCGAGAAGCTTTCCGGCGGAGGAAAACCGAGCGGCCCGCTCTCGTTCCTGAAGGTTTACGATCAGGTCGCGAACGTGGTGAAGAGCGGCGGCAAGACGCGCCGCGCCGCGAAGATGAATACGCTCAAGGATTGGCATCCGGACATCGAGGAGTTCATCAACGCGAAGCAGAATGAAGAACGCAAAGCCTGGGCGCTGATCGAGGCCGGCTACGACGGCAGCTACAACGGCGACGCCTACGGCTCGGTCATGTATCAGAACGAAAACCTGAGCGTGCGCGTGAGCGATGAGTTCATGGACGCCGCGATCGAAGGTCGCGAATGGTGGACGAAGCGCGTGCGCGATAATTCGCCCTGCGAAAAGAAGGACGCGCGCACGTTGCTCCGCAAGATCGCGGAAGGCACGCACGTCTGCGGCGATCCCGGGATGCAGTTTGATTCCACCATCCATAAGTGGCACACCTGCAAAGGGACCGACCGGCAGAATTCGACCAACCCTTGCAGCGAGTATCTCTTCCTCGATAACACGGCCTGCAATCTCGCTTCGCTGAACTTGATGAAGTTCAAGGACGCGGACGGCGTCTTCGCGGTCGAGCGCTTCAAATCCGCGGTGCGGCTCTTCATTACCGCGCAGGAAATTCTGGTCGATAACGCGAGCTACCCGATCAAGGAAATCGCGGAGAACTCCCACATCTTCCGCACTCTCGGTCTTGGCTACGCTAACCTCGGCTCGCTCATCATGAGCTACGGCTACGGCTACGACAGCACCGAAGGCCGCGCGCTCTGCGGCGCGATCACGTCGATCATGACCGGCGAATCCTACGAACAAAGCGCGCGCCTGGCGCGGGCCATGGGACCGTTCCCAGGCTATCGCGACGCCCGTTGCAGCGGCGTGTCGAAGCCGGTCGCGAAAGACAACGTTGCCTCCATGCTCGACGTGATCGAGCAACACCGCGGCGCCGTGAGCGAGATTCAGGCGAACGACGAGTTCGGTTATCTCAAAGAAGAAGCGGCGCGCGTCTGGGACAGCGCGGCCTCGTTAGGCAAGAGGCACGGCTACCGCAATGCGCAGGTCACCGTCCTCGCGCCCACGGGCACGATTAGCTTCCTTATGGATTGCGATACGACGGGCATCGAGCCGGATATCGCGCTCGTGAAATACAAGCTGCTCGCGGGTGGCGGGATGCTGAAGATCGTCAACCAAACCGTCAAACCCGCGCTCGAGAAACTGGGCTACAACTCGCAGGAGATCGAGCGCATCATCGCGCACATCGATAAGCACGACACGATCGAAGATGTGATCGATGACGACGGAGGCTCGATCGCCTCTGGATTGAAACCCGAGCATCTCCCCATCTTCGACTGCGCTTTCAAAGCGCACAAAGGTGAGCGCTCGTTAGGCTACATGGGCCATCTGCGCATGATGTCCGCCGCGCAGCCGTTCCTCAGCGGCGCCATTTCGAAAACGGTCAACATGCCTGAATCCGCCACGGTGGAGCAGATCATGAACACCTACATCGAAGGCTGGCGGCTTGGGTTGAAAGCAATCGCCATCTACCGCGACGGCTCGAAGCGTTCCGCGCCTTTGAACACGCGCAAGACGAAGGACATGGGCGGCGCCACCTCCCCGGCCGACATGATGCTGGAACGCCCCGAACTCGAAGCGCGCATCTCGGAGTTGGAAGAAGAACTCAACGTCGCGCGTGGCAAACCAGCCCGGCATCGCATGCCCGACACGCGCATGTCGCTGACCCATCGTTTCGAGATCGCCGGCCACGAAGGCTACATCACCGTCGGCCTTTTTGAGGACGGCATGCCAGGCGAATTGTTCGTCACCATGGCGAAGGAAGGCAGCACGATCGGCGGCCTGATGGACACGGTGGGCACGCTCACTTCCATCGCGCTTCAATACGGCGTGCCACTCGAAAGCTTGGTCAAGAAGTTCGCCTATCAGCGCTTCGAGCCGAGCGGGTTCACCAAGAACGCCGATATCCGCAACGCCACCAGCATCACCGATTACATCTTCCGCTGGCTGGGCTGCCAATTCATCCAGGGCTACAAAGAAGCGACCGCGCCGCATCGCGCACAGCCCGAGCTGCCGATGAAGGAAATTCCCGACATGGAGAAGAAGGCGATCAATCGCCCCGTCTCCGACCTCGCCCGCACCGCGGAAAAAGAAATCCTCGACGTTATCACCAATCACATCCCGAACGACGGCGCACCCTCCGCGAAAGGCAACGGCCACACCCACGCCAACCGCGTCAAAGAGGCGCTTGGCGGCATGTTCATGGACATCACCTGCTCCCATTGCGGCAGCGAAAAAGTGATCCGCGCCGGCGCCTGCGGCACCTGCACGGAGTGCGGCACGAGCCAGGGCTGCGGCTAACGGAGTAGCGCGGCAGGGACGCGGGCTGTCGCAGCTAGAAGCAACTGAAGGCTGCGCCGCGCCCGTCGCTCGGCCCCCGATCTCCGCCATTCAAGGTTGCGATCACGGGCGCGAGCTGCTCCCGCCTAACGAGTGCGACAATCCCGCCGCCAAAACCGCCTCCGGTCAGGCGCGCGCCCAGCACGCCGGGTAGGGAACGCGCAAAAGCGGCGAGGGAATCGAGTTCCGCGGTGCTGTTTTCAAAATTGACGCGCGAACTCTCGTGCGACGCGTTCATAAGGGCGCCGAGCGCTTCTTCGTCGCCGTTTTGCACAGCGGTCACGGCAGCGGTGACGCGGTCGTTCTCCTCCGCGACATGCAAGGCGCGCCGGTAGAAGAGAGGGTCAAGGTCGGGGCGACTCGCGCGCAGGTTTTCCAGGCTCACGTCGCGCAGACTGTCGACTCCGAGCGCTTTCGCCGCCGCCGCGCACTCACTCCGGCGGGTGTTGTACGCGCTCTCCGCCAGCTGATGCTTCGCGCCGGAATCGGCAACAACGAGCGCCAGTCCGACCGGGAACGGTAGCGTACGAACCTGTTCGGATTTGAAATCCAAATGGACGATCTCCCCGCGCCGGCCAAAGACTGAGCTCGCCTGATCCAGCAGCCCGGATTGCACGCCCGCGAATTCGTTCTCGGCCCGCTGGCAGAGCTTCGCCATTTGAAGCGGCGGAATTTCCAGTCGCGTGCATCTGGGCGAGGAAACGAGCCGTGGCGACCTCCAGCGCGGCCGAACTACCCAAGCCCATCCCGGGAGGAAGATCACTCGAGAGCCGCGCCTCGAAACCGCTCAGGCGATGCCCGGCGCGCTGCAATTGCGCTACCACCCCGAGCGCGTAGTTCGCCCAGCGTTCGCTCGTCAGTGGGCGCAAATCAGCGAGCGAGACCCGCACTCGCGCATGCGATTCGAGCACGATTAATTCGTCCTCGCGCGCCGTCCCCGAGAGGGTCACGCCGCGAGCAAGAGCCACCGCGAGCGCGAGGCCTTGATTGTAATCCGTATGATTGCCGAGCAGCTCCACTCGACCCGGCGCAAACGCAGTGACCATCCGCCGTTCACCATCTCACGCTTTCCCGCGCGTGCTATGGTGCGGCTCGTGTCGCACTCAGCCATTCCCATTACGCAAAAGCTGCTCGTCAACGCGGGCGGCTGGCCCGCGATGAAGCGCGCTCAGCAACTGCATGCCGCCGGCCGCATCGCGGAAGTAAACTACGAGGCACCGCTCCTCTCGGGCATGGTGCGAGATGGACTTCGCACGCTGCGCTCCGGCCTGCGCGTGAAGACTTTTTCCGATGTGGAAAATCTCTGCACCTGTCGCGAATCGCGCGAATGGGGGAAAATTTGCGCGCACTCACTCGCCGTGGGGCTGGAGTTTATCGACCGGGGCGCGAGCAAACCAGCTCCCGCGCTGCCTGCGGCACCGCAGGAAATCGTCGAGGCGCCACAGCCGACCTTCGTGGAAATCGGCGCGGAGGAAGACGCCACGCCGATCGCATTCCATTTCATCCTCCCGCCAAACTTTGAGTCCGCGTGGGCGAAAGACCAGATCATGCTCGTGACCGAAGTGGAGCAAGCCGGCCAACGCGCGATGCCGACCACACTCTCGCCTAACGAAACCTACGCCTGCGACACTCACGACCTGGTGGCGCTCGACGTCCTCGACCTTCCGGTCGCGATGCGCATGTTTTCGCGCGCAGAATTCCTGCGCCTCCTCGGCGCGCTGCGCGGTCATCCTCGCGTGGCCTTCGGAAAAACGAAAGCGGCCCTGATCGCGACCGAAGCGTATCGACCACCCCTGCGTCTGACGCGCGCCGATGCCGATTCTGTTATGCTGCAACTGGCGAAGTCGGCTGAAGAACGACTGTTGATCGCGGGCCAGGAAGCGTGGGTTTTGCGCGACATTGGCTTCCTTCCGCTGCCCGAGAATTTGCCCGCGGATCTGAGCGCGTTGGCGGAAGGCTCAATCACGCTCCGCGGCGAACGCGCCCAGAAGTTTCTCATCTCGACGGCGCCTCAACTTAAAGAGTGGTTCGCGGTCGAAAGCGATTTCGTCCTGCCGGAAGTCGTCTACGCTACGCCTAAAATAGTGCTCAACCTGGAAGGCTCGCTCCGCGAACTGCGCGGCGAACTTCAGGCGAAGTATCTGGACGGCTCGCGACCGCTTGGTTTCGCCAAACGCGAGAGCGAACCGTCTTTCGTTCGCGACGCAACGGGCGAAGCCATTCTCCTCCGCGACACGGAGGTCGAAGAGGCAGCCGTCGCTCGGCTAAGAGCGCTCGGTTTCGGCACCAGGGGAGAGCGCTTCATTCTGCAGGACGAAAACGAGATCGCTCGCTTCTTTGCTTTTGAAGTCCCGCGGCTGAAACAGACTTGGGAGGTTCAACTTTCGGCTCAGGCGACCAAAGCGAGCAGCGATCTGCAGCCGCTCCGGCCAAAAATGGAAGTGGTCGGCTCCGGAGTAGACTGGTTCGAGCTGCGCTACTCCCTCGGGACTGCGGATGGTGAAATGTTTTCCGCGACCGAGCTGCAACGACTCCTGCGTTCGGGCCAGAGTAAGACCCGCCTCCAGAGTGGCCGCACCGCCGTCTTCGACAGCGCCGCCATCGCGGATTTCGAAGAAGTGCTGCGCGATTGCGATCCACGGCAGAACCAGCCTGGCACCTATCGCATCGATCGCAGCCATGCTTCGTATCTCGCGCAGACGGCGCAGGATTTGGGCACGGCTTTGCGCGGACTGACCGACGAGAAACCGCTCGGCGATCTCGCGCTCGGTGACCTCGACGAAAAGCTGCGCAGCTATCAACGAGAAGGCGTGGAATGGCTGGTCCGTCTCGCGCGCAACAACCTCGGCGGCATTCTCGCGGACGAGATGGGCCTCGGCAAAACCGTGCAAACGCTCGCCTTTCTTCGTGCCCAGCGCGCGACCGAGCCGGCGCTCATCGTGTGCCCGACTTCGCTCCTGACCAATTGGGAAAACGAAGCGCGGCGCTTCACGCCGGAATTGAAAGTGCTCCTCCTCGACGGTCCGGAACGTCACGCGCGTTTCTCGAAAATTCCGGACGCGCAGATTGTGCTCACCAGCTACGCACTCTTGCAACGCGACGCCGAAAAATATGAGGACCTGCAATTCTCCACTGCCATCCTGGACGAAGCGCAGCACATCAAGAACCCCGACACGAAAAACGCCCAGGCCGCGTTTTCCATGCGTGCGAAGCATCGCTTCGTCCTCACCGGCACGCCGATGGAGAATTCCGTGCGCGATCTCTGGTCGCTTATGAATTTCGTCCAGCCGCGATACCTGGGAATTCGGGTCGACTTTCGCGAGCGCTACGAGCAACCGATGGCCCGCGGCTCCGCGCCCGAAGTGCAACGCCGTCTCGCGCGCCGGATGCGTCCCTTCCTGTTGCGGCGCAAGAAGTCCGAGGTGGAAAAAGATCTGCCGGAGAAAATCGAGCAAGTGGTCTTGTGCGATCTCACCCCGCCGCAGCGCGCCGCTTACAACGGCTTGCTGCGCGAAATCCAAACCGGCCTAACGACGGCCTCCGGCGATAAGGCGGGTGTCGTGCGCATGAAGATGTTGGTGGGCTTGCTCCGCCTCCGGCAGGTGTGCTGCGATCTGCGACTGCTCGGCGAGAAAGCTCAAGCGTCGAAAACCCCTTCGGCGAAACTCGACCTCCTCGATGAATTGTTGGAGGAAGCGATTGATGGCGGACATCGCGTGCTCATCTTCAGCCAATTCGTCTCCATGCTCACCCTCCTGCGCGAACGACTCGACGCGCAAAAAATTCCCTTCACCTACCTCGACGGCCAGACCAAAAATCGCCAGGCCGTGGTCGACAAATTCCAAAACGACGACGCCATCCCGGTCTTCCTCATGAGTCTAAAAGCTGGCGGCGTTGGCCTGAACCTCGCCGCCGCCGACACCGTGATTCACTTCGACCCGTGGTGGAACTACGCCGCCGAAGCGCAGGCGACCGATCGCGCCCATCGCATCGGCCAGACCCGCGTCGTCACCGCCTACAAACTCATCGCGCGCGACACCGTGGAGGAAAAGATCGTGAAACTGCAAACGCGTAAACGCGAAGCGAGCGAAGGCATCATCGGCAGCGAAGAGCCGCTCATGAGTGGTTTGACCACGGAAGAGCTGCACGAATTGCTCACGTAACCGCGCCTACCAGAGGCGCACGCGGTCGGCGGGCGCGAGGTAGAGTTTGTCGCCGGGTTTTGCGCCCCACGCTTCGTACCAGCCATCCAGATTGCGGACGGTCTGGGCGCGCTCGCGGTCGGGAGCGTGTTCGTTGGTAATGACTTGCTGGCGGAGGGCGGCTTCGCGCACTTTTTTGCGCCAGCTTTGCGCGTAGGCGAGGAAGAAACGTTGATCGCCCGTGAGTTTTTCGACGACGGGCAATGGCTTCCCGTTCAGCGAAAGTTTGTAGGCATCGTAAGCGGCGGCGAGGCCGGCGACGTCGGCAATGTTTTCGCCTAACGTGAGGTCGCCGTTGATGTGCAGGCCGGGCAACGGTTCGTAGGCGCTGAATTGATCGGCTAGTTTCCTGCTCGCTTCCTTGAAGTGCGCCTGGTCTTCCGGCGTCCACCAATTCTCGAGTTTGCCTTCGGCGTTAAACTCCGCCCCGAGGTTATCGAAGCTGTGGCTGATTTCGTGGCCGATGGTAGCGCCGATCGAGGCGTAGTTCGCGGCGGCGTCGGCTTTCGGATCGAAGTAGGGCGCCTCGAGATAGGCGGCGGGGAAATTCATCGCGTTCTGGAGCGGGAGATTGACCGCGTTGACCGTTTGCGGCGTCATCCACCATTCGTCTTTATCGGGCGGCTGGCCGAGCTTGGCCATTTGATGGTGATACTCCCATTCCTTCGCGCGCACGGCGTTGCCGATGGCGTCGTCGGGGCGAATCACCAGTCCGTCGTAGCTCCGCCAAGTCTCGGGATAGCCGACTCCGACGCGCAGAGTCTTTATCTTCTCGTGCGCCTGCTTTTTCGTGGCGGGCGCCATCCACTCCAAGATGTCGATGCGTTTGTCGAAGGCGGCGATGACGTTCTTCGCGATCGACTGGACTTCGGCCTTCGAGGACGGCGGGAAATATCTCTCGACGTAGATTTTGCCGACGGCGTCGCCGAGGTCGTTGTTGACCGCACCGACGGCGCGCTTCCAACGGTCGCGCTGCTGCGGCGTGCCTTGCAGCGTTTTGCCGTAGAAGCCGAAGTGAAGATCATCGAGCGCGGGCGCGAGGTAGGACGCGCTTTGGTTAAGCAGATGGAAGGTCATCCACTCCTTCCAAGTCCCGAGCGGCTCGCTCTCAACCAGCGCGGCGAGGCCTTTAATGGCGTCGCGTTGCCAGAGAATGAAGGTCGGTTGTTTTTCGAGGCCGGCGGCTGTGAGATAGGTTTTCCAATCGAGACCGGGCGCGAGCTTTTCCAAGTCAGCGGTGCTGATAGGATTGTTGGCTTTGTGCACGTCGGAGCTGGCGGTGCGATCAAGATGCGCGGTCGCCATTTTCGTCTCGAGCGCCATGATCCGCTCCGCTTTCGCCGCGGGATCGGCGATGCCGGCGACCTTGAGCAGATCCGCCACGTAGGTTTGATACGCGGCGCGGATGGTCTTCATCTCCGCGTCGTCGGAGACGTAATACTCCCGATCGGGCATGCCGAGGCCGCCCTGAAGCAGATACGGAACATTGCGGCTCGGATCGTTGAGCGCTTGCGCAACAAAGAGACCGAAAAGATTTTCGGTCCACATGTTGGTCGCGTTCAGCGGATCGACATCGGCGCGCAGTTGCTGACCAAGCGCGCGGGCAAGGTCGGTTTTTGATTCGATCTTTTCGATCTCGACCAGCGGCGTTTTCAACGGATCGAGGCCGCGCTTCGCGATCGTGTCGGTATCCATGAAAGCCGCGTAATAGTTCGCGATCAATGCCGGCAACGGGCCTTCCTTCGGCTTTAATCCGCTGATCAAGTCTGCATTGCGCTTTTCGGCTTTCTTGAAGACATCGTAAGTCACGCCAACGCTGGAACGATCGGGCGGTATCTCGGTCGTTTTGCGCCAGCCGCCATTCGCGTACTCTTCAAAATCATCGCCCGGTTTCACGGTCATGTTCCGCAAGGAAAGATCGAGGCCGATCGTCTTGGCGGCTCCGGGTTCTGCCGCAGATATGGTGGACGCCGTGCAAGCAAACAAAGTGATCGTGGCGAGGAGCGGGAGCTTCATGGCCGGGAGGGTGACAAAAACCGACCGCGGGCAACAAGCTTATGTGTCGGCAATGTCTGAAAGCGTCGATCGAATGTCCGCTGTTCACCCCCGCGCCAGTTCGCGGCTTTCGACCTCCGTGGCGCGGAGGCCTGCGCGAATCCATTCCCGGATGGCGACGTGATCGAGCGTGGTGCCGCAGGAGAAGATATCCACGGCCGCGTAGTCGTGCTCCGGCCAGGTATGGATGGCGACGTGCGATTCCGCGATGACGACGACGCCGCTGACACCGTGGGGACTGAAGGTGTGGAAAACTTCGGTGACGACGGTGCCATGTCCGCGGCGGACGGCTTCGAGGAGGAGCTCTTTCAATTCGTCGGGTGAGTTGAGCAGCGCGGAATCGCAACCGCGCAGTTCGAGCAACGTGTGGCGAGCGAGCGGTGTTTCGCGGTTCATGAATTCAAAAGCGTGTCGGCGGCTTGCGTGCCACGCGTGAAGGCTTCCTCGAAAATGGAGATGCCGCTCATATCGGAATGCGCGAAGACGATCGGGCCACGGCGCTCCAGCATGCGCTGACGTGTTTCGCCCCAGATGAAACCGGGGACAGGACGGATCATGCCATGGCCCCAGAGCCAGATGTCGATGTTACGAATGCTTCGTTCAATGCCCGGGTGGACTCGCTTCAGATCCTGGAGAACAAGATCGCACCAGTCGGCGTGTGCACGCTCGAGCGCGCGCTGGCGTTCTTCGCGCGGCGGCGCGGAGTCGAGCGGCCAGTAGTGCGTGAGGACGGTTTCGCGCGGGACGGGCTGGAGGCTCTGGTGCGTCGCGACGACGTAGCCTAACGAGGCGCTATCGCGGACAACGTTATCCCAGGCGAGCGGAGCACCGCGTCCGGCGGGCAATTCATCGAGCGTAATGTTGGCGACCATCCAGGGCGAATACTCCAGGGCGCTTGCAGGAGGAAGATCTGGGAGCAAACGTTGCGCAACGAAGCGTGGCGCGGCACAGATGACGCCGCCCGCGTTCACGCGCACGCTGCGGTTGCGCGCGAGATCGAGAAAATCGACCTGCGCTCGGCCCTTCTCTTCGGCAATTTTAAAGACGATGCAGCCGCTGTGGATTTTATCCGACAGGCGTGCGGCGAGTTGTTGCACCAGCCAGCCGTTTCCTTCCGGCCAGGTGACGACGGCGTCCGGGTCGGCATTCGCGGCGTGACCGCGGCGGGAGGCGAAGTAGTGCACGCCCGCCCACGCAGAGACGTGAGCGATGCCAGCGCCGTAATCGTCGCGGCAGGCGTAGTCGACATGCCAGCGGAGCGGCGCGGAGGTCCAGCCTTGCTGCGTCATCCAGTCGGCCATCGTCATGCGATCAAGTGCGAGCAGATCGGGATCGCGCGAACTGAGATCTAGCGGAATCGCGAACGCGGGTCGGGCGTCGGTTCCGCGTTGGGTGCGAAACGATTCCATGCGCGCGAAGAAGGCGTCGTATTGCTGGTGATCGTCGTCAGTGATGCCGATTTGCGGGAGCAAGCCCTCCTGCCAACGACCGGCGTCGAAGAGTCGCTCCATCGGATCGGCGCAGAGATATTCTTCGTGGTAAATGGGCGCACCGTTCGCGTCGCGACCGCGAGTGACGCCGAGTTCTTCGAAGAGCGCGAGGACTTCGGTGGATTCTTCGTTAGGCAGCGGGACATAGTGCGCGCCCCACGGGTAGGCGGAGACGGCGTTGCGACCGGAGGCAGCGTTGCCGCCGACTTCGCGTTCCAGTTCGAGGAGAAGGAAGTTTTCGCTTCCGCGCTGTTTTAGCCGACGCGCGGCGGCGAGGCCGGCAATTCCTCCGCCGACGATGACGATGTCGGTTGTGATGGTCTCGCTGTGCGCAGGGAAATCGCCGGTGCGCAAGCGATGACCCACTGCCGAGGACGCGCCGATGATGCTGCCGGGAAAATGCCGGCGCGCTTTTCCGCAACCAGCCAAGACCGCAGCGGCGCCAGCACTGGCGGTGGCGAGGAATTGGCGGCGCGTTGTTCTCATTGCGAGCTGTATCGCGACCACTCGGCTTCGAAGTAGCGGACGAGCGCCTGGTTATTGAGGCGGTTTACGTCGGTGGCAACGCGAGCCATGTCCGGCGGAAAGAGCGACAGCGTCGCGACGTTTTTGTTGTCGAGGAAACGGAGGCCGGCCGGTAATTCCCATTCGTCTCCGAGTGGGCGCGGCGAGGCGAGGATGTAACCCCACTCGCCAAAGGACGGGACGTTGGTGTGATAGGGCGCGGTGACAAAGCCGCACGCGCGCAGGGTTTCATCGATGCACCAGAAAGATTTCCGCGCGACGAAGGGAGAGGTGCATTGCACGACGAGTGCGCCATCCTGTGCGAGCGCGGCCTTGGCGCGTTGATAGAAGGCGGTGGTGTAGAGCTTCCCGATGCTGAAGTTCGACGGGTCAGGAAAGTCGGCGACGATGAAATCGAAGATCTCGCGGTTTTCGTTCAACCATGTGAACGCATCGCGATTGATGACGTGGACCTTCGGTGACGCGAGCGCGCCGCTGTTCAGTTTTGTTAGAATTTCCTGGGTTGAAAATAGCTGCGTCATCGCGGGATCGAGATCGACCAGCGTGACGCTTTCGATCTGCGGATAGCGCAAGACTTCGCGTACCGCGAGGCCGTCGCCGCCGCCGAGAACGAGGACCCGGCGCGCGTGCGGCAAACGTGCGAGACCGGGATGAATGAGCGATTCGTGATAACGATATTCGTCGCGTGAACTGAATTGCAGATTGCCGTTGAGGTAGAGGCGGAGGTCGTCGTCTCGGCGAGTGAGGGTGATGCGCTGATAAGGAGTCGACTGTGCGTAGATGATGTCTTCGCCGTAGGCGGCGGCTTCGGACCACGAAACGATGCGGTCGGAATAGGCGAAGCCGACAAGGAGAAGCGCGAGGACGGTGAAACCGTGAAGGCGCAGCCAGCGCGCACCGTGCACTTGATCCCAGAGCACGCGGAGCGCGAGCAGGCCAACGAGACCGTTCAAAATTCCGAAGAGAAAACCTGAGCGGACGAGGCCGGCGTAGGGCACGAGGACAAGCGGGAAAAGAAGCGAGGCGAGGAGAGCTCCGATGTAGTCGAAGGTGAAGACCTTCGAGACCAGATCCTTGAATTGCAGCCGATCCTTCAGGATGCGGAGCAGGAGCGGGATCTCGAGCCCGACGAGCGTGCCGATGAGAAGCACGAGCGCGTAAAGGAGGACGCGGAACGAACTGACATGCGCGAAGAGGCCGAACAAAATCGCCGCGGACGCGCCGCCAAAGAGCGCGATAAGGAACTCCACCTGAATGAAAATGCCCAGCAGGTTTTTATCGATATACCGCGAGAGCCAGGAGCCGATGCCCATGGCGAAGAGGTAAACGCCGATGACGGTGGAGAATTGCAGGACGGAATCGCCTAACAAGTAGCTGGCGATGGTCCCGGCGATGAGTTCGTAGACGAGACCACAGGTCGCGATCGTGAAAACGGACGCGAGGAGCAGAAGGCGGACGCCGCGATCGGAAGCGCTCAATGAATCGCGGCCGCGACGATGAGGCAAAGGCCAAGGGCGAAGAAGCCGACGACAATGGCAAGGGCGGTATTCTGTTTCTCGACCAACTCCTGCCAGAGTTGATAGGGCGTCAGCTTGTCGATGAGGACGAAGACAACGCAGAAAATCGCGGTGCCGAGGAGCGCGTAAAGGACGGAGTTGAGGATGACGGTGACGTTCATGGGTTGGTTCTATTTGTGGTTGAAACTGTGGCCACGGCCGCCCGCGCCGGTGCTGGTGAAGGAGCGAGAAAGCGCCTGCAGCACGCTCCAGCCGCGGGCGTCGGCGAGAGCGAGGTAACCAACGGTGCCGAGACAGAGGAGGAGATAGATGGGATGGCGCAGCATAGGATTCGTTAGGGTGTGAGATCGCTTTCCTCCCAGCGGCGCGCCTCAAAACGCGAGCGCCGCCAGAGCAGAAATGCGGGATAGGCGAGGACGAGAACGAGCGTGAGCAGGAAGTTGGAATTGAAAACGCCGCCGCCTTTTACCTGCACGTTGACGCGCATGGTCTGGACGCCGGGGTCGGCGCTCGGTTCGAGCGTGAGGAAATATTCGCCCGGCGGGACGGCCGCGAAAGCCAGCTTCCCGGTCGGGCCGCCCTCGCTCCAGGCGCCGTCGCTGTCGCGGCCGCTGTAAGCGCTGACCTCAAGCGCGCCGCTTCGGACGGCGTTCGTTTTTGCGTTCACGAGATCGACGTCGAAGCCGATCCAGTTATTGCTGACCGGCGCGGTGGCGACGACGACAAGCCGCTGTTCACCGCCTTCGAGTTGAAAATGCGGAGTGGTGAAAGTTTTCGCGGGCTCAGTCGCGCCCGTTGCCGCCTCCCAAGTTGAAGCGAAGGGCTGCACGATTGGCTTCGGCCGTTCGAAGATGAAGTTGGCTTGCGCGATGTTCTGCTCGGGCCGCTGCACAAAGGAAGAACATTGGATGAAGCAGAGCGCGAAGAGAGCGAGAACGAAGAGGAGCCGCACTCCCTGCCAGCGCGTCGCGAAGCGATTGGGCTGGTTAAGGTAAATGCCTTCCGGGCGCGGCAATTTCTTCACGCCAAATGCATCGACAATCACGGCGCGTTCGACGTATTCGCCCTCGGACCACGCCACTTCGAGAAGTCCGGGATAGGATTCGCGCGAGAGGATGTGCGGAGGCGCGATGTAGTCGGCGACCATCGCTTCCTCCCCGCGGCGCACCTGCCAATAAAATTCACCGAGCACGCCGGTGACGGTGGCCTGGCCGCTGGCAAACAGTTTGTAAGTGCGACCGTCCTTCCGGATGCGCCGCTCTCCGACATGACTCGGCAGCGAGGGTGCGCGGGTGACGAAGCTCCAGTGGCCTTTGAAGAAGACAAGCCAACGGAATCCACGCCATGGGTTGAAAAGCAGATACTCCGACCACGTCGCCCATTGATCGGCGCGTCGCGCGAGGCCGATGACTTCGTATTCCGTGTCGAATAATTTCCCGCGCTGACCGATCGGAAGGAGCGGCGCCATTTTTTTCACCACGCTTTCTGCCTTCTCGATTAACTGCACCTCCGGTTTTGCAGTGTCGATAATCGAGCCGCACGCGCCGCACACCGCTGACATCGATTGGCCGACCGCACGAAGCTCGACGACCGCGCCGCAAACCGGACATGAGAGCGCAGTGGTAGCATTTTTTTCCTGCGCGATCTCCGCGCTCCAACCGGGCACGGGGCGGAGGTTGGTGAGCCGCAGCGCGTCGAAGTCGGTGAACTCGCCCAGGTAAACTTCCGCGCCTTCACTCGAAATTTCGATCGTGGCGAAACCGCCCTTCGTATCGATCAAGTCTACGCTGCGCTGCTGAAACTGTGGTGGCGCGAGGAATGGCAGCTCGCCCTCGCTCGCACGATAGGTCGCGGTTTTCACATCGGTGATGGTGAAGATGCGTCCGTCGAGCGCGACCTGATGTTGTGGCGCGTAGTCGCCCGCTCGTGCGGAAAGTTCTTCGGAGACTTCGCGCGCAAAACTCATCATGAGCAATCCCTGCGCTTCCGCGAGCCAGCCGTGCGTTTTTCCATCGTGCAGGACGCACCATTCGTTCCAGCTCCCCTGTTCCCATTCCACGCGAATGCGGCCGATGATCTCAAAGCCGTGGCCTTTCCACTGGCCGCGCGTGCCGATCTGGAACGGGCTCAGATCGGGCGGGAGCGCCGCCATTACGCCCATCAGTTCCGCGTTGGCGCCGCGGAGTACGATCATGGAGCGGCAATGTTCGCAGACCGCGAAGACGGTGATGGACGAGCGAAAATTAACCGGCGCGCCGCATTGCGGGCAATCGAGGACACGCGCGGACATGAGCGTGTTTAGCGCACCGCGCGGTATCGGTTCAAGGTTGGAGGCGGCAGCACACCCGCGCGCCTGCTGGCGGCGGTGGCGCTAGTCGTTCTTCGTCTCCGGCGCCTGCTGCACTTTCTCGAGGTCGATGTCGTCGTTACTCAGCTTGCCTTCGAAGGCTTTGACGAACGCGTTGCGGAAAACGTTGAAGACAGTTTGGAGGACAGCGGGCGCGGGATCATCGAAATTGCCGGAGATCGGCACCTTGGTGCCAAAGCGATCTTTCGGATGATTGCGAATCAAGCGCGTCAAGCCGCCTACGATCCCCTGCCAGATGAAGTCGATCGGATTTTCGTTGTCCTGCGAAGGATCGAAGATGGCCATGTTATTGAAGACCGGTTCAACGTAGCCCGTGAAGTTTCCCTTCTTTGAATCCATCGCGGTGGCGAGGCGGAGCGTGCCTTTCTCGAAGGTGATGGCGGCGTAGGCCTTGGCGAAATCGTTCAACTTGGTCAGCGGGATGTCGTCCGCCTCCAGCTCGAGGGCGAAGGTCGGTTTCGCGGCGTAGGGATCGAGATCGATGTTGGCGCGGAGCTGGCCGGAACGGAGCGGACGCCCGGCGATCTCGATCTCGGCGTTGAGCGTCTCGGAAAGTTTTCGGCTGTTGGTCAGGTTGGTCGCAACCATGCGGATTTGATCGATCGCGACATCCACTTTCGGAGTGCGTCCGAAATCGCGGTAATGCACCTCGCCGGCGTGGACGGTGAAGCGGTTAATTTTAAGCGGGAAGAGTTCGCGGATTTTATCCGACCAGGGTTGGTCGACTCCGACTTGCGTGGTGGCTGCGCTGCGGCCGTTTACGAAGTTGATCTTCGGCGCTTCGAAATGAATTTCGCCCACGAGGGCGCCGTGGAAGAGTGCCTTCCATTCCACGGAAAGATCGACGGTGGGCGCGGCGAAAAACGGCACCGGCACGTCGCCGCTCGTCTTCACGATTTCAACGCCGTGGATACTGTAGGCGCCGCGCCAGAGGTGGATATCCACGTCGGCAACGCGGCCCCGGTAATCCTCCACTTCGGAGAGCTTGCGGTTCACGTAATCGCGCACCCAGATCGGGAGCATTGCCCTAACGACAAGAAGCGCGAGGGCGAGAACGACGAGGAGCCAGAGAAGTTTGCTGCGCCAGGGTACTTTCATGAAAACGGAAACGCGCCGGGTTCGGTGGAACGCGTTTTCCTAAGAACGAATACAGGAAAGGAAGCGGCCGTGTGCGCCGGGAGATTTTCGCCGGGCCGCCCGCGGGGCGATCAACTCTTCTTCCGCTTCTTGGGCGAAGCGGACGGCGTGGGAGAAGGCGTCGGCGTTGCGCTCGGAGAAGCGGAAGCCAGCGGAAAGGCAAAGGTGGGCGCGGGCGATGCCTCCGGCGAGACGGCGGGCGAAGGAGATTCCGCAGGCGAGGTCTCGGGCGAGGCCGAAGGAGATACGCTTGGGCTTGGCGAGGGACTTGGCGTCGGCGTAGGACTCGGAGTGGGCGTGGGCGGCGGCGGGATGATGTTCTCCCATTTGTGCAGTGGCACACCGGACCCGCCGATCTCGTTCACCAGCGCGGTGCAACGCTCGTGCATCTTATCCAAATCCGGCGGACCGAATGGCGTCTCCGCGCTCTCGGGAAAGATGAGGTAAGTGACCGAGAGATCGCTGACCGGGCGGAACATCGGATTCGCGCGCGCGCTGATTTCCTTGGCGATGCGGAGCGAGGCTTCGCCGGCTTTGTCCGAAGGGCCGACGTCGCCTACGACCGCGGGGTAGATGGCATCGCCGTAGATGACCACGGCCAGGTCGCCGACTTTCGCGCCTTCCGCTTTGCTGAAGCCGCCGGGGATGACGATGTAGGGATCGGTCGCGCCGATCAGGTAGCTAAATTTTTTTAAACCGCCGATGCTTTCCCGCGCGGAGGCGATGGCGCTTTTTAACTCTGCTTTGCGCGCAGCGTTGGTGGCTTTTAAGCCTGATTCGGTTTCGTAGTTTTTGATCCGCTCCTCAAACATGCCGAGGTACGCGCTCGGAGTCTCCGTTTTCTTCGGCCAGCGATAACTGGTAAAGGGCTGGAAATTCGGCGATGTCCCGCTGCCCGCGGGGAGACGATCGGAATCCGAGCCGTCCGCGTCCACGTCCATTTCGGATTGGATCAAGAGCGCGACGCGTTGCGTTTCCGGATGCTTGAGATGGAGGATGGTCTGGCAGTCGTAAAAATTGTGGCGGGAGAGGAGTTGATCGAGGCGGGTGAGGCTGGCGCGCAGCTTGCGCAGCTTGGTCTCGTAGAGCGTTTCGTAGAAGGGCGAAACCGATTCCGGCGTGACCATGGCCGCCAGGCCGGGGAGGAGGCGCGGCAATTCCGGGCTCACCTTGGCCAGCTCGTCGATCGACTTGTTAGGCGCGGGCACCCGCGCCCGCAGGGTCAACTCGACGACGTAGCTTTGCGGATCGGATCGCTCGTCGGAGGCAGCGGCCCCGGGCGTGAGCTCAAGTTTTGAGTTTACGGTGATGCCGCTAAAGAGCCGCGCCGTCTCAAGCTTCCCGCCGATGACGGGTGGCTTGGTCGGGCTCGGCGACGGAGTGGCCGCAGCGTGCGTCGCGTGGGCGGGAGTCGTGACGGCGTGGTCCTGGTTAAGGCGCCAGCGCTCGAGCGAAACCCAGCGGAGAATGATGGCCGTCAGAACGCCAAGCAGAAGCAGCCCCAAGATGAGCCGCAACGTCCTGAGCTGGAATCTGCGCACGCCCGGTTACTTTTTCACCCAGGCGAGGATCGCCATCACGACCCCGAGCACGCTCAGGGCCGCCATCATCCCGGCCGGCATGAAGGCGCCGGTCTTGATGAAGGCCGGCAGAAAACGGCCGGCCAAAAGCAGGGAGATGACGAGCGCGATGGCGAGCCCGGCGGTGACGTTGCCGGGCAAAAGGAACGCGGCGACGAGCAAGAGAATTCCGGAAATTGAACCGGCTATAATAGAAGCGGTGCTGCCCGCGCGGACGTATCCGATGATGCCGCCGACGATCGTAAGCAATCCGAAGATAATGAAGTAGAGCTTGGCTGGTCCGATCATAAGTGCGGCATTCGTACGCCAGAGAGGCTGGGCTGTCCAGATGCGACGCTGGTTTCGCTCGCGGCGCTATTTCCCAGCAAACCAGCGGAGCGCAGCCTCGATGTGCGTCTTCTTCACGACGTGGCCGTACTGAAAGGTCTCGTGCCGAATGTTGCCGAAGCCGGTGCGTTGCAGGGAATTCTTGAGCGCGCTTTGCTGTGCCGGCGTGGCCACCTGATCGCGCGCGCCGGTGCTGATGAAGATCGGCGTGCGCAGAAAATTGCTGCCGGGTTTATATCTTCGGTAGCCTTCCGTCAGCGTGTCTTCATTCATGCCGGTGAGGAAGAGCCCGCAGATCCGGTAGCCGCCGACCGCCAGAAGCGGAGCGAGCAAGCCCGCGCGCTTCGCTCCGCCGGAATAACCCGCGCACGCGATTGGCCAGTTCTTCGAATTGGGAAAACTCCGGTGTAGCGCATCGAGCGCAGCCAGAGTGTGGCCGGCGCGCCAGCCAGAACTATCGCGCCGCGCCGGCTCTGGGCCATCGCCCGCGAGCACAACCCAATCTTCCGCCAGCGCGGTGGGGCGGTAGAGATTCACCAGATCATCGCGGTTCTGATGTTGAAAATCGCTCGTGGAGAAGACGACCAGCACGCGGTAGTTCCGCTTCGGATCAAAGCCGGACGGCACCGCGAGGACGGCTACGGTGTGGGGCGGAACCGCGTTGCCGCCCTCCGCGACGTAGGATTTTTCGAGATCGCTCAGCGGCACATTCGCCTGCACCGTGGCGCCGGGGACAAGCGGGACACCGGCGAAACTCATCCCCAACGCCCGCGCCCGAGGCGAAAGAGCGAGACATCCGGCGAGCGCGAGCAACGCGCCGAGAACGCGGGCGCGATGAGTGAAAACGCTTTGCATGACATCGGGTTCGACAACGGCGGGCGGAGAAAGTTCGAAGGCGGGACTCGAAGCGCGGCAGAATGTCCGATATGGTCGGTTTCGCATGTTTGCCCGCTCCATCCTTATCGCTCTAGTTTGCGCTCTCGGTCCGTTCGCCACGCGCGGCGCGACCGATTCCATCTCCGCGCTCGAAAAAGCGAGCGTCCGGCCCGCGACCGGCATCATGGACAATTCTTTCTTCGTCGAGGAGGCCTACAATCAAGAGCCCGGCGTCGTGCAGCACATCCTGACCTTCGAGCAGTCTACTACGCGGCGCGCCGGCCCGGATGCGCACGAGTATGCGCTCGCCTTCACGCAAGAGTGGCCGGTCTTGACGCAGGCGCACCAATTTTCCTACAGCATCCCATTCCTGTTCCTGGATGACGGGGGCCGGAAGGAAAACGGGATCGGCGACATCAGCCTCGATTATCGTTATCAGCTCATGCTGGAAACGGAGACGCGGCCTGCGATCGCGCCCCGCTTTGCCTTGATTCTGCCGACCGGCGATGAGGCGAAAGGATTGGGGAACGACTCGCTCGGTTATGAGTTTAACCTGCCCGTGAGCAAGGTCGTGAGTGATCGCTGGACGTTGCACGGCAACGCGGGCGTGAACTTTTTCCCTGACGTCCGCGGGCGCGATCTCGTGGGATACAATCTCGGCGCGAGCGCGATTTATGCGGTCAGCCGGACTTTCAATATTATGCTCGAAGCGGTCGCGAATTTCGATCAAGGGCTCGACGATTTCGGCCGCACCGAACGCTCGACCTCGGTCATCATTTCGCCAGGAATCCGCTATGCCTTCAATCACCCGAACGATGCGCAAACCGTAATCGGCCTCGCACTGCCGATCGGGCCTCACGGACGCCGCGCCGGATTACGGCGTGTTTGTTTACGCCTCCTTCGAGCACTTCTTTTTCCGACCAAAGGAAACCGTCCCCGGAAAGTGAAGACCGAATCCGCGGCCAGGCCGTTTCGTTATCCGCTCTCGCGGAATCCGATTTTCTGGACCATCCAAGGCGAGGGCCACATGCGGGGCCAGCAGATGTGCTTTGTGCGTTTGGCGGGATGCTCGGTGGGCTGCCCGGGCTGCGACACGGACTACCGCAAGAATGAAATGGCCACGCCAGAAGAGATCGCGCAGCGCGCCGATGAGGTAACTCCCGCTGCCGCGCGCGAACGCTGGGCCTGGGTCACCGGCGGCGAACCGACGGATCACAATCTCACCGCGTTGATCGCGGCTTTGCGCGCGCGGAACTTTCAAATCGCGCTCGCTACCAGCGGCCATCGCGCCGTCGCCTACGCGGTCGATTGGCTCTCCGTTTCCCCGCACGATCCGGCGAAATGGGTCCAAACCTCCGGCGATGAAATGAAGATCGTGCCGGATTTGAACGGCTTCGGGATTGCAGACTTCCGCGCCGCGCATCCGGATGAGACGACGCAGTTCCGCTATCGCTACGTGCAGCCGCTTTCGATCGGGAAAACGGAAGACCCGGCCAGTCTGCGCACCTGTCTGGAGTTCGTGCAGGCGCATCCGAACTGGTCGCTCTCGCGCCAGGATCATCACTACTGGGACGTGGCGTAGGGTCTTGCCAAGCGCGCGCGCGTAGCCCACCTTCCCGCCCATGAACCGGTTGCGATTTCCTGCGCTGCGGATGATCTGCGCGCTCTTCGCGTGCTTCATCTTCGCGGGCGATATCGTGGCCGATGCAGTTCATGACGCGAGCGGCGCGTGCGCGACGGAATCACAGGATGCCGGACACGATTCCTGCCCGGCTTGCGGTTGCACCACACATTGCGGCTCGGCGGCTTTGACTGAACCGGGCGTGTTCCAAGTCTGCGCGTTGTCCCTTCTGGATGACATTGCGTTCGACCGATGTCCGCTTTGCGCCGGGCGCGCCCGCGGAGATCGATCATCCGCCGCAACTCGCGTAGCGCCTGACGCGCACCCTCGCGCCTTCATGGCGCGCTCACTCGCGTCGGCAGCTTCCCGTCCATGCATCCCAGCTCGGGGTGCGTCGTGTCCACGTGCTCAGTCTCTCGATTTTTTTTGAAAACCACCGTCATCTTATTCCTCGCCAGCGCGGCCATCGTTTGCGCCGGTCCTTCGTCGTTGATCGAAGAACCGCGCGGCACGCTCACCTTGCGCCAGGCGCTTGCGCTCGCGCTCACGCACAACCCGGAGCTGGCCGCGATCGACTACGATGTGCGCATCGCCGACGCGCGTTTGCTGCAGTCGAAACTGCGGCCGAATCCGGAAGTGGAATTCACGAGCGAAAATCTCGTGGGCTCCGGCAGCTACTCCGACGCGCGCCGTTCGGAGAACACCTTGCTGCTCGGGCAGCTGCTCGAACTCGGAGGCAAGCGCCGCGCGCGCATGCGAGAAGCGCGCTTCGGGCGCGAGCTGGCCGGTTTCGATTACGAAACGAAGAAGCGCGAAGTTTTTCTCAGGACTTCGCGCCATTTCATCGATGTTCTCGCTGGGCAACGCCGGGTCGGGCTCGCGGAAGAAATCGCGCGTCTGGCGAACGATTTCCTCCCCGCGGTCGAGAAGCGGCTCGCAGCCGGCAAAGCGTCCGATCTGGAAAAGACGCGCTTCGACATCGCGAGCGCGTCGGCGCGAATTGAGTTGGAACAGGCGAAGCACGAACTCATGGCCGCGCGCCAGCGTCTGGCCGCGCAATGGGGCGCAACCCAACCGCGCTTCACTTCCGTGGTCGGCAATCTCGAAGAGACACGCGCGATCGCCTCGCTCGACGCGCTGGCTGGTCGGCTGGCGAACAATCCACGGCTCGCGCGTTTCGGCGCGGAAGTCGCGCAACGCGAAGCCGCGCTCGCGCGGGAGAAAGCGGCGGCGGTGCCCGATGTGACTTTGAGTGCGGGCGCGCGTCAACTGAACGAGACCAACGATGCCACTGCGATCGTCGGATTTTCCGTTCCTCTTCCTTTCTGGAATCGCAATCAAGGCAATGTCCGCGCCGCGCGCGCGCAGATCGATCGAGCAGACGCAGAGCGCGCGGCCGTTGCAGCGACCTTGATGACGGAACTGAGTGACGCCTACCATGATCTCGCGCGCACGCGCACTGCGATCGATTTGCTGCGCGCGAAAGTTTTGCCGAGCGCCGAGAGCGCGTTGACGGCCACGGCGGAAGGCTACGAGAGCGGGCGCTTCAGTTACCTGGATGTGCTGGAGACGCGCCGAACCATCGGCACTGCGCGTCTGCAATATCTCGACGCGCTCGCCAGCTACCACAAAGCGCTTCACGCCGTGGAGTCGTTAACCGCCGCGCCGCTGCCCTAGTTTTTTATGAAAAGCAGACACTTCATTCTTCTCGCCGCACTGGCCTTGGTCGGCCTCGCGCTCTGGTGGTCTTGGAACAACAGCGCTCGTCCCACGAACGTCGAACACGAGGAGCACGGGCACGACGAACACGGCGAAGAGGCGCAGGTGGAACTCACCGCGGCGCAGCTTGAAAACGCGCAGCTAAGAATCGAAGAAGCGGGCCCGGCCACGATCAAAACCATGGTGGCGGTTTACGGAAAGGTGGCGGCTAACGAGGAAGCGCTCGCGCGAGTGGTGCCGCGTTTCTCCGGCGTGGTCAAGACGGTGAAAAAGCGATTGGGCGACAAAGTGGAGCGCGGCGAAGTGCTGGCGCAGATCGAAAGCAACGAGAGTCTGAAAATCTACGACGTCACGTCCGAGCTGGCCGGCACGGTCATTCAAAAAGACATCACGCTGGGCGAGTTGGTGAAAGACGACAAAGCGATTTTCACCGTCGCGAATCTCGAAACGGTTTGGATCGACCTGAGCATTTTCCGGCAGGATTTCGGCTCGCTCGCGGTCGGCGCGCCGGTCGAGTTTCACACCGGCGAGGGCCACGTCACCGGTCAGCAACACATCCGCGCGCAGGTGGATTACATCTCGCCCTTCGGCAGTGAAGGCTCGCAAACGATGCTGGCGCGTTGCGTGGTTCCGAACCCGGAGGGCGAGTTGCGGCCGGGCCTCTACGTCGATGGCGAAGTCGTCACCGGTCAGGTGGAAGCGGCCGTGGCGGTAGAGAACGGCGCCTTGCAGAACGTGGATGGCAAGACGGTCGTCTTCGTTGCGGAAGGCAACAGGTTCGAGCCGCGCGCGGTTGAACTTGGAGCGAAGGATAACGAGCGGACGCAGATCGTCGCCGGAGTTTCTCCAGGCGAAAAATACGCCGCCGCCAACAGCTTTATTCTCAAAGCGGAGTTGGAAAAGGGCGAGGCCGGCCACGAGCACTAGATGATCGCGAAACTCATCGACTTCTCCATCCGGCATCGCTGGCTCGTTCTGTTTGCGACGGCGGCAGTGGGCGCGCTCGGGGTTTTCAATTATCAGCGGCTGGCGATCGATGCCGTGCCGGACATCACCAACGTGCAGGTGCAGATCAACACCAGCGCGCCCGGCTATTCGCCGCTGGAAGCGGAGCAGCGCGTCACCTTCCCGATCGAGACCGCGATGGCCGGCATTCCGGCGCTCGATGACACGCGCTCGCTTTCCCGCTACGGCTTCTCGCAGGTCACGGTCGTGTTCGAAGACGGGACCGACATCTATTGGGCGCGGCAACAGGTGGCGGAACGCATTCAGCAGGCGAAGACGCAATTGCCTAACGACATCGAAGCGCAGCTGGGCCCGATCTCGACCGGGCTCGGCGAAATCTACATGTGGACCGTGGATGCGAAGGCGGGCGCGAAGAAAGCGGACGGCTCCGAGTTCACGCCGACCGATCTGCGCGAGATCCAGGATTGGGTGATCAAGCCGCAACTCCGGAACGTGCCCGGCGTGGTGGAGGTGAATTCGATCGGCGGTTTCGAGAAGCAATATCACGTCACGCCCGATCCGCGGAAGCTGGTCGCGTACGGCTTGAGCTTTCACGACGTGATGGAGGCGCTGGCGAAGAACAACGCCAACGTCGGCGCGGGCTACATCGAGCGAAACGGCGAGGAATATCTCATTCGCGCGCCCGGGCAGGTGAAGGACATGGGCGAGATTCGCGACATCGTGGTGGACAGCCGGAAAGGCTTGCCGGTGCGCATCGGCGACATCGCGGAGGTCGCGCTCGGGCAGGAACTGCGCAGCGGCGCGGCCTTGCATAACGGACACGAGTGCGTCCTCGGGACGACCTTCATGTTGATGGGCGAAAATAGCGGCGCCGTCTCGCGCCGCGTGCATGAACGCATCGGCGAAATCGAGCGGACGCTGCCGAAAGGCGTGACGGTGAAGACCGTTTACAACCGAACCGATCTGGTCGAAGCCACGATCAAAACGGTGCGGAACAATCTCCTCGAAGGCGCCGTGCTCGTAGTGGTGATTCTGTTCGCGCTCCTCGGGAATTTTCGCGCGGCGCTCATCGTCGCGGCCATCATTCCGCTCTCCATGCTCTTCACCATTACCGGCATGGTGACGAACAAAGTGAGCGCGAATTTGATGAGTCTCGGCGCGCTCGACTTCGGGATCATCGTCGATGGCGCGGTCATCATTGTGGAGAATTGCATGCGCCAACTTGCGCTCGCGCAACACGCCCGCGGCCGCTTGTTAAAGCCGACCGAACGGTGCGAGGTCGTTTATCGCGCGAGCCGGGAAGTGATCACGCCGAGCATTTTCGGCGGGCTCATCATCATGGTGGTTTACCTGCCCATCCTGACCCTCACCGGCGTGGAAGGGAAAATGTTCGGCCCGATGGCGTTCACCGTTCTGCTCGCCCTCGCGGGCGCGATGATTTTCGCGCTGACTTTCGTGCCCGCGGCGGCGGCGACGTTTCTCACTGGTCGCGTGACGGAAAAGGAAAACCGCGTCATCGCGGCGGCGCGCCGTTTCTATGAGCCGCTGCTGCAGTGGAGCCTGAAGTCGCGTGGAACTGGTCCTCGCTGGCGCGGCGGCTCTGGTGGCTCTGAGTTTGCTGCTCGCCTCGCAAATGGGTCGCGAGTTCATCCCCAGTCTCGATGAAGGCGACGTGCTGATTCAACCGGTGCGCATCGCCGGGACCAGTGTCAGTCAGGCCGTCGCGATGTCGGCCGTGATGGAGAAGCGCCTGCTGAAAATCGCCGAGGTGAAAGAAGTCTTTACTCGCATCGGCACGGCGGAAATCGCGAGCGATCCGATGCCGCCGAACGTGGCCGATTGCTACGTCATGCTCAAGCCGCGCGCGGCAATGGCCCAATCCCGGCAAGCCGAAAACCGTCCTCGTGGCCGAACTCGCCGCCGCCGCGGAAGAGGTGCCCGGCAGCAACTACGAAATGATGCAGCCGATCCAGATGCGCTTTAACGAACTCATCTCCGGCGTGCGCAGCGACGTGGCGGTGAAGGTTTTCGGCGACGACATGGCAGTGCTGCGCCGCAGTGCCGATGCCGTGGCCAAAGTTCTCGGCACCATTCGCGGCGCCGATGCCTTGAAGGTGGAGCAGGTCACCGGCCTCCCCATGCTCACGATTAATTTCAAGCGCACCGCGATGGCGCGTTACGGATTGAACGTCGCGGACGTGCAGGAAGTCATTCAAGCCGCGCTCGGCGGGCGCGAGGCGGGCTTGCTCTTCGAAGGCGATCGCCGCTTCCCGATCGTCGTGCGCCTGCCGGAAAATCTGCGAGCCGATCTCGACGCGCTGCGCCGGTTGCCGATCCCGTTGCCTGGCGTGGAAGCAAGCACGGCACAAATGGCTCCGGAAACGCACACGTCCATCCCGCTGGGCGAGGTCGCGCAGCTCGATGAAGAACCGGGCCCAACCCAAATCAGCCGCGAAAGCGGAAAGCGGCGCGTCGTTGTCACCTGCAACATCAAAGACCGCGACATCGCTTCGTTCGTGGCCGAGGCGCAGGAAAAAATCCGCGCGCAGGTGCAGCTCGAGCCCGGCTACTGGAGCGCGTGGGGCGGGCAATTCGAGCAATTGCAATCAGCCACCAAACGCCTCCAGCTCGTCGTGCCGCTCGCGTTGTTGCTCATTTTCGTCCTGCTCTTCATGGCTTTCGGGAGCGTGAAAGATTCGCTCCTCGTTTTCACCGGCGTCCCGCTCGCGCTCACCGGCGGCGTGCTCGCGCTCTGGCTGCGCGGCATTCCGCTCTCCATCTCCGCCGGGATCGGATTCATCGCTTTGAGCGGCGTCGCCGTGCTCAACGGCCTCGTCCTCGTCAGCTTCATCAAACAACTGCGCGGCGAAGGCAAGCCGCTCGACGATGCGATCACGCAAGGCGCGATCACGCGCTTGCGTCCCGTGCTCATGACCGCGCTCGTCGCCGCGCTCGGTTTCGTCCCGATGGCTCTCGCGCAGGGACGCGGCGCCGAAGTGCAACGCCCGCTCGCCACCGTCGTCATCGGCGGCATCATCAGCTCGACTTTGCTGACGTTGCTCGTCTTGCCCGTGCTGTATCGTATCTTTCATCGCGAACCGCAGGCCGCACTGCACTCCCGTTTACCTGATGCACGACCACAGCCACGGAGCAGCCAGTTACAACAAAGCCTTCGCCATCGGCGTCGCGACTTAATCTCGTTTACGTGCTGGCGGAAGCGGTTGTCGGGTTGCGCGATCAACTCCCTCGCGCTCCTGGCCGATGCTGGTCACAACTTAAGCGACGTCCTCAGTCTGCTCCTCGCGTGGGCGGCAAGTCATCTTTCGCAGATCGAGCCGAGCCAGCGCCGCACTTATGGCTGGCGTCGGTCGTCGATCATCGCGGCTCTGTTGAATGCGATCCTGCTCCTCGTCGCGATCGGCGGCATCAGTTGGGAAGCGGTCCGGCGCTTCGCGCAGCCCAGCGCGGTGCCCGGCGGCATCGTCATGGCCGTGGCCGGGCTCGGCGTCGTTATCAACACCATCACCGCGCTCCTGTTTATGAAAGGCCGGCACGGCGATCTCAATATCAAGGGCGCGTTCCTCCACATGGCAGCGGATGCGGGAGTTTCTGCGGCCGTGGTGCTGGGCGGTCTCGCCATCAGCCTCACCGGCCTGCTCTGGATCGATCCCGCGCTCAGCCTGCTCGTCGTGACTGTGATCGGGATCGGGACTTGGGGTTTGCTGCGCGATTCAGTCAACCTCTCGCTCGACGCCGTCCCGAGCGACATCGATCTCGCGGCGGTGCGGGAATATTTGCTCACGCTTCCCGGGATTGCGCGCGTCCACGACCTTCACATTTGGGCCATGAGCACGACGGAGAATGCGTTGACTGCGCACTTGATCAAACCCGACGGCCAGCTCGATGATCCGCTGCTGCGGCAAATCCAGGAGACACTGCACGAGCGTTTCGGAATCGAGCACGCCACCATTCAACTGGAATGCGGCGAGGCCGATTGTAACTGCGCTTTGGAATCGCATTTGCGCAGGCGCCCGGCGGGTTCCACAATCTCGGCAGAATGACCGGCAAAATGCGCGCCTGCATGGCGGCAGCCCTTTTCGCCGCGATCGCGTTTGCGCTCGGCCTCGCCGCTGCCCCGCAACTGCACGATCGGCTCCATCATGCCGACAAGGGCACGCACGAATGTGCGGCTACGCTTTTCTCCTCCGGCAGCCTCGAGCACTCCGCCTGCGATCGAGTCACGCCGGTGCCGGACGACGCGCCGCGGGTGTCGGCTATTTTGGCTTTCGCTTGTCCGCGCTTCGTTGCGCGTCCGGTCTTTTCTCTCCTCGAGCACGCTCCGCCCGCGTTGTCCTGACGCGTTGGATGTTGCCCGAACTCTTTCGGGCCATCGCGAGCACGCGTTCCCGCTCGTGGTCGATCCAAGGTGCGCTGGACGCGTGACCTGAGTGTTTTTTCCGGCGCGATTTTCCGCCGGTGTGATGAGAGAAAAATGATACGACAAAAATTTCTGACGGCCCTGGCCGTCGTCCTCGGCGGTTCGTCCGCCCTGGCGCAGGACGCGCCCAGCGCCACGCCTGTGCCCGCGACTTCCGCGGAAGTCGAACAACTGCGCCAGCAAGTGCAAACGCTGACCGAAATGGTGCAGACGTTGCAGAAGCAGGTGAAAGAGCAAACGCCGGCGACCGCGCCGTCTCTACCCGAAAACGCCGAACCTTCTCCCCTGCCGGAAGCTGCGGCTGCAAGCTCGCCGGCGGCCGCGCCCGCCGCTCTTCCCGACCACGGACAGCGCCGTCGTCGCTGCGCCTACTAGCGTGGGCGTGGACGCCAACGGCACCGCGTTTCCCACGAGCGACGCGAGCGTCGCGGCACCAACGTGAGACGGCGGCGAACGATTCCGCGCTGACGCAGCCGATCCCGATCATGGGCGGCGGCGGAAAAAGCTACATGAACATCTCGTTCGACGGCCTCTTCGTGCTCGACGCCTCGAGCGCGCGCGACGTTAACCGCATCCAGGTGGGCGACCACGATCCGCAGCAGCGCGGCTTCAATGCGCGCAACGCCGAGATCGCGCTCGATGGCGCGGTCGATCCCTATTTCGAGGGCTTCGCCAACATCGTGCTCAAGCTCGATAACAACAACGAGACGGAGATCGAACTCGAGGAAGCGTATCTGCAAACGACAAGCCTGCCGGCGGGTTTGCAGCTGCGCGCAGGGCAATTCTTTGCGCCGTTCGGCCGGATCAATCCCACCCATCCGCATACCTGGGATTTCACCGATGCGCCGCTGGTGCATGGGCGCTTGCTGGGGCCGGATGGATTGCGCGGCGTGGGCGCGCAGCTTTCGTGGACGCTCCCGGTGCCGTGGTATTCGCAGTTGACCGGCGCGGTGCAGAACGGTCGCGGCGGAACGGGCTACTCGTTTCGGAACCCCGGCGACAACGGACGCTTCTACGGTCGGCTAACGACTGATCGCGAAGCGCGCGGCTTGCAGGATTTCGTCTGGGTGCCGCGCTGGGAAAACTCCGCCAACCTGAGCGACACGCAGACGGTGCTCGGCGGCGTCTCCGGCGCCTTCGGTTCGAACGAAACCGGCGCGCATTCGCGCACGCAGATCTACGGCGCTGATCTCCTTTACAAATGGAAGAGCGCGCGGGCCGAGGGCGGGTTCCCCTTTGTGAAGTGGCAAACGGAAGCGATGTATCGCCGCTTCGAAGCCGGGCGCGGGATCGACCAGACGTTTCCGGCGGCGGAAGCGTTTCACGATTGGGGCATCTACTCGCAGGTGCTGTGGGGCTTCAAGAAGGGCTGGATCGCGGGCGTGCGCGGCGAGCATCTGCACATGCAATCCTCCGCTTTCACGGACGACGACGATCGCCAAACGCGCTCGCGCGTCTCAGCCAATTTAACCTTCCTGCCGACGGAATTCTCGCGGCTGCGTTTGCAGTACAACCACGATTTTCTGGAGGCGAACGACTTCCTCGCCGGCCGCGAGGTCGATTCCGTTTTCCTCCAATTCGAATTCATCCTCGGTGCGCATGGCGCGCACAAATTTTAGCCGACACTCATGAAAAAAATCCTGTCCATCCTGTTAATCCTTTCCGCCTTCGCCCTCTCCGCGCAGGCCAAACTCAACGTCGTCACCACGCTACCCGACCTCGGTGCGCTCGCGCGCGAGATCGGCGGCGACAAAGTCGACGTCACGACCATGGCGAAGCCGACGGAAGATCCGCACTTCGTCGATGCGCGGCCGAGTTTCGTAGTCCAGCTGCGTAACGCCGACGTCCTGATCGATGGCGGCGCGGAACTGGAGCTCGGCTGGCTGCCGCCACTCTTGCAGAACGCGCGCAATCCGAAACTTGATGTCGGCAAACCTGGACGCGTGCAGGCCGCACAAGGCGTGCGCCTGATGAACGTGCCGGCCAACGTCACGCGCGCGGCGGGCGATGTGCACGCGCTGGGCAATCCGCATTTCGCGATCGATCCGATTGTCGCAAAGACGATCGCGCAGCATATCGCGCAATCGTTCGCGGCGGTCGATCCACCGAATGCCGCAGCCTATGACGCGAGCTTTAAAAAGTTCGAAGCCACGATCAACGCCAAGCTCCAGGAATGGGGCGCAGCGATGTTGCCGTTCAAAGGGCAACACGTGGTGGCGTATCACGATTCCTGGCCGTATTTCGCGCATCGTTTCGGCGTTGAGATCGATGTCTTCCTCGAACCCAAGCCCGGCATCCCGCCCTCTCCTTCGCACCTCGCGGAGGTGATCGGACAGGTGAAGGCGCAGAAGATCAAGGCGATCATCGTCGAACCGTTTCACGACCGAAAAATCGCGGAGAAAGTCGCGAGCGCGACGGGTGCGACGGTGGTCGATTTCGCGCAATATCCCGGAGCGATCACGAACACCGATAGCTACGTGAAGTTGATCGACACCCTGGTGGCGCGTCTGTCCGCAGCCTTGAAGTAGTCGACCGTCACCGGAAAGCACTTTCGCTATGTGGGACGTAATGTTTTGGCCAATCGTAGCGTGCGTGCTCCTGCCGTGGCTGCTCGTTTATCTCGGTCTGCATGTGGTGCAGCGCGGCATCATCTTTATCGACATCGCGATGGCGCAGATGGCGTCGCTCGGCATTTGCCTGGCTGTGCTGCTGCGGCTCGATCTGCAGAGCAACGCCACCTTCGCGATCGCACTGGGTTTCACGCTCGTGGGCGCGGCGATTTTTTCGGTAACGGGAAAACGCGCGAGCGAGATTCCGCAGGAAGCGGTCATCGGCATTTCGTATGTGGTCGCAGCGGCCGCGGCGGTGCTTATGCTCAGCCGGGCCGCGGAAGGCGACGAGCAGATCAAGCAGATGCTGGTCGGCAACATCCTCCTCGTCACTCCAGCGGAGGTGTGGAAGGCCTTCGGGCTCTTCCTCGTCGTCGGCGTCCTGCATTTTATTCTGCGGAAGAATTTCCTCCTTGTCTCGTTCCAGCGCGCGGTCGCGTACGAACAAGGGCTGCGCGTGCGTTGGTGGGATTTTCTTTTCTACGCTGCGTTTGGTTTGGTCGTGACCAGCTTTGTGCGCATCGCAGGTGTGCTGCTTGTCTTCAGTTATCTCATCGTCCCCGCGGTCTGCGGGATCAATCTCGCGGGCACGTTGCGGACGCGTTTGCTGATTGGCTGGATCGTCTCGCTCATCGGCGGCGTGGCGGGATTGTATTTCTCCTTCTACTGGGATCTGCCGTCCGGGGCCGCGATCGTGTGCACGTTTGGGGCGCTCTTGATTTTGGTGGCGATCGCCGGGGCACTGCGCCCGCGGCGGCCGTTGCAGGTTGGACGTTAAGCGTTGGCCGTTGCACGTTCCGGCTTGCACGCATTTCATTATCGCGACGGCAGCTTGCACTGCGAGGACGTGGACCTTGCCCGGGTCGCGGACGAGCACGGCACACCGCTCTACGTTTACAGCGCGGGGACGATTACCGATCATTACCGTCGTCTCGACGGCGCTCTCGCTGAGCTCGATCACCTGATCTGCTATGCGGTGAAGGCGAACTCGAACCGCGCCATCCTGCGCCTGCTGCATGAGGAGGGCGCGGGCTTCGATATTGTCTCGGGCGGCGAGCTCTATCGCGTGATCGCAGCGGGTGGCGATCCGACGCTTTGCACCTTTGCCGGGGTCGGAAAATCGCGGGAGGAGATTGAGTATGCGCTGGAGCAGCGCGTCTTTTGTTTCAACGTCGAGAGCGAAGCGGAGCTGGAATACATCAACCGCATCGCGGCTGCAAAAGGCGTGCGCGCGCCGATTGCGTTGCGCGTGAATCCCGATGTGGACGCCTCCACGCATAAATACGTCTCGACCGGGAAGAGCGAGAACAAGTTCGGAGTCGGGCTGGCGCGCGTGGCGCAGGCGTACGAACGCGCAGCCGCGCTCTCGCATCTGGACCTTCGCGGCGTGCAGATGCATATCGGCTCGCAGATCACCGCCGCGGAACCGTTCGCGGAAGCGATCGCGAAAATTGCGCCAGTGGCTTTGCAGTTGAAAGAACGCTACGCGATCGAGTTTCTCAGCATCGGCGGCGGGATGGGCATCGCCTACCAATCATCTCTGGCCAGCGGCGACCCGAGCTGGTGGCGAGCGCACGAACACCAGCTCACGATCGATGATTATGCGGCGGCGATCGTGCCGCCATTGCGGGCGTTGGGTTTGCGCATCCTGCTCGAGCCGGGGCGATTTCTTGTCGGCAACGCCGGCGTCCTGCTCACGCGCGTGCGCTACCTGAAGCAGGCGGAACAAAAGAAATTCGTCATCGTGGACGCGGGCATGAACGACCTAATCCGCCCAGCGCTTTACCAGAGCTACCACGAGATCGTGCCGGTGCGGGAACCGACTTCGGCCGCGTGTGAAACGGTCGATGTGGTGGGTCCGGTATGCGAGAGCGGCGATTTTTTTGCCGAGGAGCGCGCGCTGCCGGAGATGCGGGAGGGCGAGCTGGCGGCGATCATGAGCGCCGGGCGCGTATGGATTTGTCATGGCTTCGAATTACAACTCGCGCCCGCTGCCGGCAGAGGTGCTGGTGCGTGGAAACGAGGCTACGCTGGTGCGGCAACGCCAGACGTTCGAAGATCTCATTCGCGGCGAGGTCCTTTAGCTTAGCAGAGCGGATCAAGGCAAGACGCTGCCTGATTCTGATTTTACCAGCCCGATATCAGAAGCGTTGATGGTCCCGCTAACGTTTGCATCAGCGCGGAAGTTTGATGCACCTGCGGCCAGGCCGGCTTGCGTTTTGGTTGCCGCAATATCGGATGCGGTGACGAGACCGTTCCCGTTGGTATCGCCGAGCAGTAGACCCATTTCTACCTCAACGTCCGCCGTCGCCGTGCCGTCGCTCACGCCCAGCAATTTGACGACGATGGTTTGTGCGTTTCCGACGCCGTCGAGGTTGACGGTTGCAATTGCCGTCCCATTGCCAGCCATGCTGCTTATTTTCCACTGCCCTCGGTGACGGCTGCGCTCTTGAAAGTGACGGAATCGGCGAAGGCGAAGACTAACTGGTACTCACTGCTTGCTCCGCCGCTGCGGCATTCGATGCCGGGCGTGCCTGCGAGCGGTAGGTCGATATCGAAGGGCGTGCCGTTGTGGAGCTTTCGAGAGACGACCCGCGCAGGGACAGGGATCTGTGAGGCAACGGCTGACACCATTACGGCAGCGGGACTAGAAGTGATGGAGCGAATTTCGCGACCGCGACGGACGATCACGAATCGCTCTTCGATCACCATGCCGGGCGCAGGCTCGAACTGAGTCAGGCCAGTGCAATTCGCGTTTACTTGATACGTTCCGGAGCCCGGGCGATCAGGCACAAACCCCGTGACTGAGCCTTTGACGTTGTCGATCTGGGTGAAATTGCCGGCGCCATCATAGGTGCGGCGGACGACGCCGGTGACCGTCTCGGTCCCTCCGCCGGAGGATGGCGGCACGGGACGCGTCCCCGCGATCTGAATACCGTAAGTGCCCCGGATGGTGGCGCTGCTGCATTGGAATGCTGTAGTTTGTCCGCCGGCCGAGACTAGGCTGTCACTCGGAACGGTCGCCGCAACGAACAGGAGCCCGCTGGAAAGCATCACCGCTGCCAAAGCTCCTCTCCTCGCCGTTTTCATTGGTGTTTCCTTCATAAAGCCTCCGAAGTGTTTGGGGTGGCCGCAGGATTAGCGGCGGTCGATTCTCTCGCCGACGCTCGTGACCATCACTGCGAGTGGACTGGAGGTGATGGTGCGCAGCTCCTCGCTATTCTGGACGATCACCATGCGTTCCTCGATCATCATCCCTGGCACCGGCTCAAACTGAGTCACAGCCGTGCAGTTTGGGCTCACCTGATAGGTGCCGCTGCCCGGGCGGTTAGGTGTGATTCCGGTGACGGAGCCTTTTACGTTGTCGATCTGGGTGAAATTGCCGACGCCGTCGTAGGTGCGGATGAGGACGCCGATGACGTTCTCGGTTCCACCACCGAGGGGGGAGGAACGGGCCGCGTGCCCTGGACTTGATTCCCATATGTGCCGGTGAGGGTCGCGTTGCTGCACTGAAAGGCGGCGCCTTGCGGGGGAGTTGCCACGGGACCGCTGCCATAAACCCCAGTGCCGAGGAACAGGAGCGCCCCCACTCCCACCAAGAGCGCTGCCAGCGCGCCTCTCACCGTCTTTATTGTTACTCCGGTCATCATAAGCCTTATTTCTTTCTCTAGGTTTGTTGTTGCTTTCATTGCTACAAACAGGAACGGCCGGCCAAAGTGATCATCCCGATCGAAATTTCTTTCTCGGCGTTTTTGCGCGTGCAGGAAATTTTGCCAGCCGATAGGCTCGCGAGGAGCAATGAATCTACCTTCGACCTCGCCCCAGCGAGTGACGCAGTTGCTGGCGCATTGGAGTGAGGGAGACGAGGCAGCTCTCGGAGAACTAACCCCGCTGGTCTATGAGGAACTCCGGCGCCTCGCCCATCACTTTATGAGTGGCCAGCGTCCCGATCACACCCTGCAAACGACCGCTCTGGTGAGCGAGGCTTATCTGCGCCTGGCCGACCAAACGAATCCAAGCTGGCAGAATCGCGCTCATTTTTTCGCCGTGGCCGCCCGAGCGATGCGGCAGATTCTGGTCAACTACGCCAAAAGTAACAGCGCTCAAAAACGCGGCGGCGGCGCGCTGAAGGTGGAATTGGATGAAGCCGCGCTTATCGCCCAAGGGCAATCAAAGGAAATCGTCGAGCTGCATGAGGCGCTCGAGCAACTGGCCAGACTCGACCCAAGAAAGGCGGAGGTGGTCGAGCTCAAATACTTTGGCGGGCTCAACTACGACGAGATCGCGGCGGTCCTCAGAATTTCGGCCATCACGGTGCGGCGCGATTGGGAGTTTGCCAGGGCGTGGTTGTACACGGAATTGCACAGCCCGCCCTAAATTGCTACGACTCTGTCCGCCCCTCGGGGAGCGAATATGACGCCGGCGCGGTTACACCTGATCGAGGAAATTTTTCATTCCGGCTTGGATCAAGCACCGGACCAGCTTGGCGCATTCCTGGGCAAGGCCTGCGCGGGTGATGAGCTTTTGCGCAGCAAAGTCGAAACGCTTCTCGCCGCGCATGGACGAGCCGGCACTTTCATTGAAACCCCTGTGATTGGCCTCGCGGCCAGAATGTTGCAAAACGCGCAACCCGATTTGCTCATTGGTCGGACGATCGGCCACTACCAAATTTCAAAACAGATTGGCTCTCGGCGGGATGGGCGAAGTCTACCTGGCGTCCGACATTACCGCGGGTCGGATGGCCGCGCTTAAACTCCTGCCCCCGCGCTTTACCAGCGACCCGGAGCGTGTGAAGCGATTCCAGCAGGAGGCGCGCGCTGTAGTTAGGTTGAATCACCCAAATATTCTGACGGTTTACGAAATAGGAGAGGCGACCTCGACTTACTATATCGCGAGTGAACTGATCGAGGGCGAAACCCTGCGGACGCGCCTCCGACGCGGTCCAATGGAAATAGCTGAGGCGTTGGACGTGGCCATCCAGGTGGCAAGCGCGCTCGCTGCTGCGCATGAGGCCGGCATTATCCATCGCGACATTAAGCCGGAGAACATCATGCTTCGGCGAGACGGCTACGTGAAAGTTCTCGACTTCGGAATTGCGAAGCTGGTCGAACCGGAAGTGCCGGTGCCGAGCGCGAGGGAGGAAGCGCTCTCGCCGGCCAAGACCAATCTGGGGTCAATCCTGGGCACGGTCCGTTACATGTCGCCGGAACAGGCGTGCGGCGCCGCGGTGGACCAGCGCACCGACAATTGGAGTCTCGGTGTGGTGCTCTACGAAATGATTGCAGGGCATGTGCCATTCACAGGCGAAACTTCCGAGGAGATTATCGCATCGATTCTGCAGAAGGAACCGCCGCCGCTCACGACATCGTCCAGGCGATTTCCGACAGAGCTTCAGCAGATTATCAGCAGCGCACTTCAGAAAGACCACGCCCGCCGCTACTGCGACGCGCGTGATTTACTCGAGGTCTTGAAGAGCGCGCGCCGGAGAATGGATTTCGACGCCGAGGCGGAGCGCGCGCCTCGATGGTGGCGTTGGACGCGGCCGCCTACCGTTCTCGCTGCTCTCGCTTTCGTCGCGGCTCTCGCCGTCGCGCTTTCGCTCTTTTGGGATCGCGGCGCCGCAAGGCCAGCTCCTGGGAAAAGCATTGCCGTGCTGCCGTTTGAAAGTCTGAACGACAAAAGCGAGAACACCTACTTCGCAGCCGGTGTGCAGGATGAAATCCTCTCCGATCTCGCGCAGATCGCCGAGCTGAAAGTAATTAGTCGAACGTCGGCTAATTTCTATAAGAGCAGGAAGGCGCGGAACTCGCGCGAGATCGGCGAGCAACTCGGAGTCGCAAACCTGCTCGAGGGAAGTGTGCAGCGCTTCGGAAATCGTCTGCGCATCCACGCACAGCTCATTGATGCGCGGAGCGACATGCACCTTTGGGCGCAGACCTATGATCGGGACATCAGCGACCTTTTCGCCATCCAACGCGAGATCGCGAAGGCGATCGCTGATCAGCTGCGCGCGAAAATTTCACCCGCGGAAAGCGCCGCGATCGCAAGCGCTGGCACCAGGGATGTCATCGCGGCGCAGCTGTATGCGCGAGGTCTGGCCGAGGAATCGCAGGGGAACCTGCTTGCTGCGGCTGGACTCTTCGAGCAGGCGGTGATGCAAGACCCGCAGTTCGTGCGGGCTTATTGTCAGCTCAGCAAAGCGCACCTCACGATCTACTTCTCGGGTGAAGACCACACACCCGCGCGCCGCGATCTAGCGCTGGCCGCGCTCGAAAAAGCGGAGCGCCTGCAGCCTGAAGCCGGCGAGGTGCATCTGGCGCGTGCCCGCTATTACTATCACGGCTTCCGTCAATACGACGAAGCGAGAGTCGAACTCGATGTCGCCCGGCGCACTCTGCCGAATGACCCGGGCCTCTATTTTCTGCTCGGGGCCATTGATCGCCGGCAGGGACGGTTCGCCGAGGCCTTGCGCAACTTCGATCGCGCGGTTGAGCTAGATCCTCGCAATCGCGAGTTTCTCGACACCGCAGCGACTACCTACCACAGCCTGCACCGTTATGCCGATGAGGCCCCGCTGGCCCGGCGCATTGTCGAAATTTCGCCCCGTGATTATGGGGCGCGCGCTGGCTTCGCCTCTCAAGCTCTTGACGAACGAGGAGACGTATGGCCGCTGCACGATGAATTGCGCAAATTGCAGACCGAGGGACCGGACACTGCGCGAGATATCAGCGGCCTCTGGTTCGAATGCGCTAGGCTCGAGCGCGACCCTGTGGCGATGATTCAAGCTCTCCTCCTGATCCCTAGGGAAGGAATCCGCCTCGATACGAACTTCGTCTTTCCTCGCGAATGGTTTGCGGCTCGCGCGGCTCAGGCCTCCGGCGACATAGCGAAATCACGTGACGCTTTCGTCGCGGCACGGGCCATTGCCGAAAACATCGTGAGGACCCAGCCGGAAGAGGCGCCGGGTTGGAGCCTGTTGGGCCGCATCGACGCCGCCTTGGGACACAAGCAGGAGGCGATCGCCGAAGGTCGCCGCGCCTGCGAACTGCTGCCCATCACGAAGGACGCGTGGGCCGGCCCGTACTATGTGAAGGATTTGGCCTCAATTTATGCCGCGACGGGCGAGAACGACCTGGCTCTCGAGCAACTGGCGCTCCTTCGGCAAAAAGGCGTGCATTACGGAGAGCTGAAGTTGGATCCGACCTGGGATGCGCTTCGACCAGACCCGCGCTTCGAAAAACTAGTCGCCGACCTGGCCCCGAGAAACGCTTCGTCCGCGATTCAAAGATAGGAGCGGCCTTTTCCCAGCCGCTCCCTTGCGGATTTCTCGCATGCGCATAAATACTGCTCTGGTAAAGACCGTGAAAAGATTCCCATTTCTCTTTTTATCCCTTCTCGTCCTCTTGATGGCGGCGGCGCCCGCGCGCGCGGCCGACGTCACTCCGGAATATGTCCTCCTCATTGGCGGCCCTTCCCTGATGCAGTGGGAGAAATACAAAGGCCCGCTGGCGCACGACCATTGGTGGGCAAATTTCGTCCGCGCCGGCCGCATTCGCACGGAGCAGCTGCGCGAGAAGTATGGCCCGGACGCGAAGATTACCTGGCTGGTTTATAAGCAGGGCTACGTCGATCGCTCAGCGCAGGAGAAGAAGGATCTGATCGAGTTTATCGATTCCGTACGCGACGCGTTCCATCTCAACCTGGTCTATTTCCGCAATGGCGACGACGTGATCAATTATCTGAACAGCGGCCAGCCGCGCGATCAGGTGAAGGTCGCGTTCTTCGAATACTTCGGCCATTCGAACAAGGCGTGCTTCATGTTCGACTACAGCAGCAATGTGGACAGTTCTTCGAAGTCGTATCTGCACCAGAGCCAGCTCGGCGCGATCAAACGCTCCGCCTTCACGCGCGACGCGCAGATTCGCAGTTGGGGCTGCCACACGGGCGAGATGATGTCGAAAAAATGGCGCGACGCGGTGGGGAACAAGATGTGGGGCGTGATCGGGAAGACGCAGTACATGACACATGAGCTGCCGGTCATCGCCACCCCGCCGGGCGGGAAGTGGACCTACTGATTGGCGGATTTCTGATTTCTGATTGCCGATTTCTGAAGTAACGTCGCGGCTTCGGCATGAACTTCGACGCTCTTTCCGCACTCTACCGTCAGCCGCTCTTTGATCTGATCTCGCAGAGTCGCGCGGTGCATCTCGAGCATTGGCGCGGGGAACAGGTGCAGCGTTGCAGTTTGCTCAGCATCAAGACCGGCGGCTGCAGCGAGGATTGCAGCTACTGCGCGCAGAGCGCGCATTACTCGACCGGGCTGGAACGCGAAGATCTGCTCCCGATTGATGACATTCTTTCTTCCGCCAAACGGGCCCGCGCGCAGGGCGCCACGCGGTTCTGCATGGGCGCGGCCTGGAAAGGCGTGCGCGATGGGACGCCGAAATTCGAGCAGGTGCTTGAGACCGTGCGCGAGGTCGGGCAGCTCGGGATGGAAGTGTGCGTCACGCTCGGCCAGATCGGGCCGGTCGAAGCGCGGAAGCTGCGCGAAGCGGGCGTGACCGCTTACAATCACAACATCGATACTTCGCCGGAGTTTTATCCGGAGATCGTGAGCACGCATACGTTCGACGATCGGCTGAAGACGATCGCCGCGGTGCAGGAAAGCGGCATGTCCGTCTGCTGCGGCGGCATTATCGGGATGGGCGAAACGGAAGACGACCGCCTGCGCATGCTGGAAGTGCTGAGCAATTTCAATCCGCCGCCCGAGAGCGTGCCGATCAACTGCCTCATGGCCATGCCCGGCACGCCCCTGGGCGAGCAGCCTCCGGTGGATATTTTCGAACTGGTGCGGCTGATCGCCGTGACGCGGATCGCGCTCCCGAAAGCGCGCGTTCGCCTGGCCGCGGGCCGCACGCGCATTACGCGGGAAGGGCAGGCGCTTTGTTTTTTCGCCGGCGCGAATTCGATCTTCTACGGGGACAAGCTCCTCACCGCGGACAATCCGGCGGCAGACGCCGACGTGGCTCTTTTGCGCGAGCTCGGCTTGCACATCGAAGCCGATCGTTCGCCGGTCGAGTCCGAGCAGCGCGATGTGTTGCAGGCCGCTGCGGTTGTTTAAACGCTGGCGCCCCGCCTACCACATTCGCCGCAGCGCGCGCCGCACTGCTTCCGTGACTGCGCCGTACACGAGGTGCGAAGCGAGCGCGTAAACGTGGGTCGCCATCGGAATTTTGCTCGGCGCTTTGGTAAAGCCAAGCGCCGGCACGGTCGCCTCATCCGCCGCCAGCCAGACGACTGCGCCAAACGCCGTCCCCTCACCGGCGGTGACAAGCGGCGCTACTTCCGCGAGCAGGCCATAAACCGCGCCCGACGTTCCGCCCATGGCGTAGTGGACCGCTTCGCCGGCCAGCTTTTGATTCTTCTTCCGCACCCGGCGGCCAACGACGCGTTGGGAAATCGCATCCGCGGCTTTCAAGGTTGCGGGCTTGGCGGGTCGGCCGGGCGGACGCGGTTTTGGGGTGAGGAGTTTCCTGCTCGCCACACTCCACAGGGCTTGGAATTGCTCCATCGCGAAGGAAGCGATCAACCCGCTGGCCACGCCAACGACCAATCCCTTCACCAAATCGGGTCCGTCCACATCGTCTCGATCGAATCTCATTTGCTACAGTGGATTCGCCTGCGCGGCGGCTAATGCGCGTGCCGATGCCCGCAGTCCATGCGACCGCAGCGCAGTTTGCGGTTCCCTTGCGCGCGATTCTGCCGATGCTTTGCGGATGACGTGCCCGGCACTTCCACACGAGCTCGCGACGAGCGCCCTGTTTTATTTCCGCAGCCATGCGCCGCACCGTGTCGCCTCGCAGGTCGGCTAAATCGCGACACCATACCGACGACCATGCTCTCGTTTATCGTGCCGGCTCATAATGAGGAGCATGAGCTGCCGGCAACGCTGCGCGCGATTCGCGAAGCGGCCGAAGCTGGAGGGCATGATTACGAAATCGTGGTGGTGGATGACGACTCCGCGGACGCCACGGCTTCCATCGCGCGCGAAGAAGGCGCGCGGGTGATCCGGGCGCACTTGCGCCAGATCGCTGCGGTGCGGAATGCAGGCGCGCGCGCCGCGCGGGGCGCGACATTTTTCTTTGTCGATGCCGACACGCGGATCGCGCCCGAGCACGTGGCGGAAGCACTGGCCGCGCTGGCGAGCGGGTGCGCCGGGCGGGAGTGCGCGGGTGGCGTTGGATGGCGAGATCCCGCTCTGGGCGCGCATCTTTTTCCGCGCGTTTTCGGTCGTCTATTTCACGGCGAATCTCGGGGTGGGCGCTTTCATGTTCGCGCGACGAGAAACGTTCGCCGCGGCCGGCGGGTTCGATGAGCAATACTTCGCCGGCGAGGAAGCGTATCTGACCCTGGCGCTGCGGAAGCTGGGGCCATTTCGCGTTCTGCGCCGCCCGATCGTCACCTCGGCACGAAAGATCCGCATGCATGCGCCGGCGTTCGTTCTCAAGCAGCTCTGCTTCATCTTCTTCGGCGGGAAGCGCGCGCTGCGGGCGAGACGGCGGTTGGATTTATGGTACGACGGAAAACGCGAACGCCGTCCCGCGTAAGCGCTTCCGTCTACTTCTGCGCGGCGAGGGCCTTTTTTTGGGAATTCCAGATCTGATCTAATTCTTCCAGGTCGACTTCTCCCAGTCGTTTCCCCTGCGCGCGGACTTCGTCTTCCATGGTGTGGAAACGCTGCACAAACTTATCCGTCGCCGCTTGCAGCAACGTCTCCGCGTCGAGGTGTTGCTTCCGAGCCAGGTTGACCACCGCAAATAGGAGATCGCCGATCTCTTCCGCGATTTCTTTTTCACCGCCGGCCGCCATCGCCTCTCGGGTTTCCGCGAGCTCTTCATCGACCTTCGCGATCACGTCTTCGATTACCTTCCAATCGAAGTTCACATGCGCAGCCTTCTTTTGGATTTTTTGCGCGCGCATCAAGGCTGGCAACGCCGCAGCCACCCCGGTGAGGTAGTGGCCGTCCTTTTCCTTCTTCTCCGCGCGTTTCACCGAGTCCCAGAGTTTCACCACCGCGCCAGCGTCATGCGCTTTGTCTTCGCCGAAAACGTGCGGATGACGCCGCACGAGCTTGGCTGAAATTTCTTCGAGCACATCGTGCAATTGGAAACGACCGCGCTCGCTTGCGATTTGGGCGTGCATCAAAATTAGCAGCATCACATCGCCCAATTCCTCCCGAAGATTGGCTTCGTCTTCTGAACGGATGGCGTCCGCGACTTCGTACGCTTCCTCCAATAACTTCGGCACGAGCGATTCATTTGTCTGCTCGCGATCCCAAGGACACCCGTCCGGCGCACGGAGGCGCGCGACGAGCTGGCAAAGTTTCTCGAAAGCCGCAGGGATCTCAGGCGTCATCATTTTTAAATCCGCCAGAGCGAGCGATGGGCGCCAAACTCGGAAATCTCTCCGCTGGTTTTCTTCCCCACATAAATCGTGATCCCGATGACGAGCGCGAGCGTTCCACCAAAGATGAATGCCACCAGCCACGAGGGGATGTGCCCGACATTCAGGCTGCGATAGAACGACCAGAAGCTATCGATCGGCTCGACCGCGTGCAGGAAAATTTTCGTCACCCACGCCACCATGATGAGGATGAAGATGAAAATGTAATTGCGTTTCAAACGCCGCCCGACCGCCTCCAATTTGCTGATTTTGAAGCGCGGCAAAATCAAATCCTCGCAGACCAGCTTCTTCCATTCGCCTTGGAGCATCTGCCGATTTTCCAGCACCATCGGCACGAGGAAATGCGCCTCCAGCATGCGGACGCGCGCGCGGAAGGCATCGTAAAAACGATAGCGCCGCGCCTCGATCCAGAGCATGACCCAGACGATCGCGAGATTGAAAAAGAAGATGATGTGCGGCACCTCGCGATTGGAAAACGCGATCGTGATGATGGCCGTGCTCGAGGTGATGGCCCAGTTGGTCGTGATGTCGAGCCGCTGCCGCCAGACCATGATGCGGCCAAGCTCGCCCCGGTAGAAATGCGACATCGCATTGACGTAGCCGGGGTCGTAGATGCTCCGCTGCAGCGAGACCGTGCGTTCGGTGGTGCCTTCCGGCAGAGTGTTTTCGGTTGCCACAATGGAGTCGTTAACTGGATAACTGCCTTTGCCGGGATAATCCAATATTTCCTCGGCGCTCATCATGGCCGTCGTGCTCGCCGATCTTCTCCAGGAACAACAAGTGATCCTTGCCCTCGCCGCCGGTGACCGCGAGGCGGCGGTGCGAGAGATCATCGCCACGATGCGGACGCCCACGCCGGTGCGGGATCGGGGAAAACTCTGCGCGCACGTGCTGGCGCGGGAGGAGACGCAGAGCACGTTCATGGGGCACGGCGTCGCCCTTCCGCATGCGCGCACGGATTGCGTGGACGATATCGTGCTCGGGATCGGGCGCAGCGCGGAGGGAATCGCGTTTGGTGAGAACGGAGAGCGGGCGCAGCTCATTTTCGTCATCGGCGTGCCGACGCGGATGGTGACCGATTATCTTGTGTGCGTAGGCGCACTGGCGCGGCTGACGAAAAACGCGGAGACACGCCGCGCGTTGCTGGAAGCGGAGAACGCCGCCGATTTGATTGAAATCCTGCGCGCTGGCTCTCTCCTCCTGCACTGATGCAGAAGACGCGGGCGCTTTCCGTTCAACGCGCAGCCGGCTTGGCGCCGGTGGCGCTGGCGCGTGGCCCGGACGGTGCGCGCTTGGAAACCTCCACCGGCGGATAGTACCAGCGATGGAGGCGGAAGGGGGAGACGCCGAGTTTGTAGAGAACGATGAAGAGCGCGTTGCGCATCGTCGTCCGCCAGGCGCCCTTCCTTTTGTGGTGCCGCGCGGAGGATTCCACCGGCGGATCGAGCAGCACAATCCGGCCAGCCGCGCGCAGATGGCGCGAGAAGTCCACGTCTTCCATTAACGGAATGGTCGCGTAGCCGCCCAACCGCTGAAACGCCTCGCGCCGGACGAAGATGGATTGATCGCCGTAAAGCGTCCCGCCATGGCGCGAGAGGAAACGCGTGACCGGCTCCAGCCACATGAGCCGTGGATGGCGGCCGTCGAACTTCCGATAGAAGGCGCCGCCGATGACGGAGCGCTCGCGCAGGGCGTGCTGGATCGCGGCGGTGTGCTCCTCGCGCAGATCGGTATCGGCGTGTTGGAACAGGATGATATCGCCGCGCGCAGCCTCCGCGCCGGTGTTCATTTGCAAGCCGCGATTGGGCGGAAAGACCTTCAGATAAACTGCGCCGAAATCCTGCGCCAACTGCTCGGAACGCAAGTCGCGCGAGGCATTCACCACAATGACCTCGGCGACGCCGGGAAGCTTCGAAACACGCGGAAGGAGGGTGGCGAGATTGTCCGCGTCGCGCCAGGTCGGGATAACCACACTGATCCGCGGTGGAGGGCCATCGCCGCGCGCCATCACTCCGATTTCTTCAGCAACTGATTGCGCGCGCGATCGAGGGTGCGGCGCTCGCTCGCGGTCAGGCTATTAATGCCGGACTTCGAGATTTTATCGAGCAGCGGATCGATCGATTGGTAGACATCCTCCGGCTCAACCACGCGGCGCGGGCTGGAGCGAGGCACGACCTGGAATTTCGGTTTGGGCTGGAATCTTTCTTTCACCGCGCTCCACCACTCCAGTTCGGGTCCAATTCCGCGCATGCGAATAAAGAGAAAAGCCGCGCCGATGCTGAGCCAGAGGACGCCCAGTTGCGGCCAGGCGTGCGCGGCGAAGAGCTGCAAGGTCAGGATGCCGCCGAGCGCGAGCGCGACCCATTTCACCATGATGCGCAGGAACATCTCCACCCGCGGATAAATAGTGGCGAAGGCGACGAAAATTCCGAAGTGAATCGAGGACGAACCACCGTCCACCGTGCGTTCCGAAAGTCCCCAGACGGTGAGCAGCAAAGAGGGCCCCAGCAGCAGGAGGCCATAGAGAAGAATAAAAGCGCGCCGCCCGATGAACCGCTCTACCTCGCGGCCGAACATGAAGAGCATGTACATCTCGATCGCGAACCAGAGCAGGCCGGAGGGCGGATGAACGAAGGCGTAGGTGGCCAGTTGCCAGACGGCGCCCTGCCAGACCGCCGCGCTGTCGAACATGAGCAGCCCAAGAATGCCGGCCGCGCCGAACGCGCTGAAAAAACAAGCCGCGATCGCCGCCAGCGAATGCACCGCGACGAGCAGGGTGGTGACGTGCACGGGATAGTTGCCGACGTATGTGATCGGCCGGTAATCATCGTGCGTCGTGACCCCGAACATGCGGGAATAAACGGCGCGCAGTTCGTGCGTGCAAGCGGGGTTCGCGCGCGGCCGCAGTTGCCAGGCGCGCACGCGCTTGGTGGCGCGGCTCAGTTTAACTTGGACATCTGCGGATGGCGAAAATACGGTGAATTCTCTTCGGAAGCCGAAACTATGGACAACCTCGCACCCGCCATCACCCCGCCGTCCGGTATCGGCGACGCCAAGCCCACCAACCAAGCTGTCCTCGATTGGGTGCACGAAGTCGAAATCCTGACCAAACCGGAGAATATCTTCTGGTGCGACGGATCGGATGAGGAAAACGATTTCCTCCTCGGAGAAGCGCAAAAGCAGGGCATCATCGAGAAGCTGGCGAAAGTGCCCGGCTCCTATTTGCACCGTTCCAATCCGAACGACGTCGCGCGAGTCGAGCAATTCACCCTCATCTGCACGCCCACGAAAGAAGAAGCGGGCCCGACCAATCATTGGGCCGAGCCGGGCGCGACCTACACCAAACTGGAAGAGATGCTGAAAGGCGCGATGCAAGGGCGCACCATGTTTGTCATTCCCTACATCATGGGGCCACCGGATTCGCCGCTCACGAAAGTCGGGTTTGAGATCACCGATTCCATCTACGTCGTCCTCAGCATGCGCATCATGACGCGGATGGGCCGGATCGCAGTCGAGCGGCTCGAGAAAAGCGAGAACGGCGAATGGAATCGCGGCACGCATTCCCTCCTCGATATCAATCCCGAGCGCCGGCTCATCTGCCATTTCCCGCAGGATAACGCCATCATCTCGGTCGGCTCCGGTTACGGCGGCAACGTCCTCCTTTCGAAGAAATGCCTCGCCCTGCGCATCGGCTCCTATCTGGCGCGGAAGCAAGGCTGGCTCGCCGAGCACATGCTCATCCTCGGCGTCGAATCGCCGGACGGGGAGAAGCGCTACGTGGCGGCAGCGTTCCCGAGCGCGTGCGGCAAAACCAATTTCGCGATGATGATTCCGCCGAAGGAATTCGACGGGTGGAAAGTCACCACCATCGGCGACGACATCGCCTGGATGCAGATCGGCGAGGACGGCCGGCTCTACGCGGTCAATCCCGAAAACGGCTACTTCGGCGTCGTGCCCGGCACGAGCTACAAATCGAATCCGAACGCGATGAAATCGATCGAGCGCGACACGCTCTACACGAATGTCGCGCTGACCGATGACGGCGACGTTTGGTGGGAAGGCAAAGACGGCAAACCACCCGCGCATGCGATCGATTGGAAAGGGAATGACTGGACGCCCGCTTCGAAGGAAAAGGCCGCGCACCCGAACAGCCGGTTTGCGGTGCCCATGCGGAACAATCCCGTCCTCGATCCGCACGTGGAAGACGGGAAAGGCGTTCCGATTAGCGCGATCATTTTCGGCGGGCGCCGCAGCGATACCATGCCGCTGGTGTTCCAGGCGCGCGATTGGGAGCACGGCGTTTATGTCGGCGCCACCATGGGCTCGGAAACCACCGCCGCCGCGACTGGCGCCGTTGGCCAAGTGCGGCGCGACCCGATGGCCATGCTGCCCTTCTGCGGCTACAACATGGGGCAGTATTTCAAGCACTGGCTCACCATCGGTCCGCGCCTGACAAAGCCGCCCGGCATCTTCCACGTCAATTGGTTCCGCAAAGGCGCGGACGGCAAATTTCTCTGGCCTGGTTTCGGCGACAACATGCGCGTCCTGAAGTGGATTTTGGACCGCGTGGAAGGCCGCGTCGAGGCGGTCGATTCGCCCATCGGCGCACTCCCGCGCACGGAGGATTTGGACATCAAGGGACTGGACGGAGTGACCAAGGAAACGCTCACCGAACTGCTTTCGGTCAAAGCCGAGGAGTGGAAGAAGGAATTGGAAACGCAGTCGGAATTTTTCCAAACCCTCGGCGATGATCTGCCCAAGGAGCTGACCGCCCAACACGATAAAGTGGCGGAAAACTTCGGGTAGCGCCGCCTTAAAGAGGAGTCACCGGAACGGCGTTTCCGGTGGCGCGATTTGCTAAGCGATTCCGCATCCCGGATAATCTCCGGTGGTTTCGAAAAAAATCGCTGACGCCCGCGTCGCCGCGCCCCCGGCCCCGCCTCGGGCGGACTGCGTAGAGATCCGCGGCGCGCGTCAGAACAACCTCAAAGGCATCGATCTCAATCTGCCTTTGGGCGAGATGACGGTCATCACCGGGCCGAGTGGAAGCGGCAAATCGTCGCTCGCCTTTGAGACGATTTACGCGGAAGGCCAGCGCCGCTACGTCGAGACTTTCTCGCCCTACATGCGGCAATTCCTCGACCGCATGGACAAGCCGCGCGTCGATGAAATCCGCGGCATCCCGCCCGCGATCGCGATCGAGCAGGCCAACCCGGTGAAGTCTTCGCGCTCGACCGTGGGCACGATGACGGAGATTAATGATTACCTGAAGCTCCTCTGGCCGCGCATCGCCCGCGCCTATTGCCCGAGCTGCAGCCGCGAGATTCGCCCGGAGACGGCGCGTTCGATTGCCGACGAAGTGCTCCGCGAATTCTCGGGCCAGACCATCCTGATCACCTTCTGGGTCGCGGTGCCGGCGAAGACGGAGGCGCGCGATTTCTTTCAATTCATCCAGCAGCAGGGCTACCTCCGGGTCTGGTTGAACGGCGAGATCGTCCGCGCCGATACCGACAAAAAAGTCGGACGTCTCGGCGCGCGGGTGCAGGTCATCCAGGACCGGATCACCATCTCCGCTGACAACCGCGCCCGTCTCGTGGAAGCGCTCGAGACCGCGCTTCGTTTCGGCAAAGACCGCATCAACGTCATCGCGCTCGCATCGGACCAATCGGCCGTCAGCAATCAGCAATCCGAAATTCCCTTCAGCACCGGCTGGCATTGCGCGCATTGCGATCTCGATATCCGCCCGCCGACCCCCGGCCTCTTCAGTTTCAATAGCCCGCTCGGCGCTTGCCCGGAATGTCGCGGCTTCGGTCGCACCATCGGCCTCGATCTCAACCGCGCCATCCCCGATCGCTCGCTTTCCATTGCGCAGGGCGCGGTGCGCGTTTTCCGCGGGACAGAGATGGGCGAATCGCAGAAGGATCTGCTCCGCGCCTGCGCCCGCGAAGAGATCGACGTGCATCTGCCCTTCGAGGAGTTGCAGAAGAGCGATCAAGAATTCGTCATCCAGGGCGAAAAGAAAAACGGCGAATACGAAGACGACGATTACGAAAGCAAGCGCTGGTACGGCGTGCGTGGTTTTTTCAAATGGCTCGAAAGCAAGACCTACAAAATGCACGTCCGCGTGTTGCTCAGCCGCTATCGCGCCTACACCACCTGCCCGAGCTGCCAGGGCGGCCGCTTTCAACCCGAAGCGCTTAATTACCGCATCGGCGAGGGATTGACCCTGCCCGACCTGGCCGCGCTTCCGGTGGCACGCAGCGCGCGATCTGCTTTCCCAGCTGGACCTTCCGCCTAACGACTCCACCGCCGCGATGTTGCGCGGAGAAGTCGTCACCCGCTTGAGCTATCTCTGCGAAGTCGGGCTCGGCTATCTCTCCCTCGACCGCTCCACTCGCACCCTGAGCGGCGGCGAAGTGCAACGCGTCAATCTCACCACCTGCCTCGGCGCTTCGCTCGTCAGCACGCTCTTCGTCTTGGATGAGCCGAGCGTCGGGCTGCATCCGCGCGACGTCGGCCGGCTCATCCGCGTCATGCACGATCTGCGCGATAAAGGGAACACGCTCCTCGTGGTCGAGCACGAGGAAGCGATCATCCGCAGCGCCGATCATCTGATCGATATCGGCCCCGGCCGCGGCGAACAAGGCGGCGAGTTGGTCTTCGAAGGAACATTGCCGCAGATGCTCCGTTCACGCCCGGAGAACGCCTCGCTCACGCGCGACTATCTCTCGAACAGAAAGCGCATCCCGATTCCGAAATCGCGCCGGAAATTTACTTCCGCGATCAAGATCACTGGCGCGCGCGAGAACAACCTCCAGAAAGTCGATGTCGAGATCCCGCTCGGCGTTTTGACCTGCGTGACCGGCGTCTCCGGCTCCGGCAAATCCACCCTTATCCACGACGTCCTCTATCGGAATTTGATGCGGGCCAAAGGCCAGCCGACCGAGCAGGAGCCGGGCGCCTGCAAATCCGTTACGGGCGCGCATCGCGTGGGCGAGGTGGTGATGGTCGATCAAGCGCAGCTCGCGCGTACCCCGCGTTCCACGCCCATCCTTTACCTCGGGCTTTACGATCGGGTGCGCGAACTCTTCGCTGCGCTGCCGGAAGCGCAGGCGCAGGGCCTGACCGCGAGCGCCTTTTCTTTCAACTCCGGCAGCGGCCGCTGCGAGCGCTGTTGCGGAACGGGCTTCGAGAAAATCGAGATGCAATTCCTGAGCGATCTCTTCGTGCGTTGCGCAGAGTGCGAAGGGAAACGCTTCCAGCCCCACGTCTTGAAAGTGAAGCTGGAAGGCAGGTCGATCCATGACGTGCTGGAGCTGACCGTGAGCGAGGCGATTCAATTTTTCGCGCAAATCGGCGAGTCGGAGAAGCTGGGCGATCGGCTCGAGGTGCTCGATGAAGTCGGGCTCGGCTATCTGCGGCTCGGCCAGCCGCTGAACACGCTCTCGGGCGGCGAATCGCAGCGGCTCAAGCTCGTGGCGCATCTCGGCCAGCACGCGGTGGAGGCGAACGGCGACTCGCCTTCCGGCAAGCTTTTCATCTTCGACGAGCCGACCACCGGGTTGCACTTCGATGATGTCGCACTGCTCGTTAGGGCATTTCAACGCCTGGTCGAAGCGGGGAACACCATCGTCGTGATCGAGCACAATCTCGAAGTGATGAAGTGCTCCGATTGGATCATCGATCTCGGCCCGGAAGCGGGCGATGCAGGCGGCCAGCTCGTCGCCGCCGGCACGCCGGAAGCCGTTGCGAAAGTGGAAGCCAGCCACACAGGTCGCTATCTCCGCAGCGTGCTCAAGCCCGGTGATTCACCCGCGAATGCCAGATCGTTCGCCTACGATCAGGATGCCGACTCGGAGGGCGCGTCATGGCTGCGGGCCGCGGAGACGTCTCCCCGTTTTGGAGCAAAGAACGACAACGCCATCCGCATTCACGGCGCGCGCGAGCATAACCTGAAGAACATCTCGCTCGATATTCCGCGCGATCAGATGGTCATCATCACCGGCCTGAGCGGTTCCGGAAAATCAACGGTCGCGTTCGATATTCTTTTTTCCGAAGGGCAACGCCGTTTCCTCGATAGCATGTCGCCCTACGCGCGGCAGTTTGTCGAGCAGCTCGAAAAGCCGGATGTCGATCTCGTGGAAGGCGTTCCGCCGAGCGTTGCGATCGAGCAACGCGTCACCCGCGGCGGCGGCAAATCGACTGTCGCCACCGTGACGGAGGTCTACCATTTTCTCCGGCTTCTCTTCGCGAAAACCGGGACGCAATATTGCCCAGACTGCGATTTGCCGGTCGAAAGCCAGAGCGTGGCCGCGATCGTAAAACAGGTGGAGGCGGCGGCGAAACGCGGCGCGTTGAAGGTGCTGGCGCCGCTCGTGAAAGCGCGCAAAGGCTTCCACACCGACGTGGCGCGTTGGGCCGAGCGCCAAGGGTTCGACACCCTGCTCGTCGACGGCGTGCTCGTGCCGGTGGAGCAATTCCGCAAGCTGGAGCGCTTCAAAGAACACACGATCGATGTCGTCGTCGGGACGATCGATGCGAAGCGTATCCTGAAAGCGCGCAACCTCGTGCAACGCGCGCTCGATATCGGCCGCGGTACCGCGCATCTGCTCGACGCGAAGAATCGGCTCACGGTCATGAGCACGGAGATGAGCTGTCCGGGCTGCGGGCGCGCCTTTGAGGAACTAGATCCGCGCCTCTTCTCTTTCAATTCGCCGCATGGTGCGTGCGAAGCGTGCGGCGGCTTCGGCGAAATTTGGAACGCGGCCAAACAAACCGGCAAGGAAGAAACGGGCGATTCGGTTTTGGAAAACGAGCTGGCGGCGGATCGCGAATCGGAATGGGTGGATGAAGATGAGGCGAGCGAATGCCCGGCCTGCCACGGCTCCCGTTTGAACGCGATCGCGCGGCACGTGCGCTTGCAGGGTTATGCGATCGACGACTTCACCGCGCTCTCCGCGGCGGAAGCGAGCGGCTTGATTGGCCTCTTGCGCTTTCGCGGCAATCAAAAAACTATTGCGGGCGATCTCGTGCCAGAGATTCAGCAGCGTCTCCTCTTCATGGAGAACGTGGGCCTCGGTTACCTGGCGCTGGGGCGTTCGGCCAAGACTTTGAGCGGCGGCGAATCCCAGCGCATTCGATTAGCGGCGCAGCTCGGCTCGAATCTGCGCGGTGTGCTTTACGTGCTGGACGAGCCGACCATCGGCCTGCACCCGCGCGATAACTTGCGTTTACTCGACACGCTGACCGCGCTGCGAGCGAAGGGGAATTCGCTCGTGATCGTGGAGCACGATGAGGAGACGATGCGACGCGCAGATCACATCATCGATCTCGGCCCCGGCGCGGGGATGCACGGCGGCGAAGTCGTGGTGCAAGGCACGCTGGCCGAGATCAAGGCGCACCGCACCTCGGAGACGGGGCGCTGTTTGCGGGTGCCGCTGTCACATCCGATCCGGAAGAGCCGCCGCTCGTTAGGCGAAGTGGAGCAGTGGATCGAGATCAAAGGCGCGCAGGCGAACAACCTGAAGAAAGTGGATGCGCGGTTTCCGGTTAATCGTCTCTCGGTCATCACGGGAATTTCCGGCTCCGGCAAATCGACCTTGATGCGTTCCGTCTTGTTGCCGGCAGTGAAAGCGCAGCTCGACCGGAAAGCGAAAAACGGGCGCGACCTCTTCAGCATGGTCAAAGGCGCGGATGCGTTCGAAACCGTTTACGAAGTGGATCAGTCGCCTATTGGCAAAACCTCGCGCTCCACGCCGGCGACTTACATCAAGGTCTTCGACGAAATCCGGAATCTCTTCGCGCAGCTTCCCGTCTCGCGCGTGCGCGGCTACACGAATTCGCGGTTCTCCTTCAACACCGAGGGTGGCCGCTGCGAAACCTGCAAAGGCCAGGGCGTGATCAAGCTGGAGATGAGCTTCCTCCCGAGCAGTTACCATCCATGCGAAGACTGCGGCGGGCGACGCTACAACGCGCAAACGCTCGAAGTGCTCTACAACGAAAAATCGATCGGCGACGTGATGGAGATGACGATCGAGCAGGCGGCAGAATTTTTTGGCGCGAACCAAAAGATCGCGCGCCCGCTGCAGTTGCTCGTCGATACCGGACTCGGCTATCTCAAGCTCGGCCAGCCCAGCCCGACCCTGAGCGGCGGCGAAGCGCAGCGCCTCAAACTCGTGACCGAGCTGACGCGCGGAATCGGACGCGCGCAGAATGAGCGGCTGCGGAAAATGCGGAAGCCGAAGTCCACGCTCTATCTTTTAGAGGAACCGACCATCGGCCTGCACATGGCAGACGTGGAGTTGCTCCTGAAGGTGCTGCATCGGCTGGTGGACGAAGGCAATACCGTGATCGTGATCGAACACAATCTGAGCGTGATCGCCGAAGCGGATTACATCGTCGATATCGGCCCGGAAGCAGGCGCGGAAGGCGGCGAGATCGTGGCCGCGGGCACGCCGGAAGAAGTCGCCGAGAATCGGATCAGCCGGACGGCGCCGTTCCTGCGCGCGGTTCTGTGACGGAGTGGTTCAGTGCGTGCAGCGTCGCGCCCGCGGCATTCGTCCAGGCAAAATGCTGTGTGATCGCCGCGGTGACGTATTCCTTCGCGCGTCGGATCGCTTCTTCGAGCGTGGCGCCACAAGCGAGACCGGCTGCAATCGCGGCTGAATAAGTGCAACCCGTTCCGTGCGTCTGCACCCCGCGGGTAAAAGGGGCCGAGAATTCCTGCACAGCGTCTCGGGTGCAGAGCAAATCAATCGCCTGCTCGCCGGTGAGGTGGCCGCCTTTCAACAACACCGGCACACCGTAGCGCTCGCTCAGTGCGCGGCCTGCGCTTCGCATCCCTTCCAAGTCGGCAATGCGTTCGCCGAGCAAGGCCGACGCTTCGTCGAGGTTCGGCGTGAGGACGGCGGCGAGCGGAAAGAGTTCGCTCTCATAAATCGCCACCGCTTCTTTCCGCAGCAGTAAATCGCCGCTCGTCGCCACCATTACCGGATCGATCACGAGCGGAATTTGTCGGCTGTGCTCCGCGTTCCAGCGGCAGAGAAGCGCGGCCACGCGCGTGACGATTTCACCCGAGTAAAGCAGGCCGGTTTTGATCGCACCCACCGGAAAGCTATCGAGAAGCAGCGCGACCTGTTCCGCCACCAGCTCCGTCGAGACCGGCTCGATCCGCAGCACTTTTCCCGGCGTTTCCGCCACCACGCAGGTGAGGGCACTCAAGCCATACACGCCGAGCGCGCTGAACGTTTTTAGATCCGCCTGCGCGCCGGCGCCGGCGCTGCTATCGGAACCCGCGATGGTGAGCGCGACGGGGATTGCGCGCGGCGAGGCCATCGGGGCGGGACGCACGGAGCGTCGTTTCTCGGCCGGCTCAGGCTAAAGCGGCGGCGCCATCGGGCCCGATCGCTTCCACCGGGCAGCCTTCCATCGCCTCTTTGCAGAGCGCTTCTTCCTCGGGCGATTCCGGTTGTTTGTAGACGAAGGAATGGCCGCCGTCGTCGTTGCGCTTGAAATTGGCCGGGGCGGTTTCGCGGCAGAGATCGCAATCGATGCACTGATCGTCGACGTAGAATTGGCCCTCTACGTTCTCCGGATATTTGTTTGCTACGTCAGCCATGTTTCTCTCGTAAAATGTCCGGCTAGGTTAAAAAGAATAACCTCTCACGCAAGGATATTTCCGGTTCCTCACCGCTTCGGCGCAACCGGGAGCGCGAGGAGCGGCGAAATGTGGGTGTGCCGGCGAAAAAGCGGACCAAGAGCAAAAAGGAAGCGACGCATACCTTTCGCGCGCTCCTGATCGAGCTGCCGATCTACGCTCTCCTCGTTTTCGCCTACTTCTTCCTCGTCCTCCATTTTCTGGGTGATTGGCTGGAAAAATTGCACGCCCATCGCACCACGCTTTACGCCTTGGTCGCGATCGCGCTTATCATCGGCCAGGCCGTCGTGCTCGAATCGGTCACCACCCAAATCCTGCGTCTCTTCCGCGGCGGACGATCGGAGTAAGCCATGCATTTCCCCATCTCCGGGGTCGAGATCAACCCGGTCTACCTGATCTTCGTCGGCTTCGTCGTCGGCGTGCTCGGCGGATTCTTCGGCGTGGGCGGGAGCTTCATCGCGGGGCCGGCGCTGCGTGCCGTCGGGTTGGATTGGAACTTCACGGTTGGGACCGATCTGGCCCACATGGTTGGCAAATCCGTTGTGGCTGCGAAACGCCATCGCGCGCTGGGGAATATCGATCTCAAGCTCGGTAGCATCATGGTCATCGGCACGATCGCCGGCGCGGAAGTCGGCGCGCAGTTAATCGAGATGCTGAAGCGCGCGGGCAACGTCAACTACGTGGTCAGCCTGGTTTCCATCGTGGTTTACGTCAGCATCTCGGTCTTCATGGTTTGGGAAACCGTCCGGACCCTGCGCCAAAATAAACGGAAGAAGGACAAAACGTCGGACGCTTCTTCCATCTCGCACATCACGCGCGCCATTCAGAAATTCAAACTCGCGCCCATGATCTCGCTCCCGGTTTCTGGAGTGAAATCCATTTCGATCTGGATCATTATTTTTGTCTCTTTCATCGGTGGCTTGTTCAGCGGTTTCCTCGGTGGCGGCGCCGGCTACATCCGCATGCCGATGCTGGTCTACGTCCTCGGCGTTCCGACGCATCTCGCGGTCGGGACCGATCTTTTCGAGATCATTATCTCGGCCAGCTACGGCACTTTCAGCCACGCCATGAAAGGGAATGTGGACATCATGATCGCGCTCGTCATGCATACCGGTGCGGCCATTGGCGCGCAGATCGGCGCCATCTCCACGCAATATTTTGTCGGCCCGAAGATCCGGCTCGCTTTCGTGCCGCTGCCGCTCCTGGGCGCTGCGATTGTTATCTATACCCTCATTTCGGGGCATAAGGTCTAACCAATGCAGCTTCTCATCTGCAGCGACGGCACCGAGGCAGCCGATAAACCGGCGCAGCTCGGCAGCCTCCTCGCCGGGCCGGCTGGCGCATCCGTGACGCTGCTCGGGATTTCAGAGGCGGAACCCGATGATCGCCAACTTCGAGACGCGCTCGAGGCGGAAGCGAGTTTGTTCCGCGCAGCGGGCGTTGCGCCTGAGATCGTCACTCGCACCGGGGAACCGATCGATGAAATTCTCGATCAAACGCGCCAGGCGAAATACGATCTCGTCATCATCGGCGCGCGCGGCAAAGGGCGGGGCAGTGCGCGCCGACGCTCGCAGCGGACCTACGCGCTGATCAAAGCGATCGAGCCGCCCGTGTTAGTCGCCACGGGCGACTGCGAGCAGCTGGCCAAAATCCTTATCTGCACCGGCGGCAAACGCTATACGCAATCAGCCGTGGAGCTGACCGGACAATTAGCGGCGGCGGTGGGTGCGTCGGTCACTTTGCTCCACGTCATGGCCGAGCCGCCCGCGATGTATGCCGCCTTCGCGCCCCGCGAAGAAGACGCGGAGCAAATTCTCGCGGGCGGTTCCGAGCTGGGCCGAAATTTGCGCGCGCAGAAGGAAGCGCTGGAAAAGCTGGGCGTGCCGGCCGAGTTGCGGATTCGCCACGGCACGGTGATTGAAGAGGTGTTCAAGGAACTGCGGAACGGTGAGCACGACATGATCGTAACCGGCTCGGCGCGAGCGCGGGGAGCGTTGCGGGATTACCTCATGGGCGATCTCACGCGCGCGATTCTCAATCGCACGGAGTCGCCTGTGCTCGTGGGACGGCCGGGCGAAGGCGGCGGTTTTTGGGCGACACTCCGGCGGATGTTTTCCGGCTCGTCAGATTCCGAGTGAATCTTCACCCGCCGGTCGACGGCTTGCGTATCTTTTTCGATGCGAAATTGGTACGCGCACCTGATGCGGGAATGGACGAACGCCGCACCGATGCGGCCGGCCTTCGCGCGCCCGGAGCCGCACACGTGGGACGACTCCCGGTTGACGGCGGCCTGGCTCGGGCACGCCACCGTCCTGATTAATTTCTTTGGCTTCCGCATCCTGACCGACCCGGCGCTCTTTCCGCGCGTGGGCGTGCGCTTCCCGGGATTCACCATCGGACCGAAGCGCCTGACCGCGCCTGCGCTGACCGTGCGCGAACTGCCGCCGATCGATCTCGTCCTTCTCTCGCATGCGCACTTCGATCATTTCGATCTGCGCACCTTGCATCAATTGCCGCCCACCGCCGAGGTCATCACCGCCCGGCGCACCCTGGATCTGCTGCGCGGGACCCGCTTCCGCACCAAGCGCGAATTGCACTGGAACGAAACGCTCGAACTACGGCGGGCGGCGGGCGTCCTGCGGGTGCGGGCTTTCCGCGTGAATCATTGGGGCGCGCGCCTGCAATACGACACCGACCGCAGCTACAACGGATACATTCTCGAGCGCAAAGGCGTGCGTATCCTCTTCGGTGGCGATACCGCGATGACGAAACACTTTGCCAACTTGCACGACGGGCATCCCTACGCGCTCGCGCTCATGGCCATTGGCGCCTACGATCCGTGGATTCGCGCCCACGCCACGCCCGAGCAAGCGATCGCGATGGCCACTGCAGCCGGCGCGGAACACATCATGCCGATTCATCACCAGACGTTCCGGCTCAGCGCGGAGCCGTTCCGCGAACCGATCGAGCGGTTCGAGGCTGCGCTCGCGCAAACGCCGGAGCGCATTGCACTGCGCGAAATCGGAGAGACCTTCCGTTTCTCATGAGTGCAGTGTCCCGCAGTAGTTCCGAACGCCCGGCGTTCTTCGATTGGCTCCTCTTTCTCGTCGTCGCTCTCCTCTTTCTCTGCTCGCTTCTCGTCTTCCTGAGCGCGCCGACCTCTTGGCTCTGGGTTGTGGCATTGCTGGTGGTGGAATGGGGACACTGGTTTGCGCTCGCCGCGCTTTCCCTCGCGATCCTGAGCTGGCAGCGCGGACGACGCGGGCGCCTCACCGCCGCGCTCGCCTTCGTCGCCGCCGCGCTCATGCTTTCACCGGCGATCCGCGCGGCCGGCATCAACCGCTCGCTCCCCAATCGCCTGAGCGATGCGTTCGGTTCGTTGCAGTCCTTGGAAGGCCGGCCGCGTCCGTTTGTCTGGCTCGATCTCTTCCGCGGGTTGCCCACGTCTGGCGTCACTGTGAGCGAGCATGTCTATGCGCAGGTCGCCAGCAAGACGCTCACGCTCGACCTTTATCGCGCGCAAAACGTGACCGCGCCGGAGCCAATCATCCTCATGGTGCACGGCGGTTCGTGGCGGCGGGGAAACAACCGCCAGCTGGCCGAGTTAAATCGTTATCTCGCGCAGGAGCACTACGCCGTCGCCAGCATCAACTACCGCCACGCGCCAAAAGCGCAGTTCCCGGCGCCGGTCGAGGATACCTTCGCGGCGATCGATTTTCTCAAGCGCCACGCCGCTGAATGGCAAATGGACGCGACTCGGATCGTGCTCATCGGACGCTCGGCTGGCGGGCAGATCGCCTTGTTGGCGGCGTATGACGGACGCGAGCCGGGCATTAAAGGCGTGGCCGCTTTCTACGCGCCATCCGATCTCGTGCTTGGCTACGAACATCCGAGCCGGCGCTGGGTGCTCGATTCCAAGCAAGTCCTCGAGAGTTATCTCGGCGGTTCGCCCGCGGAAAAGCGCGAGGTCTACGACGCCGCCTCGCCCGTCCGCTTTGTCGGCTCCGCCACGCCGCCCACTTTGCTCATCCACGGCGACCTCGACCCGATCGTTTGGCCGGAACAAAGCGCGCGCCTGGCCGAGCGGCTGAAGGAAGCTGGGCGGCCCGTCTTTCGCCTCTATCTCCCGTGGGGGACGCATGGTTGCGATGCGAACTTGAATGGTCCCAGCGGCCAGCTCAGCACCTACGCGATCGATCGTTTTCTGGCCAATGTGCTCCACAGCGAAGGAGACCGATGATTCCCAACCGTTCGGATTCTCCGCGCGAAATCGAGCGCAAGTTTCTGCTCAAAAAGCTCCCGGAAAATCTGGCCGATTATCCACACGCGGAGGTCGAGCAAGGTTACCTCGCGCTGGAAGACAACGGCGTGCAGGTGCGCCTGCGACGGAAGGGCGACGTCCGCACTCTCACCTACAAACGGGGGACAAAAACCGCGCGCGAAGAGCGGGAAATTCGCCTGAGCGCGGAGCAATTTGCTGCGCTTTGGCCCGCCACGGAAGGACGCCGGCTAACGAAAGTGCGCTACGACATTCCTTGCGGCGAGCGCACGGTCGAAGTGGATATCTACACCGGGCGCCACGAAGGCCTGGTCGTGGCGGAAGTGGAATTTCCCGACGAAGCAAGCTGTCGCGACTTCGTCCCGCCGAGCTGGATCGGCGAAGATGTGTCCGGCCAGGCGCGCTACAGCAACGTCGTGATGGCGCTGGCCACGGAGTGACCCGCAAGGTCGGGGGAGCTTCACACTTGCCCGCCCCGGTGTCGGATGCCATCTTGGCGGCCCGGTTTTCGCGCCGAAGTAGCTCAGTTGGTAGAGCAGCTGATTCGTAATCAGCAGGTCACGGGTTCGAGTCCCGTCTTCGGCTCCACCGCCCCAGCGTCGCTCGCGCGCCGCCTGGTTCCATGGCCGCATCGTCTCACTCAGCGCAAATCGCCGTCGTCGTGCCGACTTTGAACGAAGCCGACAACGTCGAGCCGCTCGTGCGCCAGATCATGCAGCACCTGCCGGAGTGCGCCGAGATCGTGATCGTGGACGATGGCTCGACCGATGGAACTCCGGTGCGCGTCCGCGAATTAAGCGCGTCGTTTCCGGTGCGTTTGCTCGAACGGACGGAGCCGACCTTGGGTTTATCGGGCGCGGTCATCGCTGGAGCGCACGCCGCGCAGGCGGATTTTTTGGTCGTGATGGATGCGGACCTTAGCCATCCAGCGAGCGAGATTCCGCATCTACTCGCACCGCTTTTGCAGGGCGCCGCCGATATGGTCGTCGGGAGCCGCTATGTGAAAGGCGGGACCACGCCGGGGTGGCCAGTCTATCGGCGCATCATGTCGCGCACCGCGGCGGCGATGGCCTATCCGCTCACCGGCGTGCACGATTCGATGTGCGGCTTCTTTGCCATTGGCCGCACGCGTCTGCTGGCGCTCACTCCCAAGGCCACGGGATTTAAGATCGCGTTCGAAGCGATCGTGCATGGCGGCCGCGGCTTCCGCGTGCGGGAGATTCCGATCGCTTTCCGCGACCGGGCGCGCGGGACTTCGAAGATGAGCCTGGGCGTGGCCTTGGTTTTCGGCATGCGTTGGCTGGCGGCGGCGGCGCGGGTTGTCTTTCGACACCGCGAAAATTAGCCGACCCGCGGAGAGGAACGTTTGGTCTCCCACAGCTCGAGCGCCAACGCGAAGAAAAGGATAAGGGTGGCGGCAAGCGTGTTGCCGTAGAGCTGGGCTGTTTTTTGGAATGGCACCGTGAGCGCGAGTAAGAAAACCGAAACGCTGACGCTCAACAGCAGACGCCGCCGCGCTCCGCGCAAACAGCGTTCCACCACGACAGTGAAGGGGAACAGGAGACAGGCGAAGAGATACCCGAAGGCGAGCGGAGTGAAGACAAGCAGAAGCAGGATGAAGAGCGCGAACTCCAGCGCATCCGTCTCGCTCGTCCGCGCCGCGCGCGCGGGCAGCACCGCGAGGTAGAGCAAGCCAAGAGAGAGCGCCGCGCCGAAGAGGATGCCGTTCACAGTGGCGAAGCGGAGGTTCACCAGGTTGACGTAAACCGGCGCGTGCACGGCATAGCTGTCATCTGCATCGACGCGCCGGAGCAGGCGATTGGCCACGCCGACGATGGATTGGTTCTTCCAGGAATTGCTTCGCCCAGGCCGCTGCGCCACGCCGGCGGTGTCGTATTTCAAGAGCATCCCATTGGTCCAGCGGGTCAGATCGGAACGCGCCTGTGACCAACCGCGAAAAGGCACAGGCAGGACAAGGAGCAAAAAAACGAGCGTGAGCACAAGCGCCGCGGCCGCGAGCCAGCAGCGGCGATAGATTAGGTAAACAAGCGCGACGACCGGGAAAGCCTTCACCGCGGCCGCGAACGCAAACAAGCCGCCGGCCAGCCAATCCCGCCCCGTCTGCAGCGCGACGAACCCGCCCAGCATGAGCGCGAGCAGAAGGAGGCTGGGTTGGGCGAGATGGAAATTGCTCCACGCATAGACGCTGATGAGCACGCTCGGGATGGCGTAGAGGAGGAGATGTTGCCGTCGCCAACTGCCCGTCGCCAGCCGCACAGAGAGGAGAATGCTGGCGCACCACGCGACCACGTTGAGCAGAACAAGCGCGATCACGACACCGGCACGGCCGAGCAGAGTGACGGGCGCAAGCAGGAGCGCGGCCGTGGGCGGATACATAAAGGGAAACTTCTCGTTAGGCCCGGGATAGATGGCCTCGCCACGCAGGATTTGCTGGCCGGTATCGAACCAGACCTGGTTGTCTTTGATGCTTTCGCCGATGAAGACGTTGACGATCGGAATGGTGGAAAAAACCAGCAGGACGAACCCGAAGAGCCAGAGCGCGAACCGGAACTGGGCGTCGGACTTGGCTCCTTCCATAATCCGGCCTAACGAGGCCACACGGGCGGGCGCTGCTGATGCCACGCGGTGCTTTGCTCGTAGGCGTGCGCGATCTGGAGCAGTTGCGCTTCCTCCAGCGGGCGCCCGATGAACTGCAACCCGATCGGTAAGCGCGCGCCGTCTTCCTCCTCGGAGAACCCGCAGGGCAGACTGAGCGCGCACGTTCCCGTGAGATTGGCCGAGATGGTGAAAATATCGGCCAGATACATCTGCAATGGATCGGCCTGATGCGCGCCGACCTTGAACGCTGGCGTGGGCGCAGTCGGTGTGATGAGCGCGTCCACCTTTTGCCAAGCCGCCGCGAAATCGCGCCTGATCAACTCCCGCACTTTCTGCGCGCGCAAATAGTAGGCATCGTAATAACCGGAGCTGAGCGCGTAGGTGCCGAGGATGATGCGGCGTTTTACTTCCGCGCCGAAACCTTCCGCACGCGTCCGTTCGTAATGATCGCGCAAGCTCTGCGGTTTCGCGGCGCGATGGCCGTATCGCACACCATCGAAACGCGCCAGGTTGGCCGACGCTTCCGCAGTCGCGAGGATGTAGTAAACCGCCACCGCGTAATCCGTGTGCGGGAGCGAAACCTCCACGATCTCGGCCCCCAGCGCCGCGCATTGCTCGACCGCCGCTTGAACCGCAGCCGTGACCGCAGGAGCGATTCCGTGCGAGGCAAATTCTTTGACCACGCCCAGCCGAACTCCGCGCAAATCTTCGCCCAACCGCGCGCTGAAATCGGGCACCGGCTCCTCCAGGCTGGTGGAATCGTGCGGGTCGTGTCCGGCGATAACGTTCAGGAGGAGCGCCGCGTCGCGCACGTTGTGCGTGATCGGCCCGATCTGATCGAAGGACGACGCGAAGGCGACCAAGCCGAAACGTGAGACGCGGCCATAGGTCGGCTTCACGCCGACTACGCCACAGAAGCCCGCCGGTTGCCGAACAGAGCCGCCGGTGTCGCTGCCGAGCGCAGCGCAGGCCTGACCGGACGCGACCGCCGCCGCGGAACCGCCGCTCGATCCGCCAGCCACGCGCGAGCGATCCCATGGATTTAACGTCGTGCGCACGCAGGAATTCTCGGTCGACGATCCCATGGCGAACTCGTCAAGATTGGTTTTGCCAAACGGGATCGCGCCCGCCGCGACCAGCTTGCGGATGACGGTGGCATCGTAGGGCGCGCGATAATTCTCCAGCATGCGCGAGGCGCAGGTGCATAGCTGACCGGCAACGCTGATGTTGTCCTTGATCGCGATCGGCACGCCGCCGAGCGGGAGGTTGAGATCGACTTTGGCTGCGAGCAGCAACGCGGCCGGCAGATCGCGCGAAAGATAAGCGCCGATCTCGGGGTCCACTTCGGCGATGCGCGCGTGGGCTGCTTCCAGGACCTCCGCGGGCGCGACGTCGCCGGCACGCAGCCGCGCCTGCAACTCCGCCACCCCGAGTGCGGACAAAGCGGCCGCCGTCATTCCATCACTTTCGTGACCAGGAAAAGATCGCGCGCGGTTTGCGGCGCGTTGTGCAGCGCTTCCTCGGTCGTGAACCCGGCGCGCGCTTCATCGTCGCGGAAGACGTTGAAGATCGGATCAGCGTGAGCCGAGCCCTCCACGCCGCTGACATCCACCGCGCGCAACTGATCCGCATACTCCAGGACGTGCGCGAGTTGCTCCTGAAAAAGTTGCGCCTCCTCCGCGCTCAACTGCACGCGGGCGAGATGCGCGACGCGCGCGACGTCGAGATCGGAATTGGCCATGGGAAAGAGATTCGCCAAGACCGCGTGGCTCACAACGCAAAAAGCGGCGGAGCCGGCTCGCATCCGCGCGCGCGCTTAAAACCGGAGATGACTCACCAGCCAGAGGACGGCGGCGGCGAGCGCAATCACGAGCACGAGAAAAATGATCCGGCCCTCGCGGCGTTCTTTCCGGAGCGAACGCCGGCGTCCGCTAAATTGATCGAGCCCGCCGAAGCGTTTGTCCTGCAGCGCGATCGAGACATCGAGCCGGCTGCTTCCTTCGGTGGCGCGCGCGAGCAGTTCCTCGCGGCGTCGGCGATTTGTCTCCTCCGCCTTGCGCGGCGCATCCGCGATCACGCGCTCGAGTTGTTGCATCTCGTCGCGCACCTTCTGTTCGCGCCGGGCCAGCTCCCGCTGCTTCTCAGTCAGCGGTGTTCCCGATTTCGACGGACGACGGCGCATGCGTGGCTACGGAACGCGGGCAGCGAACCAAAGGAAGAAAATCAGCGCGACGAGTCCGAAAACCATTAGCGGCAGCGTCAGCGCGAGGCCAATCTGCATCCATTGCATGAAGCCATTGGCGCTGCCGAGCGCGCCGTCGCTCGCGGGATCGGGCAAGGTGACCTCGCCGGAGTCATCGGTCGTGGTGGCCGTTAAACGGCTGCGTTGCTGGGAAAATTCCGCGCGCGCATCATCCACCGTGCTGAGCGCGCGGCTCAGCTCTTTATGCAATTCCGCCGGGTTCCAACTCTTGGGATCGATCGATTCGAGGAGTCCGAGATGCTGCTCGAAGCTCTCCCGCGTGGCGCGAATCTGCTCCAGCTTTTTTTGCGTGTCGTAAGCTTCACGTTCCAGGACGACGAGCGAACGCGTCAGCTTGTCCGACATTTCCGCCCGGCCGTGGTCAAGCTCCTCCTGGCGCCGGCTTAATTCTTCCAGCTCGCGCTTTTGTTTCTCGATCTGCTCCTGCTGTCGTTTGAGCTGGAGGAGTTGCTCCTGGGCCTTCTGCACCTGGGAATCCAGATGCTCGGTCGAGTTCGCCTCCTCTTCGCTTAACTCCAGCATCTGTTCGATCGGTCGGATTCGTTCGGCCATGGAATTATTCTAAGATCGCCGCGGCGCGCATGCGTCGGCATTTTCTCTGCGCTGGATATAAGACTTCCAACCCGGAAATTCCACCACTTTCCGCGCGCGCTCCTATCCAGGTGCGTCGTTTAGCGGCCCGGCATCATCTCGAGCAGCACGCCCTTGAAGTATTCCGTTTCCGGTAACGTCGGCAGCACGGGATGATCGGGCGCCTGCTCGAAACGTCGTAAGCGGCGCGCCGAGCGGCGCGCATCGACCAGCGCGTCGGTGATGGTTTCCGCGAAGGCAGCCTCGCTCACATGATGGGAACAGGAGAAAGTGGCGAGCACGCCATCCTTCGAGAGGAGCTTAAACGCGCGCACGTGCAGCTCGCGATAGCCGCGCATCGCGCCATGCAGGCCGCCCTTCGTTTTCGTGAACGACGGCGGATCGAGGATGATGACGTCGTACTGCGCCTCCGCTTTTTCGGCTGCACGCAGGAACTCGAAGACGTCCTGTTCGACCCAATTGACCTTCACGCCATTCCGCTCCGCGTTCGCGCGCGCGGCGGCCAGGCTGTCGCCGCTCGCCTCTACGCCGATCACCATCGCCGCGCCAGCTCGAGCGCAGGCGAGCGCGAAGCCGCCTTGATTCGTAAAACAATCGAGCACCCGCCGGCCCGACGCGTGCGCGGCGACGGCGGCGTAATGCGGCGATTGATCGAGATAAAAGCCGGTCTTCTGCGCGTTCCGCAGGTCGAGCATGAAACGGAGCCCGCCGATCTCGATTAGGCTCTCGTTAGGCGGCTCGCCTAGAAGCACGCTCGTGACCAACTCCAAACCTTCCGCACGTCGAACGGGCGCGTCGTTGCGCTCGATGATGGAGCGCGGCGCGAGGCTGCGCAGCGCTTCCACGAGCAGCGCCTTCCGTTGATCCATCGCCAGGGTGAGCGTTTGCAGCACCAGGTCGTCGCCGTAGCGATCCACGATCACACCCGGCAGCCCATCGCTCTCGCTCCAAACCAGGCGGCACAGGCGCAGATCCACTCCGCGCCGGGTGCGATACTCCACCGCCTGCGCGATGCGCCTTTGAAAAAAGTCCAGATCGAGATCCTGGCGCCGCCGGGAAAAACGCCGGGCCACAATTTGCGATTGGCTGTTATAGATCGCGCTTCCGAGCAGCTTATCCTTCCCGTCCTTCAGCGAGATGATGTCGCCATCCACGGGCTGACCGAAAGCCTTCAGCACTTCGCCGGAAAAAACCCAATCGTGTCCGTGCAGGATGCGAGCGCGAGGTTTGATGATGAGGCCAGCCATGAGCAGAAGGGGGAACGCCGAAGGTCGAACGCTCCATGCCCAACGTCGAACGAAAAGCTGCTGCAATTCGGCGTTGAACGTTCTGCGTTCGGCGTTCAACCTTCTCCTCGTGGCGCCGCTCACCACCCTCGATCTCCCGCTCCCCAAACTTCGCAGCGGCAAAGTGCGCGAGGTTTTCGATCTTGGCGAAACGCTCCTCTTCGTCGTGACCGATCGCCTATCGGCCTTCGATGTCATCCTGCCCGACCCCATTCCGGACAAGGGCGCGGTCCTGAATCAGATCTCCGCGTTTTGGTTTCAGCGTTTCACTTTTACGCCCAACCACATGATCGCGTCGCAACTGGAGCTGCCCGAGGCGCTGCGCCCGTTCGAGGAGCAGCTGGCGCATCGTTCCATGATCGTGCGCAAGACCGAGCCGTTGCCGGTGGAATGCGTCGTGCGCGGCTACCTCGCCGGTTCGGGTTGGAAGGAATACCAGGAAAGCGGAATGGTCGGAGGCCATCCCATGCCCGAAGGGCTGGAGCTCGCCTCCGAGTTGCCCGAGCCGCTCTTCACGCCCTCGACGAAAAGCGAGAGCGGGCACGACATCAACATCACCTGGGCGGAATGCTGCGAGATGTTAGGCGAACCGTTGGCCGCGCAGGTGCGCGATCGGAGTCTGCAAATTTATCGCGCGGGAAAACAACACGCCGCGGACTGCGGCATCATCGTGGCCGACACGAAATTCGAATTCGGGCGCGACCGCGGCGAGCTCCTTTTAATCGACGAATGCCTTACGCCCGACTCCTCGCGCTTCTGGCCGGCCGACAGCTACGTCACCGGGCAAAGCCCGCCGAGCTACGATAAGCAATTCGTGCGCGATTATCTGGAGACGCTCGCTTGGGACAAGACACCGCCCGGCCCTACGCTGCCGACCGATGTGATCGAGAGAACGTCGGCCAAGTATCGCGAAGCCTTCAGCCGGTTAACCGGCACCGAGTTGGTCAGCTGAATCCGCGCGCCAGCGTGCCGTTTTACTTCGGGAGCAAATCGCTCACCAGCGATTTTTCTTCCGCCAGCTCCGCGACCGATGCGTCCACTTTTCCGCGGCTGAACTCGTTCAGCTCCACGCCTTGCACGATTTCCCATTTGTCGCCCTTGCTGCGGATGGGGAAGGAAGCAATCAAGCCTTTCTCGACGCCGTAACTGCCGTCGGAGCAAACGGCCACGCTATGCCAATCGTTCGCCGGCGTCTCGGTCGTTAGGCTGCGGACGGTGTCGATGATGGCGTTGGCCGCGGAGCCAGCGGAGGAAAGCCCGCGGGCTTTGATGATTTCCGCGCCGCGCTTTTGCACCGTGGGAATGAACGTGTCCTTCAGCCAGCTCTCGTCGCCGATCACGTCCGCGGCCGATTTGCCGCCGATCTTGGCGTTGTAAAAATCCGGGTATTGCGTCGCGGAATGGTTGCCCCAAATGGTCATGTTCGTCACCTCGGTCACCGCCACGCCGGCTTTCTGCGCGAGCTGCGCTTTGGCGCGGTTCTCGTCCAGCCGCGTCATGGCGAACCAGCGGTCGCGCGGCACGCCGGGCGCGTTGTTCATCGCGATCAGGCAATTGGTGTTGCAAGGATTTCCCACCACGAGCACGCGCACATCGCTCGCGGCGTTTTTCTCGATCGCCTGCCCCTGGCCGGTGAAGATTTTGCCGTTGATGCCTAACAAGTCGCCGCGTTCCATCCCGGCTTTCCGCGGCACGCTCCCGACGAGCAGCGCCCAGTTCACATCCTTAAAGCCTTCGTTCAAATCGGCGGTCGCGACCACGCCCTTGAGCAATGGGAAGGCGCAATCATCCAGCTCCATCACCACGCCCTTGAGCGCGTCGAGCGCGGCCGGGATCTCGATCAAATGCAACTGCACCGGCTGCTCGGGTCCGAAGATGGCGCCGGAAGCGACCCGAAAGAGGAGGGAGTAGCCGATTTGGCCGGCACCGCCGGTGACCGCGATTTTGATCGGAGATTTCATCCGAAACATTTAGCCACGGATGTTCGCGGATGAAACCGCGATTTTCGGCGCGCTTCTCTCGCGGCGAGATTCAAACGCCGAGCCGTCCCGTTTTCTCGATCAACTCGCGGATCAACTTTATCCGCTTCCGCACCGTCGGGCTCGATTGCAAACGCGCGACCGTCAGATGCAGGCGCCGGCTCCAATTTGAATCCGCCGCGGTGCCCGGGACGTTGAACCGATCTTTGCGCGCAAGCAGATCGGTGATCATGACCACAGCCATCCAGGCTTCCGAGCGGAAGAGCGCCTCCAAAGCAGCCGGATAAAATTCGCGTTCGTAATCGGGTTGCGCGCTCAGGGTCGTGATCCCGGCGAACTGCGCCATCCGCCGCACGTCCTCACGCGCCTGAGCGCGCTGCGGGCTGTCCTCTTCCGCTAGGGCGTTCTCCCAGGTCGCGCGCAGCGGTTGGTGATCGTGCGTGGCATAGGTCGCGACCGACAGGCGCTCATATTGGTCTCCTGGCACCGGCACTTTGTCGGCCGTGGTCTCCCACTGCGGAATCTTGAACCCAGCAATCCCGAGCGCATGCAAACTTGGCCGCACGTACGGCGGCACAGTCCCCAGATCTTCGCCGACCAAACGCGTATCGCCCGCCGCCTCCAGCACGACACGCAAATACGCTTCGCCCTCCCGCCGATTTGCCTCCGCGTTTTCCGCCGCTTCATCGTCGCGCGGCGCAAAATGCGGCCGGAGCCCGCGGGTCGTGTGAAGCATTTCCTCCAAGGTCAAAGGGAGAAACTCCGCGTTCCGCTGCGGGCGCCACGGAAAGGCATAGATCCGGTAAAAGCCGAGGACGTGATCGATCCGGAAGACATGAAAGATATGGTGCACTGCGCGAATGCGCCGCCGCCACCAGGCAAAGTCGTCCGCCCGCATCGCCGCCCAATCGTAGAGCGGGATCCCCCAGTTCTGCCCCCATTTCTGTGTGAACTCATCTTCCAAAAAGTACGGCTCGGGCGGCGCGCCGCCCGACCATTCGAGCGCGAAAATCTCCGGCTGCGAAAACACATCGGCGCTGTAGTAGCTGACCCCAAACGGGATGTCGCCCATGAGGGCCACGCCACGCTGTTCCGCGTATGCTTTGGCTGCCCGCCACTGCTCGTAGGCGATCCATTGCACATAGCGAAAATAATCTTCCCGCTCGGCGAAGCGGGCGGCGTCCTCTGCCGGCAGCGCGTCCCGCCAGGCGCGCGCCGCGGCGACCGAGCGCTGCGTGTCCGGCCAGAGATCCCACGCTTCGCTCCCGCCGTTTTCTTCCATGAGCGCGCGGAAAAAGACATAATCATCCAACCACGATTTCTCCTCCGCGCAGAAATCGGCTAACGACCGTGCGGCCGCGGCGTCCTCGCGTGCGCGGACCCGGAAACGCGCGAAAGCCTTTTCCAATAAGGCGCGTTTGAGCGGGCGCACCTTGTCGTATTTGACGCTGCCCGCGCGCAGCTTGCGCAAGTTGTAATTCGCCAGGACGTCGTCGTAATCGGCCTGGGTCAGATCCACCGGCGTGCCCGGGACGAGCTCGAGCGTGTTCGGTTCCAGCGCGAGCGCGCTGATCGCGTTGTAGGGGCTGTTGTCGCCGCCGGTTTCGTTGATCGGCAAAAGTTGCACCAGCCGGAACCCGGCGCTGGCCGCCCAATCCACAAACTGCCGCAGCCCGGCGAGGTCGCCGATCCCGAGATCGTCTTCCGTGCGCAGCGCGAAGAGCGGGGTCAGGATACCGGCCAGTCGAGTCTCGGGCGACAAATGCATGGCGAGACAAATCACGGAATCCGCGCGTTTCTGCGAGCGGATTCTTACGCGCTTAGAGGGCCAGAGGCGCGGTCGCCAGCTCGGGCGGTGCCGTGGTCTCGAAGAAAAGATGATCGAAAGTGGGCTGGAACGCGCCACCGCGCGTCTCGCCGATCCGGAACCGACTGCTGATGGTGCGTTGCTCGGCGCAGAACACTTCCACATCAGTCCGCTCCACCCGGGCGAGCAGGGCGCCGATCGTTTCCTGCGCGAGCGCAGGGCGTATTGCAATCCCGGCTCAGATGTCCGAGCACCACGCGCTCGATTTTCCCGGGCAACAATTGCTCGAGCACGCTGGCCGCAGCGGCATTGGAAAGATGGCCGTGACGCGACATGATGCGTTGCTTCACCGGCCAGGGCCGATGCGGGCAGGCCTGGAGCATTTTCTCGTCGTGATTGGTCTCGATCACGAGCGTCTGCACCTCGCGCAACCGTTCCACCAGCATCTTGGTCGCGTAACCGAGATCGGTCAGAAACCCAAGCCCAGCGCGCCCGGCATGAAAAGCGTAACCGACCGGCTCCACCGCGTCGTGCGGCACCGGAAAAGTCTGGACCGTGATGTCACAAATCGAGAACTCCGCGCCGGTGCGGAAGAGCCGCCAATGCCGGTGACCCGGGAGCGGTCCGCAGCGGATTGCCTCCGCGGTGAGCGCGTTGCAATAGATCGGGAGATCGAATTTCCGGCAGAGCACTTCCAGCCCGCAAATGTGATCGCCATGTTCGTGCGTGAGGAGAACGCCATCGAGTTGCTCCGGCCGCACCCCGCAAAGTTCGAGGCGAAGCACGAGCTGGCGCGCGCTCAAGCCGCCATCGATCAAAAGCCGGCAATGATCGGTCGCGAGAAGAGCCGCGTTTCCCGCGCTCCCACTCCCCAGCATCGTCAGGCTGAACATTCTCGATAGATAACGGAGCGGGTTCGCCTCGACAAACACTAATGCGCCGCGGCAGCGCGGTATGTCTCCTGCTATCTCGAACCGCGATGCAAACGATCAGCAACGCTCCGCCGGCCGACGCGCCGCCCGGGCGCGACATCATTTTCGCCTGCGTCCATTGCGCGACTTCGTTCGTGGTCGATGCCGCCGCCGCGGGCGTGACTTTGTCCTGCCAGAAGTGCGGCCAGGCCACCACCGTGCCCGCGCCGGCTCCGGCCGAAGTCGCGCCGCCCGAAGACACCGTGCGCCTGTCCGAGCTGCAACATCAGCTGAAAGAAAACGAGTCGCAGCGAACCGAGATCACCGGTTACATCAACCAGCTCAGCATTCAGTTGCACCGTTGGAAGTTGCGGCTCCAAACCTTGCACGAGCGGCAGGAGAAATTGCAGGGAGAAATGTCCCAGCTTCAGATCGGCAACTAACCCGGTTTAGAGGCGCCGCGCTGCGCTCCATAAAACAAAAAGCGGCGGAAGCTTTCCGCTTCCGCCACTCTTGCTGCAACGATTTTGCGGGCCGCTTTAGTCAGCCTGCGCGTCGCGCATTTCCTGGCGGGCTTCCCGCATCTTTTCGTGGGCCGCCTTCATCTTGTCGAGTTTGGCCTGTTGTTCCGCGGTCAGGAGCGGGCGGATCTTCGTCATGCTCGCTTCCATCACGGCGCGGGATTTTTCCATCGCCTCTTTATGGATGGCCTGGAGCTGCGGTTTGGTTTCTTCCAGGATGGGTTTGACCTGCGCTTCCTGTTGCGGCGTCAGATCGAGCTTCTTTGTTAGATGCTCCATCCCCATCTTGCCACGACCGCCGCCGTGGCCGCGTCCATGCCGGCCACCGCCATCGCCCGGCTCTTTCGCCTGGAGCATGCTGCCGCCGCCGAGCGCGAGCGCGCTCGCGGTGATTAATGTCAGTAGTTTTCGATTCATAGTTTTTCTTCTGTTTGGTTACTGGAGCGCTTCAGTGCGCTGTTACGGAGAATGACCGGACGGAGCGGCGGCCGGTTACAAAAGATTTTTTCTGTAACCGAAACGCAACCGAGGCTGTCATATCCGACAGTGTGGAGACAATGTGGAGGAGATGGCTGACGATCCCGACGTGTCCGCCTTGGTCGCGGCGGCGCTCCGGGATGATGATGCTGCCGCGCGCGAACTGGTGCGGCATCTTTATCCCTTTGTCGCCAAGCTGGTCCGCTCCCATCGCCCCGTGCGCGCTGCGGAAGAAGACCTTTGCCAGATGATTTTTATCAAGATGTTTCAGAAACTGCCGCAATACTCGGGTGCCGTGCCACTCGAGCATTGGCTCTCGCGCATCGCGATCAACACCTGCCTGAACGCGATCGCGGCGGAAAAGGCGCGGCCGGAATTGCGCCGGGCCGACCTGAGCGAAGAACAAGCCGCGGTGGTGGATAATCTGGCCGCGACCACGGAAGCCGCCGGCGCCGATGAACAGCTGGCCTCGCGCGATCTGGTCGCGCATTTGTTAACCGCGCTGAAACCAGCGGAACGTCTCGTGATCGATCTCCTCCATCTCCAGCAGAAATCGATTAGCGAAATCGCGCGCCTCACCGGCTGGAGCCAGCCGCTGGTCAAGGTGCGCGCCTTTCGGGCCCGGCAAAAATTGAAACGGCAGCTCAGTCGGCTATCAGAGGGAGAAAGCCATGCGTGATCGTGCTCTCGACCGCCTCCTCCAGTCCGCCGCGCAGGCTCCGGAACCGCCGCCGGAGATGCCCTACGGCTTCGCCACCCGCGTGGTCGCGCTGGCGCGCGCCGCCGGTCTGCCCGCACGAAGCGAGAGCCGGCAGCTCGCCCGTTTTCTGCAACGGGTCGCGCTCGGCGCCGTCGTCGTGGCGGCCTTCGCCAGCAGCGCCGCTTATTGGCAGATGACGGAGAACGACGACTTGAGCGAGCCGCTCTCGAACGTCTATGCGATCGCCGATACCGCGATCGAGGCCAACGTTTTCCCATGATGCGTGCCTTGCAATGGCGGATCGCGCTCGGCCTTGTCCTCGTGTTTCTGGCAGGCGCCGCCACCGGAGTTTTCGTGGGCGCATGGCACGCGCGGCGCGCGTTCTCCGAGCGGCACGGACGGATGATGGGCGAGCGGATGCGGACTCATCTGGTGCAGGCGCTGAACCTCACGCCTGAGCAACAGCAGGCGGTCGATCCAATCCTGCGCGACATGACGCAGCGCCTGCAAACCATCCGAGCCGAGACCGGCCAGCGCGTCGCGCAAACGATGGAGGAATCGCACCGCGAACTCGCGCGCCACCTCACGCCGGAGCAAACGGCGAAGCTGGAGCAGTTAAAGAAACGTCACGAGCGCGGTCTCCACCGCCGTGGGCGGCGCCAGCGCCTGCCGCCGCCACCGGACGATCTTTAGACGCGCCATGTGAGCGGCGCGGGAGATCGCGGCGTCGTCTCCGGTCCGTCACGGAAACGTCACAAAACTGCCTTTGTCGGTGGCTGCGGCAGCCCTGTAATTTGCTCCCGACTGCAATGCCGCTCCTCGCCGAACCACCCCGAATGAAACCCGTCCGCGTGGTGCGCGCCCCGCGCAGCCGGCAGGTGCGCACGGCGTGGATTTCCGATGTGCATCTCGGCACGCGAAGCAGCAACGCCGGGCCGCTCCTGGAATTTCTGCGCGACCACGATTGCGAGACGCTCTACGTGGTCGGCGATCTGATCGATGTCTGGCAATTGCGGCGCGGCGTCTATTGGCCGCAGACGCACAACGACGTCATCCAAAAGATCCTGCGCAAAGCGCGCAAAGGCACGCGCGTCATCTACATCCCGGGCAACCACGATGAGTTCGTCTCGGGGTTCCTGGGCGATTACGGCAACATCACCATCACGCCGCAGGCGATCCACCTCACGGCGGATGGCCGCCGCCTCCTCGTCCTGCACGGACACGAACTGGATACCGTCGTGCAAAACGTGCGCTGGCTCGCCTTCGCGGGCGACCTCGGTTACCAGTTTTTGCTCGCGCTTAATCCAGCGATCAATTTCGTCCGGCGCCGCTTCGGGTTCGGCTACTGGTCGCTCAGCGCTTATGTGAAAAAGCGAGTGAAGGACGCGGTCAGTTTCATCGGCGAATTCGAGCGCGCGATCGTCCACTACGCGGAGAAGCATTCCGTGCACGGCGTGCTCTGCGGTCACATCCATAGCGCGGCTATTCGCGAAATCGCCGGAGTCACCTACTACAACTCCGGCGACTGGGTGGAGAGCTGCACCGCCCTGGTGGAAGACGCGAGCGGCGCGATCGAGCTGGTGCATTACCAGAGCCAGGCCGTGACGGCTTCGGCCGCGGGCGCGGAACCAGCGGCCGCAATGGCGTTGTGACCAAACGGAAAACGGGAGCCCGCAAAGATCTGCCGAAGATCGACTCGCTCATCGACCACCTCCAGTGGATCGTCCGGGATGGGCACCGACACGGCCAGCGATAGCGAACGGAAAGCGCCGCGCATTCTCGCGCTGGGCGCGCATCCGGACGATATCGAATTCGGCTGCGGTGGTGTGCTGCTCAAGGAAGTGGCGCGCGGGAGCGAGATTTTTCTGAGCGTTTGCTCGCGCGGAGAAGCGGCCAGTAACGGCACGCCAGCGGAGCGGGAAGCGGAAGCGCGGGCGGCTGCGGAAATGCTGGGCGCGTCGCTGATGTTTCTCGAAATGGGCGGCGATTGCCACCTGGAAGCGAGCCGCGCGAACGCGTTGCTGGTCGCGCTTCAGATCCGCACCGTGCGGCCGGATATTCTACTTTCTCCGACTGGCACAACTGATCAGCACCCGGACCACGCCATCGTCAGCCGGCTCTGCATGGACGCGGCTCGTTTCGCGCGTTACGGCGGCCTGGAGGAATTGCGCGACCTACCGCCGCATCGCCTCACGCATCATCTTGGCTACGCCGTCACGCCGGGCGCCGAGCCGGTGCGGAGCAGTCCGATCTTGCGCGTAGATATCTCGGCCCACTTCGAAGCGTGGCTGCGCCTAATGGAATGCCATCGGACGCAACTGCGCACCCGGCGTTACCTCGAATTGCAAACCGCCCGCGCCCGTCTGCTCGGGCTGGAAGCAGGCGTGGAATACGCGCAGGCGCTTTTCCCAAGCGATGATTTTCTGCTCGAAACGCTGAGCGATCTCCCGGCTTCCGTCAGGTTGTTTTGATTAGCCAACCTCTTCCTGTGGAAACCACCCGCGCGCTCAAGATTGGCATCACCTGTTACCCGTTGATCGGCGGGAGCGGCATCCTCGCCACTGCCCTCGGCTCGGAGCTGGCCCGGCGCGGGCATGAGCTGCATTTCTTTAGCTCTTCGAAACCGGTCCGGCTCGATCTGGCGCAGCCGCGCATTTCTTTTCATGAGGTGCGGGTGAACGAATACAACCTCTTTCGTTATCCCGATTACACCCTGCCGCTGGCGGTGAAGATGGCAGAAGTGGCACGCCGGGATGGGCTCGATATTTTTCATGTCCACTACGCGGTGCCGCACGCCACTGCCGCCTATCTCGCGGTACAAATGCTTCGCCGGAGCGGCACGCTCGCGCCCAGGATCGTGACGACTTTGCACGGCACGGATACGACGCTGCTCGGACAGGATCCCAGTTATCGCGAAGCGATCGAGCACGCGCTCTCAGAATCGGACGCGGTCACGACCGTCTCGGAAAGTCTGCGCCAGGAAACGCTGGCCACATTCGATCTCACGCGCGCGGTGGAAGTGGTGCCTAACTTTTTCAACCCCGCGCCGCCTCTGCGCGATCGAGCCAAGGTTCGGCGCGAGCTGGGGCTGAGCGACGACGAGTTCCTTATCGTTCACACTTCAAATATGCGGGCGCCGAAACGGATCGACCTGCTCCTGCGCACTTTCGCCGCCATGCGCAGCTCGCGACCCGCTCGGCTCCTGCTTCTCGCGGGCGGCCCTTTCGCGCCGTATCACGACTTGTTAGACGAATTGCGTCTGCGCGAACGCGTCCTCGTGCGCGAGCACGTTGCCAGCGTGGAGGATTACTTGGCGGCCTCCGACGCCGGACTTTACACCTCGGAGAGCGAGAGTTTCTGCCTCAGCATTCTGGAGACGCTGGCCTACGGCAAACCGGTCGCCGCATTTCGGGTGGGCGGGATTCCCGAAGTGGTGATCGAGAACGAGACCAGCCTGCTCGCGCCGTTTGGCGAGATCGCGGCGTTGGCCGCCGCCTTAGATCGGCTGGCTGATTCGCCCGCGCTGGCGCGAAAGTTGGGCGAGGCTGGAAGGCAGGATGCGCTGATGCGCTTTACCGCCGCAGCGATTGTCCCCCGCTACGAAGCGATCTACGAACGACTCATGGCTGGCCGGCAAATTTGAAGAGCAGCAATTCGCAAGGGTCGCCTGTGTCGTAATAGAATCTGAGCGCGCCATCCTCTCCGATGTGATCGGTCGGCACCGCCAGACTGGCCCGACGGCTGTGAATCTGATGCAAACCGACATGGCCGCGGAGATAGAGCTCGCCCCACGCTTCCGCCCAGCGTGCACGGCGCGCTTTCACGATCAGCAATTGCTCCAGCGTCTCGCGCTCATACGGGGCGAACGCGGAGGGCGGCGCCTCCTCGATTTTGGCGTAATCAAGGGGACTCGACAGCTCGACGCCGGCCGTCGGCAAAACCTCACGCGGTGATGTCACGACAGCCATCCAGACGCGCGGATCAACGCCTGCAGCGAGGCTTTGGCGCGAGCAGGTGCTGAGAGAAAGCCGAAGCAGCCCCGCCGCGCCCGCGTGCAGGTCGATCCAGACATGATCGATCTTTTCCGGTCGATCACTCGTCTCAATCAAAGCGCGCAGAATCTCACCAGCGACGTGGACAAATTTATCGCGGAACGGGGAAAGAGAATGTGTCGTCGGACGACGCTGCAGCTTCTTCGACAAGGCAGTTATGAATTCCCATGCCGATTGGCTTTTTCAAGAAAGACGGCGGCAACCGAGCCTCCGTGCGCAGGTCGACCCAAAAAATTTCGCGAACGGCACAGAAATCCGATTGACGAATGCGACGCAATTGTGAGAAAAACAAGAATTACTAGAACGCTCGCGAGAGCAAATCAAACCTTAGCCTTAATAAAATTATATGGACAGAATTGGAACCATCTTCGCCGTCGCTATCCTCGTCACCGTCTTGCTTTGCTGGCTGATTCCGATGCCGGTGTAATCCCTCCGTTTCGACGGGCGATCGGCCTCGGAACGGTGGACGGGAGCGCTGGTCGCTTCCGCCGAGGCTGATCGCTGAGGGATCGGGCGGAGTTAACGACGGATATAAGGCCGCAAGCCCCAACGCCGTCCAGCGCCGCCCGCCCTCCGTCGACCGGGGCTCGTCAGCTCGCCTTCTTCCGAGTCTTTTTTCGGGGCGACCGGCGAACTGGGGGCTCCAACATCGTGCCCCGGCATTTGGCGGTCCCGCAGAAACAGGCGAATTCCTTCTCCAGCTTTTTCGTCCGGCGTTCGGCTGGGATAATCTTATAGTCGTAAAACAACTCCTCGCCCGACCTGATCGCGCGCAAGGCGTAGACGAAGATTCGGTTATCTTCTTCGTTCGTCTCGCAATTCGGGTCGCAGGAGTGGTTGATCCAGCGGGCGTTGTTCCCACCTTTGCCGGCGTCGATCACATCGCCGTTATCGAGGGAGAAGAGAAAGGTGTGATACGGCTCATCCGGGCGATGCGGCGGCAAATCCATCGCAATCTTCCATGGCAGATGGCGGCCGGTGTACTCGATGATGCGCGCGCCTTTCCGGATTGGCGCAGTCGCGTAAACCCCGCGCCCATGGATGCCGGAGCGACGCACCTCCAGATGTTCGGCCGCAGGGGTGGCGAATTTCTTTTCGACGGATTTTGTCTTCGGCATGAACGCTGAGAATCGCACATTTCTGCCCCGCTGGCTGTAAGGCGGGCGATTTTGTCCTGAAGTCGCTACCTAACCGGCGGTGAGCGCCGCGCGTTCGTCGTCCAGCGCACCGCTTTTTTCGAGGAAATAATCGTAGCCGCCGGGATAGGGAGCGACCTCGCCCGCGTGCACGTGCAAGACTTTGGTCGCGAGCTTGCGGATGAAATGCACGTCGTGGGAAATAAAGACGAGCGTGCCCTCGTAGGCGGCGAGCGCGAGGATGAGCGACTCGACCGCGTGGATGTCGAGGTGGGTCGTTGGTTCGTCCATCAAAAGAAGGTTCGGCGGGTCGACGAGGAACTTGATCAAGTTCAGCCGGCTCTTTTCGCCGCCGCTCAGGATGCCGGTCTTCTTATAGATGTCGTCTTTGCGGAAGAGGAACGAACCCAGAATGCCACGCGCTTCGTTTTCCGCGAGCGTGGGCGCGGCGTTCATCACTTCCTGGAGCACGGTGTTGTTCGCCTCCAGCGTATCAGCGCGGTGCTGGGAGAAGTAACCGATCTTGGCGTTGTGGCCGAGATTGCGGTCGCCCTTTTGGAACGGAATCACGCCCGCGAGAATTTTTAGGAGCGTCGATTTTCCCGCGCCGTTCGGTCCGACCAAGACGGTGCGCTCGCCGCGTTCAATCGTGAGATCGAGCCCGCGATAGACTTTGTGTTTGCCGTAGGCCTGATGAATTCCTTCGAGCGAAATTGCGCGCTGCCCGCCGCGCGGCGGCTGCGGAATGTTGAAGCGGAACGGCTTCTTGGCCGGAAGCGGTTTCTCAATCAGTTCCATGCGCTCGATCTGCTTCAGCTTGCTCATCGCTTGCGAAGCCTTGGAGGCGACTTGCCGGAAGCGGTCGTAAAATTCGCGGAGCCGCGCGATCTCTTTTTGCTGGTTGTTGTAGGCTGCGAGCTGTTGCTCGTAGTTCGCCTCGCGCTGGCTGAGAAAGGCGGAGTAGTTGCCCGTGTAGCCGACCAACTTCTGGTCTGCGATATCGTAAACGCTTTCCACCACTTCATCCATGAATTGCCGGTCGTGCGAAATGAGCAGAAGCGCGCCCGAGTAATTCTTCAGATAATCCTGCAACCAAAGGAGCGAGAGCAAATCGAGATGGTTCGTCGGTTCGTCGAGCAGAAGAAGATCTGGCTCCATCACAAGTAAGACGCGCGAGATGCGCGCGCATCACCCAGCCGCCGCTCATCTCTTTCGCCGGGCCGATCGAAATCTGATTCGCGATAACCGAGCCCGCGCAAAATCTTCTTCGCCTTCGCGTCCACTTGCGGATCGGTCAGCGCTTCGTGCTTGGCATGCGCTTCCAAATATTCCGGCCCGCTCACCGTCCCGGCCTTTTCCAACGTGTGCAGTTGCTTCTCGAGAGCTGGCACTTCGCCCGCCCGCCCCGTGGCGACATCCATCACCGTCTCCTCGCCCACCGCTTCGCTCTCCTGCGGCAAATAGCCGACCATCGTCCACTCGTCCCGCTCCACCGTGCCCGCGTCCGGCGTGTCGTTCTTCAGGATGATGTGAAAAAGCGTCGATTTCCCCGCGCCATTCGGTCCGACAAGCGCGACGCGTTCGCCGTAGTTCACCGTCATGCTGGCGCTCTCAAAGAGAGTCCGCCCGCCCATGGTTTTTCGAAGATCGCGAATCGTGAGCATAAACAGAAACCGCCGGGCAACCGGCGGACGCGCACGTTAACGTCGAGCCGCCCATCTCGCAACCGCCTGGAGAATTGGCACCGGCGGAACCGGTTCCAGCGAAAGTAACAACGGTGTTACTCTTTTACGCTCGCGCCCGATAACCGCCAGATGCTTCATGGCGGCCGATATCTTATTATATGAAAGCGATTCTGGCGGGAGTCTCTAGCAGGAAACGGCGTGTTTTTCTCGGGGCAGGGATGGCTGCACTCGCCCTCCTCATTTGCGCGCCGAACATTGGATTGGCGGGCAGGACAAATCCGCTCCTTCCGTTACCAGGCGATACCGCCGCGGCGCCTGCGGTGCGGCGACAGGACGTGCCTCAGATCGCGAAAGGCGGGAACGGTTATCTCGCCGTCTGGACGGACCTGCGGTCGGCCTTGGTCAACACCGGCTTTGGTGGGCCCTACACCGGCCCCGGGTTGGGGACGATGATGGATATCTACGCCGCACGCCTGGACGCGAATGGCAACCTGATCGATACGACGCCGATCGTTATTTCGCAGGCGGGCTACAACCAATCTTCGCCGATGGTCGGCTGGAACGGACAGAACTGGCTCGTGGCCTGGGCCACGGAACGCGCGACCGATCGTTATACCTACGACATCATGGCCGCCCGGGTGGCGCCCGATGGCCGCGTTCTGGACGATCCGCCGCTCCTTCTCGCCGCTGCGCCCGCGGCCGACAACGGCTCCGTGGCCTTTACGGTCGCGAGCGATGGCACGAACTGGGTCGTAGCCTGGCGTGGTCTCGATGTGGCGGCCGGTATTTTCACCATCGACGGCGCCCGCGTGGCCGCGAATGGCACGATCCTCGATCCGGGCGGGAAACGTTTGCGCCGCGACGTTTCGAACTCGGCCGCCTCGGCCGCCGATCTCGCTTTCGCCGGCGACGAGTATCTCATGACCTGGCTGGAACTGGATGGCTCCGCGAATTGGGTGGTGCGTGCGGAGAGACTTTCGCCGGCGCTCGATGTGCTGGGCGGAGTGTTCACGATTAATCAATACTCCCCGACGAAAGCGGCCGCACCAAGAGTGGCGACGAACGGCGACGCTTTCTTCGTGGTTTGGTCCGAGGAATGGACCGCCGCCGCGCACACCTTGGTGGGAAGCCGCGTCTCGCACAGCGGCACCGTGCTCGACCCGAGCGGAATCACGCTCACGCCCACTTCGGGTTACACGTCCTTCCGGCCGGACGTGTGTTGGGACGGGACGAACTACATCGCGGCGTATAATCGGCAGGCGACATTCTTCGACGACGATCTCTACGCCACCCGGGTGTCGCCCACGGGCACGGTCCTCGACCCGGACGGCATCGTGGTGAGCGCCGCGGTGGGCGGCCAACTCACGCCTGCGATCGCGCCTTCCACGAACGGCGGAGCACAGATGGTGTGGACGAACTTTTCCGGTAGCGGGTCCGCCGCGGGTGATATTCAGGCGGCCGGTATTTCGGCCGCAGGTGCAGTCGGCCCTCTTGCAGTCGTTAGTCTGGCGGCGCCGAATCAGCCGATGTCGCGCATTGCCGCGGGCGGGAGCGGCTACCTGACAGTCTACGTGAGCGAGACGGCGACCGAGGCACGCATTCTGGCCCAGCGGTTGGACGCAAAAGGCCGCGCGCTCGATCTCACGCCGCTCATCCTCGCGAGCGGCTCGACTACGCTGACGAATCCCGACGTGGCCTGGAACGGCTCGGAGTTTCTCGTGGTTTGGGACGACACGAGCGGGAACGCGGGACGCGGCCAGGTTTACGCGAAACGGGTTTTGGCGGATGGCACCGTGATCGATGTTTCTCCGATCGCGGTCATGCCCGGCTTGCGTCCGGCGGTGGCTGCATTAGCCGACACCTTTCTGGTGGTGAGCGATGACGCGCCAAGCAATCCGCAGCAGCGTTTCCCATTTGCCGTGCGCGTGAGCGCGGCGGGCGTGGTGCTCGATCCACCGCTCCAGGTCGGCACCAACTTTTCCTACTCGGCGAGCGTGGCGGCGGTGGGGAATCGCTGGCTGGTGGCGTGGGAACGGCATTCCACCCACGACAATCCCGCCTCCTCGATCAACGGCGCGTTTGTCGAAGCGAACGGCACCACTCCCGGCGTCTTTAGCATTTCGAGCGGGAGCAATCATAAAACGCCGGATGTCGCCAGCGCAGGCGGATCCGCTCTCGTCGTCTGGCACAACGGGAACATCCTCGGGCGCCGGATCAACGCCGATGGCACCCTGCTCGACAGCGCGAGCGGCCTTCTTATTTCCGGCGCGGCTAACGAGCAGTCTCTGGCCCGGGCCACGTGGGATGGCACGCAATATCTGGTCGCGTGGGTGGATCACCGAAACTTTTCCTATCCGTTGCAACCGGTCGACGATGTCTTTGCCGCCCGCGTTGATCTCAACGGAGCGATCCTTGATCTGAACGGCTTCCCCATCGCCGCCGCGGCCTCACGCGGCGAAAGCCGGCCCGCGCTCGCGGCGGCCAATGGCTCCACCATCTTCGCCTACTCCGCTTTTCAGAACGAAGCGCCCTACGCCTCCTACCGCATCAACCTGCGGCGGTATCCTTTTAACCAGGATTACTCCGTGAGCGCTGCGCCGGCATTCGCGACCTTCGCGCCGGGGAGCAACGCCAGCTTCAACATCAGCGTCACGCCGATTGGCGGCTTCACTGAAAGCGTCACCTTCCGGGCCGAAGGTTTGCCGCCCGGCGCCACAGCGTCGTTCAATCCCGCCGCCCTCAGCGCCGGGGGCACCACCACGCTGACCATTACGACTTCCACGACCACCCCAGTCGATCGCTACCCGGTCACCGTTTTCGCCTCCAGCGGCGCGCAGCAAAGCGGGGCCACCATCCTGCTTAACGTGACGAACGCGCCCGCGCCTCCGCGTTTTAACGTAGTCGACCTAGGCACCCTCGGCGGGATCAACAGCGAAGCCTGGGGCCTGAGCGATGCCGGTGACGTGACCGGCTGGGCCAATCTCGCCAACGGCCAGAAGCGCGCCTTCCGTTACAGCAATGGCGTCATGACCGATCTCGGAACATTGGGCGGCACCGAGAGCATCGGCTACGGCATCAACAGCGCGGGCGACGTGGTCGGCTCGAGCAAGAACGCAGCCGGCACACAACGCGCCTTCCGCTGGAGCGGCGGACCGATGCAGGATCTCGGCACAATCGACGGCAGCGGCAACGAGGCCACTGCCCGCGCAATTAACGACGCGGGGCAGATCGTCGGCTATTCCACTTATCAGGACGGCAGCACCGAAGCCTTCATCTGGAATAACGGAAGCATGAGCGGGCTCGGGCGGCTCGGTTCCACCAGCTATGGCTTTGGCATCAATGCCACCGGCCAGGCGGCCGGCTGGGGCCAGCTCTCCAATGGAGCGGCTCGCGCTTACCGCTTCACGGGTGGCGCAGTGCAGAATCTCGGCGTCGCCGTGGTCAGCTCCTTCGACGGTAGTTATGGCTTCGGGATGAACGACGGCGGCCAGGTCGTGGGCGCCTCCACCTACGGCAGCACCACCGCCACGCATGCTGTGCTTTTCAGCGGCGGCGCGGTCCAGGATCTCGGCACGCTGGGCGGCACGGAGAGCAGGGCCTGGGACATTAACGGCGCCGCACAGATCGTCGGTTACTCGACCAATTCCGGCGCCGTCCGGCGCGCCTTCCTTTACGAAAATTCGATGGTCGATTTGAACAGTCTCATCTCGCCCGCCGCTGCCTGGGTGCTGAACGAAGCCCGGGCCATCAACGCCTCGGGCCAGATCGTTGGCTCCGGCGTGATCAACGGCGCCACTCACGCCTTCCTTCTTACTCCAGCCAGCGGCTCCCAGCCCATCACGGCAGTCAGCGCGCTTTCCCGCAAAGTGCACGGCTCGGCCGGCGCCTTCGATATCACGCTTCCTGTCACCGGTGCGCCGGGACTCGAAAGCCGCACCGGCGGCACGGGCGGCAATTATCAAGTCATCATCACCCTATCCGAACCCGTCTGGGTCAGCAGCGCGCGCCTGGATAGCAGGACCGCCTCCGTGAGCAACTTCACCGTGCAAGGCAACGAGGCCATCGTGGACCTGAATGGCCTCGTCAGTGGCCAGACCACCAACGTGACGCTGAGCGGCGTAACCAACGGCCTAACGAGTGCCGATATCACCATCCCGATCCGCTTCCTGCTCGGCGACACCAACGGCAACGGCGTGGTCAACGGCACCGATGTCAGCCAGACCAAAGCCGCCGCCGGACAGCCCATCACCGCGGCCAATTTCCGCGCCGACGTGAACGCGAGCGGCGTAATCAACGCCACCGACCTCGCCATCGTTAAAAGCCAGTCCGGCACCATGGCCGCGGCGCCTGCAACTCGTTAGCCGGACGGAATTCCCCATTAGGGAACGTCGGAAAGTGTGGCATGGTATAGGTCTCAGCGATCGATTCTCTCGTCGCTGCTCAAATCCCGGGCACTATTCTGCGATCCGGGTACCTGGGAGGATTCAGATTTATGAACCTACCGTACACCTATTCCCTATTGTCGGCTGTCAGTGAGCAACGCCATGGCTTCATCAAACTGCGCGGCCTGCAGGCGGATGAGCAAGTCCGCTGGATGGTGAGCGCCGGCCTGGTCTGCGCCAGTTTCCACCACGGCGAAGCAGACTCGTTCACATCCATCAACCGCGTTCTGGAGCCCGGGGACAGTTTCCTGCGGGCTTTCCAGGGCCACACGTTTAGATCGCCCCGAACGACCAAGAAGACCGAAGGCCGAGATGTCACCCATCCTCCTCAGTCCGGTTGCACGGTTCCTGCTTAAACCAATCGCATGAACGCCCGACCTTTGGGGATTCCTTCGCGTGTGCTCAGCGTTACCGGTCAGCCATTACCGGCTACCCCGCTCCCTCTCCTCCCGTTGATCGAACGATTGGCCGCGTCCCACGCCGCTGTGCTCGAAAAGTGGAATCGGAACTTCGCGCTCGATCTCCGACGCCCTTTGCCAGTGCAGCCCGCGCGGTAAGCGCCCCCCGTTCCTTCTTGTCGTCCGCCGGTCGTCTCTGTTAGGGAGACGGAGTCGCATGCTTACCGGCGCGCACAGTATTATCTACAGCACCAACGCAGAGGCCGATCGTGCCTTCCTGCGTGATGTTCTCCAGCTCAGCCATGTCGATGTCGGCCACGGCTGGCTCATCTTCGGTCTCCCCCCGGCCGAAGTCGCGGTCCATCCATCCGACTCGAACAACGTCCACGAATTCTACTTCATGTGTGACGACGTCCACGCTTTCGTGGCCGAGATGAAAGCGCACGCCATCGCCTGCGAGCCGGTGCAGGATCAAGGCTACGGTCTCTTCACCAAGTTCACCCTGCCCGGTGGTGGTCAGATCGGCGTTTACCAGCCGCGCCACGCGCGACCGGCTGCGGTGCCAGACGCGCGCGGGTCGTAGCGGGCTCGGTTTCCAGCGCCGAAAAAAAATTCGCCACCTCACCGCGCTTCACTCCTTGCCCCGGGTTATGGTGAGCTCGATGCCGAACCCGCCCTTCCTCACCGCCGAATGGCGACATCTTTTGATGCTCAATTTCGCGGTCGCGCCGCAGCTCTTGCAGCCGCTCGTGCCCACAGGGCTGGAGCTGGACTTCTTCGAAGGAAAAACGTTTCTCAGTCTGGTCGGGTTCCGATTTCTTCAGACGCGCGTCCTTGGCATTTCCATTCCGTTCCATCGCGATTTCGAGGAAGTGAATCTGCGCTTTTACGTGCGGCGAAAGACTGCGGAAGGCTGGCGGCGCGGCGTGGTGTTTGTGCGGGAGTTGGTGCCGCGGCGCGCGATCGCCCTCGTCGCACGTGTTTTCTACGGCGAACCCTATACCGCTCTTCCGATGCGCCATCGGATCGAGGAAACGGAAGCCGGCGTGGCGGCAGAGTACAGCTGGCGCCGCGCGGGAAAGTGGGAATCTCTCCGCGGCCAGGGTAGCGGAACCTCCCAGGCCGTAGCCGCTGGCTCGGAGGAGGAGTTCATCACCGAGCACTATTGGGGCTACACGGGACGCCGCGGCGGTTGCAGCGAATATCAGGTCGAGCATCCGACCTGGCGGGTCTGGCGATGCCGTGACGCCGAAGTCGTAGCCGATCTGCGCGCGCTCTACGGAGAGCGTTTTCTGGCCAGCTTGTCGGCCCGCCCGACCTCGGCCTTCATCGCGGAGGGCTCGCCGATCGTAGTGCGCGGCAAGTCAGTTCTGCCGATCGCATGACGCGCAATTATCCGCTCAACGTTTCCTGCTCCCGAGCGCGCTCGGCGGATGCTATGTTGTCGCCGGATGTTTGAGATCAAGCAGAAGGACAAGATGACGGAGCGCGCGCTCCTGATCGGCGCTTACATCGATCCGGCGAAGAAGGTGGAGGCGCAGAGTTTGCTCGAGGAATTGGCCGAATTGGTCGGGACCCTCGGGATTCCGATCATCGCGCAGAAGCTGATCTCACATCGCGAAAACCATGCGCGCTATCTTATCGGCTCAGGCAAGGCGCAGGAGATCGTGGATCTGGCGAAGGAGAACCAGTGCGACGTCCTTATTTTCGATAACGAGCTGAGCCCTTCGCAGCAGCGCAACTGGGAAGAGCTGGCCGGGATGACGGTGGCCGACCGGCACGAAATCATCCTCGATATTTTTGGCGCGCGCGCGCAAACCCGCGAGGCGCGCATCCAGGTGGATTTGGCGCGAATGCAATATTCGATGCCGCGCCTAACGAGAGCCTGGAGCCACCTCGGACAGCAGGGCGGCGGAATCGGCGCGAAAGGCGAAGGCGAAAGCCAGCTCGAGCAGGATAAGCGGAAGATCCGATTGCAGATCGATCGCTTGAAGCGCGAGCTGGAGCAGGTGCGCGGTGCACGCGCCACGCAGCGGAAAGATCGGAAACGCGCGCCGGTGCCGAACGCAGCCATCGTCGGCTACACCAACGTCGGAAAATCCTCGCTCCTGCGGCGGCTGACGGGCGCGGACGTTTTCATCGAGGACAAACTCTTCGCCACGCTCGACACGACCACGCGAAAAATCGCGCTGCCGAACAAACAGCCGTTACTGCTGACCGACACCGTCGGCTTTGTCCGCAACCTGCCCCACCAGCTCGTGGAAGCGTTCAACGCCACCCTGGAGGAAGCGGCGCTCTCCGATTTTCTCATTCACGTGCTCGACGCTTCGCAGCCGGAGGTGATGGAGTTTTACAACACCACCATGCGCGTGCTGGGCGACCTGGGCGCGGACACGAAGCAGATGCTCGTCGTCTTCAATAAGGTGGACAAAGTGGAGGAACCGGAAGAGCTGGCCGCGCTGCGGCGGCATTTTCCCGACGCGGTCTTCGTCTCCGTCCACACCGGGCAAGGCATGGAAGAATTGGTCGAGCGGATTTCGGAATTCGTCGCGCGCGGCACGATGACGATCGAGTTGCGGCTGCCGGCGGCGCGCGCCGATCTGCTGGCGCGGCTGCACCGCGAGGGGACGGTGAACGAAGTGGAATACGAGGGCGACCAGACCCGCGTCGTGGCGATGATCCCAACGCGTTCGCTTGAGGCTTTCGCGCCGTTTTTGGCCGCGGCGGATCTGATCGACAACACAGTCGCGGCCGCGGCGGAATAGCCGGAGATGGCCGAGTCGCGCCTAGGTTTTCGCCTCGAAGCGCAAGCGACCGGTTCGCGGGCGCGCGCAGGCCGATTCCAAACCTTGCACAACGAAGTGCAGACGCCGCTCTTCATGCCGGTGGGAACGAAGGCGACGGTCAAGGCGCAATTGACGCGCACGCTCGAAGAAGCCGGCTCGCAAATCCTGCTCGCGAACACTTATCATCTGCTGCTTCGGCCCGGCTTGGAAGTCTTCCGCCACGTGGGCGGGATTCATCGCTTCATGAGCTGGAAGCGCTCGGTCCTGACCGACTCGGGCGGCTACCAGATTTTTTCGCTCCCGCACGCGCGCTCGTTAGGCGAAGAGGGCGCGCTTTTTCAAAGTTATCTCGATGGCAAAACCATCCTGCTCAGCCCGGAAGTGAGCATCGAAGCGCAACGCGCCATCGGGAGCGACATCATGATGGCGCTCGATCACTGCATCGCCTCGACTGCGGATGAAGCGAGCGCGCGCGCCGCGCTCGAGATCACGAATCGCTGGGCCGCGCGCAGCCTGGCCGCGCGGGGTGATTCGCCGCAGGCGATGTTCGGCATCGTGCAGGGCGCGCTTTTTCCCGAGCTGCGACGGGAAAGCGCGGCGGCGTTGTGCGAGATGCCGTTTGATGGCTACGCCATCGGCGGGCTGGCGGTGGGCGAGAGCAAAAGCGAACGCGAAGACGTCTGCGAGTTTACCGCCGCGCTCTTGCCTAACGACCGGCCGCGCTATCTCATGGGCGTGGGGACGCCGCTCGATCTGCTGGAGGCGGTCCATCGCGGCGTGGACATGTTCGATTGCATCATGCCGACGCAACTGGCGCAACGCGGCGCGGCGTTCACCTCGCGCGGGTTCTTGCAGATGCGGCGCGGGGTTTACAAATTCTCCGAAGAAACGCTCGACCCGGAGTGCGGCTGCCCGACCTGCCAGCGCTACTCGCGCGCCTATCTCCATCATTTAACCAAGAGCTCGGAGACGCTCGGCTGGCAGTTGCTCGGCAAGCACAACATCCATTTCTATCACCAGCTCATGCGCGAGATCCGGGCCAGCATTCTGGAGGATCGCTTCCTCGAACTCTATCAAGCCAAGCGCGCGTTTCTGCAGGAGCCGGATCTCGACAACCCCATCATCCTGCCGAAGGCGGGACGGAAGCGGCGCACCAGCCTCGGGAATTATGAAGTGCACGTGGCGCGGGAAGGATTCGCCAGTATTCGGCACATCGCATCGGGCGAGATCATGCACATGCGGACTGATCCGATGGAGGAAGCGCGCCAGCTTTACGTGGAGCAAGCGCATCTCGCTGTGCGCCTGCGCGAAACGCCTAACGAGCCGCTCGTGATTTGGGATGTAGGCTTGGGCGCGGCCGCGAACGCGATGGCGGCGATCCAGTGTTACGAAGAAGTGGCGCAACAAGGACCGGTCCGGCCGATGCGCTTGATCAGCTTCGAGAACGATCTCGATTCGCTGCGCCTCGCGTTGTTGCACAACGACGCTTTCCGCTATCTGCGCCACGGCGGACCACCCGCGATGGTGGAGGCGGGCGTTTGGCAATCGAAGAGCCATCCGGGTCTGAGTTGGACGCTGGTCTCAGGCGATTTTCCGGCGACCATCCCGGCCGCCCCGGCGCCGCCCGATCTGATTTTCTACGACATGTTTTCCGGCAAGACTTCCGCGGAAGCGTGGACTCTGGAAGCGTTCCGCCAACTCTTCGCCGCCTGCGCCGGGCGCGCGGTCGAATTGTTTACCTACAGCTGCTCCACCTCCGTGCGGACTCTCCTGCTCGCGGCTGGATTCTACGTGGCGCGCGGCCGGAGCATGGGCGCGAAAGACGAAACCACCATCGCGCTCACGCCCGCCGCGCCGCGGGATGGCCGCGAGATTTTGGGCGCAGCCTGGCTGGCGCGCTGGGAGCGTTCGCAGGCAAAATTCCCCGCCGAGTTGCAGGAAAGCGAGCGCGCCGCCTTCGCCCAAACCATCCGCGGGCATCCGCAGTTTCAGGCGGGCGAGGCTTTGGTCAGCTCGGCGACGAGCGGGTAGTGATCGGAAGCCACGCGGGCGAGCGGCGTGCGATGAACGCTCAGACCGGTGGCGTGGAGTTCTGCGTTCACGAAGATGTGATCGACCGCGAGAAACGGGCCGCGCGTCGGATACGTGCGATAAGCGCGCGGCGGCTCGATCAGGGTGCGCACATCGCGCAGGGCGCGAGCGAGAATGCGGTAGGCGCGCGAGGTGCGGACGCTGTTGAAATCGCCCAGGAGAATTGCCGGTGCGCTCGTGGGGAGCGCGCCGAGCCAATCGGCCCCGAGCAGCCATTGCGCCTGTAGAATACGCTCGAGCCGGCCGAGGCCGAAGTGCGTGTTGATCAACTGCACCGGGCCGAGATCGGTTTCCACTTCCAGCCAAATGGCGATGCGTTTCTCGCGGCAATACCACGGGGACATGCCGGGCAATTCCGCGGCGCGCTTAACGGTAAAGGGAAGGCGGCTAACGATGGCGTCGCCGTATTGCTCATCCCCGTTTTGCATGGCGGGATGGAAGACATGCTGCCAGCCCAACTCCTGCGCGATGATCGCGGCCTGGTCGGCATGCGCAGAGCGTGAGCGATTATGATCCAGTTCCTGCAAGCCGACCACATCCGCCCCGAGGCTGGCGATGATCTCCGCGATGCGGGCTTCGGAACGTTGGCGATCCATCCCGACACAGCCGTGCACGTTGTAGGTCGCGGTCCGGAAAGTTGGTGGGCCGCTCGCCGAACTCATTCTACATTTGGGAAGCCAGCACCGACGCGAGACGGCCTTTTATTTTCTCCGCCCAAGGACGGCGATGCCAATCGCGGAGCGTGATTTCGCGCGAGTGTTCTTTGTCGTCCTCGAAGACTTTGATGTGCGCGGCGACGAAGTCGTGATCGAGCACATTCAGATTCGCTTCTTCGTTCAGCGACATGGAGCGGTTGTCGAGGTTGGCGGAGCCGACCGAGGCCCAGCAGTCATCGATGAGCAGATATTTGCAGTGAAAGCGCGCGGGCTGGTATTCGTAAAAACGCGCCCCAGCTTCAAGCAATGGCTGCCAGCGCGACTTCCCGACCGCGCGTACGAGCCGCGCATCGGTATCGGTGCCGGGCCCGATGATCTGCACCTGCACACCGCGAGCGCAGGCTTCGAGCAGGGTCTGCATGGTGAGCGCATCAGGAATGAAATAGGCGTTGGCGATGCGGATGTGATGGCGCGCGGCGGCGATGGAAATGAGCAGCATGAGGCGCGCGCTATCGGAGCCTTCGCCCGCGGAGCTTTGAAAGACTTGGCAGACCTGATCGCCGGCCGTTTCGAGCTTCGGAAAATAAGCGTCGCCATGGAGCAGGACGGTGCGGGTCTGGATCCAATTATCCATGAATGCCTGCTGGATTTGCGCGACGGCCGGGCCTTCGACTTGGTAGTGCGTGTCGCGCCAATAGCGATGGGTGCGGCCGTTCCCGCACCAATCATCCGCGATCCCGACCCCGCCGATGAATCCAACCCGTCCATCGATCACGAGCAACTTGCGATGCGTGCGGTAGTTCATCTGCAGGTTGAGAAAGCGAAAGATCTCCAGCTCCACCGGCGACTCGCGCAGCATGTTGAGCGCGGCGCCGTGGACATCGTCGCAGCCGAGCGCGTCCTGCAAAAAGTGCACCTGCACGCCGGCGCGGGCGCGCTCATCGAGTGCTTCGGCAAACGCGCTCGAGATTTCGCCTTCTTTCCAAAGAAAATTCTCGAAGGTGATAGTGCGTTCGGCGGCGCGGATGGCAGCCAGCATAGCCGGGAAAATTTCGTCGCCGTTTTCGAGCGGCGTCACTTTGTTGCCAGAGACGAGCGGCGGGCCGAGGAGGTGCCCCATGGTGCGGGCAAACACCTCGTCACCAGCCGCGTAGTCGGCGGTTACGCGATGGCGAATCTTCTTTTCGTTCGGGAAGAAATTGCGCGCGATGAAGAGCGTGGCGAATCCGCCCACCGCGGCGGCGCCGAAGAGCTTCAACCACGGGGAATCATCGGGGGGGCGCTTCACAATAAGGTTATCGCACGCCGGGCGTTCGTTTGGTTTAACTCACGCCGGCTCGAGCCGCCGCGCGCTGCGCCATGCGCCGCAGGATAAGCGTCACCCCGACCAAGGCCGCGAGGGCCAAGCCGCCTGCGACATACTCGAGCGGATCGCGCGGTCCTTCCGCGGTCCTCTTCCCGAGCACGCCGAGATAGACATACATGATATTGCCCGGGAGCATGCCGATGAGCGTCGCGGCCATGTAATGCCAGAAGGGAATCGCGGTGAGCCCGTAGAGGTAATTCGTAATCCCGAAAGGCACCGGACACATCCGGAGCAGGCCGACGATTTTCCAACCTTCCTGCGCGATGGCGCGATCCATGGCGTGGAAACGCGGGTAGCGTTCCATCTGCCGCGCCACCGTGGCCCTGGCCGCATAGCGGGAGAAGAGAAAGCAAAACGCCGCGCTCAAGGCGATGCCGAACATGATCGCCACCAGCCCGCCGCCGAGGCCGAAAGTAAATCCGGCCAGAAGCGTTAGCGGCAATACCGGCAGCAAGAGAATGCTGACCACGGCAAAGACGGCGCCGTAAATGAAAATTCCGGCGATGCCAAATCCTTGCGCCCAGAGGCGGAAGATTTCGATCCACGCCAGCACGGGCAGGAAACGTGCAGCCAGCAGGAAGGCGAGCCCGACCACGGCGAGCGCGATCCATTTCCAAATCTGACCCGAGGAGAGGAAGCGGCGCCAGCCGGCGGCGGGGTCGAGTTGAGTATCGTTTTCCATGCGATGCGAGCGGCGTCCGCAGCGCACTCATAACGCGGGGATGGCCGGCGCGCGAACTTCGCCCGGCGCACGGCGAATTCTTAGCAAGCCCGCGCGAGAATCTCAGTCCGATGCGCCGTGAGGCAACCGAAAGGCCAACTTCCCCCGCCCGATGCAGCCGTTGTAGCGCCCTCTTCTGAGCCTGGCGGCGCGTCGCGGCCGTCGCGCAGGAACGCCGCTTTTGCGACATTGATCTTCCTTACCGATGAAGCGCTTAATAGCATCTCGCTGTTTCCATTTTTTGCTTCATGGAACCTGTCAGCCAATCCGCGATTCCGATTCGACCCGCTGGAGCGTAAACCGCGGCTGGATCAACTCGATCTGCTCCGCGGTGCGGTCATGATCATCATGGCGTTGGATCACACGCGCGATTTCGTGAGCCACGACGCGCTGTTTTTTGATCCGACTGATCTGACGAAGACAAACGTCTGGCTCTTCCTCACGCGCTGGATCACGCACTTCTGCGCGCCAGTCTTTTGTTTTCTCGCTGGGACGGGCGCGTTCCTTTCGCTCGGACGCGGGAAGACGAAGCGCGATCTTTCCTGGTTCCTCGTCACACGCGGGGCATGGCTGGTATTTCTGGAGATGACGCTGATCAATTCTTCCTGGTCTTTCAGCCTCGATCCGCACTTCTTCTTTCTGCAGGTGATTTGGGCGATCGGCTGGTCGATGATCGTGCTCGCCGCACTCATTCATTTGCCGCTCTGGGGCGTGGCGACGTTCGGACTGGTCATGATCGCCGGACATAATCTGCTCGACCCGATCAGTCCGGCGGCTTGGGGCGGGTGGAGCGGGCTTTGGAAAGTGTTGCATGTCCAGGCGCCGACCGAGCCCGTGCCGGGCGTCCAACTTTTTGTGGCTTACCCGTTGATCCCATGGATCGGAGTGCTGGCGACAGGGTTTGCCTTTGGCGCCTTGATGAAGCTGGAGCGACCGGAGCGGCGCAGGAAATTGCTCTGGCTGGGACTTGGCGTGACCGCGGCCTTCGTGCTGCTGCGGGCGACAAATCTCTACGGTGATCCGGCCCCGTGGAGCACTCAGCCGTCGATTGCTTTCACGGTGCTTTCGTTCCTGAATTTAACGAAATATCCACCGTCTCTGCTCTACCTGCTGATGACGCTGGGGCCCGCGCTCATCTTTCTTTCCCTCTTCGATCGCGAGCTGGGGCGCTGGGCGAAGCCGATCATCATCTTCGGGCGCGTGCCGCTTTTCTTTTATTTGCTGCACATGCCGCTGATCCACGGGTTTGCGATTTTGCTCTCGTATCTGCGCTATGGAAAAGTGGGGCCGATTCTACACTCGCCCGCGGCGAACGGCGTGAATTTCGGTTTCCCGGCGGACTTTGGCTATGGGCTGCCCGGCGTTTACGTGATCTGGGCGGTGGTGATTCTGCTCCTTTACCCGCTTTGCCGTTGGTTCGCGGAATTGAAAAGCCGCCGCCGCGACGCGTGGCTCAGCTATTTCTGAGGCGGGCTGGATCTGTCGCGGCACTTGCGAAGGCGGATTCTTCATCTACACTGGGCGTTCGTTATGGCAGAAAGCAGTGACACGATGGACATGAAGGAGTTTCAACTTCACGAGAAGGATACGGGCAGCGCTGATGTACAAGTCGCGCTCCTCACACACCGGATCGCGCAGTTGACCGACCACCTCAAGAGTCACGCCAAAGATCACTCCTCGCGCCGCGGCCTCCTGAAAATGGTGGCAGTGCGCCGGAGCTTGCTCGATTATTTGAGCAAGTCGAACTCGGACCGGTATAAAAGCCTGCTCGAGAAGCTCGGTCTGCGTAAGTAAACGCAGGCGATCTCTGGTTCCCCTCCGTCTCGTCGGCCGCCGCTGCTCGGCGCCATTCGTTGAACGTCAGGTAAACCCGGCACTCCGGGCCACACGTCACCCTCTGATTTGAGGTTTCAGCTCCGAACGCGTTTCGGGTTTGAAACCTACGATCAGAAGTGACCGGCCTGGAATTCGCCAATTCCAGAAAGTAGTTATGCAAAACAAGGTCACGGCCCAAATCGGGTCCCATCAGATCTCCATCGAGACTGGCAAAATCGCGAAACTCGCCGACGGCTCCGTCGTCGTCTCCTGCGGCGATACCATGGTGATGACGAGCGCCGTCTCGGCCACCAAAATCAAAGAGGGCCAGGACTGGTTCCCGCTCACCGTCGATTACCGCGAGAAAGCGGCGGCAGTCGGGAAATTTCCCGGCGGCTATTTCAAACGCGAGGGCCGTCCCTCGGAAAAGGAAACGCTCACTTCGCGCATGACGGATCGCCCGCTGCGCCCGCTCTTCCCGGCTGGTTATCTTTACGACACGCAGATCATTTCGATGCTCCTCAGCGCCGATGGTCAAAACGATCCCGATATCCTGGCGATCAACGGCGCCAGCGCCGCGCTCACCGTGTCCGACATTCCGTTTGCCGGCCCGGTCGGCGCGGTCCGCGTCGGACGCGTGAATGGCGAGTTCATCGCCAATCCGACCCACGACGAACGCGCAGACAGCGATCTCGACCTCGTTTACGTCGGGACGGAAAATGACGTGATCATGATCGAAGGCTCCGCATTGGAAATTCCGGAAGCGGACTTCATCAAGGCGCTCGAGTTCGCTCATGGGCACGCGAAGGAAATGATCCGCGCACAGAAAGAACTCGCCGCTCAAGTCGGAAAGCCGAAGCGCGAGATGCCGTTAATGACGGTGAACCCGGAGATCCTCGAAGTCGCCTACCAAGTGGCGGGCGATCGGATCGAAGGCGCGCTCTACAATGCGAAGAAAGTGGACCGCAGCAAAGCCGTCAACGCCCTCGCCGATGAGGTGAAAGCGAAGGTGCTCGAGAAATTCCCCGACGCCGACAAGTTCGCCATCTCGCAGGCCTTCGATTACGTGCAGAAGAAAGCCTTCCGCATCAGCGTGCTCGACAAACAGAAGCGCATGGACGGGCGCGGCTACCAGGATCTGCGAGTGATCGAATGCGAAGTGGGCGTGCTCCCACGCGCACACGGTTCCGCGATTTTCCAGCGCGGCGAAACGCAGGCGCTCGCCATCGTCACCCTCGCCCCGATCGAAGAAGCGCAAAACATCGACGCCTACGGTGGCGGCCAGACCTCGAAGAGTTTCCTGCTGCATTACAATTTCCCGCCGTTCAGCGTGGGCGAAACCGGACGCACCGGCGGCACCAGCCGGCGCGAGATTGGCCACGGCGCGCTCGCCGAGCGTTCGCTCGAGCCAGTCGTCCCGGGCACGGATAATTTCCGCTACGCCGTGCGTATCACGAGCGAGATCATGGAGTCGAATGGCTCCAGCTCCATGGCCAGCGTTTGCGGCGGCATGCTCGCCCTCATGGACGCGGGTGTCCCGATCAAGACGCCGGTCGCCGGGATCAGCGTCGGTCTCGTCACGGAAAAGAGCGAGGACGGCGCAGATGAAACGCTACGAACTCCTGACCGATATCATCGGTTCCGAAGATCACTTCGGCGACATGGATTACAAAGTTTGCGGCACCGAGCAGGGCATCACCGGATTCCAGCTCGATCTCAAACTGGCTGGCGTGAGCCATCAGATCATGGCCGAAGCCACCATGCGGACGAAGGAAGCGCGCACCAAGATCTTGGAGATCATGGCCAAGGCGATCGACAAACCGCGCGCCGACCTCAGCCGTTACGCGCCGCGCATCGAGACGATCAAGATCAACCCCGAGAAAATCGGCGCTCTCATCGGGCCTGGTGGCAAGACGATCAAAGGCATCGTCGCGGAAACCGGCGCGGAGATTAATATCGAAGACGACGGCTCCGTCCACATCTACGCCAACAATCCCGAGTCGATGGCGCGGGCGAAGGAAATCATCGGCGGCATGTCGCGCGAGATCGAAGTGAACCAGACCTACCACGGCAAGGTTGTCTCGATCAAAGAATTCGGCGCCTTCGTCGAAGTCTTCCCAGGCAAGGACGGCCTCGTGCACATTTCCGAACTCGCGGACTTCCGCGTGAAAAAGACCGAAGACGTGGCCAAGATCGGCGAAATGATCTGGGTCAAATGCATCGGCATCGACGACAAGGGCCGCGTGAAATTGAGCCGCAAAGCCGCACTCAAGGAACGTGCCGAAGCGGAAGGTGCGGGCGCGCCCGAAGGTCAACCCGCGCAGCCGCAGGAGCAGCCGGCCGATTATCAGCCGGGCCGGTAAGCCAACTCGCAAAATTCCAGAAGAGCGGGATCACGATGTGGTCCCGCTCTTTTTTTGTTCTCGGCCAGGCGACTGCGCTAATTGTTTGACAGTGCGTGCCTTCGCCGCGATGTCCCTCCGCCCTTCCGGTCGGTGCCGGTCCCTTTCCACCTAAGTTTGCCGCACCTGATCGCTTCCCAAACTCCAACGCCTCCCTCAATTCCGTTCCATGATCTCGCTCCTCCCTTCCGCCAGAACTTTTCCGCGTCGGCTTCCTCTTCTCGCCGGTGTGGCGCTGGTCGCTTTCGCGGCCAATCTCACTGCGCAGACCTTTTCAAACTCCGGCGCGATCGCGATCCCAAACCCGATTGCCAATCAAGGCCCCGCCTCGCCTTACCCTGCCGGGATTAACGTCTCCGGCGTCGGCGCGCAGTTGACCTCGATCTCCGTCACGCTTTCGAATTTCTCTCACTTCTATCCCGCCGATGTAGATGTCCTGCTCATCGGGCCGCAAGGGCAGAACGTCCTGCTGATGTCGGATGTGGGCACATTCTTCCCCGTGAGCGGTCTCACTTTCACTTTCAACAACAGCGCGACCACGAGCATGGCGAGCGGTGCGATGCTGACCTCGGGCACGTTTGCGCCGACGAATTTCGACCCGGTTGGTAACGTCGATGGCTTCGCCGCGCCGGCGCCGCTGGTCGGGCCTTACGGCTCTTCCTTCAGTCCCTTCCTCGGCACAAATCCGAACGGCACCTGGAACCTCTACGTCATGGACGACGTGGCCGGGAACGCCGGGCAATTCGCCGGCGGCTGGTCGATGACAATCACTGCCGCAGGGTCGCCCGCCTTGCAGTTGAGCAGCGCGCTCTCGCGTAAGATTCATGGAGACGCAGGCGCTTTCGATGTGCCCTTGCCATTAACCAACACGCCGGGCGTGGAATGCCGGAGCGGCGCGGCCGGCCACACCCTCGTCTTCACCTTCACGAATAACGTGGTCAGCGGCGGAGCGAGTGTCACGGGCGGCACGGGCAGCGTTGTCGGCAGCCCGGTTTTCTCGGCCAACACCATGACCGTGAACCTGACCGGCGTGACCGATGTGCAAACCCTCACCGTCACTTTGGCCAACGTAACCGACAGCTTCGCCCAGGTGCTTCCAAGCACGCCCGTGCGCGTCAGTTTTCTCGTGGGCGACACGAACGGCGGCGGCACGGTGAACACCACCGACATTGGGCAGGTTAAATCTCAATCCGGCATCGCCCTCACTGTTTCAAATTTCCGCAACGACTTGAACGCGAGCGGCGGGATCAACACGACGGACGTCGGCCAGGTCAAGCTCGCCTCCGGCAACATGCTCCCCGCTCCCGCTCTCGCCGAACGCGCTGAATAATTTTCCTCCAACTAGTCCTTATCCCCGCTCCTTTATGAATATCTGGAATTCTCTCCGTTCCGTCCGCCGCCTCCTCGGCGCCACTCTCGGCCTTGTCCTCGCGACGCACGTTTCCGCTTGGGCCGCTGCTTCCGGCGCCTCGCCCGATGGCCTCTACGAAATGCAGGCGCAGCCGCTGCAACTTCGCGGCCAGACTCCGGTCGTGACCGATTTGATGCGGTTCCAGCCGTTCACGGCCGACATCGCACGCATCCGCGAAGTGCTGGCCCGCGCCACGCCGGAAGATCCGAACCTCCCGCCGGGTGCGTCGGCGCGTTATCCGCGGCGCAAAGTAGAGCTTTCGCTGCCGATGCCTTCCGGAGGAATCTTTGCCCGCTTCGAAGTGGAAGAGATCGCATTCATGCACCCGGCGCTCGCCGCCCGTTATCCCGAAATCAAAACCTATCGCGGCCGCGGTCTCGATGATCCTCGCGCCACCCTCGCGCTCGATGTCACGCCCGCCGGCATGCACGCTCAGATTCGCACCGGCGACGGCGCGATCTACATCGATCCCTATTTCCGCGATAACGACCGGGTTTACGCCAGCTATTATAAAGCCGACCTCCTCCCGACCAACGGACGCCGGGCTCGACCGGTTTGTGAGACGCCGGGCGATGGCGGCAAATTGGTCGTCAACGCCATCGGCAGTTTCGCGCCGAACACAACGTCCGGCACCCAGCTGCGCACCTACCGCCTGGCCTGCGCGGCCAACAGCACGTTCACGAGTTTTACTGGCAACACCGTTGCCACCGGCCTCGCCGCGGTCGTGGTGGTCATGAATCGCGTCAGCGCCGTTTATGAAGCCGAAGTGGGCGTGCGTTTCCAGTTAATCGCGAACAACGACCAAATCATTTATCCCACCACCGGCAACCCGGTGAACGGCGCCGATCCCTACACGAACAGCACGGCCGCGCTGGGCCAGAATCAAACCAACCTCGACGCCAAGATCGGGAACGCCAACTACGACATCGGCCACGTCTTCACCACCGGTAGCGGTGGCGTGGCCGGGCTCGGTGTCGTCTGCCGCACGAGCCAGAAGGCGCGCGGCACCACCGGCTTGCCCTCTCCGATCGGCGACGCGTTCAACATCGATTTCGTGGCGCACGAGATGGGCCACCAATTTGGCGGCAACCACACCTTCAACGGCACCGGGAGCAATTGCTCCGGCAGTAACCGGAGCGGCGCGCACGCATACGAGCCGGGCAGCGGCACCACCGTCATGGCCTACGCCGGCATCTGCGGCGCGAACGACAACCTCGCGCCGAACAGCGACGCGTATTTTTCTTTCGAGAGCCTCAATGAAATCGTCACCTATACCACGACTGGTCTGGGCAATTGCCCGACCCCGGTCGCAACCGGCAACACCGTCCCGACGGTCAGCGCGGGTTCGGATTACACCATTCCCAGCCGGACGCCTTTCGCCCTCACCGGCACCGCTTCCGATCCGGATGGCGACTTGCTGAATTACTGCTGGGAAGAGCGCGACCTCGGCGCAGCCCAAGCCGGCAACGTGCCCGATAACGGCACCAGCCCCATCTTCCGCACCTTCTATCCCACCTACACGCCTACCCGCACGTTTCCGAAGATGGCCAGCCTCGTGGCCGGCATTTTTGACAACGTCGCTGCGCCCCACGGCGAGACCCTGCCGATCACAAATCGCAGCCTGAAGTTCCGCCTTACCGCGCGCGATAACCGCGCCAACGGCGGCGCGATCAACACCGCCGACATGACCGTAACCGTGGTCGATAACGGCGCCGGCTTCGCCGTGACTGCGCCGAGCGGTGGCAGCGTCGTCGCCGGCTCGAATGTGGACGCGACTTGGAACGTGACCGGCACCAACGCCGCGCCCGTGAACGCGGCCAACGTCAAAATCTCGCTCTCGACCGACGGCGGTTACACCTACCCCTTCGTCCTTCTCGCGAGCACGCCGAATGACGGCAGCCAAACCGTGACCCTGCCGCCAGGCGTGACCTCAGCGACGGCGCGCGTGAAAGTGGAAGCAGTCGGTAACGTCTTCTTCTCCATCTCGCCCGCCAACTTCGCGATCAACTAACGCAACGACGATCGGGACTTCGGCGAGAACTGGCCCGGCAAGCGCGCGCCGGATTGGGATTTCACAATCCCGACATCGGTCGTGTTGATGCCGCCGCTGGCGTCGGCGTCGGCGCGAAAGTTCGCCGCGCTCAACGGCTGACCGGAGCTCGCTTTGATTTGCCCGACGTCGGAAGCGGTCACGTCGCCGCTGCCGTTGCTGTCTGCCCAGAGCACGCTCATCGGAATGGTGAACGACCGCGTGGTCGTGCCGTCGTTCACGCTGTTCAAGGTGACGGCTAATGTCTGCGCGTCGCTCACATTGGTCAGCGGAATGGTGATGACGGAGCCGTTCACGCTTACCGCGCCGCCGTTGCTCACTCCGCCGTGCCGACCGTGCCACTGCCGGAAGTGACCTGCGCCTGCGGGTTGCCATCGACGCTGAGCGCGCCCGCGCCGGTGAAGTTCACGATGATCTGGTGATCGCCCGTCGTCCCACTGCGCCGCGGCTCGATTCCGGCCGCGCCGGTGAGCGGCAACGGCACTTCAAACGCGCCCATCGCGCCATGCGTTTTCCGCGAAGCGGCGGACTGGACGGCTACAGTGCTGGTGAAGCGCACGCGATAAAGCTGCCCGCCATTCCCCTGCGTGAGATAATAGAGGCTGCCATCGGCGCTCACCTTCAGATCGATGGGCGTGCTGACGCCAGTGGCAAACGCGCTCGCGGAGCCGGTGGCCGGATCGAAGGTGCGGATCCAGCCGTTGCAGAGCTCCGCGAAGAAATATTTTCCGGTGAAAGAATTTGGGAACTGAGGCGTCGCGGGATTGTAAAAGGCCGCGCCCACGATCGCGCACCCGCTGCTGCCCGCGGTTCCCCCGTGCGGGTATTGAAAGAGCGGGTCGCGATAATTCGAATTCGGCGGCGAGCAGACTCCTTCGCATACGCTCCAGCCGTAATTCGACCCGGCGATGCCGTCGTTGATTTCTTCCCAGGTGTTCTGTCCCACATCGTTCAGGAACATGCGGCCCGTGCCTGCCTGGAAAGTGAAAGTAAAGGGATTGCGCAGACCGACCGACCAGATGGCGCGGTTGACGCCGCTGGTGGTGCCGGTGATTCCGGGAAAGCTCGGCGGATTATCGAGAGGAATGCTCCCGTCGCTGTTTAGGCGGAGAATTTTCCCGAGCCGGTTCGCGATGCTCTGGGAATTGGCGGCGTTGGCGTTCTCGCCCACTGCGACGTAGAGCTTGCCGTCCGGGCCGAAGTGGATCGCGCCGCCGTTGTGATTGGTTGCGCTCAGGTTCTCAAGGTCCAGCAGCACGAGCTCGCTTCCCGCGAGCGCGACATCGCCATTCGCGGTGAAACGGCTGACGCGGTTGTGCACCGCCGGGCTCGTCGCGGTGTAGTAGAGATAGACGAACTGGTTGTTGGCGAAATCCGGATCGAACGCCACCCCGAGCAGCCCGCGCTCGCCGGAAGAGTTGACCGCGAGACTAACGAATGGCGTCGCAAGCAGGACGTCGTTCTTGATCACGCGCAGTTGCCCGCCCTGCAGACAAACGAAAATGCGGCCATCCGGCGCGATCTCCATTGCCGTCGGGCTGGTGCCGATATTCGACCCCACCTGCATCTCCGTAAACCCGGAGGGGAGCGACGCGCTGCGGAGCGCCAGCGGAGCGATGACGAGAGTGAGGACGAGCAGACTAATGGATTTTTTCATGGGCAATGTGGCGAGCCATTCGACCCTGATTCGCGCCGCTGCATGCCGATGGCCCTGCGAAAAAATCTACGGAGAGCCCGACCCGTGTCAGGCGGAAAGCTGGCGCACTCTTACCCTTCGCCCTTTTTCGATGCGATGTAGCCGTTCACCCGCTGCTCCAAAATCTCGAGCGGCAGCGCGCCGTTCTTCAGCACGACATCGTGAAACTCACGCACGTCGAACTTCCCGCCCAACTCCTGCTCCGCACGCGCGCGCAGCTCGCGAATTTTCAACATCCCGACCTTGTAAGCGCAGGCCTGCCCGGGCGAAACGATGTAGCGCTCGATCTCCGCCGTCACTTCCTTCTCGCCCATGCCGGTCTTTTCCAGCATGAACGCGATCGCCTGTTCGCGCGGCCAACGTTGCGCATGGATGCCGGTATCGACCACCAGGCGCACGGCGCGGAACATCTCCGCCTGCAGCCGCCCCAGATCGCCGAACGGGTCGCCGTCATACCAGCCCGCGTCTTTCGCGAGCCATTCGGAGTAGAGCGCCCAGCCTTCGCTGTAGGCGGTGAATGGAATCAGTTTTCGGAATTGCGGCAACCCGGTCAGCTCCTGCGCGATCGAGATTTGGAAGTGATGTCCGGGCACGCCTTCGTGATAAGCCAGCGTCGGCATCCCCCACTTCGCCACTTCGTTCATGTCGCGCAGGTTGGCGTAGAAAATCCCGGGCCGCGTCCTGTCCATCGCCGGCCCCTCGTAGTAGGCGCCCGGTCCGGTCGCTTCCTTAAACTCCGGCACACGCCGCACGTCGATCTTCGCTTTCGGCAAGGTGGCAAAGAGCTGCTTCGAACGCTCCAGCGCTTGCTCGATCAAGCGCGTGTATTCCGCCAGCGCAGCCGTCCGGCCGGCGTCGTCGTTTGGATAAAGGAAGCGCGGATCTTTCCCCAGCGCTTCGAGCGCGGCGCGGATCGGCTGCCCGGCGAACCCGTTCGCGTCCAGAATGGCGCGCATCTCCGCTTCGATCCGCGTCACTTCCGCGAGACCGAGATTATGGATCGCGACCGGGTCGAGCGTGGTCGTGGTGTATTGCCGCAGCATGTGGGCGTAATACGCGTCGCCGTCCGGCAGCTTCCAGACGCCGTCGTCGGTCGTGGTCTTGGGCAAGCGCGCGGTCCAGTAATCGATCAACTTTTGGTAGGCCGGATAAACCCTCGTCGCGATCGTGCCTTCCACCCGGTCCTGAAAATCGTTCCGCTGTTCGTTGGTTAATTTCTCGATCTTGGCCGCCCGCTTCTTAAACGAGGTCGCGAGGATGTTTTCCGGAGCCGGTTGCGCCACGAAATCGTTCATCTCTTTCAAGACCTTCTCGACCACGAAGCGCGGCGGCAGGATTCCCTTCTCCTCGCGCACCTTCAGATTCTCCAGGAGCTGATCGAATTTCTTCGGCAGCGCTTCCAGACGCTTCACGTAATACTCGCAATCGCGCGGCCCGAGCAGCCGATGCGTGTTCGCCATGAAAGAGGGGAACTGGTTCTGCACGCCGAAGAGCTGATTCATCGGATAGCTGTGCCATTGGAACTTCTCGCCCTCGGCCTGCACGGTCAGGAACCAATCGAGCACCTGCGGTCGAGAGCCGTTGCGATTGGCGTCTGCTTCTCCAGCGGATACGCGTGGAGCTGCGCCAGGTTGCGCCGCAGACGATCGAAGTTCTTCTGCTGATGCGCGGGCGATTCATCGCCCAGCTTGCCGTTGTGACTCGTAATCCCGAATTGCTCGACCAGGCCTAACGAGGAGAGCAATTCCGGCTCATCGAAAAGGAGCTCGATGAAGACTTTTTCGTAAAAGACATTCAAGCTCCAGGGCCGAAACCAAATGGCGTTCACCGCCAGCACCACCACCACCAGCAACAGGACCGCGACGATCCCGAGCAGCCACTTCAACAAACGCCTAACCATGCGCGAGCGAAGCCCTTTCCGCGCGCCACGTCAACCCAATGCCCCGCCCGCCAATGATTGCCGCGAATCAACGTAGGAAGAAATCGGCCAGACGTTTGGCCGTGTCAGGAAACGAAAGTCGCGCGAGCGCTTCCTTTTGCGAAGCGGCAATCGCCTGCTCATAGCGGCTGCCATCCCGCAGCAACGCCGCTGCAATCTGCAACAGCTCCGCGAGCGAACGGCCAGCGCCGCACATTTCGGGAAAGGCCAGCCGCTCGATCGCGCCGTTGCCGCCCACGCATGGCAACCGGCAGAGCAGCGCATCGCCCGCCACCTGTCCGGGCACGAAGCTGGTGTCGAGCTGGAAGACGATCTTATGCGCCGCGACCACGCGGAGGTAATCGCGATACGCGTCGGTCCGGTTATGGATCACGAGCTGGCCGGGCGGGAAATTGAGCTGCGCCAGCAGTCGCTCTTCGCGCCGGCCGTCGCAGTTGTAGGTGGTGACTGGCTCCCCGGTCATCTCGCTCAAGCGTTGTGCGGCGAGGAGCGCGGCCGCGTGGTTGCGAGTCGGGATATCCCACTCGCGCGTCCCAATCATAATGCCGCGGCGTTCCCCGATCGGCGCGGATAAATCCCAGCGCGGATCGTGCAGCGGATAAGGCGTTGGAATAAATTCCACCGCGCCCTCCACGCCGCGCACCGCACGACAGAAATCTGCCGCCTCTGGCGTGGGCGCGAGATAGCGCTCCGCCTCGCGAACGATGCGCAAAAAGCGGGCGAGCCGATTCTTCTCATCCAACTGCTCGGCGATCTGATGCAGCCCGGTTTCCTTTAACGAAACCGCCACCGGCAAACCCGCCTTCTGCAGCGCCACGAGCGCGCGCTCGGAAGCGCGGAAATCTCCGCGCAACAACAGCAGCACCGGTTGCCCCGCTGCCACCGCGGCCTCCACCTCGCGCACAAAACGTCCGCCCGTGCAGGCGGCGTAGGCGTGAAAGTTTACCGGCGCGTGCGCATGCGCCTCCTGTGCCTCGCTAAAATCCTGCTCGGGATCGTTCCCGCCCGGATTCAGGACCGTCAGCCGAAGCTCGCCGCTCGAGTGCGACACCATTCGTTAGGGCCGCGGGACCGGCTCGGCCCGCGGAATCACCGGCGTTGGCTCCGCCGCGCGCGGCTCAACCGGCTGAGCGCGCAGGACCGGCTCGACTTGATTAATCTCTTCGCCCCCATCCCCCTCGGCCTTCGGTTCGACCGGCTGCGCGCGCAAAATAGTGGGATCCTCCGGCGTAGGCGCGCTCAACAGTGGCGCTTCGGTCACCGGGATGGCGGCCTTCACTTCGCTATCGGCCGGCTCTTCCGCCTTGGGCGGTTTCACCGTGGAATGAATCGCGTTGTAGGGATCGTTCTCGGCCAGCAAGGTCGGGCCCTTCACCGTGACCGGACGCACTTGGTCGGTATCAACTGCCAGCGCGGCCCGCGGCACTCCCGCATCCGGCAGATCGCGGACGATGCGCGTGCGCGCGTCGCCATGCACGTTGCAGGGATCGGTCGGCATCTGTTCCTTCGTCGCCAGCTCACGATAGGTCGTGTCCGCCGGGCATTTCTCGGTCGCGAGCAAACCGGATTTCGCGCATATCTCGACCGTCAAAACGTCCGCCGGTTTGGCAATTTCCTTCGCCGGATAACGCTCGCGCGACGCGTTCATCACATCCACCCACACCGGCAGCGCGATCTCGCTTCCGAACGCGCCGCGAAAAATCTTCTGCGGCTTATCAAAACCCGCCCGCACCGCGACCGTGATCGCGCTGTCGTAGCCGGCGAAGAGCACTTCGGTGAAATCGTAAGCCGTCCCGGTTTTGCCCGCGGCAGGAAATTGCTGCAACCCGAGCCGCTGCCGCGCGCCAGAACCGGTGCCCTTATCGAGTGCATCGACCAGACAGGAATGCACTTCGTACGCGGTCGAAGGTTTCATGGCCGTCTCCTGCGTGCGCTTCTGCTGCGATTGCCAGACAATCGAACCATCCTTCGCTTCAATCCGATCGAGGATGAAAGACGAACCGGGATGCCAGCCGCCGTTCGGAAACGTCGTGTAGGCCAAAGCCAACTCCGCCAGCGTGACCACGCTGCTCCCGAGCAGCGTCGCCGGATACGGCCGGAGCGGCGAATGAATTCCCGCCGCCTTGCTCAACTCCAGGACAGCATCCACGCCCGCCTTCATTCCGAGGCGGATGGTCGCGCCATTCTTCGACTTCGCGAGCGCTTCGCGCGCAGTGATCGGACCTTCGTAGCGGTTGTCCGCCCGCTCCGGTCCCCATTCCCCGAGAATACCCGTCGTCCCGCCGATCATGACCGCGCGATTATCGAGCGCCGAATCCTCCACCACCGTGCCCGGGAAAAGCCCTTTCTCGAACGCCGCCGCATAGACGAACGGCTTCATCGCCGTGCCCGCCGGTCGCTTCGCCTGGAGCGCGCGATCGTATTGGCTGTGCTCGAAATCGCGCCCGCCCACGAGCGCAAGCACGCCGCCCGTGTCGTTGTCGAGCGCGATGACCGCGCCCTGCAAATAATCCGGCGTCACGTTCGGATCGATCTTCCCTTTCTGCTTGGCCACTTTGAACTTGGCCGCGTAAGTCGCGTAGGTTTCGTGCTCGTAACCGGGCGTCTGCTCGACCTGATCAAGATGAGTGCGGAGCGATTCTTCCGCCACTTTTTGCAGGTCGGCATCGAGCGTGGTGTGAATGCGATACCCTTCCACCATCGCCTTGTCCCAACCGACCGCCGCGATCACCTGCTGCCGGATGTATTCGACCGCGTAGGTCTGGCCTTGCGCGCTTTGGCGGCTGCCGATCTCGATCGGTTCCGCCTGCGCCGCGGTGCACATCGGCGCAGTGATGAAGCCGAGGTCGCGCATCCGGGCCAGGACGACGTTGCGCGCTTCGCGCGAGCCTTCCTTATCCGACCAGGGCGAGAGGCGGTTCGGGCTTTTGATTAATCCCGCGAGCGTGGCGCATTCCGCCAACGTCATCTCCCGTGCCGGTTTTTCGAAGTAGCCACGCGACGCCGCTTCCGCGCCGTAAAGTCCGCCGCCGAAATAGATCCGGTTTAGATACAGCTCCATGATCTTTTGTTTGCCGAGCCGATCCTCGATCCGGCGCGCCAGAAAAACCTCGACCAGCTTGCGGCGAAAAGTGCGTTCCTTGAGCGAGAAGGTATTGCGCGCCAGCTGCTGCGTGATCGTGCTCGCGCCCTGGCGCACGCCGCCCGCGGTCAAGTTCTTCAGCGCCGCGCGCAGGATACCGAAGAGATCGTAGCCGCTGTGCTGGTAGAATTTCGTGTCCTCCATCGAGACGACTGCGTTCACCAGATCGCGCGGGAGCTGATCATACGGCACCGTCTCCCGGTTCTCCACGTAGATCTGGCCCACGATCTTGTCGTTCCGATCCAGAATGACGCTGGCCGATTCCATCTTCTCCAGCTCGGCCAGATTGTAAGTCTCGGCCTGCTGGCTCATCTCGGCGCTGATCATGATGCCGAAAACGAGGGCGCCGACGAGAAGCACCACGGCCAGCCCGATCGGGATGTAGAACACCGGTCGTGAATACCAGGGCGCGCGGTATTCGACGTAAGTGCGGCGGGGCAAGAAGGAAACTGGCATGCGAGGCGAAGCGGCGAGGGAGAGCGTCGTCGGGCGCAACTTAGGTGCAACTGCGGGCAAAATCCAAACCCGAAACGCTTTCGGAGTTGAGCGTTGGACGCAGGCTGTCCGGCGTTGGACGTTTGTTTCTGCAAACCGGCCACGCAGCTCTAATCGATCTCCTTCGCGAAGCGATCCGCAGTCGCGGCCCGATCCCGTTTGCGCGCTTCATGCAGGAAGCGCTCTACCATCCGGCGCACGGCTACTACAGCTCCGGCCGCGCGGCGCTCGGCCGCGCGGGCGACTACTTCACCAGCGTGAGCGTGGGCCCGCTCTTCGGGCGGCTCATGGCGGCGCAATTCGCGGAAATGTGGGAAATGCTGGGTCGCGTCGGAGGACTTCGCGATCGTCGAACAAGGTGCGCATGATGGGCAATTCGCGCATGATGTTTTGGCAGCGGCGCAGAGCGAGCACGCGGAGTTTTTCGCTGCACTCCGTTACCGAATCGTGGAGCCATTTCCGACTTTGGCGAAGCGACAAGCGACCACGCTGACGACCTTCGCCGACAAAGTCGCCTGGCATTCCTCGGTCGAAGAAATGCCGCCGTTTCGCGGCGTCCATTTCTCGAATGAATTATTGGATGCGATGCCGGTCCACCTTATGCGCTGGAATGGAGCGGAGTGGAGCGAACGTCACGTCACCGAACGCGACGGCGTTTTCGAATTCATCGACCTCCCGCTCTCCGATCCCCGACTCGCCAAACGCCTACCCTCCAATCTCCCCGCCGGCTACGAGACGGAAGTGAACCTCGCCGCGCTCGATTGGATCGACGCGCTCGCGTGCAAGCTCACGTCCGGCTTCGTCCTCATTGCGGATTACGGCTGGCCGCGCGCAGAATTCTTCGCCCCGCAACGGACCACGGGCACGCTGCAATGCCGCGCCCGCCACCACATCCTTCCTTCGCCGCTCAGCGAAATCGGCCAAGCCGACATCACCGCGCACGTGGAGTGGACCAGCCTAGCCGAAAGCGCGCAGGCTGGCGGCTTGCGCGTCGCCGGGTTCACCGATCAACATCATTTCCTCACCGGCCTGCTCGCGACATTGGGCGACGCCTTTGTTTCCTCCGCCGACGAGAAAACAAAACGCGCTCTGCAGACCCTGCTTCATCCGCAACATCTCGGCATGAAATTCCAGTTCCTTTGCCTCGCGAAAAACAGTGGTTCGTCCGCCACGCAAATCTCCGGAATGCGCTTCGCGCATAGCACAGCCCTTTTCTGAGACCCAGACTGTAGCGTCCAGCTGCGCTCGAATCCGTCGCTCACAGAATGCTGCGAAAGTGTTCCCACTGCTGTTCCAGCCGTGCCATCAGGGCGAGGAAGCGTGCGTCTTTAGAACAGGGTCGAAATTTGCGTTCTTGGTGAAGAGCGCCCAGACAATCTCTAACCGCCGTGCGCCTTAGAGACCTTCAGCGAATCGGGATGAGGCCGGATGTGGGCCAGGTCGTTGATTTGCAGCCAGGACGACACGGTCCGGATCAAAACCGGATTCCCGTTCATTTGCAGCCGGCCGTTTCGCCGCGCGGTGCGGATCTCGATGTCGCCCGCCCAGACCTCGGTCATCGTGCGCAAGTCCGAGCGAATCGTGATGTCCACGCCGCGATGCGGATTGTCCACGCAGAGTTCGCGCTCGCCCGTTGGCTCGAGCACGATCCACCAACGGGCGAACCGGGCCAGCCCGGGAAAATCGAACTCGATCACGATTTCGCCGTCGGGGAGTTGGGTGCGATCGATCCGGCGGCTGAAGTCGTGCATGAGCAATTCCACGTCCAGCTCGTCGTCGCTCATCTGGCCGCGGGCCCACTTCATGCCCCAGATGCCGAGGTCCTCCACCACGGGCAGTAATTCCCGGCCGGCCGCGGTCAGGTGATATTCCGACCGGCGTTGCTCAGGCAGTTTCTTGCGAATAATGAGCCCGCTGTCCTGCAACTCCGAGAGGCGTTTGGTCAGGAGCGAGGGCGAGATTTGCGAGAGCCCGCGTTGCAGGTCGGTGAAGCGCGTCGTGCCGAGCAACAGCTCGCGAATGATGAGGATGGTCCAGCGTTCGCCCAGCACTTCCGCCGCTTTGGAGACGGGGCAAAATTGGTTGTAGCGAATGCTCATGGCGAGGCTCTTGAGCGGCTAAAAAATAACCGCACATCCTCCGCAATCCAATTCGCAAATCGAGGTCAAAGCGATCGTCTCGATCGCCCGCTGGCTGGCCCCTTGCAGAGCGCTTCCTCCCCTTTTCCAGGCTCGCCCGCCGCTACAGAAAAAGTAGCGGGTTACTACATTCTACGTCGTGGAACGCTCTCCTCGAGCTTCCTAAAGTGACCGTAAGAAAGGACACCAAACCGCACATCGGCAGGCGAACGGCATCCCAGGTTTTTACCTGCGAAGTGGTGGGCTTGGAGGACGCATTTTCGCTTTTGAAGGTAGGGGCCAGTGCCGGCTCTCAACTGCACCGGGAAGATCGTTTCAGAAGCAGAAAGAAGCACGACCATGAGAACGAAAGCAGCAAAAGAATCGAGGCAACCTAAGCGCGCATTCCGACTCAACGATCTCGGGCACACGAAGGGATTAACGGCCGGCACGAGAGGGAGCACGCTGCCTCCCCGTCGGCCTACGGCAAATCACAACGAAACGCTCGCGTGGAGCGATCGCCCAGGGCCGGTCCGGGGTTGCGAAAAGAAAAAACAAGCCACGCTTTTTTTGGTCGCGCTGTTCGCAGTCACGCTGAGCACGGAAGCGTTCGGTCTTACGTTTCAAGTTAATAACACCGGGGACGCGAGCGACGTGGCGCCGGGCGACGGCATCTGCGACTCGGATGCGATGGTCAGTGGCGCGCAATGCTCGTTGCGCGCGGCCATTGAGGAGGCCAACGCGCATGCTGGCAGCGATGTCGTTACCTTCATCGTGTCCAATAACTTCGGCGGACAGTCGGGCATACCAACGATCGGGGTGACCCAGGCCCTGCCGGACTTGAGCAGCAACATCACGATCAGTGGCCCGGGCCCGCGAGAGCTAGTGCTACAACGTGTCGGCGCAGCCGGTTACCGTATCTTCAACGTGACGACGGCGAGCGCCGTGACCATTTCCGGTCTCACCCTCAGCGGCGGCGATCGGCGGGGCGTGGACGGATACGGCGGCGGCATCGTCAATTCGAACAGCGCCGTTGTAAACATCACGGACTGCCTCTTGCGCGACAACACCGCGACCTTTGGCGGCGCCATCGCGAACGTAGGTGCGGGCGCGATCACCGTAACTCGGTGCACGCTCACCGGTAACTCTGCCAACCGATGGGGCGGCGCGGTTTATGTGGGCAACGGTGAGACGAACTTTTTCAACTGCACCGTCAACGGGAATGTTGTCACGGCCGTGGGCGATGTCGGCGGACTCGGCGGCGGTTTCTACATCTTCGGCGGCATGCTAAACATCGTCGGTTGCACGGTCAGCGGTAACACGGCCGGCCTCGAAGGTGGCGGAATCTTTGCCGATGCCCGCATCGTCCGGATCAAGAACAGCATTGTTGCCTTGAATACTGCGATGAACGCCGGACCCGACCTGCGGCCGCGGAATTTCGGCTCTGGATTCGACACCCAGGGTTTCAACTTAATCGGGAAGAACGACACCGCGGAGTTCAATTTTCCCGCAGGAAATCCAAACGCGAATCGCGACATCGTAGGCACGAGCGCGGCGCCGATCGATCCGCTCCTGGACTCAAGCGGGCCCACGGATCACGGCGGGCCAACACCGACCATTGCCTTGCTCGCCGGCAGCCCGGCGATTGACAAAGCGATCAGCACCGACGGCACGCTCTCCCTGACGACTGAGCAGCGCGGGGTCGGTTACCTTCGAACTATCGATAATGCCACGGTTCCTAACGCCTCCGGCGGCGATGGCACGGACATCGGTGCGTTCGAGCTTGGCGCACACCTTCCCATGGTCTCCCGCAAGCGGCATGGCGGAACGGATTTCGATATCGACCTGGCCGCAGACGGCAATCCGACGATCGAATGCCGCAGTGGCGGCCTAACGAGCGATTACCAACTGGTCCTGACTTTCCCAGGCTCCGTCACCATCGGCGGTAATCCTCAGGCCCGGGTAACTTCGGGAATGGGCCAGGTCGGCGTGGGCGGAACCGCGAACGGCGGCGCCGTTTCCATCGTCGGATCGACCGTGACCGTCCCGCTGACCAACATCGCCAATGCGCAGGCGTTGGGCGTGACGCTATTCGCCGCCAGCAACGGCGTGGAGAGCAACAACATCAGCATTTCCATGCGCGTTCTCTCGGGCGACCCGAATGGAAACGGCAACGTCAGCGCTTCCGATGTCAGCCAGGCGAAGGCGCAGGTGGCGCAACCCGTGACGGCCGCGAATTTCCGCACCGATATAAATGCCAGCGGCACTATCAACGCCTCCGACATCGCAGCCGTGAAAGCTCAGGTGGGAACCTCATTGCCATAGGGAGTGCGACGCATGAAAACGAAACGCCGCCCAGATTCCCGCAGCCCGATCCGTCCGAAATCGAAAGACATGCCGCCGAAGGATGGCGTGCAGAGCGGAAGAGGAAACACCGAACCGAAAGGGCCCGCGAACCCCGGCGGGTTGCCGACGCCATATCCCAATGGGGGTTAGGAGAGATAAAATGAAAACATCGCTCGCCAATTCCAGCGCGTGCTTCGCCCTTGTCTACCTGGCCGCTTCCCTCCTGGCGGCGCCGGGCGACCTGGACCCGACTTTTGCCGACAGTGGCAAGACGCGGTTCGGTTTCGGAGCCGGCTATGACAGCGCCAACGCCATCGCGGTGCAAACCGGCGGCAAGTATGTGGTGGCCGGCGCCAGCGCCAGTGGGAGCGATTACGACTTCTCAGTCGTGCGCTACAACGCCGACGGTTCGCCTGATCCAACGTTCGGTGTTGCCGGGAAGGTAAGCACGCGGATTGGTCCGGGCGACGATGTCGCGCGGGGAATCCGCATTCAAGCCGATGGAAAAATCGTCGTCGTCGGCTCCAGCCACCCGCGCGAGCGGCTTCACCCAAATCGCGGTCGTGCGCTACAACGCGGACGGTTCCCTGGATTCTTCGTTTGGCGGCACTGGCATCGTAACCACTGCGATCTCGGGTGGAAACGACAGCGCCAACGCGGTTGCCCTCCAAGCCGACGGGAAAATCATCGTGGCCGGGTCCAGCCCGAGCGGAGTGCGGGATGTGTTCGCAGTGGTGCGCTATCTCCCGAACGGCGCGCTCGATCCTTCCTTCGACGGCGACGGCAAGGTGACGACGCCGATCGGGCCGGCGCAAGCGGGCGGCGATGCCCGCGGACGCGCAGTGGAAGTGCAAGCGGACGGCAAGATTCTCGTCGCGGGCGACCACATCTCGAGCCTCGGTTTTTGTCTCGTGCGCTACAATTCAAACGGGTCGCTCGACGCCTCTTTCGACGGGGACGGGATCGCGACTCAGCGCACAAGCGGGCCCGGAGGCGATAAGTGCAATGCTCTGGCCCTGCAGAGCGATGGGAAAATTCTAACGGGCGGTAGAACGAACGTGACGACGGAAGGCTCGAAGTTTCTCCTGATCCGCTTCAATGCAGATGGTTCGCGCGACGCCATCATCCAAACCCAAATTACGCCGTCCGATCCCAACTACTTTGCGAACGCCGAAATAACTTCCCTCGCGATGCAGCGCGGCAACGCCACCCAGCCGGAAAAAATTGTCGCCGCGGGGTATTGCACCCCGAGCGTCGCCAACACCGACTTTGCCATCGCGCGCTACGATCTCGATGGCACGCTCGATTCTTCCTTCGACCAGGACGGCATCTTGATCACACCGATCGGGACCGGAGCGGACAGCGGTAACGCGCTTGTGGTGCAAGGCACCGGTTTTGAACCGCGCAAAATTGTCGTCGCCGGATCGGCCAGCCTGGCTCCGAGTGTGGACTTCGCGCTCGTGCGCTACTTCGCGGATGGATCGCTCGACAACACTTTCGATGGCGACGGCAAACGGACCGACGACCTCGGTCACGGCGTCGCTTCCGCAAAGGCCCTGGCCATTCAAACCGACGGCAAAATCGTGACTGCGGGATCCACCTTCGCCGGCGTCGCGACTGATTTCGCGCTCAGCCGCCAGCATCTCGATGGCGCGCCGGATTCCTCCTTCGGCGGGAACGGAAAGGTCGTCACCTCCATGGCCGGTGATGCGGACGGCGCCAACGCCGTCGTCATTCAAACCGATGGCAAGATTGTGGCGGCCGGATTCCGGTTTGGCCTAACGAACGACGACTTCGCGGTCGCGCGTTATCAGGCCGACGGCGCGCTCGATCCTTCGTTCGATGGCGACGGGAAAGTTTTCACGCCAGTCGGCACAGGGAACGATGTGGCCCACGCCGTCGCGCTCCAGGGGAACGGGCGGATCGTCGTGGCCGGGACCGCCACGAGCAGCGGCAACAGCGACTTCGCAGTCGTGCGTTATCTGGCCAACGGGGCGCTCGACCCGTCGTTTAACGGCAGCGGAAAAGTCATCACGGCAATCGGCGCCGGGCAGGACGAAGGCCGCGCGGTCGCGATTCAAGCCGACGGCAAAATCGTCGTCGCGGGCTTGGTTGCGAACGGTGCGCACACCGAGGTGGCGTTGGTGCGTTACCAGACGAACGGAGCGCTCGATGCGTCCTTCGATTTTGATGGGAAGGTGACGACCGCGATTGGGCCGGGCTCCGCCGCCGGCTTCGCGGTTGCCATCCAACCCGACGGCAAAATCGTCGTCGCCGGCTCCGCTTCCAACGGCGCGAACGATGACGTCGCAGTCGTGCGCTATCTGCCGAACGGAGCGCTCGACCCTGCTTTTGCCGGCACTGGGATCTTCACCAGCCAAATCGGAACAGGGACCGATTCCGGCGCTGCGCTGTCGCTGCAAGCTGATGGCAAAATCATTGTCGCTGGGTCCGCCGCGATTGGCAGCAGCAGCGATGTCGCGGTTATCCGACTCAACTCCAACGGCTCGCTCGATCCTGGCTACGGTGCCTTTGGGGGCAGGATCGTCGATCTAAGCGGCGGGGCCGATCAAGGCCACGCGGTCGCTTTGGATGAGAGTGGTCGCGCGGTCGTCGCGGGTGATGCGGGAGGTTTGTTTGGATTGGTCAGGCTGCGAGGCGACTCGCCGGTGTCGTTGCTCGAGGTCGTTTCGAGCAAGGCGCACGGCGAAGACGTGTTCGACATCCCGCTTCCAGCGACGGGCCCGGCGGGAATCGAATGCCGCACCGGCGGGGCGAGCGGCGAGCACCTTATCATTTTCACCTTCCTCCATCCGCTGCAAAGCGTGGGCGGCGCTAGCCTAACGAGCGGCACGGGAACCGTCAGCAGTAGCGCCATTGGTAACCCAGACGCGCGCCAGTATCTCGTTCATCTCACCGGCGTGGCGAACGCGCAGGAAATCACCGTCACGCTGACCGAGGTGATGGATTCGATGGGCAATAGCAGCGCTGCGGTCCCGGCCCGCATGGGCGTGTTACTCGGCGACACCAACGCCAGCCGAAGCGTGACCGCCTCCGATGTCGGGCAAACCAAATCATTCGCAGGGCAATCGCTCACGACCGCCAACTTCCGCGCCGACGTCAACGTGAGTGGAACGATTAGCTCCTCGGATATCGGTTTGGTGCGAGCAAATGCCGGCACATCTCTGCCCTAGCTAAACCCGACCGCCCCCAATCAAAACCAAACAGAAAGGCCAAGTCATGAAATCGATTCGATCCCATCGCCGCCAACGGGGCGCCTTCAGTCTCGTCCTGCTCGCGGCCGCTGCTGCGAATTTGCTCGTCGTGCTCAGCGCGCAAGCCGCCCCGGATCCTGTTCGCTCCTGGAACGAGCTCGCGTTGCAGACCGTGCGGGTGAAGAGCGCGAGCGACTCCGCCGCGGCGCGTCTCTATGCCATGGTCAACGTGGCGATCTACGATGCAGTGAATGGCATCGATTCCCGCCACGGCAACCGCCTCGATCGCGAACAGGCGCTCGTCGCTCCTACCAATCAAGCCAAGGGCGATCTCAACGCGGCGGCCGCGGCAGCCGCGCACGCCGTTCTTTCGGGCGAATACCCGGATTTGCAGGCGTCGATGTACGATCCGCAGTTGGCGAGCGATCTCGCGGCCGCTGGTCACGGCAACAAAATCGAGCAAGGCCGCGCGTGGGGCGCCTACGTCGGCACGCAGGTGCGGGCCGCGCGCGCGAACGACGGCTCCAGCCCTAACGAGACGCAACCTGCGGGCTCGGGTCCGGGCCAGTTCCGCGCGGCGTGGTCGGGCGTGCAATATCGCAACCTCGCGCCCTTCGGCATTGCCGATCCGTCGATCTACGTGGGCCCAGGTCCCGCGCCGCTCGCCAGTCTCGATTACGCGGCCTCGTTTGTGCACGTGAAAGTAGTCGGCAGCGCCGCCAACGTCGATCAAGGCAAGCTCGACACTCTCCGCTTCTGGAGTTTGGGCAGCGGCACCTCGCAACCGCCCGGCGCGTGGCTTCAGATCGCGCTTAATGTCACCACACAAAATCCACTCGCCTTGCCGGAAATGAGCCGCCTCTTCGCGCTCTTGAGCATGGCGATGGTGGATAGCGTGGCGCCGACCGTCATGACCAAATTTACGTATCGTCATTGGCGACCCGCCACCGCCATCCAGGAAGCCAATACCGACGCCAATCCGTTGACCGATCAGGATGCGGGCTGGACGCCACGCGCGGGCGGGATCGGCACATCACCGGAATACTGGTCCGGCCACACCTCCTTCAGCGCCGCAGCCGCGGCCGCGCTGGCCGGGTTCTTCTGTGCTGACACCATTCCATTCACGCTACGAAGCGACTCTGCGCCGGGCGGCATCGAGCGCAGTTACGCGAGCTTCTCCGCCGCCGCCGCCGAAGCGGGTCTATCCCGCGTCGTGGGCGGCATTCACTTCGAATTCAGTAACACAGACGGCAACGCTGCCGGTCGCGGAGTAGCAAAGGAGATTCTCGCCACCAAGTTGCGCCGCACGAGCGAACCGACGCATTTCGGCGAGTGTCCGCTCTGAGCGAGCCCGTCTTACGCGCAGCGTTCTCGGATTTTCACCGGACAATCTCTCACTCCAGCAAGATGCTGCGCAGAGGCGGAATCTTGTCTGCCGACTCGCCCGCGCGCAGCCGCATGCAATTGACTGCTCGACCTCGGACCGCTGCGGATCGACCGGATCCATCTCGTGCCACGCGTGGTCGTAGGCTTGGATGGCATCGGCGGCGCGGTTGGCTTTCAGGCAAACGTTCCCAAGCAGAATCGAGGTGGCGGAACTCCAGGGAAGCGCTTGCGAGACTTCGGCGAGTTTGTCCGCGAGCAGATTCCAATCCGGCTGGGGATCCTTGTAGATGGCGTCGATGACATTGCCGCGCAGGCTATAGGCGCGCGCGAACGGAGCGACCCAGCGCCCGCGATACACGACTAGATTTCCAAATCGCGCCTCGCGCTCCAGGCCACGATAGGCGACAGCCGGGTCCCACTGTTCATGTGGGGCGGGGACGAGACTGCTCGTGCTCACGAGATAGTAACCATCGAAAACGGCGGCGGTGTTTCGGTCGTCGAGTGTCGGACAGAATCTCGAATACTCGACGTGATCGGCTTTCGCCTGTTCCTCGATGAAAGCCCAGTAGCTCGCGGCGTAGATTGGTTTGCCGGAAGGTTTGAGGACAGTGTCGTAGAGGGATTTGAATTCGCGATAACGCTGCCCAAGGTCCTGGCCTTCGTTGGCAAAATATCGGTAGGCGCCGGCGCTGCCGCCGACAAGCTGGTTGCTGTATTCCCACAGCCGCGGCTCGCGAATCGTGGTCAAGAGCGCGAGGAGACAGCAGGCCGCGCAGGCAAACCCGAGCGCGCGGCTGCGGAGCTGCCAGGCGCGCCAGAAAGCCGCGCCCGAAAGAATGGCGAGCGAAGTGATAAGAGGCAGCGCGTGTCTTATTCCGCCCCAAGTTCCTTCGGAGGAGAGCAGCGCGAGTAGATGCGCGCCGGCCACGCACGTTGTGCAAAAAAGAAGCGCGCGCATCTCGCGCGTAAGCGGCGCGCGCCACAGCGCCGCCGCGCCTAACGAGGCCAGCGCGAGGAGAGCCAGGGGAACCTTCGACGCCACCAGACCGGGCCAGAACAAGGCGGGCGGATGTCCTTTGTACCATCTGCCAAAAAACAGATGATACAGCCCGCGACCTTCCACGCCCGTGCGGACGGTATCGGCCAGGCCCCAGAGATAAGAACGCGGGAGCAGATGCCACGTATCAGCGACACCGAGGACGCTCCTGGCCACACCCTTCCGCAGCGCGTCCACCTTTGCCGTCATCGGGACATTGAACGGATCGGAGCCATCGCGCGCCGCGTGGAAACGGCCGCCGTATTGCGCCCAGAGCAAAAGCCAACCGAGCACGCCCGCGAGCGCGAGTTTGCCTAACCGAGCGAAGGCCACGCGCGGACCACGCCGCCAACTCGACACGAGCGAGGTCACGACCAAACCCGCACCCAGTCCGAGCAGCCCGGGCAACGCGGAATGTTTCGCCCCGAGCGTGAGCCCGATCGTTAGGCCAAGCACCGCGATCCAGCGCCAGCGCCAGGTGGAAATGGCTAGGGCCGCGGCCGTGGCAGTAAGCACCAGCGTGAGCGCGAGCGGCAGATCCGTCATCGCCACAGGCGCGTGCGCCATCAGCGTCGGTTCGAGCGCGATGAAGGCGAGCGCGCCTGCAGCCCAAGCCAGCCCAGCCACACGCCAGAGCAACAGGCCCAGCGCGAGGAGCAGCCAGGCATGAAAGATCCACATGGCCGCGCGGGTGCGCGCTTGTGCCGCGGCCGCGTCGTTATCGTAGAAGATGGTTTCCTCGGTGAAGTCGCGCTCCTCGACTTTCTCATTCAGCGGACGGAATGGACGCAACTGCAAGCTCTCCGGCATCGAGGCGCCGAGCCAAAGTTTCATCAGCGGCGGATGCTCGGGGTTCAGCCGGAAATCGCCCGTGCGGACGTAGGAGGTCCCGGCCACAATGTGGTAGGGCTCATCGAGCGTGAAGCTATCCAGGCGCGTGCCGAGGTAAGAACGAAAAATAGCGAACGCCACCAGCGCCGCTAAAAGCAGGCCGCCCTGCCACGGATGACTTGCGGCGCTCGGCTCCGGATCGTCAGCCATGCCCAGGTTCTATCAGGAAGAACCCGCGCTGGCCAACTTGTGCTTGAGCTCGCATTCCGATAGACCGGCCAGATGTGGCGATCGTTTCTTCTCGCGCTGTGGTTCATGCCGGCCACGCACCTCATGGCGGAGCGATTGCCGATCATCGACATGCATCTGCGTGCACGGAAAGCCGCTTACGCCGGGCCGAATCCTCCGCCGATGTGCGCGCCCTTTTTAGTGATGCGCGAAGGTGCGGAGGAATTTATTACTTCAGCGTCAGCGTGAAGTGGTGCGCGGCGATCTGCATCCGTTTCAACAGATAGAATCGGTGCGCGTCGAAACGTTGCACGCCGGAGTCGAGGCTGAATGCCTGGCAGTTCTGCCGTCGCGCTTCCGCGACCAGCCAATCGAAAAGTTGCCCACCGAAGCCGCGCGAGCGCTCGCCTGCTTGCGTGACCAGATCGTCCACGTAAAGCGTTCGTCCGGAAAAGAGCAGCTCGAAAATCCGATAACCGGCCACCGCGCGCACCGCGCCTTCTGTTTCCAGAAAAGCCAGCCGATATCCCTCCGTCTGCTGACGCTGCACCTGCTCGACGAATTCCGCACCCGTCGCGAGATGGGTGCGCAATTCGCGCATCACCTCAAAGCAGCGCGCGATCTGTTCGGGCGTTTCCGCCACGGTAATCAATGCTTCCTCTACCTTATCAGCCATACGCGAAGCCTCGGCTCTGCCATCTCAACGCGCCGCGTTTTGCCGCGCCACCTCGTCGAGCGCCAGATACTCTTCGCGCGGCGGACTGAAAGTATCGATCACCGTCGTCTCCTCTATCGCCTCCGCCCCATGCGGAACGTTGCTCGCCAGGTAGATCCCCTGGCCCGCGCGCAACTCATGCGGCACGCCCGCCACGATCATGCGCATCCGCCCTCTCACGACATGCGCGATTTGTTCGTGCGGATGCTGATGTTCCGGCAAGTGGCTGCCGGCTTCGAGTTGCGCTTCCATTTGATACATCGAAGCGCCGCTGGTGATGGTGCGACGCTTGATGCCCGGGCACATCGGGATCCACGGATTCGGCTCGGCGCTCATGCCCTCAGCATGGCGCATGTGCGAGCGGAAAACGAACACGAATCAAAGGCGTTGGGCGGGCTGCACCGAACTCCGATATCGCCGACTCCGCTTGTCTCCGCCGCGCTCTCGTGGGACAAGGTCGCGTGTCCACGAGTTCATGCCCTCCTTCGCTCGCGTTCGAGCGCAGTGAGGGTGCCCTGCCCGGGCTGGAACGATCCCGGTCTCCTGCAAGGCTCTGGCACGCTTGCCAGGCGTCCGCTGTTTTGAGGCGCGCCCGATGATCTGGCTCTGGGTTGGATTCATCGGCTTCGTCTTCGCGATGTTGGCGCTCGATCTGGGCGTCTTCCATCGCCACTCGCATGTCGTGACGGTTAAGGAGGCCCTGACGTGGTCCGCGATTTGGGCCGGGCTTGGTTTATCGTTTTCCGTCTTCGTCTACTACGGCTACGAGAACCAGTGGTTAGGCCTGGGCGGCACGGTCGACGCCGCCGACGGCGTGATGAATGACGGCGGCACCGCGATGGTGAAATACCTGACCGGTTACGTGGTGGAGAAGTCGCTCAGCGTGGACAACATCTTCGTCATCGCGATGATTTTCGGCTTCTTCGCCGTGCCCGCAATTTACCAGCATCGGGTGCTTTTCTGGGGCATCCTCGGTGCTCTTTTGCTGCGCGGGATCATGATCGCGCTGGGCGCCACGCTCATCGCTCATTTCCACTGGATTCTCTACCTCTTCGGCGCGTTTCTCCTCATCACCGGAGTCAAGATGCTGGTCTTGAAAACGGACCACGCGGACCCCAACCAAAACATCATCGTTCGGCTGACGCGCCGATTTTTCCCGATCACCACGCGCTTTCATGGACAGCACTTTGTCGTGCGCGCGGGCACGGCGGCTTCTCGCGAAAGCGAAACGCCCGGCCAGGAAGCGCGGCCGGACGAAGCCTTGGATCGCGCCCCTGCCGGCACCCTGATGCTCACCCCACTCGCGCTGGCCTTGATCACGGTCGAGTTCACCGATCTCATCTTCGCGGTCGATTCGATCCCGGCGATCTTTGCCATCACAGCCGATCCCTTCCTCGTCTTCACCAGTAATGTCTTTGCGATCCTCGGCCTGCGTTCCCTCTATTTCGCGCTAGGCGGGATGCTGGAAAAATTCCGCTATCTCAAGGTTTCGCTCGCGCTCGTCTTAATGCTGGTGGGCGGAAAGATGTTCGCTGCGCCGTGGTTGAAAGCGACGCTCGGGAAGAATTTTAACTTCTATCTCTTGAGCGTGGTGCTTCTCATCTTGGCGGCGGGCGTGGCAGCATCGTGGCTGGCCGAGCGCCGGGAGCAATCCCGAGCCTGAGTTCCTCCTGCGCCGCTATCGCCGCTCCGGCGAGGGTTCCGGGCCGGGGCGAAAATTGTTCGCGCGCCGCTCCCCTTCCGTCATCTGCGCGGGGGTCAGGTTTTTCTCCAGCGCGCGCAGACCTTCCTGGGCCTCAGTGTTGCCCTGCCCCGCGGCCAGGATGCGCCATTTGTAAGCTTCCAGCGGATCGGCCGCCACACCCAGGCCGCGATCGTAGCAGACGCTGAGGTTATACTGCGCTTGCGGGAAAATCCTGCTGCGCGGCGCGACGAAACCATTTCACCGCCTCCGCCGCATCCTGCGCCACGCCTATCCCGCTGGCGTAGCAACGCCCGAGGCCATCCTGCGCCGGGGCGAAATCTTGCTCCCCGGCTTTGCGATACCATTGCGCGGCGGCCGCAGCGTCCTTCGCCACTCCAGCGCCTTCCTCGTAGCAAGCGCCCAGACTAAACTGCGCGCGCGCGATGTTTTGCTCCGCCGCCTTCCGATACCACTTCGCCGCTTCCGCCGGGTCCTTCGCCACGCCTTCACCCTGTTCGTAGCAGACGGCGAGATTGTATTGCGCTTTGCCGTGGCCCTGGTCGGCCGCTTTGCGGAACCACTTCGCGGCTTCCGCCGAATTCTGCGGCACGCTTTCCCCGCGATCGTAGAGACGGCCGAGCTCAAACTGCGCTTCCGCGTCGCCCTTCTCCGCCTCCGTTTTGATCTCAGCCGTCGGCCGGCGTGCGCCTTCCTCTTCTTGCGCCGCCAGGCGCGCGGCCAGCGCGGCGCTCAGGATTAGAACTGTGCATGCCCATCCCGCTGCCTTCATTTCGGGAGACTAGACGCATGCTCAGGGAATAACGCCAGCACGTCCGCTTCGTTCGCCGCGCAAACGCCGCGCTCGGTGATGAGTCCGCTAATCAAACGCCGCGGGGTCACATCGAACCCATAGTTCGCCGCGCCGCTCGTTTCGGGCGTGATCCGCACTTCGAGATGGCGCCCATCCGCCCAACCATCCGCATGCCGCACCTCCTCCGCCCCGCGTTCTTCGATGGGAATTTCCGCCAGCCCATCGCGCATCTCCCAATCGAAAGAGGAGGACGGCAACGCCACGTAGAACGGCACGCCATTATCCTTCGCCGCCAGCGCCTTCAAATAAGTGCCGATCTTGTTCGCGACATCGCCGGTGTAGGTCGTGCGATCCGTCCCCACGATGACCAGGTCCACCGCGCCGCGCTGCATGAGATGGCCGCCGGTATTGTCGGCAATGACCGTGTGCGGAACGCCGTGCTCGCCCAGCTCCCAGGCGGTCAACTTCGAGCCTTGATTGCGTGGGCGCGTTTCGTCCACCCACACGTGCACGGGCAAGCCGCGATCGTGCGCCGCGTAGATCGGCGCGGTGGCGGAGCCGTAGTCCACAAACGCGAGCCAACCCGCGTTGCAATGCGTCAAAATATTGACTGGCTGGCCGCCTTTTCGCGCGGCGATCTGCTCGATCAACTCCAGGCCGTGCACTCCGATCCGCCGACAATGTTCCGCGTCCTCATCCGCGATCTCTTCCGCCACAGCGCGAGCGCGCGCTACCTTGTCCGCTGCGCCCGAAGTCGCCTTGAGCACGCGCTCGACAGCCCACGCGAGATTCACTGCCGTCGGGCGAGTCGCTTTCAAAAGCGCCGCGGCTTCGTTTGCATCCCGCCCCGCGAGCGCGGCCAGATACATCCCGTAGCCCGCCGCCGCTCCGATCAAGCCCGCGCCGCGCACATGCATCTCGCGGAGGGCAACCGCCATTTCCTCGACCGTGCGCACGTCTTCCACTACGAAGCGATGCGGCAGGGCTCGTTGGTCGATCAATTGCACCACGCGCGCATCGTCCGCCTTCAACCAAATGGTGCGATAATGTCGGCCCGCGACGTTCATCCCAAACTCATACGCCGAATCGGGCGGGAAAGCCCGGCGTTTACAAACGCCCGCCTTTCGCCATATTGCCCGTCCCCATGTCGATTTTGATTAATATCCTGCTCGGCGTCTTCGTCGTTGTGGCGCTCCTCATGATCCTGTTCATCCTCATGCAGCGTCCGAAAAGCGAGGGCCTCGGCGCGGCGTTCGGTGGCGGCGTGACGGAAAACCTCTTCGGTGCGCAGACGACCAACGTCCTGACCAAGATCACCGGCTGGCTCGCGGGCATCTTTTTCACCCTCACCTTCGTCCTCTCCATGCTCTATGCGCATCAAACGAATGCGAACAGCGGCCTGCGCAAGGAATTGATGAAAGGCGAGCCCAACGCCGCCGCGGTTCCTGCGCCGGTACCGGCTGCGACCGCAGCCGTCGGTGCGCCGGGCACTGTGACCAATCCAACTCCGGGAGCGGATAAGCCCGCGGTTGCTCCCACGGAGCCGCTGACGGCCGCTGATCAAGCGGTGGGCATCACTGCGCCCGCTCCGGCGGCGCCCGCAATCGAGGCATCGCCTGATGCCACGGCTGCGCCCGCCACGGCCCAGCCTTCCGCGGCTGCCTCCGCGAAGCCTTCCCCTTAATTTTTCAATTTGCCGCCGCGGTCTGCCTTCACTGGCGGCGCAGTTGTCCGTTTGGAAACATGAGCGACAAAATCGTCAAGAGCGATGCCGAGTGGAAGCAGGAGCTGACGCCGATGCAATACCATGTGCTCCGCGAGAAGGGAACAGAACGCGCCGGCACCGGCACCTACGCGCAGACGCACGATAAAGGGATCTACCAGTGCGCCGGCTGTGGCCAGGAGCTCTTCGCTTCCGACGCGAAATTTGAATCGGGCACTGGCTGGCCCAGCTTTTACGCGCCGATCTCCGAGGAAGCGATCGCGACCGAGACTGATCGGAAGTTTTTCATGAAACGCACCGAGGTGCTTTGCGCCCGCTGCGACGGCCACCTCGGCCATGTCTTCGACGACGGCCCGGCGCCGACAGGGCTGCGCTATTGCCTGAATTCCGCTGCGCTCGAGTTGAAAAAAACGAGCTGACGCAGTCGCGTTGCCTTCGCCGCGGGCGTGGCGAAAATTTTCCAAGCAACCGGAACGGGAGCGCGAGGCGTTTTTCTCGTGACATGAAAGCTCTCGTTTTCCACCACCCTGGCCGCGTCGAAGTCAACGAAGTCCCCGATCCGAAAATCGAGCACGCGGAAGATGTGATTCTCCGCGTGACCGCGACCGCGATCTGCGGCTCGGACTTGCACATCTACAACGGATTCTTCCCGCAGTTGAAGGACATGGTGCTGGGCCACGAGTTCATGGGTGTCGTCGAAGAGACGGGGAGCGCGGTTAAGAATGTGGCCAAGGGCGATCGCGTGGTCATTCCCTTTCCGGTGGCATGCGGTGCCTGCTTTTTTTGCCACGATGGGCTGCCGGGCCATTGCGAGAATTCGAACCCGGAACACTACGGCCCGGAAGGCGGGCTGCTCGATCAGAAGGGCGGCGGGTTATTCGGTTACACCGACCTCTACGGCGGCTACAGCGGCGGTCAGGCGGAATATGTGCGTGTCCCTTACGCGAATTTCGGCCCGCGCAAAGTTCCGGACAATTTCAAGGACGAGGAGGTTCTCTTCCTCACCGATATTTTCCCGACCGGCTATTCGGGGATCGATTGGGCTGGAGTGAAGGGCGGCGAGACGGTTGCGGTCTTCGGTTGCGGGCCGGTCGGCTTGATGGCGCAGAAGTGCGCCTGGTTGCGCGGCGCGAAACGCGTCATCGGCGTCGATATTCAGAACTACCGCCTCGAAACTGCGCGGCGGACTGCAAAGTCCGAGACGATCAATGCTGACGAAACTGATCCGGTGGAAGCGATTCGAGAATTAACCCAAGGCCGGGGGGCGGACGTCTGCGTGGACGCTGTCGGGATGGAAGCGGACCGGAGCATCGCGCATAAGCTGGGGAACATCTGGCGCGGCGAGGTGGGCAGCATCAAGTCGATCAGAAATTGTATCAGCGCCGTCCGGCGCGGCGGCTGGGTGACGGTGCTGGGAGTTTACGGCGTCTCCTACGATAACTTCCCGGTCGGCCAAATTTTCGACAAGGGAATCAAGATGGCCTTCGGGCAGGCGCCGGTGCAGAAGTATATCGATACCCTCATCGGGCATTTGGAGCGGGGTGAAATCAAACTCGACGACATTATCTCGCATCGCATGCCGCTGACGGAAGCGGCGCGCGGTTACGAGATTTTCAACGAGAAGAAAGAGGATTGCGTCAAAGTGGTCCTGACCCCGTAGCGGTCGTTAGGCGAGCGATTCCTTCTCGATGATGAAGAGGAGATTCCGCGCCGGCGCTTCGCCGATCACTTCGCTGCCTTCCGGTGTCTTCACTTTGAAGCGATAAGATTGCTCGCCCTCTGCGCCGACGAGAGCGAACCAGTCGGCCCGCACCTCGACCGGTTGCTCGCGGCCGCGCGTGTAAACGCAGAATGTCTTCATCCATGCACGGTGGCGCGGCCCGCTGTTTTCGCGAGCGCAAAGCTCACGCCTTTTTATCCCAGCGTCGCAGAATCGCGGAGACATTCGTGCCACCGAAGCCGCTCGAATTGGTCATGGCAATCTTCGGCGCGTCATCCACCGGCGCGGTCACAACATGAACGCCCGCGAACTCAGGATCGAGCTCCGTGACATTGGCCGAGACGGGAACGAACCCCTCCTCCAACGCAAGGCAGCAGAAGCCCGCCTCCATTGAACCAGCCAGAGAAAGGCCGTGGCCGGTCAGGGTTTTGGTGCTGCTCACATATGGCCTGCCTTCGGTGCCGAACACGCGTTTGATCGCCCGAATCTCCGCGGCGTCTCCCGCCGGCGTGGACGTGCCGTGGGCGTTGATGTAATCCACGTCGCCCGCGCCAATGCCAGACTTCGTTGAGCGCGTTTTCCATCGCGCGCGCCAGGCCGTCGCCTTCCGGTTCGGGCGCCATGACGGTGTAGCCATCGGACGCTTCGCCCCAGCCGAGCATCTCGGCATGAATAGGCGCGCCACGGCGCTGCGCATGTTCCAATTCCTCCAGCACGAGCACGACGGCGCCACCGGTAACGACGAAGCCATCGCGTTTCCGATCGAAGGCGCACGGACGAATGGCGGGATCGCTGCTGGTGGTGAGCGCGCGCGTGCCGACGAAAGGCAGGATGCTGAAGAGATTGCAATCCTCCGCGCCGACCACGAAGACCGTGTCCTGGCGATCGGCCCGGATGCGATCGAAGGCCGCGCCCAGCGCATGCGCGGACGAAGCGCAAGCGCTGGAGAAGCCTAACGAGTGACCCTTGATGCTGAAACAAGCGACCAGGTTCATGTTCAGCGTTCCCGCGATACTGGCCACCATCGCCATCGGATTGCAGCGCTGCGGCCCCTTCTCGAGCATGATTTTCAGATACTCGTAGGTCAGCCAGGCGGAGCCGTTCGAGGCGCACATCGCGCCGGTGCGCGGATTGGAGACCAACTCGCGCGGCAGGCGCGCATCGGCGATGGCGTCTTCCATCGCGCAAAAAGCGTAGAGCGCGTTGGGCGACATCGAGCGCAGATGCTCACGCCGAATTTCATGGCCGGCCGGGTAGGTCCATTCATCCGGACGCAGCTCGGGAAACTCGAAGCCTTTTACCGTTCCGGCCAAACGTACGGGCACACCAGGCCGTTCCAGCTCCGGATAAATTTCGATCCCGGTCCGGCATTCGCGCAGGCTCTTCAAGACGTCGGCGCGGCTGTTGCCGATGCTGGTGATGAACCCCAGCCCCGTCACGACGACGCGCCGGTCGCGCGCAGAATTTTTAGCCTCCATCCCGCCGACTTTACGCGCACGGTGCGCTCAATCCATCCGCAATGAGTCGGTCATGAGCGCTTCCAGCCGGCGGCGTTCCGATTCGAATTCTTCCTCGCTCAGATTCGGCGCGACGAGGAAAGGTTGTCCAATCGTCAGCTCCACGCGGGCGAACGGCAACGGGATCGCGAATCCATCCCAAGTCTTGAAGCGTCGGTATTTCGCATACTCGACCTGCACCGGCAGAATCGGCGCGCCGGTCCGCTGTGCGAGAAAAAGTGCGCCCGGCTGCAGCCGATAACGCGGACCCCGTGGCCCGTCGGGCGTGATCATGACATCGACGCCCTCGCGGAGCGACCCCGCTAATTCCCGCAGCGCAGTCGAGGCGCGGCGTGAGGTGGAGCCGCGCACGGCGCCGATCCCAAATTGGGAAAGGAACAACGCGAGGAGCGATCCCTCCGGCCCCGCACTGGTCAGCACGACCGCGCCGCGTTTGCGCCGCGCAAAGCGTTCGTAGATTGGCGGGGTGGCGATGATTCGATTATGCCAGAGCACCAGGATGGCCGGCTCTGCGAGTTCGCCGCTGAAATAACCCGGATGGTCCACGATGCGGTAGCGCAGCGTCCATCCCAGCAGGCGGATAAACTCGGCGAAGAGGATGACAGCCGCGCGCCAGATCCAGCTGGGCTCGGCTTCAAGGCGCAGTCGCAACAGGAACCCGACCTTCCGCACCAGGCGATAGCCGAGCGACATGCGCTCCGGGCGTCTTCGGCCGCCGTTGTCTTCGGCTGGGCCCACCGCGCGCAGGATCAGGTTTGCGAATGCGTTTCCGCGTAGCGCTTCTGCAAAAAGCCGACCACGTCGCCGATCGTCTGCATTTGTCGCAAATCGGAATCCTCGATCACGAGATCGAGCGCGTCCTGCACATCGAGCACCACTTCCAGCATCATGAGCGAATCGATCCCGAGCTCAGCGAGCGGCGTCTCCGGAGTCGCTTCCTCCACCACCGGGCGCGCCTCCGGTTGCACATAACGCCAGACGATCCCGCGCACGATCGCAGGGATAAGCGCAGGGTCATGGCGCTGCCGCAGATCGATGATCGCTTCGATCGTGCTCTCCTGGCAGCGCTTGAAATTTTTGCGGAGGCTTTCGATTTCCTCGGGGGTGAGTTCGGTCGGCATGGGAAGCGCGATCATCCTGTAAGCGGGCGCCGCGTTGTCAAGCGAGGCAGCCCCGCTCAACGGCGCGCTTCCGGGCGCATCTTGATCCCGAACTTGGCGCGAAGCGTGAGCTGCGGCTGCAGCTTGATCGGGTGATCGGCGACCGCGCGCAGCTTCCATTTTTGCGCGATGGCCGCCAGACATAGGACGCCTTCCACGCTGGCAAACGCTTCGCCCAAACACGCGCGACTGCCGGCGGAGAAGGGGAAGTAGGAGAACTTCGGCCGCGTCGCACGTTCTTCCGCGCTCCAGCGCGTCGGATCAAATTTGGTCGGCTCGGGGAACCAACGGGCGTCGCGTTGCGTGACGTAGGCCGAGAGAATCACAACCGACCCAGCCGGGATGGTGTGCGGCCCGATCTCGCATTCCTCCATCGCCTGCCGGCCAATCGCCCACAGCGGCGGATACAGGCGCAGCGCTTCAGCGAAGATGCGGCCGGTTAAGGCGAGCGCGGGCAAGTCGTCCATTCGCGGGAGGCGACCGCGCGAGGACGCGATCGATCTCTTCGTGAAACTGCGCCTCGATCTCGGGATGTTGCGCGAGCAAATGCCAGCTCCAGGCGAGGGCATTGGCGGAAGTCTCGTGGCCGGCGAGGAAAATGGTCATCGCTTCGTCGCGCACTTGCAGGTCGGTCATGCGGCCGCCTTCTTCCTCCGCGTCCTGCGCGAGCAAAAGCATCGAGAGGAGATCGCCGTGGTCCTCGTTCGTCTTGCGCCGCTCCTGGATGAGGCGGTAAACCGTGTCGTCCAGCCGACGGAGCGCGCTCTCGAAATCCTCCCGGTCAGCGTGCGGCAAAATGGAGCGCTCGAATTGATCGAGGATACCGCTGAGCGCGCCACGAATTTCCTCCGCTTCCGATTCCACATCCGCGCCGAAGAGCGTGCTGGCCACGATCATCATCGCGAGCCAATTCATTTCCGCGCAGACGTCCACCACGCCGTCCGCTTGCCAGCGTTCCCGCAAACGCTCGGCGTGCCGCGCCATTTGATCCGCATAACCGGCGATCCGCTCGCGATGAAAGAACGGCTGCGAAAGCCGCCGCTGCCGCATGTGGAAAGCGCCTTCGCTCACGAACAGTCCCTCGCCCAGCACCTCCTTGATCCGCTCGACGTAAAACCATTTCGTGAAGCGCCGGTCCTGCGTCACGAGCACATCGCGGATGTAATCGGGGTGGTTGAGAAAGAAGAGATCGTGCGGATGATCGCCGAGCCGGAAGCGGACGAAATCGCCGTGCTCCGCCGCGAGACGGGTAAAGAACGAAAGCGAATCGCGCCGCATGGCGTAGAGCGCGCTCGGCCCGGAAAGCGGAATGGGATCGGGCAACGCAGAAGATGTCATGATTGAACGCGATCAGGCAGCAGCGAAACTGAAACGCAGAGCGAAGCATAGCGTCATCACGGCAAAGAGAACGAGAAAGACGAGCGTGATCGTTCGATCGAGCCAGGGCCGGCTTCCCGCGAGCGCGAGCGCGAGGAAGATCGGGAAGACAATCGAGACGTAACGGGCCAGCGATTGCAAAGAACCTGAAGACAAAGGCAGCATGACGGTGAGAAAAGCGAACGCCGCGAAAGCCCATTGTCGGCGGCGCAGCCAGAAGATGACCGCGCCAAACGCGAGCAGCGCTGCCGCGAAATTGAGGGCGCGGAAATTCCAAGCCTCGATCATGTTGAGCGGGTCCCAGAAGTAATCCGTCAGCGTCCAGAGGAAGAAATCGCTCTTTCGTTTCCACGCCGCGACGGCGTCGATGCAGGCCAGCGGGTTGCCCGTGCATTGCCAAAGGAAGAGCATGAACGCGCCCAACCCCGCCGGAATGAGTGCGAGCCAGGCCAGCTCGCGACCCCATTTGGCGCGCGGGGTCCGTTCCAGATAAAACAACCCGAGGACGGGGAGGAGTAGAATCCCATTGATGCGCGTGGCGGAAGCGAGCGCGCCGCAGACGCCCACGGCCCACCAGCGCCCGCGCACGCCATTGAGAAAACAGGCGACCGCGAGGCAGAGGAAGAGCGCTTCCGTCACCGGGAGCGAGAAGAAGTAGCTCACGGGAAAGATCGCGGTATAAAAAATCGCGCGATCGGCGATTTGCACATCGTGTCCCAGGGCCACGACGAGCCGGTGCAGCAAGAGGAGCGCAACGAAAAAGAAGGCGCTGGAAAGCAGCGCGCCGCAGAGAAGATACCGGCCGCTCCAAAAACCCAGGAGCCGAACCAGCATCGGATACATCGGGAAGAAGGCCCAGTTGTGCGGCTGCCGCGCTTCGAATGGGCCGGGATCGTAGCCGCGCTGGGCGATCCCAAAGTACCATCCGGCGTCGCCGCGCCCGAGGGTGTACTCCAGATTGGAGATGATCTTTTTCTTTTGGACGCGCGCAATCGGATGGAGATCGTCGGGCGTGAAATCCGGAGTCGTCCGGTCGAGGGTCGTCGCGCCCGCCAGAATGAAGATCAATAAGATGACGCTGCGCGTGAGCGTGAAGACGAAGAGCGTTTGCCGCACGCTCCGATCGCGGAAAATCGCGATCGCTTTTTGTCGAACGAACGACCCCAGCTCCAGCACGCGCTGCTTCATTTTTAATCTGTGCTCATGCGGTCCGTAGCCGCCTAACGAATGCCGAAGAGGTCGTGGATCGATTCCGCCAGCCGAGGCAGGCAAACGGACGCAGCCTCATCCGTGTACCAAGGACGCATCAACCGGCCGGCGCGATCAGCCATTGCGGAAGCGGTTTGTCGAGGCGCGGCCGCGAGCGTGGCTTCGATCAATTCCCAGAGCGCATCGAGATAGACTTCGATCGTGTGGTGCGCATTGACGTAGGTGCGCCCAGCCTCTCCCATCGCGCGATAGCGCTCCGGCGCGCGCAAGATTTCCGCGAGGTGCATCTGGAGGTCGGCCAGCTCAAAATCGCGCCGCACTTTCCCGACCGTGCCCACCGGGAGCGTGGAATACCAGCCGACGTCGGTTACCAGGCTGGGCAGGCCATGTTGCCAAATGCGGAGCTGGCTGGCGGACGCTTCGCCCATGGTCGGATCGCGCAGATTGAGCGCGAGATCGCTGCGCTGCAACGCCGCGTCCAGCTCCTTCGCTTCGGTGTAGCCGTGCACGCTCACGAATCGGCTTAGACCAAGTTCGCTGATCAAGCGGCGGAACGGTTTTTCCTTCGCGATCTGGCCATAGACATCGAGATGGAATCGGTCCCGCTCGGGAAGTTCGTGCAGCGCGCGCAGGATGGATTCGAGCCGGCGGTTCGCGCCGAGAAATCCGAAAAGAATCAGCCGGCAGGGGCCTTTTGATTTTTCAGAATCGCTGACGATGATCGGTGCCGCGAAGAGCGGAACGTGACGGACTGGTTGGTCGGTGAGTTGCGCCAGTTGCGCCCGGCCAGCCTCGGTGTGCACGGCCACGCCGAGTGCGTTCTCAATCGTCGCACCCATGAGCGAGCAAGTCATGCGCCACCTCATCGACACTCTTTGCACCGCTCAGGAAAGCTTTGGCCAACTCCCGGCCCTCCTCCCCGTGATGCGCGGTCATGAGGCGGAGGTAATCGCTTCGCGTGATCGCGCCAGTGTCGAGGAGCAGGCCGTTGAAGAAATGCTGCATGTTCAAATCGTGCAGCACCACGATCCCGGGATGCTGACGGTGGACCTGCCAGATCGGCCCGTGAAACGCGTTGTGATTGCCGAGGTGGTAAACGGAAATATCGGCCGCGTTGATTTCGCGCCACGGCATGGCTTCGAGATCATAGCGGCGGACCTCGGCATGCGCTTCGAGTTCAGGCGACCACTCCTGCTCATGCACCCAAACCGTGACTTTCGCCCGCTGCGCCAATGCCGGCAGGATGGCTGCGGTATCGAGCGCGATCGACGACGGCGTAGGCGGAACAGGCGAAAACCAGTTCAGTTTCATGCGAGCAATTTCTTGATCACCTTCGGCCAGGAAAGCCCGATCGAATCGTACTGGCGCCGGCCTTCGCGCCCCAGTTTTTGCGCAAGGGCTGCGTCCCGCCAAAGCGTATCCATGGCCCGCGCAAGATCCGCTTCTTCCGCGGCGGTGACGAGGCCGGTCTTGTCGGGCAAGCAGAAACTCCAGCGGTCCGCCCGAATCCTGGCAGGTGATGACTGCCTTGGAAGCAAGCATCGCCTCCAGGGTGACGTAGCCGTAGTCTTCATTCACCGGCGGGAAAATGATCGCGCGCGCGTGCGCATAGGCATCGCGCTTCTCCTCTTCCGTGATGAAGCCCAGCCACTCCACGCGCCGCTCCACGCTCAGCTCCCGTGCTAATTTTCGCAGCCTCTCGCCGTACGGCGGGCTATCGGCCACGCCGGCGAATTTCACGCGCACCGGCTGTTGCGTGAGCGCCAGCGCCCGCAAGACCAGCTCCTGCCGTTTCACGGCGGATAGCCGGCTGGGAAAGAAAAGATAATCTCCCGCCGTTTCCGCGTTGTAGAACGCAGCCGCGTTGGCCGGTGGATGATAAAGCGGCGTCGATTCGATCTCCGAGAATTCGCGCAGCCGCTCCGTCACCGTGCGCGAAATGGTAAAGATGGAACGCGCTTCCTCCGCGATCTGTTGATCGCCGCGCCGGATGACATCGCGCACGGCGCGGCCACGCGGCGTGCCGCGCAGATCGCCCAGCGGATGCTCCCACAAGATCGTAGGCGGAGCGATGCTGATGCATCAGCCAGATCACCTTGTTCGGATGCGGGATGAGGTAGGCGGGAAATTTCATCGCGATCAAACGCTCGATCGGCATCGCCTGGATTTCGCGCAGATCCATCAAGCGGCACGCCAACATATGATCGGGAATACGTTCCGGATCTGCCGGATTGAACGGGAGCGCCACCGCCTCCGCTTCGTGCCCTTCGGCGATGAGCGCTTTGACCAACTCATCGACCAGCGTTTCCGCGCCGCCCTGCACGAACGGCGTGCGCACGGTCGCGACCAGAACGCGCATCAGTGGGACTGCGTCTCCTCTCCCGCATCGCGCATCGGCGTGCGACGAAGCTGGCTGCGCAAGCTCGCGACCAATTCCCGCAGTTCATTGACCTGGTCGATGAGCTCCTGATTCTGCGCGGAGAGATGCTGGACGGCTTCGATTAAACTGTCGTTCACCGCGCCCTGATTCCGAAACATGCCGCGGAACGGCTTGATCATGCGGACGAAGGTTTTGCGGCGCGCGCGTTGCAAAGCCGATTGAATGCGGGCGACATGGAAGTCGCTCACCGCGGAGGTGGAAGGAAGCGAGGCGAGGGGGCGGCCAGTTTCTGACAAAGCCGACGCGCGGATGGTCTGCGAGATTTCAGCCAAAGACTGGGCGCGAGGTTCGTTGGTCATCGGAAGCGGAGCGAGAAACCTAACTAACACTGCCCGCCCGGCGCGGAAAGATGCGAATTCGTTGGCGCGCCGCCCGCCATCGTCTAGAGAATTTCGCGTCGGCGCTGAAACCGTTGCGGCATGCTTTTCTCCACGCCCTTTTTTCTCTTCGCGTTCCTCCCGGTTTTCTTCGCGCTCTATTGGTTCCTGCCGGGCCGGCGCGGGATTTTGCTCGGCGCCAGTCTCGCCTTTTACGGCTGGGGCGAACCCATCTTCCTGCTCGTGGTTTTCGCCTCGGCGCTTTTCGATTGGTGGCTCGGCCGCCGCATCGCTTACCGCGGACCGAACGCGAAAATGCTGGTCGCGCTCGGCGTGACCGCGAATCTCGCCCTCCTCGTTTACGCGAAGTACACCGTCTTCGCCGTCACCAACCTGAACGCGCTCTTCGCGAGCGGTGGCTGGAAGACATGGCCGGTGCCGGAGATCGCGCTCCCGCTCGGCGTCTCGTTCATCGTCTTCGAGAAGATCACTTACGTGGTCGATCTCTATCGCAAAGCCGCCCCGCCCGCGCGTTCGCTTCTCGATTACCTCAATTACGTCTTCCTTTTCCCGAAGCTCCTGGCCGGTCCGATCGTGAAATATCACGACATCGCCGCGCAGCTTTCCCGTCCCTCGCGCCGCGTCGAGGAAGTGAAGGAAGGTTTGCTCCGCTTCATCTTTCGGCCTCGGGAAGAAAGTCCTCATCGCCGATTCGCTCGCGCCCATCGTGGATCAGGTTTTCGGACTCCGCGGCGCAGCGCTGAATCCCGGCGCGGCGTGGCTCGGGCTCGCTTGTTTTACGCTCCAGATTTTCTTCGATTTTTCCGGCTACTCGGACATGGCGATCGGGATGGCGCGCATGCTCGGCTTCCGCCTGATGGAGAATTTTCGCGATCCTTATCTCGCGACCAGCTTCACCGATTTCTGGCGGCGCTGGCACATCTCGCTCTCCTCCTGGATTAAGGAATACCTCTACATTCCGCTCGGCGGAAATCGCGTCTCGCCGCCGCGCATCTATCTCAATCTCTGGATTTGTTTCCTGCTCTGCGGCCTCTGGCACGGCGCGTCGTGGAACTTCGTCGTCTGGGGCAGCCTGCATGGCGTGGCGCTCATTTTCGAACGCGCGTTTTGGCTGCGCGTCTCGGAGTCGCTTCCGCGTTTTGTGAGAATCGCTTCCACGTTTTTCGCGGTCTCGTTGACTTGGGTTTTCTTCCGCTGCGCCACCTTCTCGCACGCGCTCGATTACTTCCGCGCGCTCGCCGGCACGCCCGCGAGCGCAGCGAACGATGTCTTTGTGCGCAACGACACCTTGGTCGTGCTCGCCGTGGGCGCGTTGCTCATTCTGAAGCCGCTCCTCGGTTTCGCCGCCCCGCCCAGTTTTCCGCCGCGGTGGCGCATCCCCGCCTTCGCCTGGGCGGTCGCCCTCCTACTGCTCTGCTTCGGCCGCATCACGGTGAATTCCTTTCAGCCGTTCCTTTATTTCCGCTTCTGAGTCATGAGAACGCGGCTGGCTTTATGGATCGAAAATGCGCTCGTCGGTGCGATCGCGCTGCTCTTCATTCTCCCGCTTTCGCGCCCGATCGTGAGCAACAATCAGAAGCTGTTCCGGCACTGGCCGGTCCTTGGCCATCCCTGGTTCACCAATCGCACCCTGCAAGGCACCACCCTTGCCGTGTCTGCCGTTCCATTCTCCTGGTCCGCCCTGGCCACGGGCGAATTTCAACGCAGCGCGGCGGCTCGGTTTAACGAGCAGTTCGCCGGGCGCGAAGCGTTCATTCGCTGGACGAGCGAAGTGTGGTTCCGCCTCTTTCACGAGACTGCCAGCCCCGCCTCGGATGTGGCAATCGGGCCGCGCGACGTTTTGTTCGAGAAGGGTTACCTGAAGGAATATTTTCTCGAACGCACGAGCAAAGAAACGCTCGCGCCGTGGGTTGAAAAATTGCGTCAACTGCAGGACGTCTGCCGCCAACGCGGTATCGGTTTCGTGGTCGTGGTTTCGCCGAGCAAGGTGGCGCTGCAACTCGAGGAAACGCCGCTGGCCTGGCGGCGTTATTACGATCCACGTCCGCGCGGCTACGTGCAGCTGCTCGAACTATTCCGCGAGCACGGCATTCTCTTCGTTGATGCCCACGCGCTGCTGGAAGCGGAACGCTCGACGTCTGCGCTGCCCGCGCCACTCTTTCCCAAGGGCGGCGTGCATTGGAACCCGCGCGGCGTGGCCTTGGTCGCGAATGCGATTTTGCGCGAGCTGCAAGCCCAAGGTCAGCCATTGCAGCCGTTCGAGTGGACTGGTGGCGTCGTCTCGATGCAGCCCAAAGACCCGGACGACGATTTGCTCCGCTTGATGAATCTCGCGCGCCCGTGGGCTTATCCTTGCGAGCAAATCACAATCCGCCCGGACACGCGCCTGGCGAACGAAAAGCAGAAGATGACGGTGGTGGGCGGGAGCTTCAGTTGGAGCCTAATCAAGCAGCTGAGCGCGACCGGCGAATTCTCCGAGGTCGACTTTTTCTATTACTACCGCCTCTCCAAAAGCCGCGCGGTGAATGGAGAGCTGGTCAAAGTGCGAGCGCCAGCCGCGCCGCTCGATTTCGAGCGCGAGATCTTCGGCGCCGATTCACTCGTGCTTGAGCTGAATGAATCCTCCGCGCCCTATTCCGAGCATCATCTCAGCGCCTTCGTCGGAGACGCGCTGGCTCGTTAGGCCGAACGCTCCAGCTCCTCGACGTGCGCGCGAATCTCCCGCGCGGTCTGTTGCGGATCGAGCGTTTGCCGGATGCTGGCTGCGGCCCGCTGGCCAAGTGCGCGGCTGGCCTCCCGGTTCTCATAGACCCAACGCATCAACGTGGCGGCGTGTTCGACATCGGGCGCCGCCCAATGCGTGCCGCGTTCGTACGGACCGGAATCTTCCTCCAGCTCTGTCATGGCGTAATCGACGAGGAGGCTGTTCTCGGAGTTCATGAAATCAAGATTGCCGGAGTAGCCGGTCGCGATCACCGGCTTGCCCAGATACATCGCCTGCGCCAGCCCGAGGCCGAGGCCTTCGGAGCGATGAAGGGAGACGTAGCAATCGGCGGAGGCGAAGAGCGCGTTCACTTCCGCGCCGGGGATGTGCGTCATCGAGGAAAACGATGTTGGCGCCCTCGCTGGCGCGGCCGAGCGCTTCGCGTCCCGCGCGATCGTGCTGGCCGTTGATCGTTTTTAAAACCAGCACGGCATTCTCGTTCGGCTGGAAAGCGCGTCGGAAGGCCTCGATCAGCGCGGCCGGATTTTTGCGCTGCGTCGTGCTCAGGAAATCGAAGTTGAAAAGGAAAACGAATGCGTCGCCGGCCAGACCGAAACGCGCGCGATCGGGAATCGCCTGCGTTTCATCGAGGAAAAACGGGTAGGTGATCTTGTTGACCGGAATCGGCGACGCCGCCGCGATCGCTTTGCGCGTAAATTCGGTCGGCACCCAGATCTCGTCGTAGTAATCGAAGGCGGAATGCCAGCGGAGCGGGAAGTGTTCCTGCTCCCAATACCAAAGGCCGATGTTGTGACGGCCGGCGAAGAAACGCGGGCCCATATCGCGGTAAAACCGGCGCGCGTAATCGAAGGAGAACGTCATCAAGTTGATGCGATACGGATTTTCTTTTGTGAACGCCGCCAGGCTTTCGTCCTGATTGCTATGCATGCGGCTGCGCACGTTGATCAGGACGCTGGGGAGGCCGCTCGCCTGCACCGCGCGCCACATCGCGCGGGAGGATTCGCCAATGCCGTGCTGGCTTTGCGCGAAGCCCGCCAGGTTGATCCCGGGCGGTCGCAGCGGGCCCACTTCGGGACGCGGCGTGCGACGCAAATGGCGATCGTAAAGTCGGCGGACTTTCAGGATCGACTCGCGGTAGCGATGCTTGAAGGCCCGCGCGCGATACGCTCGCCAGCCGCCATATTGTTGGATCGCGGCCTCCACTTCTTCGCGGCCGCTGCGCAATTTTCGGCTGCGGCGGACGATGCGACGGACGGCGTCGTATTCGAGATATTTCCGGAGCCAACGCCGGAGCCGGATGTAGCGCTTCGGCAGGTAACGCTGAAGGAGCGCGTGATTTTCGAGCGCCGGCGCGAGCGATGATTTGTCCTTCTCGGTCTGCTGCGATCCGTGGGTGCGGAACGCGCAGAGTGGGTCGGCGAGATAGAGGAAGAAGCCTTGCTCGAGGAGATGGAACCACATCTCCATGTCGGCCATGACGAAAAATGATTCGTCGAAGCCGCGCCCGGCGAAGCAGCGGCGGAACATGACCGCGCTCGGCCCGCCGATCAGATTCCGTTGTTCGAAGAGACAACGGTTGATGATGGTAGTGCCGGCGATGGGGCGCTTCTGTTCTTCGAGCGACGACCAGATGTCGATCGTGCGCCCGCGTTCATCGACAATGCGGCGCGCGGCCGCGACGAGGCTGATGATAGGATTGCTTTCCAGCGCCGCCACCATCTGCGCAAGCGCATCCGGCGAGGAAAGAAAGTCGTCCGCATGCAGCGTCTTAACGAACTCGCCGCGGGCGAGCGCGAGACAGGCGTTGCGGTTTTTCACCATCCCGAGATTCTGCGGATTCTGCACCGCGCGGATGCGGGCATCCTTCTCCGCGTAGCGCTGCGCGATGGCGAAGGAATCGTCCGTCGAGCGATCGTCGGAGATGATGATTTCGAAGTCGGTGAAACTCTGGCGCAGGACGGAGTCGATCGCTTCCGGCAGGTAGCGGCCGTAGTTGAACGAATCGATGCAGACCGAGACTTTTGGAACGCTCATAATCGCATGCGATGGCGTTCTTCGGGGCGCGGAGAAGGCAGCTGCGCGCAGCCGATGACGACGACGAGCAAACCCAGGATCGCGAGCGTCGCCACATGATAGCTGGCGAAGAGCAACGCCAGGTCGCGCCCCAAGAGGTCGCGGCTCAAGATGGGAATAAACAGAACGTAAACGGCGAGCAGGCCGAGCATCCAGCGCGGAAGCCCCCGACGCGTGAAAGCCAGCGCCGCGATAAAGTAGCAGGCCGGGAGAAGCGCCACGCAATGCTGTCCCCAGGTGATGGGTGAGAAGAGCAACATCAGGATCGCGAGCGCGCCGAGTTCCCAGAGCAGCTGCGGATTCTGCCGGTCAGCCACTTCGCGCCGGGACCAGTAGAGAAAGCTGGCGAGAAGAGCGGCGAGGATTCCTTTTATCACCCAGCCCGCTACCGCCGGTCGCAGGCCTAACAAGTCGACATAGAGCGGATGCTCCGCGCGACCGAGATGGCCTGTGGGCAAGTGGATCAAATAACGCGCGAGGGCGGGACGCAGCGCCATGTTTTGCAACGGTTCCGGACCGAGCACGCCGACCGATGGATCAGCGCTCCCAAACCCCTGCCAGGCGTGAGCAGTCCACGTGGCCATGTGTTTCCAATAGGACGCCGGGCCTTGCACCAGGATGGGTGCAAGCGTGAAAAGCGCTGCGGCCAGGCTCGTGATGGCAAACATGCGCCACTGTCGTTTCCACAAAAAATACGCGGCGAAGATGGCGGGCGTGCACTTCAGCGCGATGGCGAGGCCGAGACTGGTGCCGGCGAGCCATTCACGACGTTGCGTCCAAAGGAAGATGGCCAGCCAGGTGAGCATGACGAGGAAGGTGTTGACGCCGAGTTCTGCGAGGTCGCGGATGACAAAGCGGCCCACGAGAAAGAGCGCTGCTGCCGCAACCCAAAACGCCTGCGCAGGATCCAAATGAAAAACTGGAGCGGCTAGTTTCCGCAGGAGCTTGAGCAACACGACCAGCGCGGCGACGCCGAGCGGGAAGAGCAACGCCTTCGCCACCGGCAGTGGCAGAAGCGCGGCGGGCGCGTGCGCCATCGCCCAGAAAGGCGGATACGGAATATTGTGGCCGTTGGCGTAGAGGAATTCGCCGGCGAGGAAACGGCGCCCGGATTCCCAGTGCAATTTGAAATCGCCATCGAGCGGTTTGCCGAGCGCGCGCAGCGCACAGGCCAGGAGAATCAACCAGGCGCAAACGATCGCGAGGCGGCGCCAGTTGGCGCTGTTCGTCCAAAAGTCCTTCATCTCGTTAGGCGATCGATCACATCGGCGACCAGGTGCTCGGCCTCGTCCCGCGTGAAAGCGGTGACGCGATAGGTCGTATCGAAAAAGATGCGGCCGCGCAGCGTGGTAATCATGAAGGTAAGAGGCACAATCGGGCCGGTCGGGCCGACCCTGCGATATTCCACAATGGGCGAGTGTTCAATCCAACTGCCGGTCAGGTTCACGTTGGAAAGCCCGGCCGCGAGAGGCGAGCCGCGTTGGTAGAGGTTGGCTCGCGCGTGGCGCGAGCGGGCCAGCCGCCAAAAGAGCAGCGCGGCGGCAAAGACCGGGGCGCCCGTGACCGCTTTCAGACGGCGCGTCCGTTTAGCGATCCGCGCCGCCAAATCAGGGAGCGGTAACTTTTCCGGAGCGCGCTCGACGATGGTGTATTGGCCGATGCGAAAATTGGAATCAATCCGCGTGGGCGCGGCATCGAAGCGACGTAGATTCATGGCCGAGACGACGCCGATGGCATCGCGCCGCCCGCGCGCTGGCCAGCGGCCAGAGGCTCCGCAAGCCTGCGCGACGGCAGCGAGGAAGACATCGTGGACGGTGGCGCCGCCCTTGCGCAAGCGATGCACGTTCTCCAGCGTTCCGGCCGGCAGCGCTGTGTGGAAGCTGCGCGCGGTGAGATCGAGCGGATCGCGCAGCGAAATCCGGCTGGCGTGGCGCAGGGCGGCGGTTTGGGAACCGAAGGCCTGCAACTCGCGCAGCCAGTTTCGACGCACGCGGGGCGCGGTATCATCGCGCCGCGCGACAGTGCCGGCCACAAAGGCTGCATAAATTCGTTCCAGCAAAGCGCGCCCCGCGAAATCGTCGTAGTGCCAATGATCAAAAACTGCGCCGAACCAATGTCCATCGTCGGCGCTATGCGACAACGAAAAACCGGACTGGCGCCGCGCCCGGCGTGAAGGCGCGATTCAATTCCGCATCGAGATGGGTCGCAAGATCGGTGGTGGCCAGCTCGACGCTCGGTTCCGAAATTTCCAAACGCAACGCGGGTTGAGTCTGCGCTATCGCCGCCTGCCACCGCGCCAACGCTTGAGGCTCCGCCAGACGAAAGGCATGGATGAAATTGTAGGGCGCCAATTCCGACCAGCCGCGCATGAGCGTCTGGAATGCGGTCGGGCGGCTCACGGTGTCCCTCGTGCCGCCACGATCTCGGCATAGAGTTCCAGAAACCGCTCGGTCTGGAGTTCAAAGGTGTTGGCCAGCGCCATCGCTCGACCCGCAGCGCCCATCGCTTCCCGCCGGGCCGGGTCGAGCAGCGCCTGCATTCGCGTCGCCAGCGCTGACACATCCGCAGGATGATCGAGCAGAAAGCCTTCTTTACCTTCGGTCATTAACTCAGCTGCTCCGTTGTAACGGGTGGTGATGACGGGTAAGGCGGAGGCGGAGGCTTCGAGGGTCACCAGACTGCAAGGGTCATACCACGTGGGATGAACAAAGGCGTCGGCCGCCGCGTAGTAACGCGCGGGATCGACCGAACCGACAAACGAAACCTTCGCCTCGATGCCCAGCTTTCGCGCCAGCCTAACGAACGGCTCCACCTTCCCGCCGCCGCCAATCACCACCCGCAAAGCCGCGCCACTGCGCGCCAACTCCGCCGCCGCCCGCAGCAGACCTTCGGCGTTTTTCAGGACAAGGTTGTGCGCCAGCATGAGGAAACAGGTCTCGGTCGTTAAGCCGAGCTCGCGCCGCATCGGCTCACGCAGAGTCGCGCGTCGCGTGGGGGAGAACTGCTCCACGTCCACGCCGTTGGGAATCATGCGGAGACGGCTGGCGGGCACGCCGTGGAGCATTTCGAAGTGGCGCTGAACCATCCTGGATACAGCAACGATGACGGCTGTGCTCTCCGCATGCTGGCACCGTTCCACTTCAGCCAGCTCGCGATATCGCTTCTCCCGCCAAAAGCGAATCTGCCGCCATTTCGGAATGCGACGAAGATTATGTTCCCAAAGCGCGACGGTCGAACCTCCATGGGGATGGATGACGTCCGCCTGCCAGCCGATGCCCATATCGTGCACGATGTCGCAGCGCAGCGTGGGCAGAAACTCGGCCAGCATCTCCGCGCGAGCCAGACGCGAACGCGGCATCTCTTGCAAACGCTGCAAGATAACGCCGCTCTCCTCGGCGGAGGGATGGAATTCGAAGGCCACCACCAGCACTTCGTGCCCGCCCTCCAATAGGCGGCGCGCGAACTGCCAGGTCCAGTGTTCGAGGCCGCCGCGGTGCGGGTCGAAGCGTTCGAGAACGAGGGCGATTTTCACGGCAAATGTGACTTATAGTAGTTGTTTCCCATCGACAGGCCCCGTAATAGTGTCTCCTGCGTGGCGATTCATCCAACAGCTGTAGTTAGCCCCCGGTCGGAAATTGCGTCCGATGTCGAGATCGGGCCGTATGCCATAATTGAAGATGACGTGGTGATCGGCGCCGGCTGTGAGATTGGCGCGCATGCCGTTATTAAACGCTACACCACCATGGGCGTCGGCAATCGCGTCTTCGAGCATGCCACTCTCGGCGGAGAACCGCAGGATGTGAAATTCAAGCGGGAACGCAGCCGGCTGGTGATTGGCGATCACAATCTGATCCGCGAGAACGTGACCATCCACCGCTCGACCGGCGAAGACGAGGTGACGAGGATCGGCTCGCGCAATTTTCTCATGATCGGAGTCCACATCGCGCATAACTGCGTCTTGGGCGACGATTGTATTTTCGCCAACGGCACCGCGCTCGCCGGCCACATCATGGCGGAGGATCATGTTTTTCTCTCCAATGAAGTGGGCGTGCATCAATTCGTTAGGCTAGGACGTTATGCCATGGTCGGGGCGAAGGCCAAGATCGTGCAGGACGTGTTGCCGTTTCTGATCACTGATGGCAATCCCTGCCGGGTGCGCGGTTTGAACTCGATCGGTCTGCGCCGGGCCGGTTTCTCGAGCGAGGAACGCATGAACTTGAAACGCGCCTGCCATCTCCTTTTGCGCTCGATGCTTCCGCTGGAAACCGCATTGCAGGATATGGAACGCTTCAAGGACGACAACGTTTCCCATCTCATTCAATTTGTGCGCGGATCGCGCCGCGGCTTTACCCGCGAACCGCGGGAGCGCGGGGAGTCGGCTCTGAGCGGAAGCGAGGCGAACGGCGGCCTGGCCACGGCTGATTCGCTCGCCTGAGTTTCCTCCGCTGGCCGAACTCCGCGGTCTTGGATCCTGTGGCGATTCAATCTGCGCCCGAGAATGGTCGATGGTGGCGAAGGTTGGGCACCGCTGCCCTGCTGCTCTTGGCACTGAGCCTGGCCTTCTACTTCGACGCGGCCCTGGATCGTTGGGTCGTGGAAAACCGCACCCCGAACCTGGAGAGAGCGGCTCAGTTCTGCAGCCGCTTTCTGGCCTGGCATTGGCTGATGGCGGGAGCGGTGCTTGGACTATTGGCGGCCTGGTTTCGGCAACGCCGCGACTGGATGCGCGTCCTCTGCACGATGGCGATCGCGGCTTCAATCGCCGGGCTTTCCGCGGATCTCGTGCGCGGACTCACGGGGCGGACGCGTCCCTATGCGCCCGCTGCGCAAGGCTGGTACGGAGTGCGGAACGAAGGGCGATGGCTGATCGGAAAGCACGCCTACAACTCATTCCCCTCCGGTCACACTTCGGCCATCACCGGGTTTGCCGTTCCGCTTTTTCTTTGGCGCCGACGTCTCGGTCTGGTCGCATTTCCGATCATTTTAATTGTAGCGAGCGCTCGCATTTATCTGAGCGTGCATCATCTCTCGGATGTCATCGCCGGCATGTTTCTCGGCACTCTGGTCGCGACCTTGGTTTGGAGAAGGCTGCGTCCGGACCCGCGTTAGCGAGCTGGAGCGAGCGGAATTTTCTGCTCAAGCGCGATCACGTTATTCACGCCGCGGATCTGCGCTGTCACCGTCGGCGGAGCGGAATCCCAGTTGATCAGGAGCAAGCCAAAATTGAAGTCGACGTAGTTGGAGCCGATGCGGAAGCGATTCGCTTCCTGTTTGAAGTGATGGAGAAAATTGTCCGTCGCGTGATGCGTCATGCCGCTCGAGGTGATGTCGTAGAGCGGGCTCAACATCCGCGGATCCGTGCCGCGCGAGATTTCTCCAAGGTGCCGATCACCACTCAAAATGATGACGTTGCGCGCTTTGGTTTTGGCGATGAGATCGAAGAGCCGGCTCCGGGCGCCAGGAAAGTTGGCCCATTTTTCAAAAGGATGTTCGCTCGGGATTACCTGAATCCCCGAGCCGATGAGATTGAGTTCGGCAGTGCTGCCGGCGAGCTGTTGTTCGAGCCAGAGCCACTGCTCGGCGCCGAGCGGATCGGAGGCGGTCCGATGATAGCGGCCATCGAGCAGAATCACTTTCACCTGCTGCCCGGGCGGCCCAAATGTATAGGCCGCATAAACGCCGGCCTGAGCCCGGCGCGGGCTGTCAGACGGCTCATCGAGAAAATCGAGCAACAGCTTTTGGCTTCCCGCTTTGTGAGTGCTGTCCGCCCCGCCATTGCTCACGCCATAATCGTTATCGTCCCACACGCCCACAATCTGCGCCTGCTGGCGGAGCGTGGTGTAATCTGGCTGCGCCTTTTGCGAACTGTAGCGGCGCGCCAAATCCGGCAAATCATCGGCGCGGCCGTAAACAATATCGCCCAGCCAGATCCAGAGCTGCGGCTGATCCTGCAGGATCGCCGGCCACAGTAATTGCGGTTTGTATTCGCGGTCGCAGGAACCAAAGGCGATTCGACGCAGCGGCTCGCCCTCGGGCAACTCCGCGGCCCACACCGCCGCGGCGCAGCCCAAAAAGACCAAGGCAATCAGCAGCCTGGCGCGCACCCCTTAGACCTCGACTTGGAATTCCGCCGGCTCGGCCACCTGCGCTTCCGCGGTCGCGATGATGCCTTGCTGCCGCGCCATCCGCGCAAAATGCCCGTCCGCCACGAGCAGCTCCTGAAAGGTGCCATGTTCGATCACGCGCCCAAGGGAGAGCACAATGATCTTGTCCATCGCCGCCAACGTGGAGAGGCGATGGGCGATGCAAATCACGGTGCGATGTTCTTCCAACAGATCCACCGCCGCCTGGATATCGGCCTCGGCGCGCGCGTCGAGCGAGGCGGTCGCTTCATCAAGGATGATGATGGGCGCGTCCCGGACAAATGCGCGCGCGATCGAGACGCGCTGCCGCTGCCCACCGGAAAGACGCACGCCACGCTCTCCGAGCCGCGTCTCGTAGCCCTGCTCGAGTTGGACAATGAAATCGTGGCAACCCGCAGCCTTCGCCGCCGCCTCGATTTCCTCCTGCGTCGCTCCCGGTTTGGCGCAGCCGATGTTCTCCGAGACGGTATTATCGAAGATAACAATCTCCTGGCTGACGAGCCCGATCAGGCGGCGCAGATCATCCACGCGCACGTCGCGCAGATTGTGTCCGTCGATTTCGACCGCGCCGGAAAGCGGATCGTAAAAACGCATCAGCAGATTGAGGAGCGTGCTCTTGCCCGAACCGTTGTCGCCCGCGATGCCGATCTTCATTCCGCGCGGAATTTCGAGATTGACCTCATTCAGCACCGGGGTCGTTTCGTAGGCGAACGTAACGTCGCGGAAGCGGACGGACGTGTTGAAGCTCGGAAGCGGAAGCGCATCCGGCTTTTCTTTTACCGTCGGCTGCGCGGTGAGGATTTGCTTGAGACGATCGACGCCCAGCTTCGACTCGAAGATCAGGAGATGCAGGGAAGCGAGCCGCTTCACCGGCGTGAAAAACATGATCATGCCGGTGAGAAACGCGACCATCTGCGGGGTCGTGCGATGGGTGAAGAAGACGTAAATGATAAGCAATCCCATCCCGAACATGGAGAACGTTTCGATGATCGGATTGACCTGCTCGCGCGCTTTCACGCCGCGCAAAGCGGAAACCACCAACTCCTGCGAGAGGACACGGAAACGCCGCGCCTGTTCCGCCTCCAGGCCGAGTGCCTTCACGACCCGAATCCCGGAGAGCATCTCCACGAGCAGGCTGGATTGAGTGATCGTGGCGCGAATCCCGATCCCGGCCGCCTCGCGCGCGCGCCGGCCCAGATGCGAGATCGGGAGCAGGCAAAGCGGAGTCAGCACGAGAATGCCGATCGTCAGTTTCCAATCAATCGCGCACATCGCGGCCACGATGCCGATCATGGTGAACGGCTCTTTGATCGCGTCCATGAAGCCGCCACTGAGACAGCGGTTAAGCACAGCGGTGTCGCCATTGATCCGCTGCAAGAGATCGCCCATGCTCGTGCGGTTGAAGTAATCCAGCGATAAACTGTGCAGCTTCGCCAGCGTCTCGCAGCGGAGATCGTTTACCGTCCTTTCACTGACGGACGACATGAAGATCGCGCTCAGGAGCCGGGTGAAGCCGCGCAGCCCGACGAGGAGCGGCATGAAAAGCAATCCGCCGATGACCTGCCGGACGTTGATCTCGCGGCCCACGCGTGGGAGCCACGGGTCCACCACGTGATAGGTGCCGCGCTCTAGTTTACTGCTGAAATCAGTTCCCGTGTTCGCGACCACCACGGCCGGCGGCGGGCTGAAGCGCTCCAAAATTGTTTTCGTCCCCCAAACGAGGACGCCATTCGACAAGCCGTAAATGATCGAGAACCAGATGCCGAGCGCGAGCGCGATCCAATAGCGGCGCAGATAGGGAGCGCCAAAGCGGAGGATATCGGTGAAGTAATGCAAGCGGCGAGAATTCTACGGGGGCGCAGGGGGAGCGCCAATGGCGAAGTGGCTTCTTTCTCGAACATTCGCCTTGGAAATCAACCCCGGACTTGGCATTGAAGGAAGGCCGACTCGCCCTCGCGCCCTGGCCGCAGCATGCCGATTTCTCCGCCCTCCATCCTGCTCACGGCGGGCGATATCTCCGGCGATGTCCACACCGCGGCTTTGGCTCGCGCCCTGCTGGCGCGCGATCCCAGCCGGCGTCTCTTCGTCCTCGGTGGGAAACGGCTGCAAGAGGTGGTAGCGCAATCTCCGGGCGGGCAATTCCTCGGCGATACCTCCCATTGCAGCGCCATCGGCATTGCCTCTGCGGTGGGGATTTACTTCAAGGCGCGCACCCTGGCCCGCACCCTGCGCCGCTTCCTGCGCACGCACCCGATCGACCTGGCTGTGCTCTGCGATTGGGGGGCGTTTAACGGGCGCATGCTGGCCGAGATGCGCACGCTTGGCATTCCTGTTCTCTACTATTTTCCTCCGCGCTCCTGGGGTCGGAGCGGATCGCAGGGGCTCGGAATTGCGCCCTTCGTCACTCGAGTGGCGACACCTTTCGAGTGGTCGGCCCAACGGCTCCGCGCGGTCGGTTGCGACGCTGAATGGGTCGGCCATCCATCGCTGGAAAATTTGCGAACCCTGGAAGCGCGCGACGTTCTCCGGCAAAAGTTCGGCGTTCGCCCCGAGGAAAAACTCGTCGCGCTCATGCCTGGCTCTCGCCGGAGCGAGATCCGCATCCTCGCGCCCATCATGGCCGCAGCCGGCGCACTCCTGCAGGCCGAGCGGCCGGTGCGATTGATTGCCGTCGTGCCGCGCGAAATCACAGCGGAAGCGCGCGCCTCTCTGCCCGCTTCCATCCAGCTCGTGAGCGAATGCGCGCCCGAACTGCTCATCGCAGCCGACGGCGCCATCGTCAAAACCGGCACCGCCAGCCTGGAAGCCGTGCTTTCCGGCACCCCGGCCGTGGCCATTTACGACGTCTCGCTCATGGTTCGCCTCGAGTGGCTGCTGCTCTGGTCGTGGCGGCGCATCCCTTTCCTCGCCATGCCGAACATCATTCTCGAACGCGAAGCGGTGCCGGAATTCATCGGGCCGAAAGCGCGCCCGGAGAAAATTGCCGAGGCACTCAGTCGTCTGATGCGGGACGGCGAGGCGCGCAGCGCCATGCTGCGCGATCACGAGCTCATCCGCCAGGCGCTCGGCTCTGAGTTGCCGTTTTCCGCCACGGAGCGGACCGCGCAAATCGTGGAGGAAATGCTCGCCAAAAAACGCGAGCCCGCCGCGGCGCCTTAGCGCGCCACCTTCGGCGGTAGCAGCCAGACCAGCCGCCCGTCCTGCGTCTCCTCGTTCAAATCGATCAGCGCCAGCCCGCCCTTCGCCAGCTTCACCGCGCCGCCGGTCAGCGCGCGAATCGCGATCCCGAACCCGGGCTCGTGCCCCACGATCATGAGATCGCCACCGCGTGCGCGTGCGATAATTTTGCGCAGCTGCGCCGGCTGGAATCCCTTGCTCAAGGCTTCTTCCACTTGCAGCTCCGCCTCCAAATACTCCGCCGCGATCTCCGCCGTCTGCCATGCCCGCGGCAAGGGGCTGGAGAGGATCAACCCCGGACGCACCTCAAGGCGGCGCAGGAATTTTCCGGTTCGCCGCAGCTTCTTTTTCCCTTTCGCGGTCAGCGGTCGCTCATCGTCGGGCCGATCCCAATCCGGCCAGTCCGCAATGCCATGACGCAACAGGTAGAGCTTCATGCCACAAGCTGGCCGCAATGTGTCGCCCTGTCATCCACGTCTCGTTAGGCCGGCGCCGCTGAGCCGGACGTTTTGGCGAGATGCCTCTGGGCTGGAAACGTCTCCGCAAAGTCTCGCCGCTTTGCAGCCTGGCCGCAGCAGGCGGAGTGGACAGGGCGCTGATCTCTCTTCACGATTCTGGACGCATGAGACCATCCCTATTTTCAATCGCTACCATGCTGCTCGTCTCGACCGTTGCAGCGCGGGCGGAAGTTTCGTTCGAGTACGATCAATCGAAGCCGCTCGACATTCAGGAAAGCAAAAGCCGCGAGCAGGACGGGGTCATCCTCCGCGAGATCAGCTACGTCCTGCCTGATGGCAGCCGCAATGCCGCGACCGTGGTCGAGAAGAAGGACGGCGCCGGTTTGCGGCCCGCGATCCTGTTTGTGCATTGGTATGGACCGCCTGCGCCCACTTCCAATCGCACCCAATTTATTCCCGATGCGATCGAATTGGCCAAGGGCGGCGCGGTCTCGCTCTTGATCGATACGCCCTGGTCGCGTCCGGAATATTTCCGCGAACGGAAACGCGAAGGTGACTACGCGCGTTCTGTTCAGCAGGTGAAAGATCTGCGCCGCGCGCTCGATGTCCTCATGTCGCTGCCGCGAATCGATCCAGCCCGCATCGCCTACGTCGGTCACGATTTCGGCGCCATGTATGGCACGCTCGCGGTGGCTGCAGACACGCGCGTGAAGGCCTTCGTCTTCATGGCCGGCACGCAGTCGTTCAGCGATTGGTTCCTCTACGGACCGAAGCCGCCGGAGGACGTAAAGCGGAAGTTCATCGCCGAACTGGCGCCGCTCGATCCGATCAAGTATTTGCCGAAATTGAAAATGCCGATCCTGCTCCAGTTCGCGAATGACGATGAGCATGTCTCGCAGGCGCGCGCCGAAGCATTGGCCGCAGCCGCGAACGAGCCGAAGACTGTGCGCACCTACGAGGCGCAACACGAACTGAACGACGCCGCGACGCGCGAACGGATTGCGTGGTTGCAAAAGCAGTTGAAGATCGAGGGGAAATGAAACGCCGCGATTTCGTCCGCGCCACCCTCGGAGCCAGCCTCGTCGCGAGTGCGCCGCGGGCGCTTTTCGCGCAAGCTCCCAACATCATGAGCGCGAAATCCATCAAGCCCGTCGTCATCTCTTCCGCCAACGGCAACAAGTTCAAAAACGGCGGGGACATGACCTGCGTGCACAAAGCCTTCACGATGATGACCGGAGGCTCCGACGTGCTCGATGCGCTCATCGCAGGCGTGAACATCGTCGAGCTAGATCCGACCGATACGAGCGTCGGCTACGGCGGCTTGCCGAATGCGGACGGCGTAGTGCAGCTCGACTCCTGCTGCATGCACGGGCCGAAGAAGCGCGCGGGCGGCGTGGCCTGCATCGAGGGCGTGCGGACGCCGTCGAACGTCGCGCAGAAGGTGATGAACGAGACCGATCATCATCTCATCGTGGGCGAAGGCGCGCAGAAATTCGCGCGCGTGATGGGATTCAAAATCGAGGACGATTTAAACACGGAAGAGTCGCGCCGCCTCTGGCTCGATTGGAAACGACGGGTCGATCCGGGACATTGGATTGATCCGGAGAAACGCGCGCAGGCCGGACACGACGCCATGATGGCGATGGTGGCGGAAGGCTTGATCGACCGGCAGCACATCCACGGCACGATCAATTGCAACGGCGTGAACGCGAAGGGCGAGGTTTGCGGCGTGACGACGACGAGCGGTCTGGCCTGGAAAATCCCGGGACGCGTGGGCGATTCGCCCATCCTCGGCGCCGGCCTCTACGTCGATGGCGAGATTGGCGCCGCCGGTTCCACTGGGCGCGGCGAAGCAAATCTCTTCGGCCTCTGCTCGTTCTTGATCGTGGAGAATATGCGGCGCGGGATGCACCCGAAAGACGCCGGGCTCGACGCCTGCAAACGGATCAAAGCGAACACGATCGAGAAGCGTCTGCTCAACAGCCGCGGCGAACCGAATTTCAACGTGAACTTCTACGTCTTGAACGCGAAAGGCGAATACGCGGGCGTGGCGCTTTATCCGGAGAGCAGCTTCGCCGTCTGCACGGAGGATGGCCCGAAGACGCTCGCCTCCGAGCCGCTCCTTACCGGCAAGCCGACGGATTAATCCCCGCGCGGCGCGCGCTCACTTCTCGGCCGAGAGGACGAAGCGATTGCCCTCACTGTCTTTAAACATCGCGTAGGTGCCCCACGGTTGCTTCTGCGGCGGCCCCTCGAACTCCACCCCGCGCCCCTTCAGTTCCTCGTAGGTCTGGTCGATATCGTCGCAGGCGTAGGACATGTTCATCATCGAGCCGACGCGGCCTTCCTCGCCCTCCGGCGTAAAGAGCACGATCCGCGTCTCCGCTTTCGGCACGCGCAATTCGATCCAGCGTTGTGTCCCGTCAAACGGCTGATCGGTGATGATGGTGAAGCCGAGCTTCTCCGTATAAAAATCCAGCGCCCGATTCTGATCGTGCACCGGAATGCTGATGAACTTGATTTGCTTGATCATGGTGCGCCGAGCGTAAGAGCGCGCCCGCGCCGGCGTCCAGCGCCGGTGCGCCGCCCGCCGCAGAAACCGCTGTCCGTTTATCGGTATAGCTGCTAAATCCGAGCCGTGCCGCGCTTCCGCGAAACCATCCCGGTGGATGACTACGTTCTCGACGTCCTGCTGCGCGACATCGTGGGCCACGATCGGCAGCCGGCGGCGTTTCTCGTTTATCTCTTCCTCTATGGCCGGGCCGCCCGCGCCCATTGGCGGCCGGTCGCGGCCAGTTTGCGGACGTTGGCCGAATCCACCGGTCTCTCGAAAAGCGCTGTGCAAACCGCGCTCGAGGGTCTGCGCCGGCGGGAGCTGATCGCAAGCGTCAGCGATCACGCCACCGCCATCCCGGAGCATCGCGTGCTGCGGCACTGGCGCGCGCCGCTTGCACCGCAGGGTCGGGCGCGACGAAAATCCAGTTGATGACATTTCCTCCCTCTCGGTGCGCCTGCGTGGCGCTCGTGTTCACTTTTCTCGCTCTCCTGACGCTGCGGGCCGAGACGGTGGCGCTCGTCGGCGGCACCGCGATTAATCCCGCCGACGGCAAGGTCACGCAGGACGCCGTCATCCTGATTAACGGCGAAAAAATCGAGTCGTTAGGCGCGCGCGCGGAAGTTCAAATCCCGGCCGACGCGCGCCGAGTCGATTGCACGGGCAAGTTCATCATCCCCGGCCTTTGGGACATGCACGTCCACCTCGCCGGCGGTCTGGCCGATCCGAAGTGGAGCCGCGATGCGCTCCTTCCGTTGCTACTGGCGAGTGGCGTTACCGGCATTCGCGACATGGGCGGAAATCTCAGCGCGCTCGTCGATTGGCGGCGCGAAATCGAAGCCGGCAAATTGGTCGGCCCGCGCATCGTCGCCTGTGGCCCCTTCCTGGCCGACGCCAAACCCGGCACGCCCGACACCATCCCGATCTCCAAGCCCGCGCAAGGTCGACGCGCCGTCCAGACGATCAAACGACAGTTCGGCGATTGCATCAAAGTTCTAACTAAACTGAGCCGCGAGAGTTACCTCGCCATCATCGAGGAAGCGAAATTCCAGGACATCCCGGTCGTCGGCCACGTGCCCGATTCCATCACCGCCGGGGAAGCATCCGATGCCGGACAGAAGAGCATCGAGCACATCTTCTACAGCAATCTCGCCTTCGATTGCTCCGCGCAGGAAAGCGAGCTGCGCGAGCAACGCGCCGCTGCCGCGGCAAACAAAGACAACGCCGCTCTCGCGAAAATCCGCACCGCCGCCGAGGCCAGCTTCGATCCAAGAAAAGCCGACAACCTCTGGCAAACCTTCCTCCGCAACAAAACCTGGGTCTGTCCCACGCTCGTCGCCATCCGCACCGTCGCGCGGCAACGCGAACTGGCCGCGCACACCGACGATCCGCGCCTCGCCTACATCCCGCCCGCGCTTCGCGCCAAATGGACACCCGAGGCCGTCGCGAAAGACCTCAGCGAAGACGACGCGAAGTGGTGGGCCGCGCAGGCCGACTACGATAAAAAAATCGTCCGCGCCCTGCACACCGCCGGAGTCCCGATCTTAGCCGGAAGCGATTCGCTCGACCCGCTCAATTATCCCGGCAGCAGTCTGCACGAAGAACTGCGCCTCCTCATCCAGGCCGGCCTTACGCCGCTGGAAGCACTCCAGACCGCGACCAGCAATCCCGCCCGCTTCCTCAACCGCAACCTCGGCGCCCTCGCCCCCGAGCAACTCGCCGACATCGTGATCCTCGATGCCGATCCGCTCGCCGACATCGCCAACACCGAGCGCATCCACGCCGTCATCCAGAACGGCCGCGTCTTCGACCGCGCGGAACTCGACCGCCTCCTCGCCCAAGCCCGCGCCTCACTCAGCCGCTGAAGGCAACGAGAATTTCTTGAATCCAAACCACCTGCCGGCTGCATCCATTCCTTAGACACTATGGAAACATCAGCCCCACCTCCGTTACCGCTCAGCGCTGCTCCCTCCGTCACCAACGTGCGCTTGTGGAGCATCTTTTGCCACGCCAGTGCGCTGCTCGGCGTTTTCCTCCATTTCCCCGGCCACGTGCTCGGGCCGCTCATCGTCTGGCTGGCCAAGCGCGACGAATCACCCGAGCTCGACGCGCACGGCAAAGAAGCGGTCAACTTCCAGCTCTCGATGCTGCTTTACACCGTCATCGCCGGCGTCTTCTGCCTCGTCCTGATCGGTTTCGTCCTCTTGCCTCTCCTCTGGGTGGCCAACGCCGTCTTCGTCATCATCGCCTCGATCAAGGCGAGCGACGGGAAACTCTACCGCTATCCGCTCACGATTCGGTTCATTGAATAGGGCGCATCCTTCGCGAGCCCGCTTGGCCTGCAGCGGAGCCGCGCTAGGATGCATCCTCGATGAAGGCGCTCGTCACGCAGAACCACCAGTCACACCTGCGCGACGTTCCCAAGCCGTCGCTGCGCGGGGATGATCTCCTGCTCCAGGTCGCGGCGTGCGGGGTGTGTTTTTCGGATGTGCACAAGATCCGTTTCCGCGCGCTGGAGGAGCCAGTCGTTCTCGGGCACGAGATCGCGGGGCGGGTGGTGGAATCGGCGAACGCGAAGTTCCGAGTGGGCGAGCGCGTGGTCGTGGCGCATCACGTTCCGTGCGGGCAATGCCACTACTGTCAGCGCGGCAGCGTTTCGATGTGCGCGCAGTTTAAGGAAACCAATCTCGATCCGGGCGGGTTTGCCGAGTTTGTCCGGGTGCCGGCGGAGCACGTGGCGAGCGTGGCTTTTCCAATCCCAGAGACGCTGACCGATGCGGAAGCTTCGTTCATGGAGCCGCTCGGTTGCTGCGTGCGCGCGGTGACACGCGCGGGCCTCCGCGCATCCGATGTGGTCGTGCTTATCGGGCTGGGATCGATTGGATTGCTCTTGTTGCAATTGATTCGCCACGCCGGCGCGCAATGCATCGGGCTCGACCTCGACGCGGCGCGGCGGCCGTTGGCCGAAACGCTGGGCGCTAAAGCCACCTTCCCCGACGCGGGAGGAGACTTCCGGGAATTGCTCGCCGACGCAACGGAGGGCCGCGGGGCGGACGCGGTGTTTTTCACTGCGGGAAATCCGGCGCTCGTGCCGGAGGCGCTGAAGTGGCTGCGTGGCGGTGGGACGTGTCTTACCTTCGCCAGTTTCCATCCGAAATCCGAGGTCCAGCTCGATTGGAACCAGCTCTACTATCGCGAGCTCAATCTCGTGACCTCCTACTCTCCCGCGCCAGACGATCTCCGCGAAGCGCTGCGCCTGCTCGCGGACGGTAGCGTCGCGTGGCGCCGATGACGGGGCACACGTTTCCGTTGGAGCAATTTCCTGAAGCGCTGGCGGCGATCGAAAGCCGCGCCATCCTCAAAGCCATCATGACTCCGGGAAAACGATGAGCACGATGCGCGCGGTGTTCTTCCACGGACCGGGCGACTTGCGGCTGGAACTGACGGCAATTCCTTCTGCCGGTCCCGGCGAAGTCCTGGTGAAGATCAAGACGGCACTCACGTGCGGGACGGACTTCAAAGCGTATCGCCAGGGCCACTCGGTTCTGTTGGCGCGCACGCCCTCGCGCTTCGGACACGAGATGGCTGGTGTCGTCACGGAAGTCGGCGCCGGCGTAAATGGTCTGCGCGTCGGCGAGCGCGTCGTCGTCCTCAATTCCGCGCCGTGCGATCGATGTTTCTTTTGCGAACAAGGCACGCCGGAACTCTGCGATCACCTCGACCTGCTCAATGGCGCTTACGCGGAATACATCGCCGTCCCGCCGCACATCACGCGGCACAATGTCCACCCGTTGCCTGAGCACCTCAGTTTCGCCGAGGCCGCGCTGGCCGAGCCTTTCGCATGCGCGCTGCACGCGGTTGATAAGATGCGGCTGCAGCCGGGTGAAACCATCGCTGTCATCGGCGCCGGTAACATGGCGCGGCTGCTGATCTGCGCGCTCAAAGCCAACGGCGCGCGCGTCCTCGTTTTAGGACGCAACCCGGAGCGGCTCCGTCTCGCCATCGCCGCAGGCGCGGACGATGTGATCGATCTCAGCCAGGAGACAGACGGCGTCGCAGCCGTGCGCCGGCGCACCCTGGGCGAGCGCGGCGCCGATGGCGTGATCGAAGCGGTCGGCCAACCGGAAACGTGGGCGCTCAGCGTGGGCATGACGCGGAAAGGCGGACGCATCTGTCTCTTTGGCGGCTGCGCGGCCGGCTCCATCGCGGAGTTGGACACGCACCGCGTCCACTACAATGAGATCGCGCTCTTCGGCGTCTTCCATCATCGGCCGAGCTACGTGCGGCAGGCGCTGGAACTTCTCAGCCGCGGCGCCGTGCCGCGAGAGTTGCTGATCGATCGCGAGATTTCGCTCGAGGAAGTGGTGCCGTTCTTTGCGGCCAATCACGCGGCCAGCGTGCTCAAGGCCGCCGTCGTGATGTGAGACGGAGGCGCGGCTTTAGCCCGCGCTCTCGCTCTCGTCCTCTTTCTCGATCTTCTCCAACTCCACGTCCGAGAGTTCGCGCTGGCGGATGATTTTCCAGCCGCCTTTGTTGTCGCATTTTACCGTGAACAAGACCGCGCCGCCGATCTCGTCCATCTCTTCGTTCTCCTTGTCCACCATCACGGCGCCGCTCGAGACCGTGATCGCTTCAAAGGTGTCCGCATTGATCCAGCGGCGCACGCGCCATTCATCCGTGATCCGCCGGCGATGCGCGTCCCGGGCCACGCCGAGGCGTAGACGGTCGCGGCGCTCGGCGCGCTGGATCATTTTTGAAACGGCCTTCGCGTTTTCTTCCAGCGTCGGCAGCGCTTTCCATTTGCCGCGCACCACGCGATACCTCCCACTTCTTATTTGGCGATGGGATCGGCTTCGCGGGCTCCTCATCCTCCGCTCGCGCGAGCGCGGCGAATGCAGCGAAGCCAAGCGCCAGGCAGAACTTGGTCATGCCCTAGTCTCAAGCCCGCCGCGTGGGCGCTGTCGATCACACGCGCGCGAAGTCGCAGACATAGATTTCCCCAACCGCAGTGCAGTGGCACAGCGACTGCTAAAGTAAGTGCAAAGCTCGGGAGTCGATAAAAACACCTAAACCTGACGTTCACTTTCGTTAGCTTTTAACGGGGCCAGCAATGGCCCCGTGTTTTTTTGTACCGAGGTCGCCGGGGCGACTGCTTCCCCAATCCGGAGAGCATCCGTGTGCGCCCGTCGCTGGTGAGCACGCCGCATCCGGCGCCCGGCTCAGTTCTTCTTTTTCTTCGGGGGACGGCTGTAGCCGATGCTCCACGGCACGCGGCGCACGCCGAAGACGTAGCTCTCGATCGCGGCGACCGGGGAGCCGTGGAGTTTGGCTGGCTCGTAGATCCATTTGCTCACGATCTCGCGGACCAGTCGGTCGTTCCTCGGGGCGCTGGAATAAACGACGACGGGGTCTTTGATGCGGCCATTCGGCATGACGATGAACGCCACGGCGGTCGTGCCATCTCCGCCGGCAAACCGGCCATAGAGCGGATAGGTTTCGTGAACCAATTTAGCAGGGGTGAGCCCGGGAATTTTCGTGGCTGAGACGATGGCATACCGGGGGCCATAGGTGGCTTGCAGGATGCGGTGTGCCTCCGGTGCGTCCTCGTTGAAATAGTTATAGAGCGCTGGCCGCCCGGTGGCCGGCGGCGCTGCGATAGCCGCAGTCATCGACGAGAGTAGAACGATCAGGAAACAGCAATGCAGTCTCATAGCTGCGCAGATTACAGCCCGATAGAATAGAGCGTGCCAGCATAAACAAGTGCCGTAACGGCGATCAGGCTTCTCTAAGACAGACGAATGACTCAGCCGAAGCGGCGGACCTTTGGCCATACTTCTGGCCACGGGCGGCGCGGGCCGCGGCAGAGGAAGATGTCGGGGTGGTCGCGCGTTTCTTCGTTGGCAATGCCTTCGCGATTAGTGATGTGGCCTACGAGTTCGCAGGATTCGAAGCGCGGTTCGAGGTCTGCGCGCGAAGCACCGAGGATGATGAGAATTTCGGGAGGCGAATCGCCGTAGCCGCGGGCCCAGAAGGAGTTGACGGGACAGATCGCGGGCGGCAAGCCGTGCTGTGGGCCGTAGAGATTAAGCGCACCGGCTTCGCCGTAGTTGCCGGCGAGGATGGCGACGCGTTCGCGGTCGCTGGGCGGGAGGGAATCGCGGATGCGCGCGACGTTCTCGACTAATTCCGGCCAGCCGATTTCTTCGCGCAGATCGCTGTTAATCTCCGACGCGATCTTCCACCAGCGTGAATGCAAGGGCGCGAGAGGTAGGAAAAACGCGGAGACGGCGACGATGTTTGCGCCGACCGCGAGAAAGGCGAGAACGCCGAGCGTGGTCTTTTTCCAGCGGCGACTCCGCACGAGCCAATCCGCGGCGCCGACCGCGCCTGCCGCATAGAGCATGGGATAAGCGGGCGCGAGGTAATAGCCGCGCCCCTGGCCGACAGTGAAGAGGACGAGCGGGACCAGATACATCCAGCCGAGAATGCGGAACCGGCCTTCCCGCGCGAAAAAGCAGAACGCCAAGCCAGCGAGCGCGAGCGGGAGCGCGGTCAGAGTGATGAGTAGTTGGTCGGGCAGGAAAGAACTGGTGCGGCCGATGGCTACGTCGCGCGCGTGGATGTGTCGCAAAAACTGGAGGGAAATGAAATCGTGCCGCCATTGCCAGAGGAAGTTCGGAAGGAAGATGAGCAACGCGAGCGCAGCGCCGAGGTAGAGCCATCGGCTGCGCAGGTGGGCGCGGAGCGGGCTGAAAATCACGCCCACGCCGAGGCCGGCGACGAGGAACGGCATGCTGTATTTGCTCATCATGCCGAAGCCAATCGCGGCCCCAACGGCGAGCCACCAGCGCGAGTCGTGAGACCGGATCAAGCGCGTGATGAAATAGGCGACCGCGACCCACGCGACGTAATCGAACGAGACGTATTGCATCAAGCTGCCGGCGGCGAGCGTGAACGGCGCCGTGGCGCAGGTGGCGAGTAACTGCGCGGCGCGGTTACCGCCGAGCTCGCGCGCGATCAGGCCGGCCAGAACCATGGCCACCGCGCCGGCGAGCGCGGCGAAAAGGCGGAAGCCGGCGAGCGAAGTGCCGAAAAGGTGCAACGAAATCCAACCGAAGAATGGCGTAACCGGCGGATAAGCCACGTAACCCCACGCGAGATGGCGGGCGTCATCGAGGGTGGCGAGTTCGTCGCGGTGAAAGCCGTAGCGATTTCCGCAGAGCAGATGGATGAGCACGGTGGCCGCAGCCAGAACCAGAATCCAGGCTAGGGCTCCGCGATTGCTCTCGTTAGGCGAGGCGGCGTTCGGCATGGCGAAAGTAGGGCGCGCGAAGATCGATGCTTAACGGGGCTCGACCGTGAGCTGGTGGCTGGCGACGAACTTGAAAATGACGAAGCAAACGCCAGCGCCGGCCGCGAAGCCGGCGTGCAGGAGCCAGAAGTTCGAGGAGCGCGAAGAGAAACGCGCCTTCGAAGGCCATGAGGAAATGGCCGGCCGCCATCGTGAGCGCGCCGAGCAACACGGTGCGACGTCGGCCTAACAAGCGATCAGCCAGAAAGCCTCCGAAGATGGGCGTGAGGTAAACGCTGGCCGCATAGGTGCCGAAGATGGCGGAGGCAAGCGCCTGGCCTTCGATGCCGCCGTAGAGCTGGCGGAAGCTGGCGAAGCCGATGACGTGCTCGATCCGGCCCGGAAGCAGGAGATGCTTCACCATGTAAAGGACGAGCAGCGCTTGCATCCCGTAGTAGGAGAAGCGCTCCCACGCTTCGGTGAAGGCGAGATACCAAAGCCCGCGCGGATGGCCGAAGAATTGCGGAATGTGTTCTTCGCCGGTTAATGGCGCGGCGTCTTCGGGTTCGGCCGTGGCGGTCATGGGGGGAGACTGAGCGGGATTGAATTTGAAAGCCAGAAAACCAGAAAGGGGATCAGAAAGTTCCTGCGTTCTTAAGTCAACTTTCTGGCTTTCTGGTTTTGAAATTCAATATTTCTTACCGCGTTTCGCCCGCCATGACGTCGCGCTCTTTTAACGGGACGGCGAAGGGCTCGAGCGGCATCACGTCATCGTGCTCGAGGAACTCGGCGCAGTGCCGGAAGAACTCCGCTTCGGTCGTGACGCGGCGGATGCGCTGCAGGAATTCGCCGGTCGGTTCCACGCCGAGGCCGATGAAGTTCATGTACTTCTTCATGTTCGCGACCTGCGCGGATTCGCGCGGGCCGGCGACGTGAACGGCCTCCCATAGGGCGCGGATGTAATCGAGAACATCGCGGCCGCTGGGGCGGAAGATTTCTTCGCCGCGGCGATGCTCGCGGATCTGGCGGAAGAGCCAGGGATTGCGAATGACGCCGCGGCCGATCATCAAGCCCGCGGCGCTGGTTTGCGCAACGACTTCTTTGGCTTTCCCGGCAGAGTAAACGTTGCCGTTCGCGAGCACCGGACACGACATCGCGTTGACGGCGCGCCTGACAAATTCATAGCGCGGCGCGCTGCGATACATCTCTTTCACCGTGCGGGCGTGGACGGTAAGGAGGTCAAGATCGTGGCGGGCAAAGACGGTGAGGAGCTCGTCGAAAATCTCCGCGTCGTCGAAGCCGATGCGCGTTTTCACGGTGAAGGGGATGTCGAGCGCTGCGCGCAGTGCGCCGAGGATTTGGTCGATGCGTTCAGGGTCGCGCAGCAGCCCGCCGCCAGCGCATTTTTTGTAAACGATCGGGACCGGGCAACCGAGATTGAGATCGACCGCGGCGACGGGATGCTGCTGCAGTTCGCGCGCGGTGCGGACGAGCGCCGCGACGTCGTTGCCGATCATCTGCGCGACGACTGGGCGGCCGGTAGGATTCTCCGTAATCGAGCGCAGGATCTTCGGATCAAGGCGCGACTGCGGGAGGACGCGGAAGTATTCCGTGAAATATACGTCCGCGTTACCGTAGCGGCTGATCAGCCGCATGAACGGCAGATCAGTCACGTCCTGCATGGGCGCGAGCGCGAGCGTAGGCTCGGGGCCGCGGAGCAGTTCTTGGAATTCTTCGCGCGCGTTCACCTGCGCGGCCGGCTATTGGGCGGGCTTCTTCTTGCTCGTGATCCAGCTGTTGACGTTTCGCTCCAGGAGGTCGAGCGGGACGGCGCCGGAGAGCAGGACGGTGTCATGAAATTCGCGGAGATCGAAGTTGTCGCCGAGCTCACTTTTCGCGCGCACGCGCAATTCCTTGATCTTCAACTCGCCGATTTTGTAGGCGAGCGCCTGGCCGGGATAGGTGATGTAGCGATCGATCTCGTTCACGATGTCCTGCTCGGTTTTCGGCGCGTTGTCCTTGAAGAAATCGATCGCTTTCTGGCGGTCCCATTTCATGACGTGCATGCCGGTATCGACGACGAGGCGGACTGCGCGCCACATCTCGTAAGTGAGCTGGCCGAACTTTGCGTAGGGGTCTTCGTAAAGTCCCATGTCCTCGCCTAACGACTCCGCGTAGAGCCCCCAGCCTTCGACATAGGCGGTGTAGCCACCATAGCGTCGGAATTTCGGGATCTCGCCCAGCTCCTGCGCGAGCGAGATCTGGAAGTGGTGGCCGGGGACGGATTCGTGGAGCGTAAGCGCCATCATCTCCCACTTCGGGCGCGTCTCGGGTTTGTAGAGGTTGACGTAATAATAGCCGGCGCGGGAGCCATCGGCGGCGGGGCTGTTATAGTAGGCGGTCGTGGTGTCGGGCGCGGACTTATCAGGGATCGGAATGACGCCATACGGCATGCGCGGCATGGTCTTGAAGACTTTGACCAGGTTGGGATCAATCTCCTTCGCGAGCGCGCGATAGGCTGCGAGGAGTTCCTCCGGCGTCTTGTAAAAGAATTGCGGATCGGTGCGCAGCTTTGCGAAAAACTCCGGCAACGTGCCCTGAAACGCGACCTTCTTCATGATCGCTTCCATCCCGGCACGGATGCGCGCGACTTCGCTCAAGCCTTTCTCGTGGATCTGCTGCGGGGTGAGATCGGTCGTGGTGTAACGACGAGCGAGGTAGGTGTAATAATCGGCCCCGTCCGGCATTTGCCAGATGCCGACCTGATCGAAGGCGGCGGGGAGATATTCTTTTTCGAAGAACGGCTTCAGCTTTTCGAAAGCGGGAATGACGCCGCCATCGATCGCTTCGCGCGCAGCTTTGCTCAGGCGCTCGCGATCGGCGGGCGCGATGTCCGCCGGGAAATTTTTGAAGGGCTTGAAGAACGGGCTCTCCTCCGGATCAGGCACGATCTGCTTTTCGATCTGGGCCGGGACGCGCTCGAGCACGATCTTCGGCCACATGATGTGTGCCTTCATCCCATCGCGCATGAGGGCGATCTGCTGGTCCATCGCTTTCGGAAACGAGCGCAGCCGCGCGAGCCAATCCTCGTAATCCTTCAGCGTGGTGAAGCGGAGACGGTCGCCGAGTTCATCTGCGGTCTGGATGCCGCCGCGCTGATTGATCGGCAACAAATAGGAGCGGAAACGGAAGCCGGCGATGTCCTGTTCCAGATCTTTCTGGAAGAGATCGAAGTTCAGCTGATCGGCTGGAGAGAGCTGGCCGCGCTCGATTTTCTTCAACCGGGCGAGCGCATCCTTGGCGTGCGCCTGGCGTTTGTCGATCGCCTCCATGCTGTCGTCATCCCAGCGATCATTCCAACGCCGATCGCCGAGAGCGGAGGCACGGGTGGGGTTTTGTTCCATCTCGTAATCCCACTCCGCATCGAGAAAGGACTGGAAGGCCGCGGTGGAGGGATCCGGGCGGGCCGCGGGTTTCTCGGCCCCGAGAACCACGGAAGCAGCGAGGCAAGCGACAAGTGTGAGCACGATTTTCATGGGCGGCCCAAACTACTGGGCAAGGCGGGGCTTGTCGCGCGCGAAACCAAATATCGGTTGTCAGACGGGTCGGAATCCGCGACTTATCTGCCGCGGGAAGCGCTGGGCCGATGATGGCCGCCCCCGTGCTTTGCGGCGGCAATTCAGCCCCGCCCACCAAGAGATCGTGATTTTATGAACCAGGCAGAGATTCAGCGGCAAAAGGAAATCAAAGAAGCGGAGGAGTTACTCTTCACCGGGCCGCAGGCGCTCGGCTTCGCCAAGGGGCTTTTCCTTGGACAATTCGTGGCTGACTGGGCAATGCCCTACCCCAAGCTGACGGCGCCGCAGCAGAAGGAACTGGAGCAGTCGTTAGGCGAAGTGCGCCGGATGCTCGATGCCGAACTCGACCCCGCGCAAGTGGACCGCGAGGCGGACATCCCGCGGAACGTGATCGAAGGGTTGGCCCACACCGGCGTGCTCGGGATGACGGCGCCGAAGGAGTTTGGCGGCCGCGGGTTTACCCAGATGGCTTATTGCAAAGTGCTGGAGGAAATTGGCGGGCGTTGCGCTTCCACTTCCGTCTTCACGAATGCGCATCACTCGATCGGGATTCGCGCGCTGCTCCTGTTCGGCACAGCTGAGCAACAACAGAAATGGCTCCCGCCGCTCGTGAGTGGAGAGCAACTCGCCGCCTTTGCTTTGACCGAGCGCGAGGCCGGCTCGGATGCGGCTAACGTGCAAACCACCGCCACGCCCAGCGAGGACGGTTCGCATTTCATTTTGAACGGCGAGAAGCGCTACATCACGAACGCCTCCATCGCGCAGGTGCTCACGGTGATGGCGCGCACGCCGGTCCCCGGATCGGATAAGACGACGATCACGGCGTTCCTCGTTACGCCCGACATGCCGGGCTTCGAGATGATCGAAGCGCGGATGCCGAAGCTCGGGATTCGCGGCACGGCCACGGGCCGTTTCGCGATGAAAGACATGAAGGTGCCGAAGGAAAACGTCCTCGGCAAAATGGGCAAAGGCCTCAAGGTCGCGCTCACCGTGCTCGATTTCGGACGCACGACGTTCGGCGCTTGCTGCACCGGCGCAGCCAAGACCTGCCTCCGCCTGGCGGTGGAACACGCGAATACGCGGCGGCAATTTAAGAAGACACTGGGCGACTTCGATCTGGTGAAGAAGAAGATCGGACGGATGGCGGCGGATGTATACGCGATGGAAGCGATGACCGCCGTGACCGCGTCGCTCATCGACCGAGGGCTGGAGGATTACATGCTGGAGACGGCGATGTTGAAAGTCTTCACGACCGAGCGCCTGTGGGAAGCGGTCAACGACACCTTCCAGATCCACGGCGGCGGCGCCTACTTCAACGACTCGCCGCTCGAGCGCATGCTGCGCGACGCGCGCATTAACCAGATCGGCGAAGGCTCCAACGAAGTGCTGACGTCGTTCGTCGCCCTCGTCGGGATGCGCGGGCCGGGCATGGAGTTCAAAGAGATCCTCGACACCATGCTCAAGCCCTGGCGGCAGGACCGCATGAAAGCGCTCGGCGCCGGCATGAACCGTCTCGGCGCGGCCGTGAAAGTGCCCGGCGTGCCGGTGAAGAGCGACAGCCTGCGCAGCCGCGCGAGCGAGCTCGGGCGTTTGATTTGGAAATTCAACCTCGCGGTCAACCGCATGCTCATCACCCATCGCGAGCCGATCATGGACATGCAGCTCATCCAAGAGCGGATCGCGAATTCGGCCATGGAAATGTTTGCCTCCGCCTGCGTCATCAGCCGGCTGGATGCGGAATTGCAAAACATGGGTAAGAACGGCGCGAACGCTCCAGGCAGCCAACAAGCGGCCGAGTTGTTCTTGAACCAAAGCTTCCGCCGCATCCGCACCTTCCTCGGTGACCTGACTGGCAACGCCGATCGCGCTCTGCTCGCGACTGCCGATGCCGTGCTTGGGAAAACAAACGGCGGCGGCGCGAGGAATTAATCTGGATCCATCGCTATGCGGACGTCCCTAGGGGTGTGCCGCTAAGCGGGCCGCGTAGGCGTTGCAATCTATCTTCGCGCGCGGCGGGTCTATTCTCGCCCCGGCATGGGCGCGGGCGCGCTGCCAGCGGCGCTGCAGCGCTGCTATCCGTAAAGCGCCGCAACGGCCGTGGCTTGGGCTCTGATGTTGTCGGCTAATTTCTGCGGCGCCAGGACGCGGACGTGGCTGCCCCAGCTCAGGACCCAGCGTTCGATTTCTTCCAGCCCGCCGAGTTCCATTTCAAGAACGGCGGTGCCGTTCTCCGTTTCGCGGTAGCGTTGCGATTCGTGCCAGGTGCGTTCGCTGACAAGGCGCGCGGCGAAGGCGTCAAATTGGAGACGGATGCGATGTTTTTTTCCGCCCTCGAAAACGCCGAAGCTGCCGCTCAGGATTTTCGCGACCGAGAAATCGGCGGGACGCCGGAAGCGCGTGCTTGTGGCGCGCACGTTTCGCATCCGCGGCAGAGCGAAGGTGCGGATTTGTTTCCGCGCCAGGTCTTCGGCGAAGAGGTACCACTGATTCTCGAGCGAAGCGATATGGTAGGGGCGGACGCGCCGGGCTTCGTAGCCGGGGCTATTCAGCTTTCGATATTCGAATTCCAGTTCGACAGAGCGCATCACGGCCTGGCTGACGGTTTCGAACAATGCCAGATCGGCCACGCTGGCGCCTGCGCTGTGGAATGAGATCGCGTCTTCGAGATCGCTCCAGGAAAAGGAGACGCGGTCTTTTAGGCTGTCGGCGATTTTCCGAAAGGCAGAACGCAGCGGCCGCTCGAACGGCGTGCCTTTATATTGCGCGAGCGCTTTTTGCGCGACGAAGAGCGCGGCCACTTCGCCCTCCGAAACTTCGATGCTCGGGAAGCTGGCCACTTCCTCGGTGTAGTAGTAGCCGACCCGCTGCGGCATCGTATTCGATCGGCAGCCCGAGCCGGTCGCGCATGAAATCGATGTCGCGCTGAATCGTCTTCGAGGAGACCTCGAGTGCGTCGGCCATCTTGCGGCAATTGGGAAAATCGCCGGCCTTGAGCTGGCCATGGATGCGCATCATCCGCTCGAGTGGGGGACGGGAGGCTTGCCCTGGGATTTCCATTTTTTTTGAAAAACTTTTTCGCTCGGACAGCGGATGTCCGACCCGCGCCGGCAAGATGGCGTGCATGAAACATTATTCCACTCGTTACCGCCGTCCGACTCTGCTGCCCGTGCCCTACTCGTATCGCCCCGATCGCCTGGAGCGCGGCTTGCGCATGCTGCGCGCCCTGCGGCTCTCGCTCGCGGCCACGCCGGCGCCGGTTTACGCGCAGCAACGCGAGTTCCAATTCGTGCAATCGAGCCGAGCTCGGTAAACGACGCGGACGCGCTGGAGAGAAGGCTTGCGCCGGACGAAGCGAATCGGTACTTTCGGTCTCCGAGGCAGCCTTCTGCTTCATCCGCGCATGAACGTCACCGGCACGATCGAAGCGATTCTGAACCAGAAGACGGGCGAAATTTGGTCGATCACTCCGGACGCCACGGTTTACGACGCGGTCGCGCTCATGGCGGAGAAAAACGTGGGCGCGCTCGTCGTGCTCCGCGGCGAGGAATTGGTCGGCATCATTTCCGAACGCGATTACACGCGCAAAGTCATGCTGCGCGGCAAGCGCTCGCGCGAGACGGCGGTGCACGAGATCATGTCCACCGAGCTGACGACGGTGGAGCCGAAGGAAAGCGTGGATCATTGCCTGCAATTCATGACCGACAAACGCGTGCGCCATTTGCCGGTGGTGGAGAGCGGCAAGCTCCGCGGCGTGATCTCGATCGGCGATCTGGTCAAGCACGTCATCTCGGTGCAGAGCGCCGCGCTCGAACAGCTGGAGAGCTACATCTCCGGCGGATTCAGCGCGTAAATCGGGAACCGCCTGGCCGCTGTTTAGCGCGGCAGATCCCACACCGTCTCGTCCGCCGACGATGGTGCGCACCGCGCGACCTTTCAGTTTCCATCCGTCGAACGGCGTGTTGGACGAGAGCGAGGCGAAGGCCTTGGCGTCGACCGTCCATTCCAGCGCGGGATCGATCAGGGTCACATCCGCCGCCGCGCCAGGGCGTGAGCGTGCCGGCGGAAAGATTCAGGAGCCGCGCCGGGTTGACCGTGAACATCTCGATCAAGCGCGGCAGCTCGATCGTCTTCGTTTTGTGGACTAACAAGTCGAGGAAAAGCCCGAGCTCCGTTTCCAATCCGACAATGCCGAACGGCGCCTGATCGAACTCCACTTCCTTCTCGAAGCGGGCGTGCGGCGCGTGATCGCTCGCCAGAATATCGAGCGTGCCATCGGCGATTCCTTCGAGCAGCGCCGCGACATCGCTCTCCGTGCGCAACGGCGGATTCATTTTGTAATTCGTGTCGAAATTCTGAATCGCCTCATCGGTCAACGCGAGGTGATGCGGGCAAACTTCGCCGCTGATTTTCACGCCCGCGCCCGCGCGCTTCGCGGAGCAGGCGCACGCTTCCGGCCGCGCTCATGTGCTGGCAATGAATGTGATGATCGCACAGCTCGGCCAGCAGAATGTTGCGCGCCACGATCGCTTCTTCGCCCGCCGCCGGCCAGCCGGGCAAACCGAGGAGCGTGCTCCAGTAGCCTTCATGCACGACGCCGTTGCCGACGAGATTGTAATCCTGGCAATGATCCATCACCGGCACGCCGACCATGCGCGCGTACTCGACCGCGCGCCGCATCAACTCGTTATTCTGAATGCAATGTCCGTCGTCCGTGATCGCGACGACACCCGCTTGCGCGAGCGAACCGATCGGCGCCAGCTCTTCGCCCGCCAGGCCTTTCGAGATCGCGCCCGTCGTTAAAACATTCACGCAGGCCACTTCCGCCGCGCGATCCTTGATCCACGCGATCGTGCTCGGGCTGTCCGCCACCGGCGAGGTATTCGGCATGCAGACGACCGTGGTGAAATCCGCCCGCCGCCGCGGCGCGCGCCCCGGATCTCGATCGTTTCCTTCCAACCAAAACCCGGCTCGCGGAAGTGCACGTGGATATCGATCAACCCCGGCGCCACGACCAAGCCGCTGGCATCGATCACCTCGGCATCGCTTCTCCATCGAAACGCGTCGACGATCTTGCCGTCGGCAATCAGGAGATCGGCGACTTCATCGCGCTTGTTCGCCGGATCGATGATGCGGCCGCCGCGAATGATCGTCTTCATGGCGTGGCGATTCCTCCGCAGAGATAGAGGACAGCCATGCGGACGGCGAGGCCGTTCGTGACCTGATCGAGGATGACGCTTTGCACGCCGTCGGCCAGATCGCTATCGATCTCGACGCCGCGATTGATCGGGCCGGGATGCATGATGAGGCAATCGGGCTTGAGCAATTTCGCGCGCGCTTTGGTGAGGCCGAAGAGGCGGATGTATTCGCCGAGGCCGGGGAAATATTCCTTCCGCTGCCGCTCGTGCTGGATGCGCAGCAGGTTCACGACATCGACCTGCGGCAGCACTTCGTCGATCGAGTGCGAGACGGTAACGCCGAGCCGCTCGAACGCGCGCGGCACCAGCGTGCTGGGGCCGACCAGCGTGACGCGGGCGCCCAGTTTCAGCAGGCCGAAAATGTTCGAGCGCGCGACGCGGCTGAAGAGAATGTCGCCGATGATGGCGACGTGCAGGCCGGCGATGGAACCGCGCCGTTCGCGGATGGTGTAGAGATCGAGCAGCGCCTGCGTCGGATGCTCGTGCGCGCCGTCGCCGGCGTTGATCACGCTGGAGCGCAGGCGCTCGGCGAGGAACTGCGCCGCGCCGGCCGAGCTGTGGCGGATGACGATCAGGTCGGCGTGATTCGCCTCGAGGATTTTCGCGGTGTCCTTGAGCGTTTCACCTTTCGTTAGGCTGGAAGTGGAGGCGGAGATGTTGATCACGTCCGCGCTCAGGCGGGTGGCGGCGAGCTCGAAGGAAGTGCGCGTGCGCGTGCTCGGCTCGACGAAAAAATTCACCAGCGTCTTGCCGCGCAGCGCCGGCACTTTCTTTACGTCGCGCGTGCCGACTTGCTTGAAGGCGTCGGCGGTATCGAGGACGAAGGAGATTTCCTCGGCCGACAATTCGCGGATGCCGACCAGGTCTTTGCGATTCCAGCGGAGCGGCTCGGTCATTCGCGTATCAGCCAAACGGCGTCCGGTTCACCATCCACATTTTCAAGCCGCAAACGGACACGCTCGCCGGGCGCGGTCGGAAGATTCTTGCCGACGTAATCGGCCCGGATCGGCAGCTCGCGATGGCCGCGATCGATCAGCGTGGCCAATTGAATACGCGCCGGGCGGCCGAACGATCCGATCGCATCCATCGCCGCGCGCGTGGTGCGGCCGGTGTAAAAAACGTCATCCACGATGATGACCGTGCGGCCATCGAGCGGCACCGGTAGATGCGACGCTTGCACCATCGGCAACTCCGCGCGTTGGCCCACATCGTCGCGATGCATGGAGACATCGATCACGCCGGTCTCGATCGGCGTCTGCTGCAATTCTTGGATGAACGCAGCGAGGCGGCGCGCGATTTCCACTCCGCGCGAAGGAATGCCGGCGAGCACAACCGCGGCGAGGTCGGGATTGCGCTCGATGATTTCGTGCGCGATGCGCCGCAGCGCGCGGCGAATGCCCTCGGCATCGAGCACAGGCGCGCCGGCGGGCGGAGGAGTTTTGGATGGAGCGGTGGTCATGCTATTCCTTCGCGACCTCGCGGGATCGCGTTAAAGGAGGCGCTGGAGATCAGGCCGTGGCTTGCGCTTCGGTCCGGACCTCCTTGGTGCGTTTGGTTCGCCAACTGGAGCGATGTTTCACGATCCAATCGAGGAGCGCCTTTTCGAAGCCGATATCAGTGCCGGCTTTCTCGCTCTCGATCCATTTGTGTTTCAAAATCTCTTCCCGCTCGGCCAGGAACTCTTTGTAGAGGACGGAGTTCTGCACGAACTGGGACTGTCGTTCTTGCCCAGCCATCATCTCGTCATTCTTATTCATAAGGGAGAAGCGCGGTCAATTTCAAAACCGGTGGAGTATTAGACTTAGCATCGGCTGTGCCTATTCGAAACCCGGGCGCGCAAAATGCTCGGGCGGCTGTTCATCTCAACCTACCTGCACGCGTAATTCCTGCGCGATCCGGCGGAACTCCGCCGCCACCGGCGAGTCTTTCGATTCCGCGGTGATCGGCTGACCGCGATCGCCGCTCTCGCGCGTCGCGATATCGATCGGGATCTGGCCTAACAACGGAACGCGGAGTCGTTTCGCCTCCCGTTCGCCGCCGCCGGCGCCGAAAATGTCGTAGCGTTTCCCGCTATCGGGCGAGATGAAGTAGCTCATGTTCTCGATCAAACCGAGCACAGGCACGTTCACTTTCTCGAACATGGTGGACGCTTTGCGCGCATCGATCAGCGCCACTTCCTGCGGCGTGGTGACGATGATGGCGCCGGCGAGCGCGACCGTCTGCACGATCGTGAGTTGGATGTCGCCGGTGCCGGGCGGCAGATCGAGCACCAGGTAATCCAGTTCGCCCCATTCCACCTGCCGCAGAAATTGCTGCGTGTAACGCGTCACCATCGGCCCGCGCAAAATCGCCGGCGCAGCGTCATCGAGCAGGAACCCCATCGACATCAATTTCAATCCGTACTGCTCGATCGGGATGATGCGGTTTTCCTCCGTCGCGCTCGGCCGTTCCCGCACGCCGAACATGAGCGAAATGCTCGGCCCATAGATGTCGCAATCGCAGAGCCCGACGCGCGCGCCCGATTTGTTGCAGGGCGACGGCGAGATTCGCGGCCACGGTGGATTTGCCGACGCCGCCCTTGCCGCTCGCGACCGCGATGACGTGCCGGATGCCTTCGATCCGCGTCGCGCCCACGCCCGCCGCACCCGCGCCGGCCGGCGGCGCGTGGATATCGATCAAGACCTTCGCCTGCGTCACGCCGGGCAATTGCGCCAGCACCTCTTCCGATTGCTCTTTGATCGCGCGCGGAATGGCGGGCTCATTCGTCGCCAGCGCCATCTGCACGGTGACTACGCCAGCCTCGATCTCGATTCCCTTCACCAAACCGAAGGAAACGATGTCGCGACTGAATCCAGGATATTTGACCGCTTTAAGCGCGTCTTTGATTTGTTCGTCTGTGACCGTCATGAAATGGACGGACACCCTACGTGCCCCCGAGGATCGGTAAAGGAAGCGCTTCCGCGGCCCAGTCAGCGCGGTAACGGCTGCTCGGAATTCGCGAGCGCGTAGGCGAGCACCGCGTTCACCGCGGCGTTCTCCGCCAAATGCTTCGGATCCACCTTGTCGAGCGTATCGGCGGCAGTGTGGTGAAAATGGAAATACGTCCGGTTATCCTGGATGGGGTGGAAGGTCGGCACACCGAGCGTTTCCATCGGGCCGATATCCGCACCGGCGTGCTCCACCATGTCGAGCAGGCTGGCGCCGATGCCGCCCAGGACCTTCGCCACCGGCCCGAGGAAAGCTTTCATCTCCTTCTTGCCTTGAATTCGAATGCCGAGCGGATGGCCCGCGCCGCCGTCGGTCTCCATCGCGGCGACATGGTTATCCATCTCCGCCGCGTGCTCAGCCGCGTAGGTCTTTCCGCCGCGAAGTCCGTTTTCTTCATTCATCCAGGCGATGACGCGGATGGTGCGCTTCGGTTTCAACTTCAATTGCCGGACCAGATTCGCCACCTGCATGGAGACGGCCACGCCCGCGCCATCGTCGATCGCGCCCGTGCCGAGATCCCACGAATCAAGATGCCCGGAAACAATCACGATCTGCTCAGGGTTCGTGCTTCCCTTGAGATCGGCCACGACGTTGTAGCTTTCCGCATCGGGCAAATTCTGCGGGGTCAACACGAGGCGCATCCGCAGTTTTCCTTGCGGCGCGAGGTAGGCCATCAGCTCGGCGTCTTCCGCGCGTCACGGCGGCGGCGGGAATCTTCGGCACGTCCTCGACATACTTCGTCGCGCCCGTGTGCGGCAGGCGGAAATCCGCGCTCCCGGCGGAGCGGATCAGAGCGGCCGCGGCCCCGAGGCGAGCGGCCGCGATCGGCGCATTGCCGCGATAATCCACCGCGAGTCCGTAGGCATCGCCGGAACGTCCTTCGGCCGCCATTTCCTGCATCGTAAGGATGATTGAAGAGCACAATCTTGCCGCTGACCTTTTCCCGGCCTAACGACTCCAATTCATCGTAATCCCGCACCACGACCACCTCGGCCGTCAAACCCTCCGGCGCGGTGGCGATGCTTCCGCCCAAAGCAGTGAGAACGATCTTCTGCGTCGTCCCCGCAGCCTGGCCGGGGAACTCGATCAGCGCGGCCGTTTCTTCGCCGCGGACCCAATGCGGCACCATCACCTTCTCCAGCTTCACTTCGAGGCCGAGCGCCTTCATTTCGCCGGCCACATACTCGACCGCCTTAGCAGCCTGCGCCGAGCCACTCAAACGCGGTCCGATATTATTCGAGAGGTGCGCCACTTGCCGGTAGGCGTAATCGCTTTGCATCGCGGCATCGCGTAACTGCGCCAACTCCTTCAGCGTGGCGGCGGAATAAATCTGCGGCGTGGGCGAAGGCGTGGGCGTTGAGGTCGGCCACGGGGTCGGTGACTGCGCGTGCGCGACCGCGAGCAACAACGCGGAAATCATGAATGCACTGGCGGTGCATCCGCGACGCAGCGCCGTTTCCCAAATTAATCATCGCCAAGTTTCGGCGAAGCCGCGCCCCGCGCAAACCACCATCGCCCCGCTACGCGCGCTGCCCGGCCGGCTTATAAATCAGCGCCACGATCACGCCCAGGATCATTGCCTGGACCAGGCCGCTGAAGAACCACTTGGCCGCGATCACGCCCGGCAGCGGCGCGACCACAAAGAGAAAGATGGACCAAACCTGCAGTGCGACGCCTAGGATGAGGCCGAAAACAGCGCCGGTTCCGAGCGAGCGCCCGGCGAAGCCCATCGCCCAGAGGATGGCGAACACGGAGGCGCAGAGAAATTGCCCGAACAGCATCCACGCGAAACGCTGCTGCATCTCCGCATCCGAGCGCCAGAGCGAAGCGGTCGCTTTGTAATCCGCCTCCAGCCAAATGGCGTGGATAAGAAAATCACACGCGAAGACGAAGATGAAGCCGACGACGATGGCAAGGAGGAGACGGGGGATGTTCATGATTGTGAGAGAGCGGGGATTATTGCGCACTGCGTTTACCAAACCGCGCGCGCGATGCCGAGCCCTTTCGCATTGACCGCTCTCCGCGCCGAAACGGAAAGCTCTTGCGACCCTTTCCCTGCGGCTGGAACATCGCGTATGAACAGCCAGCCCACTTCCTATGCCCATCCCGAGGCGCTCGTGGAGACCGATTGGCTCGCGGAACACCTGAATGATGATGGCCTCCGCATCATCGAGTCGAACGAAGACATTCTGCTCTACGACACCGGCCACATCCCCGGCGCGGTCCACATCGATTGGCGCTCCGATCTGCAGGATAAGCTGATCCGCGATTACATCGATCCGGCCGCGTTCGCGAAACTCTGCTCGCGCAACGGCATCACGCCGGAGACGACCTGCATTTTCTACGGCGACAAAGCGAACTGGTGGGCCACTTACGCGCTCTGGGCCTTCCGTTTGTTCGGGCATACCCAGGTAAAAATTCTAAACGGCGGGCGCGATAAATGGAAAGCCGAGGGCCGCGAGATGACGCGCACCGTGCCGCAATTATCCGGCCACCGAATATCCCGTGCCGGCGAAACGGCTCGATAAAGAAATCCGCGCCTTCGCCGACGATGCGCTTGCTCAAAGTAAAAGCGGGAAGCCGCTGATCGACGTGCGTTCGCCGGGCGAATTCAAAGGCGAAATCACGCACATGCCCGAGTATCCACAGGAAGGCGTCCTCCGCGGCGGTCATATTCCCGGGGCGAAAAGCGTCCCGTGGAAGACAGCCACCAACGACAACGGCACCTTCAAATCCGCTCCCGAGCTGGCGCAGATTTATCAGGAAGGCTGCGGGCTGAGGTCCGACAAGGAGACGATCGTCTATTGCCGGATCGGCGAACGATCGAGCCACACCTGGTTCGTCCTCACCTACTTGTTCGGCCTCGAGAACGTGCGGAACTACGACGGCTCGTGGACCGAGTGGGGGAACCGAGTTGGAATGCCGATCGAGCGGAGCAACTAAAGCCGCGATGTATCCGGAAAAGCTCAACAAGATCATCAATCTTTTCGAAATGCTCCCCGAAGTGGAGCGTCGGGAGACGCTCGTTTCCTACGCGGATAGCGCGAAGAAACAGGAGCCGCGCGAAGGCGAAGAGTTTCAACTCGAGGACGTGCGCAAGGATGAGGAATGCGCCGATACAGTCGGCGTTTATCTGCAGATCGACGACGAAGGCAAAGCGCACTTCCGCATGACGCTCGGCCCGGAAGTGCAAACGCTCACACGCGCGATGGCCTCGATTCTTTGTAAAGGTCTCGACGGAGTGGCTCCGCAGGAAGTGCTGGACCTCCCGAGCGACTTCGTCACCCGCATCGTCGGCGCAGAATTGGTTCGCGTCCGCAGCCAGACCACCTACTACATCCTCACGAGGATGAAAGGCATCTGCAAAGTTTACCTCGATCGTCAGCGGAAGATGGCTTCCTCAGCGGCCTAACGAGTCACGGCTGACTTAGCGACGGCTGAGGCTGTCGGGCTTCCAGCGCGTCGCGCGATATAGGCGGCGCTTCGGCGGACTCGGGCGTCACTCATCTTTGAAGAAATGGCGGCGCGCGATGCATTCCGAAAAAGCGAAGCCACTTGGAACAATATAAAGGAACGAGGCAAGCTGACCGATCGCGACGTTGGGCGAGCGGCGCTGGCAAGCAGGGACAGCTTTCATTCGTGACGCGCCCGCGTTTTCGCCTAAGGTTCGCGAGCCTCCATGCCGCGGAACAACGACCTCAAAAAAATCCTTCTGATTGGCTCCGGCCCGATCGTCATCGGGCAGGGGTGCGAGTTCGATTATTCTGGCGTGCAGGCCTGTAAGGCGCTGCGCGAAGAGGGCTATCAGGTCGTGCTCGTGAACTCGAATCCGGCCACGATCATGACCGATCCGGAATTCGCCGATCGCACCTACATCGAGCCGATCACGCCCGAGGTGGTCGAGGCGATCATGGAACGCGAAAAGCCCGACGCCATCCTTCCGACCATGGGCGGCCAGACCGCGCTTGAACGTCGCGATGGAGTTGAACCGCAACGGCGCGCTCGCCCGCCACGGCGTGAAGTTAATCGGCGCCAATGCTCAGGCCATCGCGAAGGGCGAAGATCGCCAGTTATTCAAAGAAGCCATGCTCCGCATCGGGCTCGACGTCCCGCGTTCCGGCATCGCGCACTCGCCGGCGGACGTCGCTAAAATCGCCGACGACATCGGCACCTTCCCGCTCATCATTCGCCCGGCTTTCACTCTCGGCGGCTCCGGCGGCGGCATCGCCTACAATCGCCAGGAGCTCGACGAAATCGCTGGCCGCGGTCTCGAGCTTTCGCCGGTGAGCGAAGTCCTGATCGAGGAATCGCTCGTCGGCTGGAAGGAATTCGAAATGGAGGTCATGCGCGATCGCGCGGACAACTGCGTCGTCATCTGTTCGATCGAAAACCTGGACCCGATGGGCGTCCACACCGGCGATTCCATCACCGTCGCGCCCACCCAAACGCTCTCCGATCGCGAATACCAGATGATGCGCGACGCCTCGTTCGCGGTAATCCGCGAGATCGGCGTCGAGACCGGCGGATCGAACATCCAATTCGCGGTCAACCCCGTGAACGGCCGCATGACCGTGATCGAAATGAATCCGCGCGTCTCGCGTTCCAGCGCGCTCGCTTCGAAGGCCACGGGTTTCCCGATCGCCAAGATCGCGGCGAAACTCGCGGTCGGCTACACCCTCGACGAAATCCGGAACGACATCACGCGCGAAACGCCCGCCAGCTTCGAGCCCACGATCGACTATTGCGTGGTCAAAATTCCGCGCTTCACCTTCGAGAAATTTCCGCAGGCCGACGCCACGCTAACCACGCAGATGAAGAGTGTCGGCGAAGCCATGGCCATCGGCCGCACCTTCAAAGAAGCGCTGCAAAAAGCGCTGCGCTCGCTCGAGATCAAACGCTTCGGCCTCTGCGCCGACGGCAACGAAAAGCGCGTCGATCCCGAAACGCTACGGCGCAAGCTGACCACGCCAAACGCCGAGCGCATCTTCCACGTCGCGCAGGCGTTCCAGGACGGAATGACGGTCGACGAAGTGTTCGAGCTGACGAAGATCGATCCCTGGTTCCTGCACAACATTCGCCAGATCGTGGAGGAAGCCGCAAAGCTCGCAACGACCGACCTGCGCCGCGCGAAGAAGCTCGGTTTTTCCGACCGGCAAATCGCGGTCGCCCACGGCGATGTCGGAGCAGGCTTTGCGCGAAAAGCGGAAAGCTGCAGGCGTGATCCCCACCTACCGTCTGGTCGATACCTGCGCGGCGGAGTTCGAAGCTTACACGCCGTATTATTACAGCACCTACGGGACCGAGAACGAGATGCGGCGGAGCGATCGTCGCAAAATCATGATTCTGGGCGGCGGGCCGAATCGCATCGGCCAGGGGATTGAGTTCGACTACTGCTGCGTGCACGCGGCTTTCGCGCTCCGCGAACTCGGATTCGAGACCATCATGGTCAACTCGAACCCCGAGACCGTCTCGACCGATTACGACACGAGCGACAAACTTTACTTCGAGCCGCTCACGCTCGAGGACGTGCTCAACATCTACGATCAGGAGCAACCCGAAGGCGTCATCGTGCAATTCGGCGGCCAGACGCCGCTCAATCTCGCCGCTGGTCTGCGCGCGGCCAACGTCCCCATTCTCGGCACGCAACCGGAGAGCATCGAACGCGCGGAGGATCGCAAGCTCTTCGCCGCCATGCTGGACCAGCTGGGTCTTCGACAAACGCCAAGCGGGTCCGCCGTGAGCGCGGAGGAAGCGGTCGAGATTGCGCAGCGGGTCGGCTATCCAGTGCTCGTTAGGCCATCGTTCGTCCTCGGCGGGCGCGCCATGGAGCTGGTTTACAATGACGACGATCTCCGGCGTTACATGGAGACGGCGATCGAGGTCAGCCCGGATCGGCCGGTCCTGGTCGATCGCTTTTTGGAAGACGCGATCGAGGTCGATGTCGATTGCATCGCCGATGGCGAGACCGCCGTGATCGGCGCGATCATGGAGCACGTGCAATTGGCCGGCATCCACAGCGGCGACAGCGCCTGCGCCATCCCGACCTTCTCGCTGCCGGAAAACGTCCTCGCGGAAATTACGCGCGCCACCAAAGCCATGGCGCAAGCGCTCGAAGTCCGCGGCTTGATGAACGTGCAATTCGCGGTCAAAGGCGACGACGTTTACGTGCTCGAAGTGAATCCGCGCGCCTCGCGCACGGTGCCGTTTGTGAGCAAGGCGATCGGTGTGCCGCTCGCCAAACTCGCGGCCAAAGTGATGGCCGGGCAAACGCTGCGTCGACCTCGGATTCACCGCGGAAATCCTCCCGAAACATTTCTCGGTGAAGGAGCCCGTCTTTCCGTTTCTGCGCTACCAGGGCAGCGATACCGGGCTCGGGCCGGAGATGAAATCGACCGGCGAAGTCATGGGCATCGATATCGATCTCGGCCGCGCTTACGCGAAAGCGCAGATGGCCGCGCCGCCCGCGCTCCCGAGATCCGGCAACATTTTCATCAGCGTGAAAGACTCCGACAAACCGCGCGTCGTCCCGCTGGCGCGCGATTTCATCGGGCTCGGCTTTGGCATCATCGCCACCAGCGGCACAGCGGAAACGCTGGCCGACGCCGGCGTGCCGGTGACGCGCGTTTTCAAATTGCGCGAAGGTCGTCCGCACATTCTCGACCGGATCAAGAACGGCGACGTCCAGCTCATCATCAACACGCCGAGCGGCAAAATCCCGCGCGAAGACGAATTGAAAATGCGGAGCGGCGCGCGCTCGATCAAGATTCCGATCATCACCACGATGCGCGCGGCGCAGGCCAGCGTGACCGGCATTCGCGCCCTGCAATCCCACGGCGTGGCCGTGCGGACTCTCCAGGAATTCCACCAATAAGCGCGCTCCTCCCCACTTATCCGCCGTATCCGTTTCCGCTCGTGCGCGGCGCGGGCGATTGCGTCTTCGATGCAGAGCGGTCGGCGCTATTTCGATTTCTACGGCGGGCACTGCGTCTGCAGCACGGGCCACAGCCATCCGAAAGTGGCGGCGGCGATCGCGCGCCAGGCGAGCGAACTTGCTCTTCTACAGTACCGCGGCGGAAGTGCCGGTGCGGAACGACGCGGCCGAGGCGCTGATTCGTTTTGCCAACTCCGGCGGCGACATCGGCCTCGCCTCCGTCTTCTTCTGCAACAGCGGCAGCGAAGCGAATGAGAACGCGCTCAAGGTAGCGGCGAAGCTGACCGGCCGCCATCGCTTCGCTGCCTTCGACGGCGGCTGGCACGGCCGCGGCACGCTCCCGCTTTCCGTCACCGACGATCCGAAAATTTCGGAACCGTATGCGCCGTTCCTCGCGCCCTGCACGCGATTGCCTTGGAACGACGAGGACGCGATCTCGCGCTTCGATTTCAGCGAAACCGCAGCCGTCATCCTGGAGCCGATCCAAAGCATGTCGGGCGTGCGCGAAGCGGCGAGTGGCTTTCTGCAAAAGCTCCGCGCCGCCACTGCGGCCGCGGGCACGTTGCTGATCTTCGATGAAATCCAAACCGGCGTCGGTCGGCTCGGCCATCCTTTCGCGGCGGCGCGCTCCGGCATCCGGCCTGATCTGCTGACGAGCGCGAAAGGCCTCGCGTCCGGCGTTCCGATGGGCGCTCTGCTCATGACGGAAGCGATCGCCAGTCGTCTGACGACGGGCGATCTCGGAAGCACCTTTGGCGGTTCGCCGCTCGCTTGCGCGGCCTTGCTCGCCACGCTCGAAGTCATCGCGGAGGAGCGCCTGATGGAACGCGCCGCTCGCAGCAGAGGCGAGAATTCGCGAAGCCTTGCGCGGCTCTTGCGTGGTGGAAATTCGCGGTGCCGGACTGCTCCTCGGCCTGCGAGTGCCGGGCAGGGCGAAGGCGTTGAAACAACATCTCGAACAAGCGGGCATCCTCGTTGGCGGCAGCAGCGATCCGGAGATCCTGCGTTTGATGCCGCCGCTCAATCATCAGCGACGCCGCCATCGCCGCTCTCGCCGAGCAGGTGCATGGTTTCGCCTAACGAATGAAACACGCCACCTCCATCGCTGCGCTCGGGCTCGAAAACGTGGACCGCATCCTCGCCACCGCGCACGCTTGGAAGCGCGAGCCGCATCGCCGCCACCTCGCGGGCAAAATTCTCGGGATGCTCTTCTTCAATCCATCGCTCCGCACCCGCGCCTCGTTCGAAGCGGTCATGCTCCGCGGCGGCGGCGAACGCCATCGTGCTCGACGCGGGCAACACTTGGAAAGTCGAGGACCGCCTCGGCGCGGTCATGGACGGCGATCGTCCCGAACATTTAAAGGAAGCCGTGCCCGTGCTCAGCCGCTACGTCGATGCGCTCGCCGTGCGCACTTTCGCCGCCGGCGTGGACGACGACGCCGAGCACGAAGATCGAATCATCCGCGCCTTTGAGGAATACGCCACCGTGCCGGTCGTGAGCATGGAAAGCGCGCGCGAGCATCCCTGCCAGGGCCTGGCGGATGTGATGACGATCGAAGAAGCAGTTCGGCGCCGCCAAGAGGATTGCCGGTCGCGCTCACCTGGGCGCCGCACATCAAGCCGCTGCCGAAAGCCGTGCCCAATTCGTTTCTGCTCAGCGCGGCCGCGCGCGGTTGCGAAATCCGCGTCGCGCATCCGCCGGGCTTCGAGCTTCATCCGGGCGTGATCGCGGAAGCGCAGCAGTATGCGGCCGCGACCGGCGGCAGCATTTCGTTCACTCACGAACAAGCGACCGCGCTTCGCGGCGCGCGCGTGGTTTATGCGAAAGCCTGGGGACCGGCGACCGCGGCGCGCCTGCCCGCCGAGGCCGTGCGGCAGCATGCGGACTGGATGCTGACGACCGACGCATCTGCCGCAGGACGCGGCGTTTCTGCATTGTCTGCCGGTGCGTCGAAATGTGGAGATAGCCGACGCCGTCCTCGATGGTCCGCAGAGCCGCGTGATCGAGCAGGCGGAAAACCGCTTTCATGTCCAGCGCGCGCTGCTTGAGTGGTTGTTGAATTAAGATGCCGACCCGCTCTCCATTCGATCCGTTGAAGGACGCCGCGAAATACGTGCGCGCCTTTCGCGACAAGCCGTTCGTGGTCAAGATCGGCGGCGACATTCTTGCGCGATGTCGCGCTGCGGAAGAGCGTCTGCGGACAACTCGCGCTGCTTTCCAGCTTTCGCGATTCCGCTCGTCATCGTCCATGGCGGCGGTCCGGCGGTGGACGCGCTCGCGGAGCAACTCGGCCTAACGACCCGCAAAGTCGCAGGGCGGCGCGTCACTTCGCCGGAGACGCTCGAAGTGGCGAAGATGGCGTTGAAGGGACGCGCGCAGATGGATTTCATCGCCGACCTGCAAGCGGCGGGATTGCCGGCGGTTGGATTGTCGGGGCAGGATAGCGGACTGCTCGTTAGCCGGCGCCGCCCGCCCGTCTCGATCGATGGCGAGACGGTCGATTTCGGCTGCGTGGGCGACATCGAGAAAGTCGAGCCGCGCTTGCTGCGGCACCTGATCGACTGGCCACTACGTGCCGGTGATCGCGCCGTTCACCGCGGATAGCCGCGCACCAGATTTTGAACACGAACGCCGACTCGGTCGCGGCCGCGATCGCATCGCTCGTTGGCGCAGAGAAGCTCTTCTTCGTTCTGCGCGCGCCCGGCCTTTTGTCCAATCCCGAGGATGCGCGCAGCCTTCTCCCGTTGGTCGATCTGGCGAAGCTCGACGAACTGGAAACGAGCGGCGCGATCCAAACCGGAATGCGGCCGAAGATCACCGCGGCCCGCAGCGCGCTCGCCGCGGGCGTGCCGAGCGTGCATCTCGTTTCCGGCGTGCTCTCGGACGCGATCCTGGCGGAAGTTTTCACGAACGAGGGGAGCGGCACGATGGTCGTTAGGCAGCGGCCAATGGAGCCCAGCCCGTGAACGGCCCGCAACTTCTCGAGTTTCTCGTCGCCACTCCGAGCGTCTCCGGCAGCGAGCGCGAACTCGCGGATCGGCTCGACCGACCTGCTGCAGCGCCGAAGGCTTCGCGGTGCAACGCGCGGGCGACAATCTCTGGTTCAGTCTTGGTCGCGAAGCGCGTCCGCATCTGCTCATGCTCAGCCATCTCGATACCGTGCCGCCGTGCGACGGTTGGGACGAGCGACCCGCATCGGCCTTTGCTGACGGACGACAAGCTGACGGGCCTGGGCGCGAATGATGCGAAGGGTTGCGTGGCGGCGATGATTCTGGCTGCGCGCGAACTGCGGGACGCGGAATTGGAAGGCAGGCTGACGTTTGCGTTCGTGGCCGAGGAAGAACGCGGCGGCGATGGCATTCGCGCGAACAAAGCCCAAACTCGGCCGACTCGACGCCGCGGTGGTGGGCGAACCGACTGCGCTCGAAATCTGCAACGCGCAACGCGGCATGCTCATCCTGCGCTGCGTCGCTCACGGAGAAGCGGCCCATGTGGCGCACGCGGAGCTGGGCGACAACGCCATTCACAAAGCGGCGCGCGATGTCGCGCGGCTGGCGGCGATGCAGTTTCCGCCGCATCCCGTGCTCGGCGCGACGCGCGCGCAGGTCACTCAAATCTCCGGCGGGCGGGCGCGCAATCAGGTGCCGGATGCGTGCGAGTTTTTCGTCGATCTGCGCACGACGCCCAATCTCAATCACGCCAAGCTGACGGCGGAGATCGCGGCGGCGCTGGAGAGCGAAGTGATCGTCCACTCGGATCGCTACGAATCGGTCGCGACCGATCGCGCGGAGCCGATCGTGCAGGCCGCATTGGCGGCAGCCGGAAAATCCGCGCCGGTCGGCTCAGCCACGACATCGGACTGGGCTTTCCTGCGGGGCGTCCCCGCAGTCAAAGCCGGCCCAGGCGACACCGCGCGCAGTCATCGGCCTAACGAATACCTCTTGCTTTCCGAACTCGAAGCGGGCGCCCGGTTTTACCGCGACCTCGCGCGCTCTTATTTTTCGCTCATGACGCGGGAGGCGGCGCATGCCTGAGACTGCTTTGGGCCAAGGGACTGCCGCTCGATGAGCAGGTGCACGCCTTCACGGTCGGCGACGACCGGATGACGGATCAGCAGCTCCTGCCGTTCGACGCGGAAGGCAGCGCGGCGCACGCGCGCATGCTGGGCGAATGCGGCCTCCTGCCGGAGAGCGAAGCGAAAGCGCTCGTGCGTGCGCTGCGCGAATTGAAGGAGAGCGGGTTGACCATCACGCCGGACCAGGAGGATGCCCACACCGCGCTCGAAGCGGCGTTGACGGAGCGGCTCGGCGCGACAGGGCGACGGATTCATCTCGCGCGCTCGCGCAACGATCAGGTGCAGACCGCTCTGCGCTTGCTCATGCGCGCGCGGCTGCTCGATCTCGGTGAGTGCGCTGCACGCGATGCGCGACCGCCTTCCTCGCCTTCGCGCAGCAACACGCGGCGACCGAGCTGCCCGGTTACACGCACATGCGGCGCGCGATGCCGTCGAGCTGGGGCATGTGGGCGAGCGCGTTCGCGGAAGGTTTGCTGGAGGAACTGGAACAACTGCCCGCGCTTTGGTCGCGGCTGGATCGTTGCCCGCTCGGCGCCGCTGCCGGCTTCGGCACGCCGGTCGCGCTCGATCGGAAACGGAGCGCGGAGCTGCTCGGTTTTTCCCGCGTGCAACGCAGCCCGATCGACGTCATGAACAGCCGCGGCCGGCATGAACAGGCGCTCGCGAATTGGATCGTGTCGGCGGCGGGAACGCTGGAGAAAGCGATCTGGGATTTGCTGATCTGGAGCACGGAGGAATATGGCTTCGTGCGCTTGCCCGATGCGTTCACGACCGGCTCCAGTCTGATGCCGCAAAAGCGGAATCCGGACGTGCTGGAGCTGGCGCGCGGGCGTTGCCGGGAACTGCGCGGCCTAACGAGTCTGCTTGCGCAACTCGCGGGCGGGTCTGCCCTCCAGTTATCATCGCGATCAGCAATTGCTGAAAGCGCCGCTCCTCGAAATCACCGCGAAAGGCGGGGAGTTGTTTGAGATCGTGGCGCGGTTGCTGCCCGGTCTGGAAGTGAACCAGAAAGCCTGCGCGGCTGCGTGCAGCGCGGAGCTTCAGGCCGCGAACGAAGCGTGCCGGCTGGCGGCGGAAGGGGATGCCCTTCCGCGATGCCTACGCGACAGTGGCGCGGCAGATGCAGGACGGGACGTTCGCGCCCGCGGCGACGCGCTGAGCGGCGCCGTCGATCTGGATCTGGCGACGTTGGAGAAGGAACTGCGCGAGACGCAGCGACTGGATCGCCGAACGCCGCGCCTTCCTCGCGGAGACGACCGCGCGACTCTTCGATTGGCCATGACCCCGAAACCCCGCACACTCCTCGCTTTTTCCGGCGGACTCGACACCTCGTATTGCGTGCTTTGGTTGCGCGAGCAGGGCCGCGAAGTGCACACCGTGACCGTCGAACACGGGCGGCTTCGACGCCGCGGAATTGCAGCGGATCGAGAAGCTGGCGGCCGATCTCGGCACAGCTTCGCACCGCACGATCGACGCGCGCGAGGAACTCTTTCGCGATTACATCCGCTTCCTGCTTTTTGGCAACGTGCTGCGCGGCGGTTTGTATCCGCTTTCGGTCAGCGCGGAACGCGTTTGCCAGGCGCGGCGCGTGGTCGGCTACGCGCAGGAGATCGGCGCCGCCGCGCTGGCGCATGGCTCGACCGGCGCGGGGAACGATCAGGTGCGATTCGATGTCGCGTTCCGCACGCTCGCGCCCGGGCTGGAAATTCTGGCGCCGATTCGCGATCTCGCGCCGAGCCGCGCGGAAGAGCGCGCTTTTCTCGCCACGCGCGGCTTCGAGTTTCCCGAGAAGGTCGAGCAATACAGCATCAACGAAGGGATGTGGGGCACGAGCATCGGCGGCAAAGAGACGCACGATGCGTGGCAGCATTTGCCGGACGACGCCTACCCCGGCGGCGCGATCGATCCGGCGCTCGCGCCGCGCACGATCACGCTCGGCTTCGAGGCGGGGGTGCCGGTTCGATTGGACGACGGCGCGCTGGACGCGGTCGCGATTATCGAAGAGTTGAATCGCATCGGGCGGCGCTATCGGCATCGGCCGCGGGCATTCATCTGGGCGACACGATTCTGGGGATCAAAGGTCGCGTCGGTTTCGAAGCGCCCGCGGCGCATCTGCTCATCGCGGCGCATCGCGAACTGGAGAAGCTCGTGCTGACCGGGCAAACAAATGTTCTGGAAGGAACACCTGGGAAATCTTTACGGCGGTTTGCTGCACGAAGGGCAATTTTTCGATCCGCTCGCGCGCGATCTGGAAGCGTTCCTCGCTTCCAGTCAGTCGGTCGTCTCGGGCGAGGTGCGGGTGCGTTTGCGTCCAAATTCCTTCGTCGTCGAAGGCGTGCGTTCGCCGCATTCGCTCATGCGTTCGGACATCGCCAGCTACGGGGAAGCGACTTCGCTTTGGAGCGGCGCGGAAGCGGCCGCCTACGCGAAGATTTTTGGCGTGCCGCAAATGCTGGCGATGACCGCGCGGAAGGATGAGCCATGATTCGCACGCATCTCGACAAGATCGCTTCCGTGACGCGCAATCTGCGGCTCGGCCGGCAGGTGACGTTGACCGAGGAAATCGAAGCGCGTCCGGGCGCGGTCGTGGTCGGGCGGGTGCGCGGGGAGAAGAGCGTTTACAACCAACTCGAAGACGTGCACGGGCGTTTGAGCGTGCTGCATGATGGCGATGTCATCGTCGGCGCGCTCGGGCATCGGAATGCGCTCCAGGGTTACGAAGGCGTGATGCCGACCGCGGTGCGGCCGGGCGACGCGCTGCATCTCTTGAACATCGGCGGCGTGATCGGGAGCGCGATCTCCGGGCAGCCCCGATGTGGGCGCGCCCTTCGAAGTGGAGATTCTGGGGCAGGTGCTGCTTTTTCCGGAATTCGGCAGCCGCGTGGGGCAGCCGGCCTCGATCGAATCCGCGGCGGTGAAGGGCAAGCCGGAAGCGGCGCCGGTGCCGGTGATTTACATCGCCGGCACGTGCATGAACGCGGGCAAAACGCACGCCGCCTGTGCGCTCGTTAGGCGATTGTCGCAGGAAGGATTCAAAGTGGGCGGGGCGAAACTGACCGGCGTGAGTCTGCTGCGCGATGTGCTTTCGATGCGCGATTACGGCGCGGACGATGTGCTGGATTTTACCGACGCCGGCGTGGCTTGCACGGGGCCGGACACGTCGGCCCGCATCGCGCGCGTCATCCTGAGCGAACTCGCCGCGCGCGGCGTGGATGTGATCATCGCGGAGACGGGCGACGGCATCATGGGCGAGTACGGCGTGCAAACCATCCTGACCGATCGCGGAGCTGCAGGCGTGGGGCAAAGTGCACATTCTCTGCGCGAACGATCCGGTCGGCGTGGCGGGTGCGGTGGAACATTTTCGCACCGCCTTCGGACTGGAAGTGGATGTCGTGACCGGACCCGCGACGGATAACCGGGTCGGCACGCGCTTTGTGGAAGCGCTCGGCCTGCCGGCCGCGAATGCGCGCTCGAACGCGCGCCTGCTGGGCGACATCGTTCTGGAGAAACTTCGTCCCCATCTCCCGGCCAGCCATGCAATTTGACGCCGATCATTCTTGGCGCCTCCGGCTATGGCGGCGGCGAGCTGCTCCGCTGGCTTTCGCAGCATCCCAACGCGGCCAGCATTCGCGGCAGCGTCGCGTTCGTTAGGCGGGCAGGCGTTTTCGGAAGCGCATCCGAATCTGCGCGGCATTCTCCCGGGAAATTTCGAGAGCGCAATCGACTGGCGCGATTTTTCCGGGAGCGAACAGGTAGTGGTTTTCTCCGCGCTTCCGCATGGCGAGCTGGCGAAAATTCTCGACCAGTTGGAGACGGATTGGCAGGCGGCGGATCTTTCCGAGCGCGTGCTGCTGGTCGATTTGTCGGCTGATTTCCGCTTCGACCGACGCTTCGTTTACGGAATGCCGGAGTGGAATCGCGACGCGCTGGTGGGAGCGAAACGCATCGCCAGCCCGGGTTGTTTCGCGACGGCTTTGCAGATCGGGCTGCTCGCCGTTGCGCGATCTCGATGTCGGATTCATCGCGGCGAGCGCGGTGACCGGTTCGAGCGGGAGCGGGACGGCGGCGAGCGCAGGGACGCATCATCCGACGCGGGCGAATGATTTTCGCGCCTACAAAATTCTGACGCATCAGCACATCCCGGAAGTGCGGATGGCGATGCAGGCCTGCCATATCGGCGGTGAGCTGGCTTTCGTGCCGCAGAGCGGTCCGTTCGTGCGCGGGATTTTTGCGACGCTGCAATTCGCGCTGCCCGATCGGACTTTCGGCAGCCGATCTGCAGACGCGCGTTCGGCAGACGTTCGAGAACGCGCCGTTCGTTAGGCTGGTTGAGTCCAGCCCCCGCCTGAGCGCCGTCGTCGGAAGTAATTTCGCAGACGTGAGCGTCGCGGTGGAAAACGGCAGCGCGGCGATCATGGTCGCCCTCGATAATCTTGGGAAAGGAATGGCCGGCCAGGCGGTGCAGGCTATGAACATCGCGCTCGGGTTGCCCGAGACGACAGCGCTCTGGCAGGCGGCGCGTTATCCCGCTTAGACTCCTCTTGCAATGCCTGGCGCAGACATCAAAACAACAAGCACGCGCCCGCGTTTCTGCCTCGTCCTGATCAAGCCAGCGCATTACGACGACGAGGGCTACGTCATCCAATGGCTGCGCTCCGCGATCCCGTCGAATTCGCTCGCGGCGCTTTATGGACTGGCGCGAGATTGCGCGCAGCGCAGCGTGCTCGGCCCGGAGGTGGAACTGGAAATTCACGCCTTCGACGAAACCAACACCCGCATCCGGCCGGAACGCATGGCGCGCCTGATCGAAGAGGCGGGCGCCGGCATGGTCATGTTGGTGGGCGTGCAATCGAATCAATTCCCGCGCGCGCTCGATCTGGCGAAGCCGCTCCTGGAGCGCGGCGTGCAGGTGGCGATTGGCGGGTTTCATGTTTCGGGTGTGCTCAGCATGCTGGAGGGGAACGATCCTGATCTGCATCGCGCGAAAGCGATGGGCATTTCGCTCTTCGCGGGCGAAGCGGAGGGCCGGCTGGAGGAGGTGCTCCGCGATGCTTACGCGCGGCAACTGAAACCGCTCTACAATTACATGGCGGACTTGCCGGGGATCGAAGGCGCACCCATTCCGTTGATTAGCGCGACGCGCGCATCTCGGACTATCGGGCATGTGACGAGCTTCGACGCTGGACGCGGTTGCCCTTTTCAATGCTCGTTCTGCACCATCATCAATGTGCAGGGGCGCAAATCGCGTCGGCGTTCTCCGGACGATATCGAGCAGATTATCCGCGAAAATTTCGCGCAGGGTCTCCGCAGTTTTTTCATCACGGACGATAACTTCGCGCGCAACCAGGATTGGGAAGCGATCCTCGATCGCCTCATCCAGATGCGGAAGATCGAGAAGATGAATTTCTCCTTCATCATCCAGGTGGACACGCTGTGTCACAAGATCCCGAAGTTCATCAAGAAGTGCAAAAACGCGGGCGTGAAGCGGGTCTTCATCGGGCTGGAGAACATCAATCCCGACAGCTTGGCCGGCGCGAAGAAACGGCAGAACAAGATCACGGAATACCGGGCCATGCTCCTGGCGTGGAAAGCGGCACGCATCATCACCTACGCGGGCTACATCACCGGGTTCCCTAACGACACGATCGAGTCGATCCGGCACGACATCGAGATCATCAAGAAAGAGCTGCCGGTGGATTTGCTGGAGTTCTTTTTCCTCACGCCGCTGCCCGGGTCTGCGGATCACCAGGCGCTGCATCGCGCCGGGGTGACGATGGATGCGGACATGAATCGCTACGACCTGAACCACGTCTGCGCGCCGCATCCGAAGATGTCGCGCACGGAATGGGAGCGCGCCTACGAGGTGGCGTGGGAGACTTATTACACGTGGGACCACGTTGAGACCGTGCTGCGACGCTCGGCGGCCACGAAGACGAATATCAGCAACTTGATCGCGCTGATGGCGTGGTTCAAAGGCTCGCTCAAGATCGAGGGAATTCATCCGCTCGAGGGCGGCATTTTCCGGTTGAAATTCCGCCGCGATCGACGGCCTGGTTTTCCGATTTTGCCCGTGTGGAAATTCTACCCGCGCTACGCTGCGGAAACGCTGCATAAACTCGGGCAATGGGGCGCACTCCTCTGGCGTCTCCGCCGCATCCAGATGCGGGTGAAGAACGATCCGCGCCAACATGAATACACCGACCTCGCGCTCACGCCGGTGACTGAGCATGACGTGGAAGATCTGGAGATATTCCACACCCCCTCCGCGGCGGCCTTTCTCGCCCAGGAAGAGCGCCGACACGCGCGGCCGACGACGACAGTCGGGTAGAGCGCTTTTTCCAATCCACCGTTGAAGGTTGGGCGTGGGACGGTAGGGTTCCGCCCATGAAACTGAATCTCCTCGGTTGCCTGGCAACCGTCGCGCTGCTCTCTGGAAACGTTTGCGGCCAGGACAAAACGTCAACCGCATCACCCACCGCCACACCCACACCTGCCATGAGCTCATCACCCAGCCCCGCCAACGGAAACGAAGTCGCCATCATCAAAACCAGCGAGGGCGAAATGGTGGCCGAATTCTGGTCGGACGTGGCGCCGAAGACGGTGGAGAATTTTAAGAAGCTGGCGCGCGACGGCTTCTACGACGGCACCGCGTTCCATCGCGTGATCAAAGGCTTCATGATCCAGGGCGGCGATCCGCTGACCAAGGATGAGAATCAAAAAGCCCGTTGGGGCACGGGCGATCCCGGCTACAAAATCAAAGCCGAGTTCAACAAGAAGTCGCATGAGCGCGGCGTGCTCTCCATGGCGCGCTCCCAGGATCCGGACTCAGCCGGCAGCCAGTTTTTCATCTGCCACGGCGCACCGAAATTCCTCGATGGCCAATACACCGCCTTCGGCAAATTAATCAAAGGCGACGACGTCCTCGAGAAAATCGCCACCACGCCCACGACTACGCCCGATCGTCCGGTCACACGCATGAACATCGAGAGCGTAAAGATCGTGCCGGCCGATTCGCTAAAGTAGTCATGGCTGACGCGAGCTCGCGGGTCGCCCTCGTCCAGATGCAGTGCGGGATCGAGCCCGCGGCTAATCTGGAGAGGGCGATCGCGTTCATCCGCGATGCCGCGAAGCAGGGCGCGCAGATCGTTTGCCTGCCTGAGCTCTTCCGCTCGCAATATTTTTGCCAGGCGGAGGATCACGCGAACTTCGCGCTGGCCGAGGAGATTCCCGGCCCGACGACGGATGCGTTGAGCAAGATCGCGGGCGAGCTCGGCGTCGTTATCGTGGCGTCGCTCTTTGAGAAGCGCGCCGCGGGCGTCTATCACAACACCGCCGCCATCATCGATTCCGACGGAAAATTTCTTGGCAAGTATCGGAAGATGCACATCCCGGACGACCCGGCGTTCTACGAGAAATTCTATTTCACGCCCGGCGATCTCGGCTTCAAAGCCTGGCCTACGCAGCAGGGTAACATCGGCGTCTGCGTCTGTTGGGATCAATGGTATCCCGAGGCAGCGCGGCTAACTGCCTTGCGCGGCGCGCAGCTTCTCTTTTACCCGACGGCGATCGGCTGGCATCCGGCGGAGAAGGAGCAATATGGCGCCGCCCAACATTCCGCCTGGGAAACGATGCAGCGCAGCCACGCGATCGCGAACGGTTGCTACGTGGCGGCAGTGAATCGCGTCGGCCACGAGGCGCCCGCAGGCGGGCCGGGCCTGGAGTTCTGGGGCCAAAGCTTTCTGGTGGCGCCGGACGGCCAGATCCTCGCTAAAGGCAGCGTCGACCGCGAAGAAATCGTCATGGCCGATGTGGTTTGGAATAGCCTCGACGTCCAGCGGACGCATTGGCCTTTCCTGCGCGATCGCCGAATCGATGCCTACAGCGGCATCGAACAGCGTTTGATTGATTAATCCGGCCTCCGCTTCCGGTCGCGCGGGTCGTCATTCTTGGAGGCGCGACGGGATCGCCTGCGTCTAAGCGGAATTTTTTGCTTCTGTTTCGCTGCGGTCCCGGACATAGCTACTGGCTTTCCCGTGCAAGATTACATCTCTGGCTTGATCGCCGATGTGAAGGCGAAGGACCCGGCGCAGCCGGAATTCCACCAGGCGGTGCACGAAGTCGTGCAGTCGCTCGCGCTCGTCCTCGAGCGCCATCCGGAATATCGGAAGGCCAAGATCATCGAGCGCATGATCGAACCGGAACGCGTCATCAGCTTCCGCGTGCCTTGGGTGGATGATGCGGGTGAGGTACAGGTGAATCGCGGCTATCGCATCGGGATGAACAGCGCCATCGGGCCCTACAAGGGTGGGCTGCGTTTTCATCCTTCGGTCAATCTCGGCATCCTCAAGTTCCTCGCCTTTGAGCAAGTCTTTAAAAACGCCCTAACGACTCTCCCAATGGGTGGCGGGAAAGGTGGCTCGGATTTCAATCCGAAGGGGAAGAGCGACATGGAGGTGATGCGTTTTTGCCAGGCATTCATGGCGGAATTGTCGCGTCACATCGGGCCGTATCGCGACGTGCCGGCGGGCGATATCGGCGTGGGGGGACGCGAGATTGGTTACCTCTTTGGGATGTACAAAAAGCTGCGCAACGAGTTTACCGGCGTGCTGACCGGCAAAGGGTTGACCTGGGGCGGCTCGCTTATCCGGCCGGAGGCGACCGGCTATGGCTCGGTTTACTTCGCGGCGGAAATGTTGAAAACGCGCAACGAGAACCTCACGGACAAAACCTGCCTTGTCTCCGGGAGCGGCAACGTCGCGCAATTCACGATCGAGAAGTTGATCGACATGGGAGCGAAGCCGATCACGTTCTCCGATTCCGACGGCTACGTCTTCGACGAAAGCGGGATCACCCGCGAGAAGCTCGCCTTCATCATGGACCTCAAAAATGTCCGGCGCGGGCGTGTGGCTGAATACGCCGAGAAATATCCGGAAGCGGTCTACACCGCGAACACGACTGAGCCTTCGCTCGATCACAATCCGCTCTACGATCACCCGGCCGACTGTGCCTTCCCCAGCGCCACGCAGAACGAGATCAGCGCGAAGGACGCGGAGAATATGTTGCGCAACGGCGTGTATGTCGTCGCGGAAGGCGCGAACATGCCGACCGATAATGCGGGCATCGAAAAGTTCCTCGCGGCCGGTATTCTCTTCGGTCCCGGCAAAGCCGCCAACGCCGGCGGCGTGGCCACGTCGGGTCTGGAGATGGCGCAAAACAGCATGCGCCTTTCCTGGACACGCGAAGAGGTGGATGCACGCCTGCAAGGCATCATGAAGGCGATCCACCGCACCTGCCGAGCGACCGCCGAGCAGTACGGCACCCCGGGAAATTACGTGAACGGCGCCAACATCGCGGGCTTCAAGAAAGTCGCGAACGCGATGATGGATCAGGGCGTGGTGTAGGGTCAGGATGAATCAGGAAGGAGGAAAAAGAACCAGATGCTCCTTCCGGCTTCCCTGCTTTCCTAATTCACTTTTCACGCGTCGTTCCGCGCCATGAGCCCGTCGCCCTATTTTCTTCTCATCGTTCTCTGCGGCGTCGCGCTCGTCTTCCCGCTCGGGCCGCTCGCGCTCGCCTGGATGTGGCGGCGTTTTGTGCAACCGCCACGTCCCGGCCCGCGCAAGCACGCCACCTACGAATGCGGCGTGGAGTCGTTAGGCGAAGCGCGCGTGCAGTTCCAATCTCAATATTATCTCTACTGCATCATCTTTCTCGTCTTCGACGTGGAAGCGATCTTCCTCATCCCTTTCGCGGTCGCATTTACCGGACTGCCGGTGGGCGCATTCGTCGCCATGCTCGTCTTCCTTCTTTTGCTCCTTGAAGGATTGGTCTGGGCGTGGAGCAAAGGCTGTCTAAATTGGGCGAAGTGACGCATCCCGCGCCTCCCATCGACGAAGGTCTGCGCAGCGAGCTGCAGAAGCAGGGCGTTTGGGTCACGTCCACGCAGGAGCTCTACAACTGGGGCCGCAAGAACTCGATCTGGCCGCTCCAGTTCGGCCTCGCCTGTTGCGCGATCGAGATGATTGCCACCGCCGCGTCGAAATACGATCTCGCGCGCTTCGGCGGTGAGGTCTTCCGCCCCTCGCCGCGCCAGGCCGATCTCATGATCGTGGCCGGCACTGTGACAAAGAAAATGGCGCCGCAAATCGTGCGCCTTTACAATCAGATGCCCGATCCGAAATACGTGATCTCGATGGGCGCGTGCGCGATTTCCGGTGGACCGTTCAAGCAAGGCTACAACGTGCTCAAGGGTGTCGATCGCTTCATCCCGGTGGACGTTTACATTCCCGGCTGCCCTCCGCGGCCGGAAGCGTTGCTGCACGCCTTTATGGAATTGCAGCGCAAGATCGAAGGCCAGAAACTTACCGGCGAAGACAGGGCTGATCATCTACATCGCGAGCGGCCGAGCGAGTTCCCGGTGCCGGAATTCGGTGCGCACGATCTCGTGCCGTCGAGCAATCCTGATCTCTTCCGACCGCCGGAAGTGGTGCGGCAATAGATGATGGAGTCGCTGGAGGAAATCAAAGCACGCGCCGAGCAGGCCGTGCCAGGCGCGGAGATTGAGATTGTGCCCAATCCCGGCCCGGCGCATCAGCCGTCGCTCTTGCTTGGGCACGCCTCCGCGGCGGATGTCGTTCGTTTTTTGCGAGACGATCCGGCGTTGCGTCTGGACTTCTGCTCGAACGCAACCGGCGTCGATTGGCTCGACCGCAAGGTGAAGAAAACCACCAAGGTGCGGAAGTTAATCGACGGCGAAGAGAAGGAAGTCGACGAGGTCTCGGAGGAAACCGTCGCGGGATATCTGGAGGCGGTGTATCACCTCTACTCGATGGAGCTAAAGCAGGGGCCGGTGATCGTGCGCTTGCGCACCACCGACCGCGCTGCCGGCACGGTTCTCCCGTCGCTCACGCCGATTTATCGCAGCGCGGAATTTCAAGAGCGCGAGATTTTCGATCTTTACGGAGTTCATTTCGAAGGCCATCCCGACGAGCGCCGTATCCTGATGTGGGATGAATTCGAAGACCACCCGATGCGGAAGGATTACGTAGAGCCGGATGATTACGAATACGAGCCCACGCCGCATGACGAGGTCCTCGCGCGGGCGAAGGAACATTACCCGGCGCGCCCGGCCGCGACCGAGAACCTGACGCCACAATAATGAGCGCTGGCTTCCAAGAGCTCGCTGAGGCACCGCCTCGCATGACTTCTTCGCTCGACGGCGAGTTGCTCGAGATTTCCATGGGGCCGCAGCATCCTTCCACGCACGGCGTCTTTCGGATGAACGTGGCGCTGGAAGGCGAAGTGGTGCGGAAGCTCAAACCCGTCTTCGGTTACCTGCATCGCAATCACGAAAAGATCGGCGAGAACACGAGCTACCTCGGCTCGATGCCCTACACGGATCGGCTCGATTATTTTTGCTCGATGACCAACAACTGGGCCTACGCGCTCAGTGTGGAAAAATTGGCCGGCATCGAAGTGCCGGAGCGTGCCGAATATCTGCGCGTCATCCTCGCCGAGCTGACGCGTCTCCAAAATCACACCTCGCTCCTCGGTTTTCTCCTCAGCGACATGGGCGCGTGGGGCACGCCGCTCATGTATGCCTTTCGCGAGCGGGAGAAGATTCTCGATCTCTTCGAGTCGCTCAGCGGCTCACGCATGATGTGCGATTACATGCGCTTCGGCGGGTGCCGCGTGGACGCGAGCGACGTCTGGCTGGAACACGCGCGCGGAATCGTGAACGCGTATCCGCGTTTCCTCGATGAATTCGAAAAGCTCATCACCGGCAACGAGATCCTAATGGTGCGCACACAAGGGATCGGCGCTCTCTCCGCCCAACTCGCGATCAACGCCGGCATCACCGGCCCAATGTTACGCGCGAGCGGCGTGAACTACGACCTGCGCAAAGTGGACGGCTACGGATTCTATCCACGCTTCAAGTTCCGCATCCCACTCGGCGATCACGGCGATTGCTACGATCGGCTGATGATGCGCGCGCTCGAGATGCGCGAGAGCCTCGAAATTCTGCAAGCAGGCCTTCGCGCAAATTCAGCCCGGCCCAATCATGAATCCGAAGGTAAAAATCCGCGCCTTCAAACCGCCCGCCGGCGAAGCCTACGGCCGCATCGAAGGCCCAAAAGGCGAGCTCGGCTTTTACCTGATCAGCGACGGCACTGCGAATCCCTACCGCTACCGCGTCCGTCCGCCGAGCTTCATCAATCTCACCATTCTCGAAGACATGTGCCTCGGCCATACCGTCGCCGACGTCATGGTCATTCTCGGCAGCATCGACATCGTCATGGGAGAGGTCGATCGGTAGGCGGCTCGCTCCGCAAGGCTTCCGCCGCTCCGGGAGCGATGCTTTGCAGATGGAGATCGCGTTGCGGGAAAGGGATGTTGATCTTCGCTGCCGCCAACGCTTCGGTCAGCGCGACCGCGACGTCGCTCTTGATCTGTAGCCATTGATCGTAATCGTCGGTCCAGAGCCGGACCTCGAAGTTCAGCGCGTCGCTCCCAAACTCCATCATCAACGCCTGCGGCGCGGGAATTTTCGCCGCCAACGGGTGCGCCCCTGCGATCTCCGTCAGCAACGCGATCACGCGCTTCGGGTCGGTCCCGTAGGCCACGCCCACCTGCAGTTCGATGCGGCGCTGGCGATTGGAGAGCGTCCAGTTCGTCACCTTCTCGGAAATCAACTGCCCGTTAGGCACGATCAGCTCCGAGCTGTCGAAGAGCCGGATGATGCTGGCACGAATCCCGATGCGGCGGATGACGCCGATGTCGCCTTGCACCTGCACCACATCGCCCACATTCACTGGGCGTTCGAAGAGGAGGATGAGGCCGGAGACAAAGTTGTTCACGATGTTCTGCAAACCGAAACCGATGCCGACGCCGAGAGCGCCCGCGAGAACGGTGAACTTCGTCATGTCCACGCCGAGCGCGCTGAGCGCGATCAGAAATCCCACGAGCAATACGACGTAATGCAGGATGGTCGAGATGGCGTAGGACGAGCCGCGATTCATGCGGAAGCGATCGTAGATATCCTCTTCGAGCAGAAAGCGGATGAAGCGCGAAAGCAGAACCGCGAGCCAGACGGTAAGGACGAAGGCGAGAATCGCGCCGAGCGAAATGCGGAGCGATTGATAGCTGACCTCTGCGGTGACGAACGCGCGCACACGATCGAGCAGGGGCACACGGAGCGAAAACGTATCCAGGCTGAGCAAAGCCCAGGTCACAAACGCAGCAAAGAAAACGCCGCGGGTGAGCCGGCGCTGCAGGAGCAGGCGATGGCGTTTCACGACGCGGAACGCCGAGAGCGGCCGCACTTGGAAGGCGAAGAAGATCAGCCCCGCCACCACGCCGCCCGCCGCATAGAGGAAGATCGCCAGATAGGCGGTGGCCAATGCGCCTGCGGCGAGATAATTCGCGAGGCGGAAATAGCCGAAAGCGTTGGCGAGAAAGACGGCAGCGAAAAGCACCAAGCCCAACCGCGCCCCGGCGCGGGTGGCTTTGTAGGAAGTCGCGCCGGTGGCGAGCGCAGGCCCGCGTGTGGAGCGAATCAGCCAAATGAGAAAGATCGCGCCGCCGACCATTTCCAAGAGGAGGACGAGACGCGAGAGCACGGGCAGCGAATCGAGCACGCGTCTGAATTGTCCGAGCACATAGAAAACCACGAGCGCGTGGATGACGGGAAAGAGATGCCGGTCGATCAGCTGCCGCAAAATGAGGATGATCGGCGGCAGGGTAAGCGTGGCGAGGATGGCCCAAAAAAGTCGCGGCGCGTCCGCAAACAAAGGCCGGCAGACGAGCAGCGTCAGCACCGCCGCGGTCGCGACCGGCAATTGCAAGACGCGGTTGGCGCGTTTCAGGAGCGGATCTTCATCGGTCCATTTTGCAGCGCGGCGTTTCACCCAAAAGAGCGCACCGGCCAGGCTGCCGAAAATGAGCGCGAGATAGGCGAAATGGAGTGAGTCCCGCGCGACGTAGGCGCGCAGCTGAAGGAACTGCGCGCCGAAAGAATTCTGGCTGCCTTCCACCAGATCGCGCGCGGCGTTCTTCCGCACCTCGGTGCTCCAGATCGGCGGGCTGTCGCGCACAAAGAGCTGACTCACCGCCGTGTTCTGCGCGGCGCGGATCGAGCCCAGCGCGCCGGCCACGCGTTTGCTTTGCCCGGCTACTCGACTCTGCTCCGTGAGGATGGCCGAGCGCCGCTTTTCCAGAGCGGTTTCGGTTTGCGCGATCGCGCCCAGGACGCTGTCGATCCGCTGCCGAATCTCCGGAGGCGTCTCGGAGCTTTGCGCGGCTTCGCGCGTCCGCTCCCAAGTGGCCTGCAGCTCGGGGAGCAGGGCGATCTGCTTGTCGATCAAGTTGGCGCGCGTCGTCAGTTCGCGCGACCAAAGTCCGATCTGCTCGCTCAATCTTTCCCAGCGCGTTTCGATGTCGCGCAGCGTTTCCAGCAGCACGCCGGGTTTCAGGAGCAGTGTCGTCTCCGCGAGTTGGGCGCTAATCTCCTGGGTCACTGCCGGCAAGTCGCGCGCTGCGGCTCCGCTTCCGGCCGCGACTGCGCTCGCTTGCGTCTCCTGCATTTCGCCCTCCACCGCATCGGCCTGGGTGATGACATCGGCGAGCGGGATCGGCGTCGGGTGCAACGCGGGGGTCGGTGAAACAGGGGCCGAGGCGGTCGCCGTGGGCGCGGGCGTTTCCTGAGCGCGCAGCCGTCCTGGCGGGAGCGCGAGCGCCGCTAAACCCAGGGCGACAAAAACCAGTCTCTTCATTTTCCTCCCGACAGGAAAGGCCGGGATGGCCGCGCTGGCGAGCTTATCCGCCAACCTCGCGACATTGCTGCGCAGGGCGTCGCTTTATTTGGCCGGAGCGTCTTCGAAAAACTCCACTGCGCCGGTGTCCAGATCATAGCGCGCGCCGCGGACGGTGAGTCCGCCAGCCGCGACCTTTTCTTTCAGGATCGGGGCGCTCGCGCGCAAAGCTTGCGCGACGTTTTGCACGTTGGCCTTGATGGTGGCATCCACGTCAGCGCCCTGGGTGGCTTCGACTGCGGGCTGGATGGCTTTAACAAGCGATTGGATGTGGCCGGGCGCCTGGGCCTTCGCGGCAATGGTGTCGCGCGCGGCCGCGACCGCGCCGCACCGTTCGTGTCCGAGCACGACGATAAGCGGGCTGCCGAGATGCTCGACCGCGTATTCGATGCTGCCGATGGTTTCGTCGTTCAGAACATTGCCCGCGACGCGCAAGACGAAGACGTCGCCCAGCCCTTGATCGAAGACGAGCTCGGGCGCGGTGCGCGAATCAGCGCAAGCCAGCACGATGGCGAAGGGATGCTGGCCGGCGGCAAGGTCGAGCCGTCGCGCGGCCGTTTGATTCGGATGCTCCAATTTTCCTGAGACAAAGCGTTGATTGCCAGCCTTCAACTGTGCGAGCGCATCGGCCGCGGAGACTTTCGGCGCAGCGGCGGGCGCGGGATCCTTCGCGGAGAGGTAGCTGGCAAAAACCAGCGCGCCAACAAAAGCCAACGCGCGCGGGAGGGCGGAACGGTATTTCATAGCGGCGATCTTGGAATGGCTCAACGCGCGGAAGGCAATCGTTTTTCCAGGCGCGCGGCGCGGTCAGCTGGCATCGACGCGTGGCGGTGTGGCGTGCATATTCGCGCCGAAGACATGCGAAGAATTTTGCCTCTTTTGTTCGTCACTGCGCTGTGGGTTTCCGCACAAGCGGAGGACGAACCCTCCCAGGAAGCGCGCTTCCTCAACCAGCCGCGCCAACTCATCTTCGAAGGCAAGCGCAGCGGGGAAGGCTATTTTCGCCCGGACGGCAAGCAGCTCATCTTCCAGAGCGAACGCGAGGCGGGGAATCCGTTTTACCAAATCTACCTGCTCGATTTTGAAACCGGCGAGACGGCGCGCGTTTCGCCGGGCGCAGGGAAAACGACCTGCGCGTTTTTCCAGCCGGGGACGGATCGCGTGCTCTTCGCCTCGACGCACGACGATCCGGAAGCGGCGGCGAAGCAGAAGGCGGAGCTGGAATTTCGCGCGAGCGGAAAGCAGCGCCGCTATTCGTGGGATTACGACGAGGCGATCGACATCTACTCGGCGAATCAGGACGGCACCGACCTCGAAAAATCTCACGCACTCGCCCGGCTACGACGCGGAGGGTTCGTTTTCGCCGGACGGGAAGCAGATCGTCTTTTGCTCGCTGCGCGCGGCGTTTCCGCTCGAACAGCTTTCGCCCGAAGCAGCGGGAGCGTTACGAGAAGGACCCAGCGTTCTTCGGCGACATCTACATCATGAACGCCGACGGCTCGGACGTGCGTCGGCTAACGACTGCGCCGGGCTACGATGGCGGGCCGTTCTTTTCGCCCGATGGGCAGCGCATCGTCTGGCGGCACTTCGAGGAGAGCGGCATGATCGCCGACGTCTGGACGATGAAGCTGGACGGCTCGGACAAGCGGCGCGTGACCGATTTCAAGGCGATGTCGTGGGCGCCTTATTTTCACCCGAGCGGCGACTATATCATCTTCACCTCGAACAAGCTCGGCTTCGAAAACTTCGAGCTCTTCCTGGTGGATGCGAAGGGCGAGCACGAGCCGGTGCGCGTGACGTTCACCACGGGCTTCGATGGGCTGCCGGTCTTTTCGCCGGATGGGAAGAAGCTTTGCTGGACGAGCGGGCGCACGAGCGATGGCAAAGTCGCAGCTTTTCCTCGCGGACTGGAATGACGCCGCGGCGCGGCAGGCGATCGCGCGAATGCACCGCGCGCGCGGCAGTGGAAAACCGGAGGCCGCGACTCGGCGTTCTCGCGCCGCGATCGCGAAGGACGATCTGCGAGCGCGAGGTGGAGTGGCTGGCGGACGAAAAGCGCGACGGGCCGGATGACCGGCACCGCCGGCGCGCAGGCCACGGCCACCTGGCTGGCCGATTATTTCCGCGACAGCGGGCTTGAAGTCGTTCGCGCCGGACTTCGCGCTTCCGTTCGAGTTCAATTCGGGCGAGCGCGTGGTGCCGGAGAAGACGAGCCTCGAAATCATAGCGGACGAGAAATCGAGCGCAGCGGAATTAGCGCCGCGATTTCCGTCCGCTCGCTTTCAGTGAGAACGGAAACGCAGAGGGCGAGGTCGTGTTTGCCGGCTACGGACTGGTTGTGCCCGAAGGCGGCGGCGCGCGCTACGATTCCTACGACGGCCTCGAGGTGAAGGACAAGATCGTCCTGCTCCTGCGCTACGTGCCGGAGGGTGTGGAGCCGGCGCGACGCGCGCACCTGAATCGCTACGCCGGCCTGCGCTACAAGGCGATGATGGCGCGCGAACATGGCGCGAAAGGCGTGCTCGTCGTGACGGGGCCGAACTCGCCGAACGCGGGCGAGGTTCTGGAACTGGCGAACGATGGGACGAGCGCGAGCAGCGGGATCGTGGTCGCCTCGATCAGCGGGAAATTAGCCGACACGCTGCTCGCACCGAGCGGCAAAACCTGAAGGAACTGCAGACCGCACTCGACCAGGAGAACCCGCACGCGGAGGGCGGCTTCGTTCTGCCGAAAGCGCAAAGTGAAACTCGCGGCCGAGGTCGAGCATTTGAAGAAGAACGACCGCGACGTGGTCGGCTATTTACCGCCGACGGCGGGCAGCGATGAATACATCCTGGTCGGCGCGCACTACGATCATCTCGGGCACGGCGGCAACAGCTCGTTAGGCCATTCCGGCGAGGAAGACCAGATCCATCCCGGCGCGGACGACAACGCCTCCGGCACCGCCTGGATGATGGAGCTGGCCGCCGCCCTGGCGCAGGAGCAAAAGGAGCATCCGGAGAAATTTCGGCGCGGCGTCATTTTCGCCGGCTGGTCGGGCGAAGAAATCGGACTCATCGGCTCAGCGGCGTTTACCGAGCATCCGCCGGTGCCGCTCGAGAAAATCGCCGCCTACGTGAACTTCGACATGGTCGGCCGCCTGCGCGAGAACAAGCTCACCGTGCAAGGCGTCGGCTCATCGAAGGTCTGGCGGCGCTTGATTGGAGAAACGCAACGTCGCCGCGGGTTTCGACCTCGCGCTGCAGGACGATCCCTATCTGCCGACGGACGTGACCAGTCTTCTACCCGAAGAACGTGCCGGTGCTGAATTTCTTCACCGGCGCGCACGAGGATTATCACCGGCCGACGGATACCGCGGACGAAATTGAACTACGAAGGCCTGGAGCGGATCGCGAAATTCTCGCAGCAGCTCATCCTCGACCTGGTGCAAACGCCGGAGCGCCCCGACCTCGCGAAAGTGGAACGGAGCGGCAGCGGCAGCGCTGGTGGGCGCGAGACGCTGCGCGCCTACCTCGGCACGATTCCCGATTACACCACCGAGGTGAAAGGCGTGAAGCTCAGCGGCGTCCGCGGCGCGAGCCCGGCGGAGAAGGCGGGCTTGCAAGGCGGCGACGTCATCGTGGAATTCGCCGGGCAGAAGATCGCGAACATTTACGACTACACCTACGCCCTCGACGCGGTGAAGATCGGGCAGCCGGTGAAGGTGATCGTCGAGCGCGACGGCAAACGCGTCACCCTGACCGTGACGCCGGAAGCGCGGAAGTAACTACGAGATCGCGCTCGCGATCAGATACGCGGCCGCCGCGGCGATGCTCCCGATCAAGGCCGTCTGCAGGCCACTTCGCCAGGGCGACACGCCGGTGAAACGTCCTTTAACGAAACCAAAGACCAGCAACGCGAGCAACGTAACGAAGGCGGAGAGCGGCAACGCGGCGCGGGCCTGGCCTTCAATCATGTAGGGCAACAACGGCACCATCCCGCCGACGATGTAAGCGCCGGCGATGGTGAGCGCGCTTTGCAGCGCGCGCCGCGGCTCTGGTTTCTCGAGGCCGAGCTCAAACTTCATCATAAAGTCGACCCAAGCTTCCGGGCGACGGCTGAGGGCGTCGACCACGGGTGCGGCTTCTTCAGTCGTTAGGCCGTAGGCGATGAAAACTTCCGCCACTTCGCGCTTTTCGATCTCCGGTTTCTCCACCACCTCGAGACGTTCCCGGCGCAATTCGCTTTCGTAATGTTCCGCATCGCTGCGCGCGGCGAGATAACCGCCCAAGCCCATCGCGATGGAGCCCGCCGCGATCTCGGCCAGACCCGCGGTGATGACGATGTGCGAGGAAGCGATCGCGCCCGTCAATCCCGCCGCGAGCGCGAAGGGCACAGTGAGGCCGTCGGACATGCCGATGACGACATCGCGCACGCTCTGGCCGGCGGTGAAATGATGTTCCACATGAGGGGTCATGGTCATGCCTGCAATAAGGCAGAGAACCGCCACCCGCGCCAAGCGGTGCAGGCTTTGAGATCGTCCGCATTCGCCCTAGGTTGGCGCCTGATGCAACTGACCAGGACGGCTTTCGGGATGTGGGGCGGCGGGCGTTTCATGCACTTCGGTGAAGCGATCGACGATGACCGTTTCCTCGCGCTGATTGATCTCGCCTACGAGAAAGGCGTTCGCACTTTCATGACGGCGGACGTTTACGGCGCGGGCGAGGCGGATTCGCTGCTCGGGCGCGCGCTGGCAGGAAAACCCCGCGACTCCTATGCGCTGGTCGGAGCGGTGGGACACGATTTCTACCACGGCGAACGTGCGGGCTCGAAGGGCTTCCCGCGCTTTACTGATGAGGCGCTGCGCAAGCCGCGCGAGTACGCGAGCTATCTGCGCGAGGCAACGGAGAAATCTCTCGCTCGTTGCCAGGCCGATCGTTTCGACCTGCTTCTTCTGCACAATCCCGACGCAGTCGGCTACACCAGCGATGCGGTTTGGAAGGGCATGGCGAAGCTGCAGGATGTAGGCCTAACAACACAACTCGGAATCGCCCCCGGGCCCGCCAATGGCTTCACCCTCGATCTCATTCTCAGCCTGGAACGCTTTCAGGGACTGATCGATTGGGCCATGATCATTCTCAATCCGCTGGAGCCGTGGCCGGGTCGTCTCGCGCTTCCAGCGGCAGAGAAAACGGGTACGAAAATCGTGACGCGGGTGGTCGATTACGGCGGTCTGTTTCACGACGACGTGAAACCCAATCACGAATTCGCGCCGCGCGATCATCGCACCTTTCGACCCGCCGGATGGGTCGAAGCGGGTGCGGAAAAGATCGAACGGCTGCGCGCGATCGCGGACACCCATGGACTGACAATGTTGCAGCTCGCGTGCGTTTGGAATTTGCAGCATGCACCGGTCAGATGCGTGGTGCCGACGTTGATCCAGGAAATCGGCGCGAATGCGAAACGCATCGAAGGGAAAGTGGAAGAGCTGGCAGCGTTGCCGGAAGTGACGCTAACGGAGGACGAGTGCACGGCGATTTCCGCGATCGGCGAGAACCGCAACTGCATGAGCTTGAAAGGCGCGAATCCGGAATTCACCGGCGAGCCGTTGCCGGATCGCTGGCCACTGAACGCGGAATTGGAGTCAGTTGCGGCGCGCTGGAAGATCGATCCGGCGCACGATCTCGCCCACGCGATGGAGGAAGAACCGGCCGCGTGACGGCAACCGAAGTATTTTGCTCGCACCTGCGGGCAGGTTTGGTATCCAGCGACTGTTCATGATCGGCACCGGGATATTGAAGGGGATGGGCGTGACGGCGCGGAACTTCGTCGGGAGTTACTTCGAGAAGGATCGGCTGACGACGGTGCAATATCCGGAGGAGCGGGCGCCGCTCCCCGAGAACTATCGCAATTTCCCGTTTCTCGTTTTTGACGGGAACGATGCCGAGGCGGGACTGCGCTGCGTGGCCTGCAAGATTTGCGAAAAGGAATGTCCGCCGCAGTGCATCTACATCGTCAAGAGCACGGACAAAAAGCCGGACTACATGGAGAAGCCGCAGTTTTATCCGGCGAGGTTCGACATCGACATCTCGGTTTGCATGAGCTGCCAGATTTGCGTGGAGGTGTGCCCGTTTGAAGCGATCAAGATGGACAAGGTTTTTGAATTGAGCACGCGGGAGCGTTTCGACGCGCTGCTGCTGCGGAAGATGGAGCTGGCCAAGTCTAACGACTACTACCACGGCATTCATCCAACGGAGGCGGCCGCAGTGGACGCGAATCTCGCGGCGGCGGCGGCAGCGAAAAAGAAACCGGCCTAAGGGCGAATCCCGGCCGCTCAAAGCGTTTTCAGGTATTCGAGAAGACTGTTCTTTCTCTTCCGCTGGAAGGGCCGTGCCGTAGAGATGGCCGCCATTGCCTTCGGCGCGGCGGCGGGTGTCGAAGAGGAAAAAAGGCTGATGAATTTCTCCGCGCGGGCCAACGGCGCGCGGTGGCGGTTCGGCGAAGCCGACTTTTGTCGGATCGAAAACGTCGTAGCCGCGATGGAAGGTGGCAGGGCGTTCGGCGGGGACGTTCAACAGATCGCGCAAGGTGGGGACGGAACCGTTATGCAGGTAGGGCGCGCGGAGCCAGATGCCATCGAGCGGCGGGGAGATGTAGCCGTAGGGATCGAGCTCGGTCATGGGCGGACGATCGATGCCGAGCTCTTTTACTTTCCGGTTCGCTTCTTCGGCAGCGACTTTGGCCCACGATTTCGTGCGCTCGGGATCGGTGCCGATCTCAGCGAGCGGGATGACTTTGTTGGTGCGCTGGCCGCGCGGTTCGTGGCAGGAGGCGCAATCGCGCTGGTAAATTTGCTTCCCGGCCTCTGCCTTCGCCAGGTCGATCGGATGCGTTTCATTAAACGGCCACGCGGGCGGCGGGAGATTGCTTAGATAGCGATCGACATCGGCCATGCGCTCGAGGAACCACGGCCGCGCGGGCGCGCCGAGGCCGAGCGCGGAATCGATGAGAACGGAGCGCACGGCGGGCGTGTCGCCGGTCCAATTAAGGAGCATTTGCTGGCCGGCGTTATCTTTTCCGCTGCGGATACCGAGATTCCAGACGGAGGGAAAATCAGTGGGGCCAACGGTGTTGTCCACTTTCATGTTGGCCATGAAATATTTGGTCAGGTTCATGGCGTCATCGCGGCCGGGGCCCCAGTCGGGTTTAGGCGAGCCGTCGGCGATGAACTTCTCCATCCAGGTGAATTGCTTCTCTTGCTCAAGGAGGGCTTTTTTCGTGAGCGGGATGAGGAGGTAGCGGTAGATCTGGCGATCGATGAAGGTGAGGCCGCCGTTGCCGTAGTTGTTGGCGTTGACGAGGCGGATCTGGTTCATGATCGCGTCGGAGTTAAAGCGCGGATCGTGGGCGGCTGTGAAGAGGAAGCGGAGCATGGCCTGCATGTTGAAATTGGAGCCCGCGGCGACGACGACGTGCGGGACTTCGTCTTCGCTCAGGCGATAGGTGGCGGTGTGGCAGACGGCGCAATTGTTTGTCACGCGATCGAAGCCGACGCGTTTCTTCGAGAAGCCGACCGGCATCTCCGCGCCTTCTTCCCAAACAAGACCGAAGGAACGGTAGCCGCCGGGGCCGGGCATGAGGTCGGGGAAGACGCGCGGAAGGACGAGCCAGAGATAATACGGAATGCCGCGATCGCCTTCCGCGCCTAACGAACCGTATTTGAATTGCTCGGCTTCGTTGGCGAAGACTTGCGGCTGCTGACGGAAGAACTTCTCCCAGGTGAACCAGCCTCCGAGAGCGCCCACGATCAGAAGCAGAGCGAGTGAAACCCAGAGGATGCGTTTGGCTTTGGGGGAGAGTTTCATAGCGGGGGCGATGACTCAGAACGTTTTCAGGTATTCGACGAGGGCGTCCTTTTCTTCGGGAGTGAGCGCGGTGCCGTAGACTGGGCCTTCGTGGCCGATGTTGAGGTTGCCTTCGTTGCGCTCGCGCGGGGTGGCTCCGGCGCGCAGTTGCGTGTCGAAGCGGAAGTAGCGCTGCGCGTTTCCGGGATCGTCGCGGCTAGTACCGTCTGCATTGAAACGCTCCGAGCGCAGAGACGAAGCCCATCTTCGCTTGATCGTAAACATCGTAGCCGCGGTAGAAGACGGGCGGCCGTTCGCACGACGGGATTGAGCAGGTCGCGCATCGTCGGGACGGAGCCGTTATGCAAATAGGGAGCGCGGGCCCAGATGCCATCAAGCGGCATGTTGACGTAACCATACGTTTTTCGAAAATGGCTGAAGCGCCAGGGATAGCCGGCGTAGAGATTATTCTGCGCGGCGGCGAGATCCTCGGTGTAGGAATCGAGCCGATGCCGATCGGTGCCGATGGCCGCGATGGGCACGATCTGCCCGACGAAGGCACCGCTGAAGTCGCGCCCGCTCTTTCCGTGGCAGCCCGCGCAATATTGCGCGTAGAGCGGTGCACCCCGCGCACTGAGTTCCTGGTTGATTGCGAAGGGATACGGCGGCGGCTCTTTTTTCAGAAGCCAACCTTCGACGCGGCTGAGGAGCTTGAGATCGATCGTGGGCGGAAAGGTACCGGTTCCGAACGCGGCGCTCTTGTTGCGCTCTTCCATGAGGGAATTGTTGCCATCCCAATGCGCGCGCAGCTTCAAATCCTTGCGCGGCCCTTGCAGCCAGATAGAGGGAAAATCGCAGAGCCCGACGAGCTCTTTCGTCTCCATCTTTTCGAGCGGAAATTCGAGCAGCGTCTTGGCTGGCGTGAAAGTGTCGGTGCGGCCGGGGCCCTGATCGGGCTCCCAATCGAGGTAGCGAAAATGGCCGGCGAGCATGAGCAGCCGCTCGCGCATGAGCGGAAGCGCGTAGTAGCGCAGGAGCATGCGATTGAAAAAATCGTAGTCGCCGCCGATCGCTGCGATCTCGGGTAGAATGCGATCGGCGGTGAAACGTTGGTCCATCGCGCAGGCAAAGATGAAACGCTCGAACGCGCCGAGATCGACCGTGTGCGAGGGCATGCCGGTAAAGAGGGCGCGCGGGGCCTGGGGCGATTCGCGCATGGAGCCGACGTGACAGACAGCGCAGTTGAGGAAGACGCGATTGATCCCTTGCGTGTTGCGCTGTGAGACGCCAACCGGGAGATCCTTCCCCTCCTCGTAGAGGAAACCCATCGAGGCGTACTCGCGACCGGGCTCGTATTTTTTCCCGGGCAGATACTCCGGAAACATTTTCGGGAGCACTTTCCAGATCCAATACGGGATGCCCGATTCCCGTTCGCCGCCGGTGGAGCCGTATTTGAAATGCTCCTCGAGATCGGCGTAGCGCACCGGCTCATCGCGCGTGAGACGCAGGCCGAGGTAGATGGCGCCGATGAGCACGGCCACTCCTGCCGTGGCCCAGAGCCGCCGCCAGAAATTGCGCGCGCGCGCATACTGGAAACTGAGCGCGAATCGGATAGTGCGCCGCCCGCTCACCACTGTCTGGCCGAGATACAATCCCGGCGCGACCTCGCGTATTTCATCTCGAATCCCGCGCGGCAACGGCAGGCTAACGGAGAAATCCATCGCGATGCATTCCTTGCCGTCGAGCCAGCTCTGATCCTTAAAAACGCGAGCGCGCATCGCGCGAAAACCGAAAGGCGAAATGCGGCTGCGGAGTTCGCCTTTCGCTGCGGAAAAGATGTCGCCCTGCCAGAAGAGCCAACGTGCCAGCCAGGCCAAAACGCGTCCGCAGAGTGTGCCCGGACACAACAGCGCGGTCCCGGCTCCTTCGCCGTTCGGCAGCTCGCCCGCCGGACTGCCGGCGAACAATTTATCGAGCTCGTCTTTCGACAACCGCAGCAGGCGCCGGGAATCGAGCGACATAAATTCCGTGCGTAGCCTATGCCGAAAATTCGAGCGCGAAGTCGATCAGGCGTTTCTTCCCCCAATAGACTTTCCCGAGAAAGGTGCGCGGGCCGACCGCGCGGATTTCATCGCGAATCCAATGCGCGACGAGCGAGGTCTCGGAGTAGTCGAGGACGATGCATTCCTTCTCGTCCATCCAGCTCGGCGCTTTGTAAACTTTGGCGATGATGGCGTTCAGGCCGAAAGGCAGGATGCGGTTGCGCAGGACGCCCTTGGCCGGATCGAAGACTTTGCCCTGCCAGGCGAAATGATTGACCAGTTGCGCAATCTCGTCCGTGAATTTCGTGCCGGGCGCGATGATGGCGGTGCCGTTGGCTTCGCCGCTCGGGATTTCGTTGACGGAGCTTTTGCGGAAGAGATCGTCGAGTTCTTCCTGCGACATTTTCATCAGTTCGGGGACGGTCGTGGGCATGGCAGGTTCCTTTCGGTGGGCGTCACATCGTTTTGAGGAATTCGATCAAAGCGCGTTTGTCGTCGTCCGGCAGATCGGTGCCGAAGTAGTGGCCTTCGTCCTCGATGAAGTCGGGACACTTGTTGGCGGTGAGGAGGGCGGGAACGGACTGCAATAGCTCGGCGTTCGCTTCGTCGTCGGTCAATTGGCGCGCTTTGATAACGGCCCAAGCCTTCGTGAGGCTCGCGATGAGCCGGACGGCTTCGACCGGGTCGGGCTCGAGGTTGCCGAGAAGATTCACCGGCGTGCCTTTCGGGACCGGCCCGAGTTTGACCCAGCCGTCTTCGCCCGCCAGCGCCTGGACAGGCTTCGGTAAATATTCTTTGCGCAGACTGAGGTAGCATTCGTTTTGCGTGCGCCAGATGGAGCCTTTCCCGAGGCGCTTCTCCGGCCAGAGTAGTTTTTCGGCTGCATCCTGGAAGGCTTGCAAGCGCCCGGCGACTGATGGGTCGCCATTGAACAGGCCCAGCGCGTTGTTGTGCAGGAACGGAGCGGAACTCCAAAGCGCGACCAACGACGGCGTCCGGTAAACGCCCGGCCCGGCTTTGCGTTCCTTCGGGCTGTATTTGATCGGCTGGGTTTCATTGAAGGGGTTGGCGAATTCCATCGTCGCAGGCGGCGCGATCTCCTTGTAGGTCTGCGACGAAAAGTTATCCCAGATGTGGCCGGCAGCCGCGTTGGTGCCAAAGGCGCGCGCAGAGTTGGTTTTGATCTCCGTGACCGGATAACGCTTTTCGTTCGAGAGGAAATTGTTCTCGAGGAAATCGGATTTCACGACTTCCGCGCGGAACCATTCCTTCGCTTGCGGGGAATGCGGATCGATCCCGGCGGGCGGTTGTTTGCTCGAGTGGCAACCGGCGCAACTGTTGGCGAAGGCGAGCTTGCCGCGCGTCATAACAGCGTCGTCTTTCGTGACCATTTCTGCGCCGCCGGGCGACTGTGGTAAACGGTAGGGCTGGAGCCGGCGGAAGAAGGCGGCGATGTGACCCAGTCGCTCTTCGGTCGCGCGCCAAAAAACGGAATGCTCGCGCGCGTAGGGAATTTCGAAGGCCTGTTGCGGGAGGAGTCCGATGAGCCGGTTATGGCGGGAGAGCCAATACTCGGAGAACATTCCGATGTTGATGTAAACGCGAATGGTGGCGCCGGGGACGCCGATGGAGTCCGCGCCATCCTTCAAGATGTGCGCCACCGGCATTTCAGGTTTTGTTCCGGGCAGCGCGAGGGTGCCGCCGGCGAGTTTCTCGGTGTGCTGAATGCGTTCGCGCTCGGCGAGAAGGAAGATGGCATTGATCGCGTTGGGATTGTTGATGTGATCGGTCGCGATGCGCGAAGTGTCGGACGTGCCAGGAGGTTGGGCTTGGAGCTGCTCGTAGAAAAAGCCGCCCGGCGCGACGTTGCAGGCGAAGACTTTTCCCTCGCGGATGTATTGGTTGCCGATGGCGGAGGCGAGGTTGGCCCAGCCCGGATTTTCGGGATCGGCCGGCGGAAAATTCGGATGCGGCGCGATATGACAGGCGCCGCAGGACACACCGACCCGGTATGGCCTAACGAGTTTGTTATCGTTGAAGTAGGTGGGATCGCTCATGAAGCGCTCGCCATTCCATTTCTGCCGCGCCTTCTCGTCGAAAGCCGGATTCGGAAACAGGCGAAACCCGAGCACGCCGGACGGTTTGCCGTAGACCTTCTCGTCGATGCCTGCCGGCTCTGGTTCCACCTGTTCGTCCAGCCACAAGCCGAACTCGTCCGGCTTGGTCGCAGCGCGGAAGCCGGGCTCGTTGATCAACCCCGCGGTGCGGAAACGCTCGCCGCGCGGATATTTCCGGTTGTCGAGCGTCTTCAGCAGATCCATCAGGCCGTAGCTATCCTGCGCGACCTCGTTCCAAAAATGCTCGTTGCCGCCGCTCCACAGATTCCAGGTGTTGCGGCCCATGATTTCTTCCGGCGAAAGGGCAATGCCGCCATCCATCGGCTGGAAGATATCGGCGGTGGTCTGAGGAAAATCGGCGGGCGAAAGGCCGGCCAGCTTGGCTTCGTCCTCGTATTCCGTCTTGTGGCAGCTGCTCGCGAGAAAGGCGAAGCAGAGCGCGCATGCGCAAGCCTGCACTGCAGCAGTCGCCGGGAGGAGCTTCACCGCGAGGAGATTCTGGGGAAACGTCTCCGGCTGATCAAGCAGATTTCCCGCCCGGCAGCGGATTGTGTCGCCGGGAAGGAAAGTGGCGGAAGGGGTGGGATTCGAACCCACGGTGAGTTTTACCCCACGTTCGATTTCGAGTCGAGTGCCTTAAACCGGGCTCAGCCACCCTTCCAATTCAGCTCGGACGCTGGGCGTTCCGAGGCGACGCCTATTATGAGAGCGCCGGGCGTTTTTGCAAACGAAAGCCCCGCGCACTCAAGCGCGCGCGCCACGGCGACGGCGCACGATCTGCCCGCCTGCGGCCAGTCCCGCGATGAGGAGGAGCGCGATCGTCGCCGGCTCGGGCACGGCGCGAATATTATCGACGCCCAACATCCCTACAACCGGGTCGCCATTGAGATTGACGGCGCCGGCCTCATTGATAATGCGCATCTCAGCGAAGCCGTCTCGGAAAAACGTGCTGTAAGCGGCTGGCCCACCGATCGCAGTGAGATTAGAAGCGGTGAAGGAGATCGAGAAATGCTGCCAGCCGCTGCCGGGAGCGAGGATGACGGGGAGGGAGAGATAGCCGGAGGAGTCCTGGCGGACGTTGCTTTTGAACGCGATCCGGATGGAAAGGGTGACCGCGGTTTGGTTGAGCAGGTCCAGCTCGATGCCGTTGACGCCGGCGGCGAGGTAATCGCCGGTCCATTGGCTGTTAAAGCTCGGCGGGAAAGTGTAGTTTTGCGCGACAAGTTTCCCGCCCGAGCCAGCACCGTTGGCGCTCAGCTGCATGTAAGCGTCGCCGACTCCCGCAGGCCCACCGGTGTTGATCAAAGACAACGAGGATGCGCCGTTGACCCAGTTCATGAGCGAGCCGCCCTGAAAATTATCCACCTGTCCGAAGGTGATCGCGTCCACCGGGCGCGCGATAAAAAATAGAATCGAAACCAACAGCGAAAGCGAGGAGCACTTCGTCAGCATGATAGCGATGATGCTACCGCAGACGGGGCTGCTTGAGCAAGAGGGGAATCCCAAGTTGCGTCGCGACCAGCCTTTGCCGAGAGAAGGAGCCACCCATTTATGAAGCTGCCCGCGCCCGCCATTCTCGGACTCACCTTCCTTATCTCCGAAGTGCTCCTTTCCCTCGCGAAGCGGGCCCGAAGCGAAACTTCCGGCGGCGATGCCAACTCGCTTCGCATCCTTTGGATCACGATCGGGCTGAGCATCTTCGCCGGCACGCAAGCCGTCGCGTTCTTCCCCGGAGCGCGTTGGCCGCACGCGCCCGAGGTTGCTCTGGTCGGCGTTGCGGTTTTCGTCCTCGGGCTCGCGTTGCGCTGGGTAGCCATCGTGCAACTCGGCCGCTTCTTCACCGTGGATGTCGCGATCGCAGCCGATCATAAATTGGTCCAATCGGGCGTTTATCGCTTCGTCAGACATCCGTCCTACACGGGCGCGCTCCTGGCATTTATCGGGTTCGCGCTCACGCTTCGAAATTGGGCCGCGCTGATCGTGATCCTGGTGCCGATCGGGCTCGCCTTCGCCTACCGGATCAAAGTGGAAGAACGGGTGCTGATCGCCGCGCTGGGCGCACGTTATCTCGATTACAGCCGGCGCACGAAACGCCTGCTGCCATTCATTTACTAGGCGCGACGGGCGCGTAGTCGCCGCGCGACCACGAGCAGCCCGAGCGCCCCAAGCGCGAAGACCGTCGGCTCGGGGACGGCGCGGATATTATCGATCCCGAGCTGGCCGACGACGAAGTCGCCGTTCAAATTACTCGTGCCCACCGCATTGATGATGCGGGCATCGCCGATGCCGGAGGAAAAGAAGGTGTTGAATGCTGCCGGGCCGCCAACGGGAATCATCGTAGCGGCGGTGATCGCGATCGAGAAATGCTGCCAGCCACTTCCCACCGGCAGAATCATCGCGGGAGAAAGATAGCCGGGCACGTTTTGGCTGTTCTGCGATTTGAAGGCGAAACGGATAGAGAGCGAGACGTTCCCTTGGTTGATCAGGTCGATCTCAATCCGGTTTACGCCCGCTGCGATGTAATTGCCGAGCCACTGCTGGATGTTGAACGTCGTTAGCCGACCGCCGGAGCCATTCCCATCCGAGATCAAGCGCAGGTAATTGTCGCCGGCGCCCAAGGGTCCACCATTGGGGACATTGACAAGGTTATCGGGAAGCCCATGCGACCATCCCATCCGGGTGCCGTCCTGAAAATCATCCAGCTGGCCGAGCGTCACAGCTTCGGCACGGGTACTCGCGATCAACAGGAAAAGGCCCAAGAGAACGAGACGGGGGAAGGTTTTCATCGCGGTTCGCGAGATTGCCCAATCTGCACCCCGGGCGCAAGATAGGAATTGCGGCGCCCGGCATTTCGGAGACGGAAGATGGCTCGGTTGCGCTGCTCAATCCACCGGCGGCTGCGGCACGTTTTGGGCGAGCAATTGATCAGCAGCTTCGCGATGGAGGCGGGCCTTCTCCAGGCGCCCGAAGTGGGTGTGGATTTTGGAGAGATAGCGATGGGCGAGGACGAATCCCGGCCGCATCCGCAGTGTGATCTCGAAGGCCTGCACTGCGCGATCGTACCAGCCGCGACGCGAGAGGACGGCGCCAAGCTGGAAATGCGCCTCCGGAAAATCATGCCGCAAGCCGACGGCATAAAGCGCGTGCTCGATACCATCCTCGACCTTGTCCTGCCGCGGCAGGGCCACGCTCAGGCCGTAGTGCGCGTCGGCAGAATCGGGATCGAATTCGAGGACGCGGCGGAAAGCGCGCTCGGCATCAGCCCATTTCCGCTGCCGCAGATAAAGACGGCCGAGATAACTTTGAATCGTCGGCTCGTTAGGCGCGAGTTTTTCGGCGGCGTGGAACGCCTTTCCGCACGCCGCAAGGTCATCGCGACTCCAGGCCAGCATGCCGCGCAGGACCAGGACTTGGGGCGTGCCGGGTTGCAGGCGTTCGATGGCCTCAAGGCAGGGAACGGCGTCTTCCGGCAGATTGGCGGCGAAACACACCTGGACCAGCATTTGCCAATACCGGACCTCGTCGGGACAACGAGCGGTCAGCCCTTCGAGAATGGATTTCGCCTCGCGCGGGCGTCCGCCTTCCCAAAGCGAAGCGGCGGTGTTGAAATCGGCTTCGGCCTCGGCTTGTGCGATGGCTTTTTTGATGTCGTCACCTGGCGGTGCGACGTAGCCCAGTTCCACCAATTGCTGGAGCGCCGCCTGTGCGGCGGCGGGATCTTCCTTGTCAATCTCTGGGGCGAGGCGCCCGTCGTCTCCCGGAATTCCCTCCCAGGAAGGCACGCGCGTGATCTGCGGCGGCTCGATGAAGGCGTTCACAAGCACCTTGCCTTCCATGTCTTCTCCCACGGGCAACCCCAGGAGGGTGAGAATGGTGGGCGCAATATCGAGCAGCGTGGCGCCTTCGATCATTTGGTCGGCGGCAATGCCGGGCCCGGCGAGGAGGCAGACGCCCTGCGGGCGATGCCATTGGGCGGGCTCCACCTGGCGGCGCGGCCGGTTGGCGCCGCTCTGGAAACCATGATCGGAGATGAGCATGACGTAGGTGTCCGGGCCGGCCAATTCCAGCAAGCGCGCGAGCATGAGATCGTGGAAGCGATAGATGCCAGACATGACCTCGCGGTAGAATTCGAAGTCGCGCTCCCGTACCTCGGGCAGGCGCGGCGGATGGAAAGGCATGAACTTGTGCCCCACCTGATCGATGCACTCGTAGTAGATCGCGCCGAAATCCCAAGGGTGATTCTCCAGCAGCTCCGTGGCAGCTGCCTGCAGCGTGATCACCTCTGCCAGACGTTCTGCGAGAAAGGCCAGCACGCGCTGAGCGGTCGGGTCCTTCTGGTCCAGTTCCGCCGCGCGCGGGATCAATTGCTGGAGCATTGAGCCCTCGATCTCGCGCGGATGCACGCGCAGCTGGCCCAAAGCCTCGGTCAGTTCAGCTGGTTGCACACTGCCGGGCGCGATCGGCCACTTCTCGGGAGTCGAGTTCGCCGGCGGGACGGCGAAAAAGCTGGAAACCATGGCGCCGAGAATTGGCTCCGCGGGGTGATTGGCCTGCCAGCCGCAGACGATCGAAGGGCGGCCGGATTGCGAAAGCATATTCCAAAGCGCCTTGCAGGTGCGCGTGCGAGTGCCGACCGGCCGCAAGCCGGACCGATCCGGAAGCGGCTCCACAAAACCTCGAACGCCGTGGGCGTAGCAGCGTTTGCCGGTGGCGATACTCGTCCAGAGGATGGGCGAGAGCATCGGGGAGAGCGAGGCGAGGTTGCCGATCGTTCCGGTGTTGATGAGCCGCTCGAGATTCGGCATGAGGCCGGCGTCCACCAGCGGATGGATGATTTGCCAATCAGCCGCGTCCCAACCGATAAGGAGGAGGCGGGGGCGCGTGGCTTGGGACGACAAGGAAGTCATACGGAGGACCGGCACTCTTGCCTGAGGTTCAGCCCAGTGCCAGAAGATCGGGAAAAAGAAAAACCCGCGCGGACAACCATCCGCGCGGGTTTTCGAGAACCTTAAGGGCCGCTCAGCCGTTAGGCTACTTTGCGTCCGCGCCAGGCGCGCACACCGAGAGCACCGGCTGCTACCAAGCCGAGAAGGGCGAAGGTCGTCGGTTCCGGAATGACCGTCTGGCCCACTATGATCGGAGCGCCCGTGTTTTCGTAGGCGTAGGCAAGAATATTACGCGGCTGAGTCCCCAACCCACCCAACTGGAACTGTGCCCAGCCAAAGTTGGTCACGCCCGTGGCTTCGTTTAGGAAACGGAACCCAATGTAGTTGTTGGACGAATTGAGGTTGAAAGCCGTGGCTCCCGTCGTTTCGCTGCTGTTCGTGCGGCCGAAGGTCCAGGTCCCGTTCACGATTGTGCCCAACGGCAGGTTGTCCACCAGCGTCGCGGACGAGCCGCCGGTGAAGTTGTTCACGACGCCGTCATTCACGCTCGCCCCATTATTCGCCCAGAAGTTATTTGCGGTCCCTGACCAAGGGTTGAGATCCCAGCCCGGAGCCGAGGCAGGCGTTACGCCGAAAACGCCGGTGACGAGATTGATGTAGATCCCGGCGGTGGTGCTCGGGACGTTAATATTGACCGGGCCGCTGTAAACGATGTCGGCTTGGGTGGCGGGGGCGACGGCGACAGTGGCAGCAGCTGCAGCAGCGCAGGCAGCCAGGCGTGTGTCGACGCGATTCAGGAGACTGTTCAGTTCGGTTTTCATGAGGTTTTTCAGTGGTGGTTGTTTTGTTTCTGGAGCGTTATACCCCCTCGGTCAATTGCGGTTTTAGGAGTTTGTCTTCAGGCGGTCAATATTTTTTTTGTTACTTATTTTGAAGCCTGGTCCGGCCTGGTTTCGCCTCCCGCCAAAAGCGGACGGCGAGGGTGCCGAGAGCGGCCACACCGAGGAGCGCGACGGTCCCCGGCTCGGGCATCGGAGGCGTGAGTGGACCCAATGAGATCGCCGCCCCGCTGTTGTCGAAGGCATACGCCACCAGCGTCCGGGGCTGGCTGCTGTTGGTCGCGCTCAAGGAGAATTGCGCCCAGCCATAATTGATGAGGCCCGTGGCGTCGTTAAGAAACCGAAAGCCGATATAGTTGTTGCTGCTGTTGAGCAGGAACGCGGTGGCCCCGGTGGTCTCGGTGTTTCCGGTTCGGACATAACCGGGGGAGCTGCCGTTGATGATGGTTCCGACTGGGAGATTGTCGATGAGGGACGTGGAAGTGCCGAAACCGGCGATGATTCCGTTGTTCGGCTCGGCCGCGTTGTTCGCCCAGATTTGGAAATTCGTGGTGCCCCACGGATTGAGATCCCAGCCCGGGACGGCGCCCGGCGTCGTCCCGGAGACGCCGGTCACGAGATTCAGGTAAATGCCAGCGGTCGTGCTGGGGATGGTGAGGTTAAGGATCCCGCTGTAAACGATGTCGGCGCGAGCGGGGACAGCAACCAGCGAAGCACCCGCTGCTGCAATGCCAGCGGCCAGAAGCAGGTCGACGCGGCGCGAAAGCGTGTTCGACTCTGGCGTCGGGGCAAGCCAGCTCATTTCCGAAGCGGAACAGGTTCCCGCGCCGATGGCAAGCCCGCTTTCGCGGGCCCGGACTCTTTCCCCTTGCCTCGTTTCCATCCCGGCGCGTAGTGTGCCGCGGATGCGCTCCTTGCTCGGCAAACTCGCCCTCGTCTCCGCCTCGGCTTCCTTGATCTGTTTCGCTTCCTGCGAACGCCATAAACCCTCGGAACTTTCGCACGGCGAGCATGCCTTGGGTGCGCACAGCGCGCCGGGCCATGATCCCCATGCGGGTGAGCACCCCGCTGCTTCACCTTCGGCCACACCGGCGCAGTTTTTCCCGTCGCCCACGCCGTAGCGGTTAACGAGAGGTTCTCCGATCATGGCCAAGCACCAATACGCGACCAAACCGCCCAACATCTCCACCATGCCGCCGGGCGTGCCGTACATCATCGGCAACGAGGCGGCGGAGCGGTTCTCCTTCTACGGGATGCGCTCCATCCTGATCGTCTTCATGACGACCTACATGGTGAACAAGATGGGGATGCCCGATCGGATGGGCGACGCGGAGGCGCGCGGCTATTTTTCCATGTTCGTCTCGGCTGTCTATTTCTTGCCGATTCTGGGCGCGGTTCTGGCGGAAGTTTTTCTCGGGAAGTACAACACCATTTTCTGGCTCTCGATCGTCTATTGCGCCGGGCATTTCATGCTCGCGCTCGATGATACGCGCACGGGGTTAATGATCGGACTGGGGCTGATCGCGCTCGGCTCCGGCGGCATCAAACCGTGCGTCTCGGCCAACGTGGGCGACCAGTTCGGCGATTCGAACAAGCACCTACTCTCGAAAGTTTTCGGCTGGTTTTATTTCTCGATTAACGCCGGCTCGTTCATGTCCACGATCCTGTGCCCCATCCTGCTCAACTCGCCGAACTGGGGGCCGCGTTACGCGTTCGGTTTGCCGGGCATCGCGATGGTGATCGCGACGATTTTCTTTTGGGCCGGTCGCAAGAAATTCGTGCACATCCCGCCGGCTGGGATCGGGTTCATCAAGCAATTCTTCAGCAAAGAAGGCATGGGCGCGCTGCTCCGGCTCTCGGTCGTTTATATCTTCGTGGCGGTCTTCTGGTCGCTTTGGGATCAGAGCAGCGGCGGCGCCTGGACGCTGCAATGCAAGAATATGGACCTGAATTTTTTCGGGATTCAGCTTCTGCCCGAGCAGGTGCAGACCGCCAACCCGATCTTCATTCTGCTCTTTATCCCGATCGTGAATTACGGGCTCTACCCGTTGATGGGGAAATTTTTCAGTGTCACGCCGCTGCGGAAAATCGGGATCGGTCTTGGGCTGACGGCGTGCAGTTATCTTGTCATCGCCTACATCCAGCACCTGATCGATGGCGGCGCCCGGCCCACCGTGTGGTGGCAATTTCTCGCCTACGTCATCCTGACCCTGGGCGAAGCGATGGTCTCGATCACGGGTCTGGAGTTCTCGTATACTCAGGCGCCGAACAAAATGAAAAGCGCGGTCATGGCTTTGTGGCTTTTCACCGTTTCGCTCGGGAACCAGTTCACCGCGCAGCTGAATTTCTTCATCGCGAATCCGGATGGCACTTCGAAGATGACCGATTTCAATTACTACATGTTCTTCGCGTATCTCATGTTCGGCGCGACGGCTGTTTTTGCGGTCGTGTCGCTCTTCTACAAAGGGAAGACCTACCTGCAATCGCAGGAGCCAGATGAGATCGCGACCGAGCCGCTCCTGGGCAGCGGCGCGCCGACATAGGGTAGTCTGGCGCTTGCTGCGAGAGACCGTTGCTGGCTGATCATCCGAAGGCGAACGAAGCGCACGGCGACGACCGGCAGACGCGGGAAATCGCCTAGCGTCTCGAATTTTATCGGCAACGCCAGCCAGCTCCCAAAATTGAAGGTCGGTAGTGGCCGCGCCGCGCGACTCCGGATCACATTGTTTGATTCTCACAAGCGCGCCAACGCGTCCACCATCCGCGCCCGCAACGTCTCATCCGGCAACCGTCCCATACCGGCCTGCATGTTGTCCTCCATGTGCCGCGGATTGCTCGTGGCGGGAATGGCGCAGGTAACCGCGGGATTGGCCACGATCCATTTCAGGAAAAATTGCGCCCAGCGTTTTGCAATCGAACTCCGCGGCCCAATCCGGCAGCGGCTTTCCGCGCACACGCGCGAAAAGATCGCCGCGGCCGAAGCGGACGGTTCACGAGAACCGCCACACCCCGATCTTTCGCCACCGGGAAGACGCGCTCGTCTGCTTCGCGCTCCATGAGCGAGTAGTTGATTTGCACGAAATCGACCGGCTCCCTTTCGAGCACACGCGCCACCTCTGCCTGGCTGCCTTCGGTGTAATGCGTGATGCCGATGTAGCGCACTCGTCCCTCTTTTTTCCAGGCGCGCAGCGTCGCCAATTGCGTCTCGAGGTCCACCAAGTTGTGCACTTGAATGAGATCGATCTTGTTCGTCCCGAGCAGGTCCAACGAATGCTCCATTTCCTTGATCCCGTCCTCGCGGCCGGTCGTCCAAACCTTGGTCGCGAGGAAGAGCGAGTCGTGCAATTTCAATTTCGCCGCCAGCTCGCCTACCACCGCTTCCGCGCGGCCATACATGGGCGAGGTATCGACGAGTTTGCCGCCGAGCTGGACCAGCTTGCGCAGCACTTCCTCGAGCGGCGCGCGCTCGCTCGCGGCCGCGCCGACATCAAACGTCCGCGAGGTGCCGAGCCCGATAACCGGCAGCTTCTCGCCCGACGATGGGATGGCCCGCGTGAGCATGGTTTTACTCTCCTGCGCGCGCAGCGCCGGCGTCAACATGACCCCCGCCGCCGTGCCCGCGAGCAAGCGCGCGGCCTCGCGTCGGGTGAATTCTCGCATAGGCGAATGAAGAGCCGAAATCACGCGACTTCCAGTTCGTCCTGTAAATCCCGGCCGATTCCCCCTAGCTTCTCGCTCCATGAAAACCCCGCCCCTGCTTGCCGCGCTTCTGAGTTTCGCCTTGGCCGTGCACACGCACGCCACGCCGGCTGATGAACAATTCCAGAAACTCGCAGGCGATTACATCGAGATGGTTTTGCGCACTCATCCGGAAGGCGCGACCGAACTCGGCGACCATCGCTTCGATGGGCAGCTGACCGATTACTCGACCGAGATGCGCGCGAAGGAGCTGGCCGAAGACAAGGCGCTGCTGGAAAAACTGAACAACTTCGAGGGCGCGAAATGATCTGACTGGCCCGAACGCCGTCGATTTTCGGATTCTGAAAGAGAACGTCGAGGGCGCGATTTTTGAACTGGAGGAGTTGAAAGAAGCGGAGTGGAATCCGCTGGTTTACAACCAGAGCCTCGCTCAAGGGCTTTACGTTTTGATCGCGCGCGAGTTTGCGCCGCCGGAAGAGCGCATCCCGAATTTACGCAAGCGGATGGAGGGCATCCCGCACGTCATCGCGCAGGCAAAAGCGAACCTGAAGCATTCGCCGAAGATCTACACCGAGACCGCGATCGAGCAGACGCAGGGCGCGATCTCTTTCGTGCGCGAAGGGCTCGGCCCGGTGCTCGATCGCGCGCCGCAGATGAAGAAGGACATCGCCGCGCTTCAGGAGGAAACGGCGAAGGCGCTCGAAGATTACAAGAAATGGCTCACGGACGATTTGCTCCCGCGTTCCGACGGCGATTTCCGGATCGGCGAAGAGAAGTTCCGCAAGAAACTCCGCTTCTCCCTCGCCTCCGATCTCTCGATGGAGGAAATCATGCAGCGCGCGCAGGCCGACCTCGCCGCGACGCAAACCGCGATCTACGAAACCGCGCTCCCGCTCTACAAGAAGGCGTTCCCGAAGGCCGATGCGAAGTCGTTAGCCGACAAAAAGAAAGTCACGACCGCTGTCCTCGACAAGCTTGCGGAAGCGCATCCGACAGACGAGACCATTGTCGGCTACGCGCAGAAGACGCTGGCGGAGGCGACCGCGTTCACGAAGAAGAAAAATCTCGTCACCGTCTTCGATCAGCCGCTCGATATCATCGTGATGCCCGAGTTCCATCGGGGCCAGTCCATCGCGTACTGCGACTCGGCAGGTCCGCTCGAAAAGAACGGCAAGACGTTCTACGCCATCGCGCCCACGCCGGCCGATTGGTCGCAGGAGCGGAAGGATTCCTTCTTTCGCGAGTACAACAACTACATGATGCAGGACCTGACCATCCACGAAGCGATGCCCGGGCATTTCCTGCAGTTGTCGCACGCCAATAAATTCAGCGCGCCCACCCTGGTCCGCGCAATTTTCCGCAGCGGCACCTTCATCGAAGGCTGGGCGGTTTATGCCGAGCAGTTCATGGCCGAAGCCGGCTACGGCGCGCCGGAAGTGAAAATTCAACAGCTAAAAATGCGGCTGCGCGTCGTCTGCAACGCCATCCTCGACCAGAGCATTCACACCAAAAACATGAGCGAACAGGAAGCGCTCGACTTGATGATGAAGGAAGGTTTCCAGCAGGAAGGCGAAGCGGTCGCAAAATGGAAACGCGCCCGGCTTTCGTCCACGCAGCTCTCCACTTATTTCGTGGGCGCGACCGAACACCTCGGGATGCGCGAGCGTGCGAAAAAGAAGGACGGCGCCAAGTTCGACCTGAAGAAATACAACGACACCGTGCTCTCCTTCGGCAGCCCGCCCGCGAAGTACGTCAGCGAGTTGATGGGCTTGTCCGACGCGCCCGCGGGCTCGTCGAACGCCGCTCCTTAAAGCGCCGGCTGTTGCTGGGTCAGGCAGTGAAAAGCGCCCAGCCCCCAGATTAATTCCCGGCCATCAATCGGGACGACGCGGCGTTTCGGGAAGGCGGACTGGATGGTGGCGACCGCTTCCGCGTCGTTCGGGTCGGCGAAGGTCGGGACGAGGATGCGTTCGTTCGCGATGTAGAAGTTCGCGTAGCTCGCGGGCAGGACGAGGTCGTCGCGTTCCATGCGCGCGGGCACCGGCAGCTCGATAACTTCGAGCGGCGCGCCGTCGATTCGGAATTCTCGCAACCGCGCGCGATTCTCCTGCAGCGCTTCGTAGTTCGCGCTCTGCGGGTCCTTATCCACGATGGCGAGGACGGTGCGCTCGCTGACGAAGCGGGCCAGGTTATCGATATGCCCGTCGGTGTCGTCGCCTTCCGTGCCGCGCGCGAGCCAGAAGATGTCGCGCACGCCGAGGTAATCGCGCAGCCGCGCTTCGATCTCATCGCGCGACATGCCGGGGTTGCGGTTTTCGTTCAGTAAACAGGATTCAGTCGTGAGGCACGCGCCGCTCCCATTCACCTCGATCGAGCCGCCCTCCAGGATCATGCCGCCATCGTAAACCCGGAGATCGAGTGCCTGGCCGACGCGCGTGGGCACGACGTCATCGAGATCGAAGGGCGGATACTTGCCGCCCCACGCGTTGTGCCCCCAATCGATAATCGCAAGGCGCGGCTCCAAATCTCGGGTGAGGAAGATGGGCCCATGGTCGCGGCACCAAGGTTCGTTCGTCGGAATCTCGTAGTAGGTAATGCACTCCGGCGCGATCCCGTCGAGGACAGCCCGCGCTTCCGCTTCATGCGCGCCGTTGCAGACGTTAATGCAGACCGGCTCCGACTCGGTCAGCGCCTCGACCATGGCGCGGAAGGTCGGCATGACGCGATCGTAGGCTCCCGGGAAACTGATCCCTTCCCGCCGCGGCCAGGAGAGCCAGGTGGCGGCGTGCGGTTCCCATTCCGCCGGCATGCGATAGCCGAGCGCGGCCGGTGTTTGACTGGATGCAGGCATGGCAAAGCGATAACACGCGGCGGCCAAAGTTCGAAAGATTTGCGGGCGCGGGCGCCCATCCGGGAGGCTTTCCAACTCGCGGGGAAAAGCCGATAACGGCAAAAGTCCACCGCGCGTCTGCCACTCCTAGGGGGGGAGTGCGCGTCGTTTCCGCATGTTGCCCGTTCTCGAAATCTTCCGCCGTCAACCTCGCTGGTTGGTTCTATCGGATGCGCTCGCTTTGGTGGGATTGATCGGCTGGGCGGACTTCGCGGCCGGTTGGGAATGGAGCTTCTTCGTCTCTACACGCTACCGATCGTGCTGGTGGTTTGGAAAACGGATCAGCGTTGGGGATTTCTGTTCGCGTTCCTTTGCGCCATCACCTGGTGGCTGGCGCAAATCGAGAGCAATCCCTACGAAACGCAGCGCGGCCTCGCCATCGCGGTCGGGAGTCGGTTGTTTTATTTCGCGGTTGTGGCGGTGGGGGCCGCGGCCGTGAAAACGCAGCGCGACCATGTACGCGGACGCGGATTGCGAGACGCTGGAACGCACGCAGAAATTGGAACGCGAAATCCTCCACGCAAGCGAGCGCGAGCAGCAACGCATCGGGCGCGATTTACACGACGATCTTGGGCCGCATCTGGCGGCGATCGGTTACGCGGCGACTTTCCTGGCGAATGAACTGCGCGCCGACGCACCACCCGCAGCCGCCAAAGCGGAGCGGATTCGGGAAATGGCCAGCGAAGCCGTGGCGCTGACGCGGGATTTGGCCCGCGGCCTCGTGCCCGTGCGCATGGATGGACTCTGGCCTCTCGATCGCGCTGGAGAACCTGGCGCGCACGACCTCGAGCGTCACGCGTCTGGCGGTCTCTTTTCAAGAAACAGGCGACCCACAGGCGGCGAACCCGGAGGACGGGCTGCATCTTTATCGAATCGCGCAGGAGGCCGTGAACAACGCCGCCAGGCACGGTGAGAGCGAGCAAAGTGACGATTGCCTTTAGCCAACAGGAAAACGCCCTGCTCTTGACGGTGGCGGACGATGGCAAAGGCATGGCGCAACGGCTCGATGACGCGGACGGGATGGGAATTCATTCCATGCGCTACCGGGCGCGGATTATCGGCGGCGCATTGGGAATTGATTCCCGACCAGGCGAAGGAACGGTCGTCTCCTGTCACATGCCGAATCGCCGCTCCACGCCGGAGGCGTTCGCGCCATGAACGAGCCGGCCCCGTGGAAAAAAAGAAGATCGTGATCGTGGAGGATCACCCGCTTTCGCGCCATGCTCGTGCAGTTGATCGATCAGGAGCTCGGCATGGCCGTCTGCGGCGAAGCGGACAACATCAAGGACGCGCTAACCTGATCGAGGAGACAAACCGGATGCGGCGATCGTGGATCTCACGTTGCAAGGATCGAGCGGCCTCGAGTTGATCAAGGACCTGAAAGCGCGGCACATCGAGCTGCCGGTTCTGGTGCTCTCCATGCATGCGGAGACGGCTCTACGCGGAACGCGTCCTGCGCGCCGGCGCCAAGGGCTACATCACGAAGGAGGAATCGCCGGCCGACGTGGTGGAGGCGATTCGCAAAGTCATGGCCGGGGAAATCTGCGTGAGCGAGCGCGTCACCGGGACGAATTTGGAACGGCTAGGACACGCGGATGAAGCGGTCCGGCTGTCGGGCGTGGATTTGCTTTCCGATCGCGAGATCGAGGTCTTCCACCTGGTCGGCCGCGGGCTGAACTCCGCGAAATCGCCGAGCGTCTCAAGACTCGGCCCCACCACCGTGGACAGCTACCGGGCGCGGATCAAAGAAAAGCTCGGAATCAAAAACGCGGCCGAGCTCTACCAGCGCGCGGCCCAGTGGGTCGAGGGCAACCGTAGGCGTCGGGGTTCGCCATTGTAGCGTTTTTCGCCACGCGAGGAGCCTGATGGCGAGAACAGACGAACTTCTCGCAGGCTGTCGTTCAACCGTGATCGAGGCCCGCGTTTTAAAAAGAAGAAGATCCTTCTCGTGGAGGATCACCCGGTTTTTCGCGCCATGCTGGTGCAGTTGATCGAGGCGGAGCGGAGATTTACCAGAGCCCCACCAAATCCCGCGGCCGAAACGTTGGAAAGATTTCGACGCCCTCGCAGGCAGGTGCTTCTCTTTTACAAATTACGATGCCGCTGATCCCCGCAAAAGAACGCCAAGAAGGCGCGCCCTTGCGCGTTTTCGAAACCGTCCTGTACGCGGACGATCTCCCAGAGGCTGAGCGTTTCTATCGCGAAGTCATGGGCCTTGAAGTGATCAGCCGCAGCGAGCTGCTGGTTTCCTTCCGCTGCGTCGGCTCGGTCCTGCTCGTTTTTGATCGCGCGCTCAGCTCACCCGCCGGCCGCGATGTGCCCTCGCATGGTACGAGCGGCGCCGGGCACATTGCCTTTGCCTTGCGCCCGGAAGATATCGAGCTCTGGCAAAAACGACTCGCCCGCGCCGGTGTAGCAATCGAGCGCGTGGTCGATTGGGAACAGGGAGGCCGTTCGATCTACTTCCGCGACCCGGCCGGTAACAGCCTGGAGCTCGCTCCGCCCACCCTCTGGGGCGGAGGCTGGGAATTCTAGCCGTTCTGCTCGGCTTTGCCGCCGGTGAAAAAGCCGGTCAGCGGACTCGTCGCGCTCGCCGTGGTCCGTTTCTCCGCCAAACCAATTTCGTAGGCCTCGCGCCCGGCTTCCACCGCCTTCCGAAACGCCTGCGCCATCCGGCTCGGGTCGGCTGCGATCGCAATTGCAGTGTTCACGAGCACGGCATCGGCCCCCATCTCCAGCGCCTCCGCTGCCTGGCTGGGCGCGCCCAGGCCAGCGTCCACCACCACCGGCACGGTCGCTTGTTCGATGATGATCTCGATCTGCGCGCGCGTCTCGATGCCGCGATTGCTCCCGATCGGCGAACCGAGCGGCATCACCGTCGCCGTGCCGACATCCTGCAAGCGCTTCGCCAGCACAGGGTCGGCGTTGATGTAGGGCAGCACGACGAAACCTTCCTTCACTAAAATCTCCGCTGCAGCCAGAGTCTCGACGCCGTCCGGCAGAAGATAGCGCGGGTCGGGATGGATCTCGAGCTTGACCCAATTCGGCAACCCAGCCGCGACCGCGAGCCGCGCCAGGCGCACCGCTTCTTCCGCGTTCCGCGCTCCGCTCGTGTTCGGCAAAAGCAGGAAGCGCTGCGGATCGATGAAATCGAGGATGTTCGCGAAGGGATCGTTCTTGCCGGAGAGATCGGCCCGGCGCAGCGCCACGGTCACGATCTCCGTCCCGCTCGCGATCAATGCATCGCGCATCGACTCGTTAGACGCGAACTTGCCCGTACCCGCAAGCAGCCGCGAGGTGAACTCGCGTCCCGCGATCTTCAGCTTGGCTGGCTTGTCGGACATGCGGGAAAGCTAACACAAAATTGCGCCCGGGCAGTTGTACGCGTGCACTGGCTGGTTATGGTGCGGCGTGACCGATCTTCTTTTGCACCACGGCGATTGCGTCGCCGGCTTGGCGCAACTCGAGCCGGCCACGGTCGATCTCATGGTGACTTCACCGCCCTACAATCTCGGGATTGCCTACGGAAAATATACGGACACACAGGCGCGCGAAAGTTATCTCGATTGGTGCGAACAATGGGCGACCGCGGCGCACCGCGTCCTCAAACCCGAGGGCGCGCTCTTCCTCAACGTCGGCGCCTCCCCATCAAATCCTCTGCTGCCGCACGAGCTCATCATGCGGCTGCAAAAACATTTCGTTCTGCAAAACACCATCCACTGGATCAAATCGATCACGCTGGAGGACGACGCCGGAGAAATGATTTCGCGTGGCCATTTCAAGCCGATCAACTCCCCGCGCTATCTGAACGATTGCCACGAGTTCGTCTTCCATCTCACCCCCCAAGGCCGCACTCCGATTGATCGCCTCGCGCTCGGCGTGCCGTATCAGGACAAGAGCAACATCGCGCGCTGGGGCCACACCGGCGGACGCGATAAACGCTGCCGCGGCAACACCTGGTTCGTGCCCTACCAAACGATCAAGAGCCGCGACAAACAGCGGCCGCACCCGGCGACGTTTCCGGTTCAGCTCGCGGTCAATTGCATCAAGCTCCACGGCCTCGCCCGCGTGCAGACGATGCTTGATCCTTTTCTCGGCATCGGAAACTCCGCGCTCGCCGCGCAGGAATGCGGCGTGCCGAAATTCATCGGCTTCGAGATCGACGAAGATTACCTGGCCGAAGCGCGCAGTCGCCTTACAACAACTGGCCCGTAGCGTCACCGCTCTCAGCGACAAACTTCGCCAGCGGTTTCACCAGGTTCCCCGGCAACGGACGCACGCGATCGAAGATGCGCTCGGCAATTGGCTTCGCGACTCGATAACCCGCCGCGAACATCTCCAGCCGCGCGTCCAGATTATCGATGTAATTCAACGCCATCGCTTCCGGCGTTTTCGGACTGACGGGTGAACCGAACTGTGGCTCGCCATGATGCGCGCCGATCAGGTGCAGCAAATGCAGACGCACATCCTCGGAGGCGGGGACCAGCGTACTCCATGATCCCGCGGCCTCAGCCGATTGCACTTTCCGCCAAAGCGAATTTACCAACTCGATCCCGATCGAGATGTGCCCCATCAATTCGCCGCGCTCGTCGAAGCCCATCGTGAACCCCGTCTCGGGCAGATGATTTTCCCAGAGCTTCCCCGAGTCGTGAAAGAGAATGCCGGCGATGAGCAGATCGAGATTCAACTGCGGATAGAGCGGGACGAGCTGGGCTGCGGTGCGCATCATCTGCGCAGTGTGCTCGACCAAGCCGCCGCGACGCGCGTGATGATAACTGCGCGCGCCCGCCGTGCGTTTAAAACGTTCGCCATACTCAGCCAGAAACGCTTCGCCTAACGAGCGCAGCCGCGGATCGCCAATCGTCTGCACCCGCGCCACGATCTCGGCGAAATCTACTGCCTGGCGCGCGCGCAACTCCGGTGGGCCTTGCAGCAGTTCCGCCGTTTCCGCAGCCGTCAACGCCCGCACTTTCCACCGGCGCGCGTCCAGCCCGTATTGCTGATGTTGGAGAAACTCGCCACTCAGCTCGATGAAATCCGAGCCCTGCAAGGTTCCGCAGGCCTGATATTCCGGATGATCGCTCCAGACGCGCAGCGTCATGCGATCCGCCGCATCGGCCAGCGTTAGCTCGCAATACGGTTTCCCGTCCCGCGTGACCTTGGCGGCGGCGGCGTCCACTTGCACGTGGACGCGCGCCTCCACCGGCCCGGCCTGCACCTGGCCGCGCACGTCTTTCAGGCTCAATAGATCCATCGCGAGAAATCGCCGTGCCGGCCCCGAAGCAGCCGTGAACCTTACGGCTTCGCGACGCCGATCACGCCGCACGCCACCCGGCCGCCGGCATCTCCAGTCGGCTGCGTTTTCAAGTCGTCCGCCTTCTCATGCACGATCACAGCGTGGCCGAGGACCGAGTTCTCACCACTCAATTTCATCATCTTGTCGGTCATCTCGATATGCGCTTTGCCGGACGCATCCGCTTCGATGTTGCCGAGGTCGCCCATGTGCCGATTCTCCGCGCTGGGCGCGGCGTGCTCATGCTTGGTGGGATTGAAATGGCCGCCCGCGGACTTGGCTTCCTTGTCCGAGCAATCGCCGAATTCGTGAATGTGGAAGCCATGCTTGCCCGGCTTCAAGCCGGTGATGTCCGCGACCACTTTCACGCCATCGCTCCCGCCGGTGAATGTGACCGTGCCCGCGACTTCACTGCCGGACGCGGCACTCAGGACCGCGATCGCCTTCGTTGCTTCATCGGCCGCGCCTGCGGACGAGACCCCTAAACAGATCGCTGCCGATAAACCAGCCGCGAGAAGAATGAATGATTTCTGTTTCATGGGGCGAAGCTACACCCCATCCGGACGGAATGAAAACGGCGCGCCGTTAACGATTCGAAGTGAGCGGCTCGGCGGTGTCGAGGTTCTTGATCACGGTGCTGAGATAAACCGACTCCGGATAGAACGCTTTGTATTTCGTGATTTCCGCCCGGTTCATGACGCGGAATCCGTAGCGTTCAAACATGCGCTCGCCGCGTCGACTTTCGAAAGTGACGATCTGGCCAAACACCTGGCGCTCGCCGCAGCGATGGAGGTAGCCGAAGTAGGCGCTGAGTAACGAGCGCGTGGTGGACATTTTGCGCGCCTCCGGCAGGAGGTTGATGTGGAAGTGCGGCGTGCGGCGCGGCGCGGCCGGCACTTCGCGCCAGCCGTTGCCGAGAATCCACAAGATGAAGCGGCGCGACGCCGGGTTATAGCGGGAGTAACGGAGAAGAGCGCGCGAAAAGAGGCAGACGTTTTGGTAGAACGAGTAGAGCTGGTTCAGCAGCGGCCAGCGCGAGCCGAGCAGGTAGCCCTGCAGCTCGCCATCCTTCTCGACGACGAAGCAGGACTCCGGTTCATGGTCCGTGTAGTAAGTGGTGAGGAAGTCAGCGAAGAGTTCGCGATCCTCGTAGACCGGATCAATCGGTTCGCCGAGAAACCCGGTCATGCAACACAAGCGGCGCACAGCCTCGCGATCCGAGGGGCGGTAATTGCGGATGGTGAATCCTTGGTCTTTCGTCATCCGTTTTGGGCTTCTTTGTAGTTCTCGCAGACCTCTCGGTAAATGCAAAAGAGCCGCGTGAACACGCGCGGCCAGGCATATCGCTCTCGCACATCGGCCGCGGCCGAAGCCCCCAGCGCCGGGAGGTCCTGCGCGCTCATCGCTTCCATGGCCTTAGCCAGCGCGCCAGCGCGGTTTTCGTTCGCCCAAAAATCCTGGGTGTGCAAAACATTACTGTCCATGTAGCTGCCGCGGATCCCGACGATCGGGGTGCCGCAAGCCTGGCTCTCGAGCGCGACCAGGCCGAACGTTTCCTCCAATCCGGGATGCACGAAGAGATCGGCCGCGCGGTAGTATTGCGCCAGCTCGGCCGAGTCGGTGCAATACGGGAGCCAGCTGATGTCGCCCACGCGCGCCTGTAGCGCCCGAAGGCGCTCGCCTTCCGTTCCGTCGCCGATCACGAGCAGATGGAACTGGTGCGGGCAGCGTTGCGCCAGCTCCTCGAAAGCGGCGAAGAGCGTGCCGGTGTTTTTCTCCGCCGCGAGCCGGCCAACGTAGAGCAGCAGTTTCGCCTGCGGCGGAATGCCGAGCCGGTTACGCGTGGCGGCCGCGTCAGCGCCGGGGCGGAAGATCTCCGTGTTCACGCCCAACTCGACGGCGCGCACATTCGTCACGCCCCATTGCTCCAGGACTTTCCCGAGGTCCGCGGACGAGACCAGGGTGGCGGCAAAGCGGTTGTAAAACTTCCGCACATAAGCTCGCGCCGCGCGCAGGGTCAGAGCCGCGCCGCGCTTTCCCAGCCGACCTGCCGGTCCACGCAGATACGCCTGGACGAAGTGCGAGTGATAAAACGCGACCACCGGGATGCGCTGGCGTTCGCCCGCGCCGAGAGCGCGCCAGCCGACCTGATACGGATCGGCCGATTCAATAATGTCAGGCCGCTCGCGTTCGATGATTTCCTCCAGCGCGCGCAGGTTGAGCAGGGCGCGATACTGCGTCGCGCGCGAGATAAGCGGGGACGCGATTGTGTAAACGCGAGACCGCGCGGCGCGGGTGACCTCCGTCTTCGCGCCGGGAATGATCAGGATATGCTCATCGTCCGCGTTCGCATTTTGGATGAACGCGATCTTCTCGTGCACGTAGCGTTTCACCCCACCGCTGCGCGGCGAGTAAAACTGCGTGACGTCGCAGATCTTCACAGACCCGGACCGATCACTTGCCCAGCTCGCTCAGATAACGCTCGGCTTCGATCGCGGCCGCGCAGCCGGAGCCCGCCGCCGTGATCGCCTGTTTGTAAACCCGATCCGCCACGTCGCCCGCGATGAAGACGCCGGGATGCTTGCTCTCGACCAGGTGCCGGGCGAGCAGATAACCATCCGGATCGGTCTCGAGTTTACCTTGGAACGCCTTCGTGTTGGGATCGTGCCCGATGGCCACGAAGACACACGCCACGGGGAGCATCCGCTCCTCGTGCGTTTGGATATTGCGCAGTTTCACCGCCTGCATCTCGCCTTTCTCATCCGGGATGTATTGCAGTCACCGCCGTGTTCCAGATCGGCTCGATGTGCTCGCAGGCCAGGACGCGGTCGGCCATGATCTTGGAGGCGCGCAGGGAATCGCGGCGATGGATTAAATAAACCTTGGAGGCGAAGCGCGTGAGGAAGAGCGCCTCCTCCGCCGCGGAGTCACCGCCGCCCACCACGCAGACCGGGACGTTCCGATAAAACGCTCCATCACACGTCGCGCAACTCGTTAGGCCATGCCCGATCAGCTTCTCTTCATTTTCCAACCCGAGCCAGCGCGCGGAGGCGCCGCTCGCGATGATGAGCGCGCGCGTCTCCAGCCATTCGTCGTCCGCGCGGATACGGATGTGATCCTGGCCCGCCTCATATTCGCTCACTTCTGAATACGAAAACCGCGCGCCGAATTTCTCCGCCTGCGCGTGCATGTTCATGATCAACTGCGGCCCATCGATCCCCTCCGGAAAGCCGGGAAAATTCTCCACCAGCGTGGTCGTGGCCAGTTGTCCGCCGGGATGGCTGCCTTCGAGAACGAGCGGAGTAAGATTGGCGCGCGCCGCGTAAATCGCGGCCGTCAAACCCGCGCAACCGCTCCCGACGATGATCACATTTTCCATGGCCGGAAAGAGTAGCATGGAGCGCGTGTCGGCCAAAGACGGCGTGCTACAATCCTGAATGCCGGAGCTGGCCGAGGTCGAATATTATCGGAAACAATGGGACGCCGGCCTCGGCGCGAAGATCGTGGCGGTGCAATTGCATGGGCAGAAGCGCATCTTCCGCGGGGCGAAGCCTCGCGAAATTCGCGAGCGCTTGACCGGCACCCGGCTTCTTCGCTCCGCCGCGCGCGGCAAACAAATGCTCTTCGAGTTCTCCGGCGGGCAATGGCTCGGAATTCATCTCGGGATGAGCGGAACCTTGCGCAGCGAGCCGGCTAAATTCCGTCCTGCGAAACACGATCACCTGGTCTTGCAACAGGCGAAACGAGCGCTCGTCTTTCGCGATCCGCGGCTCTTCGGGCGCGTGAAATTTCATCACGGCAAGCAGCCTCCCGATTGGTGGCAGGCGATGCCGCCGGAGATCAACGCCAAGGAATTCAACGCCGCCTACATGGCTGATTTCCTCCGCCGCCACGCTCGCGCGCCGATCAAGGCGGTGCTGCTAATGCAAAGCGGCTTCGCGGGAATCGGCAACTGGATGGCGGACGAAATTCTTTGGCGCGCGCAAATCGCTCCCGCAGAAAAGTGCGGCGCGCTCGACGCGAAGAGGCGCTCTGTGTTACTGCGCGCCACGCGCTTCGTCGCCCGCGAATCGATGCGCGTCATCGGGCACGATTACTCCGACCCGCCCGAGGGCTGGCTCATTCATGAACGTTGGAAAGCGGGCGGGATTTGCCCGCGCCACGGTGTGGAGTTGGAGCGGGCCACGATTGGCGGACGCACCACGGCCTGGTGCGCGCGTTGTCAGCCGCTTTCCTAGCCGTGTTGTTTGTGCCAGGCGGCCAGCACTTCGGCTTCGCGTTCGGGCTTCAAGCCGGCTTTCAAATCCGCTTGCCGTTCTGCCGGCAACGTTCTGAACCACGCGAGCGTATCGCGCGCGGTGTCGGCTAAGGGCCGGAAGGTCAGCCCCTCCGCGAGCGCCTTCTTGATACTGGTCCGTCCCAGCCCGCCTTCTTCGCCGCGCGGCGGCACCCACACCGGCATGTCGGACCAGGGCGAGACCTTTTGCGCTTCGAGAAAATCCGCGTCCGCCCAGGTGAATTTCGCGTCGGCCTTGAGCGCATCTTTGATTCCGCCCAGCATGTCGCCGACCGGCAACGGCTTCTCCGGACCGGTGGCGTTGTAGGTTCCGGTCGCCTTCTTTTCCACCATGCGAATGGTCCACTCCGCCAGGTCGCGCGCATCGATGAATTGCACCGGGTCGCTCGGCGCTCCCGGCGCGAGCACTTCGCCGCCGCGATCGATCCGCACCGGCCAATAAGTAAACCGATCCGTCTGATCGCCCGGCCCCACGATCAAGCCCGGCCGGATCACGAGCGTCTTTTTCGGGAACCACTTCTCCGCTTCCTGTTCAGAGAGCGCCTTGAGCGGGCCGTAGAGTTGGAATTGCGACGCGACGATCGTGTCGCGCGTTTCTTTCATCGCGTCGGCGCCGGTGTATTTCGCCAGCGGCGCGGTTTCGTCGTTCGATTTGCGGCTCTCGGCGTAAACCGAAATGGTGGAGATGAAGACGAAACGCTCGACGTTCCCCTGCAAGATTTTCCCGACGTCGCGCACCCACACGGGGACGCTGGTCGGGTTATCGATCGCCACGTCCCATTGGCGATTCTTCAGCGCGTCGAGCTGGCCGTTGCGATCGCCGAGCAATTGCTCCACCCCGTCCGGCAATTCACCCGGCCGCGTCTTCCCGCGATTGAACACCGTCACCTTGTGTCCGCGCTCCAGCGCATAGCGGACTTGGAACGGCCCGGTAAAACCCGTCCCACCGAGAATCAAAATGCGCAGCGGCTTGCTCGCATCCGCGCCCCAGCTCGTCCGACTGGAGAGTAACCCGAGGCCCGCGGCGCCGCTCGTCATGGCGGTGACTCTAAGAAAATCCCTGCGTGTCGTGTTCATAAGCAACTCGCCTCTCGTCGCCGAAAGTGAACCAGCCGCTCGTCCAACGTCAAAGCTTTACCGCGGCGCGGGAGGTTGACTTTACCGAGCCATTCCAGTCCGATATCGGAAGCTCATGCGCACAAATACGGCCAGCGTTTCGCACGAAAAACATCCGAAGGGCCTCTACGTCCTTTTCGCCACGGAAATGTGGGAGCGCTTCAGCTTCTACTCGATGCTGGCGATGTTCACGCTCTACCTGCGCGACGATACCGGGCAGGGCTTTGGCTGGTCCTCGGATGCGGCGACCGGGCTCTACGCGAACTACCTCATGTTCGTTTATCTCAGCCCGCTCATCGGCGGCTGGCTGGCGGATCGCAAACTCGGCTATCGCCGCGCGGTCATGATTGGCGGCCTCTTTTTCATGGCCGGGCATCTCCTGCTTTCGTTCCGCTCCATCCCGATCGTTTACGTGGCGCTGACGTGTCTCGTCATCGGCAACGGTCTTTTCAAACCAAACGTCTCCACGCTCGTCGGCAATCTCTATCCCGACGGCAGCCACCTGAAAGACCGCGCCTACAACATCTTTTACATGGGCATCAATGTCGGCGCTTTCCTCGCGCCGGTGGTGGCGGAGTTCGTGCAGGCGAAGTTCGGCTTTCACCCCGCCTTCGCGGTCGCGGCCGGCGGGATGGCGATCTCGGTTTTCATCATGTGGAAATTCAAACGCCACGTGGAAGAAGGCGAGGGCTCGTCATTAGCCGACGCGCGCCAGACCGCCGATGCCGCAGCGGTCACGGTGGACGCATCGCCCGCAAACGTCAGCGCGCAGGACGCGGCCAACACCGGCCGGCGCGAAACCATGGAAGCGGTGCCGGAATGGAAACGCATCGGCGCGCTCATCGTGATCTACTGCATCGTGATCATCTTCTGGATGGTCTTCCACCAGAACGGTTCGACCATGACTTATTGGGCGAACGAGAACACCGATTGGCAGGTCACGGGTATCATCTCGAACGCGATCAATCCTGGCTGGGTCATCCTGCTCACGTTCCCGCTGGTCTGGTTTTGGGGCTGGCTCGATCGTAAAGGTCTCGAGCCTTCCACGCCCACAAAGATGGCGTTCGGCATGATGCTGACCGGCCTGGCGTTTCTCGTCCTCTACTTCGGCGCGAAACACGGCGAAGCGAGCGTGGTCGGCGATGATCCGTACGCATTCAAAGTCTCAGCGGCGTGGCTGGTCGGCGCGTACGGAGTGCTCACACTGGGCGAGCTGATGTTGTCGCCCATGGGGCTCTCGCTCGTGTCGAAGGTCGCGCCGGTGCGTTTCCGCGGCGTGATGATGGGCGGCTGGTTTCTCGCGACTGCGATCGGGAATAAGCTCACGCAGATCGGCGCGCTTTGGGACGATTGGCTGCACTCCACTTTCTGGCTCGTGCTTAGCGGCGCGGCCTTGTTCATGGCGATCGTGTTGTTGGTGCTGCTGAAGCCGCTGAAGAAAGCGATGCCCGGCGTATGACGTTTTCCTGGCGCATATTTCTCCTCGCCCTCTGCTTGTGCGCAGCGCCGCTGCGGGCGCAGGATCCGGACTTCGTCCGAGAATGGGAAACCGCCCAGCGCGAACGCCCGGCGCAGCTCTCCGCGCACAGCCGCATCGCGCCGAAGGAGGAACCCGGCCAACCGCTCATCGTTCGCGGCCGCGTTTTCCGGCCCGATGGGGAAACGCCTGTGCCCGGGGCAATCGTCTTCGCTCATCACACCGACGACAAAGGGCTTGTATCACGCCGCCGGCAAGACGGGTTGGCGCTTACACGGCTGGGCCTTAACCGACGCAGAGGGCCGGTTCGAATTCACCACCATCCGCCCGGCGCCTTATCCAGGCCGGACCATACCCGCGCATGTGCACCTCAGCGTCGAAGGTGCTGGCGTGCCGCGGCAGTGGACGGACGAATTGCGCTTCGCCGACGATCCGCTGTTGTCGGCGGAGGAACGTGCGACTTCCGAGAAAGCGGGGACCTTCGGCGGCGTCCGGCCGATTCAGCGCGAGGGAGACGCTCAGGTCGTCGAGTTCAACATCCGCACTAAAGCGAAGAAGGATTTCTAAGTTCGATGGCCAGCAAGGATCCACGCATCGACGCCTACATTGCCGCGGCGGCGCCGTTCGCGCGGCCGATATTGCAGCACCTCCGCAAGGTCGTGCACGCCGGCTGCCCGGACGTCCAGGAGACATTGAAGTGGAGCATGCCGCACTTCGACTACAAAGGGATGATGTGCGGGATGGGCGCGTTCAAGGCGCACTGCGTCTTCGGTTTTTGGAAAGCATCGCTCATCTTTGCCGGCGATCCGCAGAAACGAGAGGAGGCCATGGGACAGTTCGGCTGCATCAAATCGATCGCTGATCTGCCTCCAGAAAAGGTACTGCTCGGTTACGTGAAAAAAGCGGTCGCGTTGAACGAGGCCGGCATCAAGGAGCCGAAGCCGGCGAGGAAAAAGGCCGCGCCCATTGCGGTCCCGGATTACCTGACCGATGCCTTGCGCAACAACAAGAAAGCGCGGGCTACCTTCGAACGTTTAACCCCGAGTCATCAACGCGAATACGTCGAGTGGCTGACAGAAGCGAAGCGCGACGAGACCCGCGAAAAGCGTCTCGCCACCACCCTCGAATGGCTGGCCGAAGGAAAGGCGCGGAATTGGAAATACGCTCGCTGCTGAAGCGTTCGCGCGGGCCGCTATTTCCCGATCAGAATAAAAATCCCGGCCAGGAGCGCGATGATCCCGAGCAGAATAGTCGGGATGCCGTAGCCAATGATGTAATTGATCCCGATCAGAATCAGGAAGATGGCGAGCAGGAGCATCCCGATGTTTTTCGTGAAGTTCATGCTGCTCTCTTCCAAGAAGCGGCTGCGCTTGTCGATACTAAACGCGCGCCGCTCAATCCGGCACGATGGCAAAGACGCGCGCGGGAAAACCTGAGCCGTCTTTCGGTTTCGGGAAGGTGGCGATGACGATGGCGCCGGCTTCAGGCACCTGGTCGAGATTCGTCAGCAGCTCAATCTGATAGTGATTCGTCCCGAGCACATAGCTCTCCAGCGAGTAATCATCCTTCGACGTCGCCACCCCGGGATCGGTATCGGTCGTCTCGTGGCCGCTCGCGGTGATCTTGCGCGTTTCGTAAAGATATTTCAGCGCCTCCGCGCCCCAACCGGGATAATGCGCCACGCCCTTCGCATCCTTGTTTTCCATGGCCGCGCCGTCGGGCCAGCGCTTTGACCAATCAGTCCGCAATGCCACAAACGCGCCCGCGGGGATGGCCCCGTGCTCGGCCTCCCACTTCTTCACCCGCTCGAGGGTGAGCGTGTAATCCGGATTCTTCGCCACCTCGGTGTGCACGTCGATCACGACCAGCGGCAGAATCATCTCCTTGAGCTCGATCTGATCCACCGTGCGCATGCCACGCGCGAAGTGCGCCGGCGGATCCACGTGCGTTCCCCATTGCCCCACGTGCGTAAACGTCTCCGCAAAAAAGCCTGCGCCCATCGAGCCGCGCCCTTTCTCATACCAGTAGATTGTCTCGCGCTTCTCATCCGGGAAGCCCGGCCAGTGCGGCACGCCGGGCGCGAAGGCGTGCGTCAAATCGACCATTCTTTTCCCGACCAGAATCTGTTGGATGCGCGCGAGACTGGGCTCGTCGGCGTTTATAGATGCAACCGCGCAACTTCCGGCGACGAACCCTACCACCACCGCTCGCACGAGACGCATCCGGCTGTGTTAAAGCATCGCTCAATAAGAATCCAACAAGTTCGAATAAGGATGGATAGTTTTCGTCTCAATTCCCCCGGAGCGCTTTATCAGATGGCCAGCGTAAGGTTATCCACAGCGAAACCCTCAGCTGCTTTTCCGTGGTGCGGGCTGGAGTTATTGGCAGCGTGAAGATGAAGAGATAGTTTACGTTTAATAAATTCATCTTTAATGCGTTGTGAAGAACTCCCCTTTCCACTCTCCCTTCCTCGTTGGAATAAACTCCGCGCGCCTCGCGTCTGAAGCACAACGATGAGCCAGCTTCTGCAATCGGAAACCAGCTTCGCCGGCGCCGCCGCTCCCGCCACGTTGGACGCTCCGCGGGTGCTGCCGTCGGATTCTACCGAAAGCACGAGCCGCGGTGACGTGTGCGCCAGCAACGACGACAGCCTCTTCGAACGCTTCGCCTGGCTTTACGTATTCTTCCGTGAACGGATCTTCCGCGACGATACCGCGCGCATCATCCGCGCGCTCTGGCCGGAAGGGGAGCCCCGCGCAGGGACGCGCTTGATCGAGTTGGGCTGCGGCCCCGGCTTTTATTCGTGCCAATTAGCGGCGCGCTTTCCCGGGATCCGCGTCCTGGGCGTTGATCGTTCGACGCGACAGCTCGAAGGCGCCGAAAAAAAGGCCGCGGCGCTACAGTTGCAGAACTGTCAGTTTCAAACCGACAACGTCCTCGATCTTTCCCACGCCGACGAGAGCTTCGATGCAGTAGTGGCCGCGCGTCTCTTTACCGTCATTCCGGATCACGAACACGCGCTCAGCGAAATGTTTCGTGTCCTGCGTCCGGGCGGCCGCTGTTTTATCGCCGAGCCGCGCTACGCCATTTGGGCTTCGCTCCCGCTCCTCGCCATGTGGGTGTTGGCGGGCATCACCGGGATGAACAACGGCTGCCGCGAACCGGGCCGCGCCACCGTGCTGTCGAGCAAGGCGTTCAACCGCCTCTTCGCTTCCCGGCCGTGGAAGAAAATGCGCACCTGGCAGGACGGGCGATATCAATACGCCCTCTGCGAAAAGGGTTGACGCGTTTCGTGTTCAAACGGAAACAGCGCGACGCATGAACGCCGTGCATACAATCCTCGCGCCGGGATCAGGCCGGCAGGTTGCCGACGGCCTGTGCGCGCTCGCGATCATGACCAAGGCGCCGCGCGCCGGGCAGGTCAAAACGCGCCTGACCCCGCCGCTTACGCCCGAGGAAGCAGCTGCGCTTAACGTCTGTTTTTTGCGCGATATGAGCGCGGCGATTGCGGAGACGGCGCGCGGGGGTCGGAGCCAGGGCGTGGGTGTTTACACTCCGGTTGGCGCGGAGGAGGCCTTCGCGGAGATTTTGCCGGCGGACTTCGCGCTCGTCGCGCAACGCGGCGACGCGTTTGGCGACAGGCTGCGGTTCGCGGTGGAAGATTTGCTCGCGGTCGGTTACGCGTCCTGTTGCCTGATCAACTCCGACAGCCCCACTGTGCCGCAGAGCGCCTACGCGCAAGCGGTCGCATGGCTGGCCGAAGCGGACGAGTGCGTGGTGCTCGGCCCTTCCGACGACGGCGGCTATTACCTGATCGGCCTAAAGAAAATGCACCAGCGCCTGTTCGAAGAAATTGATTGGAGCACCGAGCGGGTTTTCGAGCAGACGATGGATCGCGCGCGAGAGTTGGCGCTTCCGGTAAAGCTGCTGCCCACTTGCTACGACGTGGACGAGCGCGTCACGCTGCGACGGCTCTGTGACGACGTGATGAGCGACGGCTCCGCCGCGAAGGAAACAAAGCGCTTCCTCTCCGCGCTCATCGCTCGCGAAGGCGCGTGCGCGTATTTATTCGCAGACATCATGAGCAACGGCACCAACGGAAAACGCGCATTGGTCACAGGCGGCGCGGGCTTGATCGGATCGCACCTCACCGACCTCCTCGTGCGCGAAGGCTGGCGCGTCCGCATTTTCGATAATCTCGAGCCAAATACGCACAAGCTCGGCAAGCCCGCCTGGGTGAATCCCGACGCGGAATTCGTGCAGGGCGACATGCGCAATCGCGCGGACATCACGGCCGCGCTCGATGACATCGATGTCGTCTTCCACGAAGCGGCCTACGGCGGCTACATGCCCGAGATCGCGAAGTATGTGCACGTTAACAGTCTCGGCACCGCGCAGATGCTCGAGGTGATCCGCGAAGAGAATCTCCCGATCAAGAAGGTGATCGTGGCTTCGTCGCAGGCAGTTTACAGCGAAGGGGCGGCCGAATGCGCGGAGCACGGATTCGTTTACCCAAACGTGCGCCCGATCGAACAACTCCGCGCGGGGGATTGGGCGGTGCATTGTCCGCTTTGCGGAGCCGTCACTCGCAGTGTGCCGACGCCCGAGGAAGCGCCCGTCGGCGGCGAGACGGTGTATGGCCTAACGAAAGTCGATCAGGAGAAGCTCGTCCTGCTCTGGGGAAAACAGGCCGGCATTCCAACTGTTGCGCTTGCGCTATTCCTGCACCTACGGCCCGCGCCAATCGATCTTCAATCCTTACACCGGCGTGATCGCGATCTTCTGCACGCGCCTGCTCAACGACCTCCCGCCCGTGCTCTACGAAGACGGCGAACAAACGCGTGATTTTTCCTTCGTGGAAGACATCGCCCGCGCCAACCTCCTCGCCGCCACTACCGATGCGCTCGACGGCTTGCCGGTCAACGTCGGCAGCGGCCGCGGCGTCTCCATTCGCGAAGTCGCAGCGCAAATCTCCGACGCGCTCGGCATTCACATCGCCGTCGGAAACGAACGGCGAGTTTCGGCCCGGCGAAATGCGCCACCTCACCAGCGGGACCGAGCGCATCCGCGCCGCCGGTTACGCGCCGCAAGTCGATCTCGCCGCCGGCATCGGGCGTTACCTCGATTGGATCCGCACCCAGGCCGACGTGAAAGATTACTTCAGCGAAGCCGCTGACATCCTGCGCAAAAAAGGAATCGTTCATCGCGTGGACAACCCAACGAAACCGTAGAGGCCCACACCCCCGTCATCGCTTCATTCAATCGACGTCCGGCAGCTCATAGACCTCGACCAGGGCGTTGCCAGCTGTGTCGTTATTTCCCCGCACGATTGCGGTGTAGTTGCCCGGCCACAATCGCTGGATTGACGCTGCCTCCCGGTTGTCGTTCGGTGCGAGTCCGGAGGCGATGATTTCGGCTTCCTGCAACTCCCGCCAGTCGTTGTTCTGCGCGATCCGTCCTTGGCGATCGTGAATTTCGAGTGTCGGATCCGCGAGCGCGCCCGACACGCCGAGACCGGCCAGGCTGGGGCCGATCGCGCGGACGAGCACCCGGCGTTCGCGATCACCTCGGATGATGAACCCGCCAATTAGGACGTTGTCGCCAGTGCGGACGCGGCCTCGCGTCGAGATGTTCGCCAGCGCCGGTCCGTAGTCGCTGTCGATGTTGTAAACCTCGATCAAGCAATTACCCACGGTGCCGTTTTTGCCTCGGACCACGGCGGTGTAAGCGCCCGCCGGGAGTTCGACAATCAGGGCGCTATCGCGGCCGTTTGAGGGCCACGGCGGTTCGAGGAAATGCGACGAGATGATCAGCCTATCGGCCGCCGAAAGCAGCGCGTAGTCATCATTGGCGGCGATGCGCTGACCTGCGGCGTTGAAGAGCTCGACCATCGGGTCGGCCAGGGCATCAGGCACGAGGTTGCCCAAGGCGGGCCCCAGGGCTCGAACCACGACCCGCTTTGGAGCCCCGCGAAGAATGAAGCCGCCGATGCTGACGTCGTCCCCGGTCCCGCACCATAGCCGCGTGGAGACGTTCACGAACCGTGTCTGCACCCCGGCGGGCGGACCGGGAACCGGGACGGCGACGAACGAGTCCTGTTGTCCGCGGCGCCAACCATTTCCGACAATGGCGCCCGCGCTGTTTATGCCGTTAGCCGATGTCAGCACCCAGCCGTCGCCGCTCTGGTCGAGCAGCGTGTTCAGGTCATGCATCACGCCGTCGCGGTAGTAGAAGGCGCGCTCAGGATTACCGCTGTCCGCTGAAGACGTCCGCCCGTCGAACGAGCCGACTACCTCTGTGCGCGCGTTGATACCGTTCGTGCGACTGCGGCTGCTGTTGAGCGTATCGATATCCGAGATGGTCCCGTCGCGGAATAAAAATGCGTGGGTCTCCAAGGGGCCCGGGGATAGGGGCATTGAGGCTGAGCCAGCCACGGCACCGGACGCGTTTAGCGCTGCGCCGTAAGTGTCCGATCCCCCGAGGGTGGGCAGTATGGTCATTTCGCCGGCGGCCGAGAGCCGAAATGCGCGGTGGTACTCGTATCCCGTAGTCGACTCCTCCGGGACGACTGTCCCGGCGATGTCTCCCACGTCGTTGATCGCTGAAGAGTACAGCCGCGCATTCCCAAATCTCCCGAGTTCGGTCATTTGACCGGTGGAGGTGTCGTAACGAAACACCCCCGAGCGTGCGAACGTGTCGCCGTATCGGTAATTTCCCACGAGCACACCGCTGGCATTGATGCTCACACCCGCCACGGAGATTGTCGCATCCCCAAATAGCCGCACTCCCGCGGGCTGGACGATCGACCAGGTAAGCGACGAAGTGACGAAAATTACCACCGGCGTGATGCCCGTGTCGCTAGTGGCCAGGGCATAGGTTCTGGCGAATGCATACGGATAAGTCGTCACGATGCCCTCGCGGAACACTGCGGCACATTCCACACCGGCGGAATTTAGAATAGACCCCGCGATCGCGCCGCCGTTTGTGATGTGGTATGCGTTCAGCCATCGTGCACCGCTGAGGTCTTTCAGGCTGGTCACATGATAGGCCGGCGGTACCGGTGACGGCGGGTCCGCTTCAGCAGAAGCGATCAACCCGCCACTGCCGACAACGACAAAACGGCTCCCATTGCAGGCTATCCCGCGAAGCTCGTCGAGGCCGCTGCTTCCCGGAAGATGTCGCGGCAGCCAATATTCCCCCTGACGCGAGGTCCAGATGAAGCCGTTGTCGTCGACCGCGACAAAGCTGTCGCCGCCGAACACCATGCCGGTGAAGATTCGCGGCCAACGATTGGTCTCTCGGTAGTAATCCATCAGCAGGTCCGAGCGTTCAAAGTTTCGTCCGCCATCAATCGAAAAGACGCCGGCAAAGCTACCGATCGAAGCAACACGCCGCGCATTATCCGTAGCGATCACGGAACCGCCGATGAACCTGCGCCAGGAGGTTTCGTCAGTGGACGAGAGGAGGATATTGTCGTCGCTGACAACAAAGCGGTCCTGAAAATACCCGACGCGCTTCATGTAGTAAGGTTCATAAGGCTCGATCACCGGCCGCAGGGTTTGGAAGGAAACGCCGTCCGCCGAGACCATCACTTCATTCCCCACAAAACGATCGGCCGACCCGACTGCCATGAAACGGCCCCCACCAAACGCGATCGACGCATTGGCCCCGCTCTCCACGGACACGCCGGCGGCATTCTTGACCGTCACGGGCTGCCAATGTTTGCCGTCGACGGAGGTAATCGCGGGTTGCGTGGAGCTGGCCTTAGTCGCGACGAACCGGCCGTTCCCAAACGCGATCGACCGCAAGTGATCGGTCGAGCCGCTGGCCTGCGCGGTCCACGTGCGACCGTCTGAGGACGTGAGAATGATGCCGTTGTCGCCCACAGCAACAAAGAGGCCCGCACCCACGGTCACACTATTGAGCGCGGAGGGTCCAGGACTGGCCTGCACCGTCCATCGGCTCTGGGCGACACTGGTCCGAGATAGAGACAAAAAGGCGAGCACTACAGCTATCGCTAGCGCGGTTCGACGGCGCAGCGGGATAAACATGGCAGATGAAGTCGTTACCTTTGCGGAGTGCTCGACTTCGCGGCGGAGTTTTAGGCCGCTTCCTAGCGAGGGTGTCTTAGCCGTCACATCGAAAACAAGAACATTCGGAAAGGGCCCAGATCGATACTCGCTGTTCCTGTCCCAGATCGGAATCACGAGCCGGATTACGAAGCGCAAACCCTTGCGCAAACCCGGCTGGTCTGTGCTAGGTAAACGGATGATCGACTCCGCGCTTATTTCAGGTCTCGGTTTTTGTCCTCCATAGATCGTGTAGCGCGCCGTCGTGATAATGAATTTAGTTTCCGTCATCATCCCCGCGCTGAACGAAGAAGAGCCGATCGCGGATGTGGTGCGCGCGGCGTTGGCGACCGGCATTCCGCGCGAAGTGATCGTGGTGGATAACGAGAGCACCGATCGCACAGCGGCGCGCGCGGCGGAGGCGGGGGCGCGGATAGTCTCGGCGCCGCGCGGCTATGGCCGCGCTTGTGCGGCAGGCGCCAACGCGACCTCGCCGGAGTGCGACGTGCTAGTTTTTCTCGATGGCGACGGGAGCGATTGCGCGGAGTTGATGTCGCGACTGGTGGATCCAATTCTCGCGGGCGAGCAGGATTTTGTCATCGGCTCGCGCACGCGCGGCCGACGCGAACCCGGGAGCATGAACGCGCAGCAGGTCTTCGCCGGTTATCTGGCTGGCTGGCTCATCCGCCCGCTCTACGGCGTGAAATACACCGACATGTGTCCGTTCCGCGCGATCCGTCGCGACGCCTTCGAGAAGCTCGGAATGAAAGAGCCGACCTACGGCTGGAACCTTGAGATGCAGATGCGCGCCGCCCGCGCGGGGTTGCGCATCCTCGAGGTGCCGGTCGATCATCGTTGCCGCACGGGCGGTGAGTCGAAGGTCTCTGGAACGCTCCGCGGCACCTTCGTCGCCGGCTCGCGCATCCTGGCCACGCTGATTCGCGTGGCAATGGAGCGATAAGCGACTCGGGCGCCGCAGAAGTTCGGGAGAGACTTTTCCCCGGCCGGCGTTCAGCCTCATCTTCGGAAGCCGCTTCGGCGGAATAAGTAGCCCCGGGGCGCTTCTCATCGCTCATGAAATCGCGTGGCTCGAGCACTGCCCTCTCTCGCGGCCGCGCGATCGCGGCGGGTCTGCTGGCGGGCGCATTCGCGGGTTTGGTGATGACGCTCGTCATGCTCCTGCTCGCGCGAATGTTTGGCGTCGCGACTCCTCTCGCCGTGATGGGCGACCGCCTCTCCGTTTTCATCCCAGCCGACCAATTTCTCGAACTGATGGGCCGGGTAGGCGGCTACAATCACATGAAACAACTCGGCGTCGGCTCCGTCATCGCCGGACAGATTGTCCTCGGCGCGCTCGGTGGCGCGGTTTACGGAGCCGTCTCGCGCGGGCGGAAACGGCGGTGGTTCGCCGTAGGCGTTTTCATTCTCCTGCCGCTGGTCGTCGCCACGGGATTTCTCTGGCCGGTTCTGGGCACGCACTACGGTGGGCTGCCGATTGGAGCTGCGAGCGTGATTACGTTGCTCGGGATGCTGGTCTCGTTTGTCGCTTTCGAGCGCGCCCTCGTCCTGACTTTCGCAGGCATAACGGGACGCGCCCGCGCAATTCCCGCGGACGCGGAGTTTTCACCGCCCATCGGCCGGCGTGCCCTTCTCGTGGGCGGGTTTGGTTTACTCTTAACCGGTGGGGGCGCGGCGCTGGTGCGCAAGCTCTGGGAGGCGGCGACGTTCAGTTACGATGGGCTGCAATACAAAGGGCGAGAGGTGCAGGCGATCACGCCTAACGACAAGTTCTACTGCGTAACCAAGAACGTGGTTGATCCCACCGTGAACCCGGCGCTCTGGCGCCTCGAAGTTACGGGCCTGGTGAAGTCGACGCAGCGCTACGGAATCGAGCAACTCCAAGCGTTGCCGGCTGTGACGCAGGAGACAACCTTGATGTGCATCAGCAATGGGCTCGATGCCGGCCTGATGAGCAATGCCGTCTGGAAAGGCGTGTCCGTGCGCGCGCTTCTGGAAGCTGCCGGTCCGCTGCCCGTCGCGCGCAAAGTGAAATTGCACGGCGTCGATAATTACATCGACACCATCCCGCTGGCGAAGGCGCTCGATCCCACCACGCTGATTGCCTACGAGATGAACGGCGAGCGATTTCCCGATCGCCACGGCTTTCCAGCGCGCGCCATCGTCCCCGGCTACTTCGGCGAGAAACACGTGAAATGGATTACGCGGATCGAGCTGGCCGATGAACAGGCGCAGGGCTTTTATGAAAAGCAGGGCTGGGGCCCGGACTTTATCGTGCCGATCCGCACGCGCGTGGATCAGCCCGCGCACGACGACTGGTTGACCTTGACCGAGCTGCGCGAACCGGTGCCGGTAAAAGGCGTCGCCTTCGGCGGCGATCGCGGGATTTCGCGGGTGGAATTTACTTCAGACGACGGCGCCACTTGGGCCGACGCGCGCATCGATTATCCGGGAACGCGGCTGACGTGGTCGCTCTGGAGTTTCGATTGGCGCCCCACTCAAACAGGCGACCATGTGCTCTGGGCGCGAGCCACGAACGGCGACGGCAAAGTGCAGGAATGGGACGCGGAGCGACCGTTCAAGTCCGGCACGAGCGGCTTCCACAAGGTCGTGGTCCACATCGCGTGAAGCAGGCGCGCGGGCCGACGATTATTCGTTCGCTTCCTGATCGCGCAGTTCGATCAGCACGGCGCAGAGCGCATTGACGGCGTCTTCCGCATCAATGCCGAACGCTTCCAGTGTGGCGGTGGCGCCGCATTCGAATTGGCCGCGCAGGATATCCATCAAGCTCGTCGCGTTGTAGCGCTCGCCATTCCTCACGAGATGAATTTGCGAACGAAAACTGTTGGCCCGTCGCACAAAAGCCGCGGCCGGCCGGGCGTGAAAGCCGTGCTTATTCGAGACGACGATCTCGCGCGTGATCCGCACCGGTTCACGCTTTGTCCGCCACCGCATCATGCTTCGTTCGTCGCTTGGGCACCTGTCATTCGAGAGAAAACATCTTACCCAGCCGAGCCTCGCTCGCAACGCCCGCCGCGAGGGATACGCGAGTTTTCAACTTGCGCGGGACGGCTCTCGGGGCCGACATCTGACGAAGCTTATGAATCCCGAGAGCAAAGCGTTCCTGCGCCAATTAGTCGAAACCCCGAGCCCGTCCGGCTACGAACACGAAGTGCAAAAGCTGGTCCGCGCGCGGATGGCGCCATGGTGCGACGAGGTGCGCACGGACGTGATGGGCAACGTCTTCGGCACCCGCCATCCGGAAGGGCGGCCGCGCATTATGCTGGCCGGACACTGCGACCAGATCGGGTTCATCGTGAATTACATTACCGATGATGGCTTCCTGCACTTCGACCCGATCGGCGGCGTCGATCCGGTGGTGGCCACTTCGCAACGCGTATCGATCATGACGCGGGACGGCCTGCGGCCGGGAGTGATTGGGCGGAAAGCGATCCACCTCATGGACGAGGAGGACAAAAAGAAAGTGCCGAAGATGCACGACCTCTACATCGACCTCGGGGTCTCGACGAAGAAGGAGGCGCTCGAGATTGTCTCGTTAGGCGACGCCGGCATTTTCCTGCAGCCCTACATCGAACTGGCGAAGGAGCGCGCGGTCGCGATGGCCTTCGACAACAAGATGGGCACTTGGATTGTGACCGAGGTGCTGCGTCTGCTGCACGGTCAGGAGATCGCCGCCTGTGTTATTGGTGTATCGACGGTGCAGGAGGAGATCGGCCTGCGCGGCGCGCAGACGAGCGCGTTCTCCAGCGAAGCCGAAGTGGGCATAGCGCTCGATGTCGCGCACGGGACCGATACGCCTGGCGTGGAAAAGAAGCGGGCGGGCGATTTCAAGATTGGCGGCGGGCCGATCATCGCCCGCGGCGCGAACATCAACCCGCGCGTCTTCGAAACCATGGTGGCAACGGCGGAGGCAGAAGGCATCGCCTATCAGGTGGGCCCGGCGGCGCGCGGCACCGGGACGGATGCGAACGCGATGCAGCTGGCGCGCGGCGGGATGGCGACGGGCTTGCTTTCCGTGCCGCTGCGCTACATGCACACGCCTAACGAATTGTTGGCGTTGGAAGATCTGGAAAACACCGCTCGCCTCCTGGCCGCGTTTTGCGCGCGGCTCCAGCCGGAGCAGGATTTCACGCCCTGACGATTTCGCGCTGCTGCTCGTAACGGGCGCGCGCCTTCGCCGCTTCCACTTCGCGATCGCGCGGCGGAGCGTTGGTAACGAGAGAGTCGAGCAGCTTCCGCGCAGCGTGCGTGACCTCTTCCACGGCGCGCTCGAAGGCGGGCTCGTTTGCCTTCGAGGGCTTGGCGAACCCGCTCAGCTTGCGCACGAATTGAAGCGAGGAAGCGTGGATCTCATCCGCCGTCGCGGGCGGCGCGAAATTGTGCAGGGTTTTAATGTTGCGACACATGAGGAAAACGTCTGCGCGTCTTCCCGGTGCGCAAGTGCGCGCTACGGGAGCGTAGCGCCGACCGCGGCTTTGACGGCGGAGATATCTCCCGAGTTGATCGCGCCGCTCGCGTTGACATCGGCGCGGAAGTTTGCGGAAGTGATCGATGGGCCGGCTTGCGATTTCGTTACGGCCACATCGGTGGCGTTAACTGCTGCGCTCGCGTTCACATCGCCGGCGAGCACTCCCATCGAAACGGTGACGTCACCGAGGTGCGCACCGTCGTTCACGTTGCCGAGCTTAACCGTGAGCGTTTGCGCGTCGGTTACGCCGGTCAGGTTGACCGTGATCTCCGAGCCGTTGGCGCCGAAGCTGCCCACGCTCGCGTTTCCCGCGATGACGCTCGCTGAAGCGACCGAGACTGGCGCGCCGAATTGCACGATGACTTGATGCGTCGGCCCGGTTCGGCTCTCGATCCCGAGGTTGCCGGAGAGCGGCAGCGGGAGGTCAAACGTGCCCGCCGTGCCATGCGTCTTCCGCGAGACAGCGCCTAGTGCGACCGGAGCTGTCGGCGCTACACGCACAAAGTAAACGTCCTCCTCGCCGTTGAAGGTGGCAGTATAGGCTACGTTCCCGCCGCCGTTATCGGACACCATCGTCATGTAATCGCCCATCTTGTTTTGGTTCGGATAACCGAGGAACGGGTTGAACGAAGTGCTGACGGCGACGTTGGGCGACCACGTGGTGCCGCCATCCGCGCTATAGGAATAGAAGAGCTGCGAGTCGGTGTTGTTGGCCGCGTTCCGGGTGTCGAGCCAGACGACATCGATGCGACCGTTCGGCGCCACGGCGAGCGTGCTCATCCAATGCCACTTTGCGTGATTCACCGGATCGTCATTGATCCGGCGCGGCGCGCTGAAGGTTTGCCCGCCATTCGTGCTTCGCACAAACATGACGTCGCTTCCGGTGGTAAAGCCGGTCGGCTGCACGCTCGCCAACATGTAAACGTTGTTGTTCGTGCTCGTGCCCGAGCGATCCGCGGCCACGAAGATTTGCCCGACTAAACCCACCGGATTGATCGGCTGGCTCACCGAAATCGCGCCGCCGAGATTGACCGCAGTGCTGAGATCGAACGTCGGAGTTACGGCGGCGTTCTTCGCGTTGCTCGAGCGGATGCACCAGACCTGGTTCGTGTTCAGATTTACGCCGCCAATGAAAAGGATTCCGTTCGAGTCCACATCCAGCGTTCCCCACGCCGGCGAGTTCGGGATATTGATCGGGTTCAGCCAGGTCAGCCCGCCATCGGTCGAACGGCTGAACTGCCGGCCCTGGTAGTTGTTTCCGCCTGTGCTCCACGCCTGATATTGGAACCCGTGGCCGCTGCTCGTGGTGGTGTCGATCGTGAACCACTGCTTATCGCCGCCGGTCGCGGCCGCCAGCCGCACCCAGGATTGGCCGCCGTTGAGCGAGCGCCACATGTCATCGAAAAATGACTGCAGGAGGCTGAGGTAAAAGAAGCGCCCGGTCTCATCCGCGAAGAGCACCGGATCGCTCCGGAAGACATCGTTCTCGAGGACGCCGGGAAAGTTCCAGTTGATGCCGCCATTGCTGCTGTAGCCCCAGCCCGATTGCCGGAAGTTCGACCCCACGCTGTTAAACTGCCGCCATCCGATCGCCATCTTGTTTCGATCGGTCGGGTCCACGCAGATCGAGGGCTCATTCGCGGCGTCTCCGGTAATGTTCAGCCCGCTCGCGTTGACATTCACCTGGTAGCTTGTGAAGGCGCCCTCCCGCGAAACCATCCGCGGCGGACTCGCCCGTCCGCCAAAGAAGCGCCGGCGCATCCTGATATGTTTCGAGCGCGTCCGTCGGGAGCGGTGCTCCCCAAGCCAGCGGCATCGCGACCAGCACTGGGAAGAGGCCAAAGAGAAAAAAAGAAATGCGCGATCGTGTCATGAGTATTGGGGGAGGTTCGCTGTGCGGGAATGGGTTTTATGACAAACCCGCCCGCCCGTCCATCGCCAAGAACGATCGCAGTGGGGAGCGCACGCCTCCAGCCTTTTGGGTTACCGCATCCTGCGGCGATAAACTACGAAACCCACCCGAATTGGGAATCCCGGTTGTCGGCTTAGGGGACGGAGAAGATTTCGACCAGGGCGATGCCGGTTTGGCCGTCGCGGCCGCGGAGGATGGCGGTGTAGTTGCCTTGGATGGCGGTGAGGATGAGGGCGGATTCGCGGGGATCGCCGGGGGCGAGTTGGAGGGTTTGGAGTTCGGCGGCCTGGGGGGATTCGCTCCAGTTGTCGTTGGTCATGAGGAGGGTGCCGTTGGCATCGTAGGCAAGGAGCTGGGGGTCTGGTAGGGCGCCGGCGACGCCTCTTGCGGTGAGGGTGGGGCCGAGGCCGCGGAGGACGGCGCGGATGCTGCCGGCGCCGTTGACGCCGGCGCCGCGGCCGACGATGACGCCGCCGATCATAACGTCGTTATCGCGGCCGACGAAGCCGCGGGTGCTGAGGTTGGCGAAGCGGGAATCGGCAGTGGGGTTGAGGTCGTAGAGTTCGACGAGGCCGACGCCGGGCGTGTCGCCTTTGCTGCGGAGGATGGCGGTGTAGTTGCCGGGCGGGAGGGTTTGGATGAGGGCAGATTCGCGGGGATCGGTGGGTGGGATGCCGGTGGCCTGGATGGCGGCGGCATCGGTGCTTTGTTGCCAATCATCGTTGCTGACGCTGGGGCCGGAGGCGGGGACGAGCTCGAGGGTGGGATCGGCCATGGCGCCGGGGACGCCGCGAGCGGTGAGGCTGGGGCCGAGGGCGCGGGCGAGGATTTGCTTCGGCTGGGTGCCGGTGATGATGAAGCCGCCAATGAGGACGTTATCGCCGCCGCTGACGAGGGTGCGGGTGGAGATATTAAGCTGGCGGGCGGTGTGGAGGACGGAGGCGGGGTCGTTAGGCTCGGTGCGCGTTTTGGAATTCGGCGGAGTTGTCTTCGCCGTCGGCATCGGCATCGCCGGCGGGGCCGCCGAGCTGGGGGTTGTTTATTTGGGCGAGGGAGAGGCGGGAGGCTTGCCAACTGGTGAAGTCGAACTGTGCGCCGATGCCGATGCGAGTGATGAAGGGATCGGGGTCGCCGGTGCGGGTATCGACCCAGACGGGGACGGCGGGGATGTTGGGGTTAACGGCGGGGGCGATGCCCATGTAGTCGCCGAGCATGTAGCCGGAGCCGGTGAGCGGGGCGAGGGAGGCATCGGTGGAGGTGGAGCTGAGGCGGATATTGGGCTGCCAAGTGGCGCCGCCATCGAGGGATTGGGCGAGGTAGGTATCGATGAGGACGGTGGAGCCGGGGTTATCGCGGTGATCGTAGAAGACGGCGGTGAGGACCTGGCCATCATCGGAGGCGGCGATGGCGGGGTTAAAGACGCCGGAGCCGGTGGGGTTATCGCTGATGGCGATGGGGGCGGTCCAGGTGTCGCCATTGTTGGTGGATTTAGTGAAGAGGATACGAGGAGCGCCGGCGACGCGGGCCTGGTAAACGACGTAGATGGCGCCGGTGGTGCGATCGGTGGCGACGGAGGGAAGGAAAACGCCGGTGCGGATGGAGGGCTCGGTGTGGACGGCGACGTTGGTGATGAATTTGGGCGAGCCGAAGGTGTTGCCGCCGTTATCAGAGATGACGACTTGCATGAAGTCGTCAGCGAAATCACCGGTGCCGTTAAAGTTCCAATAAACGACGGCGAGTTTGCCGTTGGCGAGATAGATGGGCTGGGCGCCTTGCGTGTCGCTGTTCTGCGAATGGATGAAGGCGATGGGGGTCCAGGTCGCGCCGGCGTTGTCGCTAAAGGAGCTGGCGATGGGGGCGCCATTCGGGCCGCCGGTGAAGTAGGCGAAAGCGACGAAGATGCGGCCGAAGGCGGGAGTGCCGGGGAAGGTGTTGATGGCCATCCAGTTTTTGTCGGGGAAGACGAGAGAACTGGGAGACTGGAAAACGACCGAGGGCGGAGAGAAGCTGACGCCGCCATCGGTGGAGCGGCTAACGAGGACGGCCGCGGTGTTGAACTGGGCGTCGGTGGAGCCAATCGTGTTTAAGTAGAGCGCTCCGTCCGCGCCAACGCCGGCGACCGGATCGGTGGCTCGGAAGTAGGGGCCGTTGCTTGCGGCGGTAAGGTTAGGGATGAGGGCGCGGCTCCAGGAGAGGCCGCCATCGCGGCTGACGCTGTAACCGCAATCGACCGCGCCGCCATTGGTAAAGCGGCCTTCCTGGAAGGTGGCGAGAAGGACATCTGCGTTAGCGGGGGAACGGGCGATGTGGGGCTCGGCTTGGGCGCGCATATTCGACGGGAGCGCGGGGGGATCGTCGCCGAGGCGGATGTTAGCGGCGACGCGGGGATCGAGGGCGACCGCAGGCGCGTCGGCGGTGGCACGGTTTTCGGGACGGGATTGCAAACGCGCCGTGCGGGCGCTGGGATTTTCGACGAGGTCGCCGTCTTGATCGAGCCGGAGGAGGGCGCCAGAAGAAAGGTGATCTAGCGGGACTGGGCGGACGGAAGCGGGGAGGCGGGAGCGATCGAAGATGCGCGGGGAGAATGGGGCGGCGTGGGCGAGCGCGACGGCGCTGGCGAAAAGGAAAAGCGAGCAGAGGCGACGGTTCATGGGTGGGCCTTTCCAATGAGTGTAGGCGAGGATGTGCGGCGGTGCACTCGTTAGGCACACGCGTGATTTCCAAGCGGAAGCAGGGTGCGGCATTTGCGTGGGAGCGGTGGAGTGACGAAGGTCTGGCGATGGTCGCCGTTCGCCGCGCGCTAATTGTTCAGATCACCGGGCTGGTGATCGTGAGCGTAGTGCTCTTTGTTCTCTCGCGGTTTTTTCCGTTGGCGGAGATGCTGGCGGCGGTGCAGGAGCGGGTGATGCACTGGGGCGCGTGGAGCGCGATTTGTTATCCGCTGCTCTATGCGTGCTGCAATGTGCTGCTCTTGCCGGGCGGCTTTCTTAGCATGGGCGGCGGATTCTTCTTTGGCCTGTGGTGGGGATTTTTGATCGTGCTGGTGGGGAATGTGGGCGGAGCGGCGATCTCGTTTTTCATCAGCCGATGGGTGGGCAATCGCTGGCTGCGGCGGCGCTTGATGAGGAACGCGACGTTGGAGGCGCTGGAACCGGCGGTGCGGCGCGAAGGATGGAAGATCATTCTGCTGAGCCAGCTGCATCCGCTTTTTCCGACGAGCTTGCTCAATTATCTGTATGGGCTGACGCAAATTCGCTTTCGCACTTGCATGCTGTGGGTGGCCATCGGGCAGGCGCCGGGGTTGTTTTTGTATGCGTATCTCGGGACGCTGGGCCAGCTCGGGCTGAATTTGGTTCGCGGGAAGAGTCATCCGCGGAGTATTGAGTATTTGATCTGGGGCGGCGGATTGGTGACGTCGATTATTGTGTTGTTGTTGCTGGGTCGGATCGCGTTGCGTTTGCTCAAGGAAGCGGAAGACAAGGCGCGGGAAGATGCGATGGCTGAGCGGTCCGAAATGATTGACTCGACCGCCGCGACCCCCCTGGCTCTGCCGGTGGAATTTCGTAAATGACTACAGAGGAGGAGCTTGTGATAAACTCTGCGCGGTCTGTTCGAGCGCGAGCGTACGCACCGTATTCGAAGTTTCAGGTGGGCGCAGCCTTGTCAACTCCGACGCACGGGATCTTCTCCGGCTGCAATGTGGAGAATGTCTCCTTCGGGCTGACTATGTGTGCGGAGCGAGTGGCAATCGGAGCGGCACTGAGCGCGGGAGCGAAGGACTTTGATTTGCTGGCGCTGGTGACTGACTCTGAGAGGCCGGTTGTGCCGTGCGGAGCGTGCCGGCAAGTCCTGGCGGAGTTCAATCCGATGCTGCGAATCGTTAGCGAGACCGTGGCTGGCGAGAGGGAGGAGTTCCAACTAGGGCAACTCTTGCCCAATCCAAAGCAGGGGATTCTAGGTTAACGTTCCACGTAGAACATGGCGAAAAGGTATGATGTAATTGTGGTAGGGAGCGGACACGCGGGAATTGAGGCGGCTTTGGCGTCCGTCCGCGTAGGATGTGCTACGCTCCTCCTGACCCAGAATCTTGATACGGTCGGGCAGATGTCGTGTAATCCGGCCATCGGTGGCCTGGCGAAGGGACACATGGTTCGGGAGATTGACGCCCTCGGCGGGTTCATGGGGCGGAACGCCGATGCGACTGGCATTCAATTTCGGATGTTGAATCGAACGAAGGGAGCCAGCGTTCGTGCCCCGCGTGCGCAGTGCGATAAGAAGGCCTACCAATTTCGCGCGAAAGCCTGCCTGGAGGCAACTGAAGGTTTGGACTTGAAGCAGGCCAGCGTCCACGCCGTCCTGATCAAGGAAGGGCGGGTCGCCGGCGTCGCTACCGATATTGGAATCGAATTCGAAGCGGACGCAGTTGTCATTACTTCTGGGACGTTCTTGCGGGCTCTGCTCCATGTCGGAGAGAACACAAAAGCTGGCGGACGGATGGGGGACACGGTTTCCGGTCTGAGCGGAAGCTTGGCGGAACTGGGGTTCGAGGTGGGGCGGTTCAAAACTGGTACCCCGTGTCGTATTAACCGACGATCTATTAATTTTGCTGAATGCGAAATTCAATATGGAGACGAGCCACCTCCGAGATTCAGTTATCTCGAAGCGGACAAGACAAACGTGGCGGAAATCTTCAGTTTGAATCAGGCGACGTTCCACGTGGAACAAGTTCCTTGCTGGATTACGCACACCACGCCGGAGACGCACAGTATTATCCTGCAGAACCTACACCGATCCGCGCTCTATGCCGGACATATTAAAGGGACAGGGCCGCGATACTGCCCTTCGATTGAAGACAAGGTGGTTAAGTTCGAGACAAAGCAGTCGCATCAGATTTTTCTGGAGCCGGAAGGACTGCATACGGACGAATTTTACGTCAACGGGATTTCCACCAGCCTACCCTATGACGTTCAGTTGGCGTTTTTGCGGACGATTCCGGGATTGGAGAAGGCCGAAATCATGAGGCCGGGATATGCTGTCGAATACGATTACTTCCCGCCAACTCAACTACGGCACACGTTGGAAACCAAACAAATCGCGGGATTGTATTTTGCTGGCCAAGTGAACGGGACCTCCGGATACGAAGAGGCTGCCGCGCAAGGGCTGATCGCAGGAGCAAATGCGGCGCTGCAGGTGAAAGGGCGAGCGCCTTTCGTTCTAACGCGACAGGAATCTTACATCGGAGTCCTGCTCGACGACTTAGTCACGAAAGGGACAGAGGAGCCATATCGGATGTTCACCAGTCGCGCAGAGGATCGACTATCCCTCCGTCAGGATACGGCTGACCAGAGACTCACCGGGAAGGGTCGCGAGGCGGGACTGGTAGAAGATGAGCGATGGGCGTCATTCCAAGTAAAGATGGCAGCACTTCGCCGACTAAAAGAATTGATTTCGAAAACGCCGATAGGCGGCGAACCGCTGGCGGATTGCTTAAAGCGCCCAACGTTTAGCTTCGAGAAGATTCCCACTCAGATCCGCGCATTGGCGGACGATCATCACTGGGACCTTGTAGAGACCGAATTCAAATACGAAGGCTACGTGCGGCGCCAAGCGAGCCAGAACCGCCACATTGAATCTCGTAACCGGCAGCCAATTCCTGATGATCTGGACTTGAATCAAATTCCTGGTCTGCGACCGGAGACCCGCCAGAAGCTCGCCACTGTTCGGCCGACTACAATCGGCGCGGCCCAAAAGGTAAGCGGAATCACGCCTGCCGACATATCAATATTATCTATATGGTTGCATAAAAACGCTTTAGTATCATCGTCTGGATCGAAAATCCCAGAGAATTCCGTGTCTGTCGAATTGCAATGACGCTGAGCCTCTATGTGATCGGGCTCTCGTATTTGCTCGGTTCGATCCCCTTCGGATACTTAGCCGGGCGGCTCGCAGGAGTGGATGTGCGAACCTGTGGAAGCGGAAACATCGGCGCTACTAATGTCTTGCGGGTGGTGGGCAAACGCTGGGGTTATCCGGTCTTCCTCTTGGACGCCTTAAAGGGTTTTGCGGCTGTGCGTTTGGCGTTCATGATGGTCGGAAGAGATCCAAGCGCGTCAGAATTCGCCGACTTCTACGCTATCCTCGCCGCAGCTGCATGCGTGGCAGGGCATTCCTTCCCCGTCTGGTTGAGATTCAAAGGAGGTAAAGGCGTCGCCACGTCGGTGGGCGCTCTGCTGGGCGTTGTTCCGATCGCGGCCATTTCAATCTTCCTAGTTTGGGTCCTCGTTTTTCTGATCACGCGTTACGTCTCATTTGCCTCAATCCTCGCGGCGCTCACCTTACCCTTGGTGGTGGCGCTGCTGGATCGCAGCCGCGGGCACGTTTTGCTTTTCTTTTCGGCTGCGATGACTGCTCTCGTCGTTTGGCGTCATCGCCCTAATATCGCGCGTCTAATCGCAGGCACGGAACCCCGCTTTACCCGCCAGTGAACCTCAAGCGCACAGCCGTTCTTGGAGCCGGAAGCTGGGGCACGGCGCTCGCCATTTTGTGGGCGAAACGCGGCAATCACGTCACGCTCTGGGGACATAACGAAGAGCGGACCGAGCGCCTGCGCGCAACCCGCGAGAACACAGCCTACCTCCCTGGGCTGTCACTACCTGACTCCATCCAGGTGACGAGCCAGCTCTCGGATTGCGCTGAGGCGGATTTGCTTGTCTTCGTCACGCCTTCCACGGCGGTCCGTTCCATCGCCGAGCAGCTCCAGCCATTCGTCGCGAAGGACGCGATCCTGCTCAGTTGCACAAAAGGAATCGAGCATGGCACCGGCCTTCGCATCACAGAAATCCTCGCCTCAGCCCTACCTGAGCACACGGTGGCAGTTCTTTCCGGACCAAATCTAGCGGTGGAAGTCTCTCGCGATTTGCCAACCGCTACCGTCCTCGGCTGTGAGAAAATAGAGTGCGCGCAAGCGCTTCAGCAATATCTGGGGAGCGCGCGCTTCCGGATTTATTCGAGCGACGAGACGGTAGGGATCGAGCTTGGCGGGGCGCTGAAGAACGTCTTCGCGATCGCCGCCGGCGCGAGCGACGGGTTGGGCTTGGGCGATAATTCCAAGTCGGCGTTGGTGACTCGCGCCCTGGCCGAGATGCTCCGGCTCGGGACGGCGATGGGCGGAAGCCCGCGCACGTTCTACGGCTTGAGCGGCGCGGGAGACTTGATCGCGACCTGCTTCAGTGCGCATAGTCGCAACCGCCGGGTGGGCGAGTTCCTCGCGCGCGGGCAGACAATCGATCAGGTCACGACCTCGATGAAAATGGTCGCGGAAGGGATTCCAACGACAAAGAGTGCCTTCGAATGCGCGCGGCGACTGAAGGTGGAAACTCCGATTATCGACCAGGCCTACGCCCTCCTTTACGAAGGAAAAAATCCTGCGCAAGCCCTCGAGGAATTACTGGAACGCGATCAAAAACCCGAGCGCCACTGAGCACTGGGCGGCATGGGTTTGACTCGTTAGACTAACCGAGAAATAGCGAAGGGGCGCGCTCACTCGCAGAATTGTCCGATCACTTCCGGATAGAGCACACGCTCCGCGATCTGGATGCGCTCATGCAGCGACTCTGGCGTGTCGTTAGGCAAAATTGGCACCTCGCGCTGCGCGATGACCGCGCCGCTATCCACCCCGCCGTCCACGTAGTGAACCGTGCAGCCGGTGACGGTTTCGCCTGCTTCCAGCGCCTGTTTCCACGCCTCCAACCCCGGAAACTTCGGCAGGAGCGATGGATGGATATTAAGGATGCGGCCCGGGTAGGCTTGTAACATCGGTGCCTTCAAAACGCGCATGAAGCCTGCGAGCACGACCAGTTCAACCGCCGCGTCGCGCAGCATCTGGACGAGCGCCTGTTCGGCCGATGGCTCCATGATGGTGCGAAATTTTCCCGGCGGCACAAACGCATTTGGGACGCCGAACTCGTGGGCGATATCGAGAATGCCAGCATCGAAAATGTCGGAAATTACGACGCGCGCTTCCGCGCAAAGTGAGCCATCGCGGATTCGCTCGAGGATGGCGCGAGCATTACTCCCCTTTCCCGAACCAAGAATGCCAATCCCGATCGCCGCCATGACTCAGTCCTCGTTCATCCGCTCGATCAAGCCCGTCGTCGAGTAGCCAAGGATGAACGGGATGATCTTGATCTCCGCGCCGGCTTTTTCCAACACCGCGCGCTCCTCCGCGTTTAGCGTCTCCGGTTTGTAGTCGCCCCCTTTGACGTAGATCGCCGGGCGCACCATCTCAAGGAACTCCGTCGCGCGAACTTCTGGAAAAATACTCGCGTAATCCACGCAGGCTAGGCCGGCGAGAACTTCCGCCCGATCCTGCTCGCGATTAAGCGGCCGACCCTCACCTTTCAGCGCCCGCACCGAGGCATCGCCATTGACGCCGACAGCGAGCGCATCGCCGAGCGCGCGGGCGGCTTGCAGGTAACGCACATGCCCGACGTGCAGCAGATCAAAACAGCCGTTCGTCACCACCAAGCGCTTGCCGGATTTGCGCAGTTCCGCCGATATTTCTGCCAGGCGTCTCGCGCTTACGATCTTCGATTTCATTCCGCGGGCCCAACCAAAAATTGCAGCGCGCGCGGCAGAACTTCGAAGACCACCGGTTCATCGCCCAGCATTTCGCCGTCCACGTTGAACCACATCCCGGGCTCGGATTTTATCGACACCTTCGCCGCCTGCCGGAAAACGACTCCTTCGCTCGCGAGATGTTTCCCGATCGCCATCTGAGCTGCGACTAGCGCCAGATCCGGACCCGCATTCTGCGGCACAAGGATAATGTCGAGTAGACCATCGTCGATCTCAGCTTCCGGCGCGATCATAGTCCCGCCGGCGACGTAACGGCCGTTGGCGACGACCGCATTCACGAGATCGAAAGTGATGGGCTCGGCATCGTCCAAGATAATTTCCGTTCGGTAAGCACGCATCTCTGGGAGCGCTTCCGCGGCGCAGCGCAGATACGCAAGCGGGCCCCAGCTCTCCTTGATCTCCGCCGTCATCTTCTCGTTCACGGTGCCGCTGAAACCGCCGGCGGAAACGTTCACGAAATAGCGTTCGTCGTGCATTGTCACGCGCACCAGATCAGTCGGCCGCACGCGCCCTTCGCGGAGAACGTCGATGCAATCGTCGAGCCCCGCCGGCAGATTCAACATCTTCGCGAAATCATTACCGGTGCCGAGCGGGAGCAGGCCAACCTGAAGACGATCGGCGTGGGGCGCTAGCCCATTCAGCACTTCGTTTAGCGTGCCGTCGCCTCCGGCGGCGATCACCACTCCGCAGCCGTTGCCGGCCGCTTCATGGGCGAGCCGCGTCGCATCTCCGCGGTGTTCTGTGAAGTGCACGACTGCACCCGGAAATCGCTCCAATTTTGTGCGGAGCGCATCGCGGTCGTCCACGCTGCCGGCGTCTGGATTGCAAATGATGCAGGTCTTCAAGCGAATGCTGCGCGGGAGCGCGTCGGGAATCTCGCAGCCGCGTTAAAAACAGCAACGGGAATGGCGTTGCACGCATGGGGACCGCGGGAATTGCCGGTGGCGAATCGCCCTGATCTCGCTACATTTCCGCGCTCATGGCCTACGATTTAGAGAACGATCTCGACCGAGCGGACGCAGCGGCAACTGAGCCGAGCGCGCCCTCGGAAGCGTTCCGTGTTTCGGTGGAGCCGGTCGTCGCCCAAGGTCATGCACGCCGCTCGAGCGGAAGCGAAAAAGAGCTGCCGCGATCGTATGGCGCGGAGACGCTCTGGCTCCTGCCGCGCGATCCGCAGAGTCTCTTCGCCTATTGGGATATTGACTGGCCAGCGGCGTTCGGCCAGAAGGTGCCGCGCGCTCGCAAAGTGCATCTGCGTTTACTGGCTCCCGATGGCTCCGAGCAGACGTCGCTCGAAGTGGAACCGTTGGCCGGAACGTGTGCGATCACTGTGCCGGAGGCGGATGCGAAATATTATGGCGAGATTGGCTTCTTCGACGCGGAGGGCGTTTGGAATGAAGTCCGCCGTTCTGAGATGGTGTCGATCCCACCAAAAGCGGAAGGAGCTGGAGGTTCCGCGGAGTTCGCCACCATTCCGCTGCACGTTAGTTTTCAGCGCATGATCGATGCGACACGCGCGGCGGAGAAAAAAGCGTCGCTCACTTCCGCGTTGGCGGATTTGCGGGAGCAAGCTTCCGATGAAGGCACGACCGGATTGACCGAGACGCAGCGCGAGTTGGCAGGCACGATCGCAGAAGCGGCGGCCCGGCAACCGAATGCCGCGGTGCCCAGTGCCGCGGCGCCGGATCTCTGGGTGCGCCACAGTCTGGAAAGGATCCTCGGGTTCGGAAACTCGAGCGTGAGCGGTGGCTTCGGCGGCGGCAACAGCAGCCGCGCCCGCTAAGCGATCGCGCTCCTTTTGCGCGAGGAGGACTCGTTCTGCTCTCGCGCAGAGAATAACTGTTGCCACGCCCGCGCGTATCCCGTTAAACAAACGGCGCATGAACGACGGCGGAGAAAAAAAGAAAATGGTCTGGGGCAGTCGCGTGGGTGTAATCCTCGCGGTGGCTGGTTCCGCCGTTGGTCTGGGAAATTTCTTACGCTTTCCCGGCCAGGCTGCAGCGCATGGCGGCGGGGCGTTCATGATTCCCTACATCTGCGCGTTGCTTTTTCTGGCGCTGCCGATCGGCTGGGCGGAGTGGGCCATGGCGCGACATGGCGGGCGGAAGGGATTTCATAGCGGGCCAGCGATTGTCGGCGTGGCTGGGCGCGGGCGGATCATGCGCTACCTCGGCGTTCTTTCGGTTCTCATCCCGATCGTCGTCTATATGTACTATGTGTATATCGAGGCCTGGTGCCTGCGATATGCGTGGGAGTATTTGATCGGCGGCGTGCAACTGACCGGCTCGATCGAGGAACAGGTGCGGGCTTCGAAGGAATTTTTCGGCAGCGCGACCGGCACGGACGCCAACGGCGTCATCAACATGAGCGCCGCGTTCTGGCTGCTCGTGGTGACGATCAACATCATCCTCGTCTATCGCGGCTTGAAAGGCGGAATCGAAAAATTCTGCCAATTCGCCCTTCCCGCGATGGCGGTTTTGGCGGTGATCGTTCTCATCCGGGTCCTCACTTTGGGCACGCCGAATCCCGCGTTCCCCGACCAGAATGTGCTCAACGGCCTCGGATCGCTGTGGAATCCGGACTTCTCGAAATTAACCGACTTCGAAACCTGGCTGGCCGCAGCTGGTCAGATTTTCTTTAGCCTCTCGGTTGGGTTCGGAGTGATTCTGAATTACGCATCCTACCTCAAGAAGAAGGACGACATCGCTCTCTCCAGTTTCACGGCAAGCGCCACTAACGAGTTGTTCGAGGTCGGGTTCGGCGGTTTGATCACAATCACAGCGGCCTTCATTTTTCTCGGCGCGAGCGGCGTTGGCGCGGGGTTCGGGCTTGGGTTCCAAACGCTTCCGGTTGTCTTCCAGCAGATGGGTTGGGCAGGGCGATGGATTGGATTTGCCTGGTTCTTCCTGCTCTTCCTCGCTGCCATCACCAGTTCCATTTCGATGCTTCAACCCGGCAAAGCCTTCGTCGAAGAAGCGCTCGGCATCAGCTCCGGAAAAGCAATTGCTTTCATTTCGGTGCTTTGCGGCCTCGGCTCCTTCTGGGTCATTTGGTTCAGTAAAGACACCGTCGCGCTCGACACGATGGATTTCTGGGTCGGGACGTTCTGCATCTTCCTCCTTGCCACGGTGCAGATCATTTCCTTCGGCTGGATTTGGGGCGTGGATAAAGGCGCGAACGAGCTGGACCAAGGCGCATTAATGAAGATTCCGCGCTTCTTTTTCTTCATCATGAAATACATCGCGCCCGCCTACCTCTTGGTGGTGCTGGTTGGTTTCGCGAAGAATAATCTTGGAGCCAAAATGACCGAGCTCTCCGGTAATCCAGTCGCACTCTGGACGGTGGTCATCATTGGCGTGGTGCTGCTGATTTTACTGGCGTTGGTCGCGATCGGCGAGCGGCGCTGGCGTGCGGCCGGGATGGATTTGGACGGAGATATGCCATGAAAGGACTCGTTAGGCGATGAATACAGGCGGTTGGATTTTCATGCTCGTGTCCCTTGCCCTGGTGTGGGGGACCACCATTTGGGCCTACACTCGACTCTTGACCGCGCCGCCGCAGGACGCGGCGGACGAGAACGACGAGTAGACCAGCTCGATCGGCGGATGAGGGCGGCTTCCGCGCTCGAATGAAGCGTGTTCGCCCACGTGACAACGTGCTATCCTCGCGCGTGCTTAATCGGAAAATGTCGGCCGGCTCTTCGTTTCCCTGGTTCCTTCTCCTTGTTTTTAGCCTGACATTTCCGGCCCTGGCCGAGCCTCCGCGGCGGGCGGTGCCGGTGCGGCAAAACCGGCTGGCTGTGCCGGGCGTCGAACCGCGCGCCTTGCAATTTGAGGCGCTGCCGCTGGAGCGCTCCCGGCAGAATCACTTGCTGCTGCGCGCGAGCATCAACGGCAAGCCCGCTCTTCTCGGCGTCGATAGCGGCGCACCGGTCAGCGCCATTTCGATCGCGCGCTTGCGCCATTTTGGGATGACCGCAGCGCCGCCTAATGCGGAGATTCCCACCCGCCTGCGGATTAATGGCAGCTACAACAACGTCGCTATCGCGCGTAGCCTGCAGCTCGGGGCCTTGAACTTGATCGATGAACCAATGGTCGCCGTTGACCTGGGCGGCTCCTCGAAAGCGGCCAAGATGATGAACGAACAGGCGATCGACGGCATCCTCGGCGCCGACATCCTCTTCCCGACCCACGCCGTGCTCGATTGCCGGGCGCAAACCTTGATCTTGAAAGTGGATCCGCGGGTGCGCGGGAGCGCGCCGGGGCTCGACTTCTCCGGATTGAAAGGCGTGCCGATGCACGTGAGCTCTGGGTTCAACCTATATGTCGATGGGCGGCTCAACGGTCGGCGGGCCAAGCTCATGGTCGATACCGGCGCGTTTGCGACGCTGCTTCATCAACCGTTCGTTAGGCGGATGCGGATTCCGTTGCGCGACAGCCCGTTCAGTTCTGCTGGGGTAAACCTGAAACAGCGCGGCCTGCAGATGGCCACGATCTCGCGCTTCTCCGTCGGCTCCATCCACATGCGCGACAAGCAGGTGGGCGTGATGGATCTGGAAGGCCTGGTCCGCGGTGGCCTGCTCGATTCTTCTCCGCCCGTTGCGGGTCTGCTCGGCTCGGAAATTCTGCGCCGTCACAACGGCATCATCGATTTCGGAACGAAGACGCTCTATTTGAGTCGTTAGGGAAGTCCGAGCGGGAGCGTGCGATGAGCCGGATTACGCAGGCGTTTGTCCTTGGCGCGGGGCTTGGGTTGCGGCTGCGGCCATTGACTGAGCAGCTGCCGAAGCCGCTCGTGCCGATTTTCCAAAAGCCGCTGATCACTTTTGCGCTCGATCATCTCCGCAGCATCGGGATCGAGTCGTTCGTCATTAACACGCACCGGCTGGCGGAGGAATTCGAAACCGCCTTTGCCTCGGGCGAACACGCAGGCGCGCCCGTGCAACTCGTGCACGAACCGGTCCTGCTGGAAACGGGCGGTGGAATCAAAAACATCGAGAGCGTTCTGCGGCCGGAGCCGTTCATCGTTTACAGCGGCGATATTTTGACGGACATCGATCTGCCGCCGTTGCTCGAAGCGCATTTCGCGGGTGGGAACGACGTCACGCTCGCGCTGCGGGAAGATGGCCTAACGACCGACGTGGCGGTGCGGGATGGACGCGTAGTGGACATCGCCGGGAGATTTGGAATGACCGGCAGTTGCGATTTTGCCGGCGTCTCGATTTGGAACCCCGACATATTCGCCCGTATTCCGCCGGGTAAGAAAACGTCCTTCATCCCTATCGTGCTTGATTGGCTGAGCGCGGGCGGCCGGATCGGCGGCGTGATCTTGAATGAAGGCCAATGGTTCAACATTGGTTCGCGCGCCGGCTATCTCGAAGTGCATCGCACCATCTCCGAGGAAGGCTGGCGCCCGGCTTACGTGCGGGATGGGGATTGGCCGGTGCGCATCGCGCCCGATGCGATCGTCGATCCGAGTGCGCGCATCACCGGGTGCAGCGCGTTGGGCTCCGGCTGCCGGATTGGCGCGGGCGCGGTGGTGCATGACACGATTGTCTGGCCGCGCGCAGAAATCGCTTCGCAGAGCGACCTGCGGAGTTGTATTGTCCGCGCCGATCAACGAGCCGCAGGCACGCTGCGTGAGACCGATGTTTAGTTCCGCCCAACTCACCGAGCAGCTGCTCACGCAAACGCGCCGACATTTTCCGCCCTTCGACGCGGCGGCGGAGGTCGAGATCTCACCGATTCAAAAAGGGGGCTCGGGTCGCCGCTTTTATCGGGTGCGCTCCAGCCCCGAGCACTCACTCATTTTGGTGAAGTATAATTTGGAGCGCATCGAGAATGGGCACTACGTGCAGATCGCGGAGTTTCTTTCCGCGAACCAGATTCGCGCGCCGCGCGTTTACTTTCACGATCCGGCAGAGGGGTTGATCTGGATGGAAGATTTGGGCGGGACGGATCTCTGGCATTATCGGGACGAGAGCTGGCTGGTGCGGCGGGCATTTTACGAGTCGGCGCTGGCGGAGATAACGAAGCTGCACGTGCTCCCGATCTCGGCCGCGGACGAGTTGCGGAAGGATTTCCCGCAGGAGTTCGATGTCGCGCTCTATCAATGGGAGCAGCACTACTTCTTCGAGCATTGCCTCGGGCGACATTTCGGAATCGGAGAAACGAAGCGGGCGGAGTTGGCCGGGCTACCGGTTTTGCACGAAATCGCCGAGCGGCTGGCGGCGTTGCCGCGCGTGCTGGTGCATCGCGATTTCCAATCGCAGAACATCATCATTCGCGACGGCGAATCCTATCTGATCGACTTCCAAGGGATGCGACCGGGCCTTTCGAAATACGATATCGCGTCGCTTCTCTACGATCCTTATGTCCATCTGACGGACGCGGAGCGGGAGGAGCTTTTTGAAATCTACCGCGCCCTGCGCGTGCAGGCAGGTGTGCCGCTGCGGACCGATGACGACGAGGTGATCTGTTTGTGCGCAATGCAGCGGCTGATGCAGGCTCTCGGAGCGTACGGTTACCTTGGATTGGTTAAGGAAACGCCGGGCTTCCTCGAACACATTCCCGCCGCGCTGGCCACATTGCGCGCGATCGTGCAGCAGATCGCTGGCGCGGAGGAATTGTCCGAAACCCTGAGCGCTCTCGCCTAACGCGCGGTCATCGGCTCGTCCGCCACGGGCCGCGCCACACCGGCCTGGGCTTTTATGAGCGAAATATCCGTCGCGTTGATGTTGCCGTTCGGCACCACATCGGCGCGAAATGTGCCGGTGATGGCCGGGCCCGTCTGCGCTTTTGCCTGGCCGATATCGGTGGAGGTGACGCTGCCGTTGCCGGTCACATCGCCAAGGACGAATGAGATTGGGATGATGACATCGCTGCTGTTCGCGCCGTCGTTTACGTTAACGAGGGTGAGAGCGAGCGTTTGGCGATCGGCGACATTGCTCAGCTCGATCGTGACCTGGTTGCCGCTGGCAGTGGCGCTGTCGACGGTGCCCGTGCCGGTGGTGACCATGGCGGAGGCGAATGTGACGGGAGCAGCGAAGGTGACGACGATTTGATGGTTGGTGAACGAAGGGCCCTGGCCTTGCCGGCATTCCACGCCGGGCGCTCCGGTGAGCGGGAGATTGATGTCGAAGGTCCCTGCGCCGCCGTGGACTTTTCTCGAGACGGCGCTCAGCGGCACGATGCGGACGTAGGCGACATAGATGGCATTTCCGCCGCCGGTGAATTGGACGCCGAACGCGACTGCGCCGCGGTTGTTTAATTTTAAGGAGCCCATGAGCGAGCCGATGACGCGCGGGCCGGTATCAGTCATGAGGGTATCGTTGACGCCGACGATGCGCTGGAAGGTGGTGCCGTCGGTGATAAAGACGGAATCGCGCGCCGGGGCTTGGTTATCGTTGCCGCGGAAGGCGACGAGGCCGTTGTCGTTAATGGACGGCGGGAAGCTGTCGATACTGGTGAAGCCGGCGCCGGCGCTGACGGTGGGAAATATAGACGGTGTTATTGCCATCGCCGACGACGATGCGGCGCGTGCTCGCGGCGGTGCTGGTGCGGGTGGTGAAGGCGACCCGATTGAGGTTGTTCATCGAGATGCTGTTGTCGAACGCGAAGAAATTCGGGCCGGTGCTGCTATCGCCGGAGGCGACGAGGACGGAGGATCCGTCGGCATTCCAAACGCGCAGCTCTTTGTAGGAGGAGGGCTGATTGGACAGATTCACCTGGGCGGCGAGGCGGTTGTTATTATTGAACGCGGGCGCGTAGAGGAACGAATAGGGGCTGCCGGGATCGCCCGACGTTTCGGTCACGTAGTTGATGAATGCGTTTGAAGATATGTTGTAGCTGAAGAGCGCCTGCGGGGTGCTGAATTTTATCCGCAGACCGATGAGGCCGTTGTCGTTGATGACCGGGTTGGTGTAGGAGGTGGCGCCGAGTGGGCCGTTGGTGAGGCGGGTCGTTATGCCAGTGGCGCGATCGTAGCGGTAGAGGCCGTCGTCCGCGGCGTTCGTGCTGGAGAAGCGCGGGAAGACGACCTGATTGCTTTGGTTGATCGAGGGATCGCTGAAGAGTGCGTTGGAGTCGACCGGATTGTGCACGACTGAGCCGACGCCGTGGCCGCCAAAGAAGAGTCCCGGCGTAATGGTGAAACCGACGGTGTTGACTTTCACCGCCACCTGGCCGGAATCGTTCAGCGTGGCGCTGACGCTGTTAAAGGTGGAGCCGTTCGGGAGGTTAAAGGCGGTGCCGCCGGTGTCAGCGCGCGCTTGCAACTGAAGCTGATAATCGAGCGGCAACGTCTGCCCGCTCGCAGGTGGCGTGGCGACGCGGGCAAGAGCGAGACAGCCTCCGATGAGGGCTAGAATGAGGCAGCGGGTGGGCATGAGTTTCGCGAATACCAAAGTCATGGACGTCGCGGACCATGAAGCCTGATCCAGTCCCCAAAAACAATCTCCTTCTGTCGAAGCGCCGGTACGTCGTTCTGCGGACAAGCGGTCCCCGGGACCGGGACGCATCCGGATACCAATCCCGTCATTCACCGGCATCCCGGCTTCGGATCGAACATCCTCGACGGGTTCAATATCTATCCGGGCAGGCAGTTGAACTACTTCGACGACGCAAATAGAGGCGGCAAAGTGGCCGAGGTCACGATCAGCGAAGTGCCTTAGCGGGAATCCACGCCGCGAGCAGGCGGCGCTTATGTGACGAGGAAGGGGTTGGTCCGCCGCTCCTGGCCGATCGTGGTCGGCGGGCCGTGCCCCGCCAGCACGGTCACGTCGTCGCCAATAGGGAAGAGCTTTTGCTTGATCCCGGCGAAGAGCAATTCGCCATCGCCACCGGGCAAGTCCCATCGGCCGACCCCGCCGGCGAAGAGCACGTCGCCGCCGATCAGCAATTTCGCTTCGGGCTGAAGGAAGCAGAGACTCCCCGGCGAGTGGCCCGGCACATCAAAGATCTCGAAGTTTAAGCCGAGGAACTCCCGTCCCGCGCTCGCCTCGATCAGGAAGTCGGGCTCGGCGGTCTCTACCTCGAGGCCGAAGCCGGCCCGGCGGAAGAAGTCGGGGTCGGAAATCATCGGAACGGTGTCGGTATGACAGCCCACCTGGCAACCGAAACGCGCTTTGATTTTCGCCAAATCGGGCACGTGATCGTAGTGGCCGTGGGTGAGGAGGAGGAGTTTGGGCGCGATGCCACGTTGGTCGAGCCACTGGCAGGCGCCTTCCGGGGCGTCGAAGAGGATATGGCCGTCCGGCGCCTCGAGCAGGTAGCAGTTCGTCTCGAAGATCCCGCCGCAGAATGTCTCGTAGCCTTTCGCGCTCATACTGCTCACCGTAGCTGTGCGGGCCGGTTTGGCGTCCCTTTTCTTCCGGGAAAAAGGAATGAAAGCTGCATCAAATCGCCTCCGCCGTGAGTTTTCACGCGCCTTATTTGAATCTTCCGCCGTATCAATTGTCTCATCTCTACCATCGTGCGCTCCACGCCCAATTCCTTGCACCGCGCTGCGATCTCTGCGAGCGTAACAAACCTCTTTTCCCTAGAATGAAGCTTCAATCCCGACTCTCGCCGGTTGTTTCAATCCTCTTCGCCGCCTTCGCGCTGGCGCTGGTCCCGGTCCAGGCCAAGTCCGACCTCGAGCAAGTCGAGGTCTCAGTCGGGCGGCTCCTGGAAGAGGGTCACTACACCCATCAACCGCTCAACGACGAGGTCTCGAAGAAGTTTCTCCGCACTTATCTCGAACTGCTCGATTTCAGCCATCTCTTCTTCACCCAACAGGATGTGGATGCGCTCAACGCCAAGTACGGGACGTCGATCGATGATGATGTCCTGCTTGGAAACCTGAAGCCGGCCTACGAAATCTACGAGCTCTATCAGAAGCGCGTCGATGATCGGATCGCGAAGGTAAAAGAATCGCTTAAGCAGCCGTTCGATTTCAAGGGCGACGCTACGATTGAGTTAAGCCGCCAAAAATCGCCGTGGCCGAAAGACGAGGCGGAAGCGGACACGATCTGGCACGGAAGGATCGCGAATGAGCTCCTCCAGGAAAGCCTGAGCGAACATCCGATCGAGCCCGGTCCGCAGCTCGTCGCACGGCGTTATGATCGCTTGATGCGCAACGTGCACGAAGAGGACAAACCCGAGCAGGTGAAGCTTTTCCTCGCTGCCCTCGCCCAGACCTATGACCCGCACTCCGAATATCTGAGCAAAGCGGACCTGAAGAATTTCAGCATTAACATGGGCCTCTCGCTCGTCGGGATCGGTGCGATGCTGCGTTCCGAAGACGGCTACGCGAAGATCGAAAGTCTCGTCGTCGGCGGCCCCGCGCAGAAGCATGGCGGGATCAAAGTGGGCGATCGCATCACAGCGGTCGCGCAAGGGGCGGAAGATTTCAACGACGTGCGCGACATGCGACTCGACAAAGTGGTGGAGCAGATCCGCGGCAAAAAGGGGACGAAGGTGCGGTTGCTGATCATCCCCGCGGATGCGCCCGATCCGTCCAAGCGCAAGACGATCGAAATCGTGCGCGACGAGATCAAGTTGAAGGATCAGGAAGCGCGCGCCGACATCATCCTCAAGAAAGGCAAGAACGACGAGCCAGTGAAATTGGGCTGGATCACGCTGCCCTCGTTCTACGCGGACATGGAGAAGCATCGCAAGAGCACCACGCGCGATGTGCTCCTGCTCCTGAAGCGGCTCAAGAAAGAGAACATCGCCGGTTTGGTGGTCGATCTGCGGCGCAACGGCGGCGGTTCGCTCGAAGAAGCAATCTCGCTCACCGGCCTCTTTTTGAAGTCCGGCCCGGTCGTGCAAACCAAAGGCTCGAACGGTAACATCATCGTCTCGAGCGATCCCGACCCCAGCCTCGCCTACGGTGGTCCGTTGGTGGTGTTGACCAGCCGGCAAAGTGCTTCCGCAAGCGAAATTTTTGCCGCGGCGCTGCAGGATTACGGCCGCGCCTTGATCGTAGGAGATGAGAAAACTTTCGGCAAAGGGACCGTGCAGACGATTCTCGAAATCGGGCGCTTTACCTCGCTGCTCGGGAGCGGCTCGCAAGAAGATGGTGCGCTCAAGTTGACCATTCAGAAGTTCTATCGCGTCGCAGGCGGCTCCACGCAGCTGAATGGCGTCGCGTCCGATATCGTCCTGCCCTCGATGACCGATCTGCCGGAGTTCGGCGAAGGCTCGCTCAAGAATTGCCTGGCTTACGATGAAGTGCCGAAGGCGCGCTTCGCGAAATGGCCGGATTCGCCGCAGATGTATCTGGAGGAATTGAAGCGCCGCTCAACTGCGCGGATTAATGCCAGCCCGGAATTCCATTACATCATGGAAGACATGCAACGGCTCCGTCAGCGGCTTGATGAAAACAAGATCACGCTCAACGAAGAAGTGCGCCGGACGGAATTGAACGAGGATAAGACGCGCAAGGAAGCGCGGGCGAAGGACCGCCTCGCGCGGCACGATGAAGAGCCGCGCGTCTATCGCGTCACGCTCGACACCGTCGACAAGCCAAACCTTCAGCTCATCACTTACCCGGGTAAAATCGCCGCCGCCGACAAGAAGGTTTCGCCGGAAGCGGCGGGCGATGCGGAGTCGGACGACGCGGAGGGTGACGATGGGAAAGACCCTGCGCTCGACCCGGGTCGGGACGAGGCGCTGAACATCCTCGCGGACATCGTAGACCTTTCGCAGGGGCCGAAGACGGCGAGCACGCGGCCGTAGTTCGTCTTCGCTAGCGGCTTAGACCGCAATCGGCGCTTTGATCGCCGGATGCGGGTCATAATCTTCGAGCGTGAAATCCTCAAAGCGGAAATCGTGAATTGATTTCACTTCGGGATTCAAGCGCATCCGTGGAAGCGCTCGACACTCGCGAGTGAGCTGCTCGCGCGCCTGTTCGAGATGGTTCCGATAAAGATGCAGATCGCCAAAGGTATGGACGAATTCGCCCGGCCGTAGACCACAGACCTGCGCCACCATCATCGTCAGCAGCGCGTAGGAGGCGATGTTGAACGGCACGCCCAAAAATAGATCGGCGCTGCGTTGGTAGAGCTGACAACTCAACTCGCGCTCGTGCCCGCCACCGGACGAATCCGCCCGACCGGCGGAAACGTAAAATTGAAACAGAACATGACACGGCGGCAGCGCCATCGTTTCGATCTCAGCCGGGTTCCATGCGCTCACGATCAGGCGGCGGCTGTGCGGGTTACTTTTGATCTGCTCAATAACGGCGTCGATCTGATTCACCTGCGTTCCATCCGCGCCGCGCCAATCCGTCCACTGCGCGCCGTAGACGCGCCCGAGATCGCCCTTGGCGTCGGCCCATTCATCCCAAATCGTCACGCCGGCAGCGTTGAGCGAGCGCACATTCGTCTCTCCACGCAGGAACCAGAGCAGCTCGTGGATGATCGACTTCAGGTGCAATTTCTTCGTCGTGAGTAACGGAAACCCCTCGCGCAAATCGAAGCGCGCCTGCGCACCGAAGATCGAAATCGTGCCCACGCCAGTGCGATCCTCCCGCGTCTTCCCTTGCTCTAAAACGAGGCGGAGGAGATCGTGATATTGACGCATGAGATAAAGCTAGAAAGGTCCGCATCCGCCGTGCATTAAGCGCGGCCCGCAGCTCAATCCCCATCTAGCGATGACTTCCGCCCCCGGCAACCGAATCCTGCTCATCGAAGACGAGCCGGATGTGGTCGACATGCTGACGCTGAATTTGCGTAAAGCCGAGTTTGCGATCTTGAGCGCAGCGGATGGCGCGACCGGCTTGCGCCTGGCGCGCGAGGAGTCGCCCGCGCTCATCATTCTCGACCTCATGCTTCCGAAAATGCCAGGGCTGGAAGTATGCAAAATTCTAAAGAGCGACGCGGCCACGCGCCACATCCCGATCATCATGTTAACCGCGAAAGCGGAGGAGATTGATCGCATCGTGGGTCTGGAATTTGGCGCAGACGATTACGTGACGAAGCCGTTCAGCCCGCGGGAAATGGTCCTGCGGGTGAAAGCGATCCTGCGGCGCGGCCAGGGCGAAGTGATGGAGGAACCGCTCACGGTCGGCGCCATCCGGCTCGATCCTGTGCGGCACCAGGTCACGGTGCATAACAAACCGGTCCGCCTAACGAGTGTGGAATTCAAACTCCTCGGCATGCTCATGCTCCGGCGGGGCCGGGTGCAGGCGCGCGATCGCTTGCTCAACGAAGTCTGGGGCTACGAAAGCCTGATCGATACGCGCACAGTGGACACGCACGTGCGGCGCCTGCGCAAAAAGCTGGGCAAAGCCGCGGACGCGATCGAGACCGTGCGCGGCTTCGGTTATCGCCTGCGCGAAAAGGATTAGGGCGCTTTCGAGCTTGGCGGATGCCCTGCTTTCGGCTACGGCAGATTCGGCCATGTTCTCTCTGCGAAAACTCCTCGGGCACGATACGAAGTTCTTCGATCTTCTGGAGGGCAGCGCGCAGCAGGCGGACAGCAGCGTGCACCACTTGATCGATCTCCTCGGCAAACTGGAAACGCAGACCGAGCCGCCGAGCATGGAAGAGTTCGTGACGAGCCGGCGAAAGGACAAACAAATCACGCAGGAGCTGACCGAGCAGCTCTGCAAAACCTTCGTCACCCCCTTGGAGCGCGAAGACATCCAGGCGCTCGCGACCGCGCTCTACAAGATTCCCAAGACGATCGAGAAGATCGGAGAGCGCGTTCTAATCTGCCCGGGCGATCTGCAGGGGCGCAATTTCCAACGCCATCTGGAGTTGCTCGATCAGGCGGCGGAGGAAGTCGTCGGCATGGTCAAACAACTGCGCCACGGCACCGACGCCACTGTGGCCCGGGAAAAAAATGCCCGCCTGCAACGGATCGAAGGCGATGCCGATCAATTGGAGCTCGACCTGCTGCGCGATCTTTACCACGGCGACTACAATCCGAAGCAGATCATCTTTTTGCGCGATCTTTACGACCTGTTGGAAAAGGTGATCGATCGCTGCCGGGATGCCGGCAATGTCATCCTGCAGATCGTGCTGAAATATTCCTGAGCGCGCGGAGTCCCAGGCTCTCATGCTCCTCTTTCTTCTCGTCATCCTCGCCGCGCTCGCGTTCGAGTACATCAACGGCTTTCACGATGCGGCCAACGCCATCGCCACCGTCGTCTCCACCAAAGTCCTGACCCCGCGCCAGGCAATCGCGCTCGCGGCCTTCTTTAATCTCACCGGCGCGCTCATGGGCACAGCGGTCGCGAGCACGATCGGCAAGGGCATGGTCGATCCGAGCGTGATCACGATGCCGACCATCTTCTGCGCGCTGATCGGCGCGATTGTCTGGAATCTCATCACCTGGTGGCTGGGTCTGCCTTCCAGCTCCAGCCACGCTCTCATCGGCGGCTTGTGCGGCGCCGCGCTCGCCACCGCGGAGGGCGATTGGAAGGTCCTGAAATGGAGCACCGGCCTGCTCCCGAAAGTGGTTATCCCGATGATCACGTCGCCGGTCGTGGGCTTCATTGTCGGCGCCCTGCTGATGTATCTGCTGCTCATCCTCCTGCGCTCTTCGACGCCGCTTTTCGCCAGCAAACTTTTTGGTCGGTTACAATTGGTCAGCGCCGCCTGGATGGCTCACAGCCACGGCACCAACGACGCCCAGAAGACCATGGGCATCATCGCGCTCGCTCTTTTCACCGCGACGACCAATGGCCGCTTCGATAATCTCCCGCCGTTCCTGCAATTCCTGCAAACGCCGCAATTCGTGGTCAGCAAATGGGTGGTGGTGATCTGCGCTCTGACCATGGCCGCTGGAACCGCAGCCGGCGGGTGGCGCATCATTCGCACTCTCGGCCATCGCATGGTCAAACTGCAGCCCGTGCACGGCTTTGCCGCGGAGACGACGGCGGCGTTGATCATCCAGGTGGCCAGCTCGCATGGCATTCCGCTTTCAACCACGCACGTCATCAGCACTTCGATTATGGGCGTGGGCGCGGCGAAACGGTTCAGCGCGGTCAAATGGGGCGTAGTCGAGCGGATCGTCTGGGCCTGGGTCCTCACGCTTCCGATCACTGGATTGATTGCCTACATCCTGGCGCGATTCGCTCACTCGCTCTAGGCAAACGCGGAGCGTAGGCAACGATGTGGCGGCTCCTGCTTCTCCTGCCTCTGCTCGCGGCCGCCGTTTTCTTCGGGGTCGCGCTTTGGCGGCGGTGGATTGAACCCTGGGCCGAGCTCGAGGAATTGGTGGACGCGATCGTGCATCGGAAAGCGCCCCGCAAGTTCCTCCTCACTGCGAACGAGCGCGCCAACGCGCTTGGCCTCGCGCTCGAAAAACTTTCCGATCAACAGCGCGATCTCGAGCAGGCCGCCAGTCACGGCATTCACAGCCTGCAGAACGTGCTGGGCGCGCTGCCCGATGGACTCGTCCTGGTCGATCAGCAGCGCCGCATTCAACTCATGAACGCGCAATTCCAGCGCCTCTACCGCCTGCCGAGCGAAGCGCAGGGAGTCAGCTTGCTCGAAGTGGTGCGCGACGCTGTCGTGGATCGCTCGGTCGCGCTCGCCCTCGAAACGGGTGAACTGCGGAGCGAGCCGATCACGCTCGGGCGCGAGTTGGAATCGCGGCGCGAGCTGGAGGTTACGGCTGTCCCGTTCGCCACCGGCGAAGACGGTGCGAAGAAGGCGGTGGTGCTTTTTCGCGATGTCACACAGATGCGCCAGGTGGAGGAAATGCGGCGCGATTTTGTCGCCAATGTCTCGCATGAATTGCGCACCCCGCTCTCCATTTTTCGCGGATACCTCGAGACTTTGCTCGACGATCCTCAACAACCGGAAGAAGAGCTGGTGCGCATTCTCGAGGTGATGGATCGGCACGCCGAGCGCCTCACGCTTTTAGTCGAGGACATCCTCAGTCTCGCCCGTCTGGAGACGCCGGGCGCGCGTCTGGAGATCACGGAAATCCATTTGCCAGATTTCCTCAGCGGCATCTTGCGCGACTGGGAGAAACGCTTCGCGACGAAGTCGCTCTCCGCTTCGCTGGAGACGACCGACGATCTGCCCATCATCGCCGCGGACGAGAACCGCTTGCAGGAGGTCATTTATAATTTGCTCGATAACGCCGTGAAATATTCGCAGCCCGAAGGCAAAATCCGTCTGGAGGCCAACCGCGCAGACTACGGCGTCCGCATTTCCGTTTCCGATGAGGGCGCGGGGATTCCGGCGCGCGATCTCCCGCGCATTTTCGAGCGCTTCTATCGGGCCGACAAAGCGCGCAGCCAGCAAGTCGGCGGCACTGGGCTGGGGTTATCGATTGTGAAACATATCGCGCAGTTGCACGGCGGCAGCGTGGAGGCGGCGAGTGAGCCCGGACGTGGCTCGACTATTAGCATCGTGGTGCCGCTTCATCCGCCGGAGCAGGCCGGCGCCGAGAGCGAAGCGGCTCGGCCGTGAAATTAGGCGCACCCGGTTGACGTTTCGTCTCCGGGTTGGAGGTCGCTTGGTCCCGCTGTCACACAATCGTTACACGAAACAATTTGTCCGCCTTACCGCCGCAGGGGCATCGTTCCCTCCCGCATGGAAACCCTGGCCGAGCTCCCCCCTAGATTCGCCCAGACCCACCGCGCCAGCCATGCCCGCGTGGCACGCGATCGCAGCATCAAGCTCTTCTTCCAAAGCAACGCGCTGGTTGCGATCGTTGTTCTGGCCCTGATCACGATCTTCCTTTTTCGCGAAGGCGCAGGGTTCTTTGGCCAGAGCTTGAACAACATCCGGCGCTACCGGCAGAGCGGGCAGGAATACGTCGACATCATGCGGCAATATGCCGAGGCGCACACGGCGTTGACGCGCGGCTTGAACGCATTGCGTCTCCGGCAATTCCGAGCCGCGCAAGCCGCTGGCGTCCCGCTCGAGCAAATCAACGCCGACCTCGCGCCCTTCGACCAATTCGCCACCGCCTTTAGCGATGTAGCGGAGCCGTTGAACGGCCTCCTCTCCGATTCCGGCGATCTCGCCGCCGAAATGAAAACGCAACTCGTCGCGCAAAGCGGCACGCCCGAAAGCGAGGCGCCCGCGGCGACGAACAGCGCGGTCTCGCTCGAGCAGCAGCTCATGCAATTGCGCGCAAGCGCAGCCACTTTCGACGAAGTCGCCGCGACGATGCAGCCGCAGATCTCGGATTTGATTAACGCCGCGCCCGAGGTGAACAATCCTACCGCGCGCCAGAGTTTCGCGAAGTGGAAACAGCACGCGCGCGACTACGTGCGTGCGCTACCGGAGGGCGGCGAGAAGCTGCGCGCCTGGTCGCCCGATAAACCGGTCGCGTGGTATCGCGCGCTCACGTCGTTTCTCTTCGGACGCGACTGGGTGACGGCGAGTTTCTGGCAGGATTGGTATGGGATCATCCCGCTCTTTGTCGGCTCCGTCATGGTCTCGGCCGTCGCGCTGGCTTTCGCGGTGCCGCTGGGCGTGATGTCCGCCATCTACGTGAGCGAAGTCGCGTCGGCGACGGAGAAGCGTTTCATCAAACCCTACATCGAATTCATCTCCGCCATCCCATCGGTTGTGCTCGGATTCTTCGGCATCGCAGTCGTGGGACAGGCGCTCCGCGCGGCCACGCAATCGCCCTGGCTGAGCTGGGTCAGTTACTTTCCCATTCCGGAGCGGCTGAACATTTTCACCGCCGGCACCCTCCTCGCCCTCATGGCGGTGCCGACCATCTTCACCCTCTCAGAGGACGCGCTGCGGAACGTTCCGCGCGGTTTCAAGGAAGCCTCCTATGCGCTGGGCGCCAGCCGGCTCCAGACCATCCTGCGGGTGCTCGTGCCGGCTTCGCTTTCCGGCATCGTCTCCGCGGTTCTGCTCGGGCTCGGGCGCGTCATCGGGGAGACCATGGTGGTGCTGCTCTGCGCGGGGAATCGGATCGAGATTCCGGATTTCACCGAAGGCCTGGGCGCGTTCTTCCAACCGGCGCACACCATGACCGGCATCATCGCGCAGGAGATGGGCGAGGTCGTCCGCGGCAGCATTCATTACCGGGCGCTATTCATGGTCGGGCTGGTGCTGTTTTTTCTCACCCTTCTCATCAACTACTGCGCGCAGCGGCTGGTCGCGCGCTACCGAATGAGCATCGGCTAACGACCACGCACCGACGCATGAAACCCGCCACCACCCGCGCCCGCCGTCAGCGGCTCACCGAGCGCGTCGCCTTCTGGCTCTTTCGCCTCGCGACGTATTTCGTGATCGCGTGCGCCGGCTTCATCTTTCTCGATATCGGCATCAAAGGCAGCCGCACGCTGTTCACGACCAAGGCGCCGTTCATCAACGTCGCCTTCCTGACCGAGCGCCCGCAGACGCTCTACGTTTTCGATTACGAAGGCAAAAAGATGGCGCTGGGCGATCAAGATTATCGCGCTTGGAAATCGGAACATCCCGCCGCCAGCGTCAACCCACAGACGGTCGCCTATTCCGCCGGCGGCATCTGGCCCTGTATTGTCGGCACCGCGTTGCTCGTCATCGGGTCAATGACCTTGGCGCTCTTCGTCGGCATCAGCAGCGCGATTTTCCTGAGTGAATACAGCCGGAGCGGGCCGTTCATCCGTCTCGTGCGCGTCGCGATCCTGAACCTGGCCGGCGTGCCCTCGATCGTCTTCGGCCTTTTTGGCTTTGGCCTCTTCGTCATCTTCTTCGGGTGGAACGTCTCGCTCCTCGCGGGCTGGTTCACTCTCGGGCTCATGATTCTGCCCGCCATCATCACCGCGAGCGAAGAATCGCTCCGCGCCGTTCCGCAAGGTTTGCGCGAAGGCTCGCTCGCGCTCGGCGCCACGAAGTGGCAAACGATTCGCAAGAACGTTCTGCCTTACGCCATGCCTGGCATTTTGACGTCCTCGATTCTCGGCATCGCGCGCGTGGCGGGAGAGACGGCGCCGATCATGTTCACCGCCGCCTACGCCATGCGGGACGAGATGCCATGGCAGGTCCAGCGCCTGACCGACTTCGTCTTCCAGGGCGTGATGGCGTTGCCTTATCACATCTACGTCGTCAGTTCGAAAATTCCGCAGAACGAATACACCGAGCGCGTGCAATACGGCGCCGCGCTTGTCTTCCTGCTTCTCGTCATGCTGATCGCGCTCACGTCCATCGTTCTTCGTGAGAAAAGCAGGAGTCGTCTCTCATGGTAGCTCTAATGGAAAAACCGTCCGTCCCTGTGAACACCGCCACTGCCTCACCGCCCGCTCCTGCGGTCGCCGCCGCGCCCGGCATCATTGAGATCGAGGATCTCGATTTCTCCTACGGCTCAAACAAAGTCCTGCACGACATCACGCTCAGCATCCCGCCACGCGCGGTGACGGCGTTCATCGGGCCGTCCGGTTGCGGCAAGACCACCCTTCTCCGCTGCCTCAACCGGATGAATGATCTGATCGAAAGCGCCAAGATCACGAAGGGCTCGATCACGATCGAAGGGCTCGACATTAACGATGCGCGCATCGACGTGGTCGATCTGCGGCGCAACGTCGGGATGGTTTTCCAGAAATCGAATCCGTTCCCGAAATCGATCTACGACAACATCGCCTACGGCTTGCGCATCGCCGGCGTCACGAAGCGCTCCAAAATTGACGAAGCGGTGGAGAAAAGCCTGCGCGCTTCCGCGTTGTGGGACGAAGTGAAAGACCGCCTGCACATGAGCGGCTACGGGCTGTCCGGCGGACAACAACAACGCCTCTGCATCGCGCGCGCACTCGCGGTCGAGCCGAACATCATCCTGATGGATGAGCCTTGCTCCGCGCTCGATCCGATCGCAACCGCCAAGGTCGAAGAGTTGATCCGGCAATTGAAAGAGCAATACACGATCGTAATCGTGACGCACAACATGCAGCAAGCCGGGCGCGTCTCAGATCGCACGGCGTTCTTTTATCTGGGGAAGCTGATCGAGTACAGCGACACGCGAAAGATGTTCAGCAATCCCAGCCAACGACAGACGGAAGACTACATCACAGGGAGGTTCGGTTGATCTCGCAGAATCACATTCTCGGCACGTTCGACGAGGCGCTCGGCTCGTTGCGTAATAACGTTCTCATGATGGCGAGCCTGACGGAGCGCAGCCTCGACCGCGCCATCGCCGGGCTCTTGCAACGCGACGACGATCTCTGTGTTCTCGCGATCGCGGATGACGAGGAGATCGATCAACTCGAGAAGCAGGTCGATAAAGACGGCGTCGATTTGCTCCTGCGTTTCCAGCCGGTCGCGTCCGATCTGCGGCGGGTTGTTTCCGCGATGAAGTTAAGCTCGAATCTCGAGCGCATGGCCGATCAGGCAGTCAGTATCGCGCGAAAGGGGCGGAAGCTGAATCAGCATCCCGTCCTGGCGGAAGCGGACCTGATCGAACCGATGCATCTGCACGCCATGTCCATGTTTAAGGACAGCGTGGACGCCTACATCCGCGAGGACGTGGAGCAGGCCATGACCTTGAAGGCGCGCGACAAAGTGCTCGATGAAATGAATGCGAGCGCGAGCAAGCGTCTCATCCTCCGCATGGCGGAAAACCCCGAGCAGCTCCGCGGTTATCTCAATTTAATGTTCATCGCACGCCACTTGGAGCGAGTGGGCGATCACGCCACTAACATCGCAGAGGACGCCGTCTACGCCGCGGCCGCGGAAGATATCCGCCACCAGCCCTTCGTTCCAGCCGAAGGTTAGCTCGTCTGCGTGGTGCCGCATTCCTGCGCGCACCACTCTTCGATTTTGGCGGCGATCTGATCGCGCACCACTCGGGTTTGCGCGAGCTTCTCCTCCCAGGTGCCTGTGAACTGGGAAGGATCGGCAAACGGCCAATGCAAACGCTTCGTCGGCCCGGGAAAGACGGGACAGCCCGCCGCTTCTGACTCGTGACAAACAGTCACCGCATAAGCGAAAACTCCGCCCGCCTTCCAGACATCGAAGACCACCTGCGAAGCGTGCTGCGTGATATCGATTCCGATTTCCTGCATGACCGCGGCGGCGAGGGGATTGACACCGCGGCCAGCTTCGAGCCCGGCGCTCTGCGCTGCAAAGGCGCCGCCGCAGCGCGCGTTGACCAGCCCTTCGGCCATGCGGCTGCGCGCGCTGTTATGCACGCAAATGAAGAGAATCTTGGGCTTGCTCATAGTGAACGAGAGAATGTCGTTTCGGTTTTCGTCACTCCAGCTTCGTCATTTTTCGCATGAAAAAAAGCCCGCTGGTTTTGACGCCAGCGGGCTCTTCATTTGGGACCTAACTAACCTTGCAGCACTGGAAAGTTATTTTATCGGCACGAAGCCGACCTGACTGACGATCTTCTGCCCGGCGGCGCTCAGGGTGAAGTCGATGAATTGTTTGGCCAGCCCGCTCGCTTCGCCATTCGTGTAGTAGAACGTCGGGCGCGCATAGGGGTAGCTCTTGCTTTGCACCGAGGCGACGGACGGTAGCGTACCGTCGATCGGCAGGGCTTTTACACCGGGCGCTTTGTCGTAGGCCAGACCGACATAGCCGATTCCATTGGGGTTTTTCCCAACCTCGGAAGCGATCTGCTCGTTGCCTGCCATCTTCTGCGAGCTGCCCGCGTAGTCGCGCTTCTTCATCGCCAATTCCTTGAAGTCGGAATAGGTGCCGGAGGAAGTGTTGCGGGTATAGATCGAGATCTTCCCACCGGTTCCGCCCACTGCGCTCCAGTCGGTCACTTCGCCGGTGAAGATTTGTTCAACCTGCTTTTTGGTCAGGCCCTTCAGCGGATTCGCGGCGTTCACGATCACGGCGATGCCGTCGTAGGCGACGATCGTCGGTTTCATGTTCACGCCTTTGCCGGAAGCGGTCGCGATTTCCGCGGGTTTGGCGCGGCGGCTGGCCATGCCGATCTGCGCCGTGCCATCGATGATGGCAGCGATGCCGGTGGTGGAACCTTCCGCCGCGATGTCGAAGGTGGTCCCGGAGTTTTGGGCTTTGAATTGCTCGGCCAGTTGCGGCACGAGTTTGGCGCCGAGGGTATCGGAACCTTTGATGACGAGCCGATCGGCGCGCGCTTCCGTGGAAAGGAAAGCGAGGCCAAGAGCTACTGCGAGATATGTGGTTTTCATTTGGATTGTGTTGGTTGGGTTGGGGATTACGCGCCTAGAACTTCACGCTCAGGTCGGCTTGGAAGAGGTTGTATTTGCGAAGGGGGCTGATCGAAAACGCGTCGCCCACACCGCCCGTTCCGAGCGTGCGATCGGCCTGTTCGCCGTAGCCGTAGGTCAAGGTGAAGACGACGGCATCGCTGACCGCGTAGGAGCCGGAAATGGCGAAGCCTTCCATGTTCACGCGGCTGTCGAAGAGGTCGGAATCGACCAGGTTCGGATCGAGCGCGTATTGATCGGTGTGCTGGTAGAAGGCCTGGAGCGACCAATCGTGTTTCAGCTTCACTTTACCCAGGCCCACGCCGACCTGATAGGCGTAGCGGTTGTCGCCTTTGTCCGGATGGCCCGCAGCCGCGGCGCGGTCGTCGCCTTCCAGGTTGGTAGCGAAATCGCCGAAGATACGAATCGGAATCTCCCCCACCTTAAACCCGAATTCGGTCGGCAGGTCGAACACGAGCAGGCTGTTCACGCCCGTTTGATTGAGAGTGACAAGAGGCCCGCCCGGCGTGCGACGAAAATTCGGATCGCCGGAGAACGGGGTGTTAAAAGTATCGCCCGTGCCGGTGTAGTTGTAGAGCGTGGGCGCGAACTGCAGATAGACATCCTTGGTGAAGTTGATCTTCGCTCCTGCCTGCCATGCGAGCAGGTAGGCGTCGGTGTTGGGCACGCCACGCGGCGCCGGGCCGGCTGGGTCTTCCGGATTTGAATCGTCGTAAACGAACTGCGCCAGGTTAACGAAGAGATCGATCGCGATCTTGTGCGGCTCACTCGTGGCCGCGGCGAGCGAGCTGCCATCCTTGGCGTAGGTAGCGGGCCCGTTCGCGCCGCCGCCGAAGTTGAGATTAAAGGTGTGCTTCCACTGTTGGGCGAGCCCTTCGGGATTGATATCGCCGTCCCACAGCATCGAGGTGGTGACGAGCGGATTGGGCATGCGGCCCGCCGTGAGGGTGACATCGCGGAAGCCTTTGTAGCCCAGATAGGCCTGGCCCACGTTGACGCCGTCACTGCTCTTGGCAAAGGGGCCGGAACCGGAATCGTCGCCGATCGTAATGTTGGTCGAGCGCGGATTCGAACTCGTCTCCAGACGCAGGCCGAAGAACCAATCGTCCGCCAGCGTGCCGCGAATTCCGAGCCGCAGACGATATCGCGCGCGGTTGCGCTGTGTGTGCTCGCCCGGTGGCGTGATCCGGTCGGGCAGGCCCGCCTCGGCCGTCCGCACTTCGTAGCGGACGCGGGCGTCGCCGTAGATTTCCAGCTCGGTCAACGGCGTGGAGAGTTTCATCTTCCCGGCCGGCGTGGCCGAAAAGTCCTTCGTCAACTCACCGCGGATGTCTTCCGCTTCCTGGTCCGTGATGATGCGTTTGCGCACGAGCAGATCGAGCAGGGCGCCATTGTCCTGCGCCCGCGCGGCCGCGCCGCTCCAGAGCAGGGCCGCAACGATGGCGGCATAAATCGATTTCTTTGCGAACATTGTTTCTCCTCGGGTTGGTTGGTGCGGCGAGAGGCCGCTTTGTTGTCTCGGTGGGAGTCTGGAAGCGTTTTGTGACGCGGCGGTGGCGGGAATGTGACAATTGCGTGAACTCACAAAAGCAAAGCCTCCGCTGGTGCGAACCGTCGGAGCACACGCGAGTTGCGATTGAAGGGGGATGATTGTGATCTTGAACCGCGCCGCTGGAGGTCCGAACGATGACGGAGCCGCTGACAAAGTCCGAACCCTCTTCAAGGCCGCGGGGATCGAGCCGACGATTCAGCATCCGGATGAAACTCACGATCTCTCGGCCTTGGCGCGCGCCGCAGCGGAGAGCACTGATGATGTGGTGGTGGCGGGCGGAGGCGACGGCACGATCAGCGCAGTCGCAGGTGCGCTGGCCGGGACCGAGAAAACGCTCGGCGTTCTACCGCTCGGCACACTCAATCACTTCGCGAAGGATCTCGGCATTCCGCTCGAACTGGCCGACGCGATCGACACCATCGCGCGCGGACACATCGCGGAGGTGGACGTGGGCGAGGTGAACGATCGCGTCTTCATCAACAACTCGAGTCTCGGAGTTTACCCGCGCATCGTGGCCAGCCGCGAAGCGCAACAAGAGCACCTCGGTCGCGGCAAATGGCACGCCTTCCTTTGGGCCGTGCTCCGCGTTTTCCGCCGCTTCCCGAACCTCCGTTTGCGCATCACCGTGGAAGGACGCGAGATCGAACGGCGCACACCGTTTCTCTTCATCGGCAACAACGAATACGAAATGGAAGGGTTCAACGCCGGCGCACGGGTCTGCTTGAATGCCGGCAAGCTCGGCCTCTATCTGGCGCATCGGCCGGGGCGACTCGGCCTCCTCCGCCTCGCACTGGACGCGCTCCTCGGGCGGCTCGATCAGGCGAAAGACTTCGATGCCTATTGCGTCAACGAAGCCACCATCGCCACGCGCAAAAAGCTTCTCCTCGTGGCGACCGATGGCGAGGTGGTGCGAATGGAAACGCCGCTCCGTTATCGGGCGCGCCCGCGCGCCTTGCGCGTCCTCGTGCCGCGCCCGAAGGAAGACGGTTGATGCGCACCGTCATCCATCTTTCCGATCTGCATTTCGGACGGATTAACCCGGGAATTCTCGATCCGCTCCTCGTCTTCATTCGGGCGCACCAGCCCGACCTGGTCGCGATCTCGGGCGATCTGACGCAACGCGCGCGGACGAAGGAATTTCTCGCCGCGCAAAAATTCCTGCGCGCGATTCCGTTCCCGCAAATCGTGGTCCCGGGGAATCACGACGTGCCGCTACGCAATCTCTTCTCGCGCTTCTTTCGCCGGCTGGATAGCTACCGGCGCTACATCGATGCCGATCTGCAACCGTTCTTCGGCGATGAAGAGTTGGCCGTGGCGGGGGTGAATACGGCCCGCGCGTTCACTTGGAAAGACGGTCGGATTAATCGCTGGCAAATAAAGAAACTGCGCGCCGTCTTCGCGCCTATCGGACCGCAGCGGATCAAGATGGTCGTAACTCATCATCCGTTCGATCTCCCCGCGGAGGCGGAGGGGCGGGTGGTGGGCCGTTCGCGGCTCGCCATCAAGACGATCGCGGAGTGCGGCGTGGACGTGTTGCTGGCCGGGCATTTCCACATCTCCGACACCGGTCACACGGCGAAGCGCTACAAAATTCCGGGCTACTCCGGCTTGATCGTCTCCTCCGGCACGAGCACCTCCACGCGCTGGCGCGGCGAGCCGAATTCGCTCAACGTTATCCGGATCGATCGACCGCGGCTCAGCATCGAACGGCATTCGTGGGACTCGGGCGCGAACTTGTTCCAGCCCGCCTCGCTCGAAGAATTTATCCGCACCGACGAAGGCTGGATTCGCGCGTGAACGCTAGACCCCCGCGCGGCTTCCTGCGCCGCCGCCTCTCGCCGGAAGGCGCGTTCGGCTTGCATCTCACGATTGGGCTGCTGGTCATGGTGCTGGGCTACTGGATGTTTGCGGAGATCGCGGAAAGCGTGCGACCGGGCGGCACGCTGGTCGCGCGCGACGAAGCGGTCGCGCACTGGTTTCACACCCATGCGAGTCCCGGCCTAACGAGCGCGGCGCGATTCGTGACGACGTTGGGCTCCGTCGGGTTTCTCAGCGCCGGTTCGCTCGCGGTCGCTGCGTTTCTCTGGCAACGCAAAGCTTGGAATCGTCTCCTCGCGCTTGTCGCGACCGTGCTTGGCGGCAGTCTGCTTAACATTCTCTTGAAGCATTTTTTCCATCGCCAACGACCCGTGCTGGAAAATCCGCTCGTCACGCTGAGCAGCTACGGTTTTCCCAGCGGTCACACCATGGGCGCGACCATCTTCTACGGATTACTCGCGCTCTTCGCCATCTACGCGCACCGCACCTGGTCGCGCGGTCTCCTGGCCGCAATGGTGGCGGGCGTGATCGTGCTCGCGATCGGGTTAACGCGGATCTATCTCGGCGCGCATTACCTGACTGATGTGCTGGCGGCGTTTGCCGCGGGCGCGGTCTGGCTGGCCTTCTGTTGGACCGGCCTGGAGAGTTTGCGGAAACGACGACGGCCGCGCGGCTAGCTATTCTTCGCCTTCGTAGTAATCGGTCTCGCGGCCGTGCACCACGACCACGTCGGCGCCTTCTTTGCGCGCCATCCACTTGCCGCTGTCGGGATAATAACAGGAGTCGCCGATCGGATTATCGGCCACCACGTAGTAAACGAAATCCTCTTCCCCGGCGCAGGCGAGTCGATGCGCTTCGCCCGGTTTAAAGAGAAACGCATCGCCCGCTGCGACCTCGCTTTCGCCAGCAGCATCGCGCACGCGGCCGCGGCCGCTGACGACGAGATACAGCTCCCATTGCGCAGACTCGGCGTGATACGGGCAATAGATTTTGCCGGGCGGAATGCGGACGAGCGCGAGGTCGAAGGGATGGCGCTGATTCAGATCGGAGGAGTCCGGATCGCGCCCGAGCGCGACCGAGATTTCCTTGAAGAACTTGTGATACTTGCCCGCAGGCGAACGCCGCTCGACCTCCCCGATCTCGCTCAAGTTCACCTTCTTCATCGCGTTTAGAATTCCACCTTCATTCCGAGCACTTTCACGAGAAACGCGAATTGTGCGGTGTAATCCTCGATCACTTTCGAGGTCGGCTTGCCCGCGCCGTGACCGGCCCGCGTCTCGATGCGAATCAAGATTGGCGCAGCGCCCGCCTGCGCTTCTTGGAGCGTCGCCGCGAACTTGAAGCTGTGACCTGGGAAAACGCGATCGTCGTGGTCCGCGGTCACGATGAGCGTGGGCGGATATTTCGTGCCCGGCTTGATCGCGTGCAGCGGCGAATATTTGTAGAGCGCCTTGAACTCCTCGGGGTTGTCCGAAGAACCGTAATCGGAAGCCCAGGCCCAGCCGATGGTGAACTTCTGGAAGCGGAGCATGTCGAGCACGCCGACATAAGGCAGCGCCGCGCCCCAAAGCTCGGGCCGTTGCGTCAACGCCGCGCCGACGAGGAGTCCGCCATTGCTCCGGCCGTTGATCGCGAGCTTCGGCGTCGAGGTCCACTTGTTCGCGATCAACCATTCGCCGGCCGCAATGAAATCGTCGAAGACATTTTGCTTGGTCAGCTTCGTCCCCGCCATGTGCCAGGCCTCGCCGTACTCGCCGCCGCCGCGCAGATTCGCCGAGGCATAAACGCCGCCGGTTTGCAGCCACGCCGCGATCGCCGGGCGGAACTCCGGCAAGGTCGAGATGTCGAAACCGCCGTAACCGTAGAGCAACGTGGGATTATTCCCGTCGGGCTTCACGCTTTTCTTATGCGTGATGAACATCGGGATTTTCGTGCCGTCTTTGCTCGGATAGAAAACCTGCTCGGTAGTGTAGTCGTCGGAATTGAAATCAACTTTCGGACGGAAAAGCACTTCGCTCTTCGCCGCTTTTAGATCGTAACGAAAAATCGTGGGCGGAGTGGTGAAGCTGACGAAACGATAGAACGTCTCGCTCGCGCTGCGTTTCCCGGTGAAGCCGTCTGCCGCGCCCAGGCCCGGCAGCGAAATCTCGCCCGCGGCCTTGCCATCCAATTGAAAGAGCCGCACCACGGAGTGCGCGTCCTTCAGGTAATTCGCCACGAAGCGTTCGCCGACCACGCTCGCGTTCGCGAGCATGTCTGCGCTCTGCGGCACGAGTTCGGTCAGCGCGACCGGTCCACCGGCGGGCTTGCTGGTATCGATCGCCACAATGCGACCGCGCGGCGCCTCGAGCGTGGTGCGGAACCAGAAGACCGGCCCGTCGTTTCCGAGAAAAGTGTATTCCGCGTCCTGTTTTTTCAGCAGCTCGACCACCGGTTTCTCGTCGCCGGTTAGTGACTTGTAGAAGATGCGATTCTTCGACTCCGTCCCCTCCGCCACCGTGATGATGAGATAATTTCCGTCCTCCGTGACCCGGCCGTCAAAGATCCAATTTCCGTGGTCCGGTCGCTCGTAGACCAGTTTGTCCTCCGCCTGCGGAGTGCCCAGCCGATGGAAGTAAAGCTTGTGGAAATAATTGGCCGCCTTCAGCTGATCGGCCGCTGGCTCATCGTAGCGGCTGTAGAAAAATCCCGAGCCGTCCCGGTTCCAGGAAGCGCTGGCGAACTTCACCCACTTGATCACGTCCGCGCGATCTTTCCCCGTCTCCACATCGCGCACATGCCACTCCTGCCAATCGGAGCCCGCCATCGCCAGTCCGTAGGCGAGCAATTTGCCATCCTGCGTCACATCCGTCCCCGTCAAAGCCGTCGTGCCGTCCTTCGAAAGCGTGTTCGGATCGAGCAGCATCTTCGGTTCGCCCGGCAGCTGCGGCGCGGTGTAAAGCACGCTCTGATTCTGCAGGCCGCTGTTTTTGGTGAAGAAGAAGTGGCCGCCTTCGCGATAAGGCACGCCGTATTTCTCGTAGTCCCACAGCGCAGTCAGACGCTGTTTGATTTGCTCCTGCTCCGGCACGGTCGCGAGAAATTCACTAGTGAGCTTGTTCTCCGCCTCGATCCACTGCCGCGTTTCCGGCGCGTCCAGATTCTCGAGCGGCCGGTAGGGGTCGCTCACTTTCGTGCCGTGGTAATCGTCGCTCTGCTCGCTCTTCGGCGCGGGCGGGTAGGCGAACGTCTTGGCTGGCTCCTTAGCCGAGACAAGATTGAGAGTGGCGGAGAGGAAAACTGCGAGCACGGAGAGGCGTTTCATCGTCCGTTGCCATAAGCTCATCGCGCGCGCCCGGCAAGGTCGCCGCCTTGCGCCAACCCGCTCGGCGGCGACATTGGGCGCCCTCGCGTTGCCATGCTCACCATTTCCCAAGTCACGAAAGCCTTCGCCGGGCGCACGCTCTTTCAGGATGCGTCGCTCCAGGTGAATCGCGGCGATCGCATCGGATTGGTCGGGCCGAACGGCGCCGGGAAGTCCACGCTCTTCTCCCTCATCCTGGGTGAGGCGACGCCCGACGAGGGGAAGGTTTCCGTGGAAAAATCGGCCACGATTGGTTTCCTCCCCCAGGAAAACGCGCCGGCCGGGGACGAAACCGTGCTCCAGCTCGCGTGCGGGGCGGTCGACCTCGAGCACGATTGGGAAACGGAGCCGAAAGCCGAAACGCATTCTGCACGGGCTCGCCTTTCGCGAATCGGATTTCGAGCGTCCGGCGAAAACGCTCAGCGGCGGCTGGGTTATGCGCGCGCATCTGGCGCGGCTGCTGGTGATGGAGCCGGATTTGCTTCTGCTCGACGAACCGACCAACCACCTCGATCTCGAGTCGCTCGTCTGGTTTCAGGAATATCTCACGGGCTATCCGGGCGCGATCTTGATGATCTCGCACGATCGCGAGTTTTTGAATCATCTCGTCGGTTCGATCATCGAGATCGCGCACAAACGGCTGCAGCGTTACCGCGGGAATTGGGACGGCTACGTCGAACAGAAAGCCGCACGCGAAGAGCAGCATCTCGCGGCCTACAAAAATCAGCAGAAGGAAATCCAGAGTCTGCAAGCGTTCGCCGATCGTTTCCGCGCGAAGGCGAGCAAGGCGTCGCAGGCGCAGAGCAAGCTGAAGCAGATCGATCGGATGGAGAAGATCGAGGCGCCGGTCGCGCGGGAGAAGACTGTGCACTTCCATTTTCCGCAGCCGCCGCGCAGCGGACATCGTGTGATCAAGCTGGAGAATGTGGATCACGCGTACGGCGATCTGGTGGTCTATCGTGGGTTGAATTTCGAAGCGGAACGCGGGCAACGCATGGTGCTCGTGGGACCGAACGGCGCGGGGAAATCCACCCTCCTGAAATTACTCGGCGGCGCGCTCGAAGTGCATAGCGGCACGCGTGAGGTGGGCCATAACGTGAAGGTCGGCTATTTCTCGCAGTATCGGGTGGAGATGCTGAAGCCGATGATGACGGTGCTCGATACCGCGCGCGACATGCCGAATCCGGTTTCGGAACAGGTCGCGCGCACGGTGCTCGGTTCGTTTCTCTTTCGCGGCGACGATGTTTTCAAAACCACCGCCGTTCTCAGTGGCGGAGAAAAGACGCGGCTCGCGCTGGTCAAGCTCTTGCTCGACCCGCCGAATCTCCTCTTGATGGACGAGCCGACCACGCACCTCGACGTCGGCAGCATCGACGCACTCGTGGGCGCGCTCGCGCAATATGAGGGCACGCTCGTGTTCATCAGCCACGACGTGTATTTCATCCGCGCGGTGGCGAAGACGGTCCTGCACATCAACGCCGGCGTGCTCACGCCTTACGCGGGCGATTACGATTATTACCTGGATAAATCTCGCGCCACGTCCGCGCGTGAAGCGCTGACCAGCGGCGGCCAATTGCATAACGCCCAGCCGGCTAACGAGTCCAAGGCTTCCTCTGCTGCGCCGGCCGGTGGTAGCCTGCGCGAGACCCGCGCGTTGCGGCGCGCCGAAGCCGAGCAGCGCAAAGCGGAAGCGAAAGTGAAACGCGAGCAGGAAAAGCGCGTCCGCGAATTGGAGATGCACATCCTGACCCTGGAAGGTCGGCAACGGGAGATCACTGAAGAGCTCGAGAAACCGCAGACGTACGATGCCGGCGGCGCGGCGATGGAATTGAACCGCGAACTCTCGGCCCTCACGGCCGAACTCGAGCGTGTGACCGCCGAGTGGGAAACGCTCGCGGAAACAAACGCGACTGTGGCCGGATAAATTTTCCGCTGAGAGCCAGGTCTGGCACCGAGGCTGCTTAAGAGATGGGTGTAAGCTAGGGAACCAACACTAATATATTCTTTCCGCAGCTTCGACAGCGCGATCAGCAATGGTCGCGCTTTTTTTTGGTCGCATAACTACGCTGCGCCGCCTCGGTGCGGCGCACGGAGCTCGCCTTGCGGTTACTTCTCGAAGACCTTTTTCACGTCGCCGACTTTTTCTTCGACGTGCCCGGCCGCTTTCTGCGCGGTGCCTTTGGCCTCGAGTTCTTCGTTCCCCGTGACCTGCCCGACCTTTTCTTTCACCGCACCCGCGGCCTGATCGGTTTTGCCCTGAATTTTATCCTTAGTACTTGAGTCCATACCTTTAATACGCAAGAGGCGGGCGCTGAGGTCGTGCCAATCAGTCGGGAAAGGTCCGGCTCAAACGCGCGCGCGGCAGCTTCTGAAAACCGTGGCGCGCGTAGAACGGCAGGGCGCGCTCATGTCCCGCCACCACCTCCAATTCGAGGCCGCGCCAGCCGAGCGTTTGCGCGCGTGCGGCTACACCTTCTAACAGCGCGGAGCCGACACTGCGCGCCCGCCACTCTGGCTCGACGTAAAGTTCCTCCAGCCAGCCGATCATCCCGCCGTGTTCCGCGCTGAGATGGGCGGCGGCGTAGGCGATGCCGATCGGGCGATCGTCAGCCAGGGCCAGAAGTATGAAGCCGTGGCGCGGATTCGAGAGGACCGCGCGGGCGACATTGCGCAGCACGTCGATCGGTTGCGCCATTTCATGTTCGACTAATTGCGCCTCGAGTAACGTCACGGCGGCCTCGAGGTGACGCGACTCGAGTGGGATGATTGACGGGACGTCCACGCGAATTCTATTCGGAAGTGGCGACCGAAGCGGGCGCACCGAGTTACTCAAGCCAGAGCGACAGCTCCGTATCGGAGGCGCCGAAACGCCATTTCACGAGCGTCCAAGCGGAACCCCGGCGCCGGAGGAGGGGCGCTCGCCTTCGCCATCACGCCCCTTCATCATCCAATTCCCGATAGTGCGTCTTCCGAAAATGCACGAGTAAATCTGCTTTGCCCTCCTGCCGCGGCGAGATTTTTCGGGCCGCGTTGCGATTCTAGAATCGCACTGTCAGTTGCGCTCCGAAAAGATGGCCCAGGCCGCGCCGCGCGTTATCGTTGTGTTCGAGATCGTATTGCAGCTTCGCCTGAACCTGGGAGGTGAACCGGTAGGTGACGGCGGTATCGAGCCGCCAGGCATCGCGGCCCCAAGGCGCTGCGCGTCCGCCGCCCACGGGCACGTCGGCGTAGAGCTGTTGGTTCCAGCGCACGGCGCCGAAAAATTGCGGAGTGAACTTGTACTTCGCCTCGATGAAATAGCCGAGCACGTCGGCGTCGCCCACGAGCGGAACCTCGAAGCGGGCCTCGTGGCATTCCGCCCAGATCTGCAGGTGATGCCATTCAAAGCTGGCGTCCTGCGCGATGATGAACTGGCGATAATCCCCAATGCTTCGGCCAGGTGGAAGCGTCGTGGCCGCCTCGTTCTGAAAGTAAGCGCCCTCGTGGGCGGAGAGGCCAAAATTCCACGCCTCGTTAGGCCGGAAGCCGAGCCGTCCGCTCCAGCTCGGGTGTTCGAAGCCGACTCGGGTGGCGTCCCACCGTTCCGGGCGCGCGGAGAGGGGAACGTTCTTTACCTCGAAGGCGTAATCGAAATCCCCGACGCGTCCCGCGACCGAGGCTCCGCTCGTGTAACCGGCGCCCCAAATCGTCGGGTTGTATTCGTATTTTTCATCTGCGAGCAGGGCGTCGAGATCGGCCTGGAAGGCCGGCGCGGCGCGGTCTTCGATCGCGGTGATGTTTTCGTAGATGAGCGGCGCGTTTAGGAAAGGATTGTCCCACGAGAGATGTCGCTGCACCCAACGCGCGAAGACGGTGGAGAATTTCCCGATTTGAAAACTGAAGCGGCCATCTTCCCATGGTGTGAAACGCAGAGCGTACTCGTCCGCACGGAGTTGCGCGCCGCGATTGGTCGGATCGAAATGCCGATCGACCCGCACCTGTCCGAAGAAATAGAGAGCGGGTCCGATTTGCGCATCGATAAAAAATGTCAGGCGCGGAGTGAAGAGCGGCTGGGTGGTGGAATCAATCAGGCCCGGCGCCGGCAGATCGAAGGCGTAGAACTCCGCGTCGAGCGTGCCGCTGAGGCGCGCGCGCACCTGATGATCGAAAGCGCTGAGCGTAAGCCGATCTTGCAGCGTCTCGAGAAATCCTTGGCCCAGAGCCGGGCTGGTGGAGATGAGACCGAGAAATAGGAAGCGACAGAGACGCGCGGTCACGTGGTGGAGGCCAACACAGGAGAGGTTGTCCTGGCAACTTTGAATCGCACCTCGAACTCCGTCCAGCCGTCCGCGGACCGGACAAGTCGCAAATCGCCGCCATGGAAACGCGCCAGCTCGCGGGCCAGATTCAGGCCCAAGCCATGGCCTGGAATGTTCTCGCCGCGCCCGCCACGATGAAAGCGCTCGAAGATGTTCTCTTGCGCCGCAGGTGGGATGGGGCGGCCGGTATTTTCGATGCAGAGAATTACGAAATCACCTTCTTCCCGCGCATAAACGCAGATGCTGCCGCCGGGCTCGTTGTACTTCCGCGCGTTCTCGAGGAGATTTTGGACAATAAGAGAGATGTAACGCTTCTCCCCCTGGATGCGGAGGTTGGGCGGGAAGTTTGTTTTTAATTCCACCTGGAGCTCATCCGGTATTGCGCTCAGATCGTCGATCCATTCTTCGAGCATTTCCGAGAGGTTGACCGTGCTGAAGTCGATCTGAAGCCGGCCTGCGTCCAGGCGTGAGAGCAGGAGCAAATCGTCGATCACACTCGTAATGCGATACGTCTGGTGGAGCAGCGCGGAGAGCTTGTCGTAGACCGCGGAATCGAGCTCTTCCTGCGCGAGCAGTTCGTCGATCCCGGCCCGCAATACGCTCACCGGCGTCTTGAGTTGATGCGAAGCGTCGGCTGAAAAACGGGCTGCGCGCTGAAGCTCTTCGCTGGTGGATTCGAGCGCGGCTTCTGCGCGCCGCCGGCGCTGGCGATTTTCTTCCGAGACCACGGCGAGACTTTCGACCGGACGGGCCAGCCGGTTCGAGATGACCTGGCTGGCGGCAAGACCGCAGACGAGGAGCAGCGCGCCCGCGCCCAGCACCTGCCAGCGAATCTGGCGCCGGCGTTCCATCGCATCAGCCAGCGAGTAGAGCGCCACTTCGTAGGCGGGAAGGAAAAGCGAGCCGGGATTAAGCCGCCGATAAAACACCAGATGTGGCGTGCCGCCCAGCTTCAGTTCAAGGCTGGCGCTGGGTTCAGCCGAGGCAATTGCGCGGCTGACCGCAGCGCCGGTGCTCTCCTGCTCGTTTTCACTCAGAGCGGGAATCGTTAACCGTCCGTCTACCCAAATGCCGCTCTCGATCGAGGCCGGCCGCGCGGTCTCACCCATCTGCACCGGGGTAAATCCGAGCGCCAGCATCGCGATCGGTTCGCCCGTTTCGCCGGACATGATCGGAACGGCGATGACCTCATCAACAATTTCCCGCCCGTTGACCGGGGCATCGCGGCGCAAATATCCAATCTGTTGATCCTGCGAAACGCGCGGCAAGCGGAGCTGCGCTTCCTCTGCCGGGCTCAAAGCTCCGACATCCGCCGGCGCAGGAGGAGGAATGACGACGCCAGCGTGATCGAGGAAACGGTAGAACTTGGCGTGCATTTGATCCACCGGTGCGGTGGAGATTTCGTCGCCTTTCCGCTCCACCAAATCGCGCAGTTCGTCGCGCGCGCTCGGATAGAGAAGATCGAGTGCGCTGTCCTCCAGCGCGGCATGGATGCGTGGCCGCTTGGCCAGATCGAGACAGCTTTTGGCCAACGCCGCGCGCCGGACCATCTGCACATTGTGCACACCCGCCAGCCCGTTGCTGAAATCCTGGAGCAAATCCAGGCGCGCCTCGATCGCGACCTTCCGTTGCGCCAGGATCAAACCCACGGTCGTTAGGCCGATGACGACCAGCATCATGGCCACGAACAGTTTCTTGCGGAAACCAGTCGCGCTGCTTTTAGGCGCTCCGTCGGCTGTCTTCACGGAAAATTGACCTGCAATCGCTCGCCAGATTTCAAGTCCACCGGCTGGCTCCGGGTTGTCTTGCTATCGATCCAGGCGCGCAGCGTGTAATGGCCTGCCGGCAGACCGGTGAGCCGAAAATTGCCGTCCGCATCCGTCGTGGTGAAGTAAGGCGTCTCGAGGACCAAGATAAGACCGCGCATGTGCTCGTGAATGTCGCAACGCAACGTCACCAGCCCCGTCTTATCGAAGAGCACCGACGGGACCGGGCGTTCGTCTGGCCGGTAGCGACCGAGGTCGAAGCGCTTCGTCGGCGAGTAGGAAAAAATATTGTGATAAGTCTCGTCCTCGTTCGGGAATTCCACCGCCGTGCCTTTCTGAATCGCGAGCAGCGTCGGCACGAACGCCATTTCTTTTTGCGTCACTTGCTTTGTCGGCCGCTGCTCTCCCTTATCCGACACGCCCTCCAGATAAACGATGGCGGACGGCGGATTGGTGGAGAGCACGCCGCCTTTGGTCATGATCTCATAACGCTTCGTCATGACGGGCGCGGAGCGTTCTTTCGGGAGGTTGACGGTGCCCTCGATGGTGGCCTGCGCCCAACCCAGATGGCAGAGCGATAATACCAAGCCGGCGGCGAGAAAAAGAGAGCGCATGGTCAGGGTGAGAAAATCATAGCAGGAACAAGCAAACGCGGGAAGCTCTCACCATTGGATGAACGAAAGCCGCTCCGGCCACAAACCGGAGCGGCCAATCGTTCAGGCTTGAGGGTTCTAGTTTGCGGGATGCCCAGTCGTTTGCAGGCTGTTGAAATTGGCGAGGAATTCCGGTTCCAAGGCGGAGCCGTCCGGTTTGCGGGTGTAGGCGAGGAATTGGTCCCGCGCGATCCCGCCATCGGTCGGATCTTTGATCACCGGGCAGATGGAATAGCGAAGCGGATCGTTCAGCGGGCGCGTCGTTTTGATGGCAAAGCCCTTCCGGACCAGCTCCTCGATCTCGCCCACGCTCGCGATGATGGCCGTGCCATCGAGATCGCGCCCGTTCCGCCGAGCCATGTCGTTTTGCATTTTGATTCCGTCAGCACTCGTTAGGCCTCTGTTCGTGTAGCTGACCCAGACGTGGAGCCAGAGCGCGAGCTTGTTGTTGCTGAAGTAGCCGTTGCGCAGATCGAGCATGACCGATTGCCGCAGCGCCCCGAGACCGACCGGATCAGTCCCCTGCCGCGGAAAGACATACTCGATGCTGGTCTCGGCAATCTGCCGCGCGCGCTGCCCGGCGGAATCGCCCGTAAACGCGTTCACGCTGAATCCGCCCAAGACGGTGAAATACCACGCATTCCCGCTGTGATCGTATGCCGGCAGAGTGAGGAGCGCGCGCAGGTTGCGCTGATAGGAAAAGATCGGCGTGTCGGTAACGGCTAATGGACCGGGTTGGCGCCGACCGTCGATCGCGGCCGGATCGATTCCATTCTGTCGGTAATATGCGTCCGTGAAATCGTAAAGACGATCGCGCACGTCGGCTTTGGTTAGTGTGGGAACCGCGAGCAGCGCGAGCGCCAACAGCGAGAGGAGACGAATTGAGTTTGGTTTCATGGGCGCCGACAATGCTGTGCCCTTGTCAGGCGCGCCACCCCGCAAAGGTAACTCAACTGTTACCCAGCGTTCCCAGCTTCCGGCTAACGATTCGATTTGAGCATTGGCACAACATCCGCTAAGACATTGCCCCCAATGAGAAAACTGGTCTTTGGTATCCCGGCTGCGGTGGCGTTCTGCGCCCTTTCCGCATTCGCGGGGAGCGCCCCTTTTCCCTCCACCGGTCCGATCATTCCCGGCACCCGCGCGCAGTTGCGTGGCAGCGTCGCGCTCGCGCCGGCGCAAGCGCCTGCTGCGGTGAAGCGCGCCATCTGGGCGGCTAATCAACTTCGCACCAAACCGTATCGCTACGGCGGCGGTCATCGTTCGTTTAGCGACTCCGGCTACGATTGCTCCGGCACGATTTCCTATGCGCTCGGTGCCGCGGGTCTTGTCCCCTCGCCCATGAGCTCGTCCGATTTTCGGAAGTTCGGCGCGCGCGGCCAGGGCAAGTGGATCACCGTCTATGCGCGGAACGGCCACACTTTCGCCGTCATCGCTGGGCTGCGGCTCGATACCACGGCCTGGAATACGATGCGCCGCGATCGTCATTGGGCGCCGCGCTGGCAGGCCACCGCGCGCACCCCGCGCGGCTTCGAAGCGCGCCATCCGGCCGGCTTGTAGGCAGAGCGGTTGGAGGGCACGTCGTCCGCGTCGAGCGCGAGATGACGGAGCGAAGCGCGGAGCAACACCGCGAATGTTTTTCCCGGTCCTTGCTAATGGCATTCGCAATGCTCATAATTCGTTCTCGATGATCAGGGCGAATTGTCGGGAGCGGTTCACCGCCTCGGATTTCGATTTCGTCGTGCGCACGCTGGCGCGTTCGCAAATGGAGAACGTGTCGTTGGTCGATTTGCTCAGTGATCAGGAGACGCGCGACGCGGTGCTTGATTCGCCACGACTGGTCGAGTCCATCCTCTCGCAGGCACGACATCTCGGGATTTCTTCGCAGTTTTACTTCTACGTTTTGGCTCGGCACGTCCTGCGGCAGGCGGGAATCAACGACCGCAAACTTTGCGATTACGTCGCGTCGTTATTGGAAACGTTTTCGCGCATCAGCGGGATGACGGCGCCGGGCCTGGCCGACGAACGCGGCCGCCAATACATCTCCGACATGCTGATCGCGCTGACGCGGGCGACGCCGGAGCAGGCTTTTCTCTTGCGCGCGCATGTCGGGAATTACTCGCTCTTCATCAGCGGCATCTTCCACGAGAACACGCAACGGCGCAGTCTGCGGGGCGCGCCGAATCTGAAATTTTACGAGCAGATTGGGCGGACAAATTATCGAATGGTGGCGTCGCATGCGACTGCGCGCCGTTGCGAATTGACCGATGTCTTCGAAGGCTTGGCTGAACGGTTTCGGGATGTGCGGCTCGCGCTCAATCAGCTCTCCGAGCAATTGCTCAACCTCGATGAAGACTCCGCTCCGCGCTTCCGATGAACGAGACGCTCTTCAGCCAGATCCAAAAGCTCTTCGAGCGCACGTATGCGCAGGTGGGGATTGATCTGGAAGATTGCCTGATCGACGGCGTGCGCTGCGCGCAGTTAACCAAGGCGGCAGGCGCTTCCGCGCGGGAGTTAAGCGTGCTGGCGCGGACGTTTTTGCGGCGAGCGGACGATCAGCTTTATGTCGGCATTTATTATTCGCGCTGGCTGATCGAGCAGCTCGAGCGACACGATCCGCGCGGGGGGTTGAGCAACGCGAACATCCACTCGCTCATCGCTTTCGTGGAGGAAATAAACCACGCGCTCCACGCCGCGCTCCAGTTCAAACAAGGCGAGCGCGAGATTTACGCGGAGGAGTATGCGCGCAATCTGGAATTGCAGGCGCGAGTGGATACCTATCTCGTCCTGCTCCTGTTCGTGGCCTTCTTCCGGAAGACGCAAAAGGTCTCGCGCACGGACCGGCGCTGGCTGCGCTTCCACCTCTTCGCCTCGCAAAATCCGGGGGCGTTTCACGACGCCAATCTGCGCGGCCGCTATCTGGAAACGACGCAACTGGCAGCGAGCTACACCCAGTTTCTCGACTCGCTCAACGGGATGCGGCGGTTGGATGAAATCCGCGCTTTCCGCTCCCTCGATTATGGGGCGAAAAAGGCGCGCGTCCTCGCCTTGATGGATCGTTCGTAGCGTTCGTTAGGCCGAGGCATCGGCCAGGGCGCGGGCGGGCGGCGGCGTCGGTTTGGCCGATTCGAGCTGGCTGCGCCAGGTATGCGGCGGGAGAGAACCGATGGCCATAAAGACGAGCTGGCTGCCGCAAAATCCGATGAGCCAGGGAAAGGCGCTCTCCATGAAGCCGTAGGAATGGAGGCCGATCCCCAGCATGTTGACGCCGAACCACGACCACGCGGTGACGACATTACCGAAGACAGCCAGGACCATGAGACCGCGTTGCCTAACGAGTCCACCCCAGCGGGCGTGGAGGATGATGGCGTTCCAGAGGACGATGAGAAGGGCGCCGTTTTCCTTCGGATCCCAACCCCAGAAGCGGCCCCAGGATTGATCGGCCCAGATGCCGCCGAGAATCGTGCCGACAAAGCTGAAAAGCGTAGCGAAACAAACGATGCCGTAGACCATCCGCGCGAGCGATTGCGCGGTCGTGCGATCGAGCGATGAAGTGAGCGCGCCGCGCACGATGTAGAGGAGCGCGAGGAAGCCAGCGAGAAAAGTGGCGGCGTAGCCGAGCGTGACGCAGACGACGTGGGTGGCGAGCCAGCCGTTGGTGTCGAGGACGGCGCGCATCATTTCCATAGTGTCGCCATCCATCGAGAGATGATGCGCGATGAGGAGGGTGATGAAGCCAATGATGGCGGCGGTGGCGCTGCCGATGCCGTTGCGGAAAAAGCGTTCGAGGAAAATGCCGAGCAAGACCGAGCCCCAACCGATAAAGACGGCCGAGGAATAGAGATTCGTGACGGGCGGCCGGCCCTCCAGATACATGCGGATAAGGAGGCCGGCGGAGTGGACGACGAAAGTTAGAAGCAAGAGGGCGAAGGCGTAACGCCCGAGCGTTTGCGGCCAGATTAACCAGGAGGCGCAGGCGAGGATGAAGATCAAAACGTAGATCACCATCGCGCCGTAGAAGAGCTGCAACTGATTGAAGACCGACTCGACGTTCGCCTTGCGCACGCGTCCCGGAAAATTCTGCTGCGCCCACGCCGCATAATTCATCCAATGCGCTGTTGAAAGCGGTCGCATCTTTCACCGCGAACGCGCTCGCCATGGCGGCGTAAGCCGGGATGGCGGGATGCATTTTACCAGTGGTGACGAACTGCAGGATTGCGTCACCCATCTTGCGCCATTGCAGCGGATCATCCGTCGGCGGGAAGGGCGGGATGGGGAAGAAATAGCCGGTTTCGGAAAGGGTGCTGAGGTTCTGGAGCTGCTCGGGTGAGATGCCGCTGTTTACTGGAATCGGAGAAGGCCGAACGTTCTTTTGCAGATCGTCGATCACCGCCCGGAAGTCGTCCGTGCCGGAGATTTCCAGAGTGTTTTCGAGTCGATGAAACAAGGTTAGCCGCTCGTAGAACTTCATGATGTCGCGCTGAAACGGGGAGCGCAGTTGTGCGTCCACTTTGTTCGCGAGCAGCGCCTGCTGTTCGATCACCTGGACGTGTGGGAAGAGTTCGCGGAAAGAAAAATACTTCTCCGTCCCCGGGGTCCAGCCGAGCGCGGCCAGCGTCTCCGGATTGCGGATCACGAAGAGCTTTCGCACTTCGGCGTCGCTGGGTTGGAAGAGGACTTCGGTCAGCCAAGCCATCGGGGTGAGCGTTTCGTGCTCGAGCCGCAGCGTCTGTTTGCCGTGGATGATGAGGAGGGAATTGCGCGCCACGGTATCGAGCGGCTTGATCCGACCGTTGAGGAGAACGGGGAGACGGCCGAATTTTTCGATCGCGAAACCGTTGCGCACATCGTGCCGAAAAAGCGGCGCGACGATGTAGAGCGCGGTCGCGAGCAGGACGAGCCAGAGGATGAGGGCGGGCTTTTTCATCGGGCCTTTCTGACGAAGCCAAAGAGATGCATGGAGAACTGCAAGGTGAGCCCGAGCGCGACCAGACCGCAGGCGATGTAGGGCAGGAGCATGGCTGGATTTTTGACCACCTGAAGGATGGTGGTGGTGTCGTTATTGTCGAAACCGGATTGGTAAAAAGTGAAGCCGCGGTAGCGCAGCGGATCATTCATCGAGATGAGCACTTCGCGATCTTCGTTCCGTTGCGGATCGACCAGATGGACGCGGCTGGAGAAGTTCTTCGGGATCTCGGTGCCGGCGTAGAGGTCGTGTTTGAAATCGAGCAAGGTGAGCGCAAACGGCTTCGGGAAACGCCGCTGACGCATGACCAATTCGTAGCTGCGATCGCCGAGGGTAAACCCTTGCGGATCGGAGATGGCGTTCGAAACGAGCCACGTGCCTAACGAGCCCTGCAGTCCGACCAACTCAACGAAAGCGGCGGTCAGGTCCCGTTCGTCATCTTTCACCGTGCGCGGAACTTCCGCGACGGCGATGCTGGGGCCGGCACCGGCGGTGGCTTCGGAAGGTGGAGCGTTTGGCACCTGCGAACGCATGGCAAGGCGCGCATTGGGCAGGAAGCGTTTGATCTGGAGGGTAAACGGGAGGGACGGATGCTGAATGGTCCCCCCGCGCGCGACGCGGGCTTCCGGGATGGCGACCACTTCGTTGTAGTCCGGGTTCGTCACGTCGAGCACGGCCAGCTCCACTTCGCGCGAAGCTTCGGAGTAGCCGAGAGTCTGGCCTTCATCGATGCGCATTTGGGTTTCGCGCGCGTAAAGACCGGTGAGCAATTGCCCGATGAGCAAAAGAATAACGCCGAGATGCAGGCAAATGATGCCGGCTTTCTTTTTCGATAATTGGAAACGGGTGGCGTGCGCGGCGATGAGGTTCACCAGCAGCACGCAGCCCAGCAGATAGCCGCCGGGCAAAATCGGGATGCCCCAACTGGCGCCGGCCGGCGACCAATAGACGAAGAGGCTTTGGAAATATTTCGCCTGCACGGCGTGAATGCCGAGATGGACCTGCGCGAGGGTGCCGAGGAAGACGAGCAGCATCCCCAGCGCGAGACAGATCACGGTGAGGCGGAGGGAAGCGAGCGCGCGCAGCGGTGATTTTGCGAAAGTGGAGGTGGAGGCGGGCGCGTGCATCTTCAGTGAAGTTTTAGACTGCGAAGAAAATCGGCCAGGGCGTTTTTCTGCGAAGCCACGGCCGCGTCTTCACCAGTCATCTTGATAAACCACGAGCTGCCTTGCTCGTCCAGAATCGCAGCGATGATGCGCTGCTTTTCCTTTTGCTCGCCGATCGGTTCTGGACTGACGAGATCGACCACCAGGAAATCGTGACCATCCGCGATGATGTGCTCGACGGATTCCTGAAGCGCGGCCTCGTTGATCGGCGGCAGTTTCACCTGATCCCGCCAGCGGTTGACGTTCGCGAGATCGCCGCCAGCTGCGCCGGCCAGGAAGACAACCGAGATATCGATCTCTTTCCCGTTTGCCGCGCTGGCTTTGAAGCTGGCCACGCGCATGGGCGTGAGCGGTTTCTCCTCCCAACCGGGAGGAAGCGTGTAACGCGGCGGAGGTGGAGCGGTGGTCTCGGGCGCGTGCGCGGTGGGCGCGTTCGTGCTTTGGCCGGCGTCGGCCGGGCCGTGCGCATGGCCATCCTGGGCCGCGTGCACGCTTTCGAGGAATTGCTTAAAGGTATCGCGCTGCGAGGCGACCAACTCGTCCGGGCCGAGCATTTTGAAAAACCAGGTCTCGCCTGGGACCGGGAAGATCCCGCCCAGGATGCGAGACTTTGTGCTGTCAGACGCGAGCGGCTGTTCGCTCACGATGTCGACGAAGAACACCTCGCCCGCGCTCACTCGGAACGGCGCGCCGGCGTCGGCTTCTGTCGCCACGGGAGCGAGTTTCAATTGTTCGCGCCAGCGGTTCACGTTGCCGAGTAATCCGCCCGCTTCCTCGGGGAAGGAAATGATCGAGACGTCGGCCGTCTGGCCATCCTGTCCGCGGATGAGGAAGCTGCCCTTGCGGAAACCGGAGGCCGGCTGCTCCTCCCACCCGCTAGGCGCTTTCCAATGCAACCCTGGCGGCGCGGTGGTCGCGCCGGCCTGTCGTCCCGCGTTCTGCGGCGGAGGTTCTTTTGGCGCACGATAGGCGCTGATCGCTTCGTCGCTCGAATCGCAGCCGGCAACGAGGCCGAGAGTCATGGCGAGGAGAAACGAGCGACCCATTGGCGCCGGAAACAAGTAGGAGAGCTTCAACAAGCGCAGTACCGGCCGCGCCGTCGCGAAAGTCAAGCGGGTGCGCGCCATCGCAGGCGCCGGAGCGCGCGATTACATCGGGATGGCGCGGCGACCGCGGCGCGCCAAATCTCGGTTGCGGAAAGCAGCGCGCGGATTTCCTTCCCCGTTCGCCGCCTTATGGTCATCATGCCCCGGCCGAAACTCGGCGCGCCATTCCAGATCCGCTTCTTCCCATGACGCTGCCTATTGTTTTCGTTCTGGCGCTTTTGGTTATCGCGATCGTGCTCTTCGCGACAGAGCGGATCTCCGTCGATCTCATCACGTTCATGCTTCTGATCGCGCTCGTGGTCGGCGGCGTGCTCACGCCGCAGGAGGCGTTTCAAGGTTTCAGCAGCGACATCATCATCATTCTGGGCGCGATCTTCGTCATCAGCGGGGCGCTCCAGGAAACCGGAGTCCTGGACTTGTTAGGCGCGCGGCTCTTGAAAATGGCGGGGGCCAATCCGCATCGCCTGCTCTTGCTCCTCATGGGGAGCACCGCGGCGGTTTCGGGATTCATGAACAACACGACCGTGACGGCGATGTTCCTGCCGCCCGTTGTCGGTTTGGCGCGGCGGGCCAAGGTCGCCGCGTCGCGTCTGCTCATGCCGCTCGCCTTCGCCTCCATTCTTGGCGGCACTTGCACCCTCATCGGCACCTCCACCAACGTGGCCGTGAGCGGCTACATCAAGAAGGCGGGCATGCCCGAGCTGGGGATGTTTGAGATCACGCCCATCGGACTCATCATCGTCGCGGTCGGCATGCTTTACATGATGTTCGTGGGCCGCCGTCTCTTGCCGGAACACCCCGAGGCCAGCCTGACCGCGAACTACGCCATGCGCGAATACGTGAGCGAAATCATCGTCCTCCCGGAATCGCCCTTGATCGGACAAAAGAGCTACGACTCCGATTTGAACGTGCTCGAATTTCGCATCCTGAAAATCATTCGGGCGGGCCGCGAGATCGCCCCGGGCCGCAACATCCTGATCGACGAAGGCGACACCCTTTTGGTGGAAGGGAAGGCCGACACCTTGATGAAGGTGAAGAAGATCGAGGGGATCGAGATCAAACCGGAGTTCAGCCTCGGCGATCTCGACTTGGAAAGCTCGGAAATGCGCATTGCGGAGGTGTTGCTCACGCCGCAGAGCGATCTGGCCGGGCGCACGCTGCGCGACGCGAACTTCCGGCAATACTACGGCCTCACCGCGCTCGCCATTTATCGGCATCGCCACTCCATCCGCGAGCAGATGGGCAACACCATCCTGCGCGTGGGCGATCTGCTTTTGGTGCAAGGAGAAAGCGCGCGCATCGATGGCTTGCGCAGCCATCCCGGCCTTTCGCTGCTCGGGGAAGTAAATGAGCCGCTCTATCATCCGCGCAAAGGCATGTTCGCGGTGGGCGTCTTTGCCGCTGCCGTCATCGCGGGCGGGTTAGGCTGGCTGCCGCTTTCCATCGCCTTCTTGGCGGCTGGCGTGCTGACGATTTTGATGCGCTGCATCAGTGTGGAGCGCGCTTACGAATTCGTCGATTGGCGCCTGCTCGTGCTCATCGGGGGAATGACGGCCTTCGGGACTGCGATGGAGAACACCGGCGCCGCGGGTTATCTGGCCAATCTGGTGGTGACGTGGTTCCAGCCTTTCGGCGCGCTGGGAATTTTGAGCGGATTTTTTGTGCTCACAATTATTCTCACGCAGCCGATGTCGAATGCCGCCGCGGCGCTGGTGGTGTTGCCGGTGGCAATCAAAGCGGCGCATCAACTGGGCGCGAACGAACGCACCTTCGCCATTGGCATTATGCTGGCGGCCTCGGTTTCGTTCATCACTCCCTTCGAGCCGTCGTGCATTCTCGTCTATGGACCAGGGAAATATCGGTTCATGGATTTCGTAAAAGTCGGCACCGGTCTCACCGTGGTGCTGACAGTGGCGGTATTGCTGACCCTCCGACTCTTCTGGACCTTGTAATCGCGCGTCCTGACGATCTGCTCCTCGTCCCAGGTGAAAGCGTGGGCAGGCTGGCGGAGCCATCTCAGCCTCTCGCTGTTTGGCGAACTGAGCCTCGCCATTCTCCTCGCTTTGCAATTTTTCTGGCTGCGCAAAAATTCGTGTGGTGAGCGCGGCGCGCTGATTGCTTTATGCGTCGGATAACCGATCATCTCCAGTGCCTGTTTCATCCCTAGAATCCGAGCGCAGCGTCGCCTCTTCCGCCAACGCCCCCGTGGCCCCGCCGTCGCCTAATCAGCGGTCGCTGCAGCCTGAGAGGACTCTCTGCCACGTCCCGCGTCATCGGATTAACTGGATTACCAGTTCCTTTCTCATCGGGACCGCGCTCCTTACCGTCACCGCCGTCCCGCTATATCTCTGGGCCTTCGGGGTGGACCGCTTCCACTTCATCCTCTTCTTCGTCTTCTTCTGCGCGAGCGGATTCAGCATTAGCCTCGGCTATCATCGGCTCTTCTCGCACATCGCTTTCAAGGCCGCGTGGCCGGTCCGCCTCTTCACCCTCATCTTCGGCGCCGGCGCTTTCGAAAATTCTGTCCTGATGTGGTCGAGCGAACATCGCCGCCACCACAAACATGTCGATCACGACGACGACCCCTACGACATCTCGAAAGGCTTTTTCTACGCGCACATCGGCTGGCTCTTATTCAAAATGAGCCCGGAGCCGCCCTTCGATAATGTGAACGACTTGAAGAAAGACCCGCTCGTCATGTGGCAACATCGCTACATCCATCTCATCGCCGTTGTGGTCGCCTTTGTTCTGCCGGCGGTCGCGGGTTGGTTCTGGGATGGCGCGGTCGGCGCGCTCGGCGGGTTTCTCATCGCGGGCGTGGCCCGGGTCACCGTGCTTCAGCATTGCACCTTCCTCATCAACAGCGCCTGCCACACGCTCGGGCGGCAGCCGTATTCCGATCGCTGCAGCGCGCGCGATTCCCACCTCCTTGCCCTCTTCACCTTCGGCGAGGGCTACCATAACTATCACCACGAATTTCAGTTCGATTACCGCAATGGCGTGAAGCCTTGGGAGTTCGATCCGACGAAATGGATCATCTGGACGCTCTCGAAGATCGGCCTCACCGCCAATCTCCGCCGGGTCGCTTCCGATAAAGTCCGCGCCGCGGAAGAAGATCGCGCCCGGCACGTAGAGGCCTAGGGCTCCGGCCCGAAAACGGGTGCGGTCCCCGGATCAAAAATAGGCGACCCGTCGGGCGCCACCCCGATAAACCGCGGAGGCTCCCCTGGGTCCAGTAGACGCCGCGGCCGGACATTCTTCACCGGCTCGGCCGCGCGCACTTCGCGACCATTCATTCGGCGCTGCCGAACGCGGGCGAGTTTGCGAGGCTTCTCCTCCACTTCCGGCGCCGGCAAGGCTTTGCGCACCTCTAGCATCTGGACGACTGGGGTTTCCTCTGGTGCCGGCGACGGCGTGGGCGCGCGATTTTCGTTGGCATCGAGCTGACGTTCTGTGGTCGGCTGCGTTGCGGCATAGCTGGGCGGCGCGGAAGTCTCATTCGGTCCTTCCGCGGGTGGGTTCGGTTCAGCTTTCCGCGGACGGCGTCTCGTTATTACTAACCACGAGTTGTGCTGGCTCAGGCGTGGCGGTGGCGATCGGAGCGGCGAGCGGCGGCGCGGTCGGATAGGCCACGCCGATTGGAATTCCGATCGGCTCATCCCTGTGCGACCTCGCTGACAGAAACGCAAAAGCCAGCGCCGCCACGGCAATCACGCTTGCGGCCACGGCCAGCGGTCGCCACCGCATCGGCCGCCGTGGCGCACGCTCCATCGCTGGAGCGACGGGCTGGGCTGGCGGAGGAACGATCGCGCGTTCCGCAATCTCCCGTAGCTCCAACCCTTCCAAGCAATCTCGGATTTGCTCCTGCAACACAACCGGATCGCGCGGGCGATCGTCCGGGTTCGGCTCCATCATTCGTTCGAGCAAATCGGCCACCGAATGCGGCAGGCCACTCAACCGCCGTCGGCCTTCCCCACTCGGCGGCACGGCTCCGCTCAGGAGAAAACACAGCGTCGCGCCGAGCGAGTAAATCGCTGACTCAAAACCAACCTTGCCATCGGCGAGTTGTTCCGGACTGACAAATTCCGGCGCCAATCCCGCCTCCACCAAAGAACTCCCGCCGCCTACTAATCCGAGCATTTTCACCAACGGCCATTCGCCCGCTGCCGTCTGGCCAGGGACGAGGACGATATTGCCCGGATGCAGCGCGCGAGGAGCGAGACTGCGGAAAGCGGCTGCGCCGAGCGCGCTCACCACTTGCAACGCGATGCGCAAGACGGCGCCGACTGGGAGCGGGCCATGTATTTTTACCCAGGCGTCTGTCGGCGTGCCGATGAAATATTCCGAGACGTAGAGCAGTTCCTCATCCTCCGCGCGGAAGGCATGCAGGCTCGGAATATTGATGTGGTCGATCTGCTGCGCTGCCTCCGCGGCGCGCTCGATCTCCTCCAGCGCCGCCAGCCTCCAGCGTGGGCACGGGGACCACTTCGAGCGCGACCTCTTTGCCCGAGTGCATATCCTCCGCCTTGTATGTCACTGCGGCGCCGTGGCGTCGTAGCTCGATAGGCGCGCCTTCGTCGTTCGCGACGATGCGGTAACGATTGAGATAAACAGTGCGTGCCATGAGAGGGGTTTGGTTTCGCCGTGAAATCCTCCTGGTTCGGAGAAGCGAAAATGTCCTGGGCCTAAGTTCGACCGCCGGCTGGCGGAAAAAATTCAATCGATCTTCGGCCGTCGCCAGCCGCCGGACGTTTTGTCTCGCTTCTCCGCGGCGCTAGCGGAAACTGGCCCTCGACTCAGGGGACCATGATCGCTCAATCTTTCTTCAGCCGCGCCGGATGCGCTGCGAGGAAAGACAACCGCGGGCGATCCCGATGAAGTCCACCAACCACCTCCGCGGCGCGCGCATTTACCTTTCCGGCCCGATGGATTTCGTGGCCTCGCGCCTCGAAGAAAAGACGACCGGCTGGCGCAATCGCGTGGGCGATTTCCTGCGCTCGTTTGGCTCAGTCGTCTTCGATCCCTGGTTCAAGCCAGCCGTGCGCGGCCTCCATCAATACGGCCTCGAAGATGTCAACACGATCGATGTCCGCGACACCTGGACCTTCGCCCCTGGCCAAAGCGGCGACGAGACTCGCTCGCAGTGCGCCGAGAAGTTCTGGGAAACACTCCACATCGATTTGCGCATGGTCGATACGAGCGACTTCACCATCGCCTGGTGCCCGACGAATATTTACAGCGTCGGCACCGCGCACGAAATCATCCTCTCCCGCCAACAGGCCAAGCCCGTCCTCTTCGTTAGTCCACCGGTCACGTTTCCCGCTTTTGACGAGCTCTCCGAGCATCTGCGTGATGATCCGAAAGGCGCGGCGCTCCTCGAAAAACTCGCCAGCGAAGTCCCGATCAAACCCAACCCGCGCGGGATTCCCAGCCTCTGGTACATGCCGCTCATCGGCAGCGGGAATTTCTTCGATGGCTTCGGCTTTGCCGCCTACCGCGAACGCTTCGATTGGAAGCCCATCCCGATGGACGAACGCGAAGCCCAGCATCCGCCGCAAAATCCGCTCCTCCCCTTCCTCGAAAAGCTTTCCCAGGAAGTGCCGCAGCGCTGGGATAACAAGCTCAAGCGCTACGTCACCAACGATGACTGGCTTCTCTGGGAACTGGATTCCGCCGCCGCGACGCGGAGAAATCGTGATCCGCCAGCCCGACCGCACCGGAGTAACCCCCATGCTCGACCCACAACGCACCATCGCCGAACTGAAGGAACTGCGCTCCACCACCGGCGACGAAAACGGCGCCCAGCGCATCGCCTTCACCGGCCTCTGGGCCGGCGCTCGTGAATGGCTCCGAGCCAAACTGGAGGCCATCCCCGCCGAGATGCATTGCGACGAAGCCGGGAACCTCTGGGCCACCCTCCCGGGCGAGTCCGAAAAAGCTCTCCTCATCGGTGGCCACATCGACAGCGTGCCCAATGGCGGCTGGCTGGATGGTTGCCTCAACGTCCTCGCGGGCGTCGAGATCCTGCGCCGCATTAATGCCGAATACGACGGGCGTCCGCCAGTCACCGTCCGGCTGGTGGATTGGGCCGATGAAGAAGGCGCGCGCTTCGGCAAGAGCCTCTTCGGTTCCAGCGCCTGCTCCGGCAACCTCGACATGGACGAGGCTCGTGGCCTGAAAGACAGCGAAGGCGTTTCGTTACTCGAAGCATTGAAAGAGAACGGGATCGACTTCGAGCGCGTGAAAGAATGCGGGAAGGAACTGAAAAACGCCGCCGCTTATCTCGAGTTGCACATCGAGCAAGGCCCCGTCCTGCTCGATCTCGACCTCCCGCTGGGCACCGTCCTCGGCACCTTCGGCGTCGAGCGTCACGCTCTCACCTTCCACGGCCAGGCCGCGCATGCCGGCAGCACGCCCATGCATCGGCGGAAGGACGCTTTCCTCGCCGCCGCGAAAATGGGGCTGGAGATCTACCGCATCGCCGAAAAACACGGCGGCGTCTGCACCATCGGCTCCTGCACCACCAAGCCCGGCTTCGTCACCAGCATCGTCGAAGAATGCCGGATCACTCTCGATCAACGCCACCTCGATGCCGCTGCCCTTGCCGCCATGTTGCGCGCCGCGCAGGAAGCCAGTCGAACGCTTCGCCGAGGAAGGAAACGTCACCGTCACTTGGGAACGCCTCTGGAACATCGCGCCGATCTTGTTCAACGAAGAACTCATCGCTCTGAGCGATGCCGCGATCGCCGAAACCGGCGCCAAACCCCATCGTCTCCCTAGCGGACCACTACACGATGCCGCCGAAGTCGCCCGCGCCGGCATTCCGACCATCATGATGTTCGTGCAAAGCCTGCACGGCATCAGTCACAACAAAATCGAAGACACCAAAGAAGAGCACCTGGAGTTGGCTGTGCGCGCCTTCGACAAATTAGCCGACAACGCGATGAGCTGGATCGCTGCGAGATAGCCTCCAAGGCCGCACTTGATTGATAGCGGTGGACAATTTCACTGAGCGTCCTCCCGCGCTAGATGCGGCGAAAGATGCGCAGAAGCTGATGTGCGCGCCACGGATCAGAGGCAAAGTCGGAGGCCGAAAGCGTATCGTTCATGAACTGGGAATAGCCGGCCGTGTGGCTGGCGGTTTCCTGGTCGAGATCCTGAAAAGCCATCGACCAATCGGCGAAGTCGCGTTCCGGCTGGTTCCCCTTGATCAGAATCGTGACGTCGCGATGGCGGGAATCACGCACGATGCGGGCATAGGTGGCGCGAACCATCTTCTCTTCGCCTTCGAGCAGCTGCATGAAGCGGCGCTCTTTGTAGAGCAGGATTCCGGTGACACCGTCGCGGGTGTTGTTCTCGCGGCTCGCGCGCAGGATTTCGAGTAAAGCGTCCGCTTCAAACTCTTCGGCAGCGATGCTGACGTAAACGAGATAGAAAACGGGCATAACGTCGAGAGAAGCTCTTAGAGAAACGTGGGGCGAGTCAAACGCGCGTGTCTTCTTTCTTTTCACCGCAAGCAGCGCGCGCGGCGGGCTCGAATCGTCAGTCCTCCGCGCGGTCGCCGGCGGGGCACATCTTGACCAGCCTCGGATCGAAGCGGCCGAGGACGTCGACGAGGTCGGTTTGCGCGGCCATGACTTTTTCGATGTCTTTGTAAACGCCGGGCACTTCATCGAGACCAGCGCTGAGCAGGGTGACTCTCGCGCTCGGCGAGCAGCTTTTTCACCGCGCTCCAGGTGAAGGATTGCTTCGCTTTGGTCCGACTCATAACGCGACCGGCGCCGTGCGAGGCGCTGGCGAGCGATTCCGCCTGGCCTTTCCCGCGCACGACGAACCCGGGCGACGCCATGGAGCCGGGAATGATGCCGAGCACGCCGGCGCCGGCGGGCGTGGCGCCTTTGCGGTGGACGATGACGTCGCGCTCGGTGCCGTCAATCGCATGGCGTTCCTTCCAGGCGAAGTTGTGGTGGTTCTCGAGGTCGAGCAGCACTTCCGCGCCTAACGAGCGCGCGATATGTTTGTGGATGAGGGCATGATTGGCGGCGGCGTAGTGGCCCATCAAGTTCATCGCGTTCCAATATTCCTGGCCGGCTTCTTCCTCGAGCGAAAGCCAGGCGAGATGCTTGAGTTGCTTCGGCAGCTCCTGGTGGCGGTCCATCGCGAGGCGGCTGTAATGCTGGCAAACCTGCGCGCCAGTCCCGCGCGATCCGCTGTGGGTGAGAAGCGCCATGTATTCGCCCGCGGGCAGGCCTAACGATTCCTCGGTGGCGCGTGAAGGCGCCGAACTCGACGAAGTGATTTCCGCTCCCGCTCGTGCCGAGCTGCGCCCAGGCTTTGTCGCGCATCCGCTGCGTCACGGGCGAGACGCTCCAGTCCTCCTCCATCACTTCGTGATTGCGCGCGCTCTTTGAATTCGCAGCCAATGCCGAAACGCGTTTCGCGTTCGATGATGTTCGCCAGCCGATCTTTCGTGCCGGCGATCGTGTTCGCTTTGCGATCGAAGACGGTCAGCTTCATCCGGCACGCGATGTCTACGCCGACGGCGTAGGGGATGACGGCGTTATCGGTCGCGAGCACGCCGCCGATGGGCAAACCATAGCCAACATGCGCATCCGGCATGAGCGCTCCGGCTAACGACACCGGCAATGCACAGGCGTTCGCCATCTGTTGCACCGCCTCCGCCTCCAGCCCTTCGCCCCACTGCCGCCAGGAGCGGGATTGGGCGCGCAATTTTGTATCGAGTTTGTCGTTCACCTTCGCTAACAAGATGGCGAACCCCGCTTCCTATGCCAACGCTCGCCACCACCGTCGACGGTCTCCAGCTTCCGAATCCCTTCGTCATCGGCTCCGGCCCGCCCGGGACAAACCTCAACGTCATCAGCCGCGCTTTTCGCGAAGGCTGGGGCGCGGTCATTGCGAAAACGGTCAGCCTCGATTCGTCGAAGGTGGTCAACGTCGCGCCGCGCTACGCGAAGTTCCACTCCGAGCGACGGGAAGGAAGTGATCGGCTGGGAAAACATCGAGCTGATCAGCGACCGGAAGTTCGAGATCTGGCTCGATGAATTCAAGAAGTGCAAGGACATGCACCCGGATGGCGTCCTCATCGCGTCGATCATGGAGGAGTACAATCGCGATGCGTGGATCGAGATCGTGGAGCGTTGCCAGGGCGCGGGCGTGGATTCGTTCGAGCTGAATTTCTCCTGCCCGCACGGCTTGCCCGAGCGGAAGATGGGCGCGGCCATGGGCGAGAACGCCGAGATCGTGGAGGAGGTGTGCGGCTGGGTCATGTCGGCGGCGAAGAAGCCGGTCTGGGCGAAGATGACGCCGAACGTCACGCGCATCACCGAGCCGAGCCGGGCGGCGTTCCGCGGCGGTTGCCAGGGCGTGAGCGCGATCAACACCATCCGCAGCGTCATGGGCGTGAACCTGGAGACGCTGCGCCCGGAGCCGACGGTGGAAGGGTTCACCACGCCGGGCGGTTATTCCTGCAAGGCCGTCCGCCCCATCGCGCTGCGCATGGTGATGGAGATCGCGACCATGATCCGGAGCGAATTTCCCGGACGCAGCGTGTCCGGCATCGGCGGGATCGAAAGCGGCGGCGATGCCGCGCAATTCATCTTGTTAGGCGCGGACACCACGCAGGTCTGCACCGGCGTGATGAAGTTCGGCTACGACTCGGTGAAGCGGATGTGCGACGAGCTGCTCGCGTTCATGGAGAAACATAAATTCGAGACGCTGGCCGATTTCAAAGGCAAGAGCCTCGACTACTTCACGACGCACGCCGAGTTGGTCCGCATGCAGGGCGAACGCAAAGCGCGCGACAAAGCCGCTGCTGAAGAAACCGCCGCGAAGAAGATGGTGCGCGCGGATGATCAATGGAGCGGCGACGATTTCGTGAAGCAGTCGGACGCTTTGGCGCGAAAGTAAGGCATGAGTCTTACCGCTTGTCCCACATTCATCGGCGGCGAATGGAGCGCCCGTCACGGCAACGGCACGTCGCCCGTCTTCAATCCCTCACGCGGCGAGACGATCGCGGAGGTGCCGATGTGCGGCGCGGACGTGGTCAACGATGCGGTCGAGGCGGCGGCGTCGGCGTTCCCGGCCTGGCGCGATACGCCGGTGATCGAACGCGCGCGATTATTTTTCCGATATCGCCAGCTGATCGAGGAGAATTTCGATCGCATCTGCCAGAGCGTTTCGCGCGAGCACGGGAAGACTTTGGCCGAAGCGCGCGGCAGCGTTTTCCGCGGGATCGAGAACATCGAGTACGCCTGCTCCGCGCCCACTTTGCTTATGGGCGATACGTTGGAGAATCTCGCGCGCGGGGTGGATTGCGAGACGATGCACCAGCCGCTTGGCGTTTGCGTCGGCATCACGCCGTTTAATTTTCCGGCGATGGTGCCGATGTGGATGTTTCCGCTCGCGCTCGTGTGCGGGAATACCTTCGTGCTCAAGCCGAGCGAGAAGGTGCCGCTGACGGTGGTGCTGCTGATTGAACTGCTGGAAAAAGCCGGCCTGCCCAAGGGCGTGCTCAACGTCGTCCATGGCGGACGCGAATGCGTGGACGCTTTGCTGACGCATCCGAAGGTGCGCGCGATTTCCTTCGTCGGCTCATCGCCGGTGGCGAAATACATTTTCGAAACTGGCACCCGGCACGGCAAACGAGTGCAGGCGAATGGCGGCGCGAAAAATTACATCGTGGTCATGCCCGATGCCGACGTCGCCAAAACGGTGGAAGCGCTGAGCACGGCGGCGTTTGGTTGCGCAGGCGAGCGCTGCATGGCGGGTTCGACGGCGCTGACCGTAGGGAAAGCGGCCGACCTGCTTTTGCCGTCATTGGTCGAAGCGGCACGCGCGATCAAAGTCGGCCCGACGGATCGGGAAGCGCAGCCGGACATGGGCCCGGTAATCACGGCGCAACATCGCGAACGCGTCTTGAGCTTGGTCGCGAAAGGCGAGAAGGCGGGCGCGAAAATTATTGCCGATGGCCGCAGCATAAAAGTCTCGGAGGCGCCGAACGGGTTTTACGTCGGGGCGACAATTGTCGATCAGGTGCAGGACGAGATGGAGATCGCGCGCGAAGAAGTGTTCGGGCCGGTGCTCAACGTCATGCGGATGGAAGACCTCGAGCACGCGATCCAACTCGCGAACAAATCTTCTTACGGCAACGGCGCCGCCATTTTCACCAACTCCGGCAAGGCCGCGCGCGAGTTCAAACATCGCGTGAAGGCCGGTATGGTCGGGATCAACGTCGGGGTCCCGGCGACGATGGCGATGTTTCCGTTCACCGGCTGGGACGAGTCGTTCTACGGCGACCTGCACATTCAGGGGAAGGAAGGCGTGCAGTTTTACACGCAACAAAAAGTCGTGAGCACGCGCTGGTTCGGCGAGGGCGTTGGGGACGTGTGGAAAAAGTGAGCCTGCTCATTAAGAACGGCGAGATCGTCACCGGTGACGCACGCTATCATGCCGATATTCTTTGCGAAGGCGATACGATCACGCGCATCGATCCGCACCTCGATGCGCCACCGGACGCGGAAGTGATCGATGCGAGCGGGAAGTATGTTTTCCCCGGCTTCATCGATCCGCACACGCACATCTATCTGCCCTTTATGGGTGCGTTCGCGAAGGACACCTACGAGACGGCGAGCAAGGCGGCCTTGATCGGCGGCACGACGACAATTTTCGAAATGGTCTGCCCGGCGCGCGACATGAGCGCGGCCGAGGGATTCGCGCTCTGGCAGGAGCAAGCGGTCGGCAAAGCCGCCTGCGATTACACCTACCACATGGGGGTGACGCGCTTCGACGCGGAGCATGCCGCGCAACTGCGCGAGATCGTGGCGGCTGGGATCTCGTCCTTCAAGATCTTCCTCGCTTACAAGGGCGCCTTCGGGATCGACGACGCGGAGCTCTATCACACGCTCAAGCTGGCGAAGGAGCTGGGCGTCATCGTCACCGCGCATTGCGAGAACGAAACGCTCGTGGCCGAGCGGCAGCAGGAGTTGTTAGGCGCGGGCTTGACCGGCCCGGAGCAGCATCACGAAAGCCGACCGCCGCTGGTCGAAGCCGAGGGCGTGCATCATCTCATGACCTTCGCGGAGATGACCGGGGCGCACGTTTACATCGTCCATCTGAGTTGCGACGAAGCTCTGCGCGAAGCGCTCGCGGGGCGGCAGCGCGGCGTCAATGTCTCGATTGAAACGCTCATTCAATATCTCGTGCTCGATAAAACCGATGCCGAGAAGCCGGATTTCGAAGGTGCGAAATACGTCATGTCGCCGCCGTTGCGCGACAAGCGCAATCAAGCCGTGCTGTGGGATGCGCTGCGCGCGGGCGAAATCCAGACGGTCGGAACCGATCACGCGCCTTTCGATTTCGAAACCCAGAAGCCGATGGGCCGCGACGATTTCACGAAGATCCCCAACGGCATCCCTTCCCTCGAAGAGCGCGTGAACCTGCTCTTCACCCACGGCGTGAAAACCGGGAAGCTCGATCTGAACACGTTCGTCAACGTCGCGAGCACGAACGCCGCCAAACTCTTCGGACTCTTCCCGCGAAAAGGCGCCATCCAGGTCGGCGCGGACGCAGATCTGGTGGTTTACGATCCCGAGTATCGCGGCACGATCTCGGCCCAGACGCAGTCGATGAACGTGGACTACAGCGCCTTCGAAGGCTGGGAATACCAAGGCCGGCCGAGCGTGGTGACTGTGCGGGGCGAAGTGGCGGTGCGCGACGGAAAATTCGTCGGCAAATTTGGCCGCGGGAAAATGCTCCAGCGTGCGCCGTCGCACTTCTAGGAAGCGGAGGAGAGGAGAGCCGGCAATCGGGCTCGAACCGATGACCTGCTGATTACAAATCAGCTGCTCTACCAACTGAGCTATGCCGGCATTCGTGCTGGTCCGATCCATCGCAGGATGCGGACGCGGGCACTTTCCGCTCTTCCTTTACTCCCGGCAAGTCGGACGATCGCGCGGATCAGACATCCGCTGTGATCCGCAACGATGCCCCGTCCGGTACTGAAGGGCTGCAGCCGTGATTACTTCTGCCGCTTGTAGGTCATGACGCTCGAGCCGTCGACGCCAGTGACCGACATTTCGTCGCCTTTGATCGCGATCGGAGAGACGACTGCTCCAGCGGCGGACATGGGGCCTTCGAACTCGACCTTGATGCTCTTGTCGTCCGGAAAGGAATACTTGCCCTTGATCACATCGCCGCCCGCCATCGTCTCGACGAAGGTGCCGTCGGCTTTGTATTCGATATTCTCAACGCCGTCGGCATCGGCCCATTTGCCCACGATCTCCTTCTTCATATCGCCCGCGAAAGCGGTGGAGACGAGGACAAGCGCGGCTGCGGAAAGCGTGAAGAGGACGTTTTTGATTTTCATTGGTCGCGGACTGTAGCGGGGCCTTTGCGATCGGCAAAAAAAATCGCCTGGCCCGTGGAACTCGCCGACGCTATTCCAGCCTTGCCTAAAATTTCGCGGGTCGCTTTCCTTGCGGGCTGGTGCGCGATTCACTCGACCAGATTTTCGTTCATGCGAAGCAATGGGTGCTCTCGCTCCTCTCCGGCGCGCCGGATTGGGCGCAGATGATCGCGTCCAGTCTCCTCAGCATTTCCGCCATGCTGGCAGTATTCCTGTCGCTCTTCGCTCTCATGTCCGTCATGGAGCGCAAGATTCTCGGCCGCATCCAAAATCGCTACGGCCCGAATCGCGTTGGCCCATTCGGTCTCTTCCAGCCCGTGGCGGACGGGATCAAGCTTCTCATTAAAGAAGACATCGTCCCGCTCCGCGCGGACAAGGTAGTGCATTTCCTCGCGCCCATCATGGTCGCCGCGCCGACCATTCTCGCGCTCGCCGTTATTCCCTACGGGCGCAACATGACGCTGCTCGCGATCGATGGCGGGATTCTGTTTTTCTTCGCCGTCGGCTCCGCCACCGAGCTGGCCGTTTTCATGGCCGGCTGGGGCAGTAACAATAAATTCTCCATGCTCGGCGCCATGCGTGCGATCGCGCAGATGGTGAGCTACGAACTGCCGCTCCTCATCACTGTGCTCCCGGTGGTGATGGTGGTCGGTTCGCTCTCGGCCGACACCATTGTCGCCGCGCAGGACGGCTATGTGTTCGGAATCTTGCCGCGCTGGTTTGTTCTCACGCCCTGGGGCGCGGCTGCGTTTCTGCTCTTCTTTGTCTCAGGTCTGGTGGAGTCGAACCGGACACCGTTCGACGTGCCCGAGGGCGAATCGGAAATCGTCGCCGGCCACATGACGGAATATTCCGGCTTCAAGTACGCCACCTTCTTCCTCGCCGAATATTTCGGAATGTTCGCCATTAGCGGATTGGCCGTCACGCTCTTCCTCGGCGGCTGGCACGCGCCCTTCGGCTTCCTGCAATTCGTTCCGTCTTACGTTTGGTTCTTCGCCAAGCTGGGCGTCCTCCTCTTCGTCTTCATCTGGCTGCGCGGCACGCTCCCGCGCATGCGGGTGGATCACGTCATGAACTTCGCCTGGCGTTTCATGCTGCCGATGGCATTCGTCTGCCTGCTCGCAGCCGCTATCTGGCATTATCAAGCACGTGGCTTGGCGGGCTGGCTTTGGTCGTTAGGCGTGGTCGGCAGCGCCTATCTCATCCTGTCTCGCGTTCTCGAAACCGGGAAGAAGTTTGCTCCGCGCACCTATCGTTTTGCCGAATGAGCGCAGCCGCCTTCCTCATCCTGACCGTCGGCACCCTCGCGGCGGCGCTCGCGGCCGCCACCTTGCCGAAACTCATTCATGCCGCCCTCTGTCTCGTGGTCGCATTTCTCGGCCTCGCTGCGTTCTACTTTTTGTTAGGCGCGGAGTTTGTCGGACTGGTCCAGGTCTTCGTCTATGTCGGCGCGGTCGCGGTTTTGATCGTTTTCACGATTTTGCTGACCCGTCCCGCCGACGAATCGGCCGGCACATTCAAGTGGAGCGGAGCGCTCCTCGCGCTCGCCGTCTTCGGCGCCCTGCTCTGGGCCATCCTGCGCACGCCGCTCTCCGCCGCTGGCGCCGCGCCGATCGAGGCGCTGACGGTGAAGCGCATCGGCGAGATGTTAATGACCGATTATGTCTGGCCGCTGCAGTGCGTCGGCGTCCTCCTCACCGCCGCGCTCATCGGCGCGCTCGTCCTCGTCATGGAAGAGAAACGTTGAACCGCGAAATTCCGTGACTCCGACTCTCCAGCTTTTCCTGATCGTTTCCGCGGCGCTCTTCAGTCTCGGCTTGCTTGCCGCGCTCAGCCGACGGCACGCCATCTTCATCCTCATCGGAATCGAAATGATGCTCGCGGCCGCCAACCTAAATTTCGTCGCCTTTTGGCGCTTCGGTCCGCAGCCGCAACCGCCGACCGGCGTGATGGTCGCGATTTTTTCCATCGCCATCGCCGCAGCCGAAGCCGCCGTTGGCCTCGCGCTCGTCATCGCGGTCTATCGCCACTACCGCACCACTAACGTGGAGAAGCTTGACCAGCTTAAAGGATGACGCCCTGGATCGTCCCTAACCTGTGGCTCATCCCAGCGTGCCCGCTGGTGATTGCACTCATCATCTTGAGCCTCAATAGCGCGCGCCGAAAAGCCAGCGCCGCGCTCGCGATCGGCGGGCAGCTCATCGCCTTCGCCCTCGCCGTCTCCGCGTTCGTCCCGACTCTGCAAGCGCCCGGCTGGCGCGCCGTGCACAACTTCACCTGGTTCAACTTTGGCGAGCAATCGCTTCGCCTCGGCTGGATGCTCGACCCGCTCACGGCCGCAATGCTCGTGATGATCACCTTCGTGGCGCTGTGGATTTTCGTCTTCAGCGTCGGCTACATGGCCGAGGACAAAAACTTCACCCGCTTCTTCGCTTACCTTTCCTTCTTCACCGCGGCCATGCTCGGCGTGATCATCGCCAACAGCCTGCTCCTGTTATTCATCTGCTGGGAACTGGTCGGGCTCGCCTCGTATCTGCTCATCGGTTTCTGGATCGAACGGCCGAGCGCGGCCGCGGCGGCAAAGAAAGCGTTCATCACCACGCGGATCGGCGACATCGGATTTTTCCTCGGCCTCCTTTGGCTTTACGGCCGCAGCGGTACGCTTTTGTTTTACGATAACGGTGCGGGCTGTCTGGAAACCACAGCGCTCCTCGGGCTCGGCGCCGCGGCCACCTCTATCGCGCTCCTCATTTTCTGCGGCGCCGTCGGCAAGTCCGGGCAGTTTCCGCTCCATGTCTGGTTGCCCGATGCGATGGAGGGCCCCACTCCGGTGAGCGCTTTGATCCACGCGGCCACCATGGTCGCCGCAGGCGTCTTCCTGGTCGCGCGGGTCTACCCGCTCTTTTCGTTCGGAGCCGTCGCTGGGGTGACGCAATCGCTCAACGTCGTCGTTTGGATCGGCGTCATCACCGCTTTGATCTCCGCCCTCATCGCGCTCGCACAGTTCGACCTTAAGCGCATCCTCGCCTACTCCACCGTCTCCCAGCTTGGGCTCATGATGGTCTCGTTAGGCGTAGGCGGCGTGGCGGCCGGCATCATGCATCTGCTCGCGCACGGCTTTTTCAAGGCACTGCTTTTTCTCGGCGCCGGATCGATCATTCACGGCACGCATCACGAGCAGGATATCCGCAAAATGGGCGGCCTGCGCGGGCCGATGCGGGCGACGTTTTTCACCTACGCGATCGGCATGATGGCACTGAGCGGCGTGCCGCTCTTCTTCTCCGGCGCGTGGACGAAAGAGGAAATCCTGCACGCAACCGCGCAATGGTCCGTCTCGCGCGTGCCGCATTATCTGACCATGGCCGGCGTGGTCCTGACTGCGCTCTACATGACGCGGCAGATGATTTTCGTCTTCTTCGGCGGGAAGCGGACGGCAGCCGAGCACGCGCACGAAAGTCCCCGCGTTATGACGTGGCCGCTGGTGGTGCTCGCCGTCTGCACCATTGGCTTGAGCGTCGTGGTTACGCCGGCCTGGCCATGGCTGCACGATTATCTCAGCGGCGAATCCGTCGAACTGCATCTCGGTCTTCTGTTGCAACCGATCGTCTTTATTTCCCTGGCCCTCGTCGGGATGGGCGTGGGCCTTGGCCTTTTCTTCTATCGCGGAAGCGGAGAGACGGATCCGCTGCAACGCGCTCAGCCCGCACTCTTCGCCTTCCTCGAAAACCGGATGTGGCTCGATGAACTTTACGGCGTCACCGTGATCGCTTTGGCGCGCGGCGCGGCGCGGTTCTCCGATTGGATGGATCAGCATGTGTGGGACGGACTGGTGCGCGCGTGCGGCGGGCTCGGGCAATTTTTTGGCGTGCTCAGCAAAGGGTTCGATGAACACGCGATCAACGCCGGGATGGATGGCGGATCCTCCCGCGCGCGTGGGCTCGGGCGCTTCCTCGCCGCGGCGCATTCGGGACAAGTGCAATTTTACCTCGGCGCCGTTGCTTTCAGCATGCTCGCGCTTCTGCTTCTCTTCGCATGGCTGGGATGATCAGCGGGCTCATTGTCATTCCACTGCTGGGCGCACTTCTCGTTAGCGCCACGCCGTCGCGCCGCGCCCGTGCCGTGGCACTCGGCTGCAATCTGCTCACGGGGCTGCTCGCGCTTTTGCTTTGGCGAAACTTCGATCCGGCGGTCGGCGGTCTGCAGATGGTTGAGCGTCACACGTGGATTCCGGCGATCGGCGCCGAGTACCTCGTGGGCGTAGATGGCTTGAGCCTGCTCCTCGTTTTGCTGACGTCGATCGTGGTTCCGTTCGCGCTCCTCGCGCAAAGGATGGGGCGCGGCTTCTGCGCGCTTGTGCTGTTCACGCAGGCTGCGCTCTACGGCACCTTCACCGCGCAGAATTTCATCCTCTGGTTCCTCTTTTACGAGATGAGTCTCATCCCGTCGTTCCTGCTCATTAAGCTCTGGGGCGGCGAAAATCGCGACCGCGCTGCGACGAAGTTTTTCGTTTATACCTTCCTCGGAAGCATCGCGATGCTGCTCGCGTTTCTCGGGATTTATTTCGCGCGCGGCACGTTCGACTTCGCAGCGCTCGCGCAGATGGGGAAGACCGGATTGTTCGGCGGGAATGGAATTTGGTTCGCCTTCTTCGGCATCTTTCTCGGGCTCGCGGTGAAGGTGCCGCTGTTTCCGTTTCACACCTGGCAACCCGACGCCTACGAAAGCGCGCCGACTGGCGCGGCCATGATCTTGACCGGGCTGCTCTCGAAGATGGGCGTTTACGGATTCATCCGCCTCCTCCTGCCGCTTTTCCCTAACGAGTTGAGAATCGTCGGCCCTTGGCTTTTGGGCCTCGCCGTTTGTTCGATCGTGTTCGCGTCGCTCGCCGCCTGGGCGCAGCGGGATCTCAAACGAATGGTCGCGTATCTTTCGATCAACCATCTCGGCTATTGCCTGCTCGCGCTCTTCGCGATTGCCAGCGCTACTTCGCGCCCGCCGGCCGAAACAGAAGCCGCACTTAGCGGTGTCTTCCTACAGATCTTTAATCATGGTCTCACCGCCGCGGCGCTCTTCTATTTTGTCGGACTGCTCGAAGAACGCCGTGGCCTGCGTGGGCTCGGCGATTTCGGCGGGCTGATGCAACGCACTCCGCTGCTTTGCGGGTGGATGAGCGTGGCCATGTTCTCTTCGTTAGGCCTGCCAGGCTTGAACGGCTTCGTCGGGGAGTTCCTGATCTTTAAAGGCTCCTTCGCGCTCGCGCCCGTTTTCACCGCCGTCGCCGCCTTGGGACTGCTGGTCACAGCGATCGTTTTCCTGCGGGCGATGCAGGCGCTCTTCAGCGGCCCGCTCGCGGAAAGTTGCGCCGCGTTCCCCGATCTGCGGCGGGGCGAATTGCTCGTCGTGGTCCCGGCCACGCTGCTCATGTTCGCCCTCGGCCTCGCGCCGCAGTTACTGCTCAGCTTCCTCAACGCCACCGTCGCGCAAATGGCACGGCTTTTTGCTTAAGGGAATGAGCACAGGAATCGCTTCTCTCGAAGTGATCCGCAGCGGCCATCCAATTTTTGCGCGGCCAGAAGATATCTGTTGGATGTCCGATTTGGCGACGCTCTATGGCGTTTCGACCAAGGTGCTTAAACCAGGCGGTTAAAGCGGAATCGGATCGCTTCCCGAGCGATTTCATGTTCCGGCTTTCCGCCGAGCGAAACGAAATCTCTAAGGTCACAATTTGTGACCAGTTCAAAGCGCGGCGAAGGGCTGAAGTATCCTCCCTACGCCTTCACCGAGCAAGGCGTGGCCATGCTCTCCAGCGTCTTGCGGAGCGAGCGCGCGGTGAAGGTGAACATCGCGATCATGCGCGCCTTCGTGCAGCTGCGCGGAATGCTGGAGACGAATCGCGAGCTGGCGCGCAAATTCTCCGAACTCGAAGGCCGCGTCGGCAAGCACGACGACGAGATCGCGGCCATTATTGATGCGATCCGACGGCTGATGGCGCCTCCGAAAAAGCCAGCGCGAGAGATCGGCTTCCACGTTCAGGAAACGCCGCCGCCCTATCGCACCCGCAAACGCCGATGATCGCCTGGACCATTTATCTCACTTTCGCAGGCGCCTTTCTCGCGCTCTTGCTGCCGCGCGCCTTCGCGCGTTGGATCGCGCTAGCGACCACGCTGGCAGGTGCCGCGGTGACGGGGATTGCGTTCTTCGAGAGTTCGCCCGCCGGCGGATTCACGACTCTGGTCCGCCTCCCGTGGGTGCCCGCGCTTGGGATGGAATTCCATCTCGCGGTCGATGGCATCAGTCTCACGCTCGCCCTTGTCACTGCCATCACCGCGCTCAGCGCGGTGCTTTTTTCCTGGGACGTTAACGAGCGCGCGAATGAGTTTTTCTTCTGGCTCCTGCTCGTGGTGGCTGGCTCCTACGGAGTCTTCCTCAGCGCGGATCTCTTTCTCTTCTTCGTCTTCTACGAGCTCGTAATCGTTCCGAAATATTTTCTGATCTCCATCTGGGGATCGACCCGGAAGGAGTACGGCGCGATGAAGCTCACGCTCTACTCCTTCGCAGGTGGCGCGCTCGTCTTCATCGGAATCCTCGCGGCCTACACCAGCGCAGGCACGCTCGATCTCCAGCAGCTCGCGGGATTCCCATTTCCGCCCGCGCTGCAAGCTTGGGTCTTCCCGGTTTTGTTCCTCGGCTTCGCAATTCTGGCCGGCATCTGGCCGCTCCACACCTGGGCGCCGACGGGTCACGTCGCCGCGCCCACGGCCGGCTCGATGTTGCTCGCGGGGATCGTGATGAAACTCGGAGCCTACGGCGCGCTCCGCGTCGCGATGAACCTCTTCCCGCAAGGCTTCGCGCTGTGGCGCGATTGGATCGCGGTCGCCGCGGTAATCGGCATCGTCTACGCGGCGGCGGTGGCGCTGCGGCAGCGCGACCTGAAGTTCGTTATCGGCTACTCCAGCGTCAGTCACATGGGCTTCATCCTGCTCGGCCTCGCCACCGCCAACACGCTCGGCCTTTCCGGCGCCGTCCTGCAAATGTTCTCGCACGGCGTCATCGGCGCGCTCCTCTTCGCCATCGCCGGGCGCATGATCTACGCGCGCACACACACCCGCGACTTGGATCAGCTTTCGCGGATGAAACTCGGTCGCGCTCTGCCCTTCGCCGCCTTTGCCTTCGTTATCGCGTCCGCCGCTTCCATGGGCATCCCTGGCTTTAGCGGTTTCGTGGCCGAGATCACCATCCTCATCGGCGCGTGGAAAGCGTTTCCGCTCGCCGTTTGGATCACCGGGTTCGGCATGGTCCTGGTGGCCGCGTTTACTTTGCGCGCTTTGCGCAGAACGTTTTTCAGCGAACCCTACCGCGCTGTTCGCGTGCAAACCGGAGACGTCCTGCTCGATGACGGCTGGAATGAACAACCGGACGCGTTGCCGCCTATCACGCTTCCGGAGAAGCTCGGCGCCGCCCTGCTCATTTTTGCCACGTTGGCGGTCGGCCTTTATCCGAAGATGCTCCTCGATCGCATCCTGCCCGCGGTCGAGGCGATGAGGATCCTGCAATGAACTACCTGGAACTGCTCCGGCTGGCGTCGCCTGAAGCCCAGGTCCTCGGCACTGCTCTGGTTGTGCTCACGATCGGTCTTACGAAATGGCGCACCCCGGCCATCCTGACCTTGCTCGCCGCGATCGGTCTGGCTTTGTCCGTCGCGGCAACTCTCCGCCTCCCGGCGGACACGGTGCTGCTTGGCGGAATGCTGGTCATCACTCCGCTCACCTCTCTCTTCAAAATCGTCTGCCTCGTGCTCGCGTTCTTTACCGTCCTGCTCGCGCACGGTGACCGCGGGCTGCGGCCGCATTACGCAGAGTTCCTCGCGCTCCTTTTGCTCGCGAGCGTCGGTCTCATGCTTCTGGTGGGCAGCGAAGAGCTGCTCATGATCTTCATCGGCCTCGAGCTGACCGGCCTCTCGCTCTACGTCCTGACCGGGTTCAACAAAGCCGACCGGAATTCCGCTGAAGCCGCGCTCAAGTATTTCCTCTTTGGCAGCACCGCGAGCGCGTTCACGCTCTTTGGCTTGAGCCTCATCTATGGGCTGACGGGCGCGACCGCGTTGCGTGTTATCGCCCAAAGTCTAATGGCTGCGCCCGCTTCTCCGCTCCTTGCCTTGGGAGTCGTCATGACGCTGATCGGGTTTGCCTTCAAGATCGCGGCCGCGCCCTTCCATCTTTGGGCGCCAGACACCTATCAAGCCGCGCCCATCAGCAGCGCCGCCTTTATCGCCGCGGGCTCGAAGGTCGCCTCGTTCGTTGTGCTCGGGAAAATTCTCCTCGTCGGCTTCGCGCCCGTCACCGGCCATGCTGGGTGGCATGCGCTGGCCGCAGGTTGGGCGCCGGTCGTAGCGGCGCTCGCCGCGCTCTCGATCCTCATCGGCAACTTCGCGGCGCTCGCGCAACGCAACGTCCGCCGTCTCCTCGCCTACTCCGCGGTGGCCCATGCGGGTTACGCGCTGCTCGGGTTGCTCGCGGGGCGCGAGGGCTTCAGCGCCACGCTTTTCTACACCACCGTTTACGCGCTCACGCTCATCGGCGCGTTTGGCGTGATTGGATTCGTTAGGCGGACGACGGGCGGGGACGACCTCGCGCATTTCGCCGGCCTCCGTCAGCGCGCGCCCCTTCTTGCCGGCGCCATGGCGGTGTTCATGCTTTCGCTGGCCGGGTTGCCGCCGCTGGCCGGTTTCTTCGGCAAGTTCTACCTCTTCGTCGCCGCGTTCCGCACCGGCAACGACTACGGATTGCTCTGGCTCGTCGCCCTCGCGCTCTTCGGCAGCCTCATTTCGCTTTATTATTATCTCATGGTGCTCAGGACCATCTTCCTCGATGAACCCAAATTCACACCGCCGCTCAGCCCTCCGCCCGGCAGGCTGACGCAGGTGGTGCCGGCTTCCCTCGCGGCCGGGATCCTCTTGCTGGGCGCACTGCCTAATGTCCTCCTCCAACGCATCCTCGCGGCGCTCCCCTAACCGTTCGCAGCTTGACTCTGACCGGCTGGTTCCGGAACAATCCTCGCGATGAAAACTTCCACCCTTGGGGTTGTGCGCAGATGGCGTTCTGCGGTCGGATTCTTTACCTTCCTTCTCGCGTTTGTCTTCCTCCTCGCGCCTGCCTTTGCGGCCGAACCAGCGTCCACTGTCGCGCCTGCGGCTGCCGCTGCGGGCCAACCGAGCGAGGAAGAGATGATGAAGCAAATGATGGAGCTCTCGAAATTAAACGAGAACCACAAACTCCTCGCCGACCTCGCCGGCACCTGGGATTACACCGTCAAAATGTGGATGGCGCCCGAGATGCCGCCGAGCGAATCCAAAGGCACCGCGGTGCGCAAAGCCGTTATGGATGGCCGTTACTTCACGCTCGATGTCTCCGGCAAAATCCAAATGCCCGGTCCGGACGGCAAGATGAAGGACTTCAATTTCAAAGGCATGGGACTCGAAGGCTACGACAACGCGAAGAAGAAATTTGTCTCTACTTGGAGCGACAACATGATCACTGGCATCATGATGTCGGAAGGCACCTACGATTCGGCCACGAAGACATTCACCTACACCGGGGAGACGGAAATGATGCCCGGGATGAAATCGAAAGTGCGCGAGACTGTGAAGGTGACCGATAAGGATCATCACACCTTCGAATACTTCGAAGATCGCGGGGGCAAGGACGTGAAGACGATGGAGATCAACTACACGCGCAAAAAATAGCCGCCGGTCCGTCAGGACGATCAAGAAAGAGCGCACGGTGTCACCCACCGTGCGCTTTCTTTTTCCACCGACGACGGAGCCGATGTCGGGCGTTGCGTTCTTGACCCGAACGGCCCGGCAGGCGCAAAATCACTTCATGAAAAAATGGTTTTTCGAAGCCGATTATATCCAATCCTGTAACTGCGATTACGGCTGCCCTTGTGAATTTTCCGCTCCGCCCACCACGGGATTTTGCGAAGGCATGGGCGCCTGGAAGATTGGGACTGGCGAATACGATGGCGTGAAGCTTGATGGCCTCGGCCTCGGGTTCGCCGCGAAATGGCCGGGAGCAATCCACGAAGGCAACGGCACCGTTTGTCTGTTCGTGGACGAGAAGGCCTCGTCGGAGCAGCGCGAAGCGCTCCTTGCCATCGGCAGCGGCGAAGCGGGCGGGCTGCCTTTCGAACTTCTCGCCACAACCATGAGCACGATGTTGGAACCGAAATTCACCCGCTTCGATTTCCAAGTGGATGGTTTGCAGAGTTCAGTCACCGCCGGCGATGGCTTCCGCATTGCGCTGGAACCGATCAAGAACCCGGTCACGAAAGAAGCCGAGCAGGTCGCGGTGAATCACGGCACGGGGTTCATCTTCCAAGTCGCGGAATGCGCTTCGGCCAGGGAAGGCGCGGTCGACGTCGAGAACATGAACTTCTCCTATCCGAACAAAGCCGGCTTCATCGCCCGCATCCGTTACGGCAACTGACTAACGAATCGTCCTCCACAGCGTCGTCCTCGATGATGACGGCCGTGATAAAGCGCGACCGGCTCGTCATCGGCCTCGCGATCGCGCTCCTTGCCGTGGGCGCGTGGGCTTACACCATCTACGAAGCGCGCCGGATGGACCTGACTGGCGTGTGCGCCTGTGCCGGGATGAAAATGGGCGGGCCGGATCTTGAAGCCTGGCCGCTCGGGTCGCTCCTGCCGCTTTTCCTGATGTGGGTGGTGATGATGGTAGCGATGATGCTGCCCAGCGCCGCGCCCATGCTGCTCACCTTCGCTGCCGTCGCGCGGAATCGGCGCGCGGCGGCTCGCCCTTACGTTCCGGTGAGCGTTTTCGCCGCGGGGTACCTCGCCATCTGGAGCATCTTCAGCCTCGCCGCCGCGCTCGGGCAATGGCTGCTGCACCGCGCCGCGCTCCTCTCGCCCATGATGGTCAGCGCCAGCGTCTGGCTCGCCGGCGGGCTCCTCCTCGTCGCCGGCGTCTTCCAGTTCACGCCGCTGAAGCGCAGTTGCCTCAGCCATTGCCGCGCGCCGCTCGAGTTCATCATGACGCGGTGGCGCGAAGGAGGGCGCGGCGCCTTCGCCATGGGGATCGAACACGGCGCCTACTGCGCCGGCTGCTGTTGGGCGCTGATGGCGCTGCTCTTCGTGCTTGGCGTCATGAACATCCTTTGGATCGCCCTCCTCACCATCATCGTGGCGCTGGAGAAAATTCTCCCGCGCACGAAGTGGTTCAGCGTCGCGTTGGGATTGGCGCTTCTCGCCTGGGGCGGCTGGGTCCTCGTCGCCGGAGCCGGTGGTTAGGCCTCCCGCTGTCAGCGCGGAGTTTTGCTCACATCCAATCCGCCTTCAGCCCGCGATTTTACCCGCCGACCAAACAGGAAAAATTATGAGCCCGGAAAACTTGCAAGATCCCACGACGAAATATCCGCAGCCGCCCTTCCAAGAACAGGAGCAGCCTTGGCCCGGTCTCGCGGGCAAGATGGAGCCGCGGCCTGATCACGGTGAGGACAGTTATAAAGGTTCAGGCCGTCTTGCCGGTCGCAAAGCGCTCATCACCGGCGGCGATTCCGGGATGGGGCGCGCCGCTGCCATCGCCTATGCGCGCGAAGGCGCCGATGTCGCGATCAATTATTTCCCTACCGAAGAACCCGACGCCCAGGAGGTGATCGCGCTCATCAAAAAAGCCGGCCGCAAAGGCGTCGCCTTACCGGGCGATCTGCGCGAGGAAGCGTTTTGCAAAAAACTCATCGCCGACGCCGTGGAGACGCTGGGCGGGCTCGACATTCTCGTCTGTAACGCCGCCCGCCAACAGCAGCGGCAATCCATCCTCGACCTGAGCAGCGAGGATTTCGACGCCACGATGAAGACCAACATCTACGCGCCGTTTTGGATGATCAAAGCCGCCCTGCCGCATCTCCAGCCCGGCTCCTGCATCATCGGCACCACCTCCGAGCAGGCGATGGATCCCTCGCCCGAGCTTTACGATTACGCGCAGACCAAAGCCGCCACCACGAACTGGGTCCGCTCGTTAGCCAAACAGCTCGCCGAAAAAGGCATTCGCGTGAACGGCGTCGCCCCTGGCCCGATCTGGACCCCGCTTCAGGTCAGCGGCGGCGCCACCATGGAAAAGCTGAAACAATTCGGCGGCCACACTCCGATGGGCCGCCCCGGCCAGCCGGTCGAACTCGCCTCCATCTATGTGCAGCTCGCGGCGAACGATGCCAGCTACGCCACCGCGCAGGTCTACGGCGCGATGGGCGGCGGCGGGTTGCCGTAGAGCGCTGCGGTCCGGCACGGCTAGGGAATCGCGTCATCCCGGAGCGTTCGGCGCACGAATTATCCCCCGATGACAACCTCGCCAACGATGCACCAGCCTGACGTGCTCATCATCGGCGCGGGCATGGCCGGCTTGTGCGCGGCGCGAGAATTACGAGCCGCCGGACGCGAAGTGGTGCTGCTTGAGAAGGGACGCGGAGTGGGCGGCCGTATGGCCAGCCGCCGCATCGGCGATGCGACTTTCGATCATGGCGCGCAATTCTTCACCACGCGCGCGGAACGTTTCCAGGCACTGGTCGCGACCTTACAAACGGCGGGCGCGGCGGCGGAGTGGTGTCACGGATTTTCCGGCCACGAAGATGGGCACGTTCGCTGGCGCGGCGCGCCGACGATGAACGCAGTCGCCAAAGCCCTCGCCGGTGAACTCGTGATTAAAACGAAAACGCGCGTGGCGTCACTCCGGCGCGCGGGCGACTTTTGGCAGGCGGAGACGACAACGGGCGAGATCTTCATGGCGCGTGCCGCAGTGCTGACTCCGCCGGTCCCGCAAGCGCTCGCTCTACTCGAAGAGGTCGCTCTCGCGCCGGAGATGAGGGCGCGCCTAACGAGAATCGAATACGAGCGCTGTCTCGCTGTGATGGCAGTGTTGGCGCAGCCCTCACGCATCCCTTCACCCGGCGCACTATCGCCGCAGGGTGAGCCGATTGCCTGGATCGCTGACAACCAACAGAAAGGCGTTTCCGGTATGCCGGCGGTGACGATCCACGCCACCGCTGCGTTCAGCTGCGAGCACTGGGAGCGCGATCGAAACGAAAGCGGCCGAATCCTGCTCGACGCTGCCGCTGAGTGGGTGGGGCACGACGTGAAAGTTTTCCAGGTGCACGGCTGGCGCTACAGCAAACCGGTGCAAGTGGACGAGCAACCTTGCGCTATCCTCCACGAGGAGCCGCCATTGATCCTGGCTGGCGATGCTTTCGCGGGCCCGCGTGTGGAAGGCGCCGCTCTTTCCGGCTGGGCTGCGGCCGCGGCCATTCTCGCGTCTCGTTAGGCGAGAAACGCCCAGGCTGATGCTTGTGGACGATCTCGGAATCGCTATTCTGGCCAGATGAAATTTTCTACCACTCCGATCGCGCGCTGCAAAGCGCTTGCCGTTTTCCTCTTCGTCTCTGTCGCCTTGGCCTGGCCCCTCAGCGTCCAAGCAGCCGTCCCGTCGGCGCGTTCGCTGGTCGAATTGGAATCGCACATCCAGTGGAGCGCGGTCGATGCAGCGTGGAAAGGTTTGCGCCCCGGCTGGGTCTCGAAGACCGCGGCCTGCGACAGCACGCAATGCGTCGCCGGACAGCTCGGCGTTCTCGAATCGCATATCGAGTGGAAGGCTGTCAGTCCGGAATGGAAAACGCGCCGGCCGGCTTGGGTTAACGGCTTGCGTGGCGCGACCACCGATGTGCAGGTGGCTAATCTGCTCCTGCAATTGGAAGAGAACATCGGCTGGGGCGCGGTGGACGGGGAATGGAAAGCGATTCGTCCTGCTTGGGTGGATCGGGTGAAAAATCAGTAATCGATGAGACGTCTTCAACTGATCATCGCCGTTCTCGTAGCCTCGCTGCTCTCCTCGATCGCTTCCGCCGAAACGAAAGTCAGCCCGGAGGCGCTGGTGGCGCAGCTTTACAAAGTCCACGACACCGAGGCGGCGCCGTTCTTTCAGACCAAGAAGCGCGCCCTGCTGGACCAATACTTCACCAAGGATTTGGCCGAATTGATCTGGAAGGATTCCCTCGCTGCCAAGGGCGAAGTTGGGGCGATCGATTTCCATCCGCTCTACGGTGCGCAAGATCCGCAGATCACCGAGTTCAAACTCGGGAGCGGCGCGGTCAGCGAGGACAAGGCCAGCGTGAAAGCCACCTTCAAGAATCAGGGCAAGGCGCAGACGGTGACGTTTGCGCTCGTGCAGGACGCCGGCAAAGCGTGGAAAGTTTCCAACATCACCTATCCGGACAAGTCGTCGCTGCGGCAGGTGCTGACTTTCAAATATTAGCCGCGGCGCTCGTTCGGGGATCATGAGAGCAAGACCCAAAGCTGTCGTGCTCGACGTGATCGAGACCTGCTTTGCGATCGATCCGCTTGACGAAAAATTGCAGGCCCTCGGGCTGCCGGAAGGCGCGCTGAAGATTTGGTTCCCGCGCATCCTGCGCGACGCTTTTGCCCTGCAGGTCACGGGCACCTACAAGCCGTTCGGCGAAGTTGCCACCGGAACGCTGGGCGCTCTGCTCGCGGAGAACAAGCTCGCGCTCGAGTCCGCGAAAATGCAGGAGGTGATCGAGGCCTTCGCCACCTTACCCATCCATCCGGATGTGGCCGAAGGCATCGATGTCCTCCGCCAGGCGGGAGTCCGGGTCGCCGCGCTCACGAACGGAAGTGCGGAGACTACGCGGAAGATGTTCGCGCAGGCGGGGCTCGAAAGTTTGATCGAACAGTTCATCTCGATCGACGAGGTGCGGCAGTGGAAGCCCGCGGCAGCGGTTTATCGGCACGCCGCGAAGTCGCTCGCCGTGGAACCCGGGGAATTGGCGCTCATCGCGGCGCACGATTGGGACATCGACGGCGCCAGCAAAGCTGGCCTAAGCACCGGCTATGTGGCGCGAAAACAGCCGGTGGGCTCCAGCGCCATGAACGGCGCTGACGTGAGCGGGAAGACAATCCCAGAAGTCGCGCGCGCATTTCTCGCGCGCGCCTAGCGCAACATCCCTGCGCGCTGTGTCAGCGTGATTGCGCGACTGAGCGGCGTCGGGTTGCGTCGTATCCGTTTCAGAAGCAAATGATCTGCATGTCCAGCAACACCGTCCGGCTTCATCGTGTTCTCCGCGCTACGCCGGAGCGGATCTACCGCGCTTTTCTCGATCCTGATGCCATGACGAAGTGGCTGCCGCCGAACGGATTCACCGGCAAAATGCATCACCTCGATGCAAGAGTGGGCGGCACCTTCCAGATGTCGTTCACGAATTTCTCGACCGGCTCGACGCACCGTTTCGGCGGCGAATATCTCGAGCTCACACCACACGAGCGCATCCGCTACAGCGAGAGATTCGATAACCCGAATCTGCCCGGCGAGATGGAAATGACGCTCGACCTCAAGCCTGTCGCGTGTGGCACCGAGGTCAGCATCGTGCAGACCGGTTTGCCCGCTCCCATTCCGGTGGACGCTTGTTACCTCGGCTGGCAGGAATCGCTCATTCTCCTGGCGAAGCTGGTCGAAGCGGACATTCCCGACTGAGGCGAGCCGTCTGACGCGCGCGCGCATCTTCGCGCATCCAGACCGGAGCGCGCAGGCGTTTTCTTCTCACTATGGCTAAGAACAAACGCGATGAAGTGATCGATTGGTTGAATGACGCCTACGCGATGGAGCGCGGGCTCGAGGTGACTCTGCGCAAACAGAGCGAAAACAAAGATGCGCACCGCGCCGTCCGAGAGCGCGCTGGGATCCACCTCGATGAGACCATCGCCCACGCGGAACGTCTGGAGCAGTGCTTGAAGATGCTGGGGAGCACACCATCCACCGTGAAAAGCGCCACTGGGCAGATGCTCGAAATGGGCAAAGGCCTCATGACCAAGTTCGCCAGCGACGAGCGGGTGAAAGATTATCTCGCTGCCTACGGCGCGGAATATTTCGAGGTCGCCTGTTACAAGTCGCTCATCGCCGGCGCACGCGCTGCAGGCGAGGAAGAGGTCATCCCACTCCTCGAGCAAAACTTGAAACAAGATCAGGCGATGGCGGAATGGCTCGACATGAATGTCGAGGTGGTCACGCGCGAATATCTGAGCAGCGCGAGCTGAATCCGGACGTCGCCGCAAGACGAACGAAAATTGGCTCCGCGAGAAACGTTCAATCCGGATACTCGTCGGAGCCCTGCACCCACAGAAATGATTGCAGATCGATCAGGTCGCGCGGCCGCAAGTCGCGCAGCTCGCGTTCCAGCGTTCGAGAGAGCGTGAGCAGCTGCGAGTAGGTTCGCCAATTTGGTCGCGATTGGTAGTCGAGCGCGTAGCCGCATGCTGCCACCGCGCGGCGCGTCACGTTCGGCTTCAGGAAAATGTGTTGCTCTGGTTGCGCGATGAAGCCCCACACCGTCACGAGCGGCCAGGTCAGCACGCGCGTCTGGCGTCGCGGCAAAGCAGCCACCACCTCGCACCAGCGCTCGAAGCGTTGCTCCATCTCTCTGCGGCCGTAGAGAAATTCGTAGAGCCCGCTCGCGAACGCCTGCGCGCCGGCGGGCGACTTCACCGCATCGCGCAGTGCCATTTTCTCGAAGGAGAAAATCATGCTGTGCCGCGCCTGTTGCTCCACTCGCACGGCGCGCGTGGCGATTTCCAGATATTCGCCCGCCCGTAGGAGTCGCCGGAATTCCGCGCGCGCTAATGCCGCCTCCCAGCGTTCGTGCGTCTCCCACTTGTAGTCGCGCTCCCACTCCAGGTAAGTCGCGTCGCGAAACCCTTTCGGAAAATAACGCAGAAATTTTCGCCGCGCTCCCTCCACGCCCGAGCGGCCTGCTTCCTTCCGTCCCATGCTCAGGGAATCGCGCCTTGGCGCGGCGTCCGATGCTTCGAATGCGCTACACCCGCCGCGCGAGCCGGGCGACGGCGGCGATGAGTTCGGCCGGCTCGACCGGTTTGGCAATGTGAAGATCAAAGCCCGCGAGCATGGCGCGTCGCCGATCTTCCGATCGCGCGAATGCCGTCAACGCGATCGCCGGGAGCTTGCCGCCCTCGGCTTCGGTGAGCGCGCGCACGGTGCGAATGAACTGATACCCATCCGTCCCCGGCAATCCGATATCGGAGATGACGACGTCTGTTTGTTGGCGCTTCAAAACAGCGAGCGCCTCTTCCGCCGAAGCCGCTACTTCCACGATCGCGTCGCATTCCTCGAGAATGCGTTTCACGAGCGCGCGCGAATCTTTTTCGTCGTCGAGCACAAGGACGCGGGCGCCATCGAGCGCGGGCGGACATTCCGGCGGCATCCCGGTCGGCGCGCGCGGATGCTCGCGCTCCTGGAAGTCCGCGGCCTGGTGTTGATGCGCGATCGCGAGCGGCAGCTGCACGGTGAAGGTGGCGCCGGCGCCTTCGCCCGGGCTGGCGACACGCACTTCGCCACCGTGCATTTCGGTGAGGTGCTTCACGATGGCCAACCCGAGCCCGAGGCCGGAGTGGACCCGCGTGGTGGTGGCATCCGCCTGGCGGAAACGTTCGAAAACGTGCGGCAAAAAGGCCGGCCGAATCCCCGCGCCCGTGTCGCTGACCACGATCTCGAGATGGGAATTCACCGGCTGAAGGAGGACCTGCACGCGTCCGGCTTTCGGTGTGAACTTGATCGCGTTCGAAAGCAGATTCCACAGGATCTGCTGCAAGCGCGCGGGATCGCCCATGACCGGGCCGGCTGTGGGCTCGAGGACTTTTTGGATGCGGATTTCCTTCGCTTCGGCCGCGTGCGCGACGGCAGCAATGGAGGCATTGATCACCGCGGTGAGATCCACCGGTTGGACATTCAACCGCACCTTCCCGGAAGTGATGCGACTCATGTCGAGCAGGTCTTCGATGAGCTGCGTCTGCACTCGCGCGTTCCGCTCGATCACGGCCAGGCCTTCGTTCAGGTCCTCCGGCGTCGGGTCTTCCCCTTTCAGGATCTGCGACCAGCCGAGGATGGCGTTTAACGGCGTGCGCAGCTCGTGCGAAAGGGTGGCGAGGAATTCATCCTTCATCCGGCTGCTCCGTTCCGCATGCGTGCGCGCGGCGCGTTCGCTCGCGAGCAATTCTTCGCGTTCCGCATCGGCGGCTTTCTTCGCGGTCACGTCCAGCGTGATGCCGTCGAAACCGACCGCTGTCCCCGCTTCGTCATAGTAGGCGCGGCCGACCGCGCGGATCCACTTCTCCGCGCCCGTCGCGGCGGAGACGGTGCGATACTCGGTTTCGTAGGGCGTGCGGTTGGCGATCGATTGCTCGATCTCCGTGCGGACTCGGTCCCGGTCCTCCGAATGCATCCGCTCGAAGAAAATCTGGATTGTCACTGCGTCCTCCGGTTCCAGCCAGAAATGACGCTTCACCCGCGTATCCCATTCCAGGGTCGAGAAGGGCAACGGACAATACCAGAGCCCAATGTCCCCTTCCTCGAGCACGAGATCCATCCGGCGCCGGCCCACGCGGATCACTTCCTCGGCTTGCTTCCGATCCGAGATGTCGCGAATGAACGCGGCGAAATGATCCGCCCCGTCCTGCGCGAGGTGACTGAACGCGATCTCAATCGGAAACTCGTGGCCTTGCCGGTGCAGGCCGACCGCTTCCGTGGCGCGCCAATTCAACTTTTTCTGGCCGGTCGCGAGGTAACGCTCCAGGCCGCGGCGATGCAGCTCGCGCAGCCGTTCCGGTTGCAGCAGGGCGATGGGCTGGCCGCTCAATTCCTCCGGCCGATAGCCGAAAACATCCGCGACCGCGGGATTGGCAAACAGGATCCGGCTCTCCCGATCGAGAATGACGACGGCATCTGTCGAGGTCTGCCAAAGCAGGCGATACTCGGCCTCGGTCAGGGAAAGTGGACGCGGCGCGGGGTGAGGTGATGACATTGGAAGACAGATGCGGTGCTCGCGCCCTTGCTTCAAGGCGGACGCGAAAAATCTCCGCGTCCGGGTCGAACACAGCCGGGCACTCAGACATAAACGCACCTCGAGGCCGCCGCGGATGCGGGCGGCGGAGTGGTTAAACTTTCTCCCGGCTCAAGGTGTTTCGCTGCTGGTGCACTGCCCGCTTCAAGTCGGACTCGGATCGGCGGCACGCTCGCCAAAGGAAGTTTACCCGGCCATAATTGGCACCGATGAAAAAGACCCTCTGCCTTGCGCTCGTTCTCGTTTCCCTCGGCTCCGCGCTCGCGCAATCGGATTACGTGCAAGCGATCGAAAAGTCGCGCAGCGAAAGGGTAAGCAATCTCAAGAAGGAAAACGGCTGGCTCACGCTGGCGGGTTTGTTTTGGCTGAAGGACGGCGTGAATACCGTGGGCGCCGGCGTGAAGTTCGACGTGCGGCTGACGGAGAATTTCAAACCGGATAAGTTTGGAGAAATCGACTTCAAGAACGGGGTCGCAACCTTGCGGGTGGCGAGCGGCGTCGAGGCCACCTCCGATGGCAAGCCGGTTTCCACGATCGATCTCGTTTCCGACGAGAAAGGGAAGCCGACGGAGATTCGCGTCGGCAGCCAGATGTTCTATTTGATCCGGCGCGAGGACCGCTTTGGCATCCGGCTGAAGGACAGCCAGAGCAAGGCGCGCCTGGCGTTCAAAGGCTTGACCTGGTTTCCGGTCGACGAAAGCTACCGCGTCCCGGCGCAGCTCGACGCTTACCCGGAGCCGAAGGAAGTGCAGGTGCCGAACGTGCTCGGCGGTCACTTCAAAATGAAGAGCCCGGGCCGGCTGCGCTTCACCCTGCAAGGGAAGGAATACTCACTGCAACCCGTCCTGAACGACGACGGCTCGCTCTTCCTCATCTTCCGCGACGCCACCAGCGAAAGCGAAACCTACGGCGCCGGTCGCTTCCTCGATGCGGACAAACTGGTCGACGGCCAGACCACGCTGGACTTCAACAAAGCGGAGAACCCACCGTGCGCCTTCAGTCGCTACGCCACCTGCCCGCTCCCGCCGGAGGGGAACGACTTGCCCGTCGCCATCAAAGCCGGCGAAAAGCGCTACGAGCACGAGGATTAGCTGATCTGGTTCTCGCTTCATCTTTCGCCCGACCAGTGCATCTGTTCGATCTCGACCCAGAGTTTTTCCGCTTCCCCGCTAGCGACGGGTTACTTTAACCAACTGTTCGTCAATGATGGCAGGACACGAATTCGGCGGTGAGTGGACAGAACAGAAGCTGCGCATCCTAGACGATTACCTCGCCGCTTACTCCGCGATCTTCGAAAGCAACGAGCGAGCCAGATACTTCGATACAATCTATGTCGACGCTTTCGCAGGAACGGGACTGATCGAACCTCGCGTGCGCAGCACTGCGACTGAAAATTTATTCGTAGAATTGACAGAACCCGAAACGGTGAAATTTCTGCAGGGTAGCGCCGCGCGCGCGGTTCAACACCAGTTCAGCCGATACGTCTTCATCGAGAAATCCGCGGTGCGTATTGCTGAGTTGGAAGCACTGAAAGCCCGCTCGCCGAATGCACAGCGAATCAGCATCCGTCAGGGCGATGCGAACGAGCAATTAATAAAGTTCGTCGCAGACACGGACTGGAAAAAGACGCGGGCGGTCGTCTTCCTTGATCCATATGGGATGCAGGTCGCTTGGGATACAATTCGTAGGCTGGGCGAGACGAAAGCAGTCGATCTCTGGCTGCTCTTTCCGCTTGGGCAGGCTGTGATGCGCCTCCTCCAGCGCACCAAAGAGCCACCGCCCGAATGGCAACGGGCGCTCGACCGCATCTTCGGAACACACGACTGGAAGGAAAGATTCTACATAACCGAACCGGAAGAAGATCTCTTTGAAACGGATCGAGTCGCGACGCGACGCATAGCCGATTCGAGTCAGGTTGCGTCGTTCATGATTAAGCGACTGGAGACTGCGTTTGAGGCTGTCGCACAGAAACCCGGCATCCTGTGGAATTCGCAAAACTCGCCGCTTTACCTATTTTGCTTCGCGGCGGCGAACAAAGTTGGTGCCCCTCATGCATTGAAGATCGCTACTTATTTACTCAATCGTCTAAACACTGAAAATGGCTGACGGGTCACACATCGAATGGACAGAAGCAACGTGGAATCCGGTGACGGGCTGCACGAAGGTAAGTGCCGGCTGCAAAAACTGCTACGCGGAGCGTCTGGCAAAACGGCTCCATTTGATGGGCAACGGCCGATATCGAAACGGCTTCCGGCTCACATTGCACGAAGACGTGGTTGATCTGCCCCGCTCGTGGAAGACGGGCCGCAAGGTGTTCGTCAACTCGATGAGCGATCTTTTCCATGACGATGTTCCCCTGTCATTCATCCAGAGCGTTTTCAAGACAATGCGTGAATGTCCGCAGCATGTGTTTCAAGTGCTCACAAAGCGGAGCGCGCGTCTGCGACGCATCGCAGGTCAGATCGATTGGCCGGTCAACGTCTGGATGGGAGTGAGCGTAGAGGACGCTCGTGTGCTCTCGCGCGTGGATGATTTGCGAGAAGTGCCTGCCGCAATCCGGTTTCTCTCGTGCGAGCCACTGATCGGTTCCCTTGCGGGTATCAACCTAAGGGAAATTCAGTGGGTTATTGTTGGCGGAGAATCAGGGCCTGGTGCCCGCCCAATGCAGATCGAGTGGGTGCGCGAGATATTCCGCGCGTGCCGCAGCGAGAAAGTTCCGTTTTTCTTCAAGCAATGGGGCGGGGTTCGCAAGGATTTGACAGGCCGGTTGCTGCGCGGACGAACTTACGATGAAATGCCCGCGCGACTCGCTGCCTAAGACTTTCAGCCGCCGTAATACTTAAGCCTGAACGAGCGGCCGCATCATAGGCGGCTTCACATCGCCCGGGGAGTGGAAGATTGTGCTGCGTAGTCGGGGTCAGTCTCATAATCTCGGCAATTGTCGGCGGCGGCGGTTGCGTTCGCTTTTGTGGAAGCAGCGTCGAGTGGTCGATGGAGGAACTCTGTGTGGTCAGGAGACATTGAGATTGAGCCGCTCCGCGAAGGTGCGAACCGAGACGACTTCGACGCCGGCGTAGGTTTCCAGCGCGAGCAGATCGCCATCGCCAGTGACCAGGAACTGGCAATGGTTCGCGACTGCTGCGGCAAGAATGGGCTGATCGTTGGGGTCCCGCAACGGGGCGCCGAGTTCGGCCCCATCCGCGCGGAGCAGGGATACTGAGGTGATCTTCGCGATCAGCTCGCGGGCCTGCGCCTGAGTGCGCCCAAACTTGGTGACGAGCTTTGCGCCTACTTCGGCGCAGATAAATGGGGTGCTGACGAAGGTGCAGACATTGGCGGCTGCGTCGGTGACCCGACGGCAAAAGCCGTCGTGCGCGAGTGCGGCCAGCCAGACGTTAGAATCCAGCAGGACGAACACGGGGTAGATTCAGAATGTCGTCCTCGGTCGATCTCGGCGCGTCCCGCATCACGTCATCAGCGGTTTGCCAGACGCTCTGAAGCCCCTGCTCTTGGAGCCAACGCAGAACTTTCTCGCGCTCCTGCGAGGGTAATTCCGCCAGTTCGTTAATGACGTCGGTCGCACTCACGCCGCAATTGTAGCGCAAGAGGTAACGCGTTCAAACGAGGAAGAACTCCCGGGGAGGCAGTCAGAAAAACGGCCGGACGCTTCCACGTCCGGCCGCTCTGTTTCGTTAGGGCTTCGTTAGGCCATCAGGCGCCGACGCCGATGCTGACCGCGCTGCTCCATTGCCCGACGCGGCTGTCGCCGACGCGGTAGATGGCCTGGTAGCTCCATTTCGTCGGGGCGCTGGGGAAGGGCTGGGTGTCGGTGTAGCCGGGGGTGGTATCGATGGCGAGGAGGACGAAGCCTTTGCTGTCGGCGCGGTCGACCTGGATTTCGCATTGGTCGAGGTAGGCGCTGTAGCCTTGCCAACCCCAGGCGACATGGACCTGGCCGCCGCTGAGGGAGAGCGTGAGGACGGGCGCGAGGGTGGCGTAATCGGGGCCAGCGTGCTCTTTACCCAGGATGCCGAGGGCTTCGAGGATGGAATCGTTGACGTCTGGACTGGCTTTGATCTGCTGGCAGAGGGCGCGGAAACGGGGCTCAATCCCGGGCGCGACCGGCGGTGCCGGGCGGGATTTTGATCGGGACGGGCGCGCCGCTGGCGGGCGGAGTGCCGCCGCGGCGGATGAGGTCTTTCCAACTGGTGGCCTGTTGAGCGGCATTCCGGGTGCGGGATTGCCAATCGAGACAATCGGCGAAGTAGTCGGCATCGGCTGCCTGGCTGGTCGTCTGCGCGCCGGTGACCTGGAGGACGCCGGCATATTCAGGGATGGTGTTCTTGAACGTGATCAGCTGGGCGCTGAAGGCGTCGTCGTTTGGTTCAATGTAGTCGGATTTGGCCATGTTATGGGGTCTTTCTGTTGTTTTTCGGTTGTTTTGGGATGGAAATGGGCAAAAACGGCGTGGCAGGATGGTTCTGCCGTGTGGCAGAACGGTTTGACCACGTGGCAGGATGGCTGGCGGGCGTGGCAGAATGGTTCTGCCACGTGGCAGAACGGTTCCGGGACGTGGCAGAATGGTTCTGCCATGCGGTAGAATGAGCTGGCGGTGTGGCAGAATGAATCCGGGAGCCCTGGGAATGACTCTGCCGTGTGGCAGAACCGTCCGACCACATGGCTGGACCATTCCAGCGCGTGGTGGAATGATGGCCGCTCGGCGTGCGCTGAGCGTTCATGAACGGCGGCGGAGTTGGCGGCGCAGAACGGCCAGCTGTTTCCGCAGCGCCCGATTCTCGGCGGCGAGCTGCGCGTTCTCGCGGAGCAGCTTTTGCTGGATCGCGTTGTTATAGAGCGCCACGGCTTCCCCGCGATCGTGGACGTTGAGCTTCTCCAGGAGATTCGCGAGGTAGTCTTCGATCGTGCGTTTGCTGTTCCCCAGGGCCTTGGCGATGTCGCCGTTGGTCTTGCCATCGGCCGCTAACTCGAGCGTCTCGCGCTCGCGCACGCTCAGGCGTTTGCAGTCGGGGAAAAGCTCATCCGCATCGTAACGGACGCTGGACGCGGAGATGCTGCTGGTGGTGGCAGGAAGGTCCGGCGATTCAGCGACGTGCGCGGCGGCGGGCTTGGGAGCTGGCTGGCGGCGGCGTGGGCCCGGCATAACGCCGCCGATTCTGCGCGCTCGCCGCGCCGCGGCCTATCCGTGCACACCCGGATGTGCGGTTGAACATAAGCGATCGTGTAGTCAGGAAAGCGCTCGGTTTGTCGGGAAGGCTCACTGGAAGGCAATCGTGGCCGAGTGATCAAATTCCATGCGTCCGCCCCGCCGCGCTCTGAGTGCGAGCCGGGATGATCGGGCCGGGCGGCTTGACATCGAATGGGGTGGCGGCGACAACGGCGGCCGATGACATCGTCTAAACGCCTGTTCTCCAAAGCCCCTGAGGGGACGGCGGTGCTCTTCTTCATTCAGATTTTCGCGACGCTCGGGTTCGCGGTGCTTTATTCGACGCTGGTCCTTTACGCGACCAAGCATCTCCAGCTCGGCGTGAAGGAGGCGACGACGTTGATGGGTGTGTTCGGCGCGTTTAACTACGGGCTGCATCTCTTCGGCGGCTACCTGGGCGGGCGGTTCCTTTCGAATCGAAATCTCTTCGTGGGTGGCATGGCCTCGCAGGTGATCGGCTGCGCGTGCATCGCCTTCGGTTCGCTCGCCATGTTCTACATCGGGCTGGCGTTCTTCCTTACCGGCAGCGGGCTGAACGTGACCTGCATCAACATGATGCTGACGCAGCGTTTCACGCCGGAGGATCCACGGCGTGAGGGCGCGTTCCTTTGGAATTACGCGGGCATGAACGTCGGGTTCTTCGTCGGCTTCGCGGTCGCCGGTTATTTCCAGGGCACGGAGAGCTACGCGAACCTGTTCATCTTCGCGACGCTCGGGAACTTCGTCGCCATCGTCCTCGCCTGGATATCGTGGAAGACGCTGGCCGATCGGAACACGCCGCTGCTGGAGGCGACCTCGAAGCAGTTCAGAACGCGCTTGCTCGCCGGGCTCGCCATCCTTCTCGGGCTTGTCCCGGTCGTGTGGTTCATGCTTCAGCGACCGGACGGAACGGAGACGCTGTTTAAAGGAATCAGCGCCGCGGTGGCGTTGATCTTGATCTATCTGACCGTGCGCCATCCGGACCGCCGCGAGCGACGGAACATGACGGCGTATTTGATTCTCACCCTCGGCTCGCTCGCGTTCTGGTCGTTGTATCAAATGGCGCCGAGCGGGCTGATGCTCTTCGCCGTCCACAACGTGGACCTCTTCATCGGCAAGGTGGAGATCCAGCCGCAGTGGATTCAAAACATCAACACGGTCTGCATCGTGGTCGGCGGTCCTTTTCTCGCCGCTCTCTTCACGCGCATGCGGGCGCGGGGCTGGCGGATCGATATTCCGAAGCAGTTCGCGACGTCGCTGCTCTTGATGGCCGTGGGTTTTCTCATCCTCCCGCTCGGCATCAAGCTCGCGGGCGGCGATGGCCGGAGCGCCTTCGTGTGGCTCTTCGCGAGCTACGTGTTGCAGAGCATCGGCGAGCTGCTCATCTCGCCCATCGGTTACGCCATGATCGGCAAGCTGGCGCCGAAGCAATATCAGGGCGTGATGATGGGGAGCTGGATGTTGGTAACGGGGCTGGCCTCGCTCTTCGCCGGCGATTTCTCGGGCATGATCCCGGAGCCGAAAGGCACCACCGCGGTTGCGACCAATCCTGAGTACGCGCAACTCTTCGGCGCGCTCGGCTTGGGCGCGCTGGTGGTCGGCGTCGCGCTGGTCGTGCTCATCCCATTCCTGCGTAAACTCATCACCGACAAAGCGGAGATCGAGCCGGAGAAGATGGAGATGACCACAGTGGTGCCAACCGTGTGACCCTGCGGTGCCGAAAGCGACTCGTTAGCCGTTGCCGCGCGCGGCTTCTTCCAGCTTCGCCCAATCCAGCTTCTCCATCTGCCAGACAGCGCCCGTGACGCGTTGCACCTTCGCCGGATCGGAACTCGCCAGCCAATCCCAGATCGGGCTGGGCACAATCTGCCACGGCATCCCGAACTTATCCGTCAGCCAGCCGCACTGAATCTGTTCGCCGCCGTCCGCGGCCAGCTTTTCCCAAAAGTAATCGATCTCCTCTTGCGAGTCGCAGTTCACCACGAGCGAAACCGCATTGGAGAAGGGATAGCCCGGCCCGCCATTCATCGCCACGAACTGCTGGCCCTTCAGCTCGAAGGCGATCGTCATCACCGTGCCCGCGGGCTTCGGGCCATTCTCAGGGTAGCGCGTCGTCGCGTGGATCTTGCCGTCTTTAAAAACCGAGAGATAAAACGCGACCGCCTCCTCTGCCTGCATGTCGAACCAAAGAAATGGTGTGATCTTTTGCATGGGTAATCATGACTGCCGCACGGACGTGAGGCAACCTGTGACGAACTCTCAGCGCGCCTCGTGCGCGCGCCCCGAAGTAAATCGCCGGATCAAGAACAACAGCGACGCCACGGCCAGGCAGATGCCGGTGAAGACGAATTCCTTGACGGTGGCGTGCGCCAGAATCCAAATGATCGCGCCAATGGCGAGGACTGGAACCAGCGTCGCGCCGGGGAACTTGAACGGCGCGCCATCGCTGCGGACATCGCGCCGATTCAGCTCCAACGCGGCCAGGCAGCAGAGGATGTAAAGCAACAGCACAGCCATATTCGACAGGACGGCGAGCTCTTGAAACGAAGACCAGAACGAGAGCGCGAAGGCGGCGGCGGCGTAGCTAATCAGCGCCACATCCGGGGTGCGGAAGCGCGGATGCACATGCGCGAACCATTTCGGCAGCACGCCATCGCGCCCGAAGGCAAAGAGGATGCGGGGCGAGCTCAAGATGTCGCTCGTGGCGAAGCCGAAGGCAGAGATGGCGAGCCCGCCGAGCATGAGCGTGCGCCCGGCATTGCCCAGGAATCGGCCGGCGGCTTCGGCCAGCGCCGTCTCGCCATATTTGCCCAGCTCACTCCCGAGCACCCCGAGCCCAACGAGTTGAATCAAAATGTAGAGCAGCGTTGTAATTCCGAGCGCGGTGAAAATTGCGCGCGGCACGGTGCGCGCCGGATTTTTAACTTCGCCGCTCGGCATCAACGCCACTTCCACTCCCACGAACGCGAAGAGTAACTGCAGAACGCTTCGCCCCAGTGGGTCGCCATCCGGCCAGCCCGGCCAGGCCAGCGCGGAGGGTTTGATAAAGAATAGTCCGGCAACCACGAAGATGAGCAGCGGCGCAAGCTTGATCAAAGTGATCGCCTCGACCGCACGCGCTCCGCCCCGCACCCCGCGAATATTGATCGTAACGAGGAGCGCCAGGACAAACAGAATGGTGAACACTCGACCAACCGGCGTGGCCAGGATTGGCACCAAGCCCCCCACCGAGGTGGCGATGAGACCGATGATTCCGGAGATGGCCAGGATCGCGGTCAGAAAATAAAGGACGCCGCTGAGGAAACCGACGTAGCTGCCGAACGCCACTTCGACGTAGGCGTAGAGCCCGCCGGTGAGCGAGACCCGGCTCCCGGCCATGGCGAACGAAGTCACAAACAAACACATCGCCGCGCCGCAAATCACGTAGGCCAGCGGCGAAGCGGCGCCGAGTTGCAGCGCGACCACCGCCGGCAGAGCGAAGATGCCCGCGCCGACGGTGGAGTTCACGATGTTCGCGGTCAGGCCCGGCACCCCGATGGCGCGGATCAGGCCGCCATCTTCTTTCGCATCCGAAGGTGCCGACATGCGCGCAGATTCACCGACTGGCGTGGAAACAGCAATGCGTTTCCGCACGATGCACGATGACAGAAGCGGAGGCGCCTAACGATTCACTCCAGAATCGCGTTCACCGCCGCGGCCACGTGGATCAGCGTCGTATCGAGAAATGGGAGCCCTTCCGGCTCCGCGCCGCGGAGAAGAAGCGGAAGTTCGGTGCCGGCGAGGATGATGGCTTCGATGCGGTCGTCGGCTCTCATGCGCTTGATCAAGTCGAGCATCGCGGCGCGCGTTTCCGGTTGGAAACTATTCTTCAAGAGCTCGCCGAGATATTTCTCGTGGATGAACTTCTGTTCGTCGAGGGCTGGCGTGACCAGCTCCAGCCCCGCCCGCACGAACGTTTCCGGATAAAACTGCGCCCGCATGGTAAACCCGGTGCCGAGCAAGCCGAGACGTCTGAGCCCCAGGCTGCGGGCGTGGTCGCAAGTTGCCTGCACAATGCTGAGCATGGGAACGGAGGCGCGGCGCTGCACTTGATCGAAGACGAGGTGAGGCGTGTTCGCGGCGATGAGCACGACTTCCGCGCCCGCGCCCGTCAGGCGTTCCACAGCAGCGGAGATGTAATTCGTTAGGGCCTCGAGGTCGTTTTTGGCGACCAACCCGAGCGCGAGGTTAACGTCGAGACTGTCGATGAGCAGGTGCGGCGCGCTGCCGTCCGGCACCCGCGCACGGTAGCCCTCGAGGATGAAGCGGTAGTATTCGATGGTCGATTCAGGGCCGAGCCCGCCGACGAGTCCGAGGGTCTTCATAGGATGCCCGCACGCTCGCGCCTTCCGGCTTCGAATTCATGGCCGAAGTTGGCGCGGTCGCCTTCGGCATGCGACTCTGCTGCACTTCAATGAAAACGGAAATTTTTGCTCTGTGCGATGCGGCGACGGCGGACCAGGGCGGCAAGCTCAACATCCTCGGCTCCTTCGATCGCATCCACGCCGCGTCCACGCCGGTGACGCATCCGCTCTGCGCGCTCGCGATCAAGCTGCGCTTCGAACGGCTGGAGGAAGGGGAAAAACGCGTGCGGATTTCGTTCATGGATTCGGACGGAGCGGCGGTGATGCCGACGTTGGACGCGGCCACGCAGGTGCAATTCCCGCCGGGCGAGCACAGCATGACGGCGTGTCTCGTGTTACAGATTCAACAGCTCAAGCTGCCGAACTTCGGCGAGTATTCGATCGACCTCGCGATCGATGGCCGGCATGAGGCTTCGATCCCGCTCTTCGTCCGGCAGATCAATATGCCGCCGACCGCGCCGGCGTAGAGGTCAGACTGCTACCGTCTCGCTCGGTGTCGTTCGTTCGGCTGGTAAACGCGCGCTGGTGCGATGCCGCCAGACCGCGACGCCGACGAAGAGCAGATCCGCGACGACAAAAGTGGCGACGTAGGTTTCGCCGCCAATGCCAAAGCCGTAGCTGTGCAGTCCTTTGCCGAGGACGAAATTGACGCCGTACCACGCCATCAAGACCGCGAGAAAACAAACCACGCTCGCCACGACGAGGCCGAATTGCGTCCACCATCCGGCGAGCCGTCCGTGCAGCGTGAGGATGTAGCAAAGGAGCGCGATCAGCGCCCACGTCTCCTTCGGATCCCAGCCCCAGAATCGGCCCCAGGAATAATTCGCCCACACCCCGCCGAGGATCGTGCCCGCGGCGAGAAGCAGGACGCCGAGCTGGAGGACGCGATAAAGCCAGAAATGCATCGGCTGATCTGCGCGCGCGGCCGCGGGATTACGCGCGTAGCGCCAGAGCAGGATGTGGCCGAAACCCATCGCGAGCGCGAACGCCGCGTAGCTGAGCGTGATCGTGAGGACGTGGATGGTGAGCCAGAAATTATCGCGCAGGACCGGCACGAGCGGATCGATGCTGGAAGGCATCGCGATCGGCATTTGGTGGACCAAGAGCAGCGCGATGAGCGAGACCGGAAGCGCAGCGAGGAGATAGATCGAAGCGCGATAACGCGCGAAAAACAGCATCCCGAAAAACGTGACCGCGAACGAAACCCAGATGATCGATTCATACATGTTCGTCACGGGCGGCCGGCCCGCGATCAGGCAGCGCAGCGTGATCGCGGTGCCATGAAACACGAGCCCGGCAATCGCGATCAGCACCCCGCTGAGCTGAAGCAATCCGGCAGTGCGACGAAGAGCGGCGGCGATCAAAACCAGCAACGCCAGTCCATAGCACCAGGCTGCGCGATAAAAACCGGCGAAGTGATTATAGAAATACTCGCGCCGCAGCTGCGTTTCGCTCGGGTAAACCTGCGGGCTGAGCTGGCGTAAGGCGGCGCGTAATTCCCGCGCGGCAGTGGCAAATTGAAAGCCGTCCGCTTGCACATAAGCGTTGGCGAAATTCTGCAACCGTGTCTGGATGGGCGCGAATTGCTCGGCGCTGTAATGCTCCGCGAAACTCGGCGGCACCATCCACGGGTCCGTGGTTTTCTGCGGCGCGGGCAAGATGAGAAACGCGCTCCCATCCAACACCCGCGTGAGGAGCGTGAGCCGCTCGCTCACATTCATCACTTCCTGCTGCAAGCGGCTAAGCGGTTTCTCCGCACGTTTCAGTTCGTGCGCTTCGCCGGCGAGCCGTTGCAGCTCCGGCAGCGTGGTTAATTGCGCGAAGGAAAATCGGCGCCGCGTTTTATCGAGCCCGAGTTGTTCGATCAAGCTCCCGAGCGAAACCAGCACCATCGGTTCGTTCTTCCAATCGTGCGTTTCGAGCAACGCCGAGAGGATGAGATCGTTCGCCTGCCATTTCCGGCCGCTCTGCGCCGTGTAAGTGGAGCGACCCGAGATTTTGATCAGCGTCTCGCGCGCAAAGGTGTCGATCGGTTTGCGCCGCCCGCCTTCCTGAATGGCGAGCAGGCCCCATTGCTTGAAATCAAGCGCGGAGGAATCGGTTGCCGGCAGGGGCGGCTGCGCGGAGGCGCCGCTGTGCAACAGGGCGCCTAGGACAATGACAAGAACGATGTGGGCTTTCAAAGCATTCGAAAAATAGGCGCCGCACCGTCGTTCGACAAACCTTTCAGCGCCGGCCGCCGAGAACAAAAAAGCCTCCGCGCCGAAACGCGGAGGCTTTTTGTAATGGGTCGAGTAGAACTTAGTCCCGATTCAACTCGTAGACCTCGACCAATGAGATCCCCGTTCCTTCATTCGCGCCCCGCACTACGGTCGTGTAGGCGCCGGGTTCGAGACGGATCAAGATGGCGGATTCTAGCGCCCGACCGGGAGCCACGCCGCTCGCGATCACGTCGTTGGCGTTCGTGGCCGACTGCCAGTTGTCATTCTCGCGCAGGAGCGTGCCGCCGCTGTAGAGCTGCAACACAGGATCGGCCAGCGCCGGAGACACGCCCGCAGCGCCGAGCGACGGTCCCAGCGCGCGCACGATCACGATCTTCGGTCCGCCCGTGATGATGAACCCGCCGATCAACTGTCCCTGGCCAGTATTCACAAATCCGCGCGTGGAGATGTTGGCGAGATGATTATCGGAGGATTGGCGCGAGGCGCGGAAACGGTAGGTGGTGCCGTTAAGGACAAAGCTGCCATTCAAAACGCCGTGACTGAAGACCAGATTCCCCGTCACCACCTGACCGGTGACGAAATTAACGGTGAAGGTCCCGACGAAGGTCGGACGGCTGTCGTCTTCATGGTGATCTTCCGCTTCATCATCATCTTCGTCGCCGTGTCCGCGACCGCCGTTGTCGTCATCACCATCGCGGTCGGTGTTGGAGTTATCGTGCGGTGAAGGCGACGGGCTCGCGCTGGGCGATGGGCTGGCGCTGGGCGATGGGCTCGGCGAAGCCGATGGCCTGGGCGACGCGGAAGGAGAGGGCGAGGCGGAAGGCGAAGGGGATGCTGAGGGCGACGGCGAAGGCGAGGCGCTGGGCCCGACGGACACCGTACCAAAGCCACCCAGGACCGTGCTCCCTTGTTTCGTGACGAGGAAGATGTTGTTCTGCGAATCGATCACGACTTTCACGTCGAGCGCGCCGTTGTTGCTGTTCGCGCGCGCGGTGTAGCGGCCGGCGACGCTGCTGCTCGGACCGAAAACAGGCACGCGGGGCGCGTTAATCGTTTGCCCGACGAGGGTGGCCGAAACCGCGGTGCTGGAGACAGTGCCGGCCAGGGTCTGGTTGGCGCTCGTGGTCAGAGTGAAAGAGCGATCATCGGCTACGGGACCTCCCGCAAAACTGGCCTGCTGCCCCGCCTGGTCGAAGATGTAGGCCGAGATGGAGTGGTTGGCCTGGACGAAAAAGACGATCCGGCCGCCGCCGGCAAGGTCGCCTTCGTAAAAGCCGCGTCTGCTTTCCTGTGCCTGGAGAGCAGGCGCGAAGAAGGCAAGGACTGCGATGCACGCTGTGAGTCTGAGTAGTTGTTTCATGTTTTTTTTGGTTGGTTACTTCGTTTTGGTTAATCCGTGTCCCGAATGAATGGGTCCCGCTCGCGTTCGTTAGGCGGGACCGTGATCGCGCCCGGCGTGGGACGATCAAGCGATTTCAAGTAGAGGATGAGAGCATCGAGATCGCTCGCGGAAAGGTGGGAGGTCTTGCCGTGCGTTTCTTTGATTACCTGAATGTGATTCGCCGCAAGCGCCGGATTGATTTGGCCTCCACTGGTGAGGGGCGCGAGATTGCTCGTGCCCAGCCGGTCGATTTGAGCGGAGCCATCCGGGTTGGTAATGGAAGGATTATCGAGGCTAACGAAGATTTGTCCTTTCGCATCACCCGCCAAGGTTCCGGAACTGTCGCCGATCGTAATCGGCACTTGGGTGGGCAGCACGGGCGCCGCCTGATTGCCCAGGCCGAAACCGGTCGCGCGGCTGTGATCCGTGCGCACGGTGCGAAAATTAAAACCACGCTCGCCCGGCGCCAGCAGCGGCGAGTCAGGCGCGAGCAGCACTTCGCGCAGAGTGTGCGCGCTGCCGTGATGGAGAAAACGCGGCACCGCATCCCACGTGGCGCGGAGATGCTTGGTGTTGCGACTGCTGAAATTCTGCGGCGTGCCCACGTCCTGCGGCGGCTCGAACTCCTTGAAGAAATAATCGTTCGTCGGGCGATAGAACGGCCCTTTGCCGTCCACCGTCGTCTCGCTGATCACGCCGGGTTCGTGGATGTTGAAATCCTGGAAGGTGTCGTTCGCCACGCCGTTGGCGAAGGCGTTGCCGTTGCGATGGCAATCCGCGCAGCCGGCGCCGCCTTGCGCGACTTTGTTGGTGAAGATTTCCCGACCGCGCGCGACCTGGGCCGCCTCGGTCTGGGTGGGAATTTGCGCGAGCGGATTGGGGAAGAGCCGCGTCTCGTTTTGCGACCAGAGGATCTGCAAATACGCCAGTTCGTAGTAGCCGACCTTGCGCGCCTTGCCGTTCAACTCGGGGCGTCCAATGGCGGCGGAGTTGGCCTCGGTCCGTTGCTCGACAAACGTCTCGCGCGCGTGAAAGCGATCCACGGCGTTGGCCTGCGGAAAGAGCGGTGTGGGCGCGCGTTCGCCTAACAAGACCTCGCCATTGCACGCGGAGGCGTAGGCCATGAAATCGTTGTTCAAGCCTTCATACCACTCCGGCCAGTTGTCGGAGATGTCCTTGTTCTGCGGGCAGACCTTGACCCCGCCGACGGCGTTTGCGGCCACGTTCCACTGGCAGCCATCCTGGCGCCCATCCCAATGGCAAAAGCCGCACGACTTTTGCGGATCGAATCCGGTGGAAGTGGAGCCGAGGATAACGCCGTCATCGGCGTAAGCGGAGGAAAAGAACCAGCGCAAACCGACTTCTTCATCGGTCGCGAACAGTCCCGCGCCGTTGCCACCCGTCTTCGGATCGGGCGTGTTCGGGGTCACGCCCACGGCGAGATAACCTTGCCGGGTCAGATTGCCATTCGCGTCGGCGCCGAGAAACGAAACATCCTCCGTCTGCATGTTCGCGACGTAGACGGTCCGCGCATCGGGCGAAACTTCCACGCCTTGCGGCGTGATTCCGCCGCTGAACTCGAAGCCTGCGGGCGAGAGAAGGCCGGACGGATCGGCGGCGTTCTGATTGATGCGAAAGACCTCGACCTTATCCGAATGCAGCATGCTGACGAAGAGGAAGCCGTTGCGCACCACCATCTGCTCGGGGCCGCTGCCACGGATGATTTTCTGCGCCTCCGTGTGGTCATGCAGGTCGACGATTTGCCCCGGGGTGACGAGCTGCGAATAGTCGCGCCCCTTATCGACGTAGCGATAGACGAAGAGATTCGTCTGCGTATCGAAAATGTTCAGCTCACTGCCGATGTCGTCGAAGGTGGTTGCCTTGGTCGCATCGCTCATCACCGGGGTGTAGCCGAGCGGGGCGCCATCGTTTTTGATTGCCACGCCGTTCGCATTCAGTGCCGGCAAACCGTGGCCGGTTTCCCTGCCGTTCAATTTCGTGTTGGTCTCCTGACCGCAGACAATGCCCCAGCGGCCGCTGATTTTTACATCTGTGGCCAGACCGCCCACGATGAGATTGCGCGTAAGCGTGTTGGCGTCGCCCGCCACGTTGATGGCGGCGATGGTGTGCCCAAGAGTGTTGGCGACGTAGAGTGTGTTGCCGTCCGCGCTCAGGTCGAGGTCGCGCGGATTCGCTCGCTCCAGTTCCGTGGTGCCCGTCGGGATCTCGGCAATTTGCGTGAAGCGCGGACCGGCTTCGATGCGGAAAACGCGCACCTCATCCTTGAAGCGATCGGTCAGGTAGAGGCGCGTCCCGCTGGCGTTGAAGAGCGCCTTCTCCGCGTAAGGGCCGGTCGGGAAATCGCCGATCACGCTGTCGTTTCCGGTATCGATCACGGTGGCGAAATTGCCGTATTGATTCAGGACCACGGCGTAAGGCCGCGGAAAGATCGCGGCGTTCAGCGGCGACACTTTTACGCCGATCGGGCGCAAGCCGGCGGAGACACCAGCCGGGCGCAGATCGATCCATTTCAAAACGCGGCGCGCTGCGGTGTCCACCACCGCCACCCGCCAATCCGGATAACCTTCGCGACCCGGAAGAGTGACGTAGAGCTTGCTGCCATCCGGCGTGAGGGCGAGCGCGCGCGGCTGGCTGCGAAAGGGCTGCTCGCGATTCGGCCAAAGCTGATTGCCGCTATGCACGACCGGGTTGTTTGGATCGATCCGCGTGCCGGGATCAGGCCGACCGTCGATATAGCCCGCGCCAAACATGATTTTGGTAAACCGCTCTATGCCACCGCGCTCACCCGCCGATTCCGGACCGACGATATTCTTCACCGGATCGCTATTTGGACCAGTGATGACGCGGCCGCGCGAATCGGTTTTCACGGCGGTAGTGAAGAGACGCAGAGCGAGCGGCGCCTCGCTACTGGTCGTCAGGACTTGATAGGCAAACGGCACCGACAGCTGGGCACGTGAGGACGGATTCCTGGAGAAGAAAAGAGCCTTCGCCAGGGGAGCCGTGGAGAGCGCCACCATCCCGGCGGCAGAGAGCGCGACACAGGCTTTGCGAATTTTCATGTTCGCAAACTACGACCACGGCAAACGCGTGGCAGCTTTTGAAAGGTTACGCGGTTGTTACCGTGTCATTGCCGTCCGCGCAGCTGTTAGCGTGGAGGCGGAGTGAGATCCCAATCCTTCGGCACCGGGTCAATCTCGAGGTGCTGGGCGGATTCTGTTTTTGCGAACTCCGCCGCGCGGGCCAGGCCAACAACGACGATGAAGCTCACGATCACGCCCAGAATGAAGATGCAGATGACGTAGTCCATTTATCCCTTCCTCCGCAAGCGATCGAGGGCAGCGGCGAGAAGGACGACACGCACGCCGACCCACAGCGCGAGAATGCTCGGGACCCAGAGGCCGACGAAAACGCCGTAGTCGCGGTTGACCAGAAACCAGAGGGAAATGCTCGCGACGAGGCTCGCGAAGGTGGCGATGAGGAATGGGTAATCGATTTTTGTAAACATGAAGACGCGGGTTCGAGCGGAGTTACGGGCGGGGCGATAGTTTGGACTCACAGAAGTGAGGCCGTTCGCTCGCGCGCAGACTAAGCGCCGGCAGCGCGCGCCTGGACCCGGGTGTAGTCGTCCGCCGTGTCGATATCGATGGCACCGGCGGCGAAAAGCACTTCGCCAACGTCGCGCGTTTTCGCTTCGATGAGAGCTTTGGCCCCGGAAGTATCCGGGAGATCTAAAAGTTCGGCGAAGCATTTGCGATCGAAGAGTGCGGGAATGCCGAGCGTGTCCGCATAACGTGAGGCCACGATCGCGTGCCCGGCGCTATCCCATTGCGCGATCAACGCGGCGATGACCTCCGCACGAACGAACGGTTGATCGCACGCCAGCAAAACGAGCGCCTCCGCGGACGCGCGCGGCTCCATGAAAAGTTGCACGCCGGTGCGGATCGAGGTGCCCAGTCCCCGCTCCCAATCGGGGTTAACCACCAGCTCCGCCGCGGTGTCGCGTAGCTCTTCGGCGAGCCGTGCGTGATCGCGGCCGGCGACGACGACAATGGGCGCGCAGCCCGCCTCAGCTGCAGCGCGGACGGCGTGGCGGATTAACGTGTCACCTTCCCACGAGAGGAATTGTTTTGGCCGCCCGAGTCGACTCGAACCGCCGGCCGCGAGGATTATTGCGCCGACGTTGCGCATGGCTCGGTCGCGGCAGCGGCGGGACGCGCCAGGTTCCAACCATGGATGGGCGCCTTGCGATCGCGCAGCGATTCGCCGCTCGCGTCCGCGAAAACCGTCTGGATTTCGGCGATGATGGCGAGCGCAATTTCCTCGGGCGTTTCCGCGCCAATGTCCAAACCGGCGGGCGCGAAGAGTTCGGAGGAGAGCGTGGTGCCGCTGTCGAGCAGGTCGCCCAAAAGTTCGTCGCGTCGCCGACGCGGACCGAGCAGAGCGACGTAGCGCAGGCCGAGCTGAAGCAACGTCCGCAGCGCGGCGCAATCGCGGCCGTAGTTATGCGATTTCACGATCGCGGCGGTGCGCGCATCGGCCTGCGCCGGCAGCTCGGCGGCGCTTTCGATTTCAATCACATCCCAGCCCAGCGTGGTGGCAAAGGTGCGCAGCGCTGCGCTGTCCGGGCCATCGCCAAACAGAATCAGGCGCAGCGGCGGTTCGATGATTTGCGTGAAGACACCCGCGCGTGCAGCCGAGGCCCCGCCCTCGAGCAAACGGCTGCCGAGTTCACTCGGTTCGCCAGTATAGACGGTGAGCGCATGGCAGGTGCGCCGATCCCACAGACGTTCGGAGAGCCCGGCGAGAAATTCGTCGCGGACGGCTTCGATGAAAATCTGGATGGTGCCGTTGCAACCGAAGCGGCGGCGGGTGTCGAACTCCATCAGCGCCGGCTCGCCGCTCTGCATGACTTCCCGGGCCGCAGCGGCGACTTCCTCTTCCAGACAACCGCCGCTAAGCGAGCCAACGGCGGTGCCGTCCGCCGAGATCAACATCCGCGCGCCCGGCCGTCGGTAACTGGAGCCGCGCACGCCGACGAGCGTGGCCAAGGCGCAAGGCAGTCCGCGTTTTTGCGCGAACTTCCAAGCGCGCAGGATGTCGGCGATTTCTTTCATCTGGCAGGTCCCGGTCGCCGGCCGACACGCATTAAATCAGCTTATCAGGCGTGATCGGCAGGTCGCGCACGCGTTTGCCGGTGGCGTGGTACACCGCATTGGCCACGGCCGAGGCGATGCCGGTGATCCCAATTTCGCCAATGCCGCGCGCGCCGATCGGGTTGAACGCGAAATCCGGTTCGCCCACAAAATGCACTTCGATCGGCGGGATGTCAGCGTTCGTCGCGACATGGTATTCGGCCAGGTTCCCGTTGACCGGCAAACCAGTGGCGGGGTCGTATTCAGTCGCTTCGTGCAACGCCATCCCGATTCCCATGACGACACCGCCGATGATCTGGCTGCGACCGGGTTTGTAGGTGACGACTCGGCCGCAATTGATGACGGTGACGACGCGCGTGACCTGCACCCGCGGGAGCAGCGGGTCGATTTTCACTTCACAAAAATGCGCGCCCCAGGATTGGAAGACATGCTTCTCGTCCTTCTCCGCTTTCGGCATCTCACTCTCGACCGCGATCGATTCCTTCCCCGCGCGCTGCAGGATGTCGCTATAGCTATCGGACTTGGCCGGGTCGTTTTTCAACCCGATCCGTCCGGGCACGGTCATGGTGATCTGGTCCGCCGCGAGATTATGCAACGGCGATTTCGGATCTTTCACCGCGAGTTCCGCGAGGGCCTTGTGGAGCAGGCCGGCTACGACATGGATGGCAGTGCCGACCGTTCCGGTGGAATTCGAACCACCGGCCACGGGACCAAAAGGATAATCGGAATTGCCCAACTCGAAGGTTACTTTTTCAAAAGGCACGCCCAACTGCTCCGACGAAATCTGGGTGAAAGCCGTATAAGCGCCGGTGCCGACATCGTGCGCAGCGCATTGCACCGTGACGCTGCCATCCACGCGCAAGATCGCTTTCGCCGCCGCCAACATTTTGTGCGCGGGATAAGTGGCCGTGGCCATACCCCAGCCGACGAGCAGATCGCCATCGCGCATCGAGCCGGGCTCGGGTTTGCGCTTCGACCAGCCAAACTTCTCCGCGCCGAGCTGATACGCTTCCTTCAGATGCTTGGAGCTAAACGGGACGTCTTTGATCGGATGATTGTCGGCGTGATTGGCGAGCCGCAACTGCACCGGGTCCATCTTCAAAGCGATGGCCAACTCATCCATCGCGCACTCCAAGGCGTAGACGCCAGGGCACTCGCCCGGCGCACGCATGAACGTAGGCGTCGAGACGTTGACCGGATAAACGATTTCCTGCACGTCGATCGCCGGGCTGGCATACATCATCGCGCTGGAACGCGCGCCGCAGGATTCCGTCCAGTCAGCCACCGGCGAGGTCAGCGTTTGCGAGACGTGTCGCACCGCCTGCAGTTTTCCTTCCTTCGTCGCGGCCAGAGAAATTGTCTGCCGCGTCGGCGTGCGATGGCCGGTGTTGGTAAACATCTCCTTGCGCGGCACGTAAAGTTTCACCGCTTGTCCGACCACTTTCGCCGCCATGGTCGCGAGCAATTCATGCGGCCAGACTGCGCCCTTGCAGCCGAACGCGCCGCCCACGAACGGATTGATCACGCGCACATTTTCCAGCTCCAGCCCGTAGGTGCGCGCGAGAATGCTTTGCACGCCTTTGACGAATTGGGTCGCGTTCCAGACAGTCAATTTCTTGTCACCGCCCCAGGCCGCGATCGTGCCCGACATCTCGATTGGATTGTGCGTCTCGGTCGGCGTGATGTAGGTCTGCTCGATCTTGACGAAGCTCGAATTCTTCAGCGCAGCCTCTGCGTCGCCTTTCTTCGGCTGGACTTCTTCGTCCTGATTTTTCTTCGGCTTTTCCGCGTCCGCCGCCGCGGCCGCGATGGTGAGGAGCGGCTTCTCGGGCGCGTAGCTGACGCGGACTAACGAGGCGGCGTATTGCGCTTGCTCGAGCGTTTGCGCGACGACGAGCGCGACGTATTGACCGGCGTAATGCACCTGGTCGTCGCTTAACGGATTACGCTCCTCGATGCGAATGCCGTGCGCACGGCTGGTTTCGCCTTCCTTGCCTTGCGCCGCTTTCGGCTGCGGCGCGTTTTGGTGCGTGAGAACTTTGAGCACGCCCGGCGCGGCCTCCGCGGCTTTGCTGTCGATGGCGGTGATTTTGGCCTTGGCCACGTTGCTCACCACCGGCCAGGCATGGACGAGGCGCTGCTCGTTAAACTCGACCGCATACTTCGCCTGCCCAGCGACCTTGAGCGGGCCGTCCACTCGATTCCGCGCTGGCCCCATGACGACGTCGCTCATACTTTTAGTGCCGCCGCGGTGCTGAGCGCGCGCCGGACGCTCCGCTTCGCGAGTTCGATTTTGAATTCGTTGTGCGCGTAGCCTTTTGCGCCTTGCACAGCGGCCTCGGCCACGCGCTGCAGAAGCGCTTCATCAATCTTCTGCCCGATGAGCGCCTTCTCGGCTTCGAGCGCACGCCAGGGTTTATGGGCGACGCCGCCGAGGGCGATGCGCGCGCCGCGGACTTTGCCGTCGGCTTCCTGATCGAGCACAGCGGCGACGCTGACGAGGGCGAAGGCGTAGCTGGCGCGGTCCCGCACCTTCAAATAACTCGACCGCACTGCGAAGGGCCACGCCGGCAAATCGACCGCGGTGATCAATTCGCCCGCCTGTAAATTCGTTTCCACATTGGGCGTGTCGCCCGGCAGGCGATGGAAATCCGCGATCGGAATGGTGCGCTCGCCTTTCGCGCCCTGCACGCGGATGACGGCGTCGAGCGCAGCGAGCGCGACGCACATATCGCTCGGATGCGTGGCGATGCATTGCTGGCTCTGGCCAAGGATGGCGTGGATGCGATTGAACCCTTCCAACGCGCCGCAACCGCTCCCGGGGTTGCGCTTGTTGCAGCTCGGGAAAGCCGGGTCGTAGAAATAATAGCAGCGCGTGCGTTGCAGAAGGTTGCCGCCGGTGGTCGCGAGATTGCGCAGTTGCGGGCTGGCGCCGGAGAGGAGCGCCTGGCTCAAAACCGGGTAGCGCTGCACGATCAGCGGATGCTCAGCGAGATCGGAATTGCGCACGAGCGCGCCGATACGGACGCCGCCATTATTCGGCAACTCCTCAACCTGCGTGAGCGGCAGGCGATTGATATCAACCAGTTGCGCAGGGTGCTCGACCCCCATCTTCATGAGGTCGATCAAATTGGTCCCGCCGCCGAGAAACTTCGCCTCCGGCTTGCCGGTCAACGCGGTGACGGCTTGGGCCGCATCCGCCGCGCGCGAGTAGGTAAACGGGTTCATGCTTTCGCGGCGGCTCCCATTTTTCCGGCCGCTTCTTTGATCGCGTCGACGATGTTCGGATACGCGCCGCAGCGGCAGAGATTCCCGCTCATGAACTCGCGGATTTGCGCGTCGTTCGTCGCGTGACCTTCCTGCACACAGGCGACGGCGGAACAAATCTGCCCCGGCGTGCAATAGCCACACTGAAACCCATCGTGCTCAACGAAAGCGGCCTGCATCGGATGCAATTGCCCGCCTTGCGCCAACCCCTCAATCGTCGTGATCTCATCGCCTTCCGCAGCGGCGGCGAGCAGCAGACAAGAGTTCACGCGGCGGCCGTTGACGAGCACAGTGCAGGCGCCGCATTGGCCGTGATCGCAGCCCTTCTTCGAGCCGGTCAGGTTCAAATGTTCGCGCAAGGTATCGAGCAAAGTCGTCCGCGGATCGAGCGCGAGCTGATGTTCGGCGCCGTTGATTTTCAAACGCACCGGAATCGCACCGGCCGGTGGCTGCGCCGCGGCGCTCGAAGCGGCGGGAGTGGGAGTTTGCGCAGAAGCCATGCGGAGCAATCCTGGACCGAGAGTAATCGCAGCGCCGGTGCCGGCGACCTGTTTCAAAAAGCGACGGCGCGTGGCGGGATTGCCGAAAATGAGGAGTTCGTCGATGGGGCCGGAAGCATCTCCGGGGTCAATTGGCTGGGGTTGCTCCTCCATGCGATTGTCCTACTGAAACGACTGACGACTTCAGCTTGGATGCACAAGTTCTTGGAGTCACGCGTGTTTCTATACAGAAATTGGATCAACCTTCGATGAGCGCGGGGCGCAGGCTGGCGGATTGGTTAGGCCTTAAGCACAACCTCGTCATCCTCCTCACGGCCACGCTCGTCATCGGCACGGGCGAGGAACTCTGGATGCGTTTCCTGCCGAAGTATCTGCAGGCGCTCGGCGCAGGCGTGTTCGTCATCGGCCTCTTCGATGCGCTGCGCAATTTCCTCGGCGCCGTTTATGCCTATCCCGGCGGCGTGTTGGTCGATCGCTGGGGACATCGGCGCGCGTTTCTCGCTTTCAACATTTTTTCCATCCTCGGCTATTCGCTCGTCCTGCTCCTTCCGCACTGGGGCGCGGTCATCGCGGGGATGTTTCTTTTTCTTTCCTGGACGTGCTTCTCGCTTCCGGCCTCGTTCTCGCTCATCGGCGCCTCGCTCGCCGCCAATCGCCACGCCACCGGCATCGGCGTCCTCGCGGTGATCAAACGTGTCCCGATCATGGTCGCGCCGCTCCTGGGCGGAATCCTGATCGATCGCTATGGGATCATCACCGGCACGCGGATCGGGCTCGGTGTTTCGATCGTCCTTTCGCTCCTGGTTATCTTCGTCCAGGTGCGTCTGCGCGACGAGGTGGCGGAGGCTGAACGGCCGGAGCGCTGGAGTTTTTGGCGCAGCCTGCGTGAGTTCAATTCGCCTCTACGCCGCCTCTTGTTGAGCGACATTCTCGTCCGCTTTTGCGAACGAATTCCGTACGCGTGGATGGTGATCTACGTGATGGATAATGTGGGATTGAACGCGAAAGAGTTCGGCGTTCTGACCACAGTGGAAGTGGTCACGGCCGCGGTCTGCATCGTGCCCGCTTCGCACTACGCCGATAAATACGCGCGCGAGCCCTTCGTCATCGCCACCTTCATTTTCTTCACCGCGTTTCCGCTTCTCCTCCTGGTCTCGACTACATTCCCGATGCTCCTGTTCGCCTTCGCGGTCCGCGGTCTTAAAGGAATTCGGCGAGGGCGCGCGCAAGGCGCTCATCCTCGGCTGCTGCGATCCGCGCCGGCGCGGGCAGATGGTGGGCACCTACTACCTCATCCGCGATCTGGTCGTCAGTCTGGCGGCCCTGCTCGGCGCCGCGCTCTGGAAGCTCGGGCCGCAAATCAATTTCCTCACCGCAGCGGCGCTCGGCGCTGTCGGGACTGTCTTTTACGTCTGGACGTTGCCGCGGCAAGCCGAGGTTCCGCGCTGAGAATCCTGGGTCAGACGCGCCGGCTGCGCGTTAAACTGCGGGATTGGGCTCGGCGTTCGGCTCGGGCGGGGTTTCTTCGTCCTCCGCGGCCGGGCCTTTCGTGGTGATGACAAGTTGGTCGTCAATCACCGCGACCGTTTTCACGTTCTCCCAGAAATCCTGCGAGCGCGGATTTTCGTGCCGGCCTTTCTCGAAGCCTTCGTTGAAGCTTTTGTTAAACGCGCTTTCGAAGCCTTGCAGAAAATTAAGCGATAGCTCGCGGTTGTTGGCCGTGAGCGATTTCAGCGAGAAAGCAAAGGCGTCCTCGTGGAAGATCAGGCCGAAGCGCGCGGTGCCGTTGAGCCAGCGGTGCTTGATGCGCGGGAACGGGACTTCGCGCAGCGGCACGCTCATCTCGAGGGTCATGAGGGAATTCGCCATCGCGACGCGGAATTTCCCGCGCATATCCTCGAAGTCGGAATGGCGCGCGACGAGCGCGTTAAGGTCGCTCGCGGTGAAGGCGACGGTGACGGTGCGATGTCCGGCCGCGGCCGCCTGGATGGTATCGTATTTCTCCGTGGCCGTGGCGAATTCCTGATCGCTCGGCGCCTGCACCTCGACGTTCTGCGGGCCACTGGAGGTGAAGCGATCGACCGCCCAGATGTAAGCCCACCAGGTGCCGCCGAAAAGCAGCGCCACGCCGAGGAGCGCGACCACGAACATGGTGGTGCAGCCCATCGCGCAACAGGCGCAACCGTCTTTGCGTGGAGGAGGAGGCAACGAGGGAGATGGAGCAGTGGAATCCATGGCGATCGAGTTCTAACGCCTCGCGCCGCGGCAGGGAAGGTTGTTTTGCGCGCGGGAGGCGAAGCGCCGGTCAGTTCTCGACCGGAATCCCTGGCTCCAGTGTCACGCCCGCGCGGGGGGAAACGCGGCGGAAAATCAGCCACACCCCCGCGAGGACAAACGCCCCGCCCACGAGCGACCAGAGGGAAAATACTTCCCCGCCGACCAGCCAGCCGATCGCGACCGCGCCGGGCGGGGTGATGAGCGAGATGGTTTGCAACTTGTTTACCTGCATCCGCGGTAGCAGCCAGTAGAGGAGGAGAAAGGTGAGCGCGGAGCCGATGATGGCGAGGTAGAGCAAACAAAAGATCGCCAGACCGCTCCAGCGGAAGTGGAGAGGATTGCCGTCCAGGACCAGGCCTAACGAGAGCAAGGGTATGGTGCCGAAAAGCATCTGCCAGGCGGCGATCATGGCCGGGGCGAGCCGAAGGGCGCGGCGCTTGAGGATGACATTGGAAAAGGCTGCGCCCGCGCCGCCAAGCGCGATGCCGAGCCCGCCCCAAAACGCGAGCGCGCCTGCGTGGTCGAAGAGTTTCCCGCAGATCAAGGCCACTCCGCCGATGGCGAGGACTGCGCCGCCCACCTGCTGCCAGCGCATCGGTTCGGCGGGCAAAAGCCAATGGGCAAAGATCATTCCCGCCACCGGGATCGTGGCCTGCAGCACGGCGGCGAGGCCGGACGAGACATGCAGTTCACCCCAGAAGAGCAGGCCGTAATTGACCGTAAACATCACCACCCCGGTGAAAGCGAGGAGGAGCCAATCGCTTCTGCGCTCCGGGAGGAGCCGGACGCGCCCGATGGAGACGGCGAAGAGGAGAACGCAAGCGATGAGAAAGCGGATGGCTGCGAAGGAAACTGGCGGGAGATCGGCCAGACCGACCTTGATCACAAGCCAGGTGGAACTCCAGACCACGCAGAGCGTGAGGTAGGCGGCGAGGATGCGCAGCGTTCCGCGGTCGGACATGCGCCTACGAGCGCATCAGCGGCCCGCGCCCGCAACTCTGAGATAACCTCCGCAGTTGAAGACGAACCTGCAGCCTACCGCCGACTCTCCAATAACGGCGCCACCAGTGCGGTCCATCCCGTCTGATGACTGGCGCCGAGGCCGCGGCCGTTGTCGCCGTGGAAGTATTCGTGGAAGAGCACCAGGTCGCGCCAATGCGGATCGTTCGCGAACCGCGGGTCGTCGCCGGCGAAGGGGCGTTTGCCGCTTTCGTTGCGCAAAAATAAGTTCCCCATTCGGCGGCCGAGTTCGCTCGCGACCTGTTTGAGGTTCATCATTTTTCCGGAACCGGTTGGGCATTCGATCATGAGTTTCTCGCCGTAGAAATGGTGATAGCGCTCGAGCGCTTCGATCAGGAGGTAGTTGATCGGGAACCAGACCGGGCCGCGCCAGTTCGAGTTGCCGCCGAAGATATGGGTGGTGCTGTCGCCCGGCACGTAGGCGACACGCTGCTCCTCCTGGCCGGCCTGGAAAACGTAGGGGTGATCGCGATGAATCTGCGAGAGCGAGCGGACGCCGTAGGGCGAAAGAAATTCCGTCTCATCCAGCACGTAACGCAGGACGCGCTCCAGCCGTTCCCGCGAGACAACCGCGAGCATGCGGCGGCTCCCGTGCGCGCCGGCCGAGCCGGGTGTGACGAGCGCAGCCAGGTCCTGCCGGTAATCGAGGAACCACTCCATCCGCTTCCGGAAACCGGGCAGACATTCCAGCTGCTCATCCTCCAGCACTTCCACAGCGATGAGCGGCATGAGGCCGACGAGCGAGCGCGTCTTCAACGGAATCTGGCGCGCGCGCGGCGTCTTTAATTGGTCGTAATAGAAGCCGTCCTCTTCGTCCCAAAGTCCGCGCTCGCCGACCATGTTCATGGCGTCGCTGATGTGGATGAAGTGCTCGAAGAACTTCGAGGCCATGTCTTCGTAGGCGCGATTGGCTTGCGCGAGCTCGAGCGCCATCGAGAGCATGGTCAGGCAATAGAACGCCATCCAGGCGGTGCCATCGGCCTGCTGGAGAAAGCCGCCGTTCGGGAGCGGCTTGGAACGATCGAAGACGCCGATGTTATCCAGCCCGAGGAAGCCCCCGGAGAAGAGGTTGTTCCCGTCGGCGTCCTTCCGATTCACCCACCAGGTGAAGTTCATGAGCAGCTTCTGAAAGACGCTTTCGAGAAAGGCGCGGTCGCGTTTACCGCGCGAGCCGGTCATTTTGTAAACGCGCCAGGCCGACCAGGCGTGCACCGGCGGGTTCACATCGCCGAACGCGAACTCGTAGGCCGGGATCTGGCCGTTCGGGTGCATGTACCACTCGCGCAGGAAGAGCTCGAGTTGATGCTTGGCAAAGTCGGGATCGACCTTCGCGAACGGGATCATGTGAAAGGCCAAATCCCAAGCCGCATACCAAGGATACTCCCATTTGTCGGGCATCGAGATGACGTCGCGATTGTAGAGATGCTTCCACTGCGCGTTACGACCGTCCTGGCGTTCGGCCGGCGGCGCGGGCTGGGCCGGATCGCCCTTCAGCCACTCCTGGATCGTGTAGTAATAGAATTGCTTCGTCCAAAGCAGGCTGGCGTAGGCCTGGCGGAGAACGATGCGCTTGTCCTCGCCCTCCTTCCCCGCGCCGGGAGTCTGATGATGGAATTCGTCCGCTTCCTGGATGCGCTTCGCGAAGGTCGCATCAAAGTCAGCCCCGAACGGCTCCGCGGGCGATTCATCAGCCGCGAACAAACGGAGGCGCAGGGTGCGCTCTTCACCAGGCGCGAGCGTCCAGACTTCATCGAACGCGGCCTTCGTCCCGGTGTGGGCGGGATTGACCGCGCCCTCATTTCCGCGCACGACGAATTCGTGGAAGGCGTCCTTCACGTAGGGCGAAGGGTTCTGCGACTGGTAGAGACGCTGGGCGTTGGTTTCATTTTCGGTAAAGAGCGCCCGGCCTCCGCCTTCCGTGGCGAAGGTATAACGGCCCAGGCGTTCGTGTTCCGCAGCGATCACTTTCTCGCGCAGTAAACGCAGCGAGGGCTTCGTCTTCGTCATCTCCGGCACGTCGCCCCATGACCACATATTCCGAAACCAAAGCGTGGGCAGAAGATGGATCGTGGCCTCGTCCGGCCCGCGGTTCGCTACGGTTAGGCGAATAAGAATATCGTTCGGCGCGGCCTTGGCGTATTCGGCGAAGACGTCGAAGTAGCGGCCTTCATCGAAGACGCCGGTATCGCTCAACTCAAATTCGCCCGCCTCGAGTCCGCGCTGGCGGTTGGTCTCGACCAATTGGCCGTAGGGAAATTCGGCCTGCGGATATTTGTAGAGCGCCTTCATGTAGGAATGCGTCGGCGTCGAGTCGAGGTAGAAGTAACACTCCTTTACGTCCTCGCCGTGGTTCCCCTCCGGACCAGTCAGGCCGAAGAGGCGCTCTTTCAAAATACCGTCGCGGCCGTTCCAGAGCGCGAGCGCGAAACACAGACGACACTCGCGATCGGTAATCCCGAGAAGGCCATCCTCGCCCCAACGATAAGTGCGGCTGCGGGCGTGATCGTGCGGGAAGGAATCCCACGGGTTTCCGTAGGCGGAGTAATCCTCGCGCACCGTGGCCCATTGGCGTTCCGAGAGATACGGGCCCCAGCGTTTCCAATTCTTTTTGCGCGCGGCGTCTTCGCGCAGACGTTTGGATTCGGCGTTAATGGAGGCGGCGGCGTTCGTGCTCATCGGTAGGAAAACCGCGAGACTCACAAAGGCGGGCCGACTTGTCGAGCCCGCTGCGTGACAACGGGATAGGCGAGTCGTTAGACGCCGATGTCTTCGTTCCAGAGGTCCGGCCGATCTCGAATGAAATCGCGCATGATTTGGATGCACTCCTCGCTTTGCACGACTTCGAGACGCACGCCGTGTGCGCGCATCGTTTCCTCGCCGCCGAGGAAGGTCTGGTTTTCGCCGATCACCACGTGCGGAATGCCGTAGAGGATGATGGCGCCGCTGCACATCGGGCAAGGCGAGAGGGTGGAGTAGATCGTGCACCGCCGATAAACCGCGGCGCGCTGGCGGCCGGCGTTCTCCAGGCAGTTCATCTCCGCGTGATGAATGACGCTGCCTTTTTGAACGCGTTGGTTGTGGCCGCGCCCGATGATCGCGCCATCGCAGACGAGGACGGAGCCAATCGGGATGCCGCCTTCTTGCAGACCGAGACGCGCTTCGGCGATGGCGGCCTGGAGGAACTGGTCCGGCTGATTCATGGTGTTGGTCTAACGAGCGGCGTTACTGCAGGTCGGTGTATTGCAGCGGAATCTTCAGCGTCTGCCCGACGTAATCCACCGTCACGCTCTGCGCGTCGCGCGAAAGGACATTCAATTTCATCCCGCGCGGGAGCACGGTCTCGCCGTAGGGGATTTTGATCCGCAGAGGCTGGAGCAGGGTCGCGCTCTGCGGTGGCGGCGGCGTGGCCGGCGCGGGAGGCGCGACGACTGGTGCCGGAATCGCGGGCTCGGCCACGGCGGACTCGGGCGGAGCACTGGCCGCGGGCGCAGGATCCGCCGCGCCCGCCGGTTTCGGGGGCGGCCCCTCCAGCGCTTCGATCTTGAGCACGGGATGGATTTCCCATGCGGTCGCGCGCCAGGGATGATTGTAATTGTTCTTGCCGACGGAGGTAATGCGCGGGCCGACATCTGCGCTGCCGTTGTGATCGTCGTCAAAGAGAAGATAACCGGTGAGGCGAATCTTCCGCGGCGGATTTCCGGTTGAGACGGGCTCGGCATTAGGCGGGCGCATGAAGCCGGCCAGCTCCTCAAGACGAATGCCGGCGCGGTAAAGCTGGTTCTGCACGCGCGGCGTAATCTCGCAGATGATCGGCGTAGGATCGCCGGGACGGGGCGCATGATCCGAGGGTTTCTCGAAAACTTCGAGATGCCAGTCGTGGTAATCGACGCTCCCGCAATTCGTCGTCTCCGGCGGACCGGCGTAGGCCAGGACGAGGTAGCCGGTTAACGAGACGATCTGTTTCTCCAGCGCAGCCACCTGCGCGGTTTGCGGGCCGGTCAAATCCTCCCGCCGCGCCTCGCGCGTGCTGGCGTCGAAAGCGGTCACCAATTTCATGAAGCCGGCCGTGTTCAGATCCGGCACGCGGAGCCGGCTCACGTCCTGGAACGCTCGGTTTTTCCCGTGGTTGCGCGCCACGCCATCGTCTGTCTTGGCGGTGCCGCCCGGTTCGTTAAGGCAATCCCATTTCGAAAGATCGATCTCCGTCAGATCCTTATCCTCGGTGATCCGATATGCGCTAAGCAGCGTGCCGGCGGCGAGAATCACCATTGCGGCAGCGGCGAAGAGTCGTCGATTCCGCATCTGCGCACCGTAACGCAATTTGCGCCGCAAAAAATAAAATCTCGCGCGCGCACCCTGGCAGCGCCGGATGAGAAGGCGACAGGAGGCGCGATCACCGCCATCGTGACGGATGAATCCTCTTGTCTCCGCGCGCGCGCTTTTCGCCGCCGCTCTCGTTTTCGCGCTCGTTCCCTGTTCGCTGGCCCAGATCGATCGCGCGGTGGCGGCACACGGCGGCATGGAGAAATGGCAGAGCTACGGCGCGGTGGAATACGATCTGAGCTGGGCTTCGGCCAAGAGCACGCTGAAGGATCACCAGCTCTTCGATTTACGGAGCCGGGATGGTTTGATCACAGCCGCTAATTACTCGTTAGGCGCGAAGGCGGGCGAAGTCTGGATCAAGCCCAACGCCGCTGCACTCGGCGGCAAACCGCCCCGCTTCTACATGTGGACGCCGTTTTATTTCTTCGGAATGCCTTTCGTCCTGGCTGATCCAGGCGCGAAGCACGAGGCGCTCGGCAAAAAGACGTTCGAGGGGCGGGAGTACGAGGCGGTCAAGATCACGTTTGCGAAAGGCACGGGCGATTCACCGGATGACTTCTACGTCGCTTATGTCGATGCGGAGAGCGGGCAATTGAAGCTGGCCAGCTATGTCGTGACCTATCCGTCGCTCCGTCGGGGCAAGGCGATCGAGGAATTGGAGCAGCACGCGATTGTCTTCCAGGAATGGCAGGAAGTGGACGGCTTGAAGGTGCCGAAAGTGGCGCCGTTCTATCTATGGAAGGACGGAAAGATCGAAGGGACGCCGCTGGCGACGCTCGAGTTTTCGAACGTGCGTTTCACGAAAGAAACGCCAGACGCAGCGCGCTTTTCCAAGCCGAGCGACGCTGTCGCCGCACCTCTGGAGTAGGCCGGTTGATGTTTGCCGGGCGGCTGGTCTGCCGCGATTCTCCGACATGAAACGAATCGTTCTCATTCTCGTCGGCCTGCTCGTTTTTTCGATCCCTGCGGTCGCGCAAACCGTCCGCGTCGCCGAGGAACTGGGGAAGCTCTTTCAGCAACAGGGCGTGACCGGGACGTTTGTCCTCTTCGATCGTGAAGCGAACGAACTGGTTGTCTGGAACGGAGAGCGCGCGCAGAAGCGTTTCACGCCCGCGTCCACTTTTAAAATCGCGAACTCCCTCATCGGACTGGATTGCGGCGCGGTGAAAGACGTAGAGGAAATCCTGCCCTACGGCGGCAAGCCGCAGCCGTTTAAAACTTGGGAGCACGACATGGGTTTGCGCGAAGCGATCAAGCTTTCCGCCGTGCCCATCTACCAGGAATTGGCGCGCCGCATCGGCCTCGAGCGCATGCGCGCGGGCGTGAAAAAGCTCGGCTACGGCAACATGGAGATCGGCGACGTGGTCGATCAATTCTGGCTCCGCGGGCCGCTCGCGATCTCCGCGATCGAGCAGACGCAATTCCTCAGCCGCCTGATCGACGGGAAATTGCCGGTGACTGAGGCCGCGCTGCGCGCCGTGCGCGACATCACCGTGATCGAAAAGACCGAAGCGCACGTCCTGCACGGAAAGACCGGTTGGCTTTTTGATGAAAAACTCGGCTGGTGGGTCGGTTGGGTGGAGCGCGATGGCCGGGCGAATCCGTTCGCGTTGAACATCGATCTCCCGCAAAAGTCCGACGTGGAGAAACGCATCCCGCTTGGCCGCGCCTGTCTGCAGGCGCTGGGGCAGCTCTGAGTGGCTTTCCGCGTTCGCCTCGGGCGCGCTGACATCCTACCTTCCCCCACCATGAGTGCCTTCCCGAAAAGCCCGAAAGAAACGACCGGTGGGATGATGTGGTTCCCGCGCTTGCTGGACAAAATTCGCCAGCACGACCGCGGCGCGCTGGCGGAGGATTACCACCAGAACCTGGGCGAAGGGATGGACAAACGTTGCCTCGATTTTCTCCGGCTTGATCATGCCGCCTTGCGCGAGCGCGTCCTCGCCGGCGGCACGGATGAAGAGGTGCTCGCGTGGTGTTTCGAGCATGGGCGGCAGTTGAACAAGGGCGACATTTTTATCTGGAACTCGTTCGTTTCGAAGTTCGGCTGGAACGATCTGGCCACGAAGCGACGCGACGAATTGATGGAGAAATTCGGTCTGGCTCATCGCACCGACATCGTCACGATGGCAGATCTGATCGACGCCGACGAAGGGCGAACGAACTGAGACGCGGAGGCGCCCTCCACCTCCATGAACGTGCTCGAAGTCCTGCAATCGACCGCTCTCTATTTCAAGAAGCGCGGGGTCGAGAGTGCGCGGTTGAATGCCGAGCATTTGCTCGCGCACGTGCTGACGCGGAAGCGCATCGATCTCTATGTCGACTTCGATCGACCGCTGGCGGAAGCGGAGCTGGCGCCGCTCCGGGAACTCGTTAGGCGGCGCGGTCAGGGCGAGCCGCTGCAGCATCTGCTCGGAACAGTGGAGTTTTGCGGGCACACCTTTCTTTGTGATAAACGCGCGCTCATTCCGCGGCCGGAGACGGAGGAGTTGGTCGAGCTTTTGCTCAGAGAATTCGGAGTTCAGCGTTCAGGCTTCAGGATCCTCGATGTCGGAACTGGGAGCGGAGTGATCGCGCTCAGTCTGGCCGCGGCTCTGCCGGAAGCGGAGGTGCATGCTGTGGATGTCTCGGAGGATTCTCTCGCGCTTGCGCACGAAAATGCCGCCCGGCTCGGTCTGGGCGAGCGCGTAGAGTTTCTGCGCAGCGATCTCATGGCCTCGGTGACTCATGGCTTTGATCTGATCGTGGCGAACCTGCCTTACGTCCCGACCACCGAGCGCAGCAAATTGGCCCGCGAGGTTTTGCATGATCCGGAGACGGCGCTGTTCGGGGGGGAGGTCGGCGATGAGATGATCCGCACACTCATTCAGGCGGCGCCGCCGCACCTGGTGCCCGGCGGCTTGCTCGCATTGGAAATTGGCATTGGCCAACATGAAGCGCTCACCAGCTTTCTCGCGTCGCACAATTATCACGACATTTCCGAGCGACACGACTCGGCAGGTGTGACACGCTTCCTCCTGGCTAGATATGGATAAAATTCTCGTGCACGGCGGTCATCCGCTCTCCGGATCGATCAAGGTCAGCGGGTCCAAGAATTCCGCCCTGCCCATCCTGGCCGCGACCCTGCTCACGCGCGAGCCGTGCGTGCTCCATCGTGTGCCGGATCTGAGCGACACGAATTACATGCTGCAGATCCTGATGTTCCTCGGCGCGCAGGTGGAGCGGGCCAGCGGGACGGTAACAGTGCAGGCGGAGAAGGTGGAATCGGTCGCGCCCTACGAGGTCGTGCGGAAAATGCGCGCATCGGTCTGCGTGCTCGGTCCGCTTTTGGCGCGTTGTCGTGAGGCGACGGTGTCGCTCCCGGGTGGATGCGTGATTGGCGATCGCCCGATCGATCTGCACTTGAAGGGCTTCGAAGCACTCGGCGCTGCCGTGCGCGTGGAAGCGGGCAACGTCCGGATGTTTACCAATCAACTCAAAGGCGCGGTCATCAATCTCCGCGGCAAATTCGGCCCCACCGTTCTCGGCACCGATAACATTATGATGGCGGCGGTGCTCGCGGATGGCACCACCGTGATCGAAGGCGCCGCTTCCGAACCGGAAGTATGCGACCTGGCGAATTTCCTCAACAAGATGGGCGCGAAGATCGAAGGCGCGGGCACGCGGCGTTTGATCATCGAAGGCGTGAAGGAATTGCACGGGGCCGAGCACGACATCATCCCCGATCGCATCGAGGCGGGCACGTTCCTCGTCGCCGGCGCGGTTTGCGGGCGCGGCGTGACAGTGAAGCGGGCCAACCCGGAGCACGTCAGTGCGCTGACTACGGCGCTGAGCGATGCCGGATTCAAAATCGAGACCACAGCCGACTCAGTCACGGTTTCGCCGAACGGCGCCTGCAAACCGCTCGAGCTCGCCACCCAGCCGTATCCCGGTTTCCCGACCGACATGCAGGCGCAGATGTGCGCGCTGCTCTCCACCACCGAAGGCATCAGCGTGGTCACAGAAAACATTTTCCCGCAGCGCTACATGCACGTCGCGGAATTGAAGCGGATGGGCGCGCAGGTGCAGATTGAGGGCAATACCGCCGTCATCCAGGGGGTGGAGAAACTCTACGCCGCGCCCGTCATGGCGAGCGATTTGCGCGCTTCCGCCGCGCTCGTGCTCGCCGGTTTGAAAGCGGAAGGCGTGACGGAGATCAGCCGCGTCTATCACATCGACCGCGGCTACGAGCATCTCGATGAAAAACTCGGCGCGCTCGGCGCGCACATCGAGCGCGTGAAAGCGGAGTAGCTTCGAGAGCTGCTGCCCCGATAATCTCCTCGCCGAATGGGCGCACCTGATGATGAAGCCGCATTGCGCGATGCCGTAACGCCGGAAACGCACACCGGCACCGAGCTGGCGCGCGGCGCGCTCGTCAATGTCGTCACCCTCATCGCCGCCAATCTGCGCGGCATCTTTACGTTCCTGATCGCGCGGTTGCTCGGCGGGACTGCGCTCGGGACGTTCGGGATCGCGTGGTCCACGACGGATCTGCTGAGCAAATTCGGCACGTTCGGGATGGACACGAGCACGATCGCGCTCGTGGCGAAACGACACGCGGTGGAAGATGAAGGCGGCGCCAACGCGCTCATGCAACGCGCCCTCCGCTTCGGACTCCTCTTCAGCGCGATCGCAGCGGTGCTCGGGATTTTGTTTTTCCAAACCATCGGCGCGCAGCTCGGTCAGCCGCCGGAATTGATCCGGAGCACGTCGCTCATGCTCCTGGCGCTCCCGGGAATCGCGCTCTATCGGCTGAGCAATGGCGTCTCTCGCGGTATGCGCGTGATGCGGCACGATCTCTACTCGAAAGGGTTCACCGAAACATTCGGCACCATTGCGTGCTTCCTCGTGGCGGTGGCGATTGGCTTGCGGGAAATGGCGCCCGCGGTCGCGGTGTTGTTCGGCACCGGCGCGGGCGGCGTGATGGCGTTTATTCTCGCCCGCGGACTTTTCGCCGGGCATCGGAGCGATCAGGCGAAAGTCGGACCGGCGGGCTTGCTTCGCTTCTCCGCGCCGATCGCGATCTACAGCCTGCTTAACATGCTCATCATGCGGATGGATGTGCTCCTGCTCGGGTTCCTCGGGCCGGCCGCGGGCGTGAGCTTGGGAACGATCGGCATCTTCGTCGCTTCGGTTGAGGTGGCCGGCGGCATGCGGAAGGTGCGCCAGGCTTTCGATCCGATGTTCACCCCGATCATCGCCCGCCAATCCGCGATGCAGAATCAGCCGGCGATGGAGGAAAGCTTCGCGCAACTCAGCCGCTGGGTCCTGGCGGCGCAACTTCCGCTCATGGGCGTGCTTTGTCTTTCCGGCGGAATCGGGCTTTCCATTTTCGGGTCCGGCTTCCGCAGCGGCGCGCTCTGGGTTGGGCTGCTCGCCTTTGCGCATGCTACAAACAGTTTCGTCGGGCTGGCCGAGACCGTGATCATGATCCAGCGGCCAAAGCTGAACCTGATCAACTCGGGCGCGACCGTGCTGCTGCAACTCGGAGCGAGTTTGCTTTTGATTCCGTGGTTAGGCGCGACCGGCGCCGCGCTCGCCATGGTGCTGGCCTACGTCACCCAAGGCGTGCTGCGTTATCTCGAACTGAGGATTTTATTCAACTGGCACTGGCCCTGGCACGCGCTGGCGCGGCCGACGTTGGCCTTCGGCATCGCCCTTCTGCCCGCGGTGCCGCTGCGTTTCCTCATCGCGGGCTGGCCGGGCGAGCTCGCGGCCGGCCTTACCTTGCTGATCGCGTATGTGGTGGCGTGGAGGGTGATCGGGCTGGAGGAATCAGATCGCGTCGTCCTGCGCCAACTTTGGAAACGCCCGAGCCGTCGCCTCGCCGGAAACGACGCGGCCTGATGCTCCGCTACCGCTGCTGATAAATCGCGAGCGACGTCACCACGTCCACCGCGCGTTGCAGCACGAGGTCCCGCGGCGGCGTTTTCTCCGGTCCCTTGCGACGTTGCGACGCTTCGAGCGCGTCGATCTCCGGATTACGTCCGGCGAGGAGCGCGGCCTCGTTCAAGTGCGGGCGCTCTTTCTCGAAGACGAACGGTCCCATTCCGGATTGCGGACTTTGCTGGAAGATCAGCTGCTTGTCGGCGAGCGACATCTCGACTGGCAAATCCGGCTGGAGCGCGCTGCGAAACAAAGTGCGCCCTTCCGGCAAGACCGCTTCGCTCACCGCCACGCGCAGGAGGCGGCCGCCGTTCAACGGCAAATCGGAATACTCCACCGCATGGCCGGCGGTCGGCTGCCCGATGATGAGCGCTTTAGTATAGAGCCGCAGCACGCCTGCGAGCGCCTCCGCGGGCCCGGCAGTCTCGCCGTCTGCCAGCACAATCATGAGGCCCTGGTAGCTCGGGTCGCGTTCGGAAGTGAAGAGGCGTTCCTGTTTTCCCGCTGCTTTCCGGAGGCTGAAGAGCGGTTTGCCTTTCCCGCAAAAGCGCTTGGCGAACTCGGCCGCGGTCGCGAAGTCGTTCGTCGCCGGGCTGGCGCGCAAATCGAGCACAAGGGCGTCGATCTTTTTGCGATCAAGCTTTTGCAGATAAGCGTCGAGCGCCTCCAGATTGGGCGGCGTTAATGCACCCAACCGGAGATACCCAATGTGGCCCTCGAGCGTTTCGGCGAAGAAGGGATTGGTCGTCGCCGACACTTCCGGCGCATGTCCGGGCAGGAGCATGACGCCCGCGCCGAGCCGGGTGAGCACGCCGGCGAGCATCGCGCGATTCAGCTCCACTTCGTTAAGCGCCGCGGGGTTGATGTAATTGCTCTTCAACAACTGGATCGCCTGCTGGAGATCGGCCGTGCCCATGCTGTCGATAATGGCGGCCGCGGTCGGCGGAGCGGACGGCGCGGGCGAAGGCGTCGCGCTGGCCGAGGGCGAAGGAGAAGCGGCGGGGCGCGCGGTCGGTTGCGCCACTCCGTTCTGCGTGGCGTGCCAAGCGAGCAGAGCAGCGAGAGACAGCGAAAGAGGCCGGCGCATCAGTGGGCTGCGACGTTAGCGCCAACCGGCGGAAGGGCAATATCCCGCCGATATTGCGCGCCCGCGAAATGGATCCGGCTCACCGCCTCATAGGCGCGGGCGCGGGCGGCGGCGACATCATCGCCGAGTGCAGTCACCGCCAGAACGCGCCCGCCAGCCGTCACGATCACACCATTCTCGCTCCGCGTGCCAGCGTGGAATATCTGCACATCGGGCAGCGCGGCAGCGGTCGCCAATCCCTCGATCGCATGGCCGGTCTCGTATTTTCCCGGGTAACCGCCGGATGCCATCACCACCGTCACCGCCGGTCGCGCATCCCATTCGATCGCCACCCGATCGAGCGTGCCGTCGATCGTCGCTTCGAGCAGGTCGAGCAGATCTGACCGCAAACGCGGAAGGATGGCCTGCGTCTCGGGGTCGCCGAAACGGCAGTTGAACTCCAGAACGCTCGGACCCTTCGCCGTCATCATCAGTCCGGGAAAAAGCAGGCCGCGGAAATGGAGACCCTGGCTCGTTAGGCCAGCGAGCAACGGCTGCATGATGCGTTCAGTCACCGCGGTTTCCGCGGCCTCACTCCACATCTCGGCCGGACTGACCGCGCCCATCCCGCCGGTGTTCGGACCAGTGTCGCCATCGTGTGCGCGCTTGTGATCGCGCGCGGTCGCGAGCAGGCGATAGCTGTTGCCGCTGACGAGCGCATGAACGGAGCACTCCGCGCCACGGAGAAATTCCTCCACCACCACGCGCCGCCCGGCTGAGCCGAAGCGGTCCGCCTCCATCATTTCGTGGATAGCCGCAGCGGCTTCCTCTGGCGTTTGCGCGATGGTCACGCCTTTGCCGAGCGCGAGGCCATCGGCTTTGATCACGAGCGGACAGGTCAGGCCTTGGACGAAATCGAGCGCATCGTCGCTCCGGTCGAAGGCACCGAAAGCGGCGGTCGGAATGTCTGACTCGCGCATCATTTCCTTCGCGAAAATCTTCGAGGATTCGAGCTGCGCGGCGGCTTTGGTCGGACCGAACACGCGGAGCCCCTCGCCCTCGAAATGGTCGGCCATCCCGGCGGCGAGCGCATCGTCCGGGCCGATCACAGTCAGGTCGATCCGTTTCTCCTTCGCGAAGCGCGCCAGCGCCGGAAGATCGGCGATAGGGATGGAAATATTCTCGCCCAAAGCCGCCGTCCCGGCGTTGCCTGGAGCGCAAAAAATTTCCCTCACGCGTGGCGATTGCGCGAGCTTCCAGGCGAGGGCGTGTTCCCGCCCGCCGCTGCCGACCACGAGGATTTTCACCGCGAAGAGAACTCCATGCGCGCGAGCCTCTGACACCATTTCGCGAAAGACAAGCTGTCACTGGCACCCCTGGCGCGGCGCGCTTCGGTCCCCCCGCACTTGCCCTCGCCCGCAATCGTCATAAGAAACCTCATGGCAAAAAAGGCATACGACGTCCTCACTCCAGGTTGTCCCTCCCGCCTCGTGCTCGACCGGATTGCGGATAAATGGACGGCGTTGATCATTCAGACTTTGGCCCACGACACGATGCGCTATTCGGCGTTACGCCGGGCGATCGGCGATATCTCGCAGAAGGTTTTGACCCAGACGCTGCGCAGCCTCGAACGCGACGGCTTGGTGAAGCGCAAAGTGTATCCCGTGGCCTCGCCCAAGGTGGAATACATCCTCACCGCGCTCGGACGGACGCTGATCGAGCCACTACAAGGCCTCTGCCGGTGGACGGAGAAGTATCTGCCGCAACTCGAAGCCAACCGAAAAGCCGCCGCCGCAAAACCGACTACCGCCCGCTCCGCTTGACGACGACGAAACGCCCGGCCGCTGCGAAGTCGCGCAAAGATGCGCGCGTCTTCCTCCTTTCGCCCGCTTACGCCGGCGGGCTGCGGGCGCGCATGCTCATGAGCGAGACCGCGCAGTTCGAGCTGGCCCGACGTTTGCGAAGCGCGCAGCCGCCTTCGTTAGGCGAGATCTTCGCGTTTTTGAGCGGCCTCTATTTCCGGGGAAAACTCGCGTATGCGCAGGCCTTCGCGCCGCGCGCGGCGGGCGTGCTCGTGATTACTCCGAATCGCGGGCTCCTTCCGGCGGACGAACGGATCACGGTGGGCGAGCTGCAGTCTTTCGCGGAAGTGGATATCGCGGCCGACGATCCGCGCTATCGTGCCCCGCTCGAACGCGATGTGCGCAAACTTATCCGGCGACTCTCCGCCAGCGCGGAGGTGATTCTGCTCGGGAGCATCGCCACCGGGAAGTATGTGGATGTGCTGCTGGAACGCTTCGGCGAGCGCCTGCTTTTCCCGCGCGATTTCGTGGGCCGCGGCGACATGAGCCGCGGCGGCCTGCTCCTGCGCCACGCGGCCGATGGCGTGGAATTGCCCTACATCCCGGTGGCCGGTGCGGTGCGAAAAGGGAAGCGGCCTCCCAAGCTCACGCCGCGCCGTTACGCCAAATGAAACACCTGAAACTGCAGCCGCCTCTGCCGCCGATGGAAGCGCGTGCGGCGGAGGAAATTCCCGCCGGCGCAGAGTGGCAATACGAGCCGAAGTGGGATGGCTTCCGGTGTCTCGCCTTCCGCGAGGGCGACGAAGTTTATCTGCAATCGAAAGCCGGCCAGCCGCTCGCGCGCTACTTCCCGGATGTGGTCGCGGCGCTGGCGCAACCTGCGGGCGAAACGTTTCGTTCTCGATGGCGAGCTTGTCATTCCAGTCGAAGGGCGCGTTGTCGTTTGATGAGCTGCAATTGCGGCTCCATCCCGCCGCGAGCCGTGTGCAAAAATTAGCCGCGGCGCATCCCGCGCTCCTGGTCGCCTTCGATCTGCTGGCCGATGAAGACGGCGCGTCCTTGTTGGCTGCGCCGCTGCGCGAACGTCGCCCTATGCTCGAAGCGTTTGCAAAGAAGCATTTCACGAAAAAGGGCGCGCTTCGTCTCTCGCCCGCCACATCGGAGCTGAAAACGGCTAACAAGTGGTTCAAGAAAGTCGGAGGCGATCTTGATGGCGTGATCGCGAAGCGTCTCGACCTGCCTTACGCCAGCGGCGAACGGAGCGCGATGGTGAAGGTGAAACAAATCCGCACGGTGGATTGCGTGATCGGAGGCTACCGCTATGCCACGGGTAAGCGCGTGCTCGGTTCTCTCCTGCTCGGGCTTTATGACGATGAGGGCTTGCTGCATCACGTCGGATTTACTTCCGCCTTCAAAGCGAGCGAACGGGCGGCGTTGACGAAGAAATTCGAAGCGCTCAAGAAGGCGCCCGGATTCACGGGCAACGCGCCGGGCGGACCGAGCCGCTGGAGCACGGAGCGGAGCGCGGAGTGGGAACCGGTCGCACCGGAGACGGTGGTGGAGGTGACGTATGATCATTTCACCGGCGGGCGTTTTCGGCACGGGACGAAGATCGTGCGCTGGCGGAAAGAGAAAGCGCCGCGCCAATGCACGCTCGATCAGGTCACGGGCCGGGAAGGCAAATCGCTCGCGCTGCTTTAGCCGCGCGACTCACTGCGCGTTCAGTTCAAAGTTAATCTGCACATCGTAATGTCCGGCCTGGCCGAGTGCGGCGGGCAGCGGATCGACCTGCGTAACACGTTTCGCGACCGCGCGGACGGAGTCGTCCACCACGATGTTTCCGGAGGAGCGCACGATTTCGAAACTGGAGACGCGTCCGTCCGCCTGGATCCGGACGCGGACCAGAGCAGACATGCGTGCGCCGCTCGCTACTACGGAAGTCGGCTGCTCCCAAGCGCTGAAGAAACGGTCGTGCAGCATGTTCCCGTACTGCCCGGCCTGGGCAGCCCCACCCGGGCCTGTGGCTCGGCCGCCGGAGCCGCTGGTGCTTTCGCTTTTCGGTTTTTCTTTCGCAGCACTCTCTTTCGGCGTCGCTTCTTTTTTTGGAGTGGCGGCCTTTTTGGAGACTTCCTTGTTCTTATTCTTCTTTTTCGGCTTCGGCGTGGGCGTCGGCGTGGATTTTTTCTTTTTAGCCGTCGGCGAAGGGGACGGCTTCGGGCGTGGCGTGGAGGTGGGAGTCGGCTCCGGCGTTGCGCTTGGCGTGGGCGAAGGGAGCACGAGATTACTTTCCGCGGGCGTCGGCTCCGGAGTTTTGGCTTCTGGCTCTGGCGGCGGGGAGTCCTCTACAGCGGGAGTGGGTGCCGGCTCGACTGAGGCAGCAATGGCCGCGGCGGGCCCGCCTTCCATCCAGACAATGTTGACCGGCGCAGCCTTTTTCAGGCGATCGCCCCAACGCACCAGAACTGCGAGCACGGCGAGATGGAGAAGCCCGATGATGCCGACGTTGCGCCAGAAGCGTGCGTCGCGCGACATCGCCTATTTTGTCTCGGCAGTCGTTGCGATTCCGACCCGGGTGATCGCAGCGCGTTGCAGCAGGTCCATGACTGAGATTAGTTTTTGCACGGGCAAGGTGCGGTCGGGTCGGATGACGACGGCCACGCCCGGATTGGCTTCTTTTAAACTCGTTAGGCGGGCGACGAGCGTTTCTTGATCGACCGCTTCCTCGTTGAACTTGAGCTCGGCGTTGCGATCGATCGAAATGGTCTGCACTTTCGCAGGATCAACCGCGGCGTTGATGGCCTGGCTGGAGGGGAGCGAAAGGCTGACGCTGTTTTCGAGCAGCGGGGTGGTGATGATGAAGATGATGAGGAGGACAAAGGCGAGATCGAGCAGAGGGGTGACGTTGATCTCGGAGAGGGTCGAGAGGCTGGTGCGTTGGGAGTAACGGCGCATGGAACTTCTCAGTTTTGGTGATCGACGTATTTGTGCTCGAACTCCGAGGCGAGCTCAGCCGCGAAATTATCCATCTCCACGATCATGCCGCGGATGCTGGTGACGAGAAAGTTGTAGCCGAACATGGCGGGAATGGCGACGCAGAGCGACATGACAGTGGTGATGAGCGCGCCGGAGACGCCGGGCGCCATCGTGGTGAGATTGGACGAGCCGGCCACGGCGACGTCGGTAAAAGTATCCATCACGCCCCAGACGGTGCCGAGGAGGCCGAGGAAGGGCGCGCCGCTGACCGCGCTCGCGAGCAGAATCATTTGCGATTCGAGCTCGAGCGCGGTTTCGCCGACCGCGCGTTCCATGGCGGCGTTGACTGCGCCCATTTGCGCGGGCGTGATTTTCTCGGCGGAGCCGAGGCGGGCACGGAAGGTTTCGTCCACCTCGGGCGAGCCTAACAAGTGGAAAGTCATCTCCTCGCAGCCGGCGCGATAGACGCGGAAAAGGGGCGAACCGGGGAAGCGCGCGTGGCTCTCGAAGAGACGGAGCGGTTGGCGATCCTGCCGGAAGGCGGCGCGGAAACGGGCGGTTTGCTTCCAGGCAAAACGGACAACTCGGAATTTCGTGATCATGATCGACCACGAGAAGATGGAAGCGATGAGGAGACAGCCGAGGACGATTTTCCCGGCGATGGTGGCGTGCTCGAAGGCGAAGAGCAGGCCGCCCGCGGCGAGAAGTTTCAACGGAAACATCGGGCGCAGTTTAGCCGACGAAACGGCGATGGTCGCGCAAAAGTGATGGGGGCCGCGGGATGGCGCCGCTACTTCCGCTTGAGCGGGAACACCGGGTGGCGCTTGGCCTGGACGATGAAGGCGAGGCCGAGCGCGATGAGGAAGAAGGAAAAGAACTGGCCGCGTGTAAACATCCCGATCATGGGCGCGTCCGGCTCGCGGAAATATTCCACAATGATGCGGAAGACGGCGTAACAGGACAGGAACAGGCCGGTGATGACGCCGTTCGGCTGGCGCGATTTTGTGCGGACGAACCAGAGGATGAGGAACAGAAGCACGCCTTCGACGAAGCCCTCGTAAAGCTGCGAGGGATGGCGCGGAGTGAGGACGCTGCGCAGGATCGTTTCCATCTGCGGATTGCTTTGCGCGGCGGCGATCACGCCATCCACAGAGTTGATCGCGGGATTGATTTTTTGGGCGAGATCGAGCGCGTGCTGCGCCTGCTCGGTGGTGCCCGATTCGAGCAGCTCTTTCGGGAATTGCACGGCCCAGGCGACGTTCGCCGGGCGGCCGTAGAGTTCGCCGTTGATGAAATTTGCGCAGCGTCCGAAGAACAACCCGATGGGCGCGACCACGCAGAGATTATCGCCCAGGTTGGTCCACGAGAGTTTGTGCCGGCGCGAGTAGTAGAGGGTGAAGAGGACGAGGCCGATGATGCCGCCGTGGCTCGACATGCCGCCTTCCCAGATGCGGAAGATGGAGAGCGGATCGCGCAGCATTTGCGGCTTGTAAAAGAGGACGTAGCCGAGCCGTCCGCCGAGCATGACCCCGAAGAGCGCCGCCCAGGTGATGAAATCGCCCACCTGATTCGGATGCAGATCGGCGTAACCGCGCCGCGCGAGCCAGGAGAGCAGCGCGTAGCCGCAGATGAAGGCCATCACGTACGCCAGCCCATACCAGCGCGGACCGAAGGTCTCGGTCACGTGGAAGATGAACGGATCGAGGTTGTGCAAATAATAGGCGAGCGCGTTCACGATGGTGTCGGTTTATCGCACATGGCGGGCAGGCGTCGAGTGATTGTGCGCGACGCCGCCCAAGCTCGGGGTTGCCACTCTGCCCACTCTCAACTATCAACTCTGACCCCATTATGGCCGCAGCGAACGATCTCCGAAAAGGACAGGCAATTAAGTACAACGGCAACATCGCCATCGTGCTCGACGTGCAACACCGCACGCCTGGCAATCTCCGCGCGTTCGTGCAGGCCATCATCCGCTACATCAACACCGGAAAGAGCGCCGACGTCCGCTTCGGTTCCACCGATAAAGTGGAGCTGGTGGATGTGAACCGGACCACGCTCGAGTTCTCTTACAAGGACAATACCGGCTACCATTTCATGGACCCGGAGAGCTACGAGACGATCACCTTGAACGACAATCTCCTCGGCGAAGCGAAGGATTATCTGGTCGAGAATCTGAAAGTGGAAGTGCTCTACACCGAGGGCCGGCCGGTCCAGGTGGAGCTGCCGTCGTCGGTGCAATTAAAAGTCGTGGAAGCGCCGGAAGGTCTGCGCGGCGACACCGCCTCGAACGTGACCAAGCCCGCCATTCTCGAAACCGGGAAGACGGTGAACGTGCCGCTCTTTATCAACGAAGGCGAGCTGATCAAAATCGACACCCGCACCGGGAACTACATGGGTCGGGCCTAAGCAGCGTGCCTCCCCCGAAGCGCAGGCCAGGTTCGTCGAGCGGATCCCCGCGGAAACCGAGCGGGCGACCAGCGGAGTTACCGGCTCGCCGGCGGGTGGCGGTATCGCCGCACATCGTCCCGACGCGCCGCTCGCGGCCGGATTACACGCCGTTCCTCGTCCCGACCACGTGGGTGAAGTTCGTCGTCGCGGTCTTTTTGCTCCCGATTTGCGCGGTGCTCTCGCAGGCGTTCTTCACCGTTTTCACTCGCGCCACGGTCACGCAAAACCTTTGGGCCGGGGAGGAGTTCTGGTTTTTCTCGCTCGGCGTCGTGCTCTGGTTGATCGCGTTTTTTGGGCTGCCGCGGCCGCTGTTGGTTTACGTCTTCGGGCACGAGCTGACCCATGCGGTCTGGGTGCTTTTAATGGGCGGACGCGTCAGCCAGTTTCGCGTCGGACGCGAAGGCGGCCACATCCTCACGGACAAGAATAATTTCTGGATCGCGCTCACGCCGTATTTTTTCCCGCTCTACAGCATCCTCGCGATCGCGATCTACGGCGGGCTCCGCTACTTCCTGCACATCCCGCCTTTTGGACGTCTGCTCTACGCGGTCATCGGCGTGACGTGGGCGTTTCATTTCACTTTCACGTGCTGGATGATCCCGAAGAATCAGAGCGACCTGCGCGACCACGGAACGTTCTTCTCCCTTGTCGTCATCTACCTCATGAACCTGATCGTGCTCAGCGTCCTCCTGGTGCTGGCTGCGCCGCAAATCACCTTCTTCGATTTCGTTTCTGAAATGGGCGAGAACGTCGGGCGCCTCCTCGATTGGCTCGGCCGGATCTTCGAGGTCTTCGAGCGCGGCGCCTGGGCGCGGTAGACGGTTGGTCGAATCTGATTTTTGCCGCGAAGGCGCCCCGCACTGGGCTGGCGCAGAAATTCTTTTTAATGGAGATTCAGTAAACATTGACACCGATCCTCTCGACCTGATAACTGCACCCCTCGCTTTTGCCCCCAAACCTCTAGTCAGAAGCGGCCTCTACCCATGAAAAAAACATCCAAATCCTCCGCGTTCGCTAATCCGCGATTCCTCCTCGCCGCCAGCCTGTGCGTCGTTGCTCTCATCCTGATGGCATCGGCTTTCAGTGGCGTCGCCAGACCGTTGCCTGAAACTGAAGAAGACGCCGCGCCGACCAGCAAGGTCACCAAATCTTCCGGTTCGAAAAAGAAAGAAAGCGGCCAGAAAAATCGTCGCGGTTCAGCCGCAAAAGAGAGCGGCACACGCGCGCGTGGCACCGCGGTGAAGAACACTCCGGACCTCGGGTCGTCGAGCCCGAGTGGCAAAGATCGCTCTGCCTTCCAGGCGAACATTACCGAACATCGCAACACCGAGGGCCAGACCGTTTACAGCATCGCCTCCTCCGGCTTCGATATCTCGCGGCCTCTCCGCGAGCTGGCCAACTCGCTGCCCGAAAGCGCCTTCCCTCCGACCGATCGCAAGGAACTGCCGTTGCCTGCCTGGCGCATCCCGCGGTCGGACGAACCGGACCGCGTCACGCAGGTCGTGCCTAGCCAGGACAACGAGCGCGGGCCGGTAATCAGTGCGCCCTCGACTGGCTTCAATTTCCTCGGTGTTGTCGGCAGCGGCAGCTACCCGCCGGATAACAACGGCTCCGTGGGCAACGACCAGTATGTCGAGACGGTCAACACGCGCTATCAGGTCTGGTCGCTCAACCGGGCCACCAACACGCAAACGTCAATCCTCGGGCCGAGCAATATCAGCACCCTTTGGACCGGCTTCGTCGGCGGCAACTGCGCCGCGCGTAACGATGGCGATCCCGTGGTGCTTTTCGATAAAGTGGCCCAGCGTTGGGTGATTACCCAGTTCACCTCCGCTTCGCCGTATCATCAGTGTGTCGCCGTTTCGACCACGCCCGACGCCACCGGCACCTATGCGCGCTACGCCTTCCCCATGCCGGGCGATCAATTCGGCGACTATCCGCACTACGGCGTCTGGACCGATGCTTACTACGTGATGGCGCACATTTTCTCGGCCACGAACAGCTTCGTCGGTGCCGCCTTCTGCGCGATGGATCGCACCAAGATGCTGGCGGGCGACCCGAGCGCGACCTGGCAGGTGATCATCGATTCTCAGGAAGGTGGCCACATGCCGGCCGATCTCGACGGCCACGCCCCGCCTCCGCGCGGCGCCCCGGGTATCTTCCTCTCGCTTCACGGCGCGAACATGTACCTCTATCGGATGAAGGTGGACTTCGCCACCCCGGCGAACACTACCCGCACGCTCCAGGCCCTCCTGCCGGTGGCGCCGTCGAACGCGGCTTGCAACGGTGGTAACTGCATCCCGCAGCCCGGTTCCACCGCCACTCTCGATGCGCTCTCGGATCGTCTCATGTTCCGCGTCGCGTATCGCAACTTTATCGACCACGAGTCGCTCGTCGTTTCTCACTCCGTCGATCCCGGGATCACCGGCGTGCTCTCCGGTGTGCGCTGGTATGATTTCCGCATCTCCGGTCAGCCAAATTCCGTTTGCTCGACCTATCCGTGCACCTATCAGCAGGGCACAGTAGCGGACGTCGCGAACGGGCGCTCGCGCTGGATGCCTTCCGTCGCGATGGACGGCGCGGAAAATATCCTGCTCGGTTACAGCACCACGGGAAAGACCAGCGGAACCGAGAACCACTCGGTGCGCTACACCGGGCGTTCGAAAGGCGATCCGCTCGGCACCATGACCGCGCCCGAGACGACCATCGTCACCGGCACGCGCAACATCACCAACTCGCAAACCGCGCCGGGCCGCTGGGGTGATTACACCAGCATGAGCAGCGATCCCGCGGACGACTGCACCTTCTGGTATGTGAATCAATTTTATCAGACCACTCCCACCGGTAACGGAAACTGGAGAACGCAGATCGCCTCCAGTCGTTTCCCCGCCGGCTCCGGCGTCGGTGAATGTCAGTCTGTTCCCTGCACCACGCGGCCCGCGAGCGCGCCCAGCGCCGCGAACGCCACCGCCTCCGGCGCAAACCAGGTCATGGTCAGCTGGACCGCAATCACGCCGCAGCCCGGTAGCTACGCCATCGAACGCGCCATCGGCGCGCCCGGTAACGAAGGGCTGTACCAGCCGCTTAGTTTTGTCGCCGGCAGCGCGACCACGTTTACCGACACCACCGTGCAAGGCGGCGTCACCTACACCTACCGCATCATCGCGGCCACGGATGCCGGCGGCCGTTGCCAATCCACCTTCCGCAGCAGCGCGGCCAGCGCTACCGCCTCCGGTACGTGCAATTTGAAGCCCAGCTTCGCCGGCGCCACTGGCGCCAACAGCGCGGGCCTGGCCGGTTGCGCGGTCACGATCAATTGGACCGCAGCCACCACCAGCTGCCCGCTCAGCAACAACCTGCGCTATAACGTCTATCGCGGCACCGTGCCCGACTTCGTCCCGGCGCCGGGCAACCGCATCGCCACCTGCGTGCCGGGGCCGAGCTCCTACACGGACTCGAACAACCTCACCAGTGGCAACACCTACTACTACGTCGTGCGCGCCGAAGATAACACCACCGGCAACGGCGGCCCTTGCGGCGGCGGCAACGAAGAGACGAACACCCGCGTCGTGGTCGGCACTCCTTACGGCATGGGCACGCAGACCACGCCCAGCACCTGGACCGATGGCGGCGGGGATGGCACTGCCTTCCTTCAGCTCAACACCGACAGCACTGGCGCAGTCTGGCGCTTCGTGAAAACGGCGGATGACGCGGGCGCCAATCATACCCCTGGCGGCGCATATGCCTATCGCACTGCCGGCCCCGCTCCCGGCGCCTTATACGCGAGCAACGCCTGCGCCGCGGCGGAGACCCCCACTCTCACGGTCGGTGCGACTACCATCAACCTGACCTACTGGGAACGGCATCAGGTCGAGCAAGGCTGGGACGGCGTCGCGGTGGAATATCAACGCAACGGCGGCGCTTGGACCACGGTCACGCCGCCCGTCAACGTGCCCGCCAGCGGCTGCTTGACCACTGATGTGATCAGCGACTGGACCGCCTTGAGTTGCACCGGCGCGCCGCCGGCGAACGCGTGCGGATATCCCGCCGCCACTCAAGTCATCACTGGCCCGGTCGGCAGTGGCACGGCATGCGCCAATTGGGTCACCGGTGCGCTCTCCGCCTACGGGCGCCGCTGCCATCTCCTTACCGGCCTCACGGCGGGTGACACGATCAAGTTCCGCTGGCGTTTCACTTCCGATCCCGCATCGGAATTCGCCGGCTTCTACCTGGATGACATCGCCATCTCCAACATCCTGCAGCCCAACTCCTGCACCGGCGTCCTCGCGCCCGCAGTGGTCAGCGCGGAATCTGTCATGACCCACGGCAGCGCCGGCACCTTTGGCGTCAGCCTTCCGGCCGGCGGCCGTGGCATCGAGCCCCGCCTCGGCGGCGGCGCCGGGCCGGGCCGCGATTACACCATCGTGGTCCACTTTGATCGTGCGGTGAACGGCGGCAGCGCCAGACTCACCGGCACCGGCGCGGTCGGCGCCGTCTCCTTCAACGGCAACGACATGATGATCCCGCTCACTGGCGTAACCGATCGCCAGACCATTACCGTGACCGTGGAAAACGTGAGCACTCCCGGCGGAGGCAGCCTGAACAGCGACAGCCGCCAGATCGGATTCCTGGCCGGCGACGTGAACGGCAGCGGCTCGATCAACACGACCGACGTAGGAATCGTGAAAAATAACTCCAGCACCGGCTCCGCCGTCACCGCTGCGAACTTCACTTCCGACGTGGTTGTGAACGGCACGATCAACACCACCGATATCAGCGTGGTGAAATCGAACTCGGGCGGGATGCTGGCGCCCTAAGCGCAGCCTTTAGCCGTCGCCTCTCCGTTGTCAAAAGCGGAGGGGCGTTCGGCGGCGGGCGCGACCGTGAGGTTGGTTTCCGGGGCGTTGCTCGAACGGAAAACCACGCGCAGTTTGCGCGATGGCTTTTCTTCGCGTCGCCTTCTCCTGCTTCTTTCTCCTTTCCGCCGCCGGGCCGCTCTGCGCGCAAACGCCGTCGCATTTCGGCGACGCTCTGCATTGGCGAAACGTGGGGCCGTTTCGCGGAGGCCGGGTCCGCGCCATCTCCGGCGTGCCCGCGCAGCCGAACGTTTTCTACATGGCGCCGGTGAATGGTGGCGTTTTCAAGACAACCGATTTCGGGCGCACCTGGCAGCCGATCTTTGATGATCAACCCACCGGTTCCATCGGTGCGCTCGCCGTCGCGTTATCGGATCCGAACGTGATTTATGTCGGGAGCGGGGAAGGATTGCACCGGCCAGATTTGTCGGTCGGCGATGGGATTTACAAGTCGACCGATGCGGGGAAAACGTGGACGCATCTCGGCTTGCGCGAGGGCCAGCAGATCGCGCAACTCGCAGTCGATCCGCGGAACGCCGAGCGTCTTTTCGTAGCCGTCGCCGGCCATCCCTATGGGCCGAACGAAGAGCGCGGGATTTTCCGTTCGGTCGATGGCGGACAGACCTTCGAGAAGGTGCTCTACAAGGATGAAAACACCGGCGCCGCCGATGTGCAGATCGACCCGTCCAATCCGCAGATCGTCTACGCCGCGCTGTGGGAATCGCGGGAAGGCCCGTGGGAGAACAGCGTCTGGAACGGGAACAACGGCGGCATTTTCAAATCCACCGATGGCGGCAATACCTGGGCGCCGCTAACGAATGGTCTCCCGGCCAATATCGTACAGGCCAACCTCGCGCTCGCACCCAGTGCGCCGCAGGTGCTCTTCGCCGCCGTGCGCACCGCGAGCGGCTCCGATCTCTATCGCTCGGACGACGGTGGCGCGAATTGGATGAAGGCCACGGAGGATTCCCGGCCCGCCAGCGGCATCGGTGGCGGCGATCTGCCGGTGGTGCGTTTCGATCCCAAGAATCCCGACGTCGTCTATTCCGCGAGCGTCGTGTGTTGGAAATCGACCGACGGCGGGAAGACTTGGACGGCGTGGCGCGGCGCCCCCGGCGGCGACGATTATCAAAACGTTTGGATCAATCCCGACAACACCGAGATCGTCCTGCTCGCGAGCGACCAGGGCGCGATCATCACGGTAAACGGCGGTGCCACCTGGAGCTCTTGGTATAACCAGTCGACCGCGCAGCTCTATCACGTCAGCGCGGATAACGCGTTCCCCTACCGCCTCTACAGCGGGCAGCAGGAGAGCGGCTCGGTCGGCATCGCCAGCCGCGGAAATGATGGCGCGATCACCTTCCGCGATTGGCATCCGGTGGCGGCGGAAGAATACGGCTACGTCGTGGCCGATCCGCTCGATCCCGAGATCGTCTACGGCGGGAAGCTGTCGCGCTACGATCGCCGCACTGGACAAGCGCAGGACATTCTCCCGCTCGCGCTGCGTTCGCCGGATTTCCGGATGATCCGCACCCAGCCGGTCGTCTTCTCGCCCGCGCGATCCGCATCTGCTTTTCTTCGCCGGGAACACACTTTGGCAAACGCGCGATCGCGGCGACACCTGGACGCAGATCAGTCCCGATCTCGCGCGGAAGACGTACGAGCTGCCGGCCTCGATCGGCAAATACCGCGATGAACCGAGCGCGGAAGTAAAACCGCGCGGCGTCATCTACACCGTCGCGCCCTCGCCCCTGGACGTGAAGCGCATCTGGGCCGGGACCGACGATGGCTTGATTCACCTAACGAGTGATGGCGGCAAGACCTGGCGCGAGGTCACACCGCCGCAGATCACCGCCTGGCAAAAAATCTCCATCCTCGACGCCGGCCATTTCGACGCCGGCACCGCTTACGCCGCGGTAAACACGCTCCGGCTGGACGACCTGCGGCCGCACATCTACCGCACGCACGACGATGGGAAAACCTGGAGCGAAATCGTGCGCGGCATTCCCGACGGCCAAACCGTCAACGTCGTGCGCGAAGACACGCAGCGGAAAGGCCTGCTCTTCGCGGGCACAGAGCGCGCGGTCTACGTTTCTTTCAACGACGGCGACGACTGGCAGCCGTTGCGGTTGAACATGCCCGCGACCTCGGTGCGCGATCTCATCATCAAGGACGACGATCTCGCCATCGCTACGCACGGACGCGGGTTTTGGATTTTGGATAACATCACGCCGCTCCGCCAACTCACGCCCGAGACTCCCGCGACCGCGCTCTTGAAACCGCAGCCCGCGCTGCGGGTGCGCTGGAACATGAACACCGACACGCCTCTCCCGCCGGACGAACCGGTAGGCGAGAATCCGCCCGATGGCGCGATGATCGATTACCAACTCGCGGACGATGTCTCCGGCGCGGTCACGCTGGAGATTAAAGATGCGAAGGGGAACTTGGTCCGCCGTTATGCGAGCACGGATGAAATTGCTGCGCCGCGACCGGCGGAAGTAAAGATCCCGATGCATTGGTTGCGGCCGCTGCGGGCGTTGTCCGCTGCGCCCGGCTTGCATCGGTTCGTCTGGGATTTGCATTACCCGCCAGTCCCGGGCGTGGAGCCGGAATATCCGATGACAGCGATCGTGCACGACACGCCGGTCGCGCCGACCGGACCGTGGGCGCCGCCGGGCGACTATTCCGTTGTCCTCACGGCGAATGGGAAAAGCTTCACCCAACCGCTCGTGCTGAAGATGGACCCGCGGATCAAAGCCACGCCCGCCGATTTGCTCGTTCAATTCGAGCTTTCGAAAAAGCTCTCCGACGTGCGCCCATCGCTCATCCCGCTCGAGAAAAAGATGCGCACGCTCAGCGCCGCACTCGCGAAAGCAAAAGCGGGCACAGCCGATCAGGCCACGACGGAGCGTCTCGATAAGTTCTCGCAAGAGCTCCAGACTTTCGCTCCGCCCAACGCGCGCCCCGGTTCGCCGCTCAGCTTGAACGCACTCGCCCGGTTGGAAAGCCTCTTCCACAACATTCAGGAAGTGGACGCCGCGCCCACCGTGCGCGTGCAGGCCGCCGTTCCGGAAGTGCTGCGCGAAGCGACCGCCGCGCAGGAACGCTGGCAGAAGCTAGAAAGCGAAGCCCTGCCCGAATTGAATCAACACCTCGCCGCCGCCGGCCTCGAGCAGCTCTCGTTAGACCGGTAACGCTAGAGCGCCTGGAAGGCCTGATCCAACACTTCGAGGAGGAAGGCCGCGTCCGCTTCCGTCACGCACATCGGCGGCGAGAAGCGGATGGTCTGGCCATACAACCCGCCCTTGCCGAGAAGCAGGCCCATCTCCTTGCAGGTCTCGAGCACCTGCGCGCACTCGGCCTTGGCCGGCTCTTTCGTCACGCGGTCTTTCACCAGCTCAATCCCGAGCATCAGTCCCTTCCCGCGCACGTCGCCGATGACGTTGTGCTTCTCCTTTAAGCGATGCAGCCCGGCCGCGAGCTGGTCGCCGATCTTGAGCGCGTTCGCCTGCAGCTTCTCGCGCTCGATCACGTCCAGCACTGCAATACCTTGCGCGCTCACCACCGGGTTGCCGCCGAAAGTGTTGAAATGAATCCGCTGCGCCAACGCCGCCGCAATCTTCGGCGTGGTCACGACCGCGCCCAGCGGCGCGCCGTTCCCGATTCCCTTCGCCATGCAGACGATGTCCGGGATCACGCCCTGCGTTTCGAAGCCCCAATAATGCGTGCCCGTGCGGCCGAAACCCGACTGCACTTCGTCCGCGATGCAAACGCCGCCCGCCGCGCGCACGTGCTCGTAGGTGTGCTTGAGATAGCCATCAGGGAAAACAATCACGCCGCCGACGCCTTGGATTGATTCGGCAATGAACCCCGCGATCTGCCCGGACGTCGCGTAGTCGATCAAGTTCTTCACGTCCGCCGCGTATTTCTTTCCGGCCTCCGCGTCATCGCGCCCCCACTCGCCGCGATAAGGATCAGGCGTGAGCGCGTGATGCACGCCGAAGCTGTGCGGGACATTAAATTTCCAGGTGTGATGCGCGGTTAGCCCCATGCCGGTGGCGTTGCCGCCGTGGTAGGCGTTGCGCAGCGCGATCATGTCGTAATTACCCGTGTAAGCGCGCGCCATCAGCAGCGCGAGATCGTTCGCCTCCGAACCGGAGTTAACGAAGTAGCACACCTTCAGATCGCCCGGCATCTTCGAGGCCAGCTTCTCCGCAAAGGCGCCCACGTTCGGGTTCAAATAAATCGTCGTGGAATGTTGCAGCAGCTCGTTCTGCTTCCGCGCCGCTTCCACCACATCTGGATGACAATGCCCCACGCTCACGGTCACGATCCCGCCCAATGCATCCAGGTAACGCCGCCCTGTCTCGTCCCAGACGTACTGCATCTTCCCCTCCACCATCATGAGCGGCTTCTTGTAGTAGAGGAAAATTCCGGGATTCAGGAATTGCTTCCGCTGCTTCAGAACTTCATCGGCAGAAGGACCGGAATAGGCGGCGGGTTGATGAGAGAATAGCGGAAGTTCAGGCGTTTTCATGAATCGTTTGCATAGTGCCGTGGCTGGCGGGCAGACGCAATCGGTTCAGCTTTTTTACCCGGAACCGATGCGGCGCAATCCGATGTAAACAGCAAACGCGATCCCGAAGCCGACAAACCAGGCGTAGCTATAGAGGCTCACGAAGAACGCCGGGACGGCCGTCGCGTCGATCAATTTTACCGTGACGAGAAAGCCGGGGAGATTCGGCAGGATGGCGACGATCAACGCAACAAGAGCGACGACGCTGAAGCCGTTGCGATAGCGGTATTCGCCGTCCGTTTGGTAGAGCGCGGGGACGTTGAGGTGGCGACGGCGGAGGATAAAATAATCGGCGATCATGATCCCGCCGATCGGGCCGAGGAGCGCGCTGTAACCGATGAGCCAGGTGAAGATGTATCCGCTTGGATCGGCCACCAATTTCCATGGCATCATGACGATGCCGACCACGCCGGTGATGAGGCCGCCGGTGCGGAAGGATATTCGGCGCGGGGCGAGATGCGCGAAGTCGTTCGCGGGGCTGACGACGTTAGCCGCGATGTTGGTCGCGAGGGTGGCAAGGCAGAGCGCGAACATCGCGACCACGAGGACGATCGGGTTGGTGAACTTCGTCAGCACGTCCACCGGGTCCCAGATGGTCGTGCCGTAGATGATGGTGGTGGCGGAGGTGACGGCGACGCCGATGAAGGAATAGAGCGCCATCGTCAGCGGCAATCCGAGCGCCTGGCCGACGATCTGATCGCGCTGCGAGCGCGCGTAACGCGAGAAGTCCGGGATGTTGAGCGAGAGCGTGGCCCAGAAGCCGATCATGCCGGTGAGGCCGGGAACGAAGAAGGCCCAGAATTGTCCAGCCTTCGGTTGGCCGGGCGCGAAGGCGGACGGCTGCGCGAGGATGGGCCCGAAGCCGCCGGCGTTCTGATAAGCCCACGCCAGGAGCGCGAGCCCGAGCGCGATCAGGAGCGGCGCTTTGATGTTCAGAAGAAAGCGGATGGACTCGATCCCCTTGTAGACGACGAGCATGTTGATCGCCCAAAAGAACATGAAGCAGGCGAATTCCGGCAGGGTAATGCCAGCGAACCTCGCGAAGCCCGCCGCGCCTAACGAAGGGAAGAAGACGCCGAGGATTTTGTAGATGGCCGCACCGCCGATCCAGGTCTGGATGCCGAACCAACCGCACGCCACAAAGGCACGCATGAGCGCGGGGACATTCGCGCCCCGCGTGCCGAAGGAGGCGCGGCAGAAGACCGGAAACGGAATGCCGTAACGCGTCCCGGCGTGCGCATTCAAAATCATCGGGATCACCACGATGAGGTTGCCGAGGAAAATGGTCAGGATGGCTTGTGACCAATTCATCCCGCCGCCGATGAGCGACGACGCCAGCATGTAAGTCGGGATGCAGGCCGACATCGAAATCCAGAGCGCGGCGAAGCTGCCGACCCGCCAGGTGCGACGCTCCGGCGGGACGGGCGCGAGGTCGGGATTGGAAAGCGAGCTGGCCGCGAGATCGGCCTCTTCTTCAGCGGTGCCAGGCATGAGGGCGCACATCGTGCCGAAGGCGCCCGCCGCGGGCAATCCGAAAGCGCACCCGGTCGTTAGGCCACGATCGCTGCCGCCTCCAAAACCGCTACAATCCCCTTCGACGTTTCGCTTCGCCTTCCGCGAGCGAGACCTGCGGCGCGGGCCGCTTCCTCGATGCCGACAAAGCGGTCGATGGCCAGACCACGCTGGACTTCAACGAAGCGAGAACCCGCCGTGCTACACCACCTGCTCGCACCCGCCGGAAGGGGGCATGACATGCCGTCGCCATCAACGCCGGCGAAAAGCGCTACGAGCATAAGGATTGAGCTACCTGCGGTAGACCTCACGCCGGTGCGCGACCACTCCCACGACAACTTCACGTGCAGTCCTGTCGACAAAATAGAGGATTCGATAATCTCCCACGCGAACGCGCCAACCATCGCGATTCCTGAGCTTCTTGGATCCAGGAGGGAAAGGATTTTTTTCCAGCGAAAGAAGCACGCGCGCGACCCGTTTTTGCACGGCGCCCGGCAACCCGGCCAATTCTTTCTTCGCGTCGCGGGCGAGGTCGACGCGCCAGCTCACACGCGAATCCGGAGATCTTTCAGGACATCGCGCAGCGGAACGCGCGGTTGATCTCGCCGCGCCTCCAGCGCGAGAGTGTCTGCCAGGTCCTCCGCTACTTCGGCGTCAGCGACAAGCTTTTGCAAAACCGCGTCGCGCTCTTTCCGCTTCAAAGCCTTAAATGCGGTCATGAAGATTTCGGCAGTGGCTTCAGTAGCACTCACGCTGTCGATTCTCGCTGAAGCGCCTCTAGCTCACAACCGGAAACGCGACGTTATGCCGCGGGAGAGCTTCCAGCCTTCGCAAGACCCCCGCGTTCTGCTTGCCGGTTTCGACGTTTCGCGTCCGGCATTCCAGGCCCCGCAAATTTCTTAACCTTACCCGCCGCTCGCGCGCAGGATCTTAATCCGCGCCTGCAGGTCCCGCCGGTTCACCACATCGATCACCCGCACGCTTTCCGGCTCTAAGCGAAGCAGCAACCGGTAATCGCCCGCCACGCGCAGGCGCAGGACGTTCCCGCAATCGTGCAGCTTCGTCAGCCCCATAAACGCCGTCGGCTCGCCTGAGGCGATGCGTCCCAGATGTTGCAACACCGCCCGGCCCACTGGCTGAGGAAACTCCGCCAGTCCCTCGCGGAACTTCTTCGGGAACTCAATCAGCCGCACCGGCTGGTGACCCGACACCTGGACTTGCTCGCCTGCTTCTTCCGCTTCATCAGCCGCCGCTCCCGCGGCACTGGTCGCACTGGCCGAGCGCAGAGTCTCTACTTCGTCGTGTAACTTCTCCACCTCCCGCCGCAGCGTCACCCGCTCCTCGCCGCGCTCCTGCAGCAGCGCCTTTAGCCGATTCATCTTCGCGCGCATCTCGCGCACCGGTTCGCCTGCGACAGGATCGCCATGACCATTCGCCTGCGGCCGCTCGATCGCACGGCTCGCGCGCTTTTCACGCAGAGCGATCTCCCGTTCCGTCGCCGCCAGCCGTTCCCGCACCGCGCGTACCTCTGCCGCCTTTGCTTCCAGCTTCGCCTGCGCTTCCCGCAGGTCTGCATTTTCCTCGCCTTGTAAACCACGAGCCGCGCGGAGGTCGAGCAGGTCCGCCGATTCATCGTCCGGCGGCAAATCGAGCTCGCCGCGCGTGCTGAGGATCTGGTCGTAAATACAGGTCGAATGCTCGCTCTCCGTCAGGAGGACCGCGCCGCGCGCGAGCAGGATGCCGAGTGCACGGTAGGGCGAGGCAGTAACGGCGGCCACGAGATCGCGCAGGCCGGTCGAGTCATGGCTCTTAACCAGACGGAGTGACTCGGCCTCCAGCGTTTCGCAGAATTTCGCCGCGTCATCTGAGGCCGCCACCAGCCGCACCGCCGGCGTGAACTCCGCCATCCGCGCCTCCGCTTCCGGGCAGGCAGCGAGGAGTTGCATCACCGCATCTCGCTTCCAACGGGCCGCGGCACACAGGAGCGCGTCTTCCCATACCACCCGCAACCGCTCCGGCACACCGAGCTCGCGATACGCCTCCACCACGGCCGCGAAACATTCCGCCCGAGCCAGGCGATGCAACATGGTCACCTGCAGCTTTTCCGGTGCGCCTGCCACCCACAGCCTCTCCAGCTCCGCTACCGGCATCTTCATCACCTGCTCTAGCGTCAGGCTGGCGAAATCCTCCTCCGCCTCATCCCACGTCACCCCCGCGATGTCGCTCGACCGCTCCAGCCGCTCCTGATCGGCCGCGTGGCAGCAGCGCTTGTATTTCTTTCCGCTCCCGCAACGGCACGGCTCATTTCGGCCCATCCGTTCCACCGCCCGCCGCATCGGTCGCTCGCCGCTGTAGCCGCGCGTCACCGTCTCCGGGATAAACTCCGCGAACGGCTGCGCCAGGTACGCGAGGTGGATTTTCAAATTCTCCTCTCGGACGCGGTCGAACGCTGCGCCCATGCCGCCCCACGCTTGCGCCAGGGTTGGTTCTTTCGTGATCGCCACCACCGAGCCCATGATGTTCATGATCTCCGGCGTGATCCCATCGTAGTGTCGCAGGCAGCGCCCCGACGCGAGCAGCTTGTTTGGGAATGGCGCGCCTGGCCGATGTTTCGCCCACCAGGCCGCGGCGACCAGCATCGCGAGCGCGCTGCGCCGCGGTGAGATATCCGCCGCGGTCGTCTGCAGCAGGGCGCTCATCAGGTCGCCCTCCATGTGCTGCGCGACGCGCGCGAAGCCCCAGTCGTCCGAGAACAAGCGCAAGCCGCCATTCGTCAGCAGAAGGGCCGAGAGCTTCCGCCCGGTCAGCGCCGCCGCGTAGGTCAGGAAAGTAAGGTTCTCGCTCTCCCCGTTCGCGATCGTCTCCTCGAGCCAACTGTGCAGCTCGTCGTCGTCCTCTGGCATCGCCGCCGCGATCACCCGCAGGTCCGCCTGGCGCATTGTCGCCTGGGCGAGCGCTACCTTCATTTCCAGACTCATGCCGGGCTTTAGACACGTAACCATGCCGGTGATTTCAGCAGGAAAAATACCAGCCGCGGCGCCCAGCGGCTTTCGTTAGGTGCCGTCTCCTTCCGATTTCCCGGCTCCTCCATCTCCACCCTGGGGTGGATGGACGCTCGCGCGGCGTTCGCGCCACACTGCGCGCCCATGGGTCAGCCGCCGGACGAGCCGCCGAAAAAGAAAGTGCTCTCCGCCCACCAGGCGGGCCAGTTCGCATCGCACGGCAAGGTAAAGTACGACCCTGATGCCGCCCCGCCGGAGCGCCCCGGCGGTCTCACCGCGCGCGAGGAAGAAATCGTCCAACTGCTCGCGGAGGATCTCACCAACGAGGAGATCAGCAAGAGGACCAAGACCGCTCTCGCCACCGTCAAGTCGCACGTCCATAACATCCTCACCAAGATCAAGGGGAGGACTCGCACCTCCGTCATCATCTGGGAATTGCGTCGGCAACTCGCTGAGCGCGACCGCAAAATCTTGATCCTCACGGAACTGCTCGCGGAACAAGGCTCCAGCGCCGCTTCGGAGCCCGGGCCGGACTAAAATCATGCGCCCGATCTCCGTCAGAACCGCTGACTCAACCAAGTCGCACACCCACGTGGCTCGCTCGCGTGCCACTTGGGAAACTCGCCTGCTGGTTTGCCCAACTCGGCCACGACTTGGCCAGATCGCTCGCCCGTTTGCCCAACTCGCCGCTGAGTCAGCCAAACTCACCGCTCACTTTGGCCAAACCAGCCGCGAGTTGCCCAATTCAGCGCGCACTTTGCCCGAGTCGCCCGCGAGTTGCCCACCTCGTCCATCCACTTGCCCAAGTCGCGAACCGACTCGGCCACCTCAGCCGGCCACTTGCCCAACTCCGCGCCCCGCCGCCCGCCGCTCCCGGATTTCCCCGAAACCGCCAACAACCAGACCCATACCAATGAAACTAAAAACCGGATACACCGACCTGAAACACAATGACCTCGCCGACCTCGGCGACACAGCCTACACAAACATGAACGGCAAACCCCTCTGGGACGCGTTCAAGGCCCTCATCGCGCAAATCGCCGCCGACGTCACCGCCCTGCGGACCGCCATGCAGTCCAAGGACAACAACGCCCACGAGCAAGTGCAGGCCGCGGCCGCGAAGCTCGCCGCCACCCTCGGCGCCGTGGCCGATGACGCGAACCGCACCACCGGCGTCACTGACGTGGACCTCGCCAGCACCGGCCTCCCCGCCGCCAAACCCCGCACCCACACCACCGAAGTGCCCAACGCCCCCGCGAATCTCCGCCTTCGCCACGGCAAAATGCCCAGCACCGTCGACGGCACCGTCGACCCCATCCCCGGCGGCAACATCCGCACCTTCGAAGGCCAATGGTCCCACACCGCCGACGGCCCCTGGAGCGAGACCTTCAGCTTCCCAAACTCCCGCGCCATCCACTTCGCCGCCCTCGAGCGCGGCAAAGACACCTGGTTCCGCGTCCGCGCCCGCAACGTCATCGGCGCCGGCCCCTGGAGCGACCCGGCGTTCATCATGGTGACCTGAGGTCCGAGCCGGACTGGCGCTTATTGAAACACAAACGGCGGCCGTGGAAACGCGGCCGCCGTTTTGTTTGCAGGGCGAGCTTGGATACCAAGATTCACACTCTGACCCCCTCCAGACAGGTATAGCATCCACTTAAGGAATCTTGGCTTTCGACCCGTAGTTTCGATAATCGTTCCGAAGCTATGGCGAATGCCCTCGCGCAATCAATTCTGATTAGCTGTTCCGACTGGAACGATGTCGAGCGTGCGCTTGCGACAGCAAACGATCAAGAGAAGGGAGCAGTATTCGAGGAGTTTGTGAAACGGGTGCTGACTCAGCATCCAATTTATCGGACGAAGCTCGAAAGTGTTTGGCTGCGCCGAGATGTGCCTCTGGATGTCGCGGAGCATCTCGCTCTCCCGCTCGGTGACAAAGGCATCGATCTGGTCGCACGGACTTTCGACGGCGACTACTGGACCATCCAGGCGAAGTATCGGTCTGATCCTTCGTCCTCGCTCACCTACAGCGACCTTTCCACCTTCGCGGCCCTTTAACGCCGCCCGGGAGTTTGCTCGTTCGCTGGGACTAAAACGTTCTCTGAATGGTCCAAATACTCTGCCAACAAGATACCGCATCTTGAAAGACGGCCTCGCGACATTCCCGCCCGCCCGCGCGAAAAATACCCCCCCGACCTGTGGGTGGCTGGGACGACTGGCTCGGCAGAAACTGAGCGCGCTTCGGCAAGTTGGCGCTTTAATCTTTCAGGACAAACTCTCCTCTAATTACCTTCATCCTTAGGCCATGGCTTTAACCCAAACCGAAGCCGATCACCTTCTCGCAATGGCGAAGGAATTTCTGGACGACGATCCTCTCATCTATCCCAAGACGCAGCCGCTGAAATCCGACCGTGCCCTCCGCGCTGCGGATCGACGGGAGCAATTCTTCCTCACCGTCGAACGCGGCAACCGCAATCGCGCGCGGCTGAAGTATCAGACACGAGCCCGTGGTGTCATCGTCCTCGCACGCATCGAATTCAACGGCCGCGCGCATCGCAACCCGCCGGACTCGCCGTATCGACCGGGTGAGCGATTGGACTGCCCGCATATCCACATCTACCGCGAAGGTTTCGACGACCGGATCGCGTATGACGTGGCCGATGTCGCTGCGCTCGCTTTACGCGATGCCGCGAACGGGCTGTATTGTCTGGAAGACTTTCTCCGATTCTGCAACGTCCAGCAGTGGCCGCAAATCCAATTTGAAATATGAACCGCGCTGAGTGCGAAGGATTGATCGGCGGATACCTGCGCTGGCTCAAGCAGGGCCTGCAGGTCAGCGAACTGGAAACAAGCTGCCAGATCGCCACCCCCTTTCTGGACCGGCATAATGACGAGATCGCGATCTACGTGGAGCGGTCGAATGGCGACATCCTCTTGAGCGATGACGGCTATACGATCTCTGATCTCGAATCGAGCGGGATGAATTTCACAACGCCAAATCGTAAGGCTCATCTCCAAACGGTGCTTAACGGATTCGGGGTGCAACAGAAGGACGGCGAACTACGCGCGACGGCCACGGAACGCGATTTCCCGCAGAAGAAACACAACTTGGTGCAAGCGATTCTCGCCGTGAACGACATGTTCGTCATGGCCGATGCGCATGTCCGGTCCCTGTTTAAGGAAGATGTCGCAGCGTTTCTCGAGCAACGACAGATTCCAATTTTCCCGGAGTTCAAACTGGCCGGAAAGAGCGGTTTCGATCATCACTTCGACTTCGGTCTTCCGAAAACGAGGGCGCACCCGCAGCGAATCGTGCAGGCGATCAACGATCTGACCCGGGATCGCGCGCTCTCCTTTGCCTTCGCGGTCGCCGACGTAAAAGCGGTGCGAGCTGAGGCGCTCGAGGCTTACACATTCGTGAATGACGAGGAGCATGCGCCAGGCTCCGAAACGTTAGGGGCGCTGCAAGCTTACGATATCCAGCCGCTATTCTGGTCAAAGCGCGCTGAGGATTACCGCGTTCTCAACGGCGCGGCCACTTAGCGGTGGCTTTGCCACGAGCGGCATCTGTCTGCGCGGGCGATTCTCATGAGGCGAGCAGACTTTGGATGGAAATGTCCTCGTCGATGTCGAGCAGGCCTGTCATTTCCACTCGCCGCGCACGCGCTGCTGCCATGCCAGCGGGTCTTCCGGCAACCGGATCGCTCCGGCGAATTGCTGCAAATCGACCGGCTGTTTGGAAGCACCGTTACCGTTCATACGAGAGGCGAGGAACTCGATCAGCTGTCTCTTCTGCTCAGGCGGCAATACGTCCGCTGCGGCTTCGATTTCGGCAAGGCTCATGCGATGCGGAATATTACCACAATCGGCTAAGCAAACGAAAGAAAGTTCCTTTCCGCAGGGTGCGGAAACCAGCACGCCAAAGGCGCGCGCTACCCGGGCGGGACCACAACGCGCGGGCGCGCTGTTACTTCATTCGATCGAACGTTTTTTGGAGCAACGCGAGGTCGCTCGGCTGGCCGAGTTTCTCGCGGGTGGTGTCGACCCACTTCTTTTCGAGCGCGTTCTTCGTGGCGCGGTCGCTTTGGTAGAAGACGCCGAAGACGCCGGGGAACGGGAGCTGCGCGAGCTTGTAGGCGGCGAGCTCGTCGGTGACGTCGTGGCGGGCTTCGTCCTCGGGAGTGTTGTCGTATTTTTTCTCGTCGATGACTGTCGAAGGCGCCTTCTTTGCGCGGGTTCGCGGAATCGAAGGCGCCGGGATAAAATTCGACGCATTCGCTTAGGCATTCGATGACGCTGAAGCCCTGGTGATCCATCGCGCGCTCGATCATCTCGATCATGTGTTTGACCTGGCGAGGCGTGGGTGCGGGCGACGAAGGTGGCGCCGGCGCAGATGAGTTTTTTCATCGGGTTGACCGGGTGATCGATCGCGCCTTGCGGGTCGGTCTTGGATTTGAAACCGATCGGAGACGTGGGCGAGGTCTGCTTTTTCGTCAGGCCATAGACGAAGTTGTCCATGATGACGTAGGTCATGTTGATGTTCTTGCGCGCGCCGTGCTCGAGGTGGTTGCCGCCGATGGAGAAGCCGTCGCCGTCGCCGCCGAAGAGGAAGACGTGGAGGTCGGGGCGCGAGAGGCTGACGCCGCTGGCGAGCGGGACGGCGCGGCCGTGGATGAAGTGGGCGCCGTAGCTATTGACGAAATACGGGAAGCGCGAGGAGCAGCCGATGCCGGCGAGGGTGACGATCTTCTCGTGGTCGAGCTGGCGTTTCTCGAGGACTTTGTAGTAGCAGGCGAGGACGGCGAAATCGCCGCAACCGGGACACCAGGTCGGGTGATCGGCGGTGATGGCTTTTTTAGTGAGCTTCTCGCGTTCGGGAAGCTCGGCGGGTGCGGTGAGGGTTTCGGTGCTCATGATTGAATTAGTGAGAAGATGAATTCGGAAGCCAGAAAACCAGAAGGGGAGAGGAAGAATTTTCTTAATCAAAGTCTTCTTTCTGGCTTCCTGGTTTCTAAATTTGTTCCTGCCCTATTTCTCCAGCTCGGTCTCGCGGGTTTCGTTGGTGCCGGAGGAGGCGAGGACGGCTTCGGTGCCGGGTTTGGTGGGGGTGTTATCCTGGGCGCGGTCGCGCTCGATGGAAACTTTCGCTTCCGCGCGCTCGGTGGTGGAGGCGACGGTGGCAGTGCCGTTACCGGAATTCCGCCCAACGGTGAGGCTGCCGCGTTCGTGGCCACCGCCGAGGGCGACGAGGATTTCTTTGACGCGATAAGTCAGGCCGTCGGTCTTGGTGAGGCTGGTGATTTTCGGATCGCAATAGCGCGCGCGCAGGAGGGTGGCGAGCTGGCCGTATCCGTAGACGCCCTGGTCGTTCATCTCCACCACGACGATGCGCTGGAACTTCGCGAAGATTTTCTCGAGGCCGTTCGGGAACGGATGGATGTGACGAAGATGAAGCGCGGAGAGTTTTTCGCCGCGTTGGCGGGCCTGCTTCACGGCGTCGTGGATGGGACCGTAGGTGGAACCCCAGCCGACGAGCAGGACCTCGCCTTCCTGTTCGCCGTAGATGGCCGGGAGCGGAATTTCTTCGGCCAACTTCTGGAGTTTGACGCGGCGTTTCGCGGTCATCGCCATGTGCAATTTCGGGCTGCCGGTGGGGTGGCCCATCTCGTCGTGCTCGAGGCCGGTGACGAGCGGATATTTGCCATCGAGCACGCGCGTGCCGGGGACGAGATGCCGGGTGATTCCATCGAGCGGGTAGGGCTTGAAGGAATCGCGCGGGGTGAGGTCGAGCTTGGGATCGACCATGAGCTTCGCGAGATCGGGCTCATCGAACGCTTCGATGCGGGTGGCGAGCGAGGTGTCGCTCAGAATGAAAACCGGCGTGCTGTATTTGCGCGCGATGCGGGCGGCTTCGATCGCGATGTAGAAACAATCTTCCACCGTCTTCGCGGCGAGGACGACGCGCGGGCTGTCGCCGTGTCCGCCGTAGATCGCCTGGAAGAGATCGCTCTGCTCGACGTTGGTCGGCAACCCGGTGCTGGGGCCGCCGCGTTGCACGTTGACAATAATGATCGGCATCTCGGCCATCGAAGCCCAGCCGATCGCTTCTGTCTTGAGCGAGATGCCGGGACCGGCGCTGCCGGTAACGGGAAGATAACCGGCGAGCGAAAAGCCGAGCGCAGTGGAGACGGCGGCGAGCTCATCCTCCGATTGCACGAACATGCCGCCGTACTTCGGCAGCTCGCTCCGCAGGATTTCCATGATCGACGACCAGGGCGTGATCGGATACCCGGCGCCGTAGCGCACACCGGCGGCGAGCAAGCCATAGGCGAGCGCCTGGTTGCCATCCATCGTGATCTGATCGCGCGCGCCGGCCTTCTTTTCGACGTGCTCGAATTGGTAAAGCTTCGAGAGGACGTTGCCGACGGGATACGCGTAGCCGGCCTGGAAACCCATGAGCGCGGTGTTGACGATGCTCTCGTCTTTGCCGGCAAATTTTTCGCTGATGACGCGCTTCAGCTTCTCGACATCGAGATGGAAGATTTTCGCGATCAGGCCGAGGACGAAGAGGTTTTTGCCTTTGTCCTTCGCGGTCCCGCCGAGCGCTTCGACGGTGAGGCCGGTGATGGGGACGCCGACGTAAACGAAACGTTTGTCGTCCAGATCGGGCTCGACGTTATCGCTATCGTAAAGGAGCACGCCGCCTTCTTTCAGAAAGCTGATGTGGTCCTGGTAGCTGTGTTGATAAAACGCGACGAGGAAATCCGCTTCGTCGCCCGCGGAAAGCACTTCGCCCGTGCCGATGCGCACCTGAAAAATCGACGGCCCGCCCGAGATCGTGGACGGGATCGTCATGTAGGTCATGACATCCTGGTCGCTCCGGCCGGCGAGCCGGGCGAGAAACGCGCCCGCGGTCTGGATGCCATCCTGCGAATTGCCGGCCAGGCGAATGACCGCGTCGTCGATGTGCTCGGGGCGAAGATCGGCCCGATCGGGTGGGGCGGCGACGCCTTCTGGGAGTTCAGCGGTTTTTGCGACAGGATCGGTAGGATTCACGGTGACGTTCTTTGCCGATCACCCTCGGGCAAGCCGGCGGCTTTTGCCAGAGCAAACCGGCGTCGCGGCCGAGGGTTCCCATCGTGGGTGGCGGTAGTGGCCAAGAGCAGCCGCGTGAGCGATCATTTTCCGTGAAGAGGCGCCGCTGATGTTCCGAAAAATTCTCCACGCAATCGCTATTCTCGCCGTCTGTCTCGTGGCCGACGGCTGCTCGCGTGGGCCGACCGTGGTCGTCGATCCGGCCGAGGTGCGTGCGCGGCTTGAGGCCATTCCGCTTGAACAAACCGTCAGCCTAACGAATGACGAGTGGAAGGCCATTCTCTCGCCGCTTCAGTTCTACGTTATGCGGCGCGACGGCACGGAGCAGGCGTCCAATGCCGGCAACCGGATCGAGCACCAGACCGGCAGCTACGTTTGCGCCGCTTGCGGCAATCCACTCTTCGCCGCGAACACGAAATTCGATTCCGGCACCGGCTGGCCCAGCTTCTGGCAACCCGCTCGCGAGCAGGCCGTGCACGCCAGCGCCGGCGTCTCCGCCATTTTCGGCACCGAGATTTCGTGCGCGCGCTGCGGCTCGCATCTCGGGCATGTGTTCAAAGACGGCCCGCCGCCGACCGGGCTGCGCTATTGCATGAACGCGGTCGCGCTGAGTTATCGCGAGACGCCTTGATGGCCCGCGCGCGCCGTGCGCGAAAAGCTTTTCGAAATGTCGCGGTGATTGCGAGAAACGAGGGCCGCGATACACTGCCGCCAGTCCGCTTCCCTTCGAGGATGCGCGCAGCCAGGGTGGCGAAATTGGCAGACGCGCCAGACTTAGGATCTGGTGGAGCAATCCTTAGGGGTTCGAGTCCCCTCCCTGGTAGAATTTTTCCACGCCTCGTCAGCGGGCCGGTGCGGCTTGCGGACTTAAGTCGTAGATTTCCACCAGCCCAACCCCGGAATCCTGCGGCGCTGGACTTTCGATCGCGGTGTAGGCACCGGGCGCGAGGTTAACGAGCAGTGCCGATTCGAGCGGTGATTCCGGTGCCAGCCCGCGAGCTTCAATCATGGCCGCGTTGGCGCTCGTCTGCCAATCATCGTTCGCGCCGACGGAAACGCCGTTCGCGTTGATAACTTCCAGCCGCGGATTGGCCAGCGCATCGGCCACGCCGCGCGGACGCAGCGACGGCCCGATCGCGCGCACGACCACGTCCTTGGCCGTTGTCCCGCCGATGATGCAACCCGCGATCATGACCCCTTCGCCAGAGAGCACCGTGCCGCGAGTCGAGATGTTGGCCGAGCGGCTGTTGTTTTGCTGCAGATCGAAGATTTCGACCAGGCCAATGCCGCTGCTGCCGCCGGGACCGCGCACGACCGCCGTGTAAGCGCCAGCCGGGAGGGCGACGCGGAGCGCCGCTTCGTTCGCATGCTCCGGTGCGAGACCGACCCGCTGAATGGCGGCGGCATTGGCGTCGCTCTGCCAGTTATCATTTGAAAACAGCATTGCCCCGGAGGCGTTGAACAATTCCAGGGAAGGATTCGCGAGCGCGTTGCTGATGCCGCGCGTGGTGAGCGACGGACCGATGGCGCGAATGACCAACGTGCTCGGGTTCGCTCCTTGCAAAATAAAGCCGCCGATCAAGACGCCGGTGTCGGTGCCGACAAACGCGCGCGTGGAAATGTTGAGCAGATTGTTCGCCGACGGGCGCACCGGGGTGAAAATGAGATTGGCCGGATTAACCATCCCGGTGGCGAAGGTGGTGCGCACGCCGGCGGGCGTGAAGCGATAGATCGTGCCGGTGTTGTAATCGGCGGTGAAGAGGTTCCCGGAGTCGTCGAAGACGATGCCGTGCGGTCCGTTCAAGCCGGTCGCGAAAACCGTGCGCACGGCGGCAGGAGTGAAGCGGTAAATGGTCCCGCTTTCGAAATCGGCCACGAAGAGATTGCCCGCAGCGTCGAAGGCGAGACCGTGCGGGCGGCCGGTGCCGGAAGCGAAGGTGCTGCGCGCGCCCGCGGCCGTGAAGCGGAAGATGTTGCCGGTGTTGAAGTCGGCTTCGAAGAGATTGCCGGCGGCGTCGAAGGCGAGATTGGCCGGTCCGCTCAGGCCGGTCGCGAAAGTGGTGCGCGTTCCATCGGGGGTGAAGCGGTAGATGATTCCGCCGAAGAAATCGGCGTCGAAGAGATTCCCCGCGGCATCGAAGACCAGGCTGGCTGGTCCATTCAATCCGGTGGCGAAGGTTGTTTGCGTGCCGTCGGTGAGGAACTTGAGAATCCGGCCCGTGCCGGTTTCCGAAACGAAAAAATTTCCATTCGCATCAAAGGCCAAACCCTCCGCGCCGTTCAGATCCGCGGTGTAGGTGGTGCGCGCGCCGCTCAACGAAAAACGGTGGAGAAACCCACTGCTGAAATCCACCGCGAGCAAATCAGCTCGCGCGGAGGAAATCGTGGATAGCACCGCGAAAAGAAGAAGCAGGTTCAAGGGGAGACGGGGGCTGCGTTTCATGGTGCGAACTGAGTAAGGGCATCCACGAAGGTTGAAGCCAGTACCGAAGTGCGCGGCCGCCCTGTCGCTCGCGTTCCGCGGTTGCTCTCCGACCGTTCCCAGCGGAAACCTGAACCATCCTCGCATGAGCTTTTTTCAGGCGTTCATCTACTTGCTCGCGGCCGTCATCTCCGTGCCGCTCGCGAAACGTCTCGGGCTCGGCTCGGTCCTCGGTTATCTCCTCGCGGGCGTGGTCATCGGGCCGTTTTGTTTCCGGCTCGTCGGCTCGGCGGAGGGCGACGTCATGCACATCGCGGAGTTCGGCGTGGTGATGATGCTGTTCGTCATCGGGCTGGAGTTGCGGCCGGCGGTGCTGTGGAAAATGCGCGGGCCGATTCTCGGCCTCGGCGGCGCGCAGGTGGTGGTGACGAGCGCGCTCGTCACGGCGGCGGCGATCTGGCTCGGGCTTCTCGTGGCAAATCGGCGATCGCGGTCGGGTTTATCATCGCGATGTCATCGACTGCGATCGTGCTCCAGCTTTTGAACGAGAACGAGTCAGATGCGCACGGCGGGCGGGAAGTCGGCGTTCGCGGTGCTGCTTGTTTCAAGATCATCGCGGTGCATCCCGATTCTCGCGCTGCTGCCGTTGCTGGCGACGATCGCGCCGACGGGTGGTGCCCACGCGGAGCGCAGCGCGATGAGCGATCTGCCGGGCTGGCAACATGCGCTCGCTCGTGCTCGGCGCGGTCGCGGCGGTCATCTTTGCCGGGCGGTTTTTGTTGCGGCCGTTCTTCCGCTACATCGCGGCGACGCATTTGCGCGAGATGTTCACGGTGACCGCGCTGCTGCTGGTGGTCGGCATCGCGCTCTTAATGCAGCGGTGGGATTGTCGCCCGCGCTCGGCGCTTTTCTCGCGGGCGTGGTGCTGGCGGAGAGCGAATATCGGCATCAACTCGAGACGGATATCGAGCCGTTCAAAGGCTTGCTGCTCGGGCTGTTTTTCATCTCGGTCGGCGCGGGGATTAACTTCGCTCTCATCGCCGCGCAACCCGAGCACGGTGGCGCTGCTGGTCGTGGGCGTGCTGGCCCTGAAGTTTATCGTGCTTCTGGCGGTGAGCCGGATCGGACGCCTCGAGCCAACGCAGCGTTTTCTCTTTGCTTTCGCGCTCGCGCAAGGCGGCGAATTCGCCTTCGTGCTCTGCGCCTTTGCGACGCAGAACGGCGTCCTCACTGGCGACATGGCGAACCTGCTCGTCGCCAGCGTCGCCCTCACCATGGCCGCCGCGCCCATTCTCATGACGATCAACGATCGCCTCGTGCAACCGCGCTTCAGCAGTGCGCTGCCGGTGCGCGAGCCGGATGAAATCGATGAGCGCGACAACCCGGTCATCCTCGCGGGTGTCGGGCGGTTTGGGCACATCGTGGCGCGACTGCTGCGCGCGAATGGCATCGGCACGACAGTGCTGGATTCCGATGAGGAACAGGTGGAAACGCTGCGCCGGTTCGGCTTGAAATCTTTCTACGGTGACGCGACTCGGCTGGATCTCCTGCGGACCGCAGGCGCGGAACGGGCGCGCCTGTTCATCATCGCGATCGACGATGAAGAGAAGGCGCTCGATCTGATCGATCTGGTGCGGGAAAATTTCCCGAACCTGCGCATCCTGGCGCGCGCCGATCAGCCGGCAACATGCCTACGAGATTTTGCGCAAAGGCGTGGACGACGTTTACCGCGAGACGCTCGGGAGCGCGCTCGATCTCGGAACCGGCGCGCTCGTGGCGCTGGGGATTACGCCGAGGCGCGCCGAACGCGCGGCGAAGATTTTGCGCGAACACGACGAAATTTCCGTGCGGGAAATGGCGAAGCTGGAAGCCGACCGAGGCGATGAGGTTTACGCCTCGATCGCGCGCAAGCATATCGAGAATCTGGAAAAAGCGCTCGCCTCCGACCGCGAGATAGAGGACGTGCCGATCCAAGGTGCCACCACGCCCGAAGCGGCGGTCTAACGATGGGTCGGCTCTTCGTCTTGTGCTGGCTGCTTCTCGGCGGCGTCGCGCAAGCCAGCGTGCGCGTGTGGATCGATACCGACCCGGCGATCGGCGCGCCCTGGCGTGAAGTGGATGACGCCTTCGCGCTCGTGCTCGCGTTTCATTCGCCTGAGATCGAGATCGCGGGCCTGAGCAGCACCTACGGCAATGCCGGTCTGCTCCGCACAACCACAGTGGCGCGCCAATTGGCGCAACGCTTTGGCAGCGCGGCTGCGGTGACGGAGCAAAACGTGCACGCGGGTGCGCGCTCACCGCGCGATGGCGCGAAAGGCACGGCAGCGACGGAAGCGCTGGCGCGCGCGTTGCACGAGAAACGGCTGACCTACATCGCGCTTGGCCCGCTCACGAATCTCGCCGCGTTTCTGCGCTTACAGCCCGAGCTGTCCCATCGGATCGAACGCGTGATTATCGTCGGCGGGCAATCTACTCCCGGCCGGAATGACTTTCGGGCGCGGCGGCTTCCTTTCCGTGCATGACGCGAACGTTTTCAAGGACCCGGCCGCAGTCGCCGTGGTTTTGCATTCATCGATCCCGATCGTGCTCGCACCGGTTGAACTGGCGCCGCAGCTCGCGCTCACGCCAGCGGAGATGCGCGCGCTGCGCGGGAGCGGCGCGGCGGGCGACTATCTGTATCGCGAGACGCGCGTCTGGCTGTGGTTCTGGACCAGGTTCGCGGGCGAAAAGGGTGGGCTCGCGTTCGATTTGCTCGCGTTGCTCCCCGCGCTGCGGAACGATCTGATCGTCACAGAGCCGCGTTTCGCTGCGTTAAACGACGACGGGGAGTTGATCGTTCATCCCAAACCCGCTCGCGGACGAGCACGGGTGAACTTCGCGACCGAATTGCGCGCGAAGGCGAAGCTGTTCGTGCTCGAGCGTTTGCGGCGTCGCCCGAATTGAAGCGCATCTGTCTTGCCCGCCTCGCGCGTCGCTCTAAGATGAGGCCTTGCACGACTCGCCTGATAGCGTCCCGATCGACGGCGTCCGTAAGCGGCTCCGCCCAATCATGCCGCACGCGGCGATCGAGAGCGGCATCGTCACCGCCATCCCGGGAACCGCGCTCAAGCTCGCGGAAGTCGATCCGGGAGCGAAGCCTAACGAGTCGAAGCGCAAGGGAGAACGGCGCGCGGCCAAGCTGCGCATTCGCCTGGCGGAATTGCAGACCATCCTCTACGCCGAACATCAGCGCAGCCTGCTCATCGTCATCCAGGCGATGGACACGGGCGGGAAGGATGGCGCGATCAAGAACATCTGCAGTGGGCTCGATCCGAATGGGATTCACCTGACGAATTTCAAGGTGCCGTCGGCACTGGAATACGAGCACGATTTCCTCTGGCGCATTCATCAGGCGGCGCCACGCAAAGGCGTGATCGGGATTTGGAATCGCTCGCACTACGAGGACGTGCTCGTGCCGCGCGTGCACGAACAGATTTCGGAGACGGTCTGGCGCGAACGTTGCGAAGATATCAATGCCTTCGAGCGTTTGCTGAGCCGGAATGGCGTCACCATTCTCAAGTTCTTCCTCCATATTTCGAAGGATGAACAAAAAGAGCGGCTCCAGGCGCGGCTGGAAGATCCGAACAAGATTTGGAAGTTTAATCCGGGCGATCTGAAGGAGCGCGCCCGCTGGGACGATTATCAGCACGCAATCGAAGCGGTCGTGAACGAATGCTCCACCGCGATCGCGCCCTGGCACATCGTGCCCGCGAATCGGAAGTGGGCGCGCAACGTCTTCCTCCTCGAGATGATCGTGGACACGCTGGAGAAGATGAATCCGCAATATCCCGCCGCGGAGTTCGACCCGGCAAAAGTCGTAGTCGAGTAACTACAACTGGGAGCGAAACGGGATCGCGAGCCATTCCGTGAAGCGCTCCCAGACCGAGCGCTGTTTGAATTGCTCCAGAGTGTATTCCTTCGACTGCGCGAGGTCCTTTTCGAACGCCTTCTCCATCCGCCCTCCGAATTCTGGATCGTAAACGACGACGTCCAGCTCTTCGTTTATCTCCGAAGAACGGCCGTCCAGATTCGACGAGCCGAGCATGGAGAAGAGGCCGTCCGCCACCATGGTCTTGGCGTGGATCATGGTCGGCTGATATTCGAAAATCTTCACCCCGCCCGCGAGTAGTTTGCCGTAGGCGGTGCGGCCGGCCGATTGCGTGAGCGGCTGATCGTTATGCGGGCCGGGGAGGAGCAAGCGCACATCCACTCCGCGTCGCGCTGCTTCCACGAGCAGGCCCACCTGGTTATCGGTCGGCGTGCAGTAGGGGTTCGTAATCCAGATCCGTTTCTCCGCCGCGGCGAACGTAACCGCTTGCACGAGCGGCACCGGCGCGCTGGAAAAGGAACGCGACTCGACCACTTGCGCGCGCAGATTGCCGGCTGGCGGGATGGCAGGGAATTGTCCCGCACCCGTGAGCGCCTCCTTCGAGGTCTTGATCCAATGCGCTTGGAAGGACGCCTGCAAATCATTCACGATCGGTCCTTCGAGGCGCGCGTGCGTATCGCGCCAATGCTCGGCATCCTGCGCATGTCCGCTCCATTGCTCGGAAAACGCGGCGCCGCCTGTGAAACCAATCCGGCCATCGACGACCAGGTTGCGGCGATGCGAGCGGCGATTCGTGCGATCGACCCGCCAGGACGCTACGGGATGGTAGTAGGCGAATTTGCACCCCGCCTCTTTCATCATGCGCACGTCGGAATTATCAAGCGACCAACCGGAGCCGACCCCGTCGAGCAACACGCGAACCTCCACCCCGGCACGCGCTTTCTCGCAGAGCGCGTCGCGAAATTGATGCCCGACCGTGTCGGACTTCACGATGTAGGACTGGAAATTGATCGTCTGCTTCGCGCCGCGGATGGCGTCGAGCATGGCAGGGAAAAATTCGTCGCCGTTCTGCAAGAGCTCGATCTTGTTGCCGGTGATCGGGACCGGATCGGTGAGGGCGAGGGCGGACTGGAAGAATTCCGGCGCACGCGATGTTGAAGGTGTGGGTGAGATTGTAATCCAGCGCCTGGCGCCGGATGAAGAAGAGGCAAAAAATCAGGACGAGCCCGAGGAAGAAGAGAGTGGAGGCGATCCATTCGCCGAGGGTGAATCTGCCGTGCTCTTGACCGAGCCATTCGGAGGCGCGGCTGGATTTTTTCTTTGTCGCCATTGCGATTGAATCGTTTCCGCGACCGGAAATGATCGGCTTAAGCGTGCGCGATCTGCATAGCGCGCAGTTTGGCGAGCGCGCGCGGGATGATTTCGAGCGCGCGATCGACCTCCGTCTCCGTGTTGAAGCGACCGAAGGAAAAACGCAAACTGCCGCGCAGCCTTTCTTCGCTCAGGTTCATCGCGCGCAGGACGTGGGAGGCTTCGAGCGAACCGGTGTGACAGGCGGAGCCGGCGGAGCAGCAGATGTTTTTTTGATCGAGCAGGAGGAGCGCGCCGGCCGATTCGATGCCGGCGAAGGAGAGGCTGGAGGTGTTCGGGAGTCGCGCCGCGCGACCGCCATTAACGAAGGAATCCGGCACGGTCGCGAGCAGGGTTTGTTCGAAGCGATCGCGAAATCTGCGCACGCGGTTTTGTTCTTCTTCGAGCGCAGCGCGCGCCAGTTCCGCCGCTTTCCCAAGTCCGACAATGGACGCGACATTTTCGGTCCCGGCGCGCCGCTGGTTCTCCTGGCCGCCGCCGAACGAGGTGGGGCGAAAGGCGGAGCGCCGATTGACGTAGAGTGCGCCAACGCCTTTCGGGCCATGAAATTTGTGCGCGGAGAGGGAGAGGAAATTGATCGCGGAATCTGCGAGGCGGATCGGGATTTTGCCGACAGCCTGGACGGCGTCGGTATGAAAGAGCACGCGCTTCTCGCGCGCGATCGCGGCGATGTCTTCCACCGGAAAAAGCACGCCGGTTTCGTTGTTCGCCCACATGACGGAGATAAGCGCGGTCTGCGGGCGAATGGCGGATCGCAATTCGTCGAGATCGAGCTGCCCGTCCTCGTCCACGCCCAGCGTCGTTACTTCTGCTCCGCGCTGCGCGAGTTGCGCGCAATGCTTGCGGATAGCGCTGTGCTCCACCGCGCTGGTGACGATGTGCTGGCGCGCGGGGTCGAGCTGGAGGGCGGAATGGAGCGCGCTGTTATTCGACTCCGTGCCGCCGCTGGTGAAGACAATCTCGTCAGGCGCGCAGCCGAGAAGCGCGGCGACACGTTCCCGCGCGACCTCGATTGCCTCCCGCACCTGCGCGCCGAAATAATAGCCGCTGGAAGGATTGCCGTAGTAGCTGGAGAGGAACGGCAGCATCTCCTCCAACACCGCCGGGTCCACGCGAGTGGTGGCGTTGTTATCGAGGTAGATAATTTTCTCGGGCGCGATCATCGGTTCATTCCGCGGGGCGGGCCTCGTTCCCCGGATGCTTCGGGTGGCGGTGGCTATAGCGGAAGTAAAGATTCCGCAGGTAGATCGGCAATGGGAGCGCGGTCATAATTACGCCCACAGAATCACGTTGGTAGACCGCAAAATAGAGCAGCGTCAGGATGCTGCCGACGGCGCTGCATTCCCAAAATCCAAAGGGAATCACGCTTTTCCGCGCGCGTTCGGAGGCGATCCATTGGATGAGAAAGCGCACCCCGAAGACGAGGCTGCCGCTCAAGCCCACGATTTTCCAGGGATGAAGCGCGATGCCGAAGACGTGCGTTTCTGCGAGGAGGAACTGAAGACTGTTCATATTCGTCCACAGATTACGCAGATTTCCGCAGATTATTCGAAAAGACTCTGCCCCGTCCAAAATCTGCGAAATCTGCGTGAATCTGTGGATAAATCCCTCCTCCTCGGCGTAAGCTCCGCTCAATGCTTTCGATCTGGGAACATGCCAACGCGCAGCTGCGCGATCTCGCGGTTTACGAACCCGGGAAGCCAATCGAAGAGACCGCCCGCGAGCTGGGCGCCGACCCCGCCAGCATCATCAAGCTGGCCTCGAATGAGAATCCACTCGGCCCTTCCCCGAAAGCGGTGGAAGCGATGCGTGGCGCGCTCGAATCCTCCCACCTTTATCCGGACGGCGGCGGTTATTATTTGCGCGAAGCGCTCGCGGCGAAACTCGGGCTCACGCGCGACAACATCATCCTTGGCAACGGTTCGAACGAAGTGCTCGAATTTCTCGGGCACGCATTTCTGGGGCAGGACGACGAGCTCATTACCTCTGAGCACGCCTTTGTCGCTTACAAGCTGATCGCAGCCGTCTTCGGCGCGCGCACGATCGAAACGCCCAGCCCCGATTTGCGCCATCATCTCGATGCCATCGTGGCGGCGATCACGCCGCGAACGCGTTTAATTTTCATCGCCAATCCAAACAACCCCACCGGCACGCTGCTCACGCAGGAGGAGATCGATCGCTTCGTCGCGGATTTGCCGGAGAAAATCGTGGTCGCGTTCGACGAAGCGTATTTCGAATACGTCGAGACACCGCCGGATACGCTGAAGTTTATTCGCGACCGGCGAAACGTAATCGTGCTGCGGACCTTCTCGAAAATTCAGGGCCTGGCCAGTCTGCGCGTCGGCTACGGGATGGCGCATCCGGAATTAATCCAGGTGCTGCAGAAAACGCGGCAGCCCTTCAACGTGAACGGCCTCGGCCAAATCGCCGCGGTCGCAGCACTCGGAGATGACGAACACGTGACCGAAACGAAACGCGTGACCGATGAAGGCCGCTCCTATCTGCAGGCGGAGTTCGCGACGATGAATCTCGAGTATGTCCCGAGCGCGGCTAATTTCGTCCTCGTGCGCGTAGGCGATGGTGCGGCGATTTTCAAAGCACTCTCTGCAACGCCAGATCATCGTGCGCGCGCTTAAAGGCTACCATCTCGCCGAGTGGGTCCGGATTTCGATCGGGACGATGGAGCAGAATCAACGCTGCATCGCCGCGCTCAAAGAAGTGCTCCCGGCGCCGTGAGTCCGGAAGGCTCGCCAGGCGAAACCATCGCCGCCATCTCCACGCCGGCCGGCGAGGGGGCGATCGCGTTAGTGCGCATCTCGGGAGCGGAAGCGCTAGCCATCGCGGATCGAGTCTTTCGCGGAAAGGTAAGACCGTCGGAATTTCAATCGCACGTCCAGCATCTGGGTGAGGTGGTGGACGGCGAACGCATGATCGACCAGGTGGTCGCTTCCGTACATCGCGCTCCGCACAGCTACACGGGCGAGGATGTGGTCGAGATCAGTTGCCACGGCGGCGTGCTGGTGACGGCGCGGGTGCTGGAGGTTTGCCTGCAAGCCGGCGCGCGCGCGGCGCGGCCGGGCGAATTTACCGAGCGCGCGTTCCTGAATGGCAAGATGGACCTGACGCAGGCGGAGGCGGTCATCGATATGATTCGGGCGCGGACTGATCTGGCGTTGCGCGCCGCGGCGGAACAATTGGAAGGGCGGCTCGGCGCCAGCATCAAGAAAATCCGCGACGAGCTGATCGCGCTGCTGGCGCAGATCGAAGCATCGATCGATTTTCCGGATGAGGACGTGGCGCCGGAAGATGCGGCCAGACTGCGCGCCCGGCTTGACCGCGTTCGCCAGTCGTTAGGCGAATTACTCGCTACCGCCGAGCGCGGCCGGATCATGCGCGAAGGCGTGCGGGTGGTCATCTACGGACCGACCAACGCCGGCAAATCGAGTTTGCTCAATCGCCTGCTCGGCTACGAACGCGCGATCGTCAGCGAACTTCCCGGGACGACGCGCGACACGATCGAAGAAGTGATTAACTTGCGCGGCATCCCGCTGCGCTTGCTGGATACGGCAGGCCTGCGCGAAACAGACGATCGCCTGGAGCGTGCAGGGATGGAGCGGACCGAGCGGTCGTTAGGCCTGGCTGATTTGCTGATTCATCTCGCAGATGCGAGCGGGCCGAAGCCGACTGATTTCGTGATGCGAGAGCATGAACTCGTGCTCCTAAACAAGAGCGATCTTCCCGAGCACGCCGATTGGAAGGAACTCGACGCGCTCCGCATATCGTGTCTGCGAGAGGACGGGTTGGATGGGCTCGACGATGAAATTCTACGTCGTATCGGCGCGCAGCATTTGCAGCCGGAAAACGCGCTCGCGATCAACGCCCGCCATCACGATTGCCTGCGACGTGCGCTCGAGTCCTGCGAAAGAGCGGAGATGACGTTCGCCGGCCACCTCTCGCTCGAATATGTCGCGCTCGATCTGCGCGCGGCGCTGACGGCGGTCACGGAAGTGATCGCGGCGGAGAGCGACGACGCGATTCTCGATTCGGTCTTCGCGCAATTTTGTATCGGCAAGTGAGCTTCCTCTACGAACGCCTTGTGCGCCCGGCGCTCTTCGCGCTCGATCCGGAGCGGGCGCATCATCTCGCGATCAATGCGCTGCGTTTCGCACCAGCCGTCGCTTCGTTAGGCGGATTTCGACCGGCGGCGCGGCCCGTGAGCGCGTTTGGATTAACTTTCCGAAATCCGATTGGCCTTGCCGCTGGTTTCGACAAGAACGGCGTGGCGCTGCCGGGTTGGGAGGCGCTGGGCTTTGGCTTTGTCGAGATCGGCACCGTGACCGCGAAAGCACAGCCTGGGAATCCGCAGCCGCGCATCTTTCGTTATCCGGAAGCGCAGGCGTTGATCAATCGGCTCGGGTTCAACAACGACGGTGCGGATGCGGTGGCGGAGCGTTTGCGCAGGCTGCGCGGGAGCGGTCGGTGGCCGGCAATTCCCGTGGGGATCAACATAGGAAAATCGAAAGCCACGCCGCTGGATGGGGCGGCGGAGGATTATCTGTTTTCGTTTCGCCGGCTGCGGGAGTTTGCCGACTACGTCGTGGTCAATGTCAGCTCGCCGAACACGCCCGGCTTGCGCGCTTTGCAGGGAGAGAAGGCGCTGTCGGATTTGTTGGGGGCGATGCATGAGGAGAATCGAAAATCCGCGAAACCGATCTTGCTGAAGATCGCGCCCGATTTAAACGACACAGAGCTGGAGCAAATCATCGCCACCTGCGAAAAGGAAGAAATCGCCGGAATTATCGCGACGAATACGACGCTCGATCACTCCGCGCTTGCGGGAATGAAGGACGAAGCTGGCGGCTTAAGCGGGGCGCCGTTGCGCGAGAAGACGACCGCTTTCATCCGCGCGATCAAAGGGCGGACGCGCCTGCCGATCATCGGCGTAGGCGGGATCATGAACGGCGACGACGCGCGCGAAAAAATGGAAGCGGGCGCGACGCTGGTGCAGGTTTACACCGGCTACATTTATCGCGGGCCGGCGCTCCTGCGGGAGATCGTCGCGGCAATTTAAGGAAGCGATTCCGCGGGGTAGATTTTGCCGTTCTTCATCACGCTTTCGATGTGGGAAGCGTTCGCGATATCGTCGATCGGGTTCGCGTTCAGGATGACAAGGTCGGCAAATTTCCCCGGCTCGATCGCGCCGATCTGCGGGCCGATTTCGCCGCCGAACGCCTGGGCGCCGTGGGCTGTGGTGCACCTGAGGATTTGCATGGGCGAGAGACCGGCCTCGCGCATTAATTGAAACTCGCGGAACAGCGCCGGGCCGTGAATCGTGCCGATGTTTCCGGCGTCGGTGCCGGTGGCGATGGTGATGCCGGCGTCCTCCAAAGTCTTCAAATTCTTGAGCGCCACATCATACGTTTGGCGGATGCGCTCGAGAACCGGCTCGGGCTCGGCCATCGCCTTTCGAATGCGCTCGGGAATTTTGCCGGAGGGTAATTTTGACACGTCGAGCGAAGCGATGACTTCCGGGTTGCCCCACGCTTTCTCTTCCGCGGTGAGTTCGAGTTTGTTGGCAAAGGTGCGGCCGTAACGCTCGAAGACGACAAGCGTGGGCGTGAGAATCGTCCCGCGCGTTTGCATCAATTTCACGAACGCGTCGTCGACCAACTTATCGGTGACGCTATGCACGAGGAGGTCCGCGCCTTCGTCCACGGCCACGCGCGCGGCTTCCAATTCGGTCGCGTGCACTGCTACGCGCAACTTCCGCCGATGGCTCTCGGCGATGACCGCGCGCACGATCGGACGGAAGGCTTCGACCGGATGATCGGGCGCGACGACATACCAGATTTTGATGTAATCCGGTTTCCGCTCGGCCAGTTTCGCCACCATCTCCACGCCTTTCTTGGGCGACTCAATTTGCACGATCGGCGGGTCGCCGAGATCGAGTTGCGGCCGCGCCACGCTCGAGAGGAGCGGTCCCGCGACGGCGACGCGCGGCGCTTTCGCAGTGGCGTGGGCGCGCTTCCGCACCTCGAAATTCCAGAGAGGCCCGCCGACGTCGATCACGCTGGTGATGCCGCAGCGCAGGTAGCGCGCGAAGGTGTCGTCGAGGTGCGATCTCACCCACGCAGATCTCGTCTCGGTAGGGACGGACGCTGTTCAAGTCGACCACGTCGGGGCGGGCGAAGAGGCCGCCTGATTGGAAGAAGTGCACGTGGGTATCGATGTAGCCGGGCACGATGAATTTGCCGGTGCAATCGATGACACGCGCGCTCGCGGGCGGCTCCTTGTCCTGGCGCGTGCCAACGCTGGCGATGCGGTTGCCGTTAATCACGAGGATGGCGTTGGGGATGATGCGGCTGTCGCGCGGGTTGATCACGGTGCCGCCGACGAGCGCGATTTTCTCGGCCAAGGCAGAGCCAGCGAGAGCGAGGAAAGCGGCAGCCAGGCAACAGCGTTTCATGCGCTAAAGCTGCCAGAGCCGGTCTCGATGATAAAGCCCGGCGCGAGGAATGGCCGATTCAATCGGAAGGCCGCACTAGGAACTCAAGCGGCGCAGGCGTTGGCCGATCTTTTCGATCGGATGATTGTTCGCGGCGGCGAGCAATTTGCGGTAGCGCGTTTGGCCGTGCGCAGTTTCCCGGATCCAGGCGCGCGCGAATTTGCCGGTCTGGATATCCTTCAGCGCGGCGTCCATTTTTTTTCGCACCGCCTGATCGATGATGCGCGGACCGACGGTGAGATCGCCCCACGTGGCCGTAGGCGACATGCGGGCGCGCATGCCGCTAAAGCCGCCTTCGTGCATGAGATCGACGAGGAATTTCAGTTCGTGCAGACAAGCGAAGTAGGCCATCTCCGGCGCATAGCCGTGCGCGACCAGCGTCTCGAAGCCCGTGCGCACCAACGCGTTTACGCCACCGCACAGAACGGCCTGCTCTGCGAAAAGATCGGTCTCGGTTTCGTCCTGGAATGTGGTTAACAAAACACCCGCGCGCGTGCAGCCGATCGCTTTCGCCCAGGCGAGCGCAGTCGTGCGCGCGCGGCGTGAGGGGTTTTGATAAACTGCAATCACGCCGGGCACGCCGCGCCCGGCGAGAAATTCACGGCGGACCATCGGCCCGACGCTGTTCGGCGCCACGAGGACGACATCGACATGCTTCGGTGGAACGAGAAGACGATAGAAAATGGCGAAGCCGTGCGCAAAGAGCAGGGTCTGCCCGGCGCGTAACTGCGGTGCGATTTCCTTTTCGTAAATCCCCGCCATCTCGGTATCGGGCAGTGCGAAGAAGAGGATGTCGCCGCGCTGTGCCGCCTGCGCGACGGTGGCGACCTTCATCTTATCTTTCCGGGCGAGCGCGCGCGTTTTGCTTTTTGGCCGGAGGCCGACGACGACCTGCAAGCCGCTATCGCGCAGGTTCAACGCCTGCGCGCGGCCTTGGGCGCCGTAGCCGATGACTGCGCAGGTCTTGCCGCGGAGGGCGCTGAGATCGGCGTCGCGATCCAGATAAATTCGCGCAGGCATCCAGTGCGGAAGAGAGCGCGGAAGGATTCGCTTGGCAATTGCGCGGTCAGCGCGCGGGCAGCAGGCCGGTCTGCATGGCCGTGGCCGCGCGACGCAAATTTTCATCGGCGGGATTGATCCGCTCCGCCTCGGCCATCGTGGCGACGGCGTTGGCGCGATCGCCATTCTTCCACTTCTCGCGCGCTTCCTCGGCGAACAAATTTGCCACCAGTGAGTTGATCATCGGAGGCGCGACGGCTGCGGCGGCGGCGAGGCGGAGGCGCTTCTCGGCGAGCGCAAAATCGTTCGCGATCAGCTCGCGGCGACCGGCTTTAAAATCATCGACGGAACGGAGCGCGGGATCAGTCGGCGGAAGGGAAACGAAAATTGTCGAAGCGATGAGGGCCGCGCCCGCGGTGGCGAGTTTCGGCCAGTGAAAAACACGCACGCGCTCCCAGAGTTCGAAGAGAAAAAGGACGCGAGGATGAGGAGGCCGGGGACGGCGGGAAGGCGGTAGCGTTCATTCACGAAAGCGGGGAGAAGGGCGAGCATTTGCAGGCCGAGCGCCGCTATGATCCAGCGCGCGCGGCGATTTCGAAAAGCGAAGAGTGCGCCGGGCAAACCGAGCGCCGCGAGCAGGCCGAAATGCAGCCCGGGCAGGACGATGCCGGCATCGCGCAAGGGGGTGATGGAGCTAAGGTCATCGTAACGGAATGCGTTCCAGAAATTGCGCAGCTTCACGCCGACAAGGCCGAGCCACGCGCCGGGGTTTGCCTGGATGTAGGCGGACGCTTTGTGCGACCAAAAGGCCGAGACCTCCGAGCGCGGAAGTGAATGGCCGGCGGCGGTCTCGGCGATACGAATAGAACTTTCCAACAGCTGCGCCTGATCGCTCGGAAGGCCGGGCGGGATTTTCGGATAGCCGTTCGCGTCCGGGTTGTTGCCGATCCAGAAATTCAGGCCGCCATGCGCGGAGATGAAGACCGGATCGTGCGCGACGAGGAGGTTGTGCGTCCAGGCGGGCGCAGTGCCGGCCAGCAATCCCGCGAGCAGTGCGATAAAGAGGAGCTGGCGGCGTTTGAGAAACAACGCCACCGCGAGCAGCGGCAGAATGACGAGGGTGGCGGCCGCGATGAGCGCGGACAAACCCACGAGCGCGGCGATTCCGAAACACTCCGCCCAGCGTGCGGTGGCGCTGCGTTGCAAAATCCACCAGAGCGCGAAAGCCCAGATGGCGACGACAAACGAGGTCGGGATCAGCAGCCCGGAGTAAGCGGCGGCCGGTACGTAAAACGCCCAGCCGACAGCAGCGAGCAAGCCGATGAGCGCCGCGCGTCGCGCCGGCAGTTCGGCGAAGACAAGTGTGGCGATTTTGAAAATGAGCAGCGCGATCGCGGTATCGCAAAGCGCCTGAAGGAGGCCGATCCAAAACGGTTGGTAGCCGACGACGGCAAAAATTCCGCCGACGAGATAGGCGTAGAGCGGCTGACCGTAAAAGGCGTGGCCATCCGACCATTCGCCGCGCGCGATGCGCAGCGCCCAGTCCGCGTAGAATTTCATATCGCTCGTAACTGGCAACGCGTAAGGCGACGAGGAAAGCTGCGCGAGCGTGAGCAGCCGGAGAACGAGCGTGAGACAAACAGCCGACAGCGCGAAGGCGTGCCGGTGCAAGAAAGAGCGATTCATCCCAAGCCCAAAGAGGCGAAGCGGTCGCGTCTGTGCAAGCGTCCTTTGCGGAGCGCGATCAGGTTAAGCGGAGCTCTGGCGGCTGAGTCGAAGAGCGATCTCGCGCGCTTTCTCGGCCTGCTCGGTGCGGCCCATTTGCATCAACACTTCGGAGTAGAGCAGATATTGGCTCGGCTCGTCCGGCTGGCGGGAGAGGGCGCGCTCTTGCGCGAGCAGCGCCGCGGGGAAATTTCGCACACCCAATTCGATGCGAGCCATGAGGTTGAGCGCCTGCGTTTCGCGAAGGTCGAGGCGACAGGCGTGGCGGAGCGCTTCAAGCGCACCGGCGGTGTCGTTTTGTTGCGCCTTCAGTTTGCCAAGGGCGAGGAAGGCTGGGTATTGCCACCAGTGACTGGCGGCGAATTTTTCAACCAACGGGAGAGCGGCCTGCGGGCCCTGGCTTTTCCGCACGATCTCGCTTTCCAATTCCACCAGCGGCCACGCTTCCGGGCTGAGCTTGCGGGCTTCGGCGAGGACATCGAGAGCGCGGGCCTCGTGGCCGGCGGCTATTTCTTTGCGCGCGAGCTGGTACGAAGCGACCCAGGTGCGCGGGTAGGAGAAGCTTTGCTGCGGCGCTTCTGCGGCGGTGCGGGCGAGGAGGTTATCGCCTTTTTGCGTTTCGCCCAGACTGACCAGAGTCGAGGCGAGGTGACTGCGCGCGAGGGGATAATCCGGCCATGCCGCCAGGGTGTGCACGAGCAATTGCCGCGCTTCTTCGAAGCGACCTTCGCTCTTGTAGATGACCGCCAGGTTCAGCCCCAGCCGCGGGCTCCAGCCAGCGGAAGCGATGGTGCGTTCGTAGAAAACGCGCGCGTTCAACCAATCGCTGCTGCGGAGAGTGCTGCGGACGCTGAGCGCGACGGCAGCAAAGAGCGCGCAGACAGCGGCGGCGCGATAGGCGCGCGCGGGCAGTTCAATCATCCAGCCAAAGAAGACCAGGAGGAGACCGACCAGCGGAAGGTAAAGCCAGTGTTCCGCGGCGGAGGCGTTCATCTCCACCAAGTTTGAGATTGGGAGGAAGCCGGCGGTGAACCAAAGCGCGCCGAAAGCTCGGAGACTGCGGCCCGGGCCGCGTTTGCAGGCGCCGGCGAAGAGCGCGGCGGCGGCGGCGAGACCGAGATACAAGAGCCAGGTCGGCGAGAGCTGATCGCGCCAACCGGGCGAGGGTTTATACATCCGGGCATCGGTGACGGTGCGCTCCATGTGGAGTTGCGCAGGGAAAACGGTAAGCCGGGCGTAATCGCCCAACGCGCGAAGCATGAGCCCGCTCCGGGTGAGAGCCGACCAATGAGAAGAGCCCGGCTGCAGCTCGCGCCGCTCGGGAAGCGAGCGGAGGCCCATATAAGCGGAAAAGGCGAGGAGGCAGGCGACGACAGTCACAGCCCGGTGCATGCGGCTGCGTCCGCCAGCGAAAAGGAAGAGATGCGCCAGAAAGATAACGACCCAGATGCCGGCGATCTCGCGGGAACAAAGCCCGAGCAGAATAAGCACGATCGCTCCTGCATAGCCGCCAATCCGGAACGCGAGATGGCGGGCTCCGCGCGCGCCGAGGTAAGCGAGCCAGGCGCCGCAGGAAAAGGCGAAGGCGAGGCTATCCGCGCGCCCAGAGATGTAATCCACCGCCGCGCTGTGCACGGGGTGGACAGTCCAAAGCAGTGCGATCAGAAACGATCCCGTCACGCAACAGGCGCGCCCGCGTTCCGTTTTTGCCAGAGTCGGCAGGACCTTTAGGAGAAGAAGGAAAAGAAGAACGGCGGCGGCAGCGTGCCACAGGATATTGGAGAAGTGGTAACCGTAGAGGTCGCCATTCCAGATGCAGTAATCGAGGATGTAAGACCAGTTCTGCACCGGCCGGTAGTGGCTCGAGACGGAGTCGAGGAAAAGGTGATGGCGGAAGACTTCGAGGCTAAAGATGGGGCTGCGGAAAAATGGATTCTCGCCCACGAGATAATTGTCATCCCAAATGAGCTGACCCGGCAGGCTCGGAAGATGAACGACAAAGGCGAGCGTGATGAGGAGGGCGATGCGGAGCCACGTCTTTTCCAGATAAGGCGCGATTCGGCGCAGGAGACAGTTCACGGCGGGGAGATCGAACTTCATCGGGAGAAAACTTGGTCAGCCCTGCGGAAGACTAACGATAGAAAGGAACCCAAAAGGTCGAGGGCGCGATGTCCGAGAGATCCTGAAATGCGTCGGCGGGAACGATCGGGAGCGTGCCCACGATTTGGTCCCCGTAGCTGGAGTAGGGAGCGCGTCCGCCGGAAGTATGGAGGACGGTGTTGCTCTTCACATACTGCGTCCAGGCGGCAACGGGAACCGGATCATCGGTTCTCTTGTTGTTCTCGAGCGCGTATTGGTCCACCGCCGAGTCGATCGCACGCAGATCGTTCAGGATTCGACTCGCCTGGGAGCGCTTGCGCGCGCGAAGAAACCCGGGAACTGCAACGGCGGCGAGGAGGGCCACGATCGCCACGACGATCATGATTTCGACCAGGGTGAAGCCCCCGCGCGCGGTCTTAAGTTTGTGAGAGATAAAGCTCTGCATGCTCAAAGACCGTGGGCAGAGGGATGGAAAATCGGGAAGCGTTGCACCTGGACTCGCGGCTCACTGCCGGTCACCCCCGCCGAAGCGGGGATGACGGGTGTGTGAACTGCGGAGCTTACCGGTAGTAAGGAGCCCAGAAGGTCGAAGGAGCCACGTCCGAGAGATCGTTGAACGCTGTGGCCGGAACGGCTGGCAGAGTGTCAACAGTCTGCGCGGTGTAGGTGTACTGACCGTTGGTCGCGCTCGTGTAGAGCGGGGTGCCCGCCTTCATGAACTGCGTCCAGGCCGCAACCGGCACTGCGTCGTCTTTTTTCTTGTTGTTCTCGATCGCGTACTGGTCGACCGCGGAGTCGATCAAACGGAGATCGTTCAGGATGCGGCTCGCTTGGGAGCGCTTCCGGGCACGGAGGAATCCGGGCACGGCGATGGCGGCGAGAAGGGCGATGATCGCAACCACGATCATGATTTCCACGAGGGTGAAGCCCCCGCGCTTTTTGTTGAGTTTGTTTAACATGCTAATTGCTTTCGTTTTATCGTTTGTTGTTTGTTTGTTTTGCGTCCGTGGTGGTGAGACCCGGATGCCAAGGTTAAAAAGCAATGTTGATGCCACGGCCTCGCCGATTCTTAAAATTTCAATAATCGGCAGAACATGAAACATCACGGGGCCAGATATTGGTGGACCGCTGGAATGACGACAGGACTGTCGAGCCGCGCGCCATGACTCCATTTCGCCCAAGCACGCGCTGGTCGCTCCGAGCAATCCCGCTCAGCGGATATGTCTTCCTGGTGGTCTTCCTCCTGCGTCTCGTCGTGCTGGCGCGACTGACCGATTCACCCTTTCTCCTGCCTGCCCGCGGGGACATGCATTTCTATAATGAATGGGCGCAACGCATTCTCCGCGGCGAGTTCTCCGATGGCCGCGCCTTCTACGGGCTACCGCTCTACGCCTACTTGCTTGCGGGCTTCTATAAACTTTTTGGCTTCAGCCCATTTGTGCCGGGCCTCGTCCAAGCAATCCTCGAAGGCGGCACTGCAGCGCTTCTCTTGCAAATAGCCGACCGCACCTTCGGCACGCGCGACGACCGAGCGTGGACGAGACCTGGCCGAATGATCGGCCTGCTCGCCGCCGTGGGATGGGCGTTCTTCCTCCCGGCGCAATCCTATTCTGTGATCATGATGCCGACCGCGTGGCTCGTGTTCATCTTCTGGTGGCTGGTCTGGCAAATCATCAAACGAAACCGTGCGCCCCGCCTCGGGGCGGTGTTCCTGATCGGCCTCCTCATGGGCGTTTGCGCCACCGGCATTGCCACGATTTTGTTCCTCATTCCGCTTTGGGTTGCGGCTCTCCTTTTCCGCTGGCGAGATGATGCTCACTCTTTGGTCTCGTCGAGTAGCCGCGATCGCGCTGCTCTTGCTGGGCGTGGGCGTGGGGACTTCGCCTGCCTGGCTGCACAACCGCTTCGTCGCACATGACCCGGTGTTTCTCTCCGCCCACAGCGGCGTCAATTTTTGGATTGGCAACAATCCCAGCGCAAACGGCTATCCGCACTTCCCTCCCGGGTTGCGCGCGGGCCAGAAAGCCATGCTGGCCGATTCCATCACCGGGGCGGAGACGGCGGCCGGTCGGCCGCTCAAGCGCTCCGAAGTCTCCGCCTTTTGGTCCGCCAAGGCACAGGCCTACATCCGCGCGCACCCGGGAGAATGGACGCGGCTCCTCCTGACCAAGGTGGCGAATTTCTGGAATGCTTTTCAATATGACGACCTGAGTATCGTCTCAAGTTTGCGCGAGCAGGGGGTCACATTCCCTGGGATAGGCTTCGGACTGGTGGCCGCGCTGGCTTTGCCCGGAATGCTATTCGCGGTCTTTTTGGTTCCCGGCTCGCGCTGGATTCTGGCCGCGGTCTTGCTCCACATGGCTTCACTGCTGAGCGTCTTTGTGACCGAGCGCTACCGCCTCGCCGCCGTGCCGGGTCTGCTCCTTTTCGCGGCGTTTGGCCTTCGGGAATTTTGGCGTCATTGCATAACGTCCCGTTACCGGCCGGCAGCGCTTTATGCGGTGCTCCTGGCGATTGCGACCTGGGCGGTCTCCGTGCGGCGCGGCGATGCTGAACTTTGGGCGCTGGAGCCTTACAATTCTGGTCTGCACGCGCTGGAAGCGAACGACCTCGATGTCGCCGAAAAGAAGCTCACCCTCGCCCATGCCTACTCCCCACAAAACGCCGAGGCCAACTTTGCCCTCGGCAATCTCCGTCTGGCGCGCGGCGATCGGGTGCGGGCCGCGCTGTGTTATCAGGAAACGCTGGCGCTTGATGCCCACCACAAAGGCGCGCTGAACAATCTCGGCGTGCTCGCATTGGAATCCGGCCAGGCCGATCGCGCTGCGCAATTTTTCGAGCGCGCATTGGCGCTCGATCCCGCTGACGCGAAGAGCCACTACCTCCTCGCCCGCGCCGCGCTCGATGCCGGGGACATTCCGCGTGCGCGCGCAGAGGTGGACAAGGCGCTCGAAATCGAAGCCGGGCAGCCGGTCTTTATCGAGTTTCGAAAACAGGTTCTCGACCGCGCCTCCGCGGGAAGGTAAGACGCTGGCCGCAAGCTTTATGCAGATGGATAAACTCTACGCGCGGTTCGGCCGCGCCTGGTCGCTTTGGGCAGTCCTCATCATTGCGGCAGTCTGGCTTTTTCAGACGCCCTACCAAGCCTCCAACCTCGACGTTACCCCCGACTCCGTGGAATACGCGGTCGGCGCTCTGCAACTCCTCGATACCGGCCACTACTCAATTCCAATCCAGGGCCGCTCGTTGCCGCCGCGTTATCCCCCGTGGTTCTCGGCGCTGATCCTGCTCCCGGCGTATGTGGTTTTCGGCGAAGCTCCCGGGAATGCGATCCTGCCGGTAACCCTGCTGGCCGTGGCCGGAATTGGTTTTGCCTGGGCGATCGGCAGGCGGATTGGCGGAACGACCTGCGCTGTCCTTTCCAGCCTGACGGTGCTGACCATTCCGACTTACAGCGCCTGGGGGATCAAGGTGATGACCGATGTGCCCTGCGCCGCCCTGTTTCTGGCGAGCGCTCTTCTCTATCTCCACCTCCGCTCTCAAACTCGCTCGTCGACTTTTTTCCTCGCCGGAGTTCTCGTCGCGCTTGCGATGCTGCTACGGCCCGTGTTTGCGGCACTGCTTTTGCCGTTCATGTTCGCGGCTCTTCGCACGGGACGGCAACGCATCCGCGCTTTCGCGCTTCTTCTTTTGCCCAGCGTCGCCGCGGCGATCGCGACCGTGGCCTACAACGCTACGACATTCGGTTCCCCTTTTCGTAATGGCTACCACTTCTGGACGGCGGTGCCTTCAGATTATCCCTGGCTCACATTCTCTCTGGCCTACGCGCCGCCGACCTTGTTCGGTCTGCTCCAAACTGCCCTGCCGTACTTCCTCGCGCTCTCGATCGCGGGATGGTTTTTCGTTCGCAAATCTCAGAAAGCAGCCTTCGTAGAAGCGCACCGCCCCTTTCAGGACCTCGCGGTTTTTGTGATTCTCACGGCGGCGCCGATCACGCTGTTTCACATCGTTTACTTTTTCCCGACTGATCGATTTCACCTGCCGCTGATGGTCGGAACGGCGGTACTGGCAGCCTCGTTCGTGGGCTTGTGGGTGGGGGAGCGGCACGCGCGTATTTGGAAGTTATGCCTGCCGGTGATCCTGGTCCTGGCAGTCGTCGGCCGATATACCATCGGCGAGCCCGCGCCCAATCGGCGCCTCGCCGCCGACCGGATTCGCGCGCTGACTCCACTCGACTCAATCATCATTTCGAAAATCGAGCCGGTCTACCTCGACCGCCTGGCCGCTCGAAACTCGGACCGGCTTATCGTGCCTCTCTCTCGCCGGGTAGAATACGCTTCAAAAGTGCTGGTCAGAAAACGGATCGATCACCCGGAGCCACCGCCCCGGCATTATGGCGACGTTCGGGCCGAAGGTCTTTTGCGAGGTGGCGCCGAGGAGGCCGTCCCTTTCGTGGCCAGCGAGCAGCTCGAGACGCTGGTCGAGATGGCGACGGGCGGCAGACCGGTCTTTCTTGAATCTTCCACCCATGTCGGACCTGCCGATGCTGAAATCGTGGATCAACTGCAGCGGCGATTCGTGTTTACCGAACGCGCCCCGAATCTCCACCAACTACAACCGCGCGCAGCGGAGAAGCGTTAGCCAAGCGAAACCGGAACGGCGGCGCTTTCGGGTTCGCTTTCCAAACCGCTCCAGGCCGACTCAGCGGCGCGTGAGGCGGAGCGCTTCCAGACGTTGTACTTCAGGATCACGTAGAAGGCGCGCACTGCATCGCGCCAGCCGATTTTCTTGCCCTCCTCGTAGGTGCGTCCGTGGTAGGAAATGCCCACTTCGTAGAAGCGCCAGCGCCGTTGCGCGAGCTTCGCTGTGATTTCGGGTTCGAAGCCAAAGCGCTTCTCCTCGACTCGCACGCCCTCCAAGACTTCGCGCCGAAAGACCTTATAGCCGGTCTCCATGTCGGTGAGGTTGATGTTCGTGAAGACGTTCGAGAGCAGCGTGAGCATCCGGTTGCCGACCATGTGCCAGAAATAGACGACGCGGTGCGGCCGGCCACCCATGAAGCGCGAGCCGAAGACGACATCCGCGTCGCCATCGATGATCGGCTGCAGCAGCGCGGCGTAATCCCGCGGGTCGTATTCCAAATCCGCATCCTGCACCAAGACCACATCTCCGGTGGCGTGACGAAACCCGGTATCCATAGCCGCGCCCTTTCCCTGATTCTGGTCGTGATGAAGGATCTTTACGTCAGGGGCCGCGAGTTTATCGACGATCGATTTCGATCCATCGGTCGAAGCATCGTTGACGATGATAATCTCGAGTTCGCTCGAGACGGCCGCTCGGACTTTTTCCACAATCGCGCGAATCGTTTTCCGCTCGTTGAAACAGGGAATGATGACGGTGAGAAGCATGGTCGGTGCACCTATTTCAAGCAGGAGCGGTGCCAGTCCTCCCTTGGCCATTGCTCGAAAGACGGCATTGTCTTCACGGGCGAACTGCGACACCCTGCGCAATGCTCGGCGCCGAACCGCAACCCCGCACCCGTTTCTGGATTTTGCTGGGATGCGTGATCGCTTTCGGCTTCTTCCTGCGCCTCCCGGCTGCGTGGTTCGAACCGGGAGATGGCGCGCTGAGTTTCGCGCGGGCATTGCATCCCGCGCCCGGTTTCCAGGCGGTGGGATTCGATGAAAGTCTCTACCGCGCCTACGTCAACGATCTCATCCAATATGGCGTAACGGCTTACCCCGATTTCGCCGAGCGCTACATCGAAGTGCAGACCGCTCGCCCCGGCGCCATTCTGCCGCCCACGCGTTTTCTCTACATTTTTTCCGCCTACGTCTGGCACACGCTCTTTGGCTCGGAGGCGCTCGACGCCTTGCACGATGTCTCGAGCTTTTTCAGCGTACTTCTTCTGGGGCTGGCGACGATCGCGGCCTATCGGCTGGGCGGCCCGCGGCAGGCACTGCTCGTGGCCGCGCTGATGGCGTGCGCTCCGACCCAGATTCACATGGGCCAGCACGCGTTGATCGACGGAGTGTTCGCATTTTGGGCCACGCTCTGCCTCTGGCTGCTCTGGGAGAACTTGCGCCAGCCCAATCGCTGGCCATGGCTGGTGGCGTTCGGGTTCGCTCTCGCGCTAATGGTGCTGGTGAAGGAGAACGCGCTCTTCGCCTATGCGGGTTTGCTTGGTTTGCTCGCGCTGAACCATTGGCTGCGCTTCGGCACGATCACGCGGGGACTGCTCGCGACGATGTTTCTTGGCCCGCTCCTCGGGGTCGCCATTCTCGTCAATCTCTGCGGTTCAATGGCGACCACGATCAAGATCTATCTCCTGCTCGTGAGCAAAGCCTCTGTTTTGCCTTACGCGATCGCGACCGGCGACGGCCCTTGGTACCGTTATCTGATCGATCTGATGATCATGAGCCCAGTCGTCCTGCTGCTGGCCGTGGGTGCAGTGTTCGCCCTTCGGCTGGTGGACAAGGCGCCGCTCTACCTGCTCGGATTCGTCGCGGGCAGCTATCTCTTGATGGCGAACGTGCGCTACGGGATGAACCTGCGCTATGCCAACATGTGGGACATGCCCCTGCGTTACTTCGCCGCGCTTACCTTGACGCGGACGAGCCATTTTTTCGGTTCGCGCGCGACCTGGGCGCTCGGTTTTCTGATCGTCGCGGTTTGCCTTCTGGAGCTGAATCAATACCTCGTCTTCTTCGTGCAGCATGATCTCTATGAGCTCGTGACCGCTGGTTTGCTGCACGCAATCAGGGTTCTGAAATAGCGCGGCCTCGGGTTATCAAGGCCGGGCGGTGCGAGGAGGGGCACCGAAGATGCTAAACACATCTTTCCCAGCACGCCTCACTTTCTCCCGTTGAACACAGAACCTTTCATCATAGAACGCCAGCCGGGACTCGATTCAACAGCAGCGGAGCCCCCGCTGAGACAACGAGCGATCCCATCGCATTCCGATTCGGATCCATGCCGCAAGTGGATCTTGCCGGCGGCGCTTGTGGCGTTGCTGGTCAAGCTGGCCATCGCCTTCTCTACTTTGGGTTCCAACGATATCGGGAGCTTTTACGGCTTCGCTGGTGCTCTGTCGCGCGGCGGTTTGCTCCAGCTCTACACTCAGGACATTTCCTTCAACCATTCGCCCTTGGTCGCTTATTACCTGCGGCTCATTTTCGATCTCGCTCACCTCCCATTTTTCGAGCAGCACAGCATCACCTTCCCGTTTCTGCTGCGGCTTCCGGGGATTCTGTCCGATGCAATTGTCGTTCTGTTACTCGCCCGCTGGCAGGGCCGCCTCGGTTTGCCAAGCTGGGCGCTCGTCCTTTTCGCGCTCAGCCCGGTCTCGATCATGGTCTCCGGGTTCCATGGAAACGCCGATTCCGTGATGGTCCTCTTCCTCGTCTTGGCAGCCACGATGTGTCTCTGGCGAGCGCCCGCACTGTGCGGGCTGGCTTTGGCGATCAGTTGCCAAATGAAGATCATTCCGCTGTTCCTGTTTCCAATTTTCGCCTGCTATTGGTTTTCAAGAGGGAAGCTGGGGCGCTTTAGCCTTCCGTTCGCGCTGACCGTCTTGATCCTTTGTCTGCAACCGCTTCTTCAGGATCCGATCCCCTGGCTTCGGAACGTCGTGTTTTATGGGGGATTTTTTGGCGGCTGGGGGATCACCTATCTGCTGCATTTAACCGGCCGGCCCGAGTTTGGCGTGGTTGATTTTTATGGACTGCCGGGGGCCGAGCTTCTCGTCATGAAATTCCTGAAAGTTCTTATCGTCGCATGCGCGCTCGGGATCGCGTGGCATCGGCGCAACTCTACGGCGGAGCAGCTTTTCCATTCTGTGGGTCTGGCGTGGATCATCTTTTTCGTCTTCTCCCCCGCGGTCGCCCCTCAATACCTTGTTTGGTTGATTCCCTTCATTCTCGTTCTCTCGCCTGCGTTGGGCACGGCCTTCATCATCAGTGGGTCGGTCGCGCTCGGAGTTTTCTACCAGACGACGGCGGATCGATTCCCTTGGTATGCGGCGATCGCAACGCCGACAACGAACGCAGTAACGTCACCCTGGATGCTCTTGCCATGGGTGGTATTGATCGTCGGTCTCGGGGTGGTGATTAAAGCAGCCCGCTTCGCGCGCCCCGTGACCGTGCTCGGCGCTCGGTAATTTTACTACTTCACAACCAATCGGCGGTCGCGCTTTCCGTAGGAAATAGCGGGTGGGAATGGCGCGCGAACAAGGACCGCAGACCTCCCGATTCGCTATGCTGCTTCAAGAAGGGCGGCGCGCAGCAGATCGCTGGAGTCGATGGTTTCGCCGAGCAGATTCTGTACGGTTGGTCTCGCTTCCGTGCGGACCAGGATCTGGTAGGAAAACAATCCTTTGCTCACACGAATGAGCATTTCGTTCAGGCGCAGAAGGGTGCGCGAAACGACGTTATCGCCGAGCGCTTTCGGGAATGGCGCGGGGATGCCGCGAGATTCGAGCACCTTGTAGCCCGATTGTTCGAGGAGAGCGTGGAGCGAACGAAAGGTGAAGAGCCGGGTATGGGTGGCGTCGAGAATGCCTTTCTTGCCGTAGTTGAATTGGCCGAAGAGCAGCATCAAGCGAGTGACCAAATAGCCGATGTTCGCCGTGGTGATGATGACCTCTGGGCGCTTGCACGCGGCGGCGAAGCGGAGCTCGTCCATGAAAATTTCCGGTTCCTTCAGGTGCTCGATAATGTCGAGCATCATGATTTGATCGAACCCGGAGACGTTCACCGGGAATTCCTTGCGATCGAGATTCCAGCGAATGAAATCGATCTGACCCGGCAGCGGTGAGACGTCCGGGATGTATTGATCCATTCCGGTCACGCGGCAGCCTTTGGCGGCCAATTCCTGCGCCACATACCCTTGGCCGCATCCGATATCGAGGATGTGGCCGCCAGGCCGCGCGGCTGCGATTGCCGCGGTATGCGACGAGGTGAAGCCGAGCTTCAGATCGTAGTTTTCCTCTGGCGCCTGCAGATCGAACTTTCGATCGAAGAGCAGATTCGCCTGATGGAATTTTGCCCGCAACATCGTCCGGAAAACGTCCCACGCGTATTTCATCCCATTCACATGGCAAATTTCGTCGCCGTAATAGGTCGGGATGGGAAGCTCGGCGATGCGGAGATTCTTCAGCACGAATTGAATGATGATCTCGGTGTCGAAATGGAAATCGTTCGTGTTTTTTTCAAATGGAATCTGCGCCAATGCGGCCGTCGAGTAGAGCCGGTAGCCGGAATGGAATTCGGAAAGCGTGGTGCCGAGCATCCGATTCTGGAAGTTCGTCAGGATCTGATTGCCGACCCATTTGTAGAGCGGCATGCCGCCCGCGCGCGCGGCGCGTTTGTCGATCATGCGGGAGCCAAAGACCGCATCCGCCTCGCCGCGGACGAGTGGCCCGATCAAAGCCGGTAATTTTTCCGGGGCGTATTGCCCGTCGCCATGGACGAGGGCGACAAAATCGAACCCCTGATCGATGGCGTAGCGGTAGCCGAGTTTCTGATTGCCGCCGTAGCCCTGATTAACCGGCGTGCGGAGGACGGTGATTTTGAAGCCGGTGGACTGAAGCTGGCAGCGGAGGCCAGTCTCAAACGTTTTGTCCTGCGAAGAGTCGTCGATGATCAAGACCTCCACGGCGCTGGTTTTGAGCGACGCGGGAATTCGCGCGAGCACTTTCTCGATCGTCGTCTCCGCGTTGTAGGCGACGATGAAAATCAGCAGCCGTTTCCCGGAAAGATCGATTCGAGAGGACGAAACAAGATTCCGGTCTTGGCGGAGCATGCGTCTTTTAAGAGCGGGAATCGCGCCACTCTGGTGGCCTTGTGCAATATTTTTGGCGGCAAAAGCACCGCAGCGACGCAAGGCCCTCGAAGCACAGTTCGTGCTTGGAATGAGGGATGCGTCACGATCAATGGCCCACGGCCGTCCCCGCCTTGACCTTCGGCCAGGCCTTTGATCCCAAGCGGAACGCTTTCGGATTTCTGCGGCTTCTCCTGGCGGTTCTCGTTATTTTCTCCCATGCCTACACGTTGGGCGGGTTTGGTCAGGATCCGATCCAGACGGCTACGAAGGGGCAATACAGTATCGGGCTGCTGGCGGTGGCGATGTTTTTTGTGCTAAGCGGCTTCCTCATTTGCCGCAGCGCGTGTGGCTCGCTCTCGATCGGCCGGTTTCTGTGGCACCGCTTCCTCCGCATTTTCCCCGGATATTGGGTGTGCCTCATTTTTTGCGCCTGCGTTTTCGCGCCGTTCGTGGCGCTGGTAGAGTTCCACGCGCCGTTGCGCGTCTTTTCCGCACCGTGGGATTCGCCGCTATCGTTTATCTGGAAAAATGCAGCCGTGATCCACGCGAATGGTTTGAGCTTGAGCGGGGTCCTGCTCATGAACCCGACTTCGATCGCCGGGTTGCTCAGAAACAATCCGTTTCCATTTGTGATCAATGGCTCCCTCTGGACGCTCCCGTTCGAAGTTGCGTGTTACGTTTGCGCCGCAGGGTTGGCGGCCATCGGGGCGTTTCGGCGTCCTCTATTCTTGCTTTTCTTCGTCACCGGCGGCCTCGGTGGCCTCTACGGTCTTCTCTGTCTGGATCCAAAAAGTTTTCAACAGTGTTTCCCTTACCCAGGGTTGGATTCGCTCGTCACGTTGACCCTCTTCTTCTTCGCCGGCTGTTTGTGCTTTCTATATCGGGAAGTGATTCCCAATTCCCGAGCTGCGTTCTTCGTTTGTCTGGTCGCCGCTGGAGCAAGCCTGTCCTTTGGTGTCTTCGGATTGCTCGCGCCGGTCACGCTGACGTATATCTGCCTCTGGCTCGCGTTTCGCCTGCCGCTGCCGAACGCTGACGCCCGCGGGGATTTTTCTTACGGTGCTTATATCTACGCTTTTCCGGCACAGCAGGGGCTCGCTCTGTTGCATGTAAATGCTGGGGGCTTCTTGCTCTACTTTGTAGCGTCCCTTCTTTTGACCTCGGTCCTGGCTTTTCTCAGCTATCGCTTGGTGGAAGGTCCGTGTCTAAAACTGAAGAATTGGGGATGGAGAAGCCAATGCCCTCGTCAGCCAACGCAGTGCGCGGAGCCGGGGCGCGCTTTGGTTGGGACAGTCTCAGCCGGATGAAACGGCTCCCTTGGCTCAGGGCCTAATTCGACGGCTTTCACGTCGATCCCCAATCGGCTGTAGAAAAAATTGCCGAAAAATCCCACCTTACGCCTGCTCGTGCGCGTGCAGGCTGTGCGCCGGGAGCGCAAGGATGCAGGCAAAGGCGCCGGCGCTGACAACGATCATCGCGACGAGGCCGGTGCGGAAACTGCCAAGCGTGGCAGCGAGAACGAACGCGCTGACGCCGAGGGCCGCGCCGACTTGCCGGACAAATTGCTGGCTGGTGGTGGCGCTGCCCATGCGCGCCACCGGGACACTGTTTTGCACCACCACGGTGAGCGCGGGCGAGAGCAAGCCCATGCCGGCGCCGGAGATGACCGCGGCCACGACGACCCAGGTGAGTCCGTGTTCGAAGGCGATCATGAAAAGAGCGAGACCCACGATGTGAACCAAGATGCCGATGATGCCGGGGAGGCGTTCGCCAATGCGGTGGACGAGGCGCCCAGAGGCGAAGGCCAGCGTGCTCCAGCCGATGGTGAACGCGCCTACGACCAGGCCGACGATGGCGCGGTTCTCGTGAAAAGCGGCATTGGTCGCGAGCGGCAGATACGAGCTCAGGCCGAAGCCGCTGAAGAAGGCGAGGAACGACGAAGAGATCGATGAGGCGTAGCCGGCGTGCCGGAAGAAACTAAGCGGCAGGATCGGATGCTCCGTTCGTCCTTCGTGCCAGACAAAAAGTGCGAGCAGAAGCAGCCCGGCGCCAATGAGCGCAGCCTCGAACAGGCCGATCTTGCCTTCGCCGAGATCGACAAACGCCCACATAAGCGCGCTGCCGCCTGCGCCGGCAAGGAGCGCGCCGGCCAGGTCGAAACGGCCGCTGACCCGCCCCATGCTTTCGTGCATGCCGATGACCACAAGCACCGCCGCGATCACCGCGATCGGCACGTTGATGAGGAACGCCCAGCGCCAGGAGACATGGGTCACGATCAGTGTGCCAAGCAGCGGCCCCGCCACGCTCGCGACGGCCCAGGCGCTGCTAGCCGCGCCGAGCGCGCGACCGCGTTTATGCGGCGGATAGACCACGCCAAGGATGACAAATGGCAGTGTAGCCACCGCACCCGCGCCAATCCCTTGAAGGGCGCGCGCGGCGATAAACTCCACCATCGTGCGCGCAACTGCGCAGAGCCCGCTTCCAACCGTGAAGACGGCGATGCCGATGAGGTAAGTGCGCCGGCGTCCCCACCGATCCGAGCCCGGACCCCAGATCGGCATCGAGACCGCCGCCGCCAGCATGTAAGCGGCAAAGGTCCACGCATACAGATGCGCGCCGCCCAACTCCGGCAAGGCCACCGGCATCACCGTGCTGACGATGGTGTTATCGAGCCCGGCGAGAATGATGGTAAACAACACCCCGAGCAGCACCAGCACGCCGCTTTGCCCGGAGGAATCCTGCGATGGCATCGAGCATTGTGCGCAGGATGGAGGAGAAAGGAAGCGGCACGAAGGACGAATTCCTCCTGTTTACTTGCCGCCCGCGGTCTTCAGCCAGCGGCCGATCTTCTCCTGCAACATCGGCAAGGTGATCGAGCCGGTGTTCAAGACCTGGTCGTGGAACGTGCGAAGGTCGAACTTGTCGCCCAGCGCTTTCTCCGCCTGCTCGCGCAGGGCCATGATCTCGAGCGCGCCGGCCCAATAGGTGGTCAGTTGCCCGGGCGTCACGATGATCCGATCAGTCTGCGATTCCGCCAGCTTGGCGGAGTAATCGGGACGCGTGGCGAGGAAGTAATCGATCGTCTGCTGCCGGGTCCAGCCCTTCGCGTGAATGCCAGGATCGGCCACCATGCCGGTAGGGAATTGCACCAATTCGCCGAGATGATTCCGCTCGGAACTGAAGAGTCCCATCTCGCGCGCGAGCGTGTTTTCGGAATAGACGGCCCAGCCTTCGCCGAAGCCGCCGTTCCAGATCAGGTGCGTGAGCGGGTGCGCCTTCGGCAGTTCGAGCGCGATCGCGCCCTGCAGGTGATGACCCGGGACGCACTCGTGCAGCGCGACCATCTCGACGCGCGACTTCAGCTGCTTCTCCGGTTCGAAGAGCGAGATGTAGTAAGTGCCGGGGCGGCTTCCATCTTCGGCCGCAGGGACGTAATGCGGCACGCCGTGCTCCTCGTCGAAGGCGCCGATCGGCTCGATCCGTACTTTCGCTTTCGGGAGAATGCCAAAGGCCTTCGGCAGCGCTTCCCACGCGCGGTCGACCGCCGCCTGCGAGTAGGCCATCACTTCCTCACGCGTCTTGAAGTGATTGTCGGGATCCGCCTCCAGCTTGCTCCGGAGCTGGCTCAGGTCCTCGGTGCCGTAAACTTTCTTTGCCAGCACCTTCGCCATGGCCTGCTGTTCTTTGACGGCGCGCTGGCCCTTCTCGAACATCTCGTCGGGCGTGATCTCGAGGCCGGTCTGCGCTTTCAGGGACGCGGCGTAACAGGCGGCGCCGTTCGGGTTGGCCGAGACACCGATCTCGGTCCGCGCTTTCGGCAGGTAGGTCGTCTTCAGGAACTCGCGATAGTCGCGAATCGCCGGGTTGATCTTGTCGGCTAACAACTTCTTCCAGCTCGCGACGAACTCTTTATCGGTGTCGCGCAGCGCCGGCGCGTAGAGCGGCGATTTCTCGACCGGGACGCTGAGGTAGCCATCGAGCTGCGCGATCACGAGCTCGACATTGTGCTTCGGGGTGGAGTAGCCCGCGGCCAGGCCGGTCTTGAGGTTGGCGATGTCGGTCGCGAGGAACTTCGGCAGTGTGCTCCATTGCTTGAGCAAATCTGCGCGGCGCTCCGGTGTGCCCACGGGCAGAAGTCCGAGATAGTCGGGCAGTGACGCCTGCCAGCCGCCGATTTGGTTCACCGTCCAGAGTTCCTCGCGGCAAACGCGCTGGCCACGGGAGGACTCGAGCGCCTTGCGCAAAAAGCCGTAGGTGACCCACTCCGGTTTCCCGACGAGCGCCGCCTCATCGATCTTGGAAAGCTCGACGAGCCAGCCATCCTCGCGTTTTTCCCAAGCCCGGTACGCGGCCTCCGAGTTGTCGAAGAAGCGGTCATTCTGCGCCAGCGCCATCCCGGAGAAAGCGGCGCTTTCCGGGAAGCGCTCGAGGAAGCCTTTCACGTAGGCGTCGGCGAGTCGCGTGATCTCCCTCGCCGGATCCGGTTGCTCGGCGGCAAAGGCGAGAAACGAAAGCATCAACGATCCGACCACGAGCAAGCCGCCGAGAATTTTCTTCATCGAGGCGAGGTCGTATCAGGCGGCGCGGCGCCGCGGTAGCAGAATCGGCCGAACCCGCCGTCTTTCGCGCAGACCGACCAGGGCAAGGCGGCCCCGGAATTCGCTCCGTCTGTAAATTGACAGAGCCGCGGATTCGCCGTCACTTTGGTGTCGTTAGGCCGGAAACGGGCGGCATGGCTACGCCCATGAGGAAGGTGTCAGGATTGGCCCCGAGCTGCTTCCCGAGATCGATCGCGATCGGACCGGTGATGACCATCGTGGCCACGTTGTTGAGCACGTCGGAGAGCGACGCTGGTGCGGTTGACCGCGACGAAGCCGAGCTGGTCGAGGATTCGTTTGGAGGAGGCGGGCGCGCCGGTGATCAGGAGTTCGTCGCCGGATTCGATCCGGCGATTGCTGATCCCTTCGCGCGCTATCTGGCCAGCGCGCGCGATCCCGAGCATGGCGATCCGCGTGAACCCGCCAAGCACGGAGTTTGATAGGGTCGCTTAGCGCGGGAAGCGGATGCGGATGGGGCCGCGCCAGTCGTTCGCGGGGTCGAGCTCTTGGCCGCGTTGGGTGATGATGACTTCGCCGGCGTGGGCGGTGTCGCGCGCCACTACGCGCGCTTGAGGGAGTAGCGTGCGCCAGCGCGGGCCGCCGACGATGCGGGCGGCGTCGGACGGGCAGATGGATGAGGTCACCGGACGCGCGCGCAAGAGTGCGCGCATGGCGGCGCGCAGGCGTTTATGGGTTCCTTCCTCGGACGTCTCTTCCCACCACTTTTCGCCGCGCTCGCCGAGCGCGACCTTCGCATCCTGCACCCGCGGCCGATCCTGCAGGCGGCGGGCGGCCATCAGCTCTTTCACCAGCTCAGCGCGCAACTTCTCCGGGATGTGCGGATCGGTTTTGCGCCAGCGACGACCATTGACGACGAAGTAGTGCGCGTCCTCGCGCGCCTTTTCCTTTCGTCCTGCCGAACGGCCGCTTCGGGGCATGTCAATTCAGGGCGATCGGGCGCCTCCCATTCCGGAGGCCAGCTAACGCGCCGCTGAGTTTACGCGCGCGAATTTGGCTTCGATCAAATCGTGCAGCTTGGCGCCGATAAGTGGGTGATTCGAGACGATCAACGACTTCGTTAAGGAAACCGGCGACGAGCATATGCTGGGCGACATTCTTCGGGATGCCGCGAGCAAGGAGATAGAAGAGTTCTTCATCATCGAGCTGACCGGAGGTGGCGCCGTGACTGCACTTCACGTTGTCGGCCAGAATTTCGAGGCCGGGCATCGAGTTGGCCTCGGCGTCGTCGCTCAAGAGGAGGTTGCGTACGGTCTGGTAAGCGTCGGTGAAATGCGCGTCCGGCTCCACCCGGATAAGGCCGCCGAAGATGGTGCGCGATTTGTCAGCGAGGGAATTTTTGTAGAGGAGGTCGCTCGTCGTGTGCGGCGAGGCGTGATCCTGCAAAGTGCGCGCGTCGAATTCCTGCGCGCCCTGCGCCACGGCAACTGCGAGAAGATCGCTGCGCGCACCTTCGCCCGTCAATCGGCTGAAGCTTTCGAAGCGCGAATATGCGCCACCGAGATTCAGGTTCAGGCTGAGCGCGGAAGCATCGCGCTCGGCCGTGGTCGCGTTCATTTGCACGGAGAGCACGCTCTCATCCCAGTCTTGGACGCAGACGTATTTGAGCTGTGCGCCGCGGCCGACGACAAGGTCGTTAACGCCGCAGGAAAAGCCGCGCCGTCCCTTTTCCACAGAGCGGAAGTGCTCGATCACGGTGACCTTCGACAACTCGTCGGCGATCAAAAGCGTGTGGGGAAAAACAGAAGCGTTCTCGGCGTTGAGCCAATGAAAAATCTCAATCGGCGCCTCGAGCTCCACGCCTTTCGGGACGTAGAGGAAGGTGCCGCCGCGGACCATCGCTTCATGCAAAGCCGCGAATTTCTCAGAGCCGAGCGGCGTGGCCTGCGCCATGAAATGCTTTTGAAAAAGGTCTTCGTGCTCAAGCAGGCCGCGCTCGAAGGGTTGGAAGATGACGCCGCGTGCGCGTAACGCGTCCGGGAGCGGATCGTGCCGGAGAAGATGATCGTCGGCGAAAATCATTCGCGCGGTCACGGCTTCGAGCACGCTGGAGCGGTCGAGGATGGCTCGGCTGTCTTGCTCGTTAGGCGCGGTCGCCAGTGTGAACGGCGCGAGATCGAGCGCGTTCACATTGGAAAAACGCCAGGACTGATCCTTGCGGTTCGGCTGCGGCAAGGAGGTGAAGCGCGTCCAGGCTTCGCTCTGCCGGTCGCGGAACCATGCGGGCAGGTCGCCGTTTCGCCCCGCGGACAAACCGGAAAGAATCGCCGAGGCGGTTTTATCCTGCGGCGCGGCGATTTCCATTACATCCTCGAGAACGACAGTGCTCATGACCGATTGCAGTTAAAGACAGGAACGGCGGCCCGTGGACCGCCGCGCCTCGCTCGTCTCTGCGGGCGGAACTTAGCCGACCGAGCCTTCCATCTCAAGCTCGATCAGGCGCTTGAGCTCGACGCTGTATTCCATCGGGAACTGGCGCACGAGGTCGTTGACGAATCCGTTCACGCTCAGGCTCATGGCTTGGGCTTCGGAGAGGCCGCGCTGCTGCATGTAGAAGATCTGCTCGGCGCTGACCTGGCTGACACTGGCTTCATGCTGCACCGCGTTGCCGGTGCCGCGAACGGTGATGGCCGGATACGTGTCCGTGCGGCTGTTCGCGTTGATGAGGAGCGCGTCGCACTCGGTGTTGTTCTTGCAGTTCTTGAGATGCTTCGGGACGTGGACGAGGCCGCGATAGGTGGAGCGGCCGGTGCCGATGCTGATCGACTTCGAGATGATGTTGCTCGTCGTTTCGTCGGCGGCGTGGACCATCTTCGCGCCGGTGTCCTGATGCTGGCCGTTGCTGGCCAAGGCGATCGAGAGGACTTCGCCGCGCGCTTTGCGTCCTTTCAGAACGACGCCAGGATATTTCATCGTCAGACGCGAACCGATATTGCAATCGATCCATTTCACTTCGGCTTCTTCGTGCGCGATGGCGCGCTTGGTCACGAGATTGAAGACATTGGCCGACCAGTTTTGGACGGTGATATATTGGATCTTCGCGCCCTTGAGCGCGACGAGCTCGACGACCGCACTGTGCAGCGTGGCGGTGTTGAACTTCGGCGCGGTGCAGCCTTCCATGTAGGTCAGCTCCGCGCCTTCATCGACGATGATGAGGGTGCGTTCGAACTGTCCGAAATTCTCGGCGTTGATCCGGAAGTAAGCCTGGAGCGGATGCTTCACTTTCACACCCGGTGGGACGTAAATGAACGAGCCGCCGCTGAAGACCGCGCTGTTGAGCGCGCTGAATTTGTTGTCGCCGGTCGGGATGACTTTGCCGAACCATTTCCGGAAAATCTCCGGATGATTCTTCAACCCTTCGGTGCTGCCGACAAAGATTACGCCCTGCTCGCCGACCGCGGCTTTGATGTTCGAATAAACGGCCTCGCTGTCGAACTGCGCTTCCACGCCGGCGAGGAATTTCCGTTCCTGCTCCGGAATTCCGAGCCGCTCGAAGGTCTTCTTCACATCATCCGGCACATCGTCCCAGCTGCGCTTCGGCTGCGTCCCGCTGCTCAGGTAATAGCGGATATTTTCGAAAACGATCGCTTCGAGATCCTTGCTCGCCCAATGCGTCGGCATCGGCTTGCTCAGGAATGTTTTGTAAGCGTTGAGCCGAAACTGGCGCACCCAATCCGGATCCTCCTTGATGTTCGAGATGTAATGGATCGTCTCTTCCGTGAGGCCGACGCCCGCGTCGTTCACGTGCGTTTCCGGATACGCGAAGTTGCCGGCGTTCCGTTCGATTTCGAGAGGTGAAACTTGCTTGACCATAATGCTCCTTCTTAGGCCGCGGCGGGTTCCGCGAGGACTTCGCGCACCCATTCGTAGCCTTTTTCTTCCAACTCCAACGCCAAATTCTTGTCGCCGCTCCGGACGATTCTGCCGTGGACCATGACGTGGACATGATCGGGCACGATGTAATCGAGCAGCCGCTGATAATGCGTAATCAGCAGAACGCCGAGATTCGGCCCGCGCAGCGAGTTGACGCCATTCGCGACGACCTTCAGCGCATCGATGTCGAGCCCGCTATCCGTCTCATCGAGCACGGCGTATTTCGGCTCGAGCATGGCGAGCTGCAGAATTTCATTCCGCTTCTTCTCGCCGCCAGAGAAACCTTCGTTGACTGAACGCGAGGTGAACGTGCGATCCATCTCCAGCAAATCCATCTTCTGGTAAAGGCGCGCATAGTAGTCGGTCGCCTCCAGCTCTTCGCCTTCGGGGAGCCGCGCCTGCACGGCCGCGCGCAGGAAATTTGCGATCGTCACGCCAGGGATTTCGTTCGGGTATTGGAAAGCGAGGAAGATCCCGCGGCGCGCGCGTTCATCCGGCTCGAGGGCGAGAATGTCCTCGCCATCCATCAAAACGGAACCGCTCGTCACGGTGTAATCGGGGTGTCCGGCGATCACCTTCGCAAGGGTGCTTTTGCCGGAGCCGTTTGGCCCCATGATGGCGTGGATTTCGCCTTTCGGCACGGTCAGGCTGAGGCCGCGAAGGATCTCTTGGTCCGCGATCGTGGCGTGTAAATCTTTAATCTCTAATTGATTCATTTTCCGGGACAAACAAGGTAGCCCGTTTTGCCCGTTTGGCGAACGGGGAGTGAAGCGACGACGGCCCGCGCGGGCCGGCCCGAATTAAAGGAGCCGGGAAAGCGCGAGCGCTGGTGTGCGCCGCGCGGATCGAGGAGGCGCCACGCTGGTCGCTTCTCGCCTGCCCCGCAGCAGAAAGACAGGCAAGGGCTTGGCAATTCCTTTTACCGGCACAGCCCCGCCGGGTTCGATCTCGAATTCGTCGCCCGCCAAGGCGGCGACGGGTTCACCAATCAGAATATCGTGCCCCAGGCGCGAGGTGAGCTGCTCGATGCGCGAGGCGGTATTGACCACCTGGCCGATCGCCGTGAAATCCATTTTCCGCTCGGAGCCGACGTGCCCGATGGTGGCTTCGCCGTGATTCAATCCCACGCCGAAACGCAGAACCGGCCAGCCTTGCGCGAGCCATTTGACGTTTAGACGGGCGAGGCCTTCCCGCATCGCCAGCGTGCAACGCAAAGCTGCCTGCGCGTCTGCTTGCGGGCCGTCTGTGCGCAGGTTTCCCCACACCGCCATCATTCCGTCGCCCACGAATTTGTCGACGGTGCCGTTTTCGGCCAGGACGGCTTCGGTCATTACGGAAAAATATTCGTTGAGCTGAGCGATCAGCTCGGCCGGAGGACGGTTCGCCGTGAGCTGGGTGAAGTCGCGCAGATCGGAAAAGAGGACCGTGACGGGTTTGCGGACGCCGGCGAGAGAATGCAAATAGGCCGCCGGGTTTTGCAGAATTTCCCGCACCACGTTTTCGCCTACATACTGGCTGAGAGTGGAACGGATCTCGTCCTTCTCTTTCCGCTCGCGGCGGTAATCGGTCATGATGTTGATTGCCACAGATGCGCAAATGATGGCCGAGGGGAGCACCATTAAGAGGAGCAGGCCCGAGACGTTGAAAGGTCGCGACGCAGATCTGGCCGTAGACGATCACCGCTCCCATCGTGAGAATCGCCCGGACCAAGGGACCCCTCGGCAGGCTGAGGGCGATGCCGCAGAGGGCGGCCAAAAGCATCGCCACGGATTCGCCCAGCCAACCGGGTTCGAAAAGATAATCCGAGTGCAAAGCGGCGTTGAGCGCATTCAAGTGGATCTCCGGCCCCGGCATGAGCGCCCCGCTGCCGTCGATAATGCGGAAGGGCGTGGAGTGTTCGTCGTGACTCCAACTGCCTTCGGGACCGATGAACACGATCTTGCCTTTGAAAAATTCACCGTTCTGATAATTCCGGCTCCACATCTCCGGAACGAAAACCTCGTAAATCGAATGCGACTCGAACGTGCGCGGACCGCCGGCGAAGCGGAATAGCCGGTCGCCGGACGGGGGGATGAGATGCGGCCGGCCGATACCCTCCAGGATGCGCGCCTCGAGTGAATGAAAAATCTCGCTGGGCGGCTCGCTTGAGCCGGCCATCTCCTCCAACGAAGTCTGGAAACGTGCGCGGCGCACCGCGCCATCCGGATCGGACCAAAAGGTAACGTAGCCCAGGCGCGAATCGATCGGGCGCGTGCGGGCGAACAGGGTGTCCACTGGCATGTCGATCCGCCAGGACAAGCCGCGGCCATTGTTTTCGGCCACGAAATCGCAGCCTGCGAGCACCCGGCCGCGATATTTCTCCAGCGTATCGTGAAAGGCGCGGTCGCCCGTGCCGGGCGAAGGGAAAGAGCAAATCGAAACAGACAATCCGTGCGCCCGCCTCGAGGAGCCGCTCCGTGACCAAGGCATAGACTTCGCGCGACCAAGGGAAGCCTGCCTTCATCAGTTTCAAGGCGGGCGACGCTTCGACCTCGTCCGGGAAGAGTGTGTCCAGCTGCACTGAGTTCTTGTCGATGGCCAGAAACACGAGCTGAGGATCGCGCGTGGCCTTGCGTCCCCAGCATTGGCGGAGGTCTCGAGTGTACGTCTCCGCCTTACGGAGCGGATCGAAGTAGATGCTGTGCAAGGCCGCGAGAAAAAGGCTCGCCCCCGCGGAAGCGAGCGCAATCGAACGGAAGCGTTGGGCGGGTGAGCGCACACCGCGAGAGTAGCAAGTTGCAATCCACCGGACTGCGCGGCCAAACAGTTTTTGCGACCGACGGCAAATCCCTTCTATCCCCTTCGAAGAGAAGGCCGTGGTCAATCTTCTACGCACCGAAAAACTCCGGTGCTGGTCTGGAAGTAGCTACCCACCTGACGGAACGCTGCGCTTCCTCCCCGAAACATGACTTGGGTCTTCCACCTGCTTCGAACGTTTGCCGTCCTGCAATATCCGCAGTGCGTCGCGACTTTTCTTGCCCTGGTGTTCCTCGCGCACGCGGGGCACTCCCTCGCACAGGATGCAGTCGCCAACGCCGCCTTGCAGCAATCGCAAATTTTGGCCCAGCCTGCTAGTGCCGGCAGCGCGCGCACGGCCGACGGCGTTGCCCTCCCAAACGATGCCACCGAGGCCGACCGGCAGGCCGATGCCGATCTCGGTGAGCAATGGGTCCTAAAGAACAGCGAGCGCCCGCGCCCTTTTAGTTTCTTCACTGATCTCTCAGCCTTTTACACCAGTAACGTCGCCCTGGCCCACGGCCGCGAGTTCGGAGATTCTTTCCTCGTGGCCACGGTTGGCGGCAGTTATTCGCGCGCGCTGCACGGCCCCCTCACACTCAATCTCAGCGTGGCCGAGACGTTTTTTCGCTACAACCGTTTCAGCGAATTCGACTTCGACAGTCTAAACGCGGCCATTGGCGTGAGCATGCCCTGCCACCGGCTCTGGGATGCCAACCTGAACTTGCAATACAGCTTCAGCAGGCTCACCCAGGATTTCACCTTTGATCAGATCTTTTCCGGGCACAGTCTGCTTCTCTCTGCCACAAAAGTCGTCCAGCTCAGCACCGCCGACAGCATTTCGTTCGGAGTCGCCAGCGGCTTCAATCTCGCCCAACCCTCCTCCCTCCAGCGGGCGGATGTGTCTTCTTTCATCGGCTACGATCTCGCGCTCTCCCGCTCGCTGACGGTTTACGCCAACTACCGCGCCAGCTTCTTCGGGTATCCGCAGAGCGGGCGCTGCGATTTCAACCAGGCGCTCTCGAGCGGTCTGCGCTTTCAGCTTAATCGCTGGTTTTCGCTAAGCGCCACGGTCTCGGGCGTTCTCAACGAATCGAGCCGAACGGCCTTTGATTATCACGCCTTCAATTTGGGCGGCGGATTGGGCGGAACAATCCGGTTTTGAACGCCTTGTCAAAAATGAGGCGCTGGCGCACGACGTGCTTTAACTGATATGGATATTATGGAAATTAACGCGTCTGCACCTTTTTTCCGACTCACTCTTGGAGCCATTGGATTGCTGTGTCTGCTTTCCCCGGCCTCTGGCGCCCCCCTCACTCAGGCTGAAATCACCCGCCTCTATAATCAGGTGTCGATGGTGGATCCCTCCTCGGGTAAGCGCCCAGCCGCCGTCCACGATGTCGTGCAAGGAGAACTCGGCGTCGAAACCGGCGCTGATTCACGCGCCGAGATGCTCTTCGCGGATAACACCCTCACTCGCCTCGCGGCCAATACCTTTTTCAGTTTCAAAGCCGGCACGCGCGAGATGGATCTCGGCCGGGGCGCCATTCTTTTTCAAATCCCCAAAGGTGTGGGTGGCGCCAAAATCAACACCGCCGCCATCACCGCAGCTATCACGGGCACGACTGGATTCATCGAGCGCGCCGGTGGCACTTTTAAGCTGGTCTTGCTCGAAGGCACCGTCCGCGTCCATCTCCGCGATCGCTGGCGCCAATCCATGCTCGTCCACGGCGGGCAGATGCTGATCGCTCCGTTGAATTCCCGTTCCATGAAAGACTGGTCCACGGTCGACTTCGACGTCGCTCGGGTCATGAAGACCTCCACCCTGGTCAATCCAGAATTGTTCGAGCCGCTCTCGCCCACAGCAAATAAACTCATCGCCGACGTCATCGACGGGCAACGGGCCAAAGTAGCCGATGGCCAACTGAACCCAACCAACCTGGTCATCGCCGGCGGAGTCTCCACGGTTGAAGTCGTGGACACGAACACGCGGAATCGTTTCGACGACCCGGTGGCTTTTGCCACGCCTACGCCCACGCCTGTTCCCACGGCAACGCCGACCGCCACTCCGCTCAACGTTGGCACACCGACGCCGACTCCGGTAGCCGGCGCCACTCCCACGCCCACGCCGATTGGCGGCGCCACACCGACGCCGACTCCTTTCGTCGTTCCGACGCCCACGCCGACTCCAAATCCAACGGCAACGCCGAACCCGACCGCCACACCAAACCCAACGGCGACGCCGAATCCCACTGCGACGCCGACTGCCACGCCAACCGCCACGCCAACCGCGACGCCAACCGCGACGCCAACCGCGACGCCAACCGCGACGCCGACCGCCACGCCAACCGCCACGCCAACCGCCACGCCAACCGCCACGCCAACCGCCACGCCAACCGCGACGCCAACCGCCACGCCAACCGCCACGCCAACCGCCACGCCAACCGCGACGCCAACCGCCACGCCAACCGCCACGCCAACCGCCACGCCAACCGCCACGCCAACCGCCACGCCAACCGCCACGCCAACCGCCACGCCAACCGCGACGCCAACCGCCACGCCAACCGCCACGCCAACCGCCACGCCAACCGCCACGCCAACCGCCACGCCAACCGCCACGCCAACCGCCACGCCAACCGCCACGCCAACCGCCACGCCAACCGCCACGCCAACCGCCACGCCAACCGCCACGCCAACCGCCACGCCAACCGCCACGCCAACCGCCACGCCAACCGCCACGCCAACCGCCACGCCAACCGCCACGCCAACCGCCACGCCAACTGCCACGCCGACCGCCACGCCAACCGCGACGCCGACCGCGACGCCAACGCCGACCGCGACTCCGATTCCGACCCCCACGCCGACGGCCATCCCGGGAGCAAGCCCGACGCCGATCACGGTGCCCACGCCGAATCTAAATCCGGCCCCGAGCGCTACCCCGACGCTGATTTCGGGCGCTTACATCATCAAGAATTCGACGTCGATAAACACCTCCCAGGCCGCGCCCACGATCACCACCGATAGCGTGACCAATAACGGGGCCTTCTTCAGGAACGTGGCCACGAATGGTTCGCCCTCTCGCTTCCTTTTCGGGACCAACTCGCTCTTTGATAACCAGGTGAACTTCGACAACCAGTTCGCCGCCGATTTCTCGAGCGCAGGCGTCTATTCCTTCTCCTCCCTCCAAATCGAGGGCAACCCGTCCTTCATCACCCGCTCCGGGGCGGACAAGATCGCGCTGATCAGCGCCACCGATATCACCTCCTCTGCCCTCGGCGGCACGGTCAATCTCAACGGCCTGGACAGCCTCTTCCTCGGCACCGCCAATGGCTCCATCTCCCTCAGCGACCGCTTCACCTTCACCAAGGCCGACGGCGGCGCCTTTAAGTTGATTACGCTCTACGCCCGCAACGGCAGCGCCAACTTTGGCGCCTTCATGAACCTGAAGGACGCCAGCATCGCCCTGACTGCCGAACAAAACGCGACCGTGGACGCCACCGCCAGCATCCTGGCCAAGGACGTGAACCTGACCGCGCTCGGCAACACCACAATCAACGGCGCGATCGTCTCCAAGTTCGCCCAGCTCTACGCCGGCCAGACCCTGACCGTAAATGGCAGCATCAGTGCGGATAACATCTACGCCTTCGGCAACACCGGCACCATCGCTGGCCTGTTCACCGGCCGGAATATTAACCTGCAAATCGGCGGCAACCTCACCCTCACCAGCGCCGGCTCGTTGAGTTCGCGCGACAAATTAACCGTCATCACCGGGGGATCCATCACCCTCGACGGCGCCACCGAGGCCTTGGAGGACGCTACCAGTTCTAGCAAGACCTATACTCTCACCGCCGGCACCGACGTTAGCGTCAACGGCGTCCTGACCTCCTCAGATCAACTCATCGTTACCGGGCGCACCGCTTACATCACCAATACGGTCAACGCCAAGACCGCCACCTTCACCATGCGAGAAGGCTTCAACATGACCGGCGCGGGGACCTTGAACAGCAAAGACCTCACGATCTCCGCCGGCGCCGGGATCACTTTGACTAAAGTGACCAATACTGAGGGCATGCTCCTGAATGCGGGTACAACTCCGGCCTTACTGAACGGCGCGATCAACTTCAACGGCCCGGTCACCACCAAGAGCCTTACCGCCAATGGTACCGTCCTGACCGCTAACGCTACAATCACGGGTGAGAAACTGATCTTTAACGCGCGCAATGATTTCTTCTCGAATATCGGCGGTAATATCACGGCTACCGGCTCGGAGACCAACCTGAGCATCACCTCAGCCGGGCTGATTACGCTTAACGGCAGTTTGAACGGGAAGAAGATCGTTCTCACTTCAGGAACTGACATCCATCGGGCGGGCGCGCTGACCATGAACGGCCCGATCCAGGCGCTGGAACTCTTCACTGCCACCGGTCCCAGCGCCGTCCTGAATGCCGCTTTCACGGGGAAGGACGCCACGATCAACGCCGGGACCGATTACCATTCGACCGCGCTGGGTCGTTTCAATATTAGCGGCGACGGCGTCATCGCGGCGTCGCGCACGCTCACGATTGATGGTGCTGTCACCACCGGTGGCTCCTTTACGCTCAACGGTCTGGCTGATATCTCCGTCAACACCTCCATCGCCAGCCAGGATGTTACCATCGCCGGCTCCACGGTTTCGCTCTTGGGTCCGATCACCGCGAGGCACTTCACGGTCAACAATCAGGGCGATCTGCTCTTCGGCACCGGAGGCTCGCTCATCGCTTTGGACGACGTCAGCCTCACCTCGACTCAAGGGATCGTCTTGAATGGCGCCACCACCGGCAAGAACTTCGCCGTCAGCGCAGTGAAGGATTTCACCGCCAACACCGCCATCCTGGCGAACGGGAACTTCACCGGCTCGGCTAAGAATGCCTACATCAATCAGTCGCTCAGAGGCGAATCCGTCGCCTTTAACGTCACCACCGACTTCGCCCTTGGCCTCACCGGTTCCATCACCGCGACCCGGGATATCAATATCACCTCCGCCGCCCGTGACATCACGCTCAGCGGCGCCACTAATGCCCAGAAGCTGAATCTGACTGCGACCAGAGGAAGCGTCACGATGGATGGAAATGTCCAGTCCACCGCCATCACGGTGGCGGGGAAGAAAGCTTTCGTCGGCGGCATTCTTAATTCGACTGGTGAAATCAATTTCGCCATGACGCAGGATTTCACCCTCAACACCTCCGGCCGTCTCGCGACCACGAACAACATCACGCTGGCGGGTCAGGGCATCACCCTCAACGGCTCCACCAGCGCCAACGACTACCACTTGACCGCGACGAAGGACCTCACCGTCGGCGGCGCCGCTACGGCACATGATTTCATCGCCACCGCGGCTGCGGGCATCTTCAACAACTCGCTTACCAGCGCCCGTGGCATCGACTTGACGCTGGCAGGGGATTTTATCACCGGAGCGGGCAGCTCATTGATCGCGGTGGACGACATCACGGTGGGTAGCGGCGGGTCCGCGCTTCTTTCTGGCCCAATGAACACCCGCTTGATCTCGATCACTGCGGCCAACGGCGATATCGTGCTCAACGCGACTTCCGATCTCCGGGCCACCAACGCAATCACGCTCTCCGGTTCCACCGCCACGATTCGCGGTCGTCTGGATGCGCCCACGATCAATGTCACCGGTACTAACGGCCTCGAGTTGGATACCACCAGCGGCTATATCTCAGGCAATAACGTCGCGCTTTCTTCCGCGAGCGGGATCGTCAATCTGAAAGCGGCTTCCGGCGCGGCGGGCGGCCTGGATGCCACGCGACTGCAGGTCCTTAACGTCACGGGCGACACCGTGCTCGTCGCGAGTAATTTCACTCTTCCCGCAGCCTCTTCGAATCTGATTGTGGGCGGGGGCGGCGTGGATGCCACGGGTTTCGATCTCGCCGGCTTCGATACGATCCAGCTGACAAATTCGGACTACCTCGGCCGCAACCTTTCCGTCAATACCCTCACCTTCCTCCTCGGCGGCAATCTTATCCTCACCGGCGATCTCTATTCTCTCCGGGAAACCACCACCCCCGGCTCTATCACGGTCGGCGGACTGATCGCAGGCGACAAAGTCACCGCCACGAAAGCAATCACCGCCGGGACGATCAGCGCCAAAGAAGTCACCGCTGGCACCGTCCTCACCATCGGCTCGGGCGGCGTGGTCCGAAGTGGCACCGTCGAGTCGAAAATCATCACCGCGCCCAACATCAAATGGGGCAGCGGCGGCGTTCTGCTCGATGGCTTGGCCGGCACGACGACTGCGAAACCTTTGCAGGCCTCCAGTCTCACGCTCGATACCGCGTCGCTCGTTTTTGATGTCGGCGGCACGTCCCTCAAAAGCGCGAGTCTCAACGGTGGCGACGCCCATCCCAGTCGGCTCGATGCAGGCGGCAACGGCGGCCTACTCACGGCCAAGACCACCGGCGCCATCACGGTCAACGTTCCCATCACCGCCACGACGGGGTTGAACAGCCAGGCCGGGGTCACGGGCGGTAACGGCGGCACCGTCAGCCTCACCTCCGACTCCACCATCACCGTCAACTCGAACATCGAAACCTCCTCGAACGACGGCAACCGCCGCGTCAGCGCGAAGGGCGGCAACATTACTCTCAACAGCAAGGCGACCGGCGGCACCGGCATTCAAATCGGCTCCACTGCCAACCTGCAGGCTCTCCTCAGTAGCGCCGCGGTCGGGCCTGGCGGCACCGTCACGATCAAGTCTTCCGGCGGCACCATTAACATGAGCGGCACCGCGCGCGCCGACCGCGGCACGGTGGACATCAAGAACAGCGGCTCGGGCGGCAAGGTCAACCTGACCAACAGCACGCTCAGCGCGGATATCGTGAAAGCGAACGCGAGCGGCACCAACGGCGTTCTTACCATCGGCGGTGGCACGATCTCTGCGGATACAACGATCAATCTCTATGCCAGCGGCAACAACGGCACGGTCCACTTTATTGATAATGTCACCCTCAACGGCAACAGCGTGAAGACCATCTCCGGCAACACCGTCACCATCGCCAACGGCAAGATCGTCACCGTCAACGGTCCGGCCAAGGCGAACGTCTTTACCAACAACGCCAACTACACCGGCTCCGGCGGCAATAATTCCACCACCGGCGCCTTCGGCGGCAAGGGCGCCAGCACCCAGGCGCTCGCCTTGAATCCAAATCCCGGCGGCGGCTAATCGCCTCGCCTACCTCGCATCTCCCTATGGAAGAATCTCCCTTTAGCTCCACCCCGCACTTCGATTCCAATCCCGCGATCGCCAGTGAGCTGAACAACCTGCTCCAGATCATCGCCGGCACGAGCGCCTTGATCGAGAACATCTGGGAAGGCAACGAAGGCGCGGACAAATATTTTGGCATGTTGCGCGAGAGCGTGACCCGCGCGGCCGAGGTCACCACCGAGCTCGTCCAGCTCTCCGGAAACCTGAACGACAAGATCGTAATGCACCCGGAGTACGTCCGGATGCGCCACGCCAAGACCGAGCCCACCGCCGATCGTCTGCGGGAGCGCATCATGGTCGTGGATGACGAGAAGATGCTTCTCATTCTCACCTCCGAAATTTTGCGGAACGCCGGCTACGATGTCGTCACGGCGCAATCCGGCTTCGAGTGCCTCGATCTCTTCCGCGCCAGCCCGCGCAAGTTCGATCTCGTCCTGCTCGACCTCAGCATGCCGCTGATGGACGGCGAGGAAACTTTTAACCGGCTGCGCGCGCTGCGTCCCGATGTGCGCATCATGCTTTGCACCGGCTTCGTGCATCAAGAGCGGCTCAACCACATGCTCGCCTCCGGCCTCAGCGGCTTCATTCAAAAACCGCTCGGCGCCAAGGAATATCTGGCCGCCGTGCGCAATGCCCTCCACCCCTCCGCCATCGCCGCCGCGAACCTCGACGGCGCCATGGCCGAAGCCGTGTAACGAGCCACGCTTTCATGAGCCTCCCTTTAGTCACCGAAAACTTCGATCAGTTTTCGGGTAATCGCCTTTTCGAAGGCATCAAACCCGAGCTGCTGCTCGAGATCGCGCCCGAGCTCTCTCTCGTCCGGCTCGAGCCCGGCGAGGTCATTTTCCAGGAAGGCGATGCGGGCGATGCGCTTTACCTCGTCGGCGAAGGCTCCGTCAAAATTTCCAAGCGCGGCCGCGGCGGCGCCCAGGAAACCCTCGCCTTCATCCAGCCCGGAAACTTCTTCGGCGAAATGGCGCTGCTCGATGGCGAGCCGCGTTCCGCCATGGCCACCGCCGCGGAGCCGACGCTGCTCGGCACGGTCAACGACCAAACCTTTCAGCACATCCTCGAGCTCGCGCCCAGCCGCCTGCACATGAATTTCCTCCGCTCCGTCTCCGGACGGTTGCGCAGCGTCAACTCGCACTTCATCACCGAAGTCATGCGGAGCGAACGCCTCAGCCTCGTCGGCTCGATGTCGAATTCGATCATTCATGATCTGAAGAATCCGATCTGCATCATCCGCTGTTGCGCCGATTTGATCGCGACCGAGAGCAACGATCCGCGTCTCCGCGAGTTAACCGCCATGCAGAATAAAGCGGTCGAAGGCATGCTCTCCATGACCCAGGAGCTCCTCGACTATGCGCGCGGCTCCACCTCGCTGCAGAAGGAGATGGTCTCGATCTGGCGCCTCATGGACGAGCTCAGCCAGCAGGCGCTGCAACTACTCCCGGGGCAAAACGTGCAATTTGTAAAACGCCTGCGCTACGACGGCGAGGTCGAGATCGATCTCTCGCGTTTCACCCGCGTCCTCTGCAACCTGATCAAGAACGCGCGCGAAGCCATGAAAGGCGGAGGCATCCTCAGCATGTCCACGGATCTCATCCAGGACCAGGTCGTCATCCGCCTCTCCGATACCGGCTGCGGGATTCAGCCCGAGATTCTCTCGAAGATTTTCGAGCCCTTCGTCACCCACGGAAAATCGCACGGCACTGGTCTCGGCATGGCCATTGCGAAATCCGTCGTCGAAGCGCACGGCGGGAAAATTTCCGTCGCCAGCGTCCTCGGCAACGGCACCACGGTCGATATCCGCCTGCCCGGCCCGATCGCCCCGCTCGCGGCCTAAGCCGCGCGCGAACGCCGGAGCAAATTGCCGTTTGCGCTCGCGCAATCCGGCAGCGAAAATCCGTTGCCTCCGCAATCGGACTTACCCCGTGGTGTAACGGTAACACAGCGCCCTTTGGAGGCGTTATTCATGGTTCGAATCCATGCGGGGTAGCGCGGACGTTTTCGCCGCTAGAAAACAATCTTTAAGGTGGGCTCGAGCGCTCAAAAAGATCAAGCCGATAGCCTTCTGCCCTCTGCTCCCGCAGAAGCTTCCAATCACCCGAATACTCGCGAAAAAGATCATGCACGGCATCGCCCGTCATCGGGTAATTAGTTTCGCCGGTATAGTGGACGAGCAGCAGGTGGCCTCCCGGCGCCAGCGCGCGAGCAATTGCAGTCCGGATCTTCGTGAGGTCGTCAGCCGAAAAGTAGTAGCCGATCTCCGAGACGAGGATCAGATCGAAGCGACCTTCTGGGAAAGTCAGGGCCAGGTCACTTTGCTCGAACTGGATCTGATCAAGACCCTCGCACATCTCGCGTGCTTGCTTCAGTGCTGCTTCCGAAACATCGGTGGCCAGCAAATGCTCGCAGCGTTCGGCCAACTGTCGCGTAAGAACGCCAATCGAACATCCAAGCTCCAGTGCCCGGCAGTAGCGCGCTCGCGGGAGCGCGGCGAGCGTAGCGGCGTACTTCTCCGCCTCATAGCGACTGGTGGCGAATTCCCAAGGATCGCTCCGCGCAGCATAAAGCTCATCGAAATATTTCGACGCCAACGATCCCGTGCCGCTTAACGTAGGCTCAATGTGCGGCGTCAGGTCAGACATCGCTTGGTTCTAGGTAGAGTTCCCACGGATGCGCAAAATGCCGCAGCATCTCCGGTTTTAAGACGAACCCGGTTGGATCATCGCGAATGATCGCGCCCATTTGCGATCGATGCTGCGCGATGGCCTGCTGTTTGCGCGCGAGCACCGGGGAGATGTCGAGACGCCAGGCAACAGCTTCCTCAGCTCGCGGAGCGGCTTCCTCGGCGGCGTGTTCCCAGGCCCAGACCGGATATTCCAGCCAGCGCGGTGCGCTGGCCAATTGAACGGCCGCGCCACGCAGCAGACGCCACGTCGCCTCGTGGTCGCAATGCGGATCGCGCCGCCACGGGACGAGCAAGGTGTTGGGCGAAAGATCCTCCAGAATCTTGTGAATGCGACGGCACGCTTCGGTAAACTCAGGCGTGCCTGCCTCTGGCAGCGCGCAGTCACCGAAGCGCAGGAAATGCGCGGCATCGGCCGGCAAGCCGAGCGCAGCGAGCGCGGAGAGTGTTTCCTGTTCCCGCAACGCAGCGAGCTGCGGAGAGGGATACGAACGCGAATTCGGATGTGAACGGGAGCCGTCCGTTACAATGAGGACGTCAGCCGCTTGCCCCGCAGCAGCGAGCAGAGCAAGCAGACCTCCGCAGCCCAGCGACTCATCATCCGGGTGCGGGGCGACGACGACCACGCGGCCCAACTCGCTGACGAACTCCGGCGCACGCAGCGGGTGTCGATCAGGATCGAAGAGTAATTGGCTGCTCGGCTTCGGCTTGGTCGAACTACTCGATGTGGCGGCACTAGTCATTGCCATTGCGGAAATCTTCGACGCGCTCGGTCCAGACGCTTTGCCATCGACAGTGGCCGCAATTCGGCGTTGATCGTCCGGAGCGCGCATAACGTTGCATGAATTTCCGCGCGTTCATTAATGGCCGGCGGTTCGGGCGTGTCAGTTAATTCGTTCGCCGGACATCGGCCAGGATTTTCCGCGCACCACAGTCCGAGCCGAGCCAGTCGCGCATGGGCTGCATGGGCGGATTCCACAAGAACCGGAGCCGCATCATGGGCTTTGCCGTTCCACCACCGGATTGCGTCCGCGAGGCCACCTTGCGCGCGGCCAAACATGCGCGCCGAAGTATGCACGCGCACGCGATAGCTATGCCGGAAGCGCCCACCAGACTCGATGATCGCGCGATACAGCGCCACGTCCTCCCTCGAACGCCGGAGCGGCATCCCGCCCGCCCGCGCATAAGCGTTGGCCGTTACGGCCAGGCTTCCACCATAATGTTGATGATGGCGAGGAAACGGGTCGTGCGCCTCGGGAGCGTAGAGGCAGCGCAGTTCTTCCAGCGCGCGGCGATAGCCGATATCGAGCGCAAAAAGCCGCTGCACTCCCGAGGGCAGCGCCGCCTTCTCGGCCCGATTCAGCGTGATGCGTCCGCCGACGGCGTCGGCGCCTGCAGCGATCTCCGCTTCGTTTTGCACGAGCCAATCAGGCGCCGGGCGGGAGTCCGCATCCGTCGTTAGAATCAGTCCGACCGACCGGTGGAGCGTTTGAAAACGGCTCAGGGCGATATCGAAAAGGGTCTGGCGCGCACGGCCAACGTGCGCCTCGTCGGGCGGGAATACGAACTCACCGATGTGTAGTGCGAGCCGAGGAAACTTACGCTGCAGGACGCGTGCGACGTGGGCCGTGCCGTCGGTGCAATTATTCAAGAGCAGCAAAACCTCGTAGTCGTGTGCGTCGAGCAACTCACCGCGCAAATCGCGCTGTTCCGCAAGCGCTGTTACGACTTCGGCGAGGATCGTCTCCTCGTTCCGCGCTGGGACGACGACGCAGGCGCGCATCTTCGGATGCGGCGGAGGGAATTCTACATCAACCTCCCGATCACCTCGCAGAGCGGTGAAAGACTCCGCTGCTTCAGCGACTGCCGGATTTTCGGGCGGCAGGAGGTCTACAAAAGCCATGACGAACAATCTCCCGCGACGGCTCGACCGAGAGCCTCCAGATCATGCTCCGCATGACTTTGCCGCAGAAAGACCGGCAGATCGGCACAGCGCTGCGCGTGGACCGCATCCGCGCAAAGGGGCCCGGGACCAAGGGCGCGACCGACTCGGGCAAGGACTTCGTTCGCCGCCGCTTCCACGATGGCGCGGACCCGTAAGGCCGCCGCGCACGCATCGTCTTTGGGGTGATCGTCAATCCAATGTGCTGTTTCCACGAGCAGGGCCCGGGCACCGCGCAGCGCCGAATCAACGGCTCCGAGATGCACCGCGCTGTGAGCATCATTTTCAATCCGCCGCGAAGCTGAAAGCGCGCGCCCAATCGCCACCGCGCCGCCATACCAGACCGCCGCGATGCCCGCCCCTCCTTGCCAAAACCCGGGACGTTTCACATAATCGCCCGGCGCTCCGATCGCTGTGGCGCGCGCCCGATCAAAGGCAACGGTTCCGCTTTCTGAAGCGGCCATCCCGACCGCCTTCCATGCGCCGGTCTGCACCGTCACTCCGGGCTGGCGCAAACTCACCTCCGCCAGCATCGGTTCGCCGGCTTCAGTCCATGAGGAGATCACCGCGTGATCAACGACTTCTGCACCTGAGCACCACGCCTTCAGGCCGCTAAGACGACCATCTGAAAAAACCACTCGCGCTTGCGGAGACTCGGCCGCCCAAACCGCCGACAAACCGTGCGGCTGATCGCTGTTTAGCTCTGCCAGAATCGCGACCGCGTCCGTGTGCCCTTCGTAAAGTTTGGCTAGCGAAAGATCGAGCGCGCCGACCGCCGAAAGCGCCCGCCACCGCTCGATCGTCCGGCCGCTCCCTGGGAAGGGCAACGCGGCGCAACCCTGCTGGAGCAATTCCCGCATCGCATCTCCCGCCATTTTGCCAGAACGAAACGGCAGTGAGAACTGCGCAAGCACGCCCAGAATTGCGTCCTCCGCGTATGTCGATTCTGTGGCTGATTGCAGGTCCGCCTTCGCGAGATCCCTGGTTGTTTCTACCGGTCTGCGAAAGCTTTCTATCGGTAGCATTAGGGATAAATCGTCGAACCTTATAGAAAAGTTCCACCGACTAATCGCATGCGAACCATCTGTCGGGTGTCGTAATCTCTGCGACACACAGGAGCTGGTGACATTAGCAATGTTCTTAGCGGTCGTGTCGTCATCGGGTCGGCAAGTAACACCCATCGGCATACGAAAAAAACCTCCGTCGCCGCACCCGGCGGGGATTTCGACTACGCTGCGAGAGCTGATGCGGGTTTGCCGCTCACCGGGGCGGGCCGTCAAAGCGCGCGCGCACTTCAGGCGCGCAACGGGCCAAGTCGCTCCGCAATCGTAGCAGCGCGAGGTCTTTCATTTTTGCCTCCAGCATGACGTCGAATGTCGCCTCGCCCATGCCGCGCATGAAAGTCGCGAACTCGAACGGATTGATGAAATCAGCATGACCGCTCAATGGGGGCGGCCGGAGCACTTTCCGGCGGCGCTTCGTTTGGCGATCGCGTTCGATACATTCCCGCATCTCCGTGCGGGGCGAGGAAAAATGAATCTTCGGGCGGACGCCTGGCGGCCACGTCCGCAGGAAGGCCTGCACGGTTGGTTTAAGTTCGAGGCCTTCCGGGTTCAGGCACCAGAAGTGTTGATGATCGAAGATCAGGGGCACGCCGACCCGGTCATGAATCGCCATGACATCCGCAGCGCCGAAAGAGGTGTCGTCGTTTTCGAGCACGAGCCGCGCCCGTGCGCGCTCCGACAGTTGCGTTTCATACGTGCGCATCCAGCGGTCGCGCGCGTTGACGCGATCGTCATACAAACCGCCGACGTGAATAACGACCCGCGCTTCGGGGCCGAGTTCCATCACGTCGAGCATTTCCGCTTCGCTCTCGATGTCGTGGACGCTTTGGGCCACCAGGCGGGGGTCGGGACTGTTGAGCACAATGAACTGCGAAGGATGAAACGACAGGCGCAGGTGGCGCTCGCGAGCGACTTTGCCCAGAGCCGCCAGCTCGCGACGCGCTTCGCGGATTTGATTGCGGAAAACCGGCTTCTCCGGGTGCGTCAGATAAGGTGCGATGTCGCTAGAGATGCGATACATCGTGATCGCCTGTTCTTCGAGATAATCGAAGATCGCGTGCAGATACTCGATCGAAGTGCGGAGATGCGGGTTCTTTTGCCAACGCCGGGTGTCGTTACTCTTCAGGCCTTCCCGGCCGATGACCTTGACCGGGAATCCCAGCCGGAGCGGCTCAAGTGGTGAGGCGGCCGCGTTTTTCTTCGTCATTGAGAACAACCATAGCGCAAGACGGCGGGTCTGCGGCCGGACCGGCACGTAAGCGATCGTCGCCTTTTGGTGAGGCGAGGATCATCAGAGATGTGATCGGTCCGGGGGAGTTGGGTTCTAAAAAAAACTGAGACGGTAGCCTACGCGCTGCGGAAGAGCGCGAGCGGCAGCACCGCAAGCGCTGCGCTTAGACGCAGCATGCGCCCGTCCGTCCGCATCTCGCGGCCAGTGAAGAGTTCGGTCGCGGCGCTTTGCGCGGCGGCTTCGGGAAGCTCGATTGCCGTGTCCTGCCAGCGCTCGCCAATCGGCGGAAAACCGACGCGCGCCGTCAGCCGGGGCGCAAGGACGACGATCCACTTCCCGGCATGCTCGCGCGCGAAGGCGAGGCAGGAGCCGGCGTGTGCGCCGGTGACGTTGAGCGGGACGTAATTCCCTTCGCGGAAGAGATCCGGCTGATCGCGCCGGAAATGGAGCAGCTGCCGGATGAGGAACATCTTGATCCGACCGTCGGGCCAGTTTTGGAAAAGGTCGGCCGGGTCGGCGTTCGTTAGGCCAGCCAGCATGTGCTGGCGCTGCTCGTAATCGACCGGGCGGCGGTTGTCGGGATCGACCAGGCTGAAATCCCAGGTCTCGTTCCCCTGGTAAATGTCGGGCACGCCGGGAGCGGTGCATTTGATGAGCGTTTGCGAGAGGGAATTGATCGCTCCCAGGCGCGCGATCTCTTCCACCAGCGGCAGGAACGCCGGGACGAATTTATTTTTCGGGCCGGGCTCGAGAATGCGGGCCACGAATTCGCGCGCGGCCGTGTCCCATTGCTCGTTAGGCTGGATCCAGCTGGTGTTGACCTTGGCTTCCTTAAGCGCCTTCGTCATGTATTCCTGAATGCGCTCGACGTACTCGGGCGTGGCGTTGGGAGCCGCGGTGCCAGCATTGTCTACCGGCCAGGTACCGAGGAGCGTTTGGTAGAGGAGATATTCCTCGTTCGCCTCCGGCGCGTCGGATTCGTTGACCTGGCGTTTGGCGCGGCGATTGATCGTGCGCCAACGTTGCAGCGCCTTCTGCCACAGGTGCGGCACTTCGGAAATCGCCACCATCCGCGCGCGCACGTCTTCGCTTCGCTTGGTATCGTGCGTGGAAGTGGTGAGGAGAGTGGAGGGCCAGGCGCGCTGGACCGCGCTGTTATGCGCGTGGAACTCCTCCACCGGCACGCCGAACTGCTGCGGTTCGCCGCCCACTTCATTCAGCGCGACGAGTCGGTTGTAGATATAGAAGGCGGTGTCCTCCAAACCCTTCGCCATGATGGGCCCGGTACTCTGCTGAAATTTCAGGACGAAGTTCGCATGCTCGCGACGCGCTTCCTCATCAAGATTTTCCGGGAAGCGGAAGAGCAGGATATCGCGCAGAAAATTGAAGACCGATTCTTCGATCGCTGGGTTGCGCCGTTTCGCTTCGGCGATGGCGCGCTCGATCACCGCGCGGTCGGCCTCGCTCACGACGCCGTCGCCATTCGCATAAGTGCGGTAAACCGGGAAACACGCGATCGTCTCGCTCACCGCGCGCTCGAGGGCGTCGAGGGTGAAATCACGGAACCAGCGATTCTTCTCCGAGAGGCGATCGAGCATGGCACCGAGGACGTTGACGTCGTTCGCGAGCGAGAGGCGCATGACGAGCCGCTTCTTCGCGTAAACCAAATGGCCGAAGTGGATCGAGTGCCCGATGAAACGACGATAGGTTTTCGTCATCGCGTCTTCATTCGCGCGATCCGCGAGCAAGCCCGCGACCAACCGGCCAAACTCGTAGCCAGTCGTCCCGTGCACCGGCCAATCGCCCGGCAGTGTCTCTTTGCCGGAGAGAATTTTTTCGACCACGAGATAGATGGCTCGCCCGTCGTTGCCGATCTCGCTCCCAGTCGCCTCTGCGCAGCGGCGCTGGAGTTTCGCGAAGTACTCTTTCGGCAGGTAAAGCCCGTCCGGATGATCGATCCGCAACCCGGTCACCGCGCGTGAGCCGACCAACTCCAGCACGAGCTGATGCGTAGCGTCGAAGACCTCGGGCAGCTCCATGCGAATGGCGGCGAGGTCGTTGATATCGAAGAAGCGCCGGTAATTGATTTCCTCTGCGGCCACGCGCCAGAAAGCGAGGCGATAGGCTTGATCGTTCAGCAGTTCGTCCAGCGCATCGAAGCTCCGTCCGTCGCCCGGCGTGCCGTTAAACTGCAACAGCGCAGCCTCGATTGCCTCCTGGACTGGCGGCGCTTCCTGGCAACGCCGCTCCAGTCGTTTCTTTATGATCTCCTTCTCGCGCGCGCGCTCCGCGATGCGTTCGGGATCGGTCTCATTGCGGCGCGGCAAATACTCCAGCGCGGTCACGATGCTCTGGAGTTCGGCGTAGAAATCTTCGTCCTTGAACTCGGCCAGCTTTTCCAGCGCGATGGCGAGGATGTGGCGGTAGGTGCCAGGCGCGATCGGAAATTCGTGGTCGAAATATCGGAGCGAAAACGAGCCGGCCGCGAATTCCACCTTCAATTCACCGCGCTCGAGCACGCGCCCGTATTGGTCACCCAGAATCGGGAGCAACACTTTGCCCGCGAGGTCGGACTTCAGCGGGTTCCAATCGATGTCGAAGTAAGGCGCGTAAATCGAGCTCGGGCCGTTCTCGAGCACGTCCATCCACCATTGATTACGCGGCTCACCCACGCCCATATGGTTCGGCACGAAATCCAAGAGCTGTCCCATCCCGCGCCTGTGCAGCTCAGCGACCCACGCATCGTATTCCTCGCGCGTGCCGATGCCGGCGTTCAGCTTGTTGTGATCGGTAATGTCGTAGCCGTGCAGACTCTCCGCGCGCGCCTGAAAATACGGCGACGCGTAGCAATCGCTGATCCCCAGCTCGTGCAGATAGGGCACGATCGCGCGCGCATCGTTAAACGTGAACGTACGGTTGAATTGCAACCGATAGGTCGAGGTCGGGATGCGCGGCTGGTCCATAGTCAAAGGCGAGAACGTAGCACGGGCCTCCCGTGGCCTGCCTATTTTTCTCCCGGCTGATAAAAACGCTGCGCGTATCCGCGCACGGGAGAGCGGCGGACGCGAGGTGCCTTCGAGATCAGGGAATAATCATTTTCGCGGCTGGCGTGATTCGCCGCAGCGTTAATTCTTCCGGCACGGCGATGACGAGAGCGGAGACGTTTCCTTTCTCATCTTTCACGAAACGATAGGTGCGATCGTGTTCCTCCTCGAAAAAGGCGGTCTCCGATTCGGGGAGCAAACGGACGTCGTCGCCCAGCCACGTCGTCTCCAAGTGATCGCCCACCGCTTTCACCGTCATGGTGAAGCGATCTTCCATCCGGTAATCGCCCACGTACGATTGCAGAAGCGCCGGCTCAAGTTTTACGGCTTTAGGCTCACGCGGCGCGAGCTCGGGGATTTGATAACCAGCGATGCGCTGGGCGATGTAGCGCGCGGACGCGGCTCTGAGGTTGCAGAAGACCGCCACGGTCAGATTATCGTCGGGATAGCGCACGATGTAGGACGCGAAGCCCTGCCAGATGCCGCCGTGTTCGAGCAAGCGATGGCCGGTCGTGGTCTGGCCGATACCCCAACCGTAGCCATAGGGCGCAGTCGTCCCGTCGGTCAATTTCGCCGGCGACCACATTTCCTGGTAAGCGTCGTGGCTGAGCAGCTTCTCTTTCTCCAGGCACTCGGCCCACTTCTCCATGTCTGTCGCAGACAGGTAGAGGCTGCCGTCCGCCGTCGTGTTGATGCTCGGCGCGACCCAATCCTGATTCTTAAGTTCGCCGCCCCGCAGGCGGTAGCCGGCCGCGCGATGGGGAACGATATCTTGTTCGCTGATCACGCGAGTGGCGGTCATGCCGAGAGGCTTAAACACGCGCTCCTGCAGGAAGTCGCCGTAGAATTGCCCGGTTACTTTGTGAATCAAAATTCCCAAGGTGACGTAACCAAGGTTGCTGTAATTCCACTTCGCGCCCGGCGCGGAATGCAGCGGCTGCGCGACGATCATCTTCAGGAACTCGTCCTCCGTGTAATCTTTCAACATGGAGAAATCCTCCGGGTAATCGCCCAGCCCAGAGGTGTGGCTGAGCAAATGTCGCACGGTGATTCCCTGCCAGCTCTCCGGCACTTCCAGATATTTCGAAACCGGATCGGTGAGCGCGAGTTTTTCCTCCCCGGCCAATAACATCACGCCCATGGCCGTGAACTGCTTCCCGATCGAGCCCGACTGGAAGATGGTCTGCGGGGTGACGCGGACATCGTGTTCGAGATTCGCCGTGCCGTAGCCAGCGAGGAGCGCGGTCTTGCCGTCGCGCCGCACCATGATCGCGCATCCCGGGATCCGTTTTTTCTTCAGGTAACCTTCGACGAAATCACCCACTTGATCCGCCTCAGAAATTCCCGGCGCGGCCACGAGCGCGGCGAGGATGAGGCCGACGACAATCCCAGACCGAGGACACGCGCTCATGATGTTCAGTGAACAATAATCAAGCGTGCGCTTCGATCATTTTCCGATGCCTTTTTTTATGCGAAACTCTCGGGGTGCAGCCTGTCCTCTATCGGCGCGCCGGCATCTGGAGCCTGTGCGCAGCGTTCGTCGTCGGCCTGACGGTCGCAGCGCGCGCAGCCGAGGAGCACGCCGGGCACGGCTCGTTAGGCAAAGTTGATTTTCCCATCAGCTGCTCACCGGAATCGCAAGCGAGCTTCACCCGTGCGATCACGCTTTTGCATCACATGACGTATCCGCAGGCGCGGGACGCGTTCCGCGAGCTGATCAAGGACGACCCTGGGTGCGCCATGGGGTATTGGGGTTTTGCGATGACGCTATTCCAGCCGTTGTGGCCTACGCGCCCGAGTCCCGTTGCACTCGAGCAAGGCTGGGAAGCGGTGGAGAAAGCGAAGGAAATTGGACCGCCGACGGAACGCGAGCGCATGTTCGTTGCGGCTGCGGAAGCGTTTTTCCAGGATCCAAAATCGAACGACTACTGGGCGCGCATCCGTCGTTGGGAAGCCGCGATGTCGAGGGCCTTTGCTGCCTTCCCGGATGATCCTGAAGTGGGAGCGTTCTACGCCTTGGCTCATCTCGCCACTGCGCCCGCGACGACTATTTCCCGCGAGCATTCCGATCGCGCGGCGGAGATTCTATTACGCATCTACCGACAAAACCCGGATCATCCCGGCGCGATGCATTACCTCGTGCACGCGAATGATGTTCCCGGCCGCGAACGCGAGTCGCTCGAGATCACGCGCAAGTATGAACAGGTCGCGCCGAACAATCCGCATGCGCTGCACATGCCGACTCACATCTACACGCGCCTGGGCGAATGGGATGGCGTGGTGCGCGGCAACTTAAAAGCTGCGACGGCGGCGCTGGCGCATCCAGCCGGCGATCAGAAAGAATATGTTTGGGACGAGTTCGCGCACGCGATCGAGTATCTGGTATACGCCTATCTCCAGCAGGGCGCGGACGACGCGGCGGCGGCGCAGTTGGAGCGACTCCAGCAAACCGAGCATCTGGAGCCGAGCTTCAAGACGGCGTTTCATATTTCCTCGACCCGGGCGCGCTATGCTCTGGAGCGGCGCGACTGGAAAGCTGCCGCCGCGATCGTTCCGCGCCAGCCGGCTGACGTGGCGTGGGATCGTTTCCCCTGGCCGGAAGCGATCTCCTGGTTCACGCACGGCTTGGGTTCGGTGCATCTCGGAAACGTGGACGAAGCGAAGACCGCGGTGCAGCATCTCGAAACTCTCGCCGCCGCGATGGAGAAAGCAGGCGAGGAGTTGTTTACTCGCAATATCCGCGTCCTCCGGCTCGATCTCATGGCGTGGATTGCGCACGCGGAAAAACGGGACGACGCCAGCCTCGCCCTCATGCGCGAAGCGGCAGCGCTGGAGGAAGCGACGCCGAAACATGCGGTCACGCCCGGGCCGACGCTGCCCGCGCACGAGTTGTTAGGCGATCTTCTCCTGGAACAAAAACAGCCCGCGGAGGCGTTCGTTGCCTACAAGCGAGCTCTGCAACTTTACCCACGCCGCCTGAACGGCCTGCTGGGCGCGGCGCGCTCTGCCAAGGCCAATGGCGACACGGCCTCCGCGCGGAAGTCGTATCAAGAATTGATTGCGCTCGCCGGCAGCGGCCAACGCCGCCAGCCGATCAAGGAAGCCGAGGCGTTTCTCGCCACCGGGCAATGACGAACGGTCGTGCTGCGGCCGCGCTTGTCTTGCCGAGCGGTGAGTGCTTTGCCTAAATCCCTGCCGGAGGAAATCATGCACACCTTTGCACTTCGAATCACGACCGCGCTTTTCTTCGGTTGGGCCGCGCTCAGCTTCAGCACAGCCGCCACGGATCCGGCGCTGGCTCGCATCGCCGGCAATTGGCTGACCGAGCCGCGCGACGGCATTATCGAAATCACTGTGGACGCGAAAGGCGGGCTGGAAGGGAAAATCGTCGGCGGTAATCAACCGGGTCGGAAGGACGAGAAGAATCCTGATCCCGCCCGGCGCGGCGCAGAGTTGCGCGGCCAGGTCATTCTCAAAGACATGCGCTACGAGGGCGAGGGCCGCTGGTCGGGCGGCACGATTTACAAGCCCGACAACGGAACCACCTACAAGTGCAAGATCGAACTGGCGGGCGATGACGTGCTCAAGGTGCGCGGCTTCGTCGGGGTGGCGCTTCTCGGTGTGACCCAAAAGTGGACGCGCTACACCAGCACGAAGATGGATCTATCGCGCTAGTCCCAGGAGAGGCCTTCGGTCATCATCTTGACCTCGCTGCCTCCGCCGTCCGGTTTCACGAAAATCGTCAGCGTCGCCTTCTCCAACTTCCGTTTCAAGATGGCGGATTGCGGAGTGATCAAGTCGCTTCCGTCCGCTTTCCAACCCTGCGCTTTCAAGCCGGCGGTGAGTTCGGTGCAGACGCTTTTGACATTCGCTTTGCTTTTGAAAACAAGATGCCCGACCAGCGCTTTGTACTCGACCTCGCTGGCGTCTTTGGTGAGCGCGAGTTCCTTCGCCTTCGGCCCGTTGCTCGCTGCTTCCGCCGGTTCGTCGTTATCTTCCAAATCGCTGGACGCGGGCGTGGCCTGCTCCACGGGTTTTTTCTCTTCGATGACCTGAAACTCCTTCGGGATCTCACCCAGCGGCGCGATAAATTTGATCTTCACCTCCCACTTTTCTCCGAAGGTATCCAGCTCACCGTTGGTGCTGATTTCGCCTTCCACCTTTCCGTTTTCGTAGGCGAACTCGGTCGCCTCGATTTGGCCGACTGAACTGAAGCCCTGCTTCTCGTGCGCCTTGTGCACGACCTGGCAGCTGTAGATTTGGCCGTCCTCGTGGAGCGAGAGAATGAGCGCGCTGCCGAGTTTACCGAACATCGCGTCGAAGCCCGGCTTTTTTTCTTTCGCCTGAGCCTTCTCGGTAAACGTCAGCTCGATGCCGGGCTTGCCGGCGAAGGGCTCGACCCATCGCGCGGTGACGAATGCCAGGCTCGCCTCTTTGCCGTTACCGCGAAAAAGGCCGGTCACGGTCGGTTTCACGTTCGCCGCCGGTCCGCCCTTCTTGGCGTTCGAGGGCGGCAGCGACTCGCCCGCCTTGATCAGCGGGACCGCGAATCGGGCATCGAAGCCCATGGGAAGAATCCCTTCGCTCTCGAACGCCTGACTGGCTTTCCCGCTCGCCTGACCATCCTGTATTTTCACCTCGCCCATCGCCTTTCCGCTGTGCCGTCCGATCATGGTGCCGCCGGCGGCCGCGCTCCAATGTTTGAACTGGCCGGTCGTGGTGAAAATCATCCGGAGGAAAGGCCGTTTGAAATTGGGATCGCCGCCCTCTTTCTCCTTTTTCCTCGCTTCGGCCAGCTCTTCGCTCGTCACCGCCTGGCCGCCCAGCACCACGGCGATCGCGTCCTCGTCGTCGATCTTCGTCTCGTAAGCCACTCCGCGCTTCACCGTGTAAATCTTCTTGTCGAAGGTCAGTATGCCTTCCGTCGTAGCTGCTCCTTCTTGAGCCGATAGAGAGCCCAGGCCCATCGCGCTTGCTGCGATTAACAGACAGATAATTCGGTGGGTCATAGAATGCTCCTCCTGATTTCCGCCGGGATTTTTCGCGCGCGGGCGCTTATTTGAACAGAAGCTTGGAACGCTGCCAAGCATAGCGCTCCGGAAGTGCGCGAGAGCTTAGTCCAAGGGCGTTTCGTATTCGTCGTGGCGGCGCCACCAGAGGCCCTCTTCATTACGACCCCTGGGGGCGCGATCGAGCCACGGATACATGCCCCAAAGCGCGTCCAGTCCACGCGCAAACGTGGAGTAGGTGTGATAAATCACGCCATCTTCGAGCACGAATGCGCTCAAGCCAGGGCGCTCGCGCGTGTAGGTCGCCTTGTCCGTCCCGCTCATGGCGGCGAAGACGCTGGCGCCGTCCGGGGTCGCTTCGGAAGCGATGCTGGCCATCGGCTCCTCGCGTTCGTAGTTGTATTCGATGCCTTCGCGCTGCGCTGCTTCGGTGAAGGATGCGTTGAAATCGTAGTTAAATTCGCTCCCGTGGGATGACGCCCAGGGAAACGTCCAGCCCATCCGTTTCCTATAGTCCTGCAGCTTCGCGAGCGGCGCGCGCGAGACCGCCCAGAGCATCACATCGTGATGGGCGAGGTGGACGGCGACGCCGTTGAACCCGTCCGCGATAGCCGAACATGCCGGACAGCCCGCGGTGTAATCGGGCCCAAACATGAAATGGTAAATGAGCAGCTGGGAGCGTCCTTTAAACAGGTCGGCCAACGCTACGCTCCCGGCTTCCGTTTCGAAGCGATACTCCCGATCGATGGGCACCCAGGGCAACTCCTGCCTTTGCCGCGCCACCTCATCGCTGCGCCGGGTCAGCTCCTTCTCTGCTTTGAGCAGATCGCGCCGTGCGGCCAGCCATTCCGCGCGCGACGCGGCTCTCGGATGTTTGGATTTCGTGGTCATGTCCTCAGCTTCCGTGCAACTGAGCTCCGGGCAATGCCCGTCAGCAGGCACGGGGCGCTGAGATCAAACCCGAAAATTCCTGAGCGTTACATTCGCTCGGGCACTTTGATGCCGAGCAGTTCGAGCCCCGTCTGCAGGATTCTCGCGGTGATGTTGCAGAGGGCGAGGCGGGAACTGCGGGCTGGCTCTTCCGATTTCAAAACCGGGCACGCTTCGTAAAAGGCGTGGAAGCTGTTGGCTAATTCGAAGAGGTAATTGGCCAGGACGTTGGGGCGGAAATCGTTCAGGACGGTGGGCACAATTTCGGCGAATTGGCAGAGACGTTTCGCGAGATTTTTCTCGGCGGCGTCCGCCAGCAGCATCTTTTCGGGGTCGAGCAGATGTTCGCCGGCTTTGCGGAAAATGGATTGGATGCGGACGTAAGCGTTTTGCAGGTAGGGCGCAGTGTTTCCCTGCAAGGAGAGCATGCGGTCCCAGGAGAAGATGTAATCGGTCATCCGATACTGCGAGAGGTCGGCGTATTTCACTGCGCCGAGGCCGATGATGCGCGCGGTCTCGGCTTTTTCGGCCTCCGGCATGTCGGGGTTTTTCTCGTCGATGATGCGGCGGGCGCGGACGATGGCTTCATCGAGCACGTCCTGGAGGGCGACATTCTCGCCGGAGCGCGTCTTCATCAGTTTCCGGTCTTCGCCCAAGATGCTGCCGTGGGTGATGTGGCGGAAATCGACCGTGCGGCCTTCGCGGCGCGCAATCTCGAAGAGCTGCTTGAAGTGCAACTGCTGCGGCGCGCCGGTGACGATCCAGATGGTGTCGCGCTTCAAATCGTCGATCCGGTAATCGATCGTGGCGATGTCGGTCGTGGCGTAATTAAAACCGCCGTCGCGTTTCTGAATGATGGCGGGCTTGTCGGCCAGCTCCGGGATATCGCGGAAGAACACGCAGACCGCGCCTTCGCTCTCCTCGGCCAGGCCTTCCGCGCGCAAGCGCTCGACTACGCCAGCGAGCCGGTCGTTGTAGAAACTCTCACCGCGCTGGATGTCGTAGTGGATGTCGAGCAATTGATAGGCGCGCTCGAATTCGCCCAGAGAAAGCCCGACGCATTGCTGCCAGATGAGGAAGTTATCCTGATCGCCGGACTGGAGTTTGACCAATTCCTCACGGCATTCCTCGCGGATGGCGGGAATGGCATTGGCGCGTTCGTTTGTCTCTTTATAAATGCGGACGAGCTCGGCGATCGGATTGCGATTGAGCGCGTCGGGATCGAGGAGATTTTTCCATCCGTAAATGACCATCCCGAACTGCGTCCCCCAATCTCCGATGTGATTATCGCGCACGACCTCGTGGCCGAGGAACTGCGCGATGCGCGCGAGGGCGTCGCCGAGCACGGTGCTGCGGATATGGCCCACGTGCATGGGCTTGGCCACGTTGGGCGAGCCGAAATCGATCAGGATGTGCTTACGCTCCGGGGCGAAAGCGACGCCGAGGCGTTCATCGTGGAAAAGGGCGGCGGTCTGCCGGGCGAGGGCTTCGGGACGGAGGGTAAAGTTCAGAAAACCGGCGCCAGCGATCTGGGGTGGCTCGGATATGTCCGATTGGTCGGGCGCGGTGGACCAGGCGTCGCAGATTTGCTGGGCGAGGGCGCGAGGATTTTCGCCGCGCTGCTTGGCCAGAATGAGCGCAGCGTTGGACTGGTAATCACCGAAGCGCGAATCGGTGGCCTGGGTAACGTCACCCGCGCTCGGCAGACCGGCAGCGGCGAGGGTGTCGGCTAATTTTCGCGCGAGCTGCGCCTGGAAAGTTTCCATGCGAAGCCGCGCCTACTTTTGGGGGCGGTCGCGGAAGATGGCGAGGATTTCCTCAGCCGAACCGGCGCTGGCGAGACTTTCGCGCGTGGCGCGATCGTTCAGGAACTTGGCGATGGAAGCGAGGGTGCGGAGATGGGTCTGGAATTGATTCTTCGGCACGATGAAGAGGACGACGAACTTGACCGGCGCGTTATCGAGGGCGTCGAATTCGATCCCGCCCGAGGATCGGCCAAAGGCGGCCACGACCTGCTCGATCCGATCGGAGGAGGCGTGCGGGATGGCGATGCCGAAGCCAATCCCGGTGCTCATGGTTTCCTCGCGTTGTTTCAGGGAAGCGAGGATGCTTTCGCGGTCGTCGCCTTTGATTTTATCCAGCCTAACGAGCAGATCGATGAGCTCGACGATGGCAGGCCAGCGCTCTGTGGCCTGCATCTCCGGAATGATCTGCTCGGCAGATAGTAGGCTGGCCAAAGACATGCGGTTCCCGTTCGGGGAGCGGAAGTGTAGCGGCAGCATTTCCGATGACAAGCGTGATTTCCGCAGGGAAAACCCGGCTGCCGATTTGTTCGCCAGCATGGTGGAGGCGGGGTAAGGTCCGCGTTCCATGATCCGGCACGGACTCATCCTGGCGGTCGCGTTGTTGCTCTTCACCCAGCTCGGAGTCAGCCCGGCGGAAGCGCAGAGCGGATACGCGATTTTCGACCTCGGCACCTTTGGGGGGACGAGCAGTTCGGGCACGAGCCTGAGTGCAAACGGCCTCGTCACCGGATACTCGTATCTGCTCGATGACCAGATCCAGAACACTTTCCTGGTCGGGGCCGACCAGATGCCGCACAATCTCGGCACGCTGGGCGGCACGAACAGCTACGGCTATTCGGTGAATGTGAGCGGTCGCGTGGCGGGAGTGTCGCAAATGCCCGGTGACGCGACCTACCACGCTTTTCTGAGCTACGGCAATGGCGGGAGCTTGCGGGACCTGGGGACGCTCGGCGGTTTGAATAGCTATGGCTACGGGGTGAATGGCGCGGGGCAGGTGGTCGGCTATTCCCAAACCGGCGGGAACGCCGCCACGCATGCTTTTATTAGCGGAGCGAATGGCGGCGCGTTGCGCAGCCTGGGCACGTTGCCCGGCGGGACGAACAGCTTCGCTTTCGCAATCAGCGACAGCGGGCAGGCGGCCGGTTATTCCGGGACCGCGAGCGGGTTCAACCACGCGTTTCTGAGCGCACCAAATGGCGGGGCGTTGCGCGATCTCGGGACGTTGGGCGGGCGTTTTAGTTTTGGCCTGGCGGTGAATAATTTTGGCCAGGTCGCTGGCCGATCGGAAACGGCGACGAACGGTCAGCATGCGTTCCTGAGCGGACCCGGCGGCGGGCCGCTCCAGGATCTCGGGACGTTGGGCGGATTGTCCAGCTTTGGGCAGGGGATTAACGACTTCGGCGCGGTGACGGGTTATTCCCTCCTGAGCGATAACGCGACACCCCGCGCGTTTCTCTTCACACCCTCACTGGGGATGGTGGATCTGAATACGCTGCTGGCGCCGGCGAGCGGGTGGACGCTTACGGACGGTCGCGATATCAACGAGCTGGGACAGATCGTGGGCTTGGGCACCTTTGGCGGTGAGGTCCACGCTTTCCTGCTCAGCCCGGTGGGTTTGCCAGGTTTTTACTCCGGGTTGAGCCACGCCACTCCCATCCCGGAGCCGAGTGCGCTTTGGCTCGGGGCGGCCGGCGTCGGCGGTCTTCTTTCTCTGCGGCGGCGCCAGGGGGCGTTCGGGAGAAATTAATTGACGCTTTTCTCGAAGCGTGAGCAACTGCCTGGAACCCACAGTTTTGGGCATCGCGCGGCCTGGCCTTCTGATTCGAGGCGCGCAGGCGTTTCGAGCAGCCGACACCTTACCTCACCTATTATGAAAATAACGCAGACCTTCATCGCGCTGGCCGGAACGCTCGCGCTGGCCACGGCCTCCCTCCAGGGCCAGACCTACACCGAAACGGGCGACGCTGGGCAGACCCTGGCTGGCGCCCAAGGAACCGGAATGGTTAACGGCAATCCTTTGACCTCGATTATCGGCACGCTCTCTTCGCCCACGGATGCGGATATGTTCCTCATCCAGATCACAACGCCGACGACGTTCTCAGCTTCTACCGTAGGCGGAAGCACGCTCGACACAGCGCTGTTCCTTTTCAATACCTCGGGCCTGGCGATCTACACCAACGACGATGCGTCCGGAGTCTCCGTGCAATCAGCCCTCCCAGCTGGTTCGAGTTTTACCATGACGCTCGCGCCGGGGAATTACTACCTCGGCATCAGCTTGTCCGGGAATGAGCCGATCAACTCCAATGGCCAGTTTCTTTTCGCGGCCTACATCGGGGGCAACTCGACTTCGGTTCGCGGTCCGGCTGCCGGGATCAACCCAAGCACGCATGCCAACTTCAACGGAACGCCGTTTTTCAACGAAATGGGTGCCTATCGCATCGACCTCACCAGCGCGGCGACCGCGGTGGTGCCAGAACCGACCACCATCGGGCTCTGCGTGATCGGCGGGGCAGCTGTTCTGGGCGCGGCGTTGCGCAAGCGGCGCCAGGCGCGCTCCCTCTCGGCCTAACGAAAGCAACCTCAACCAATTTTCCGCACTCGTCTTCATCAACACTCCAATGCCCATGAAAATCACTTCTTCTCTCTTTTCGTTCGCGCGTTTTCGGCGCGCGACCGGCGCCGCGCTTTGCCTCGGCCTGCTCGCCCCGGCCTCTGCGCTGTTGGCGAAACCTTCCATGCCGGCCAACCTCGGTTACGGCCTCGATAAATTGATCGAAAGCGACCGGGCGCTGAAAGCCGCCGGCGGGAAGACCGACAAACTCTTTAACGGCTACGCCACGGAAGAAGCTGCCCTGACCGCAGACGCCGCCATCGCGGCCGAAGACGGGCGTTTTTTGATCGATGTTACGCTCAATGGCAAAGTTTCGATGAAGGAATTGCAGGCCTCACTCGCGAAGAACTTCTCCTCCTTCCAGGTCACTTCAGTCGATCCCACTTATCGCAACCTTGGCATCATCGAAGGCTGGATTTCGATCGAAGAAGCAGCCGGCGTCGCGGAGGCGAAAGGTGTGCAGGCCGTGTTTCTGGGTCGCAAACCGATCTTGAACGGCGGAGTGAAGCAGAGCGACTTCGTGCGCGCGAACAAGGTCAATCCTGCCCCGCCTACGCCGGACTTCCCGATGGTCGGGACGAAGTTTTTGCAGGGCGTGACCCAGCATCGCGTGGACAAGATCAACCAATTCTACAATCCCGCCGCTCCCGTGAACTGGGATGGCACCGGCGTCACCGTGGGTGTGCTCTCGGACAGCTTTAACAAGCGCACGACCGGCACCACGTATGCGACCAACTTGACGAATTTCGATCAGCCGGGCGGCCCGGGGAACCCGATCAATTCCATGCCGGTCGTCATTCTGGAAGATCCGACCGCGGCCGCTACGGACGAAGGCCGCGGCATGACGGAGATCGTCTACAAAATGGCGCCGAAGGCGAAGATCGGTTTCGCGACCGCCAATCTCGGAGAGGTCGGCTTCGCGAATAATATCCGCGCTTTGTCCGGCCAATTCCCGTCCGTCCCGAACACTCTTCCGGACTTTAAAGCGGACGTGATCGTGGACGATGTCAGCTATGGCGGCGAGCCCGTCTTTGCGGACGGCGGCGTGGTTATGAACGGCGTTGATGATGTGACGGCGGTGGGCGTTTCCTACTTCTCGTCCGCGGCCAATTCTTATGGCGTCAGCGTTTACAATTCGGATCTCCGGATCGTGCCGAACGGCACCGGTCTGACCGCAGCTACCAACGCAGCGCTGGTCGGCACGAACGTGGATCTCACGGGCGTCCCGACCGGCCTTTACCAGGGCGGTTTCCACAATTTCAATCCCGCCGCCCAGGATGTCGCCATCACTTGGAATGTGGCCAACGGGGCCGCGATCGAAGTGCACTGGGATGACCCCTATGACACCGCGCCGCCGGTCTTGAATCAGCCGCCTCTCTACTCCAACACCGGAGTCGGCGGCGCCACGCCGGTTGTGTTCAGCGATATTCCTCCGCTGACGGCAGGGCAGCGCTACGTGATCTCCGAAACTGCAACCAGCGGAAACTTCGACGGCATCGTTTCGATCATCGATTCCAACGGAACCACGATCGTCGATCAAGATACCGGCACCGATGAAGTGGTGAACTTCTTCCCGCCAGCCACCGGCACCTACACGGTTTCGGTGCGGCAATTCGGCACCACCACGGGGAATTTTAATCTCACGGTCAATACCGCGGCGGGCAATCCGCTCCTCTCCACAGACATCAACGTCCTCGCCTTCCGCCTGGACACGGGTGCCTACGTGCCGGACGCATCGCTCAAGAGCAACAACTACGCGAACAACCGCCCGGTCGAACTCGGCAACGTCGTGCGCCCAACTGGCGTGACGCAGCTTCAGTTTGTCATCGCTCGTTCCACCAACCCGATCGGCCCGCGGGCCGCCACTCGGGTCCGGCTCGGCACGGACGCCAACAGTAACAACGCCAACGCTCCGGCCGAGTATTACGACTACAATTCCGCAGTGACCAAGGGCCACTCGATCGCCGCTGGTTGTAATGGCGTCGCTGCTTACGATGTCTTCCGTCCGAGCGTGCCGCAGAACTTCACCTCTGGCGGGCCGGCGTTGATCTTCTTCAATCGCGACCAGTCGCTCAAGCCTGCGCCGGAAGTCCGGCTTCAGCCCCGCCTGGCTGCTGCGAACGGATCGAACAGCACTTGGTCGGGGACTGATTCCGCAAACGATATCGACACTGGCGCCGGGCAATTTTACGGCACGAGCGCTTCGGCGCCGCATGCCGCGGCCGTGGCGGCACTGGTCGTGCAGCGGAATGGCGGACCGGGCTCGGTTTCTCCGCTGCAGATGCGGACGATCCTGCAGAACAGCACCTTCCCGCACGATCTCGATCCTTATCAAGCGGTGGGCGTGGCCCGCGCCAGCAATGGCGGAAAAGTCACCATCACCATCCGGAGCGATAACACCGCGGTGCAGGCGCGCGGACGGAATGACCCCAACTCCTTCTCGGTCGCCTACATCGGGCAGAGCAATATCACCAGCCTGGTCTTCAATCCCAACGGCCTCCCGGAAGAAGGCGGAGGCGTGACCAGCGGCCAGAACGGCGTCGATATTAACAACGACTATTTCAACACCGTCACACCGGGCCTCTACTTCGCTCTCACCAGCACGGGCGGATTCGCCTTCACCCAAGGGACGCATACCGGCATCACGAACACGAACGTCGGAGTTCCGTTGCTCGATGCGGCGGCCCCAGCCCCGGCTCCGGTCGGCAATGGGCGCCGGATGACGATAGCCTTCCTGAATAATGACTTCTCGGGTGGCGATATCTTCCGCTTCACCATCGGTCGCGGCTTGGAGCGCGGTCCCAACGTCGCCACCGCGGGCGGCGCGGCTCTGGCCCATTACAATGCCGATCTTTTCGGCGGCGGGGTGCTCATCCGCGAAGGAACCGTCATCCCCGATGGCATGCGCTTCAGCGGCACTCTCGCGGATGGAGCCACCTTTGATGGACGGATTCGGAATCGCCTCGGAGCGGGATTCTCGCAGCTCGACGGCTTCGGATTCATCAACGCCGAAGCGGCGGTAAATGCGCCGCTTCCGTAAGGGCAATCGTAATTCAGCAACGGACGGCAGGCTGGTTCTCCAGCCTGCCGTTTTCGTTTCGCGGAGACTAACGGGAAGCTTTTCGCGCGAAACTATTACCGCTAATCGGAAAAAATCTCGGACTTGTCATGTTTCCCTTTGACTCTCCTCTTCATCCGCCGCACCCTCGGCGGGCTGTCGTCCATCGCCGATGCGGCCTATCCTCACCGTAACCAATCCCCTGCTTCAAAATTCTATGATTAAACTCCCGCGATTTACGCGATTCCTTCCCACGCTTGCTCTGTCCGTTTTGGCGGCGGGCGCCTTGCAGGCACAGTATGTCGAAATGGGCGACGCTGGAACTACCCTGGCCACGGCTCAAATGACCGGTTCGACGTCCGGCCAGCCGCTCCCGTCGATTACCGGCATCATCCTCAACGGCAACGACGGCGATTTCTTTTATATCAACATCACCGATCCGCTGAACTTTTCTGCCACGACGGTCGGCGGAAGCATGTTGGACACGATGATTTACCTTTTCAGTGTCAACGGTAATCCAATCTATCTGAACGATGATGCGCCCGGCGGTGCCTCCATTCAGTCGACCCTGCCGGCCGGGAGCAGCCCGGTGACGCTGGCCATCGGCACCTACATCCTGGGTATCTCGCTCTCCGGTGCTGAACCGGCGAATGCCGGTAATCAGGCGCTCTTCGCGGACGGTGTCTTCTCGACTGATATCCGCGGCCCTCGGGCCGGTGCCCTCGGTCCTGTGACCAGGGTTTTCCCTGCCACCTTTTCGGAAACGGGCTCGTACGTCATCAATCTCGTGGGCGCAGCAACCGCGATCCCGGAGCCGGGCACGTTGGCCTTGCTCGCGTGCTCGGGCGTCTTTGGGCTCGTAGCCTGGCGCCGACGTGCTTCCAAATCCTAACCCCAAACTCTCGACGAACTCCTAGTTTAAAAATCACCCTATGAAGTTTTCACTTAAGCAATTTTCCGTGCGCGCTTCGGCGCTCGGCGCCATGGGCGCCATCTTGGTGGCGATCAGCGCTTCGGCTGGTTCGCTGCCAAATAATCTCGGCAGCGGTCTGGATGTAATCGTGCGGGAGCACCTCGCGCAAAAAGAGGCGGCCAAACCCGGTAAAAGTCGCGGTCAGCGCGCCCCAGTGGACGCGCAGCTCGTGGCCGAAGCCAAAAGCTATCGCGATAACGCCATCACCAACGCGCAGGACCAGATCAAGGTTTACATCCATCTTCGCCCTCGCAGCGAGAAAGCCGAATTCAAGCCGGCAGCGATTCTGCCCCCATCGGCTCGCGTGACCGCCTCCGATATGGGTTATCGCAATGGCGTCATCGAAGCTTGGATCGACGTTGACGACGTGGTTGCCCTGGCGAACAACAAGAGCGTCTCGAGCGTCATCCTGGCCATCAAACCAGTCCTCGATGTCGGTGTGGCCACGACCCAAGGCGTCGTCCAACATCGCGTGAACCAGCAGGCTCAGGACGGCACCGGGGTCACCGTGGGCACGATGTCTGACACCTTCGCCCGTTCGACCAACCCTGTCTCCGCCGCGGTGGACGTCTCGACCGGCGATCTGCCCGGGCCGGGGAATCCGCTCGGCAACACCATGCCCGTGGAGGTTCTGGACGATCCGGGTGCTGGCAATAACTCCGATGAAGGCCGGGCCATGACGCAGATCGTGCACGACTTGGCGCCGAAAGCGCGTCTCGGTTTCGCCACGGCCAGCACGGGTCAGGTTTCGTTTGCCGACAACGTCCGCTCGCTCGCCAATCGTGCGGGCGTGACTGGCAGCCACGCCATCGCGGGATTTTCTGCCGACGTGATCGTGGACGATCTTTTCTACTCCGATTCGCCCATGTTCGGCACCAGCGTGGTAGGCAGGGCAGTCAACCAGGTGGCCGCGGTCGGCGTCGCCTACTTCTCCTCCGCGGGCAACCGCCCGGCTCAGCAGGCGTATTTCTCCGATTACCGGAACGTCCCTTCCACTGATCTGGCGGCTGCTCTCGCAGGCACGAATATCCCAACGAGTGCTTTCGCCACCATTCCCGCCGCGGAATACGCGGCTGGGTTCCATAACTTCCGCACCGATGGCGGGCAGGACGTGGCTCAGACGATCACCAACTTCATCGCCGGTCAGGCCTCGAACATGACCTTCCAATGGGACGAAGCGTTCGACCTCATCGTTGCCGGCACGTCGATCTTCTCGCAGGCCGGGACGTTCACTGCCAACCCGGTCGATGTCATTGTGCCGTTGACCGCCGGTGTCCCCACCCGACTGCAAGTCAGCGCCCCGCCGCCCTCCACTTTCGACGCCATCGTCACAGTGATTGATCCGATGGGCACGACGATCGTGAACCAACAGGACACCGGAACGGACGAGACGATCTTCTTCACTCCGACGATGACGGGCAACTACACCGTCCGGATCACCGCGTTCGGCGGCACCACCGGCAATTTCCTTGTCGAGGCGTTTGCCAATAGCCAGCCGACTGTCGCAACGGATTACAACCTTTACTTCTTCCGCTCCGACACCGGCGCGTTCATCAAGAAGATCGCCGCCAGCAATCGCGGCACTAACCAGCCGCTGGAATTCGGCGCGCTCACCTTCCCGACGGCCCAGATCCAATTGGTGATCGGTCGCGCCATGAGCGATCGAACGACGACCAAGGTGCGATACGTCAATACCGGCTTTGCTGGTCCGAGCGAATACAGCGACTACCAGACGCCGGTCACCTACGGACACAATCACGAGCCGGGCGCGATCAGCGCGGCCGCATACAGCCCGTTCCGTCCATATCTGCCGGAGGAATTTTCGTCCCCGGGACCGTCCTATATTCTGTTCGATCAAGTGGGTAACCGCCTCGCCACTCCAGTGGTGCGTCAGAAACCCGATGTCGCGGCGATGGACGGTGCCAATAACACCTTCTTCGGGACCGATTCCACGAGCGATGCCGACACTCAGAACAACTTCTACGGCACGAGCGCCGCAGCCCCGCACGCGGCAGGCCTCGCGGCTTTGGTGGTTCAGTCGCATGGCGGCCCTGGCAGTGTCACGCAGCCGCAAATGCGATCGATCCTGCAGGGCGCCGGTTTCATGCATGATCTCGATCCGTTTTTCGCCAAGGGTACGGCTCGCGCTGGTTCAGGTAAGGTCACCCTCACAGTGCAGGCCAATCACGGGAACTTCAGCCTGAGCGATGGGCGTTTGTTCAGCACGAACAGCCCCAACGTGGTGGGCGCTTCCTACGTGGGTTCGGACTCCATCGTTAGTCTTTCGATCAATCTCCAGAATGGCAATACCACTGGCGGGACCGAGGCTGACGTTGTGCCGGGCTTGCTCTGGGATATGCGGCCCTTCTCCACCGCCTCCACGGCGGGTTTCCCCTTCACGGTGGGAATGACGACGGGCACGCTTACCCCGGCAAACATCACCGCGGCATATTCCTTGCCGGCGCCGGCACCGGCCGTCGCAGGGCAGTTCTACCAGCTTGATCTCACCTTTGCCGGAGGCTCGTTTGCTGCCGGGAACGCCTTCACCTTCGGCTCGGACCGCGACGAACTCCGCACAGCGGCGAACCCGCAACTCGGCCCGACCGGTGGTGTCTCAGCGTTTGGTAATTCGGCCGACTTGTTCGGCGCGACGGTTGCGATTCCAGCGGGGACGGTTTCCGCGGGTGGAGCGACCTTTTCTGGCATGACGCTTCTGGGAGTTCCCTTCAACGGAACATTTACCAATCGCATCGGGAAAGGCTACTCCCCGCTCGATGGTTACGGGTTCATCAATGCGCAGGACGCGGTGAATGCACCGCTGCCGTAAGCGGATTTCAACTCAGTAAAATCTAACGGCCGCGCTCGGGAGACTGGGCGCGGCCGTTTTTTTGAACCACTCTTGCTCGGAGCCGACGCACGCTTGCGTCGTCGCCCTCGCTATTCCCCGCTCAAACATCGCACCGCGCTGGGTAAACGCGCTGGTCTGTAAGCGTTTAGCGATTGGAAAAGACGAATTGCACTGGTCGTCGCAAGGTCGCGTAACATTGCGTAATTGTAATGGAAATTGCGGGTAATTAGTTTGACTCGTTTTCCTTAAAAAATATTATCGGCCCCGGAGTCTGCTTTCCCCGAGCCGGTTTCCATCACTGTAGCAACCATCGCCAGCAACGGCGGAAAACCCAGGAGGTCGTCATGTTAGGTCGTCGAAAAGGATTATTCTTATTTGCTCTTCTTGCGCTGATCGCGCTCGCACTGCTGGTGCGGCCAGGTCAGGCGCAGAAACCCAAGGCACCCGGCAAGGATGCCTCTAAACCCGCGCCGTTCGTCGCGTCTGCTCCCATCGTTAGCCGCGCGATCGGCTTCGCCGAAACCCGTCCGGTGCGCGAGTTGTTGGCGGAGATGCCGCAGAACGAAGTCGAACGCAAAGGCGAAGGTGATGAAGAGAAGAATCCGTTGAACACGGGCGACTTTGCCAAGCCGGACCCGAACGCTCCAATCCAGACCGACGGCGCGCTCCAGACCTCGCTCGGCGTTGACGGCCACTTCCAGATCAATATCCCGGCGCCTATCCTCACTTTCGAAGGTGTGGGCGTAAATGGTGGCTCCCCGCCCGATACAAATGGCGATGTGGGGCCAAATGATTACGTGCAGACCGTCAATGTTCGCGTGCAAATCTTTGACAAGGCTGGTGTTGCGCGTGGTCCTTCTTTCCTTATGAGCACGCTCTTGCAACCCCTCGGCGGCGTCTGCGCCGGTAATGACAACGGGGATCCCGTGGTGGTCTATGATCGTATCGCAAACCGCTGGGTTTTGACCCAATTCGCTTTCACTGCCCAGGCCACCCCACCCTACCATCAGTGCGTGGCGGTCTCGAAAACCGGCGACCCGACGGGTGCCTATTGGGCCTACGATTTCGTCACGCCCGGAGCCGAGTTTCCTGATTATGGCAAGTTCACTGCCTGGTCGGATGCGTATTATTTTAGCGATCGCCAGTTCACGAATGGCGCTACTTACAGTGGTTTCGGCGTTTTCGCCATGGACCGGACGAAAATGCTCGTGGGTGATCCGACGGCCAGCTACATCTATTTCAATGCGGGCGCGGGCCTGAGCAATTCCTCCTCCGGCATTGTCCCGACGCAATTCAATGGCTTGACCCCGCCTCCGCCGGGGTCGCCTAACGTCTTCGCTGTCTACAACGACGACTCCGCCGGCGATGCGACGGACGCTCTGCGTCTCTTTAACTTTCATGCGGATTTCGCGACCCCATCGAATTCCACATTTCTGGAGCGCCCCGAAAGCCCGCTGCCGGTCGCGGCGTTTGACTCGCGTAATCCGAGCGGACGCGCCGATATCGAAGAGCCCTCTCCGGCTACGACTGCTGATTATGTTGATAGCATCGGCGACCGTTTAATGCTCCGGCTACAATATTACAATCGCGGCGGCGTGGAGACATTGACCACATGCCACACGGTAAATGCGGGCACACTCCCAGCCCCTGGGGTCAACCCCACGGTGGCGCAGTATAAGGCGGCAAACCGTTATTACGTTTTGCAAAAAACGGGCTTAACTGCGCCGTATTCAGTCTTGGATCAGGGCACCTTCTCTCCCGATGCGAACGAGCGCTGGATGGGAAGCACGGCAGTGGATAATGCTGGCAACATGGCGCTGGGCTACTCCCTGTCGAGCACCTCAGTTTTCCCTTCGATCGCCTACGCGGGGCGTCTTGCGACCGATCCACCTAACACTCTATCTGGCGAACAGATTATGTTTAACGGGACGGGCTCACAGCTGGCCACGTCAAATCGTTGGGGCGATTACAGCAGCATGTCGCTCGATCCGACGGATGACGCGACGTTTTGGTTCACGACCGAATACTACGCGACCTCGGCGGCGTCGGCCTGGCGCACTCGCGTCGGCGCCTTCAAATTCGCCGGGACGGTCGCCCCTCCTCAAGGAACGTTGAGCGGAACCGTAACTGCCTGCGACACGGGAGTGCCGATCAAAGACGCGCTCGTGCAGGTCACCGGCGGTCCTTCCACCGGCTTCTCCAGCACGTCAACGGCTAACGGCACTTTCTCGATGAAGCTGGCGCCCGGGACCTACTCGGCCACGATTGTCGATCCCTCGCATAAGTGCACGGCGATCGGGCCATTCCCGGTCACGGTCACGAATGGGGGGACCACTACCCTTAGCCAATGTTTGAGCGGCACCGCCACCTTCCTCTTCCAGTCATCGGCGATCACGGTGAACGGTGGAAATGGCAACGGCATCATCGAGTCGAATGAGTGCAATAGCATCAACGTCACGATTCTGAACGACGGTTGCGCGCTTGGTAAGAATATTGCGTCGACGTTATCTTCCACCACTCCCGGTGTGACGATCACGCAGCCGAATTCGCCTTATCCAAACATCAACGAGAATGCCACTGGCGGAAACTCGGTTCCGTTTGCTGTCAGCACCTCGAACTCGTTTGTCTGCGGAACAAGAATCGATTTTGTCCTGACGGTCACCTTTGATGGGGGAACGAGCACCTTCCCGTTCTCGCTTAACACCTGTCAGGCGCCGCCAGTCACGATCAACGGGGCGCTCGTCCCGGGAACCGACTCGACGCAAGAGGGCCGGCTCGGCCGTAACTTTGCGAGCGCGTGCGGTGTACCGAAGACTTGCCCGGGTATTTTCGCACCGACTGCGCCACGCCTCTACCGGACCCACACTGTGGTCAATGGCCCAGGCGCATCCTGCGTTACGGTCCAAACAACTCCGAGCTGTCCTTCGACCACGAACCCGATCCTCACGGTCGCTTATATGAATACGTATGTGCCGCCACAAGTCGGGAACACGGGCACCATCTGCACGAACTACCTTGGAGACTCGGCTACGGTCGGCACAGGCAACTCCTTCGGGTTTGACCTTCCGGCTAACGCCACCTTGGTCCTCGTTGTGGAAGAAGCGAATGCCGGAACCGCTGGCTGCTCTGGCTACACCCTGACCGTCAACGGTTTGGTCGGTAACACGAGCGGACCTGGTCCTTGCCCTGCGCCCCCCACCGCTGCTTCGCGTAAAGATCATGGCGGTGCCGGGATGTTTTCCGTTCCGCTGCCTTTGACTGGCCCGAGCGGAGTAGAGGACCGAGTCGGTAATGGTGGCGTCGCTGGATCGCACACAGTGGTTCTAAGCTTCCCGACTAACCCAACGGGCGCGACTGCGTCGGTCATCGCCGACAATCCGTCTAGCGGAACCGGCACCGTCAGTGGCGTGACCTACAGCGGAAACGACATGCTAATCAACCTGACCAACGTCTCGGATCGCCAAGTCCTCACCTTGTCAGTAACTGGCGGTAGTGTCAGCCCAGCCGTGGTCCCGATCGGGTTCCTCGTTGGGGACGTTAACAGCAGCCGCTCGGTCTCCTCGACCGACATCAGTCAGGTGAAGTCCGCCGCCTCTCCCGGGACGGTGAACGGAACCAACTTCCGCGCGGACGTAAATGCAAACGGCATGATCACCTCGACGGACCTTGGGATCGTCAAGGCAGCCGCGGGTAATACTGTTCCGTAGGAACTCCTAAATAGTAAGAAACGGAGCAGCTTCACCCGTGAGGGTGAAGCTGCTTCTGTTTTTGGGACGGCTCCGCGGCCACAAAATTACAAACATGTAACGGGAAATTCCTCTTTGGGCCGTTGACTCTTTTTCCGTATAAAAGATATTTGCGCCGCTTCGAACTAACAACCCATGAAACTTCACTCACTCCGATCCACGCGGTTTTTCACCACCCTGCTCGCCGGCACAGCCGCGACCAGCCTGTTGTCCAGTCCGGCTTTGCGGGCTGAATCCACGCCTGAGAAACCCACACACGTGGAAGCGCACGAGTCTGACTTCTCAGAGTCGCCCGCTGAATTCTGGAACGAAAACTATCCCGCATCGCGCGTTCTCTTGCCGGCAGTCGAGGCGAAAAGCGTTCCGGCCTTTGGCTCGGACGAGCGCGAAGGCACTGTGGCGCCTGGCGGCCCTTGGATCGCGATCGGGCCGGCACCGCTCAATGGTCAGACCTCCAACCGTTCTGATCCCGTGACCGGCCGCGCGACCGTGGTTGTGACCCACCCCACCAACGTTAACATCGCCTACCTCGGGACGGCGCAGGGCGGACTGTGGCGCACACTGAATGGCGGCTCCACTTGGACGCAGTTGATGGATAACGCCACCTTCGGAAACGCGGGCACGCCGCTCGCCATCGGATCGGTTGTCATCTCTCCGGTAAATCCGGGCACGCTTTTCGTCGGCACCGGCGAGGGGAACTTGTCGGCCGATAGCTTTTTCGGGTCTGGGTTCTACATCATCACCAACGCCGACACCTTCAATCCGGTCGTGAACGGCCCCTACAACGCGCAGGCCGGCGACAACGCCGACATCTTTTCCGGCCGCTCCATCGTCGCCATCGCGGTCGATCCGGCTGATGCCAACAATGTTTTCGTCTCCACCTCGTCCGGCATCGGTGGCATTCGGTCTGCCGCCTATTCCGTTTTGCCGAATCGCGGCGTTTATCGCTGCACCAACGCGCTGGCCGGCGTGAACGGCACGGGCACTCCGACCTGGACGCGCCTCCAAGTTACTGGCACTACCACCCTCAACACCATCTCGACCGCCCTCGTGATGGAGCCGGATAATCCAAACATCATCACGGCGTCGTTCTACGGTCAGGCCGCGGGCGACCCTGCTGGCGTCTATCGCACGACCAACGCTCTGGCCGCTACGCCGACCTGGACGCTGAGCAAGACCTTGGCGAATGCCATTAATTCCAAGCTCGCCATCTCGAAGAGCGGCGGTGTGAGCACGGTTTACCTGACGACGTCGGAAGGCACGGCCTCCGCGCAGGGCCGTCTCTACAAATCCACCGATGGAGGCGCCACTTTCGGCGCGGCTCTCGCGGCCGTTAATGGTTTTGCCGGTGGTCAGGGCTTTTATGACATCGCCGTGGGCGTGGATCCGACAAACGCGAACAACGTCTCGGTCGGAGGTAATACCGGCAACAACATCTATCGCTATTCGCGCGACGGTGGGACGACGTTTGCCAGCAGCATCACCGGTCTGCACGCGGACGTGCACGGCATCACTTATTCCAAGGCCAACCCGAACCTGATTTTCCACGCCAATGACGGTGGTATCTGGAAATCGACGGATGCGGGTTTGAACTGGACTTCCCTCAATAACAGCACGCTAAAGACTTTCCAATATTCCGGTATCGCGCTGCACCCCACCGATCGGAATTTCACCCTCGCGGGCACGCAGGATAACGGCACCCACCTGATCCGCCCTGATGGCAGCGCCTTCCGAGTGGACTTCGGCGATGGCGGTTTCTCGCTGATCGATCAAAACGCCACGAGCACGACCACGGTCACGATGTATCACACCTACTTCAACCAGACCAATAACCTCATCGGGACAGGGCGGAACTTCACCGTGCCCTGCGCGACTGAGGGGCAGTGGTCGCTCCACGGCGCTTTTGCGGGTGCGCCCTCCGTTTACTGCGATGGCAGCGCCGATACCCAAAACGGGATCGTGCTTGCTGACGCGGTGAACTTCTATGCTCCGATGACGCTTGGGCCAGGCAATCCCAACACGTGGTATTTCGGCACTGATAAACTTTATCGCTCGCCGAATCAGGCGGACGTGGCCACTGCTGTGAGTCAGACGTTCGCCAGCGGCGTCCCAGTCAGCTCCATCGCGATCTCGCCTGAGGACGACAACGTCCGGATCGTTGGGTTAAATAATGGGTTGGTATTCGCCACCACCACGGGCAGTCCTACCATGGTGCAGATCGCGGGCCTCGGCGCGACCGGCGGTACCCCTAACACTCCGGCCACCGCGGTCGGTCGCATTGCGATCGATCCGAACAACAAGAACGTTGCCTATCTGGCGTTCGGCGGCTTCGGGACACCGGCGGCGCCGATTCAGCACGTGTGGAAAACGACCAACCTCGACGCCTTAAACGCAGTCCCGGCTGGCACTGTCGTCTTCACTCCGATGGCGACCGGATTGCCGGATGAACCGGCCAACGCGCTCGCCATCGATCGGCAGACCGGCTCCGCGGGAGTCGATTCCGCTCACGTATACGTGGGGACGGATAAGGGAGTGTATTTCTCCAATAACGGCGGCGCGGCTTGGGCGAAATTTGGCACAGGCTTCCCGGCCGTCTCCGTCTTCGGGCTGGAAATTCAGAACCCGTCGCGCCTCATTCGGGCGGCCACTCACGGTCGCGGGATGTATGAAAACTTCCTCGTTGCGCAACCGGCCGTTCCGCAGCTCTCGCAGGCTGCTTCGCGCAAGACGCACGGCACCGCGGGGACGTTTGATATCAACCTCCCGCTCACCGGTCCTGCTGGCATCGAATGCCGCGCTGGGACTCCAGATGGCTCCCACACCATCGTGTTTACCTTCACCGCTCCGGTGACGGGCGGCACTGCCTCCACGAGCGCGGGCACTGTTTCTAACGTCGCCTTCAACGGTAACGAAATGGTTGTCACCGTCTCCGGAGTTAGCGACCCACGCACCGTCACCGTCACTGCGAACAACGTCACCAACTCCACCGGCAACTTGCCGTCGGTGTCTGTGCCGGTGCGGTTTCTGCAAGGGGATGTGAATGCCGATGGCTCGGTTGGTTCGGGCGATATTGGGCAGATCAAGAGCTTCTCCGGCCAGGCGGTCGAGGGCGGCAACTTCCGCAATGACATCGTGGCTAATGGTGCCATCAACTCCTCCGACCTCTCGATCGCGAAGTTGAAATCGGGCAACATGCTGCCGGCTGAACCGGCGCGCGAGCCGGCTACGGTCGCGAAAGCGGGCCGCTAAGCAGCTGCAATTCAAAACCCGGGCCGGGGCATCCCCTGGCCCGGGTTTTTGCTTTTCTGCCGGGGGAAGAATGCCGGGCGTTTGACCTTTCACCCTCCTTCCGCCATATTCCGCGCTCGCCTGGCCCGTCCGTCCATCATGGTCGCAGCCTTCGAAACGCCCATGGATAAGATTCGTAACATCGCCATCATTGCGCACGTTGATCACGGCAAAACCACGCTCGTCGATCAACTCCTGCGCCAGTCTGGAACCTTCCGCTCCAACCAAAAAGTGGAGGAGCGAATGATGGATTCCATGGATCTCGAACGAGAAAAGGGCATCACCATTCGAGCCAAAAATGCCGCTTTCCAGTGGAATGGCTACCGGGTCAACATCGTCGATACGCCCGGTCACGCCGACTTCGGCGGCGAAGTGGAGCGCATCATGAAGATGGTCGATGGCGTCCTCCTCGTGGTCGATGCGCACGATGGCCCGCAGGCGCAGACCCGTTTCGTTTTGCGCAAGGCGCTCGAGAATAAAGTGAAACCAATCGTGGTTATCAATAAGGTCGACCGCGAAAACGCGCGCCCACACAAGGTGCTCGACATGATTTTCGATCTCTTCGTCGAACTGAAAGCGAACGACGAGCAGCTTGATTTCCCGATCGTCTACGCCAGCGCCAAAAATGGCTTCGCTATGCGCGAGGTGCACGAAAACAGCGAGGATATGACCCCGCTCTTCGAGACCATTATCAAGTATGTGCCGCCGCCGACCATCTCGAACGAGCCGTACCTGCAGATGCTGGTTTCGAACCTGGACTACAGTGATTACCTCGGGCGCATCGCGCTCGGCCGCATCGTTAGCGGACGCGTGGCGGTAGGCGATTCAATCGTTTGCATTCATCGCGATGGTCGCCGCGAACGGGCCAGCGTCACCGCGCTCTTTACCTTCTCCGGCATGGGGCAGGTGGAAACGAAACACGCCAGCGCAGGCGAGATTGTCGGCCTCACCGGCTTCGAAGAAGTCTTCATTGGCGAAACGCTGACTGACCGCGAAGAGCGCACGCCGCTGCAATTCGTGGACATTGATCCGCCCACCATTCGGATGCGCATTCTGGTTAATGACTCTCCGTTTGCCGGACGCGAAGGAAAATTCGTCACTGCGCGTCACGTCCGGGAGCGGCTCGTGCGCGAAACGCGCGGCAACGTTTCCCTGCAGGTCAATGATACGGAAGCGGCCGGCGCTTTCGAGATTAACGCCCGTGGCGAAATGCAGATCGCTATTCTAGTCGAGCAAATGCGCCGCGAAGGCTACGAGGTCATGGTGTCGCGCCCGGAAGTTATCTTCAAACGGGAGGAAAACGGCGGTCTGCTCGAGCCAATCGAAAATCTTTACGTGGAAGTCCCGAACGACAAGCTGGGCGACGTGTTGCAATCAATCGCCGCGCGCAAAGGCGAAGTCGTCTCGATGGATCATCACGCGACGCGGGTTTCGGTCGAAGCCATCATCCCCACGCGGGGCTTGATCGGATTCGAGAGCGACCTCGTAAATCTGACCCGCGGCGAGGGGATCATGAGCCATCTCTTCCGTGAGTACGCGCCCTTCAAGGGCGAGATGGAAGGACGGAATCGCGGGGTGATGATTTCAATGGAGGCCGGCACGAGCAAGGCCTATTCGCTGAATAACATCCAAGCGCGTGGGAAGCTGTTCATCGGGCCCCAGGAGGAAATTTACGCTGGTATGATCATTGGCGAGAATGCGCGCCCGGAAGATCTCCCGGTGAATCCTTGTAAGGCAAAAAATCTCACGAATATGCGCAGCCAGGGCGATGGCAAGGGCATCCAGTTGGAAGCACCGCTGAAGATGACGCTCGAGCGTGCGATCGAATACATCGGCTCCGACGAATACGTCGAGGTCACGCCGAAATCGCTCCGATTGCGCAAGCGCATTCTCGATGCGAACGCCCGTAAGCGCGCTGGCAACGCCGTCGCGGCGTAGCTGCCTTTAGCTCCATAGCCGCGCGGTGGGATTGACATTTTCCCGACGGTGCGGTTCAATTCCAGCGTTCGCTCGTCTCCTCGGGAGCGTTCTCTCCCGAGGCTTTCGGTTCCTGATCCTCGCGTGAGTTCAAAACCAGCGGACGCCTCCGTTTAATCGAATCCAAGGCAATGGCCGGGCATAGCAAGTGGTCCAAAGTGAAGCGCGCCAAAGGTGCGCTCGACGTGAAACGCGGCGCGCTCTTCAGCAAGCTGGCGAAGGAAATAACCATCGCCGCGAAACTCGGTGGCGGCGATCCTGCGGCCAATGCCCGGCTGCGCAGCGCGATCCTTTCCGCGCGTGGCCAAAGCATGCCGAACGACAACATTGAGCGGGCAATCAAGCGCGGGACGGGCGAGGGCGCGGAGGCCACAAACTACGATGAGATCGTCTACGAAGGCTACGCGCCGGGCGGCGTGGCCATATTAGTAGACGCGGCAACGGATAATAAGAACCGCACCGCGGCCGATCTCCGCCGCATTTTCACGAAAAATGATGGCAACCTTGGAACGAGCGGAAGCGTTTCCTACATGTTCCATAAAAAAGGACAGATCACGGTGGCCCGAGAAACGATTCAGGAGGAGCGCATTTTCGAATTGGCCCTCGACGCGGGGGCGGAAGAGTTGACAACGGAGGAGGAGCAGTATCTTATTACCACTTCCCACGATCAGCTCTACGCAGTAGCTGAAGCGCTCAAACACGCGGGTGTCACCACCAGTGGGCAGAAGTTTACTTTCATTCCCGATACGACAGTTCCTGTCGTCGATGAGGCGACCGCGCTCCAGGTTTTGCGGTTGTGCGAGAGCCTCGAAGACGATGACGACGTTCAGAACGTCTATTCTAATCTAGATATTTCCGACGAATTGCTGGCCAAATTGCCGGCTTGATAGTTTGCCCCTCCGGCCGCGCACCTCCCGTGCCCCCGTAGGCCCGACCGCAGTTTCATTATGAGCGAAGAATCCGAGAACCACTCCGCGGTGGAGGAGAAATCCGCACCGCCCCGTCGTCGCCGTCCCTCACGCCGCGCGTCACGCGGTCGAGGTCGCAGCCGCAATCCCGCCGAGGGGCAGCCCGATCGCGCCGAGCCGAACGCGTCTGGGACGAACGATGACGCGCCCCGGGCCGCGAACCCGGAGCCGATGGATTCCGGAATGCCTCAGGGGGAAACTGAGAATCGCGAGGGCTCCCGTGATGAAGGCGCAGTGCCAGACGATCGCGAGCAGGACGATCGGGGATTTCGCGATCGCGATCGCGACCGTGATCGATCGCAGCAAGGTGGCTCGCAGAACGGCGAGCAAATGCGCGAGCTGGAGTTCGGCGAAGGTGTGATCGAGATTTCGGGCAAGGGTTTCGGTTTCCTGCGCGATCCGAAACGCAATTTCGTCCAGACTCCGCAGGATATTTTCGTCACGCCCGAGATCGTTCGGCGTTTCGCGCTCCGCGATGGGATGTGGATTCAGGGTGAGACCCGGCGCGGTAACCGCGGTCCGCAATTGATGCGGCTCAACAAAATCAACGACGACGAGCCGACCAAGTATCAGGGCCTGATCCCGTTCGAAGAGCTGACCACGATCAATCCGAACAAGCGGATCAAACTCGAGACCGTCCCCGAGCGTTACACCACGCGTGTCATGGACATGATGACGCCGCTCGGCATGGGCCAGCGCGGTCTCATCGTCGCTCCGCCTCGCACCGGTAAGACCACGCTGCTCCATCACGTTGCTGATGCCGTGACTAAGAATCATCCGGAGATGAAACTCATCATCCTCCTGGTGGACGAACGGCCGGAAGAAGTGACCGACTTTCGTCGCTCCTGCCCTACGGCTGAGATCATGGCCAGCTCGAGCGATACCGATATCAAAGGCCACACCCGCATCGCGCAGCTCGCGATTGAGCGCGCCAAGCGCATGGTCGAAGCCGGCAAGCATGTCTTCATCTTGCTCGATTCCATTACCCGCACCGCGCGCGCCTTTAACAACGCGACCGGCGGCGGCGGCCGCACCATGAGTGGCGGCATCGACGCTCGCGCGATGGAGATTCCGCGAAAGATTTTCGCCGCGGCGCGCAATACCGAAGAAGCCGGCTCGCTCACGATTGTGGCCACGGCCTTGATCGAAACCGGTAGCCGCATGGACGAGTTAATCTTCCAGGAATTCAAAGGCACGGGAAACATGGAACTGGTCCTCGATCGCAAGATCAGCGATCAGCGCATTTATCCGGCGGTGGATATTTTCCTCTCCGGCACTCGACGCGAAGAGCTCCTGCTCGAGCCGTGGGAACTGGAGAAGATCAATCTCATTCGCCGCGGCCTCGCTGGCCACAAGCCGGGCGAAGCGATCGAGCGCTTGCTCATGTTCGTGAAGAAATTCCCGACCAACACGCAGATGCTCAAAGAGATTCCGGGCTAACGCGTGGCGCGGAAAACGGGCCCGCGGGAGGTGGAGTGGGAAGTCCTCCCGCCTGAAGAGCAGGGAAAGCGCCGCGAAGTCGAGCCGCTCTTCCGTTGGATCGCGCTGCTCATGGACAATCTGGTCCGCGTCCCCGGTACAAATTTCCGCATCGGGATCGATCCACTCATCGGCTTAATTCCCGGATTGGGCGACACCGGTTCCGCGCTCGTTTCCGCGATGGCTCTGATTCAAGCCGCCCGCGCTGGGATGCCGAAAATTGTCCTCGCCCGCATGGCGGTGAACATTCTGCTGAACGAAATCATCGGCATTATCCCCGGCATCGGCGACGCTTTTTCGTTTTGGTTCAAATCAAATGCGCGCAACTACGAGCTGCTGAAGAAGCACAGCGCCGGCGCGCGCAGCCAACGCAAAGCTACGCGTAGCGATTGGTTCTTTGTCGTTAGCGTCCTCGTCGCGCTCGGACTTATCGTTGGAGTCGGCATCTTCGTCAGCCTTGTCGTTCTACAGGAAGCATTTCGCGCGATCGCGCGTTCGTAACGCTGCCGCGGACTATCCGCGCTGCAGGTAATGAGCGTAGATGGCGTGAATGCTCTCGCGGGCCACGCGATACTGCTCCCCAAAGCTCGCCAAATCCTTCGCGCCCAAAAAACGAGCGAGATGCCTCTGCCCTGCCTCATCAGGCGGCAACGTCGCCACGCCTTTGTTTTCCACCCGGCGCAGGACCGCTTCGCAGCGGCGCAGGAAATCGTAACTCCGTTGCAGAACGCCAACGGCTTCATCCGTGACGACGCCCAGTTGCCGTAAGTCAGTGAGCGCGAGAGCGAGCTGCGGATTCCACGCGCCCGCACGCATCTGCAAAGCCTGGACTAGAAACTCCGCCTCGACCAAGCCACCGAGCCCGGTCTTGAATTCCAAAGCCTCCACGCCACTCCCGCGTTCACGTCGGATGCGCTCACGCATGGCGTCGATGAGCGCGAATAAGTCCGGACGTTGTCCCGCCGCGCGCCAGGCAGCCTGCGCCACCTGAATAAACTCGTCGCCGTGCGCACCGCAGATCACGCGCGCCCGAGTCAGCGCCTGGATTTCCCAAAGCTGCGCGCGGCCGCTGTAGTAGGCGGCGTAGGTGCCAACCGAGCAAGTGAGCAGCCCTTTCTCGCCGTCCGGACGGAGGCGGGCATCGAGCGTGGCCATCGACCCCTCCGCCGTGGCGCGCCCCATCTCGACCAGAATCTCCTGCGCGGCGCGCGTGTTCTCCCCTACAAAAAGAACATCGAGGTCCGCGCCATAACTCAGATCGCGTCCACCAAATTTTCCCATCGCGATAATGGTCGGATCGCCATCCGGCGCGAGCAGGCTGTGCAGGAAAATCAGACACGCTTCTGCGAGCGCGGAATGTTCGCGATGCAGCGCCGCGAGATCGATTGCGCCCAGCACATCGCGTAACAAAATGCGCAGCGTCTGAAGCTGCCAGTAGGCGCGCACCGGATCGAGCGCACCCGCCGCCGCGCCGCTGGCGCGTAGCGCCACCAGGTGCCGTTCCACACTAATGCTGCGGTCGAGCATGCCAGGTCGCGTGACTTCCTCGAGAAATTGCGGCCGGCGAATCAGGAGATCGGTCGCGTAGCGGCTCGCGGCGAAGGTTTTGACGAGCAATTCCAGGAGGCGTGGATTACTCACGAGCAACTCGAAGAGCAGGCTGCGCATTCCGTAGGCTTCTACGAAGCGTACGAATTGAATCAGCGTCGCGTCCGGGTCTGGCGTGGTCGCCAGTTCCCGTAGGAGCATGGGGCTGAGCTTGCGAAAGATCTGCCGGGTGCGCGGGGCGATGTGGAGAATGCCTTGCCCTTGCTGCAGTTGCCCCAGCATTTTCGCGGCGCGCGCGCGATCGGCGAAGATCTCCAGCTCGGATTCCTTCGACTCCTTATCCTGCGGCCGCTCCGCGATGATGCGGGAAAACACGGCGCGCACCCGCGCAGTGTGCTGCCCGAGTTCGGCGAAGAATTCTTGCGGCGTGGCGAAGCCCAGGCTGCGGGCCAGGCGGTCGAGCGCCTCCGGTTCTTCTGGGATGGTGTGCGTTTGCTGTTCCGCTTCCATCTGTAAGCGATGCTCCGTGCGCCGGAGGAAACGGTAGGCGTGCTCGAGATCGCGCGCTTCGGTGCGGGGGAGGAGATCGAGTTCAGCGAGCGCGGTGAGCGTTTTGAGGGTGCTCGTTTCCTGAAGGAACGCGTGGCGCGCGCCGTGCAGGAGTTGCAGCGCTTGCACCACAAACTCGATCTCACGAATCCCGCCACGGCCCAGTTTTACGTTCCGATCCAAGTCAACGTGACCGACGATGTCGCGTTCGATCCGGCGCTTGATCGCGGCAATCTCATCGAGCAATTCCGGCGTGGCCGTCTTCGGATAAATGAACGGCTGATGTTCGCGCAGGAAGTCGTAGGCGAGTTCTTCATCGCCTGCGATGCCGCGCGCTTTGATCAAGGCCAGCCGTTCCCACATTTCGCCGAAGCCCGCGTAGTAATTCTCCAGGCTGGCGAGCGAGCGCACGATCGGGCCCGTAGATCCTTCGGGGCGCAGACGCAGATCGATGCGGAAAAGGTGACCGGCCGGCGCCTTGCTCGCGAAGGTTTCGAAGACCTTTGTGGCCAGCCGGCTGAACCATTCGTGATAACTGAGCGACGGCGTGACCTGGCCTTCTTCGCTGTAGAAAAAAAGCACGTCGATGTCCGAACTGTGATTCAATTCGCGCCCTCCCAACTTGCCCAACCCGAGGACGGTAAATTCTGCAGCGGGTGCGCCGAGACGGTTGCGCAGCTCCGCGTCCCAATGGGCCAATACTTGCGCGACGCAGATCTCTGCGAGTTGCGAAAGCTCCGCTGTGGTCTCCTCGAGCGGGGCCGCGTTGGCCACTTCGCGCAACGCGATCCGCAGCATCTCGCGGCCTTTCCAAACGCGAAGCGCGCGAAAGTTATCTTCGCTGACGGAGCCGTTCCCCGCCGTGCGGAGGAGTTCGTGGCGCATCTGATTCGGCCCGCGCCGGTCGGCGCAGATCTCCGGATTGCGCAACCAGAGTAGAATCGCCGGATCACGCGCCATGCGGGCGGCGCCAATGCTGGAGACGGAGATGAGGTGCAGCAGCGCCGCTTCGCCGAGCGGGAAGCTCTCGAGCACGCTGCGCAGGTCGTCTTCTCCGCGCGGCCAGTTTTCGAGAAGGGTGCTGAGCGTCCGCTCCACCTGCCCGGGATGCAGCGTGCCCGCGGCTTTCTCTTTGATCCAGGCTTCGGCGGCAACCATCGGAGACAGCTAAGGCCTTTCCGCAGCCCGGTCGAACATCGGAGGGATGCGCGCGCTGGCGTCCCGCGGGATCAGGCTTTCGCGCCGAGTTTTTCCCGCGCCAGCGCGAGTGTGCGTTTTTCGGTGCGGGTGAGACTTTGCAATCCTTCGCGCGAAATTTTCTCCAGCAGCGGGTCCACTTCCTCAGCGATGAATTGCTCCGCGGACATCTGCCGATGGCGCTCGACGTTAGCCGTCCGCTGGTGGAGCGCTCGCTGTACGAAAGAGGCGCGGCCGAAACCGAGGAGATGAGCGTAGAGCCAGCCCGCGAAGCAGCCGCCGAGATAGGCGCTGTGAGTGATTGTGCCCTCGCGCCAAACCAGGAGCAGAATCGCTCCGCCGACACAGGTGGTCCACGCGACGTGTTTAACGGTCAGCCGCAAGCGCAGGCCGAAGACGCGCGTGGCGCCTAGTTCCAGCTCCGGCAAAATTGTCGCGTAAGCCACGAGGACCGCCGCGACGCCTCCGGAAGCGCCGAGCAGGACCGTGCTCGAAGGCATGAGAAAGAGATGGCTCAACTCACCGCCGATCGCGCCGCTGAGGTACAGGAGAAGGAATTGAGGCTGCCCCACGATGCACTCCACATCGCGTCCGAGCAGGTAGAGCACGATGGTATTACCGAGCAAATGCCACGGGCCGCTGTGCAGGAATGGGGTGAAGAGAAACTGCCAGGCGTAAGCGTTTTGGATCCCATCGCCGCTCAGCCCGAGGTAGGTCGGGACGAAGCCGATTTGATACGCTTCGAGAAAAACCTGAGCGACGAACGCGAGCGCGTTCAGCGTGATCAGCGAGATAAGGACGAAGCGCTGCCGTTGTGTCCAAGGCCGGATAAAGGAAGACGATTTCCGGCCGGATAGGCGCATGAAAACGAGAGTACCTTAACGCGATTTTTTTGTCATTCCCTATTCGCAGCGCGCCGGTTCTGGCGCCCTGTTTAGTAACGACTGCGCCAGCCAGACACCGCGCGCACAGGCAGGTTCTCAAAAGGATTCACTTTCTGCTCGAGCGGGATATCGACCAGGTCGCCGCGCAGGGCATTGTTCTGAATGAAATACGTGGCCTGCATGCCGTAGGCCACCATGTAGGGCTCCTCGCGCCAACCCTCCGGTCCTTCGCCCGGCCGGGACAGTTGCGGCGCCGGCTGCGGCGGATCCAGGAATAAAAAATAGCCGACCAGCCAGACGCTATCGCCGCGCCGGAGGACGTCTTCCATAGCGGCAAGCACCGGCTCGATTGGGTCCTCGATCTGGAGTTGTTCCTTGAATAAGTCGAGTCGTTGCAGCCCCGAATTCTTGAGGGGCGGCAGCGTCATCCAGGGTGCCGACCCAGCGTAGTAGCGGTGGAAGGTCGCGCCGCAAAACCATGGGTGAACCAGGACGAGATCGCCTGGCGCGACTGCTTGGTTCAAACGTTGCGCAACGAGGTCGAGATTGGTCATCCGCTCCTGCAAGCGCTGGCGGGCGCCGCCGTTCATGAAAGCGGCCGCCGCGACGACGATGAGGCAGAGCGCGCCGCGCAGCCAATTGGCGCGCGCGGTGCGCGCCACGAGCGCGTCGATGGCCACGGCCATGACCGACATCCAAACCAGGTAATACCAGACCTCAGTTGGAAACTTCGCCAGCTTCAGGAAGATGAAATAACCGACCGTCGTCAGCACCATGACGCCGAGGAGAAACCAAGCCAGATCCGTTTCCTCGCTGTCATCCTTCCGTCGTGCGATGAGCGCGATGGCGGCGGCCAGCGCGAGCACAAGCGCGCCGATCCAAAGCCAGAATAGCAGCGGCCCCGGATCGCTTAGGGCGCGATGCAGAACGGTCCCAATGCGCGCCAGATCGAGCGGCGCCTGGGTGACGACGTTCCACTGATTCGCGCGCCGGATCACGCCAAGATATGGCAACAGCGAAAGCGCGGCCGGCACTGCGAGCGCGAGGATGAGGGCCGCGCGTTTGAAATTGCCGCGACGGCTGGTGACGAGCGCGCCGCTCAGGCAAAGCGCAGCCAGGACGAAGCTGTTTTGGTAGAGCGCCTGCACGGAAAGGATGCCGGCGATGAGCGCAAGGCAGACGTTCGCGCGGTTAGGCGACCGCACCACGCTCCAGACCGCCGCCAGGGTAAGGAGAATAAGAAACGCGCCGATCCCGTAAGCGCGCAAAGAATCCCCCCAACGGATCACCATCGGGCTCAGCCCGAACAAGAGAAGCGAAAGCAGCGGCGGTGAAGAAGACAGGCGCCAGGCGTTCCACCAGAGCGCAGCCAGGATTGCCAGCCCGATCAAGAGACCGAGCCCGCGCAACGTCGGATCGCTCGCACCCAAGCCAAGCGCATTCCAACCGCGCAAGAGCATCGTGATGAGCAGCGGAAACGATTCGTGTTCGAGCTGCGTCCAGATCGCGCCTAACGACGGCAAGGAAGCCAGCCGCACTGCCGCCGCTTCATCGCGCCAAAGGCCGCCGGCGTATTGCCAGTTCACGCTGTGCAAAAACACCGCGAGCAAACTGAGCAGACCAGCTGCGAGCCATTGCCAAGATTTCGTCCAACGGGCGAACACCGCCGAACCTATCCCGGCTGGCATGGCTGCGCCATCGTTCCCAGCGCACGAAAACGGTTCTTGAAAACGCGCTTGGGTTGATGCGCGACACTCCGCGCTTGCTGCGTCCCGCGTCAGGGTGCCGGCGGAGAGATGAGCACGCGGAGGAAAGCGCGCGTCTCGCTCAGGATCACCTGCGCCTTGATCGTCTGCACGTTGCCGGTCACGGCCACGAGAGATTCGGAAGCGGCCACAGTCGTCCAACTCTGCGCGTCGACGGATTTTTGCACGACGTACTGCGGAGCGCCGGCCATGACGAGTCGGCGATAGATGATGGAGAGAGCGCCGGGCTCGCGCAGGGCAGTGGGCGCGCCCAATCCGAGCGGCGCCGGCGCGTTGAGCGAGCGCGCGTAGTCGACCAGATTGGAAATGCCGTTGCCATTCGCGTCCCCACTCGGATCGATCACGCTGTAGATCCAGGCGAGGCGCGAGAAAATGCGCGAGGAATAGAAACCAGTCGGCACCGCGCTGGGCCCGGCAATGAGGCTATAGGTGTTGTCGTCGTTCCGATAATAAAAGTCGCGCGCGTCGTAGAGCGCGCCATCGAACGCGCCGCCGCCGGTATTCGTGGTGTAAATGGGACCGTCCACCGCGTAGTTGATCGCGGCCAGTTTCCAGGTCGCGCCGTCCTGAATGAAGACCGCGCCCGCCGAATCGCCGACCGAAAGATGGGCTTCATTTGCCGAGCCGGTGGCGTCAAAGGTCGCGTAGACGTAGTCGTTCAACGGGCCACCGGAGACGATGCTGGCGACGACATTCTCGCCCCAACGCTGCACGCCATCGCCTGCGCCCCAGAGCCAGCCGCGCGGCGTGCCGTTCTTTAGCACTTCGGCGCCGCGTTGTGTGCCGCGTCCGAAAACGACCAGCCGCTGGCCCGTCTCGCCGCCCGAAGTGTAGAGCGGAGCGAAAGAGGGAAAGGTGCCGTCGACCTGCCAGATGACGAGGTCGGTGAAAGGATCGTAAAACCCCTGCACCAGGTTGTAGTTGACGCCTTGATAAGTAAACGTGGCGCCCGGTCCGCCGCCGATATGCGCTGCGGTAATGAAGAAATTTGGCGCGATCGGGGTGCCGAGAAAACCGCCGAACGTCCCTTGATACTGCCAGCCGCTGTTCGCGAGCGGGCCAGTGGGCGCGGTCGTATTCGCGCTCGGGTCGGCGGTGCCGAGCAGGATAACGGCGCCAGCGGGAGCGAGCGCGAGCCATCCGACGAAGCCGACGAAGACGATCTGGCGGAAAAAATTGCGCGGATGCTGACGGGTTAACATACGGGAAAGGTCTAAAATGTTAGCACCGCTGCGCCGCTTGCACACGCTCGGCTTGAAAGCGCTGGCGAGCTCCGAGATCGACGGACGCCGATTCTCTGGTAACCGTCTCCAAGTGGATAAAGCCGGGATCGTCGAGACGCTGGAAAAGATCGCCACTCTCTTGGAGTTGAAGGCGGAGAATCCATTCAAGATTCGCGCTTACACGAACGCCGCGCGTTCTCTCGAGACTTGGGGCGGAAGCGTGGCCGAATTGAGCGACCCGCTCGTGCTGGAGAAGATTCCGGGCATCGGCAAGGCGATCGCTGGCGTGATCAAAGATTTGGTCACAACGGGCGCGTCGCCGGCGTTCGAAGATCTACGCGGGCAATTTCCGCCAGACATCCTCGAGCTTTTCACCATCCCGGGTCTGGGCGCGAAGAAGATCAAAGCGCTCTACGAGCAGCTGCAGGTCAGCTCGATCGCGCAGTTACAGGAAGCCTGCGCCACCGATCGAGTCGCGCAGATGCCCGGCTTTGGCAAAACCACGCAGGAAAAACTCTGCCGCGCGATCGCGGACCGGACGAAGCATGCCGGGTCGTTCACGCTTGGCGCGATCGCGGCCGAGGCGGAGACGTTGCAGAACGATCTGCGCGCGCTCGACGATGCGCTGCATGTTTGCATCGCCGGCAGTTATCGGCGCCGGAAAGAGATCGTGCGCGATCTCGATTTCATCGTCGCGACTTCGGCGCCGGACGCCATCACGGCGGCCTTCGTCGCGCATCCGCTGGTGGAGTCGGTTATTCTGCAGGGTGCAACGAAGACGAGCGTGCGGCTCCGCTCCGGCATTCAATGCGATCTGCGCGTGGTGACTTCGGCGGAGTATCCCTTCGCGCTCAACTACTTTACCGGGAGCAAGGAGCACAACGTGGTGGTGCGGAATCGTGCGCTCCAGCAGGGCTGGACCTTGAATGAGTATCGTCTCGGCCCGGCCCCGGTCGATCCCGCGGCCAAACGGAAACGCAAAGCCGGCGCAGCCATCCCCGAGATCCGCGAGGAAGCGGATCTCTACCGCTCGTTAGGCCTGGATTATATCGCGCCGGAGTTGCGCGAGAACGCCGGCGAGTTCGAAGCCGCAGCGGAAGGGAGGCTGCCGCGATTGTTGGAGCCGGAGAATCTGCGCGGGACGTTTCATTGTCACACCACCGCGAGCGACGGTCGCAATTCGCTCGAGGATATGGCGACGGCGGCGGAGGAACTGGGTTTGCAATATCTCGGAATCGCCGATCACAGCCGCAGCTCCATCCAGGCGCACGGCCTTGATGAAGCGCGGCTCCGCGTGCAACTGGCTACGATCCGCCGGCTGAATGCGGAGCGGAAGGACTTCCGCATTTTTGCGGGAGTGGAATGCGACATCCTGCGCGACGGCTCGCTCGATTTTCCGGACGAAATCCTGGCGCAACTCGACTACGTGGTCGTCTCGGTGCATTCCGCGTTCACCTTGCCCGAAGCGGAGATGACGCGTCGCATCGTGCGCGCGCTGGAGAATCCTTACGTGACCATGCTGGCGCATCCGACCGGACGCCTGCTGCTGCGGCGCGAAGGCTACGCGGTCGATATTCCCGCGGTGATCGAGGCGGCCGCCGCGACCGGGACGTGGATCGAGATCAACGCGGCGCCGAAGCGGCTCGATCTCGATTGGCGTTGGTGGCCGCTGGCGAAAGAGAAGGGCGTGAAGTGCGTGATCAATCCCGACGCGCACGGCGTCGAGCGCCTCCAGGATTTGTGGTTCGGTGTGGGCGTGGCGCGGAAGGGCTGGCTCACGAAAGCCGAGGTGATGAATTGCCTGCCGCTGGGAAAGATCGAAGCGGAGTTGTCGCGTAAGCGAAGTTAACGCGGGCTCAGACCGATTCCCGCTGCGGCATGTGCATGGTAAGGCACTTGCAGGCGCCGCCCGCTTTCAGGAATTCGCTCATCGGCAGCGGATGGCACTTGTAGCCACGCTCTGTCAGCATCGAGATCACAGTCTTCGCGCCATCGGGCAGGACGATATCCTTTCCGAGCACAACGGCGTTGCAGCAAAACCCAGCCGCTTCCGCTTCCGGCACATCGATCAAATTCGGCAGCCGATCGCGAATGGCGCGCTGGCCGTATTCATCGAACGCGGCCGGGAACCACATCGCGCCGCCGTCCGGCAAAGGACAAAAGCAGGTGTCGATGTGGTAGAAGCGCGGATCGACCAGCTCGACCGAAATGACGAGGCAACCGAGAATGTCGGCCACGGCGCGGTGCGAATTGATGTCGGTGCGGAATTTGTAGCCGCAAAAAAGCGCGTCGCCGCCGAAGAGCGCATCGCCTTCGCCCTCGAAATACAAGTCCTTCGGCAACCACACGATTTCATAGCCGCGCTCCTCCATCCACTGCGCGAAGAGCGGCGCTTCGCCGGCACGTTCCTCGTGTCGAAAATTACTCGGGATGAAACGCTGGCCGACGGTGAGCCCGGCATTGGCCGTGAAAACCATGTCGGGCAAAGTGAGCGCGGGCGTGATCGTCTCCACCTTCGTGTCGAGCCCGGAGAGCGTGTCGAAGAGCCCTTTCCACTGCGCCTGCACGAGCGGCGTGTCCGCCGCGCGCGATTTGCTCATCCAGGGATTGATCTCGTACTGGATGCTGTAGTGATCCGGCGGACAAAGAAGCAAACGGTGCATGTGCGTTCCTTATTTGGCCGCGACGCTGGAATCCTTCGCCTCGAGGTGGCGCCAGAATTCGCGCAGGAATAATTCGACATCGGTGACGAGGCCCAGCGCCTGGAAATTGCGTGGGTTGGTGAGCTTGCTCACCGCGGACGGGTTAATGTCCACGCAGAGGGTTTTCACGCCCGCCGGGAGCAGGCTGGCCACGGCCATGGAGTGAAGCATCGAGCCCATCATGAGCGCGATTGAGACGCCTTTGATTTGTTCGCGGATCGCCTCCTGCGCGGCGAGCGAATCGGTAATCACATCGGGGAGCGGGCCGTTGTCGCGAATCGAGCCCGCGAGGACGAACGAGACGCCGTTGCGCACGCAGGCGTGGAGAATGCCTTTTTTGAGGAGGCCCGATTCCACCGCGGCGGCGATGCTGCCCGCGCAGCGGATGGCGTTGATAGCGCGCAACTGATTCTCGTGCCCGCGGTCGGAAAGTGAGCCGCGCTCCAGATCCATCCCGAGCGAAGTGCCATAGAGCGCGTGCTCGATGTCGTGCACCGCGAGCGCGTTTCCGGCGCAGAGCACATCCACGTAGCCGCCATGGATTAGCTTCTCCAGGTGCTCAGCTGCGCCAGTATGAACGACGGCCGGACCTGCGACGAGGAGAGTCTTGCCGCCTTCCGCGCGGACGCGTTTGAATTCCCGCGCCGTTTCGCGAATGACCGCGCTCTTTGGTTGTTCGACCGAGATGTCGCTGGTGATGAATTCGAACGTGTCTGTGCGCGCAGTGGAACGCTCGGCCGGCGTGACGCGCACGCCTTTATGGCCGGTCACGAATTGCATCCCAGCCTTCACTTCGTGGAAGCGCACAGTGCGCGCGCGCTTTTCCCCGGTGTCCACGGCGATGCCGCAATCCATGATCGCGGGCGCAGACTCCATCTCGGCGCCGCCGAAGCGGACGGAGGTGGGCTGATTCGTGGTGACGTAAAAGTTATCAGGGAACACGCCGTCCATCGGGGCGGGCGCCAGTTTTACATCCGCATGTTCCAGCACTGCGGCACCGTGCTGACGCAAACGCAGGATGATCTCACTCAGCGCTTCCTTCGGAGCTGAGACCTCGATCTTGGCGTAGCTCTGATCGATGCGGTTCTGGCCGATCTTGATTTCGCCGATCTTAAACTTGCCGCCGCGGGTCAGGATTTCGTCCAGCACCTTGGGCAAAATCAAGGAGTCGATAATGTGGCCGCGGAGTTCGACGGTTTCGGAAGGCATCGGCCGACCTTACGCTATGGGCACGAGAGAGCCAACTCCGGCGACAACGGTGCCGGGCCGAGGCCTTTACCCGCGAGACTGCGAAAGGCGCGGCAGGTGAATGGTCGCGATCATGCAGCGTGCGCTGCCGCCGGCGAGCTCGATGGTGGGTAATTCCAAAGGGATAAGCCGGGCGTAATTCGCGATCGTAGCGCGCTGCATCCCCGTGAGGGCGCGGGCTGCGCGCGCGGAGAGGACGAGCAATTTTTCCTCCCGGTTATGCAGCTCGATCGCGTTGCCGGCGAACTCCGCGATCTGTTGCCGCTTCAGCTCGATCACTTCCTTCCCGCTGGCTTCGAGAAGATTTTGCACGCCGTCGCGTTCCGCTTCATCGGGGATGTTCTCGAGGCCGACGAGCGCGAACTCGGAGCCGACACACATCATGACGTTAGTGTGGTAGATGACGCGGCCTGGCGCGCTCTCGCTCCGGAAGCGGACGGGCTCGTAACCGAAATCGTCGCAAAATTTCTTCAACACTTCCGGATGGGTGCGCTGCGAGAGGGAGGCGTAGGCGATTTTGTTTACGTGATCGAGAACGAGACTGCCGGTGCCTTCGAGCGAGCGGTCATCTGCCTCGAACCCTGAGTAGTCGATCACTTCCGCGATCTGGTAATGCTCGCGCAGCGTCTCGATCACGTCGTGCCGGCGCTCTTTCCGGCGCGCGGCGGAATACATTGGGTAGAGCGCTACCCGGCCGTCGTGATGAGTGGAAAACCAGTTGTTCGGAAAGACCGCGTCGGGTTTCTCCGGCGTGGCAGTGTCGTCGACCACGTGCACGGTCACGCCCGCCGCGCGCAGGATTTCCACTGCGCAATCAAACTCCAGCCGCGCCCGCTCGGAAACGGCCGGCAATTCGCCCTCGGCGACAGACTTCTGGAAAGCGTTATCGGCCGCCGTCTCCGGATTGGGATAGAAACGATAGGGCCGGATCATGACGACCGCGTCGGTGCTTTGCTCGAGCTTCATGGCGCGGGCAGTCTTTCATCCCCGGCCGCGTCTGGCCAGCCGCGAGCGACACAGACTTGCGTCGCGTAACGATTTGGCGCTTGATTAGAGCGATGCAAAAAGACCACGTCTTCACGCTCGGCGTCGAAGAAGAATTCCAGATTGTCGATCCTGAGACGCGCGAGTTGAAGTCGCACATCCAGCAAATTCTGGGCGACGGCAAAGTGGTGATGCAGGAGCGGATCAAGCCCGAGATGCATCAGTCTGTGGTCGAGACGGGGACAGATGTTTGCCGGACGGCGGCGGAAGCGCGTGAGCAGGTGATCCGGTTGCGGACGGAGCTGGGAGAACTGGCCGCGCGCGGCGGGACGAAGTTTGCCTCCGCCGGCACGCATCCGTTTTCGCATTGGCACGATCAGCGGATCACGGAAGGGGAACGCTACGAAACGATCGTGAAGGACATGCAGCAGGTGGCGCGCGCCAACCTCATTTTCGGTTTGCACGTCCACGTTGGCATTCCCGATCGCGAGATGGCCATCCACGTCATGAATCAGGCGCGCTATTTCCTGCCGCACATTTACGTCCTCTCCGCCAACTCGCCGTTTTGGGTCGGGCGCAACACCGGTTTCAAGGGCTATCGCCTGAAAGTTTTCGAACGTTTCCCGCGCACCGGCATTCCCGACGCCTTCGAGGGGCTCTCGGAGTACGAGGATTATTGCAAGCTGCTCGTCCGCACCAACTGCGTCGATAACGCGAAGAAAATCTGGTGGGACATCCGGCTCCATCCGTTCTTCGACACGCTCGAAGTGCGAGTGTGCGATGCGCAGTCGCGCGTGGACGATACGATCGCCCTGGCTGCCATCATCCAGGCCATCATCGTGAAGCTGCACAAGCTGCAGCGGCAAAACCTCAGCTTCCGCATCTATCGCCGGCGGTTAATCGATGAGAATCGTTGGCGCGCGGCGCGCTACGGCTTGGACGGCAAGCTGATCGACTTCGGTCGGGAGCGGGAAATGGAGGCGCGCTCGCTCTTGAATGAGATGCTGGAATTCATCGGGCCCGAGTTGCAAGAACTGGGAAGCGCGCCCGAGCTGGCCCACGTGGAGAGAATCATGCGCGAGGGCAACGGGGCCGATCGTCAGCTCGAGGTCTGGGCCCGCACGCGCGACATGCGGGAAGTGGTGGATCACATTGTGCGGGAGACCTACGAAGGCCTGACCATTCCCGAACCCGGCACAACCCCGAGGTCGTAATCGCTCACAAAAACTTCGCGGCGTTCATCGACAGACGCGTGGCCTGACGTAGAGTCCCCGCTCCTCGTCTGTGACTCCCGCCCCGCTCATCGCGCGAGCTGCTGTGCTCGCCTTTCTCTGTCTGCTCGCGCTGAGCTTTCCGTCAGCGCGCGCGGCCACGTTTCTGTTCGATGCCAGCCATGCGGAGACGGCCGGGAACGCGGATTGGGTGATCGACGAGGACGGCAGCAATCCGCAACGCATCCCGACTCCCGCGCAGGAGAATGTGACCGCAAACACGGCGGAGACGTATTGGACTGGCGGCATCTCCGCGTGGGGTATCGCGATGGTGAAGCGCGGCCATCGTGTGGAAACGCTCCCGGTCTCTGGGCGCATCACTTTCGGCGACGGCACGAACGCGCAGGATCTTTCGAATTACAACGTCTTCGCGGTGATCGAACCGAATCGGGTTTTCAGCATGGCGGAGAAAAGCGCGATCGTGCGCTACGTGCAGGCGGGCGGAAGTTTGTTTCTCTGCGCCGATCACATTAATTCCGATCGCGATGGCGACGGCTGGGATTCGGTCGCGATCTGGAACGACCTCTTCACCAACAACGGCGTGCAGGCCGCGCCCTTCGGCGTGACGATTAATCCGGACAGCATCTCGCCGAACAACGAGACGGCGGACAGCGCGCTCGACAATCCGCTCACGCACGGCGCCGCCGGGACGGTGACGCGTTTTCTCTACGCCGCCGGCGCCTCGCTCACGATCGACCCGTCGCGCAACTCGACCGTGCGCGCGGCGGTTTGGACGAGTAGCTCGCATACCAACAGCAACGTCATGGTCGCCTACGGAAAATTTGGCGCGGGGAAATTCGTCGCGGTAGGCGATAGCTCGCCCTTCGATGATGGTACGGGCGCGGCCGGCAACACGCTCTTTAATGGCTGGGACGATCGTAACGGCGACGACGCTCGGCTGATCACAAACGCCGCACTCTGGCTCGCCTTGCCACCGCCGCCGGCGAACGATGACTTTGCGAATTCATTCACCCTCAGCGGCTCGTCCACCTCCGCGAGCGGCACCAACGCGAATGCAACCAAGCAAACCGGCGAGCCGAACCATGGCGGCAGCCCGGGCGGCAAATCGGTCTGGTGGAGCTGGACCGCGCCGGCCTCGGGCGAGGTGGCGGTGAGCACGGACGGGAGCAACTTCGCCACGCTGCTCGGCGTTTACACCGGCAGCAGCGTGAGTGCGTTGACACCCGTCGCCGCCAGCGGCGGGGCGGGCGAGCAGGCAACGAGTAATTTCGGTTTCATCGCGACGGCCGGGGTTACCTATCGCTTCGCGGTGGACGGTGTGAGCGGCGCGTTCGGGAACATCCAGCTTTCGCTCGTGCTCACTCTCCCGCCAAACATCGCGAACTGGAATTTCGATGCGACACCGTATTCCAATCCGCTCGCGGCCAGCTCTGGCAACGGGACGATCGATTTCGGCGCATGGGGCGGAATGGTAACGAACACGAGCGGCGTCACCGGCCAGGCGCTCACGTTGCAAGGGACAGCCGGCAACGGCACCTACATTGAGATCGCGTTTTCCATGGCTGGTTACAGCGGCCTCAGCGTGAGCTTCGCCACCCGCGGCACGTCCACCGGCTACAGCAGTGGAACGTGGTCGTGGAGTGTGAATGGTGGTCCGTTTACCGTTCTGCCCGGCGTAAACACCGCGACCACCTCGACCACGTTCTCGAACAAGACGGTCGATTTTACGGGCGTCTCCAGTTTGAACAACGCCAGCGCCGTGCGTCTGCGCTACACCCTCGATGGCGCGAGCGGCACGCAGCCAAATAACCGGATCGACGATCTCACGCTGCGCGCGACTGCGGTCCAGACCGTCTCTGCCGCGGCCACAATCATGAACGGCTACGAGCGCGAAAACCGACCCGCGAGTGTGACCTTCAGTTCATCGCTCGTGGCGGGCGCGGGCGGGCTCCCGATTACCTTCCAACTCGGAGGCAGCGCCACGGCGCCGGGGTTGGCTGGAGCGGACTATTCGTTAGGCGGCAATTCCGGGCCGGCCACGATCTCCATCCCGGCCGGCATGACCAGCGTCACGCTCTTTCTCACTCCGCTCACCGACAACAATCCGACCGAGTTCAACGAAACCGTCAGCGTAACTGTGCAGCCGACCGCCGGATATTTCGTAGGCATCCCCGGCGCGGCCTCCGTTACCGTCCACGATGACACGCCCTACAACTCCACGTGGGCCAGCCAATTCCCTGGCTTCACCGGCGCGAATGCTGCGCCCGATTTGGACCTTGAGCGTGACGGCATCTCGAATTTCGGTGAGTTCGTTTTCAACGGGAACCCGTTTGTTTCCGATCGTTCCATCCTGCCCGTCTCGGGCACGGCGATTTTTCCCGACCCGGATGATGGCGATATTTTGAAGCCGTATCCGACGATTACGTTTCGCCGCCGCACTGATGCGCCGAGTCTCCTCTACGTCCCGGAAAGTTCGATGAATCTCGCGATTTGGAACAACGAGGTGCTGCTGGTTTCAGTCGCGCCGGGGCCGGGCCCAATGCTGGAAACGGTCACTTATCGCGGCATCCATCCGTTGCTCGGTAACGGGGCCGTGCGCCCGATCTTTTTGCGCGTTCACGTCCTGGTGGACGAACTGTAGCCGGATGTCCGCCGCCGCCCCCGCGCCCGAGAGCGGCGCGCTTTTCGTTCCGCGCTCGCTGCCGCTGCTGATCGCGGCGTTGAGCATGATCGGGCCGTTCGCGATCGATACCTACCTGCCGTCTTTCCGCGAAATGGAGACCTCGCTCGGAGCGAGCGCGCTCCAGGTGCAGCAAAGTCTGACCGCTTATCTGCTGCCCTTCGCGCTTATGAGCCTGTGGCACGGCTCCATTTCGGATGCGCTGGGGCGGCGACGCGTGATCCTGGTCGCGCTCGTCATACTCGCGCTCACCTCGGTGGGTTGCGCTCTCTCGCCGGACATTCACACCCTCTGGATCTTTCGCGCGCTGCAAGGGCTGGCTTCGGGCGCAGGCTTGGTGGTAGGGCGCGCCGTCATCCGTGATGTGTATGAAGGCGCGGCGGCTCAGCGAGTCATGGCCACCGTGACGGTGATCTTCACCATCGCGCCCGCCATCGCCCCGGTGCTCGGCGGTTGGCTGCACGAATGGTTCGGTTGGCGCTCGGTCTTCTACTTCCTCGCGCTTTTCGCCACTGCGGTCTGGATTTGGTGTGCGCTTAAGCTGCCGGAGACGCTCCATCCCGAACGCCGCCATCCGCTCCATCCCGCGTTTCTCTTTCGCTCCTACGTTCGCACGCTAACGAGTGGTCCGTTCCTCGCCGCCGCCTTCGCGGGCGCGCTCAATTTCACCGCCATCTTTCTCTACATCACTTCCGCCCCAGTTTTTCTGATGCAGCATCTCCATCTGCACGAGACGCAATTCTATTGGCTCTTCATCCCCATCCCGACCGGGATGATGCTGGGCGCAGCGCTTTCGGGACGCCTGGCTGGCCGCGTCTCGGTCCGGCAGACGGTTGCCCTCGGTTATCTCGCCATGCTGCTGGCCGCGGTGCTCAATGTCGGCTTTCACGCCCTGTATCCCGCGCAATTGCCCTGGAGCGTAGCGCCGCTCTTCCTCTACTCGATCGGGATGGCGCTCTCCATGCCGAGCATAGTGCTCTTCGGGCTCGATATTTTTCCGGCGCAGAAAGGGCTGGCTTCTTCCTGTCAGACTTTCCTGATGACTTCGGTGAACACGCTCACGGCAGGCGTGCTCTCGCCTTTGGCCAATGCCTCGCCCCTCCGGCTGGCGGTGGTCTCGGCCCTTCTCACTTTAGGCGGGCTGCTCTCTCTACTGTTCTTCTTCAGCCGCCAATCACGCGGGCTCACGCATTCGTCCGGCTGATCGCCGGGGTCGTCAGCCGCTCAGGCGGTATGCACCGCGATGCTGGAGCCGACCCAAGTTTTGTTCTTATTGAACTTCACTCCCATCATCGCGCCCTGGCTCATGCGCACGAGGTTGTTGATCAAGATCGGCTCGCCGCCTTCCGGCCAGAGAAACATCATGCGGATCTCCGCCTTGGACCGCTCGCCCTCGACCGTGGGCACGAAGGCCGCGTAATCCACTTTCTCCTGCAAAATCCAGGTGTGCGGATCGTGCAGGGCGGCGAGTTTTTCCGGCGTCGGCTCCAGATCAACCCCGAGTCCCGCAAAGGAATAGAGCGGCTTAAGGACGAAATCGCCTAACGACTCGCCGGCCGGAAATTCATCCGCGAAGAACGCGCGCGCGGTGTGGGCTGTCTTCAGGAACGGGAGCGAATGTTTGCTGATCCGGAAATACCAATTCGGGTGGCCGACCCAAGTGAGATCAATCTCATGCTGGAAATTGAAACCGAAACTGAGGTCGGGCCGGCGCAGGAGCTCATCGAAGATCACTCGATTGTAAACGCGCTCAATCCGCACCTCGCGTCCGTCGCGCTGGTAGAAGAGTTCATTCCCGCGCCGCGTCACTTCCGTCAGGCAAACTGGCCGCACGCCCAGAAGCGTTTCGGTGCATGCGAAATCGATCCGCGTATTTTGTTTCTCCGGCTCGATCTCAAGCAGGATGACGTTCTCCGGATCGGAATCGCCCACGATAACGCGACGAAGCAACTCGGTGTAGGAACGTTCGTCGTAGCCGTTGAAAAATGAATGCGCCGCGGCTGGGATGGCCGGATAAGCGTGGCGCATACAGCGCAGCAAAAAAATCTGGAAGCCGTAAAGACTGGGGAAGCCCTGCAACTCGATCAGGCGTGGAGTCAGCCGGCCTCCCTCCTCGCAGATCGCGAAATCGACCTGAAGAAAAATGGGGTGGGGCGTTTCCCCGGGAACTTCCAGGCCAGGCGGGATGGCGGTCTCCGCATGCTTCGCAAACTCCGGTGTGCGGACCTGAGCGACGATCGCTTCGGCCGCGGCCGAAATCTCCGCGGTGAACTCGGGCGTGAAAAAAATGGGCGTTTCCGAGATGCGAAAATCTACCGGCCAGCGCTCCGATTCGTTTGCGGTGCGAAGGAGTTCCTCGTAGCGCTCGGGCGTGAAGTCAGCGTTAAAACGGGCGCGCAATTCCGGATCCATGCCGGGAAGTTAGCGGAAATCTGCGCACGCTGTCCGGCCTTTTTTTGCCGACCGCGAATGGCTCGATCCTCTTAGATCAGGAACTTGCCGCGCTCCATCACCTTGGCGTCGTCGAACCAAATGTCGAAGTCGCGGCCCACGCAGTCGATGTGCGTCTTCGAAATCCAGGTCTGCCCGGTGTGCTCGGCGTAGGGATGGCCGAAGGCGATGTGAATGCCGGGAATTTTTTCGTCCTGAAGGATATTGCCGATTACGTTCGTGCACGCGGTGTTCGTCCCGACCGCAAACTCGCCCACGCGATTGCTGTTCTCGTCTGTGCTCGTGTAGGCGCGGAATTCTTCCAGCAGCTCGTCGTTCTCACATTGCAACGAGGCGATGCGGTTGTCGCGCACCTCGATCGTGAGCGGCGTGGCCTGGATGTCGCCGTATTTCTGGCACAGGTAATCGCCTACCACGCCATCGACGACAAAGATGCCGCTGCTGTTGGCGGGTGAAGTAAAAATTTCACCGCCCGGCAGGTTGCCCCATTTTTCAGGCGTGATGATACCGCTCGTCTTTAGCCACTTCAGCTCCGGTGAAAGCTCGGCCACGTAATCGGTGCCGTTCGGAGTGCGGCAGGTAACTTTCTTCGTCTGACGCGCGTGCTCGACCAGCCGTTGGCTCAAAGCATCGATCGCCTGGAAATTAGCGCGCATGCCTTCGAGCATGATTTGGCGGCTGATATTGACCATGTGGCCATGGCGGATGCGGTGCTTGTTAACGACATCGCTCATCTGCATGCGCGAACCGAGTTCGCCACGCTGCGTCTGCGCGCAAAAGATGCTGACCTGCGAGGTGGCGAGATCTTCCAGGATCACCTGCGGCATTCCGGTAAGCGGACGCGGCGCGTAATTTTCCAGGATAAAAACCGCAGAGGCGGCGCCTAATTCCTCCACCTCGGCTTGCAACGCGGCCGCGATCTCCTGCGTCGCTTCGTCGGTGATGATGGTGATGCGTTCGTCCGGCTTCAGCCGCAAACAATCGCGGATCGCATTGCGCGCGCCCGGGATGAGTTCTTGATCGATGGTCTGGGTGTTGAGGCGGTCCGACATGGCAAAATGGAAGCGTCCATCATGGCTCGGAAATGAGCTCCGGGCAAACCCGCGAGGGAGTTGAGGGCGCTGCCCTAACGCCGCCGACGCCCGTAGGAGTAGCCGCCGTGGGTGCGCCCGCCGCCGATCGCGCGTTTGCCGGTGCCGGTGACGGATTCCGGTTCGAAGAGCGCGGTGTAAAGGTAGGGAAAGCCTTCGAGTTTTAGGCGCGGGATTTTCGCGCCGATGAAGCGTTCGATTGCCTGGAGCGAGCCGAGTTCTTCGCCATTCATGAGGGTGAAGGCGTCACCCACTTTCTGCGCCCGGCCAGTGCGGCCGATGCGATGGACGTAATCTTCGCTGTGCTCCGGTACGTCGTAGTTGATGACGTGGCTAATCCCCGCGATGTCGATCCCGCGCGCGGCGATGTCGGTCGCCACCATGATCTCGTATTTGCCGCTCTTGAAACCTTCGAGCGCTTCCACGCGTTCGCGTTGGGTGCGGTTCGAGTGCAGAACTGCGACGGAATGCTTTCCCTGCTTCAAGCGCACTGCAATCTTGTCGGCGCCGTGTTTCGTTCGCGAAAAAATGAGCGCGCTGTCGAAATTCGTCCGCTCCAAGAGCGCCATAAGCAGATCGAACTTCTGCTCGGCCGCTACGGGATAAACCGCGTGCGTGACGGTTTCAGCTGGCGAACGTTGCGCGCCAATCTCGATCGTCTCCGGATTGCGCAGGACCCACGAAGCGAGGCGCTCTATCTCCGGCGGGAGTGTGGCAGAGAAAAGCAGCGTTTGGCGATCGGTGGAAATCTGCTCCACGATCCGGCGCACGTCTGGGAGGAAACCCATGTCGAGCATGCGATCGACCTCATCGAGAACGAGAACGTTGACGCTGCGCATGTTCATTGCGCCCTGCTCAAGCAGATCTAGCAAGCGACCAGGCGTGGCGCAGACTACATCCGTCCCGGCGGCCGCTTCCTCTTTTTGTTTTCCGTAGCCGACGCCGCCGTGAACGAGAGAAACCCGAATATCGGTGAAGCGTCCGTAGTCGCGGAAAGCGGTCTCCACTTGCGCGGCGAGCTCGCGCGTCGGCTCGAGCACGAGGCATCGAAAAGCACCGTGCGCAGCCAGATTGGTCAGGATCGGAAGGGCAAAAGCAGCAGTCTTGCCGGTGCCGGTTTGAGCGGTGCCGATCAAGTCTTTCCCGGCGAGAACGATCGGAAACGCTCGGAGCTGAATCGGGGTGGGGTCGGTGAACCCCATGGCCTGGGTTCCCTTGACGACCTCGGGGGAGAGGCCAAAATCTTTGAACGACACGCGCGGAAGGTAGTCCAGCCCGCGCCGGAAGCAATGGCCGCCCGCGGGCACGCGGGAGCGAGTGCCTAACCGATTTGACTGTATGCCAACGCTACGCGTCCTCGTCCTGGCCGATACCCACGATCATCTTCCACCCAAGCTCGACGAGCTGAGCGCTGGCGTGGATGAAATCTGGCACTTGGGAGACGTTTGTGCGCCACCGTTGCTCGAAGTCATTCGCCGGTTCGGACCGCCGCTCACAATCGTGCGCGGCAATTGCGACAGCGAAGGCGCGTGGCCTCTCATTGTTGATTTGGAACGGAACGGCGTGCGTTTCCGCCTCGTGCACATCCCGCCGGGGCGAACCCCGGAAAACGTGGACGTGCTTTTGCACGGGCACACTCATGTACCGCGGGATGAGAAGCGCGAAGGGACCCGCTTCCTTAACCCTGGTTGCGTCACGCGACCAAATCGCGGAGCCCCGGCCAGCGCGGCTTACTTGGAAGTCGCCGACGATGGGAAGATCAACTGGCGTCTCGTGCCGTTGCGGTAGCTGATCGCCACGCGAAACGCCTCCCGTTTCGCGCAGCGAGAAAGCAGACTTTAACCGCGCGCGGCGATGAGGGGCGATTCGTCCGGGGTATTCGCGATTACGCGTTCGGTCGGGATTTCGGCGCGGTTTTGGCCTGGAACGGTGACCGAGCTGGAAGCAAAGTACCAGGTGGAAAGCGCCATGCTGAGGATAACAACCGCGTAGATCGAAGTTTCGAAAAGGGAGCGGCCTTTCTCTTCAGCGTTGGCGTTCAAGAGAAGCGAGTAGGTCGATTTGGTTTTCATAAGGAGTCTTGGTTTGTCCTGTTCCTTATTGCAGGGCCCGTGCCAGCCCTTGAGAATAGTTATAAACCATTTCTCAATAGGGACTTGCGATAATCCACAAATTTCGTTTCCTACAGAAGTGTAGCGACGCTGGGAGCCAGCTGTCCCGTTTCCGGGACTAACGGCAAGGGATCAAGTCCGTGCAAGAGTACAGCGCAGCAACGCCCGACACGCCTGGATTGGACAGCCGTCTCGTTCGGAATCGGATCGTCTCTCCCAAGGAGAGCCTAGACCGCGCTAGTCGGCGCACTTCGCTTCGCTGGCCGCGGCCTTTTTCGCTTTCGGCGCGGTCTTCGCATCCGACGCGGAGCCACTTTTGGCCGTTTTCGTCTTCTTGGCCTTTTCCTCCACGACCGGCTCTTCCGTCACCACGGGAGCGTCCACCCATTCGATGAACGCCACCGGTGCGGAATCGCTCTTGCGAGCGCCAAGTTTCACGATGCGGGTGTAGCCGCCTTTGCGGTCGGCCGTGCGCGGCGCGATGTCGTCGAACAACTTCTTAACCGCATCCTTCTGCCGAAGAACGGCGAGCGCGGTGCGGCGCGCATGGAGCGAGCCTTTTTTGCCCAGAGTAACCATCTTTTCCGCAAGCGGACGGACGGCTTTGGCTTTCGCGAGGGTAGTCTTAATGCGCTGATGTTCGATCAAGCTGCAGACCTGATTCGCGAGCAACGCTTTCCGATGCTCGGCCGTGCGACCGAGTTTGACCGTCTTCTTTTGGTGTCTCATGGGTGAAAAATTTTCCGCGCTTGGGATGGAGTCGGCTACGCTTCGTCGAGATCAGCGGCGCCGTTGCCGCCCACCATGTCGCCGCCAGCGGCCGGGATATCAACCAAACCTGGATCGAATTTCATCCCGAGGCCGAGTTGCAACTGCTGCAGCTTATCCTTGATCTCGTTGAGCGATTTCTTGCCGAAGTTGCGATACTTGAGCATCTCCGCTTCCGATTTCTGGGCGAGCTGGCCCACGGTGGTGATGTTGGCGTTGTTCAAGCAATTCGCCGCGCGCACGCTGAGCTCGATTTCATTCACGCTCATGTTCAGGAGCTTCTTCAGCTTCATGTTCTCCTCGGAAACGCCGGCTGGCGTTTCGTCGAATTCGATCACGTCCTCGTTGAAGTTCACGAAGACATCGAGGTGATGGCGGAGAATCGCGGACGCCTGCAGCATCGCGTCGTCTGGGGTTAGGCGACCATCGGTCCAGACTTCGATGATGAGCTTGTCGTAATCGGTCCGCTGACCGACACGGGTGTTTTCCACCGCGTATTTCACCCGGGTCACGGGCGAGAAAATGGAGTCGATCGGGATGAGGCCGATGGGCTGATCGGCGCGTTTATTTTCGTCGCCGGTGGCGAAACCGCGGCCGACGCGCACTTCGAGTTCAGCGTCGAACTTGTGCTTCTTATCTAGCGTGCAGATGAGCTGATCGGGGTTGAGAACCTCAAAGCCTTGCACTTCCTGGATGTCGCCGGCGGTCACTTCGCCTTCTTTGTTAACCGAGAGGTTGAGCTTGCGCGGCTCGTGCTCGGCGGCTTTGAATTTCACCCGCTTCAGGTTGAGAACGATGTCGGTCACGTCCTCGACCACACCAGGGAGCGTGGCGAACTCATGCTGCGCGCCCGTGATCTTGACCGCAGTGATCGCGGCGCCTTCGAGCGATGAAAGCAAAACGCGGCGGAGCGAATTTCCGACCGTGTGGCCATAGCCGGCTTCAAAAGGCTCGGCGACGAACTTGGCGTAGGTTTCAGTGGCCGAACTCTCCTCTTTGGTGAGGGTTTTCGGCATTTCAAAACGACCGTAACGAACTGGCATAATCTTATTTTCGAATGTCGATTTTGGATTTTCGATTGAGAGGCAAAATGCGGCCAGGCAATCGAAATTCGAAAATCTTAAATCGAAATTCCTCCAAAGCGCCGGGTTCCCCCTGGCGAGTACGGCTCCCGCCTTGAAACGGAACCCCAGGGACCAACGGCGCAGCTTCAAAAACTCGCTGCGGACCGGGAATGAACACGACCCGCGCGACATTGCAAGCGCGGGCGCGGGGTTTTGCCGCCGCGGTTAGCCTTCGATAACGCTATCCGGCAGTTCGTTGCGGTCGTCGCTGCGCCGCGGGAAGTGTTGCGCGAGGAGACGCCCGACATTTTCGATCGCTTCCACCAACGCGTCGGTAAACTCCTCCCGCTGGAAATGCGCGCGCATCTGCGCGACCAACCCGTTCCAGAACTCGATGCCGCATTGCCGGTGCACACCTTCATCGCCCACCACGGCAAATTTTTGCGCGAGCGGCGCTAGGAAAATAAGGACGCCATTGCGCTCCGCCGTGCTCGTCATGCCGAACTCGATAAACTTCTCTCCGGCAGATACGAGCGGATCGCCAGGAAGTTTGCCGCGGTGGATGAAGACGCGGATTTCGCCGGACGTTTGTTTTTCCGCCGCCGCGATGGCCGCGACGATGCGCGGGTTATCGAGGCGTTCGACGAATTCTTCGGGTTTCATACGCGATCACCAACTAGAACCGCCGCCGCCGCCGCCGAAGCTTCCGCCACCACCACCAAAACCGCTGAAGCCGCCGCCTGACGACCCGCCCGACCAACCGCCGCCGCTGCTCCCGCCGCCCCATCCGCCGATGAATGGTCCGCCCATGCCCGAGTAGCCCCAGCCGCGCCGGCCCCGCGCGCGCTTGCCGCGCGAGGTGACGAAAAGAAAGAGCGCGAAGAATAAGAGCGGTATCAAGAGCGACCATTTCCCGCCTTTCTTCTTTCCCCCTTCCGCAAAAGTCTGCCCCGAGCCCGTGTATTCGCCGCGGATGGCTTGCAGCATCAGCTCGATGCCCCTTCCCAACCCGGCCTCGTAGTTACCTTCGCGAAAGAGCGGCTTAATGTGGCGCTCGGTGATCTCGAAAGCGGTCGCATCCGGCAGCGTGCCCTCCAGCCCATAGCCGACCTGGATGAACATTTTGCGATCGTCGATGAAAACGAAGAGGACCGCGCCGTTCTCCTTCTCCGCCTGGCCGACGCGCCAGCTTTGCGCGATCCGCTGGGTGTAGTCGGCGATCGAGGAGTCGCTCTGCATTTTGCGAAAGACAGCGACCAAAACCTGGTTCGAGGATTCGCGTTCGAATTGCGCGAGCTGCTCATTGAAACGCAGCGCAGCTTCCCGCGAGACGACGCCGGCGTAATCGTTGAAATATCCGGCTGGCTTCGGCGGCATCTCCTCGGCGCCACGCGCAGCCACGGCTCCGAGGAAGAGTAGGGCGAGCGCGAGCGAAGCGAATCTCATGGGGAGGAACGTTAGCACACGCGGGCGCCGTGCGATTTCTCGGGCAAGGCCAACACACGCAAGCCGCCGGCCTGGACGGTGAAATCGACCGGACAATTTCCGATCAGCTCGCCGTCCACTTCCACCGGCACGTCGCCTTCGCTCGAAACACGGAGCGAGGTCGTCTGAAAATATTCCACCTTCGGCGAAGTGATGGAGGAACTGAAGATCACGTCCTGCATGTAGCGAATGATCTCGAGGTAATTGAGACGCTTGAAGATGAGGACATCGAAAAGGCCGTCATCGATCACGGCTTGCTTGAAGAACGGAAACGGCCCGCCGTAGAGACGCCCGTTGCCGACCAGGACAAAGGAGCCGGCATCCGTGACCGCGTGCTCGGATTCGATTCGCAGCCGCGGTGGCTTGCGCGCCGCAATCTGCGCGGCCGACACGATATAGCTGAGCGGCCCAAAGTTCCGCTTGAGCGAGCGGCTGGTTTCCTGAATGGCCTGGGCGTCGAAGCCGACCCCGGCCAATTGCACGAAGTGTTTTCCATTCGCGCTCGGCAGATCGACGCGCCGCGTGTGCCCTTTGGTGATGATGCGCCAACAAGCATCCAAATCGCTGGCCGGCAGGCCCAGTTCCATCGCGAAGACGTTCATCGTGCCCAGGGGAAGGAGGCCGAGCGCGGCCTTTGTCCCGGCGATGCCGTTCACAACTTCGTTGACCGTACCGTCGCCGCCGGCAGCGACGATTTTCGTAAAGCCCGCTTCCGCGGCGTCGCGCGCCAACGCCTCGGCTTCGCCCGCACGGGTGGTGAAACAAAGCTCCGCTCCACGCGCCAAGGTTTTAATCCGCTCGTGCAAACGCCGGGCGCGCTCGCCGCGGGCAGCGGGGTTAAGAATGACGGCGGTGCCTTTCACGATGCCACGGCGGGGGCTTTGATCTTTTCTTCAAACTGGCGCTGCGTAACCTTGCCGGGTGCAAAAGTTCACCCGCCTCGCGCTTCTCAGCGCGGGAGTGCTCGGCGCGCTCCTCGCCATCGCGCTCCTGGCGGTGAATCTGTATGTGCAGTCGAAGGAGACACAAGCGCGGATTGAAAACGAGCTCAGCCAGAGGCTCGGCACTGAGCTCAAGATCCGCCGCATCAGCGTGACTCCATGGTGGGGATTGAAGCTGACCGGGATCACCATGCCGCAGGTCGAAGCGTCGGCACCGGGCGATTTCTTACAGGCGGACGCGTTCCGGTTGCGGGTGCGGCTCACTTCGCTCTTCTCGCGCCGGCTCGTGATCAAAGAAATCTCGCTCATCAATCCGACGGTCGTGTGGGCACAGAACGCCGACGGAAAATGGCGACTGCCGGCGACGTTGCTGACAGAAGCGGATGCTGAAACGGCCGCGCCGCCGGTAGTTGCAACCGCGCCCGGAACCGCCCATTCCTCGGTGCCGCGGGCGCTGTCTGCTGTATCAGCGACCGTGAGTCAAAAAACGGCAGAGGCCGAGCCGGCTGATTTCACGCCCGAGGTTCGGCGGGTGGCGCTGACCAACGGCAACTTCCGCTTTCTGGACGAGCGACGTAAGCCAATCGCCAATTTCGAAGGCGTGCGCTTTCGCTCCAATCTGCGTAGCGCCACGGCGTTGCGTGGTTCGGCCAGCATCGCTCGCACTTCGCTGCGCGGTCGCTTCTTCCTCCGCGATTTGAAATCGCCGCTCACCTACGATCCGAGCGAACTGGACTTCTCCTCGATCACGGCTGAGGCGGCGGGCGGGGAAGTGATGGGCCGCTTTACCATGCGACCGAGCGAGGCTGATTCGCCCTTCGCCGTCATGGTAAAGTTCCGCGCCTTGGAGGCCGATCGGCTCGTGACCGAGGCGCGCGGACCTGAGGGCATGGTGCAGGGGAAACTGGAAGGCCATCTCGAAGCGACCGGCCAGACCGCGGACCCGAACGCGCTTAACGGCGCCGGTGAAATCCATCTGCGGGATGGCCAGGTGCGCCGCTACAGTTTGCTCGTGGCCTTGGGGCAGTTGCTCCAGATCGACGAACTGATCCAACTGAAGCTGGACCAGGCGTATGTGAAATATCACATCACGCCCGGCGTGGTCACGATCGACGAATTGGTCCTGACCTCACCGAATCTCCGGCTCTCCGCGACGGGCACGATCGCCTTCAACGGTGATCTGCTGCTCGAATCGAAACTGGCCATCAACGAACGCATCCGCGGCCAGCTCTTCAGCGTGGTGCGCGATAACTTTCAGCCGTCCGAGGTGGCTGGTTATTCGGCCGTTTCCTTCCAGGTGAATGGCAGCCTGGAACATCCTCGCACCAACTTGATGGACAAAGTGGTGGGCGAGGATTTGAAAGACCTTGGCGGCGCGATCAATCGTTGGTTCCGCCGCAGCCGCGATGGCCGCCCGAAGAAAGAGAAGGCAGCGGAGGAAGCAGCGCCCGATGCTCCGCCGCCTGCCGTTTCGCCCACGCCGGGCGGCGCACCATGAGGATCATCGCGGGCACGGCCGGGGGCGTGCGTCTGGCGGTGCCCGAGACGGATGTGCGGCCGACCATGGATCGGGTGAAGGCGGCCATCTTTTCCAGCCTGCATACCAGCATCGAGGGCGCGCGCGTGCTCGACCTTTTCGCGGGCACCGGCGCGCTCGGGCTGGAAGCGCTCAGCCGCGGCGCCGCTTCCGTGCTTTTCGTGGAGGAGAACCGGGCCGCGGTGCGCGCGATCGAAAAGAACATGGCGCTGACAAAATTAAGCGGCGGCCGCGTGCGACCGCAGGAGGTCTTTGCGTTCCTCGAAGGGGCTGGCACGCGCGAACGCTTTGATCTCATTCTGGCGGATCCGCCGTACGAGAAGACGAAGAGCGGCGGTGAGTTTACCCGTATGCTCCTCGACCATCCGGCGCTGGCGGATTTGCTCGAGCCGCACGGGCTCTTCGTTCTCGAAAAGCGGCCGGAGGAAGAGTTGATCGCGCCTGCGTTGTGGAAAATCGTGCGCGCCAAGACTTATGGCGCCACTGAGGTGCTCTTCCTGCGACATCCAGGGGGAGTGGACGAGACAGCACCGGACGACGCATGATCCGGCTGCTCTACAATCTCCTCTTCCCGATCGGGCTCCTGTTTTTCCTGCCCGCATATCTGCTCAAGATGCAGCGGCGCGGGAATTACCGGCGAAATTTCGGGCAACGTTTCGGATTCTATAGCAATGCTGTGCGCGCGCGGCTGGCAAGCGGGCCGCGGGATTGGATTCACGCGGTCAGCGTGGGGGAAGTAGCGATCGCGCTGAAGCTGGCTGCGAAGCTGCGTGAACTCGACCCCACCTTTGCGTGCGTGCTCACCACCACGACGACGACCGGTTTCGCCTTCGCCGAAAAGGAAGCGCCCGCGTGGATGGAGGTAATGTATAACCCGCTCGATTTCTGGCCCGTCGTGCGGCTCGCTTTCGCCACCATTCGTCCGCGGCGCATCATCCTGGTCGAGGCGGAGGTGTGGCCGAACCTGGCGGCCGCGGCGCGAGCGCGCGGGGTTCCGTTGGCATTGGTGAATGCGCGCCTCTCGCCGCGTTCGGAGCGGCGCTTTGCCAAGGTGCGCTTCTTCGTCGAGCCCACGTTTCGCTGTCTCGATCTGGTCTGCGCGCAGGAACACAAAGACGTCGCGCGCTGGGCGGCGATCGGAGTGCGGCGCGGAGTCGTTCGCGAAGTTGGTAGCATTAAATACGACTCGGTCGAGAGCGGCGGCGAATCCGACCTCCCGCTCCGCATTCTCGGCTCCTTTTGTATCGATGGCGCGCGCCCGATTCTTTTTGGCGGCAGCACGCATCCCGGCGAAGAGGAAATTCTCGGAGACGTCTTCCTCCAGCTGCGCGCGGAGTTCCCTTCGCTGGTCCTCCTCCTCGCGCCACGCCATGTCGAGCGCACCCGCGAGGTGCTGGCTACGATGAAAAAACTCGGCCTTCGCGTCGGCCTGCGTAGCACGGGCGAATCGACTTTGGGCGAGGAGCCCGATTGCCTGCTCCTCGATACCACCGGCGAGCTGCGCATCTGGTACGCCGTCGCCACTGTTGTCTTCATCGGCAAGAGCCTGACCGCGCACGGCGGGCAAAATCCGGTCGAGCCGATCCTTGCGGGCAAGCCCGTCATCTTCGGTCCGCACATGGAGAACTTCTCCGGGCTCGCTGCTTCCCTCCTCGAACAAAGAGCCGCGGTGCAAATCGCCGACAGTGCGGAGCTGGCCACGCGTTGCGCCGAACTGCTGCGCGATCCCGCGCTGCGACAGCAACTAGTGGACAACGCCGGGCGCGCCCTCGCCGTCCATCGCGGCGCCACGCAGCGCACCGCCGAGCTCGTCCTCGCTCTCCATTCGCGCACGCTCGCGAGTTGATCGGTAAATAACTTGCAAGAGCGGGGCTGGCTTCTGATATTGCCGCCGCTTTCCTGACCCTATCGTCCAGAGGCCTAGGACACCGCCCTTTCACGGCGGTAACACGGGTTCGAATCCCGTTAGGGTCGCCATTGCGTCGTCTTTAAGATCGCCGCGCGTTCCCGCGTTTTCGGCAAGATGCGACCAAGCCGGGACTTGCGTTTGGCGCGCCGGTGCATGAAGAGTTGCGCCCCGTGGCCCGCGGCGCGGTGCTCACAAAAGCGGACATGAAGGCGCAGTTTAGAAAATCGTTGATGAAGTATGGGCGGAAGCTCCTCCAGCAGGTGCAGAAGGGGATCGCGCGCGCTTCGCTGGTGGGTAATCAGCCGTTCTTCGCCGCGGAGCAATTTCCCTGGGCGCAGGAGTTGGAGAAGAACTGGAAGGTCATCCGCGAGGAACTCGACGTAGTCATGACGCATCGCGCGGACTTGCCGAACTTTCAGGACATCTCGCCTGACCAGAAGCACCTCGCGAAGGAGGATAAATGGAAGACGTTTTTCTTTTTCGCCTACGGATTGGAGACGCCGGGGAACGCCGCCCGCTGCCCTCGCACCGCTGCGCTCCTCAAAGCGGTACCCGGAGCGAAGACCGCATTTTTCTCCATCCTCGCGCCGCACATGCATATCCCCGCGCATTGCGGACCCTACAAAGGCGTGGTCCGCTACCACCTCGGCCTGATCGTGCCGCAGCCGGAGGCGCAATGCCGCATCCGCGTGGCGGATACGATCGCGCATTGGGAGGAGGGACGGAGCATGTTTTTCGATGACACCTACGAACACGAAGTCTGGAATGACACGGACGGCGTGCGCGTGGTTCTCTTCATGGATGTGCTGCGACCGCTGCGTTTTCCCATGTCGTTGATCAACCGTTTTATCATCCGCGCCATCGCCGCGTCCCCCTTTATCACCGATGCGAAGAAGAACCACGAGGCGTGGGAACAGCGGATGACTGAGTTATGGCGTTGATTTGCTCGCGCCAACCTCGCATCTTGGAAAGGTGCATATGAGAGGCGACTCCCGGCCCGGGCCCGATCAGGGCTTCGATGCGAAGCTCAGCCTGGGCGATTTCGTCGTGGGCGCGAGTGACGATTTGCTTAAGCCGCCTGCGGGCTTCACCGAATGGCGCCAAGCCGGCGCGTGGGAAGCGGAGCTCTACGAGCCGAATATGCTCGCGAGCGCGGACGTGCGCACGCAGATCGAATACAACGGCGAAGCGCAGCCGGTGCTGAACCTTTGTTCTTATAATTACCTCGGCCTGGCTAATCATCCCGAAGTGGTGGAGGCCGCGATCGAGGCGCTGCGCAAGTATGGTGTCGGCGCCTGCGGTTCGCCGACGTTGTCCGGGATGACGGATATGCATCGCCGCCTCGAGCGTGCGGTCGCGGAATTCCTCGGACGCGATGACGCAATTCTTTTCAACAGCGGCTTCGGCGGCGCGCTCGGCACCATCTCGGGATTACTGCGGAAGAGCGACGTCGCGGTGATGGATAATCGCTCGCATCTCAGCCTGCGCGATGGCGCGGTGCTCTCGCGTTGCCGGATCGATCGCTTCGAACATAACGACGCCTCCTCGCTCCAGGACGCGCTCATCCGCCGCAAAGGAAAACGCACCCTCGTGATCGTGGAAGGCATCTACTCGATGGATGGCGATTTCGCCGCGCTCGATGAGTTGCTCGGCGTGGCCGAGGAACACAACGCCACCGTCATGATCGACGAAGCGCACTCCATGCTGGCGTGCGGCGCGAATGGCCGCGGCGCGGCGGAGCATTTCGGGGTCGAGGATCGCATCCCGCTCATTTACGGCACGTTTTCGAAAGCGTTCGGCGCGCTCGGCGGCTTTGTCGCCGGGCCGCAGGAAACGATGGATTATCTCCGGCTCTACGCGCACTCGTACGTTTACTCCTGCGCGTTGCCGCCTGCGGTAGTGGCAGCAATTTTGCGCGGGCTCGAGATTGCGACCGAACAACCGGAGCTGCGCGCGCGGCTGTGGGAGAACGCGAGTTATTTCCGCACCCGGGTCAACGATCTCGGCATCGATACCGGAGCGTCCACCACTTACATCATGCCGCTGGTCATTGGCGATCGCAGCCGGATGTATCGGCTCGGGCACGAATTGCGGCGACGCGGCCTGTGGGTTGCACCGGTTGATTATCCCGCGGTGCCGCAGGATCGCATTTGCTATCGCGCCTGCGTGACGGCGAACCACACCCGGGCCGATCTCGACGAAGCGCTGCACATTCTCGAAGAGACGCTCGTGCCCGAACTCCTGCAGAAAGCCTGAGCCCCGCGGAGACGGGGGCGAAATGCGGGATGACGCGCCCGATCGAAGCGAGCTACAAGGCGCGTGATCTTGAGAGCTGGCTGGACGTTTATTTCTATCGTCCAATCGGCTACCAGCTCGCGCGTTTTTTCGCCGTCCTCAATTTCACGCCGAGCATGGTCTCGTTTCTCGGCGCGACGCTGGGTGTGCTCGCCGGGCATCTCTATTTCTATCGCGACCTGCGCCTGAACATTTGCGGCATGGTGCTGCATGTTTTGACGAATGCGCTCGATAACGCCGATGGCCAGCTCGCCCGCCTAACGAATCGCGGCAGCCTGCAAGGCGCGATCGCGGACGGCTGCGCGGACTACATCGTTTTCGCCAGCGTCTATCTGCATTTGAGTCTGCGCTACATGGCGGAGGGCGGGAGCGCCGCCGTGTGGCTTCTCGCGGCCGCGGCCGGCGTCAGCCATATGCTGCAGAGCATGATGATCGATCACTATCGCAACGCTTATCTGCAGTTCGTCCTCGGGAAACGGAGCCTGGAGGAAAATTCCTCCGAGCGCGTGGCGGCGGAATATGCGCGCGCGAACTGGAGCACCTTCTGGCGCAAGCTTGGACTGCGGAATTACCTCAACTACACCCGCCAACAGGAGCAGCTCGCGCCGGCGCTGCTGACTTTACGCCGCGCCGCGGCGGCGTCTGGCTGGAGCGAAACGTTCGCGGAGGAATATCGCGCGCGTTGTCTTCCGCTGGTGAAATGGTGCAACGGCCTGGCCACAAATCCGCGCATGGTCCTGCTTTTCGTTCTCCTGTTCATCGGGCGCCCGGTTTGGTATTTCTGGATCGAACTCACCCTCTTGAATCTGCTTTTTCTTTTTGTGCAAAGGGAGCACGCGGCTGCCTTCCGCGCTCTGACCGCGCGCGTAACTTCGTGAGCGCGTCCGCTATCGAAGTCACTGAAGTGCGCTCACGCGCGGAACGCGACGCGTTCATTGAGTTTCCCTGGCAAATCTATGCGAACGATCCCGTCTGGGTCCCACCGCTCATCATCGAACGCCGGGAGTTTCTCGATCAAAAGAAGCATCCGTTCTTCGAGCACGGTTCGGCTGCGCTCTTCCTCGCGCGGCGCGACGGCGAGATCGTCGGCCGCATCATGGCGAGCGACGATCCGAACTACAACGCGCTCCACCAGGCGAACGTCGGCTGCTTCGGCATGTTCGAATCGATCGACGACAACAATGTGGCCGACGCGCTCTTCGACGCCGCGGAAGGCTGGCTCCGTCAACGCGGGCGCAATGAAGTCATCGGCCCGATCGATTATTCCACGAACTATCTCTGCGCGCTCTTGATCGAGGGCTTCGAGCGTCCGCCGATGGTGCTGACCTCGCATAATCCGCCGTACTACGCGCGCCTGATCGAAGCGCGCGGCTACGCCAAGGCGATCGACTTTTACGCGTGGTGGATTGAATCGGGCGAGAAAACGGCGAGCCGTCTCAGCCGGTTGGCCGGACGCTGGAAGAAGCGCCAGACGGCCACGATCCGGCAGGCCAATTTGAAAAATCTCGCGGAGGAGAGCGAGCGCCTGCGCGCAGTCTACAACGCCGCCTGGCAACACAATTGGGGCTTCGTGCCGTTCACGAAAAAGGAGTTCGCTTTCATGGCGAAAGAGCTGCGGCCGGTGGTGGACCCGGCGCTGACCCTCATCGCCGAAGTAGATGGCCAACCGGCCGGATTCATTCTCGGCGTGCCGGACATCAACGTCGCGCTGCGCCACATCAACGGCCGCCTGACGCGCTTCGGTCTCCCGATTGGGCTGGCGAAGTTGCTCTATTACAAGAGCCGCCTTAAAACGGCCCGCCTGGTTGCCTTAGGCGTGGTGCCGCAATTCCGCCGGCACGGGATCGCCGAGATGCTGGTGTTACAAATTATCGAAACGGGTATGTTCAATAAAGGGCTGAACGGCGAGTGCAGTCTCGTGCTGGAAAACAATACCCTCATGAATCGCTTTCTCGAAGCCATCGGACTCGAGCGATACAAAACTTATCGGATCTATTCGCGGCGGCTTGATGAACAGCAGTGATGTCCTAACGAATGAAGCGCGGCCGGTGCGGCGCGTCTTGATTTTAGCCGACGAATCGGCTGGGTGGCGCGTCGCAGGCCTGCGCCAGCTCGATCGTCTCGCGCTTTGTTTGCAGGAGTTCGCGCAGCGGCGCGGGCCGATGGACGTCTGCGTTTACTGGGAATCCTCCGCACCGCAGCTCACTGCCTCAGCGCCGGAGATGGCGTCGTTGTCCGAGCTGACTCTCGTGGCCGATCCCGAGATGTTTTTGCGCGATGCGCGGCCCTGCGATCTCGTGCTCAGCACGCGGTTGTTTTTGTATCGCGAGAGTCTGCCCGAGTTGCTCGGTCATCTCCCCGCCTTTGCGCGCAACGGCGCCAGCACGTGGAGCGATCAGGCGGAGAAATTCGAACACGCAATGCGTTCGAATGGTGGGAACGGCAGCGAACGCCAGCCGTGGGAAGTCTTGCGCGAGCCAGACGAAATCCCCTCGTGCGAGCGCACCTTCCTCCGTCACAACGGCAAATCGCAGGACGGCCTCGTCTCGCGCCATCTTAATCGCCGCGTCTCGCGCGCGGTTTCCCGGTTGCTGCTGAAATCGCCGATCACGCCGAGCATCTGGAGCGTCTGCATTTTCATCCTTCCGCTCCTCGCCTCCTTCGCATTTGTGAAGGGCACCTACGCGGGCTTTATCATCGGCTGCAGCATCTTCCAGCTCTACAGCATCCTCGATGGCTGCGATGGCGAGATTGCGCGCGCCAAGTTTCTCCAGACGGAGTTTGGCCGGCGGCTCGATAGTTTTCTCGATCTCGTCGGCAATATCCTGCTCGCTTTCACCCTCGGTCTCGGCCTGGCGCGGCAGGCGACGGAATCGGGCGGCACCGGTTGGTTCTTCGTCGCCGAAGGCATCGCAACCGCGGGCCTGATCGCTTTGAGCGAAGGGATAGTGTTCGTTAGGCGCACGCGTTCCACGGGCACCGTCCTTACTTCCGCGAAATGGCACGGTGCCTTGTATCAGCGGCACCACGAATTTTTCGAGCGCTCGGGCATTCTCCTTCTCGGGGAGCGCTTCGTCTGGTGGCTGGTGCAATTGACCAAACGCGACATGGCCATGCTGGCGTTTCTTCTCCTCGCCTTCGTCGGCTGGCCGCAGGTGATTCTGCACCTGCTCTTCCTCGTCGCCGGGATCAGCTCACTGCTGGCTGGCAACGCTTTCCTGCGGCAGCCCGCTCGGGTCGTGCCACAGGCGGCGAGCTGATTCCTCTTCCGCCTGCGCCAGCATCTCGGGCGTATCCACGTCCTGCCACCACGCGTCGCCTACATCCACCGCGCGCATTTTTCCTTCCTCGGCCAAAAGGCGCACACCATCCGCCAGGCTGCAGTCGCCGGTGTCGTTTTGCGCACGGCGGAGCGCAGCGAAGAGATCATTCGAGCAAAGAAAGACGCCGGTATCGACCGCGTTGTAGTCGGTCAGATCCTTCGCGATCGCCACCATGCGATCGTCTTCGAGCTTCACCTTCATCGCGTCGTCCAGATCGAAGATGGAGTCGATCTTGCGATCGATCGCCAGGTTCACGCACGCGCGGTCGCCGTGCGTGAGAAGCGCTTCGAGAATTCCGAATTCGTAAAGATGATCGCCCATCGCGAGGAAGAAGGGCGCGATGACGTGGCCTTCCGCGCAGAGGACGGAGACGCCGTTTTGTTTTTGCCAATCCGGATTCACGAGCGCGTGCAGCGTCATCCGCGAGGGCAAGAGCGCGCGCATTTCCTCAGTGAGCTTCTCGCTCTGCGCGCCCATCACCGCCCAAATGCGGCGCACGCCGGCGCGATGGAGCGCATCGAGCGCGTGGCAGATGAGCGGCCGTCCGGCGATCGGCACCAGAGGTTTGGCGAGGCCGCCGGCGGAGTCGCCGAGGCGCGAACCCGCGCCGGCCATCAGGATCACGGCATCAGTAATGGGAGGACGGTGGGTGGAAGTCATGCGCGGCGAAAAATTAGAGGTCGTAATATTTCTTCAACCCCCAAAGCCGGACACGCTGCGGCAGCAGTTGGAACAACACCGGCGCCACTTTGGATTGGAAAAAGTCGCCGACAATCATCCGCGGAGGCGGGTGCGCGCAATCAATTATTTCCGCGATGCGCCGTGCGACCAATTCCGGCGGCGGCGCGTTCTGCATATTGCGATCCACCACCTGCCAGATTTTTTCGATCCGCGAATCGGGCGGACCGTTGCGGATGACGGCGGCGTTGAAGTTGGTTTTGATATCGGCCGGCTGCAGATCGACCAGCCGGACCTTCGAGCCCGCGAGCTCGAGTTGCATCGTCATGGTGAAGGAAGCCATCGCGGCTTTGGCGGCGTTGTAGGCGGCCATGAAGGGCACGGGCAACTCTGCCGCGAGCGAGGTCACGTTGATGATCAGCCCGCCGCTCGTCTGGTTCCGCATCACCGTTAACGCGCGCCGGCAAAGATCGAGATGGCTGAAGACGATGGTTTGAAACTGCGCGCGGACTTCGTCGTCCGAGAGGGACTCCGCGGCGCCGAAATAGCCGCTGCCAGCGTTGTTGATCATCACCTCAAGGGCGCCTGCCTCCGCGAGGGCCTGTCCGAACCCGGCCTCGATCGATGCGGGATCGCCGAGGTCGAGCGCGACGGCGTGGAAACGTTCCGCGGTCGGCAACCGGGCCGGGTCGCGCGATGTCCCCCAGACCTCATGCCCGCGTGCGAGCAGTGCTTCCGCGGTCGCGCGGCCGATGCCCGAACTCGCGCCGGTGAGAAAAATTTTCATGGAGCAAATGTCGCGGTGCGAGTGCCGCGCGGATGGACATCAATGATGCGGCCGTCCTGCATCTCGTGCGTCCAATCGCACATCTCCGCGATCTCTGGATTGTGCGTGACGAGGAGGAGCGCTTTGCCGCGCTCGGCCACGATGCGCTGGAGGAGATTGAAGGCGCGGTGGGAATTTTCCGTGTCGAGGTTGCCCGTCGGTTCGTCGGCTAAAATCACATCCGGATCATTCGCCAGCGCGCGCGCGATCGCGACGCGTTGCTGTTCGCCGCCGGAAAGATGACGGCTCGGGCGTTTCAACTTCGCACCCAGCCCGACGGCATCGAGCAGCTCCGCGGAACGCTCCAGCATCTTGTCTTCCGATAAACGACCGAGGCGCCGCATCGGAATCATGACGTTTTCCTGCGCGGTAAAATCTTCGAGCAGGAAGTGGAATTGAAAGATGAAGCCAATCAATTCCGTGCGACGCCGCGAGAGCTCATCGTCCGGCAAATGCGAGACCGCTTCCGATTTGATCGTGACTCGCCCGGCGTCCGGCTGATCGAGCAGACCGAGGATGTAGAGCAGGGTGCTCTTCCCGCATCCCGAAGGCCCGACCACGGCGTGGACCGTGCCCGCCTCCAAGGTGAGCGAGACGCCGCGCAAGGCGTGCACGCGCGTTTCCTCCTCGCCGAGGTAACGCTCCAGCCCTTCGCAGGTCAGGCAGACTTCGTGGTTAACCATCACTGTCCAGAGCCTCGGAGAGTCGCGACTGGCGGGAGATGCGCGGCGCGGCGCGCGGGCACATAGCTGGCGATGAAGACGGCGAGCGCGGCGAGAATTGTCGCCCAGAAATAGTGCTGCCAATTCCACGCGACGAGGAAGTGGTCGGTGACAATAAGGCCGCGCACGCGGATGGGAATTTGCGAAACGATCCAGGTGAGCAGCGCGCCGGCGAGGCAGCCAAGGAGTGCACCCGCGACCGCGATCATTGCGCCCTGCCAAAGGAAAATGGCGCTGATATCGTTTCGCCGATAACCCATCGAACGCAGGATCGCGATCTCTTTCACCTTCGAAAGCACCGACATGGTGAGGACGTTGAAGATGCCGAAACCCGCGAGAAGAATGATGAGCGAAACAGTGATGGCGGCGGAAATGCGCAAGGTCATGAAGAGCGCGAGATTGCCGGCCTCGCGTTCCTGCCAGCTTTGCGCGTTGTGTTGGAAGAGCGATTCGAAGCGCTCAGCGAGCGCGGGCGCGCGCGAAGGATCGCGCAGTTTGTAGATGATCATCGACGCGGAGAACGGCCGCCGCAGGAGCGTCTGCGCGATCTTGGCGTGGGCGTAGATGCGGGAGGCATCCACCGCCCCGACGCCACTCTGCGCGAGCGCGGCCACGGTGAAGCGCCAGTATTCGCCCGCGGGCGAGAGGAGTTGAATGGAGTCGCCCGCGGTGAGGTTAAGCTGCTGCGCGAGCTTGGCGCCGAGGATGACCGAGGAAGCGCCGTTGCGGAAATCTTCGAAGTCGCCCGCGATCAACTGGCGTTTCAGATCCGTCGTTTGCAGATGGAGCGCGGCGTCGATGCCGAAGAGATCGACGGTCGCGTTCTCGAAGCCAGAGCGCGCGCTGAGCGTGCCGCGCAGGACGGGCGAACACGCGGCCACGTTCGGGAATTGCCGGCTCACGCGCATGATCTCGCGCGGGTTCGTGATGCCTTCGATGTAACGCCGCTGCGTTTGCTGGCGTTGCGCGGCAGTGTTCTTCGGCGGCACGGGTAACCCGGCGCCGAGCGGTTGGAAGCGGGAACGGAGGACGAGCGCGCCATTACTTCCGAGCGTGGAATTGATGAACTGCTGCGCGAAGCCCTCGGTCTGCGCCTGCGAGCAGATGAAAATAGCGACGCCAAAAATAACGCCGGCGAGGCTGAGCAGAAATGCGCGCTTCCGGTGGAGGAGAAAACGGATCGCGATGTAAAGCGGAGGGCTCACCGTTTCGCGGGCGGCGCCGCGGTTTCGACGACGCGTTCGCGGACGAATTGGCCCGGCCGAAACTTATCCTGATCGGAAACGATCACGTGGTCGCCTTCCTTCAATCCGCCCAAGACTTCGGAAAAATCGATCGTGCGATAGCCGACCTCGACCGTGCGCGCATGGACGATATGGCTGCGCACCATGAGCGCCTGATCGACGACCAATCCACGCGTCGGGACGAGGAGCGCGTTCTCGTGTTTGCCGGTAATGATGTTCATCTCACCGGTCATGCCCGCGAGGAGATTCTCAGGCGGGTTCTCGAGATCGAGCACCACGGTGTAGCGCTGCGTTTCCGGATCGGCCGCGGGTAAAATGGCGGTGACCTTGGCCGTGAATTGCTGGGTGCGAAACGCGTAGACCTGGAGGAGCGCGTTCATCCCGATCTTCACTTCGCCGACGTCTTCTTCGTTCACTTCGCCGCGCACATAATTCTTCTTCGAGGACACGGTGAAGAGCTCATTGCCCTCCGCGACCAGCTCGCCGTCGATCGCTTTGATGTTGGTCAGGAGGCCATCAATAGGTGCGCGGATCTCGGAGCTTTTCATCTGCGCTTCGAGCTTCTTCTGCTGTGCGCCGAGCGCTTCGAGATTGCGGTCGCGCTCGATGCGTTCCGATTCGACCAAGCCGCGGAGGCGAGCCGCTTCGCTGCGCGCTTTTTCCACTTCGATCGCTGGGACGTTGCTGAGCGAGGTCAGCTGGTCGAGCCGCTTCAGGTTGTCCTCCGCCACATTGAGCGGCTCGGATGAGGGCAGGGGCAGTTGCGCGCGTTGCTGCGCAGCTTGCAGATCGGTCTGGGCTTGCTTGAGCTGACGCGCGGTCGCCTCATCGGCAATGGTGGCCAGGAGTTCGCCCTTCTCGAGCGACTTCCCGATCGCAGCCCGTCCCGCAGCGAACGGATCGGCCAGCCGAATGAAGCCGGCGTTCTGCGCGCGCACGGGGATAAGCAAACTTGGCTCAATCCGAACGGTGCCATAGATAGCCGCGATCGCGGTGCCGCGCCGCACGACTGCGACCTCCGCGACGGAGAGAAACTGGAAGTAAACCAGAATGAGAAGGAGGAACAGGCCGAGGCCTGCTCCAACCATTAAGTTCTTCGACCGCGGAAGCTTCAACCGCTGGAACTAATGCAGCTTTGCGACGGTGTCGTGAAAAATCGTGAATCGGCGCCCGCTTCGCCTCAGCGCTCAGCGGAAAATTGGAAGTAGCGGCCGGTGATGCGATCGCGTTCTGCGCGCGCCAGATATTGCTGGAAGGTCACGTCGAGCAAGCCGGCTTTGGTTTGCAAATAACTGCTCTCCGCGCTGCGATATTCGAGCTGCGAAGAAAGGCCCTGCACGAGATTGGCCTGCACATCGCCAACGCTGCGCTCGGCCACGAGGGTGGCTTTGCTGAGCGCATCGTGCCGCGCTTGCAATGAGCCCAGATTGTTTTGCAATCGCGCCAGCTCGCGCGGGACGTCCGCCTCCAACTTCGCCAGCACGAGCTCGTTCATCTCACGCACAGCGCGCTGCCGGGCGACCGCGCCGCCGACTTTGCCGTTATCGACCACCCGCCAGGTGTAAGTGAGTCCGAAACGCGCCTCGGACGAAACAATATCATCGGAGCGCCGGGCCGAGCCTTCACTGCCACGGCGAATATCGGAGACGGGAATGTAATCGCCCGAAATCTGGCCATCGATCGCGGGGTAATACGCCGCTTCAAGGATGCGCTGATCCTCCTGCGCTGCTTGCACGAGCAGGCGCGCGATTTGCAGGTCCGAGCGCTTTGCCACCGCGGCGGCGGCCTCGTTTTCGACATCGATCGCGAGGGCGGCAAACGAGAGATCGCCTTCCGTGGCCGGAAGATTGGCGCGCGGGCCGAGATCATCGCCCATGGCGCGGGCGAGCGTGAGCAAGGCGCCGCTCGCGTTCCGGCGCGAATCCTCCATGCGCGGTTTCACTTCCTGTTCAAGAAGCCGCGCCACCGTCACCGCCTGGCGATCGGCCTGGCCAACCTGGTAGCGGTCGTTTTGCGCGCGGGCATTGTTTTCCAAGCGCTGCCGCTGGGCTTCGCCTAACGAGAGGAGCGAGTTGTGATAGGCCGCAGTGTAATAAGCGACCCGCGCGGTATGCAGTTGCTGCGCGACGGCGAGGTTCAAGCGCTGCTGCGCGAGCAGGACCTCGATGTTGCCGCGGCGGAAGGAAGCGGGCACGGCCGCGTCGAAGAGCGGCTGAGCCAATTGGCCGCGAACAAAGGCGAAGGGCTGCACGCTTTTTTCGCCCGCGCGTTTCCCACCTTGCACGCCGCCAGGGACGAGGACGCGGATATCGGGCCAGGCTGTCGCGCGGAGGATGACACGCCGGCCGGCCGCTTCCTCCAATCGAGCCTGCGCTTCGCGGATCGTGGGATTTTTCTCGAGCGTGCGCTGCAGCGCGGCGTCGAGCGTGATGGCGCGGGCCGAGGCCGCGGCGAATAAGAGAACGGCGAAGGCGCAGGCGTGTCGTTGCGCGCTCATCGTTCGCTCAAACCTGTCGGCGGGCGCGCCACGCTGAAGACTTGCGCGGCGCGTTTGGCGTCCGCTTCCGTGGCCATCTTCGGCGGCGGGCCTAACTCGTTAGGCTCGCGCGCGGCGGCGCGGGCCAGGCGGGCGAGCGCCGCGTTGTGCAAATAAATCGCGCTTAAACGCGTCGTGCGCACACGCGTGACATCGGCCGCGGCTTGCAGCACATCGAGCTGCGTGCCGAGACCCGCGCTCAAATTGCTCCGCGCGAGCTCGAGCGATTCGGAGGCGTTGACGACGTTGCGCGTTTCCGATTCCAAGACCCGATCGGCCTGCTGCAGATCGAAGAACGCGCTCCGCACATCCGATTCCACCGAGGCCTGCGTCGCTGCGAGCGCGGCAAGGGCGGCTTCGCGCCGCGCCTTCGTCGCCTGCATCCGGCCGCGCGTGGCGAAGCCGTCAAAGATATGCCAGCTCGCGTTCAGCCCGACGACGTAGCCGTGGTTGAATTCCTCGCCCACGAGCGGATCGCGTTCGCTGTAAACTTCGTAACCGGTGAAAGCATCCACGCGCGGCCGCAGCTCGCTCCGATCGATGATGAGTTGCTGCTCCTCGATCTCGACATCGATCTGGCGCGCGCGGATCTCCGGTCGGGCCGAGGTGGCGTGGCCGAGGGACTCGGTCAGGTCCGGATGCCGCGCTTGATACTCGAGCCGATCGGAGGGCTCGAAGTTGGACGCGCGCGCTTTCGCACTGCTCGGGAGACCGAGCAGTTCGTTCAGGCGAAGGTAGGAATTCTGCACGCGCGTTTGCGCTTCGAATAATTCCGGCTGCTCGTTCGCGAGCGAAACCTCGGCGCGGCGAACGTTTAATTCCCCGACCGTGCCCGCGAGCAGGCGCTCCTGTTGCACCTTCAATTCATCGCGCATCACACCGACGGATTGCTGGCGGACTTCGATCTTGGCGCGGTTCAGGAGCAACTCGTAATAGGCCACGCGCACATCCATCGCCACGCGCTGTTCGATTGCGGCTAATTCGAGCGCGCGCTTCTCTTCGTTCAGGCGCGCGATGGTTAGCCGCGCCTTCGTCGCGCCGCCGGTGTAGACGCTTTGGATAACGCGGAGCGAAGCGTTGTAGTCATCTTCGCGCAGGCGCGAGAGTTCCTGCTGCTCGCGCTTTCGGAGCAGTCCGCTCGAGACGACTGAGGGCAGGTAACCCGAGCGCGCTTCGATCACGCTCCCGTGCGCCGCTTCCAATTGCTTGCGCGCGATCAACACCTCGAGATTCTGCCGGCGCGCGATCGCGACCGCGTCCTCCACTCGCAAGCTCTTCTCCGCCTGCGCATTCAGGCCGAGCGCGGCCGCGCACGCCAGGCTGAGGAGAATCCGGCGCGAGAGCATCGCGCTATTGTGCATCACAGGTTCGTTGCGCGCCAGACTTCATCGGGCGCGACCGCGGCGCGGAGTTCTTCCGCCGGCAAACTCGGCCAGCCGGGCCCACTCCGCCGCCAGCTCCGCGGTGTCATATTTGATCAGCGCCCCGGTCGCGGTGGCGAACACTCCGGCCTCGACCTCGCAGCTGGTCAGTGCGCTGATCGCCTGCCAGTAGGCGGCGATTTGCGCGCGATATTTTTCGCGCTTCGGCTCTTCGCGGTTCGTTTTCCAATCGATGATGAAACAGCGGCGCGCCGCGGGATCGACCAGGAGCAGATCAATCACGCCTTCGAGACAGCTGGCGTCGTTCATTCGCCAGAGGAACGGATATTCCGTGTGCGCGATAACGCCGGCGCGTCCGAGAAAATCCGCGAGCGCTGAATCGTTCAGCGCTTTCTGAAAAAGTTGCCACTCCCGCGCGGAACGCTCGGCGTCGGGCGAAGAAGGCTGGAGCGCGGTGAAGGCTTGCTCCCATTGCGCCCGCTGACCTTTCCATGGGAAATGCTGGAAGAGCGTGTGCCACCAGCTGCCGTAAAGCGTAGCCGCATTGTCCGCGAGCGAGCGCGGCGGCCGCGTCTTCCGTGCTCCCTCGTTAGGCGAAAGCTCGGGTGGCTCATCGTAGCCGCTGGGAGTCTGCTTGCGGATGAACGCGGAGGCATGCGTGCGCGCTCGGGCCACGTCTTTTTCGAGAGCGCGGCGAGTTTTGGCAGCTCCGTTTCTGCGGCGGCGTTGTTCTTGTCTTCAAAGCTGGCCGAGGTTTTCGCGCAGGCCGCGGCGGCGTCCGGCAGAGCATCGAGAATCGGGAGGCTCGTTTCGTCTTCGCCGCCACGCAGAAATTTGAGCTGCGAGTAATCGGCGACACGGCCGGTTTTCGGCGAGAAGAGCGCGCGATCGAGCGCGAGGACGAGAGTGTGGCGCGAGCGGGTGAGAGCGACGTAAAGCAGGCGCTCCATTTCCTGGCGGCGCAGGAGTCGGTAGGCGGCTTTGTTTTCCTCCTCGCGATCTTCCTTGTGCAAGGCGGCGATGACTTCGTCGCCACCGGGCACGCGGATGAGTGAGGGATAACGCGGCGACGGCTCGACGATGCGCCGCCCGAGGAACGGCACGATGACGGCGTCCCATTCCAGCCCTTTCGCCTTGTGCGCGGTGATGAGCTGGATGGCATTTTCGTCGGAGAGACGCACGGGCCGCTGGTATTCCATCTCGCTGCGCAGCCGCTCCGTGAGATCGGCGAGACGCGCGCCGGTGGCGCCGGCCTCGGCAGCGAGGGTGAGCAGGGTGTCGAGATCGGCGAGAGAGACCTCGCTCTCCGGCAGAAGCGCGAGGCGCGCGCGCAGGGCGGTGCGGGCGATGATTTGCTCGACTGCGGCGAATAGCGGCAACTCGGAGATGGCGACGCGGAGCGCGTGCAGGTCGGCTATTTGCGAAGAAACCACGCCGGCCGCTGCGACCGGCGTTTCGATTTGAAAGCGCGCGCCTTTTCCTTCGGAGAAGACCGCGAGATCGTGGTCGGAGATTCCGTAAACCTCGCGGAGGACGCCGACGATTTCGTAGTGGTTTTGCGGCTCGAGCATGATGGTGCAGAGCGCGATCAACCAGGCGTAAGCGGGCGAGTCCACCCGCAGATCGCTCTCCGATTGCACCTCGATCGGCAGACCTTCGCGGCGCAACGCCACCGCCATGGTGTTGAGCCAATCTTTGCGCGGACAAAGGATCGCGACCTCGCGCCAACTGCGCGCGCGCAACTTCTCCGGGCCGCACGCCTTCAGCCAGCGCGCGAGATGATTGGCCTCAGCGCGCGCGATCTCGCGGTCCTTCGGCTTCTCGGGATCCTTCGGTTTGTCCGGCCCGTCCAGGAGCGACGCATCGAGCGCGAGGCGAATGACCTGACCGGGTAGAACGGTCGGCCGCGGTTCGAGTTCGACAAAGGCCGCCTGCCCGTTCTCCTCGTTTAAGATTTCGCGAAAGGTGCCGTTGATGAGATCGAGCTGCGCCTGATCGAGACGGAAGGTGACGGAAAACTTGAGCGCATCGCCGGCCGCGGCGTGAACGAGTGCTTCGTGCACGCGCCGGTAGTGGCTGAGATCGGCGCGATCGTGCCAGATCGATTGTTGGAAATCGCCCACCATGCAGAAGCTGCCGGGGCGCGGCGGATCGACGCGAGTCTCGAGCCAGCGGCCGGTTGCGTCCAGGTGGTCGCGTAATTTCGAGGAGAACGGAGAACTGCGCGCGGTCGGTATCCTGCGCTTCGTCGAGGATGATGATGGGCTCGAGCTGGCGCAGCCGGCGCGCGGCCTCGGGATGTTGCAGGAGTTCGTCGGCGAGCGCGATTTGATCGGCGTAGGTAACGACGCCGCGCTCGATGCGGAAGTTCCGGTAATCGCGTTGCACTTCGGCAGCGACGCAGATGGCGGTTTGGTTTACCCAGCGGCGGAGGGGCGCGAACGCTTCCGCCCACAGTTTGTCGATGCCTTGCGCTTTCGTGGAGCAGATGGGCCAGCGGAGAAAACCGGTGCCGCTCTGCTAAACCATGCTCCCATGCCTTCAACTGCGCGGTCGAGTTGGCGATCGTTTCCGATTTCCTCGCGCCCAGCAGCGTGCGCAGAAGCGGCTGAAGATCGATCTCCGGGCGTTCGCACGGCGCGCCCGGGTTGAGCAAGGCCGAGCCGGCGGAGCGGCCCAGCTCCATGATGTGGCGGAGCGAGGCGAGCCGCAGAAGCGCGGCGCGGTTTTTCTCTGAGAGTGAGCGGCCGACATGCGTCTGCTGTTGCACAAATTCCGTCCAGAGATCCTCGTCATCCGCGAGCAACTCGAGCGGCGCGGGCAGGCCGAGGTAGTGGCCGTAATCATTCAGGAGTTTGAAGCAGAAGGCGTGGATGGTGCCGAACCACGCGCGGTTAAAAGCGGTGAGAACTTCCGCGGTGGGACGGCGGCGCAAGAGTTCTTCGCGCGCGCGCTGCTGCATCTCATCCGCCGCGCGATTAGCGAAGGTGAGAACGACGAGACGCGGCAGCGCGGTGAGCGCATCGGGCGCCTGCGCGAGCTGCACGATGCGATCTGTGACCGCGCGAGTTTTGCCGGAACCAGCTGCCGCGATGACGGAGAAATTGCGCTGCAATTCCGTCGCAAAACGAAGACGCTCGGCGTGATCGTGCGGCGCATTCATCGGGAGTAATTGCTCTCCACCACCAGGTCGGGATGCGTCTCCTCCCAGCGCTCATCGACGATTTCAGGATCCACCGCGAGCGTGGCCAGCGGGTAGGGCTTGGTAAAGGTGAATGCGCCGCGGAGTTGACCGCGAAATCCGAAAACGCCGGTCGCCTGCATCCGCGCCAGTTCGCGGAAGGCAGGACGGCAGACTTCCAAATCCTCGAGCGTGAGCTCGGGTTGGGCCGCGGGGTTGATCGGCGAGAGCAGACTGATCGCGACATCCTGCGCGCCGAGCTGGTGCGCGGCGACGGCGTAAAGGCCGAGCTGAAGCGCGTCGCCTTTCAAGACTTTGCGCACGATTTTCTCTTCGCGGTTGTCACCGCGTCCGAGACCTTTTGTGAGCGCCTCTTTGTTGCCGGTCTTGAAGTCGACGATCCAGAGCTCCGGCACGGTGAGCGAATCGGGCGGCGGCGTGACTTTGCTCAAGAGAAGATCCGCACGGCCGCGCAGCAGTAACTGGCGACCTTCACCCAGATCGATCGCCTGCGCTTCGAGATGCCACTCCGGCGCGAGCCAACCCCAATCTTCCGCGCCGGAGAGGATGCGACCGAGCGTTTGCGCGAGACACAGCGCGCCTTCCCACTCGCTCTCCCACCAATCGGGGAGTTGGTGGCGCGCCTGGCGGCAAAGCTGTTGCACCTCCGCGCGTTTGCGTTCCGCGGCGGCCTGGATGCGTTGCGCGATATCTTCCGGTGAGGGAAAACGGGCGAAGCCTTCGCGCTGCGCGCTCACGCTGGCCAGCCATTCGTGCGTCCATTTTCCGACCGTGGCCTGCCAGGCATAGGTCGCATCTTCCTCGCCTTCGACTCCGAGATAGCGGCGCAACCAGACCAGCGCGGGCGCTTTTAACATCTCCTCCACCTGACTCACGCTGAGTGGTGCGATCTCCGCGGGAGGAATGCGCAGCGCGAAGTCGTATTCGCCCGCCGCGCCTTCGCTCCGGCGCGCCTGGTAAGCGACGAGGGTTTGTTGAATCGCCGGCGTCGGTGGAGACTCGTTAGGCGGCTCCAGGTTTGCTTCGCGCAGCCAGCGCTGCGTGTTCTCGCGCAGGGCGCGCATGTCCTGTTGGGAGAGCGCGCGGCCGTGCGCGGAATGGAAGGCGCGGTTGAGGAACTCGCTCGGATTCGAGATGCGCTCGGGGGTTTCTTCCTGCACCACGCTGGCGGTGAAGGCGAGGCCGTAACGGGTGTTTTCGCACAGGCTCGCAAATTGCGCTTCGACCAGTTGGCGCTGTTGCGTGCCGCCGAGGAAGAGCGCGCGCCCATCCTGGACGGCGACGTGGCCTTCGCCCTGCCGGCCGCGGCGTGTGGCTTTGCGATTGATCTGCCGGACGCTTTGATTGAGCGATTCGATTTGCGCGGCGGGGAGGAAATCGCCTGCGGGCGCGGCCGGCCAGACGGATTCATTCAGCCCGGCGAAGATGAGATGCGACCAGGTTTGATCTTCGGCCTGCGCGGGCGTGAGCAGTTGAACGCGAGCGTAAGGATGCGAGCCGCCGGCGTCGCGCGTGACGCGGAAGCTGGGCGTGATCTCTTCGAGCCAGCGCAGGAAAAGCGTCCGCGAAAACGCGGCGGGTAAATCCGCAGTCCCGATGGCGGCGTGCTCGATTTCGCGGGCGCGTTCCTCCCAGCCCAGCCTAACGAACGCTTCGTGCGTGGCGCCGATGAATTCCGCAAAGGTGGCGCGCTCCGGGAGGAAGAGAATTTGCGCGAGGGCGGTGGAGAGCAGTTCGCCTTTGGCGTCGCGTCCGCGGGCCGAGGCGAGGAGGATGGTGAGGTCGTCGATCGCGAGAGCGCCGAGCGCCTTGTGCAGCGCATCGGCCATGGCGCGGCGGGAAATGTTTTCGAAAAGCGGATGATCCGCTTCCAAGGCGTGGAGAAAACGGAGGAGCGCGTGGAGGCGCGGCGTGCGCTGTAGTTCCAGCCAATTCTGGAAGACCGGCGTTTCGAAAATGCCCGGGACCATCTGGCCCATCGTGTCGTAATGCGGCACGCCCTGGCGCGTGAGGGCGGAGGCGACGAGACGGGAGAGCGCGCCGGCTGCAGGGAAAAGAATCCCGAGTCGCGTGCAATTTGGATGCGCGAGAAATTGATGCGTGGCCGCTACGATGGCGTCGGCTTGCTCGCGCGAATCAAGGCCGGCGAGGAAGAGCGCGGCGGGCGGTGCGGTAGGCGAGTCATCGCTCGCGGCAATGGGTTGAGCTTCGCCGAAGGCTTGCTCCCACGAACCAACCCAGGCGGCATCCAGGTCCTCCGCTTGCTCGCGCGGGTTTTGCAGGAGCACGGTCGCGCTCGCTGAGCTCTGCACCGCAGCGCGGAGCAAATGCCAGAGCGGCCAGTGCGCGCCATGAAAACCGGTGAGCAAGAGCGAGCCGATGACAGGCGCCGTGCTTTTCGCGAGATCGAAGGCAGCGCGATCCGCCTCGGGCGGCAACGCGAAGTGGGCCGCTGCGCGTTGCGCGCGAAAAGCCCGCACGACTGGGCGGAAGGCAGCGAGATCGATTTGATCAAAATCGATTCCCGCCGCACTCAAACGTTCGAGGAGGGAAAGAAGATGATCCGGCGTGCGTCGCACGGAAATCGCAGCAAGCTTCTCGGGCTCGGTGAGCGATTTCTGCTCCAGCGTTTCTTCCGCCGCGAGAGCAAGGAGAAGGCGGAGATCCGGGCGCGGCGGGACCGGCGTTTCGGCGTCGTGCGCGAGGAGCGCGCGCAGATAAGGCGGAGTGAGAAATTGGAGCCCGAGAAACGAGAGGCCAGCTTCGAGCGCGCGCGCCTTTAGTGCCTGAGCCTGCCCGCGAGTCGGCACGGCGACGACGGTCGGCCGTTCACTTTGCCAAGCTTCAGCAGCTACGCGCTGCAGCCAGCCGACGATCCCGCCCTGCCAGGCCGCCTCTGGGGAAGAAGCAGCCAGTAAGACGGGACCGCCCGCGCGCTGAAATTCGAGTTCGAGCTGCAAGCGCCCATTCTAGCAGATGGGGCGGACAACCGCTGTCCGAGCAGCAGGAAAAGTTTTTGCTAGAAATTATTCTCGGAGCGGTCGGAGCCGAGCTGTTTCACGAGCTTATTGTAGATGCCGAAAAGCAGGAAGGTGGGCGCCCATTGGCCCACGAAAAGTGCGTCGCGCCCACGCCCGGAGAGCTTGAGCGTGAGGGAAGCGGCGATGGAACCCAGGGCCAGCCAGAGGAATGTGTCGCTCGGGAGGCGGGCGGTTTGGTCTTCGATTGCGCGAGCGAGCGGGCCTTCGCTGTGGTCGGCTCGGATGAAGCGAGGAGTGGAAGTGTCCATACACCTCCGATTACGCATCCGCGGGCGCGGTGGTTGCCCGGAATTTCTTTAGACCGCGCGCTGGGGCGGCTTGGCGATGAGGAGACCGGAGAGCAGGAAGATGAGCGCAGCGGAGAAGAGGCAGTAATCGCAAAACGCGTGGAGGACGAAAGCCTGCAAATAAAGCAGCCACAGCGTAGTCAGGAACATGAGGGTAACCGTGAGCCCGAGGAGCGTCCCGGCGCGGCGATAACCGGCGACGGCGAGCACGGCAAAAGCTGAAGACGGAGAAATAGCCGAGCGCGCCAACCGCGGCGAGCGGAATGCCGCGGAAGGACGCGTAAACGCTGCCCAGGACCTGAGAGCAATTAGCCGCTGTCACACAGGTGACATGCGCGCCGGCCATGTGCAGCGCGGCGAGGTAGGTGGTTTCTGCAACACCGACCAGCGCGAGGATGGCGGTAGCGATGTAGATGATGCGATGGGCGCGGGGTTGGCCCACCTCGCTGCCACGTGCTGCTTTGGATTTGGCGGCCATTTTCAGGATGCGGTGGGCGGGGGCGGCGTCGGGGTGGGCGTGAGTTCCGGAGTGGCGCTGGACGACGGCGCCGCCGGCGGAGTGGGCGTAGGCGTCGGGAACGGCTGTTCGCCTTTCAAGGCGGCATCGATCGCGGTGCGCAGGCCGCTTTCGCTCATGGATTGCACCGGGACGCGCTGATTGTTGAGAAACAGAGTGGGCGTGGAAGTGACGCCGAGGGCGACTCCGCGCTGATTGTCGAGACCGATGCGACCGAGGAGAGGATTGCTTTCGAGGTCGGCTTTATAGCGTTCCATATCGAGGCCGATCTTGCGCGCGTAGTCCTCGAAGATGCCGGTGACTTTGTCTTCTTTACTCCAGGTGGCCTGGTTCTCGTAGAGCATGTCGCTCATCTCCCAGAATTTCTTTTGCGCGCCGGCGGCTTCCGTGGCGCGGGCGGCTTCGACCGCGTGCTTATGCATGGCGAGCGGGAAGTGACGGAAGATGACGCGCAGGCGGCCTTCATAATCTTGCTCGATTTTTTTCAACGCTTTGCTGAGGAGGGCGCAAGGCGGGCATTGCAGATCGCCAAATTCTTCCAGCACCACCTTGGCCTGCGGCGAACCGCGGAAGTGGGGCGGTTTTGCGCCGGGCTCGGTCGCGGCCTGGTCGCCCGGGATCGGCGCGAAGACGGCCTCGCGTTTGGCGCGGTAGAGCATCGTGCCGCCGGCGATGGCGCCGAGAGCGACCGCAAGGATGAGAATGAAGGGAAGGGCGGATTTCATGGACGCGGCGTTGTGCTCGGAAATGAGGAGCGCGGGGCGGCGGGTCCGTCAAGGGCGCGTTGGCAGGAAACCGCTCGGGCAGCGGACGAAAAAGGGAATCGGTTTGACACCAATTCCCGACCGCCGCTAGCTTCCGTCCCCGACGTCGAACCTCGCAGGAGGCAGGCAAACCCGACGACGCTCCGAGCATGCTCCCGCTCGGGATTGGCTCGCAGAATTTCCCATGAAAAGAAACTCATCGCCTCGCTCCGCTTTCGCCCGTTCGCGTGTTCTCCTGGCTCTTGTTCTGGGCGTGAGCGGCGGCTGTCTGGCGTTGTCCGGGTTTGGCATTTTCGCAGGGGCGACGGCGCAGGCGCAGAGCCGCGGCGGCGACGCGAAGGAGAGCGAAGCGGGTCGGGATTATTTCCAGCGCCTCGATCCAGAACGATGTCTCGCCGCCGCTGCGCAATCAGCCGCCCTGGCCGGTGCAAGCGAAGCGGAAGGAGCGGGAAGGGAACGCGAATCCAAAGATCCCACATCAGCATCAGGACAGTCCGGACCCCGTGGTGCAGCACGCGCGTCCCGCCGCGCTGGCCCGCCTGGCGCCTTCCATTCCGGCGCCGATCCGGAGTTTCGATGGCATTCCGTTTCCCGGAGTGGGATGCAACTGCGCGCCACCCGATGCGGTCGGCGAAGTAGGAACAACCCAGTATGTGCAGATGGTGAATGAAGCGTTGCAGGTCTTTGACAAGGCGAGCGGGAACTCCGTCCTGGGCCCGGTTGGGATCAGCTCGCTTTGGGCGGGCTTTGGCGGTGATTGCGAAACGGCGGGCGGGGGTGATCCGGTGGTGCTCTACGACCAACTGGCCAACCGCTGGGTGATCACGCAATTCGCCGGAACGAGCAATCCGAACACCGAGTGCATCGCCGTTTCCACAAGCAACGACGCCACCGGCAGCTACTACCGCTACGCCTTCGCGCTCGGAAATAATTTCTTCGATTATCCCCACCTCGCCGTTTGGCCCGATGGCTACTACATGAGCATGAATATCTTCAACACCGCCGGCACGAGCTACCTCGGCGGCCAGGCGTTTGTGTTTGATCGCAGCGCGATGCTTTCGGGCGCGGCGGCGACGTTTATCACGCCGGGCATTTTGCCGAATGGAAATAATGACGAGACCTTCCTGCCGGCTGATCTCGATGGGTCCATCCTTCCAGCCGCGGGTGCGCCGGCCACGTTTGTTTATTGGCCAGGCGGAGCGAGTGGGAATGCCTACCGCGTCTTCCATTTCCACGCGGACTTTGCGACTCCGGCCAATTCGACCTTCACGTCGTTCGCCTCCGTTCCGGCCGCGGGCTTCACCGAAATTTGCCCGAGCACGCGAGCTTGTGTGCCGCAACTTGGCGCGACCGCGAACGATGCGCTGGATGCGATCGGCGATCGACTCATGTTCCGGCTGGCGTACCGGAAATTTCCGGATGGCCACGAGGCGGTGGTGGGCAACTACACCGTCAGCTCGGGCGGAGTCGCGGGCATTCGCTGGTTTGAGTTGCGGAATGTCACGGCCGGCCCGGTCACGCTTTTTCAGGAGGGCACTTACCAGCCGGACAGTACCTGGCGTTGGGCGGGCAGCGCCGCGATGGACGTGGACGGAAATCTTGCGATTGGCTACAGCGCCTCCAGTCCCACGATCAATCCGCAGCTTCGCTATGCGGGGCGGTTCGCGGGGGATTCGCCGGGGATTTTAGGATTGGGCGAGGGGACGTTGTTTGCCGGGAGCGGTAGTCAACTGGGAACCGGTAACCGCTGGGGCGATTACAGCGGACTCACGATCGATCCGGTCGACGATCGCACCTTCTGGTACACGAACGAATATTACGCCACCACGACTGACTTCGCCTGGCGCACGCGCATCGGGAGTTTCCGATTTCCGAGCGTGCCGACCAATGACATCGTCACGGGCGGAGCCTACATCGTTTCGGCGGGCGCGAATGGCGTGCTCGATCCAGGCGAGACGGTGACGGTGGCGATCGGTTTGCGCAATATCGGCGGTCCCGGCACCCCCTGCACCACTGCGGCGACCACTGGCACGCTACAAACGGGCGGCGGCGTCACCAATCCCTCCGCCGCGCAAAACTACGGCGTCCTGTGCGCGGGCAATCCGGCAGTGTTCCGCAATTTTACCTTCACAGTCGATCCCGCGCTTCCTTGCGGTAGCACTGTCACGGCCACTCTCACCGCGGCTGATGGCGCGGAAAACTTCGGCTCCATCGCCAATACTTTCCCGACCGGCAATACTGTCACGAATGCTGTGCAGAATTTCGATGGCGTGACCTCGCCCGCGCTTCCCTCCGGTTGGACGACGACGTTCTCCGGCAGCGGCATGGCGGCCGTCACCTCCACCATTTTCCCAGATACTGCGCCGAACGATATCTTCCTCGCGGAAGCCTCGGCCGTTGGATTGTCGGAAGTCACGTCGGCGCCGGTGGCGATCACAAGCTCCAGCGCGAAGCTGAGCTTCCGGAATTTATTCAACACGGAATCGGGCTACGACGGGCTCGTGCTCGAGATCAGCATTCCGAGCGTGAACGGCGGCGCGTTTCAGGATATCCTGGCGGCCGGAGGGACGTTCGTTAGCGGTGGATACAACTCCACTCTGAGCCAGGACTTTGGCAATCCGCTACCCGGTCGAATGGCTTGGACCGGGCTCTCGGGCGGAACAGCTGCGGCCCCGGCTTACATCACGACAGTGTTGAATCTGCCCGCGGTGGCGGTGGGGCAAAGCGTGCGCTTTAAATGGCGCCAGGGCTCCGACGAAAGCGTGATGCCCGGGACGAACCCCGGGTCGCGTATCGATACCATCACTTTGGTTTCCACTGTTTGTGGCGGCACCGCGCCGGTTCCGACTTCCGCTGTTTCCCGTAAAACGCACGGCAGCGCCGGCGTCTTCGACCTCAACCTGCCGCTGGTGCCGATCAACGGCGCCATCGGAATCGAGCCACGCAGCGCGGCCGCCGGAGTCCACCAGATCGTGGTCACATTCGGCAGTCCGGTCTCGCTCAGCGGTGCTTCTGTCACAGCGGGAACAGGCAGCGCCACCGCCAGCGTCGCTGGCTCGATAGTGACGATCAATCTCACAGGCGTGAGCGATCTCCAGCGGCTCGCTGTTACCCTGTCTAATGTGAGCGACGGCACGAATACCGGGAACGTCATCATTCCGCTGGGCCTGCTCTCCGGGGACGTTAACGGCGGCGGCAGCGTCAACACCACCGATGTCGGCCAGACGAAATCGAACGCTTCCACCGGAAGCGTGACGGGAGGGAATTTCCGGAGCGACGTCAACGCCAGCGGCACGATCAACGCGACCGATGTGGGGATTGTGAAATCGAAAGCCGGACGCGTGCTTCCCCCGTAGCAATCCGGCGACACGACGTGCCCGGCTCCGATTGCCATGCAAAAAACCGGGAGACATCATCCCCGAAAAAAAGTTCAATCAGATTGAAAATATATCGTGACAGGCCGATTTGGCCCCGTTAATAATCGCTCCGAATCGAAGATCCCTGTCTCTCACTTAGCAATCAGAGCAAGAAAAAGTCACAGTCGAACTCCGAGACCAACCACCCAAAAAGAAAGCCAGAATTATTGATCATGAACGCTCCAACTAAAATGACCGCTGCGAACCTGCGCAGATTCCTCCTCGTCGCCGCCCTTGTTGTTTGCCCCCTCCTCGCCAACGCCCAATCCACGGCGACTGGCTCATTGACCGTCGGTGGCATGTCCTCCATCACCATCACTGGCAATCAGCAGTTCGTGATGAACCTGGGGGTTACAACCAACTTTCCGGCCAGCGGCTATACCGTATTTTACCAGACGGGCATGAACGGCTCGGGATTATTCCAACTCATTTCCCGAGTTAACACCTCGCCCATCAACCCAGTCACGATGGGACCGGTTTTCGACGATCCGACCACGGGCGACGCAACCGCCTTTTCGGGCACGAACGGCATTCTGATGCCCTCGAACGCTCGTGACCTCGGCTACACTGGCGACCAAACGAACAACCAACCGATGGGTACTTATAGCTTGCAGAGCATCACGGTGAACACCCTGAATGCACCGGTTGGCACCTACACCATCTTCCTGGATGCTCGGACGGTCATGACTGACCGCACCGGCGGTGGATTTTTCGACGTGCCGTTCGGCGCCGGTCGCCCGGGCTCGCCGGTTCTCACGATCAACGTCATTCCTGAGCCGGCCACGGTTGGTCTGGCGATCGTCGGTGGAGCGCTTCTGCTGGTGGTTGGCTGGCGGAAACGCGCCCGCGCCTAAGGCGGGACCGGCCAGTGGCCGCGCCGGGACTTGGATCCCGGCGCCCACGGTTTGACAGTTTAACTTGCTCGCCGAGCGCAGCCGCAACGCTGCGCTCGGTTTGCGTACAGGCACCGTGGCGCCTCGGACGGCGCCCGCGTGCGTTCGGCCAGTTCGGGCCGCCCCGGATTTCCCGAGTTCTTGCGCCCGTTTCGTCAGCGGGCAGGCTTATCGCGGTTCTTGGTTCCGAGTTCTTCCAGGAGTTCGATTTGGATCTGCTGGATCTCGAAGAGACGCTGGTATTGGCGACGGAGTAGATGATCCACCTTTTCGTGCAGATGCCGGATTTCCAGCTCGGCTTTCAGGTTCACCTTGTAGTCGTTCTCCGCTTGCAGGCGATCGCGAGCCTGCGCGCGATTCTGGCTCATCATGATGACAGGCGCCTGAATCGAGGCGAGGCAGGAGAGGATCAGATTGAGCAGGATAAACGGATACGGATCGAAGCCGCGGTCGGAAAGGAGAACAACGTTGAGCGCGATCCAGGCGAGCAGAATGAGTCCGAAAATGATGATGAATCGCCAGCTGCCGCCGAACTCCGCGATGTGGTCGGAGAGGCGTTCGCCGAAAGTCAGATCTCGTTTGAATTGATTCTCGATGTTCTCTGCCACGACCTCGTGCTGTTGCAGGCTCTCCACCACTTCCTGGTCCAGAGTGGAGAGTTCCCCCAGTTCATCCTGCAGCGCGCGCTTGACGTAATCCTTCCGAAAGCGCCCGAGATCTTCGAAACAGATCGGATCTCCCTCATGCCAGTCCGGATGCTGCTCGCGGATAAACTCCGCCAGTGAGGGGCGAATGTTCTCCCCGATTACACCATCTTCGACGTCCTTCGTCTTCTCGCAGAAGGGACAGACGAAAGTCTCCTGGTCGCTCATCGAAGTAGCGGAGATTAATCCCCATGCGCGGGCGCTGTCCATCCCGCGCTTGCTGCGGGAAGCGGGGAAACTAAGCTCAAGGCCATGCGTGTCCTCGCCATCGATGCCTCCCTGCGCTGCAGCGGCGTGGCTGTGATCGAAGGTAACGGGAGCAAACTGCGTGCGTTGCATTTCGGGACAATTCCGAACGCGAGTTCCATCCGGGCGTCGTCTTGTCTGGTCGCGATCCATGAACGCATCGCGGAATTGATTCACGCGCACGAGCCGGACTGCTGCGCGCTCGAATCGGTGATTTTTGTGCAGAGCTACAAGACGGCGATCATCCTTGGCGCGGCGCGCGGCGCAGCCATCCTCGCGGCAGCCGAGCGTGGACTGCCGATCTTTGAATACTCTCCGAAGCGCATCAAGCAGGCCACCGTCGGCCGCGGAACCGCGGATAAAGGGCAAGTCGCCTTCATGGTTCGTGCTCTGCTTGGTTTGACCGAAACCCCGGGGCCGGATGCGGCGGATGCACTCGCGATTGGCTTGACCCATTTGCGCTCGCAGGAGGCGGTGCGCCTCGGCGTTCCCGGCGGCGTGCAAATTTGACGATGGACCCGGAACTCCAGACGCGTTGGTTGAGCCGAATCGCTTATGGCGATGCCCTCGCGTTGCAGGAGGAAATCGTCGCAGCAAAGCGGGCCGATGATTCGTTAGCCGACACGCTCCTTCTCCTCGAGCACGAACCGGTTTACACGATCGGACGGACGCCGGATCGATCCAGCCTGCGCGACGCGGAGCACTTGCCCCATCCGCTCTTTCCGATCAATCGCGGCGGGCAGGCGACGTATCACGGGCCCGGGCAGTTGGTCGGTTATCCAATCATTGATCTGCGCCGCGGCGCGCAGGATTTACATCGCTATCTGCGTTGGATCGAGCAGGTGCTGATCGAGTTGTTAGCCGCGCATGATATTACGGCCTCAACGCGAACCGGATTGACTGGGGTTTGGGTCGACGACAGAAAAATCGCATCAATCGGGGTGGGCGTGCGGCAGTGGATCACGATGCACGGCTTCGCCCTCAACGTGCACGGCGATCTCTCGCCCTTCGATCAGATTGTGCCCTGCGGGATTGCGAACGTGACCATGACTTCGATGGAAAAAGAATCCGGCGTGCGGTGTGCCGTCGAAGACATAGGAAGCGAGGTCGCGGAATTGATGCGGGCGCGACTCGGAGAATTACGAAACACGATAGGAGCCATATGATTCCACTGGAAGACAACGCGGGAGACATTCTCGGCAAAGCGCAGCGCGGGCTCGGTCTTTCCGATAGCCAACTCGCCGAAAAGGCCGGCGTGAACACCGAACAAGTGCGGCAGTTACGCGACGGAAATTATGACGAAGATGTGGTGCGAGCCGTCGCGCCAGCGCTTGGTCTGCATTCGGAATCGTTACTCAAACTCGCTCGCGGTGAATGGAAACCGGAGGATATCGAAGTGCCGGAGGGACTGGCGCAGTTCAACACCACCTACGGCGACATGACGGTGAATGCATACCTGGTTTGGGATGCGAAAACGCGTGAAGCGGTGGCGTTCGATACCGGCGCGGATTGCTCGGAGATGCTGGCGCAGGCGAAGCGCGACAAGCTGACGGTGAAGCTAATCCTGCTCACCCATGCGCATCCCGATCACATCGAGGATCTGGCGAAGTTGCAACGCGAGACGGGCGCGCCGACTTACATTTCGTCGCGCGAATCGGCCAGCGGCGCAGAGTCGATCGAGGAAGGAAAACGCTTTGAATGCGGCGCGCTGCGGATCAAGTCATTGCTGACTTGGGGGCACTCGAAGGGCGGCCTCACATTTTTTGTGGAAGGTCTCGACCGGCCCGTGGCAATTGTAGGCGATTCGATGTTTGCCGCTTCCATGGGCGGCGGCGCAATTTCCTATGACGACGCGCTGCAGAATAATCTCGAGAAAATTCTGACTTTGCCGGACGACACGATTATTTGTCCGGGGCACGGGCCGTTCACCACCGTAGCGAAAGAGAAGACGGAGAATCCATTTTTCGCGGGAAAGATTGCATCATGAACATCGGATTTGTCGGCGTTGGAAGAATGGGCGCAAACATGGCGCGACGGCTGAAGGATCGCGGCTATCACGTGACCGCGCTCTTCGACACGAATCGCGCCGTCGTCACTGAACTCGCGCAGGAGATTGGCGCGACCGCTTGCCCGACTCTGGGCGATGTCACTGCGGGCGCGGATGTGATTTTTACCGTGGTCTCTGACGATGCGGCGATGCTTGGCATTTTCCGCGGTGACGACCACTTGCTTGTTAACGCGCAGGGCAAGCTCTTCATCAACTGCGCGACCATCTCGCCGGCAGTGCACGAGGAAGTGGGAGCCCTCGCGCAGAAAGCCGGCGCAGACACACTCGAAGCGTGCATGGCGTCGAGCATCACGCAGGCGCGCGAAGGTTCGCTTTATCTGATGTGCGGCGGGAGCGAAGCGGTCTTCCGACGCGCGGAGCCGATCCTGAAGGACTTGAGCAGCTCGCTGCGTTTCGTCGGCAAAACTGGCGAAGCCGCCAAGGTCAAAGCGCTCGTGAACATGGTGATGAATATCAACACTGCCGGGCTCGCGGAAGGCCTCGGGTTGGGCGACGCGCTTGGGCTTGATCTCACGATGTTGCGCGAGGTCTTTTCGCAAACCGGCGCGGCCTCCCGCGTTTTCCAGACCGATGGCGAAGACATGCAGAACCGCGATCACGCCTGCTTTTTTTCCGCCGCGCACGCGGCGAAGGATAGCGGCATCGCGCTGGATCTCGCGGCAGAACTTGGACTCGACCTCCCGCTGGCGCGCGCGACGAAGCAGCAATACGACGAGATGATCGCGGGAGGTTTGGGCGAGTTGGACAAGTCGGGCGTGGCCGAGTTGACCTTCAAGGCGCGCCACAAACATGCGGGCGATCGGGTGTGATCGGCCCCTGCGCAATTTGTGGGCGCGAGGAAACGCTCAGCCGACACCATCTCATTCCGCGCACGCGGCATCACAACAAGCGGAACAAGCGCGAGTTTGAACGCGCGGTGGTGCGGAAGGTGGTCGGTCTTTGCCGACCATGTCACTCCCAGATTCATCAACTGCTGACGGAGAAAGAGCTGGAGCGCGACTACAACACCGTCGCGCGGCTCAAGTCCCACCCCGGGATCGCCAAGTTTGCCGAGTGGATCGCGGTCAAGCCGCCCGGATTTAAGGCGGCGATGCGTCGTGCCGCGCGCACTTAGCTGGTAGCGATGCGCTCGGCGCCGGCGTAAACGTTCATCGTTTCGCCGCGGAGAAAACCGATGAGCGTTTGGTTGTTAGCCTGCGCGAACTCAACCGCGAGACTGGTCGGCGCGGAGATTGCCGCCACGAGGGCGATGCCCGCGGCGAGTGCTTTCTGCATCATCTCGAAGGAGACGCGGCCGCTCAGGAAAAGGATTCGCTCTCGAGCTGGCAGATGATGGGCGAGCAATTCGTGACCGATTAATTTATCGAGCGCGTTATGTCGCCCAACGTCCTCGCGCAGCACGTGCAGTTGGCCGGCCAAATCGAAGAGGCCACAGGCGTGCAATCCGCCGGTGCGATCGAACGTCTGCTGTTTCGCGCGCAGGATGTCCGGCAGGCTTTGTAGAACATGCGGAGTCACGATGCTGCTGTCGTTGATGGGCGGATACGACTGGCGCGCAGCTTCGATCGTCGCCTTGCTGCAGACTCCGCAACTCGATGAGCTGAAGATATTGCGCGTCATTTTCGAAGGATCGAACACGCTGGGATCGCGCAGCGTGACGTTCACGACTTGATCGTCGCCGCTGGCTCCGCAGAGGCGTGATCTCGAAAATGTCGTCGGCGGAACGGACGAGATTCTCCGTGAGGAGGAAGCCCGCTGCGAGTTCGCGATCGTGACCCGGCGTGCGCATCATCACCGCGATGCTGTGGCCTTCGATCCGCAATTCGAGGGGTTCCTCGACTGCGACATCGTCGGATTTGGTCGCGCGTCCCTCAGGCGAGAGGCGAAGAATGGAAGCAGTGCGGCTTGATCGGTCACTCATTGGACGCGCTCCAGATCTGCCGGCGTGTTGAGATTGAAAAACAATGGCACCTCGTCAGCGGACAGGGAATGACGCGCGACTAGATCACGCTTGAGACAGCGATTGGCGAAATCTTGCAACGAGAGATAGCCGGCCGCGAGTTGTTCCTCCGCTAACGCCAGCGCTTCGATCGGATACACCGCGGCAAGCGGTTCGAAGCGGTCGGTCGCGGGAACGATTCCGCGGGATTGTTCGCAGCGTTTGAGAAGGCCGCGAAGAAAGGCGGTCGACATCCGCGGGAGATCGACGGCGAGCGCAAGCAGGAGAGGGGTACGGCAAGCGCGTAAACCCGCGACCAATCCGGCGAGCGGGCCGGCGTCTGGTTGCGCGTCAGCGACAACGTCGCAATTCCACTTGGCAACATCGGTCGGCGGCGGCCCGGCAAAGAAAATCTTCGCCGGCGCGAGCGATTGGAGAAGATGCAGTTGCCGTTGCCAGAGCGGCTCTCCGCCGATCGTTAGGCGTGCTTTGTCGCTCCCCATGCGGGAAGATTTTCCGCCCGCCAGCAGCACGGCGCTGAAGGGCGCGTCCACTTCAAGCGAGGGCGAGCTCGGTCACGCCGGTAGTGAGCCAGCCATCCGTGACAATCTGTGCGCGCAGGCCGGCGTTTTTTTTCAGGAACTCTTTCGCGCCCGGAGCAAACGCCAGCTCCATCCAGTCGCACGGCGCGCAGTGTTGCGTGCCGCGGAATTTTACTCCCTCGATTTCAAATTCCTGTCCGATGAGAGAAAGAAGATCAACGCCGGAGACGATGACGTTCCGGCGCAAAACGCCAGGAGATTTCTCGACTGTGGGAAAGGCGGCGCAGAGTTCATCGAAGACTTCGCGGGAGAAAAAAGTGATCTGACCTTTGTAGTCGGTTTTATAATCAAAGTAGCGATCGCCGCGCAGACCGCGGTCGGCGACGCACTCAACGCGGTCGACTTCCTGCAAAGGAAAGGCATCCGGCTCGCGGCCGAAATGGCCGAAGTAGTTGTGGCCGGGGGAGATGAAGATCTGCTGGATCTGCATGAGAAGGGAACGTCGAACGCCCAGTGCCGAACGTCCAACGTCGAATTAGGAAGGTCGCGCGCCTTGCGCGGGCGGAAGCGGTCGATGACCGTTACGGCTCATGGGAACCGTCCGGCGTGTCTTTGCTTATCTAAAGCGTTATCCGTGGCTCGCGCTCGGGACGCTGTCCTGCGCCATCATCGGGACGCTGATGGTGATCGTGTTTCCCGCGGTGACGAAACTGGTCATCGATGAGGTGCTGGTGGCGCGGAGGCCGGAACGTCTGACGCCTTTGGTCCTGATCGCGGCGGGCGCGTTTGTGTTGCAGCACGGCTTGAATGCGTTGCGCATTATTCTCAACAACACCTTCGAGCAGAAGGTGATCTTCGATCTGCGGAGCGATCTCTATTCGCACATCCAGATGCTGCCGCTGCGTTGGTTTGATAATCGCGCGACGGGCGATTTGATGACGCGGATTCTGGAGGACGTAAACTCGGTCGAGCGGATGTTGATCGATGGCGTGGAGCAGGGCGTGGTCGCGCTGCTGCAGGTGGTGATCGTGCTCGGGATGATGTTTTACGTCAGCGTTTCGCTGACGTTATGGGGTCTGGCGCCGGCGCCGTTTTTGGCGGGCGGGGCGCTGTGGTACACGCTGACCGCGCATCGGCGTTATCGGCTGCAACGGCGCGCGTCGTCGGCGATGAATTCGCTTTTGCACGATAACCTGGCGGGCATTCGGCAGATCAAGAGCTTCGTGCGCGAAAAGGAAGAGCATGGGCGCTTCAACGCGCGTGAGCGATCAACTGCGGCACGCCACGCTCGTGGTGATGAAGGTGTGGGCGGTCTATCACCCCTCGATGTATCTGATCGGTTCGCTCGGAATCGTGCTCGTGGTCTGGGTGGGCGCGCGCAGCGTGCTGAGCGGCGCGATGCAGGTCGGCGACTTGATTGCGTTTCTCATGCTGACGGGATTTTTGTATGAGCCGATCAACAAGCTGCATCAGCTGAATCAACTGATGCAGGCCGGGCGTGCGGCGGGCGAGCGGGTGTTTGAGATCATCGATGAGCCGATCGAGCCCGGTTGGGAGGTGGCGGCGGAAACGCGGAAGATCAGCGGCGACGTGCGCTATGAGGACGTGAGTTTCAATTACGGCGAGGAGAATGCGCCGGCGCTGCAGCAAATCGATTTCCACGCGCGGCCGGGCGAGACGATCGCGCTGGTCGGAACGACCGGTGCTGGGAAATCGACGCTGGTGAATTTGCTGACGCGTTTCTACGAGCTGAGCTCGGGCGAGATCCTGGTGGATGGAAAAGAGATTCGCTCCTACGGCATGCGCGCGTTGCGCGAGATGGTGGGGTTGGTTTCGCAGGAAAGTTTTCTTTTCAACGGGACGGTGCGCGAAAATCTCTTGATGGGAAAACCGGGCGCGAGCGACGAGGACGTCTTGCGCGCGGCGGAGGCGGCGAACGCGCGCGTCTTTATCGATCGGATGCCGAAGGGGCTCGACAGCGTGGTGGGTGAGCGCGGCGTGAAGTTGAGCGTGGGCGAGAAGCAGCGGCTCTCGATTGCGCGCGCGCTGTTGAAGGATCCGCCGATTCTGATTCTCGACGAAGCGACGGCGAGCGTGGACACGACGACGGAGCGGCTAATCCAGGAGGCGCTCGAGCATTTGATGGCGCATCGGACGTGTTTCGTGATTGCGCATCGGCTCTCGACGATTCTGCGCGCGGATCAGATTTTGGTGCTGGAACGCGGGCGGATCATCGAGCGTGGGACGCACGCTGAGTTGGTGGAGCTGGGCGGGAAGTACGCGCGGCTCTGGGAGCAGAGTTTTCTGGAAACGACGGGCGAGCGGGAAGTGGAGACGCTGGCAACGAGCGCTTAGTTATTCTCGCTCGGTAAGCGCGCGGAATTTTTCTTCCAGCTCGCGATAGCGTTCTTCGGCTTCCGCAAGCGCACGCCGTTCTTCACGCAGGGCGCGTTCCAATTCGCGGATCCGATCCTCGACCGCGATCGACATCCCGACTGGGGCGGGCGCAGCGACGCTGGCGGCTTCCGCGGCAACTTCTTCTGCCGGACGGCGGCCGATGGATTCCAGGATGGGCGTCATCTCGCCGAGCTGACGGCGGGTGGCGTCGCAGGAATTGATGACAAAAGTCTGGGCGTCGATCTCGCCCAATTGCATGAACTCGTGGATGGCGCCGAGGGTGGTGGGCCCGTAGAGCTGTTCGCTCGTCAGCTCGACGATCCAATCCATGGCCAACTCTGGGAGCATGGGCGCTTTGATCCAGTTCGTTTGATCGCTCGAGATGGAGTCGTTAGGCGAGACTTGGGCGTAGCCGGCCCAGCGCGTCAATTGGGCGAAACTGACCGGCCCGAAGATGCTGCCATCCTCGTGTTTGCGCAGGAACCACTGTCGCGCGGCCGGCGCCTCCATCATTCTTCCGGGGTAGGTGAGGCCGCGGGTGAGGCTCGCGGGGATCAGGATGGTCTGGCCGATCTGGAGCGCGCGATCGTTCTCGATGTGATTGAAGCGCTGCAACTCCTGCACCTTCACCTTATAGAGCTTGGCGATGGAGGTGAGGGTTTCGCCTTTGGCCACGGTGTGCGCATTCTCGCTCCCGGGCGCCGGGGCGGCGGTGGCGGATGCGGCGGGGGTCGCCGCGGGATGCGGAGCAGAAGGAGCAGGCGTGGCCTCGCCAATCATGACGCCGGGGCGAATGGTGTCGATTTGTTGCTGCAACTTCAGGATCTGCTGCGAGAGCGCGTCGAGCTTCAGATTTTGCTCGTCGATTTTTTTGGAGAGCGCTTCGAGCTGTTGGACGTTGGCTTTATCATTCCCGGTGGCGAAAGTTTGCGCGCGGGCGTCGGCGGTGAAGACAGACAGGCCGGCGACCGTGGAGAGGGTGAGCAGAAGGGACAGCTTCATCGCGCGGCATCTTGGCATCGCCGCGCGAGAGTGGCAAGAGCGCCATCGCCTTGCGTTTTGCGGGAATTATCCCTAGCTTTTTTCCATGCCCGAACGCATCGCAAAGCCAGCCGTCCCTTGGTTGCCCAAGCAGGGCGGAGACGGGGAGGGTCCGAAGGCGCCCGATATCTCGAGACCCGACACGCAGGATCTTTTGCGGAAGATGCGGAAGGTGGACCCGAACCAATCCAAGCGTTACCGCCAGCGGACTGGAGAATGATGGAACCGCAGCGGCGGCGATGATTTTGCCGCGTTACTGCGGAAGCGGGGCCTGAGTCCGATACCGTCCGACGAGTTCGACCGGTGTGATCAGCCGCAGCGGTGCCGCAAACGCAGGCCACCACCATCCTGGCGTTCAAGTTCGCGGGTGGCGTGCTCGTGGCGGGCGATCGGCGCGCGACTTCCGGCAACACGGTGGTCTACGATCGCGCGGATAAGGTGTTGGAAATCGATCGGCATTCGATCATGGCGATCGCGGGGGTGCCGGCGACCGCTTGGGAAATGGCGCGGGTGCTGGAGCATTCGTTTCAATTTTTTCGGCGCACGCAATTGCAGGAGATGAGCGTGGACGGGAAGGTGCGCGCGCTCTCGAAATTGTTGCGCGACAACTTTGGCTTCGTCATGCAAGGCGTGGGGATCGTCGTGCCGATCTTCGCCACGTATGACGCGGGAGCGGAGCCGGGGGCGCGCCTTTATTTTTACGACGCGATGGGAGCGAACTTTGAGGTGACGGATTACGCGGCCACCGGCTCGGGCTCGCCAGCGGTGCGCGGGATTTTGCATTACGAAAATAATTGGGGGAAGAAGCCGCTTCTGAAAATGAGTGAAGACGAAGCGGTGATCGTGGCTCTGCGTGCGCTCGACACCGCGGCGGAGGCGGATACGGCGACGGGCGGGGTGGATCGGAACGCGAAGATTTTTCCGGTGATCAAGATTGTCTCGCGCGAGGGAATCACGACGCTGCCCGACAAGCAGGTCTCGGCGTTGTTCAAGAAGAGCGTGGCATGATCGAAGAGCCTTATCGATGGGTGGAGGCGATCGCGAATCGAAGCGATTACGTCGAGACGCAACTGGCGACGGGGAGCCCGATCGTGGCGTTGAGCTATCGGGACGGGATTCTTTTTCTCACGCTCGGCCGGAGTCGGCAGAAGGTGTTCGAGATTTACGATCGGATTGCGATGGGCGCGATCGGGCATCCGGGCGACATCGAACGTCTGCGCCTGACGGCGATCGAACTGGCGAGCACGGAAGGTTTCACCCGCTCGGCGGCGGATGTCTCGCTGCGGCGGCTGGCGTATTATTCGCTCAGCCCGATGTTGAAAACGGCGTTCGAGCAGGTCTATGGCGCGCCGCTGCTGGCCCGCATGCTCTTCGCGGAAATCGGGAGCACGCCGGCGGAGGATCTGTTTTTGCGAATCGAATACGACGGCGCGATCGCGGTCAGCGGCGGCACCTCCGGCCAGGCTCGGCAGCACTTTGCGGCGCTGAGTGGGACGCGGCCTTCAACGGAGTTGATGGAGTCGTTTCTGCGGGAGAAGCATGGGCCGGAGATCACCCTGGCGCGTGCGCTCGCGCTGGCGGTGGAAGCCTGGACGGTAGGCTCCCTGGCGCTGGGTGATGATGGCGTGCGCGCATCGCCGACGAAGGAAGTGCTGGCGACGGAGAGTCGAAAATTTTTGGGCGAACGCGGCGTGGAAGCCGCCGTTCTGGAGCGGAGCGGAAAGAGCTCGATCCGCTATCGGCCGCTGACGGACCAGGAAGTGGAGTCGGTGTCTTCACGGTAGGAAGGAATGAATGGCGCGCTTCCTTTCGTGGGCCGGCGTGGGGTTGATCGTAGTCAGCTTGATCTGGTGGGAATTGCTGCCGCGTGCGCCGGGCCCCGCGAGCAGCGCGGGGCTGAGCGCAGTGCCCAGCTCGGTGACGCGCGTGATCATCGATGCCGGGCATGGTGGCAACGATTCTGGCGCGATGCGCGGCGGGGTGCTGGAAAAAGATCTGACCTTGGACGTGGCCCGGCGGCTGGATCAGATCGTGCGCGCGCGTGGCCTAACGACCACTATGACTCGGGCGGGCGATGACACAGTTTCGCTCGGCAACCGCGCGGCCATCGCCAACGGCGCGCGGGACGCTGTGTTTGTGAGCATTCATTTTGACGAGGTCGCGCGCGGGGCGGCGACTGGCGTGCAGACGTTTTACGCCGCCCGGCAACGGGCGAACAGTCCTGCACTTGTCTCCTGGGTGCCATTTCTGCACGCGAATTCCACGGAGCCGAATAATCTGGAGAGCGCGAGTCTTGCCGGCTTTGTCCAGGAAGCGATGGTGGCGCAAACAAAGGCGTTCAATCGCGGCACGCGGGCGGAGCAGTTCTACGTGGTGGCGAACGTCCGGCACCCCGCTGTGCTGGTGGAAGGAGGGTTTCTTTCCAACAATGAAGATCTGGCCCGGCTAACGAGTGATGAATATCGGCAGCAGCTCGCCGTCGCGATCGGCGATGGCATTATGCGCTACCGCGCGGTCGCGGGCGGCGCGCGCGCGATCCTCGCTGCGGGCGGACCCGGTGGCTGAATAGCGGACGAACGATGGCGTCAAAAGAGAACGGTTATGAAATGGACGACACTGATCTTGGCGGCGGGCTTTTCTCTGGCGGCAGTGACGACGACGCTGGCCGATCCGGTGGTGGAATCCGTGCAACGGACTTTGAAGGAGCAAGGGTTTTACTACGGCGAAATCTCGGGCGCGAAGGACGCGGACACGACGGCGGCGATTCGGCGTTACCAGATTCGCAATGGATTGCAGATCAACGGAGAGCTGAACGCCGAAACGCGAAAATCGCTCGGCGTGAAAGGTAACGTGGCCGCGACGCCGCGCGCGACAGCCCTTCCGCGCGCGACGCCTCGGCCGCAGCCGATGCCCAGAACCTCCGCTCCGCGCGAAGATGCGATGATTCAAGATGAGGATACCACTCCAGCCTGGCCGCGTGGGAACGATCCGCGTTCCCTGGCGCAGCGGCCGGATTATGATCCAGCGCTGATGGGTTCCAGCGGGCTCTTCGCCGGCACGCCGTTTGCCGGCGCTCCACCGGACGTGCAGCAGCAGGTGATCGCAGGAGCGCAAGCCATGCTCGCGCGGCGAGGATTTTATCGAAGCGAGATCGACGGTGTTTTCGGACCGGGAACTGCGTTTGCCTTGCGCGCGTATCAGGCGCGCTTCGGGCTCGGACAGACGGGACGGCTTGATGAAGAGACGCTGGCCACCTTGGGATTGCTCCCCGGGCAGCGCGCGCCCGGTGTGACGGCGCCGATCGGCCGGCGCACGTATCGGCGATCGCCGGTGATGACAGCGCCCGACGGCGAACGCGTATACATCCCGCGCTAAGGCTTGGGATTGTCGAACTGCATGGATTGCAGCTCGGCGAAAACTTTGCCGATGAAAACCTGCGTCTCGATACGAAGGACGAGGCGGTCAGCATCATCGGAAAGCCAAACGGTGGCGCCGCGGAATTTCTTGTGCGGCTGCAGTTCGCGTTGTTCGTCGATTTTGCTTAGCTGCACGTCGAGCTTGATCGCGTTGGTGGGTGCCAGTGGCGACGGTGAGGCGTTCCCGGCCTTGGACGGTGACGGTGCAGAGGTAAGCGGAGGTGGCGGGATAAACCACCACTCGATAGGCGGCGCCCTCGGTCATCGTTTGTGAGCGGAGGAGGAGGAGGGCGGAGTTGATACTGAGGACATCGGGAAAGTCGAATTGCCGCGTTTTGGTTGTGACTCCGTCGGGCTTTCGGTCTTCGCGCACGCTCGTCACTCCCGGAGGAGGTAAAGGTGAGTTCGGTGGTTTTCTGCTTGGTCCGCAGCGTCTCCACCTCCTTCACCGCCACGGGGCGCAGCGTCTCGGCATTCGCACGCGCTGTGTGCACGAGGTCGTAAGACCATAGGGCGCGAGCCAGGCCCACGGTGGCGCCAGTGGCTTCGAACTGGAACTGCCCGTTCTTCAGCTTCTGAAAGCGAACGTCAACATTCGCAGCTGTGAAGCCGCCCCAGCCAAAGGCGTAGCGAACATTAACGGGTCGCGGCTGTGGAAATTTTCCGGGCGCGAGGGAGACGAAATTTTTTTCCCATGCGGCAGCCTGGAGCGAAGCTATGCCTGCGGCGAAAGCCACGACCGCGGTGAGAAGCAGGCGAGGTCTTAGGGAAGGGAGAGCCATGTCGGTTTCGTCCGCGCTAAGCGCGGAGGATGAATGGAACTACTTCGACCGGGGACGCTCGTCGGGCCAGTCATTCCCCAAAAAAGAAACACACGCGGGGATGCCGCGTGTGTTTCAGGAAACGGAAAGTATGGAGTTGGGTTACTTCTTTTTCTCCGGGCTGGCGGCGGGTTTGGCGGCCGAAACTTCGGGAGACGATTTGCTGTTCTTGTTCAGCGCGGTCACGATCTCGTCGGTGAATTCGAAGTTGTCGCGAGCGATACATGAGGAGCGGAACGCCGTTCAGGCTCATGCCGGATTTGTCGAAAACGAGGTCGAGGTTCTGCGCTTTGACCCGGTCCATCACGATGTCGGTGATTTCTTTCACGATGCCTTCGCGCATGCGGAGGGCCTGTTCCTGCAACTGACGCTCGCGGGTCTGGCGGAATTCGTTGATCTCCTGCTCCATCTTTTTGATGCTGGAGATCTTCTCGTCGCGCTCCTTGGCCTTGGCGCTCTTGGCGTCGGCGCTGAGGGCGGGGGCTTCGAGCTGCTGGTTGAGCTTGTTGATTTCGTCGAGCGCCTTCTTGTAGCTTTCGGCGCGCTCGTCGTATTCTTTCTTCGCCGCGTTCTTGGCTTCGTTGATCTTGGTCTCGGCGTCTTTGGTTTTGTCGTATTCCTTAAAGGCGCGGTTCATGTCGACGGTGCCGATTTTGAGGGAGCCTTGAGCGAAGGTGGCCACGGGCATGGCCAATCGAGGCGAGGAGTGCGAGTGAGAGGAGCTTTTTCATAAAGGGATGTAAAAGAGGTAATTGGAGAGGTTTTAGACCGGACGGGTGTTATTCGTTCAAAATTGATAACCGACGTTGAAGTTAAATTTGCCGCTCCGCCCATTGTTGCCGCCGGTCGAGACGGAAAGCCATAATCCAGCCGCAGCGGACCGATCGGCAAATCAAGCCGCAGACCAACACCAACGTCGGAAGCCGCCCGACCGCCGGGGTTGAAGGAGCGTGGCTCGACGAAACCGATATCATAGAACACAGCGGCGCGCACCTTTTCGATGATGGGGAAGGTAAGTTCGACCGTGGCGCGGGCCAGGGTCTTGCCGCCGAGCGGTTCGCCGTTCACATCTTTCGGACCGACGTCGCGATAATTGAAGCCGCGCAGGTTGTTGGCGCCGCCGAGGAAGAGGCGGTCGAAGATCGCCACGCGCTGTCCGTCACCCCAGGTGTCGACGCTCGCGATCTCGCCGTTAAAGAGCAGGATCAAATCGTAGGGCAGCGCGAAATATTGCGAGGCCTCGAAGTCGAACCCATAGATTTGCTCGTCGCCGCCGAGGAAACCGCCGGCGATGATACGGCGTGAAGACGAAGCGCTGGCCGCGGTGGGTGAGGAACGGATTATCGCGCGTATCGAAGACGATGCTGGAAGTGACGACGCTCTTGGTCGACGTGCCCTCTTCCAAACCGATGAGCGGCGAAACGCCCGGAGAGACGTTGAAGATCTGGATGTTCTCGAGGCGATACTCGAGGCTGACCGGCGGTGAAGCGTCCGACGCGCTTTGCGTGAGTTGATCAGGAAGCCGTAGTTCCGCTGATCGTAAACCGAGCTGAGGAAATTCGCCTCGCTGAAGAAAGCCTGGCCGCCGAGCGAGAGACGCCGGTCCAGGAAGTAGGGCTCGGTGAGGCGAAAGGATGACGTCTTTGCGGCTGGAGCCGTACTGGACGCGGGCGCGGAATTTCTGGCCGCCGCCGGTGAAGTTCGGCCAGTTCAGCAGATCGAAATTTCCCTGCGTCAATTCCACGAAACCGAGGATGTCATCCACCGTGCTGAAGCCGGCGCCGAAGTTGAGCGAGCCGGTGCGCTTTTCTTCCACCTGCACGGTTAAATCCTTCCGCCCCGGCACGCCGGTGTCTTCCGGATAGGTTTCGACGCGGGAGAAGTAGCCGAGGTTATCGAGGCGCTTCTTGCTCACTTCCACCCGGGTGGTGCTGTAGACATCGCCCGGCGCGAGCAGCACTTCGCGACGGATCACTTTGTCTTTGGTGCGGACGTTGCCGACGATGTTGATCCGCTGCACAAACGAGCGCGAGCCTTCCTCGATCGTGTAGGCGACGTCGATTTTGCCGGGCCCGCTCGGGATTCCCTGCGGCGAGACCACCAGATCCACGTAGCCGCCGCTGCCGTAGGCGTCAGCGATGGCTTTCGCGTCTTCCCGGATTGCTTTCGGCGAATAGACATCGCCTTCTTTCATCTTCAGGAGCTTGCGCATGCGCTCTTCCGTCGTGTTCTTGAAGCCCTTCGCCGTGATCCGGCCGACGTGATATTTCTGGCCTTCCTTCACCGGGATGACGAGGACCATGCGGTTATTGATCCGCTCTTTCCGCACCGGCCCCACTTCGACATCGACGTAGCCGTGGTTCTGATACCATTCGCGCAAGGAGTCGACGTCCTGCTGGAGCTGCGGTTCTTCGAGCCGGCCGGTTTTGTCGAGGAAGGAGATGAGCGTCTTCGGCCGCGTCTTCATCTGCTTGCGCAGGGCGCGGTCGCTGAAGGCTTTTGCGCCGGGGAATTCCACTCGCGTGATCGCGCCCTTCAAGCCTTCGTTGATCGTGAAAATGGCGCGCGAGGTGCCGCGGGCCTCATTCGAATCGATGCGATAATCGACGTCGATCTCGTTGAAACCCTTGGCGCGGTAGGCGTCGATGATGTCCTGCTTGGCTTTGCCGAGCGCGTCTTCATCGAGCGGCTGGTTGATCTTGAGCTTGATCTTCTTGCGCAAGCGCTTTGGCAGAAATGGCGGACGCGCCCTGGATTTCGATCTCGTTCACGATCGCGCGGGTTTGCACGGCCACGATCACTTTCACGCCATCGCCTTCCGGCTGGCCGAAAATGCGCACGTTCTGAATTTTGCCGCGTGTCGTAGAGCGAGCGGATGTCCTGCTCGGCGATCCCGGTGGAATAGCTCTGCCCCACTTTCGTCCGCATGTGGGCGAGGATGAGATCGCGGCTGATCGTCTCCGGTCCGCTGTATTGCACCTCGATCGCGGTGATCTTCGGTCCCTCCTCCTGCGCGGGCGCGATCTGCGGAAGGAAGGAAACGCAAAACAGCGCCAACACCAGAGGAACGGCGCGGAGGCGGAGCGGACGGACGACAGTGTTTCATAAAAATCGTAAAGTCCGGGTGGCGCGATCAGCCCGGCCCGGTGCAGGTCGTATTAGTGGTAAGGAGCGACGTATCGTCAAGGCAGGATTTCCGGGTCCGCCCCGGGGCGGGGCCGGGAAGAACGCACCGCTTCGGGCTAATTCAAGAGCTGATACCAATTATTCCGCCGTCGCGGTTCGTAGCCGGCGTCGCGGATCAGAGCCTCGATTTGCGGCGCATTCAGGCGAAACGTCGTGCCCGCGCTGCTGACCACGTTCTCCTCCATCATGACGGAACCGAAGTCGTTCGCGCCAAATTTCAGCGCCACCTGGCCGATGTCCGGCCCTTGCGTCACCCACGAACTTTGCACGTTCGGGAAGTTATCGAGGAAGATGCGGGACAGCGCCTGCATGCGCAGATATTCGGCCACGCCGGTGCGCTGTTTGATTTTCAGGACGGTGTTCTCCGGCTGGAAGGTCCAGCAAATGAAAGCCGTGAAACCTCCGCTCGCGTCCTGCTGATCGCGCAGGCGTTGCAGATGCTCGATCCGATCCTCGACCGTCTCCACGTGGCCGAACATCATCGTCGCGCTCGAGTTCAAACCTTCCTCATGCGCGATCTGCATCACTTCCAGCCACGCGTCCGAATTGCACTTCAAGGGCGAGATGCGCTGCCGCACGCGATCGACCAGGATCTCGCCGCCGCCGCCGGGAATGGAGCCGAGGCCCGCCGCCTTGAATTGCCGGATGATCTCGCGCAACGGCATCCCGAAGACTTCGGTGAAATGCTGAAACTCCGGCGGGCTGAAGCCGTGGATGTTGATGTGCGGATATTTTTCGCGGATGTGCCGGAGCAGATTCAGATACCAATCGAACTGCAGCTTCGGATGATGCCCGCCTTGCATCAGAATCTGCACGCCGCCGGCCGCGGTCAGCTCGTCGAGTTTTTCGATCGAGCTGCTCGAAACTGAGCACGTAATGATCGGCATCCTTCTCCGTGCGATAGAACGCGCAGAACTTGCAGTAAACGTTGCAGACGTTGGTGTAATTGATGTTGCGATCGACGATGTAGGTCACGATCTCCGCGCCGTGCTCGTCGTAACTGGCGCGCTTCGCCGAGTTGCGCCGCGCATCCGCGAGCGCGCCCAATTCCTGCAGCGGCGCGCGATAAAGTTCGAGCGCTTCCGCGGCCGAAATGCGCTCGCCAGCCAAAATCTTGTCCGTCAGGGTTGGGGGCGGCCAAAGCAACCATCGTGCGCCAGTCTAAATGATTACAAAGCTGGACGCACGCACATCGTTACCGGCCGCCCGATTTCTCCCCTGGCTCGTCGTGCTCGGCCTCGCTCTCCGGGGTTATCACTACGGACGCAATCCCGCCGTCTGGCACGACGAAGCGGCCAACATCATCAACGTCCTGACGAAGGGCTTCCTGGAATTGCTCGGCCCGCTCTACGGTTCCGCTACCGGTCCGCCGGTGTTTCTTTGGCTGCAAAAATGCGCCGTGCTGGCGTTCGGCGATAGCACGTATGCGCTGCGGCTGGTCTCGCTGCTGGCCAGTTGTGCGGGGCTCGTCCTCTTCGCCCGGGTGGCGGGGCGAACGCTTGCGCCGCTCGGCGCCTGCTGCGCCGTCCTGTTGATCGCGTGCTCGGATCGGTTGCTTTGGCACGCCGCGGAAGCGCGCCATTATTCTTCCGATTTCCTCGTCGCCACCATCCTCCTCGCGGTCCTGCTCGCGAGCAGCGGAATGGCCGGTGCAGCGGCGCGCCATTCTCTTCGCGCTCCTCGCGCCGATTTTGATCCTGTCGTCCTACCCCGGGGTGTTCTTGTTTGGCGGAATTTTTCTCGCGCTCTTGCCGGCCTTGCTGCGGGAACGGCGATGGTTCGCCGGCCTGCTTCTGGCCGGGGCGATCGCGCTCTCCTTTGCGGCCTTCTATTTCATCACGATTCGCGCGCAGCGGAGCTCCGCGATGGACGCAGCGTGGGTGAACGTCTTCCCTGATTTGCGTCGGCCATGGACGCTCCCGTTCTGGGCGATGCGCTCGACCGTCAGCGTGGTCGATTATGCCAGCCGCCCGATCGGTGGGATCCTGGTGATGGCGGCTGTGATCGGCGGCGTGCGTTGCTGGCGCGAGGGGCGACGCGAGTTGGTAATCTTCGCCGCGGTGCCGATGTTGTTGGCGATGAGCGCGGCGCTGGTGCGGGCTTACCCTTACGCTGGCGCGCGCACGATGGTCTTCGCGATGCCGGGCTTGGCGCTCTTGATTGGAAGCGGCATCGCGGGAGTCGCGGAATGGCGACCGCGGCCAGCAGCGCTGAGAGTTCTGATTCTTGGACTGCTAATGCTTCCTCTCGCCGCGACCGCGGGCTTCGCTGTCTATCGCGCCGCGGTGCCCTGGCCGCGTGCAGCTACCGCGACCGCTGCGGACTACGTGCTTAAACATCGCGCGCCCGACGAACCGGTAACGGCCAACCATTGGGAATACGAATATTACTTCCGCGCGCTCGGCTCCTCGTTTGCGCCCGACTTGCGCATGCTCGATGCGCCCAGCCGCGCCGCGCGTCTCTGGGTTGTGATCACCGGACAAGATCGTCCGAAGCGCGATGCGCTGGTCGATGCCGCGCTTGGGCGTTGGCGCATCGCAGAGCGGCACGAGTTCGAGCGCACCACGGTTCTGCTGCTGACGGCGAAGGATTCCGATGCGCCCTGACTTGAAATACGCACGCGCCTGCTTGCTCGTCATCGTCGCAGCGGCGCTCGCGCTCGCAGCCTGGCAGTATTGGCAATTCCTGGAAAACCCGCGGCCGCGCTGGAATGGCCTGGTGCACGATCGCGGGAGTCACTATCGCTTCGCGCAGACGATGGCGCTCGCGCTCCGCCAGGCGGATCCGATCGCGTTTTTTTCCACATTGGAGCAGGCCAAAGTTTGGCCGCCAGTGCACGGTCTGCTTGCAGCGGCCGTGCTCGCGATTGGCGGCATCGATTACCGGTTGGCCGTACTCCCCAGCCTCGCCGGTTGGGTGGCGACAGCGGTGTTCGGATTTTTGCTCGCACGGCGCATCAGTGCGGCGCACGGAAATGCGGCCGGCGCGATCGCGGCGCTCATGATTTTCGCCAGCCCGGCGCTGCGCGTTTATGCGCTCGATATCATGCTTGAGAGCCTGGGCGCGGGGCTGAGCGTAATGGCGCTCTACTTTTATGTAAGCGCAAAACAGAAGTCTTCGGCGCGCGCGTGGCGATGGCTCGCGCTCAGTCTCACGGTCCTCTTCTTCGAGAAATACAATTACTGGCTGCTGGTCGCGTTTGCCTTGGTCGCGGCGGAAGTGGTGGTGGCGCAGCGGAGATGATTGGAAACGGCTGCGCAATTGGGTCTCCGGTTTTGCGGGGCGACGCGTATTGCTTGCCGAAGCCCGCGAACCGTTGACCTGGATTTTCTGCGTCCTCGCCTCTCTCACCGCTGCGCTTTTCCTGTTCCACCCAGCGCCGTTCTTGATCGGCGGAAAGCATGTCTCGGTTTATCCGCCGAATAATTTCGTCACGCTCGCTTACGCCGCGCTTTTCCTCCGACTTTGGAAATCGCTTCGCCCCGCCCTTCTGTCAGGCGAGTGGCTTCAGCAAATCGCGCGCTGGCATCTCTGGCCGATCGCGATCTCATTTCTGTTTCCGCGCCGCCTGAGCGCGTTCGTTTGGTTTCTCGGGCCGTTCAATAAAGGAGAGCGGAGCGCGCTCTCGTGGCTCGAGACCATCCGATATTACATCGGCACCATCCAAGCCGATTACCACGCTGTCGCCTGGGCCGGGTGGGTCACGCTCCTGCTCTTCGCGCTCGCGCTTATCAGCTGGCGTCGGCTGCGCAGGGGCGGGCTTGCGGTTCTGCTCTTCGTCGTGATCGCCGCCGCTCTCACGCTCCTGCATCCGAATCAAAAGAGCCGCTTCCTGCACTCCTGGTTCCCATTGGTTTGGGTCGCGGGCGCGGCTGGTTTGGCGAATTCTCTCGTTAGTGCGCGCCGGCTCGGCGGCCCGCTCATGCTCACGGCGGGCGCTGCGCTTGCTCTCACGCAAGCTCGGTTTGTGGTGAGGCCCGGGCACGCTCCTGAGCAGGGCAGTCGCGGGGAAACGCTTAGCCTGCTCGACCTGACCGACACCTATCTCTCTGTTCTCGACGGCCAACGCCGCGTGGCCGTCTTCGCCACCGCGCCGACGAACGATCTGCCGCTCTGGACGTATCGCGATCGTTTCCCCAACGCGCCGAAACTCGAAGCGCCGTTGCAGGATTTCTTTCTCGACGCCGCCGAAGTGCAGCGCCGTTTCCAGGAATGGTCCGCCCATACCGCAGCCGAGATTGTGGTCTTGATCGAGATTCCGCCAGACTCACCGGATTACGTCCCGATGCTTCACCCGGAGGCCTTCCAGCAAATCGCGCCAATGCTGGAAGCCGATCCGCGCTTCCGCATTGAACGACGCTGGCAGCTGCCCGCACATCGCTGCACGATCACGATGTGGGTGCGCAATTAGGCAACCCAACAGCCGCGTTCAGAATTGCTCCTGGATCAGGTAAGCGCGACCGCTTTGAAGGAGCTGACCACGTCGTCCGGTCCCTTCTCCATGAAAAAGCATTCGTAGAAACCGGGGCCCAGTTCCCACATGTCGCCTTTGTAGTAATCGTCGCGGTAGAATTGCCAAACTCCGCTCACGATGATGAGCGAGCTGATGCGATCATTCCAAAAATCTCCCAGAAACAGAAAACTTAGGTTCGTCCGCGCATAGGCGCCTTTGAACCCGGCGTGATCATAGACCACGAGCTCCGGCATTGGGGGCGATTGCGTAAGTGTCGGCTCCTTGCCGAGAGAGGCGGCGGAGGCGTGATACTTCAATGGGGCGACGTGCCATTTCGTATCGATGACACAGCCATTGTCTGGCGACAGTTCAGTTTTCGGGATTTGTCTCATAAGCGCGTGGTGTAGGCGAATTCCATCAGACGCTCGTGGCCGTGTCGAGGACGTTGTCGCGCGTTGGATTATTTCAGGAGCGCGCGCAGAGCGGCCATGTTTTCCACGTCTTCGCGCAGCTCCTTGTCCTTGGGCGTTTCCAACACTTTCGGAATTTTCTGCAGTCGCCGGGCGCGCATGATGAACCGGAATGCGCCCAGCCCGATCTTTCCCTGGCCGATGTGCTCATGCCGATCGACCCGCGCCCCTCGCGCGGCTTTCGAGTCGTTCAAGTGGAGCGCTGCCAACCGGTCGAGCCCGATCGTGCGATCGAAGTGCGCGAACGTTTTGCGCGTGGCGCTTTCGCTCGAAAGATCATAGCCAGCCGCGAAGACGTGGGCGGTATCGAGACAAACGCAGAGCCGCTCCGGCGCGCGGACGTTCCCGATGATGTGCGCGAGCTGTTCGAAGGTGTGGCCGAGCGTGGAGCCCTGGCCGGCGGTAGTTTCGAGGGCGATTTTTGTTTTGGTTTTCGGAAGGACTTTGTGGACGGCATCGATCGAGGCCACGATCCGCTCCAGCCCGACCTCTTCGCCTGCGCCGAGATGCGCGCCGGGGTGAAGGACGAGGAACGGCAGTTCGAGCTGATCAGCGCGCGTCAATTCCTCCGCGAGAGCGCGGAGCGAGTTGGCGTGGAATTGCGGATTGGTCGCCGCGAGATTGATCAGATAGTTGGCGTGCGCGAAAGCGGCGCTGAGCTGGTGCCGTTGCGCATGACGCAGAAATGCGCTGATTTCCCCGCGCTCCAGCGGTCGCGCGAACCACTGCATATTGTTCTTCACGAAAATCTGCATGGCCGTGCATTCGATCGAGCACGCGCGCTCAATCGCGCGGTGCAAGCCGCCCCCGATCGACATGTGAGCGCCGAGCAACGGCACGGCTTTCGCGGCGGGCATTTAAAATCTCTTCGGGTGCCAATTCGGTTTCGCCAGGCTGCCCTCGCCTTTGTATTCGAAGAGGGAATAGACCGGCGTGAGGAGGACGCCGGGACCGCTCGCACTAATGCGGACATCGAAGTCGAGCTTGTCTTCGAGGAAGAGAATTTTGCCATGGCCGACGATGCCGAAGAGTTTGCCGGAGACTTTGAAGTCGTCGGTCTTGATCACGCCGTCGCGAATGGTGAAACTGGCGGTGGCTTCCTTGGCCACGCTGTAGCCGGCGCCCGGGATGATGGCGGCGACGAAGCCGGAGAGCGGCCCGAAGACAGGGATGGCGAAGACGTTGCCGTTCGAGACTCGCACTTTACCGGAGCCGCTCATGGTGCGGGCGGCATCGCCCACGCCGCGGAAATCGTAGTTCCCGCTCAATTGGCCGCGCGCGGTTTCGTAGTCGAAATAGAGAGTCGTTAGGCGTGGGAAATCGATTCCCGCCACGGTGATGGCGGCGGTGTATTCGGGCTCCTTCTGTTCGGTCCTGATGTCCACCTGGCCGCGCACGGCGCCGTCGAAGAGTTTGCCGTCGAGGTCGAGCACCTGCACGCGTTCGTCGGTGATGAGGAGACGGCCGCGGGTCGCGCCGAACGGCAGCGTTTTGCCGAGGAAAAAATAATCGAGCCCGCCTGGCGCTTCGATTCCGATCTCGAGCCGCGTCGTTTCTCCGCCGCGATATTGGACCACGCCGTTGGCGGTGAGATGCGGTGGGCTGCGGAATTTGTAGGGCGCGACGACTTTAAAGAGCTTCGGCTCGATCCAATAAATGATGTCAGCTGGGCGCAGCGTGGTCTGAACGTTCTCCACCCGCACTTCGTGGTGACCGAAATCGTAGGTGAACGCGCCCGTGCCCACGCCTTCGTCGCGCGTCACGCGCAGGTTGTTGAAGACGAGCGCGCGATCGCCGAAGCGAAAATCGGACGTGGCGCTGTTCATCCACACGCCGCGAAAACGCGCCCGCGCCACCGCGATCGTGCCTTCGCCTTTCCACGTCTCCGGGTCGCGCGATTCGCCGCGCACCGACAGGCGGACGGAGGGCGAGCGGGGCAGTTCCCATTCGCCGACGAACTTTTGCAGATCGCCGGAGACGAGCGCGCGGAAGGCGGTGGGATTGAGCGAGCTTTCCAGGTTGAGCCGGAAATCGCCCGGCGTGTCGAGGAGGTCGGCCAGGAGTTCGCCGCTGGCGTGCCGGAGCCGGACATCGCGCAGCATGGTGCGCGTGCCGTCCCACGAATAATCGGCTGCCAGGCCCAGGAGCGGCACGCGCTTGTAGGTGAAATTCCCGAGCACGACGCGGCCGATCGCGCTGAGCGGCGGCGTTGCGCCTGAAAAATCCAGCGCGCCGGAAATCTCGATCAGCGGCGGCGCGGCGAAGGTGGCGTCAGCCAGGATTTTCGTGAACCCGAAAGCGTCGAGCGCTTCCTTCGCCTGGATGGAGCTGCGCGCCTGGAATTGCCCGCGCCGGCTTGCCAAATTCCAACTGGCCTGCCCGGAAAATTCGCCGGCCGCATCCGTCCAATTGAATTGGGCGAGGTTCAGCCGTTGCTCGACCCACTCCGCGCTGGCGGAGACGGATTTGATTTCGTAACTGCCGCGCTGCAGCCGCTCGCCGCGCAAGCGTCGCTTCCACGTGGGCGTTTTCCATCTGCGCGATGTCGCCGGAGAATTTGATCTGCAAGGTCGGCGGCCCGCCGGCGAAGGTGATGGCGTTGAGCTCGGCTGCGACGCGTTGCAGCAGCAGGAGACGCTGGCGCCATTCTTCATCGGAGACGACGCGCGGTGGGCTGGTAATCCTCGCGCTTGATCAACTGCCCCGTGGCCGAGACGCGCACGCCGCAGAAAATTCCTTCGGCCTGGCTGATGTAGATTTGCTCGGGCGGAAAATAAACGTGCGCGCGGAAGTCTTTCAGCTCGGCGCGCGGCGCGCGCGGATCGCCGCCGGGATCGGGGAAGGTGACGTTGGCGTTGCGGACATCGACCGCGTTCAGGAACGGCTGGCGATGGAGGAGCGCGGCGTAATTGATATCGAGCGAGACCTCGCTGATGACGGCGATGGGCTTGTCGCGATTTTTGAAATCGTAGATGCGGACGATCCTGCGCCACGAGGCCGCGGAAGGGATCGAGGGTGAGGCGGCGGACGGAGGCTTCCACGCCGCGCTTGCGCAACTCATCCGCCACGGTGGTGCGCCATTCGCGGCCGAAACCTTTATTCGCCAGATACCAGCCGCCGAGGACGAGGAGAGTGAGGAACCCGAGCGCGAGGAGGCGCTTCCCGCTGGCCGACGAGCTGCCGGCGCCAGGTCCAGCGGCGATAAAACGAGCGCGCTACTTTTTGCCGCGGCGGCAATTCGAGAACGCTGGGAGGCATTGTGATTCAGTCGTCGGACGGGTCGGTTATTTCAAGCGCGGGGATATGTCCGCGTCGGAGCGTTGTGACGTATATGTCTGCGATGACGATCTCCGATTTGCCCGCGTTAAACGCTTCGCTTAACGCGTTCAGCACCCTCTTCATTGCCATGGGTTGGTGGCTCGTCCGGCGTGGGCACTGGCGGCGTCACATCGCGTGCATGATCACGGCGATCATTTCGTCCGGCGCGTTTCTGGTCAGCTATTTGATTTACCATTTCCACACCGGCTCGACGCGCTTCACCGGCGTCGGAATTGTCCGCCCGATTTATTTTACCATCCTGATCACGCATGTGCTGCTGGCGTTCACCGTCCTGCCGCTGGTCATCGTCACCGTCACACCCGCGCTGCGCCGCCGCTGGGATAAACATCGGCGGATGGGCCGCTGGACGATGCCGATCTGGCTCTACGTCTCGGTCACGGGCGTGATCGTCTACCTGATGCTTTACCAATGGTTTCGTGCGCCGACGCTTTAGCTCGCGTAGGAGTCTTGCCATCCGCCGCTTGTTGATGTTTGATCAGCGACGGGATCAGCCCCACCGAACCGATTTTTCTTATGGTCACGATTGCAACGTTCAACGAAGCGGCCAAGGCCAAGCATCTGAAGGATCGACTGCAACAGGCCGGAGTGAAGGCCGATATCCATACCGATACCCGGATGCAGAACGTGGCTTTCGGCGGCGACGCGCAGGCGAGTGCGAAGGTGACGGTGGACGAGGAGGATTTCGTGAAAGCGAACGCGCTCCTGGTGGAATGGGAGCCGACCGATCCGGAGATCGGGGCCGCGATTCGTTGCCCGCAATGCAAATCGCCGCGGATCGAATATCCGCAGATGACGCGCAAGTTCATGACGCCCTGGCTGGCGAGCATCCTCTTTGCGCTGAAGATTTTTCCGAAGGAATTTTATTGCCAGGATTGCCACTTCACTTGGGGCAAGGACGGCGAGCCGCGCCCAGGGCCGGCCGCCTGGGAAACCTTTTCCTAAGCCCAAGTCGGCTCGGCCGACAGGCGATTTTTGAAGAGCGTTCCCGGTGAATGATCTTCAGTGGGTTTGGCAGTTGCATCGCTGCCGGGCTGAGCTTTCTCTCACGCATCCATGAAATGGCTTTTCGCTTTCCTGCTCGCGGTGGTGATTTTCGGGAGCGCGGCGTTTTTCGGCTACCACATCATCATCAAGCCCGAGCTCGCGGTGCGGGCCGAGCAATCAGGCGAGGCGCCGGAGGAACCGCGCATCGATATCAGCCTCCCCGAGTTCCAGGCTGCCGCCAAGCTCCGGCAGGAAGGAAAACTGGCGGAAGCGCGCTCGGCCCTGACTGTTTTCCTCCAGAAATATCCATACGGCGCGCATAGCGAAGAGGCGAAGGAGCTGCTCGGCGATGTCAACATGGACATCCTGCTCTCGAAATATCCCTCGCCGGAAAAGCAGGCCTACATCGTGAAGCGCGGCGATGTCCTGGCGCGGGTGGCGGCGAAAAACAAGACCACGCCCGAGCTGATCATGCGCACAAATAATCTCCACGGCACCATGCTGCACGCGGGCGATCGCCTCTTGATTTCGCATCCGGAATTCTCGCTCTTCATCCAGCGCGGCACGGGCAGCATCGTGCTTCTGGATAAAGGCGCGTTCTTTAAACGCTACCGCGCGCAAAGCGTGAAGCTGGCGCCGAAACAACTGCCGCGCCTCTCGACCCGCGTGGCCGAAATCATGGCCTGGCGCGGTGGCAAACGCGTCGGGTTTGGGACGAAGGAATACATCGGAAGCGCGCGCTGGGTTCGGCTCGCCGCGCCCGGCTATGTCCTTTTCACCCAGCCGAGCGAAGGCACGCCGGAACCCGGCGGAGTGCCACCGCCGCCGACCGGTTTCGGGATGAATCAGGCGGACGTGGAAGAATTGAGCGGCCTTGTCAACGGCAAGACGCCTGTCACCATTACCGATTAGACGCATGGATGTTCAGCCGCTTGAATTTCGAAAAGCCGATCCTGGAACTGCAGCGGCGCTTGCAGGAGCTGAAGAATCACTCCGATGAGCATGCGCTCGATTTCGAGAGCGAAGTGGAATCGATGGAGGCGAAGATCCGCGATACGCGCCGGCAAATTTACGATAACCTGACCGCCTGGCAGCGAGTGCAAATCGCCCGCCACGTGCAGCGTCCCTACGCGCTCGATTATGTGGCGCGCTGCTTTACCGATTGGGTCGAGCTGCATGGCGATCGCGTTTTTGGCGATGACAAAGCGATGCCGGCCGGCCTGGCGCGTTTCGGCGAATGGCGTTGCGCCGTCATCACCCAGCAGAAAGGGCGGAACACGAAGGAAAACGTCCTGCGCAGTTTCGGCTGCGCCTATCCGGAAGGTTATCGCAAGGCGCTCCGCATCATGCGCCTGGCGGAGAAGTTCCAGTTGCCCGTCATCTGCATGATCGATACGCCGGGCGCTTATCCCGGGCTCGGCTCGGAAGAGCGCCACGTCGCGGAAGCGATCGCGGTCAATCTGCGCGAGATGATGAATCTGCGCGTGCCCATCATTTCCGTCGTGCTCGGCGAAGGCGGCTCCGGCGGCGCGCTCGGCATCGGCGTGGCCGACCGGGTCATGATTCTCGAGAACGCCTATTACTCCGTCATCAGCCCCGAAGCCTGCTCGGCCATTCTCTGGAAAGATCGGCGCCACGCCGCGGAAGCGGCCGAGGCGCTCAAGCTGACCGCGCAGGATTTGATGCGGCTCGGCGTGGTCGATGAAGTGGTGCCGGAACCGGAAGGCGGCGCGCAATACGATCACGAAATGGCGGCCGCCAATCTTGCCAACGCGCTGCGCGAAAATCTGACCCGCCTGACCGCGCTCGATACCGATGCGATGCTGCAGGAGCGCTACGACAAATTCCGCAAGATGGGCAAGTTTGCGGAGCTGGACGCGAAGGCAGAATAATTCCCGCGCGCTGTTAGAACGCCACGGGCGTCCGCCGGATGACCTTCGGCTTCACCAGCCGCCGCGAGGATGCGCCCTGCGGCGAGCGGCGGATAGAGATAACGCAGGATGGCATCGAAGCGATGCCGCCAGGCCAATTCCGAATGGCTGGCTCCGTTGTCTTCGAAATACTGCAGATCGTCGTGCAGCCGCCAACCCTTCTCGACCAACCGATCGCGCAGAGCGGGCGCGCGTTCCCAGCCGGGCTCGTCCGTGCCGGTATCGAGCCAGATCTTGAGCGGCGGGTAGGCTTCCTCGTCGATGGCCTCGACCATTTTGTAGAGGACGCAGTCGTCCCACCAAATGGAAGGCGAGAGGACAGCGAGCCGACGGAAGATATTGGGAAACCAAAGCCCGAGGACCATCGTAGCCAGACCGCCGAGCGACGAGCCGCCCAGCCCGGTCGTTTCCGGCCCGGTCTGCGTGCGATAGCGCTTATCGATGAATGGCTTTAATTCATTGACCAGAAATTCGCCGTATTGCCGGAGGCGCCCCTTGCTGCGCTTCCGCTTGCCCTCTTCGATCCGTCCGCGCGTGGGCGCGTATTCGTGGATGCGATCGGCTTGCATGTTCGGGACCGCCACGATGATGAGCGGCTCGATCAAGCTGCGCGGCGATCAAGCGCTCGGCCGTTTCGTCCACTTCCCATTCGTTGCCGCCAAAAGCGGTCGCGGCGTCGAAAACGTTTTGCCCGTCGTGCAAATACAGACACCGGATAACGCCGGGTGCGTGCGCGGCGGTAGCCTGGCGGAAGATAGACCAGAATATCGCGACTGTTATCGAGCACCGTGGAGTGAAAGGCGCGGTGGCTGCGGATGTCGCCGGTGAGGGTGGATGAAGACATGCGAGGATGAGGTTATGGCGGATGGGATACGGCTTGTCCACTGTCCGCGGATGCTTCCATTTCCGCGCCAGGCGCGTGCGCGGCAACGCTGCGGCTATCGTGCCTTTCGGGTCGTTACCTGCAGCACCGGTTCGAGGACGCGCCAGACGTTTTCGGCCAGGATTCGTTGACCGGCGGCGTTTGGGTGGATGCGCATCGCGCTGGTTGAGCGCGGGATCGCCGCCCACACCTTCGAGGAGATAGGGAACGAGGGCCGCGCTGATTTTTCTTCGCCAGCCCCGCAAAGATTTCGCCAAAGCCCCGCATGTATTCGTCCGCGGTGAAGATCGGCAACTGCATCCCGGCGATCACCACGCGGACGTTTGGATGGCGCGCTTTGGTCTGGTCGATCATTGCCTGGAGGTTGGCGCGGATCTGATCCAGCGGGAGACCGCGGAAGGCGTCGTTGATCCCGAGTTCGAGAACGAGAACGTCGATCCTGCGATCGAGATGCTTCGGCAAACGCTGCAGCCCGCCAGCCGGTAGTTCCGCCGCTCGCGCTGGCATTGATCACGTCCACGTCATACCCGGCCGCCTCTGCTTTCCGCGCGAGCAGCGCGGGATAAGCCTGGCTGCGCGCGAGGCCGAATCCATCCGAAAGGCTGTCGCCTAACACAAGAATCGTCTGGCGCGTCGCGGCGCCGCGACGGCCGGCCTCGGCCGAAACCGGGAGACCGCCCGCAAGCATGCAGCCGAGAGCGAAGAGGAGCATTTTCAAGATTCGTTCTGACGCCTGGCCGCGCAGGAATGTTCAAAGCGCCGCCGACTTTCGAGTTTGCGTTCGCCAGAGGCCGGAATTAGTAAAACGCGTCGCGTCCGCTGCTGGATGCGGCGTTCAACCAGTAAACTAGAAACTCATCCTTTCCCCTTATGGCTAACTACGGAATCAACGGCTTCGGCCGCATCGGACGCAACGTACTGCGCGCCATGTCGCAACAGGACGTCGAGCGCGTCAAAGGCATCAACGATTTAACCGACACCGCCACCCTGGCGCATCTCCTGAAGTGGGATTCCGTGCACGGAAAATTCGATGGCGAGATCGGACACGACGACCAGAACATCATCGTGCGCGGCCACAAGATTAAGCATCATGAAAGAGCGCGATCCGGCGCGCGTTGCCGTGGAAAGACTCTGGGCGTGGACGTGGTCATGGAATCGACCGGATTCTTTACCGAGCGCGAGAAGGCCGAACCTGCACATCAGCAAGGGTGGCGCGAAGCGGGTGCTGATCAGCGCCCCGGCGAAAGGCCCGGACGCGACGATTTGCCTCGGGATTAACGACGACGTTTACGACGCGTCGAAGCACACCATCGTTTCGAACGCGAGCTGCACCACCAATTGCCTCGCGCCGATGGCGAAGGTCTTGAACGACAAATTTGGGATCGAAGCCGGCTTCATGACCACGATCCACTCCTACACCAACGATCAGAACATCCTCGATCTTCCGCACGCGGACCTTCGTCGCGGACGCGCGGCGGCGATCAATATCGTGCCCTCCAGCACAGGCGCGGCGAAAGCGATCGGCGAAGTCATTCCGGAGTTGAAAGGGAAGCTGAATGGCGGCGCTTTTCGCGTCCCGACGCCGGACGGTTCCGTGACCGATTTCACCGCGGTCTTGAAGAACAAGGCGAGCGTGGAAGATGTGAATCAGGCCTTCAAGGAAGCGGCCGGAACCGCGGGACTAAAGGGAATTTTGGAATACTCCGACGAGCCGCTCGTGCTGCAGGACATCGTCGGCAACCCGCACTCCTGCATCTTCGATAGCGCGCTGACGCTGGCCTTGGGCGACAAGTTCGTGAAAGTGGTCGGCTGGTACGACAACGAGTGGGGTTACAGCAATCGTTGCGTGCAAATGCTGGCGTTGCTCGGGAAATAAGACCGTGAACAAGCTGTCCCTGCGCGATCTGGATGTTCGCGGCAAACGCGTGCTCGTGCGCGTGGATTTCAACGTGCCCGTGGAGGAACACGGCGATCACGTTCACATCACCGACGACACGCGCATCCGCGAATGTTTGCCGACGATCAATCATCTCCGCGAGCAAGGCGCGAAGACGATCCTGATGGCGCACTTCGGCCGTCCCAAAGGGCAAGCGCGTGGACAAATACACCCTGCGCCCGGTGGCGGATCATCTGCACACGCTGATCGATCATCCGGTGGCGTTCAGTCATGACGTCATCGGCAAGATCCCGGAAGAAATCATCGCGCACATGAAGGACGGCGATGTCACGTTGCTGCAAAATGTGCGCTTCGAAGCCGGGCGAAGAAGCGAACGACCCGGCCTTTGCCGAGGCGCTGGCGAAGCTCGGCGACGTTTACGTGAATGACGCCTTCGGCGCGGCGCATCGCGCCCACGCCAGCACGGCGGGGATAACGAAATTCGTCCAGCAATCCGCCATGGGCTTTCTGATGGAGAAAGAGCTGAAATATCTGCGCGGCGAACTCGAGAAACCGGCGAAGCCATTCCTCGTCATCATGGGCGGCTCGAAGGTTTCCGATAAGATCGGCGTCATCAAAGCGCTGATGGAAAAGGCCGACACGATCCTGATCGGCGGCGCGATGGCGAACACGTTCTGGAAGGCGCAGGGCATTCCGGTCGGCGCCAGCCGGGTGGAGGAAGACAAACTCGATCTCGCGCGCGAGCTGCTCGCGCACGCCAAAGCGAAAGGCGTGAAGTTCCTGCTCCCGGTGGACGCGGTCGAAGCGGATGAATTCAAAGCCGGCGCGAAGAAGCGCAACACGGCGAAGATTTCCGAGGGGCACGGGATCAGCGACGGTTGGCAGGCGCTCGATATCGGCCACGCCACGATCGCGCTTTACGAGGACGAAATCGCGAAGGCGAAGACCATCCTCTGGAACGGCCCGGTCGGCGTCTTCGAGATGTCCGATTTTGCGGAGGGCACGATTGCGATCGCGGAGGCGCTGGCGAAATCGAGCGCGGTCACGATCATCGGCGGTGGCGATTCGGTCACGGCGGTGCAACAAGCCGGGCTGGCGGAGAAGATGACCTTCATCTCCACCGGCGGCGGCGCTTCGCTGGAGCTGCTGGAAGGAAAAGAGCTGCCAGGCGTGGCGGCTCTTTCAAACAAGGAGTAATCGAACGATGCCGATCCGGAAAAAAATCGTCGCGGCGAATTGGAAGATGAACATGACGCAGGCGGAAGCGGCTGCGTTCGTGGAAACGTTCCGGCGCGAGCTGGGCGATTTCGCGGAAGCGGAAGTGGTGCTGGTGCCGCCCTTCACCGCGCTCGCCAAAGTGAGCGAGCTGCTCGACGGCACGGAGCAGATCAAGCTCGGCGCGCAAAACATGTATTGGGAAAAGAGCGGCGCTTTCACGGGTGAAATCAGCGCGGCCATGTTGCGCGATCTCTTCGTCCGCTACGTCGTGCTCGGGCACAGCGAGCGCCGGCACTTGTTAGGCGAGACGGACGAAATGGTGAACCGCAAGACGCGCGCCGCGCTCGAAGCGACGCTACGGCCGATCGTCTGCGTGGGCGAAACGCTGGAGCAACGCGAGCGGGGCGATGTCGAAAAGATCATCGGCGGCCAGCTCCGCGGCAGCCTGGCGGGACTGAGCGCGAAAGAATTGAACGAAACCGTGGTCGCCTACGAGCCCGTCTGGGCCATCGGCACCGGCAAGACTGCGAGCGCGGAGCAGGCGCAGGAAGTCCACGCCTTCATCCGAGCAGACGCTGCGCGAAATGTCGGACGACGCGACCGCGGAAAAGATTCGCATCCAATACGGCGGCAGCGTGAAGCCGGACAACGCGCAAAACTTGATGTCGCAACCCGACATCGATGGCGCGCTCGTGGGCGGCGCGAGCCTGGATCCGCGCAGCTTCGCTCAGATCGTGCAGGGCGCGAAGAGCGAGCGCTGAGGCGAGCGAGCGGGTGCTTTATTGCACCTGGTAAATCTCGACCAGGCCGACGCCGGTCGGCTGGCTTCCATTGCCGGCCACGACCGCAGTGTAGTTGCCCGAAGGCACGGTCGTGATCAAGGCCGACTCGCGCGGATCGGTGGGCGCGACGCCGTAACCCATGAATCTCGCTCGCGCCCGGATGGGTCTGCCAGTTGTCGTTGGAATCGACCAGCGTGCCCTGCGCATTGCGCAACTCCAGAGTGGGATCGGGCAGCACTCCGGGGACGTTAAATTGCGAAAGCGATGGCCCAAGCGCGCGAACGATGAGGCGGCGCGGATCGCTTCCACCGGTGATGAAGCCGCCGATCATGACGTTGTTCCCCGTGCCCACTTCGCCGCGCGTGGAGAGGTTGAGCAAGGAAGAGCCGGCGTTGCTGTCCAAATCGAAAACTTCCACCAAGCCCACGCCGGGCGTGCCTGCGCCGCTGCGGACGACGGCAGTGTAGTTACTGATGGAGGCGCCCGACGGGACGCTCGCGACGAGCGCGGATTCCGCGGCAGCGGTCGGGGCAAGGCCGAGCCCCATCAGCAGATCCTTGTCCGGGCTCTGGCCCCAGTCATCGTTCGAAGCGACGAGCGCGCCGGAGACGTCGCGCAATTCAAGCGTCGGATTGCTGAGCGGATTGGCGATACCTGCGTTGGCGAGCGATGGCCCGAGCGCGCGGACGGCGAGGCGTTTCGAGCTCCCATCACGAATAATGAAACCGCCGATGAGCGCTTCGTTGCCGCGCGGGAAATTCACCCGCGTGGAGATGTTACGCAGCCGGCCCGGCGCGGCGATGACGCTGACGTTGAAGCTCTGCGAGACGGCCACGCCATCCAGATCGGTCGCGGTGACGGTGATCTGCGCGGTGCCGGGTTGCACACCGGCCACGAGCAGATTCGTGCCGCCGATGGAAACGGTGGCCACGCTGGTGTTACTGCTCGTGGCCGAAAAGACGAGCGGCGACGTGCGCGTGATGCTCGGGATCGCGATCAAATTCGGAACGCGCACGGCATCGACGCCGTTGTAGTTGCGCAGCGGCAGCTCATTGAAGGGCGAGCCGAAATTGTAACGCGTGACCGCGCCGATCGCATCCGCCACCGCCATGCCGTTCCCGGCGACACGGCCGAAGACGGTGAAGCCGCCGTTCTGCGCATCGAGGTTCGCGCTGTTGTCGGCCAGATTGATGAACCACTGGCTGGTGGCGCTGTTGGGATCGTTGCCGAGTTTCGCCATCGCGATCGTGGCGCGCACATTGGAAATGACCGGCTCATTTTGAATCGCGGGAAACGTTGCCACCGCTGTGGGCTGCACCGAGCCCGGCATGCTCGCGCTCTCCGTCCCGATGAAGCCGCCGGTCTGGATGACGAAATTCGCGACCGAGCGATGGAAGAAAAGGGGCGCGGTCGTGTTCGTCACCGGGTCAGGACGGTAATAGCGTCCCTTCATCGACGTAGCGCAGGAAATTGGCCACCGTGATCGGCGTCGTCTCGCCATCGAGCGTGAACTTCATCGTCCCGAGCACGGTCGTCACCTCCGCCGCGGCGGAAGCATCGGGGTCGCGAAAAAACGGAGAGAGATTCGATGATGCCCGTCGTCTGCACATATTGCTGGCGATCGCCGATCGGGCCGCTGACGACAGGAGCGACGTTGGGTTTGATCGTGAGAGCGTGCGCGAGCGGTGCGGCGAGAAGAAAGAGAAGCGCGCTCCGGAGGGGCGAGGAAACGAGACGATTCATGCGCGTTTCTTCTACACTATTTCCGCGAAAGCCGCCAACCGCCCCGTGGCCGGCTGCCTATTTTTGGATCTCGAGATAGGTGCGCGATTGGACCTTGCCGGTCGCGGGATCGAATTGCTCGATCCGCATCTGTTTGAGGAACCAGCGGCCTTCGATTTTCTGCGCGGAGATGACTTCGAAACGTCGCACCTGTTTCAGATCCCAATCGTAGCCGTCCATCCGCATCAACGCGCCGCCTTGCTGGTCGACCCAGAGCACGACGTTCGAGTATTGCGATTGCCGGTTGGGCGCTTCCAGTTGCACCTTCCAGCAGCGGCGGGTGCGGATGGTGTCTTCGCCCAGGACGCGATTGCGCGGCCAATAAAGAAACTTCAGCGCCAGGTCGGCGTAGGTCACCGCCGTGCCGCGCACTTTCTGGTCGAACTCCGGGCCGGAGATTTTATCCACGCCGTCGCGCGTGATCTCTTCCAGGCGCGAATCGGAATCGCCCAGGCGCAATTGCAGCGCTTCATCGGGATCAGTGAAACTGTAGCGGATGACCGGCCCGTTTTGCGTGAGGCGAAACGGGACCACGAGCTGCGCCTTCGCGCAGCCGTCCGCGCAAATCGAGATTCTGCTGCGATTGCTGCATGCGCACGCCGGCCAGGATTTCGCTCGCGGAAGGGGTGGCAGGCGCGGCGCCGCGGCGGTGGCGAGGAGGGCGCAGAGGGTGAGGTGTTTCAGCATCGGGCTTTAAGTTTTGAGTTTTACGCTTTAAGTGATCGCGCCGGGAGCGCTGCGGAAGCTTAACACTTCAAGCGCAACGCGTTTATGGATCACGCACTTTTCCACCTCATCAACCGCGAATGGACGAGCCCCGCGCTCGATTTGTTCATGGCCGCGATGAGCGACGTGAATGTCTGGCTGCCACTCCTCGTCGCGCTCGTGCTCTACGCGCGTCATCTTTGGCGGCTTCAAGGGACGCGCCTTTGTTTTCTGTGTCGGCCTCACGCTGCTGTTTTCCGAGGCCGTGGTCGTGCAAAGTTTGAAACCGATGGTCGGACGCCTCCGGCCGAAGCAGGCGCAAACCGTGCGCCTCGTGCAACTGGCGCGCACGAGCCCGAAATTTCTCGCCGTGCTTCAAGCGCCCGCAGGTGCACGACTCCGAGGAATGGGATCGCCGCTCGCCTGGCGGCGGCAATTCATTTCCCTCCGCGCACGTGGCGAATAATTTCGTCATCGGCACCTACTGCGTGCTCTTCTTCGGGCGCCGCGGTTTATTCTATCTGCCTGTCGCGCTCATCATCAGCTACTCGCGCGCGTATCTGGGCGCGCATTGGCCGAGCGATATCGCGGCCACGGCCTTCCTCGGGATTGGCGAGGCGTTGCTTATGGCGACAGCGCTGGCTGCGCTTTGGCGCCGGGCCGGGAAACGCTTGGTGCCGGAGACCTTCGCGCGGCATCCGCAGTTTGATCGAGAATCCGTGGCTGCGCCTAAATGAGCACGACACGCGCAGTCTGGATTTTTGTTCTGTTGCTCACGGCCATTCGGCTGGCGCTCATCGGCACGGCTGATCTCGCGTTCGATGAAGCGCATTACTGGATGTGGTCGCAACGCCTCGCGCCCGGCTATTTCAGCAAGGGCCCGGGCGTGGCCTTCGCCATCTGGTCGAGCACCGCGCTCTTCGGCGCGACGGAGTTCGGGGTGCGCTTCTGGAGTCCAATCCTGGGCGCGGGCACGAGCTTGCTCCTCTACTATTTCACGCGCCGGCTCTTCAGCGCCACCACCGGCTTCTGGGTTGTGCATCGGCCTCAACGTCGTGCCCATGTTCAACATCGGCAGCTTCGTCATGACGATCGACCCGCTCTCGATCTTCTTCTGGGTCGCCGCGCTCTACAGCTTCTGGCTCGCGCTCGAACGCTTCCCGGATTTCTCCTGGCATTGGCCGCTCACGGGCTTGCTCATCGGTCTCGGCTTTCTCTGCAAATACACCAACGCGCTTCAGCTCGTGTCGGTCGTCCTTATCCTCGCACTCGTGCCGCGCTTCCGGCGCGAGTTCCGCCGGCCCGGGCTCTACCTGCTGCTGGGCGCGTTCGTGCTCTGCACGATTCCGCCGCTCCTTTGGAATCACGAGCACGCCTGGGCAACGCTCGGGCATCTTCAATCCAGCGGCCGGCTCGATCGCGCGCCCGGTCTGCATCCGCTCGAGTTCCTTTCCTTTCTCGGCACGCATTTCGCGACCTACTCGCCGCTTATCGCGCTCGGGATCGGCTGGGCGGTGATCGCGAGCTGGCGGCGCACGCATCAGCAGTTCAAAGGAATTTTCCTCCTTTGGATCGGGGCTGCCGGTCTTTCTGATTTACGCCTTCCTCTCTTTCAACAAAGCGGCCAACGCCAATTGGGACGCGCTCGCTTTTCCCAGCCTGGCGATTCTGGCCTGCTCCTTCTGGCGGGAACGCATCGAATCCCGGCCCAATCTGCGCGTGTGGGCAGCGATCGCGCTGCTCACCGGGCTGGGCATGAGCCTCCTCGCGCTTAACACCGATCTGCTCCGCGTCGCTGGCTTTAAGTTTCCCGGGAAAGATCCGGCCGATCGTTTACGCGGGTGGACCAGCGCGGGCGCGCGCGATCGAGCAGCTGCGGCACGAAACGGAAGCGCGCCTCGGCGAACGCCTTTTCGTCATCGCGGACGGACGCGAGCGCGCCTCCGAGTTGTCGTTTTATTTCCGCGAGAAACGGCGGGAGGATCGCGGGCATCCCGAGGTTTACCTGATCGAATCGCAGGACATACAAAACCAGTTTTCCTTCTGGCCGCGCTACGACGCTTTTGTCGATGCGCCAAAAAAATCTTCGCCTGAGGAGGGCGATGTTTACTCCGAGGAAGACGGCGTGAATCCCTTCGCGGGTCGGAGCGCGCTTTTCATCGAGGACGGCGACTACCGCGATGTGCCGCGCAACATCACGCAGGCCTTCCAAACCGTCGAGAAAGTGGGCACGGTCGAAGTGCGCCGCTCCGGTCGGCCCGTGCGAACCCTGAGCGCGTTCGTCTGCAAAAATTACCGGACCCTGCCGCTATGACCGATTCGTCCGCACGCGCCCGCGGTCTCCGTCGTGGTGCCGCTTTTCAACGAGGAAGATAACGTCGCGCTCCTGCAAGCCGAGCTGAGCAAGGCGCTCAGTGGGCTCGATTACGAAATCATTTTCGTCGACGACGGCTCCACCGACGCCACGGTCGCCCGAATTGAAAGCGGCCCGCGCATGCGCGTCCTGCCTTTCGCCCGCAACGCCGGGCAAAGCGCGGCCATGTATGAAGGCTTGCACGCCGCGCGGGGCGCGACCGCGGTCTTGATCGACGGCGATCTGCAAAACGATCCGGCCGACATACCGAAACTGCTGCGCGAGATCGACGCGGGCGCGGACCTGGTCTGCGGTTACCGCGCGCAACGCAAGGACACCACGGTCAAACGCCTAACGAGTCGGATCGCGAACTTCGTCCGCAGCCGGTTCACGAAAGACGGCGTGCGCGACACCGGTTGCACACTGAAAGCAATGCGGCGGGAATGCGTGGCCGCGCTGGTGCCGTTCAAAGGCATGCACCGTTTCATTCCCGCGCTCGTGAAAGGGGCCGGCTATCGACTGGTGGAAATCCCGGTGAACCATCGCCCCCGCCAATTCGGCGTGAGCAAGTATGGGCTCGGCAATCGCGCCATCCGCGCCACCGTCGATATGTTTGGCGTGCGCTGGTTGCTCTCGCGTCAACTCAGATACAAAACGCGCGACGACAGCTAAGGCTCAAACTTCGAGCGGTTCGCTCTTCGGCGTGGGATCGACCCACTTGCCGTGCTCGCGGATGAGGTCTTGCAAACGATCGACCGCTTCGGCTTCCGGGATATTGAACTTCACCGCCGTCTTGCCGACGTAGAGATTGATTTTCCCCGGCGCGCCGCCGACGTAGCCAAAATCCGCGTCCGCCATTTCGCCGGGCCCGTTCACGATGCAGCCCATGACCGCGATGGTGACGCCTTTGAGGTGCGCGGTCGCTTCCTTGATCCGCGCGGTGGTGGTTTGGAGGTTGAACAACGTTCGCCCGCACGACGGACAGGCGACGTAGTCGGTTTTGAAAATGCGGGAGCGTGCCGCCTGCAAAATGTTGTAGCTCAAACGAAGCGCCTGGCCGGGCGCTTCCTCGCCCTGCACCAAAATCGCATCGCCGATGCCGTCGCAGAGGAGCGCGCCAGTGTTGGTGGCAGCGACCAGCAGTTTGTGAAGGAAATCCTCTTCGCCCCCGATTGGGCTGAGCACGTCTTTGAGCAGAACCGGATGCCGTGGCTGCACCCGCGCGGCGAGCAAACGAAAGGCAGTGATCACCGGAAGTTCAACGTCGTCTCGCACCGTAACCAAACGCGCACTCGTTTCTGCATTGAGTGCCGCGACCGCTGCGTCGTCCCGCGGATCGATCTCTGCGATGTTGGCATGCTCGTAGATGAACTCCGGTCTGTAGTCGCCCATCCGATCGACTTTGTGCGCGATCTTCTCGAAGTTGGCCTGGCGCACCGCCACCCGCCCGGGCTCTTCGCCGCCCACGGAGACCTCCCCGATCTTTATCGTTTCCGAAGCGCGTCGGACATAGGAAAACGGGTCGTAGGAAACTTCGGCCTTCTGGATAAGGCGTTGGTTTTTGGGCGTGCTTTGAATTAGCGAGACGAGCGCACGAGCGACCGGAATTTCATGCACACTGTCCTCGGTTAACGATACGCGCACCGTGTCGCCAATTCCGTCCGCGAGGAGCGAGCCAATTCCGATCGCGCTCTTGATCCGCGCGTCTTCGCCTTCGCCCGCTTCGGTCACGCCGAGATGGATCGGGTAGTTCCAGTCCGGGCCTTCGTCATTCAGGCGTGCGACGAGGAGACGGTAGGCGTTGATCATCACCTTCGGGTTGCTCGACTTCATCGAGAAAACGAAGGCGTGGTAATCCAGCTCGCGCGCGATGCGCGCGAATTCGAGCGCGCTCTCCACCATCCCGAGTGGCGTGTCCCCGTAGCGGTTCATGATCCGGTCGCTGAGCGAGCCGTGATTCGTGCCGATGCGCATGGCGATCCCGCGCTCTTTGCTCAGCTTGACCAAAGGCGCGAAACGCTCGCGGATTCGCTCCAGCTCGGCCGCGTATTGCTCGTCGGTGTATTCGAGAATCTTGAACTTCTTCGAGTCGGCGTAGTTCCCGGGATTGATCCGCACTTTATCGACCCACCTGGCGGCTTCCATCGCGGCATCCGGTTTGAAATGGATGTCGGCGACGATCGGCACCTCGCAACCGCGCTCGCGCAGGCCGCGCACGATGTGCTGCAGGTTGGCCGCGTCCTTCACCGTCGGCGCGGTGATGCGCACGATCTCGCAGCCGACCTCGGCGAGCTCGATCGCTCTGCGCGATGGACGCTTCCGTGTCCATCGTATCGCACGTGATCATGGACTGGACGCGAATCGGATTCGCTCCGCCCACGCCGACGCGGCCGACCATGACCTCGCGCGTCGCGCGACGCTGATATCGGAAGGGATCTGCGCAGTAGTTCACTGCTGCGATTACGGTGCGGGCGTGGGCTGCACTTCAGCGGCAGGCGGCTTCGGCTCCGGTTGTTCGCGCCCGAAGAGGTCGCCGATATCGAAGAAGCTGACGTAAGCCATGTAGCCAATAATGAGGACCGCGCAGCCGGTCTGGACGAATTCGAGGATGCGGATGTTTACCGGTTTGCGCCGGATCGATTCGATGATGGCGAGGACGATGTGGCCGCCGTCCAGCACGGGAATCGGCAGCATGTTAAGGATGGCGAGGTTGACGTTCAGGACCACGCTGAACCACAACGCGAGCTGCCAGCCGCGTTCGCTCTGGAAGAGCAGATAATAAATGCGCCCAATCCCGACTGGGCCGCTCAAGTGTTGCAGCTTCACGTCGGACTTCGGCGAAGCGACGGCGCCGATCGTATTCAGCGTGCTCGTGATGCTGTTGTAAACCTGCTCGATCGGGCTGGGATGCGAGAGCGACATGCGGCCGCCGCTATCCCAACGAATGCCGATGCGCGGCGTCTTTTCTTCGCCGAGCAACGTGGGCGTCAGCTTCGGCTCGAGCAGTTTGCCATCGCGCAGCACCTGGAGGGTGAGCGGCTCCTGGCCGTGCTTCTCGATGTAATCAGCCAGTGCGATGGGATGGAAAATCTTGGTGCCGTTGTAACCGAGAATGACGTCGCCCTTCTCCAAACCGGCCGCGGCGGCGGGGGTTTCCGGTTGCACCTCTTCGATGATCGGCGTCTGCGCGGGCGAGATGAGCACCTGCCGCACGCTCTTGCGCCGCCAGCCGCTCGTCTCCGCTTTGAAGGGGACGATATCGAAATTAATGACCGCGCCGTGGCGTTCGATCTTGAATGGAATCTTGTCGCCTTCGCTGCTGACTACGTTCCAGACCACACTGTCGTTCATCCCGGAAAAGCGCGTCACTTCCTTGCCGTCCACGGCGAGGATTTTGTCGCCCGCGAGCAAGCCGCCTTTGGCCGCAGGCGAATCGGGCTGCACGTAGCCGATCGTGGTGGTGATATCCGATTCGCTCACCGGATGGCCAACGACCCAGACGATGCCCGCAAAAACAAGTGCGAGGAGGAGGCTGAAGAGCGGACCGGCAAAGGCGACGATGATTTTATCGAGCGCCGAAATTCTGGGTAGCTGCCGCGCGGTCCGTGTCCGTTTCGCCTTCGATGATATCCATCGGTGCGAGCTGCGGCAGTTTAACGAAGCCGCCAAAAGGAATCGAGCCTAACGAATACTGGACACCGTTGATCGTCTTCTTCCACAGCGGCTTGCCAAACCAAACGCCGAAGCCTTCGATGAGCAGCCCGCGCCAGCGCGCCGCGAGGAAGTGCCCCAGCTCATGCACGATGATGAGGAGGTTAAAGAGGACTACGACCTCAATGAGGATGAGGACGACACGGAGAGCTTGCGGAATCATCGGGATTTCTGGGTTGGATCACCCGATCAACGACGCGGCTGCCCCGCGGGCCCATTGATCGGCGGCCAATATCGCATCGAGGGAAGCGTCCGCAACGGAGGCGTGGCGATTCATGACTTTCTCGACCAACTCCCAGATACCGGGGAAGGGAAGACGATCTTCGAGAAATGCGGCGACGGCGACTTCATTGGCGGCGTTCATCACAGCAGGCAGAGTGCCGCCGACCTCGCCCGCGTGCCGAGCCAGATCGAGCGCGGGGAAATCTTCGTAGCGCGGCGCCGCGAAATCGAGCTGGCTCAGTTTTCCGAAATCGAGCGGACGCAGGGAATTGGGGACGCGATCCGGCCAGGTCACGGCGTATTGAATCGGGAAACACATGTCGGAATGGCTGAGCTGCGCCAGGACCGAGCCGTCGATAAATTCGACCATCGAATGGACAATGCTTTGCGGGTGAATGACCACGTCCACGCGCGCCATCTCCACGTTGAAGAGCCAGCGCGCCTCGATCATTTCGAGCCCTTTGTTGAAGAGCGTCGCGGAATCGATCGTGATCTTCGGGCCCCATCTCCCACGTCGGATGCTTGAGCGCCTGCGCGCGGGTGATGGAGGGAAATTTATCGGCTGGCGTTTCGCGGAAGGGACCGCCGGACGCCGTCAAAATCAGGCGGCGGACATCGGCTACGTTCCTCCCTTCCAGACACTGGAAGATGGCGTTGTGTTCGCTATCAACGGGTAGCACGCGCACCCCGCTCGCCGCGGCTTCTCGCATCACGATCTCGCCCGCCATGACGAGGATTTCCTTGCTCGCCACCGCCAGGTCTTTCCCGGCCTTGATCGCTGCCAACGCGGGTCGCAAGCCGCCGGTGCCGACGACCGCCACCAGCACCATGTCGGCATTCGCCAGCGTCGCGATCTCGCAGAGGCCGGCTTCGCCGGCGAAAATCTTCGGCGCGTAATTCAGATGTGCGCGCAGCTCGGGGAGCTTCGATTCGTCCACGAGGCAGACCGCTTCCGGGCGCAGCTCGTTCGCCTGCTCGGCCAGTTTCTGCGCGCGGTTGTTCGCGGCCAGGCCCACGATTTCCATCCGCTCCGGAATGTCGTGCGCCACTTTGCGCGCGCTTTCGCCGATCGAGCCGGTCGCGCCGAGGACGACGATGCGTTTGCGCTTCATTCAACTGAGCCTCGCACAAAGGTCACAGAGTTCGCCAAGGAAGACTTTGCGTCCTCGGTGTTCGTTGCGCGGAGAAGTCACCCTAGGAAACGCGGATGACCAGGCGGAGATAGAAAAAAAGCAGCGGCGCGGTGAAGAGGAGGCTGTCGATCAAATCCAGCGCGCCGCCGATGCCGGGCAACATGCGCCCGGAATCCTTCACCCCGGTGCTGCGTTTCACGATCGATTCCGCGAGGTCGCCGATCACCGCGGCGAAACCCAGGAGCAGCCCGAGCACGGTCGCGTGGGTCCAGTTTAGCGCGGAAAGCTGATTCGGCATGAGCTTGAAGAAATCCCCAGCTCGCGAGGAGCGAGAAGAAGAGCGCGCCGGCGAAACCTTCCCAGGTTTTCTTCGGGCTGATGTGCGGAATCATCTGGTGTTTGCCGATCACGCTGCCGGTCAGATACGCCCCCATGTCGCTGAATTTCGTGATCGCGATCAGGTAGAGCACGTAGAACTGCCCCATCACCGCGCCGCTCGGCGAGCGCGGGACGACGTAGACGATCTTCGTGATGAAATTGAAGAGCCAGAGCACGTAGAGCAGGCCGAAGAGCGTGTAAGCCATCGTCCGCAGCGGCGCGTCGTCGCGCAGGCTGTCGAACATTTGCCGGGTAAAAACCGTGAGCAAAAACAGGAGCAGCACCGCCATCTCGAAGTCGTAGGAGCGGGCCGGGCCGAACTTCGAGAAGTAATAGAAACTCCCGCAGAGCATGAGGAAGCCGCAGATCATCGCGGTGATCTTGAAATTCGGCAGCCCCTTGTAATCGAGCATGCCGTAGAACTCCCAAAGCGAGAGCAACCCGAGCGAACCGATGAGGGCGAAAAACGCCAGCTCGTAGCCGGAGAAGATGATGCCGAGCGCCACCGACCAGAGCGCGATCGTGCTCGAGAAACGGAGGACGAAGGTCAGCTTGGCCGTGACCGGTTTCGGCTGGGCGCGATCGACCGGAGCTTCCATGGGCGCTCACCATCGGAAGCGGAGTCGAAATTGTCCACAGATTCCGCAATCGTCACCTCTGACGGAAGCCGGAGACTTGTAGGGGAAGCCGTCGGCTTCCCGTGTTCCTTCCCCGCCGATCGTCTTCGAATCGGAAACTCGGGAAGCTAACAGCTCCCCTACAAACTGAACTCGCCCGGCGGTTAGCGGCGGGCCGCATTGAGCAGCTCTGCCGCGGCCAGCCGCGCTGTCCGGGCCGGAGCGGACTTGCCGGTGGCGTGCGCGGCGACGAGCGCGCCGTCGATCAGGAGCCGAAGATGATCGGCCAGCGCGCCGGGATCTTTCGCGCCGGCTTCGCGCGCCAGCCGAACGAGAAGCTTGCGCACGCCGCTCTTGTGCGCCCAAGCCGCGCGATGCACCGGATGCTCGGTATCCGGATATTCGCTCAGAGCGCGCACGAAAGCGCAGCCTCGAAAATCGCGCTCCGCGAAATAATTTCTCCAGCCAATCAAAAACCGCGAGCAAGCGGCGCTCCGGCGATTTCCCCGCCGCTTCCACTGCGGCGGCGAGTCCGGCCATGATTTCCTCGCTCCGCTTTTTCACCACCGCCACCACCAGCTCGTCCTTGGAAGCGAAGTGATTGTAGAGCGTCATCTTCGCGACCTTGGCTTCGGCCAGGAGCGTGTCGATCCCGATCGTGCGGTAGCCGTCGCGATAAAAAAGCCGCCACGCGGTCTCGAGGAGCTGGTCCCGTTTTGGGGAAGTTTGGGCAGTTCTTTCGGGCCACGAAGCGAAGATCGAACAGAGCCTTCCGCTGGCAATAGACAGAGCTGTATATTTTGTCCTTGCCTCAAATAGACAGCTCTGTCTATTTGGTGCGTAAGGAATTCAAACGACAAACGACAAACCACAATATGAAACACATCATCCCAACCATCGCGGCCTTCGTGCTGCTGACCTCGTCCGCCTTCGCCGGCAACCTGGTCAACATTTCCGGGGCGAGCCATGCCGCGCTGGACGGCTTCGACCCCGTGGCCTTCTTCACCGACGGCAAACCGGTCAACGGTTCGCCGCTTCATCGCGTCGGAACATCGAAGGTGCGACCTATTACTTCACGACCGAGGAAGCACAAGAAGCTGTTCGCGGCCAGTGCCGGAGAAATACGCGCCGCAAGTTCGGCGGCTATCTGCGCCTACGGCGTGGCCCTCGGCAAACTCTTCCCCGTCGACATCAGCACCTGGCAGGTGCGCGACGGGAAGCTGTATCTCAACCTCAACCCCGACATCCTGAAGACGTTTAACAGCGATGCCGCGGGCAACCTCGCCAAGGCCGGCCAGAACTGGCCCGGCCTCGTGAAAGACGGCGAACACCGATCCGAACCTTGCTCGCGAAACAGAAGTTGTAACCGATACCGAACTCCGATGGCCCTGCGATTCCTGAACAACTGCGATCACGCCCGCCGTGCGCGCGGCGCAGGCTCATTACTACGGCGCGGGCCGAGAGCTTCCGCCTGCGCCCGAGCGCGACCTGCTCACCGCCGAGGAAACGGACTTCCTCGCCACGCGCGACAGTTTCTACATGGCCACGATCACGGAAGACGACTGGCCTTACCTCCAGCATCGCGGCGGGCCGGCGGGCTTCGTCAAGGTGCTGGGAGAAAATCAAATTGGCTTCGCGGATTTCAGCGGCAACCGGCAACTGCTCTCCACCGGCAACCTCGCGGCGAACGATCGCGTGGCGTTGTTCTTCATGGATTATGCGCGCCGGGAACGTCTCAAAATCCTCGGCCACGCGCGCGTCCTCGACGCCCGCGAACATCCGGCGCTGGCCGACCAGCTCACGCCGTCGCCCGCGCTCCGCGGGAAGGTCGAACGCCTGTTCGTGATCGACGTGATCGCGTTCGATTGGAATTGCCCGCAGTACATCACGCCGCGCTTCACCGCGGAAGAGATTCGCGCAGTTGCAAGCGCAGCAGTGAACCGCCGCGTCCTCGCGCCGACAACAAGCTTTGCACGCGCGGGCCGCTACGCCTAAGTCTTCCAAATCCGTGAGCCAGAAAATGCCAGCAGTGGTCAAAGCGCGCTCCGGACCGGGGCTCGAACTACAGGAAGTGCCGGTGCCCGAAGTGGGGCCGAACGACGTCCGCATTCGCGTGCAAAACGCGTCGATCTGCGGCACCGACGTGCATATCTATAACTGGGACCACTGGGCGCAGAAGACGATCCCCATTCCACTCGTCATCGGGCACGAATACGTCGGCGTCGTCGATCAGGTCGGCAGCGCGGTCAAAGATTTCAAAGAAGGCGAACTGGTCACGACCGAAGGCCACATCGTTTGCGGACATTGCCGGAATTGCCTCGCCGGCCGGCGCCATCTTTGTCCCAATACCATCGGGATCGGCGTGCAGCGGCCCGGCGGTTTCGCGCAATACGTTTCCGTTCCTTACAAGAATGTGTGGCGCTGCGATCCGAGCATTCCGCTCGATGTCCTCTCGTGTTCGGATCCGCTGGGCAACGCCGTCCACACCGCGCTCTCCTTCGATCTGGTCGGCGAAGATGTGCTTATCACCGGCGCGGGTCCGATCGGTTGCATGGCGGTGCCGATCTGCAAAATGGCCGGCGCGCGCAAAATCGTGATCACAGACGTGAACCCCTACCGCCTCGAGATTGCGCGGAAGATGGGCGCGACGCTCGCGATCGATGTGCGCGAAACAAAATTACAGGACGCGATGCACGATCTCGGAATGAAGGAAGGGTTCGACGTCGGCCTGGAGATGTCCGGCAATCCGAAAGCGTTCACCGATATGCTCGACGTGATGGTCAACGGCGGCCGCATCGCCATGCTCGGCATCATGCCCGGCAGCGCGGCGATCGATTGGAATCTCGTCGTCTTCCATGGCCTCACGATCAAAGGCATCTACGGCCGCGAGATGTTCGAGACCTGGTACAAAATGACCGCGCTCCTGCAGAGCGGGCTCGATATCTCACCCGTCATCACGCACCACTTGCCTTACACAAAATTCATCGAGGGCTTGGAGCTGATGAAGTCCGGCCAGTCCGGCAAGATCGTCCTCGATTGGACGGACGCGGCCTAACTGAGCGTCCTGCAGATCGGTTTATTTTCGCGCCGCACCAAGCGGTGATCGTCTGGAGCTGAATGAAGATCGAACAGGCGGATATACATTCCGCGGAAAGCCAGCAGTTGATCGCGGAGCTTTGGGCGGAAGTGGATCTGATCTACGGCAACCGCGAGCCGACCGTGCCCGATGTGAGCGGGATGGAAGGGCCGGACGCCGTCTTCCTGATTGCACGCGAGAGCGGCGACGCAGTCGGCTGTGTAGCCCTGCGACCGCTCCGAAAGGCAATCGCCGAAGTGAAGCGGATGTATGTAAAACCGACGGCGCGACGGCGTGGCCTCGCGCGGCAGTTGATGGAAGCGCTGGAAGTGATCGCGCGGGAGAAAGGCTTCCGCGAGATCTGGCTGGAGACGGGCCTCGGACAGCCGGCGGCGATTCAGCTCTACGAAAATCTTGGCTACACGCAGATCTCCAGCTTCGGCGACTACGCGCAGGACCCGGTCAGCGTTTGCTACGGGAAACGGCTGGCGATTAATTAAGCGCGGCGGCTTGCGCGTCGAGCCCTTGCAACTGCAGCAGCATCCGGCGGCAATGCTTGAAATGCTGACGCGGAGTGAGCAAGGCGATGCTGGTTGCGCGATCGCCCCAGTGCAGGACCTGGATTTTCTCATGGCGCACACCCCAGCGATTCATCTCGGCGCGGCTGCCCATGTAGAGATCGATCGTATTCCGGCCGGCGAGCGCCCAGCCGTAATCGTCCACCTTGTAAACCTGCCCGGTGGAAAGGACGCGGAAAGTAGTGCCGACCGGCCAGCGCGCCCAATCCGCGGCCGCGCTGCCGATGCGCGATCGTGGCTTGCGCGCTTTCGCGGTTTTACGACTGCCCTTGGAGCGCTTCGCGACCGTCTTTTCCTTGGCGCGCTGCTTGGCCAACGCGATGCGCTTTTCGCGCGTCATCAGTGCGATGATGATGTTGTCCGACGCATCGTCATCCGAAACGGGACGCGTCTCGCTTTTCGCGATGGCGGATTGGAGCGGCCCGCCGAGGGCGTTGCGCGCGCCGTATTTTAAATGATCGGACTCGCTGTGGGTGTAGGCGGTGGTGCGCACCAACTGCTGATCGCTCACCGCCATGGGCGGCTCGTATTGCGGAAGCGAGCGAGAGGAAACGCGCGGCGCTGTCGTTTCACACGACGCCAAGAAAGCGGCGCTCGCGAGGGCGAGGGCGGAGAAAGCGAGGGAGTGGAGCGTCGCGGTTCTCAAATCGGATCGGGGCCAGTTATTAGATAGTTATTCACAAGACGGCAAGAATATTTTTGCGCCGCTTTTGCATCGGGCGGGGCTTGGGAGAAGTTCCGCTCATGTTACCCGCCTTCGCCGCGCAGCTCACGAGCACGCTGGATGAGATCAAATCGAACGGTCTCTATAAAACCGAGCGCATCATCACCACTCCGCAGGATGCGCATATCGCAGTCGCGGATGGAAAGCGCGTGCTCAACATGTGCGCGAATAATTACCTCGGGCTGGCTGATCATCCGGCGTTGATCGAAGCGGCCAAGAAAGCGCTCGACACCCATGGCTTTGGAATGGCGAGCGTGCGCTTCATTTGCGGCACCCAGGATATCCATAAGGAACTGGAAGCCGCGCTGACGAAATTCCTCGGGACCGAGGATACGATTCTTTATCCGTCGGCCTTCGATGCGAACGGCGGTTTGTTCGAGACGCTACTGGGACCGGAGGACGCAATCATCAGCGATGAATTGAATCACGCCTCGATCATCGACGGCGTTCGACTCTGCAAGGCGCAGCGCGCGCGCTACAAGCACAACGACATGGCCGACCTCGAGGCGAAGCTAAAGGAAACGAGCGGCGCGCGCGTGCGGATGATCGCGACCGACGGCTGTTTCTCAATGGACGGCACGATCGCCGATCTCGGCGCGATCTGTGAATTAGCAGACAAGTATCAAGCGATCACGATGGTGGATGATTGCCACGCGACGGGGTTCCTCGGGAAAACCGGGCGCGGCACGCACGAATATCGCGACGTGATGGGCCGCATCGACATCATCACCGGCACGCTTGGGAAAGCGCTCGGTGGCGCGAGCGGCGGCTTCACCAGCGCGCGGAAGGAAATTGTAGAATTACTGCGCCAGCGCTCGCGTCCGTATCTATTCTCGAACAGCGTGGCGCCTCCGATCGTAGCGGCCACGCTGAAGGGGCTCGAGCTGCTAAACGACTCCACGGAGCTGCGCGATAAATTGGAGGAGAATACAAAGTTTTTCCGCGCTGCGCTCACGGACCGCGGCCTCACGATCAAAGCGGGGACGCATCCCATCGTGCCGATCATGCTCGGCGATGCGGCCAAGTCGCAGCAGTTTGCCGCGCGCATGCTGGAGAAAGGCGTTTACGTCATCGGCTTTTTCTATCCGGTGGTGCCGCACGGAACGGCGAGGGTGCGGACGCAGGTCAGCGCAGCGCATTCGCGGGAAGATTTGGAATTCGCGGTCAAGGCCTTCGCTGAAACGAACGACGAGCTGAAGTAGCGCCGCCGCGCGGTATTTAGACTTTGCAGCGCGTGCTTTGTCGGCTACGGGCTTGGAGCATGAAGAAGACGTTCGCCCTTACGCTGTTGTCCGCACTCACTCTGGCTGGCCTGCTCCGGGCTGAGCCGAGTGAATTTCCCGGCGTGCAGAAGGCGATGGCCGCGGAGGATTTTGAGCAGGCGGGTTTGCAGAAGCTGACGCCGGACGAACGTGCGCGGCTCGACCAATTCATCCGCAGCTACGTCGCGAGCAGCAGCGAGCAGGCGGCCACGGCGGCGATCGATCGCGCGGTGAAGGAGAAAAAGATCAAGCTTGCGGAGCCGGAGGTGATCGCGAGCAATATCGTGGGACCGTTCAGCGGTTACAACGGGCGGAGCCGCTTCACGCTCGCCAACGGGCAGGTCTGGTCGCAATCGCAGCAAGTCATCCGCGCGTATCCGCAGATCGATTCGCCGCCGGTGCTCCTGACCAAAGGAAGCTGGGGCTGGCGCATGTATATCGCGGGCGGCGGCGATATCCGCGTTTCAAAAGTTCGTTAGGCGCCAAACGCCGCGCGCTGGCGGGATCGCAGTTTGAGTGTGTTGCGCTGCGCGTGGATCGTGCGGCGCGATGGAGCGCCGCGAACTGCCAATTTTCGAACTCGAAGACGCGATCGTTTCCGCTCTGCGTGCGCAGTCGCGCCTGATCCTGCAGGCGCCGACCGGTTCCGGCAAATCGACGCAGGTGCCGCAAATTCTGCGCGACCACGGATTGCTGGGCGACGGCGAGGTGGTGATCCTGCAACCGCGGCGGCTGGCGGCGCGGCTGCTGGCCAGCCGGGTGGCGAGCGAACGTGGCAGCCGACTGGGCGAGGAAGTGGGTTACCAGATTCGCTTCGAAACGGTCGTCTCTCGCCGCACCCGCATCCGCTTCGTGACCGAAGGCATCTTGCTCCGGCAACTACTCCAGGACCCCGATTTGCGCAGCGTGGGCGCGATCCTCTTCGACGAATTCCATGAGCGCCATCTCTACGGCGACATCACCCTGGCGCGCGCGCTCCGCTTACAGGAGACGACGCGGCCCGATCTCAAGATTGCGGTCATGTCGGCCACGATCGAGACCGGGCCGCTGGAGAAATTCCTCGCGCCCTGCGCGATTCTCAGTTCGAGCGGGCGGCAACATCCGGTGGCGATCGATTACCTGCCGCGCCCGGCGAACGATTATCCGGTTTGGGATCTGGCGGCGGACGAGCTGGCGCGTCTCGCGCGCAGCACGGAGGGCGACGCGCTCATCTTCATGCCGGGCAAATATGAGATCACGCGCACGCTGGCGGCGGTGCGGGCTTCGCGGGTGAGCAGCGAGTTTGTGGCGTTGCCGCTCTACGGTGAATTGACGCCTACGGAACAGGACGCCGCGCTCGCCCGTTACGACAAGCGCAAGGTGATCGTGGCGACGAACGTGGCCGAGACTTCCCTGACGATCGAGGGCGTGCGCCTCGTGCTCGATAGCGGACTGGCGCGCATCGCGCGCTTCGATCCGCGCCGCGGCATCAACACTTTGCTGATCGAAAAAATCAGCCGCGCGGCCGCGGATCAACGCGCGGGCCGCGCTGGCCGGACGGCGCCCGGACATTGCTTGCGACTCTGGACCGAGCGCGAACACCTGGAACGTCCCGCGCAGGAATTGCCGGAAGTGAAACGGCTCGACCTGGCTGAGGTGGTGCTGACGCTGAAGGCGAGCGGTATTGAGGACGTTTCGGGCTTTCGCTGGCTGGAGCCGCCGGAGCCGCGCGCTTTGGAAAGAGCCGAGCGATTGCTGCTGGATCTGGGCGCGATTGCGCAGGGCGCGATCACGCCGCTCGGCCGGCGCATGCTGGCCTTCCCCGTGCATCCGCGTTACGCGCGCATGCTGCTCGCGGCGGAAGAACACAGCTGCGTGCGCGCGATTGCTCTTATCGCCGCGGTCACGCAGGGGCGCAGCCTGCTGCGACGGGCCGAAGGCAAACAGGCGCGCGAAGATCGTGATGACTTGTTAGGCGCGGACGACGATTCCGATCTCTTTCTGCTGACGCGCGCGTTTCGGTTTGCGGAGAAGAACGACTTTGATCCGCGGCGCTGCGCCCGGTTATCGGTGAATGCAGCCGCGGCCCGGGAGGCGGCGCAGCTTTGGGAACAATTCCTCGCCATCGCGCGCGGCGAAGGTCTGGACGTGGAGGAGCGCGAGCCAGCTCCCGGGGCGATCCAGCGTTGCGTGCTGGCCGGATTTCCCGATCAGGTGGCGGCACGCCTGGACGAGGGGACGCTGCGTTGCGCGCTCGTGCATGGCCGGCGGGGAGTGCTGGCGCGCGAGAGCGTGATCCATCGCGCGCGTCTGCTGGTGGCCTCGGAAATTCGCGAGATCGAGGATAGCGAGAAGGACCGGCAGATTTTGCTCACGCTGGCGACCCGGATCGAGGAGGAATGGCTGCGCGAACTTTTCCCAGAGGCGTTTCGCGAGCATGTCGAGGTGACCTTTGACCCGGCGCAACGCCGCGTGGTCGGGCGTCGGCAGACGGCGTTTCACGATCTGGTCTTGCGCACCCAAGCGATCGATCCGCCGTTGCCGCAGGCGGCGGAGCTTTTGGCGAGGGAGGTGAGCGCGGGCACGTGTCCGCTCAAGCATTGGGATAACGCCGTCGAACAATGGATCCTGCGTTTGAATTGGATCGCGGCCTCGTCTCCGGAATTGGAGCTGGCGCCAATCGGGGAGGCCGATCGTCTGCTCCTGCTCGAGCAGGTGTGCAGTGGCGCGGTGAGCTACAAAGAGATCAAGGACCGGGCGGTGTGGCCGGCGGTGAAGTCGTGGCTTTCCGCTCCGCAAGCGCAGCTGGTGGATCAGTTCGCGCCGGAGCGCATCACGCTTCCCAACGGACGGAAGGCGAAGGTTATTTATAACGCGAGCGCGCCGCCGACGGTGGCCGCACGCATCCAGGATCTTTACGGGGTGGAGCGCAACCTGACGATTGGACCAGCGCGCCAGCCCTTGGTCATTCAGGTGCTGGCGCCGAACCATCGCCCGATCCAGATCACGAGCGATCTGGAAGGTTTTTGGCGCGACGCCTACCCGAAGTTCAAGAAGGAATTGCAGCGCAAATATCCGCGACACGAGTGGCGTTAACGCTCGCTCCGTAACGCAGTTAGCCGGGTATTTCCCGGGCGAGGCATCTTTTGCCCGGCCGGACGATTTCTTTTCGCCGCAGGGGATTGCGCGGTACAAATCCGGCTACGGGAAGACGCCTTAGCGAAGACTTTCCGTGAACAAAGAACTCCTCGATGCCCTCCTGACCGCGATGGTGGAAAGCAGCCCGGCTGCTTCCGACCTGCTCTTTGCGGGTGGCCGTCCTCCATTATTGGAGGAGCACGGAGCATTGCAGGAGTTTCCGATCGACACTCCGGATGGCGCACTCACCTCGAGCCAGATCGAGGAGATGGCGACGAGCCTCATGCAAGGCGAAGGGCGGCTGCACGAAGACATGGACCGCCTTGGATCTTGCGATTGCAGCTACGCGCTCGGGACGGTCGCGCGGTTCCGCGTGAATATTTTCAAACAGAACGGCCGGCAATCGATCGTGCTGCGGAAGTTGCAGACGAGCATCCCGACGCTGGAGGGGCTGCAGTTACCGCCCGTCTTCAACGAGATGGTGAAGGAGAAAAACGGGATCATCATCGTAACCGGCAGCACTGGGAGCGGGAAGACGACCACCTTGGCTGCGATGTTGAACGAGCTGAATCGGAATGAGCAGATTCACATTCTCACGCTGGAAGACCCGATTGAATTTCTTCATCCCCGGCAGCGTGCGCTCTTTAGTCAGCGCGAACTCGGGAAAGATTTCCCAAATTTCGCGAGTGGGTTGAAGGCTGCGCTGCGCCAGGCGCCCAAGGCCATCCTGGTCGGCGAAGTGCGCGATCGAGCTACGATGGAGATCGCGCTGACTGCGGCCGAGACGGGGCATGTCGTGTTCACCACCATGCACACGATCAGCGCCGGCCAGACGGTGAATCGAATTTTGGGCATGTTCCAAAAGGATGAGGAACAACAGTTACGGCAGCGACTGGCCGATACTCTTCGCTACATCGTGAGCCAGCGGCTCGTGGGCAAGATCGGCGGTGGGCGGTTGCTCGTGAGCGAGATCATGGGCAGCAGCATGCGGACGCGGGAGAGCGTGCTCTACGGGGAAAGCGAGAATCGCACCTTCCAAGAGATCATCGAAGCCGGCGGGACCATGGGGTGGCACAGCTTCGATCAGTCACTCCTGGCGGCGTTTCAGGACGAAAAGATTACCGCGGAGACGGCGCTCATGTTTTGCGCGCACAAGAATAAAATGCGGCGGGACCTGGATATGCTGATCAAACTGCGCGACCAACTGCACGACGAGCCGTCCGGTCTGCGTTTGGAGGCCATGGTGGGCTAGGGGATTGAATGACGGAGAATAAATTTTTGCAGAATCAACAAATGACAACGGAGCCGGTAATGGAATTGGAAGTATTGGAAGCGCCTCTGCCGATTGGCAGCCAGGCGGCGCAACTTGAAGCTCAAAGCGCCTTTCGCGAAGAGCTGAATCACAAGCTGCGCACTCCCTTGAACGCGATCATCGGCTTCGCGGAGTTGCTCGTCCGGCAGACGGCGAAGGAGCGTGGGAGCGAGGACGCGCGTCAAATTCTCAAGTCCGCGCGAGAGATGCTGCGCTTGATCGAAACCGAACTGGCCGAACCGGACAAAGCGGGCGCCTACGGCTCCAACCCGATGTCGAGATCGTCTACGTGCGATGTCCTCTACATCGAAGACGACATGGTGAATTTCACCCTGGTCGAGCGCATCCTTGAGTTCCGTCCGAAGCTGGCGCTTCGTCATGCCACGCACGGCGAGCTCGGCATTCAAATGGCGAAAGCCTGGCGGCCGAAGCTGGTCCTGCTCGACCTCAATCTGCCGGACATGCACGGCGCCGAAGTCCTCCAGGGATTGCGTGTGCAACCAGAGACGGCTGATATCCCGGTCGTGATCTTGAGCGCGAACGCTACCCCCAGCCAGATCGAACGTCTTCTCTCGGCCGGCGCGGAGAATTACCTCACGAAACCCTTCGATATCGATCCTTTCCTGGCCGTGATCGACGAGTTTTCGCCCGAAGCCGCTTAGCTGGCCGGTTTGGCGGACGATCATTCACTCTGGTATTCACCGCTCCCCGGGTCGATGGTCACCCAGAGAGAGGAAACTAAGGGGCGCAGAGTGCGCTCCAATTACGAATCCATATTATGATCAATCCGAATGGCGAAGATTTCGCTAAAAACCAACCGCTTCCGGGCTCGGTGAAGCCGAGCGGACAGCAATTTGCACCAGGCTCTCCCTTGTCGGCCAGCTCCGCCATCTCCGAAAGCCCGAGCCGGTTTCAAGAGACGACGGATAAGGTCTCGAGCATGGCGAGCGATGCCTGGCGGCAGACCAAGTCGGGCGCCAGCGTGGCCCGCGAAAAAACTGAATTCCTCATGCGGCAGAATCCTGTCCCGACCGTGATCGGCGCCCTCGCCGTGGGCCTCGCGATTGGGTTGGCCATCCGCTATTCCTCGGAATCTTCTGAGCGCGAGCGCGAAGTTGCGTCGCCCTTCGGCGATGTGAATCTCGGCATGCTCTCGCTGCCGTTTCTCTGGCCTTTCTTCAAGTCCGTCCGGCGACGGTATGAGGACTCGGCCGAGGTGGTGAAAGATGGCGTCGATCGTCTGCGCGAAGTAGACGTCGATCGCTACGTGAAGCCGCTCCGCAAGAAGTGGCGCTCCTGGACAAACTAGGAGCCAACCGAAGCGGCTGAGCAGATGCGTTTAGCGCGCGTCCCGCACCACCGCTCCGCCTTTCATGACGAAGTTGACGTGACGGAGCGCCGTCACGTCCTTCGTCGGGTCGCCGCTAACAGCGACTAAATCCGCGAGCCGGCCCGGCTCGATTCGCCCACGGTCCGCCAGGTGGAAAATGTCCGCGTTTCCGCTCGTGGCCTGACGCAATACCTCAAGCGGCGTGAAGCCGTATTCCTGCACGAGCAACTCCAGCTCCAGGGCATTTTCGCCGTGCGTGAAAACGCCTGCGTCTCCACCCATGGCGAACGTCACTCCTGCTTCTCGCGCCGCCTTCACGCTCGCGCGCTTCTGCTGGATCCGCGGCGGCTCAGGGTCAGTCCCCTTCTTCCAACCGCGATAACGCGAGACGGCGTCGCCCGCGGCTACGGTCGGACAGAGCGCGACGCCTTTTTGTTTCATGAGTTTAAAAACTTCCGGCGTGCCCTCGTCGCCGTGCTCGATCGTTTCCACCCCGGCGTTGACCGCGCGGCGCATTCCTTCCGGCGTGCTCGCGTGCGCCACCGTTGGCCGGCCAGCCGCGCGCGCGGTTTGCACGATCGCTTTCAATTCCTCCTCCGAGAATGTCGGCCGCGCCGGCTCATTCTTTCCCCAGCGGTAATCAGCGTAAACCTTCACCACCTCCGCACCTTTTCCGATCTGCGTCCGCGCTGCGCGAATGCATTCCTCCACGCCGCTTGCTTCTTCTGCGCCCTGCGGCAACTCCGCTTCGCCCGCCAGCTTCGGTCCGTAGCTACCCGTCGCGACGATCGCGCGCGTCGCCACGATGAGGCGCGGCCCTGGAATGATCCCGGACTCAATCGCGCGCTGCAAACCCACGTCGGCGTAGCCCGCGCCTTCCGTGCCGAGATCGCGCGCGGTGGTGAAGCCCGCCTCAAGCGTTTTGCGGGCGTGGACCGTGGCGCGCGCTACCCGTTCGGCTAACGACTCGTCGAGGATCTGATCGTTCCACTTCGTTTCGTTGTAGGGATGGAGGAACATGTGGGAATGGCCTTCGATCATCCCGGGCAGAAGCGTCTGGCCAGCGAGATCGACGACCTTTGCTCCTGCCGGCGCGGCTACGTTGGCCCCGACCGCCGCAATTTTGTCGTCGTTGATCAGGACCGACCAACCGGCGTGCATCTCCTGCCCGTCGAAAACGGCCGCCGGCTTGAGCAGGATCGGCTGTGCTGCGGCCGCAGCGCCGGTGAGCAGGAGAACAGTTGTCCAAAGATTGCGCGCGATGCTCATAGTCAGCCGACCTTCTCCGCCACGATCTCGAGGAACATCGGCGTGGTGAACCACGAACCGTCCTGCGCTTCCACCTCTTTGAACTCGCGCAATAAATCGGCCGCCCATTCCGGCGTGACTCGCCCAAGTTCGCGCAGACGCGCGGCGTTGATCTCAATGAAACTGGCCGGCCATTGCCAGGTGTAATCCCGTGGGGAGGCCGTGCGCACGTGCGGCCGGATCTCGCGGACGCGGAAACCGCCTTCGCGCAAGAGGCGCGGCAGCTCCCGGGCGATGTTGGGTTCGCCGCCAGAAGCGCGCCAGCTCGCCATCACTTCCTGGATGAACTGCTGCAGCCTCGGCCGCACCGGCATGAAGCAGAACGTCTCATAGTCGCTGTATTCGTGAAAAATGGCCACGCCCCCGGGACGCAACGCGCCGGCGATATTGGCGATCAATTTCTCGCGGCGAGGAAACAAAGCACGCTACCCAGCGGCACCAGCTCGCGTCAAAGCCGAGTCCGCCTAACGAGTGTTCCATCAGGTCGGCCTCGCGGAATTCCACATTCGTTAAACCGCGGCGTTGACAACGTTCCCGCGCAGCTTCTAAAAAACGCGCCGAGCGTTCGATCCCGAGGACGGCGCCGCTCGGCCCGACGATCTCCGCCAAATCGGCTGTGGCGTAGCCCGGCCCCGCGCCGATATCCAGCACGCGCCAGCCATGCGTGATCCCCGCTCGGTGCCAGCAATCCGTCACCACCGTGCGCCAGACACGGTGCTGCAGACCGAGCCGCGCAACCTCCTCGTCGTGGGTTCCGAGGACGTAATCGGTCTCGCGCGGTTTCTCGCTCATGCCGAGAGCATGCCCGCGCGGCGAGCGTTCGCCTACCCCGATTTTCGCGCAGCGAACTCCCGCGTCACGGCAACGGCTTGACCCGCTTCAGGTATCCATCAGGCGCATAGGTAAGGAGGAATTTTTCGCGTGCGCGATCGATGATGAACTCATCGCGACTCGGCCACGAATTGCCGCGCGGCCACGAGCGGGCCGGGCGTGTGTTCCGTCCAGTCCATCACGTCGACGATGCCGTCCTCGGCGATGAAATAGCAGCCCTCGGAAACGAGCGGCGTGTAGAGGTGCAGCTCTTGCAGCACATGCGCGGCGGCGTGGTTGCCATCCGCCATCACCATCGTCTTGCGGCCAGCGCAGAGCGCACGCACTTGCTCCACCGTTTCCGCGGCCACGCTGTCTCCCTTGATGAACGTCACCTCCGGCGGGAAGGCGAGCTCCGGCTGTTCCAAATCGAGCGCAATGATGCGCGCGCGGTCGCCCACGAAATTCCGCAGCGTATCCGCCAGCCAGAGCGTGGTTCCGCCATGGCGGACGCCGATTTCCACCACCGCCTCGACGCCGGTTTCCCAAATGATTTCCTGGTAGCTCCAGAGATCGAGCACGTTCTTCCAGGTGAGGACGCCGCGATAGCGCACGTTGTCGAAAACGATCTCGCGTTGGTAACGCTCGATCCATTCTCGCAGGGTGAGATCTAGACTGCGCCGAAGCGGATTTTCATCAGGTGGGCGAGGCGTCATGTGGTAGGCGATGGCGGAGCTTGTCAGCCGGATGGAGCCGCGCCAAGATCACACTCCTCCTATGCCACGTCTGCCTCGCCAAAAATATCACGACATCGAACGCATCATCGAATTCGATTTTGTCCGTGCCACCGAAGCAGCCGCGCTGAACTCGTTGCAATGGCTCGGCCGCGGTGAAAAGGAATTAGCCGACGCCGCCGCGTGCGACGCCATCCGCGGGATGTTCGACCTGATGCAGATCTGCGGCGAAGTCGTCATCGGCGAGGGAATCAAAGACGACGCGCCGGGCATTTTCAAAGGCGAACAGCTCGGCACCTGGATGCCGGGCACGCCGCCTTTCGATATTGCGCTCGATCCGATCGACGGCACGACCAACATCTCGAAGGGCATGCCCAATTCCATCGCCTGCATCGCTGCAGCCAGCCCGGAGGAAGGCGTGAAAGTGGCGCTGCGCGACATCCCGTCGTTCTACATGATGAAACTGTCTTACGGCCCGAAGGTGGTTCAAGCGATGGAGGTGGCAGGCATTAATACCCTGCGGCTGGAGAGTCCGATCGAGGAGACGCTCATCACGGTGGCGAAGGCATTGAATAAGCGAGTGCAGGATGTGGTCGTGATGATGCTCGACCGCCCGCGGCACAAAGAGATCGTAGCGGAGGTGCGGCGCGTAGGCGCATCGCTGCGCATGATCGGCGATGGCGACATCGCGGCGGCGATCGGACCGGCCATCGCGGAGAGCGGGATCGATCTTTATTTAGGAATTGGCGGCGCGCCGGAAGCGGTGCTGGCCGCGGCGGCGCTGAAATGTCTCGGTGGCGACATGCAATGCCGGATGTGGCCGCGGGACGCGAAGGAACGCGATCAACTTATCGCCGACGGTCACGAAAAAGATATCGACCGGATCTTTTTCGCGGACGATCTGGCGCACGGCAAAAACATTATCTTTTGCGCGACCGGAATCAGCGACAGCGCCTTGCTCAAAGGCATTCAGACACGCGGACCGCACACGATCACGCATTCCATTTTGATGCGGGCCAAGAGCAAGACCGTGCGCTTTATCCGCACCTCGCACGATCTGCAGACCAAGACCATCCGCCTGCGCTCAGACAAGCGCGAGCACCGCATCTAAGCGTTTCGCGCCTTACGCCAAGTCGTGCAGGCTGCGTTGCGTCGCGCCGGCCTGGATGAATTTGCCCCAGCTCAAGTTGTCCTGGCCGGGTTTGTGTTCGCGCGCTTTGCGGATGCACATTTCCGAGACGGCCTCTACGACCCACTCGAAATTCTCTTCGCCCACGTTCGTCCGCTCCGCGTCGGGTGCGGGATTACAGAAATCGATCGCTACGGGCACGCCGTCGCGGATGGCGAACTCGACTGTGTTCAGATCGTAGCCGAGGTATTTGTTCAACTGCAGCACGCCCCACTCGACCTTCTCCAGGATCTCTTTCGGCGCCTGCCAATCGGTCTGGTAGCGCAGGTGGTAGGGATTGCGCGGCTCGTAGTTCATGATCTTCACGTGGCGCTGATCGATGCAGTAGCAACGGAAGTACATGTCGAACTTCACTTCCTCCTGCAGCATCATCACGAGCTGCCCGGTCTCGCTGTAGGCGCGGAAGAATTCGTCTGCATTATGCAACCGATACACATTCTTCCAGCCGCCGCCGGCGAAGGGTTTGAAGAATGCAGCCCAACCGACGTAGGCGAAGATGCCTTCCCAATCCATCGGGTAGGCGAGGTTGCGGAAGGAGCCTTCGTTCGTATCGGGCGGCACTTCGTGTGAAGGCAGAAGGACAGTGCGCGGAACGGCTACGCCGATCTGCGTGGCGAGCGCGTTGTTAAAGAACTTTTCATCTGCGCTCCACCAAAACGGATTGTTCACCACGGCCGTGCCAGTGAGCGCGGCGTTCTTGAGGAAGCCGCGATAGAAGGGCACGTCCTGCGAAATGCGATCGACGATCACGTCGTAGCCGCACGGTTCGCCCTGCACGACCTTATCGATCCGCACAAACTCGGCCTGCATTTCGCCGCCGGCTTTTTGGTTGATCCGCTCGACCAGGGCCGGGGGGAAGCTGTTTTCCTGTCCGAAGAGAATGCCGATTTTTTTCATGGGATTGAAGATTAGAAGTTCGCAGCCGATCCGGAGAGCGGGCAGCCGAGCTTTCCTTACCCTCGGGAATCGCGCGGCGCGACAACAATTTCGCAGGCCGTTGAGCAGGCCTGTGGGTGTCGACAATCCGTTCTGCGCCTCCGCGGAAAGCGAAATGGCGGGCCATCCTTGAATTTTAGGCTGGTGCTTGGAGGCGAATCGGAAAACGCTGGCCCGTTCGCGCCGTCGGCGACCAGTGTTGCCGTTTGGGGAAGCAAAGCCCCGTGCTTCAGGCCGGCGCGGTTACCAGGAGAAAGTTATGCAAATCGGAATGATTGGTCTCGGCCGGATGGGTGCAAACATGGTTCTGCGTCTGCTTCGCCAGAAACACGAATGCGTGGTTTACGATCGCAACGCCGACAATGTGCAGGCGTTGGTGAAGCAGGGCGCGGTCGGCGCTGCCACTGTCGAAGAATTCGTCGCGAAGCTGAATCCTCCGCGCACGGTCTGGCTGATGGTGCCGGCTGCCGGAGTCGAATCCAGCGTGCAGGAGTTGACCCAGCATTTCCAAAAAGGCGACAGCATCATCGACGGCGGGAACTCGTATTACATCGACGATATCCGCCGCGCGAAGGAACTGGCGGAGAAAGGCATCCACTACCTCGACGTGGGTACGAGCGGCGGCGTGTGGGGATTGGAGCGCGGCTATTGTTTAATGATCGGCGGCGCGCAGGAAGCTGTGCGGCGGCTCGATCCGATTTTCAAAACGCTCGCACCCGGCCGCGGCGACATCGCGCGCACCGCGGGCCGCGAGAAGGTGGACGGAGGCACGGCGGAGGAAGGCTATCTGCATTGCGGACCTCCCGGGGCGGGACACTTCGTCAAGATGGTGCACAACGGGATCGAGTACGGAGTGATGGCGGCCTACGCGGAAGGCTTTAACGTTTTGCACCATGCGAACGTGGGCAAGAAAGGTGTGGTGATCGATGCCGAGACGACGCCGTTGCGCGAGCCGGAGCATTATCAGTACGACTTCGATTTGCCCGACATCGCGGAAGTGTGGCGGCGCGGCAGCGTGGTCGCCTCCTGGTTGCTCGACCTGACCGCGGCGGCGTTGCTCGATCAACCGACCCTGGAAGGATTCTCCGGCCGGGTTTCCGATTCAGGCGAAGGGCGTTGGACGTTGGCGGCGGCGAATGACGAAGGCTGTCCGGTGCCGGTGCTTTCCGCCGCGCTCTTCCAGCGCTTCGCGTCGCGCGGCGAATATCGCTTCTCGGATCGGCTCCTTTCCGCGATGCGTTTTCAATTCGGCGGCCATCACGAGAAGAAAGCCCCGAGCCTTTGATCGATATCCGGACCGAAGCGGCGTGAGTGGCCTGGGCTAATGACTCTGAAGGAATGCGAGACGGTCGATCTGCCGACGCCCACCGGGCCGATGCGGACGTTCGTCTATCAACCGGACACGCCCGGACGATATCCGGGCGTGGTCTTTTTCTCGGAGATCTTTCAGGTCACTGCGCCGATTCGGAGGACGGCTGCGTTCCTGGCCGGGCACGGCTATGTCGTCGCGGTGCCGGAGATCTATCACGAGTTCGAGCCTGCCGGACGCGTCCTGCCTTATGATCAAGCGGGGGCGGAACGCGGGAACGCGCTCAAGAAAGAGAAGGATTTGGCGGCGCTCGATGGCGACGCGCGGGCCGTGCTGGATCACTTGCAGGCGCACCCGTCGTGTAGCGGCCGGCTGGGTGCGCTCGGCATTTGTCTGGGTGGGCACCTGAGCTTTCGCGCCGCAGCGAAACAGCCGGATGTCCTCGCGGCCGCTTGTTTTTACGGCACGGATTTGCACACGGCGACGTTATGCAAAACGGGCGACGACACTCTGGCGAGCGCGGGCGCGATCAAGGGCGAGCTGCTGTTGATTTGGGGCCGGCAGGATCCGCACATCCCGCTGGAGGGCCGGCATAAGATCCAGGAGGCGCTGGTCGGCACGGAAGTGAATTTCACCTGGCACGAATTCAATGCGCAGCACGCCTTCGTGCGCGATGAAGGGCTGCGCTACGATCCCGTGCTGGCGCAGCAGTGTTACGCGCTGACTTTGGAATTATTTCGGCGCCGGCTTGCCTAACGAGAGTCGGAACGGCCGCGCGTTAGCCGACTGACAACGCGCGCAAAGCTGCGCGATATGCGCGCTCGATCGGTTCGCTCGCGACGACGAAATCCACCCGATCGATCGTCGTGTTCGCGCGGAGGAAGAAGGCTGTGCTTTCGACCGCGATCTCCGCCGCCTCCGCGATCGGATAGCCGTAAGCGCCGCAGCTGATCGCAGGGAAGGCAATCGTGCGCAGATCGTGCGCGACGGCGAGGGCGAGCGCGTTGCGGTAACAACGGCCGAGCACTTCCGCTTCACCGCGCTCCCCGCCCGACCAGATCGGGCCGACGGTGTGAATGACGAAACGCGCCGGCAAATCGTAGCCGCGCGTGAGCTTCGCTTCGCCCGGCGCGCAGCCGCCGAGAGTCTTGCATTCTTCGAGTAACTTCGGCCCAGCCGCGCGATGGATGGCGCCATCCACGCCGCCGCCGCCGAGGAGCGAGCTGTTGGCGGCGTTCACGATCGCGTCCACCTGCCAGCTGCGTCAGGTCAGCGCGGAGAATGCGCAGTCGCGGCGATGAGGTTTGGGCGGGCGAGTTCATTTTCAAAAATTAGCCGCCGCTGAAGATGAGCGCGTTGGTCAGCGCATTCGCGATGCCGATCAAAGCCGCGCCGGTGATCATGCCGGCGCAGATCGGCTCCATGCCTTCCACCCACTTGCGATGGCCGGCACTACCCACCGCGTGCCGGCGCGCCTGCCACCAAAAGAACATCGCGCCGAGCCACATCGTAAGACAGTACTCCGGCGGCAGGATGACTCCGAGGCCAATGGAGACGGAAGACAACGGAAACGGTTTCCGCCGAATGATGGTGGCGATCTCAATCACCGCGGCCACGACCGCTGCGCAAATCATGGAGATGATAACGGATTGCGGCAGGCTGCTCACGCCGCGCGCGATCAATTCCGCGACTCCGCGCCATTGCAACGCGTTCGGCATCGGAAATTTTTCCGAAGCGATCGAGCTGGCCACGCGCACGCCTTCCGCGTTCGGCGTGAGGAAGAGGACAAAGAACAGAGGCGTGGCCGCGATCGCGCCAGAAAAGATACCGATGGCGTGGCCGATGGCTTGTTGGCGCGGCTTGGCCCCGAGCATGTAGCCGGGCTTGATGTCGGAGAGGAGGTTGGCGGCGTTCGATGCCACCTCGGCGGTGATGCCGCCGGTGATAAGATTGGAGGCGGGGTTGGTGCGATCGATCGCGCCGATGGCGAACTGCGTGATCTTGCTCAACGAACTGGTCGGCGTCCACGATGTGAGCGCCATCGAGTTTACGCAGATGACGGTGAGCACGAGCACGAGCGGGAGCGAGAGCAAAGCCAGCCACATCGGCACGCCGAAGAAAAGATGGGTGACGTAGCAACCGAGCACGCACAGGACCGGCACGCCGGTGTAGGAAATCCAGAGCGGCAGTTCGATATCCTTCAGCACATCTTCGCCGCCGCTCGCCTTTTTCTTTCCGCGCAGATTCTTGAAGACGCTGGTGAAGATTTCCGGCTTGCCCGCGAGGGCGATGATCGAGCCCACGACCATCATGCTCACGCCCCACCAGAGCGACCACTGGTTTACAATCTCCGCGCGACTCAACGGCACGAGTACGCCGGTTGGACCCGGGCGCGGCGCGATGTCGCCTCGCGCGATCATGATCGGCGCCAGGACCATGAAGTTGATCACCGTGCCGAGGACGACGCTGGTCGCGACCCGGATTCCCATTAATCCGCCCACGCCGAGCATTGCGACATCGAGGGTGAGGCGAAGGCCGAGAGTTTTGAAGTCCGTCCCGAGAATCTTCGGCGTCCAGAGCTGGTACTTCGCCGCCAGCATGTAGTAGTAATCGTCCAGCCGCTCGTGGATGTGCCACGGCTCGGTCCAGCCGAAGATCTTGTCGAAGCGGAGCAGGCTGAATTGCACCAGCCGCTGCAATCCGTCGCTGATCAGGAATTGATAAAGCGCCGTTAATCCCGCGGAGACGCCGAGCAGCTTCGCTTTGAAAACGCCTTCGCCGGCCGCGCCGTGATAAAGCGCGTCCAACACCACGCCGCAGGCGCGGCCTTCCGGGAACGGCAGCTGATCTTCGTTGATAAAGCGGCGCTTCATCGGGAACGCCACCAGCACGCCGACGAGCGACATGATTACCATCCAGATCACCATCTGCCACCAGGGCACGATCTGATTCGTAATCATCATGTAGGCCGCGAGACTGGAGATGAGGGGCACCGTCATGTAACCCGCCGCGGTCGCGATCGATTGCATGGCGTTGTTTTCCAGAATGGTGAAATCCTTCGCCAACCCGAAGCGCGCGAGGAGTCGGAACATGACGAACGCGAGAATGACTGAGGTGAGATTCACGCCCAGGGTCACGCCCGCCTTGCCGCCGATATAGAGATTCGTCGCAGAGAGGATGCCGCCTAACAAGAAGCCGGTCAGGCCCGAGCGAAGCGTAAGCTGCGGGAGATCGCCGCGGAACACATTCTCGAACCACCAGCGATCTTTCTGCTCGCGCGTCCAGGTGCGGATTTGTTCGTCGGTGAGATGGGCGAGAGCCATGCGCGGGAGGTCTTAGAGTTGAAGGGTGCGACGCTCGAAAGTGCCGCGGAGCGCCGGCGCGAGGGTTTGATTGCAGGCGTGAAAGCGAAAACTGGACGAGAACATTCTTTTCTTCAGGTCGAGCTCGAAATGCGGCGCCAGCCGCGCCAGGATTTGGAATCCGGAAGCGTCGTGGATTTCTCCCACAATCCAGCCGCAACTCCGCAGAAGCGGCTCGGGCGTTGCTTCCACGATCTCGACTTCGCTTCCTTCACAATCGATCTTGAGCAGGTCAATTTTTGTGATCCCGAGTTCGGCGAAAGCCTTTCCCGCTGCGCGGATTTCGCATGCGGTGGTTGGCGCCGGTGTGCCCTCATGCCACGAGGAAGCCTGGGTGCTGAAACAACTGAAGTTCGACGAATCGGGCGCGGTGATTTTGTCATCTGCTTCGCCGAGGCCATAATTCAAAACCGTGACCCCGGGCAAGGCAGCGACGTTCTGCCGGAGAATGGCGAAGGAGCCGGGGTGCGGTTCAAATCCGAAAATTCGAGCGCGTGGGAAGAGCGCGTGAAAATAAAGGATCGACGCGCCGATGTTGCTGCCGATGTCGACGATAACCTCCGGCGCGAGAGCGGGCGGCACATAATATTCGGCTTTCGCGCCTGCCTTCAGCAGTACCTGATAAATGACGAACGGGTCCGAAGTTCCCGGCCGATAAAAAATCTCGCGACCTGACCAACGGAGCCGGCCCAAGGACGGCGTGGGCGTTTGCCGGGCAGCGTCGATCATGAAGCCGAAGGAGCGTGATCGTGCCAGAACCTTGAGAGCGTAACGCCAAGGGAGACGTCTGTTCCCGGGCGGCGCGGGCGGATTCATGGGGCCGACCACCGTTCCATGAGCGCGGCGCTCATCACGGCGAAAGGCGATCGATCCGCCAGGCTGCGTCGCCCTCGCGCGAATAACGAAAACGATCGTGCAGGCGATTGGTGCGGCCCTGCCAGAACTCGATCGCGGACGGCACGACACGGTAGCCGCCCCAATGCGGCGGGAGCGGGATGCTCGCGCCAGCAAACTTCCGCGTCACCTCGGCCAGCTGCGCTTCGAGGGCATCGCGCGAAGTGATCGCTTCGCTTTGCGCGGAAGCCCAGGCACCGAGCTGGCTCCCGAGCGGACGGGAGTGGAAATACTCTTCCGATTCCTCCGCGCTAATTTTCTCCGCGTGCCCGTTGATCCGAATCTGGCGTTCGAGTTGTACCCAAAAGAAGTTGAGCGCCACAGACGGATTGGCGGCGAGCTGTCGGCCCTTGGCACTTTCGTAGTTGGTGAAGAAGACGAAGCCGCGCTCGCTCATCCCTTTGAGCAAAACGATACGCACGTCCGGCACGCCGTCGGGCGTGGCGGTGGCCAGGCTCATGGCGTTGACATCGCGCAGCTGCGCCGCCGCCGCTTCCGCGAACCACGTAGTGAATTGCTGGATCGGATCAGCCGCCAGGTCCGCGCGCCGTAAGCCGCGCGCGACGTAATCGTGACGAAGAGCAGCGAGATCGAGCGGCGCTGACATGGAGGACAAGCAGCCGCTTTCGGGTTAACCGATCACGAGCCACTTCGGCTCTTTGCCTTTGGCGCTCGTCTCCCAGAGACGACAGCCGCCGAGGTAAGCGTTGCGGTTGTGGCCGAGCTCAGCGCCTTCCGGGACTTTCTTAAATTGCTTCGCGTTCCCGCCGCCGATCACGACGTATTCGGCGATGAAAGCGAGCTTCAATTGCTTGATCGCGGTCGTCACTTCGCGCCCCCATTGTTTGCGCCCGTAGCGTTCCAGGCCGCGCTTGCCGACGTGGTCTTCGATGGTGGTGCCGTCGCCGTAGGGCAGGTCGCCCAACTCGAGCGGGAGCACATTTCTATCCCAGACCAACGTGGAGCCGAGCCCAGTGCCGAGGCCGAGGAAAAGCATGCGTCCGCCGTGGTAGCTGCCGAGTGCCTGCATGGCGGCGTCGTTGATGACCTGGACGGGTTTGCCTAACGACTTCTTGAAATCCCAACCAATCCAGCCGGACGCGAGATTCTTCGGATTCTTGATGATGCCGCCGCCGGAGACGGGGGCGGGGAAACCGATCGAGACGGCTTCGTAATCCCAATCCGCCGCGACTTCTTTCATCTGCGCGACGAGAGCTTTGGGGCTGAGTTTTGGACCGGATTCAAACTTCCGCTTCTCGGTGGGCGAGAGCATGAGCTTGACGGAGGTTCCACCGATATCGACGACGAGTATTTTTTTCATGGTTGGGGACGGGGACGGGTTGTGATGGGAAGGAGGGAGACGAGGGAGCCGCGCTGCGCTTCGGCCAGTTTGCGGGCCTGGCCTCGAGAACGTTCGCGAAAATGGAGCTGCGCCTGGCTGCATGGTTTTCCTTCTTCGCTTTGCAGGCGCAGGTAGGTGCCATCGGCCTGGAGCTCGCGCGCTTTGACGCGATCGTTCACGAAGTTCGGCAGCACTTCGTTTATCAGCTCCTCGCGCAGGGCGGGGTCTTCGATCGGGAAAGCGATCTCGACCCGGCGGACGAAATTGCGCGGCATCCAATCCGCGCTCGCCAAATAGAGTGCGGCCTCGCCGTCATTCGCGAAGTAGTAGATGCGGCTGTGTTCCAGGAAACGTCCGACAATGCTGATGACGCGGATGTTCTCGCTCAAGCCGGGAACTTTCGGGCGCAGGCAGCAGATGCCGCGGATGATGAGGTCGATCTTCACCCCGGCGCAGGACGCTTCGTAGAGCTTCTCGATCACTTCCTGATCCACGAGCGAGTTCAACTTCACGATGATGCGCCCATCGCGGCCGGCGAGGGCATGATCGCGTTCACGCTCAATCATAGCGATGAGCCGCTTGTTAAGATCGAAAGGCGCCACGAGCAATTTCTCCAGGCCGGGATAGCTAGCCAGACCAGTGAGGGTATTGAAAACGATTGCGACTTCCTCCGTCAATTTCAGATTCGTCGTGAGCAGGCTGAAATCGGTGTAGGAGCGCGCGGTTTTCGGATGGTAGTTGCCGGTGCCGAGATGGACGTAGTGGCGCAGGCGATCGTTATCGCGCCGGACGATGAGGAGCGCCTTGCAATGCGTCTTCAAGCCGACCACACCGTAAACGACATGCGCGCCGGCTTCCTCCAGACGGCGAGCCCACTGGATATTGGCCGCTTCATCGAAACGCGCGCGCAATTCCACTAGCGCAGTGACTTGCTTGCCCGCATTCGCGGCATCGATCAACGCGGAGACGATGGGCGAATCGCCGCTCGTCCGGTAGAGCGTGATCTTGAGCGCGAGGACCTGCGGATCTTGCACCGCGGCCTCGATAAACTCCACGATCGGATCGTAACTTTCATAGGGGTGATGGAGCAGCACGTCCTGCTTGCGCATGACATCAAAAATGTTCGCGTGCGGCGGCAGGGCCGGATCGCGCGTCGGCTGGAAGACGCGGTCTTTGAGATTGCCGAAGGCATCGTTGGTCACCAGCGGCGCCAGGTGCGTCATGGTCAGCGGACCATCGAGGCGATAGAGATCAGGCTCGGTCAGGTCGAAGAACTCAAGTAGGAGTTCGCGGAAATCGCGCGGGCAATCGCCCTCCACTTCCAGGCGCACCGCGTTCCCGCGGCTGGAGCGCCGCAATTCCTGCTCAATGCTGCGGAGCAAATTATCCGCCTCCTCTTCGTCGATGTAGAGATCGCTGTTCCGGGTCACGCGGAAGGCGTGCACGCCATCGAGGATTAACCCGGGGAAGAGATCGGCGATATTGTATTTAATGAGCGAGGCGAGGTAGATGTAATCCCACGGCTCGTCCTCCTTATTCCCACGCGGCATCAGGATAAGACGCGGCAGGACGCGCGGCACCTGCACGATGGCGTGGAGCGGTTCGCCCGCTTTATCGACGCGCGCGCGGACGAGGAGATTGTGGCTCTTGTTCAGCAACTGCGGGAAGGGATGGCTGGCATCCACCGCCAGCGGCGTGAGCATGGGAAAGACTTCCTCCTGGAAATAACGGCGCGCCCAGGCGGCGCGCTTCGCATTTAACTGCGCCACGTGGTGGACGCGAATGCCGTGCTTGGCCAGCGCGGGCGTGAGCTCATCGCGCCAGAGCGCATACTGAGTGGCGATCATCTCATGCACTGCGCGCTGGATGGCGTTGAAGGTATCGGTGGGCGTCATTCCGTCCGGGCCGACGTCACTCGTCTCGCTTTCGATCTGCTGCTTGATGCCGGCCACGCGAATCTCGAAGAACTCATCCAGATTCGAGCTGACGATGGTGAGGAACTTCACTCGCTCGATGAGCGGCTGCCGGACATCCTGCGCTTCCTCCAGGACGCGGCGATTGAACTGGAGCCAGCTCAGCTCGCGGTTAATGAAATTTTCCGGCGCGGAAAAACGGCTATGCGGAACGGAATGCAATCCGTCCGGGATGGCGACCACTGCGGACGGCTCCTCCACGGGCAGTTGGGCTTGGGGTTTGGCGGGCATCTCTCGACTTATCCTGGCGACGCTGCGGGATTCGGGCCGGGGCGCCGCTTGGAGAGTACCCGCTTTCCCTCCAAATTTCTATTCCCGGAACATGCGCCCAAACATGCCGCGCTTTTCCGGCTTCGCTCCGACCACGGCCGGCGGCCAGCACTCGACGATTTCCAGCGCGATAAAGCGAAACAAGGTGAGGCGGGCAAACTTCACATCGAGGCGAAGATTCTTCGCGATCTGCGCGATGGAACGCACGCCGTTAAATTGCGAAGCAAACTGCGCCTCGGCTACGGTGAGGCGAAGGCGTTGCACGCGCTCGAACCCATCGCGGGTATAAGCGGGGATGGAGTTGGAGTCGTAATCGGCGCGATTTCCCAGCTCGCCAAATTGAATGAAGCGAAGCGTGCTCAAGGCCCAATGATCGACGTCTTCCTCCGCCGGGATACCGTCGGCATAAGCGGGCAGCTGCTCGCTTTGCTCGAACATGAAACGGACGAGCGGCGCGGTCCATAACTGCGCGAAAAGCTTCTGTCCGTAATGCTGCACGAGTTGCACCGCCGGCTCGCGAATGATCAGGCCCTCTTGCGAAAGCGTGATGAAGAGCGGGCAGCTCGTCTCGCGCTGCTCCTGCCGTGCGCGGGCGGTGTGTGCTTCGTCGATGTTCACGAGCGTGATCGGGGCTTCCGCGCAGTAAAGTTCCGGATCCCGCGTGGTGGCGAAAAGGATCGTGCCGCCGCTGGCCAGGAGCTCGACGGGCTCCCGGTTCCAATAGGCGCGCAGCGTGCCGGTGAGCTTCTGCGCCGCGATGGTGTGGAGCGCCCAGTTGAGCGAGAAAAAGCTGGTGTCGCCGCAGAAGAAAGCGTTCCCGATTTCCGCCGGCGCCTGCACGATGACGGCCTCGGCTGGCGTAGAATATTGCTCTGCGGCGGGAGCAGCATATTGCTCGTCGGGCTGGGCGTTTTGTTCCGACGCCCACGTCTCGTTAGGCGCGTCCGTCCAGGGTTGAGGCGCGGCCGGCGCTTCCCACCACGGCTCGCTCCCTCCACCAGCGGCGGCTTCGATCGTGGCCAGCTCGGTCGGCGCGACATTCATGGTGTCGTCCACATCGGGCAACGCATTCGCCACCGGCGCGTCCGCGAAATCCACCGAGGCCCAACCTTGCTCGATCGACTGCTCCGATTGGTAGGGAGCGGGCTCGTCCAATTGGGCTGGCGCTTCCGGCGCAGGGGCTTGCTGAATGTCGCCAGTGTCTTTCGGCATGTGTTTTTCCACGGTCTGGAGGAGCAACTCGGAGGTAAACGGCTTGCTTAAAGATCCGATTACATTCCCGCTCTGCTGCGGATCGGAGGGCAGATCGGCTCCGAAGCCCGACATGTAGACCACTGGCACGCGCGCGGTGGACGGATTGGCCAACAAGCGGGCCAGCACTTCATCCCCCTTCATATCCGGGAGCACATAATCGAGCAGCACCAGATGCGGCGTATCGTTAGCCGCCGCGCCCAGACCTTCTTCCGCCGTCGCTGAAGCAGTCACTTCGTAATTGGCTTCGGTGAGAATTTCCTTCACGAAGTTGAGCAGCATCACGCTGTCATCGATCACCAGGATCTTACGCAGCGCGGGCGGTTGCCCGGGCGCGGCGGCGGCGTTTTCCGCTTCCGCGCTCGCGGTCTCGTCAATCTTGCGCACGGCTTCCATGAGCAGAATTTGCCAATCCAGATCGATCGAACGCGGGCTTTCGGCGGCGCCCTGCACCTCCGAGATCATCCCGCCTTTCCAGTTCACGATCTCATTGAAGGCTTCGATTCCTTCCTTACCCGGCGCAGTCGCATGGCGCACCTGGCCATTCTCGAAAAAGACGCGTGCCTTCTCGCCACGCGGTCCGGTAAATTCCAGGACCGAGGTGGCGCCGCTCATGCACTTAAGCTGGATGATATCGGCGATGTGCAGATCACTCAGCGTGCCCTGAAATTTCTCACCTTCCGGTGCGCCGCCGTCCGGCTGGAGCAGCGCACCGACGAGATCAACAAAATCGCCGTGCGGAAACGGCTTCTCTAGGAAGTGGATCGCGCCCAGCCCTGCCGCCCGCTCCCGCGAGAGAGTGAGATGCGCACCAGTCAGAACGATGGCGCGCGCGTTCGGATGGCTGGTGCGGAGATCGTAAAGGAACTCCTGGCCCAAATCGTGGATCGCATCTACGTCGAGCACGAAGAGATCCGGCCGCAGATTAACGACAAGCTGCTGCGCCTCCTCCACGGTGCGGCCGATCTCGACCTGGGCCTGAGGTGCCGCCTCCTGTAAGGCAATGCGGATTGCGTTGGCGAGCTGTTCATCCGGGGCCAGGACCAGGACCCGGCCGCCTTGGGATGAAGAATGGGATGTCGTTGTCGTTTCGTTCACAAGTCAAGAGGCCGGAAGGCCTGCTCCACCCGAGCGACGATCCGGCTTTTGCCTAAGACATGCCCGCTTCTCGTTAAATGAAAAGCAATTTCTCCCTTTGCGGCCCCCTTGCCCGCGCTTAGCGCGTGTGGATGCCGGTCGTGACCGAGCGTCCGCTATCCGTCCGCACCGTGGTCGAACAACCGCTGAACGCGGCCAGAAGAAGCAGAGCACCGAGAGTGGAGAGAAGAATGTTTCGCATAAGTATTTTTGGTGTGGTTTTCCATGATTCGCAAACCGTTGCGTAAGTGAGCGTCTCGGTTTTTCCGACGCCCTCAGCCTCCGGCAAATTTTTCCGCCAGGGCGCGCCGGCTTACTTTCCCCCGTTCGTTCACCGGAATTTCCTCCAGGAAAAAGAGCCGCTTCGGCACCTGCCAGCCGCTGAGGCGGCGTCGGCAAAATTCCAGGAGCGCGCCCTCCGCTACCACCGCGTCCGCCACGATGCACGCCGCCACCTCTTCATTTCGCAGCGTCGAGCCGCGACCGAAAACCACCGCGGCCCGCACGCCCGCGAAACTGAGCAACGCCGCTTCCACTTCCGCCGGGTTCACTTTCTTCCCCGCCACGTTGATGACATCGGAGACGCGGCCCGCGATGCGAAAACCATCGGACGCGGCCGCAAGCAGATCATCCGGCCGGAAGCATCCGTGGCCGAGCCGCGCTTCATCCGGTTCCGGAAAATAGCCATCGCCCGCCGCCGCGGTGCGCACTTCGATTCGGCTCATCGCCGCGTCCGCATCGAGCAATCGCACTTCCACCCCGCACATCGGCTCGCCCACAAAACCATCCTCGCGCAACGCTGCCGCGCGGTCGTAGCAGATGCCGCCGCATTCTGATGATCCGTAGAAAGAATGAATCGCGTGCCCGGAGAGCTCGCGGAATCGTTGCGCGAGCGACAACGGCAGCGGCGCTCCGGCGGAAATGCAAAGCCGGAGATACGGCAGTGCGGGTAATCGCTCCATCCCGCAAAACGCTTGATAAAATACCGGCATCCCGGGGAAGACGGTCGCTCGCGTTCGCGCCAGATCATCGAGCACCGCGCGCGGCATGCGATCGCGACTCAAAACCATCGGCACTCCGCGCGCGAGCAGCGGAGTGATGAGATTGCTAAACCCGTAGGAATGCGAAACGGGGATGACACCGAAGTTCACATCCGCCTCGGTGATGCCCATCGTGTCACAAATTTGATCGCAATCCGCCAGGAGCTGCGCGCTTTGAAAACGGATGGCGCGCGGCGCGGCCGTCGTGCCCGAGGTGAGCTTGAGCAGGGCCGGCGGACGATCGCCCCACGCTTCCGCTGCTTTCTCGCCAAACATTTCCAGCGCCGCGCGACGTTGCGGTTCGCTGATCGATTGCTCCAGCGGCAGCGCCACCAATCCCCGCCGCAGTGTCGCTAAGAACATCGATGGCCAGTCGGGATGGTTGCCAAGATCGATCGCAACCACGTCTCCTGTTTGCCGCTCCCGCAGTCCCGCTTCAAACTCCCGCGCCCGCGCTTCCACATCGTCGAAGGTGCGCAGGATTTCACCGCCGGTATCGAGAATGGCGGGCGCGTCCGTTTTCCGCGCCAGCGTCTCCGCCCACGCGCCCAGAAGTGGATCGCGCGAGATCACAGCTTGCGCCCGCGGCGGAGCGCGCCTACTTTCCGGGCTCTTTTCTGATCATGAAAGCGGACATCCATCCTGAATACACTGAGACTGAAATCTCCTGCGCCTGTGGTGCGGTTTACCATACCCGTTCGACGAAGCAGGACATCAAAATCGGCATCTGCGCCGCTTGCCATCCCTTTTTCACCGGGGAACAGAAGTTCGTCGATACTGCGGGACGCGTCGAGAAATTCGCGCGCCGCTACGGTTCCACGATGGCGACTCGCACAGCCAAAAAGTCGTCTTAGCTGAGGAAGGAAGAACACGGCGGCCGTTCGGTCGCCGTTTTCCTTGTACCTGAGGAGCGGCGTTAAATGGACTTTCAAGATCTAATCGCGCGAAAACGCGAACGCTTCGCCGAACTCGAGCGCGAGATCGCCGACCCCGCGCTTTTCGAGAACCGGAAACGCGCGAGCGAGATCATGCGCGAGCACTCGGGCGTGAAAAGCATGCTCGCGCTCTGGCAGGAACTCGAGACGACGCGCCGCCAACTCGAAGACAACAGCGAACTCGCCGCCGCCGAGGACGCCGAAATGGCAGCCATGGCGCGGGAAGAAATCCCCGAGCTGGAGAAGCGGCTCGCTGATTTGGAGCGCGATTTCCAGATTGCCCTCCTCCCTCCGGATGAGAACGAAAACCGCGACGCCATTATCGAAATCCGCGCCGGCACGGGCGGAAGCGAGGCGGCTATCTTCGCGGCCGATCTCTACCGCATGTATAACCGCTATGCGGAGACAGCCGGCCTGAAAATGGAAGACATGGAGTCCAGTCCCTCCGAGTTAGGCGGCTTGCGCGAGGCCATCTTTAAAGTCACCGGCGAAAACGTTTTCCGGAAACTGCGGTTCGAAAGCGGAGTGCATCGCGTCCAGCGCGTTCCTGCCACCGAGGCCCAAGGCCGCATCCACACTTCCACCGCCACCGTCGCGGTGCTCCCCGAAGCGGAGGACGTGGACATTGATCTAAAACCGGAAGACCTCCGCATTGAAGTTTGCCGCTCGGGCGGTCCGGGCGGGCAGGGGGTCAACACCACCGACTCCGCCGTCCAGATCATGCACATCCCGACCGGCCGGATCGTGCGTTGCCAGGACGGCCGCAGCCAGCAGAAGAATAAAGAGAAAGCGCTCAGCATTATGCGAGCGCGTTTGCTCGAGGACAAAATTCGCGAGGAAGAAGCGAAATACTCCGCGCACCGGAAAAACCAAATCGGTTCTGGCGGCCGCGAGGAAAAGATCCGCACCTACAACTTCCCGCAGAACCGCATCACCGATCACCGCATCGGCCTTACCCTCTATAACCTGGATCGCGTGATCGAAGGCGACCTCCAGGAAATGATCGACGCCCTCCAGGCGGCGGATTTGCAGGAACGCCTGAAGGAATCCGCACTCACTGCCTAATGCGGCGTTGCTAGGGGCGAGGCCAGGCCTTCCGGCTCGGCGGGGGCGACAGAGGCCGCAATCATTTCGAAGTTTTCCCTCACGAATCTTAGACTCGCCAAACCTCTCTCTTCGAGTTTCAGCGTTGCGCGATCGACTTGATCAAGGTGACGTTAGCTTGCTCGAACGGGTTCATTTTATTGAAGACGCGATCGTCGTCCGGATCGATGCCTCGGTAATAACGACCTAACGATTTTGCGAAAGCGACGCCTTTCGGACTGGAAAAGCGATACCCATTACGAGCATAAATTTCGTTTCGCGCCCGCCAGAGTTGGTCGGCATTCAGTCCTATCAGCTCGTTCGCTGAAAGATAGCGGGAGCTCGAATGGGGGAAGAGCCATGGGCTGCTCAAGTTTTCGCTGATCTCGGTTTGCGGCCGCTGTGCATCAGCTTCCGCCTTCCGAAGGCGCTCCTGAGTCTCCGCCAGTTGTGTTCTGAGCTCGGTCTCTTTTTCTGCTCCTTCCTGCTGCGCCGATAAAGCAGTCTCATTTCTCGTGTCTGGAGTGCTTACGGTTGCCAAGGCGGCAGCCGCGGGAAGGCGCGTCGCTGGATTTGCTTCCACCTGCAAGGTCTTTCTTTCGTGACTGACGACGTACCAACCACCAAAAGCCAAAAGAATTAGGCCGGCAGCGATCGCAATCCAGCGACCGGAGTTCGGTGATCGCAGCGGTGCCGGAAAAGGGGAGGGCGCAAGTGGGATAGGCGGCGCTCCGGCTAAAATAGCCTTGACGCTTGCAGTCAAAGTTTCGACATGCCGTTCCAGCGGCGGCGGGAAGGCGTCCATCCATTGCGCAGTCGAGATGAAGTATTCGAGCGATTTCGTCGGCTCGATGTTGGCGACGCGGAATGGTATGATGTAGACGCCCTTGTCGACCGCTCGCTCGACTTCCCGCTTGATCTGAGGTGAGGCGTTGGCACTCGAAGAAAAGATCAGAACTATGATCCGGCTGGATTCGATTGCGTATATGATCGACTCGCCCCAGTCCGCGCCCGGCACGACGTTGCGTGGTGCCACCCAGCAACGAATGGACTCCGTCTCAAGCCGCGCCACGATAGTGTCCGCGACGGCTTTGTCTTTGACCGAGTGGCTTACGAAAACATCATGAGCCATACATTGGACAGCGCTCTCGGTGCGGGGTCATGCTGAGCGGCTCCGAGTTTCGTTTCAAGGCAAATCGTCTCCGCCGAGTCCCTTGGGCGGAGAGTCAGCCGCGCTTTGGCGGATCTCACCTGTCATCAATTCCAAGGAGCCGACAGGAGAAAGGCACACATGGAGAAATCGAGCGCCGGCTGAGATGAAAGCGTCCTCGGCGCTGAGGAAGAACTTATGTAGCCCGCCGCGCCGAAAAAAGCCGAAGATTGGCCCGGCTCCAGCTTTCTCCGATTGGAATGCGCGGAAGGAGGCGATCACTCATTTGGGATGCGGGATGTCTGGGGCTGATTTTCTCGTCGTCTGGAGCCAGACAATGGAGGCGCGGCCTCGCCGGCATCGCCGACCCAACCCGATCACTGTCGCGTTACGGCCGTTGTTGGTCGCGCGCGCTGCGGTCCACGCGATTGCTGATCCGATTGTTTTCGAAGTCCGCGGGTCGTGGCCGTCCTGGCGACGCGTTCGATTCGCACCGCTTATCAGACTCGCCAACGTGCCTCAGAGCCAGTTTTCCGTGGGGAACGGTGGACGAAATGAGGCGGACGAAACGACTCTGAATTTGACAAGACCGAACGCCGCGAGAGCGATGCCGGTCGGCCTATTTTACCGGCCGGGTGCAACCGCCTGACCCGCCGCGCCGGCGAATTCTCCCGAGTGGAATGGATAACGATGACGAAGAGGAGGATGGCCCGCGGCGGGCGCGCGCCTCGGAAGATTTTGACCATCTGTGGCGCGCCGCTAGCCGTGTCAGGAAAGCACGCGGTCTTGCGCAACGGCGTCGCCCACCCGCCTTCGAATGCCCCCGCGGCGGTGAGGAACGCAATCGTGGCAGCCAATTCGCTGCGCCGTAAACCGTATGTCTGGGGTGGCGGGCACGGTTCGTTTAACGATCGCGGCTACGATTGCTCGGGGACGGTGTCGTTCGCGCTCCATGGCGCCGGTGTGCTCGGGGCGCCGTTGCCGTCGAGCGAGTTCACGCGCTTCGGCGAACGGGGACGCGGTCGGTGGATCACGATCTATGCGCGCTCGGGCCACACCTTTGCCGTCATCGCTGGGCTCCGGTTGGACACGACGGATTTCCGCAACGGCGGCAACACCGGCCCGCGCTGGCATGCCGATCCGCGCGATACCCGCGGTTACGTGGCGCGGCATCCGGCGGGATTGTAGCCCGCGCCGCTGCTGATGAGGGGTTCGTTCTTGACGGTACTGGGGCCAGCTTCTTAGCCTCCGACCCTCTTATGGAACCGACCACACCTTCGCCTGTCCCGACTCCTGTTTCCGCTCCGCGCCCCGGCTGGTGGTCGCGCAATTGGAAATGGTTCGTCCCCACTGGCTGCCTGACCATGGTCGCGCTCGTGGCCGGGTTCGTCGCGCTCATCGTGATGGTGGTCTTCGGGGCGATGAAATCGAGCGATGTCTACAAAACGGCGGTGGCGCGCGCGAAGAGTAATCCCGCGGTCATCGAAGCGCTCGGCTCCCCGGTGCAGGAAGGCATGTTTCTCTCCGGCAAGACGAACGTGGATGGCGCTTCCGGCGAGGCGGATCTCTCGATTCCGGTCTCCGGTCCGAAAGGCAGCGGCACGATTTACGTGGTCGCGAGCAAAGCGGCTGGACAATGGAATTACACGACGCTGCAGGTGGAAGTGAAAGGGTCTGGACAGCGGATCGATCTGCTGGGCGAGACGTCTGCCGGCGAGTAACGGATCGACGCGCCCGGCAGGCGCGCGCATTTTCTTGAATCCAAAACGGCTCATGGGTGCATCACATCCCTGAAACCATGAAGACGATTACGATTCGACCCTTTGCCGCGGCTAAACTGCTCACCCTCGCGGCGCTCGCCCTTGTCCTGCTCCTGCTTAACGCCTGCCATTGGGTGGGGGAGGAGGGCAACGGCAACATCACTACCGAGACGCGCCCGATCGGCGATTTCTCGCGGTTGGAGGCAGATGGCGCGTTCACCATCCTTTGGACGACTGGCCCGGCCGCGCTGAAAATCACGACCGACTCGAATCTGCATCAGCACATCAAGACTACGCTCTCAGGCGACAAGTTGCGGCTGGAATGGGCCAAGCCATTGCGCGGGACGCGCGGGATCAAGATCGAGATCGCCAGCGCCGCGCTGCAGCGTGCGAGCTTGAACGGCGCGGTGCGCCTGACCGCGGCCAAGATGTCCGGCAAGGAATTTTACCTCGAAGCCAACGGCGCCACGCGGGTGAACCTGAGCGGCAACGTCAACGCGGTCTCGGGCGAGATGAATGGCGCGAGCCGACTGGACGCGAAGGCCCTCCAAACCCGCGCGATGGAGCTCTCGATCAACGGCGCCGGCCGCGCGGACGTAAATGTCTCGGAGGCGTTGAAAGGTGGAAGTGTCGGGCGCGGGCAAGGTGACCTATGCCGGAAATCCCTCGATCTCGAAGGAGATTAACGGCGCAGGCAGCGTGCGGCGGCGGGATTAAGTTTTCCGATTCGCTTTTGCCGAAGGCTGATTCCAACTTGGGATCATGAACGAAGGCGACATCTCACCGGCCGGCTTTTCCTACAACACCCGGCTCGATATTCTGCGCGGCCCGCTGGAAGTGATCGACGTGCCGCAGCTCGTGGCCGCGTGCACCGATCAGTGGTTCAACCAGACGCTTTGTCAGGTGGATGAATCCGTCGTTCGCGTCGGAGTGGTCGAGGGCGAATATCACTGGCATCACCACGAGCGCGAGGACGAGTTTTTCTACGTCGTGAGCGGCCGGTTCCTGATTGATCTGGAAGAGCGTACGATCGATCTCTCGCCTGGCCAGGGCGTGGTGATTCCGAAAGGCGTGCGGCATCGTCCGCGCGCGCTCGAGCGGACCGTGATCCTGATGGTGGAACGCGCCGGGATCGTCCCGACCGGGACCGCTTCAGCTTAAGGCCGCGCGCTTTCTCCGCTGTAAACCCGGCGCTGTTCCTTGCTGGCATTGGCTGCCTTGAGGAAGTACTGCGCGATGTTTAGGCCGAGGAGCAGGAGAAATAGAATGATGAGCATACGGATGCTGGAGGTGGTCTGCGCGTTGGCGCCCGTTTCCAAAACTCCCTCCGCCGGCTTGCCGGGCGCATAAGCCACCGGCACGCTTTGCCCCACCGCGTAGCGATTCAGAATCGCTTCGACATCTTTCGGCCGGTAGCCGGTGGCGAAAGAAATGCGCTCGGCGCCGTAGGGCTTTCCGTCGACAGAGTAGCTGTAGGCGACCTTGGGGAAAGAACGGAAGAGACGCTTCACGCGCTCCACTTTGGTGATCGTGCCCGTGGTGGTCGGCCAATCTACGCTAGCCTTCGCGGCCTGATGATTTTGCCAGGCTTTCCAGATGAGGAAGGGGAAGGCGATAAAAAATATGAGCGACAGCATGGCGTATCAATCTTCCTCTTTGCCGCCCGCCGCTTTGTAGCGGTCGCGGAGTTCCTGCAGACGCTTCTCCGTGAAGGTGACCTCGGCGTTGTTCGCTTCAAGGACGGCGAGCGAGCCGCCCTCGGATTCCACGCCCTCCTTCGCCGCCTTCGTGCGCGCCTTCAGCCATTTCGCCTGGTCGATCACCAGCGCGGCGCGCTCCTTTGGACCCAAACGCTGGTAGAGTCGCACGTAGGCGATGAAGAGCTGCGCGTCGCGCATCTCCGCGATTTGACGGCTAAGGCGGTTCATCTCGGTCTGCGAATCCGCCTCCTTTAACTGCGCGAGTGCGTTCTCAATCGAGGGATATAGCGCGGGGAGCCAATCGGCCGGGACGACCTTCGTCTGCGCCCGCGCCAGCAAGCGGATGGAGCAACGCCATCGCGGCCAGAGTGAAGACAAGCAATCTCATAAAGCGAAGCCGAGTCCCGATTCGTAGCCAAAGCGAGCAGTCTTGGCGACGGAAAATGAACGATGGCTGCTCTGCGCGCTGCGGTCGCTAGCGCTCCTCCGTCTCGCCGGCTTCCAGCAGCCGAACCCGGCGGTCGAGATAGGGCAGGCGGATGGTGAGCGTGATGCCTTTGCCCTCATTGCTCTCGATCGCCAGTTCGCCGCCGTGTTCGCGCACGATCCGGCGCACGATGAGTAAGCCCAATCCGGTCCCGGAACTTTTCGTGGTGTAGTACGGCTCGAAAACGCGGCTCAAGCTCTCTGCCGACATTCCGCCGCCGGTGTCAGTGAAAGTGATCGTGACATGGGTGGCGTCCAGGTCGGTGCGGATGTGGAGAACGCCGCGACGCTTCATCGCTTCGAAGCTGTTCTTGATCACGTTGTAGAAGACCTGCTTCATCTGGTCGCGATCGAGCTCCAGCGGAGGCAGATCGGAGCGCAGCTCTTGCTCGACCAGGATTCCGCGCTCCTCGATTTGGGGTGCGAAAAAACGCACGGCCTCATCTACGATCGTGTTCACGTTTTCGGGATGCAGTTGTGGTTTGGACGGACGGATGGCTTTCAGAAACTGCGTCACGATCGTGTCCAGCCGGCTAATCTCGCCTTGCGCGATCCCGATCGACTCCCGCAATTCCTCGCGGAGCGGGCCGTCTAATTTGCGCACGTTTCGCTCCATCAATTGCAGATGGATATGGAGAGAGTTAAGCGGGTTGCCGATTTCGTGCGCCACGCCGGCTGCGAGCAGGGTGAGAGCGTTGAAGCGTTCGGACTCGATCGTCTTCTCGGCCGAGCGCCGGCTCTCCGTGATGTCGCGCAGAATCATGGCATGGCCGACTGGCTCGGCCTGGACGAAGGCGCCAGTCCGCGTGCCCTTCTTCCGCTGTTCGATCAAGAGCGGCACGGTGTAGAAATTTATGAACCTGTTTGTCGGATAGAAAATCTCCATGTCCCGGCTAACCGCGCCCCCGGGATGCGCGAGCGAATCCCAGTCCAGCCCGCGCACGCGTTCATCGAGCCGTTTCCCGATCGAATCTTCCGCGTTGAAACCAAACAGCTCGCAAGCGGCATCGTTCACATAGGTGATGCGGCCTTTGCCATCGGTCACGATGATGCCTTCTTGGATGGAGTTGAAAACGGTCTCGATCAGGCCCTTCTCCTGGGCGAGCCGGAGCAGGTAATTCTGCACCTCTTCCGGGCCCACGCGGCCCAGCCGTTCGATCAGCTTTTCGAGGAACCCGGATTTCATTTCCAGCTAGCGGATTTCCGCCTGCGCCAACAATTTCTGCGCGAGCCGCGAGCCGGGGTTTTCCTGCAGAAGGAGACGGAATTCCTGCGCGGCCTCATGAAGCAAGCCCGCCCGCGCCGCACTCACGCCTAACAAGAGGTGCGAACCTTCCGCGAGGCGCTTCCATTCCTCCCACTCCGCCAGTCGTCCCGCGGAAAGAACTTCGAAGCGCGTCGCTCCCGCGCTCTGCGCCACAACCACGCCATCGCGCAACGCCTGCACATTCCAGGCGAAAGTTTCGCCCGCAGACAGGGGCGTGGTGGGCCGCCATTCCTGCGTCTCAGCCCCGACTTCCTGACTTAAAACCAGAGCGCCGCTCGTCTGCTCGACGATGTTGATCTTGTAACCGGTTGCGTCCGGCGTGCGCGACCACTGCAGCAGGGGCGTCCCATCCGGCACCGCCGTCCCGCGCGGTGCGAGCACGCGCAGAGGCGTCGCGGATTCCGCAGCGGGAATGGTAGCGGCTGGCGCGCGATTGAGCGCCTCCACCTCCGGCGCGATCTGCAACTTTGCGGTGCGCAGAGTTTGGATGAGCGCCTCGCGGAAGGTTTCCGGAAGTGGCGCCAGGCCGTTTGGCTGGCCATCCAATCCCACTACTACTTCCCGCCCGCTGTCGTTCAGACGCACCAGTGGCGCGGACTCATGCCGCAGCGTGATGGTCCACCAGACCGCCCCCACGCTCAGCGCGATTCCCGCCGCCAAAGGAAAAGCCCAGCGGAAAAAACGCGCCGTTTCGGCCTGTCCCGCCCGCTCGGTCTCGCGGATCTGAAACTCTTCTGTTTCGGCCATGGATTCTGTTCGCCGAGCCCGTCCGCTCGTTAGGCTGCGGCGCGCAGTCCCAGCCGCGCGTAGAGTTGCTCGTAGCGCTCAGCCGCCGCCGCCCAGGAAAACTCCTGCGCCATCGCGCGCTGGATCAGCGCGGTCCAGGCCGCGGGATCGTTATGGAAGATGTCGCGTGCGCGCTTGATCGCGTCCCAAAACGCATCCGCCGAACGATCGTAATACAGGAAACCATGGCCCGCTTCCGCCGGGTCGGCCGTCGGATCGTAATCCTGGATGATTTCCTGGATGCCGCCCGTGGCGCGCGCCACCGGAAGCGCGCCGTACTTCAAGCTATACATCGCGCTCAATCCGCTCGGTTCGATCTGCGAGGGAATGAGCGTGATATCCGAGCCGGCCTCGATCAAATGGGCGAGGCGCTCATCGTACGACTGCCGATATGCGAACTTCGACGGATACTTGCGGGCGGCGACGGCGAGCGCGGTTTCGTAAGCGGGATCGCCTTCGCCGAGAATGATCAGCCGCACATCGTCGCTCAGGAGGCGATCGAGCACTGGCATGAGCACATCGAAACCCTTCTCTGGGACGAGTCGTGCGACCATCCCGAACGTAATGGTGTCGCTCGAAGCGGGCGCCAGGCTTGTGCTTTCCAAAAGCGAATCGCGGCAGACTTGTTTCCCCGCGAGGGCGTCGGCCTGGTAAACCGCGGGCAGGAGCGCGTCCTTCGCCGGGTCCCAGCGATCGTAATCAGCTCCGTTGAGAATGCCGCTGAGCTTGTGCGCGTTTTCGCGCAGGACTACTTCGAGACCGCAGCCTCCCTCCACCGTCATCATGTCGCGCCGATAACGCTCGCTCACCGTCGTGACCTGATCAGCGAAGAGAATGCCGCCCTTGAGCAGATTCATTCTCCCGAAAAACTCCAGGCCGCGCAGGTCGAAGTAACGCTCCGGCAGATTCGTGAGGCCGAAATCGAGGCCCCAGAAACTTCCCTGCTCTGCGAGGTGATGAATCGTGAGGACGGAATGAAACGGCAAATGAAACTCGTGCTCCAGCACCGGGACGAGTGCCGCCGGCCAATCGTGCGCATGCAAAATTTCCGGCGAAGGCGTGAGGCGGCGCGCCAGTTCCAGCGCCGCTTTGCTGAAGAAAATGAAACGCGCAGCGTTATCTTCGTAAGCCACGCCGTGCTCGCCGTAGATGCCGGCGCGATCGAAGAATTCATCGCAGCGGACAAAGAAAATTTGCACCCCGCCGGCCGTTCGCCCGCTGAGAAATTCCGCCACGTAGCTTTTCGCGCCGAGCCGCACGTCCACCGTCACGCCAGTATCTTTCGGTTCGCTTTCCGCCTGCTCGCGAATCTCGCGGTAGTACGGCAGCACGATCGCCACCTCATGTCCGCGCGCGCGGAGTTCGCGCGGCAATGCCTCCATCACATCCACCAGCACCGTAGCGCGAGAAAGGGGCGGCCCTTCGGGACTGATCATGAGAATGCGCATGGAAAGAAAGAAGAACGGCCCGCCGCTAACGTCCAATGAAACAACACGCGCGCTGCTGCGGCGTTGAAAGATATCCGCGCAACCGAGAGGACCGCGGAGAGGCGTGGCGCGATTACAAAGAGTCCGCGCTCTGCGTTCTGAGGGCGAGACGACGACTATGCGTGCCACCGGCTTTGCCAAAACCTGGCTCATTTTTTCGTTAGCCGGTTTCGCGCTCCTCGCGCTCGGCGTTCTTTGGCTGAAACGCGCGCCCGCCATACCCGCGGGAGAAATTCTTGGCCTGACGATCGGAACCTCCATCGCGGACGCGCGCGGAAAGCTCGATCCCTTGCGCGTCTCGGCGGAATTGGCGCCGGACGAGAAGGAGCGAAGCGGGAAACGGGTTTACTGGAAACTGCGCGAGACCGATTACGATTGGGTAATGGCCTGGGCGAATGAGGAAGGCCGGATCACGCGGCTGCGCGCGGTCCTGCGTCCTGGACGCGAGCCGGCGTTCTCAGAAATCGGCGACCTGCGCACCGCGGCGAGCGCGACCGATCGGGCGGTAAAGTGGAATTTACGCGGACGCGAAGGCACGGCTTATCGCTTGATCGCGCATGGCGCGGGCGGCCGTGCGCAAACGATCTATATGTTCGCGCTCCCTCGTTTTAACAAAGAGGGCGAGTTCGAGGAACCGGCGGAAGAAGAAGACTAATTGTGGCCCGGACACGTCCCTTCGCGGGCTCTGGTCCGAATTACAAAAGCCAGCACGCCGGTCTTTCGCGTTCAGGTTTTTTGCCCGCGAGTTGCAAGTTGCGCAACGGCAGTGGGATCACCGCGCGAGGCGCGGCAGTCAAACAGCCACCCATCACTCCATGTTTATGAAACAATCAAAATTCGTTGCCGCCCTCGTCCGCGTTTTTATTGCATTGGCCTTCGCCGGCTGCATCGCGCTCGTTCATTCCGCCCGCGCGGCCTCGCCCGCGATGGGCTCGATCAGCGCCACCACGACTACGCCTCTGACCTGGGTGGGGACGGCACCGGGTGGCAGCTCAGCCGGGGAACCGAGTTGCATGGATGGAGTCAATTGTGACGTCTTCAAACTTACCGTGCTCGGGACGAGCGCAGATTGGGCGAACGATCTCATCTCGCTCACCTTCGGCTGGTCGTTACCGGCGACTGACTATGATTTTTATGTGCACAAAGACAGCGTGTCCGGTCCGATTGTTGGCACGGGCCGGAACGATGGCGCGCCTTCCACCGATGATAACGCCGCGATTGATCCCGCCGCGACCGGCGTAGGCGATTACTATGTCCACGTCGTCTATTTCGCCGCAGTCACTGCGGATCAATACCACGGCACCGCGACCGTCACGCCGAGGAGCACGGGCACGCGCACGGCGACTTACATTAACGGCGGCATCACCTTCAGCCCGAACACGCCGCTGAAGGCGCCGGTGGCCGCGCGCGATGGCGAGCCGAGCAATCGCACTGATTACAAAGGGAACGCATATGTCGGTGGCATTCGCGGGGTGCCGGCGGGAGTGGATCTCTGGTACTTCGATTTGAACGCCACCAGCAATACCTTCGATCCGCTGATGCGTTTCCCGGCGTATCGCGGCCAGCCCGATGGCACGAGTGAGCAAACACCGGCCGATGTGGGCGGAGATGGCGGCGGCGATATCGATCTCGCGGTCAGCTTCCCGCCGATCGCTGGGCAAACGGAACCGGCGGTCCCATTCCTCGCCTACAGCAGCCTCACTCTCGCTAACATCTCCACCGGTAACACCAGCGATCGGGGCGTGAACTTTAGTCTGAACCCAGCCGGTAATCTCAGTGGCGGCCCTCCCGGGGACGATCGGCAATGGCATGAGTTCCTCGGCTCCAATACCGTTTACCTTCTGTATCGCACGGTTGCGCCCGCCATTGCGCAAGTGCAGCGCTCGAATGACGGCGGCTTGACCTACGGCCCAGCTGCGTCCGCTGGTCTCATCGGCCAGGTTGGCTGCCTCGATGTGCATCAGGCGACCGGCGTGGTTTACGCGACTGGTAATAATGGCGTCATCGCCGTGGGCACGCCTACCGTGCCTGGCCAGGCGCCGACCGCGGCTGATTACACCATCCGCACCGCAGCGACTGATCCCAACGGCGTCGCTCACATCTTCTTCGTCGGCAAAGTCGCGGATGACGGGACGCCAAACGGCACCCTCTATGCGCTCTATTCCAACGACACTCACATTTACCTGAAGCATTCCACCGACAAAGCGGGGACGTGGAGTGCGCCGGTGCAGGTTGATCCGCCGACCGGCCCTTACGCGACAAACGTGAACGTCTTTCCCTGGATGGAAACCGGCCCGACGCCCGGCTCTGTCGGCATCGTTTGGTTCGGGACGACGGCGAGCGTGAATGACGATAACGCGCAGTGGAAAGTCTATTATGCGCAGAGTTTCAACGCGAACAGCACCGCACCCAGCTTCCGCATCGCGGAGGTTACCGAGCCGGAGCATTACATCCACGGCTCGAACATTTCCGAGATGGGCCTTAATCCCACCGGCGGAAGCAATCGCAACCTGATCGATTACTTCCAGATCTCATTCGATCCGCTCGGCGCGGCTGTGGTCGCATACACGGATGATCACAATGATTTCGATGGGAACACCTTTGCCTCGCGTCAGATCAGCGGGCCTTCCATCCGCGGCGGTAATTTGCCGACTGTCGTCGAAGGCTCTTCGCTCGGGCCGCCTCCAGGCACGGCCCGCGTGCCTGCGGGCGATGTTTTCCCGCCAGCCCAGCCCGGCCCGGGCGGGGAGCAGGTCACGGATTTCCAACTGGACGTGCAGACTGCGCTCGTCACCCGTGTGCCGACGCCCGACGCGCTCGATATCGAGTCGATCAAGTATGTGACGGTCGGCGCCGGCGCCAGTCAGGCGATTCAGGCCACGATCAAGGTGACCGATCTTACCGTCGTGCCGGAAGGCTCCTTTTGGCGCGCGAGTTTTGCTGCGAATGCGCCGCACTCGGTTTTAAATGCCGATGGCAGTTACACGTTCGGCATCTCCGATGATGGCGATCAGTTTTTCCTGCAGGCCAATACCACCGATCAGGGCGTGCAGAGTTTCGTCTACGGCACCGCGAAGCGGGAGCCGGACGGTTCCATCACTTACACGACGGTCGGTCCGGCCGATTTCGGCGAATTCAATTCCGCCAATCGCACGATCACGATGAATGTCACGCTGACGAAATTGAACGCGGTCCTTTCCGCCGCCAGTCGTCCGCTCCTCGCCACCGGGTCGGTCGTAGCGGGCTTGCGCGGTCGCGCCGTTACGGCGGATGTGAATCTGCCGCCGCCGGCCGGTCGCCAGGGACGTCGTGATCTCACGCGCGGCGGGACGCAGTTCGTCGTGGGCGGTTCCTCCATCACGCCGATCAGCGCGGTCTCGCGCAAGGTCCACGGCTCAGCCGGTCCCTTCGATATCAATCTGCCACTGACCGGCAACGCTCCCGGCATTGAGTGCCGCACCAATTCGCCGAACGGGCAGTATCAGGTCGTCATCACCTTCAGTAATCCCGTCGCCGTGCAGGGTGCCGGCACGCTGGAGGCGCCCAACGGCGGATCAATCAGTAATATCAATGTCGCGGGCAGTGTGGTGACGGTTGATCTGGTCAACGTCGGAAACGTCCAGGTCATCAAGATCAATCTCAACGTGACTGACGGCACCAATAGCGGCCCGATCGCCATTCCGATGGCGGTGCTGATCGGCGACATCGACGCCAGCCGTCAGGTGAATTCCACCGACTTGAGCGGGACCAAAAGCATCTCAGGCCAGCCGACGGACGCCGGCAACTTCCGTCGCGACGTCAACGTCAACGGGGTGGTCAACAGCTCCGATGTGAGCGCGATCAAAACCTATTCCGGCACGCAGCTGCCACCGGCCATGGCCAAATCCTCAACTCGTTAGACCGATACCAGGCAGAACTCCCACTCCACCGATCATGAATTATCGCCGACTCCTCTCCGCCGCCCTTTTCCTAGGCGCGGTTTTGGTCCTCGTTCTCATTCCGACTGCGCTCCGGTCTTCGCCGGCGTCGAGTGGGGGCAGCAAAAACAATCAGCCCGCTGCTCCGACGTCGGAAGCAGTCAAAGTCATGCCAGCGGCGCGAGAGGCCTTAAGCGCCTTGCGCGGAGTCGATCAGGCGGAAATCATCACCCGCGTTTCGCGCGAGACCGGCAGTTACAGTTTCGTGCGCGCGGCGCGCGGGAGTGTTCTCGCGGCTGACGATGCTTCCAGCCAACCTGAAACGCGGGCCCGGCAATTTCTCGCCGCACATGGCGCGCTGCTCGGTCTCTCTGCAGCGGAGCAAGCTGCTTTGCCGAACAATGGAGCCAACGCCGGCAGCCAGCTTCAGAACGCCCGTGCGCAAACCGATTCCATCGGCGAAACGCACGTAAAGTTCGATCAATTTTATCGCGGCCTACGCGTTTTCGGCGGGCAGCTCGTCGTGCACATGAACGACCACGGCATCGTCGGCCTGAACGGCAACTACGTGCCGGGGATCGATGGGAGCGTGGTGCCGCGCCTCACCGCGGAAGCCGCTTCGGAGACGGCGCTGGCGGCGCTGCGCAAGCACGCTGGTAACGGCAAGCTCACCCTCGGCACGGTCGATCTCGCGGTCTATCCGCTCGGTTTGCTCGAAGGTTTTAAGGTGAAGAATGTGCTCGCCTACTCGGTGGAAGTTTCCGGGCCGGAGTTGCGCGAGCAGGTGTGGGTGGATGCGCAGAGCGGTGCGATCCTCAACCGGATTCCGCTGCGCGAGACGGCGCTGAATCGCATCGTGTATTCGCCATCGTACGATCCGGCCAATCCCAACACAAACGTGGTTCGACGCGAAGGCGACCCGACGATTCTCCCGCCGCCGAGCAACGGGCCGGACAATCTTTATCATTACTCCGGGCAGATTTATAACCTCTTCCGCTCCGCTTTCGCGCGTGATTCCTACGATGGCATCGGGACCGCGCCACAGCGCACTGTGCTGCTTGCGAACGATCAATGCCCGAACGCTTATTGGGATGGGCAGGCGACAAATTATTGTCCCGATTTCGATAAGGACGACGTAGTCGCGCACGAGTGGGGCCACGCTTACACGCAATACACCCACAACCTGATTTACTCCTATCAGTCGGGCGCGTTGAACGAATCCTACTCCGACATTTTCGGGGAAACGGTAGACCTGCATAACGGCGTGGACGGCGCCGGCGGAATGAACAATGCGCAGACGACCACTTACACATTTCAGAACGGCCAATACGTGGTCACACCGCCCGATCCGGGCAACGGCACGCGCTGGCGCGTGGGCGAGGATGTGACCGGCTTAAGCCAACCGGCCGCGCTTGGGATTTTGCGCGACATGTGGTTCCCGCAGGCCTTCGGCGATCCGGAAAAAGTTTCGTCTTCCTTCTATCAATGCGACGCGAGCGATGGCGGTGGCGTGCACACTAATTCCGGCGTGCCCAATCACGCTTACGCGCTCCTCGTGGACGGCACAGCTTCGCTCCCCGGGGGCAAGTTCAACAACGTCGCGGTGACCGGCATCGGCTTCGTCAAAGCCATCCACATCTACTTCCGCGCCATGTCCGTTTACCAAATCGAATCGACGAACTTTCCGCAGCACGAAGCAGCGTTGCAGGCTTCCTGCCGCGACCTCGTCGGGGTGCCGTTAAACAACTTCTCGACCAGCTCGGCCAACGGCACGCCGTCAGGACAGGCGATCACGATGGGCGATTGCCAGCAGGTCGCGAACGCGATGAACGCAGTGCAGATGAGCGTCCCGCCCACGCAGTGCAATTTCCAAAAGCTGCTCAATCCCAACACGCCCACGGAATGCGCCGGCTCCAACACTGTCTTCGCGGAGGATTGGGAAACTGGGAACGATGGCTGGACGTTCGGCACCCAAGGAACTGGCGACGCCTGGCCTGGAACCAATTGGGCGCTTCGCTCCAATCTCCCGGCGAATGCGGACGGCTCGGCCCATTCCGGGACGGCGCAGTTCGCGATCAATCCCAAGATCGGTGAACCCAATGGCGGCACGTGCCAGACAGGCGGCGACGTCACCGGCCACTTTTGGATGGATAGCCCCAGCATCACGATCCCGGCTGGCGCGTCCGATTTGAAAATGGCCTTCGAACACTTTGTGCAGACGGAAACGGAATTCGATGGCGGCAACGTCAAGATCAGCGTCAACGGCGGACCGTTCACGGCCGTGCCGCAGACGGACTACATCTTTAACGCGCCCAATTTCACCGCGCCCACGGGGACGCCGTTGGCCGGAGAACGGATTTGGAATGGCGCCAATGAAGGCGAACTCACCGGCTCCTGGGGCACGAGCGTTATTAATCTCTCGAACTTGACCAACCCAGGCGACACGGTGCGAATCCGTTTCGATTTCGCGCAGGACGCCTGTAACGGGAACCTCGGGTGGTTCGTCGACACCGTGCGCGTTTACAACTGCCCTGTCCTGGACGCGCCGACCCTCACGCTGGGCGCGGATTACGGGAACCCGGATACCGATGGCTCCTACACCTTGACGTGGACGCGACCAGCTGGCGCCACGGGCCCCGACACGCTGCAGGAATCAAATACGTGCGGAGCCGTTTTCAGCGATGACGCCACCGAGACGTTGGTCGCGGGCCAGAACACGAAGTGGATCGGAAGCGCGCAGTGGAATTCGCAGCCGAATCCAGACGATAACAACAACGCCGCCTATTACATCCCCGATGGCGCCAACCAAAACGAATCGCTCACGATGAAGAATGCGATTGCGATTCCGGCGGGCGCTTCCGCGGCCCTGACCTTCACCACCCGGCAAGGGCTGGAGGATGGCTACGATTTTGGGCACGTCGAGGTGAGCACGGATGGCGGCGCGAATTTCGTGGAAGTCGCGGCCTACACCGGACCGGACGCGCTCGAGCCCGTGACCGTTTTCAACGGGGTGCGGATGATCAACCTTTCGCAATTTGCCGGGCACTCGATCAAAGTTCGATTTCGCCTAACGAGCGATGTCTTCAGCGTGGGCGCGCCCGCCGGATGGCACATCGACAACATCGCCGTCACCGCGAGCGCTTTCACTGATCTCGCCACCGTCCCGGGCACGAGCGCGACCGTGCACGGGCGCAACACCGGTAGCTATTGTTATCGCGTGCGCACTGCCTACTCCATCGCCGGGCAGCAAGCGCAGAGTCCGTTCAGCAATGTGGTCAACGCCAATGTCATTGCCGGCCCGGTGCCCACAGCCGCCGTTTCGCGCAAAGCCCATGGCGCGGCGGGCAATCGCGACCTTGCGCTGCCGCTTTTCGGCGCCCCGGGGATCGAATGCCGCACCGGCGCGACTGCAGGCGAACATCAAGTTGTCGTCACCTTCGGAAATCCGATCACGGCGGATAGCGCCAGCGTCAGCTCCGGAATGGGCAGCGTGAGCAGCTTCAACGCGAGCGGATCGCAGGTCACGATTAACCTGACCGGAGTGAACAATGCGCAAACTCTCCGCCTCACTCTGAATAACGTGAACGACGGCACGAATGCCGGAAACGTCAGCATTCCGATGAGCGTCCTCTTGGGCGATACCACTGGGGACGGGAGCGTGAACAGCACCGATGTCGGCCAGACGAAGTCGATCTCCGGCCAGAGCACGAGCTCCACAAACTTCCGCAACGACGTAGTCGCCAATGGCGCGATCAACAGCACAGACGTCGGCGCAGTGAAAGCGCGTTCGGGCACCATGCTCCCGCCGGAGACGCAGCCGTAGCGTAAACGCCTCGTTAGGCAAAATCTTGTCAGGCCCCGGTGGCGCACTGCTGCCGGGGCATTTTGCCATCGGAGACGCGGCGCGGCGCGCTAACGAGTCAGGCGTTGCAAGACCACGCGCGCCAGCTTCTTCGATTTCTCCAGCCGGGTCGCGCGATCGTTGGCGCCGCCCACGCTGAGCTTGAAGTAGAGATCGCCCTTCAGGACCATCAGCTGCCCGCCTACGCGATTGCCGATCCAGTAGGCCTCGTCGCCCAGGTCGGCCACCTTTTCCGGCGGCTCCGATTTTTCGATTTCGCCTTCCTCTTCTTTCTTCTCCGGCTTTGCTTTGTGGAAGGCGTCCTGCCAGAACTCCTTCGGATCGCGCGCACCGGGCGCCGTGCTTTTCTGCACCACACTTAGGCTGATGGAATTGCTCGCGGTCGGGAGCATGAAATAACAGCCGGCCACACCGTTGGTGTTTCCGCTCGGCCGGTCTTCCTGGAGCGGCTCGCCTTGCACCTTCTCGATCGCCTCGCTTGTGAGCAACGTGCACGCATCCAGGCGCGCTGGCACCGGCGGAGGCTCAGCCACCGGCGCGTTGCTGGAGGCAGCAGAAACCGGCGGCGGCGGGCGGCAGGACGCGCGCGGTCGCGGCCAAGGTTTTTGTCGTGCCGTCCGGACGTTCCACATTCACCGCAATGGTGGCGGCGGCGGCCTGCTTGGTTTGGGTTGGCACCACCGTGATCAGGTATTCCTGCTTCGACGCGCCCGGCGCGATCTTCGCGGAAAACTCGGGACTGGAAGCGCTCGCCTCGAGTTTCTTAATCGGAAAATCCTTCTCCACTTTGGCGACGATGATCTTCGGCGTCAGCTCTTCACCCGGCTTCCAGAAGATGAACGCCGGCTGCAATTCGACCGTCTGCGGAATCTGCACCTTGAGACTGAGGGTAAAGGCCGGATGCGTGGGGTCATCCGTGGCGACGGTGATCGCTTTTTGCTGCAAGCCCGTGCGGCCACCGATGTCGAACGTGGCCGTAATCTCACCTTTCTCGCCGGGCGCGACGCCGTTCTTGTTCGTCGTCGCCGCGGTGCAGCCACAGGAAGATTTCACATTCGTGATGTTGACCGTCTTGTCGCCCTTATTCTGATATTTGAAGTGGGCCACTGCGGTCGTGTCATCGATCGCGGGATGAAGTTCGATCTCGTTTTGTTCCCAAACCAATTCCGCCCGGGCCGCTCCCGACAGACCGAGCCCCGCGCTTATCAGCAAAATCAGGATTTTTTTCACGTTCGGGAAAATCAAACGTGGTCCACGGGTGTCAATCCTTCACCTCGAGACATCCGGCAGGGCGGAATTTCGCGAAGTTACTTTGGAGTTCTCCCATGATCACAAAACCTTCTGCGTTCTTTCGTCATCCCACAACCCGGCGCGCGCTCGGCCTTGGCTTCTTCTTTGTCGCCGCGGCGCTCTGCGTTCTCGCGATTCGGCCTGCCCTGGCCGCCATCATGCCGATGGGCGGCACCTTGAGCGACTCGAGTGGGCCGCTCACCTTCACGGGGGGACCGTATCCCGTCGCGAATCCCTCCTCGCAGGCGACCGGCGTTCCCACCTGCAACGCCGTTCTGGTCTGCGACGAATATACGCTCACCGTTTCCGGTCTCAGCGCCGCCACGACCGCGAGCAAATACATTCGCATCGAAGTGCGCTGGATGGAGTTAGGCGAAGCGCAGTTCGATCTCTATGTGTTCTCCGGCACGAGCGCGACGGGGCAGCTCATCGCCAGCTCGCTGGGCAACCAAACTTATGTGGATCCCGATGTGGTCCTGATCCCGGCGATTAACGGCACCTACACGATCCGCGTGGTGCCGTTTAATCCGCAGGGACTCAGCATCACCGGCATGGTCAGTCTGGTGCCTTTCCCGACCCTGGCGCCTCCTGGCACGGGCACGCCGCCCACTTTTTCCAACCACATCTCGCCTACCGCGCTGGGCAACAGCGCCGGTGAGCCATCGATCGGCGTGGATTGGAATCCGAATGTGCCCGCCCTTAAACACGACAAAGTAAACCTGGGCGGCGTGACCTTTTTCACCGCAGGCACGCGGCAGCTGCGTGTGAGCTTCGATGACGCGACTGCGCCGCCCGTCGCGCTCTGGGAGGATATGAACGCGCCCGTGCAGACCGGGCTCGATCCCATCGGCTTCGTCGATCGCGTTACCGGGCGCATCTTCGGATTGGAACTGGCTTCGGGCGACAGCAATGCCGCTTTCTCCGATAACGACGGCATGAGCTGGACGAATTTCGTCGCCGGCGGACAGCCTGCGGGGCCGGACCACGAGACGTTTGGCGGCGGTCCCTACAATGAAGCGGCCGTCCCGCCGCCTCCTCCCCATCCGCTTTATCCGAATGCGATTTACTACTGCTCGCAAAACGTGGCGGGCGGCGCGGAGTGTTCGCGCAGCGATAACGGCGGCGTGAGTTTCGGACCGGGCGTGGATATTTTTAACCCGGTGGAATGCTACGGCGGCATCCATGGCCACGTGAAAGTGGGACCGGACGGCACCGTCTATGTGCCGAACTCGTCCTGCAGCGCCGGCACTGGCAGCCAGGGCATGGCGGTGTCGCGCGATAACGGACTTACCTGGACCGATTACACTGTGCCCGGGAGCGTGGGGAGCGGCGATCCCTCCGTCGGCATCGGCAGCGATAATACGGTCTATCTCGGGTACATTAATGGCGACAACCGCCCGCACGTGGCCGTCTCCACCGATCACGGCATGACCTGGACGAACGACTACGAGGTCGGCGCGCCGCTCGGATGTGCACCCGGCGATCAATACGCCGATTGCCGAATCAAGAGCGCTGTCTTTCCCGTGGTGGTGGCAGGTGATGGCGACCGCGCTGCCTTTGGATTTCTCGGGAGCACGACCGGGGGCAACTTCCAGGATCTCGCCACCTTCCAAGGCGTTTGGAATTTCTACGTCGCCACTACCTACGATCGCGGCGCGCATTGGGTCACGAGGAACGCCACGGAAGGCGATCCGGTGCAGAAGGGCGCGATCTGCCTGGCGGGGATTTTGTGCAGCTCGGGTAACCGCAATCTGCTCGATTTTAATGACATCGCGGTGGACAAGGAAGGCCGCTCTATCGCTGCGTATGCCGATGGCTGTGTCGCGCCCGGCTGCGGCCCGCCCGATTACGCTGGACGCGCCAGAAAGGCGGCGATCGTAAGGCAATTGGATGGGCGCCGGCTCTTCGCAGCGTTCGATGCCGTGCCCAGCAGCGTGGTCTCGCGCAAGACGCATGGCCCGGCGGGTGTTTTCGACATCATCCTCCCGCGCACGGGCGCGCATGGCGTGGAATGCCGAAGCGGAGGGACGAATGGCGACTTCCAAATCGTCTTCACCTTCCCCGACGCCCTCACCAGCGTGGCCAGCGCCACGGTGAGCGAAGGCGCGGGCACGATCAGCAGCAGCGCCATCGGCAGCGACGCGCATGAATACGTGGTCAATCTCACCGGCGTCAACAACGGTCAGACCGTCAGCGTCTCGCTCGCCAATGTGCACGACGGCGCGGGCCACGTCGGCGATGTCGCAGTCTCGATGGATGTGTTACTCGGCGACACGACTGCCAACGGTTCCGTGAATGCCTCCGACGTTGGGGAAGTGAAAGCCAACTCCGGGCAGACAACGAACGCCGGAAATTTCCGCACCGACGTTAGCCTTAACGGCACAGTCAACAGCACCGACGTCGGAATCGTGAAGACGCAGGCAGGTAATGCGCCAGCCGCACCCCGCGAACGCGTGGTCGAAAAAAGCCACTAACCGAAATCCAGGCCTACACGCGTCGGAGTGCGGCGCTCTGCCCAAAAATAAAGTTACAATTTGTCGGGTTCGGGGGGACGCAAACCTGATCACCCGTTCGAATTTTTTATTGAAAGGCGGCTGGGCGTTGTTCCCGCCACTCGTTCCTATGAAGCATCACAAAGTTCAGCGTGCGTTATTTTGCCTCTCTCTGGCGACCCTCCTCGGGGCGCGATTCGACGCTCAGGCGATCGTGAAACCGCAAGGCGAACGGCCGCCGGAAATCGATGTGCGCGGCCCGCAAGGAGTGCCCACCGGGACCGAGCGGCAGAAGCCGGACGCAACCCAGACCAAGGCTATCGCGGCGCTGGAAAGCCGGGTCGGCCACGCGCCTGTCGTCCAATACAACGCGCTGACCGCGACCCCGCGGCATCTTTTCTGCCAGGGAAATTACCTGACGAAACCGAGCGCCGCCCCCGCGGAAAGGATCGCGCTCGATTTCCTCCGCCAGTGGCGCGGCATCTGGCGCTTTAACGATGACGACCTCGATCGTCTTCGTCTGAAAAGCCGGACCACTCTGCCGGACACCGGCACCACCATCCTGCTCTTCGAGCAACAGGTGGAGGGCATCCCGGTTTATCGCGGTGAGATCTTGGTCAACGTCAATCACGCCGGGCAAATCATCAGCGTAGGCAGCGAAAATTTCCCGCAGATGACGGTGACGAACGGCTTCGCCATCTCACCGGCCCAAGCCGTGGCTGCCGCGGCGACTGCGCTCGGCCTTTCCTTTAGCCCACAGGAGAATGGAAGCGCCAAAGTCCTGCGCACCTTCGGCGATTTGCCTAAGGAATTCACGGATGGCACGCGCTTCGGTGGTGGCGAAACTTTCACGGATGACATCGTGGTGACGCGCGTCATTTTTCCGATGGGCCGGGAGGGACGTGCCGCCTATCAATTCACTCTCACCGCACCGCAGTACCAAGGCATGATGTGGGAGCACATCGTCGACGCGGAAACCGGCCGGGTCCTGCGCCGTCTCAGTTTGACTTCATTCCAGCAGGCGGGCGGCCCGCTGAACAGCCGGCGCGGAACTTTCCGGCCGGACATTCAGGACATGCTCGATAGTCAATCGAGCGCCAACGCGAGCGGAAAAGTCTTCAACGGCAACCCGACGCTGATGTCGGGCTACAATGCCTTTGGCCGGCCGACGCGGGCGCAGTTGCCGAAGCAACCCGGCTACGCGCCAGACAGCGCAGCTACGCTCGATGGGCGCGCGTTTCGCCTCACTGCGGCCAGGAACCGCATTCAGAATCCGTTCGCCGATTCCGCTTCCGAGCCGCTCTTCCCGCTCGTTTACAACAATCCTTTTGGCCAGGTAACGCGGGGCTTCCCCAATGCCTTGAACCCGAGCGCCTCCTCTCCCTTCGGCTGGTTTTACCTGCCGACTGACACCGGCGGTGCGGAAATCACGCTGGCGAACCAAAACCGCGGAGCGACGCGCGCCTTTGGTTACACCATCCACCCTGCGGCTAAAACGCGGAACGCGGTCAACCCTGGCAATTCACCGACGGGCGACGGCAACCAGCCTTTCGCCGCGGATCTGACCGCGTTGCCCGGTGCCGTCACTTTGGCCGATGGCCGCACGCTCACCTCCGTTTTCCAATCGCGTTACACCGAAGGCAACAACGTCTTCGCAGCCGACGACAAGGATAACGACAACGAAACTACGCACGGGATCAAAGGCTACAGCGCGAACCGCCAGTTCACCGCGCCGTACTTCGATTTCGCCAGCCGCTACGAAATCGATAACGTCGCCGAGCCGGATGTCTTCCCTGGAACGGTCGCGCTCTTTTACTACAACAATTTAATCCACGATTATCTTTACAGCGTCGGGTTCACGGAGGGGACGTGGAACTTTCAGGAGGATAATTTCGGCAAAGGCGGCGCCGGTAATGACGCCGTTTCTCTGCAGGTGCAGGACGGTTCCGGCACGAACAACGCCAACTTCTCCACGCCCGCGGACGGCAGCCGGCCCCGCATGCAGATGTTTCTTTTCACGGATTCATCTTTCCGGCGCGCGGATGGCGATTTCGACTGGGATGTGGTCGCGCACGAAGCCTACCACGGCGTTTCAAATCGTTCCGTCGGCAAAGGCAGCACCGGTTGTCTTGGTATTACCTTGGTCGGCGAAGCCAATGGCATGGGGGAAGGCTGGAGTGATTTCTTTGCGGCCTCCGTCGCGGACGATGACGCGCCTGGCGAATACGCCACGGGCGACCTGGACAAGGCCATTCGCCATCTGCCTTACACGAACTACCGCTATTCCTACCGTAACATCCAAGGCGATTACGCGCGTCGCGATCAACTGCCGCCCGACGCGAGCGATTCGCAGCATGTGCTGCAGGGCTCGAATCCGTTCATTCCGCTGGAAGTGCACGACGTGGGGGAATATTGGGCAGCGACTCTCTGGGACATGCGCGAGCTGTTGATCGTAAAGCAGGACGTGGATGATGGCCCGGGCACAAATTTCGCAGGGATGTTTTTCGATGGGGCGCGCCGCATGGGCTCCGGCACCACCTTCTTTGTTGGTTATCGTCCGCTCCAATCGGTCGATACCGGGCATCCGATCAATTATCGCGCCAGTTTCAACGACGGGAATGTCGCCACGGTTAACTCGGCCGCGCACGTCGTCCGACCACCGACAGTGGCGGCGGAGATCCAGTCGTTAGGCCATCGTAATGGCCCGCTCGCCACCGCTCTGCGCCGCGGAGCGCGCCTGGCGGATACGCTCGTCCTGCGCGGCATGCAGCTCTCGCCCTGCAATCCCTCCTTCGTCGATATGCGCGACTCCATCCTCATGGCCGACACGGAACTGACCGGCGGTGAAAATCGCGCCGTGATCTGGCGCGCCTTCGCCAGCCATGGCGTCGGTCTGCTCGCTTCCTCCTCCAATGCCAGTGCCGATAATACCCCGGGCAGCCAGAACACGCCCATCATCGTCGAAGATTTCACCGTCCCCCCTGGGGTTTCGCAATGTGAGCAATCCGGTCCGCTCGCTCCTCCCGCTTTTACTCTCTCGACTCCGGCGAACAACACTGTCCGCGTGACCATTCCGTCCGTGACCGGCGGCCACACCAAATCCATTTTCCGCGCCAATGACGCGAGCGGTCCGTTCGTGAAGATCGCCGAGATCCCCAACGCCACCACCACCTACGACGACACCGGCTTGAGTGGCGGCGAAGATTACTTCTACCAGGTCCGCATCACCCGGGCGGACACAACCGTTCCGCTCGTCCCGATGGCGAACCCCAATTGCGTCTCGGGGGCGAACACGCAAAGCATCGTCGCGACGGGCGGTCCGCTCGCGCCCGATCCGATCTTCACCGGAGTGGAACGCGTGGATGATGCGCGCGATGGCACGCATTTGAATCTTCTCTGGGCGCCGGCCATTTCGCTCAATTCGGCGAACATTGTTTACGACATCTACCGCGTGAATGACGTGGCGCACGGGACCGGTCAGAACGATCCCACCTTTACGCCTTCAGCTGCGAATAAGATCGCGGAGGGCGTCACCGGCCTCACCTACCGCGATAGCGGGCTGAGCCTGGGCCAGGTTTATTTTTACATCGTCCAGGCGCGCGATGTCTCCACCGGTCGAATCGATACCGCCAACGTTGGCAACACCACCACCAAGTTTAGCGCGCCCACCATTCCCTGCTTCACCGGTACTCCGCCCTTTCCACTGGAGAACTTCTCGACCGCGGCCGCGTCGCAGCGCTTCACGCCATCATTAACCGAGGCCACGACCAATCCCGATCAAGCCTCGGCTACTTTCCAACGCATCACCGTGGCCGCGCTCGGAAGTCCGACTGCGCCGCAAATGTATGCGCCTAACTTCAGTCCTGGCCACGAACTCAACGGCTGCATGCCCGATCCTGTCGGTCTCAGTTGCGGCGGACAGTCGGATTTCTTCACCCAATTTGGCCCCGTCGCCCTGACCGCGACCTCCCTCATGGAATTCGACCAGCGCTTCTCGACTGAAGACCGCTTCGACGGCGGCGTCATCGAAGTGAAGGTGGGCGCACCATTTGCCGCGGGCGACGCGACGCCATTCCCGGACAACGTCACCACCTTCGAGCTGGGCGATCACATGATTGAAGGCGGGTATAATAGTAAGTTGGATGGCACCAACGCCCCGCCCACCTTCAATTCCACTCTGCAAGGACGACGCGCCTACTCCGGGATCAAGCCTTTGCATCACGTGCGCATCTCGCTCAGCAGCTTCGCTCCGGGCGGCGAACATAACCCGAGCAGCCTGCCTGTTTACATCCGCTTCCGCGAAACCTCGGATGCGGCCAGCGCCGTCGGCACCGATGCCGGCTGGTACATCGATAACCTGGTCATCAACAACATGGGAGCGGGGACCGGCGCGGTCCAGGTTCTCCAGGCAGCCTCGCGCAAGACCCACGGCAGCGCTGGCACCTTCGACATTCCATTACCTTTGACCGGCGGTGGGATTGAGTGCCGCACAGGCGGCAGCAATGGCGAACACTCGATCGTTTTCCGCTTCGCGGCGCCCATCACCAACGTAGGCAACGCGAGCGTGACCTCAGGCACGGGCTCTGTCAGCAGCAGCTTCATCGACGCCGATAACCAAACCTACGTCGTTAACCTCACGGGCGTGGCCAATGCGCAGACCATCACTGTGACGTTGAACGCCGTGGACGGCATCTGCGGCAGCCTGCCCAGCACGTCTGTCGCGATGGGTGTTCTCCTCGGAGACACGAACGGCAGCGGCGCCGTCAACAGCACCGACGTCGGCGAAGCCAAAACGAATTCCGGTCAGACAACCAGCGCCACAAACTTCCGCACCGATGTGACCGTGAACGGATCGATTAATAGTACCGATGTCGGGCTGATCAAGCCGCAATCCGGCACCATGCTGCCACCGTCGGCGCAGCCGTCTGCTCGTTAGGCAAAATCCGAAAACACAAACGCCCCGGCGGCCACAGATTGCCGGGGCGTCTTGCGTTTGTCTGTTAAGCGTTGGCTAAAGACGCTTGAGAACGCACCGCGCCAGCGCCTTCGATTTCTCCAGCTTCGTTGCGCGATCGCCCGCGCCGCCCACGCTAATTTTAAAATAAAGGTCGCCCTTCAGGACCATCAGCTGCCCGCCCACGCGGTCGCCCGTCCAATAAGCGTCGTCACCCAAATCGGTGATCCGCTCCGGCCCTTCCGATTTCTCTTCCTCGCTCTCCTCTTTGGCTGGCTTCTTTTTGTTAAAGGTCTCCTGCCAGAACTCTTTCGGATCGCGCGCTGCCGGGCCGTCGCCTTTTTGCACTACGCTCAGACTGATGGAATTGCTCGCGGTCGGGAGCATGAAATAGCAACCCGCGACACTGTTTGTGTTCCCGCTCGGCCGATTTTCCTGGAGCGCTTCGCCTTGGACTTTCTCGATCTCTTCGCTCGTCAGTAACGTGCAGGCATCGAGCCGCCCTGGCGCGCGCGGCCGTGACAGGTGTCGTTGCCGGAGTGGCGCCGGCGGGAGGTGCGGGCGGCAACACGCGCGCCGTCGCGGAGAAAGTTTTCGTGGTTCCGTCGGGACGCTGCGCGTTGACGGCGATGGTCGCGGCGGCGCCCTGCGTGGTTTGAGTTGGGACCACGGTGATCTGATATTCCTCCTTCGAAGAGCCCGGCTCGACCTTCGCCGTGAACTCCGGACCGGAAGCGTTTGCCTCGAGTTTTGTAATCGGGAAACCCTTGTCCACCTTGGCGACGATGATCTTCGGCGTCGCCTCTTCGCCCGGCTTCCAGAAAATGAAGGCTGGCTGGAGATCGATCGTCTGCGGAATTTGCACTTTGAGATTGAGCGCGACCTCGGGATGCGCCGGATCGTCCGTCGTCACGGTGATGCCTTTTTGCTGCAGCCCCATGCGTCCGCCGATCTGGAAGGTGGCGGTGATTTCGCCTTTCTCGCCCGGCGCGACGCCGTTCTTGTTCGTGCTCGCGGCGGTGCAGCCGCAGGACGTTTTCACGTTCGTGATGTTGACCGGCTTGTCGCCTTTGTTCTGATATTTGAAATGCGCCACCGCCGTCGTGTCATCGATCGTGGGATGGAGTTCGATTTCGTTTTTCTCCCAGACCAATTCCGCACGCGCCGCTGTCGCGCAGACACAAAGCAGGAGCAACGCGAGCCGCGTCTTCGGATTTACACTCATGCCTGAACTGATGCGGAGACGCCCAGCACCTGTCAATCGCAGACGCATCCAGGAAATCTGCCGCCCTTATACAACCGGAGCTTTCACATCGTTCGATGAGTTCGCGTGGACGCTTCCCCCACTCGGAGCGGGCACACTCTCACCCACTGCCTCCAACCCCGTGAATCCCAACCGCTAATGCAACATCTCGCCAAAAAACGTCTCCCCCTCGCTGGCGCTCTCTTCCTGCTCGCTGGCCTTTTTTTCATCTTCAGCCTGACCGATCTCCTCGGCGGCAATTCTTCTCGCGAAAATCAACAACGAGCGGGCCAGCAATCGCCCGACGCCACCCCGGGCACCGGCACGCTTAATCCCACCGGCCCAAGTGTGCCTTGGACTGGCGCGCCGGGCACTATTGCCGGTTCGCTCGACGAGAGCACCTGCATCGAAGGACAGAATTGCGACACCTTCGTCATCACGCTCTCCGGCACGCACGTCCGATTGGTCGGGCAAAAAGGCCCACATCGCGATCAGTTGGCCTGATGCGAACGACGACTTCGATGTCTTCGTCCACAAAGGCAACACGAACACTGGGCCGCTCGTTGGCTCGTCTGCGCAAGGCGGTGCTGGTCCCGAGATCGTCGATATTGATCCAAATGCGCCGGGCGTCGGCATCGGACAGTTCTCCGTCCACGTCGTCTACTTCCTCGTCACTCCCTACCCACAGCTACGCGGCCTCGCCAGCGTGCTCACCGGCGCGCCTACGCCTACGCCTACTCCCAGCGGCACGCCCACGCCGACGCCCGCCGCTCCGGGCCAGCCGCGCTACTTCACTTACGCGGCTCCTCCGGGCTTCGGTGAAGACGCAGGCGAGCCTTCCATTGGCGTCAAATTGGCTGAGCGAAAATGTCGTTCGCCCCGGCTCCGGTCACACTTTCATGAACAGCAACGGCACCATCCCGAATGGCGGCACCATTACCTACTACGGTGGGTTCCTGGCCGAAATGCTGCGCATCACGTTTGATGATTGCTCGTCCCCCGCGAACGCGTATCTGGGAAAAGAAGCCGCTCGTTCTCGCGTCCACGCCGCGCGCACTCGGCGATCCCATCCTCTTCACCGATCACGGTTATCCGGGTAACGTCGGCACCGGTCGCACCTTTGTTTCGCAGGAGGAAGGCCAGGTCGGCAGCACCACCGACGTCACCGATAATGACGGCGACACCTTCCAGCCCAGCGTCGGCGCCGGCCCGCCCGCGGGCATCGATCACCAGACCATCGCCGCCGGCCCTTACCATCAGCCGGTGCCGCCGTCCTCGCTCTATCCGCGCGCGGTTTATTATGCTTCGCAAAGCGTTTCCGATGCGCGCACTTCGCGCAGTGACGATGGCGGAATCACTTTCGGCCCAGCCGTCCCGATGTATACCACGGTCGATTGCGGCGGACTCCATGGCCACATCAAGGTCGCACCCGACGGCACGGTCTACGTTCCGAATAACGCCTGCGGCGGGACAGATCCGATCGGTCACGCCGATGGTCAACAGGCGGCCATCGTTTCGGAAGACAACGGTTTGACCTGGAGCATCCGCCCCATCCCGGGCTCGGATACGAAGAGCGATCGCGATCCCTCGATCGGCATCGCGACCGATGGCACCGTTTACATGGGAATGCAGGCGGCCGATGGCCACGCGCGCATCTCCGTCACGCACAATAAAGGCGTAACCTGGTCCGCGCCCTTCGATGTCGGTGCGCAGCTCGGCATTCAAAACAGCGTCTTCCCGGCCGTGGTGGCCGGCGATCCGAATCGCGCCGCGTTCGCCTTTTACGGAACCACCACCGGTGGCAATAACTACGACCAGCCGGAATTCCCCGGCGTCTGGTATCTGTATGTCGCGACCACCTTCGATGGCGGCGTCACCTGGAATACGCAAAACGTGACCCCCGGCGATCCCATCCAGCGCGGTGGCATTTGCGGCGACGATCACCTGCCGCAACCTGCTCGATTTCTTCGACGCCACCGTGGACAAAGAAGGCCGCGTCCTCATCGGTTGGGAAGACGGCTGCATCGGCGGCTGCGTGAACGGCGGGAACAATTCCTTCACCGCCAAAGCGACCATCTCGCGCCAGACCGGCGGCAAGCGCATGTTCGCCGCCTTCGATCCAGTGGAGCCAGTCGTGCCCGGCGCTCCCGCCATCACCGGCAGCATCAACGGCACCAACACCGCAATCCAACTCTCCTGGCCGGAGCCCGATAACGGCGGCGCATTCATCACCGCCTATAAAATCTACCGCCGCGCCGGCGCGACGGGACCGTTCACTCTCATCGCGACGGTGAACGTGCCCAGCTTCACAGACACGACCTTCAACTCTGCCGTGCAAAACTTCTATCACGTCACCGCCGTGAACTCGAGTCGGCGAAGGTCCGTATTGCAAAGACTTCACGCCTCCGACTGGTCCCAGCCAGAGCGCGTGCGTCCTGCCCGGCATTCAGGTCATCAACGACCTCAACCCAGACGGAACCGACAACGACTGCGGCGCAGAACACGCCCGTGGATGGGAGCGTGAACGTGAAGAAGTTGTTTGTGGCGAACCCTTCAGCAACGCGCCCGCGGAAAACGATCTGCTCTACTTCACCCTGCAAGTGGCGCCCTCCACGCTCGGCTCCGCGCCCGCCAACAGTCAGTGGTATATGATCTGGAACCGTCAGGGCACTCCTGGTTCCGCCGATCCCGGCGATCCGAACGACGCCAACTACGACCGGCTCTATGTTGCCATGCGGACTGAACGCCTCGGGCACGCCGACCTTTGAGTACGGCAAGTTCGGCATTCCGATCAACACCTCGCCGCCTCCGTTGCCCGATCCCGAACGCCAATACTCCGGTGCGTTTCGGCGCCGCTGATGAGTGGCAGCTACGATCCGCTCACCGGCGTCATCCGAATCAAGCTCGCGAAAAGCAAACTGCGCGCGATCGACGGCGGGACGACGAAGTATAATCCCGGCAGCGACCTGCCCGGCCTCAACGTTCGCACCTATTCAACCGCCCCGATCCCGGACAGCGTTCGCAAAACAACGCCTCCGATATCACCGGCGATGGCAATTACTCGATCGTCGGCAACAACTCCTGCGCGCCGACAGCGCAGTTGGTCAGTGCCGTCTCGCGCAAAGTGCATGGCACCGCAGGGACGTTCGACATCCGGCTGCAACCCGCGGGACCCGATGGCGGAATCGAATGCCGGAGCGGTGGTATCAATGGCAACTACCAGGTCGTCATGATCTTCGCTTCGCCCGTCACCTTCGCTTCCGCCTCCGCCAGTGCCGGGTCGGTTGTGAACACTAGCAGCGCCGGCAACATCATTACGGTGAACCTCACGGGCGTTCCGAATGCTCAAGTCACGATGGTGACTTTGAACGGCGCCACGACCGGCGGCACCCCGGTTAACATCGGTGCCCCGCTTGCCGTTCTCGTCGGCGATACGAACGGAAACAGAGCGGTCAACTCCACCGACCTCAGCGAGGCGAAAAACGCCTCCGGTACAAACGCCGATAGCGAAAACTTCCGCGCTGACGTGACCGCCAACGGCACGATCAACAGCTCGGACGTGGGCGTGATCAAGAATAACTCCGGCTCAATGCTGCCTCCTGCGTCACAAGCGCAGCGCAGCGAAACGAGCGCCGTCGGAAGTAGAAATTCCGTCTTCAGCGAATGTCCCGGCGGCGCGGCGCGCCGCCGGGACTGCTGTTTTCTCTCCTGCATATTAAGCCTCATCTTTGCAGCATTGATTTATTTCCTCTGGTCACGGTGGCCTGGGTCGGCGCCTGGAGTCTTCTTTTTTCGGGTTGCGAAAAACCCACCGGCAAGCTCGCCCCGTTGCCGCCGCCGGCGGATGGAAAAGTCCCCAGCAATCACGAACCCGCTTTGCTTGCCTGTGCGCTCCTCCAACCGGACGAGATAACGGCTCTCCAGGAATCTAGAGTGGAAGAGGGCAAGGAAAGCGCTTCCGGAGGACGGGGTCTTTCACATCGCGCAGTGTTTCTACACCCCAGCGGAATACAACAAATCGATTAACCTTGCGGTCACACAGCGCACCGCCGGCCCGAACCTGGCTTGGAACGGCACGGCCAGCGGTATCCCGCCCACAGGCGGCGCGGAGGACGCCTGCATGGAGGGGACAAACTGCGACAGTTACGCGCTGACCATCGCTGGCACCCAGGCAGATTGGGTCGCGGCCGCTAAACAAGTCCACGTGCAGATCAACGGGGGTCTGCCCTCCAGCGACTACGATCTCTACGTACATAAAGGCGACCTCACCGGCCCGGTCGTCGCTTCTTCCGGTTCCGCCGGCACCACTTCGGAGCAGGTGGACTTGAACCCAGCCAGCAGCAGCATCGGCACGGGTCTGTTTACCGTTCACGTCGTCTACTACGCGGCCACGCAGGCCGATCAATACACCGGCGTTGCGACCTTGCTCTCGGCTGGGTCCCCGGCGATCCCGGCGCCGACACCGGCTGCTGGTTTTGCGCCGCGCTATGAAACTTTCACCCCGCCTGCCGCGGGACCGGCGACGCTTGGCTTGCGCGCGGGTGAACCCTCGATCGGCATCGGGCTCGGCATCGCCGGGCATCCGGAAGGCCGTGCGCTCTTCCAGGCGGACGTGCAGACGCTGCGCGTGACCTTTAACGATCCCTGCAATGTTTTGCGCGCTCTCTGGGAAGACAAATCACCGCCCACATCGCAGGTCGACTTCGATCCGATCCTCTTCACCGACCGCGAAACCGGGCGGACCGTTGTGCACCTGCTCACCTTTGCCGGTCAGGTGCTCGCGGGAGAATCTTTGCGTTTTAGCGCCGGCTGGAGACATCCGCCGGGATGGTGCCGCCCGAAATCAAACACCGAGTCCTGCACTCCGTCCCCACACCCTCTCTCCCTATGCAAAAATTCTTTGCCTCCGAATCTGGAATCTCCACGCCGCGCATTTCTCTCGCCTTACTCTTCTGCGCCGCGGGCGGTTTACTCGCATTGCTCAGCTTCGCCTCCACTCCCGGCACAAGTACCGATCACGGTGCCGGGCACGAGCGGCCAAACGGTTTCAGTCACTTGGGCTGGAACGATCCCGGCCCTGGTTAACGGCACGAGCGATTGCACCAACGTTGCCGACACGCCGCTCTCCGATCAGCATCTGCCCACGATCATCGTGCCGGCTGGTGTCTACAATAACGTTAACGCCAAGTTCACCTTCAACATCTCTTGGGACGGCGCCGCGGGTAACGATGAGGTCCTCACAGTTCTGAACCCGAACGGCACGGCACTCGACTCTAGCGACGGGGGAGATCCCAGCGAAACAGTCACGGCGAACAATCTCCCCGACGGCACCTACAAAGTGGTCGCGTGCGGCTTTATCAGCGGACCGGCGGGGCAGCCTTACGTCGGCAAGTTGACGATCGATACTACGAGTGGCGGACCGCCGCCGCCGCCCCCCACCCCCACGCCAGCGCCCGCTGCGCCCGGCGTGCCGCGTTATTACAACTACTCCGCGCCGCCTGCGGTGGGAGAGAACGCGGGTGAGCCGTCCATCGGCTACAATCTGACCACGCACAAAGCGATGTACATCTCTGGCTTGGAAACTTTCCGCGTCACCTTTCCCGAGACCGGCGCGTGCGCGGCTTTGTGGGAAGATGTTTCCTCGGTCATCACCAGCACGAAGTCGCTCGATCCGATTCTCTTCACCGACCAATTCACCGGCCGCACTTTCGTCTCGCAGTTGAATAGCGTGGTGCCGCCGGCCAGCCCGGTTTTGGTCGGGTTGAACAGTTTGATGGCTTACACGGATGATGACGGCGCCAATTGGACCGTCGCTCAGGTCAATCCGCCCGATGGCAGTTACGATCACCAGACTGTGGGCGGCGGCCCGTATCCGGCCTCGGTCCCGCTCGGCAATCCGGCCAATCGTGGTTCCGCTGTTTACTATTGCTCGCAGGCGGGCGTAACGGCGTTCTGCTCCCGCAGCGATGATGGCGGGCTGAATTTCGGACCGTCGCGCGCGATCTACAACGCCGTCACCGACGGTTGCGGCGGCATCCATGGCCACGTAAAAGTGGCGCCCGATGGCACCGTTTACGTGCCGAACCGAGGCTGCAATAGTGTGCAAGCAGTGACCGTTTCCGAAGATGCCGGCGTGACCTGGACCGTGCGTCAGGTGCAGGGACCGGGCTTCACTGCCGGCCCGCCGCCGGGGATTCTCGATCCCACCGTGGGCATCGCGAGCGATGGCACACTCTATTTCTCCTACGTCAATACCGACGGGCATGCGCATGTCGCAGTCAGTCACGACAAGGGCGCGACCTGGATCAACGATCGCGACATTGGCGTGGGCCAAAATGTCGGCAACGCCGTATTCTTGGAAGCAGTCGCGGGCGATCCGAATCGGGCTGCGGTTGGCTTCGTCGGCACTACGCAAACCGGCGACCATCAGGCGACGGATTTCAACGGCGACTGGTATGTGTATATGGCGCACACCTACGACGGGGGAATGACGTGGACCACAGTAAACGCCACGCCAAACGACCCTGTGCAGCGCAGCGCTTGTATCTGGAATCAAGGCGGCAGTAACGCCTGCCGGAACCTGCTCGACTTTAACGAAATCACGAAGGACGAGAAGGGCCGCGTGCTCTACAGCTACGCAGACGGATGCGTGGGCGATTGCGTTTCGGGCGGTTCGAATTCCTTCAGTTCAAAGGCCACGATCGCACGCCAATCTGGCGGCAATGGTTTGCTGCAAGCCTTCGATCCGGTAGAGCCCACCGGCCCGCAGAGCGCCTGCCTCTCGGGGCGCCGCGACGACCAGGCATCTTATTTGCGCTGGGTCGCGCCCGATAACGGCGGCTCCGACATCACGATCTACAAAATCCTGCGCGGCCTCACCCCCGGCACCGAAGTGGAGATCGGGCAGCAGGTCGGCAACAAGACCACCTACAACGATCGCAACGCTGATCCCGCAGTTGCGAGTTATAGCTACAAAATCATCGCTGTGAACGGCCAGGGGGTCGGCCAACCGAGTAACAACGTAGTCCTCACTGTCTCTCCTCGCGTCAGCGCGACGGGTGCCTGCTTAATTCCCGGCGTCGAGATCCTGACCGATCCGACCGGCGACGCGACGGATACGAATGCGCAGCACGACATCACTTCCATCTCCGTGGCCGAGCCGTTGAGCAATGCCACCACCGGCGACGCGAGTAATCTCTACTTCACGATCAAGGTTGCGAATCTGACCCCTCCCGTTCTTGCGGGCTGGCGCTGGTCGATCCGTTTTACGGTTCCGGGATTCCCGCCGCCGGCGCATCCTGTGCTCGGCGCGCAAGAAGATTGGCAGGTCTCGATGGACACGGCGGACGGCCCGAACCCGGTCTTCACGTATGGAACGACCGGCGTTTTTCAGGGTGCCGCGCGAGTCTTCGTTACTTTGGGTAATCTTGACCCCGCGAGCAGTATTCGGCCCGACGGAACGATCACGCTGGTGTTGCCGAAATCGGCCTTCCCGGGGATCCAACCCGGCCAGGCGATCAACATCGCGCTCGGCAGCGTCCGCGCCACCGTGCCTTCCACCATTCCCGGCACCGGAGGCACGAATGAAACCATTCCCGACACGACGGGCGGAACCAGTTACACCCTGCGTCCGTCGAATCTCTGTCTGCCCAACGCTGCCCCCTTTGCGCAGCTGACCGCCAGCCCCGCCAACGGCATCGTTCCGCTGGCCGTGGCGCTCGATGGAATTACGTCTACGGATGAAGATGCGATCGATTCCATCGCCAGCTACACCTTCAATTTCGGCGATGGCACGGACGACGTGGTGCAAACTTCGCCGCTCATCAATCACACCTTCGCGCAAGCCGGCCTTTACGACGTGAAGCTCGTGGTGACCGACTCCCGCGGGAAAGTCAGTTCGAACACTGCGCACCAACTTGTGCAGGTGCTCTCTCCGTTAACCGGAGTCGTCTCGCGCAAGCTGCACAACGGCGTGCCGTTCGACATCGATCTGCCGATCGACGGCTCCGCCTCCGGCATTGAGTGTCGCACTGGCCCGGTCAATGGCGCTCATCAACTCATCTACACCTTCGCGCGCAATCTGACCGCGGTCGGCAGCCCAAGCGTGAGTAGTGGAACGGGCACTGCGGTGGGTGCAATGGGACCGGCAGCGAACCAATACACCGTCAACCTCACTGGCGTGCCGAATGCGAGCTACGCTGTGGTTTCGCTGCAGAATGTGCAGGACACGAGCGGCGCCACCTTCAACGCTTCCGTCCGCATGGGCGTGTTGCTTGGCGATGTTAACGCGAGTGGCACTTTGAACTCGACCGACATCGGCCTGGCTAAAGCCAACTCGGGCCAGACGACCAACGGGAACACTTTCCGCACCGACGTGAATAGCAATGGCGTGATCAACAGTACGGATATCGGACTGATCAAAGCGCAATCCGGCGGCAACCTGCCGGCTAATCCGGAACCGGAGAGAAAGACCGCTCGTTAGGCCATTCGCTAAACATCCACCGCGGAGTATTCCGCTCGGACCCAGGCCAACGCTTCCTCGCGGCTGCGGAGCGCGCCTTCCAATTGGCGCGTCTCCACCGCCTCGAGAATCTCGCCAAATTTTGGGCCCGGCCGGAAACCGAGCGCGATGAGATCATCCCCGCGCACGAGCGGTGGCGGAATGATTGGCTCCTGCGAGAACTCCTCCCGCTTCGCGAGCAGGAACTCGTAGTTATCCAGGAGCCCGTGGCTGCTCGCGCAATCCACCCGATGCAGCTCCAGCTCGTCCTCGAAATGCGGGCGCGCCATGAAGCGCTTCAGCTTTGCTACCCGCATCTTCGGCACATCTTTGAAGACCATGTGCTGCCGGACCGCTTCCACTGTGGCCTCGATTTCCATGCGCGAAAACCGCAGCCGCTCCATCAGCGCTTCCGTCATTTCCGCGCCGAGGCGGTCGTGGCCATTGAAGCGGATGCGCCCGTTCTCATCCACCGCCGACGTCCGCGGTTTGCCGATATCGTGAAACAAAACGCTGAGCACGAGCGGGAGCGAGACCTCCGCCGGCAGCAGCTCGAGCATGATGCGCGTGTGCTTAAAGACATCGCCTTCGGGATGGAATTGCGGCGGCTGTTCGCAGCCCTTCATCGCTTCCAATTCCGGCAACACCGCTGCCATCAAGCCGCTGGCATCGAGCAAGTCCCAACCACGCGCGCGCTGCGGCGAAAGGAAAATGCGCACCAGCTCTTCACGCACCCGCTCGGCGCTGATCTCGCGGATCGTCGCGGCGGCCGCTTGCAACGCGCTCCACGTCGCAGGCTCAATTTCAAATTCCAGCGTGGTCGCAAAGCGCACTGCGCGCAGCATCCGCAAGCGATCTTCCGCGAAGCGTTGCGCGGGATCGCCGATCGCGCGCAGGACGCGCGCCTCCAGATCAGCCCGGCCGCCGACGAAATCGATCACCTGCTCCGCGCCGGGATCGAAGAACATCCCGTTGATCGTGAAATCGCGCCGCGCGGCGTCTTCTTCTGCGCTCGCGAAATGGACCTCCACCGGCCGCCGCCCGTCCAGGTAAGCGCCGTCCGCGCGGAACGTGGCCACCTCGAATTGCATCCCGTTTTCCAGGACCACGATCACGCCGAAATGCGCGCCCACCGCATAGGTGCGCGGGAAAATTTTCTGCACCGCTTCCGGCCGCGCCGCGGTCGCGATGTCGATGTCCTTCGGCGCTTTTCCGCGCACGAGATCGCGCACGCAACCGCCGGCAAAATAGGCGACATGCCCTGCGGCGCGGAGCCGCGCTACGATGGCGCGCGCGGTTTCTTCCATGGGAGAATGGCCGGGCATTTGCCTTCGACTCTAGCCGCGCTGGCGGCGGATCGCATCTCGGCGCGTCAGGCCGCGTCCGTTTCTTCGTAGCTCACGCCAGCGATCTCGAGTTCCTCTTCGCCCGAGGGAAATTTGAAACGCACGCGCTCGCCGCGCCGCGCGTTGAGCAAGGCTTTCGCGATTGGCGATTGCCAGCTCACCCAACTGCGCTCGAGATCGATCTCATCCACGCCCACAATGCGATAGGTGTCCTCGCTCCCGTCCGAACGGCGCACCGTGACCGTGGCGCCGAACCGCACCACATCCGCATCGCCGCTGGGCGGCGGCACGATCTCCGCCGGTTTGCAGGCTCTGCTCCAGCTGCGCGATGTGTTGATCGAGCGCGAGCAGACGCGTCCGCGCCGTCACGTCGGGGCCGAGCGCGGCGAGCTCCGGGCGATGCACCTCGATCAACTCCTGGAGTTGCCGCCGCAGGCGGTCCGCTCCGCCCGGCGTGAGATAATTTTTTGCGCCTTCCGGCAACGACGAGGCGGGGCGAGCGATCGGCAACTCAGGCCGATCGTCTGACTCGCGCACGAAGGCTCTGCTCATAAAGCGCGCGTGATGATTGGGGCCGTGATTCTCATACGCTTCGAACCGCTGCGAAAGCAGAGAGGGCGACGTGCCGGATGAGCCCCAATTCCCTGCAGCCGACACGCCACCCCGCCCAAAGAACGCGCCTCACTCATTCAGCGAGTGCCTCTTTTTTTGGCGTGGTCTCCGCAGCGGTGTTGTGAATGTCCTGCCGTAGAGCGACGAAAGTGCCGGTTAATTCCGCTGCGAGCTGGCCTTGCTCCTCCACTTGCACGTGCAAAGTGATCCGCGCTTTTCCCTTCGAACGCAGCGCGCGCTGGAACTCCTCCCATTCCTCGACGGCGGGAGACGCGCAGCGCGCCCGGATGGTTTCGCGAATCGGACGGAGAAAACGGATTGTGCTATCGCGAATGACCACATCCGCCGCGGCGTCGCGTGACGCGAGCCAAAGCCAGCCGTAGGCGGCCAGGGTAGCGACGGCGTTGATGCTGCCGCCAAATGCTGTCCCGAGATGATTCGAGTTCAGCGCGACCGGAGCCTCGACCGCGAAGCCGCCATGGTCGTCGCTAATAACCTGCAGGCCCATCGCGCGGGTGAGCGGGATGCGCTCGTGCAGGAATTTTTCGGCCTCGGAGTTTTGGCGGATGGAGTCGTCCATTATGTTGCGACCAAAGCGGCGGATTCGTAAACGAGTCAGCGCGTTAAAATGCAGTCGTCTCGAAGCTTATATTCCTTCGCAAACAGACGCGCGCTTTCAAAAATAATTTTCGCTGAAGCGAGAAACCTCTGGCGTATCTGGCATGTACCCTGCATACAAAGCCGCGTGCAAAGTCGTTGGTTTATCGTTTTCCTCACTCTCGGTGGTTTCTTTGCCTCCAACCTGGCGCTCCATGCGGAAGGGTTGGTTACATCGACCTCGCGTTTCTATTATCAATCGTCCAACGGCGTGCCGTTCAGCGCGCATCGTTCGGCGCACGCGCGTTTTGCGAGTGCATCCGCCGGCGAAGATCGATTCCCGGCTCGACCCGCGTCTGCGTCGCGCCGCTACGATCGCCGAGGAGCGTTCGAATGCCCACACCAAAGCTCGTTGCTGGCGCTACGTGAAAGAAGCGCTCGTGGCCGCCGGGGTGGTTGATTCTTATCCGAAGACGAATTACGCCTGCCAGGCCGGCGAAGAATTGGTCCGCGCATACGGCTTCAGGAAATTGTCGATGCGCGATCCGTACGCCGCGCCCGTCGGGGCGGTGATCGTTTATGGCAAAGGCGCGGGTGGCGCTGGTCATGTCGAGATTCGCACCCGCACCGGTTTCGCGAGCGATTACCGGAGTAAGAACCGCTGCTTCTATCCCGTGCTCGCGGTTTACGGGAAGTTTTCCTCCTAGAGGAAACGCGCGCGGGCTCCGCACTCTCCTGCGGCGAGCGTCCGCTCCATTTACAATCTCGCGGGATGACCGCACACTCCGCGATGCCCAATCTCGCCACCTGGATCCGGCCGAAGGACGGGCATCATTTCGCGCGCGTCTTTGCCCCTCATCCTGATGTGGCGATTTGGAACGCCGCCCAACGCGAAGTCCCAATGGCAGAAGCGCACGGCCTTCTCCTCACCGGCGGCCCGGATATCGCGCAAGAATTTCTGCGCCAGGAAGTGCCCGACGTTTCCGTGCTCGATACCGACGTCGATCCCGCGCGCGACCGCTGGGAATTTGGGGCCGTGCAGGAAGCGCTCGCGCGTAAGCTGCCGATCTTCGCGATTTGCAAAGGTCTTCAGGTTCTCAACGTCGCGCTTGGCGGGACGCTGCATCTCGACATCCGCGGCCATAATGGCCCGGAGATGAAGGATCACGACGTGCAGCCGCTGCGCACCGAACGCGGCGCGGCCCATCGCTTTGAGAAAGTGAACAGCTCGCACCACCAGGCGATCGACCGCCTCGGCGACGGCTGCGAAGTGGAAGCCTGGTGCGCGAGCGACGACATCATCGAGCAGATGCGGATGAAAAATTATCCCTTCGGCCTCGCCGTCCAATATCATCCAGAGCGCGGCGGGGAGATTTACGCGCCGCTCTTTGCTGATTTCGTTTCCCATTTAGGATAACCAGCGCGCTATGTCCGCTCCGCAAAACACGATCGCGATCGTTTACGACTACGACCAAACCCTCAGCCCGAGCTACATGCAGGACGAGGTGGTCTTCCCCGCTTTCGGCATCAACAAGGACGGCTTCTGGCGCAAGTGCAGTGAGCTGGTGCGCGAGCTCGGCTACGACAGCGAGCTGGCTTACATGAAGGTGCTGCTCGACACCCTCGGGATGGATCGCCCGACGAATGCGGAACTGAAAACGCTCGGTCGGAATCTGAATTTTTACCAAGGCCTGCCCGGAGATGTTCGAGGATTTCGCGGATGGTCTGCTGACGGAAGAGCACCTCGCGCACGGCATCGTGGTCGAGCATTACATCATCTCTTCCGGGATGAAGATTTTGATCGAAGGCAGCCGGTTGGCGAAATATGTGCGCGCAATTTTTGGCTGCGAGTTTGCCGAGGACGGTGAGGGCCGAATTACGTTTCCGAAGCGCGTCATCAGTCACACGCAGAAGACGCAGTACCTGTTTCGCATTAACAAAGGTCTGCTCGATATGTCGCAGGACGTGAACGATCACATGGACCCGGAGATCCGGCCCATTCCGTTCCCGAACATGATCTATCTCGGCGATGGGCCGACCGACGTGCCTTGCTTCACCGTCATGCGCAAGAACGGCGGCGAAGCGATTGCCGTCTATAATCCGGACGACCCCACGCGCGCGGGTTTCAAGAAATGCTACCAGCTTTCCACCCACGCCGATCGCGTCCGGCACATGGCGCCGGCTGATTACCGAAAAGGCACGCATCTCCGCATGCTCCTTGAGCAAATGGTGGAAGAGACGGCCAACCGAATTGTCTCCCAGCGCCGCAGCGCGATCGAGATCGGCACCATCCGCGCGCCGAAGCATTAGGTCGCGGCAGCGAAGTGCGCGTGTTGCCGCTCGCGCGCGATATGTTAGAGAAGACCACCATGCCGACCCTGCATTTCACGAAGATGAACGGCGCGGGCAATGACTTCGTCATGCTCGATAATCGCCAGGGCGAGCTTCAGTTGGAGCGCGAGCAAATCGCGCAGCTCTGCGATCGGCATCGCGGGATCGGAGCGGACGGTGTGCTCCTGCTCGAGCCGGCTGCGAACGGCGCCGATTTCCGGATGCGTTATTACAACGCCGATGGTGGCGAAGCGGAGATGTGCGGGAATGGCGCGCGCTGTTTTGCGCGCTTCGCGCAACAGGTGGCCGGTCCGCTCGATCAGCTTTCCTTCGAAACTCCGGCCGGCGTGATCGCGGCCGCGCTGGAAGGCGAACGCGTGACCTTGCAGATGAGCGAGCCGAAAGATCTGCAACTCGATCTGCACCTCACCGATTTTAGGCGAAGAGAGTGCATTGTCATTACGTCGACAGCGGGGTGCCTCACTGCGTCGTTCCGGTCGCTGAGATCGCGCCGATCAAGGTGCGCGAAGTCGGCTCCGCCCTGCGTCATCATCCGCAATTTTCGCCGCGCGGCGCGAATGTGAATTTCCTCGAGCGCCGCGGCGAGAACAAGATTGCCATCCGCACCTACGAGCGCGGCGTGGAAGACGAAACGCTCGCCTGCGGCACCGGCGTGGTGGCGAGCGCGCTCATCTTCGCCGCGACCGAAAATGTGGCCGGCCCGATCGGCGTTCTCGTCAAAGGCGGCGATGAACTCGAAGTTGGATTTGCGCGCGACGGCCAGCGTTTCACTGGCGTCACGTTGAGCGGTCCGGCGGACTTTGTTTTCGAAGGCAGCGTCGAGATTTGATCGCCTCCACCATGATGTTTCACGGCACCTACACCGCGCTCGTCACCCCTTTTCGCGACGGCAAGCTCGACCCACGCGCGTTCGAGAAACTGATCGAAGGCCAGATCGCAGCCGGCATCACCGGCATCGTCGCCATCGGCACGACGGGCGAAAGTCCCACGCTCTCGCACGACGAACGCGAGCAGGTCATTCGCCTCGCGGTGCAGATTGCGCAGGGCCGCTGTCAGGTGCTGGCCGGCACTGGCTCCTATTCCACGAAGGAAGCGATCGCGGCGACGGTCGCGGCGGAAAAGCTGGGCGTGGATGGCGCGCTCGTGGTGGCGCCCTATTACAACAAGCCGAGCCAGGAAGGGCTCTTCCGCCATTTTCAAGCGATCGCGCAGGCGACCAAGCTGCCGATCATGCTCTACAACATTCCGGGGCGTTGCGGCGTGGATATCAACGCCGCGACCGTCGAGCGGCTCGCGCTCGATAGCGGCAACATCGTCGCGATCAAGGAAGCGAGCGGCAGCGTGATGCGCGTGAGCGAATTGCGCGCCTGCCTTGCCGGACACGTTTGCCATCTTGAGCGGCGACGACGGCTTGACCCTGCCATTCATGGCGGTGGGTGCGGTCGGCGTGGTCAGCGTCGCCTCGAATCTTGATCCCGGCGGAAGTGACTGCGCGCTGGTGCAGGCGTTTCGCAGCGGCGACATTCTCTCGGCGCAAACCTGGCATCGCCGCCTGGGCCCGTTGTTCCGCGATCTTTTCATCGAGCCGAATCCGGTGCCGGTGAAAACTGCGCTGGCTTGGCGCGGACAGATGTCGAGCGAGGTGCGTTTGCCGCTTTGCGAGATGACGCCGGAGAACGCGGCCCGCCTGCGCGAGACGCTGCAAGCTTTCCAGGATAGCCGGGAATGAGCACCGCGCGCATCGCCATCATCGGCGCGGCGGGCAGGATGGGGCAGGCGATCGCGCAAGCCGTCGAGACGCACGACGGGATGGAGATTGTCGCGCGCTGCGATGTGGGCGACGCGGTCGAGGCCGCGGTGAGCGACTGCGATGTGGTGATCGATTTCAGCCAGGCGGATGCCACTGTGCAAAATTGCGCCGCCTGCCTAGCGAAGGGCAAGCCGCTCGTCATCGGCACGACCGGGCAATCCGCCGCGCAGCTGGAGACGATCCGGCAGGCGGCGAAATCCATTCCCGTTCTGCTGGCGTCGAATTTTAGCGTGGGCGTGAACACCCTTTTTTGGCTCACGCGCAAAGCGGCGGCATTGCTGGGCGACGAATTCGATCTCGAGATCATCGAGACGCATCATCGTTTAAAAAAAGATGCGCCGAGCGGGACGGCCAAGCGGTTGGCTGAAGTGCTCTGCGAAGTCGCGCGGGCTCGATTACACCAAGGACGTGGCGCACGGCCGCGAGGGAATGATCGGCGAACGTCCGGCGCGCGAGATTGGAATGCACTCGGTGCGCGCGGGCGATGTGGTGGGCGATCACACGGTGATTTTCGCCGGAGCGGGCGAGCGGCTGGAGTTGACGCACAAGGCCTCGAGTCGGGAGACGTTTGCCGTCGGCGCCTTGCGCGCGGCGCAATGGATTATCGGGAAGCCGGCCGGCCTCTACAGCATGGAAGACGTGCTCGGCTTATCGTGAGAGCGGGCATCGCGCTCGGTTCGAATCTTGGCGATCGGCTGGCGCACTTGTCCGCGGCGCGCGCGCAGTTGTGCAGCCTGCCCGGTGTGGTGCCACCTGTGCTCGCTTCCGCTATTTACGAGACGGAGCCGGTGGATTGCGCAGCGGATGCGCCGCCTTTTTTCAATGCGGTGATCGAGATTGGTTATGGCAACAAGGCCCGCGCGTTGTGGAGTGATCTGCGCCGCATCGAAGCGTCGCTCGGTCGACCGGCCGACCACGCGAAGAACGCTTCGCGCACGATCGACCTCGATCTGCTTTACTTCGGCGATCTGGTCTTGCGAGAGGTGGACTTGCAGTTGCCGCATCCACGCATGACGCAGCGGCGCTTCGTGCTCGAGCCGCTGCGCGAGATTCGGCCTGATCTCATCCTGCCCGGGGAGACGGACAGCGTCGCAGAGTTGCTCAACAAATTGCCCGCGACGACGCCATTGCGGCGTGTGACGGACGAATGGTAGCCTCCCGCGCGATGGACACCATCTTGCGCGAAAAGAAGGAGCGGGGCGAACGCATCACCGCGTTGACCGCCTACGATTATCCGACGGCGCGAATTCTGGATGAAGCGGGGATCGACGTCCTCCTGGTCGGCGACTCGTTAGGCATGGTCGTGCTCGGCTACGAGGACACGACCGAGGTGACGCTGGAGGCGATGCTCCATCACACCCGGGCGGTGGCGCGGGCGGTGAAGCGCGCGCTGCTCGTGGCCGATCTGCCGTTCCACACTTACGGATCGGAAGCCGAGGCGGTGAAGAACGCGCGCCTGCTGATCGAGGCCGGCGCGCAGGCGGTGAAGCTGGAGGGCGGAGCTCAGTCACGCCAGCGCAAATCCGCGCGGTGGTGGCGGCGGGGATTCCGTTGATGGCGCACATCGGGATGCTGCCGCAAAGCGTGCGCGAAGAGGGCGGCTACAAGTTGAAGGGCCGGACGGAACAGGAGGCGGCCGTGCTGCTGCAGGACGCGCGCGCGGTGGAAGAAGCGGGCGCGTTTTCGGTAGTGCTGGAAATCGTGGCCGCGGAAACGGCGCGGCAAATTACCCAGGCGCTGCGCATCCCGACGATCGGGATCGGCTCAGGCGAAAGCTGCGATGGGCAAATCCTCGTGACGCATGATTTGATCGGCCTCTTCCCGTGGTTCACGCCGAAGTTTGTGCGGCCGGAAGCGGATGTGGCGGGCGAGATCAAGAAGGCGGCGGCTGCGTTCATCGAGCGAACGCGCGCGCACCCCGCGGCCGCGGATTAGACGCCTTGCAGCGCGGGCGCGGAATGAGCGCGCACCTCGTGTTCGTAGCGGCGCAGAATGCTGGAGCCGAGCGCCTGCACGTCGGCGCCGTACACGTGGAGCGAGACTGCGACGCCGGTGCCGGAATTTTTCACGCGATGAATGTCGCCCGGCGGCACAAGCGCGACGACAGACGCGACGGGATTGACGGTGTGCGCGTCGACAACCAAATGCTGCTCCGGCCCTTCGCCGACCAGACGGTAGGTCGTCTCGTCTTCCTCGCCTTCATAGACGCCGACGACGCACCACGAGACGTGGTCGTGAATGGCGGTCTCCTGTCCGGGTAACCAGACGAGCGCGACGATGGAAAAGCTGGCGTCCGGTTCGACGTGGAGGATGTGGCGGCAATACTCGCAGGCGTCCGGCATTTTTTGCGAAGCGCTGAGAAGGCCGGGCATCTTCAGATAAGACTGGAGCAACTCCGCAACGGCGTTGCCGGTGCGCACGGGATCGGTTTCCGAGCGCACGAGGGCGCGCACGGCCGCGATCAATTGCTCGAGGGCCGCGCTGTTCTTTTCCGTGCAGGTGGAAGTATTGCTCGCCATAGGCCTCCTCGAGGAGGCGCCACCTTAGCAAGGTTGGGGACGAAGACGAGCGCAAAACCGCGAACCAGCGGCGCGGAGCGATGCGATGTATGAGTAGTATTCGCACTGTTCCAATGGCCACTACGATCATCAATGTCTCCAATCGCCTCCCGGTCACCGTAGGCGATGAAATCACGAAATCTTCCGGCGGTTTGGTGGCCGCGCTCGCCGGGCTTTCGCCGGACGAGTATGACTTGAAGTGGATTGGCTGGCCGGGCGCGAGCATCGCGGAGGCGAAGCGGCGCGAGGAAGTGGAGCGACTCCTCGTGGAAGAACACGGCTGCATTCCTGTTTTCCTCAGCGAAGAGGAAGTGGCGGGGCATTATGAGGGCTTCTCCAATTCGAGCGTGTGGCCGCTGCTGCATTACATGCCGAACTTCATGCGCTACGACCCGGCGTGGTGGGAGCATTACCGCACGGTCAATCAGCGCTTCGCCGACAAGGTTTTGGAAATGGCGCAGCCCGGCAACCTCGTCTGGGTGCACGACTACCAGCTGCTGCTCGTGCCCGCGATGCTGCACGAGCGGATGCCGGAGTTGAAGATCGGCTTCTTTCTCCACACGCCGTTTCCATCCTACGAAACTTTTCGCTGCCACCCGAAGCGGCGTGAGCTGCTGCAAGGCATGCTGGGCGCGGACCTGGTCGGCTTCCATACTTTCGGCTACATGCGCCATTTCCGAAGCACGGTGTTGCGTCTGCTCGGGCTCGAATCGGAAATCGTGCGCATCCGCACGGAAGAGGAACACGTCAGCGCGATGGGCGTTTTCCCGATTGGGATCAACGCGCGGAAGTTTGAGGAGACGCTCGACTCACCGGAGTTTGCGCAGCGGCGCGAGGAGATGCAGGCGGCGGATGCGGGCAAGCGCATCGTGCTTTCGGTCGAGCGGATGGATTACACGAAAGGCATTCTCCATCGCCTCGATGCGATCGAGCATTTCCTCGAAGCGGCGGAGGATCGGGACGCGATCAAGTTCATCTTTGTCAGCGTCCCGTCGCGCGAAGAGGTGGAGGAATACAAGGAGCTGCGCGCCGAAGTGGAGTCGCGGGTCGGCCGAATTAATGGCCAATACGCCACGCTCCGCAGCAGCCCGATCCGGTTCATCCACGCGTCGGTCGATTTCGTGGATCTGTGTGCGCTCTACGCGACGGCGGACATCGGCTTGGTCACGCCTTTGATCGATGGGATGAATCTGGTGGCGAAGGAATACATCGCCTGCCAGCGCGAGCATCACGGCGTTTTGATCCTGAGTGAATTCGCGGGCGCGGCCGAGGAGCTGTCGACCGCGCTGCTCGTCAATCCCTACGACGCGCGGGCGGTTGCGGAGACGATCAAGTCCGCGCTGGCGTTTCCGGCGGAGGAGCGCCGGGCGGCGAACGAGCCGATGCGGGCGCGAGTGATGGAGTATGACGCGCAACATTGGGCACGCACGTTCATTCAGACGCTGAAGACGACGGAAAGAGAAACGCGCGCGGTCTCCGGCGAGACGGAAGAAGCGGCGCGGCAGTTGCGCGAGGCGATCGCGGGCGGGGAGCGGGTGGCGTTCTTTTTGGATTACGATGGGACGCTGCGCGAGATCGAGAAAGAGCCGCGCGCGGCCCGACCGCACGAGGAGATTCGCGCGCTGCTCCGGCGCATTGAGGAACACGCGAACATCGACCTCACGCTCATTAGCGGACGTTCGCGCGAGGATCTGGAGGCGTGGTTTGCGGGCGATCGTTTTGGGATCATCGCGGAGCATGGCGCAATCGTCCGCCCGGCCGGCGTGAGCGAATGGGAGCGCTGGGATCGCGAGGTCAGCTATGGTTGGAAGAATGAAATCCGCGATCTGCTCGCGCTCTACGAACAGTCCACGCCCGGGAGTCGCGTGGAGGAAAAGCGGACGTCGCTCGTCTGGCATTATCGCAACACCGATCCGGAATTTGGAACCTGGAAGGCGAACCAGCTCGCGCATGAATTGAGCACCTTGATGGCGAATGAGCCGGTCAAGATTCGGCAGGGCCGGAAGATCGTGGAGGTCACGGCGGCGCAGATTTCGAAAGGCGCCGCGGTGCGACGTCTCTTGCATGAGCGGGACTACGCGCTCGTGCTTTGTGCGGGCGACGATCAGACGGACGAAAGCATGTTTGAGATCGAGGCGGAGAATTTGCTCTCGATCAAGATCGGCCGGGCCGCCTCGCGGGCGCGCTATCGTTTGCGCGATCCTGCGGCTTTCCGGAAGTTTTTGAGCGACGCGTTGTAAACGACAACCGGCGTTATTTCCGGTTCAGCTAAATCCAGCGGCGCACTTCGCGTTTGAGCGCGAGGTATGGCTCTCCGAACTTCGCTTCGAGGTAGCGTTCTTCGCGTCGGATCACGCCGAAGTGCAGGATCAAGGCCAGCGGGATGACGAGCAGGAGTGCGCTCCAGTCATTCAGCAGGAACGCGAGCGCGAGCTGGAGGAGGCAAAGCGCGAGATACATCGGATTGCGCGTGAGGCGATAGGGACCGCCGCGCACGATGTGCAATGCCGGCTGGCTCGGATTCACATTGGTGCCCGCGCGTTTCATCGTGAGCGCGGCCCATATCGCAAGGGATGGCGCGATGAGGAGGAGAACTATTCCGAGCGGACGTGCCGCGTCGGGACTCATCATCCGAGCCGGGAAAATAAAATGCGCGAGCCCGCTGATGATCGCGCCCGCCAGCCAGATCAGGGGAGGGAAGGCGATGACCGCGGGATTATCGGTGGGATCTTGGGGCGTCATGAAAGTTCACGGTAGCTAAGTTGGCCGGCGGAAATTGTGGCGGCAGAAGTGTAGGGATGCGGAGCCGCCTTTTTTGCGTTCGCGATATGGAGGACTTCGCAGCCGCGGACTTTGAGATAGTCGGCGATGAGACTGCGATGACAGCGCCACCATACGGCCTCCGCACAGAGCAGCGCGGTGGGGCCGGTGGCGTCCGCCAGAGTCATGAGGCGCGCGATCTCATGAGCAAAGATTTCCGTTTCCATGTGATCGGCGTAGCCGCGGAAAGCAGCGTTCCGCCAGGCGGTGTTGTGCGAATCGGGGCGCGGCCGGCGGCGACCGCCGAGGCCGGGGAAGTGTTCGTAGCCGATCCCGCGGCTAACGAGTGCTGCGGCGAGCGCCTCGCGATTAAATTGCGGGTGACGTTTCGAGCCGGGCAGAAGACGAACGTCGGCGATGAGCATAATCCCGTGCGCTACCAAGAGATCGAGGAAGACTTCGATGGGATGGGTGGAATGGCCGACGGTCCAAATCGTTTCGGGCATGCGCCGAATTTATCCGGAGACGCGGCGCGAGCTAGGGCGCAGGCGGGCGGAGCGCGGGCGCGGGCGCGGCGATGGTTTCGCTCATGGTCTTGAGAATCTTGCCGAGGTCGCTGTTGGTGGAGATGACGGCGGTGGTGTCGTTTTGGAAAGCGGCGCGGGCGACTTCGAGGGAGCGCTTGAAGAGATATAAATCCTGCGCCTGCGGAGTGCTGAAGGCGGCGGTGTAGATGCGCGCGGCTTCGGCATCGGCTTCGCCTTCGATCTTGAGCGCGTTCTTCTGCGCGGTGGAGGTGATGGAAGCGACTTCGCTTTCCTTTTGGCCGTTGATGTTGGCGGCTTCGCCTTTGCCTTCGGAGCGGAAACGGGCCGCGATCTGATGGCGTTCGCTCGACATGCGGTCGTTGATTTTAGCGGCGACGTCGGGGTTGTATTTGCTGCGCTTGAAACGCTGATCGAGCAGCTCAATGCCGAAGTCGGCAATCTTCTGCCGGGCGCGCTCGTTGATCTGGCGCTCAATCTCGAGACGGCCGAGCATGATGTCGGGAATGGAACTCGGCAGGATGGTGCCGCTTTGTTCCATTTCTTCGTCGCGCAGGGGCTTTCGGCCTTTGGTCACGCGGATGATCTCGACCAGGTCGTGCGTGGCGACGGCGGTGCGGGTTTCGCTGCCGAGGATGTCGTCGAGGCGGGAGAGGGCGCTGCGTTCGTCGTTGAGGCGGTTGTAGTAGAGGAGGGGATCGCTGATCCGCCAGCGCGCGAAGGAATCGACGATGATGTAGAGCTTGTCCTTCGTCGGGCACTCGGTGGGCGGGCCGTCCCAAGCGAGGATGCGATTGTCGAAGCGGTGCAGCTTATCGATGAAGGGTAGCTTGAATTTAAGCCCGGCTTTTTCCTCGGTGCGGATGGCTTTGCCGAAGCGCGTGACGATGACGGTTTCGTATTGGTGGACGGTGAAGAGGAGCGCGCCCCACTTCAGGCCGGTGAAGAGAACGATGAGCCCGAGGACCATCATGACGTTGCTCTGGAGGAAGCGCAGAGGCGCGGGCGGGACGTAGGAGTTCATGTGCGTAGCCATGGGTCAGCGAGTGGCGGCAGGCGTCTCGCCGGGCTGGGCGAGCGGGAGGGTTTGGAGGATGCCTTTGATGCTGTCGTCCACGATCACTTTTTTGCTCAGGGAGGGCATGATGGCTTCCATCGCTTCGAGGTAGAGACGGCGGCGGGTGACTTCTGGCGCCTTCGCATATTCAGCGAGGAGGAGCTGGAATTTCTCGGCCTCGCCTTTGGCCTGATTGACGCGGCGAAACGCATACGCTTCCGCTTGTTTCTCGCGGCCTTTGGCCTGGCCACGCGCGTTCGGGACGGCGTCATTGTAAACGGCCCAGGCTTGGTTGATCGCGGTCTGCTTTTCCTGCTGGGCTTGATTGACCTCGTTGAACGCCGCCTGCACCACGGCGGGCGGGCGGACGGTGGAGAGCTGCACTTGTTGAATCTGCAACCCGAGTCCGTATTCCGAGCAAAGACTGGCGAGACGTTCGAGCGAAGAGGTTTCGATATCGTGCCGTCCGATGGTGAGGACTTCATCCACGGTGCGATCGCCGATGACTTCGCGCATCACGCTCTCGGAAAGATCGCGCAAGGTTTTCTCCGGTTCGCGCGCGCCAAAGAGATAGGACCGCGGGTCGGTGATGCGATATTGCACGACCCACGGGACGAGGGCGGTGTTGAGATCGCCCGTGATCATGGTCTCGGTATCTTCGGGACTGTCGTCGCCTTGAAATGGGATTGGTCGAATTCGCGCGTCGCGAAACCGAACTCCAATTTCAGGAGCCGCTGGGTCGGGACGATGATAATTTCATCCACGTACGGGACGGCGTAAGCGAGGCCGGGCTCGACGGTTTTGGTGTAAGCGCCGAAGCGCATCTTCACGCCGACGGAATTAGTCGGGATGGAGACGAAGCCGAAGAGGAGCGAAAAGAGTGTGACGATGATGCCGATGGTGGCAATCAAGCCGAGGACGAGACGGAGCGGCTGGATGTGCAACCCGGAAGGCATATCCGGTGAGCGGGGAATGATTTGCATCTGCCGGGCAGTCTAACATGCGATGGCGCGGAGACGGAATTATTAAACGCGCGCACGCCCGCCGATGACCGTCGATTTGACGAATCGCCGCTCCCGCCTACATCCTTGCCATGCTGAAAATCACTCTCGCTTTTGCTCTCATGACCGCGCTCGCGCTTCCCGGTTTTGCCGGGACGCATAAACTTCCGAAGGACGGCTCGCTCGCCGCGGTTACGATCCCGGAATCGTGGACCACGGAAGATATCGAGGAGGGAATCGAGGCCACCTCCAAGGATGGCGAAGTCTATATCGCGATCGAGACGACCGATGCCGACAACGTGCAGGAAGCGATGACGGAGTCGGTGAAGTTCTTGAAAGAAAAAGGCGTGACCGTGGACCAAAGCAGCTTCAAATCCGAGGAAGGCAAGCTGGGCGAGATGGACGTGGTGGACCTCTCCTGGAATGGCACGGACAAGGACGGCCCGACGAAAGTGAGCGTGACGCTCGTGGCGGTGACGAAGGACAAGGGATTGCTCCTGACATATTGGGCGTCGCCGGAAGGCGAGAAGAAGCACGCGAACGATCTGAAGGCGATCGCGCAGAGCATTAAGAAGGTTTAACACGCAGCTTCTCCGCTCGGAAATCTCAGCCCCCGGTTGCCCTGTGCGGCCGGGGGCTTTTTCTTGCGCGGTGCGCTAATCGGTGATCGTGACTGCGACCTTTTTGACCAGGACTTCGTCGAGGAAAAGCTCGAGACGGTATTTGCCAGCCGCCCATCCATCGCTGGGGCGGGAGAGGGTGAAACGGGCGCTGAAATCGGGCGCGGTGATGTCGGTCTCGGTTTCGTCGACAATGAAATTTGGCTCGACCAGGTCGCCCACATCTTCCACGACCCAGGCGATCCGAACAGTCGAGTTGGTCGGCAGATTTTCGCCCTGCCAGCAGACGTAGATGTTCGGCGCGTCGGACTGGAAAATGGTCGGTGGGCTCGCCATCGCGCTCCTTCGTCACTTCGAGGAAGATGGCAGGCGTGGCCGCAACAGGAGGCGTCGGCGGTTTGGTGAGATTGCTGGGCGTGGCTGAGGAACGAGGCGAGTTCGGTCCGGTGGAAATCACGGCAGACGGGGGCAACTCCGCCGGGGGCGGGGCAAGGGTAAATTTGGTCAGGGCCAAGGTTACCCGCTCGAGGAGGCGCCCGCCCGGGCCGCGGGTAGTAGTGACGTCTTTCACGAATCCTGTCCCGGGCACGAACCAGCGATCGACCGTCATGGAAATGGGCCACGGTTGTTCGGCCTGGAGATGGAAGGCGCGAAAATCGCCCGCCGGAACGGTGATGTTTTCTTCGGCGAGCACTTTGAATTTCTAGCCGGCTCGAACCGGTCCCGAGATCGTCGTCGGTTTCCCAATTTGCCCCGACGCGGAGCGGCCGCGGAACAGCACCGCGGGTGGGTCAAACGTAACGTCGCCGGAATCACGACGCCGCTCGACGATGGCGAGGCCGCGGCCGGTCGCGCTGACGAGATCGGTTTTGATAACTTTGCCGTCGGCCAACGTCTCGAGTTTTAAGATCGGTTTGCCGCGAATGACATCGCGGCCTGCAATCCGGACGATGACCTGGCCAGGCTCGGCTCCGCTGCGGTTGTATTCCCAAGTGCTGCCGGAAGTGTCGGGGAAGAAACGATCGGCCCGCGCGGGCAGACTAAAAAGCAGGAGAGCACCGAGGAGGCAGCCGATTCTCATTCCAGGAGAAACATCTTTCGGGAGGCGGTGGCTCGACGGCGACAGCGAGATTGACAGAACAACCGGAGTCTACGGGGCTCGAACCCGCAACCTCCGCCGTGACAGGGCGGCGCTCTAACCAATTGAGCTAAGACTCCTGCAAAAAAGGAAGAGCAGGGTAGGTCGCCCCCCCTATGCCTTCAACCTCTTTTTCCCGACGGCACGCCGGGGCCCCAGATTCTCGCATCCATTGCGCGGCTCTGGGCGAACGATATAATCAAAGCAGGCCCACGGTGGCCGCTGCGGAGACCATGACAGAGCAACCATACGACGATCTCGAGAAGTTCGGCTCCGTCGCGGGTCGCGAAGGGATGAGCGTGTTGCAGGCGTTTGATCGGGTGGTGGCGCTGGTGGAACCGCGGGATCCGCTCCGAGGAGATCTGCTCGCTCTCCGCGAAGGCATTGCCGATCAGGAGGTGATGATCGGCGATGCGCGGCAGATGATCGAGAAGTTGGAGGAGGTGATCAAGAAGGTGACCTCGCCCGCCAATCGCATCGGCACTTACCTTGGAAGTCCGTCCAAGAATACCGGCCACATTGTCGTTGGCGGTTCGGATTATTATTGCAACGTCGATCCGCGGCTCGATCTCGATCGTTTGAAGAAAGGGACGCGCGTCCTGGTTAATGAAGCCTACGTCATCGTGGGCGATCTCGGTTTCGAGACCGCCGGTCCGGTCACGAAAGTGACGGAGGTGCTCGGGAGCGATCGGCTGCGCGTGGGCGGCGAGCATGGGATGCAATCGACCATTCTGCAGCGTTCTACTTTGCTGGAGGAGGCGGCGCTCAAATCTGGCGACGAAGTGCGGGTCGATCCGAATTATCGGATGGCGCTGGAAGCGCTGGCGCGTCCGGAAGCGCAGGAGCATTACCTCGATGCCGTGCCCGAGTTACCCTGGGAAAAAGTGGGCGGTCAGGACGAAGCGCTTCAAGCGATCAAGGATGCGATCGAGCTGCCGCTCATCCACGGCGAGTTGTTTGCGAAATTTCAGCACGCCACGCCGAAAGGGTTTCTGCTCTACGGTCCGCCGGGCTGCGGGAAAACGCTCATTGGCAAAGCCACCGCCTACAATCTGACGCGGCAGTTGCGCGAGAAAACCGGGAACGAGATGAAGGAATACTTCATGCACGTGAAGGGACCGGAGATTCTGAACATGTGGGTCGGCGAATCGGAGCGGATGGTGCGCGAAATCTTCTGCCACTGCGCGCGAAAAACGGCGCGAAGGGTTCATGCCGTTTTTGTTCATCGATGAGGCGGAGAGCATCCTCGGCACCCGCCGCGCCTCGCGCCACGCCAACATTCTTTCCACTCTCGTGCCGATGTTTTGCTCGGAGATGGATGGGATCGAGTCGCTCGATGATGTTGTTATTATCCTCGCGTCCAATCGGGCCGACCTGATCGATCCCGCCATCCTCCGGCCCGGCCGGATCGATCGGAAAATCAAAGTGCGCCGGCCGAACCGGGAAGGCGCGCGGGCCATTTATCGCATTTATCTGACGGATGATCTGCCGTATGACCCGGCGATTTTGCAGGGCGCGAAGGATCGATCGGTAGCGATCGAACAATTGATCGAGCGCTTGCTGGAGAAGCTGTTTGCGCGGCGGGACGAGAATAAATTCCTCGAGGTCACGTTGCGGAGCGGGCGGAAGGAATCGGTTTATCGAAGCGACCTGCTCAGCGGCGCGATCATCTCGTCGGTCGTGGAGCGGGCCAAGGCGATGGCGATCAAGCGCTCCATCGCCACAGGCAAGGAGGAAGGCATGAGCGAGGCCGATCTCGAACTGGCATCCAAGGCGGAGTTCACCGAGAACGATATCTTCCCGCCGGCCGACATGGCGGAAGAGTGGTTCAAGCTGATCGATTACGATCCGGAGAACGTGGTGAAGATCGCTCCGGCGCGCGCGGCCCTGGCGCGCGGTCGAACGGTTTCGGGGGTTATCTAACGCCGAGATTTCGGCGGGATTTTTTCAAGGGAAGCCCCTGTTTAAAAAATGTCGCGCGTCTTCGGTCTTGAAACAGAGTACGGCATCACGATTGCAGGCGCGGAGACGGTGGACGTAGTCGCGGAATCGATCGAGCTCGTGCGTTCCTACACCCAGCAGGGCGCGTTGATGAAATGGGATTACGCGCTGGAAGATCCGCATCGCGACGCGCGCGGCTTTCGCGCGGCGGCTCTGCTGCAAGACACGGACGAGTCGGCTTATTTCGAGATCGATAAGAGCCGGCCGCTCAGCTTCGAGGAAATTAAAAGCGACCTCGTGCTCGCCAATGGCGCGCGCTTTTACAACGACCACGCGCATCCGGAATACTCCACGCCGGAATGCACCACGCTGCGGCAATTAGTGGCGCACGATAAAGCGGGCGAACGCATCCTGGCGGAGTGCGCCAGTCGTCGCACTGCTGCACTCCCCGACGAGCAGACGTTGCAGCTCTACAAGAACAACACCGATTTCGTCGGCCACAGCTATGGCTGCCACGATAATTACCTGATGCGCCGCGACGTGCCGTGGGGGCGCGTCGTGAGCGGGATGCTTCCGTTCTTGGTCACCCGTCAGATTTTCGCCGGTGCGGGCAAGCTCGGGATCGAAGCGGAGAGCGCACCGGGCCGGCCGGGAGTGTATCAAATCTCGCAGCGCTCCGATTTCTTCAGCGTCCTCGTCAGCATCGATACGATGAACAAGCGGCCTCTCGTGAACACGCGGGACGAGCCCCACGCCGATCCAAATAAGTATCGCCGTTTCCACGTCATCATCGGCGATTCCAACATGAGCCAATGGGCGACGGCCTTGAAGGTCGGGACGACGGCGCTCGCGCTGCAATTAATCGAGCGTGGACTGGCGCCGGAACTGGAGCTGGCGCAACCGATCGAGGCTTTGAAATCGATCAGCCGCGATCAGGATTACGACTGGATCATGGAGCTGCGCGATGGGCGGAAGATTTCCGCGATCGAAGTGCAGCGGCTCTATCTCCGCGCCGCGCAAGAGGCGGGGCTGGCGCAGGACGAAGAAGGCGCGTGGCTTTTGCGCGAGTGGGAGGACGTGCTCCACGACCTGGAGCGCGACGTCTCGTTAGCCGGCGATCGCGTGGACTGGGTGGCGAAGCACAAACTATTGGGCGCGCTGCAGGCCGCGGAGAATCTTTCCTGGAGCGATCCGTGGCTGCAGGCGATCGATCTCGAGTATCACAACGTCGCACCGGACGCGGGTTTGTTTTGGGAATTGGAACGGCAAGGTGCGATGCGCCGTGTCGTTTCCGAGGAGGAAATTCAAGCAGCCATCCTCACGCCGCCCGAGACGACCCGGGCCTACTTCCGCGGGCGGGCTGTGGCAAAGTTCGGCAGCGCCATCAGCGCGCTGCAGTGGGACGAGATTATTTTTCGCGAAGGCAAACGCCAGCGCCGCGTCAGCCTGCCGGAGCCGATCCTGGATGAACGGTTGAAAAACCTGATCGCGCTCGTCCAGGACGAAACGGATTTCGAGGAGTTTTTCCGCCGCCTGGCGGACGCGAACCGCGTTTAGCCTTCGTTCTTTTTCGCGCCGGTGGCGATCTTGGCGCTGCCCAGGAAGGTGGCGTCTTCATCCACCACCAGGCGGGGTGCTTCGATGTCGCCGCGCAGCGTGCAACCGGAGTGTAGTTCGCAGCGTTCCACCGCGGTCACGTTGCCGTCGATCGTGCCATAGACGACAACCGAACCGGTTCTGACTTCGCCGCGGATGTGGGCGTTTTTGCCGATGGTCAGGCGTCCGCCGGAATCAATCGTGCCCTCGACTTCACCGTCGATGATCATTTCCTTGCTGAACTTGACCGAGCCTTTAATTGAGACACCGCTGGAAAGCGCGCCTGATTGCGGTTCATGCGACATCGCGCGCGCCGGTGTGGGCACGGGAGCGGGAGGAGGCGACGCGGGGGATTCTGTCTTTGGAGTGGCGGAAAACATCTGCATACGGGATGACGGGTTTAAACGGCTACGGTTGCTGGCAGCGCGGCGATTTTCTCTAAAAAGCTGACTTCGTTGCGGATGCCCGGAAGAGAGAATGCCTTAATCGCGGCGCCGCGAATAGCAAAATCTCCGGAGGAACCCGACAATTTGCGCGTCTGACGCCTTCCTGATCCTTTGGGATCGGGCCTGGATTGCTTGCGCTGAAGTATCCGGCTATGCCGCCACGGCACACTCAAAGGTGGCGTTGGCGAGTCCGGTGCGCAGGTGCGCGATCCGCGTTTGCGCGGCGTTGCAGCGCTGGCGTTCGCGGATGGCTTCGGCTTCAGGCAAGGGCCTGTGCCTGATAGGGCGAACGAGGGGGCTGAAGGCAATTCTGCACCAATTGATTGGCGAGGAATGCACGATTGAGAGTCATATCTGCGGGATTGCGCTCCGCTTCGGCCAACGCCATGTCGCGCGCGGCGATAAACGCATGGATTTCGGCGCTGGCTTGCGGCGAACCGACCGGCCCGCGCAGGGCGGGGTTGGAATTACGAGGGATCGAGCGGGTCAGAACGCTCGGGTGACGAAGGATAGCAGGGTTGAGGTGCATCCTTCCGATAAAGCAGATCGCGTGCTCGCCTGTCGCGGCGGGAGAGTTTTTCTGAATTTTTTCCCCGAGCGAGGTCCCTTCACTTCGGCTTGCCCGCCAGTTCATTGAAGACCTGCGCTCCGATTTCGAAGGAGCGAACGCGCGCCGCGTGGTCGTAGATTTGTCCGGTGAGGATAATTTCGTCGGCTGCGGTTTCGGCGATTATCTGCATCGAGGCGCCGCCGCACGGTCTCGGGCGAACCGACCGCGGCGTAACGCATCCGTTCTCCCACGGCCGCGCGTTCTGCGGGACTCCATTGGTCATCCATGCTCTCGACCGGCGCCGGCAATTCACCGGGGTCGCCGTGCAGCAGATTGAGAAACATCAGTTGCGCGGAGGTGGCGAGGCGCTGCGCGGCCGCGTCGGTCTCGGCTGCGAAAAGTCCCACGCCGACCATGACATGCGGGCGGGCGAGCTGCGCCGAAGGCTGGAATTGTTGCCGGTAAAGCTGAAGCGCCGCGTGCAGATATTCTGGCGCGAAATGGGAGGCGAAGGCAAACGGGAGGCCCAGCTCCGCGGCCAGGCGCGCGCTGAAATCGCTGGAGCCGAGAAGATAGAGAGGGATGGAGAGGCCGGCGCCCGGGACGGCGCGCAAGCGTTGCCCGGGCTGGGCGGGCTCGAAGTAGGATTGCAGTTCGAGCACGTCCTGCGGGAAGGTATCGCCGCTGCTGCCTAACGAGCGACGCAGCGCGCGCGCCGTTAGTTGATCGCTCCCCGGCGCGCGCCCCAAGCCGAGATCGATCCGCTCCGGGTAGAGTGAGGCGAGGGTGCCGAATTGTTCCGCGATCGCGAGCGGCGCGTGGTTCGGCAACATGATGCCGCCGGAGCCGACCCGGATGGTTTTGGTCGCGCCCGCGACATGGCCGATCACGACCGAGGTCGCGGCGCTCGCGATGCCCGGCATGTTGTGGTGCTCGGCCAGCCAGTAGCGATGATAACCGAGACGCTCGGCGTGCTGCGCCAGATCGGCTGCGTTGCGAAAAGCTTGCGAAGCATCGCTCCCCGCGATGATGGGCGCGAGATCGAGAACGGAATACAGAGGCATCGTGCGCTTAATCTAACGCCGATTGCACAACGCGCCCAGCTAGCGTCGATTTTTCGCCATCGCTTCGAAGTAAATTTCTTCCAACTTCCGCGCCTGCGCGCGTTGTTCGAACTTCTCCCGCACAGCCTCGGCGCCGTTGCGCGACATTGTGCTCAAGCGCTCAGGATTCTCCGCGGCCAAAAGCAAGGCAAGGGCAAGCGCATCGGCATCGCGCTCCGCCACGAGGACGCCGCTCACGCCGTTCTCGATCGCTTCCGGGATGCCGCCATGCGTGGTCGCGAAAGCCGGCAGCCCGCTCGCCATGGCTTCGAGGAGCGCATTGGGGACGCCTTCCTGGTTGCCGTCCGGTCCGGTCTCGCTCGGATGGAGGAAGAGGTGAGATTGCTGGGAAAGCGCGCGCAGCTGTCCCTGCGAAATGAAGCCGGTGAATGTGACCCGGGCCGCGATCTCCAGATCGCTCGCCAGTTGGCCCAGCTCCGCGCGCATCGGTCCATCGCCCGCAATGGTGAGCGTCGACTCCGGAAAACGGGCGGCAAACTGACTGAACGCGCGCAGGGTGGTGGCGATGCCTTTCTTCGCAATCAGCCGCCCTGCCTGAAGCAAACGCCAGCGCCCGTCGCGAGGCCAAGAGCGCTCCTGGAAGGGAATCTCATCGAGTGGGACGCCGGTGCGTTGCAGACGAATTTTTTCGCGCGGACATCCCAGACTAACAAGTGCCTCCCCGAGGGAACGCTGAACGAACAAGCACCAGGCGGACCGCTTCCAGCATTTCCAGAGTAGCGGCGCGGTAAGTTGGCTTCTCCAGATCGACCAGCACATCAGCGCCATGGAACGAAACGATGCTCGGCCTTTCCCACGCGCGGATCAGCGGCAGAAGATGGACCGCGATGTGGCCGAAATAAATATGAAGCAGCCGCGCCTCCGCGCCATCGAGCAGGCGGCGGAGCGCGCTCACTTCGCTCCGTCCGAAATGCGCCATGGCGCATCGCGCAGTTGTCGATACCAGATGCGGCGCGCGAAGTGCAGCGCCGGTTTCGGCACGATGGCGACCGGCTCGAACGGGAAGCGCTCCTGCTCTTCGCGCTTCTGCGTGATGACGAACGGGCGGACGCGTTCCAGCGCAGTGATCTGCCGGTAGATGTGGAGCATCTCCGGCTTGAGAAAGGTCGCGCAATAGGAAGCGACGACCGGTTTGTCATCCCGCGCATTCACGATCCGATCACGGAAAGGAGGCGGGCCGCGCCGTCCTGCCCGGCTTACCAGCGAAAGCCAAAGAGAATGATGCCGGTGATCTTCGACGGATTTTCCTGGTCGTAGGTCACGGTGTCATTCGGGTGGCCGAAGTAGCGCTGCGGCGCGCGCGGATTCAACATCTGGACGGGATTGCCGCCGCGCACGGCGCGCGGGATGGCGCCGGCCTCGCCTTTCGTCACCGGTGGCGGCGGGCGGCGCTCGACCCGGTCGCGCGGTTTGCCATTAATGGGCGCGCTGTAGGATTGGGCATGCGCGGTGGCAGCCGCAGCGGCGGTGAGGAGGAGGGCGGCGAGGAGATGTTTTTTCATAGTTGGGCCGATCGCAAAGGGAGACGCACGCAAGTTCTTGCTGGCTGATACGCTCCAGCGCAGGATTATGCGGCGATGGAGTATCTTGAAAAGGCCAAACGCGTCCTCGACGTAGAAATTTTTGAACTCCAGCGCCTGCGCGACCGGCTGGGCGAGGATTTCGCGCGCGCCGTCGATCTGATCAAAGAGTGCGTGGAGGCGCGCGGCAAGGTGGTCGTGCTTGGGGTAGGGAAATCGGGCCACATCGGCGCGAAGATCGCGGCCACGCTCACCAGCACCGGCTCGCCCGCGGTGGTGCTCGATTCCGTGAACGCGCTTCACGGCGACCTCGGAATGGTGGCGGATGGCGACGTCGTCCTGGCGCTTGAGCGCGAGCGGCGAGACGGAGGAAATGCTGCGCATTCTCCCGGCGCTCGGCTCGTTTTCAGGTGCGGATCATCGCGATTTGCGGCGACGGCAAATCGACCCTCGCGCAAAATTGCCATCTCTTCCTCGACGTGAACATCGAGCAGGAAGCCTGTCCGTTGAATCTGGCCCCGACCTCGAGCACGACCGTCATGCTCGCGCTGGGCGATGCGCTGGCGATGGTTCTGCTCGAGGCGCGCGGTTTTCAAAAGGAGGACTTCGCGCGTTTCCATCCCGGCGGCATGGTCGGGCGCAGCCTGCTCATGCGCGTCCATCAAATCATGCGCCCGCGGAGCGCGCTCGCGCTGGTGTCGCCGGATGCGGCGGTGCGGACGGTTTTGAAAACGATGACCGATCTGCGCGCGGGCGCCGCCGTGGTGGCGGATGGCGAGGGCCGCCTGCTCGGCATTTTCACGCACGGCGATTTCGTGCGTCATTTCCAGACCGACTCGCGGGTGGGCGAACGCCTGGTGGCTGATCTGATGACGCTGAATCCGGTGACGGTGCAGCAGGACAAGCTGGCGGTGGAAGTTTTGAATCTGCTCGAGCGTCACCGCATCGACGACCTCGTGGTGGTGGACGAAGCGCAGATGCCGGTGGGGATCGTCGATTCGCAAGATCTGACGAAGTTGAAGCTGCTTTAAGCGGCAACAACCTTGCGCTTCAGCCCGCCTGACCGGAATCCGCCGCCTGGGTGGCCTGAATGCTCTCAAGCGTGGCGCGCTGCTCCCAGCGTTTCTGCTGCATGGCTTCGATCGCGGCCGCGGTTTCCGCCTGCTTCTTGCTCCGGCCGGAGCCTTCGCCCAGCGTCAATCCCTCCCAGGAAACCTGGACGATGAAGGTCTTCTCGTGCTCGCGTCCGCTTTCAGAAAGCAACTCGTAAATCGGACTGCACGGCGAGATGGATTGAAGCAATTCCTGGAGATGTCCTTTCGGATTGATGTCGACTGGTTCGATCTCGATCTGGGCCATGTCTTCCGCCGCCAGGGTGAGGAGAAAACGGCGCGCGGTTTCCAGATCGGTATCGAGATAAATAGCGCCGAGCAGCGCCTCGAACGCATCCGCGAGAGTGGAAGCGCGCTCGCGGCCGCCGCACGCTTCTTCGCCGCGGCCCATCATGAGGAACTGGCCCAAGCTCGAGTTTGAGCGCGTGTCCGCAAAGCGCTTCGCGCGAGACGAGACGCGAGCGCAGCTTTCGTCAGGCGCCCCTCCGCTTCGCGCGGGAAGAGAGTGTAGAGATGCTCGGTGACGATGAGCTGGAGCACAGCGTCGCCGAGGAACTCGAGGCGCTGGTTATCGAAATGGTGCCGCTTGGTTTCGTGCCCCAGGCTGGGATGCGTCATCGCTTCCGCGAGAAGAAGCGAATTGCGAAACTTATGGCCGATTCGTTCCTCGAGGGGGTTCACGCGGTCCTAGCTTAGCTGCCGGCGGCGATTTTTCCAGAACGCTCGGCGGTTACCGCCTGGTGTAACTAACGCGTGCCTCCGCCTTTGGCGCGCGCCTCGATCTGGTCCAGGCTGCGATCGTTCTGCGCGCAGCCACTGCTGGATCTCGTTCACTTCTGCCGGTGCGACGATGGTGGAGCGCGCAGGGCCGTTATCGACCGCAATGGCCTGGCGATGTTTCCAGTGCCGGCCATGCCGCCGCAGCGCGTAGTACATCGTCTTCGCCGTCACTTCGCCCACCCCGCTGCAACGCATCGCATTGTAAAACATGCGATCCACTTCCTCCCACGGGCGCGTCTGTTGGTCGTAGGCCACATCGTGCAGCACGGACGCCTTGCGATATTTCCCCTCGAACGGTCCGCCGATCACGCTCCAGAAGGCGCGCGGGATGGAGGCGCCGTTGACGCGTGACCCCGCGGGCGCCACCCAAACCACGCCATAGGGATCGGTGTAACGCAGCTCGCTCAAGAGCACCATGGTCACGCCATCGCTTTCCCAGCGCGCTTCCACCGGGCCGCTGTAGAAGCCCCAATTGGAAGCGAGGGCGACTTTGGCTTTGACGGCTTCGCGGTCGAGCTTCTTCTCCCGGCGCGCCGCTTCGCGTTCCATGTTGATCGGCCGGGAGCCGCAGCCAGTGAGGACAAGCAAAAGAACGGCAGCGATGATTCTCATAGGTGATCTCCAAAACTCGGTCGTCTCACTCCGACGGCTAACGAGTCAAATCGGGCGCCGCGTCCGCCATCTCTGGCGATGGACTGATGGGCGCAACCGGAACGACCCGGGCCGCCGGGCGACGGAAGCCCTTCACATAAAAGAGAAGAAAGATGCCGGTGCAAATCAAGAGCGAGCCGATCCATTTCAAGAGCCAGCCTGGATCGCGCAGAATCTGGATCGTGCTTTGGTTGAGATTCTCGGGGTTCCAGGACGCTTGCGACATCTTGAAGGTCAGCCCCGTCCAGGCGCGCCACCATTGTCCGGGATAGCTGAAGGGATTGTTCATCCAGCATTGGCCGGTGGCGCTGCCGCCTTCGCGATCGGTCACGCGCACGGTGCTTTTGAAGCCGGCGGGACTTTCGCTGCCTTCATTGCGTTGCACTTCAAATTCGAGCAACTCGAGCGCGATCGGCAATTGCACTTGTTGAAATCCAAACGCCACCTGGATCGGCGTGGGTGAAGTCTGGAGCGTGACCTGCCAGCCGGCCGGCACCCATTGCGTCGAGCGCGGTCTCGCCTTGCCCCACGCGCACCTGCACGCCGTCGGGAATGTTCGGCCCGGCGGCGCTCTCCGGCAGCGGATGGAATTCCATCCAATGCTCCGCGCGCGGCAGGGTGCGATCGACCACCAATTGCCAATCGGCCCAACCGGTGGTGAGAGGCGCGTTGAGGTCGAGCTGGCCGCGGGAATTGCCGCTCGTGCGCGAGGCGAGCGTGTAGGTAATCGCGCCATCGTCGGCCAGGTAGAGCGTGAGTTGATTGGGCGGTTTGGAATCCGTCGCCGCGGCGCCAGCGTGTGCGTCTGTCGTGGCCGTCACGGGGACCGCGCGGCCGCGCAGCGTCGCCACGACTGCGGGATTATTCGGCTGCTCGGAGACGGAGGTCGGCTTGCCGTTGTCGATCCGAAAGTCCGGCCAGTAAGCCTCGATTCGCAGCGTAAACGGGCTGCCCTCCAGCGCCGTTTCCTTCCCCAGCGACGCCGCCACGTCGCGCGTCCAGCTTTTCTCGCCCTGCGTGATCGTGATCGTCCCCTTGTCGCGCAGCGGTCGGCTGCGAAAGGACGATCTTCGCGCCGGTGCCGCCGCCTTTGATCGACTTCGCCACTTGCTGCTCCGGCGCTTTCGCGAAAGAGAAAATCGATTCCTCGATCTCCACTTCCTGTGCTGACTCGTTAGGCGCTCCGGTCGGGGCGGTGCCGCGTTTCAATTCGATCGTGGCCAGGCCCATGTTGAAGGTGGCGTCTTGCGGATGATCCGCTTCCGCCAGCAACCAGCTTTCGAGCCGCTGCCCCATCATGGCGGTGCTGATCGTGAGATGCAGCGCGGGTGCGCCGCCGCTTTCGACCGGGCGCGGCGCCAGCTTTCCTTCCACCGCCTTCGCGTAGCCGACAATGCTGAGCCGCGCCCCGGAGGCGAGCGCACCGAGCTCGCGCGGGCGGCCCGGCGTGGGCGGGCGGTTGATGAACTCCGCCGGATGCGCGCGGATGGCGCCGTCGGTATCGCGGACGCGCAGCTGATGTTGATCGACGAGAAGGCGATTCGAGGGCGGCTCGCCTTTGAAGAGCGTGATCGTTCCCTCCACGCCCCAGACACGGCCGATGAGCGAACCGAAAAGCAAAGTGATGATGCCGAGGTGCGTGATCAAAAACGCGACGTGATGTTTTTTCCACGGCCAGCGCGACAGCGCGGAGACGGTCAGGTTCGCGACCAGGAGAAGAAGCCAGAGATTGAACCACGACGCGCCGTAGACGTAGGCGCGCGCCACCTTCGCATCGAAGCTCGATTCCCAGATCGTGCCGGCGATGCTGGCCACGATCAGGACGGCGAGGAGCACGACCGCGAGCTTGAGCGACGCGAAAAATTTGAAGAGCGGCTGCCGTTGCCATTGCGGCCGGCCTGCGGAGGAAGTCGCCATCGGGCCGCTATTTTCGGCGAAAGCGATGCGCGTTCAACGCGCGAATTCCGCGGCACACTTGTGGTGCACCGCGGTCTCGGCCTTGAAAGCGGGCGTCTCGATCCGGCCCGTGGCTTGGCCTTCGAGGGTAAAAATGCGTGTCCGCTGGAGCTCGCCGAGTCGGCTGCTGACGTAGAGCCTATCTCCCACAAGATCGAGGTCTTCGATCGTCTCCTCGCTTTCGGGCACGATGGTTTTCCAGCGCAACGGATTCGGATCGTCGATCGCGACCCGCACGACGCGACCTTTCGGAGCCGCGTGGTCCGTTAAAACGAAGAGATCTCCGGCGTGCTGCACGAATTGGAAATCACTATCCAATCCGTGAATGATGGGGCGGATCGTCTCGTCCGGCTCTTCCAGCTCCTGGGCGTAAACGTCGACGCGTTTCGCTTCGGCACCGCGCCGGACGGAAAGGAGAAGGTAGGCGCCGTCGTCCGTTACTTGGGTCGAGATCTGATCCTTCGGGCCGAGCGGCTCGTAGTTGTAGGTCTCGCCAAAGACATCTCTGTCGGAGCCGGCATCGCCGCCAAACTCGTGGTAAAAAATCCGTGTCCCTTCCGCTGTGACGCGCGCATAGAAGGCGCCTTCATTGTCGGGGCCGAGGCTGACCGTGTGGTAGCGCGCGCCTGGCAGGCGATCGGGTAGATCGCGGCCCGCGCCGACGTCGAAGAAACGCACTGTGCGCTCAGCCGCCGCACTATCGCCCACGAAATATGCGAGCAGATTCCCGTCGGCGGACATATCGGCAATGCTCAGTTTTTCCCCGCCGAACTTCTCAACGTCGAGCAGGCGTTTGTCGTCACCCGCCCAACCTTTGCGCCGATAAATGGAGCCCTTGGCGAAGACAAACGCGCTCTCCTTCGCGCAAGGAGCGACGCGCGCGCGACCGAGCAGATCCCGCAAACGACGCGCGATTTCCGGTTGATCGTTCGCCTGCGCGGCGACGATGCGGCGCGCGATCCAGGCCGCGGTGTCGGGCGTCCGCGGTTCCTCGATCCATTGCTCGCGCTCGGCGGCCAGCGCGGTCGTTAGACTTACGAAACAAAGAGCCAACCGAGCGCACCTGCGCAGGCTGACCAGGCGCCCGTTTATCTCAATCAACTGCGCTGTCGATCTCCGCTTTGGCGGTGGCGAATTTTGGATCGCGCACGCGTTTGCGGATCGCTTCGAACACCTTCCGGATCGCGATGCGGCTGCCGTTATTCGCCAGGAAAGGTGGGAGCGCGCCGCCGCTGTCGGTGAAGATGGAATAGGTGGCGCGGGTGCCGCCCTGGCCGTCTGGTTCGAGCAGCCAGCCGCCTTCGCAGACGTTGACGCGCAGGACGCCCGGCTTCTCCGCGGGGCCTTCCGCATTAGCCGGCGCCCAGCGGATGCGGAAGATGGCGCCATCGGGGCCAAGCCACTTCGCGTTTTGCGAGCGCAGCGTGTAATCGCGATCGCTCACGAGCGGGATCTCGAGCCGCTGGTAGGCGAGGACGGTATTCTTTTCGCGTTTCAAGACCCGGCACTCAGAGGTGTAGGGCATGAAGTTGGGGTAGGCCTCGCTGTCATCGAGGATCGAGAAGACCGTGCTCGGCGTCGCGTCGATCGTGCCTACGCCTTTGAATTCCTTCAACTGCGAGCCCTCGTGCGGGCGGCTTTGAATGGCGACGCCGCGACTCTCCGACTCCTGAATCCACTCGCTATTCGCCTCCGCGCGATCGTTCGCGAACGCCGTTGCGCTCGTGAGAAGAAGCGCTGCGGCCAGCGTATGAAAGGTGGAGAAAACAGGATTCACGCAGTCCCCATGAAAACATCGGATCGGCCCGAGGGCAATGACTCCCTTGCGACGAAAAAAGTCGGGCGCTTCACTCAGGCCTCGGCAAAGCTGAAACGCAGCGCCTTGTGCAAGCGCGGCGGGAGCGCCGGAAGATTACGGCGTTCGATCAAGAACGTGATCACGCCGGCCAGTTCCTTGAAGATGTAATTCTTGTTCACCGCGCCTTGCAGATATTGCTCGCCGCTGCTGCCCCCGGTGCCGACGCGGGTGCCGATCATGCGGCGGACCATTTGCAGATGCCGGTAGCGGAAGGTGGCGAGTTGTTCGTCGATCTCGATCAGCGCGTTGATAAGCGCGAAGGGCAGACGGAAGAGCGGCTCATCGCGATAGAGCATGATGAAGAGCGCGGAGCGGAGCGCGGCGGCGGAGAAATCGCCCCAGCCTTGTTCGAAAAAGATGTCGTCGAATTTGCCGAGCAGATCGCTCTTGTCATCGCGGTCCGAGAGGCTGCGCTCGAAGAGATTGCGATAGTGCATGCCAAAAGGGCGGACGCCCCTCCGCTTCCGGGCCGCGTTCGCCGCGCCATTCGCTCCCAGTAGGTCTCTTCGAAAAACGGCGCGCGCGCCAGCCAGCGTTCCACCATCTGCAAGCAGGCTGGGCCGCTCCTCGAACTCGTTGATCTCGGCGAAATCCTTTTCGTTAAACCCGCCCAGCTCGGTGTGCTTGTAGTACTCGGGCCGGAAGCGGTTCTCCATCTTCAATCCCAGCGCGGCCTCGATCTGGCGGAACTGCACGCTCTGAAAACCGGACGCGCCGTGGAGCAGTTCGCGGAACTCGAGGAAATCGAGCGGCGTCATCGTTTCCAGCACATCCACCTGGTGATTGAGCAGCTTCCAGATTTCCACGATCCGCTTCAGGCGATGCACGACCACGTTCATGTCCGGGCCGTCGTCGTCCGCCGCGGGTTTGCTCAGGACTTCGCTGCACGCCTCCAGCTCATGCCGGATTTGTTTGAACCAAAGCTCGTAGGCCTGGTGCACGATGATGAAGAGCATCTCATCGTGCGCGATCAGCTTGCCTTCTTTCAGGCTGAGCGGCTTTTGCAACTCGAGGAGGCGCTCGATCCCGAGGTAGTCGCCATAATATTGGAGCGACTTCTCGCCATGCATCGGGCATTCCATCGCGGGAGTGTCGTGCAGGCCGCGGGGCGGAGTCAATGCGCGCCGCGGAGTCGTCCGGCCGCGGCTAGTAACAGATGCCCGGGGCGGCGCCGAGATAAGTGTCGGACGAGAGCTGCTTGATCATGAAGTCCGCCACGTCTGCGCGCGCGACCCACGTAGGCAGGAGATAGCTGCCGACATTCCCGTGCTGATACTCGCCGCGCGCGGCGCCATTGGTGAGGACGGAGGGCCGCACGATCACCCAATCGGGCTCGCTGTGCATGACCAGTCGTTCCTGGCGGCGCCGGTCCCAAAAGTAAAACGGCAGAACCATTGGCACCATGAAGAGCGTGGCGATCAAGCCGAGCCGGCCCGCCGCATCGCAGACACCGAGCGAACTCTCCAAGACCAGGCGCGGCACTTTGCATTGCTTCATCGCTCGCAAAAGATTGAGCGTGCCCTCGGAGAGAATCGTGGTCGGATAAAGGAAACGCTTGTGCCCAAGCGCGCACAAGACCGCGTCCTGTTCCTCCATCGCCACTTCGACCGAGGTGTAGTTCATCACATCGCCCTGCGCGATTTTCAGATTCTCATGCTCGATCAACAGCCGCGTCGGATCGCGCACGAAAGCCGTCACGTGGTGCCCCTGCGCGAGCGCTTGTTTCACCAATTCGCGTCCGGTGCCGCCCGTCGCTCCGACCACGAGCAGCTTGAGCGGACTCGTTAGGCGACGCGAGAGGAGCGAGGGATTGCGCGAACGCGGCGGCCGGCGAAACAAGGCCCACGTCAGCCCGAGCGCGTAGATCAACCAGCAGAGCAGAATGATTTTCCCGGGGGTGATCGTCATAAACAAAAGCCAGCGGGACAAGTCGGGCGCCGTGCTCTAAGGCTGGACCGAGACGCGATAGCCGCGCCGCGGCCCGAGCGTCGCGCCGAAATCCGTCACCGCGGTCGTTGTTCCGGTTGCCACCACCTGATCCTCGAATAAAAGCCACGGCCCGAGAAGGAAATTGTCCCGCGCCTCGATGCGATAGGTTCTTCCCGGCACGGAACGGAAGGCGAGCGAGAGATCGCTGCCGTTCTTCGTCACCGCCAGCACGCGCAGCCCGCTCGTGGCCGAGCGCGGATCGGTCCCGGCCATGAACTCCTGTAGATTCGTCAGGCCATCGCCGTCCGCGTCGTCATTGGCGCGGGAGAGATCGTTCGCGCGCGGATCGATGTGGCCGAAATTGGCCAGCATCCAGGCGTCCGGCAATCCGTCGGCGCCGTTATCGGTCGAAGTCACGGTGCGAACCGCGGAGAACTCCGAGGTATTGCCGAGCGGATCGGTCGCAGTCGCGCTCACCACGTAGCCGGCGGGAATGGCCGCGGCCAGGGGCGCGGCAAAGCTGGCGTTGCCGCTCCCATTGGTGGTGACCGGAGCGCTGCCGACAAAGTATTGGCCTTCGCCAAAACCGGAGGGATCGGCTATCGGACTGGCGAAAAATTCCAGCGTAAAGGTGGTGCTGGCTGCGGCGGTTATTGTCCCGGCCACATCGGTTCCGTTCGGGTTCGAGCCCGTGCTGAGAACGGCGGAGCTGAGAGCCGGAAATGGCTGCGCGTTATTCGAGCCCGAAAACAATCCGATGCCGCGCGCGCTGTTCGCGAAAATGGAGTTGCGACTGATCGCGTTTTTCGCGGTCGCGGCGTCGAACATCGCCACGCCTTCGAAGGTATTGCTCGCGATCAAATTGCTCGCCCCGGCCGCGCTCCCGCCGATCGTGTTCGACTGCGCGCCGTTGAAGAGCGCCACCCCGGCAAACCCATTCGGCACCGCCGCGCCCGCGGGATTGCGGCCGATCGTGTTGCCCTGGATGACGTTGCCGTTGCCGCCGCCGACGGAGATGCCGTAGGCGGAATTGCCGGCAATGAAATTGCGCGCCCCGCCCGAGGTCCCGCCGATGGTGTTGTTGCCGGCCAGAAAAAAATCGACGCCCGAGTAGCCGTTGCCGAGCGCGCCGAGCCCGGCTGCGTTCAGGCCGATCAGATTTCCCTGCACGACATTCGCGGACGTGGCCGCATCGAAAAATCCCACGCCCGCGCCGCCATTCCCGGAGATGACATTGCCCACGCCGGGCGCGCTCCCGCCGATGGTGTTGTCGTGCGCGCCGCCGAAGATGGCAACGCCGAGCTGCGTATTCGCGATCGCGACCGCGCCGCTCGCGTCGCTCCCGATGAAATTGCCGCGCACAAAGTTGTTCGCCGTGTTCGCGCCGCTGATGGAAAGGCCGCTGTTGGCGTTGCCGGAAACGACATTGCGGGCCGCGCTCCCGCTCCCGCCGATGGTGTTGTCATGCGCGCCGTTGAAAATGGCGATCCCATCGAAATTGTAGCCCGCTTCCGGAGCGCCGCTCGGGATGCCGGCCGTGCCGCTCGCATTCGTCCCGACGAAATTCCCCTGCACCAGCGTGCCGCTCGTCGCCGGGTCCGCGATCGCGATTCCGCCGCCCGCATTGCCCGAAATGAGATTGCCCGCGCCGGCCGCCGTGCCGCCGATGATCGTGCCCTGCGCGCCGCTAAAAACGCCGACGCCCGGCGTGTAAAAGTGTGTCGCCGGATTGAAAAACCCATTGGCCAGCGCGGCCGCGCCGGCAACATCGACACCGATGTAATTACCCAGGACGACGTTCCCGTCCGAACCGGTTTCGCCAATGAAGACACCGTATCCCTTGTTGCCCGAAATGAGATTCCGCCCGCTCGCGCTGGTCGCGCCGACGACATTGCCGTGCGCGCCGCCATCGATCTCCACTCCGGCGAAACCATTCGCGACTGCGCCGGTGCCGGCGGGATTCGTCCCGAGGTAATTTCCGATGACGACGTTGCCGGTGGTGCCGGCGTCGAAGAGGCGGATGCCGGAAAACGTGTTCCCGGAGATGACGTTCCGCGCCGCCGCGTTCGTCCCGCCAATCGTGTTGCTGTGCGCGCCGCCGAAAATCTCGATGCCGCCGAGGCCGTTTGGCGCCGCCGCGGTGCCGGCGTTGTTCGTGCCGATGTAGCAGCCGGTGACCACATTGCCGGTCGCCGCCATTCCTTGAATCGAGATGCCCTGAAGGTTGAAGCCGTTGATGACGAGGTTGCGCACCGCGCAATTCGCTTCCCGCAATTGTAGCCCCTCCGCGAAGAGCCCGATGTTTTGCGCCGCGATCTGCGAACCATCGAGCACGATCTCCGGGCCGTTCACGTTCGTGTTGCCGGTGAAGGTTGTTTGCGTCGCGCCATCGATCGTGGTGCCCGCGCCGGGCGCCACCATCAGCGAGGTGGGCTTGATCGTGAAAACGCCGCCCGCGAATCCCGGATCGGCCAGCGGAATATTAAAGACCACCGGCGTCGCGACCGGCGGCATGTCAGTCGAACGATCGAAGGCGTAGTAGAGCGCATTTCGCAAACTCCCGCGCCCGCCCTCTTTCGTGTTCACCACCACCGCGCTCGGGAGCGGCGTGGGATCGCCATACACTTCCGCCATCCCTTTGCGGTCGAGCTTGCTCAGGGTGCGGTAAGTGACGCGCCCGATGATGTCGGCGAACTGCGCGTAAGCCGGCTGCATCGAGATCGTGTCGAGGTTCGGATTGATCGCGAACGTCCGCCGGTCGTAATGCATGACCGAGAAAAAATCGTAGGCGTTATGATTCGTGCTCCCGGGGATGATGGCGAAGTTCGCCTGCGCCCCGGTCGGGATGTTGCTGAAATTGATCACCACAAAAGTGTCGCGATCCGTCCGTTGCATTTCGTGCCAGAGGCCGAGGACGTGGCCCATCTCGTGGCAGATCGTGCCGCGATTCCACGCGTTCGGCCCGAGATCGAGAAACTGCTCCCCGCCCGCCACTCCCGACCGCGCTGGAAAACCCGCCGCCTAACGAGGGATCCTGCCGCACCGTGACGTAGTTCGGCTGCGCGGTGATCGATTCCGTAAAGGTCACGTTCGCCCAGCCCGCCCACTCCGCGATGCTGTCGCGGAATTGCTGCATCTTGCCGGCCGTGATCGTGCCGTCGCTCACCTGCGCCGGATTGAAGCGGTAATAAACAACCCCGCCCGGCCATTTGAAGCTCGTCCCGCCCGGCGTGACAAAATCCAGATCGCCCGCCGCCAGCCGTGCGCGCAATTCTTGCAAACGCTCGCGCGTAATCCCGACATCGCCGAAGCGAATCCAGGGCGCATCCGGTTTCGCCTCCGCCAGCGCGCGGTCCATGATCGCGAGGTCGCGTTCGTAGCGGCGCTCTGTCGCGCCGACTTTCCCCGAGGCAAAAGCCAAGGCCAACGCTCCGCCAATTAGCGGCACGCTTCGCCGGAGGGCGCGTCGAACGAGAGATGGCAACGCCATGGATTTCCTGGGGGGCGACCATCATGACCGGCCCGAGTCAGAATGACAATGCCGCCGTCTCTCGCCGCGCGTTCTGGACGGGGCGTCTCGCCTTCCCTACTTTGGCGGCGGTCATGAACTTTGTGCGTTGCGCCGTTTGCCTGGCGATCGCCTGCCTGCTCGGCGCTTGCGCCAGTGGCGGACGATCGAGCACGGCGGACCTCGGCGCCTACAGCAACCGGATGCATTCGCGCTTTTACAAAGCCTGGGTGCAACCGGTCAGCGTCACCGCGCGCCGCGGGAAAATTTCCGTGCCCGTGGATGTAGAGATCGATCCGCGCGGCCGCGTGCTCAGCTTCAACATCAAACGCTCATCAGGCGACTCCGCGGTGGACGCTTCCATCGCCGCCGTGGGCGATCGCATCCGCAAAGTCGCGCCTCCACCCGGGCCGGCCGCCGGCAAGCCCTTCCGACTCCGCATCTTTTTCGAACTCGATGTCCGCTAACGTGTCACCTTCTCGCCTAACGCTCCCCATCTCTATGTATCTGAAAATCCTCCTCCTCTCCCTCGTCCTCGCCGCCACGTCGTTCGCGCAAAACACACCGCCGCCCCTGTCGCCCGCCGCGAAACGTCCCTTCACCTTCGAAGACATGATGAAGTTGAAACGCCTCGGCGAACCGGTGCCGTCGCCGGACGGGAAGTGGGTCGTGTTCGCCGCCACAGATGTCGACCTGCAAGAGAACACGAAGAAATCGCATCTCTGGATCGTGCCGGCGAATGGCGGGGAGGCGAAGCGTTTGAATCCGGATTCGGACGAATGAAGAGGAGCGTCCGCGTTTTTCGCCGGATGGGACGAAGCTCATCTTCACTTCGAAGGCGACTGATCCGACGCAGATCTGGATGCGCGATTTCGATTCCAGCGCGGGCGCGCTGACCGGCGTGGCGCATCAAGTGACCGCGATCTCGACCGGCGCGGACGGCGGCGTTTGGTCGCCAGAAGGGAAGAACATCGTCTTCGTCTCGGCGGTTTATCGCGGATTGCAAAGACGACGGCTGCAATCAAAAGCGCGATGAAGAACTGAAGCAGAGCAAGGTGAAGGCGAAGATTTTCGATCGTCTGCTTTATCGGCACTGGAACGCGTTCACCGAGTTCAAACGCAGCCATCTCTTTGCGGTCAGCGCCTTCAGCGTGGCCGGGCAGCCGGAGACGGTGCCGGCGCACGATCTCACGCCGGGCGATCACGATGTGCCGCCCTTCAATCTCGGCGGGCAGGACATGTATGCGATTTCGCCCGATGGCCAGGAAGTCGCCTACACCAGCAACATCGATGAAGTGGAAGCGACGAGCACGAACAACGAGATCTTCCTCGTCCCGATGGCGGGCGGTGAGCCGAAGAAAATCTCCACCAGCCCAGGCAACGATTCCACGCCGCTCTATTCGCCGGACGGAAAATGGCTCGCCTGGACATCGATGGCGCGCGGCGGGTTTCGAAGCGGATAAGAGCCGGCTCTTTGTTTACCAGCGCGACACTGGAGACTGCGCGCGACGCGACGAAAGATTGGGATCGCTCGATCGGAAGCTACGTCTGGGCGGCGAACTCGGAGTCGATCTACCTGAGCGCGGAAGATCACGGTGAACAGCCGATCTACGTCGCTGGCGTTGAATGAAAAAACAGCCGCGCGAACTGGCGCGCCTGCATGCGGACGATCTCGCGCTGGCCGGAAACTTCCTCTACTTCAGCCGCGCCTCGATCAGTGCGCCGAGCGAGATCGCGCGCCTCGATCTTCTCCGGCAAATCGCAACCTGACCTACGTCACGCACATGAACGACGCCGTGCTCGCGCAGATCGAGCTGCCGCCGCTGGAGCCCTTCACCTTCAAGGGCGCGAAGGACGAAGACGTGCAGGGTTTCCTGCTCAAGCCGCCCGGCTTCGATGCGAAGAAAAAATATCCGCTGAAGTTTTTGATCCACGGCGGACCGCAGGGCGCGTGGGGAAATTCCTGGACCTATCGCTGGAACGCGCGAGCTCTTCGCCGCCACCGGCAGCTACGTGGTGGTGATGATCAACTTCCACGGCTCGACCGGTTACGGCCAGGCGTTCACCGATGCGATCAGCGGCGATTGGGGCGGCGCGCCGTTCGAGGATTTGATGAAGGGCCTCGATTACGTGGAGAAGACGTATCCGTTCATCGACAAAGAGCGCGAGGCGGCGCTGGGCGCGAGCTACGGCGGTTACATGGCGAACTGGGTGCTCGGTCACACCGATCGCTTCAAGGCCATCGTCTCGCACGACGGCGTCTTCAACACCGAGTCCGCCTACGGCACGACGGAGGAGCTTTGGTTTAACGAGTGGGAATTCAAAGGCCCGCCGTGGAAAAACCGCGAGCTCTACCGGAAATTTTCGCCGCACCTTTTCGCCGACAAATTCAAGACGCCCACGCTCGTCGTGCACGGGCAGCTCGATTACCGGCTCGATGTCGCGGAAGGCTTCCAGCTTTTCACCACGCTGCAACGGCTCGGGGTTCCATCGAAGATGCTCTACTTCCCCGATGAAGGGCATTGGGTGAACAAGCCGCAAAACTCGCAGCTCTGGTACAAGACGGTGAACGACTGGGTCGATCAGTGGTGCAAGAAATGACCGGCCGCGCCGGCCTCATTGCGGCAGCCGCGTGAAGAGGGTGATGACGTATTCGACAAAGGCGATCGCGGTGATGACCGCGAGCGCTTTGTGGAATTTTTCGTTGGCGACAAAAATGCCGGCGAGCGCGAGCGCGATGTAGCCGGCGTGAAAGGCGAGATTGGTCCGCGCTGGCAGCGCGTGGTTGAGGACCAGATCGCGGCAAATACTGAGGGCGGCGCTCGCGATGAGGAGGCTGAAGAAGGGCTTCCGGTGTGCAAAATAGTGCTCCCGAAGATCGACCACTTCCTTTTCGGGGAACTTTGGGAAGACCAGGCCCGCGACCAGGTAAAGCGCGATCGCCTGACCGAGAAGCGTGAGGAATTGGCTGAACTCCCAGTTATGCCGATTGCGCAGATCGAACATGGCCCACCACGTTTGCGCGCTGACCAATAGAAGCGTGCCGGCCCACAACCGCGTGGGCCAATATTCCTTAATCCGCGCCCGCGCGAGCATGCGCTCGCGGAACCCTTGCAGAATCTCCGTCACCGCGAGCCCGATGATGATGGAGAGGAGAACGGAGAGGTAGCTGAACTCGTCCATAAAGCCGGATCCGAGCGCTTAGGAAAACATGAGCGGCGCGGCCCGAGCTAGTGAAAAATTTTCCGAAGCGTCCGGCCCATGCGCTTCAGGAGCGGCGGCTTCGGTTTGCGCGTGGTCCGATGTTTGGTCACGGGACGCACGCGCTCTTCGTGCTGGCCTACGATCTGCCAGCGCATATCCGGCCGGCGCGCCAGCGCGAAGGTGGCGCGCATGATGCCGGTGGCGTTGCGATTTTGCTTGGCGTTCCCCAGTTTAAAAGCGATCTGGCAGCGCGCGGTGGTTTGAGGGCCGCGTTCCTCGATCGTGATCGTGTCACCCAGCGTGTATTGCCGATCGGGCCACTGCTGATTGTAGGCCACGAGTTCGTTCTTGATGTAGCTCCGCGTCACCAGTCCATGGACGAAGTAGTCCACGCGAAAACCATAGAACATCAGATCGTCCGTCACCGCCGGCGTCTGGCAGGCATCGAGGTACGGAGTGGAGAAAGGCGCGCACTTCCTCGCGCGTGGGCGGTGGTGCGCTCGGAGGCGCGGGTTCGTTCTCGATCGCGAAAGGGCCGGACTCGCGGTTGCTCCAAATCACTGAGCCGCGGTCGCTGCGCAAAATGGGCACGTTCGGCAATTCACCGCTCAGGCTTTCGGTTTCCAGGTTGAGCGAACGCCGGGTGTCGGCATCGATTTCGTCGGTGGCGGGGAAGCCTTTGCGTTCTTGATATTGGTGAAGCGCATCGGTGAATGCGGGCGTGACGAGACCGTCGATGTCGCCGTGGAAGAGGTTGCGCTTGCGCAATTCCTCCTGCGCCTGGCGGGTCAATTCATCCGCCCGCAGACCGCGCGTGGCGAGTGCGGCGCAGAGGAGGAGAAGAAAAATTCGCGCGGACACGGTGGCGCGTAACTAAACAAGAGCCCCCTCCGATACAACCGGTTTTCCCGAACCGCGGACCGGACGGAGCCGCGCGCTGCCGAGCGTGCTAGTTTGGGGCAAATGCCGACCAAGCCATCCTCGCCCTTGCTGGTTTTGCTCGGCGCCAGCTGCTGGCTGGCCCTGTTCCTCGTCGTGGCCAAAGCGCTTTCCGGCGCCATCCCGTGGTGGCCGCAAGTCGGCGCGCGCGGGCTCACTTTACTCGCCTCCTCCTGGCGCGACGCGCTCTTCGCCCTCAGCGCCGGCGCGGTCGGCGCCATTGCGCTCCTGCTTTGCGCCCGCTGGCCGCGCGAGCGCGCGCCTTGTGCGCGGTCTATTTCTTTTCCTCTTCACCGCGTGCGCCTTCTACGCGGTCGGCGCGATCGGGCTCTTCCGTTATTTTAATCGGCCGCTCACCTACAATCTCTTTGGCCTGATCGGCAACGCGGCGGCCATTCGATCCTCGATCGCCGAGCGTCTGACCTGGCCGATCGCGCTCGCACTCCTGCTCGTGCCCGCGTTTTTTTACGCGCTGGCGCGGCGACCGTGGCGCAGCCGACTTGCACTCGGCGCAGCGCTGGCGTTTGGCGTGCTCTGGATTGCGGTCGGCTGGAGTTTGCAGCGGCGCGGCTGGGAAGCGGAGAAGCTGGAATTTCTCGCGCTCAGCCCGCACGTGGAATTGCTGCGCACCAGCGTGCTGCGGTTAACGGGCGGGGCGCGTCCGAGTTTCCCAAAGGATTTCCCGCCCGAATATCTGGATGAGTTTCGCACCTACGGCGCGCGCGCGGGAGCGAGTGCCGCGCACTTTCCGCTACCACCCGGGCGTGGAGCGGCCGAAGAACGTCATCGTTATCATTCTCGAATCGGTCGGCGCGAAGTATCTCGGGCTTTACGGGCACCCGACGGATTACACGCCCACGCTCAGTGCGGAGGCGCGGCACGCGCTCGTCTTCAATCAAATCTACGCGCACGCCAGTTTCACCTTTGCCTCGTTCCGGCCGCTGCTTTTCTCGGTTTATCCAGGGCTGCCGTGGCACTACGCCTTGCTCGAAGACGGGCAGCCGATCCCGGAGCCGCTCTCCGCGGAGATGAAAACGCGCGGCGCGCGCACGGCCTATATCACGCCGGGCGATCTTTATTGGCGCGATCAATTCTGGCTCCTCAGCCGCCACGGCCAGTTCGATCTTCTGGCTGACGCCTCGAATCTCGGCTGTCCCGTGCTCAGCTCGTGGGGCGGGGAAGATCGCTGCGCGCTCGATCGCTTGCGCGACTTTATCGAACAAGAACCGGCGCGGCCTTTCTTCGCTGTCTGCTGGACGGATCAGACGCACGATCCTTATCTGCTCAGCGAAGGGACGGCGCCGTTGCAGTTGCCGCCGGCGGATGCGCGCGGGCCTTTCGCTTCCGATCTCGCGCGCTACCTCGCCATCCTGCAACAGACCGATGCGCAATTGGCGCGCGTCTTCGCGACTCTGCGGGCACGTGGAATTGCCGACGATACGCTCGTCGTCGTGACCGGCGATCACGGCGAGGCGTTTGCCGATCCGCACCAACAGCGCGGCCACGCCTGGTCCGTTTACGAAGAGGAAGTGCATGTGCCGTTGATGGTCTGGAATCCGCGCCTCTTTCCCGAGGGCGGGCGATCAGAGGCGATCGGCGGCCACGTCGACATCAATCCGACCATGGCGGACCTGCTCGGGATCAAGCCGCCGGACGGCTGGCAGGGGTTCAGCCTCTTCGATCCGGCGCGGCCGCCGCGCGCTTATTTCATGGCGATCGCGGGCGGGAGTGTTTTCGGCGTGCGCGAGGGGGATTGGAAATACATTTACGACGTGACCAGCGGTCGCGAGTCGCTCTTCGATCTGGCGACCGATCCGCGACGAACAACACGACCTCAGTGCGCGCGAAGCGGAACGGGCGCGGCGTTTGCGCCAACGAGTGGCGGCCTGGGTGACCTTTGAGGACGCGTTTCTCTGGGGTCGGACCAATTAAGGCGGCGTCGCCCGCGGCGATCGGCTTGGGAGTTGCTCTACCAGGCGCGAGATGGATTCCCGCGAACAAAGACAGATGGGCGAGATGGCCGGCGCTCATGTAGTGTCGGCGGGAATGAGCGCGCTTCCAGATTCCGGCTTCGAGATTCGCATCCGGCCTAACCAGAGCTGGCTGCGGATCGATGTCCGTGCGCTCTGGCAATTCCGCGATTTGCTTCTGCTCCTGGTCCGGCGCGATTTCGTGGCCCGCTATCAACAGACCGCGCTCGGCCCGGCCTGGGCGATCGTGCAGCCGCTCATCATGACGGTGGTCTTCACCCTCGTCTTCGGCCACTTCGCCGGCATCTCGACCGATGGCCTTCCGCCGACGTTATTCTATCTCTGCGGCCTGCTTGTTTTGGAATTACCACGCGCAGGCCTTCCAACAAATCGCCGGCACCTTCGTCACCAACACGCAGCTCTTCAGCAAGGTCTATTTCCCGCGCCTCATCGTCCCGTTCTCGGTCGTGCGTCTCGGGCGTCATTTCCTTCCTCATTCAAGTCGCGCTCTTCGCCGCCTTCTGGTGCTACTACAAATTTTTCACCAGCGCGGGCGAACATTTCGGGGCCGATCCGCGCGCGATTTTTCTGCCGCTGCTCCTGCTCCAGACCGCCGCGGTCAGCCTCGGCGCCGGACTGCTCATCGCCTCCTGGACGGCGAAATACCGCGACCTGCAGCACACTCTCCCGCTCGCCATTCAGGTCTGGCTTTATCTCACGCCGATCATCTATCCGCTCTCGAAAGTCCCGGCCCGTTGGCATTGGGCCGCCGCGCTCAATCCCCTCGCGCCGGTGATCGAGCTGGCGCGCTTTCTCCTTCTCGGGGAAGGCGAGGTGCGCGTCGGAGAGTATGCGATTTCCGTGCTCGTCGCGCTCGGCCTGCTCCTCGCCGGGATCGTGCTTTTTCAAAAAACCGAGCGCACGTTCATCGACACCGTTTGAGTTCCCGCCATGCGTCCCATCATTGAGCTGCACGGCATTTCGAAGCGCTATCGCCTCGGGCGCATCGGCGCCACCAGCATCCGCGATTCGATCGAGCGGGGCTGGAACCGGTTCCGTTCCGGCGGCGCCGCAACGCCATCGAAGCGCAGCGATTTCTGGGCCTTGCGCGACGTGTCGTTCAGCATTCCGCGCGGGGGAAATTGTCGGCATCATCGGCCAGAACGGCGCCGGCAAATCCACCCTCCTGAAAATTCTCTCGCGCATCACCGAGCCGACCAAAGGCGAAGCGCTCTTGCGCGGGCGGGCCGCTTCGCTTGCTCGAAGTCGGCACCGGCTTTCATCCCGATCTTTCCGGCCGCGAGAACATCTTTCTCAACGGCGCCATCCTCGGCATGCGCACGCGCGAGATTCACGCGAAGTTCGACGAGATCGTGGCCTTCGCCGAAGTGGAGGACTTCATCGACACGCCGGTCAAACGCTACTCCAGCGGCATGTATGTCCGGCTCGCTTTCGCCGTCGCGGCGCATCTCGAACCGGAGATTCTGCTGGTCGACGAAGTCCTGGCGGTCGGCGACAGCGCGTTCCAAAAAAAATGTCTCGGCAAAATGGACACCATCTCGCGCGCCGGGCGCACCGTTCTGCTCGTTAGCCATAATCTCGCCTCCATCCAATCGCTCTGCCATCGCGCGCTCTGGATCCACGATGGCTCCGTGCAGGCTGACGGCCCGGCCAGCGCAGTGGTGCAGGATTATCTGCGCGCGGCCGAGGCGCGAGAGATCAAAGTCCTCGAAGAACGCACCGACCGCCACGGGGACGGCAGCGCGCGCCTAACGAGCGTAAAAATTGAAGCTGTGGCCGATGACGGCGCCATCCGCTCCTCCAGTCGCCTTAAAATCACCATCGGCTACCGCTCTCCGAAGCCGCTCCTGAAAGCGCAGTTCGTCGCGTCGGTTTACGATTTTTCCGATACCGGCATTTTCGTTTTCGATAGCGACGCGGCGGGCGGTTTGCCGGAAATTCTGCCCATGGAAGGCCACGTCACCTGCCTGACCGATCCGATCAATCTCACGCCCGGACGTTGCTTCGTGAATCTGCGTCTCCTGAAAGGCGGCGCTGTCGCCGATTACCTCGCGCAGGCGACTGTCTTCGACGTCGAGCCGGATGATTTCCACGGCTCGGGCAAGATGCCAGCGCGCAACTGGGTGCTCTGCCTGCTGAAGAACAAATGGTCGGTCAACGGAGAGACCGCGTGAGCGCGCCCACGCTGGCAGAGATCGAGTTTCATCCCACGTCTTTTTGCGACGGGAACGGCCGCGTCTTTTGGTGGAACGGCGAACTTTATCGCGGCATTCCTGAAAAGTGCGTCGAGTTCACGCGCGGGATTTTCGCGGACGGAACCGTCGCGGAACTGATCGCGCAGGAGTTTATTCCGCGCACGGAGCTGACCGATCTGACGTTGCCCGGTTTTCCGCTCGTCGTGCAACACGAGCGCGTTCCCGTTCGTCAGCTACGCTTATGAATGGCCGCCCGCCATGCTGCGCGACGCCGGCCTCTTCGCCATTCGCTTCCTTCGTCAATTGGCCGCCCGCGGACTCACCCTGACCGATGTCGCGCCCTGGAACATTCTCTTCCGCGGCTGTCGTCCGCTCTTCGTCGATTTCAGTTCCATCGTGCCGCTCGCCGGCGACGCGAATGTGCTCGCGGCGCAATTCGAAAAAGACCTGCGCAGCTACTACCTGCGCTCGCTCGAACTTTCCGCCGCCGGCCACGGCCGCCTCGCGCGTCTCCTGTTGACTGAATACGATCAACACCCGCTCGCCGAATCCTTCGCCGCCGTGACCAGGAATGGAACCGCCAGCCTCTACCAGCGCGGCGCGGAGGCCGTGCGCCGACGCACCCGCACTCTCAGCGCGCCGGCCGATCCCGCGGCCATTCTGACCAAGCGCCTAACGAGTCTGGAAAAGGAGCTAGCGCAGTTTGAAATTCGAAGAAAAGACGCGCCGAGCGCGGCAATCCGCATCCCGCGGTCGCTCGTCTTCTCGCCGGACAAACTCCCGCCAGCGTCCTCGTGGTGGGTGGAAGTGATGCGGCATGGCCGGCAGCCGCCGCTGGCGCGCAGGTCGTCGCGCTTGAGCCTGACGAAGCGCAGGCGAATGCGCTCTACCTCCGTGCGCACGCTGAGCAGGCCAACATCCTTCCACTGGTCGTCGATCTCGCTGCGCCCGCGCCGGGCTACGGCGTCGGCAACTCCGTCCTCGCCCCCGCGCTTGCAGCGGTTGCGGTGCGAGCTGGTCATCGCGCTCGATCTTCTCCCCTTGCTGATTTTCGAGCGGCGTCTGCGTTTCGAACAAATCGCCGGCACGCTCGGCCCAGCTCACATCGCGCACGCTCCTTGTCGCTTTCCCGTCGCCGACGCGCGCGGAGATCGCCGGGCAGGCGCGCGATCCCTACTTCGATTGGTTTCGCGTCGAGGGCTTCGCGGCCGCGCTGCGCCCGCATTTCGCTCGCATCAAAACGGAGCCGTCAGCCGAGGACGGCGGCACGCTCTTCCTCTGCGAAAAATAACGTCGTGAATAAGATTCTCTCCGCCTCCGCCGCCGCGCTTCTGCCGCGAGAAACCTTCGAGCGTCTCCGCCGCCATTGGCAGCGCCGGCGTTTCGGTCCGAAGCCGGTCCGCTTCGGCGATCTGCGCCGCACCCAGCCGGTCTCGCGCGATTTCGGTTATCACCGCGGCGAACCGATCGACCGCTATTTCATGCACAAGTTTCTCGCCAAAAATAGCGACGCCATCCGCGGCCGCGTCCTCGAGATTGGCGATCGCGAATACACCACGCGTTTCGGCGGCGACAAGGTCACGCAATCCGATGTGCTCCACGCCGTCGCCGGCAATCCGGAGGCGACGCTGGTGGGCGATTTCGAGACGGGCGCGGGCGTGCCGGAAGGCGTCTTCGATTGCCTCATCCTCACGCAAACGATCCACGTCATCTACCGTTTCCAGGACGCGCTCCAGACCGCGCAGCGCGCGCTGAAACCGGGCGGCGTTTTGCTCGCCACCTTCCCCAGCATCAGCCAGCTCAGCATGTACGATGTCGAGCGCGGCTGGGGCGATTACTGGCGTTTCACCAGCCTGGCGGTGAAGCGCATGCTCGGCGAAGTTTTCCCGAGAGACCACGTGCAGATCGAAACGCACGGCAACGTTTTGACGGCCGCGTCGTTTCTCTTCGGCATCTCCGGCGGCGAATTGACCGAGGCCGAGCTGAACGAAGTGGATCCGGAATTCGTCATGCTCGTGACGGCGCGGGCGACCAAGCCCGCCAGCTAAACGCAAAGGACGCCGCCGGTGGTTTCAGTCATCACAATTTTTCTCAATGGCGACGCCTTCCTGGCCGAGGCGATCGAGAGCGTGCTCGCGCAAACCTGCGACGATTGGGAACTGCTCCTGGTCGACGATGGCTCGACCGATCGCGCCCCGCATATCGCGCAGGATTTCGCGGCGCGTTTTCCGGAAAAGATTCGCTATCTCGAGCACGAGGGCGGCGCCAATCGCGGGATGAGCGCGTCGCGCAATCTCGGCCTGCGCCATGCGCGCGGTGAATTCATTTCCTTCCTCGATGCCGATGACGTTTGGCGTCCGGAGAAACTGGCGGAGCAACGCGAACTTCTGCAGCGCCATCCGGAGGCGGCTTACGTTTATGGGCCGCTCGAACTTTGGCACAGTTGGACCGGCCGGCCGTCGGATGTCGATCGTCTGCAGGATCTGGGATTAACCGCCGATCGCCTGGTGCAGCCGCCGGAGTTGCTCCATCTTTTTCTCGAAGACGAACGCCACATCCCGAGCGGGATCATGATTCGCGCTGGAATTTTGAAGAGTGTAGGCGGCTACGACGAGCAGTTCACGGGGATGTATGAAGACCTCGTCCTGCACGCGAAGATCTGTCTCGCGCATCCCGTCTACGCGGCGTCGAAATCCTGGTATCGCTATCGCCAACACGACGATTCCTGCAACGCCCACGCCTGGCGCACTGGCCGCGCCGAGGAAACGCGCCGCGCCTTTCTGCATTGGCTGCAGAATTATCTGAAGCAAACCGGCGCGAACGCGGAAACGCGGACGACTGGTCGCGCATGAACTGCGCGCGAGCTACGCCGTCCACGCTGGCGCAGCTCTCCGGCCAGGCTCGACGAAAGGCACGCGGCGCCAAACGCCTCGTTAGGCGAACGCTCGCGAGCACGCGGCGCGCGCTCTCCGCGCCGCCGATCATTCTCTGTTACCACCGCGTCTTCGAGCCGGAGCGCGATCCGCATCTGCTCTCCGTCCGTCCGGCAAATTTCCGCGCCCACCTCGAAGTCATTCGGCGGACGGCGAAGCCGCTCGCTCTCGGCGAACTGGCCAACGGCAGACGCCCGCCGCGCGGCGTCGTCATCACCTTCGACGACGGCTATCTCGACAATCTTGGAGAACGCGCTTCCGCTTCTGCGCGAATTCGCCATGCCGGCGACGATCTACCTCGCCACCGGATACATCGGGCGCGACCGGGAATTTTGGTGGGACGATCTCGAACGGCTCACGCTGGGCGCGGCTCGTCTTCCGGAAGTTGTGCGTCTGCAAATCAATGGTCGCGCGCGCGAATGGAGCGTGGGCGAAGCAGCGACGGAAAACGACTCGTGGAATGTGCTGCATGCCGGACGAGCGGACGCCGCGCCAAAAGCTTTTCGTGGAACTGCACGCCGCGCTGCGGCCGCTCGCGGAACCTTTGCAACAGGACGTGCTGCGGCAGTTGCGCGACGCTGACGGGAAGCGCGGAAACGTCGCGTCCGCTGCACCGTTGCGTGAACGAAGCGGAAGTGAAGACGCTCGCCGCCGAGCCGCTGCTCACACTCGGCGCGCACACGATCACGCATTGCGATCTCGATTTCCGCACCGCGGAGGAACAGCAGGCTGAGATCGCGGGGAGCCAGCAACAACTGGAAGAAATCGTCGGACAAACGGAGCCGCATTTTTCTTATCCCTACGGTTCGTTCAACCAAAGCGCGGTCGCGGTTTGCGCGGCGAATCATTTCCGCTCCGCGGTCACCTGTGTCGAGGGCGCGGTCGAGCGCCGCGCGTCGCCGCATGAGCTCCCGCGTTATCTGGTGCGGGATTGGGATGGACCGGAATTCGAACGTCAACTGCGCGCCTGGTTCCGTGGATAATCCAAACATCCTGCTCGTGAGCACGAGCGACCGCGCGGGCGGGGCGGAGCAGATGGCGCTCAGTCTGCTCGACGGCTACGCCGAACGCGGCTGCCGAGCGGCGTTGGCGGTGGGGACGAAAGCGACGACGCGCGACGACGTGATTGAGATTCCAAAGAACGCCTGGCGCCATTTTTTCGAGCGAAGCGACGAAGCGGTTGCTCGCGCGGCGGGTGCGCGTCTGGCCGAAAGTGACGCACACGCTTTCGCGGCTGGGCGATTTGCGGAATGAGATCGATCGCTGGCGCGGGCACGAGCTCTTTCATTATCCCGGCACGCGGAAACTGCTGCGGCTCCCGCCCTTCGCTCCGCAACTGGTGCACGCGCACAACTTGCATCGCGATTATTTCGATCTGCGTTTTCTGCCCGAGCTGTCGCGGCGCGTGCCGCTTGTCATCACCTTGCACGATGCCTGGCTCACGACGGGGCACTGCGCGCATTCGTTCGAGTGCGAGCGCTGGGAGATCGGCTGCGGCGAATGCCCAGACCTGACCATCCCGCCCGCGATCGAGCGCGATGAGACGGCGTTTAATTTCCAACGCAAACGCGCGCTCTACGCGCAGAGCCGGTTTTACGTGGCGGCGCCTTGTCGGTGGCTGCTGGAGCGCGCGGAGCGATCGATGCTGGCGCCGGCGATGATCGAGAGTCGCGTGATTCCGAACGGGATCGATCTCGAGATTTTCCAGCCGGGCGATCGCGCGGCGGCGCGGGCGCGGCTCGGTCTTCCGCCGGACGCCGACGTTCTGCTCTTCACCGCGCTCAGCATTCGCGGGAATGTTTGGAAGGATTACCAAACGTTGCGCGCGGCGATCAGCCGGCTGACGGAGCGGCCGCTGATTTTTCTCGCGGTCGGCGAAGAGGCGCCGAGCGAGCGGATCGGGAAGGCGGAGATTCGTTTCGTCCCGTTCACGACGGACAGCCGGCGGCTGACGGATTTTTATCAGGCGGCCGATCTCTACCTTCACGCGGCGCGCGCGGATACGTTTCCGACTTCGGTCTTGGAAGCGCTGGCCTGCGGCACGCCGGTTGTCGCCACGGCGGTGGGCGGAATCCCCGAGCAAATCCGCGACGGCGCGACTGGTCTGCTGACGCCGGCGGGCGATGCGCAGGCCATGGCGGAAGCGATTAACGCGCTGCTGGACGATCCCGCGCGACGGGAGACGATGGGCCACGCCGCGGCGGCCGATGCGCGCGCGCGGTTCGATCGGCGCCGGATGGTGGCGGATTATTTGGAATGGTTCGCGCAGATCACGCACGGCATGAAGATCAGCATCGTCACGCCTTCGTTCAATCAGGCGTCCTACCTGGAAGCGACTTTGCGCTCGCTCCTCGACCAGAATTATCCCGACCTCGAATTGATCGTGATCGATGGCGGGAGCACGGACGGCAGCGTCGAGATTATCCGGCGGTATGCGGCGCAGCTCAGCCATTGGGAAAGCGAGCGCGATCGCGGCCAAAGCCACGCGCTCAACAAAGGCTTCGCCCACGTCCACGGCGATATCTGGACCTGGCTGAACAGCGACGATCTCCTCGAGCCCGGCGTCTTGCAGCGCGTGGCGCAGCTCTTCGCGGAGAACCCGGAGGTCGGCGTCGTTTATGGCGATTGCGTTTACGTCGCGGCGGATGGCGAGACGGTGGTGGAGAAGTTCCGGTCCGAGCCGCACTCGCGGCTGCGTCATCTGGCGCATCGCTTCATCGCGCAGCCGTCCTGTTTTTTCCGCACCAGCATGGTCCCGCCGGGCGTGCGCGAGGATTTGCACTACTGCATGGACTACGATCTCTGGCTGAAACTGGCCGCGCGCGGGGTGCCTTTCCTTTACGTGCCGGAATTGTTCTCGCGCTACCGTTTGCACGAGGAATCGAAGTCGGTCCACGCCCTCGTGGCCATGCACGAGGAGATTCGGCGGGAAATTTATCGGCCCATTCTGCGTAGCGGCGCGTCGAGGGAGGAACGCCAGGCCATCGCCTCGGCCGCGGGCGATATGATTCACCAATTGAACTCGTTAGGGGCGCGGGGCGCGGTCTTGCGCACGCTTTTCTTCCACGCGTGGGAGGCGGGCGTGGCGCCTTCGTTCACTCTCCTCGGTTTGGGCGTGCAGGCCGTGGTCGGCCCGCGCCTGGTCCGGCTGGTGCAGTGGCTGAAGGGGCGTTAAAGCCTTGGGCGCTGGCCTGCGCTGTGCTAGCACTTTGAGGCGGCGGGATTGCTCCCGCTGTCCCCAAGCATGTCCATCGCGATTGATTTCTCGACTCTGGACCACCTGCGCATGACCGCGGGACATTACCGCTATGTAGTGCAACTGGTCCGCGGCCTCTCCGAGATCGCGGGGGAGCAGGCGTTCGTCCTGTTCGGCTCGGAAGAGGAGCCGGTGGCGGAGTTGCGCGATGTCTTCCGGCAAAACCGAAACTGGCGTTACCGTCGCCTCCCACACTGGCAACACCGCGGCGCGCATTTGGTGGATGAATTGCATTATCTGCGGGCTTTCACCGGCGAGGGAATTTCGCTCCTCCACGTGGTGCACGATTTCATTCCGCGGGTGGCGCGTTGCCCGATCGTGGTGACGAAGCATGACCTGATCGAAGAACGCTTTCCTGAATATGAGGCGAAGCGGCGGAGCCTGCCCTACCGTTTGCATCGCGCGCGAGTCCAGGGGCGAGTCGATCGCATCATCTGCATCTCCGAGACGACGGCCGCCGATCTGAAGCGCTTTTGGGGGGTGGGGGACGAACGTAGCGTGGTCGTTCATCACGGCGTCGAGGAGGCGTTCTTCGAAAAAGCGGGCGACGATCTGCTGCGGAACGATCCGGTTTTCCAAACCACCGGCCCGCTCCTCGCTTCCCTCTACAATCTCGAGCCGCGCAAAAATGTTTCGACCCTCCTGAAAGCGGTCCGCCTGCTGCGCGATGATTTTCCGCAGCTGCGGCTCGTTCTTTTCGGCTCCGGTTTGCTCACGCCGGAACGGGAAGCGCGCTTCGAAGCGGAGTTGGATCAATTGGACCTGCGCCAGACCGTTGTCCGCCCCGGCGTGATTTCCGATGCCATGCTGAAGCAGGTCTATCGGCACGCGGATCTTTTCGTTTTTCCCTCGCTCTACGAGGGCTTCGGTTTGCCGGTGCTGGAAGCACTCGCCTGCGAAGCGTGCGTCTATATTGGAGCGGGCTCTGCGACGGCGGAAGTCGCCGGCCAGGCTGCGGCGATCGGCGACACTTCCGATCCGGCTGCGTTCGCCGCGGGCATGGCGGCGCTGCTGCGCGACCCGGCGCGCCAAGGTGCGCTTCGTCGCGCCGGCCGGGAACGCGCTCGCGAATTTCCAGTCGAGAAAATGGTGCGGCGAACATGGGAGACGTATCAGGAAATTTTGAAGGCGGCGCCGGGCGCGGCGCGGCAGGAAGCGCTCGCGGCGCACTAGCGGGATGGGCGGCCATTACTTGATCACCGGCGGAGCGGGCTTCATCGGCTCGCATTTGGTCGATCTCCTTCTGGCGGAAGGCCAGCGGGCGACGGTGGTGGATGATTTTAGCAGCGGTAAACGCGAGAATCTCCCGCGCGATCCGCGTTGCGCGATTCTGGAAACCGATGTGCTGGCCCTGACCGCGGACCAGCTTCCGCGCGATCTCGATGGCGTGGTGCACCTGGCGGCGCTGCCGTCGGTGACGGCTTCGTGGTCGGACGTCGGCCGTTCGCATGAAATGAATCTCGGCGCCACCCTTCGGATGATCGAGCTGGCGCGGGCGATGGGGATTAGCCGAATCGTCTACGCCAGCTCGGCGGCCGTTTACGGCAATCCCAGCGGCAGCGTGGTTTTCGAAGACGATCCCACCTGGCCGATCTCGCCTTACGGATTGCAAAAGCTGGCCGGCGAACATTACGGCCGCCTCTTCGCCTCCGCGGCGTTGCGGTTTGTGGCGTTGCGCTTCTTCAACGTCTTCGGTCCGCGGCAAGTGGCCACCTCGCCTTACTCCGGTGTGATCTCGAAATTCGCCGCGCGGATGGGCGCGGGGCAGCCGATCACGCTCGATGGCGGGGGCGCGCAGACGCGCGATTTCATTTACGTGAAGGACATCGCGCGCGGGATTTTGGCGGCGCTACGCGCGGAAACGCCGACGCCCTATACTGTCTGCAATCTCGGGACCGGCCGCGCCATTTCAATCCGGCAATTGGCGGAAGCGATGCGCGAACGTTTTCCAAGTTGGAGCGCTGGGATTGAGTCGGGGCCGGCCCTGCCGGGCGATATCCAGCATTCCCAAGCCGACATCGCACGCGCCCAGCGCCTCCTCGGTTTCCAGCCGGCTTTTTCGCTCGCCGCCGGTCTGGCGGAAATGACCCTGGCCGATTAACGCGGAAGCCGCTCGACGATTGGCGGGAGTTGGCGATGGTGATGGCGCAATGGCCGTCGAATCCATTCCCGCCACCATCCTCATCGTGGACGATGAGAAGCACACCCGCGATGGGCTGCGCCGGCTCTTCGACGACAGCTACGATACCTACGTGGCGGAGGATGTGGGCGGCGCGATGAGCGTGCTCGAGCGCGAGCCGATCGATGTCTTGATTACCGATCTGCGCCTCGGCGGAGATGACGGGATGGCGCTGATCGAGCGCGCGCTCAAGCTCCCGCGTCCGCCGGTTTGCATCATGATGACCGCCTATGGTTCGGTCGATACCGCGGTCGATGCGATGAAGCGCGGGGCCTACGATTTCGTGACCAAGCCGCTCAATCTCGACAAGGTCGAAATCCTGATCGCGCGCGCTCTCGGCTCCCGCCGGATGGAGCAGGAAAATCGCTCGCTGCGGAAGCAGGTAGACGAGCGCTTCGGTCTGGAAAACATGATCGGCGAATCGGCGGCACTGCGCGAAGTGCTGGATACGATCCGCCAGGTCGCGCCGTCGTCGGCTAACGTGTTGCTCGATGGCGAGAGCGGGACCGGGAAGGAACTAGCGGCGCACGCGATCCATAATTTGAGCCGGCGGCACAAGGCGAAATTCGTCACCGTGCATTGTGCGGCGCTCTCGCCCACGCTCTTGGAGAGCGAACTCTTCGGGCACGAACGCGGCGCGTTCACCGGCGCGCATGAGCGGCGGATCGGACGGTTCGAGCAGGCGAATGGCGGGACCATTTTTCTCGATGAGATCGGCGAGATCGATCAAAGCACGCAGGTAAAACTGCTGCGCGTGATCAGCGAAGAACGCGCCTTCGAACGCGTGGGTGGCAATCAATTGATGCGCGCCGATGTGCGCCTGATCGCGGCCACAAACAAGGATCTGGCGCAGTTGGTGAAGGAAGGAAAATTTCGCGACGATCTCTACTTTCGCCTCAACGTCGTCCACGTCACGCTGCCGCCGTTGCGCGAGCGGAAGGAAGACATCCCGCTGCTGGTGCGGAATTTCCTGCGCCATTTTTGCCAGGCGAACGAGAAGCCGCTTCTCGATCTGACCGCGGACGCGATGAACACGCTGCTGGCTCACGATTGGCCGGGCAACGTGCGTGAATTGCGGACCGCGATCGAGCACGGCGTCGTGATGGCGAACGGCCCGAAGGTGACGTTGCGCGAACTCCCCATGAGCATTCGACAGGCGGCCGGCACGGCAGCGGCCGGTGCGGGGTTCTCGTCCCGCGCTTATAATGACAAGGTGAGCCCGCTCGATCTGCACGAGACGGAGCGGCGGCTCATCACGCAGGCGCTGGCCAGCACGAAGGGAAACGTGACCGCGGCGGCGAAGAAACTCGGGATTAGCCGGCGCACTTTGCACCGCAAGATCAACGAGATGAAGGCAGCAGAAGAGGATGCCGGAAAGACCGGACTGGACACTCAGCCGCTCGAAAGAGAAACTCCACGGCCTTCGACCCTCTGACCTTCCGACCTCTGACTTCTTCCCATGCCCGGCCCCGCTGATTTCATCCAACGCTCCATCCACGCGATCGAAGAAGGCGGCTTCTCCACTTGGATTCGTCGAGCCCTGACGTTCCTGGTCGTGGCAGGCCTGGCCGTGTTCTACATGGTCCACGAATTCAACGGCCTCGCGACTTCTCAGGCCATGGATCAGGCGCAGATCGGGCGCAATATCGCGAGCGGCCATCTTTGGAAGACTAATTTCATTCGGCCGCGCGCGGTCGGGCAGTTGCAGGAGAACGGCAAAAACGTCACCACCCGGATCTGGCACGATACCTACAACGCGCCGCTGCCGCCGTTGGTGAACGCGTTTGTTTTGCGGCCGATCAAGCGATTTTGGGTGATGGGGCCGCAGGAGGTGATTTACACCGGGGACAAGGCAATCGCGTTCGCATCCATCTGCTTCTTCCTCGCCTCGCTCGGCCTGCTTTACCTGATGGCGATCCGGCTCTTCGATCGGCGTCTGGCCATGCTCGCCACCTGGCTGGTCCTACTCTGCGACACCATCTGGCAATACTCGCTCTCGGGGCTGCCGCAGATGCTGATGCTGTTTTTGTTTAACGGCACGCTCTACGTCCTGATGCGCGCGATCGAAGCGCAATATCGCGGCGGCGCCGTCGGCATTTGGCTTGGATTGACCGGGGCCGGCTTTGGGCTGCTCGCGCTTTCGCATGCGCTGACCATCTGGATTTTTCTGGGCGCGCTCGTGGTCTCGATCTTCTTCTTCCGTCCGCGCGGTTGGGCGGCGCTCATCATCCTCGGAATGTTTCTGCTCCTTTACACGCCGTGGCTGGTGCGGACCTACGTCATCTGCGGGAATCCGATGGGCGTGGCGGTCTATTCGCTTTTTGACGGGATCAACCAGAGCGAAGCCGCCTACATGCGGAGCGTGGATATCGATCTGCACGAGATCGGCCCCGGGCATTTCCGTTCGAAGATCAGCAGTAATCTCCTCATGCAAGGCAATCGCCTGCTCGGCTTCCTCGGCTGGAGCGTGGTGGCGGGGGCGTTCTTCGTCGCGCTCCTGCACATCTTTAAGCGACCGGAGACGGCCGTGCTGCGCTGGATGGTTTTTGCCATGTGGATGGGCGGCGTCCTCGGGATGGCGCTCTACGGCATTCACGAGGAACAAGGCGTGGCCGCGAATCAGCTCCACCTTTTGTTCATCCCCATCATGACCTGCTACGGGCTGGCGTATCTCCTCGTGCAATGGAATCGGCTCGAGATCAATTACCGGATCGCGCGCATCGGCTTCATCACCCTGCTCTACGTGCTCTGCGCGCTGCCGCTCATCTTCACCGTCCTCTTTCCACAGCCCAAAAGCGGGGTGCGTTGGCCGCCCTACGTGCCGCCGTACATCTCCGTCCTGCACCGATGGATGGCGCCGGAGGAAGTCACCGCTTCGGATATGCCGTGGGCCATCGCTTGGTACGCGGATCGGCGCGCCATCTGGCTGCCCGAGACGGTCAAGACGTTCACCGAATTTCATGATTACGGCGTGGTCGGCGCGCCGCTGAATGGCCTTTACCTCACGCCCATCAGCGGCAGTCAGAATACGCTCGCCGATATTTTGAAAGGCGAATACCGCGATTGGGCGCCGATGATTTTGCGCAGCGTGGACTTGCAGAAATTCCCGCTCAAATGGGCCACACTGCTGGGCCTGGAAAACGAGTGCGTCTTCTTCGCCGATCGTGATCGCCAGCGGGCGGCCGCGCCGTAGGCACCGTCCGCAAACGTCTGCTCGCTCCACCTCGCCGGATGTTTCCGGTTTACGAAAAGGGGCGGGCACGTTTCAATCCCCCCGTGGCTCAGCCTAATAAACTTTTCGGAACGGATGGCGTGCGCGGGGTGGCCAACGTGGAGCCGGTCACAGCCGAGACCGCGCTGAAGCTCGGCCGCGCCGCGGCGCACGTTTTCACCCAGCTCAATCCGCGCACTCTGCCGGCCGGCGCGCGGCCGAAGATCGTGCTCGGGAAGGACACGCGCCTCTCCGGTTACATGCTCGAGAATGCGCTTGTCGCCGGCATCACCTCGTTAGGCGTGGATGTGCTCGTGATCGGGCCGTTGCCGACCCCCGGCGTGGCCTACATCACCCGCTCGCTTCGGGCCGACGCGGGCATCGTCCTCTCCGCCTCGCACAACGCCTACGAAGACAACGGCATCAAATTTTTTCGGCACGACGGCTACAAACTCGACGACCAAATTGAGAATCAAATCGAGCACCTCGTCTTCAGCGGCGAGATCGATTCCGTCCGGCCGACCGCGGGAAAAATCGGACGCGCCCGGCGGATTGACGACGCGCTCGGGCGTTACGTTGAGTTCGCCAAGGCCAGTTTTCCGCGCGGGATGTCGCTCGAGAAAATGCGGGTCGCGGTCGACGTGGCGAATGGCGCGGCCTACAAATCCACGCCCTGTATTTTGCGCGAACTGGGCGCGGATCTGATCGTGGAGCACGACGAGCCGAACGGGACCAACATCAATGCTAATTGCGGGAGCACGCATCCCTCCGAGATCCAGCGGATCGTGCGCGAGAGCGGCGCCACGGTCGGGATCACGCACGATGGCGACGCCGACCGCGTCCTGCTTTGCGATGAGGCGGGCGAGCTGGTGGATGGCGATGAAATCCTCGCCATCGCCGCGCTCGATCTTCTCGGTTCCGGGCAACTGCGCGAGCAAACGCTCGTCGCTACCGTCATGAGTAATTTCGGTTTGGACGAAACCCTGGAGGGCGCTGGCGGCAAAGTTTTGCGCACTAAAGTGGGCGACCGCTATGTGATCGAGGAGATGGTGAAACGCGATTTGAACGTGGGCGGCGAGCAGAGCGGCCACATGATCTTCCGCGATTTCAGCACCACGGGCGACGGCATCGTCTGCGCGCTGCAAATCCTGCGGATCATGCGCGCGACCGGGAAACCGTTGAGCGAGTTGAAACGGGTGCTGAAAAAATATCCGCAAGCGCAGCGGAATCTGCGCGTGAAAGAAAAACCGCCGCTCGAAGAGTTGAAGGCGGTCGCGAAATTGGTGCGGGAGGCGGAAACGGAACTTGATGGAAAAGGCCGCGTGCTCCTGCGCTACAGCGGGACGGAGCCGAAGATTCGGCTGCTTATCGAAGGCCGCGAGAGTGCGCAGATCAATCGGCAGGCGGATCGGATCGCGGAAGCAATTCAGAGCGCGATCGGCGAATAGGTTCTATAGGTCCGTATGATTTTGGTTCGCATCCTCGAGGCGCTGCTTTTCAGCGCGCAGAAGCCGCTCAGCGCGCGCGAGCTGGTCGCGGCCTTGAAGAGCGCGGGCGCGGAGGACGAGGCCGCGCCTAACGAGTTCAAGCGCGTGACGGAGGCGGAAGTGGCCGCGGCCTTGGAGCAGTTGAAGATCGAATTCGTCGAGCAGGGCCGTGCTTTCCAGCTGATCGAGAAGGCGGACGGCTGGCAACTGGCGAGTGATCCGGCGTATGCGACGTGGGTGCGGCAGTTATTTCCCGCCGCCAAGCCGCATCGGCTGACCCCGCCGGCGCTCGAAACCCTGGCCATCATCGCCTACCGCCAGCCAATCACGCGGGCCGATGTGGAAGCAGTGCGCGGGGTGGCGGTGGATGGCGTGCTGCAAAGTTTGATGGAACGCGGGCTGGTCAAAATAGGTGGACGCGCGGAAGTGCCGGGCCGGCCTCTGCTTTACGAGACGACGGAATTTTTCCTGGAGCATTTCGGATTGCGCAATCTGGAGGAACTGCCGAACTCGGAGGAGCTGCGTCGGCGTTATCTGCCTACTGCCACGCCGCCGCCTGCGCCGGAACCGGAGGCCATCCAGCCGGAGTTGGAACCGATTACGGCCAGCGAAGCGTCGGCGCCAGAAACGACGAGTGAGCCAGCGCCCGAATCAGCGAGCGAGCCTGCGACGGAAACGGCAAACGAGCCCGAACCGTCAGCGTAATTCTTCCGCCACTTCGCGGCGCGGCATGGGCCGCGATGTGGGATGCAGAATCTCGTTGCCGAGATCGATTTTCTTCATTTCGACCTTCACGAAGCTCAGGATGACCGGCGCCAGGATGACGCCGGAGATTCCCATCAAACGCTCCCCGATGAGCATGGCGAGCAGCATGAGCCACATCGGATGATCGATCCGGCCGCCGATGATTCGGCTGTTCAAGAAGTATTCCAGCTTGTGGATGATGATGAGGAAAATGAAGGCCCCGCCCGCGAGCTTTGGAGACATCGTGAAAGCGATGCCGATGATGATGGTGTTGCTGATCAGATTGCCCACGATCGGGAGCAAGCCGCAGACGAAGGTGAGAATGATGACGAGGCTGGCGTAACGCAGGCCGACCGCGAGCGTGAAGATAGCGGTGAGGGTGGCATTGATCGCCGAGATGATAATTTGCGCGCCCATCACGGTGGCGAAGCTGCGGTAAAACGAGCTGAAGCGGTCTTGAATGCGCGAGGTGTAAAAGGTGTAGAGCGTCGGCCGCGCCTGCCCTTTCGCGCGGCGCGCCTCGAAGTCGGGATTCAGAAAGACGGTGACCGCGATGACGATGCCGATGAGAAGGAAAACGAATTCCTTGGTCGCGACTTTCACATACTGGCCGAGATGGCCGAGGGTGTTGCGAACGCTATCGAGCGCGACGCACGCGGAGGCTGTCGATATCAGTGAAAGGCAGTTCGATCCCGTGCTCTTGCGCGAAGCGAACGACGATCGGGATCGACGTCTCCACGATTTCCGGCAAAGCGACGAAGGCGCGTTTGAGGAAGAAAACGAAGCCGGTGAAGACGGCCACGATCAGGACAACGAAGAGAAGGACGGCGATCCATTTCCGATTTCCGAAAGCCAGTTTGCTCAGGGCGAGAAAACAAAAAAGCGCGGCGAGGAAGGGCGTCCCCAGATGGAGGAGCGCCACGAGCAAAAGCAGGATGCCGACGACGGCGTAGGAAATGACGTTGGGCCTTTGCATGAAGCGGGAGCGATTCGGCTGCATCTCAGATTAGCTTCGAATTCGCCGCACGCCATGGCGGTATGCTGTCGGGTCGGTCGCCGACGACCGTTGACTTGAGCGGCGGGCTAAGGAACGATCACTGAACTGTATGAACAAACTCGCCTCCCGCGCCGCCGGCCTCCTCCTCGCTCTCACTGCGCTAGTCAGTTTGAGCGGCTGCGGCAGCTACAATCGGCTCATCACGCTGGAGCAGAACGTGAACAAGAAATGGGCCGACGTGCAATCGGTCTACCAGCGGCGCGCGGATTTGATTCCGAATCTGGTCAACACCGTGCAGGGCGCGGCCAACTTTGAAAAATCCACGCTCACGGAAGTGACGAACGCGCGCGCCAGCGTGGGGCAGATGAAGATCGATCCCAGCAAAGCGCCCACCGATCCCGCGCAGCTGGCGCAATTCCAGCAAGCGCAGGGACAACTCAGCAGCGCGCTCTCCCGGCTCTTGGTCGTGGCGGAAAATTATCCGCAGCTGCGCGCGACGGAAGGTTTCCAACAGTTGCAGGCGCAGCTCGAAGGAACGGAAAACCGCATCTCGGTCGAGCGTCGTAATTTTAACGAAGCGGTGCAGGAGTACAACACCGCGCTGCGGAAGTTCCCGACCAACATGTTGAACAAGATGTTTGGCTTCCAGGAGCGGCCGTTCTTCAACGCGCAGCCCGGCGCGGAGACGGCGCCGACGGTGAATTTCGGCACCTTCCAGACGAGCCCGCCGCCCGCGCCCGCGGTCCCGGTTCCGTCGCCCGACGCGATGGTTGGCAATCCAAACGCCGCCCCGACGCTTGCGCCCACGCCGTAACGCGCGCGGCCGGAGGTGGATTACATTCGCCCGCGCTCTTTGTAGAAATCGTAGCGCGCGATAATCGAATCGACGTAACTCCGCGTCCCGGGAAAATCGATACTCTCCCGGAAAGCGTCCGCCGGCAGCGCGCCCGCGTCGGAACCGCCTGCCCAGCGTTGCGCGCGGCTGGCGCCGGCGTTGTATTCCGCGAGCGCAAAGGGGACTGGATCGTTCTGTTGCCGCCAATGCTCCAGCGCCCGCGCGAGATACCACGTCCCGGCTTCCACGTTCACCTTCGGATCGAACAACTCTTCGACCCGGAAATTCTCCACCCGGTTTTCCTTGGCCCATTCTTGCGCGGCCAGCTCCGAGACCTGCATCAATCCGCGCTCACCCGCGCTCCCGAATTTATGCGCATCGAAACGGCTCTCCCGCCAGACGACCGCTTTCACCAGCATGGGATCAACGCCGTTCCGCTCCGCCACTTCACGAATCAGGGCGTCATGTTGTTGGAAGCGCGCCGGGCTGATCCATTCGTGCACGGTGTAAGCCATGTCGCCCGAGCGCAGGGCCAGGTATGCCATCGAGGCCGCTCCGGCCAGCACGCCGCAAATCAGGAGCTTGAGGAAGAAGCGCATCATAACGTCCGGCTCACTTCCCCGCGGTGGATTCGGGAAAGCTGGATAAGCGCGCGAACGAGCGGAAACTCACGCAGATCAATCCACGCATCCTCACCGCTCAGCAATAAGATTTCCCCATCGCCAGAATGAAGCCCGCCTACGTCCGCGTCCTGATCGATCGCGCCATTCACCGCGAGCTGGATTACGCGGTGCCGGAGACGTTGGCGGAGCGGCTCGAGATCGGCTGGCGGGTGCGGGTGCCGTTTCGCGCCCACTCGGCCCTGGCCACCGTGGTTGCTTTGCTGGAAACAACAGACGCGACCGGCGTTCGTCCGATCGAAGCCATTGTCGGCGAGCGTCCGGCCTTGAGCGCGAAGCTGCTCGAACTGGCGCGCTGGATGAGCGCCTACTATTGCTGCCCGATCGAGATCGTCCTGCGCAGCCTGCTCCCGCAGGTCATTCGGCGCGCGGAAGTGGGTTGGAAAAAACAGCTCTTCGTCCGCGCCGCGCGCGAAGTCTCCGCGGAGGAGATGGAGAAACTAAGCCGGCGCGCGCCGCGGCAGGCCGAGCTGCTGGCCGCCATCCAAAAACTCGACGCGCCCATCCTCGCGGCCGACCTCCTGCGCCAGACTTCGCTCGATAACCCAACGCTGCGCGCCCTACAGAAACGCGGCCTCGTCGAACTGCGCGCTGAAGCCGTCCCGCGCGATCCGCATTCCGACGAGCAATTCATCGCCAGCACCAATCTCACTCTGAATCCGGAGCAGGCGGTCGCGTCTGGCCGCAGTCGAGGAGGCGCTCGCCGCGCCGGAATCCGCGAAGCCGCTTCTGCTGCACGGCGTGACCGGCAGCGGCAAGACGGAGATCTATCTCCAAGCCATCCGCTCCACGCTGGAGCGCGGCAAGACTGCCATCGTCCTCGTGCCGGAAATCTCGCTCACGCCGCAAACGGTCGAGCGTTTCAAGAGTCGCTTCGCGGAAGCCGAAGACATGGTGGCCGTGTTGCATAGCCGCCTCTCCGAAGGCGAGCGCCACGATGAATGGCACAAGGTGCAGGCCGGCCGCGCCCGCATCGTCATCGGCGCGCGTAGCGCTATTTTCGCGCCGCTCGAAAACATCGGCCTCATCGTGGTGGATGAAGAGCACGAGACCTCTTACAAGCAGGAGGAGGCGCCGCGTTATCACGCCCGCGATGTCGCCGTCGTCCGCGGAAAAATGGAAGGCGCCGTCGTCCTTCTCGGCACGGCCACGCCGTCGCTCGAGAGTTATCACAACGCCACCCGCGGCAAGTATCGCCTCCTCAATCTCACCCTGCGCGTGGACGACAACCAGATGCCGCTCATGCGCATCGTCGATCTCCGGATGGAGGCGCGGAAATCGAAAGCGCTCACCATTTTGAGCGAAAAATTATCGGCCGCGATCAAGGTCCGGCTCGAGAAACGCGAGCAGACCATCCTCTTTCTTAACCGCCGCGGTTTCTCGACGTCGCTCCTTTGCAGCGCCTGCGGGGAAGCGCGCGAGTGTCCGAACTGCAGCGTCGCCCTCACTTTTCATCGCACCGCCGCGCGGCTGAATTGTCACCTTTGCGGCCACACCGCCGCGGTGCCGAAGAAATGCCCGGCTTGCGGCGAGAACGCGCTCATCTACTCGGGTTTCGGGACGGAAAAGGTGGAGGCGCACGGTCTCGCAGTTCTTCCCGACTGCAGTGGTGAAGCGGATGGACGCTGACTCCATGACGCGCAAGGACGCTTTCCGCGAAACCCTGCGCGCGTTTCGCGCGGGCAAGATCGATATCCTCGTCGGCACCCAAATGATCGCGAAGGGTCTGCATTTCCCAAACGTCACCTTGGTCGGCATCATCAACGCCGACCTCAGCCTGCACCTGCCCGATTTCCGCGCGGGAGAGCGCACCTTCCAGCTGCTCACCCAAGTCGCCGGGCGCGCCGGGCGCGGGGAGACGCCGGGCGAAGTTTTTGTGCAAACTTTTACGCCGTTCAGTCCTTCGATTCAGTTTGCGCGGCACCACGATTTCGCCGGCTACTTCGAGCAGGAACTCGAGTTTCGGGAACGCTGCGATTTCCCGCCCTTCAAGCACGCCGTCCTCCTGACCGTTCGCTCCGAACACGAAGCGCGGGCCAAGTTTTCCGCCGAAACTCTCGCGCGCCGTCTGCGCGAAAATCTCCCGGCCGAATTCATGCGCAGCGATCCCACCCCCGCGCCGCTGGAGAAATTGCAGGGCCAGTTTCGTTATCACATCCTCTTGCGCGGCGCCGCCGTCCTGCGCCTCAGCCGGCTGTTGCGCGAGACGCTGGATAAACTGCCGTTCCCGGATGACGTCCTGGTCAGTGTGGACGTTGATCCCTATCAACTGCTTTAGCCGCCGCAGGGCGTTGCGCAGCTTCCTCCGCAGGCGCATAATTCCTGCGATGATTTGAAGATTGAGCGCGCTTCCCGAAGCGGAGGGAGGCGAAAAAAAGGTCCACCAGCAGCATGCCTCTCACGACGGAAACCACCGAGGATTTTCAGGGCATCGTGCATATCGGCACGGGCGTGGTGACAGGACGCGACATCATCGGAGGCTCCGCCGCTGCGCTGCTTCTCGTCCGGAACACGCGGAACTTTCATTACGAATTCGTTGATCTCTCCGCCGCCGAGAGTGTCGTGGTCAGCAACGAAGAGCTCGAGCAAGTGCTCGCGCTCGATCGTCTGGCCGCGGTTTATCGTCCGCAGGCCATCGTCGTCCTGGTCGCGCCGAGCGACGACGCCTTAGCGGTGGCGAAGGAATGGGAGCGCCGGGTGGAGCCTCTCGGTTGGAGCACGCATATCGCCCGCGAACGTGGCGCGGCCTTGGATTGGTTGCACGCGCACCTTCCTCCAAGCCCGCGTGCGGAATTGGAAGCCGGGACGAGCGCGGCGTCGTCCGCTGAGAACGCGAAATAGGAATAGGGCCTGCGAGCGCTTTAGCGCTGCTACCAATCAGACTGCCGGGCCCGGGAACGCTCCGGGAAGCAGAGTAATTGTTTGTAGACCGCCCGGGAACCTTCCGGGGAGCACTGTAGATGTGTGCAGACCGCCAGGGAACTCTCCGGCGCGCACTGTAAAAATGTGCAGACCGCCCGGGAAGCTTTCGGAGAGCACTGTCAATGCGTGCAGACCGCCCGGGACCCTCCCGGGGAGTATTGTCAATGCCTGCGGACCGCCCCGGAAGTTTTCGGGGGCCATTTCACCTGTTTGCATTGCGCTACGGAGGAAAAGGCTCCACGAAGCATAGGCCCGATAGACCGCGCCAATGTGTGACAATCCGTCGGTAAGAAAAGGGCAAAGTGCGCCATCGGGACGCTCTTCGGATGTCATCCGACGCTGGTGTATTTATCGCTAATCCTTTAACTACAGCAGTTTAGGATGATTAGCTTAGTGCGGAATATGGATTGCTAGAAGGGTTCCGTCGGGTCGAACTCTGACCCGTCGAAAGGAACACACAATTTTATGGCTAAAGTTTTAGGTATCGATTTGGGCACGACGAACTCCTGCATGTCGGTGATGGAGGGCGGCGATGCGGTCGTTTTGGAAAATAGCGAAGGCGCGCGGACCACGCCGTCGATTGTCGCGTTCGCGAAGAATGGCGAGCGGTTGGTCGGTCAGGCGGCGAAACGCCAGGCGGTGACGAATCCCGCCAATACGGTTTTCTCGGTCAAGCGCTTCATGGGGCGGAAGTTTGATGAAGTCCGCGAGGAGGAACATCGCGTTCCCTACAAGATCGTGAAGGCAGCCAACGGCGACGCGCATGTGCAGGTGGAAGTGAACGGCGAGAAGAAGACGTTCAGCCCGCCGGAAGTTTCGGCGATGATTCTTGTCGAAACTGAAAGCCGACGCGGAAGCGAAGCTCGGCGAGAAGATCACGCAGGCGGTCATCACCGTGCCGGCGTATTTCAACGACTCGCAGCGCAACGCGACCAAGGACGCGGGCAAAATCGCGGGCCTCGAAGTTCTCCGCATCATCAACGAGCCGACCGCGGCCTCGCTCGCTTACGGCCTCGACAAGAAGAAGGACGAGAAGATTGCCGTCTATGATTTGGGCGGCGGCACGTTCGATATTTCGGTGCTCGAAATCGGCGACGGCGTCTTCGAAGTGAAGGCGACCAACGGCGACACGCACCTCGGCGGCGACGACTGGGATAACGTGCTGGTCGATTGGATTGTGAACGAGTTCAAGAAGGACTCGGGCATCGATCTCTCGAAGCAGCCGGACGCGATCCAGCGCATCAAGGAAGAAGCGGAGAAGGCGAAGATCGCGCTCTCTTCTTCGCAGGAATACGAGATCAATTTGCCGTTCGTGACCGCGGACGCGTCGGGTCCGAAGCACATCCAGAAGAAGCTCACGCGCTCGAAGCTGGAGCAGCTCACGGATTCGCTTTTCCAGCGCACGATCAAGCCGGTGAAGGATTGCCTGGCCGACGCGAAGTTGGCCGAGAAGGACATCAACGAGCTCGTGCTCGTCGGCGGCATGACGCGCATGCCGAAGGTGATCGAGACCGCGCGGACCTTGATCGGCAAAGAGCCGCACAAGGGTGTGAACCCGGACGAAGTGGTGGCGATTGGCGCCGCGATTCAAGGCGGCGTGCTCAAGGGCGACGTGAAAGACGTGCTCCTGCTCGACGTGACTCCGCTGACGCTGGCGATTGAAACCGCCGGCGGCGTGGCCACGCCGATGATCCCGCGCAACACCACCATCCCGACGCGCAAATCGCAGATCTTCTCGACCTACAGCGACAACCAGCCGGGCGTGGAAATTAAAGTCCTGCAAGGCGAGCGCCCGCTCAGCCGCGACAACAAAAATCTCGGCACCTTCCACCTCGACGGCATCCCGCCGGCCCCGCGTGGCACGCCGCAGATTGAAGTCACGTTCGACATCGACGCGAACGGCATCCTGCACGTCTCCGCGAAAGACCTCGGCAGCGGCAAGGAGCAGAAAATCTCCATCACCGGCAGCTCAGGCTTGAGCAAAGAAGAAGTGGAAAAGATGCAGCGCGACGCCGAAACGCACGCCGAAGAAGACAAGAAGGCGAAGGAAGGCGATCGAGATCAAGAACAACGCCGACACGCTCGCGTATCAGAGCGAGAAGCAGTTGAAGGATCTGGGCGACAAGGTTCCCGAGGACAAACGCAAGGGAATCGAAGAAGCCATCGCCGCCGTGCGTGCCGCCATCGAGGCGAACGACACCGACGCGATGAAGCGGACCTACGACGACTTGCAGAACAAGTTCCAGGAAGTCAGCGCCGATCTTTACAAGCAAGCCTCCGCGCAAGCCGGCCCGATGCCCGGCGCCGAAGCTGGCGGCCGTCCCGAGCCTCATGCCGAACCGCAAGAAGGCGGCCCGCGCAAGGAACAGGGCGACGTGGTGGACGCAGAGTTTGAAGTCGTCGACGAAGACAAGAAGTAAGCAGCAGTTTCACAAACAATTTGCCGGCGCCGCAGAGATCCTGACGGCGCCGGCATTAACCAAAAAGACAAGAAGGAGTAACTAAAACACATGGCAATTAAAGTAAGACCTCTCGGAGATCGCGTGCTGGTGCAGCCGCTCGAAGAGAAGGAAGTCAAAAAAGGCGGGATCATCATTCCCGACACCGCGAAGGAAAAGCCGCAGGAAGGCAAAGTCGTCGCGCTCGGCACGGGCAAAATCGATGACAACGGCAAGAAGGTCGACTTCACCGTGAAGAGCGGCGACACCGTGCTGATCTCGAAATACGGCGGCACGGAAATCAAAGTGGACGGCGAGTCCTACTTGATCATGCGCGAGGACGACATCCTCGGCATCATTGGTTAATCAGAAATCTCAACTAGAAAACCACACAGATACTTATGGCAGCTAAACAATTACAATTCGACGAGAACGCGCGGCATGCGCTTCTCCGCGGCGTGGAGAAACTCTCCCGCGCCGTCAAAGCGACCCTCGGACCGAGCGGCCGCAACGTCATCCTCGACAAGAAATTCGGCAGCCCGACGATCACCAAAGACGGTGTGACCGTGGCCAAGGAAATCGAGCTCGAAGATCCTTATGAAAACATGGGCGCCCAGCTCGTGCGCGAAGTCGCTTCCAAGACTTCCGACATCGCTGGCGACGGCACCACGACCGCGACCGTGCTCGCTGAGTCCATCTACAAAGAAGGTCTCCGCAACGTAACGGCCGGCGCGAACCCGACCTCGCTTCAGCGCGGCATCAACAAGGCTGTGGAAGCCATTGTCGCCGAGCTCGCGAAGATCTCGAAGAAGGTCAGCGATCGCAACGAAATCGCGCAGGTCGCGACCGTTTCCGCCAACTGGGACAAGACGATCGGCGAGATCATTGCCGACGCCATGGACAAGGTCGGCAAGGACGGCACGATCACGGTGGAAGAAGCGAAGTCGATCGAAACCAGCCTCGACGTGGTCGAAGGCATGCAGTTCGACAAGGGCTACCTCTCTCCGTATTTCGTGACCAACGCGGAAGCGATGGAAGTGGTGCTCGACAATCCGTACATCCTCATTCACGAGAAGAAAATCTCGAGCTTGAAGGACATGCTGCCGCTGCTCGAGAAAGTCGCGAAAGCCGGACGTCCGCTCCTCATCATCGCGGAAGACGTGGAAGGCGAAGCGCTCGCGACTTTGGTCGTGAACAAGCTCCGCGGCACGTTGCAAGTCGCAGCCGTGAAAGCCCCGGGCTTTGGCGATCGTCGCAAGGCGATGCTGGAAGACCTCGCGGTCCTCACCGGCGGCCAGTGCATCACAGAAGACCTCGGTATTAAACTCGAGAACGTAAAACTCGAGGATTTAGGGCGCACCAAGCGTGTCACGATTGACAAGGAGAACACGACGATCGTGGAAGGCGAAGGCAAGCAGGTCGACATCAAAGGCCGCGTCTCGCAGATCCGTCGTCAGATCGAAGAGACGACCTCCGATTACGATCGCGAGAAGCTCCAGGAACGCCTCGCGAAGTTGGCCGGCGGTGTCGCCGTCATCAACGTCGGCGCAGCCACTGAGACCGAGATGAAAGAGAAGAAAGCGCGCGTCGAAGACGCGTTGCACGCCACTCGCGCCGCGGTTGAAGAAGGCATCGTCCCCGGCGGCGGTGTTGCTCTCATCCGCGCGCAGAAAGCGCTCGATAACCTGAAGCTCGAAGGCGACGAAGCCGTCGGCATGGCGATCATCCGCCGCGCCGTCGAAGCTCCGCTCCGCACTCTGGCCGATAACGCGGGCCAGGAAGGCGCGCTCATCGTGCAGGAAGTGAAGAAGCGCAAAGGCAACGAAGGTTACAACGTCGCCACCGGCGAATACGTCGACCTCGTGAAAGCCGGCGTCGTCGATCCGACCAAGGTCACGCGGAGCGCGTTGCAAAACGCGGCCTCGATCAGCGGCCTGCTCCTCACCACCGAAGCCATCATCACCGAAGCTCCTGAGAAGGACAAGGGCGGAGCCGGCGGCGGCATGCCCGGCGGCGGCGGCATGGGCGGAATGGGTGGCATGGGCGGAATGGACTACTAAGCCCAGCGCTTACTCGCTAGCCAAAGCAATCAACAACAGCCGGGTTCCGAAAGGGGCCCGGCTGTTTCGCGTACTGGGGCGACGAACTGCTCGTGCTGTATCAGCGTTTCCCGCTTTTCCGGCTGATAGACGCTTCCAGTTCTTCCCACTCTTCCGGGGTAAGGCGCAAGGTCGCAGCCGTCGTGTTCTCTTCGAGGTGCTTGATCGAGGACGTCCCCGGGATGGGAAGGATGACGGGCGAGCGATGTAGGAGCCAGGCGAGAGCCAATTGCGCGACGCTCGCCTTGTGACGCTTGGCCGCGTCGTCCAACGGGCCGCCAGGCTTGGCCAGGTCGCCGGCATCGATCGGAAACCAGGGTATGAAACCGAGTTCGTGTTGCTCGCAATAGCGCAGAGTCTCTTCGCTCTTGCGGTTCCCTATGTTGTATTCGTTCTGCGCGCTGACGATGGGGAGAATCTTGCGGGCGCGTTCGATTTCGTCGGCCTTTACTTCCGAAAGGCCGACGTGGCGGATCTTGCCGGCTTTTTGCAGATCGGCGAGGGCGCCGAGCGTTTCTTCGGCGGGAACCTTCGGGTCGATGCGGTGGAGTTGGTAAAGATCGATGCGCTCGAGTTTCAAACGGCGCAGGCTCATTTCGACGCATTGCCGAATGTATTCTGGACGGCCGACCGGGTTCCATTCGTTCGGACCCTGGCGGGTGAGGCCGCCTTTGGTCGCGATCACGAGATCGTCTGGATACGGGTGCAGCGCTTCGGCGATGAGGCGTTCGCTCACTTCAGGCCCGTAGGAGTCCGCGGTGTCGATGAAGTTGATACCCAACTCGACCACCCGTCGCAGAAGCTTGCGCGCGTGCTCGGGGTCTTTTGGCTCGCCCCAGATCCCGTCGCCGGTGATGCGCATGGCGCCAAAGCCGAGGCGGCGAACAGGGAGATCGCCACCGAGGGTGAAAGGTGTCACTGGCGTTACTCGAAGTGGCGGCGGCGTTGCTCATGCAGGCACTCTAGCGCAGCGAAAGCGAGCTGCGCTCTCGATCTTCGTTTGCCAGCTACTTGAGGTCGGTGGCCGTGGCTGGGACGACGACCTGTTGGTCGAGATAGCGGACCGTCACCTGCGCGCCGCTGCGCGAGATGATCTCGAGTCGCGTGCCGGCTGGGATGACGGTTGCCCCGTAAGCGATTTTGACTCGAGTGGGAGCGAGGACGGTGGCTGACCTGGGCGCCTGGGGAGTGGCGGCCGGCGGCGCTGTGATTATAGGCGTGCCGGTCGCTTCCGGAGTGGACTCAGGAGGGGAAGTGAGGGGCGAAGCGGTTGTTGGCGCTGCGGTCGCGGGAGCTGTTCCGGAGGCGAGAGCCTGATCCAGCAGGTCCGCCAGGCGCCAACCGGCCTTCGGCAGTTCTACCCGAACAATCTTTGCCGCCCACGCGCGATACGTCAGCCGATCGGGCATGGGTTTTTCATGGCCCGTGCCGGTGGCGAGAACCTGGCCATCGTCCTGCGTTTTAGTGGACATCTCTTGGAAACTGAGTCGGCTGTGCGCTTCGCGCGCGATGGGCAGGATTTCGTTGGCCCAGGTCTCCGCGTAATTCTTCAATGGGACATTGGCCGGAAGACGCCAGGCTTTCGGTTCCTCCGTGGCGAAGGCCTGGACGAGGTCCTTCTCTGCGCCGTACATCTGCGATTTGCGCTCGTCCTTTTCCAACTCACTCATGCCGGCCGGGAAGAGCGCCTTCACCGGATCGCCATCCCAAAAGCCATGCATCTTGGGCTTCTTACTCGAGTCGCCCCCGGAGATTTCGAGCAGGATCGTGTTCCCGCCTTGGTCTTCCAGCGCGGGTTTGCCGAGGTCCGGATTCACCGGATGCCCGGCAGCGTCGAAATATTGGGCGCCGACGTGCAGCGGTTGGTGGATATCGCCCAGATAATGCGCGAGCAAAATGATCGCCACGGCCTTCGTGATCTTGCGCGGATTGTCCTCCGGCACTTCGCCTTGAAGGACGGCGACGCAGTAGGTGATCATGTGCACGATGTCCCATTGGCTGCGCCCGACTTTGCCGGCGGCGTAGTTGGCCGCTTCCACGGGCACGTCCGTATAGTGGAACCAATGATGCGAAGGCATCGGGGAATTGGTGTCGTGTGTCGGCCGGTTCGCGGCCCAGAAATCGCGGAGCTGCGCCGCGATGCGCGGGCGCGATGAGAAATAGCCGGCGTTTTTCTCGTCCTCGATTCCTTTTTTATCCCAGCCTTTGATCGTGTCGGGGACTTGCGCTGCTTCGCGCAAAGTCATGCCATCGAGGATCGCCGCGACCTTCTTGCCAGTGGGCGTGTTGGCCAGGCGGGCATCGGCAATGGCGCCCACGAGATGGTGCCCGTCCGGACCATAGGCTTGCGTCTGCCGGATCGGCAGCGCCAGAAGAAGGGTAAGGAGGAGTAATTTAGCGGCGTGGGAAAGAGTTCACGCGTCGGCACCATAGCCGATTCACACGCGGGTGCGACCCCGAGCAAATCGCCCGCACCGAATGCAAAGAAAGATGAACAAACCGTTGATTTTACGTTCCCCCCTCGAGGCCGGAGACTCTTTTTGCAACGCGAAGTTCTAGTAGCGCTGCGCGCGTTCGAGGAGCGGCTGCCACCAGGCGCGGTTGGCCAGATACCAGTCGATCGTCGCTTCCAATCCTGCCCGGAAATCGTGTAGCGGTTTCCAATTCAACTCTCGCTGGGCAAAGGACGAATCGATCGCGTAGCGGCGGTCGTGCCCAAGCCGGTCGGTCACGTATGAAATGAGCGAGTGCGGCTTGCTGAGTTTGTCGAGAATCAGCTTCACGACCTCCAGGTTCACCATCTCGCTGTTCCCGCCGAAATTATAAACCGCGCCCGGCTTGCCTTCGAAAAGCGCGGAGACGATGCCCGCGCAATGATCTTCCACGTGAATCCAATCGCGCACGTTTTGCCCATCGCCATAAACCGGCAGCGGCTCGTCGCGCATCGCTTTGATGATCATGAGCGGGATCAGTTTTTCCGGGAACTGATAGGGGCCGTAGTTGTTTGAGCAGCGGGTCACGATCACCTCCTGCCCAAATGTTTTGTGCGAGGCGAGCGCGATAAGATCGGCCCCGGCTTTGCTGGCGGAGTAGGGCGAGCTGGGCTCGATCGGTGATTGCTCGGTGAAGAGCCCGGTCGCGCCGAGCGAGCCGTAGACTTCGTCGGTCGAGACCTGGAGGAAACGCTGCACTCCGTGGCGCCGCGCGGCGTCGAGCAGGATGCTGGTGCCGACGACATTGGTGTGCACGAAATTTTGCGGATCGTTGATGCTGCGATCGACGTGCGACTCGGCCGCGAAATTGACGATGGCGTAAAACAGATGCTCGCGCAAAAGCGTGTTCATCTGATCGGCGTTCGCGATATCGGCCTTGAAAAACTCGTAGCGCCCGCCGTATTGCTCGACCACGCCATCGAGATTGGCGAGGTTGCCGGCGTAGGTGAGCACATCCACGTTGCTCACTTCCGCCTGTTTGTAATGTTGCAGAACGTAGCGAATAAAGTTGCTCCCGATGAAGCCACAGCCACCCGTAACGAGAATGCGCATTGCTGCGCGTACTAGCAGCGCGTTAGCAGGCGCGCCAGCGGATTCTCCGGCGTGGAATGAGCGGGTGGGGACCTGGCGGGCGCGCGCCGCGGCGATGGATTGGACGCCGTGGCTCATCATCGCCCTGGCGGCGTTCCTGCGCGTGCTCCTGCTCGGGATTAAACCGCCGCATTTCGACGAAGGGATCAATGGCTGGTTCGTCGATCAAATGACGAAGACCGGCTTCTACCGCTACGACCCGACGAATTACCACGGGCCGCTTCATTTTTACATCCTCTTCGTGGCGCAGACGCTCTTCGGCCGCAACGTCTGGGCCCTGCGCATGCCGGTCGTGCTCGCGAGCATTTCGTGTGTTTGGTTGGCCTTCAAATTCCAGCCCTTCGTCGGGCGCACCACCGCCCGCCTGGCCGCGCTCGCCATGGCGATCTCGCCTGGTTTTGTTTTCTACGGGCGCTACTCCATCCACGAAGTCTGGCTGCAGCTGTTCTCCATGCTTTTCATTCTGGGATTGCTCGGACTGTGGCGCGTGGGAAGCGCGAATTATCTCTGGTGCGCGGGCCTCGGGATTGCCGGCATGATCCTGACGAAGGAGACCTACATCATCCATCTCGGATGCGCGACGTTGGCTGGGGGCGTTGCCTGGATCTCGCACAAGATCACGCCTGGGGAAGATGCGGATCCGGCCGCGCAGACGTGGACATACGGGGAGTTGGCGGCAGTGCTCGCGGTCGGCCTGGGGGCAATTGTCTTTTTCTACTCCGGCACGTTCATGAATTGGCCAGGGCTGAAAGGCCTCTACCAAACCTTCGGCACCTGGTTCGAAACCGGGAGCAAAGGAAACGGCCACGAGAAGCCCTGGTATTACTGGCTCATGTTGATCGGGCGCTACGAGTTTACCATCGCGCTTGGCCTCCTTGCCGCTCTCGTCGCCCAGTGGCTGCGTCCGCTCAGTCTGCGATACCTGGCCATCTACGGTGCCGGCACGCTCATGGCTTACAGCATCGTCCATTACAAGACGCCCTGGTGTATCATCAGCATCGTTTGGCCGTTCTTGTTCCTTTTTGGCGCCATCCCTCTCCTCGTCCCGGCGGCGTGGCGGCGCCTCAGCCTCGCGCTCATGGGCGCGGTCCTCGCCTTCTCGCTCATCTCCTCCATCCGGCTCAACTTCTACCGCTGCACCACCGACACCGAGCCCTACGTTTACGTCCAGACTTATAACGACATCTTCAAGCTGACCGAGCCGCTCTTGAGCCTGGCGGAGCGCAACCCCACTTACTACCAGCTCATCGGTCACATGATCCGCACCAGCGCTTATCCGCTGCCGTGGGTACTGGGAGATTTCCCGCGCATCGGCTATTACGAAAAAGATAACATGCCTACTGCGCTCGATGCCGATTTCCTCGTCGTGCAAGAGGACAAGATCGCAGAAGTGGAAGGTAAGCTCCAGGCCAGCTACTACACCCAATTCTTCACCATTCGGCCTTACCAGGACACCTCAAAGCTCTACCTGAGCGCAAAGGTCTTTAAGGATTTCTTCAAAGGCAAAGTGCCCGACTTCACCGGACACGGCGCGGTGGTGGCACCGAACAACCCATGACCCCGCAGCCGTCGCCCCGCCGATGAAGTCGCTCGGCGCAGGACTCACCTTTGTTAATGTCGCGGTCGTCAGCGCGACCTTCTTTGGCCTCGCCTTCGGCGGCTTGAGTCCCCGGATCGCGCTCGTTGCTTTCTTCTTCGCGACGGCACTCGCCATTCTCTCGTGGCTGCAAACCAAGCCCTCGCCGACGCCTTCGGACGCACCGCGCTCAGGGATGAGTGGCGTCTGGTTCTGGCTCGTCGCCAGCGTCTTCGCCTTCTTCGCCTTCCGCGCGTTCGGCTGGCTCCTCTTCCTCGATAGCAACCAGTGGAAGATTCAATCCGTCAATAACCTCGGCGACCTCGCGCTCCACCTCACCTACATCCGCAATCTCGCCAACGGCGTCCCTCTTTGGCCCGAGAATCCCATCTACGTTTTCAGTCATCTGCGGTATCCAGTCGGCACCGATCTCTTTAATAGCCTCCTCCTTCTCCGCGGCGTCGACCTGGCGCGTGGGTTGATCTGGGCCGGCGTCCTCGGCTCCCTCGCCACCTTCTACGCGCTCTATCGCTGGGGTGGCACCTTCACCGTTGCCGGGTTCCTCTTTAATGGCGGCATTGCCGGGTTCCAGATTCTGCAGACCTGGCGCTTCCTCGATTACCAAGGCGACAAGACCATCGCCTGGAAGAGCCTCGCGCTCACCATGCTCGTCACGCAACGCGGCCTCCTTTACGCGCTCCCCGCCGGGCTCGTTCTCCTCTACCAATGGCGCGCCCGCTTGCAGCAGTCCGCCCAGACCAGTGACTCAAACGCAACGGCGCGCCCGCCGCTGCCGTTCTGGGTCGAGGTCGCGCTTTACGCGACCATGCCCCTCTTTCACGTCCACACCTTCATCGCCTTGAGCATCGTGGCGGCCTTCCTCTTCGCCATTGGCGACCCGGCCACTCGCCGCCGGCTCGCCCTGCTCGTCGGGCTCGCCTTCCTTCCTGCCACCTTTTTTGTCTACTCCATCACCGACCATTTCCAGGCCGGCTCTTTCCTGAAATGGAGCCCCGGCTGGGTTCAGGGCACGGACGATTTCGCCCGCGGCTTCGTTCGCTTTTGGTTCGAGAACTTCGGCATCCTCATCCCGCTCGTCCTCGTCCTCCTCGGCTTCTGCATCCTGCGCGCGCGCACCCGCGATCAATCCTTCCGCTTCCGCGATCACCCCGCGCTCGCCTTTCTCACCCCCGCCGCGCTCGTCTTCTTCTTCGCCTTCTTCATCAAAGCCGCGCCCTGGGGTTGGGATAACATCAAGCTCATCATCTGGGCCTACCTCATCACGCTCCCATTCCTCTGGAGCGAACTCCTGGCCCGCTGGACGCTTCCCCTGCGTGTCGTCGCCTGCGTCGCCCTCTTCGCTTCCGGCTTCGTTTCCCTCTTCGGCGGCTTGCTCAATGCCAACGACACCTACGGCTTCGCCGACCGCGCGGAGCTCGACCTCGTCGGCTCCGTCGTGAAGAAGCTGCCGCCCACTGCCCGCTTCGCCGCCTTCCCCACCTACAACCATCCCCTTCTCCTCCAGGGCCGGAAACTCGTCCTCGGCTACCCCGGCCACCTCTGGACCCAGGGCTTCGATTACAGCGCCGTCGAAAACAAACTCAACGCCCTCATGCGCGGCGCGCCCGATTGGCGACAACAAGCGCGCGACCTCCGCGTCCGCTATCTCTTCTGGGGCCGCGAAGAACAAGCCCACTACGCCGAAAGCGCCCGCCCTTGGGAACGCGAGGCCACCCTCGTCGCCCGCGGCACCTGGGGTGCCATCTACGACCTGGACACCCCGCCCAGCTCTCTCCCGCCCCGCCCCTAGCCGGTTCAACCTCGAAGATCGGCTTCGGCAAGGCCGCGACCGACTCGCCGTTCCTGTGCAAACTCAAGGCCCCGTTGTGCCACGCGGGTGACCAGCTTTTAAAATGCGGCGAATGCCCGCATAGCCACGCTGTATTTTTCTGTGGATGAAGTCTCTCGCCCTGTGCGGAAATTTCTGGGCAGCCGGCGGCGAGCAGGAGTGATAACCTCAGAAAACGCGCCCGAGGTTCTCCCGTTGTGTTAAGAGCCTCGGCCGCACGGCAGCGCCGCTGTTGGAATCCAGCACCGCTTGCCGGACTTTTAACTTCTGCGCGACGTAGCGTGGGACGCCCAGCCCGGGCTCGAGATCGCGTTCTTCGGTGAAGACGACGAGCTTGCTCTGCGTGCCAGCGGCGCGGAGATGCCGCACGATCTGATCGGCGGCGAACTGCTGGCGCGCCATCTGCGCGCGATAGGAACGGCCGCCAGCGGAGTCGCTCGTGAGGCCGCGGTCGGCAAGCTTCTCCGAGTAAGAATCGAAGCCGCCCGAGGGCGGGACATAGCCGCTGGGCAGTTGTCGTTCCTCCTCCGCGGTCAGGCGCGCGGGGCCATCGAGTGCGGCTACGAGCGCGGGCGGGAGGCGCAGGGCGAGATGGCGCAGGCCGGCGAGCCGCGCATCGCGCAGGACGGCGCGGCAATGCTCCCGCGCCCGGCCGGTGCCGGAGAATTCGAGCCGGGCGATCAATTCCTCGCGTGCGGCGCCGCTCTTCCCCGAGAGTTCGTCGAGGAGCGGCTGTTGCGCGGCCTCGATCAAATCCCACCCGATGGCGAAGGGCGCGCCATTTTGCCGGAGCGCTTCGACCAGGCGCGCCGAGGGTTCGCCGCGGCCGCCGGACGCGGCGCGTTCGGTGGGGAAGTAGAGAATCTCAGCATTGGCCACGAGCGCGGCAAAGTCGGTCCCCGCGAGTGGCGTGTTCTCGGGTGCGATGGAGGCGTGTTGCGGCAGCGCCGGCTTACCGGAAAAAACGCTGCAGCCCGCCAGCGCGCCGAGCAGGAAGAGGCCCGCGCCCAGCCGCTTCAGCTGCGGAAGCATCGCGGCGCTGCCATGGGAGAACATAAGCCGCTCAAGCGCCCGATTGCGATTGTGGGACAAGCTCCCGCGTTTCCACGCGCGCGCGCCGCTGTGCAAAACGCTGCCGCGTCCGCCAGCCCGCGCTGACGATGCGGCAGCCAATCTCGAAACTTCGGCGCCAGGTGACGCCGGAAACTTTTTGCTGGCCGGCGAGGCGGCGGCGTTCGTGGGCCGGCACTTCGCAGATGGCGGCGCCCAGTTTCGCCGCGGCCACTTGGGCTTCGATCGTCCAGCCGAAAGTCATCTCGCGCGGCGCGATCGATTCAAACAAGGAGCGCTCGATATAACGGAGCGGCCCCAAATCCTTGAACCAGCGGCCGGTGAGCAATCCGCACCAGAGGCCGAGCGCGAAATTGGCGATCACGTGGGGCAGGGTCATTGCGCGCCAGTTACTCCGGCGACCGGTGCGTGCGCCGAGCACGAGCGCGAAACCTTCGCTCGCCGGCGCCAAGAGGGTGGCGATGTCCGCCGGATCGCTCGCCCCGTCTGCCGCCATGAAAACATAGCCGGCCACGTCCGGGTGCGCCCGGTTGACCGCCTCGATCGCTGCCCGGCAGCCATGGCCGTAACCGCGCCGCGCCGTCTCCGCCACGATCACGGGATGCTGCTGTGCCACTTCGGCGGTGCGGTCGGTGGAATTGTTCACGCCCACCGCGACCACGAACCTGGCGGGATCGATCGCGCCCAGCAATTCCTCCAAGACAAACCCGAGGCAGGCCTCTTCGTTGCAAGCTGGGATGATGATCGCGATCCTTGGAGTGGAGTAGTGCACGTTACGTTCGAGTGGCGAGGCGCCGTTTCATTCCGGCTCCGCTCCGGCTGGCGCGACGGACAGCACGAGCTGCCCCTCCGCGACTGCGGCGCTGTTGACCGTCGCCCTGACGGAAAACTGTAGCAGGTCATCCACCTGCGCCAACTTCTCCGCGCGCAATTGGATCAATTCCCCTGGGCGCGCGGCGCGCGGGAATTTCATCCCGCGAATGGCCGAGAGCAGGAAAAGGGGCCGGGCGTTTTCCGCATAACCGGAGGCGGCCGCGATGCCGGCGGTCTGCGCCAGGGCCTCGGTCAGGATCACGCCGGGCACGAGCGGATTACCCGGGAAATGCCCGGCGAACATCGGATCGCTGGCGGCAAAGGTCATGGTGCATTCCGCCGAGAGGCCGGGCGTGTGCGCGAGCAATTCCTGCACGAAAACGAAAGGCGCGCGATGCGGGAGACCAAACTCAGTGGGAGAGATCACCGTCCTTATCTACTAGCCAAATCGGCTCTGACAATGTTCCCGGCGCAAATCCTGCTCTTTCAGGCGATTATGCCCCCCTTCAGCCCGATCATGGCAGGGCGCGGAACGTTATGGTGCGTCCTCGCTGCCCTAAGCTTGCTGCTCCTCGAGCCGCAGGCCCGGGCTGCAGACAACTCATGGACTGGGGCCGTGGACATCGATTGGGGGACGAACGGAAATTGGATCGGCGGCAAACCGACCTCAAATGACGTGGCGGTCTTCGACCGCTCTCTCGTCTATCAACCAAATCTCGGGTCGAACTCCTCCCTCGGCGGGATCTGGATGAAGACCGGCGTGGCGCAAAATATGATCATCACGGGGATCGGGAATCTTGTCCTCAACGCCAACACGATCGGCGGAATGCCGGGCTTGGGAGTGTTGGTGGACAACTCCAGCGCATTCACGCTCGTAATCAACGCCCCGCTGAAGGTGAACAACGTCCAAACCTGGATGAACGCTTCCGCCAACCTGCTCGCCATCGGCGGCGCCATCGACCTGAATAACCGGGCCCTGACACTGGACGGCAGCGGAAATAGCACTCTCAGCGGCATCGTCTCAAGCGGCGGCGACCTGATCAAAGCGGGCAACGGCACGCTCACTCTTTCCGCCGTCAACACCTACACGGGAGGCACCACGATCAATGCCGGCACGGTCTCGATCAATAGCGCCTCGAGCCTCGGAGCGAGCAGCGGTGCGCTGACGATTAATGCCGGGACGCTGGCCGTCTCGAACACCTTCACCGCCACGCGCACGATCACGCTTGGGAACGCTGCCAGCACTTTCCAAATAGATCCCTCGCAGACTTTCACCGTCACGACCGCCATCGGCGGCAGCGGCAGCCTGAACAAAACTGGCGCTGGAACGTTGGTTCTCGGAGCCAGCGAAACGTATGCGGGCAGCACGAACGTGAGCGCCGGCGTCTTGGAGCTCAACGCCAGCAATCGCATCCCCGATGCCAGCGCGCTCAACCTCTCCGGGGGCACGCTCGATCTTAAAACTTTTAGCGACACGGTGGGCACGGTCACGCTCGCAGGCGGCGCCATTATCGGCAGCGGCGCGGGCACGTTGACCAGCTCATCGAGCTATACCCTGCAAAATGGCAGCGCGAGCGCCATCCTCGCCGGCGCCGGCGCGGTCACGAAGAACACCGCCGGCACGGTCACGCTCACCGGCGTGAATACATTCACCGGTGACGTCACGATTAACGCCGGCACGCTGACCCTCGCGGCGGGCGCAGGCGGCGCGCTCGGCGCCACGAACGCCATCACCGTGAACTCCGGCGGCACACTCCTTCTGGGCGCGAACGATCAAATCAAAAACACCGCTTCCGTCACGCTGAACGGCGGCATCTTTGCAAAGGGAAATTTCAACGAAGGCGGCGCGAGCACACCTGGCGTCGGCGCGCTCACCTTGACCTCCACCGGCTCGCGCCTTGATTTCGGAACGGGCACGGCGGGCGTGCTGGAATTCGCCAGCTTAACCACAAACGGCTTCGTGCTCGCGATCGACAACTGGACCGGCTCCTTCAACACCGTCGGCGGCAGCATGACCGATCGCCTCATCTTTAGCGGCAACCAATCGGGCAACCTCGCGGCCTTTAGTTTCACCGGCTTCAACGGCGCGGCGCAGTTCGATCTCGGCGGCGGGTATTACGAAATCGTCCCGGTTTCGCCCGTGCCGGAACCGGGCACCTACGCGGCTGGGCTGCTCGCCCTCCTCGCCCTGGCCTGGCAGCAACGCGCGCGGCTAATGAATTTCCGGACGTCTCTCGTCAGCTGCTGCCGCCGCTGACGAAATAAACGAATTTCCAGCTGCCGTTTACGCGTTTGATGCCCGCGCGGTAGCCCTCGTAGGGCAGCGCGGGATTGGCGAATTGCGGGGGCGCGACCATGTATTCGTCCTTCTTCACGAACGTCTCGGAAAGGATGCCCTCCAGCTCGGGCCAGAGCCCTTTCTCTTCCCAATATTGGAAGACGCCTTCGCCCTTCTTATCCGTCTCCGGCGTGCCCCCCATGGAATAGGCGAAATCCGTCGTCATCATGGAGGCGACGGCATTCATATCGCGCGCCGCCACTGCCGACCGCAGCCGACCGAGGAAACCCTGGAAGTCGACGTCTGAACTTTCTTCCGCCGGCTTCTTTTCTTCCTTCTTCGTTTCGGGCGTTTTCGGCTTTTTCTTTTTGAGCGATTGGCAGCCGGTGAAGGCAAGCGCGCAGATAAGCAGGAGAGAGGTCAGCTTTCGCATACGGGGTCAGGTTTGGCAGGTTCGCGGCTGCGATTCAAGAGTGGCGTTGCCGTCGCCGCCAGGGGTGGGCCAGGAAGATAAAGTAAAACGTGGCCGCGATGTCGGCCAGGCTGGCTGGCGGACTCGTTAGGCGCACCTCTCCGCTGCGCAAGGCGGCGAAAACGCTTTCCGGCGTCAGTTCTGCCGGCCGCGGAATGCTGGTGTAGTGCGAGCCGAAGGCGTTGAGTTGGTGGGCATCGGAAGTGGCGAGGAGGGTCCTGCCGAATCGAGCCGCCAGCCGGCGCGCGGGCCGGTTGCGATCGAACCAGCCTTTGTGGAAGTGGCAGATCTCGATTGCATCGAAGCAATCAATGTTTTCCTCCAGCCGTTTCCCGCCGATCGAGCCGCCCATGATGTAAAACGGATGCGGCGCGAAGATAAAGATGGAATCGCCGCGCTCCTCCCGCAGCCGCCGCACGTCCTCGAAGTCATTCAGCCGGGCTGCTTCCTCCGGCCGGATGTTCAACAGCACCACATCGGCGCCGAGCAGCCGCATCTCCGCCGCGGCGATGAGCAGGATGCCCATCGATTTCGCGTCCTCGAAAACTTCGCGTCGATTGAAAACGGTATCGTGCAAAGTGATGGCGAGGACTTCGATCCCGAGCTGGCGCGCGCGCTCCAGGAGTTGGTGCGCGGAGTAATCGATCATGTCCTTCGGGTCATCGAGGGTGTGAATGTGCAGATCGAGTTTCACCCAATCCTGCGGCGGCGCTGCTGCGGGCATGCTGCGGAGAACTTGACCACGGCTCCCCGGCCTTCCAACTGCTTTCCGCAGCGCCTGAGCGCTTAAGCGCGCGGGGCGACGTTACCCTCGAAGATCAAACTGCAGCAGGTCACGCCCGCCTCCGCTTTCTGCAACTCCGAGACATCCACCGTTCGCACCTTAAATCCGCGCGCCTCCACCAAAGCGCGCGTCTTCGGGAAAGAGGCCGGCATGATCACGACATCGTTGCACAGCAGCGCGTTCGCGGCGGCTGGTTCGTCGTCGGCGATATCGAGGAAATCAAAAGCACGCAGCGGCTGCGAGATCGACACAGGCGCGATGTAGCAGCAGCGTTCCGCGCCCGAGGTAGGAGCAGGCGCTCTTCAAATGCAGACAGCCGCGCATCTCCACCGCGAGCACTTCGTAATCGAAGGGCGCCAGCAGACGACGCATTTGCTCTACGCCTTCGTGGTTCGTCCGCTGCGAGAGCCCAACGTAAATCGAGCGACCGATGCGCAAAACATCGCCGCCCTCCAGCGTGGCCGGTTCGCGCAAAAACTCGAGCGGCCGGAACGGCGCCAGCGCATCGGCCAGGCTGCGCGCTTCCGGCCGCCGGCTCGCCGCGCCCAGGCGCGCGATGATCGCGATCTCGTCCAGGACCACCGCGGGATCCTCGACGAAAACGGAATCCGGCAGTTCCGCGTCGGCGGGAAGAGACACGACCCTGGCGCCCAACTCAGCCAGACAACCCTGATAAGCGGCGTGTTGTTTCCGCGCCTTTGCCACGTCGATCACCTGCCGCCGGTGAAAGGACAACTCGCAGTCATTGATGCTCGGGCTGACTTCGCGGGTGATGGCGAGCACTGGCGGCCTTTCTTGTCGTTAGGCTCAATTTCCGGCGCCCAGCGCAGGCACGAGCTCGGATTGCTCCGCGCGGGGCAGGGAGATGGTGAAGACGGAGCCGAAGCCGACTGTGCTCGACACTGACAGATCGCCGCCCATGGCCTGCACGAGTTCGCGGCTGATGGCGAGCCCGAGGCCGACGCCGCGCTGGCGCGAATCGATCCGATGGCGATCGACCTGGACGAAGGGATCGAAGATGCGCTCGACGTGTTCCGCGGGAATGCCGCAACCGGTGTCGCGCACCGCGATGCGGGTCGATTCATCGTCGGCGCTGCACTCCAGCGTGATGAGGCCGCCGGCGGCCGTGAACTTGATCGCGTTGGTGAGGAGGTTGAGCAGCACTTGCTGGAGACGATCGGCATTGGCGCGTAGCGCGAGGTGATCTTCGCAACCATCCCGGCGGTAGCGGATGTGCGCCTCGGCCAGCTTGGGATTTATCAATGCTTCAGCTCGGGTAAGCGCGGCGGTAACGGAGACGGTGTCGAGCCGCGGGCGGCTGGCGCCGCTTTCGAGTCGGGCAAAATCCAGGATGTCGTTAAGGAGACGCACCAGCTCGCCGCTCGCGCTCTTGACCGAATTCAGATCGGATTCCTGTTCGGTCGTGAGCGGGCCGGCCGTGCGCTGCAAAAGAAGATCGCAGTATCCCGCGATGGCCTGGAGGGGAGTGCGCAACTCGTGCGACATCATGGAGAGGAATTTCGCTTTCGCGTCGCTCGCGGCCTCGGCGGTCTGGCGAGCTTGGAGTAATTCATCCTCGTAGCGCGAGCGTTGCAGCATGCGCACCAGCACGCACTCGCTCAGCATTTCGCCCGCACACTCGCGCCGGGTGCCATTGACCAAAACGGGGATGTCCTGCCCGTCGCTGGTGCGGAGCGCGAGGTAAATTTCCTCGGCTTCGCCATGCAGCTTCAGCACCGGAAAAAAGTGCGTGTGATAGAAAATGCGTGCGCCGACCGCGAGGATGGATTCGAAGGGGCGGCCGACCAGTTCTGCCGGCTCGTAGCCGAGCAGGTTGGCCAGGGTGCGATTGACGCTGCGGATTATACCTTCGTCGGTGAAGGCGAGATAGCCGCACGGTGCGTTATCCAGGATCGCATCCATGGCAAAGAAAACAGGAGACGCGTGCGCGCAGCCTCAAGCCGCGAGCGGAAGCGCCAGGTAATCCTCGATGATTTCGATCGTCTCCGCTGGGGCGCTCATGTGCGGGCAATGGCCCGTGGCTTGCATGAGGCGAAAAGTGCTGCGCGAGATCTGGCGCGCGACGAACTCGCCCGCGGAGATGGGCGCGATCGTGTCGTCACTGCATTGCATAACCAAAGTCGGAATCTGAAGGCGCGCGAAATCCGCCCGGTTATCCGAGAGGAAAGTGACCTGCGCAAAACGGCGCGCGATCTTCGGATCGGTCGAACAAAAGCTCTGCTCGAGCTCGGCAGTGAGGCCGCCTTGTGCGGGATTTTTCATGACCGCGGGAGCAAGAAAGCTGGCCCAGCCGAGGTAATTTTTATCCATCATCTCCAGCAACCCTTCAATGTCGGGCCGGTCGAAGCCGCCGATGTAATCCGGCGGATCATTGATGTAGGAAGCGGACGGGCCGACCATGATGAGGCGGGCGAAGCGCTCCGGCTCGCGGTTGGCCGCGAGCGCGCCGATTACGCTGCTGACGGAGTGCCCGACGAAGATCACGTCCTGCAAATCGAGGGCGTGACAGATATCGAGGACGTCCTGCGCATAGCCGTCGAGTGAGCCATAGCGTTGCGGATCGTAGGCGGTGAGATCGGATTTACCGGAGCCGACATAATCGAAAAGGACGATGCGGTAGCGTGCCGCGAAAGCCGGGGTGACGAAGCGCCACATGTTCTGATCGCAACCAAAGCCATGTGCAAAGAGCAAGGGTTGCGTGCCCGCGCCAAAAGTTTGCACGTTATTGCGGAGAAGGACGTCGCGAGGCACCGCAGAAACTACCCCGGCTGCGAAGAGGCGCAGCCAGAAACTTTCCCGCACATGCTCGGACTCTCGGAGAATAGCATTGTCAGGCGGCGGAGGGTTGGATAGAAACTTTGGCGCGTGAAACTTTGTTTCATCCCTGTGGTGCTGCTCTGCCCGCTGATCGTTCTCGGACAGGGCGATCTCGTGCCGCCGGGTCCGCCCGCGCCTGGGATGAAAACGCTCGACCAAATGGAGCCGCGTATTCCTTTGGCCGGCGGCACGAGCACGATTACCATCAGCGCGCCGGGCTCCTATTTCCTCACCGGCGACCTCACCGTTGCGACCGGGAACGGGATCGTAATCAGCGCGGATAATGTGACGCTCGACCTGAACGGATTCACCATTTCCTCCACCGCCAGCTCCGTCAACGGCAGCGGCATTTTGCTTACGAACGAGCGCTCGGGCGTGGAGCTGCGCAATGGCCACATCCAAGGCACTCTCACTTACAACGGCAACACCTTTAGCGGCGGAAGCTTCAATAACGGTATCAGCGCCTTCAGCAGCAGCACCAACGGCCGCATTACGGGCATCACGGTCAATGGCGTCCACAATGGCATTTCCGTGCCGTGTCAGGTCGATGCCTGCGAGGTGCAGAACTGCCGTTTCAACGGCATCATCGCCAGTGTGGTTACGCATTGCAGCGCGCGCGATTGCGGCGGCATCGGCATCGTCGCGAGCACCGCCTCGGACTGCTACGCCTCAGGCAACAGCAGCCCAAGCACGCTGCAGGCGACCAACGCGACCAACTGTTTTGCTGCCAACTCGGGGAGCGGTGCGGGGATTAACTCCAACACCGTGCAGGGATGCTTCGGTCAAAGCGAAAGCGGGACCGGCATCACCGCCCTTGTGGCGCAAAACTCCTACGGCTTTAGCAACAGCGGGATCGCAATAAACGCGGATGCGGTCGCGAATTGCCGCGGCGAAAGCACGGGTTCGAACGGTATTCGCGCCAAGACCGTGACCAACTCCTACGGCTACAGCACGCTCAATCGCGGCATCTCCTGCGACATCGTGACGGCGTCGTACGGCGTTTGCGTGAGCGGCGGCTCCTTCGGCATTAACGCGACGCACATCGCCGCGCAACAGTTACGGCCTCAGCGCTACCGGATTCGGGCTCGCCGCCTACATCGCCAATTCCTGTCGCGGCGAGAACAACAGCGGCCCTTCCCTGAGCGCGAACTTCAAATACAACATGCCGTGATCCAGCGCGGACTTGCCCTGGTCGCGGCCGCGAGTCTGCTCGGATCTTTCGCGAAGGCGGCGGAACCATTTGAAGGCCGCATCGAGGCGGTCATGAACCGGGGCGAGCAAGCGACCAAACTCCTTTACACGATCGGACCGGAGACGATGCGGGTGGAAGTGGTCGATCCGAAAACGCCCGCACCCGTGGACTTGGTCAATCTGAAAACCGGCCTGCTCACGCTCGTCCTGCCGCATAACCAAAGCTTCCAGCGTGTGCCCAGCGGCAGCAGCATAGGAAAAGCCGCAGCCTCCCCCGCCATGCCGCCCGGCCTGCGCCAGGCCGGACCGATGCCAGCCCTGCCTCCCATGCCCGCGATGCCGGAGCGCGCCCCGGCCCTGAAAGCGACCGGGAAAAAAGAGAAAATCCTCGGTTACGCTTGCGAGCAATACGAGATCAGCGAAGGCGGAGAGACAATGGAAATCTGGGCCACGCCCGCGCTCATTCCATTCCAGAATTATCTGCGCGATGCCGCGCCTCATTTCGGTCCGCACACAATCGAGGAACAGTGGGCCGCGCCCTTGCATGCGAGGAAACTTTTCCCGCTCCGCGCCATCCTGCATGACGAAACCCCTAACGAGCGGTTCCGTTTCGAAGTGAAATCGATCAAGCCGGGTCCGATCACGGACCAGGGGGTTTTCGAGCCGCCACCTGATTATATCGAAGCACCGCGGCCCGTTCAGTAAAGGGGCGTGCGAGTGCCGGTGCGGCTTGTCGCGCGCTGTCCGATTTGATAGGCGTTAGGCATGACCACGCGCCCTCTTATTTTCATCTCCGCGGTCAGCCGCGAGCTGCGCAGCGCGCGGCAGTTGGTGGCTAATACCCTCACGTTTCTCGGCTACGAACCGGTCTGGCAGGACATCTTCGGCACCGAGACGGGAGATCTGCGGCAGATGCTGCGCGAGAAAATCGATGCCTGCCAGGGCGTGGTGCAACTGGTCGGCCATTGCTACGGCGCGGAACCGCCCGCGCCGGACGAGGAATTTGGCCGGGTCAGTTACACCCAATACGAAGCGCTCTACGCGCGGAAGAAGGGAAAGAAGTGTTGGTATCTTTTCATGGATCGGAACTTCCCGATCGATGAGCACGAAGCCGAGCCGGCGGAATTCACCCAACTCCAGACCGCGTATCGCGAGGGCTTGAAGGTGGACACGCATTTGTTCCATCCGCTGGCCAGCCGCGAAGCGCTCGAAGCTGGGGTGTTGAAGCTGCGCGATGACCTGACGCAGCTCCGTCGCGGCGCGCGGCGCTGGGCCTTCGGCATCGCCGCGCTGCTCGTGGTCATCGCGCTCATGTCGCTTTGGTTGATCCGCGGCCAGGAGAAAACCATCCGCGGGATGGAGACGATCGCGCAGCATTTCGATTCCATCGCCGCTGGCGGACTCATCGCGAAACCGAAGACGCCGGAGGAGCATTATCACAATGCGCGCGTGCGCGAGCTCGACGGCAACTTCGCCGCCGCGCGCCAGGAATACGCCGCCTATCTGGAGGCGAATCTCGACGCGCTCGATCCGTGGCTCAGCTACGCCGCGATGTTAAAAGCGCAGGAGGGGCGTGCGGGAGCGATCGATACCTTTCGCGCGCTCGGTGAGAAATTGAAACCGGCCAACCGTTTCCTATCAGACTGCGCTGGCCACCTTCGCGGAAGGCGACGAGCGCATCGAAAAGCTGAAAGCGCTCGCGACCGCGCACCCCGACTACGGTCCGCTGCCGTGGTTGCTGGCGCAGGAATTTTCCGAGACCCGGCGCGGACAGCAGACCCTGGCCGATCAGCGCGCGGAGAAGGATTGGCTGGAGAAATTCCGCGCCGCGCAAACCAATGGCCGCTTCGAGAAATATTTTCTCGATAAAAAGGAGGCGCAGAAATGGATCGAGGCGGCTGATGCGCGCTGGGCCATGCTGACCAGCACACCGGAGGGAGTGCGCGAGAACCCGGTGTCGGTCTCCGCGCAGCAGAGTAACTCGGGTTGGGCCATCTACTTTAGTCTGGCCGATTATCGCGTGACCGAGCTCTTCTACCAACTCGACGGCACGGGCGATTTTCAATCCACCGGACATCTGCCGAGCCGCAATCCGCAAACCGGCACGCCCATGGTGAACACCTACGTGCCGATGCCCAATCTCGCGCCGGGCGAGCACAGTATCGCAGTCAAATACGTCGATAAGAACGGGCAAACCAACGGCCCCTACACCTTAAAAATCTCCACGGCCGACGAGCAGTTGGCGCAGGGGAAAATGATGTTAAATGCCAGCTCCGGTTCATGGCTCGCCTTCCGCGATTACGAGGGGAAAGTGCTGCTCTACTTCACCACCCTCATGTCCTACCGGCCGGTCATCAAAGAAGTGCGCTACTCGCTCAACAACGACAGCGTAGAGAAAGTTTTCCAATTCAAGCCGAGCGAAAAAATGTTCGAAGTGGGCGACGAAATCTATCTCACCGTCCCAGCCGACACCAAATTCGCGAGCGTGCAGGTCACGTTCAGGGACGGGACGAAATCGACCGTGCAGAAGGTGATGCGGGAGTGAACGCGCCTCGAGTTCAGACAGCTCGGGCTCTTTTAGGAATCGAACGTCTGCACGCCGTGCGCTTTTAGCTTCTCGCGCAGCTCGGCGAGGTGTTGGTGATTGCGCGTTTCGACGGTGCAGAGGACGTGGACGGCGCTGACATCGCTGCCGGCGAAGGCGCGGTCGTGCACGACTTGTTTGATGCTGGCGCCGCCGGAGGCGATCTGCGCGGTGAGATCGGCCAGGCCGCCGGGACGATCGCTGATGACGGCGGTGAAACGGCAAAGGCGACCGTCGGCCACGAGGCCGCGTTCGACGACGCGGCTGAGGACGTTGGGATCGATGTTGCCGCCGCAGAGAAGGATGACGACTTTTTTGCCGGCCAATTCCGGAAGCTGACCGGAGATGCAAGCGGCGAGCGGCGTGGCGGCGGCGCCTTCGACGACGCCTTTTTCGAGCTCGACGATGCGGAGAATGGAGAGCGCGATTTGTTCTTCGGTGACGAGAAGGCAGCGATCGACCAAGTCCTTCGCGATTTCGAAAGCGTTGCTGCCGACGGTGGGAATGGCGAGGCCATCGGCCAGGGTCGGTTGCGTAGCGATTCGAGTAGGCTCGCCGTTTTTCATCGCGGCGGAGAAGCTGGCCACGCCCTTCGCCTCAACGGCGATGACCTTCGCCTCCGGTCTCATGGTTTTGACTGCGAGCGCCACGCCAGCGAGCAAACCGCCGCCGCCGACTGGCACGATGATGGCGTCGAGATCAGGCACTTGCTCGACGATCTCAATCCCCATCGTGCCCTGGCCGGCAATGATGGCGGGATCGTCATAGCCGTCGATGTAGGCGAGGCCGCGTTCCTGCGCGATTTCGTGGGCGTGGGCTTTGGCTTCGCCGAAATCCTTCCCGTGCATGATGACGGTGGCGCCGAGCTTCTGGCAATTGCTCACCTTAATGAGCGGCGCGAATTTCGGCATCACGACGGTGGCGGGGATGCCGAGCAGTTTGCCTTGATAGGCGAGAGCCTGGGCGTGGTTCCCGGCAGAGGCGGCGATGACGCCGCGCTCCTTCTGCTCTGCGGGCAATTGCGCGAGGGCGTTGGCAGCGCCGCGTTCTTTAAAACTTCCGGTGCGCTGGAGGTTGTCGAGCTTGCAGTAGATCTGCATCCCGGTGAGTTCGCTCAACGGGATGGAGTGCGGGCACGGCGAATGGTAGACGGTGGCCTTGATGCGATCGCGCGCGGCTTCGATGTCCTGGAATGTGGTCACGTGCATTCCTTATACCGACGCGCCGCGGCGCGGAAGCTTCAAAATCCGCGCGTCGGCTAAGCGTCGAGCGCTTCGCGAATTTTGAACGCGAGCTGCTCGGGATCGAAAGGCTTCGGCAGGAAAAACATCCCGTCTTCCGTGCGATCGAGCGGCAGGATGGTTTCCTCGAGGTAGCCGGAAATAAAGACGACAGGCGTTTGCGGCCGCGCTTCGCGAAGCCAATCGGCAAAGTCCCGCCCGCTCATTTGCGGCATGACCATGTCGGTGAGGAGGAGATGGATTTCCCTTTCCGCGTAGAAGTCCACGAGCCGCTGCGCGTCTTCGCCACTGGCCGCTTCCAGGACATCGTAGCCGAGCGAGCGAAGAACGCGCACGGACATATGCCGCACCCCGGCATCATCTTCCAGGACGAGGATGGTCTCGGTGCCCGTGGGCGCTTTCGCGCCGGGCTTTTTGTAGGACGGCGGAGCGGGCGCGGGGACTTTCGGGAAATAAATCGTGATCATGGTGCCGCGGCCGACCTGGCTTTCCACGCAGATGTGACCGCCGCTCTGGCGGATGATGCCGTAGCTGGTGGCGAGGCCGAGCCCGCTGTTGCCGACATCTTTCGTGGTGAAGAAGGGCTCGAACAGATGCGCCTTCGCTTCGTCGCTCATGCCAGAGCCGTTGTCGGTAATGTTGAAGAGCGCGTAGTCGCCTGGCGGCAATTTTTCCGCGCAGCCGGTCGGCTGAACTTCGCCGGTGATGCGGAGGCTGCCGGTGGCGAGGGTGAGGCGGCCGCTGTGCGCGGGCATGGCATCGCGTGCGTTCACCGCGAGGTTGAGAATGACCTGCGTGAGCTGGTTCGGATCGACCTTGATGTGGGCGGGCGGCTGGGAGCGATGGAGGTGGCACTCGACGGTGACGTGATCGCCGAGCAAGCGGAGGACGGAGCGCTCCAGGTTGGTGATGATGCTGTTCACCTCGACGACCCGATTTTCGAGCGGCTGTCGGCGGCTGAAGGCCATCAGCTGGCCGGTGAGCCCGCTGGCGCGTTTGGCGGATTGGCGGATCTCCGCGATGTGCCGCGCGGTCGGGCCGCTGATGTCGGTCTGGCTGAGCAGGAGATCGCTGTAGCCCAGGATGGTGGTGAGGAAATTGTTGAAGTCGTGCGCCACGCCACAAGCGAGCTGGCCAAACGCTTCCATCTTTTGCGAGCGGACGAGTTGATCCTGTAATTGCTTCCGCTCCGTGATGTCCATGAGCGAGCCGACGAGGCGCGTGGCGGTGCCGTCGCCGTCGCGTTCGATCGCAGCGCGCTCGAGGAGATGGTGATATTCGCCGTCGGCGCTGCGGAAACGGTATTCGCCGCTCCAGAGAATGGCGCTGCCGTCGAGCGCTTCGCGCAAGCTGAGGGCGGTGCGGGCGCGGTCGTCCGGGTGGATATTCTTCTGCCAGAAACCGATCTCGCGGGTGGCGGCGATCGGTTTGTAACCGAGCAGACTCTCGAGCCCTTGTGGCCAGGTGAGAGCGCCGGTCTTTACATCCCAATCCCGAATCGCGTCATTCGTAGCCTGCGCGGCGAGCGCAAGATATTCTGCGCTTTCAGGCGCGTCAGCTGGCGACGAAGGAAGAGAGATTTCATGGCTGGTCTTTCGTTTTTGCGCGGTGCGGGAGGGATCAGGGCGGGCACTTGGGCGAGGGCGTTCGGTGGGATGAAGGTTTGTCGAAAGTCGCATGGTTCGCAGGCGGCAAGACCTGGTCTTTCTTTAAGCTAGTCCCATGCCTCCGAGGCGGTCGGTTTTCCCTCGGGAAAGCGCTTGCCACGCGCTCCTGCGCGACTATCTCTGCCCCACCATCCATGACCAAAAACCTTGAATTCGACCCCGCGCGTCCGCTGCGAAACCAGAAAGCCATCGTGACCGGCGGCAGCTCCGGCATCGGCGAAGCGTGTGCGCTCGCCTTGGGCGCGGCTGGAGCGGCGGTGGCGGTAAATTATCTCTCGGATGAGGCGGAAGGTGAGCGCGTGGCGGAACGCATTCGCGCCGCAGGCGGAGAGGCGATCGCCCTCCGCGGAGACGTCAGCCGGGAGGAGGATGTGGCCGCACTTTTCGCAGGCGCGATTGAGAAATTCGGCACGCTCGACATTCTAATTAACAACGCTGGCCTGCAACGCGACGCGGCCTTTCACGAAATGACGGCGAAGGAATGGAACACCGTGTTGTCGGTGAACCTGACCGGGCAATTCTTTTGCGCGCGCGCGGCGGTGCGCGAATTCCTGCGGCGCGGCGTGGTGGCGGACGTCTCGGCCGCGGCGGGCAAGATTATCTGCATGAGCTCGGTGCACGAGGTGATTCCGTGGGCCGGGCACGTGAACTACGCGGTCTCGAAAGGCGGGATCATGCAGTTGATGAAGAGCATGGCGCAGGAATTGGCGCCGAAGAAAATCAGGGTCAACAGCATCGCGCCGGGCGCGATCAAGACCGCGATCAACCGCGAGGCCTGGGAGACGCCGGAAGCGGAGGCGGAGCTGTTGAAGTTGATCCCCTACGGACGTGTGGGAGTGGGCGAAGACGTTGCGAAAGCGGCGGTCTGGCTGGCCTCGGATGCGTCCGATTACGTCACCGGCACGACGCTCTTCGTCGATGGCGGGATGACGCTCTATCCCGGCTTCCGCACTGGCGGATAAGCGGCGCGTTACTGATCCAACCGGACGGTGAACGAGACCGTGCCGGTGCCGCCGGGCTTGAGCGTGCCGGTGAAGGTCCACTTCATCGCGCCGGTGGCGTTCGGCGCGGGCGCGGCCAGGACCACCGCGGTGAGGTCGAGCGGGAGGGGGCCGTTCGTGGCGCTGACGAATTTCGTGAAGGCGGGCGTGGCGTCGTAGATGACCACGTTGCGCAGGACGTCGCTGGAGTTGTTCGCGTAGCTGACGGTGTAGGTGATCGTTTCGCCCGGGAGCGCGCTCGGTTTGTCGACTGCTTTGGTTAATTTCAAACCGGCGGTCGTCGGATTGCCGACTGTGGTGATGTCGGTGCGGGCGAGCGTGGCGGCCAGAACAGGCGATGCGCCGGTGTAGCTAAAGCTGGCGGTGAGCGTGGTCGTGTTCGTGAGACCGAAGGCGGCATTGGTCGGGATGAAAATTTTCGCGATGACCGCGATCGTCTGCCCGGCGGTGACGCTGAGCGGGGCGTTGATCGCCGGCTCCGTCGGGTCGAGCTGGCCGTTCCCGTTCGTGTCGCGATAAAGCGTGGAGGTCCAACCGGCGAACGCAGGCGTTTGCGCATCGGCGGCGGAGAACGTGACGCTGCCGGCGGAAGTGGCTTGGAAGGTGTGCGGATAGAAGACGGTTGTGCCGGGCAAGCCCGCTTCCTGGCCGTCGGTGGCCAACGTGTTCGGCGCGACGTCGCCGAAGTTCACGTTCGCGTAAGCGGTGTTGGCCAGCAGCGTGAAACTGATCGCGTCCGCGTTGCGATCGTAAGTGCCGCCGGTGTTGCCGAGCGTGGCGCCAGTGGAGGCGAAGGTGTTTCCGTTCGTCTCGATGATTTTGAGCGCGCTGCCCGCGGAGATGGTGGAGGGCAAAGCGAGCGCATACTCGCCTGCGGTATTGGTGGCGGTGGTCGAGTAAACGATCGCGCCGGCGGCGTTGGTCAGGCGCAGCGTCACGCCGCTCAAGCCCTCTTCGCCGCCGTTCAGGATCGCCGTCGTTGGCGATGCCGCTTCCGTTGCCGTTATCGTTAAAGACGCGGCCGGTAACGAGGATGCCGTGATACAATCCGAAGTCCTGGTTCGGCACTGGAGTCGCCGCGACTGAGACTGGCGTGCGGAAGCCACCCACGGATTGCGTGCCGGTGTAGCCCGTAGGCTGTGTGGGCGTGACATCGCTGAGCGTGGCGTTGTCATCGAGGACGAGCGTGTAGGTGCCGGGGTTGATCGGACTCAAGGTGAACGCGCCCGTCGCGGGATCGACGACGGCGACGGCGAGCGCGGGGCCGGCCGGCGTGGCGGTGTCGACCGCTTTCACGTAGAGCGTCAGGCCGGTGCCGTTCTCGTTCGTGTCCCGCTGGAGATTGTAATTCGCGTCCTCGTAAACCGTGCCGCTGATGCTGCCGGCGGCGACGACCGGTCCGTTCGGGGAGAACTCCGAGGTGTTGTTGGCGGCGTTGCGTGCGGTGGCGGTGATCGCTTCGCCCGTGCCGAGACCGCTGACCGTCAGCGTGGTGTTGAAATTTCCGTTCGCATCGGCCGTGATGCTGCCGAGGTAAGTGCGGCCTTCGCCGTGCGGCAGATTGCGGCCATCGCCGACCACCGCTTCGCCATTTTGATCGGCGGGCGAGTTGTCGGCTTTGAAAATCTCGATCGTGGCGCCGCCGAAAGTGCTTTGCCCAGCCGCGCTCCCGACATAGCCGACCAACGTCAGCGTCGCTCCGTTCAAGTTCGTCTGAGTGAAGATCGGGTAATCCATGCCGCCATTCGGCTGGCCGCCGTTCAAGACGCCATCGTTTGCGCTCACGCCATTGTTGCCGAGGTCGAGCGGGAGATTGCCGTTGGCGAAAATCGCGTTTTGGCTGATCGCGTTGCCGGTGCCGCTGAGAAGGTTGAGCCCGCGCGCGGTGTTGTGCGCGATCACGTTTCCCGCGCCCGCGGCGGCGCCGCCGATGCTGTTGTTGTTCGCGCCGGTGAGGGTGAGGCCGGTGCCGTTGGCGAGCGGCGAGGTTCCGCTCAAGGTCACGCCGATGTAATTCCCCTGCACGGTGGTGTTGGTGACGCCGGCGCGGAGGTTGATGCCGCTGCCGGCGTTGCCGGAAATAATGTTCCGCAGAGTCGCGCTGGTGCCGCCGATGATGTTGCCCGCGCCGCCGGTGATGTCGATGCCATGCTGCGCGTTGGCCGCCGCGGCGCTGCCCGTGGTGTCGGTGCCGAGATAATTGCCGACGATGGTGTTGGCGCCGGAACCGCTCAGGACGATGGCGGAGCCGCTGAAGCGATTAATAACGAGCCCCGTGATCCGACTGCTGCCCGCCGCTGATGCTGAGGCCGTTCGCGCCGCCGCCCGCGCCGCTGCCGTTCAACTGCAAGAGAGGCGTGCCGCTGTAGCCGGGCTGTTTCGTGGCGTCGAGAATGAGCGGATCGCTGATGGTGGGCAACGCGCTCGTCGGGGTGAGCGTAGCCACGCCGGCGGTGAAGTAGTTATTGCCCGCGCGCAATCCCGGAGCCGCGGAGCCGTTCGAGATCATGAAGATCACGTTCTCGGTTCCGGCGGTGTAACCGACCTGCGCCAGGCCGGCGTTCGAGAGCGCGTTGGCGTTGGCGATGACCTGGCCGAGCGAACCATTCCCGGTGCTGTTGACGTTGACCACGGTGTCGAAGTTGAATCCGAAATCGACGTTCGTGATCGTGCCGCCGATCGTATTGCCGGTCGTGACGGTGGTGATCGATTGCGCGGCCGTCGTGGCCGTGTTGAGCGCGGCGAGATTGGTGCTGCCGTTGCCGGCGTCGTTCAAGTTCGGAAATTCGCCGCCCACGCGATCCGTTACCGGCACTGCGGTGCGGGTGACGGCGTCGGTGCGAAACGTTTGCACCGGGAGCAGGGTAGGGCCGGCGCCGGTGCGCGAGCTGGTCACGCTCGAGCTGACCACGCGCACGGTGTAAACGTGGCTGGCCGCGCCGGCCAGCTCGTAGTTACCCGCGGCGTCGGTGACGGTGGCGATGACAAAATTGCCGGCGGCGTCGTACAATTCCACGCGCGCATTCGGGCGGCCCACCCCGCTGGCGGCAGCTTGCGTGCGACCGGCTCCGCCGCCGTAGTTCACATCTTCAAAAACTTTCCCGCGGATGTATTGGCCAGGAGCGGAGCCGAGATCGCCGTAGCCGGCCGCGGCTGCGCCCGCTCCGCCGATGCGGGTGGCGACGCGGGTCGCGATGTTGAGGGTGTAAACGGAGGCAGGGTTGGCGTCGTTGATGATGACGTTTTCGCCGCGCGCGTTGTAGGCCATGCCGACGAAGTTTCCGGTCGCACCGGTGATGGCGCCGCGATTGATCGCGGCCCCGCCGGCGAGCGGCATTTCCCACAAGCTCGATCCGGTGACGAGGAAGAGCGTGCCATCCGGCGCGAAGGTGAAATCGCCGCCGCCCGAGGGCGGATTGGTGTAGGTGGCGATGGAGGTCGCCGCGCCGGTCGTCTGGTCCAGCGTGTAGAGCGTGGTGCCCGCGGTGTTGATCGCGTAGAGCACGTCGTTCTGGGCAAAGGCGAGTCGCGGCAAGTAGGCGATGCCGGCTCCGGTCGTGCCGAGGAAAACCGGAGCCACGGCCGGCGTCGCGGGATTCCAGCGGTAAACGCGGTCGTTTCCGGCAGTGCCGGTGATGTAGAAAATCATCCCGTCATTCGCGCGTTGCGCCATGGCGGCAGAGCCGGCGGTGCCGGGCGGATAACCGGCGTAAACCGTCGTGGGTGCGCCCGTGGTCTGATCGATCGTGTTGATGTTGTACGGAGTCGAGAACGTGGTCGCGTAAACGATGTCGTAAACATTCGCGGAGACCGGGCTCGACCGCGCTCCAGGCCAACAGCAGCGCGAAGCGCGCCGCGGCAGAAAACGAAGGAATGAGTCGTGGGTTCATTTAGCCTCCTTCGTCCGGCGGCGTTCCAGCAGGCCTTCATCAAATTTGAGCCGGAGCGCAAGGTAGAACCCGTTGCTGGTATATTGTTCCTGCGTCAGATCGCGATCGTCGAAGCCGCGGAAATTATAGCCCAGCCCGGCGCGCAGATTGTCCGTGATGACGAAACCAATCTCTGGTCCGAGCGAATATTGCGCGCTCTCGCCGTCGCCGTTGACGAGGACGTTCGCGCCAAACCCGACATCGAAACGCCGCGTCAGATCGTAGGTGAAATGCGTGGCGAGCAGATGCGCGGAGCTGGAGTCGTAGCCGGTGCCGGAATCGTCGAAAGCGAGCTTGCCGGCGTAGTGCGCGCTCAACTGCAGGTCGGCGCTCGGCTGGCAATTGACGTCGAAGGAGAGAATGTTGACCCGCCGTTGCACTTCGCTGCCGACGCGGCTGGCGGTGCCGCCATCGAACAAGCCCGGCGCGCCGTTCTCGGTGCGGAATTCATATTTGCCGAGCGCGTTCCAGACATCGGCGCGCGCCTGGCGCCAGGCGAAGCCGCCCTGCACCCGCGCCTGCGTTTGATCGACCGCGCCCGGCCCTTTGTTCTGCGCGAGATAGACGACCGACTTGCCGAGCGCGGTCCAGCTTTCGTTCAACTTCCAGGCCGCGCCTAACGAGTTGAGCAGGCTGTCCACGGTTTCGCTTTCGCGCAATTCGAGCCGCGCCGTCGCCTTCCAGTTTTCGTAGGCGACGTATTCGAGCGCGCCGGTGAGGGCGGTCGATTCATTGGTGATCGTGGCGCCTTCCAGCGGATCGATGCGCTCGAAGGTGGTGCTGACGCGCAGCCCTTCCGCGAGCGTCCAACTGTTGCGCAAACCGATCGCGCTTTCCGCTTCGCGGCCGGTGAAGGCATCGCGGGCGCGGTATTCATTAAAGAGCGAAGCGTCTTTCGCGTAGGTGCTTTCCACGCCGACCAACGTCGTGTTCTGACGCTGCACGCTGTTCAACTCGAACGGTCCGCCGAGCGAGGAAATGAATTCGTGCCGCAGATAAACGCGCGTCTTCGCGTCCACCTGATATTCCGCGCCGAAGGCGGCGAGGCGTTTGCCCGCGTCCCAAAGATCCTGCTCGTATTCGCCGTAAACGCGGCCGGTGTTATCCGTCCAGGGCAACGGCACGGTGAGCTTGGCGCGCAGGCTGCGCACTTCGTTCGGCGTGCTGCCCGCGGTCTGCGCAGTGGAAGCGCTGGCCGGGTCGGTCGTCTCTTTGCTGTAGCGGCCATCCACTTCGAGGCGGACGCCGTTGCCGAGCGTCTGCTCGACGCCGAAGAGGACGCCGCGGCGTTTGCCGCCGGTGGATGATTGCGTATCCACCGCCTGGAGGATGGTGCGCAGGGTCCGGTTCACTTGATAAGAAACCTGCGCGCCGCCTTCCGTCCGGCCCGCGGTGAGGATGGACGTTTGATTTTTGAAGCGCGCATCAGCACGACCCCAGAAAGCGCGCGCGAAAAGTTTCTCGGAGTTGTGGCGCAACTCGATCCGCCCGGCGTTGCCGCTGCCGTCGAAATCATCCTCGGAGTGCGCGAACTCGCCGAAGAGGAACGTCTTCAAACCGAGATCGAACACCGCGTTTCCGCTGTAGAGGCCGTAGTGCTCGCGTGGGTTTTCATCGCGGGCGAAAGCGCCGCCCACTTGCAGGCGGTCGGTGACTTTCACCTGCGCGTCGCCGCCGTAAACCCAGAAACGATCGCCGCCCTGATCGACTTCGTAGATGACGCGGATGGAGATGGGATTGAGATCGGCATCGAGGCTCGGGATGGGCGCTTTGAAAAGGATCTGGCCGGTGAGCGGTTCGAATTCGTAATCGCTGAAGCGAGTGAGCGGCACGGTCTTGATGACGAGGCCGGGGTTATTGCGATCGCGCGTGAGGATCTCGACTTTTTCGCTGTTGAGGAGGCCGTTCGCGCTCCGAAAGGCGTAGGGGCCGCTGGTGCCGTTAGCGCGCAACTCTTCGACGACCTGGCGGGTGTTGTCGTAGCTCGCCCAGGCGTTCGCGCTCACGGTTTTATTTTCGAAATGCTCGCGCACGCCGTTGAGGCTGCGGTTGTAATTGCCGAGCTGCTGGAGGTCGTTAGGCGCTTGCGTGACGAAGTCGCCGTAGAGGAGATACGAGCGCTTGTGATCGACGCGGACGAAGAGCCGGCCGGTCGATTGCGCTTCGAAACCTTTGATCGAGGAGTCGCCGTACACCGGATAAAATTCGTCCGGTTGAATGTCGCGGAAGAGACGATCGCGCGTGTCTTTTTCCGAATCGTAGGAAGCGGTCAGGAGATAGCTGCCGAGGATTTTGCCTTTGATGAAAAACGCGGCGCGGCCAGCGGCGCGAGTGCGGTCGCCGTTGGTCGCGAAGTCGCGGAGTTCTGACTCAAAGGTGTCGCGCGAATCGACCGGCCGCAGCGCGCTCGCGTTCAGGCGATGGACGTTCAGCGTGCCTTCGATCACGCCGGCGGCGAGGAGCGGACGCAACTCGGGAAGGAAGGAAACGACGCCGTCCGCCTGGAGCGCGCCGCTGGAAATGCGGATGCGGCTTTCGCCCGGTTCGACCGGTGCGGCGAGAAGGAACTCAGCGCGGCCGCCTTCGATGAAGACCTGCACGCCGGGCTCGCGCGGATTCAAATCGTCGGCGAGCCATTGGCCTAACGAGGACTCAAGCGTGAGCGCGGTGCGGGCGGTGACGGCGACGCCGCGGTCGTCGATCAACTCGATCGTGACACGCGCGGGCGTTTTGCCATCGGCGACCGCGTCCTCGGGCAAGCCGAGGCGAATGCGCCCCAGTTTATCGGGAGCGATGACGACGATGGATTTGGTGCCGCGATTGTTGCCAAATTGGTCGAACTGTTGCAGCTCGAGCGTGTTCTCGCCCGGCCGCAAAGCGAGGCCGATGAACTCCGTGGCTTCGATGCCACGATCGGCCAGCGTGACGCGTTTGCCGATGCGGCTCTCGGGCACGGCGCGGCCATTGACCTGCAAGGTAACGCGGCCGCCGAGGACGCTCTGCACGCGAACATTGGTTTGGGCCGTCGGCAGGGTGTCGCGATCTTTCAGGTCGACGAAACCGAAGGCCGGCCCGCCGCTCTGCGCGGCCATGGTTTGCTCGAGCGGAACGTTCGGCGCGACGGGTTCCCGCACATGCAGCGGATCATTTCCAGGAAGCGGTGTGGCCGCGATGGACGGAGTAGAAAAACCACCGAAGGAAGTGGCGGGGAGCGGATCGCGCGTGCCGCCGAGGACCACGCGGTCGGCGCCGAGCGTGCGATCCTGCGTGGTCGGCTGCACGGAGACGCCCGGGTAGATGAGGCCGCTGGATGGAAGCGAGCGCGGATCGGCCGCGAGTTGCTGGGTGCCGTTGCGATCGAGGTCGTTCTTGAGATTGGAAGTGATTTCGCCGCTCGCGTTTTGCTCCGCCGCTTCGCGCATGCGGGCGATGTAACTCAGGATTTCCTCGCTCGCGTTCGCGATGGCGAAATTGATCTTCAAGGTCTCGGCCGATTTCATTTCCGCGAAGGCGCTGCCGCCATCGCCGGCGTTGCGATTATTCAGCGCTTCGAGCTCGGCGCCGGGCGGAAGGGTGATGCGGTCGAGCTTCACCACATGCGTGCGGGGCGAGATGCCGTAGAAGGAATATTTGCCCTCGCCATCGGTGATGATGTAGCTGCCGTCTTCGAGATAAAGGCGAACGCCGGGGACGCCGGGCTCATCGCGATCCTGGATGCGGTTGTGATTTTGATCGAGGAAGACGCGGCCGAGAATGACGCCGCGATTGCTGAAGACGCCGGCGCGCAATTCGACGCGGACGATGCCGGTGTTACTGGAGGCCGGAGGGCCGCTGAGGGTGAGGCCGCGGGCGCGATTGGTGCCATCGCCGTGGAACGCGTCCACGCCGACGCGGGTGCGGTAGGTGAGCTCGAAGGTGCGGCCGTTTTCCAAGGCGCCGAGGACAAAACGGAGACGCGGACCGCGACCGCCGGCGGGATCGGGAGCAGGCGCGCCATTGAGGCGGCTGCTGTTGGGTTCGAAGGCGAAACCGAAGGGCAGATCGTCATCCACTGCGACGTCGTTAAGCGTGAAACCGGAGACGTTGCGGACGCGGACGGTGAAGTCCACAAACTCGCCGATCTCGACCACGCTGCGCGACGCCGTCTTGGCCACAAAGAGCGTGCCGGGTTGCGCCACGGGATCGATCTTGACCGCCCGGACCACGTTGGTGGGCAACGTCACCGGACCAGCCGTGCCGACGAAGGAAACGGTGGCGGTGTTTACGACATCGTCGGCGCGGAGCGTTCCCGCCGTCCCCAGCGCGAGGCTGAGGACGACGGAAGCGAGCTTCCAAACGTGGGCGAAGCGACGTTGATCCATCTGGGCGTCATGCAGTGCCGATGGGGCGGCGGCCTATTGATCGATCTTGACGCCGAAGGTGATGACGGATTGCTCGCCGGGGTTCAGCGTGCCGACGTTCCATTGGAAGGAACCGGGGGCGCTATTGGCGGGCACGGTGGCGACACTGGAACCGGAACCACCAGAGACGGCCGCGGGGTTGACCGAGGTGTAGGTGGTGAAGGCCGGAGTGGAGTCGAAAACCTTGACGTTATCGACCGGGGCTGAGCCGTTGTTCCGGACGGTGACGCGGTAGCGGATGGAGCGGCCGGGCGCGGCGCCGGCGGTGATGTCGGCAATGCTGTAAGCGGTGTCGGGAACGCCATCGAGGTTGGCGTCGAGCGCTTGTTCCTTGATGATCTGGAGATCGCTGGCTACGACAACGGCCGAGTCCGTGGCGGAAGCAACCGCCGGGACGGCGCTGGTGTAGCTGCCGTTGGTGGTGGTGGCGCTGAGGGTGATCGCGTCAGTCGCTCCCGCCGGTGCGCCCGGAGGGGCGGTGACCTTGACGAGGAGGCGCACGCTTTCGCCGGGTTCCAGGCCGGCGGCAGCGTTACTGACGAAGTTCAAATCTGTCGCGACGTTTTCGCTCGGATCGATGACGCCGTTGTTGTTCGCGTCGTAATACACCACTGCGGTCCAACCGGGGATGCTGTGGGTGAGGGTGAGCGCGGAGGTGCTGCCGGCGCCGTTGCTTTCCACGACGTTGCCGGTGTTGGTGACGGTGTGGCTGAAGACCACGGTGCCGCCGGCGACGACCTGTCCGGAGTTATTCGGGACGATGGAGAGACTGCGGACGGCCGAGATGTCGATCGCGTTATGGATGCGGTCGATCGCGGAGGTGGTGGGCGAGAGCGCGCGGAAATAGACGTCGTTCACGCCGGGCGTGGTGCCCGCGGGGACGCTGATGTCGGCGTTGATGCGCTTGTTGCCGCCGGGAGCGATCGAGCCGGTATTGGTCAGGACGGTGCCGTTGACGTCGGTGAAGACGATGCTCCAGCCCGCGGGCAGGCCGGAGGTGAAGCCGGAGTTCGTGCTGGCGGAGAGGCCGAAGCTATCGGCGGCGGTGCCGGTGTTGTTGACGAAGAGGACGAAGCGAGTGGAGCTGCCGCCGGCCACGGAATTGGTGAGCAGAGGCGAAGCTTCCGGCCCGAGGCCGAGACCGTTGGCGGCGTTGGCGCCGCCGGCGACCGAGACGGTGTTGGTGAGGTCGGCTGTGCTCGCGCTGACCGTGGTGAGGATGTCGGTGCCAGTGGCGCTGACGCTGCTATCGACGCGCGAGGTGGCGGTGGCGCGGACGGTGTAATTAACGTTCAACCCGGAGGCGCCCGGCGGGAGGATGGCCTGGACGACGAGTGCGTAGGTGCCGCCGACGGCGAGCGTGCCGGTGTCGGGCGTGCTGTTGCCGTTCGTGTCCACGAGCGGGGTGACGCCGTCCGGCTTGAAGAGCTGGAAGGTGGTGCCGGCCGGGAAGGTGACGTTCGCGAGCGTGATATCGAAGCTGTCCGCGCCGTTGCCGTTGTTGGTCACGACGTTGGTGAAGGAAACCGTGGCGCCTTGCACGGCGGTGGGGACGGTGGCGTCGGTGATCGCGACAGCGGCGGCCTGCACCACGCGGAAGATCGGGGTGTTCGTCGGATACGGTCCGACCGGTGTGCCGGTGCCGGGATCGTAGGTGTAGTTGGCGGTGTTCGGGATGATGCCGGCCGGCTGACCGCTGACGATGTTGACCTGGAAGGTGACGGTGCGGGTTTCGCCCGGCTGGACGCGAGCGATGAGGGCGGTGACGCGGTTGGCGACGGTCTGGCCGAAATCGTAGGCGATGGTGTCGGGGGCGCTGCCTTGGGCGCCGTCATTGGCGTCGGTGAGGGTGACGCTGGGGCCGGTGATGCTCCAACGCGCGCTGCCAGCGACGTAGGTCATGCCCGAGGGAATGACGTCGGTGAGGGTGAGCGCGGTCGCGGTGTTATTGCCCGTGTTCGTGTAGGTGAGGGTGAAGGTGTAGGGACCGCTGCCGGCCGGGCCACTAGCGGCGCTGACGGATTTGGTGACGTTGATGACCGCGTTCGAAGTAACGGTGACGCTGTCGGTATTCGTCTGCGCCGGAGCGGGCGTGCCGGTGGCGCTGCCGCTGGCTGTAACGGTCAGCGAAGCGTTCTGCCCGGCGGTTTGGCTGCCGGGGACGATGGCGGCGACGACAAACTTAAAGATGTCGCCGGCGGCGAGGGGGCCGGTGGTGGTGATGGGGGTGCTGTTATCGGGGACGCCGTCGCCGTTGACGTCGGCGTAAAGGGCGAGATTGCTGAGGTTGAACGCGCCGGCGTTATTCGCCGCGCTCAAGGCGAAGGTATCGGCGCCGTTCCCGGTGTTGGTGAGAGTGTGAGGGAAAACAACCTGACCGCCGGGCGCGGCGGGTTTGGATTGGCCATCGGTGGTGAGAGTGAAGCTCGCGACCTGTTGCACAACCGTGACGACGGTGTTGGAGGTGGCGGTGCGCTGGGTGTTACTCGCGTCGGTGTAGGTGGCGCTGGCCTGGTTGCCGATGCTCGTATTAGCGGGAGGCGCGACAGCGTAAACGACCGTGGCGACAACGAGGAGGCAGAGGAGGTAGAGCCAGCGCTTGAACTTGGGCGCAGAGGCGAGAGGACGGACCGAGTGGGAGATGTTGGCGGATGTTTTCATGTGCTTTTGGTTGGGAAAATTATTGGGCGGGAGCGTTGTTCTGGACTTGGGCGCGGAGGACGAAGGTGGCGGTTTTGCCAGGGGCGAGTTCGGGGAGGGCCCAGCGCAGGGCGCGATATTCGGCGAGCGGCACGGGCTGTTTCTCCATCACGCCGGCGCCGTTTTTCACTTCGCGCAGGAGCGGGGTGGGGCTGAAATTTTTGCCATCGAGGCTGGCTTCGGGCGCGGCGGGTTTCGCGCTGTCGGCGACGAGCGCCATGCCGGAAGGGATCGGCACCGTGGCAGCAACGTTTTTCGCCGCGGCATCACCGGCGTTGCGATAGACGGCCTGGTATTGCACAACGTCGCCGGGGCGCGCTTTATCGGCGGCGGCGAGTGATTCCTTACCGTCCTGGACGACGACGCGTTGGCCGGTCAGGACAACCTGCACATCTGCGGCTTGAGCGAGGGCGCGTTCGGCTCCAGCGAGAGCCAGGAGAGTGATTGCGACGCGAGCGAAATTTCGGCGAAGAGAGACTGAAAAACGGAGCGACATGCGCACTGGCATAGCCGCTCTCGTGCCAACCAAAGGCGCCACTCAAACCCTGACGCTGAATCGTGGGGAAACGGATGGAAGATCCCGTGAAAAGGCGGCGGAACTCCCGATAGGGCCAACCGCAGATTTCGTTCGCCACCTAAAGCGAACGGATGACCTGATCTGAGATTTACAACCCGAGCGCGGCGACGCGTTCGGTCTTCTCGACGCGGAAAGTAAGCTTCACGTAGCGCGCTTCCACTCCGACCATGGAGAGATTGAAGAGACGCTTTTGGCGAAAGCCGATGTTGCCGTCCACATCCACCCACTTCGCGCTCGCGATCGGGAGTTTTTCGTTCGAGACGGAAATCTTAAGGCGCCCGGCCGCGGTGGCATTCTCATTCACGAAGGTGAAATGATCGAGCAAAGTGGCGCTGGGGTCTTTGAGGACAAAAGTGGTTTCGCCTTCTTGAAGGGCGCAACGCAGAGTCGCGTCTTCGGTCAGCCGCGCGCCAGCCGGGTTGCTCTCCGCAGCGGCGGAGGCGGCGATGGCGACGACGCGACCGTCTGGAGTGGTGCATTCGATCTGTGGGCCGGTCTGCGAAGATCCGGTGTCGTCAGCCGCTTGGGCGAAGGCGAAGGGAAGAGCGATCGTGAAAACGATGGGGAGGAGACGTTTCATGCTCTCCTGAGGAGCTTAGAATGGGCCAGCCGGCATCTTTTTCCTGAGCGGTTCTATCGCCCTGCCTTGTCTCAGCGGGTTCTGTTGTCTTTTTAGATGGATAGCCCTCCCGATTTCACTTGCTGCCTCTTCCGGGCGTCGGTAAAACTGGGGACGTTTCGATAAAATATCCGCGTGCAAAACACTTCAGAGAAGAAATGTCAGCTCAGTCTCGTCTCCGACCAGCCTGGATTTGGGATTTTAATCTGTGTGCCGTGGTATCACTCCTGCTAACTCAACCAACATCGCCCGACTATGAGCAGTAAAACCGCGTCTCGCCACCCTTCCGCTTTCCTTCGCAGGATCGGGGCTGCCCTCTCTTTTTCGCTCCTGGCTGCGGCGTCATTCGTTCAGGCCCAGGACGCCATCCGTCCGTCGCTCGCCGGCGAGGCTTCAGCGGAAGCGCGCCGCCAATCCCTCGATCGGATTCCTTACAATCTGCTGGTCGGCCCGGTCCGGTTCCGCTTCAGTGCCACCGCGGGCCTCGAGTATAACGACAACGTCAATTACTCCGAGTTTAACGAGCAGCAGGATGTCATCTTCCGGCCGCAGGTGAATTTCAATCTCCTCTGGCCCGTCACCCAGCTGAATTCCCTCCGGCTCGATCTCGGGATCGGCTACGCGGTCTACTTCGATCACCCGGAGTACAACACGAACAGCATCCTGCTCGCGCCCAACTCGCAACTCTCCTTCGATGTCTTCGTGAGCGATTTCCGGATTAATTTCCACGACCGCTTCTCGCTCGAACAGGATCCGATCGGCGAGCCCGCCCTGAGCAACGTGGCTGATTACGGACGTTTTCAGAATACCGCCGGCGTCTCCGTCCTCTGGGATCTGAACAAGGCCGTCGTCACCTTGGGTTACGACCATTACAACTTCATCGCCACGAACGACCAGTTCAATTATCTCGATCGCAATTCGGAGATTCTGATGGGCTCGGTCAGCGTGGCCGCCACCTCCACCACCGGTGTGGGCGTGGAGGGGACGTATGTCTTCAATCGCTACGACCGCAATTTCCTGAACGACTCCGACACCTACAGCGTCGGCGGCTTCATTGAGACGCAATTGACCAACAATCTCCGCGTCCGCTTGGCGGGCGGTTACCAAAACATTTCCTTCGATGGCAACACCGTCCTCTTCGGGCCCTTCCCTCCAGGGGTCATCCCCGGTCGCTCGGGTTTCATCGCCTTCAACGACTCCTCGGAGTCGGATGATTATTACGTCAACCTCCTCATCTCACACCGGATCAACGCTGCCATTACGCAGCGACTTTCGCTGGGGCACGAAGCGCAGCTCGGCGTCAATTCAAACTACATCAAATTGAATTACATCCGCCACACCGCGACCTGGAACATCATCAACCGCACCCTGCTCTCGACCGAGTTTTTCTACGAAGACGCGGATGAATCGGGCGGTTTTATCAACGAACAGCAGGACCGCTACGGCGCCGCCCTTTCTCTCGGCTACCAGCTCACCCGCCACGTCACACTCGGGGCTCGCTACCAATACACGCGGAAAAATTCCGACACGCCTTTCCGCGACTACAAACAAAACCGCGTCTCCCTCGACGGCACCTACAGCTTCTAAACTGGGAGACCTCGTCACTTGCATGAAACACTGGGCCAGCATCTTCATTCTCGCGCTTTCTCTTGCCGCCCCGCTCGGGGCGCAGGAGAGCAGCCCGCCGATGTTGACGCCGCCGCCCCTGCGCGCCATCGGACCGGAGCCGACCGCGAACAGCACGGTCATGTTGACCAACTCGATGAACGTGCTCGACGACCGGAAGCGGCTCGGCTCGAATGATTTTGTCAGCTTCCGCGTGGTCGAGGATCGCGATAACGAATCGCAGCGTCTTCGCGTCAACGACAACGGCCAGCTCGAAGTCCCCTACATCGGGTTGATCCAGGCGTCCGGCCGGACGTCGAAGGAATTAGCCTACGCGATCAAGGCCTCGCTCGAGAAGGAATATTACTATCACGCCACGGTCATCGTTTCGATCGACCACGTCAGCGAGAAATCGCGCGGCCGGATTTACGTCACCGGTTCGGTGCGCGGGCCCGGGCCGCAGGAAATTCCGCCGGATGAAGTTTACACCGTCAGCAAAGCTGTCATCCGCGCGGGCGGCTTTGGCGACTTTGCCGATAAGCGCAAGGTGCGGGTGACGCGGAAGAACGGGCAGGATTTCGTCGTCGATTTGAAGAACGTGATCGAGCGGGGGAAATCTGACGAGGACGCCATCCTCGAGCCCGACGACCAGATTTACGTTCCGCAGAAGCTCGTAAATTTCTAGCATGCAATCCGTCCCTGTCGCCGATCGTCCGGCCAACGCTGTCTGGACCACCGCCTTTATCACCAAGCTTCACCGCTATCGGTCGCTCCTTTTGCGGCGGTGGTGGATTCCGTTGCTCACGGTTTGCCTCGGCCTCTTTGTCCAGGCCTGGCTGATTTACCAGACGCCGCCTTCGTTTCTCTCCACGAGCAAGATGATGCTCGCCGGAAAGCTCAGCCTCAGCCAAAGCGCCGTTTACAGCGAAGACAGCGTCAATTTCTACGGCACGCAGATGCAGCTTATGCAGAGCGCCGAAGTGCGCCGGAGCGCGGAAGCCCTTGTCCGGGCCACTCATCCGGAGATGCAGCCGTCGCTCGTAAAACTCGAGGTCAACCAAAAGCCGCGCACCTCGATCTTCGACCTCCAGGCCATCGGCGTGACGCCGGATTACACGCAGGCGTATCTGAATGCGCTCATGCAGAAGTATCTCGATTTCAAAAAAGGGATGCGGGAAGACCAGGGCAACAATGTCACCACTGCCATCACCGAGCAGCTGATCCAGGTGGAGAAAGATCTGCGCGCTGGCGAAGACGAGATGCTCGAATTTCAGAAGCAGAACAACATCGGCTTCATTCAGGAAGAGGGAAACAGCGCGGCCCAATATCTTGTCCGCCTCAACCAGCAATACGCCGCTCTCAAAACCGAATACGAGCTGCTCGAAAAGCTCGATCTCGATCAAAATCTGGATCGCACTCCGAGTGCCGTCCCCAGCGGATCGGCTGCGCCCGGCGGTGATAACAATTCCTCCAACCAACAAGGAATGCCCTTCTCCGATGTCGGCCCCGAAGGCGAATACCTGAAGGCCAAGCAAGCCGTGCAATTGCTCAAGGCCGAACGCGACACCTTGAGCCAGGATCTGCGCCCGCGGCATCCCAAGATCATCAAGCTGAACGACGACATCACCAAGTACGAGAACCTGATCCAGCTGTTCCGCGCCGACGCGGTGGAGAAGCTCGCTACGCGGCGCAACTCGATCGGTAAGCAGATGGAAAACCTCCAAGCCAACGTGAAGGAGTGGGAAAAGAAAGCGCTCGATCTCTCGCAGCGTCTCGCACAGTTCAACCGCCTCAAAGGCAAAGTCGATCGGCTCAAATTGCTCTACGATCGTCTGACCAATAATCTTAAGGAAGTCGGCGTCTCTCAAGTGGTCGATGGCAGCGATCAGATCTCCATCATGGAAATGGCGACCGCGCCGGTCTCCGTCCGCCCGGGCCTGATCCGCAGCCTGCTCATCGGCCTCGCTTGCGGTCTGCTGGCCGGTATCGGCGTCCTCCTCCTCCTCGATCGCATCGACGATCGGATGGCGTCGTTCGGCGAATTCCAAAATCAATTCACTGAGAACGTCCTCGGCCAGATTCCGCGTGAGAAAACCAAAGGCCGCATCACTCTGCTCCAACCCGACGATGCGCGGCACGTCTTCGCCGAATCCTATCGCAACATCCGCTCCTCTCTCTTCTTCATGCCCTACGATGGGCCGCGTCCGAAGACCTTCCTCATCACCAGCGCGGTGCCGAACGAGGGCAAATCCACCATCTCTGCCAACCTCGCCATCACCTTCGCCCTCTCCGGCGCCCGCACCCTCCTCATCGATGGCGATCTGCGCCGCGGCGCGCAGCGGGACGCGTTCGATCTCTCCTCGCAGATTGGATTTTCGGAAGTTCTAAAGGGCGAAGTGAACTGGCAGGAAGTGGTCGTCCCCACGGCCTACCCGAGCCTCTACGTGCTGCCGCGTGGCCGCACTCTCTCTCAACCGAGCGAACATCTCTTGCGCGAGTCAACCGATCAGATCTTGCAGGAAATCTATAAGCACTACGATTACGTCATCATCGACAGCTCACCGGTTCTGGCGGCGGATGATACGACCAGCCTCGCGCCTAAGATCGACGCCACGCTCTTCGTCGTCCGTCTCTCATACACCTCCGCCCGCCTCACGCGGAAATCGCTCGAGTTGCTCTACAATCGGCAGGTCAATGTGCCCGGCGTGATCCTGAATTACGTCGATACTTCGCTGCCCGAATATTACTACTACCAGTATTCCGAGTACTACAACACGCCCGTCCCGACCGACGAGCGCCGCCACGGCGTCGGCGCGCTGGAAAACCGCGGGAATAAGGTGCAGGCCTCGTAGGGCAGCGGCCAGCCGCAGGGCTTAAGCGCCGCGCCTGAACCGCAAGAGGCGATGCCGAATTTCGGATACTATCTTGCGCGCGCCCAAGGCGCCGCTCTGCGTCGCAGTTACGCGGCGCTCCTACCCATGCTGCCTCCGCCGCCGGTTCGCGAGGTCGCGCTGCCTTTTGCGGCCTGCGCCTATTCGGGAGAAAGCGCGGTGCCGGAGCAGGTGGCGTCGATCCGCTCGTTCCTCCGGTATGCGGGTCGCCCCACGCGCTTCATGGTTGTTTCCGATGGCACACACTCTCAGCGTAGCCTCGATCTGTTGGAAGGGTTGGACGCCTGCATCGCGGTTTCCCAAGCCGGCGACTGGGTTCCGGCTGGGCTGCCGGAGCGGCTACGCAATTATCTGCTCCATCATCCGACCGGAAAACAACTGGGCCTGATTATGACGTTGGCAGAACAGGGGCCAGTGCTTTACCTCGATTCCGACGTCCTATTTTTCCACGGCGCACGGCATCTTGCGGCGGAACTTCTGGCCAGCACTGGCCCGGCCACCTACCTCGCGGACTGCCGGCTCTCCGCTGACGAACGCATGTTGCGCAAACCAGAAGAGCGGACTCGACCGGTGAACACCGGCCTGCTTTTTCTGCGCGAAAAACTCGACTGGTCGCTGGCCATCGAGCGCTTCCTCGAACTCGACGGCGAACCGACGTTTTTCACCAATCAAACCGCCACCCACCTTGCCATGCACGCCAGCGGAGCGGTTCCGCTCGATCCGTCGAAGTTTGTTCTGCAACTGGACGATCAGTTTATTTATCCGGATCGCTACGCCGGCTCCGATCTGATCTTGCGGCACTACGTCAATCCGGTGCGGCACAAATTTTGGAACGCGCTCTGGCGCTAGCCGCACATGGAATCGCCGGAACGGCCGCTTCGCATCCTGGGCATCGTCAATCTCGATTGGGATGCGCGTTTTGGCGCCGACACGGGTTTGGATGGAGCTGGCGGAGGAATGGCGCATGCCGCGGGTCACACTTTCGAAAAATTCTGTCTCGCCGACGTCTTTCCGAAGCTCGGGGCATCGCCTCCGGTCTTTGCGCTTCGGCAAGCGTTCTTTCCATGGCGCGCTGCGGCGTTTGTCCGTCGGCATGGGCATGAATTTGATGTCGTCGATGCGCTTGTCGGCACGCTTCCCCAAATGAAAAGTCAGCTTGGTTTTCGCGGTCTGCTCGTCGCGCGCTCCGTTGGTCTCTTCCTTCTCTACGAAAGTTTCGAGCGGATGATGGCGCGCAAACATCCGCCGTCTTCTCCAGGCAAACTCACCGGGCGAATCCTTTACGGTTTCACGCGACGCCGGATGCGGCGCGATTCCGTGCGTTCGGCGCAGCGAGCCGATCTGGTCAACGTGCCGAACGAAGAAGAAGCGGAATGTCTGCGCGCGGAATTCGGCGCCGATCGCGAAGTTTTGGTGGAGCCGTACGGCTTGGCGGAAACGCTCTCGCGCGCGCTGCAAACAGCCGCTGCTTCGCCGGCCGATAGAGTGGCCGCGCAGCGCGTCTGCTTCCTCGGCATGTGGGCGCCGCGCAAAGGCGCGCATGATTGGGCGGAAATTATCCGTCGCGTTCAGGCGGAGATTCCGGGCGCGCGTTTCCGTTTCCTCGGCACCATGGCCGACCCGGAAGTGGTGCGCCGCGATCTCGGTCCGGAAGCGTTTGCGCAAGTCGAACTCATCTCAACTTTCCAGCCTAACGAGTTGCCTGGTCTCCTCGCGGATTGCACGGTCGGTGCGTTCCCGAGCTACGTGGAAGGCTTCGGATTGGCCGTGATCGAGCAGATGGCGGCAGGCCTTCCGGTTGTCGCTTACGACACCGCCGGGCCGCGCGATATTTTGCGAGAGCTTCCCTGAGGCGCTCGTGCCGAGTGGCGCGGTCGATGCGTTCGCGTCCGCCCTCTGCCGCGTCCTGCGGCTGGACGAAAAAAACTACGCGCAACTTTCGCATCGGAACGTGGAAACGGCGGGCGGGTATCGCTGGTCGCGGATCGCACGCGATACGATCCGCAAATATCGCGAGGCCCTCAGCCGTTTGCAGAGGACAGCCCGATGACGACGCGCGTTCTCTTTCTCGCGCCGACGATTCTTCCCGGCTCGGGTGGGGTGGCTGATTACTGCCTGCACTTGTCGGCGGCGCTGACGGCGCAGGGGATCGAATGTCATCTCGCTTCCTGGAACGAAAGCCCGGCGCAAGTCGGCGCCTTTTCCAACGAGGAGCGTGGTCGTCTGTTTCTGCAGGAGACTCCGGCGACCGACCATCGTGCAAAAGCCGTCCGCCTCCGTTCCTACCTCGACGAGCACGAGATCGAGTGGGTCAGTCTGCAGTTCGTCTGCTTCGGGTTCGGAATGCGTGGATTGATCCCCGGCCTGGCGCTCGCGCTGGCGAAGGCGTTCGAAGGCCGACACTGCCACCTCTTTTTCCACGAACTTTGGATCGGCGACCATCGCGGTGCACGCTGGCGCGACCGCTTGTTAGGCCAGCTGCAGAAGCGCCAGATTCTGCGACTCATCGCGACGCTGCAGCCGGCTGCGGTCTGGACGAACATCGACCTGTACGGACGACAGTTGGCCGCGGAGGGCGTGAACGCTCGCGTCGCGCCGGTTTTCGGCACGATCCCGTTCTCGGAGGAACGGGCGGACGATTGGATTTTGCCGCAGCTCCGTAACCAACCGGCCAAAGAACGGCGCAGCGAATATCTACTCGTGGGTTTGTTCGGTTCGCTCGTTAGCGGTTGGCCCTATCGACAGGTCTTGCCGCTGCTCGTCGCTTTCGCTGGTCAGCGCAAAATCGCGCTCATTCTATTTGGTCGGAACGGCGAAGTTGGGACGTTTTGTGAGTACGCGAATTCCCTCCCGCAAACCGAAGTGCTCTCGCTCGGTCCGCTCGATCCGGAGACCGTTAATCGCGTCATGAACAGCATGGACGTCGCGCTCGCCGTGACGCCGGCGGAAGTTATTTTCAAAAGCTCGAGCGCAGTCGCCTTTCTCGAACGTGGTGTGCCGACGGTCGCGGTTCATCGCGGTCTGGAGCGCCCCAAGCGTCCGGCTACGGCCGCCCATCCCGCGCTGATTTTGACCGGCGACGATTTGGGGGAAAGGCTCGCCGCGTTCGGAAACACGCGACGTGTCGAACCGATTCTGCCGCAGATCGCGCCGCTCTATTACGAACTTTTTACCGCCGGGAGAAATTGACCGATGAAGAAAGCCCTCAAAGCGCTTGCGCAAAAAATCCTCCCGGCTGCCTGGTATTCCGCACTGATCGCCGTCTCGGCCCGCCGCTGGATCGAGCGGGTGGAACGCGCGCAGGGCCTCGATATTTTGACCGAGCGCTACGTAGCTGCCCATGGACGCACCGTGGCCAGCGGGCCTTTCGCAGGCATGGTCTATTCGCCAATCGCTGATCGCCGCCATGTCGGCGCGCGTCTGCTCGGCACCTACGAACAAGAGATCGCGCCGGCGGTGGAGCGTTGCTGCCAGATTCCGTATCAGCGCGTGATCGATGTCGGCTGCGCGGAGGGATATTACGCGGTGGGTTTTGCCCGGCGTTTGCCGGGCGCGCGCGTGACCGCTTTCGACACCGATCCGTGGGCGCGACGCGCCTGCACCGAGCTGGCCGCGCTCAATCAAGTCAGCGATCGCGTGGAGATGCGTGGGTTTTGTTCGCCCGAAAGCTTGCAGGAGTTACTCGGCGACGGCCGGACGTTGCTGGTGCTCGATTGCGAAGGGTTCGAGGCGGCTCTGCTCAGCCCGGCGGTGGTGGCGAAGCTGGGCGCTTGTGATTTGATCGTGGAACTGCACGACGCTCCGGCCACCCCGGATCATCCGCTCGTTAGGCGATTGCAGCCGACGCATGAGATCGAGTTGATACCTTCCGTGCCGCGTAGCGCAGGCGACACGCGGCTGCTCTCCGGATTTTCCGTGGAGGAACAACTGCGCATGATGAACGAGTTGCGCCACAGCTGGCAGGGATGGGCTATTTGCCGCGCCCGGTGAGAATCGCGGGAGGACATCTATGAGCCGGCTCAAAGTTCTGATCGTCGCGCCCTGTCAGGGCGGCTATGGCGGGATCGAAGCGTTTGTGCTCGCCGTCGCTCGCGCGGTCCGGCGCGATCCGGAGATCGAAGTGCGACTTTGTTTTAAGCGCACCAAAGGCACCAAGCTGCAGCCCGATCTCAAAAAAATGCTGCAAGGCGAGGACGTGCTGATTTGCGATCGGGCGGATTGGGATTTGGTCCAGGCGATCCGCTGGGCGGATCTGGTGCACCTGCAAAACGCCTCACCGGATGTCATTTTTCTCGCGAAACTTTTCCGGCGGCCGCTTGTCCTCACGATCCATTATTACCTGGCGCGCAAGATCGATCCGCATCGCATTCTCTGGCGGCTCGGCGCGAAATTCGCCGATGAACGCTGGTACGATTCGCACTTCGTCTGGAATACCTGGGAGCCCGGGCGGAAGAGTCCGCGCAGCCGGCAGGTCGCGCCCGTCTCGGAGTTGCCGGAAGGGTGGACGCCCTTCGATAAGCGGCGCGGCTTCGCCTTTATCGGGCGCTGGATCGCGAACAAGGGGATCGACACTTTGCTGGACGCGTATGCGCTCGCGCGACTCGATCGCGCGCGGTGGCCGCTGGTTTTGATGGGCGATGGGCCGCTGCGCAAAGTGATTGAATACGCCATTCAGAAACGCGGCATCACCGGCGTCGAGGTGCTCGGTTTTGTGGATGCCAACACCAAAGCCGAGCGGATTAAGAACGCGCGCTGGATGGTCGTGCCGCCGAATACAAATGAGGATTTCGGCCTTACCGCTGTCGAGGCGCGCAATCTCGGAGTGCCGTGCATCATCACGCGCGATGGTGGCCTGCCCGAGGCGGCTGGCCCGCAGGCGCTGGTTTGTCCGCCTAACGACCCGGCGGCTTTGGCGCAGCTACTGGAAGCGGCCGCAGCCATGAGCGACGAAGAATATGCAGCGCGCGCCACGCGCACGCGCGAGGAGTTGGCCACAGAGTTGGAGCCGCTGGAGTTCTACGCGAAAGCCTACCGCCGCCTCGCGGGCCAAGCGTCATGATCTTGCTCGCGCATCCCTTCGGGAACACTTACATCCGCGCGCTGCTCGGCGCCTTCGAGGAGGCAAATCTGCTCGCGAGATTCGTCACCACGCTCGGGTATTCGAACCGCGGGCCGCTTCATTCCCTGCTGCCGCCGCAGGCCCGGCGGCGCGCCTACGATCTGCCTCGCGCGAGAATCAAGGCCTTCCCGGTGCGAGAGGCGATCCGGCAAATGGCCGCCGCTGCTGGCGCGAAAAGTTTGATGGAACACGAGCGCGGCCGGGCCAGCATCGACCGCGTCTGGCAGGAATTGGATGCCAAAGCCGCCGCCTACCTGCGCGCTCACCAACAGGAGGAGCGCATCGATATTGCCTACGCCACCGAAGACGCCGCGCTCCAACTTTTCGAAACCGCAGAGACGCTGGGCGTGCGCCGCGCTTATGATTTGCCGATCGCCTATTGGGAAACAGCGCGACGCATCCTGCGCGAAGAGGCGGAGCGCCACCCGGAATGGGAGCCGACGCTGGGCGGCACGCGCGATTCGCCGGAGAAGCTCGCGCGGAAGACCCGCGAACTCGAGCTGGCCGAAGTGGTGATATGCCCGAGCCGCTTCGTGCTCGAGTCGTTGCCCGCGGAAACGGCGGCGGCAAAAACCTGCGTGGTCGCGCCATTCGGATCGCCCGAGGTCGAGATCATGCCACGAACACAGAGGCCCACGAACGGCCCGCTGCGCGTCCTCTTCGCGGGCTCGCTGTCTCAACGCAAAGGCCTGGCCGATCTCTTCGCCGCGATGAACCTGGTGCGCTCTCATGAGGTCGAGCTCGTCGTCATGGGCTCGCTCCTCCAGCCGATCGCATGGTATCGCGAGCAGTTTCCCCATTTCCGCTACGAAGCCACGCGGCCAAATGCCGCCGTGCTTGAGCTCATGCGCAGCTGCGATGTTTTCGTGCTGCCGTCGCTGGTGGAAGGACGCGCCCTGGTGCAACAGGAAGCGATGGCCTGCGGGTTGCCGCTCATCGTCACACGGAACGCCGGCGCCGATGATCTGATCGAGGAGGGCGAGACCGGTTTCCTCGTCCCCATCCGCTCGCCCGAGGCGATCGCGGAAAAAATAAGCTGGTTCGCCAGCCATCGTGAGCGCATCTCTGGCATGGGGATTGCAGCCCAGAGACGCGCGGCTCAACTTACCTGGCGTGGTTATGGCGAAATGGTGCTCGCCGCTCTGCGGGGTTTGACCGGCGTATGAACGAAAAGCAGGAGAAAATAATCAAATACATCCGGTGGAGCATCTGGCTCTACTTCGTGTTGCTTTTGATCGAAGGCGCCTTGCGCAAATGGGTGCTGCCCCGCTTTGGGAGCGCGCTGCTCATTGTGCGCGATCCGGTCGTCATCGTCGCTTACGTGCTTGCGATTCGCGCCCGCGTCTTCCCGATGAATCGCTGGATCTTCGCGCTCGGCGTGATGGCCGTTTTATCCTTCGCCATCAGCTTCATCCCGCTCTGGGATTACGTCTCGCCCAAGCGCATCCTCCTTGTCGCCCTCTACGGCATGCGTTGCGATTATCTCCATCTGCCGTTGATCTTTCTCATGTCGACGGTGCTGCGGAAGGAGGACGTCCGAAGGTTTGGCTGGTGGACGCTTGTTCTCCTGATGCCGATGACGATTCTGATGATCGCGCAATTCCAATCGACGCCTGATTCTCTCCTCAACCGCACCAGCACTGGTGAAGGCGACATGATGCTTTCCGCGCTCGGCAAAGTGCGCACCGCCGCCACCTTCTCGTTCGTCGTCGGAGTGGTCGCTTATTTCGCTCTCGCCACCGGGTTCCTGATCTGGGCCGCGCTCCGGCGCGATGTTTATAAAATTTGGCTGCTCCTGGGCGCTGGCATCAGCCTGGTAATCGGAACCGCCGTTTCCGGCAGTCGCTCCGTCGTGGCCGCTTGTGCGGTCGTGATCGCGTCGCTCTTCGCCGTCGTCATCGTCCGTCCTTCGGCCGTGAATCGAATTGGGCAAACGCTCCTCATCGTCCTTGTCGCCGGGTTCATCGCGCTCCAGACGCCCATCTTTAACGAAGGGTTCAAGGTCCTGAGCACGCGCTTCAACGAAGTCGCGGAAGCGAATGACACGAGCGTCGGGCGCAGCTTGCTCGACCGCTTCTTCAGCGACTTCGAGGATGGGTTTCACGTCCTGGCCCGGGCACCGTTTTTGGGCTACGGCCTCGGAGTGGGAACGAACGGTGGTTCGATGCTCCTCGTCGGCCAGAGCACGTTCCTGCTCTCGGAAAGCGAATGGTCGCGCGTCTTCCTGGAGAGCGGACCGGTCCTTGGTTTGGCCTTCATCGTCTGGCGCCTCTGTCTTGTATTCCGCATGGGCCTGGCCTGCCTCGGCTCCGTCGTGCGCGCGCGTAATCTTCTGCCGCTACTCCTGTTTAGTACCTGCATCTTGCCGCTCGTGAATGGTCAGTTCGGCCAGAACACCGTGTTGGGCTTCGCCGTCTTCGCCGCCGGCCTCACCCTCGCCGCACGGAAGGAAGACAACCTCATCGGGAGCATCACCACCGCATCATCCACGCCGGTCGCGCCGCCGCGCCCGGCAGTGGCGCGGGTCTCGCCGTACGCGCTCCGTCTCCATGGCGTGACCGAGGAATCGGCAGCCGACCACCCCGACCACTCCAATGGTTCTGTTGATCGGTAACTACGCTGCCGATCGACAGCAGAGTATGCAGCGTTTCGGCACGATGATGCTCGAAGGGCTGACCGCCGCGGGCGTACCGGCGGAGCTGATTCGCCCGGAGCCGTTCTTCGGCCGCTTTCGTCTCGCGGGCAGCTTCGTCGCGAAATGGCTGGGCTATCTCGATAAGTTTGTTCTCTTCCCGCAGCACCTCCGGGCGAAACTCCGCGACGCGCCCGCTCTGGTCCATATTTGCGATCACTCCAACGCGATGTATTCCCGCCGCATTCGCGATCGGCCGGTCGTGGTCACGTGTCACGATTTGCTCGCGGTGCGGGGCGGGCTCGGGGAGGCGACGGACACGCCGGCCTCCACGACTGGCCGCTTCCTGCAGCGCTGGATTCTTTCCGGCTTACGCAGCGCGACGGCCATCGCGTGCGATTCGCAGGCTACGCTTGAAGATGCGGAGCGGCTGGTGCCGCGCATGAATGGCATCCCGCAGCTGCACCGCATCCTGCTGGGCTTAAGTCATCCCTTTCGCCCACTGCCCGCGGCGGAAGCGCGGGAGCGGCTGCGTGTCTTCCCCCAGCTGCGCCTCGATCAACCTTTTGTCCTCCATGTCGGCTCGAATTTGCGACGGAAGAATCGCGAAGCCGTGCTCCGCATCTTCGCCCGTTGCCGCGCGGAGTGGCCGGGACAACTCGTTTTCGCGGGCGAACCACTGAGCGAAGCGCTCGCCACGCAGGCGCGCGGCCTCGGTATCGCCGATCGCATCGTGGAAATTGCTGGGCCAACAAACGAACAACTCGAAGCGCTCTACAGCTCCGCTGGCGTTTTCCTTTATCCGTCGCGCTTCGAAGGTTTCGGCTGGCCGATCATCGAGGCGCAGGCCTGCGGCTGCGCCGTTCTCTGCAGCTCGACCGAGCCGATGGCGGAGGTGGCCGGCGCCGGCGCGCTGCTTCGCGCCCCGGACGACGAGGAAGGCTTCGCGCACGACTTATGCACTCTCGCTGATGAAGCGGAGCGCGAACGCTGGCGCGCGCGTGCGCTGGAGAACGCGCAACGTTTTTCCACCACCGGCATGATCTCCGAATACGTCGCCCTCTACCGTTCTCTCGCGCCCGCATGCTGAAGAACGCCGCCATGTTCCTGTCGATCCTCCTGCCTTGGGAGTTGCGGCGCCGCTTCCTCGAAGCGCAGTTCGGTTACTCAATCCATCCGACGAGTCGCATCGGCCTCGCGTGGATTTGCCCGCGCCGTCTCGTGTTGGAAGAACACGCGCGCATCGGGCATTTCAACCTCTGCAAAAACCTCGATCTCCTCCATCTCGGCGCTCACGCCGTCATCGGACAGTTGAATTGGATCACCGGCTTTCCCAGCGGCACGAGCCGGCATTTTGCGCATCAACCGGAGCGGCGCCCGGAGCTGATCGTCGAGCGGCACGCCGGAATCAGCAGCCGGCATTTCATTGATTGCACCGCGCGCGTGCGCATCGGCGCCTATGCCACCCTGGCTGGTTACCGATCCCAGATCGTCACGCATAGCATCGATCTCGCCGCCAATCGCCAATCATGTGAGCCGGTCGAGATCGGTGAATACTGCTTCGTCGGAACGGAAGCGGTCATTCTCGGCGGCGCCAGTTTGCCGCATCACTCCGTCCTCGGCGCCAAGTCGCTCCTGAACAAACAATGGGATGAGCCGTTCCATCTCTACGGTGGCGTGCCGGCGAAACCGTTGAAAAAATTACCCGAGACGATGCAGTATTTTCAACGCCAGGAAGGGTTCGTCTGGTAGACGTGCATGTGCGGCATCGCTCTTCATTTTAACTCGTTAGGCCAGGCCGCTCCGCTCGATCTCCGGCTTATCCATCACCGCGGCCCGGATTCGTCCGGCGCGTGGACTTCGGAGGACGGCTGCGTCTGGCTGGGCAACACGCGCCTCGCTATCGTCGATCCCTCGCCCGCCGGCGCGCAGCCGATGACGGATCCGGCTACCGGCAACGTCATCGTCGCCAACGGCGAAATCTACAATCACCTCGCGCTGCGGGCGCAGCTCGGGCCCGACGTGCTCTGGCGGGGGACAAGCGATACCGAGACGCTTCTGCAAGCCTACGCCCACTGGGGTCCGGCCATGCTTGAGCGCGTGAAAGGCATGTTCGCGTTTGCGGTTTACGATCCGAAACGGCGGGAGATTTTCGTGGCCCGCGATCGCCTCGGGATTAAACCGCTCTACTACATCGAGAACGCCGATGGCGTGCGCCTCGCCTCCGAGGTGCGGCTGTTTAATGAGAGTCGCGAGAACGTCCTCAGCCCGGAAGCCATCGCCGGTTATCTGCAATGGGGCACGTCGCCCGAACGCCGAATCCTCTTCGATGAAATCCGCGTCCTGCCCGCCGGCCACAGCATGACGATTGGCGCGAGCGGCGCCCTTGCCATGCAGCGCTATTGGCCAGCACGGAAATCCTTTCACTCGCCGCCGGGCGATGTCGTCGCGCGGGTGCGGCGTCTGCTTGAAACTGCGGTCGAAGAGCATCTCCTGGCCGACGTGCCGGTCGCCAGCTTTCTTAGCGGCGGGATCGATTCCTCCGTCATCACCGCACTCGCTGCGCGCGCGCGCACCGAGAAGTTGCAGACGTTTTCCGTCGGATTCGCGACGGCAGAGTTCGACGAGAGCGCGATCGCGCTCGAGGTGGCGCAACGCTACGGCACCGATCATCACCGGATCGAACTTTCCGCCGAGGAGGTGATCCAGTCGGTCAAAGAAGCGGTCGAGAAAATGGACCTGCCTTCGACCGACGGCATCAATACCTACATCGTCTCGCGTGCGGTCGCGGCGCGCGGGATCAAGGTCGCCCTCTCCGGATTGGGTGGCGATGAACTCTTCGGTGGCTATCCCAGCTTCCGCGATGTGCCGCGCTTGCAAATGCTGGCCCGCCTCCCGCGCGCGCTGCGCCGCGGACTGGGCGCGGTGCAAAAGATCGGCGATCGCCTGGCGGAACTTCCCGGCACCACCGATGCCGGCGAGCTTGCGCGCTGGCGCCGGCGTTTTATGACCGACGAAATGCTGGGACGCGCCGGCGTTCCGTCGATCCCGCTTCCCTTCGAGTGCCCCGCGGAATTACGCGATGATTTTGCGCGGATCAGTTGGGCGGAGCTGGCCGGCTACATGCGCCGGATGTTACTGCGCGACGCTGACCAAATGAGCATGGCCGTCTCGCTGGAGCTGCGCGTGCCGTTCCTCGATCACGCGCTCGTCGAGTACGTGCTCGGCTTGCCTGCGGCGGAAAAGAAACGGCCGGGCAACGCGAAGATGTTGCTCGTGGAAGCGTGTCGCGATCTGCTGCCGGTGTCCGTTTACGATCGGCCGAAGCGCGGCTTCACCCTGCCGATGAAGGAATGGATGACGGGTCCGCTCGAGAGCTTTGTGGCCGACGGCTTGCGCGCGGCGATCGAGCGCGAACTTCTGCCTGCGCCCTTCGTCGACGAGATGGTGCTGGCATTCCGCAGCGGTCGTCTGCAATGGACGCGGCTCTGGAGCATCGTCGTCCTCGGTCATTACGCGGAGCGACGGCAGTTGCATCGCGCGCACGTTCCGCATGAAAATCCTGCGCTCCATTCACACGGTTAATCCGGCGCTGGGCGGACCGATCGAGTCGATTCGGCAATCCTCGCTTCTGCTCCAGCAACTCGGACACGAAGTGGAAATCGTCACGCTGGATTTGCCGGACGCTCCGTGGGTCAACTCGATGCCGGTGCCAGTGCACGCGCTCGGCGAACCGCGCAGCCGCGGCTACGGCTACTCCGCGCAATTCGTTCCCTGGCTGCGCGCGCGGCGCGCGGCGTTCGACATCGTGATCGTGCAGGGCATTTGGCAATACAGCAGCTTCGGCGTCTGGCGCGCGCTCGCCGGGACCGACACGCCCTACGTGGTTTTCCCACACGGGATGCTCGACCCGTGGTTCAAGCGCACCTATCCGCTCAAGCATCTCAAGAAGTGGCTCTACTGGCCGTGGGCCGAGTATCGCGTCCTGCGCGACGCCGCAGCGGTCTGTTTCACCTCCGAGGAGGAGCGGCGCGCGGCGCGCGAATCCTTCGCGCTCTATCGTTGCAACGAAGCGGTCGTGAATTATGGCACCGCCGCGCCGGAGACGAATTTGGATGAGGCGCGGGAGGCCTTCCTGGAGAAATGGCCGCAGTTGCGCGAGAAACAGCTGCTCCTTTTCCTGAGCCGGCTAACGGTGAAAAAAGGCTGCGATATTTTGATCGAAGCCTTTGCGCAAGCGCACCGGAAAGGCCTGCATCTTGTCATAGCTGGGCCGGCCAGTGATCCCGCCTACCAAGCCGAATTGGAAAAACGCGCGCGCGCAGCGTTTCCGTCCGACGAAGTGCCAATCACGTTTACCGGGATGTTGCAGGGCGATTTGAAATGGGGCGCATTCGCGGCGGCGGAGGCTTTTATCCTTCCGTCGCATCAGGAGAATTTCGGGATGGCGGTGGCGGAAGCGCTCGCCACTCGTTTACCGGTTTTGATTTCCGATCGGGTTAACATCTGGCGCGAAATCGTTGCCGACGGAGCGGGCTACGCGGAGAGCGACGACGTCCCCGGCACACAGCGTCTCATCGAGCGCTGGCTCGAGACGCCGCCCGAAGCGCGCGCGGCGATGCGCACGAAAGCCGGCGAATGTTTCGCGCGGCGTTTTGAAATTCACCGCGCGGTCGAATCGTTGCTCGACATATTGCAAACTCACGTCGCGCGCGGCTGAGCGGCTATCGTTCGGCATTCGTTTATGGAGGAGAAAAAACAGGTCAACCCCGAGCAGACCATCGCGCATGAGTCGCCCTGGCCGCTGGGCGATCGGCTGCTGCGCTTGCTCTGGGAATTCTGCTGGTGCCGTTTTTTGTCTCTGGACGCCGAAGCCGGCCAACCCCTGGCGGCTCTTTTGGCTGCGCGCTTTCGGCGCGAAAATCCACGGCACGCCTTTCGTCCATCAACGCGCGCGCATCGCCATTCCCTGGCATCTCACGTTGCACGATCGCGCCTGTCTGGGCGATCGCGCGAACGCCTACTCGTTAGGCGAAATCGAACTCGGGCGAGCGCGCCACCGTGGCGCAGGAAGCTTATCTCAGCACCGGCAGCCACGATTTTTCGAAGCCGGGCATTCCGCTCGTGACCGGGAAGATCACGATCGGGCCGGACGCGTTCGTCGGCGCGCGCGCCTTCATCATGCCCGGGGTGGCGATCGGAGCGCGGAGCGTGATCGGCGCCTGCTCGGTCGTGACGCATGACGTGCCGGAGAATGTTTTCGCGGCGGGGAATCCTTGCCGGGTCTTGCGCGAGCGAACCGATATCCCGGGATGAAAAGCTTCCTCGGGTTTTCTCGATGGACGTGGCTGATCCTGCTCTCCGCGCTGCTCGCGAGCGCTGGCCATTTTCGGTCGTGAGATTGGCGAGTTGGGTTACATCGCGCTCAGCCGCGCGCGCGACAAGGTGCGGCCGGCGGTGTTGGCGCAGCGATTACGATAAGGTCGTTCACGCGCAGACGGAACAGGCGCTCGAAATCGAAGCTTATCTCGCGTCATTGAAAGCCTCGGTTCGGCAAACGCCGGAGACGCTTGGGCTCGATTTCTCCACCGCATGCGGCCTACTGCGCGATCGTGCGAAAAATTTCGCGCCGCGCTCGCGGAGCGTCTGGCGTATCCGCCTCCGGGAGTCATGTCGCACGCCGGGCGCGCTCTCCTTGCAGCGCATGGCGGAAGATGAACTGGCGACCTATTACGAGATGAGTGTGCCGGTGTTGGAGGGCGTGCACGCGCGCGGGCTCTACATGGTGCCGCGCGCGGCGAACGGGAAGATGGCGCTCGTCGTTGCGGCGCACGGTCGCGGCGGGATGCCCGAACGGCCGAAGGACGGGAAGCTTCCACTCGTTAGCCGCCGCAACCGCGATCTGGCTTTGGGCGCTTTGCAAAAAGGCTACGCGGTCTGGGAGCCGACTTTCGTTTTCTACGCGGAGAATCGGCCGGAAGATTTTCGGGATCGCCTGGAGATGCGCGCGCGCGAATGGGGGACAACGTTGCCCGCGATCGAGATCGCTAAAGTCATGGGCGGCCTCGGCGCACTTCTGCGCGACCAACCGATTGACCCGGCGCGCGTCGCGATGGTGGGAATGTCGTATGGCGGCTTCTACACGCTCTACACCGCGGCGCTGGACGATCGTATTCGCGTGGCGGTGGTGGGGGCTTACTTCAACGATCGCGAGCAGATTCTGAATTCCAGCGAACCGTTCGGCATGACGGATTGGAGATTCTCCAAGAGCTTGAGCGATTTCCACGACGTGAACATTGCGGCATTGGTTTGTCCGCGACCGTTGCAAATCCAGGCCGGTGATCACGATCAGATGTTTCCAATCGAAGGCACGCGCCGGGTGGTGCCGGAAGCGCGCAGTCTTTATGAACGCCTTCAGTTGCCGGCCCGATTTTCCTATGTCGAATTTGTCGGTCGCCATGAATTCAATGGCGCGGCGGCGTGGCAATTTATCGAGCAACAGTTCAATTCGGCGGAGAACCGCTGAGGAACATGGGCATGGTTTCGATCATCATTCTGGCGCAGGACGAAGCGCGGGATCTCCCGCGGCTGCTCGAGTCCATTCGCTGGTGCGATGACGTGCATCTGGTCGATTCCGGGAGCACCGACGCGACGCTGGCGATCGCGCGCGCGGCGGGCGCGCAGTGTTTGGAACATTCCTTCGCCAGCTTCGGTCAGCAGCGGAATTGGGCGCTGGAGCAACTGCGCGCTGCAGCACGAGTGGGTGCTCTTTCTCGATGCGGATGAGGCGAGCACGCCGGAGTTTGAGCGGGCTCTGCTGGCGGCGATTTCCGCGGCGCCTTCCACGGTGGCTGGCTTTTATTGTTGCTGGAAAATGATGGTGGAGGGCCGCTGGTTGAAACGCTGCGATTCCTTTCCGAAGTGGCAGTTCCGCTTGCTGCGGCGCGGGCGGGCTACGTTCGTTGATTTCGGGCACGGGCAGAAAGAAGGCGCGATCGACGGCACGCTCGAGTATCTCGCGGAGCCATATCTGCACTTTGTCATGAGCAAAGGATGGAGCGACTGGCTGGAGCGGCACAATCGCTACTCGACCCAGGAAGCTGCGGCGCGGCTCGGCGCGAAAGTAGAGTGGAAGGAAATTCTGGCCGCGCGAGCCTTCGCGCCGGAACAAGGCGCTGAAACCACTCGTTAGCCGAATTCCGGGCTGGCCGGTGCTCCGGTTCATTCAGGCTTACCTGCTCTCGGGCGGATTTCTCGAGGGGCGCGCGGGATTCCATTACTGCGTGAACCTGGCCTACTACGAATTCCTGATTCAACTCAAAATGCGGGAGCGAAATGCGGATCATCGTCTGGGGAATTAATTACGCGCCCGAGTTCACCGGGATCGCGCCGCACAACGTGGCGCTCTGCGAATTCCTGCACGCGCGCGGCCACGACGCGCGGATGGTGACGACGTTTTCCTATTACCCGACGTGGCGAAAGCGCCCGGAGGACGCGGGTCGACTTTATCGGACCGACGAGATCAACGGCGTGCCCGTGCATCGCTGCTGGCACTTCGTCCCGCGCGAGGTCTCGGCGTTGAAGCGCATCCTGCACGAAGCAACCTTTGTCCTCACCTCCGGGCTGCGTTTTCTGACGCTGCCGCGGCCCGATGTTTTCGTGGTGGTCTCGCCGCCGCTGCTGCTGGGCGCGGCGGCGTGGTGCGTGGGGAAATTGAAACGGTCGCCGTTCGTTTACCATGTGCAGGATATGCAGCCGGACGCGGCGGTGGGGTTGGGGATGTTGCGCGCGGGCTGGTTTATCCGCGCGCTCTATGCGCTGGAGGCGTTCGCGTATCGGAGCGCGGCGCGCGTCTCGGGAATTACGCAGGGGATGCTGGTGAAGTTCCGCCGCAAAGGCGTGCCGGAAGAGAAGCTGATCTTATTTTCCGAACGCGATCGCGCTCAACGCCGGACGCGCCCTTGCCGCCGCGCGGAGATTTTCGGCGCAAGCACGGCTTGCCGGCCGATGGTTTCCTCGCTGTTTACGCGGGAACCTGGGCGTGAAGCAGGGGCTGGATGTCTTGATCGAGGCCGCACAACGGCTGCGCGATCGGCGGATTCACATTCTGATCTGCGGCGATGGCGCGCAGCGGGAAGTGTTGCAGGAACAGATTCGCCATCTCGGATTGCCGAACGTGACGATGCTGCCGCTGCAACAGGGAGAGAATTACCTTTCGCTCCTGGAGGACGCGGACCTGATCTTCATCACGCAGCAATCGGGCTCGGGAAATTCATTTTTCCCGAGCAAACTCCTCGGCCTTCTCGCGCAGGGGAAACCGGTCGTAACGGTCGCGGACCCGGAGAGCGAGCTGGCGGAAGCGGCCGAGGCGGGCGGTTTCGGATTAAACATCGCGCCAGGGAATCCGCAGCTGCTGGCGGAGACGCTGGACACGCTCGCGAAGGAACCTGACCGGCTGGCCGCTTATGGCGCCGCGGGGAAAGTTTACGTGCAGCAGTTTGAGAAAGAGCGCGTCTACGAAAGTTTTCTGCGCGCGCTTGAGCGACCGTCGGCTCAGTAAGCGGTGCGCGGCGGGAGGAAGAGCTGGAGCACGTCCGCAAAATGATGACGCACTCGAGCGACAGGTTCCAGTTCTCCAGATACTCGATGTCGCAGGTGACGCGCTGCTCGATATCGGAATCGTTCTTCGCTTCACCGCGGAAACCGCGCACCTGGGCGAGGCCGGTGATGCCCGGTTTGACGAAGGCGCGCACGTTGTAGTTCGCCATCAACTGCGAGAACTGATTGTTGTGCTCGATCAGGTGTGGGCCGCGGGCCGACCACGCTCATGTCGCCGCGCAGGACGTTCCAAAATTGCGGGACCTCATCGATGCTGAGTTTGCGAAACCATTTCCCGAGCGGGTAAACGCGTTCGTCATCGGCCGAGGCCTGCCGCGCGACCTGATCGTTCACGTGCATGGTGCGGAATTTCAGAATGCGGAAGCGCCGGTTCTGCATCCCGGCGCGGGTCTGCACATGGAAGACCGGCCCGGGGGATTGGAAACGCTGCGCCAGCCAGACGATCGCGGTCAGGAGCGGGAAGATGACGAGCATGACCGGGAGCGCGATCGAGAAGATCGATCGCGCGTTTGATGAAACGATTAACCGGATTCTCGAGCGGCTCTTCGCGCAGGCCGATGAAGCGGTAGCCGTCGTCTTCAAAATGGGTGACCGCGTGACGCAATTTTTCCTCCAGGTCGCTCACGATCAAGAGGCGCACGCCGAGCTGATCGCAGGCGCGGATGATGTTGCGCGTCGCGTCGTCGAAGCGCGGGAATTCGAGCATGATGACCTGGGTGATTTCGAATTTCCGCACGACCGCTTCGATCTGATCGCTCGTGCCGAGAACGTCGATGCCCTCGGGAGTTTTATCGATCGGCTCGTCGGTCAAGAGGCCGAGGGTGCGGAGGCCGATCTCGGCCTTGCGCCGGATCCAGGCGTGCAATTCCTTCGGCCTTCGCGGCGGAGCCGATCAGGAGCGTCTTCTCGGTGCGCTCGCCTTTGAAAACGCTTCGGGCGAGGAAGGAGGGCAGATAGTGATGGGAAAAAAGCAGGGCGACGTAGAGCCAGGGCACGAAGTTGAAAAAGAAAACGCGCGAGATGAAGGCGTCCTTCGTCGCGATGAGATAGAGGACGAGCGTGCCGGTGCTGGCGAAAGTTTGGCGGAGGCTGAGGCGATGCTGACGGAGGAGTTCGTTCTGGAGCAGGTAATTTTTCGCGCCGTTGCGGCTGAGCGATTCGAGCACCATGCCGAGGACGAGGAGACAGCAGTAGAGGGTGTAGCGCCGCCAGGTAAAGACGCCGCCTTCGGAATAGAAGGTGAGCATGATCCAGACGCCAAACCAAAAGAGCGCCGCGACCATGAACGATCTGGCAGAGGAGGAAAAGGCGATGCAGACCCTCCGTGCGTTGCGTAACCATGGCGATGCGATTATCGGGCGGAGCGTACGCGTGGGCGACGGGGCTTCAACTGGCGGACGGGACGGACAGCGGTGCGGCGAGAGAGGCGTTGCGAACAAACATTTTTAGAAGCCAGCTATTCCTATACCATACTTTCGCGCCCCTGATGTCCGACCCCACGCCGCCCCCAGCTTCCACCTCGCGCCGCCGCCGCCGCCGCGTCGCGCCGGGCAGCGCCTGGCAGGATATCGTGACCGGCGGGCTGCCGGTCCTGGCCTGTTTTCTCGGGGGCGCGACGGAGAAATGGTCGGAAGGAATCGTGTTCGTGGTGCTCGGGTCTTTTGCTTCTGATCGCGCCGCCGCGCTTTTCGCTTGGGCCGGTGGTCAACTTCATCCTGTTGGCCGTTGCTCGGGATGCGCGGCCTTCGCTTTCCTCCCGGCGGATTGGTTTTATCAACCGCTCTGGCGCATCGCCTTGATCAAAGATTTCGGGATCGCGCTTCCCGACTCCGTCTCCCCGCAGCCTTGGGTCACGCTCGGCTGTCTCGGCAGTTTTCTCGGCGCGGTGTGCTGGTTTTACTACGTGGCCGCGCAACAGCTGGAGCATCGCTCCGTCCGCCGTCAGTTCCGCGTCTTCGCTGGCGGCGTGGTCTTGCTCGCCGGCGCTTTGCCTTCTGCTTTATCTCAAACACGGCGCGCTTCCCTTCTGGCATAACGAGCGCGGGTTCGGGCCCTTTCCCGAATCGTAACCAGACGGCCAACCTCTTCGGCCTCGCCGCCATCATCGTGCTCGCTTGCGGGCACGACGATCTGCGCCTGCATAAGAAGCGCTGGATTTTTTGGCTGGCCGGGCTGGGGCTTTTGGGCACGGCGATCGTGCTAAATTTCTCCCGCGCCGGCATTCTCATCCTGCTCGGCGGCGTGGCGCTCTGGCTCGCGGTTCTGGCTTTGCGCAGTCGCTCCGCGGGCACGATCGCGGTCGGCGTCTCCACCGTTCTCGCGCTCCTCACCGCGCTACTCATTTTCGGCGGCGCGACGCTCGAGCGTTTCAACCTGCGCGCGCCGGAAGGCGCGGGCATCTCGAACGAGTTTCGCTGGCTCATGTTTCAGGACGCCACGCGGCTGATCGCGAGTTCGCCCTGGTGCGGGATCGGGCTCGGGAACTTCGAATCGGTCTTCGCGATCGAGCAGGCTGTTTCCGCCTCGCAATATCGGGCGCGCCATCCGGAGAGCGATTGGCTTTGGCTCGCATCCGAAGCGGGCTGGCCGGCGGTGATCTTCATCGTCCTCGGAGCGCTCCTCCTGGCCCGGCGGGTTTTTCCATTGAGCGAAGGCACCGCGCAACGCATTCGCCTCGCCGCGCTCATCGCGGGATTGTTCTTCGCGCTGCACGGCATCGTCGATGTCTCCGGGCATCGGGTGGGAACGGCCTTCGCCGGGCTCTTTCTTTTCGCGCTCGCACTGCGCCGGCCGGAGGAGGACGACCGCGCCCGCGCCTGGTTGCCGGCTCTCTTTCGCATCAGTGGCCTCCTCCTTCTCGCGCTCGGCGTCACCTGGGTGGTGGCCTCCTATCGCGGCGCTGTCCGTGCCGGGAAGTTTGGGCGTCGAGACCGAGCTGCGTCTGGCCAAGGCCGCCAACGTTGGCCAGCAATTTCGCGAAGCGGTCTCGCACGCCAACCACGGCCTGGAATGGGCGCCGCTCGATTGGCAGCTCTATTTCGTCCGCGCTCTGGCCAAGGTCCGATTGCAGCGCCCGCCCGCCGAAGCTCTGGCGGATTTTCGCCGCGCGCGCTTTCTCGAGCCGAGTTCCTTCGAAGTTCCTTATCAGGAAGGCGTCGCCTGGATAACCACTGAGCCCGGCCTCACCTTCACCGCCTGGAGCGAATCTCTGCGCCGCGCCGGGGCTGACCGCGGCGCCGCTCTACGATCGCATGACCTCGCGCGCCACCTCCTCCAAGTCGGAAGTGCGCGGTCTCCTGGCGGAGTTGGGTGGCGAGCAAACGGATCTCACGCTGGTCCATCTGGCGCGCGCGCGCGATGCGGAATTCCGCACCGCCTTGCAGGCTCTCCTCACGAAAGATCCGTTGCTGGCCACGCGCTCGCCGGCCGAAAAGAACAAGGTTTTCGCGCTTTGGTCCGAGTTTGGCGATGCCGGCGAGTCTGGTCGCCTACATGGAAAAGCATCCCGAGATGCTCGAATTCGGCTGGCGCGGGGTGGCCAAACAAAAAGCCGCCGCGCGCGATTTCCAAGGCGCCTACAATCTCGCGCTCCGCCACGGCGCTCGTCCCGCTATGCCCAGCATCGCCGAAGGCGCGCGCTCGGCCGAGCAATTGCAAGCCGCGCTCCTCGCCGATCCGAACGATTACCTCTCCGCCCTCGCGCTCTATCAGGAACAGATGCGCGCCGGAAACGCGAACGACGCGCTCATCACCATTCGCCGTCTCACCGAACGCCCGGGCGTGCCGGCCTACTTCCATTTTCTGGAAGCCGAGGCCTGGGCTGCGCGCGGCGATTGGGAACACGCCTGGACGGCTGCTGAAGGCGTCCGCTTCGAGCGAGAGGCGAGAAGTGAGCGAGCCGTGTGACGGTTGATCTCACGCAAGGCGACGCGAGATCCCTCGGCGCGCTCCGCCCGAGCCGCAGTCGCGCGCTATTTCGCGAGCGCGGCCTGCGCGGCGGCGAGGCGCGCGATCGGCACGCGGAACGGACTGCAACTGACGTAGTCCAAGCCCGAGCCGATGGCAGAATTTCACGCTCTCCGGATCGCCGCCGTGTTCGCCGCAAATCCCGAGCTTGATCTTCGGCCGGGTGCGTCGGCCCTTTCTCGACCGCGATCTGCATGAGCTGGCCGACGCCGCGTCTGGTCGAGACTGGCGAACGGATTCTTGGTGAAGATCTCGTTCTCGATATACGGCATGAGAAAATTGCCCATGTCGTCGCGGCTGATGCCGAGCGCCATCTGCGTGAGATCGTTCGTGCCGAAGCTGAAAAACTCCGCGCTCGTCGCCACTTCGTCGGCGGTGAGCGCGCCGCGCGGGACCTCGATCATCGTCCCGACGAGGTAATCGAATTTCACCTTCATCGCTTCCATCACTTCGCGCGCGACGCGATGCACGATCTCGGCCTGGAGATCGAATTCCTTCTTGAATCCGACGAGCGGGATCATGATCTCCGGCGCCACTTTGATCTTCTTCCGCGCGACCTCCGCCGCCGCTTCGAAAACAGCGCGCGCCTGCATCTCGGTGATCTCGGGATAGGCGATGCCGAGCCGGCAACCGCGATGGCCGAGCATGGGATTGAACTCGTGCAGTTGCGACACGCGCTGCGCGATTTTTTCCGCGCTGATGCCGATCTTCTTGCCCAGCTCGGTCTGCGCGATCGTCTCGTGCGGAAGGAATTCGTGCAGCGGCGGATCGAGGAAACGAATCGTGGCCGGATAACCTTTCAGCGCCTTGAAGATGCCGACGAAATCCTCGCGCTGATACGGGAGGAGCTTGGCCAGCGCTGCTTTCCGATCCGCGACGTTGTCGGCTAAAATCATCTCGCGCATGGCGTCGATGCGATCGCCCTCGAAGAACATGTGCTCGGTGCGGGTGAGCCCAATGCCGACCGCGCCAAACGCGAGCGCGTTTTTGGTTTGCTCGGGGTTGTCCGCGTTGCAGCGCACGTCGAGCCGGGCGGCATCGGTGCACCACTGCATGAGTTGGTTGAACGCTTTGAATTTCTCAGTCTTCTGCGCGGCCTTGTCGCCCTGCAACATGCCGGTGATGATCTCGCTCGGCGCAGTTGCGAGCTGGCCGGCATAGACGGTTCCCGCGGTGCCGTCGATGGAGAGGAAGTCGCCTTCCTTGAACGTCTCGCCTTCCACCGAAACCGTCTTCTTCGCGTAATCGATCCGAAGCGCGGAGGCGCCGCAGATGCAGACCTTGCCCATCTGCCGCGCGACGAGCGCGGCGTGCGATGAGACGCCGCCTTTCGCCGTCAGAATTCCTTCCGCCGCGATCATGCCGCGCAAATCTTCCGGGCTGGTTTCGTTGCGAACGAGCAGCACCTTCTCGCCCTTTTCCGCAGCGGCCGCGGCGCGATCGGCGTTCAGATAAATTTTGCCCGAAGCGGCGCCCGGGCCGGCGGGCAGACCGGTCGCGATCGCCTTCGCTTTCTTAATTTCCACCACGTCGAAGATCGGCGCGAGCAGCTGATCGAGCTGATCGGCCGGGTTGCGCATAACGGCCGTCTTCCAGTCGATCAACTTCTCCTTGAACATGTCCATGGAGAACTTGAGCGCGGCGGCGGCGGTCCGTTTGCCGTTGCGCGTCTGGAGCATGAAAAGCTTCCGATCCTGGATGGTAAACTCGATGTCCTGCACGTCCTTGAAATGCCGCTCCAGCCGATCGCGCACTTTGAGCAATTCCGCGTAGGCCTGGGGCATGAGCTTCTTCAACTCGATCACCGGTCGCGGCGTGCGCACGCCGGCCACGACGTCTTCGCCTTGCGCGTCGATCAGAAACTCGCCGTAAAATTCGTTCGCGCCGTTCGCGGGGTTGCGCGTGAAAGCGACGCCGGAGCCGGAGTTGGTCCCGGTGTTGCCATAGACCATCGCCTGCACGTTGACCGCCGTGCCCCATTCCTGAGGGATGTTGTATTTCCGCCGGTAAACGATCGCGCGATCGTTCATCCAGGAACCGAAGACAGCGCCGGCCGCGCCGCGCAATTGATCCCAGGCGTCATTCGGGAATGCCTCGCCGGTGCGCTCTTTCACCAGCTTCTTGAAACGCGCCACCAGCGCCCGGTAATCAGCCGCGCTCAGCTTCGAATCGTCGATGTTGTGCTGGCCGTATTTCTCGTCCTTGAAGTGCTCGATCGTTTCCTCGAACGGATCGTGATCCTCGCCTTCGCGTTTCTGCACGCCCATGACCACGTCGCCATACATCTGGATGAAGCGGCGGTAGCAATCCCACGCGAAACGCTCATTCCCGGTCGCGGTCGCGAGCGCTTCCACGGTCTCGTCGTTCAATCCGAGATTGAGGATCGTGTCCATCATCCCGGGCATGGAATCGCGCGCGCCGGAGCGGACCGAAACGAGGAGCGGCATCTTCGTGGTGTCGCCGAATTTCGTGCCCATGCTGCGCTCCATTTTGCGCACTGCGGCCTCGACCTGCGCCTGCAATTCCGGTGGGTAGGTCTTCTTGTGCTTGTAGAAATAGGTGCAGACTTCGGTCGTGATCGTGAACCCGGGAGGCACCGGCAAGCCGATGCGCGTCATCTCCGCCAGGTTGGCGCCTTTGCCGCCGAGGAGCGGCTTCATGTTGCCGGCTCCGTCCGCTTTGCCGTCGCCGAAATAATAGACGTAGCGCGGGGGCTTGCTCGATCCCGCGCGCTGGCGGCTGCTCGCTTTGGCAGACGGCTGGGCGGCTCGCTTTTTGGTGACGGAACGTTTCGCGGAAATCTTTTTCGTAGCCATGAGAAGGAGAGTTAAACGAGAGGAGACGCGGCGGATGCGCAAGCTAAATTCGCCAGCTTGCCCGACGGGCAAAGCGAGTTCTCAAGCGAGCGGCGACCGGCGAGAACTTCCGAGATGGCGGCGGTGAATTCTTCCACCCCGGTGCTGGGCACGATGATGGTATTGCGGCGACCGTGCGCTTCTTCGGTGATGCGCAGGAATTTGCCGCGATCGTTCTCGCGCAATTCCACGTAGAAATGCTTGCGTTCGATCTGGACTTCTTTCGCCTCGATGACGTTATCCATGGGCCGCGCCGTGGATTGTAGCGCGGCGGCGGCGCTGGTGGGGAAGATTATTCTCAGGGCAGAACCGGGTCAAGTTCCTCTTTTGGAGTGCATTCTGGTCAGCGCCGGCGCCGGGCTGTCCGTTTCGGCGCTTCCTCGGCGATCGCGAAATCGACCTGGCGTTTGAAGACATCCACCCGCGCGACGTAGACGCGCAGCTCGTCGCCAATGCTGAAACGGCGGCGCGTTTGCCGGCCAATCAACTGCCGCTGGCCGGAGTTGAAAACGTAAAAATCGCCCGTCAGCGCGGAGATGTGGATCATGCCGGTCAGGACCACGTCCGGCAGCTCGATGAGCAAGCCGAAGTTCTTCACGTCGATGACGGCGGCGCGGAAAACCTGCGGATCCTTCGCGTCGAGCTGGCGCTGGAAGAATTCGAGCTTCTTCATTTTCACCGCATCCATCTCCGCTTCGGCGGCGACGCGTTCGGTGGTGGAGATGTGCTCGGCGATGGAGGAGACGCGGCCGGCTTCGATCCGGACGCGCTTGCCCTGCTCGCGCTCGGCCAGCGCGCGATGGACGACGAGATCGGCGTAGCGGCGGATCGGGACTGGTGAAGTGGGTGTAGTTGTTTTTCGCGAGGCCGTAATGGCCGAGCGGCTGCGGCGCGTAGCGGGCGCGCTTCAGGCTTTTGAGCAGGCCGATCTTGAGCGCTTGTTCCTCCGGTTTGCCGCGGAAGGAGGCGAGTAATTTTTGCAACTCGGCGCGCTGCGTCAGGTCGCCCGCCTTGTAGTTATAGCTCAGGACCAGTTCGCGATACTCGGCCAGCTTCTCCGGCTCCGGATTTTCGTGCACGCGATAGACCGTGGGGATGAGGCGATTTTTCAATTCCCGCGCCACCGCTTCGTTGGCCGCGAGCATGAATTCCTCGATCAGCTGGTGCGATTCATCGTTCTCGATTCGCTCCAGCCGGACCGGCTTGCCCGTTTCATCGAGGCGCACTTTCACTTCCGGGAAATCGAGATCGAGCGAGCCGGCTTCGAAACGGCGCCGGCGCAGGAGCGCCGCCAGTTCCCAGGCGACGTGCAGGCGTTCGCTCAACTGGTCCTTCGGCGGCGCCTGCAGAATTGCGTAGGCCTCGCGATAGGTGAGGCGGCGCGCGCTGCGAATGACGGTGCGCGCGAAACGGAAATTGCGCGCCCGGCCATCCTTCCCGAACTGGATGAAGACGGAATGCGTCAGGCGATCGACGTCCGGGCGCAGGCTGCAAACGCCGTTGCTGAGCCGCTCCGGCAGCATGGGAATGACGCGATCGGGCAGATAGACGCTGTTCCCGCGTTTGAGCGCTTCGCGATCGAGCGCGCTCCCGGGCGCGACGTAGGCGGCCACGTCGGCGATGTGGACGCCGAGCTTCCAGCCGCCGCCGTCCAGGCGTTCGACGTTGATCGCGTCGTCGAAATCGCGCGCGTCGTCCGGGTCGATCGTGACGATGAATTGCTCGCGCAAATCTTCGCGGCCATCGGCCAGGGCACGATCGACGGTCTCGGGAATTTCCTCCGCTTCGTCGAGCACGGCGCGCGGGAACTCGAGCGGCAGATGATACTTCCGGATGATGGAAAGCATGTCCACGCCGGGCGCGGTGCTGGGCCCGAGGACTTCGACGATTTCGCCCTCGGGATTGACGTGGCGCGACTCCCAGGCTTCCAGCCGGACGACGACTTTGTCGCCGGCGCGGGCGCGGTGGATTTCTTGGCCGACGTAAACGTTGTGCACGATGCGCGGATCGTCCGGCACGACGTAGAGAGAAATTCTTCGAATGCTGGAGCGTGCCGACGATGGTGTCGTGGGCGCGTTCCAGAATGCGGATGATGCGGCCCTCGGGGCGGGCGTGCCCGCCCTTGGCCCGGCCGTAGCGTTCATCGCGCGTGATGCGGGCCACGACGCGATCGCCGTGCATGGCGGTGCCGGTGTTCTGGGCCGCGATGAAGAGATCCTGTTCGCCCGGTTTGTTTTCCTGCGTGAGGAAGGCGTAGCCGGCCTGATGAACGTGGAGCAGGCCGGTGACGAGGTCGGCTTCGGAGGGGAGGACGTAGCGATTCTTCCGGATGCGGGCGATCTCGCCGGCGCGTTCCATTTCGCGCAGGGTCTCGTTCAAATTCATGCGCACGCCGCTTTTGCGCCCGAGGGCTTTGGCCAGCTCGGATTTGTCGAGCGGGCGGTATTTCGGCGCGCTCAGGAGGCGGAGGATGCTTTTCTTAAGGGGCTCGGGCTGGGGATTCACAGGGGGCAATGTCCACGCGAAGGCGTCTGGAAACGAGCAATTGTTGCGAGCGCGAGATCATCGCCGCCGTTCGATGAATATTGCGCCAGCGGTGTTAGTCTGAACATCGCATGCCCGCGCCGATCTGGAAAACTGCTCGCGCGACGATCGATTTCGAGAGCGGCGCGCTCCTCATGGGCGTGTTGAATGTGACTCCGGATTCGTTTTCGGATGGCGGGCAATTTTTCGATCGCGGAGAGCGCAGCGGCGCAGGGATTGCGCATGGCGGCAGAGGGCGCGCGCATCATCGACATCGGCGGCGAATCGACTCGGCCGGGCGCGGACGAGGTGTCGGAAGAGGAAGAGGTGCGACGCGTTTTGCCCGTGATCGAAGAAACTTCGCGCAGCGGCGAGGCGACGCTGCTGATTTCGATCGATACTTCAAAAGCGAGTGTCGCGCGGCCAAGCGATCGAAGCGGGCGCGGACATCATTAACGACATCACCGGTGGCCGGGGCGATCCCGCGATGCTGCCGCTGGTGGCGGAATGCGGCGCGGGCTTCATCATCATGCACATGCAGGGGACGCCGCGCACGATGCAGCAGGCGCCGCATTATGAAGATGTGGTCGCGGAAGTGCGGGAATTTTTTCGACAACAATATGCGCGCGCCCTAAGCTCTGGCATCGACCCCATGGTGATTGCATTCGATCCCGGCATCGGGTTCGGAAAAACGTTGCAGCATAATCTCGAGCTGCTGCGCAATTTCGCGCGACTGCGGATTGAGGATCGTCCGCTCGCGGTCGGCGTTTCGCGGAAATCGTTTCTCGGCAAACTGATCGGCTCGAACGAAATGAGCGGATCGAAGCGCGCCGACTGTGGCGTTGAGCGCGCTGTTGCGGACGAGCGGCGCCGATATCATTCGGGTGCACGAAGTGAAGCCGAATCTTGCCGCGCTCCGCACCGGCGGAAGCGCTTCTTCGCGCCAGCGCCATGATCCAGCAGATTCTCCAGCTCTGGCTCGATAAGTGGCGCGGTCTTTTTGAGATCCTGCTGCTGAGCGTGGGGATCTACTACGGCTATCTCTACTTTCGCGGGACGCGCGGCGCCAAGGTCCTGACCGGACTGGCGATCGTGTTCCTGACCCTGACGCTAATCTCGCAGTTGCTCAATCTGACGGTGATCGGCTGGATCGTGCGCAGCTTCTCCGTCTTCCTCGCGGTCGCGCTGGTCGTGATCTTTCAACCAGAGCTGCGGCGCGGTCTGGCGGCGCTGGGCGGGCATCCGATTTTTTCGCTCACGAGCGAGAAGCGGGAAACGGTGCACGATATCGCGGAGGCGATTTCGCAATTGGCGAACAAGCAATTCGGCGCCCTGATCGCGATCGAGCGCGACACCTCGATCCGGGTTTACGAGGAAACGGGCGTCTGCGCTGGACTCCGCTCTTTTCGGTCGAACTGATGCTCACGCTCTTCCATCCGAAGAGCGCGCTTGCATGACGGCGGGGTGGTGATGCGCAACGGGCGGATCGCCGCTGCGGCCTGCATTTTTCCCGTGAGCCAGCGCGAGACGCTGGATCGCAGCCTCGGCCTGCGCCACCGCGCCGGGCTCGGGAATTACGGAGGAATCGGACGCCATCGCGGTCATCGTCTCCGAGGAGACGGGCGGAATTTCCATCTGCCATCGGCGCCGGATCGAGCGCAATTTTACCCCCGAAACTTTCCGCAAGCGCATCGCCGAACTGCTTTTGCAAGGTTCCTATGAAGAAACTGATCCTGACCAATTGGCGCGCGAAGTTGATCTCCCTCCTCCTCGCGACAACCCTTTGGTACCTAATCAAAAAGAACGTCGCAACGACACCCTCACTGTTTGAGGTGCAGCCCGGCGTGAGCGAGCGGCACTGACGCGGACGCGTTAGCGCAGGAAGCGCGCGAGGTTCTCTTCTTCCCAACGCCGCGCGCGGCGGTAACCGGGATATAGACGTTCGCGCCGATTGAATTCTTCTGTGTGCACGCGGCGCCGGCCCGCGGAGTCGATTTCATCAGGCACGACGGAATGCAGCATCTCGTGATAGAGCACGTATTTTAGAAACCAGCGCGGCACGAACGGCTGATCGAGCCGCGGATTGATCCGAATGATGCGGTCTTCTTCCTGGATGGTGCCGAAGACGAAATATTCTTTCGGGCGACGTTTGCGCCGCCGGCCCCAAACGATTTTGTAACCGCGGAGCCGTCCGCGAAAATGGCGCGCGTTGAGTTGATCGAAGATTTCGCGCAGATCGAAATACTTGCCCTCGTGCTCGAGATTGAGCTGCCGCTGCATGGGCAGCCGCGGATGGGCCAGTTTTCTTTTTGTCTTCTTCGCCATGTCGATGTTCCGGGCTTGGTCTAACGAATAGTCTAGGCTTCTGGCGGAACCTGACAAGGAGCGCGGCTATATTAATAGAAAATTACTGTCAAGCTACTATGCGTGGAATGAGTTTATGCGATTCTCAAAAGTGCGAATCGGGACAAGCTGGCGCGAACTTTAGGCGCTCGCAACTCTCGCCGTCAACTTCGGTGGACGGCACAAGCGCGTCCGGCATTTACCGCGTTCGGAATGTGACTATATTCCGCGCTACCGCATTGCTGCGTGCCGCGGAAAGCGGCCGCGAATCTCCACCTTCCTTCGATGACACCATTTCTCCGAAAACTTCTGGGCTCAACTGGCTCCTCCTCGCGAACATGCTGGCCCTCGCCATCTTCGGCGTGATCGCGGTTTACAGCGCGACCTACATGCGGCAGGACACGATCGCCGCCGAGTTTTGGCGCAAGCAGGCGAACTGGGTCGCGGTCGGTTTTGTCGCCTTCATGATCACGAGCTTGATCGATTATCGCTGGATCAAATGGGGCGCGCTCCCGATGTATTTGGCCGGTTTGGTTTTTCTCATCCTGACGCGCTTCATCGGGACGAAAGTGTATGGCGCGCGCAGTTGGCTCCACCTCGGGCCGATTAATTTCCAGCCGGCGCAGCTCGCCATCATTGCTGGCATCATGGTGCTGGCATTGTTCCTAAGCCAATTCCGAGAAATGCATCCGATGCTGCGTCTTGCTTCTCTGCGGCGCGATCGTGGGCGCGCCGTGTCTACTCATCATGATGCAGCCGGATCTCGGGATGACGATGATCTGGGGCCCGGTCCTGATGGCGCTGCTTTTCGTCGGCGGAATCCCGCTGCGTTATCTGATCTGCATCGTCCTGATCGTGGCCGCGTTTCTGCCGCTGGCCTACAATCTCGGGCTGAAGAGCTACCAAAAGGAACGCATCATCGCGTTCGTGAATCCGGAGATCGACAAACAAGGGTCGGCCTGGGCGATCAACCAATCGCTCATCGCGATCGGCTCCGGCGGCTGGTCGGGCAAAGGTTTCAAGGCGCCGAACACGCAGATCGAGCTCGGCTTTCTCCCCGCCACCGCGGTGCACAACGATTACATCTTCTCCGCCATCGGCGAGCAATGGGGTTTCGTGGGCGGCGCGCTTCTCCTCGGCGCTTTCGCGCTGCTGTTACTCACATGTCTGTTCGTGGCTTTTTGCGCGGGCGACCAATTCGGCCTGCTCCTCGTCGATCGGGATCACTGCGCTCATTTTCACCCACATTTTTCAGAACGTCGGGATGACGATTTCGATGCTCCCCATCACTGGTGTGCCGTTGCCTCTGATCAGCTACAGCGGCTCCTTCGTGCTCATGATCATGTTCGGCCTCGGCATCGTGAACAGCATCTGGGTGCACCGGAAAGCGGCGGCGCTTTGATCGCGCAATTGGGCGCCCTCCGCGGTTAGAGATGTCATTTCCGACCATGGAGAGCGACTACAAGGTTAAGCTGGAAATCTTCGAGGGACCGCTCGATCTCCTGCTCTATCTGATCAAGCGCGACGAGCTGGACATCCACGAGATTTCGCTCGAGCGCATCACGCGGCAATACCTCGAATATCTGCAAGCCTTCAAAGAGTTGAACATCGACGTGGCGGGCGAGTTCGTCGTCATGGCGGCGAACCTGATCTACCTGAAAAGCCGCAGCCTGCTCCCGGTCGATCAACAGCCGCCGGAGGAGGATGCGGAGGAAGACGATCCGCGCTGGGATTTGATCCGGCAGCTCATCGAATACAAGAAGTTCAAGGAAGCGGCCGCCCAGCTGCAGCTGCGCCAGCTCGAACAGGAACGCATTTTCGTGCGCGAACCGGGCGGCTTCGATCCCGCTTTGGTGGCGCCTCTGCGTCTGGGTGAAGTAGGAATTTTCCAGCTCATCAACGCCTTCCAGGCCGTCATCAAGCGGATCGAAGCGCGGGAGGATTTGCGCGAGATTTTCGGCGAGCACTACACCGTCTCGGACAAGATCGAGTGGATTCTGCAACGCGTCTCCGATGGCGTGCCGCTCCGGTTTTCCGAATTGTTCGCCCGGATGGCGTCGCGCGTGGAAATCGTGGTCACGTTCCTCGCATTGCTCGAGTTGATCCGCCTGCACCAGGTGCGCGCCACGCAATCCGATCCGTTCGCCGAAATCGAGATCGCCGGCGTGGCGGCTTGAGCGGAGACGTTGCCCATGCCGCGAATTCTCATCGCCGGCTGCGGCTACGTGGGCGCTGCGGCGGCGCATCTTTTTCACGACGCCGGCTGGGAGGTGGAAGGCTGGACTTCATCGGAAGAATCGGCTCGCGCGCTGGATGAGGCGCCGTTTCCGATCCGGGCGGTCGATCTGACCGATCGCAACGCCGTCGTGGCGGCCGCCTCGCGCGCGTGATGTCGTCCTGCAATGCGCCAGCTCTCGCGGCGGGAGCGCGGAGGACTATCGCCGAATCTATCTCGAAAGCGCGCAGCACCTGCGCGGAGCATTTCCGCGACGCGCTCCATCTCTTCACGAGCAGCACGAGCGTTTACGCGACAGAGCGAGGGCGAGTGGGTCACGGAGGAGAGCGCAGCCGAGCCGGAACGCGAGACGGGCCGCATCTTGCGGGAGACGGAAGAGTTCGTTCTCGAGCGCGGAGGAATTGTCGCGCGGTTGGCCGGTATCTACGGCCCTGGACGTTCCGCGTTGCTGCGGAAATTTCTCGAAGGCACCGCGGTGATCGATCCGGGAGCGGAGCGCTTCATCAATCAGGCGCACCGCGATGACATTGCCAGCTGCGCTTTTCCTGCTCGCGAAGCGAGGATGGAAGGGCGCCTTGGCGGAAGCGGCTGCGCGGCCGCTTATTTTCAATGTCGCCGACGGCCATCCGATCTCGCAGCGCGCCTGTTACGAATGGCTGGCAGGCCGGCTGCAGCGTCCCGTTCCGCCGATGAGCATTGCGGCAACACGGCGCCGTCGCGGCAACAGCAACAAGCGCGTGAGCAGTGCGCGGCTGCAGGCGCTCGGCTGGTCTCCGCGTTATCCAACCTTCGAGACGCGCGATGGAGAATAGCATCCTGCCCGCAGTCGGGATTCTAAAGCACCCCCTGACCGAGATCGGTATGGAAGCTGCTCGTAATGAGCGTCCATGCGAAACATCAAACTAACTGGGCGAGAGGCCTCCCTCGTGCGGGTGATGGGTTTCGCGGAGCCGATGTCGGGGACGGAGATTCAGCAAAATTCCAGCATGACTGCGGAGGATCTGACCGACACTCTCAACAGCCTGATCTCCGCCGGCTTCGTCGAAAGCGAGCCGTATTACGAGCAAGTGCGAGATGGAGGCGATGCCGACGACGAGGTTCGAAGTGAATCCTTCCTACGCGCACCAAATCAAAGCGGCCCTGCGCCGCTTCTGAGTCGGCCGTGTTAGGAAACGGCGGCGGGGCTCGGCTCCTCGGCCTACGCTTGCGAGCGCTCTCCGAAAAGCTGCCGGATCACTTCTTCGACCGGCAATTCCTGGACGTTAATATCGGTCACCTGATAGTTCTTCAACAGTTCGCGACAAGTCTCGGTCACCTTGGCGCGCGGGACTTTTAGTTGCACGGAGAGCCGGCGTTTGCTCGATCACTTCGCCGAAGGCGGCAAAGTCGCGCACCGCCTGGTCGGCGAAGGTCAGGCTCAGGATTTTGAATCCCGAGAAGCGGTCGATGATGTCGTCGAGCGGCCCATCGAAGAAAATCTTCCCGTGATCGATCACGATGACGCGATGGCAAAGCTCCTCGATGTCCTGCATGTAATGGCTCGTGAGCATGGTCACGATTTTGTGCTCGCGATTGTAAACGCGGAGGAATTCGCGCACCCGCTTTTGGCTAACGACATCGAGCCCGATCGTCGGTTCATCGAGAAACAGAACGCGCGGCTCGTGGATGAGAGCCGAGATCAACTCCATCTTCATGCGCTCGCCTAACGAAAGCTCGCGCACCATCACGTTCATCTTGTCCTCCACCTCGAGCAGCTCGCTCAGGCCGCCCACCACTTTGCGGAAACGGCCGCGATCGATCCCGTAAATCGCGCGATTTAATTCCAGCGACTCCTGCGCCGGCAGATCCCACCAGAGCGCGTTCTTCTGCCCCATGAGCAGGGCGAACTGGCGTTTCATTTCGTTCCGCCGCTCCCAGGGAACGAAGCCGAGGACGCGCGCCTCGCCCGAGGTGGGATTGAGCAGCCCGGAGAGCATCTTCAGCACGGTCGTCTTGCCGGCGCCGTTCGGGCCGAGGAAGCCGACCAATTCGCCTTCTTCGATCGTGAACGAGACGCCGTCCGCTGCGCGCGTCTCATCATATTTCCGCCTAACGAGACCCTTGACCGCCCCGCGCAGTCCGCTCTCCTTGCGGTAGGTGCGGTAAACCTTGGTCAGCCCGGAGGCTTCGATCGCGCTCATGCGCCGGATGTTCGCGCCGAAACGTGCGAGGCGCTAGGCGGCGCTTGGCTGGGCGCGTTCGGATTTCTTCTTGAGCAGCGGCAGCACTTTTTCCACGAGCGCCTCCGCGGTCAGGCCGTGTTTTTTGCGCAGGATCGGGATGGTGCCGTGCTCGATAAACTGATCGGGCCAGCCGATGCGGACCATCGGCGTGTGGATACCCTGGCTGTAGAGATGCTCCATCACCGCGCAGCCGAAACCGTTGTGCAAAACGTGATCCTCAAGCGTGCAGAGCACCTGCGTGCCGCGGGCGAAAAACTCCAGCGTGCCGGTATCGAGCGGCTTGATCCAGCGCGGATTGATCAGCGCCACGGAGAAACCTTGCTCCTCCAATTTCCGCGCGGCTTCCACTGCCACTTCGAACATGTTGCCCAGCCCGAAGATGGCCACGTCGCGCCCGTGTTGCACCACTTCCGCTTTGCCGATCTCGAGCAGCTTCGGCGTTTCCTTCGGCTGCGCGCCGGTGCCGGCGCCGCGCGGGTAACGCACGGCAATCGGCCCACCGGTGTGGTTCGCCATCGTCCAGAGCATGTCCACGAATTCGTCTTCATCCTTCGGCTGCATGTGCACGATGTTCGGGACGTGGCGGAGATAGCCGATATCGAAGAGGCCGTGATGTGTCGGGCCATCGTCGCCGCTCAAACCCGCGCGATCCATGCAAAGCGCGACGTTTAGATTTTGCAGCGCGATGTCATGAATGATCATGTCGTACGCGCGCTGCATGAAGGTCGAGTAGATCGTGAGAAACGGCTTCAACCCCTGCGTGGCCAACCCGCAGGCGAAGAGCGCTGCGTGTTCTTCCGCGATGCCGACATCGAAGTAGCGATCCGGATGTTGCGCCTGGAAAAACCCGAGGCCCGTCCCGCTCGGCATCGCCGCCGTGATGGTGACGATATTGCGGTTGGAATCGGCGAATTTCGCCAGTGTCTTCCCGATGATCTCCGAATAGGTTGGCGTCGGGCTGGGCGCGGTCTCGCCGCTCTCGATCTTGTATTTGCCGAGGCCGTGGAACTTGTCCGGCTTCGCGATCGCCGGGTCGTAGCCTTTGCCTTTCTTCGTCAGGATGTGGAGCAGCACCGGCTCCTCCTGCGTCTTCAAAAACTCAAACGTGCGCATAAGCAGCGGGATGTCGTGCCCGTCGATCGGCCCGTAATAGCGCAAGCCCCAGCTCTTCGAAAATCACGCTCGGCACGAGCAAGCCCTTCACGCCTTCCTCGACCTTGTGCGCAAAATGGAGCGCCGTCTTGCCCGCGATCGCTTCGATGAAACGGCGCGCCTTGTCGTGCAGCCCGGCATAGGTCGGGTTGGCCACGATGTTGTTCAGATACGATGCGATCGCGCCCACGTTTTTCGCGATCGACCACTCGTTGTCGTTCAGGACGACGATGAATCTCTTGGTCTGCGATTTCGCGTTGTTCAGCGCTTCGTAGCTGATGCCGCAGGTGAACGCGGCGTCGCCCGCCACCGCCACGATGTGCTCGTCGCCGCCGCGCAGATCCCGTCCCACCGCCATGCCGAGAGCGGCTGAGAGCGCGGTGCCGGCGTGGCCCGCGCCGTAGCAATCGTGCTCGCTCTCCGTGCGGAGAAGGAAGCCGTTCAAGCCTTCGTATTGCCGCATCGTCCCGATGCGATCGAGCCGCCCGGTAAACATCTTGTGCACGTAGCCCTGATGGCTGACGTCGAAGACAAACTTGTCGCGTCGGCGTTCGAGAACACGCGGTGCAGCGCGATCGTCAATTCCACCACGCCCAGGTTCGGCCCGAGATGGCCGCCGGTTTGCGAGAGCACCTTGATCAACTCCTCGCGCACCTCCTGCGCGAGTTGCGGAAGGTCCTGCTCCTTCAACGCCTTCACGTCCGCGGGCGATTGGATGCCGGGCAGGAATTGTCCCGCGGGGCCGGAGTTAGAAGAGTCTGACGTCGTCATGTTCGCTTTCTGTCTTGCCCGCCGCGGCGGGCTCTGGCCGGGCGGCCGGGCCGGCCGCGTCGAACGGCTGGACGACCGGTTTTCCGGCATGGTTGCGTGTAATAATTTCTATTCGTTGCTCGGCGCTGGCCAACCGTTCCTGGCAGGTCTTGACCAGTTTCATTCCTTCTTCGTAACGCACGATCAGCTCCTCGAGCTGCATCTCGCCCGATTCCATCTGCTCTACGATCGTTTCGAGCCGGTCCATGGCCGCCTCGAAGTTCAGCTCGGGGCTGGCCTTCTTTGCGGAGGAAGACATGGGCCTACAATTAAGCATACCGGGGTGCTTGGAAAAAGCGGTAGTTCGAGCCGGTCGCGGCGCGGTCCCTGCACGAAAAAGCGCGACTTTTGCGTGCGGCCGGAGTTAAAAAGGGACGCGCCAATGCCGGAGCGCACCCTCCGGACAGCGAATTCTTCCGCCGTCTCATGGTCCGCCATCTGCTCAATTTTATGGAACCGAATGCCCGCCCGGCCTTGCTGGGTCTCCCGCGGCGGCGGCTGTTTTTTATGAGGCGATCCTTCGGCAAAACTCTGCTCCTGCTCGCAATCCTTTCGGCGAGCGCTTCCGCGTGGGCGGATTCCGGGCGCGCGGTCAACATCTCCACCCGCGCTTCCATTCAGACTGGCGACAACATCTTGATCGGCGGTTTCATTATTACTGGCACCTCGCCGAAGCGCGTCATCGTGCGCGCGCTCGGACCTTCGCTTCCATTGGCGCAAGCGCTCCGCGATCCCGTGCTCGAATTACACGGCAGCACGGGCCTGCTCGCGAATAACGATAGCTGGCGGTCCACGCAGGAAAGCGAAATCATGGCGACGGGAATCCCGCCGGCGAATGACAGCGAGGCGGCCATCGTCCGCACGCTCGATCCGGGCGCTTATACTGTTCTCGTCCGCGGCGCCAATAACGGTACCGGGCTGGGTTTGGTGGAAGTTTACGATCTCGACGCCGCGGGCGTGCCGACTCGTCTAGCAAACATTTCCACCCGCGGCCGCGTTGGCACCGGTGATGACGTGATGATCGGCGGCTTCATCGTGAGCGAGGGCAGCAAGCGCGTCATTCTCCGCGCGCGCGGCCCGACTCTCTCGCTCGGCGGCGCTTTCCTGACCGATCGGCTCATGAATCCGCAGGTGACGTTGCACGACGCCAACGGCGCTGTGATTGCGCAAAACGATAACTGGCGCTCGCAGCAGGAAGCGGAGATCGCAGCCAGCGGTCTCGCGCCTACGGACGCGAATGAGCCCGCGCTCGTCGCCACGCTCTCGGCTGGGCCGCACACCTTCGTCGTCCGCGGAGTTAACGGCACCTCTGGCGTTGCGTTGATCGAACTCTACGATCTCGATCAGCCGTCGCAGGCCGATGGCTCGACCCTTTATCTCGCGCAATTGCGCGCGCAAAACGGCATCGTCTCCAACGGCTCCGGCAGCGGCACCCTGCGCCTCGCGGCGGACGGCGCCTCGGCCACGCTCGCCTTCAATTTCACCAACCTGAGCTCAGCCGTCGTCTCGATGCACGTCCACGCGCAGGGCGGCACCATCCTCTTCGATATCGACGACGCTCAGCCGCAGCCCGACGGCACCTACCTCTGGACCATCGTCCCGGCCGGCAACTTCACCGTCGCGGACATCGTGGCCATGATCCGCTCCGGCCAGACTTACCTGAACATCCACACCTCGAATTTTCCCACCGGCGAAATCAGCGGCTTCTTTAACTTCTCCACCGGCGGCCAGGCCGCGCCCGTTCCGACGCCGCCACCGGCCTTGCCTGGCGGGACGCCGACCGTGACCGACGCGACGCGCCTCCTCGAGCAGGCCACCTTCGGACCGAAGAGCACGCAGATTACGCAAGTGCGGAATCAGGGATTGGACGCCTTCCTGACCGAACAGTTCAACACTGCGCCCACCTACCTCCTGCCTTTCGTCGACGCGTCCGGTGTTAATCCACCGGGCTTCGTTCAGTTGCAGGACGCGTTCTGGAATCGCGCCATCGCCGCGCCCGATCAATTGCGCCAGCGCGTCGCTTTTGCGCTCAGCGAAATTCTCGTCGTCTCCGCCGAAGGCGCGGGTTTGGGCGGCGAAGGCGTCGGGCTCGCTGCTTACTACGATGTCCTCCTGCGCGACGCGTTTGGAAATTTTCGCGACCTCCTGGAAGACGTCACCCTCAATCCCGCGATGGGCCGCTACCTCGACATGCTGCGCAACGCCAAGGCCAATCCCGCTCGCGGCACGCTGCCGAACGAAAACTTCGCGCGCGAGGTCCTGCAGCTTTTCTCGATCGGCCTTTTCCGTCTGCATCTCGACGGCACCGTCGCTCTCAGTTCGCTGAATCTGCCCATCGAAACCTACGATCAGCAAGCCATCCTCGGCTTCTCGCAGGTCTTCACTGGCTGGACTTTTGTCACAGCCCGGCACGCCCAGTTTTTCCAATGTGCCGGCAAATTATCGCGAGCCGATGGTCAGCGTGGCGAGCCAGCACGAGACCGCGGCGAAGACGATTCTCGATGGCGTGACCTTGCCGGCTAATCAAACCGCGCCGAAAGATTTGGACGACGCGCTCGACACCATCTTCGCGCATCCGAACGTCGGCCCGTTCGTCTGCCAGCAGCTCATTCAACGGCTGGTCACGAGCAATCCCAGCCCCGGTTACGTCTATCGCGTGGCCTCCATCTTCAACAACAATGGCCAGGGCGTGCGCGGCGATATGCGCGCCGTCGTCCGCGCCATCCTGATGGATTACGATGCGCGCGGCGCGCTCCGCACCGGGCAAGGCTACGGACATCTGCGCGAGCCGGTGGTGCGCCTAACGAGTCTGCTCCGCGCCTTCAACGCCACCACGCCCGAGCGGCCAATACAGCATCACCGGTTACTCCGCGCTCGGGCAGACCCGCTGCGCGCGCCCAGCGTTTTCAATTTCTTCTCGCCCGATTATCAGGCGCCCGGCGCGATCGCGGCCGCGCATCTGAAGAGTCCGGAGCTCCAGATCACGACCGAGACCACCGTGGTCACGATCGCCAATTATCTCTCGACCGCGATCAACACCGGCCTCGGCCCGTCCAGCAATCGCGCCACGCTCAATCTCACCTACGAGCTTTCCATCGCGACCAATTCCGCCCAGCTCGTCGATCACCTCAACGGCGTCCTGATGGCGAGCGAGATGTCGCCGGCCATGCGCACCATCCTGATCAACACGCTCGATCAAATCCCGACCAGCAACCCGACCGAGCGCGTCCGCACCGCGCTCTATCTCATCGTCACGTCGCCGGAATACGTCGTTCAAAAATAGCCGACCAATGTACGCCACCACTCGCCGCACTTTTCTTCGCCAGGCTGCCTGCGCCGCGCTCGGCACCTCGGGGTTGTTCAACACCTTGTTCGACCTGCGCAAGATCAACGCCGCCACGGTGGCGAACGGCGACTACAAGGCGCTCGTCTGTCTCTTCCTCTACGGCGGCAACGATGCCAACAACGTCATCGTCCCGCATGACGCGAGCGGCTACGCCTCCTACGCCGCGGCGCGGGGTGCGTTGGCCGTGGCGCGTGAGAGCTTGCTCCCGCTCACCCTGGCCGCGGGTGATGGGCGCGATTTCGGTTTTCACGGGAACCTCCCCGAACTGCAGGCGCTCTTTAACAGCGGCAAGCTCGCCATGGTGGCGAACGTCGGCACGCTGGTCGCGCCGATCACGCGCGCGCAATATCTCGCCGGCGGCGCAGCGGTGCCGGAGCATCTCTTTTCGCATTCCGATCAATCGGTCCAGTGGCAAACGTCCGTGCCCGATCAACCCTTGCGCACCGGCTGGGGCGGGCGCGCCGGTGATCTACTCCGCTCGCTCAATGGCGACACCAGCATCTCGCTTTCGATTTCACTCGCCGGCGCCAACACCTTCGAGGTCGGCAACTCTGTCATTCCCTATCAGGTGTCGCCCACTGGCAGCATCGCCTTCACCGGCTTGAGCGGGAGCGCGATCGCCGATGCGCGGAACCAGGGCTTCCAGGCGTTACTGGCGCTGCCGCGGAACAACCTTTTCGCGCAGACCTATTCGGACACGGTTACGCGCGCCATCGGCAACAATGCGTTGCTCACCAACGCCCTCGCGAGCGCGCCGCCGCTTACCACCATCTTCCCGGCCAGCTCGCTTGCGACCCAGCTCAACATGGTGGCGAAAATAATTTCCGCGCGCGGTGCACTTGGGATGCGCCGCCAGATTTTCTTCTGCGCCGTCAGCGGCTACGACACGCATGGCGATCAATTAACGGCGCACGCCAACCTCCTCACCGAGTTGAGCCAAAGCATGAACGCCTTCTACAACGCCACCGCGGAACTCGGTGTCGCGTCCGATGTCACCACTTTCACTGCGTCCGACTTTGGGCGGACTTTCCCCACCAACGGCTCCGGCTCTGATCACGGGTGGGGCAGCCATCAGTTCGTCATGGGCGGTGCGGTCCGGGGCGGTCGCCTGTTTGGCACCTTTCCCACGCTCGCCGTCAACGGCCCCGATGACACTGGCCAGGGGCGTTGGATTCCGACTACATCGGTGGACGAATTCTCGGCCACTTTGGCGACGTGGTTCGGCGTGAGTGCTTCCGACCTGCCCACCGTCTTGCCGAACATCGGACGCTTTGCGAATCCGAACCTGGGCTTTTTCGCCTAACGAGACATCTACGGACGGAAACATCCGTCTGGCTTCCGCGGCCTTCTTGGCACAGGCAGTGCTTAGAATTACTAGAAAGGCCGCCTATGATCTTCTCGAAAAAAATCCTCCTTATCGATTACGCACCCCAGGCGATTGCCTTGGTGAAGAAGGCGCTGGGGGAAACCGGGCGCTACGAGTTCAAGGAAGAACGCGACAGCGGCGTGGCGATGAAAGCGGCCCGATGGTTTCAGCCCGATCTCATCCTGGTCGACGCCAATCCCGCTTCGCCGCGGGCCGATGCCGTCGCTCGGCAATTGCAAATGGATCCGGCCTTTTCTCAGACCCCGGTGGTTTTCCTAAAGATGAACGCCGCGCCTTCCGCCAACGTGATCTCGGCTGGAGTTCTCGGCGGGTACAGCTTTTTCGCGCAACCGATTCGGATGGAGGACGTGGTTCGTTACGTCGCCGAGCTTTTCAAACGGCCGGTCAATTCCGGCCCCAGCATCTAGCCGATCGCTTCACGATACGCAGCCGCATCCTTGAGCTGCTTCACGTCATCTGGCGCGGCCATTTTCAAAACGAAAATCCAGCCATCGCCAAACGGGTCCGTGTTTACGAGCGCGGGATTGCTGGAAAGCGCTTCGTTCGCTTCCACTACTTCGCCTTTGATTGGCGCGTAGATGTCGCTCGCGGCTTTGACTGATTCGACGACTGCGATCTGCCCGCGTGCATCAACCTGCGTCCCCACCTTCGGCAGTTCGACATAGACCACATCGGTCAGCTCGGCTTGCGCGTGATCGGTGATGCCGACGCGCGCCTGATCGCCTTCTACGCGCACCCATTCGTGCGATTCGGTGTAATAAAGACCGTCCGGAACGTTGCTCATGATTTCTTGTAGAGTGGTTTCTTCTCGATGACAGCAGGAAATTTCTGGCCGCGAATCTCGATCTCGATTTCGCTGCCCACTTTGGCGCTGGCCGCGGGCAGGTAGGCCATGCCGATGCCTTGGTTAAGGCTCGGAGAAAGGGTGCCGCTATTCACTTCGCCCACGCGTTCGCCGCCGACCCAGACTGGATAATGCGGTCGGGGTGGGGGACCTTTTCCCTGCATCTTGAAGGCGGCCAGTTTGCGCGCACTGCCTTTTTCCTTTGCCTCTTTCAGGACCTCGCGACCGATAAAATCTTCCTTCGTCAGATCGACGAAAAACCCGAGCCCGGCCTCGATCGGATTGTGCTCAGGCGTCAAATCGGAGCCGTTCAGCGGGTAGCACATTTCGAGTCGGAGAGTGTCGCGCGCGCCCAGGCCGCACGGTTTAATGCCCAGAGGTTTTCCCTCCTCCAGCACGGCCTGCCAAATCTTCTCCGCATGCTCGGCGGGGAAGAAAACCTCCACGCCGTCTTCCCCAGTGTAACCGGTGCGAGCGATGGTGATCGGCACGCCGGCGTATTCGAAATTCTGGAGTTGGTTGCGCGCCGGGAGCGCGTTGCCTTCGCCGAGCAAGCGCTGGAAAAGCTCGACCACTTTCGGTCCCTGGATGGCGAGACCGGCGTAGTGCGCGCTCCGGTTTTCGAAATGAACGCCCTGCGGCAAATGCTGCTTCAGCCAGGCGAAATCCTCTTCGGTGCGCGAAGCATTCACCACGAGCAGAAACTCTTCGTTGCCGGTCCGATAAACGATCAGGTCATCGATAATGCCGCCGCGTTCGTTTAGCAGAAAAGTGTATTGCCCGCCGCCGATCTCGAGCTTGCCGATGTTGTTCGTGAGCATTCGGTTTAGCCACGCGCCCGCCTCCGCGCCGGCCGCCGTGAGTTGCCCCATGTGCGAAATATCGAAGACGCCCACTGCGTTCCGCACCGCCTGATGTTCCTCGCTGATGCTGGTGTATTGCACCGGCATAAGCCAGCCGCCGAACGGGATGATCTTCGCCCCCGCGCGCCGATGCTCCTCATAGAGTGGGGTGAATTTCGAATCAGCGTCGCTCACGTGCCGGACCCTAGGCGTCGGGCCAGAGGGCGTCAATGCACGGAGCGCCCTGCGTCCCTGCGCTGTTCGCCGCTCATTCGGGAGCGGTTTGGAAAAATGTCACGCGGCCTTCCCTTGATCAGGGTGTAAAGGGAAGCATGTCTGATCCACGAAACGTTGCCCACGATAAGAAGGTGAAACAGGAAAAGGAACACGAGAAACCCACGGAGGAGGTGACGAACAAAACCGAAGCCGAGCCGGCCGCGCCTGCGCCGGGTGCTGATGAGGGACCGTCCGATTCCGAAAAATCCGTCGCCGTCCTATCGAAGCTGAAAGAAATGGAATTCCATTCGCGGGCGAATATTGAAACGTTGGCGGGGTTGACACTCACGATCGAAGACGAGTTGAAGCAGAAGGAGTTTGTCGATCCTCTCGGCGAGCTTTACGGAGCCCAGGATGCCTTTCAGACGAAGATTGCGGCGTTGATCGAAAGCTACGGCGCACATCTCCAAAAAGATTCGTCGACGTAGCCTGACGTGATGGGCCCGGCCAGTTTTCCCGGCTTGAACACGGAGATCTCGAGTGAACCGCGCACGGGCGGGCGCATGAGCCCAGGCGTCGTGCTACACTGCGGCCAGCAACCCCCGCTCTGCGCGTGGATTGTAAATGGCCGTTCGGCGGTTCGCAGACCGCCGCTGCCGGCGCCGCATCCGATGATTAAACAATGACTGTGCTGGATAAATTGGAACGCCGGATTGGGTTCATCGCCATTCCGGGCTTGATCCGGATCGTGGTCATGTTCAACGCGCTCGTCTTCGGGCTCGTCCTGCTCAACCCCGGCTTCGAAGATTATCTCGCGCTCAGTCCCGTGCGGATCCTGCACGGCGAAGTCTGGCGGCTGGTCACCTACATCTTCGTCCCGCGCATCCAGCATTTTCTCTGGGTGGTGGTGGCGCTGTGGTTTCTCTGGTTCGTCGGCGATGGAGTGGAGCGGGCCTGGGGCGCGTTTCGGCTGACGCTATTTTATGTCGTGGGCATGATCGGGACGACGGCTGCGGCTTTTTTCTTCGGCAGCAATTTTTCGAATGGAATGCTGAACGCGACGCTCTTTTTCGCCTTTGCTCGATTTTATCCCGACGAAGTGATCTACGTGTTTTTTATTCTGCCGCTCAAAATCAAGTGGCTGGCCTGGATCGGCGCCGCCTTTCTCATGTTCTCCTTCATCGGCGGGACGCTGGCGTATCGCATGGCATTCCTGGCGGCGTTCGCCAATTACTTCATCTTCTTCGGTCCGGAGATCTGGCGCGAATTCCGACAACGCAAAGAGGTGAGCTCGCGGCGGAAGCGGTTCGAAGTGCAATCCCGCACCGAGACGGAGCCGCTGCATCGCTGCGCCACCTGCAGCGCGACAGAGGTGAGCAATCCTGAACTGGAGTTCCGCGTCGCGCGCGATGGCGAGGAATATTGCATGGCCCATCTTCCGAGCGCGGTGGCGGCCAACGCCGAACGCTGAACGGGCCGCGCCTTCCGCGCGGGCGCTTGACCCTCCTCTCCTCGCTGCCGACACTGGCCCGCGATGAGCGATGAACCCAGCAGCACCGTCATTCCCGAGCAGGGCTGGCATTGTCTGCATCTCTATTACCGGATTGAGTTTGGGCAGTGGCAACTGCTGACCAACGAAGAGCAGCTCGCGGCCAAGACCCGTCTTTCCTCGCTCGTCCAGGAAGTGCGCGCGCTGGAGAAGACGCAGCTGCTCACCCTCAGTGTGGTGACGCCGAAGGCGGACCTCGCCTTCATGCTCATCACGCCCGATCTGCACGTCGCCAACCGGATCGAGAAACAGCTCGGGCTCGCGCTGGGGCCAGATGTGCTGGTGCCGGTCTACAGCTATCTCTCGCTCACGGAAGAATCCGAATACAAGATGAGCGAAGAGGAATACGCCGCGACTCTCGGCACGCAAAAACTCAGCCCGGGCTCGGCCGAATTCACAGCCGCGATGGAAACCTTCCGCGAGCGGATGAAGCATTATCGACACGATCGCGTGTATCCGACGTTGCCCGATTGGCCGGTGGTGTGTTTTTACAACATGAGCAAGCGCCGGGGTGAGCACCGCAATTGGTACAATCTCCCGCAGGATGAGCGACGCCGGCTCATGCTCGGCCATGGCGCCGTCGGCCGAAAATATGCGGGTAAAGTCAAACAGCTCATCACCGGCTCCACCGGGCTGGATGACGCGGAGTGGGGCGTGACGCTTTTCGCGCACGACACGTTTCAGATCAAAGCCATCGTCTACGAGATGCGCTTCGATGCGGTGAGCGCCGACTTTGGCGAGTTCGGCGAATTTTACATCGGGCTGCAACTGCCGCTCGACGAGTTGTTCCGCCGGCTCCAGCTTTGAGCCTCGTGGCCGACGAGTTTTGAGGATGGGTGGCAGAGTGGTCTAATGCGCACGCCTGGAAAGCGTGTTTGCCGCAAGGCAACCAGGGTTCGAATCCCTGCCCATCCGCCAATGCTTCCCAATCCGAAACTGCTTCGGTTAAATAATTCCATGCGCTTCATCTCCGCCGTCATCTGCTGCTTCGCCACCGTCGTCTCCTTTGCCGCAACGGAGCCGGGCGCGGTCGGCGTTGATCTGGTCGAACCGGTCAAGCGGGAGTTGCTGGCGGGGCAACCGGACAAAGCCTTGAGCGAATTGGCGGCCGCGGAAAAGCGCGGCCTGAGCGAGGCGTATGTGTTCTACCTGCGTGGCCTGTGTTACCTCGAAATGGGGAAGTATGACGAAGCCCTCGCTGCCCTCCGCGCCTCGGAGGAAAAGGATCCGACCATCTACGGGCCGCGGCTCCGCATCGGCGACACGCTTCTGCGCTCGGGGAAATGGGCGGAAGCGCGCGAGGTCTACCAGCAGGTGATGCAGAAGACCAATATCCTCATCCTCAACGAACGGCTGCGTTACGCCATCCTCCTCACCTTCCTCGGGGCGAAAGATGATGCTGGCGGAAAGGACGCGCTCGATGCGATTACGTTCCCGACCGAGTCGCCCTCGTATTATTACGGGCAGGCCGCCTGGGCGTTTGCGCACGGCGACAAGAAAGCGGGCGAGAAATGGATCAAAACCGCCGATGAGATTTTCGAGAAGGGCAAGCTCGCTTGGTACGCTCGCCCGCTCCACGACTTTGGTTGGGTCAAAACCAAGCCGCCTCCGACCTTGGACTAGCTCTTGGAAAGGGTCTCGCGCCGCGTGAGGATCTGGACGCTTTGCCGCACCTTCACGATGCTCGAGCTGGGCAACACGCCGCGGAAATTTGTCCCCGGATAAATGATGCAATCGCGCCCTAAAAGCGTGCCGGGATTGATGACCGCATTGCAGCCAATCTCTGTGCGATCGCCCACGATGGCGCCGAATTTCTTCAGGCCCGTGGCGATGTTGCCATCGGTCGCGATGACGTCGATCTCGCGGTGATCGAGTTTCACATTGGAGAGAATGACGCCAGCGCCGAGATGCGCGCGATAGCCGAGGATCGAGTCGCCTACGTAATTAAAATGCGGCACCTGCGCTTCGTCGAAGAGGATGCAGTTCTTGAACTCGCACGAGTTCCCCATGACGACGCCGTCGCCCGCGATCACATTCTCGCGCACGTAGCAGCCGCTGCGGATCTGGCAATTCTGCCCGATCCAGGCCGGGCCTTTCAGCACCGCACCTTGTTCGATGATCGTACCCGCACCGATGTAAACCGCGTCGCTGATAAACGGCTTGCCGATCAACTCGCCGAGCACAGCCGGCTTCAACCGGAATTTCAGGTAGCTGGAGATTTGCTTGAGCGCATCCCAGACGTAGCCCTGATTTTCGAACAGCTTTGCGTGCGCCGTGTGTTCGAGCGTGAGAAATTCGTCCGCGGCAAACATTGCTTATCGATCAACTGCCACCGCGTCGGGTGAGCGTCTGCCCGTCCTTCGTGTCGCGCACTTCCCAACCGAGCGCCGCGAGTTGATCGCGCAATTCATCACTTTTCTTCCATTCCTTGGCAAGCCTCGCCTGCACTCTCGCCTCGGCCAGGCGGGTGATTTCCTCCGGGATGTCGGACTTTTCGCCAGGGTCCGATGAGAGCGCCAGCACGCCATCGATGCGTCTCCACCAATCAAGCCATCCGCGCGCTGCCTCCGCGTTCAGCGAGCCATCATCGAGCGCGCGATTCGTTTCGCGAATCCTCTCAAAGAGAACGCCCAGCGCAGCCGAGATATTCAAATCATCATCCAGCGCTTCCTCGAATTCCTCACCTCTACGCTCGCTACTTTCCTTTCCGGCTTTCGCTTCCAAACGCGCGACCCAATCATCAATTCGTCCCAGTGCCACGCGCGCCTCATCCATTCCTTCCCAAGTGAAATTCAACTGCGCCCGATAGTGCACGCGCAACAACGCGTAACGCGCCTCGCGTCCGCTGTACCCCTTCGCCAGCACATCGCGCAGCGTGAAAAAATTCCCGGCCGACTTCGCCATCTTCTGCCCATCGACGAGTAGATGCGCGCAATGCAGCCAGTAGCGCACAAATTGTTTTCCGGTGCAGCCCTCTGTCTGCGCGATCTCTGCTTCGTGATGCGGGAAAATATTATCCACCCCGCCGCAATGCAGATCGAGCTGCTCGCCTAACAACTGAGTCGCCATCGCGCTGCACTCGATGTGCCAGCCGGGCCGGCCCGGTCCCCACGGGCTCTCCCAACGCACCGCGCCGTCCGCTTCATCCCACGCTTTCCAGAGCGCGAAATCACCCACGTGTTCCTTGTCGTACTCGTCGTTCTTTACCCGACCGGTCGACTGCAATTCGTCGAGATTGAAATGCGCGAGATGTCCGTACTTCGGGAAATTTTTAATCCGGTAGTAAACGGATTTGTCGTCCGCCTGATATGCCAGTCCGCGCGCGATCAGCGTTTCGATCATTGCGATCATCTTCGCGATGTAGCGTTCGTCGGTCGCTTCCGGAAACGAATCTGCCCGCTTGATCCGCAACGTGTCGAGATCGGCAAAAAACGCGCGTTTGAACTCGCTTGTGAATTCTGCCAACGGCACTCCGGCCGCCTGACAACCGCGGATCGTTTTGTCGTCCACGTCCGTGATGTTCATCACGCGCTGCACCTCGTAACCGCGCAACTCGAGATGGCGCTGCAATAAATCTTCAAACAAATACGCGCGAAAATTCCCGATGTGCGCGTAGCTGTAAACGGTCGGGCCGCAGGTATACATCTTCACCTTCCGACCGTCCGGATCGAGCGGGCGGAATTCCTCCAGCGCGCGCGCGTAGGTATTAAAAAGACGCAGCGACATCTTTGTCGTTCACTCCTGCTCGACACTCGCCACTGCCATCGCCGCCATGCCTTCGCCGCGGCCGATCGTGCCAAGGCCCTCATTCGTCGTCGCCTTCAGGCTGACGCGGCCGATCTCCAATTGCAGCGCAGCCGCAATCCGTTCGCGCATCGCAGGAATGTGCGGCGCGATCTTCGGCGCTTCCGCGATCAGAGTCGCGTCCACATTAATCGGGCGCGCGTTTTGCCGGCGCAGGACTTCTCCCACGCGCTCCAAAATCGCGATGCTGCTAATTCCGCGAATGCCTTCATCCGTATTCGGGAAGTGGTGCCCAATGTCGCTTTCTCCAATCGCGCCCAGCAGGGCATCGGCAATGGCGTGGCAGAGCACGTCCGCGTCGGAGTGTCCTTCCAAGCCAAGCGGATGCGGAATCTCCACTCCGCCGAGAATCAACTTCCGCCCTTCAACCAGGCGATGTGCGTCGTAACCGATGCCGCAGCGTGTCATAGTTCTCGTTAGGCCGAGCGCTTCGCCACTTCCAAATCCAGCAAGCCGTTCGAGGCGGTGATGCTGTATTTCTCCACGGCGTTCGGATGCGCCTGCATTTCGATCTTCCCGCCGGCGCGCTCCACGAGGAGAACGCCTGCTGCCACATCCCATAAGCTGATGCTGCGTTCCATGTAAGCGTCGAACCGGCCGCAGGCCACGTAGGCCATGTCGAGTGCGGCGCTGCCCATCATCCGGCATTTCCGCACGCGATGCACCATGTCCTGCCAAAGCGGCAGCGCAGCAGCAATGGTCTCATTTGTCTTCGAAAATCCAATCGAGACAATCGCTTCGCTCAACTCGTTGCGCGTGCTGACGCGAAACGGTTTTCCGTTCAAGAGCGCGGGCCCATCCTTTTCCGCGGTCCACATCTCGTCGCGTGTCGGATCGTAAATCACACCAGCGATGATCTCGCGCCGGAAGCGTAACGCGATCGACGTGCAGAATTGCGGGATGCCGTAATAATAATTCACCGTCCCATCGAGCGGGTCGACCACCCATTGATACTCGGCCGTTTGATCGCCCATGATTCCTTCCTCGCCGAAGAGCGCGTGCTGCGGGAATTTTTTCAGGAGGAGATCAGTGATCAAATCCTGCGTGCGCACATCGACCTCAAGTTTGATATCGTGCGCCTCGCGCACGTTAACGTGGAGCGGCTCTTGAAAATTTTGCCGCAGGAATTCTCCCGCTGCGCGGGCCGCCTCAATCGCGGTCTCAAGATATGGCGTCATGAAGGGAGAACTAACAGGCGTTCGCGAGCTTGAGCGAACGGTTTCACACCGCCTGCGCTAGTAGGGTGCACAAAAAAACCGGGGGGAGAAATGAATCTCCCCCCGGGTTGATTTTGCGGTGTTAGAACTGGGACAAAGCCGCAGCTCTAGCGATTTCAGACAAGACTAACGTCCTTTTTTCTTGGCCGTTTTCTTGGCTGCTGCTTTTTTCTTCGCAGGAGCTTTCTTGGCAGCTTTTTTAGCCGACTTCTTTTTTGCTGGCATCGGTAATCCCCCCTTTCAATCCGCAGGTGCGGTGGGTGTGAACAACTTTGTGAATAAGTTCACAACACACGTCACTAAGCATCACGTTTTTTTTGTCAAACTTTTTTCACACAACTTCAAAACTATTTTCAAAATTTCGCGCGCGATAATTTTTTTTGGCGCGCGCGAAATCGTTTTTGATTCGCCTTCGCGAAAGAAAATTGTCACCGCGTTGTCGTCGCTTTCCATTCCGGAATCGCTGCCGCTGACATCATTCGCTACAATCACGTCGCAATTTTTCGCGAAGAGTTTTCGGCGCGCGCTCGCTTCGAGGTCGTGGGTCTCTGCTGCGAAACCGACGACGAAGTACGAACGATTTTCGTGCGGCAAGGAAGCGAGGATGTCGCGCGTCGGTTGCAAACGCAGCGTGAACTCGCCGGTTTGTTTCTCCAACTTTTCCGCAGCGGCGCGCATCGGTTTATAATCGGAAACGGCTGCGCACATCACGAGCAGATCGCAGTGTTGCACTTCTGCATGCACGGCTTCGAAGAGTTCGTCGCTCGTCGTGATGCGAACAAACCTGGCGCCCTCTGGCGGCGTTAGCGTGGCCGGACCGGAGATGAGCGTGACCTCGTGTCCAAACTCGAGCGCCGCTTCCGCGAGCGCGTAGCCCATCTTGCCCGAGGAGCGATTGCTGATGAAGCGGACCGGATCGATCGGCTCGCGCGTCGGCCCCGCGGTGACGACGATCCTCACGCGATCAGATTGTCCTGCCGCGCGAGGAGGAACTCCGCGCGGAACGCGATCTCCTCCACTTTCCACAACCGACCGACGCCTTCGTAACCGCACGCAAGCATGCCCGCTTCGGGTCCGATGAATTCAACGCCGCGCGCTTTTAATTTCTCCACGTTCTCCTGTGTTGCCGCGTGCTCCCACATCTTTCCATTCATGGCCGGCGCGATCAAAATTGGCGCGCGCGTGGCGAGCGCGATGGCGGCGAGTGGATGACCGGCGAGACCGTGCGCGAGTTCCGCGATGGCGTGGGCGGTGGCGGGCGCGATGAGGAGAAGATCGGCGCGGTCGGCTAATTGAATGTGACCGGGGCGCCAGTTTTCCTTTTCATCATAGAAGCTCGTCATGACCGGATTTTTCGAGAGCGTCTGCAATGTGAGCGGCGTGATGAATTCGGCCGCGTCTTTGGTCATCACGACAAAAACGTCGTGACCCTGTTTAAAGAGCAGGCTGGCGAGCTCGGCGGCTTTATACGCGGCGATGGACCCGGTGACGCCGAGAAGAACGGTGCGCTTTTTCATGTCAGCACCAAACGTCGGCTCAGATACCGCTCCGCGCCCATGATGTGTCGGAACTTTTGCAGATCTTCCTCCATCGACTGGCTGATGATGGTGTAACGATAATCGCGCCAAAGTTCCATTTCGCGCGCGGCGTTGACGAGCCGCAAATCAATTTGCGCTTCCGTCTCCGTGCCACGTTTCGTTAGGCGGCGGCGGAGCTCCTCCAAGTCGGGCGGCATGATGAAAACATCGCAGAGCGAACGGCGGACGAATTCATCTTCGAAATTCCGAATCGCTTCGGCCCCCTGCGTATCCACGTCGATCAAGACATCGATTCCTTCCTGCAGATTGGCGCAGATCGGTTTGCGAAGCGTGCCGTAATACTGTCCGTGCACCTGCGCATACTCGAGGAACTCGCCGGCCTCGACCCGCCGCACGAAATCGGGCTCGTCCAGGAAATGATAATCTTCGCCTTCGATCTCTCCTGCGCGCGGCGCGCGCGTCGTGCACGAGACGGAGTAAACGAAGTCGGGGGTGGTGCGGAGCGCATCGCACAGGGTGGTTTTGCCGGCGCCGGAAGGGGCGGAGACAACAAAGAGAATGCCGCTGCGGGTGAAGTGCTTACTCAACGTTTTGAATTTGCTCGCGAATTTTTTCGAGCTCGGCTTTGCAAACGACGACATGCTGCGAGATGGCGGCGTCATTCGCTTTCGCGCCGAGCGTGTTCAGTTCGCGAAAGATTTCCTGGGTGATGAATTCGAGGGTGCGTCCGATCGGTTCGTCTTTGGGCAACTGCTCGGCGAATTGCGCGAGATGACTTTCGAGACGCGTTAGTTCCTCCGAGATATCGGAACGATCGGCAAAAAGCGCGACTTCTTTCAAGAGACGATCGTCATCAAGCGTGAGATCGAGGCCGGCCTGCTTGATCCGATCGAGGAGCGCGGCGCGATGCTTTTTCACCACCTCAGGGAACAGACGCGAGACCTGCGCGATGGCGTGGCGGATGAGGGTCAGGCGTTCACGCAGATCGTTCGCCAAGTGCGCGCCTTCGCGTTCACGCATTTTGACGAGCTCGATGAGCGCAGCGCCGAGCGCTTGCTCGAGCGCGGGCCACGCCGCTTCCGCATCGACGGTGTCGTCGGTGAAACGCATTACGCCCGGCGCCTGTAAAATTGTGCCGATGGCGATCTCGCCCGGCGCGCCCAATGCAACCTGCAGCGCGTGCATGGCGTCGTGGTAGGAGCGGGCCAAAGCGGTATCGAGCGCGAGCTTGCGGTGTCCGTCGCCGCCGCGCTCGTGCGTCACCAGCACATTGGTCCGGCCGCGTGAGAGCTTTTCGTTGATTGTCTGGCGGATACGCGGCTCGAGTTCGGCGAAATCGCGCGGCAAATTAATCACGAGGTCGCTTTGTTTCCGGTTCACGGAAGTCAGCTCGACGCTGAACTTCGCTCCTGCCTGGTCAGCCTCGCCTCTGCCATATCCTGTCATGCTGCGCATCGTGTTCGTTTTTTCGGAAACCCGCGGCAGTGTACCAGAGATGTGGGCGCGGTCTATGCCGGTTCTGGCGGAAGGAGAGCGACAAGCGCGCGGCGATGAGGCGAAGGCATCGGGATGGCAGGAAGCTCCGCGAGCGAAAACCAGCGCTGGCTCGCGCTTGCGGGGCGAACATCAGCCGCGAAGACAGTGAGCGTGATGCGATGATGAGTGAATGGAAAATCGGCGCGATGGAGGGGCTGCCCTCCACTTGGGGGCTCAGCCATTGAGGGCAGAATCCAAAGACCGCGCCAGCGTTCCGCGGCTTGTTCGAGCAGAACATGGCCGTTTCGACGAATGAAGCCGTGATGTTCGCTGAGCTTCTTGAGTGGGGCGCGGCTTTTCTTGAGCGGCAACCTTTCTGGTTCAACTGCGCGGCAAAACGTGCGGACAGGGCAGAGCTCGCACTTCGGGTGGCGTGCTGTGCAGACGAGCGCGCCGAGATCCATGAGCGCAGAATTGAAGCGCCCAGCGTCGCGTTTGGGAACGAGCGCGCTGGCGAGATCCCAGATCGTTTTGTTGCCAGGAGCGGAATCGATCGGGAGCTGCAAATCGCTGAGCCGCGCGAGGAGGCGGGCGATGTTCACTTCCACGATCGGCACCGCTCGATCGAAGGCGAAGGTGGCGACAGCATTCGCGGTATAACGGCCGACGCCGGGAAGAGCACGTATCTCCTCGATTTCGTCGGGGAAGGTTCCGCGCTCAACGAGCATCCGCGCTGCGGCGTGGAGATTGCGCGCGCGGCTGTAGTAGCCAAGGCCTTGCCAGGAGTGGAGAACATCGTTCTCCGAGGCCGCGGCGAGGGCGAAAAAATCGGGGAAGCGACGCAGCCACTCTCTATAGTAGGGGAGTACGGTCGCGACCTGTGTTTGCTGGAGCATTATCTCCGAAACCAAAATGGCGTAGGGATCGCGCGTCTTGCGCCAAGGGAGATCGCGTTTGTTTTTCCGGTACCAGGAAAGGAGCGCTCTGCGGAAAGCGGTGGCGTTAATAAGGCAGAACGTCCAACGCAGAACGCCGAACGTCCAACGCGAAGTGCGAAGGATTATGCGTTCGACGTCCGGCATTGGGCATTCGACGTTGCCGCACCTTCGTTTGAACACTTACACCCACCCGCTCACGCCCGCGCAGGCGACCAAATTGCGCGCTTTGCTCGACGAACTGGGCTTCGTGTTCGCGCCGCGTCCTTACACGATATTCTTCGCGCAGAAGGAGAAGCTGAGCGTGGCCGTCTACGAGAAAGGGCCGAAGATTCTGCTGCAAGGGAAGGGGATCGAAGAGTTCGTGCAGTTCCAGTTGGAGCCGAACATTCTTGGCGAAGCGAAGCTGGGGTATGAGGAGGTGCATTCGCCGGAGATGTTCGAAGCGCACTTCGGAGTGGACGAGAGCGGGAAGGGCGATTTTTTCGGACCGCTCGTGATCGCGGGAGTTTACGTGGACCGCGGGATTGCGCGCCAATTCATGCAGGCCGGGATTCAGGACAGCAAACGGATCGGATCGGACGCAAGGATCCGCGCCTTGGCGGATTCGATTCGCCACACGCAGGGCGCCATCGTCGATACGGTGGTGATCGGACCGGAGCGTTACAACGTCCTCTACGAGAAGTTCGGCAACCTCAACAGCCTGCTTGGTTGGGGGCACGCTCGCGTAATTGAGAATCTTCTGGCGCGGCGGCCGGATTGCCCGCGGGCGTTATCAGATAAATTTGCGGACGCGCGGGTGATCGAGCGTTCGCTCTTGCAGCGTGGGCGGGAGATCAAGCTCGAGCAGCGAACCAAGGCGGAGTCGGACCCCGCGGTAGCGGCAGCTTCCATTATTGCACGCGAGGCTTTCATCGATTGGCTTGATGGCCGGGGCAAAGCGCTGGGGATCAAGCTCGGGCGAGGGGTTTCCGCCAGCGTAAAAGAAGCAGCGCGCGCGCTGGTGTCGCAGGGCGGGGCAGATGCGCTGCGGGCGGTGGCGAAGGTGCATTTTCGGACCGCGCATGAGGTGGCGCCGGAGAATTTTGCCGCGCCGCAGCCGCGAACGCCTTGGCGAAAATAGGGGATATCCGGGCTGCTGGCCCCGGCGAAGTTTGCCGGCGTAGCCGCCAAAGGCCTGCATGGGCAAGGTTCTTGCTAGTTCAAGCCTCCGCGTGAGAGAAAAAGTTGAAAATCGACTGCTCATCCTAAATGCCGACCCTGTCTTTCAAGACGAGGCGATCGCCATTTTTGATGAAATAAACACGGTCGAGACGCGAGTCGTCCGGACGATGTCCGAAGCGATTGGCCTGCTATTAGAGGACAGCTTCGATGCCTTTATGGTGGAGGGCGAAGCCGGGATCGCATTGGAACAGGCGACCAACGCGCGGCAGCATTTTCCCTCTCTACAAATTGCGTTTCTCGCTCCGCTGGCCTCGGCCTCCGACTGTGCCAGCTCGGCTGAGCAACAAAAGATCGTCCGGATCAATACCAATGTGAATTCCCGCCGGTTGCGCGCTCAGATCCGGCGTTTCGTCGGCGCGCTCGTGACCCGCTTCGGCGCTTCCTGGGAGGGAATCGATCCCTGCCACTCCTTGATCGGCAATCTGAACCAATTTTCCGCGGCGGAGATCCTGCAAATGAGCTGCCTCGGGCAGCGTAGCGGACGTTTTACTTTCCGTTCGCGACGCGGGACGAGCGAAATTTACCTGCACCACGGCTCGGTGCGGCACGCCGTCTTCGATATCCTGGAAGGCGAGCCGGCGGTGGCGGAAGTGTTTCGCTGGCGGCAGGGCCGATTTTATTTCGAGGAAGGTATCATCAGCCAGGTGCAATCGGTCGATCGACCGTGGGCGCATTTGCTGATCGATAATTTACAGAAGCTGGATGAGACCCTCGAACTCTCCGCTGCCGGACGACTATGAGAGACAAAGAATTGGAATCGAAACTGCGGCTGCTGACGTTGCAATTGGATAGCTGGAAACGGCTGCACGACCTCATCACCTACGGGCTGGATAAAGCGCGACCGATCATTTCTGCCGAGCAGGAACGCCAATTCACCGACACTCGGGCCAACCTCCTCCAGGAGACCGAGCACGTCTTCGGCGAGCTGGGATTGCTGGGTGAACTCTCCGGGCGTGCCATGAATGTGCTGCAGCGCGGCGTGTCCATGCGCGGGGTGCGGGAGCTGACCAACGAAGAAGTGCGGCGGATGGAAACAGAATGGAATGGCGTCTTCACCAAGCTCGGTGTCCTGCAGGGCCAACTGAAGTCGCAGCGTAAGGTTTTGGCCAACCAATCGCCCCTTGCCTTCTATTTTAGCCGGCTCTTTCAGCGGGCGCCGCAGGGTATATAGCCCGGCGGAACGCTCATTCTGTGAGCGAGTTGCGGTATTTTGTTGCGCTTTAATTTCAGTTAATTACAAGATTACCCAGCTGTTTCACGCGCGGGACGCGATTTGCTTTCAATATGGGTAAGCTCACAAAACGAGACATTGTCGTCGCCATTAGTAATCAGACTGGGATGGTCCAACACGAAGTGTTCGAGGTTGTGCAACGCACCCTCGATCATATCACAGATAGCCTGGCCAAGAATGTGGCGGTCGAGTTGCGCAATTTTGGCGTCTTTCAGCCGCGTCTGACGAAGCCCCGCGTGGGCCGGAATCCAAACGAACCCGGTAGCAGTTTTATCATTCCCCCGCGCGCTACGGTGAAGTTCAAGGCCGGAAAGATCATGCGCCAACGGGTGGAGCAACTCTCTCGCGAGCTCAAAGAAGCGGAAGCGGCCGAGAACGCTCGGAACGGCGTGGCGGAAGGTCGGCCAGAGACTGCTGCGAGCACGGTCTGAGGCGATTGCCGCGAACTATTCTTTTTCAGGACTGGACGGCTCCAGTTCGAGAAGATCCTGAATGACCTCTTCCAACCGGTCGAAGTTGATCGGCTTCGTCAGATGATTTGAGAAGCCCGCTTCGCGCGCGCGGCTGACGTCGTTTTCCATCCCGAAACCGCTCAGGGCGATTCCGCGCAGACTCTTGCTGGCTTGCAATTCCCGCATCAACTCGTAGCCGGAACGATCAGGCAGCCCGATGTCGCTGATGACGAGGTCGAACGCTTCCTGCCCCGCCTTTTCCACCGCTTCGTCCGCGGAATGGGCCAGGGTCACGCGGTAGCCACGGCGTTCCAGGATCATCCTCATCCCGGTGCAGGTATCGATGTGATCGTCGACGACGAGGAGACGGGGTGCGCGCTTCGCCATTTCGGTTTGTAAATCCTGTCGTCGCTGAGAAGGGCCGGCCGGCTGGGTGTTATCGGCAGCAGCCGGCGTAGGGACAGTGTGGAGCGTGACGGTGAACGTGGCGCCGCGATCCCGGCCGTCGCTTTCGACCGAGAGCGTGCCCCCGTGCGCAGCGACCATCGCCTTGGAAATGGCCAACCCAAGCCCGAGACCGCCAAACCGACGGGTGATCGAGCTCTGGCCCTGCTCGAAGGCGTTGAAGATCTTGCCAATCTTTTCCGGATCAATGCCGATGCCGGTATCGGTAGTGCGGATCTCGAGCGTGTCAGGCGTGGGGTTGAACGTTTCGATGATGATGCGGCCCTGCGCGGGCGTAAATTTCACGCTGTTTTTGACCAGATTCCAGAACACCTGCTGCAGGCGCGCTGGGTCTCCTTCCACATGTGATCTTTCCGCGCGGAGCCGGAATTCCATCCCCAGATTCTTCCCGAGAATCTCCTCGCGGCAGATCTCGTAGGCGCGCTGCAAGATTTCATGGACGTTTACAGTTTCAAAACTGAGCTGGAGCTTGCCCTTCGAAATCCGGGTCACGTCGAGCAGGTCATCGATCAGGCGCGCCTCCAATTCCACATTGCGGCGAATGACCTCGAGGGCATGGCGGAACCCTGGAGCCTCTGAGGCGCTCGCCTCCAGCTCGCCGACCATGGCGATGACGGGCGAGAGCGGGTTGCGCAGCTCGTGGGAAAGCAGGGCGAGGAATTGGTCCTTGGCGGCGTTCGCGCCGATCAACTCCTGCCGAAGGGTGACGTCGCGGGTCTTGTCCTCCACAAGGTAAAGCACGCCCTGAATGCGCTGCTCCGAGCTTTGGAGACGGAGCAGGTTCACGTTCACGAAATGGGTGCCGCCGGTGCGATCCGCGAACGGTTGCTCAATCAGCTGGTAGGGGGAACCGAAGCCGAGCACCTTTTCGATCGCTTCCGCGGGCGCGATTTGCACCTCGTCGTAGGTGGCGTCGTAGATGTCTTTGTTCTCGGGCAGCTTCCCGAAAAGCTTCGCCATCCGGGCAAAGGCATCGTTCGCCTGCAGGAATTGGCGAGAGGTGGGATCGATCAGCGCGATGCCGCTCGGCATGTTGGCCAGGATCTTCTCGTTGAAAATGACTTCCCGCTCGATCCGGCGGGCGGCCTCCGTTTGGCGGCGGAAAAATCTCCCGGCCAGGACTGCTCCGATGGCTGTGAGGAGAATGAGCCAGACGGCGGGCAGGGTGATCTTGCCCAGCAAATCCTTCACCGGCCGGTACGCAGCGGCGCGGGGCTGTTCGACCACTGCGACCCAGCCCGTCGTCTCGACCAGACTGAATGAGTAGAGGATGTCGTTGCGCTCTAAGTGGCCGGTCTTGCGATCGCGAATTTCCGCAATCAACCCCCGCATCTCAGGCGGGACGGGCGTGGTATTGGGCTCAAACTTATCCGTGAAAAGCTTGGCGCCGCTTTGATCAATGACCTGGCAGATCGATTGGTCGGCAAATTCGATCGAAGCCAGCCGCCGCCCCATCCGCTCGACCAAAACCGAGACCCCGAGGTAGCCGACCAACGTCCCATCGGGCGCCTGGACCGAGCCAACAATTTCGGCCGCCATGCGTTGATCCGAAAGCCGCGGGTGCACGCTGGAGACATGCGCTCCGGGTCCGTCGTGCGCCGCTTCCTTCCAGCGGTCGGAGGAAAAGTGCGTTGCCGCCTCGGGCGGGATCGGCGGAATGGAGGCGATCAAGCGCCCGTCCTGCCCGGCGAGGAACATGCCATCGATCCTGGGATGGGCGTAGAAGGTTTGGTTCAGCCAAGCCTGCCCGGTCGCCTCCGGGTTGGGGCCAGCCAGGATGGACGCGAGCTCCGGTTGCGCCTGGTAGTAGTCGATGATCCCGGCGGTGCGGTTGAAATCGTCGCCCACCAGATGCGCGATCAATTGCACAAAGGTCTGGCGATCGCGCAGGATCTTCGATTCCAGCGTATCGGTCAGGACGGTGTAGGAGAAGACCAACATCAGGACTGGGGGCACCCAGCCGGCGATGAGAATCGCCACGACAATATTGAAGCGTTGCAGACGACTCTGGCCACCGCTGGGGAAGATGCGTTGCCAGCCGCTGGATTTCGAAGGAGCCATCGGGCCCCCAAACTCGACCTTGCTCACCGTGGCGGCAAGGGGGGAATGCGGGCCCGGGCAAAGCCCGTTTTCAGAGGGAAAACTGCCATTTTTGATTTGACGGAAGCGACGGAACCGGCATCATGTCGCCCTTGCCGGCCCTGTGGCCGGCACTGTTTCATTTACCGGCTATGCAAGGAAGCGTTGGATATCTCATTTGGACCACCTGCTACCTCAGCGTGCTTTTGGGCCTCTCTGCTTACGGCGTCCATCGCTACTTCATCATTTATCTCTTTCTGAAGAATCGGAAGCGCGATATGCAGCCGCAGGCGCATTTCGAGCAGCTGCCGAAGGTGACGATGCAGCTGCCGATCTACAACGAGATCTACGTGGTCGAGCGGCTCCTCAAATCGGTCAGCGAACTGGATTACCCGCGCGAGCTTTTGCAGATCCAGGTCCTGGATGATTCGACCGACGATACCCGAGCCCTGACCGCGCGGTGCGTGGACGAGCTAAAAGGCCGCGGCTTCAACGTGCAATTGCTCCATCGGGTGGACCGGATGGGTTTCAAAGCCGGCGCGCTCGAGGCCGGGCTTGCTTCCGCCGAGGGAGACTTCATCGGCATTCTGGACGCGGACTTCGTCCCGCAGCCCGACTTATTGCGCAAGACGGTCCATTATTTCACCGACCCGAACGTGGGCATGATTCAGACCCGCTGGGGTCATCTTAACCGCACCTACTCTCTGCTCACCCGAGTGCAGGCCATGTTCCTCGATGGCCATTTGCTCCTCGAACAAACTGCGCGCAGTCGGAGCGGGCGTTTCTTTAACTTCAACGGCACAGCCGGGCTCTGGCGCACCTCCTGCATCCAGGAAGCTGGCGGGTGGCAGCACGATACCCTCACGGAAGATCTCGACCTCAGCTACCGGGCGCAGCTGGCGGGTTGGAAATTCATTTTCCTTCCAGACGTGATCACGCCTGCGGAGTTGCCGGTCGACATGAACGGCTTCAAATCACAGCAGCATCGCTGGACGAAGGGTTCCGTCCAGACCTGCAAGAAATTGCTGCCCACGATCTGGCGGAGCAAGCTGTCGCTCCCATTGAAGATTGAGGCCACGGCTCACTTGACCTCCAATTTCGCTTACCTCCTGCTCGCCTGCCTCTGCGTCCTGCTCCATCCCTCCGTCGGCGGCCCGCAGTCCGGCTGGTTGCGGATGCTGCTGGTGGACGTTCCGATTTTCTTCACCGCCTCGCTTTCGGTAGGCGCGTTCTACATCTGCGCGCAACGCGAGCTGCATCCGCGCACTTGGATGAAGGAAATCCTTTTCCTCCCCGCGCTCCTGGCGCTCGGAGTTGGCCTCTCGCTGAATAACGCGCGCGCCGTCCTCGAAGCGGTCTTCAATCACCAATCCGACTTCGCTCGCACTCCGAAATACGGCATCGAGCGCCGGAAGCAGAGTTGGCGGCAGCTCAAATACATGCCGATGAAATCCCTCCTTCCGCTCGCCGAGATGGGGTTCGCAATTTATTTCACTTACTTCCTCTGGTTCGCGATCCGTCACGGCCAATTCCTTTCCGTGCCCTTCCTCGCCATGTTCCAGCTCGGCTTCCTTTACGTCTCCGTCAGCTCGCTTTCGCAGTGGTGGCCTCGTTTTAATTTCAGCAGCACCCGCGCCGCGGCCCGATTGCCTGCGTGACAAATTCAATAAAATCTGGTAACAGGTTTCCGCGATGATCCGTCCCTCCCTCGTCATCCTCCTCCTCTTGCAATCCGTCGCGCTCTTAAGCGCGGGCACCGAGCCGGTCACCGTTACCAATCAGGTGATCGTCAGCATTAAGGATCAAAAGCTCATGCTTTTGCAGAACGGCGCCAAGGTCACCACCTATCCCGTCTCGACCTCGAAATTTGGATTGGGCGACGCCTTCGGCCGCATGACTACCCCGCTCGGCTCCATGGCCGTGGCGCAGAAAATCGGCGACCACGCGCCCGTTGGCGCGGTGTTTAAGAATCGCCGCTTCACCGGCGAAATCCTGCAACCGAACGCACCCGGCCGCGATCCGATCATTACTCGCATCATCTGGCTGCGCGGCCTTCAGGCCGAGAACGCCCATGCGTTCTCGCGCTGCATCTACATCCATGGCACTCCGGAAGAGAAAAAGATCGGCCGGCCCGCCAGCTACGGCTGCATCCGGATGAAATCGAAAGACGTGGCCGCTCTCTACGGCCAGCTTCCGTTGGGCGCCGTGGTGCAGGTGGTACAGGATAAATTGCCGCGCGTTCCGAAAGCGAAAGTCGTCTATCAAATTCAGGCCCCGGATGCGCCGGTTGAAGTCGGCCGCCCTCTCGTCAAAACCGAAGAGCCTCAAGTCGCCGGACAGAAGAGCGCCGCTTCGGAAAAAGCGCTCCGCCTCGCTCGCAACAACGGTTAGGCTGGCTCAAATTCCTTCCTCCGCCGGCTGATCGCGATGGGTTGACAAAGCCGCGCCCTGCCGCGAGCCTCCACGCCCAGAAATTTTTCCCATGGCCAACACCAAATCCGCCGGCAAACGCGCTCGTCAAACCGCCAAGCGTTCCCTTCGTAACCGTAGCGTCCTCACCCGCCTTCGTCGGATGCAGAAAAGCAACACTGCCACGACCGAGAAGAAAGATCCGAAGACCGAGCGTGCCCTCATTTCTGCCGTCGATAAAGCGGCCAAGCGCGGCATCATCCATCGCAACGCCGCCAACCGCCGCAAGGCTCGCTTAAACAAAGCGCGCATGGCGCAACCCGCGCCCGCCGCGGCCTAACGAACACGCGCGGCGCACCGCCGCCGCTCCTGCTCCGGCCCGCGCTAGAAAGCGCATTGCATAACGCGCCGGAGTGTTGAACTGTCCCCGCGATGATTCCCGCTTTTCTCCTCGTTTTCGTCGCCGTGGTCTATCGGATTGCCACCGGGATTTTGGTCCAGTCCGGTTCCGCGACCTGGCTTTCCAATTTCGCCCCGCTGGCTGCAATCGCGCTCTGCGGCGCGGCCTTTTTCCCCGGGAAATACAAGTTCACTATCCCGCTGCTGGCGCTGCTCGTTTCGGACATCGTGCTCAATACCTATTACGGTGCGCGTTTGCTTGATCCGCTGATCATCGGCCGCTATCTGGCTTTGATCGCGGTTGGGTCACTCGGGTTGCTCCTCGAAAATCGCGCGTCGTTGAAAACGATGCTGCCGGCTTCGATTGGCGGCTCGGTTATTTTCTACTTCATCAGCAACGCGTTTTCGTGGCTGAGCGATCCGGGCTACGTGAAGAGCGCGGCTGGATTCCTTCAGGCGCTGACGGTCGGCCTGCCCGGTTACGCGCCGACCTGGCTCTTCTTCCGCAATTCGCTCCTGAGTGATCTCGCTTTCACCGGCCTCTTCGTTCTGGCGGTCCACTACGGACGCAGCCCGGAACGCGCTCGCGCCCACGCGACGTCGCCTCGCCCTGCGTAACCCGGCATGGAAATGCCGGCGCAACGCGACGAGGTCGAAATGCTCGCGCTGATGCTGCTGATTCGTCGCTTTGAGGAACGCGCGAGTCAGCAATATCAGGCGCAGAAAATTGGCGGCTTTTGCCATCTCTACATTGGCCAGGAAGCGGTCGTGGTCGGAGCGGTCGCAGCGGTGCGGCCGGATGATTATTTGATCACGGCTTATCGCGATCACGCGCACGCGCTCGCGCGCGGAACGACCGCGGACGCCTGTATGGCGGAACTCTTCGGCAAGGCGACGGGCTGCTCGCGCGGGCTGGGCGGGTCGATGCATTACTTCGATCGCGATCGCCACATGTATGGCGGGCACGCCATCGTGGGCGCGCACGTGCCGCTCGCCACCGGGATGGCCTTTGCGTCGAAATATCGCGATGAAGATCGGGTCACGCTTTGCTTCTTTGGCGATGGCGCGATCAATCAGGGCGGCTTCCATGAAGCACTGAACCTGGCTGCGCTCTACAAGCTCCCGGTCATCTTCATTTGCGAAAACAACCTTTTCGCCATGGGCACGTCGGTCGAGCGCTCGACGGCGCTGAAGGAAATCGTAGAACGCGCTGAGGGCTACGACATCCCGGGCTTCGTCGTCGATGGAATGAATTTTCGCGAGGTGCGCGACAAGGTCGCCGAAGTGGCGGAAAGCATTCGCAAGGAACCGCACCCCGCGTTCATCGAAATCCGCACCTATCGCTATCGCGGCCATTCCATGTCGGATCCGGCGAGTTATCGGACGAAGGAGCAGCTCGAGAAGTATCGCATGGACGATCCGATCACGCGCCTGCGCGCGCAGCTCACGCGCGAAGGGAAGCTGACGAACGAGCAGTTCGACAAGATGGACAAGGACGCGAAGGAGACCGCGCTCGCGAGTGTGAAATTCGCCGAAGAGAGCGACGAGCCGCCGCTCGATAAACTCTACGATTACACCTTCGTGAACGGCGACACCGCGACCGAGGAGGCGAAGGCGTGAGGGAGATCACCTATCGCCAGGCGCTCAACGAAGCGCTCGCCGAAGAGTTGGAGCGCGACCCAAACGTCTTCCTCATGGGCGAGGAAGTGGCGCAATACAACGGCGCCTACAAAGTCAGCCAGGGCTTGCTCGATCGTTTCGGCGAGAAACGCATCGTCGACACCCCGATCAGCGAGAATGGCTTCGCTGGTCTCGGGATTGGCGCGGCCATGGTGGGCCTGCGGCCGGTGATCGAGTTTATGACCTTCAGCTTTTCGCTGGTCGCGTTCGATCAGGTGGTCAACAACGCGCCGAACATGCTCACGATGTCGGGCGGGCAATTCAACATCCCGATCACTTTCCGCGGACCGAACGGTCCGGCGCATCAGCTCGGCGCCACCCATTCGCACGCCACTGAGTGTCTCTACGCGAATTTCCCCGGCTTGAAGATCTGCACGCCGGCCACGCCGCGCGACGCGAAGGGTTTATTGAAAACCGCGATCCGCGATAACAACCCGGTCCTCGTCCTCGAATGCGAGCTGCTTTACAGCTCTAAGGGGATGGTGGAACCGGAGGATCAGGAGCTGCTCATCCCGCTTGGCGAAGCCGAAATCAAGCGCGAGGGCTCTGACGTGACGATCATCTGCTACGCGCAAACGGTGCCGATGGCGCTCGCGGCTGCGGCGCAGTTGGAAGAGCAGGAGATCAGCGCGGAGGTGCTCGACCTGCGCTCGATCAAGCCGCTCGATTTGCAGGCCATCCTGACCTCGGTTTCGAAGACGCATCGCGTCGTAGTGGCGGAACAGGATCGGCCATTTTGCGGGATTGGCGCGGAAGTTTGTTTCCGGATTCAGCACGAGATTTTCGACGAACTGGACGCGCCCATCCTGCGCGTGAGCCAGGAAGAAGTGCCGATGCCATACAACGAGCGGTTGGAGCAAGCTGTCCTGCCGAACGCGGAGAAGATCGTGGCTGCCGTCTTGAAAGTCTGTCACGCCTAACGAGGAGATCGCCATGCCCGAAATCCAAATGCCCAAGCTGAGCGACACCATGACGGAGGGAACGCTCGTCGCCTGGAAGAAGAAAAAAGGCGACGCCGTTTCCACCGGCGATGTCATCGCTGAGATCGAAACCGACAAGGCGACGATGGAATGGGAATCGCCCGAAGACGGCGTCCTGACCGAGATTTACGTGGAAGAAGGCGGCAAGGTGGAAGTGGGCCAACGCATCGCGTTCATCGGCGCGGAAGGCGAAGAAGCGCCCGCGGAGAGCGAGACGAAAGAAGCGCCCGCGGAGGGCGAGAAGAAAGAAGAGCCCAAAGCGGAGAGCGAAAAACCCGCGCCGACAGAAGAAGAAAAACCCAAAACCGCTCCGCCGCAGGGGGAGAAAAAACCGGAACCGAAAGCGCCCGCAAGGGCGAGTGCCGGGGACGAAGGCAGAGTTAAAGCGTCGCCGCTCGCGCGGAGATTGGCGGGCGAAGAGGGCATCGATATTTCTAAGATCACCGGAAGCGGACCGGACGGCCGCGTGGTCGAAGCCGATGTGCGCGCGGCGATGAAAGCGCAGCCCGCGGACGCACCACAGAAGAAAACGGCCGCTCCTGCCGCGGCGCCGAAGAAACAAGCGGCTGCGGAGGGCGCGCGCATTGTTCTTTCCGGCATGCGCAAGGTGATCGCCGAGCGTCTCGTCGCCAGCAAAGGCCCGGTGCCGCATTTCTATCTGAGCATCGAGATCGACGCGGGGCCGTTGATGGCAGCGCGCGCGGACTTAAAGGCCGGCGGCGAGGGGAGTGATACCGCGAAAATCACGGTGAACGATTTTGTTTTGAAGGCGTCCGTCGATGCCGCGGTCAAGGTGCCGAAGGTGAACGCATCCTTCGATGACGACGCGATTGTGCAATATCAGGATATCGATCTCGCGGTCGCGGTCGCGCTCGAGGACGGTCTGGTCACGCCCATCCTGCGCGCGGCGCAGGGCAAGTCGCTGCGCGAAATCAGCGAAGCGGTCAAAGACCTCGCCAGCCGTGCGCGGAACAAGCGGATGAAACCGGAGGAGTTCCAAGGCGGCACCTTCACCGTTTCGAATTTAGGCGGCTACGGAATTGATTCGTTCTCCGCGATCATCAATCCGCCGCAAGGTTTCATCCTCGCGATCGGCGCCGTTTCAAAGCAGGCCGTGATCGACGATTGCGACAACGTGGGCGTGGGCCATCGCATGGCGATCACGATGAGCTGCGATCATCGTGTGATCGATGGTGCGCTGGGTGCGGATTATTTGAAAGAGCTGCGCCGGCTGTTGGAGAACCCGACGCTGCTCCTCGTCTAGCCGTCTGCGGCCATGGACACGCCGCCTCCCGCGAACAAGCTTCGCCCCGTCGGATTCGTGGCCCATGCCACGCGCGGGTTGCTGCGTGATCGCGGGACGCGGCGCAAGACCATCGCGGGACTCGTCGTGCTCGCGCTGCTCATGGTGGTCCTCGGTGCGACCGTGCTCAAAGGTGCGCTCGATCCGATGGAGCACATCGGGTGGTTTTCGATTTATTGGCTGGTCTGCGGCTGGCTCACGATCACGGTCATGCTCATGGCCGTGCTCGATCTGCTCATCGTGCGCTCGGAGGCGCGGGCCGAGCGTCGGCGTTTGCGGGATGAGTCCGCACGCCGGAACGATTAGTTAATCGCGTAGACTTCCACCAAGGCCACGCCGGTCGTCTGATTCTTCCCGCGAACGATCGCGGTGTGCCCGGTCGCCGGCAACGTCGCGACGATGGCTGATTCGAGATCGTTGGTCGGGGCCACACCTGTGGCGATGATTTCCGCCTGCTGATCGCTTCGCCAGTTGTCGTTCGATGCCACCGTAACGCCATCGCGGTTGATTAGTTCGAGGGTCGGGTCAGCCAACTTTCCAGCCACCTGCAGCGAAGGTCCGATGGCTCGGACGATGACTTTCTGTGTTGTCGTTCCGGTGACGATGAACCCGCCGATCATGACATTTTCCCCGGTCTGAACGGAGCCGCGGCTCGAAATGTTGGCCAGCTTGGAATCCACCGCCCGATCGAGATCGTACACTTCGACCAGGCCCACGCCCGTGCCGCCATTGGCGCCGCGCACGATCGCGGTATAGGGCGCGCCATTGGCGGGCAGCTTTGCCAGGATGGCGGATTCCAGGTCGTTCGTAGGGGCGAGCTGGCTGTCGATAATCTCCTGGCGATTGGGCGAATCCCTCCAGTTATCGTTCGATGCGATCAAGCCGGCGCGGCCATGCAACTCCAGGGTTGGATTCTCCAGCCTGCCCGCGACGGGCAGCGACGGCCCGATCGCGCGCAGCATCACGCGCTTCTGCTCTGTCCCGGTGACGATGAAGCCGCCGATGAGGACATTGTCTCCCGTCTCCACGCGGATGCGGGTGGAGATGTTTCCGAAGACGCTCGGAGTTGATCCCTCCACATCCAAGCCGGTATTGGTCTTGTCCGACTCGGAAGTGATCGCAACCTGCCGCGAGGTTTTCGCCGCAAGCTCGAGAGTGCTTAAAGGCGTTAATAAAACCAAGCCGATCAGAAGTCGGGAGGCGCTGCATCTTGTCAAAACCATGGCGACAGCATGCCGGACGCGACGGCGGTTTTCCATCCCATTCTGCTTGGGCTGCAACTCCGGACTGGCCAAGCGAGCAGCGCGACGGATAATCGCTGCCGTGGCCCGAGCACGCGCCTAACGAAACGTATGAGCTGGAAGACACGCGAGGAAATGGAGACGGACGAGCGCACGGTGCTCGCTTCCTTCGCGCAGAAAACAGGCGATTCGCGGGGCCGAAAACATCCGGAACCGCGCCATGCTTATCGGACGGAATTCCAACGCGATCGTGCGCGAATCATTCATTCACGCGCGTTTCGGCGGCTGGAATACAAGACGCAGGTTTTCCTCAACGGCACCGGCGATCATCTGCGCACGCGATTGACGCACACGATCGAGGTCGCGTCGGTCACGCGCACGATCGCGCGGGCGTTGTCGCTCAACGAGGATTTGGCGGAAGCGATCGCGCTCGCGCACGATCTCGGGCATCCGCCCTTTGGCCATTCCGGCGAGGAGATGCTGGCGCAGTGCATGCAGGGGCACGGCGGGTTTGAGCATAACGACCAGTGTCTGCGCGTGGTCGAGTTGCTCGAGACGCCGTACCCGAATTTTCCGGGGCTGAATCTCACTTTCGAGGTGCGGGAGGGATTGCAGAAACACGCGGCGTTTTACGATCCGCCGGAGCCGGAAGGGGAGACGTATCGCTGCCCTTCGCTCGAGGCGCAGATCGCGAATCTGGCGGATGAGATTACCTACTACAGCCACGATCTGGACGACGCGGTCGATTTTGAAATCCTGAGCCCGGCGCAGCTGGAAGAGACCGCGATCTGGCGGCAAAGCCTGGCTAATGTGCGGGCGCAATATCCGGAGGTGCAGGAGCCTGAGCTGCACACCTTGATTATCAACAACATCATCGGCGTGCAGGTGCGCGATGTGGTGACCTCGAGTGCGCGCGCCATTGCGGACGCGGGGGTCTCCACGCCCGATGAGGTGCGCCGGCAGGAGCGACCGCTGATTTGTTACAGCAATGAATTGCTAGCCGCGAATCGCGAGCTGCGGCGCTTTCTTTATCAGAACGTCTATTATCATCCGCGCGTGGCGGAGGTGAACCGGCAGGCCTGCGAGATGTTGCGGGCGGTCTTCGAGGCTTACATGCGCTCACCGGAGCGACTGGGGGAGCAGGCGGCAAAGCGGATCGAGGCGGAAGGTTTGCCGCGGACGGTGTGCGATTATCTGGCGGGGATGACGGATCGTTATCTGCTCGAAGAGCACGGGCGGCTGGAAGGTCGCTAAATGGAGACGCCGCGCGACGCCTCCGTCTCTGTAATCGTGCCGGTCTACAATGAGCGCGCCACGATCGCGCAGGTCGTGCACGCGGTGCTGGCGCAGCCGACCGTGGCCCAGCTGATCGTGGTGGATGATGGCTCGAACGACGGCACCGCGGAAGCCGTGCGAGCGTTGGAAACGGAGCCGCGTCTCGTCTTTCTCCGGCACGACGTGAATTGCGGTAAAGGCGCGGCATTGCGCACGGGCTTCGCGCACGCGACCGCGCCGATCGTGATCATTCAGGACGCGGACCTGGAATACGATCCGCGCGAATACGGCAAGCTGCTCGCGCCGATCGCGGAGGGGAAGGCCGATGTGGTTTTTGGTTCACGCTTCCTCGGCTCGGAAGCGCATCGCGTGCTCTTTTTTTGGCACTACGTGGGCAATCGTTTTCTCACGCTGCTGAGCAACGCCGCGACCGATCTGAACCTGAGCGACATGGAGACGGGCTACAAAGCTTTCCGGCGCGAAATCCTGGGACGGATCGAGCTACGCGAAAATGGCTTCGGCTTCGAGCCGGAGCTGACCGCGAAGGTGGCGCGGCTCGGCGTGCGCATTTATGAGGTCTCGATTTCCTACCACGGCCGCACCTACGCGGAAGGGAAGAAGATCAGCTGGCGCGACGGCATTCACGCCCTCGTCTGCATTTTCAAATACAACTTCTTCGCGAAGTGAGCGCGCGCTTCAGGCCGCGGCGTCGCCGGCCTCTTCGCGCAGATATTGGATGACGAGGCGGAGACGTTGCGAGACGGAGAGCTCCTCGAGCAGTTCCTGCCGGCGCAGCGGATCTGTCACGAACGTCGCGGCCATGAGATCGGCCAGCATTTCGGGATCGTTCAGCTTGTCCAGATAGCGATCGACCTTGTCCGGGAATTTGCGGCCGCCACGCTTGAAGCGGGTGTAAAGATCGAGCACGCGGGCGGCGAGCGCGTCATTCTCGGGCGTTGTCTCGACGGGTGTAGAGATGAGCGGCTCGATTCGCGCGATCGGGAACGGATGCTCCTGAGCGAAGCTGTTCAGACGGACGCGGTGCAAGCCTTGCAGGATGAGATTGGAGGTGCCGTCGCCCCGACCGACGCACGCGCGGATGAGGCCGACGGTGGCGACGCGGCGCAAATCATCCGCGGATTGCCAATCCGAAAGCGGCGGATCAATCAGCGCCACGCAGAACATGCGCGGCCCGGCGAGCGCGTGTTCGAGCATGGTGCGGTAACGCATTTCAAAAATCCAAAGCGGCAGAAGCGCGTGCGGAAAGAGGAGCGCGCCCGGCAAAGGCATCACCGGGACGGCGTCGGGTAGTGTGAGCGAATCGGAATCGGACATGGCAAGGAACGAGGGCCGTTCCACAGCATAATACGATCCTCAGCCCATTTGAGATGAGGGAAACGCGTGATGAAATCACCGCGCGCTCGAGAAGCGGCGCGCTTCCGCGAACGAAAGCTGGCCGGCCAAGGTGGCGCGCCCGAGATGCGCGTAATTCAAAACTGAGCCGCATCGGAGCAGCGCGATCCTGGATGCTCGTCCCAGTTTTCCCACGCCCATCGCGCTGAGCGGGAGGCGCGTCTTGTATTCGTCGAAGAAGGCGAGGAGCTGGGCGAGATCGCGCTCCGTTTCCGTGCGGACAACGATCTTCAACGTGCTCCTGGGAAACGCCAGCGCCCTTTCGACGATCCGCTCCAGCTCCCGGGGCGACGGCATACGATCAAGTGCGTGCACAGAAAGGATGCGTCTGACATTTTGTTCGTCCGCCGTTGCCAGCAGGCTTCGCATTTGCGCGGCGGAGCGGAGTTCGATATCGATCGCGGCGGCATGTGGCAGGAAACGCTGGAGAAGATGGCGCCGCTGCGCAGCGGACAGATCATTGCGGCCGCCTTCCGCCGGATGGCGCGCAGTAATGAGAAGCGGTCGCGGCAGGCGCGCGATCTCGTGCTCGGTCGCGACCGAGAGCGGAAAGAGCGCGTCGAGCCGCACCTCGAAGAACTCTGGCTGGTGCCGCAAGCGCAGGGCTCGAGTCAGATCGGCGGGCGACGCGATCACCGCCACGAGGCGTGGAGTGAAGCCGACTCCTTTGACCGTTCTGCCCTCTGTCATATCTTCATGGTTCGCCAATTGCTGGATGAAGGCGAACCTCCTCCGTCACCATGCTTGCGCGCCAACAAGAATTAAACACTCAGCTGCAGCAGATTTTCGACGCCTTCCTGCTCGCGGTGGCGCTGGTGGTGGCGCATCAGCTTCGTTATTACAGCACGGACTGGTTCGGGCTGGACAAGACAATCGACGTCTTCAGCAATTACCAGTGGCTCCTCGTCGTGATCATGCCCTTCGGCCCGATCCTGCTCGATTTGCAGGGCTTTTATCAATCGCCCCTGACGAAGACGGTTTGGAAATCCTTCAGTCAGATCATGCAGGCGATGGTCTATCTGAGCATCCTCGTCAGCGGGTGCGTAATTTTCCTGCGCCTGCCGCTGGCGGCACGCTCCGTTCCGCTCCTCTTCATCGCGGTGGCCACGGTGGCGTTACTCGTGAAGGAACGCGTCATTATCGCGGCCGTGCGCCGGCGCGCTTTGCGGGGTGAGTTGCGCGAGAAAATTTTGCTCGCAGGCGTGCCAGAAGATATCGCGGCGCTGGAGCGCTCGTTTACCCCCGAGCAAAAAATGCTGATGGTGATCGCCGAGCGGATCGACATCGAACGCCAACCGCTCTCCGATTTGGTCGAAGCAATGCACCGCCACGCTGTCACGCGGGTGATCTTCGCGGCCGGGCACAGTCAGTTTAACCGAATCGAGCAGGCGATCGGCGCCTGCGAAGTGGAAGGCGTGCCCGCCTGGCTGGTGGCGAACTTCATTCAAACCTCGATCGCGAAACCGGATTTCGATGCCTTTGCCGGCCGTCCCATGCTCGTCTTCCGTTCCACGCCGGAGGTTTCGTGGGCGCTGTTGATCAAGAGCATCATCGACCGCGTGGGCGCGTTCCTGGCGCTGGTCGTCTTCGGCGTTCCGATGTTGATCGTGGTGCTGATTATTAAACTGACTTCGAAAGGGCCGCCCATTTTCCGGCAACAGCGCGCGGGCAAGCATGGCAAGCCTTTCACGATGTATAAATTCCGCTCCATGTCCGACGACGCCGAGCAGCGCCGGGCCGATTTACTCCCGTTCAACCAGATGCGCGGCCCCGTCTTCAAGGTGGATAAGGATCCGCGCATCACTACCTTTGGCCGTTGGCTGCGGCGGACCAGCATCGATGAGATGCCGCAACTGGTGAATGTGCTCTTCGGCGATATGAGCCTGGTCGGCCCCCGCCCGCTCCCGCTTTATGAAGTGGAGAAATTCGAGAACACCGCGCAGCGGCGGCGCTTAAGCGTGAAGCCCGGCCTGACTTGCCTCTGGCAAATTCGCGGCCGCAACGAGGTCACCGATTTCGGCGATTGGGTGAAGCTCGATCTCGAGTACATCGACAAATGGTCCCTCGGCCTCGACTTCAAAATTCTCGTTCGCACCGTGCCCGCCGTTGTCTTCGGCTCCGGCGCGAAGTAGCGAAAGCTCAATCCTGCGGAACGTGGCGCGTCATCATGCGCTCGACATATTTCGCCAGGAGATCGAATTCGAGATTCAGCCGATCGCCCGCGCGAACCGCATCCAAATTCGTGTAGCGCTTCGTGTGCGGAATCACCCAGACGGCGAAGCTTTCCGGAAGCACTTCCGCCACTGTCAGGCTGATCCCGTTCACCGCGATCGATCCTTTGTAGACGACGTAGTGCGCGAAGTCCGCCGGCAACTCGATTTCGAGCCGATGATCCGCGCCCGCTTCCTCGAAGGAGACAACGCGCACCGCGCAATCGATATGGCCCTGCACAAAGTGACCGCCCACCAGACTGCTCGCGGTTAACGAACGCTCCAGATTCACCGGGCTGTCGCGGCGGAGCGCACGGAGATTGGTCCGGTCGAGCGTCTCCTCCAACAGATCGAAAGTGAGCTGCGCATCGCGCCGCGTCTTCACGGTCAGGCAGCAACCGTTCACCGAGATGCTGTCGCCCTTCCGGGCTCCCTCCGCGATGCCGGGCGCGGCCAGTTGTAATTGGGTGCCGCGATCCGTCGCCCGAATCCAGAGCACGCTTCCGATTTCCTCGATTAAGCCGGTAAACATGGAGGCAAGAGCATTAATCCGCCGCTCCGGAAATCGCAACGGCGGATGGAGAGAGTTGTGCGCTTTAAGAATGGACTCGTTAGGGCCACGTCAGCCAATATCAAGAAAGGCGCCCGAGAGAGTCGGTGCGCAGACATCCCGCCACGAGAAAAATGGCCGGGGAAAGCGGGTCGTGAGACATCCCCCTCCACTCTGCCGTTCAAACTTTTTTGAAAAAACTTAAAAAAAACCTTGTCACACCCGGTCACACCCTTTATTCCCTACCCCCAAACCTAACCCAACCAATGGAGAAACTAATGATTAGAAATGTGTTTACCAAGATGGGATCTCTCCGAGCGGCTCTTGCAGTCGGCCTCGGGGTTCCCTTCCTTCTCGCCTCCGGCGCTTTCGCCCAGGCGCCGATCCAGGATACCGCGATCGCCCCAGCAGCGGCGACCAGCGGCCCTGTCGCTACGACCGATCGCGTCGTCGTGACCGGTTCCTACATTCCCACCGCGGAAACTGAATCGGCGTTGCCGGTTACGGTTTACACCGCCACCGTGCTCCAGAAGCAGGGTGCCAATACCCCTGCTGAAGGCTTGCGCCAGTTGCCCTCTTTCGTCGGCAACACCGCGACTGAGAACGACTCCAATGGTGGCGACGGTTCCGCAGCGGTCAACCTGCGCGCCCTCGGTTCCGGCAATACTCTCACGCTCATCAACGGTCGCCGTGCCTTCGATTTCGAAGACATCAATGCGATTCCGATCGGCGCTCTCTCCCGTTCTGAAGTCCTGAAGGACGGCGCTTCCGCGATTTACGGCTCCGATGCCGTCGCCGGCGTTGTGAACTTCATCCTGATCAACGGTCCTGGTGAAGCTCCCTATGAAGGCGCTGAGATCGACTTCCTCTACGGCAACACCACCGACAAAGACGCACGCGTCCTCCAAGCGTACGTCAAAGGCGGCGTGGCCACGGAGAAAGTCTCGGTCGCAGCAGTTGCGCAGTTCTATGATGCCGATGGCATCTTCTCGCGTGACCGCGATATTTCCTCGTTCACCGACAAGCAGGGCCTCGGCGGTGCCAACACTGGCAGCCCGACCTTCCCCGGTCGTTTGACGATCGGCTCGTCCGCTCCCGGCCCAGGTGCGACCCCGATTCCGGCCGCTCTGCGCGGTGCGCAGATTCTGATCAACCAGAACGGCGTCACGGTTCCGACGGCTCCGCTTCGCGGCTACCGCCCTTACGGTGGTGCTCCTAGCGCTGATCCGTTCAACTTCCGTCGCTTCACTCCGGCCATCCCGCCGCGTGAAACCTACAACACCTACGTGACCGGACGTTACAAAGTCTTCGGCGAAGGTCTCCAGATCTACGGCGACATGCTTTACACGAAGCGGAAACAGGACAACGGCCTCGCTCCGTCGCCCTTCCAATTCAACACTGCGGGCAACGGTCTCACCGACGCTCGGAACTCGCCGTTCAATCCGTTTGGCGCCGCCCTTGGCAGCGTTCAGTATCGCACCGTCCAGGAACTCGCGCTTCGCCGCTCGTTCTTCGACTACGATCTCTATCGCTACACCTTCGGCGTGAATGGAAACTTCTCCTTCACCGGCAACAGCTTCATCAGCTTCCTCGGTTACGATGCCGGCATGATCTACTCGCGTGGTGATTTCCTGCGCATTGATAGCGGAGATGCACGTCGCGCTTTCCTTCGTGGCGAGACCGCAGCGGGCAACTTCAATCCGTTCATCGGCCTTGGTGCACCGGTTGCTGGCACTGCTCCTACCTACGTAGGCGGCCAACCGACTGGCGCCACCCGTCCTTACGACAACGCCGCAGCTGCTGCGCGCGCCTCGTACATCGGTCGCTCCTTCAACTACGATCGTGACTTCCTCGCTGATGCGAAGGTGTTCGGTAACCTGTTCCCGAACCTCTATCAGGGCGGGATTGGGTTCAACCTCGGTTACGAATTCCGCCACAGCCGGTCGAAATCAATTCCTGATCCGACCCAGGCCGCTGGCGATCAGCTTGGCTTCAACGCCGCTGCGAACAACTCCTTCCACCAAGAGGTGAAATCCTACTTCGGTGAGTTGCAGGTCCCGCTCGTGATCTCGTCGATGAACATCCCGTTCGTCCGTTCCTTGGAGGCTCAGGTTGCCTACCGTTATGAGGAGTTCGACAACAAGGATCAGTTCGGCGCGGTCAACGCGTTCGGCGTCCAGCAGGGCAAACGCACCTCTTCGTTCAACAACAACGGAGACGTTCGCGTTTCGCTGCGCTATCAGCCGATCCAGGACATCACCATCCGCGCCAGCTTCGGCGAGTCTTTCCTCTCGCCTTCGCCAGTGCAGTTGTTTGACCCGGTCCAGCAAAACTTCCCGCAGCTCTTCGATCCGTTCGCCCTCAGCGGCGGCGTTCGTGGTGCGACCTTGCAGCCGGCTAACGGTGTGCAACAGGGTGGCAATGTTGCTCTGACCCCGGAAACCACCGAGTCCTACACGGCCGGTATCGTGATCACGCCTCGCTTCCTTCCTGGCTTCACGGCTACGGCGGACTTCTATCAGTTGTTCACCCGTAACGTGATCCTCGGTGCGGATGACTTCGCGCAGTTGGCTCTTACCACCAACGGTAACTTCCTCCTGAACAATCCGGGCGCTCCTTTCGCGAGTGCTCCGTTCGCGAACCTCATTCAGCGTAACCCGAACCCTGGGTTCGAAGTTACCTCGATTGACTCGGTTTCGCAGAATGCCGGTAAACGCCTCGTCAATGGCTTGGACGTGACCGCAGCATATCAGATCCCGACGACCAATTGGGGAACGTTCACGCTCTCGACGGGCTACAACTACTTCTTCACTTGGAAGGCTGAGCCGGTGCCGGGCATCGGAACCACCAACTTCCTCGGTGACTACAACAACGGCACCCTGCCGCTCGCGCCTGGCGCGTTGCCTTACCATAAAGGCTTCCTCCGTGGCGAGCATCAGTGGAAGGGCTTCGACTTCGTCGCGACGATGAACTACATCAGCTCGTTCAACGATGACGGTGCTTTCGTGACCCGGGTTGGTGCCACTCCAGTGGCAGTCGTTGGCGGCACGGACACGTTCCCGCAATACAACGTCTACCGCCGCGTGACCGACTACATCACCCTCGATATGCAGTTGAGCTACGAGTTCGTGAAGCCGGCAGTTGAGCCGATCATTCCGAGTGGCAAAGACTTCTCGAAAGATGGCAAGAGCATGGCTCCTGCCGTCTCGGGCGTCGAGACCAGCTCGATCTGGCAGCGGATGCTCTGGGGCACCACGCTCCGCGTCGGCGTTAACAATGCCTTCGATCGGCAACCGCCGTCGGTTCTCGGTGCGTTCAACGACAACTACGACACGTCGCTCTACAACATCCGGAATCGTTACTACTACATCGGAATCAACAAGAAGTTCTAAGAAGGCTTAGAGTTCAAATTACAGAGAGGCAGCGGTTTCGACCGCTGCCTCTTTTGTTTTTGGTGGAGACTGTCGACGCCGGCTCTAGAGATGTCTTGATGCCGGAATTCGCCCCGACTGCGTGGAAAAATTCGCTTTTCCCGACAGCCCTCCTAATCTTCCGCCGTGAAGTTTGCCGCCCTGCCCCACCCGCATGAAGGCTGGGAAGTTCTCTCTCAGGAGACGCGCTTTGAGAACACCCATCTCGCCGTGGCGACGGAGGAAGTGCGCAGCCCCCAGCACCTCGGAACCAAGCATTGGACTGTTGTGCATCGCAAGGCGGCAGTCGTGATTGCCGCCTTAACGACGAAGGGGGAAATCGTCCTGATTCAGCAAGAGCGTATTCCGATCCAAGCAGCGATCTGGGAGGTCCCTGCGGGCCAGATTGACGAGGCAGGTAGGACCGATTGTGCGACGATTTCAGCCGTAGCCCTGCGAGAGTTGCGCGAGGAGACGGGATATGAGCTGAGCGAGAATGGCGAAATTCTGCCGCTGGGCCACTTTTTTTCGTCGCCGGGCTTCACGGACGAGCACGGCTATTTCTTCCTTGCTCGGGGGGTTCAACCAACTTCGACTGGGCCCGCGTACGAGGACTCGGAAACGATCCTCGATTGCCGCACTTTCGCCCCAAGCGAAATCGCTCGCATGATTGCGGCGAATGAGATTCGCGATGCGAACACCCTCAGCATTTTCGCGCAATTGGTCGCGCGCAGCCTGATTGACCTGAAGTCCTGACCAAAGCGAAATGGCGCTGCGCAATTTCTTCAAGTTCCGGGAAGTCCCCGAGTCAGAATCGGCGAAACCGTTCCTCGAACATCTCGAAGACCTGCGCTGGACGGTCGTAAAAATGGCCATCACGCTCTTCGTAGCGATGATCGGCTGCTTTGCCTTTCGGGCCTCGCTCACGGCGATCATGCAGCGGCCTTTGACCGGATTGGACGAGAAAATCCGAACGTTGCAAGCCCTGGGGATCACCGATTCGTTCACGATCTCATTCAACCTGGCCTTCTACGCTGGGATTGTGATCTCGTTTCCATTCCTGCTCTATTTTCTAGCTGAGTTCGTCCTTCCGGCGCTGACGGCGGTCGAAAAGCGAATGCTGCTGCCCGGCATTTTCGTGAGCTTCCTGCTTTTTCTCGTGGGCGTCCTCGCCTGCTATTATTGGCTGCTTCCGAAGACGATCCTTTTTTTCTTCCACGACGCTCAATCGATGGGCTGGATGCCAGCTTGGACGGTGCGGGAGTATTATTCGTTCGTAACGCGGTTCACGATCGGCTTCGGTCTCGCCTTCGAACTGCCTGTGGTCGTCCTGGCCCTGGTCCGTTTTGGGCTGGTGACTTTCGAATTCATGCAGCGGACCCGCCCCTACGCCGTTGTCCTCATCTTCGTTCTGGCGGCCGTCATCACCCCTACGCCGGATATCCTAACGCTGTGCGCGATGGGTCTGCCGATGTATTTCCTCTATGAAAGCTGCATTTGGATCGCCTGGCTGATGCAACGCCGCCGTCCGGTCGCCTCGGAATGATGAGCGCCGCCGTGGAATAATCTCGGAAACTGGAATGCGAGCAGCTTTCTAGGGGATCAGCTCGACCTCTGCATGGATCAAACCCTTCTTCTTTACGATTGGATCTTCGCCGTTTTCGCCTTCGTTCTCGGCGCGACGGTGGGCTCGTTCTTGAACGTCTGCATTTACCGAATGCCGATCGATCTCTCCGTCAATGAGCCGAAGCGTTCTTTTTGCCCGCTCTGCCAGCATCAAATTCCTTGGCACCAAAACCTGCCCCTGCTGAGCTGGGTTTTTCTCCGCGGCCGCTGCGCGAATTGCGGCGCTCGCATCGCGTTTCGCTACTTCGCGGTCGAACTGTTAACCGCGCTGCTCTTCCTCGGCATCTGGCGCGTTTTCGCCTGGGATATCGCACTTGCTTTGTGGGTGCTCGCGTCGCTCCTCATCGTCGCCACCTTCATTGATTTCGAACACTTCATTATCCCCGATGAGATTACGCTCGGCGGCACCGCGGCAGGGATAGTGGCGAGTGTGCTCGTGCCCGGCCTCATGTTTACCGAGAACCGCTTCGTCGCTTTCTACACGTCGCTCGCGTCGGCCGCGCTCGGTTACGGTTTACTCTGGCTCGTCCTTGAAGGGGGCAAACTCGCGTTCGGCAAAAAGAGGATTCGACTCGAGACCGCAACGCCGTTCAGCTGGACGCGGCGCGGCGAGGACGCCGACTTCGTGGTCGGCGATGAGAGCAGCCTCTGGAGCGACTATTTCGCGCGCGAAAAAGATCAGCTGCTTTTGCACTGCGATGCCGCTGTCGTCGACGGACGGGAGTTTGGTCACACGACTCTTCGTTTCCACTACGATCGCGTTGGGATCGATGCGGAAGAATTCCAACTTGATCACGTGGAGCAGATAAGCGGCATCGTGCGCGAGTTGGAGATTCCGCGCGAAGCGATGGGGCGGGGCGATCTAAAATTCTTGGCCGCGATCGGCGCGTTTCTGAGCTGGCGTGGGGTGCTTTTCAGCGTCTTCGCTGGTTCCCTTCTCGGGTCTTTGGTCGGCATCGCCACCCTTGTCATCGGCAAGCGTGTCTGGTCGGCGAAGCTACCCTTTGGTCCTTATCTGGCGGCCGGCGCGCTGATCTGGATGTTCTTCGGCCAAACACTGGCCGATTGGTATCTCGCAATGCTCTATCGCTGATACCGAAGAGATTCGACGCTCTACGGAATGGCTTCGAGCGCGCTGTTCTTGCAGTAGGCCGCATGCATCGCGTCGTTGATTTCCACCATCCGCTTCTGCACCGTCTCGAGATACTCATGCAGGCCAAATTTAAAAATATCGCCGATCGTTGCGTAGATCAGATCCGACCGCAGCCGTCCGGATAGCCGCTCGGCTTCGTTGGCATAGTGGGTCTCGCTGGAGCCCGAGATGCGGTGTAGGGCGGCATCCAGCGATTCCACGCTGAAGCGAATCGAACGCGGGAAATCTGGATGGAGAATGAGAAATTCTGCCACCTTCCAAGGCGCGACCTGATCGACGTAAGCCTTGCGATAAGCCTCGAGCGCGCTGCACGAACGCAGAACCGCCATCCAATGAATGGTATCGACGTTGCCGCCTACGCTCTCGCCTGAGGGCAGGAGGACGTGGTATTTGATATCGAGAATGCGCGACGTGCAATCGGCTCGCTCCAGAAACTTGCCGATGTGGATGAAGTCCCAGCCTTCGCCGTGCGTCATGGTCGCGTCGCCGATCCCCTGCAGCAAATGCGAGCCGGCGATGACGCGCTTGAAGAACTCGTAGGGACTCGACTTGAGCAAGCGCCGCGCAGGTTCGCCGGTCACGAAAAGATAAAGCCGATTGACCTGCTCCCACATCTCGCTCGAAATCTGTTCCCGCGTCGTGCGCGCGTTCTCGCGTGCCAGCGCGAGGCAGGAGTAGATCGAGTTCGAGTTATCCTTCTGCAGCGCCACGAAGTCGATCGCCGCCCGTCCGTCCGGTTCCGTGTAGAGCGAATCGAAAAGGTCGTTCTCTTCGAGCGAGTTGATGACCGGGCTCCACTGTTGCCGCGGATCCAGTTCCTGCTGATTCGTCAGATCGAGGAGCAACTCCAGGTTCACTTCCGCGATGCGGGCATTGTTCTCCGCCCGCTCGACATAGCGGCTCATCCAATAAAGCGAATCAGCGACGCGGCTCAGCATGGCTCCGGTTCCTCATCGATGATCCAGGTGTCTTTGCTCCCGCCGCCTTGCGAGGAATTAACCACCAGCGAGCCCGGCGTCAGCGCCACGCGGGTCAGGCCGCCAGGGATGATCTTGACGCTGTCGCCGTAAAGAATGTACGGCCGCAAATCCACGTGCCGCCCATGCATCTCGCCGCCAGAAAAGGCGGGCGAGCGCGACAGCGGGACCACGGGCTGCGCGATGTAGTTGCGCGGATTCTGCCGCACGCGCTCGCGAAAGTCATCGCACTCCGCCTTGGTCGCTTGCGTGCCTACGAGCATGCCGTAGCCGCCGCTTTCATTTGCCGCTTTGATGACCAACTCGGGCACGTGCTCGAGAATGTAGGCGAGGTCCTCCTTCACCGAAGCCAGATAGGTCGGGACGTTTGGCAGAATCGGATCTTCCTGCAGATAATAGCGGATCATCTTCGGGACGTAGTGATAGACGACCTTGTCGTCGGCCACGCCAGTGCCGATGGCGTTGGCCAGGCTGACGTTGCCGTTGCGATACGCTTCGACCAACCCGGGCACGCCGAGGCCAGAGTCTTTACGGAAAACCTGCGGATCGAGGAAGTCGTCGTTGATCCGGCGGTAGATCACGTCCACCTGCTTCAGTCCCTTCGTCGTGCGCATGAAAACCTTCCCGCCCTGCGTTACGAGATCGCGGCCTTCCACGATCTCGATTCCCATCGAGCGCGCGAGGAAGGAATGCTCGAAATACGCGGAGTTGTATGTTCCCGGGGTGAGGAGCACGACCGTCGGGTCGGCCTTGCCCTGCGGCGCGACGTAGCGCAGGACGTTAAGCAACTCCTGGCTGTAATCCTCCACCGGCCGCACGCGATATTGCCCGAGCAAAGTCGGAAAGACGCGCTTCATCGCCTGGCGATTTTCCAGGACGTAGGAAACGCCGGAGGGACAGCGCGCGTTATCTTCCAGGACGAGATAATTGCCCTCGCGATCGCGAATCAGATCCGTTCCGCAGATGTGGATGTAGACGTTGCGCGGCACATCGAAGAACATGAACTCCGGCCGAAAATGCGCCGCCTCCCAAACGATATGCTTCGGGATGGTGCCGTCGCGCAGGATGCTTTGGTTATGGTAGATGTCGTGCAGGAAAAGATTCAGCGCCGTGATCCGCTGAATCAGGCCGCGCTCCACCCGCTCCCATTCCTGCGCCGGAATGATGCGCGGGACGAGATCGAACGGGAAGATCCGCTCCGTCCCCGCATCGTCGTTATAGACGGTGAACGTGATCCCCTGGGTCAGAAAAGTAGCCGCGGCCAGTGCGCGCTTCTTCTCAAAGTCATCGCGCGGCATCTCCTTGAATCGCGCCAGCAATTTGCTGTAATGAGGCCGCACCATTTCGGGCGCAGTAAACATTTCATCGAAAAATTCCCCGACATCGTAACCGGAGAAAAAGTCGCCCACCCGCTCAGTCTGGCAGTCCGAAAATCCGACGCAAATGGAAAACCGTTCTTCGCTGGCGAAGTCTCACGAACAGGCGTGCGTCCGGGTGGCGTCATTTTTTGGCGCGCGCTGGCTGCGACACTACGTGGCGAGCAAGTTACGCTCCGATCCTGTCTTTTCGGCTGCCTTTGAAATCCTGCGCGCATCGCGCGAGCCGTTGCTCGATGTCGGCTGTGGCGTCGGGCTGCTTCCCTTTTATTTGCGGGAGCGCGGACTCCGGCAAGCCATCACCGGGCTCGATATTGACCGCCGCAAGGTGCGCCGCGGCACGGACGTGGCGGGCAAAAATTACGCCGGCGTGGCCTTGCTTGAGCATGACATCGTCACGCAGGAGCTCTCCGATTTCCGCGGCAATATCGTGCTCTTCGACCTTCTGCATTATCTCCCGCCGAGCGTGCAGCCGACGCTGCTGCGGCGGCTGGCGCGGTGTGTGCCGCCGGGCGGATGGCTCTTGTTGCGCGATTCGCCGCGCGACGGTTCCGCGCGTTCCTGGATGACGCGCACCGGCGAACGCTTCGCCCAGACCATCACCTGGAATACGAACGCGCCCCTTCATTACCCCGCGCTCTCAGCGATTCATTCCGCTTTCCCCGAATCGGAATGGACCGCGCGCGACCAACCGGCCTGGGGCCGCACGCCCTTCAACAATCGGTTGTTCATCTTTCAGCGACGGCAAAGCGTCACGTCCGCAACTGTTCCGGCGATGGTATGACAAAACGAAAACCGCGCGCCGTGAGCGTTTGCAAGGTCTGCTCGAGGCAACTGGGGTGAAATCCTGGCGCGCGTTGCGTCCGATGCCCCTCGTGCAGGACGATGATCGCTCCCGGCTTGGCACGCTTCGCGATGCGCGCGGTCACTGCCGCGGGGTCGCGGAGCACCGTATCCAGTCCTCGCACCGTCCAGCCGATCAAGCCCAGTCCGCGCCGCCGAAGCGCGGGATGGAGAAACATGTTCTTGAGTCCGGCCGGTGCGCGAAAGAAATGCGCGGCGCGATCCGCAGTGCTGCGAAGCGTCTCCGCGCCGCGATCGATTTCGTGGCCGATTCTTGCCGGTCCCGCACACCAGAAGCTGCCGCCGGGATGAGTGTAAGTGTGATTGGCAATGGAGTGCCCACGAGCCAGGATTTCCGTAATGAGGTGAGGGTATTTTTCCGCACGCGCCCCAATGACGAAGAACGTCGCGCGCGCCTCATATTGTTCCAGCAGATCCAGCATCTTCACCGTGTGCGTCGGCGACGGACCGTCGTCGATCGTGAGCCAGATTTCCGGCGCGGTAGTGTGGAAGCGAGTAAAGACCGGCCCCCACCATTGGCAATTTGGAACCAGCGTCGCGTAAAGGATGAGCAGGTGCGAAAAAAAGAGCGGAGCGAGCGCGAGCCACACGCTGGCGCCGCGGAGCGCGAAGCCGAGCGAAAGCAAAGGTGCGAGCAGGGCAAAGCCGAGCAGCGCCGCGCGGGGCACGTTGGATTTAGCGGGCGGCTGATTCATCGCGAGGGCGAAGCGCAAGCAGCGCGGCCGCCAGCAGATTCAAGATTACAGCCGCAATCCAAATGCCTCCCACCACGCTCAGCCACGAGCCTGTGCGCAGGAGTTCGCAGGCGAAGGCCGTGGTCATGAGGCCGACGAGAATGCTTTGCGCACGATCGTTTGGCAGTGTGCGCATGAATCCGCAAGCGCGCAGAAAGACGACGAGAAGGGAGTTCGCATACAAGACAATCAGCCACGCCAGCCAGACGAGCACGGCGATCGGCAATAAGCCAAGCGCCTGCTGCCATAGCGGCAAGCGGCCGAGCAGCGCATGCGCCACAAAAAGGTAAACCACACCATGGACTGCGGTGCCGATTACACGGGTTTCCAGCCAGTTCATTTCCGTTCGCGCATCGGATCCGCCGCGCCAGCGCGTGAGCAGGCGCGGAAGGGAAAAATAGAAAGCTGGCTCAGCGTTTCGCATCGGCGGTGAAAGTGGGCACGAGCGCGAACCATTGTTCCCAGTATTCGCTGATCGTCTCTTGCAGAATCGTCCGCCAGCGCGCCATCGCCTCTTGCGTATCTTCGTCGCGCGAACGCGTCGTGCGGGTGACGTGGATCGGCGGGTGCGCAATGATGCGGTAGCTGCGATATCCGCTCCGCACGAAAAAGAGCGGATAGATCGGCACCTGCGCCACGAGCGCCAAAGTGAAGGGACCGCTCGGCAACATCACCGGTTGACCGAAGAGAGTGCCCTCGGCGTTGGCCGCTTCGGGAATTCCGCGGTCGCCCTGAATGGAGACGATCTCGCCGCCGCGGACTGCGCTGAGAAGATCGAACGAAAGGAGCGGACCCTTCGTGCTGTAGTCGATCTTGACCGCTCCGTCGCCCGTTTGCCGCAGCGATGCGCGGAGATGGGCCTCGCTCTCGGTGTCACTCTCCGGAGCGCGCACGACGCGGATTTCGCGCGCGAATTTTTGCGCAAAAATCGCGGCGCCGAGATCGTAGTTGCCCATGTGCGCAGTCAGCACAATCGCGCCTCCGCCGGTGCCCAATTGCTCGAGGAATTCCGCGCCACGAATTTCGTAGCGGAAGTCCGCTTTCGTCAGCTTGAACTTCGCGCCGTCGGTAATGGACCAGGCGAAGTTATGCAGAGTGCGATACGCGCGCAGATAATTGGCCCACCGGCTCGAGCCCGGAAGGATGACGGCGAGATTGCTCATGATCGCTCGGCGCGCGGGCGCAGCGAAAAAGAAGAAGAAGACCGTGGTCATCGCGATCAGCATCGGCTGCAGATAAAAGGGCACGTTGCGCAGAGCCCAATCCAGATACTCCCGCCAAAAAACGCCGCGAACGGCGAAGCGCCGCAAAGAAGCGCGTGCGCTCAAGATCGGGGAAGCGCGGGCGCCCCGCCCGCTGTCTTCGGCGCTTCGCCAAAAACGCTCTGCGCATACTGCGGGACTTTTGTCTCGTTAGGCGTGGAACGGAGCATCAAGCGCAGATTGGTCAGCTCCGCGCGCCACCAGCGGAAGAGTCCCTTTTGGATCAGCTTCCGCACACGGAAGTCGGGGACGAAGCCGTCGTAGAGTTCGCGCCAGCCGGCGTTGTTGCGACCGAAGGTGCCGGTGGCCAAACGGCGCCGCGCGAGCGCGACCAGGCGGCGATTGTAGAAACTCATCATGCCCGCCACGATGCGCCCGGGCGTCCCCTCAAAAGGCAGGCGCGCGAACTCGCGTTCCGGGTTTTTGTAGGTCGGCGTGACGAGCCCGACGAAATACGATCCGACATCGAGGAGCAACGCAGCTGACATCAGCTCGGCGTCGCCCATGTAGAAATATTTGTCCTTGTAGAGCGTCTCGAACCAGCGCCGATACGTGAGCGGATATTGCTCGTTATAATAAGCGAGGCGCGCGGAAACATCTTCGCCCGCCAGCTGCGCTGCCAACATCTCCGCCACGGTGTACGTCGTGTAGGAACAAAAATCGAGCCCTGGGCTGTAGAGCGGATCGATGAAGCCGGCCGCGTCGCCCACCATGGCCCAGCCGGGCCCGCAGACCTGCGTGTTCGAATAGGGGAGCGCAGAGAACGCGTGCACGTCGCCTTCCACGATTTTCGCTGCGGAAAAAATCTCGCTTCCGATCGGATGACTGACGAGGTGGCTGCGAAGTCGCTCGCCTAAGTTTGCGCCCTCCGCCAAACGGAAAATGCGCGAGTCGTAGACCAAACCGGCGCTGACATCGCCACCCTTCAGCGGAATGATCCAGCACCACCAGCCGTGGCCCATAAGGTGATTCGTCGCCCAGGAACGTCCCGTGCGACAGGCGTTCGCGTAGTCTGGAAACCGCTCGCGCCAATCGTAGCTGTCCCAATCTTTCACGCCGGAGAAACGCGCCCAGACGGCGTTGATCGGATGCTCGGTGTTTGGCCGGAAGTAGCCGAGCTTGCGCCCGAGGATAGCCGCGCGGCCGCTCGCATCCACTACCCAACGCGCGCGAACGGTTTCCTCAGCGCCATTGATCGAAAAGGAAACCTGCGACCCATCCGCACCTTCCAATTCGAGCGCGGTCACCTTCGCCGGCCGTCGTAACTCGCAGCCGGCCGCCACTGCCATTTCCAACATGTGCGTATCGAGTGTAGCGCGATCCACCTGAAAAGTGGGGAGCCGCGCCTGATAGCGCGCGCCGACTTCCACGCAATCGTCGAACGGCTGGTCGGCGCGGTTCGAAAACCACATCCGCAACCCTTGCTTCACCAGTTGGTGATGCCCGAGATAGGTGCTCAACCCGAGAATCCGCGTCATGTAGGCGCTGCTGACCTCGGTCGTCGATTCGCCCACTTTGCGGTCGAACTCCGCCGCCTTTTCGATGAGGAGAACGCGCGCCGCGGGATGCTTGCGCTTCACGATGAGACCGGTCGCCGCGCCCGAGAACGCGCCCCCGATAATCACGACATCATAATCGCAGTCCATTAGCCGCGAAGATGATCGGCTGACTGCCGACGGAACGCAACGCATCGCCGGTCCGCGCGCGGATGCCAAAAAGGCGGACCTTCGAATTCGCTGCCGCGCGCAAAGGCGACTGTGTAGCATGTTCGTCCCATGCCCAGCCCCACCCGCATCGACATGCATGTGCACATGGTGGGCAACGGCGTCGCAGGCTCGGGCGGCTGGCTGCGGCTGAATGGCTGGCATCGTTGGCTGGGCGGTTTCATGATCAAACAGCTCGGCTTTCCCGCCGCGGTTTTGCAGCAGGATTTGGAAAGCGTCTACGCCGAGCATCTGCTTGGTTTGATTCGGAGCTCATCGCTTGAGGCTGTTGTCCTGCTCGCGCATGAGCAGGTCCACGATCCGGATGGAACAGCGCGTCCCGATCTCGGCTCCATGTATGTGCCGAACGATGTCGTGCTCGATCTCGCGGCGAGGCATCCGGAATTTCTCGCCGGCGTTTCCATTCATCCCGCGCGGCGCGATGCGCTTGAGGAACTGGAGCGCTGCCTGGCGCGCGGGGCGGTGCTGATGAAGTGTCTGCCAAATTGCCAAAACATCGATTGCTCCGATCCGCGCTACCGCCCGTTTTGGGAACGAATGGCGGAAGCGCGGCTGCCGCTGCTCGCGCATACCGGGGGCGAAAACACCGTGCCGGTCGTGAACGCCGCGCTGGCCGATCCGAAATTACTGCGCCTGCCGTTGCAGTGCGGCGTCAATGTCATCGCCGCTCATTGCGCGACGAAGAGCGGACCGTTCGATCCCGATTACTTCGACGATTGGGTGGCGATGCTGGCGGAGTTTCCGAATCTCTATGGCGATATTAGCGCGATGGTTTCGCTCAATCGCTGCGCGCACTTGCGCGATTGTCTGCGACCGGAAATTCTCCTGCGCATTCTGCACGGGAGCGATTTTCCGGTGCCGGTCTTGGGCCATCGTTTGTGCATGAACGGCACGATGGCCTGGAGTGAATTTCGCCGGCTGCAGGCGATCGCGAATCCGCTCGAGCGCGATTGGCAATTCAAGCGCGCACTCGGGTTTTCGGAAGCAACACGTGCCCGCGCTGCGAGTGTTCTGCGATTAGCCGAGGCTGTTTTGGCGTGATGTCATGACGATCTTCACCAACGGTCGCGTCATTTGTGCGGAAGGAATTGAAGAGGGCCTCGCGGTCGTCTGCGAAGGTGGGCGCATCACCGAACTGCGCGCGGAACGCGTGGCCGGCGAGACGATCGACTTGGCAGGGAATTTCCTCGCGCCGGGATTCGTCGACCTTCATCTCCACGGCGCTCTGGGCCGAGACACGATGGAAGGAACGCCAGACGCGTTTCGCGCGATCTGCGATTACCACGCCAGCGGCGGGACGACTTCACTTCTTCTCACCACGGCTACGGCGCCGTTGCCGGAGATCGTCGATGTCTTGCGCAAGGTGGCCGATTGCCGCGCGGAGTTTCCGCAAATCGCCGGCGTCCATGTGGAGGGGCCGTTTATTTCCCGCGCACGAGCGGGCGCCCAGCGGGCCGAGTTCATCTGTGATCCGAGCGCGCATGCGGTGTCGGAGTTGGTCGAATACAAAAGGATCATCAAACGCATTACGCTGGCGCCGGAACTGCCGGGCGCGCTGGAGGCGATCGAGCGCTTTAGCGCGGCCGGGATCGCGGTCAGCGCCGGGCACAGCGATGCCTGGGATGAAGAAGCGCGCGCGGCTTTCGAGCGCGGCCTGCGTCACGCCACCCACACTTTCAACTGCATGTCGGGTCAGCGCCGCCGCGATGGGAAACGCATCGCGGGCTTGCTCGAGTTTGCTTTGAGCGAGCCCGCGATCGTTTGCGAATTGATCGCGGATGGCCACCACGTTTCGACGACGTTAATGAGGATGCTGTATCGCGCGAAAGGTGCGGCGGGGATTTGTCTGGTTACGGATGCGACGGCGGGGGCAGGCTTGCCGGACGGTTCGACGTTCTCGCTCGCGGGGCGGGAGTGTGTGCTGACGGAGGGCGCTTGTTATCTGGCGGATCGCTCAGCGCTGGCGGGAAGCGCTGCGCGCATGATTGATTTGGTGCGCGGCATGGTGCGCGAGGTCGGCGTGTCGCTGCCTGAGGCGGTGGCGATGGCGAGCGCGAATCCGGCGCGCGCCGCTGGGTTAACAGGCAAAGGAAAAATGGAAGTGGGCGCCGACGCGGACTTCGTTGTTTTCACGCCGGACTTCGAGGTGGTGCAAACCTACCAGGCCGGCGCACCGCTGCTTAGAGCGAGAGAAGGAAGCGCGCCGTCTCGAGCGACGCGGCTGGGCGGCTGAGCTGCGCGGTATTAGCCGACCATTCGCGCCAGAGCGCGGCGTCGTTGGCGAAGGCCGCCCGCACCGTGGCCATGATCGCGGAATGGCTCGTGGCGATGACGCCGGAGTTTGTCTCGACGAGGAACCGGGCGTTGCCCTCTTCCTGGCCCGGGATGACGTGATTGACGATCATCGGGCAGCCGGCTGCGATCGCTTCCTGCACAGTGGCGCCACCGGCTTTGCTGATGAGGAGATGACTGGCGCGGAGCAGGCGCGGCATTTCTTCGCTCCAGCCGACAATTTCAAACGGGCGCAAGGCGAGGCGACGCAAATTCTCGATCGATTTGCGCAAGCGCCGATCGCGCCCGACCGCGACGGTGAGCGTGATGCCGCGGAGGGCGTCGAGGCGCAGAACCAATTCCGGCGCGAGCGCCTGGCGGGCATTGATGAGATACAAAACACGCGCCTCCTGCTCGGTCGGCAACGCGCGAAATTCTCCCGGTTCCGCAAACTCGGGACTGACCGGAAAACCGAAATCGCGGGTCTTCTCCGGCGCGATGCCCGCGCGATGGAGGACAGCCGCGCTGCGCGCGTTGGGGAGGAGGAAGTAGTTCGCGCAGCATCGATACCAGATGGCGTTGACGGTGAGGGAGTCGGTGATGACGACCACGCGTTTCGCGTCGCCCGCGCGGATGGGCCCCAGCATCTCGTCGAGCATGTGGGAGTAGGCGGGATACACCGAGACGATCACGTCTGGCGCGAAGGTCTCGAGCAGCTGGCGGAAGCGCTGCTTGAGCGTGAAGAAAACTTTGAAGCCGCCGGCAAATTTCTGCTGGCGATCGAGCCAACGATAAACATTGGCCCAGGCGTTCGGCATTTGGTTGATAAGGCCGAGGTAGAGTTCGCGCGCCCAGGTGTTGGCGGGGCCGTAGGTTTCGGCAAAGAGGTCGTGCACTTCCACCCGCACGTCGCGGCCCGCGAGGCGGGCGAGACCTTCCCGAATGCCGCGCGCGGCGCTGTTATGGCCCTCGCCGAAAGCGGCGGTCAGGATCAGGATTTTTTTCAAAACTCGTTAGGCCGAATGTGGGCGCGGGTGTTTCAAGGAAAGCCGTGCGCCTGTCTCAAATCGCAGGCGAGCGGCGCGTCCGGAGATGAGAATGGATATTTATGGCAGGCAAAGTAAACTCTCGACCGCGATGAGACGCCTCAAATTCGTCGGCCGCGTGACCCGGCGTTTGCTCTGGGAAACGGCCACCGACAACACCACCGGCCTGGCTGCGCAGATGGCGTATCAGTTCCTCTTCACTCTCGCGCCGGGCCTGCTGTTTCTCTGGCATTTGCTCGGGCTTTTCGGCACCGATCCCGCGAAGCTGCACCAGATGTTTTCCATTTTGAAGAGCTTCCTCCCGCCCGATCCGAAAGTGCAGGATATCCTCGACGCGGCGGTCGCGAACGTGGTCACGACCGGGTCGAGCGGCCTGCTGGGGAACGTGGGGATCGTGCTCGGGGTCTGGCTGGGGACGCTCTTTATCTCCACTATTTCGCACGCGCTCAGCCGGACGCATGGGGTGGCGGAGGATCGGAACTGGTGGTCGAAATATGTCATCGCGTTCTTTCTTCTCTTTTGGTTTGGGATCACGATTCTGTTTTGCTTTAACGCGATGGTCTTCGGCGAAAAGCTGGCTGGAATCGCGGAAGTAAATTTCCAGCTCTCGATTCCGTTGCAGGCGTGGGTGGCGTTTCTTAATCTGCCGTTAACGGCAGTGGCGCTGACTTTTCTGGCGCTCGGGTTGTATCTTTTGACGCCGGAAAATTATCTGACCTTCCGGCAGGCGTTTCCGGGCGCGGTGCTCTTCGCCATCGGGTGGGTCATCGTGACCAAGCTCTTCCAGATTTACGTGGCGAAATACGATCGCTATAACCCGACCTACCTGGCGCTCGCATCCATCATCGTCCTGCTCACCTGGATGTATCTCACCTGCCTGCTGCTTTTGTTAGGCGGAAAACTCAATGCCATCCTGGGGCGTGAGCGCGAACGCGCCGCGAAGCGGGCAGAGGCGGAAGCGGCCGCGGCCCTAGAGCCAGCTTGAAACGGCTTCTCTCTTACTCGCGCGGGCTGGACGCGCGCTTGCTCTGCGGCTTTGTCGTCGTTGCGCTCCTGAGTGCGATGCTGGCTACGTTGCTCAACGCAGAGATCAGCGACGCAGCCAAAAAAAAGCGGGACGCGTTCATCAAGGCGCGCGAGGAAATGCGGGCCGTCGCGTCGCCCACGCCGGCGAAGTCGTCCAGCGGCAAGCCGAAAGCGGTGAAGAAGAGAACAAAAGGCGGAAGCGGCAAATCTTCGCAAAGCGGAAAGAAGAAAACCTCGTCGAGCAAAAAGAAAAAGGCCGCGGTGGACAAAGAGGAGGACGAGACGCCGCGCCGCGCTTCGACTCCCCGCCCGACTCCAGAAGAAACCGCCACTCCGCGGCGTGTCGCGCCGGCCGCGACCGCGCCAGCGCGCGAGTTGCCGCCGGCGGATATCACGATCCAGAAATCCGGATTGGAAGAGGAACAGGGCTTCGAGCCGCCACCGCCACCTCCGCCGAGGGGCGGCTTTTGGTCACGCGTCTTCGGCGGGCGCGAGCCGAGCTATCGCTATCTGAGCCGAAATGTGATCGCGGCGATCCGCCGTGCGCCGGTGCAGCGTGCGCGTTGGAAATTCATCATCGTGCACAACAGCGGCACGCGGCAGGGGAACGCGCGGGCATTTGATTACTATCACAAGCGCGTCCGGCGAATGAAGAACGGGCTGGCCTATCATTTCGTGGTCGGCAATGGACGCTCTTCCGGCGATGGCGAAGTGGAAGTGGGCGACCGTTGGCGCCGGCAGATCAACGGTGGCCATGTGCACAGCGATTACTTGAACAACATCTCGCTCGGCATCTGCCTGGTGGGCGATTTCAATCGCGATCAACCGACGCGCGCCCAACTGGAAGCGACGGAGGAGTTGATCCGCTATCTGCGCGAGCGTTGCGGGAAAGCGGATGGCCGCTCGATCCCGGTGCGCCCGCATCGCGAGATGAATCCACCGCGGTGGGCGACGGATTGCCCGGGTGATGATTTTCCCTACGGCTGGTTTCGGCGGTTTTAGCACACGAATTGACGGCCGCGAAATGGGCGGCGCTCGATTCAGCGCAACACATGTATTCCGCTTGCTCCGCGCGTTGCTAATCCCAGCGCCGTGGCCGATAGAAACGACTCCGCAATTATGACACCGGTAAAAATTTGGCTTGGGTATCCTTATCCGTTGGGCGCGACCTGGATGGGGAACGGGGTAAACTTCGCGATCTTTTCCGAGCACGCGACCTCGGTGGATCTCTGTCTCTTCGATCATCTGGAATCGCCGCAGGAAAACGTCCGGATTCCGATGACGGAACACACGGATCAGGTCTGGCATCTCTTCCTGCCTGATGTGCGGCCGGGGCAACTCTACGGCTACCGCGTGTATGGGCCGTACGATCCGGCGCGCGGGATGCGCTTCAATCGCTCGAAGCTTTTGCTCGATCCTTACGCGAAGGCGATTGCCGGGCAGATCAATTGGTCGGACGAAATGTTTGGGTATGTGATGGGAGCGGAGGAAGGCGATTTGACGCGTGATTTTCGCGATGACGCTTGGGGCATGCCGAAGGCGGTGGTGATCGATCCGGCCTTCGATTGGGGCGACGAGAAGGCGCCGCACACGCCGCTGCACAATTCCGTTATCTACGAGGTGCACGTGAAGGGATTCACTCGCCTCTGCCCGGACATCCCGACGGAATTGCGCGGGTCGTATGCCGGGGTCGGCAGCCCCGCGGCGATCAAATATCTGAAGGACCTGGGCGTGACGGCGGTGGAGCTGTTACCGATCCATGCCTTCGTGAATGACAAGACGCTGGTCGATAAAGGCCTCTGCAATTATTGGGGCTACAACTCAATCGGCTTCTTCGCGCCGGAAGCGAAATATTCCAGCTCGGGCGATAGGGGCGGACAGATCTCTGAGTTCAAAGGAATGGTGCGCAACCTCCACGCCGAGGGGATCGAGGTCATTCTCGACGTGGTTTACAATCACACCGCCGAAGGCAACGGCATGGGGCCGACGCTGAGTTTTCGCGGCATCGACAACCCGGCCTATTACCGGCTCTCGCCGGAAGATCCGCGCTACTACATGGATTTCACCGGGACGGGGAACACCTTTAATCTTCTCCATCCGCGCACGCTCCAGCTGGTGATGGACAGCCTGCGTTATTGGGTGCTGGAGATGCATGTCGACGGTTTCCGCTTCGATCTCGCCTCCACCCTGGCGCGGGACGAGAATGGGGTGAATAAGCTGCACGCGTTCTTCGAGATTATTCACCAGGATCCGGTTCTCTCGCAGGTGAAGCTCATCGCAGAACCTTGGGACGTGGGCGAAGGCGGCTATCAGGTGGGAAATTTCCCAGTGCTCTGGGCGGAATGGAACGGCAAATATCGCGACGCCGTGCGCAGTTTTTGGAAGGGCGACGAAGGCCGCATCGGCGAGATGGCTTATCGCCTAACGGGTAGTCCGGATCTTTATCAACACAGCGGCCGCCGGCCCTACGCCAGCATCAATTTCATCACCGCGCACGATGGCTTCACGCTCAACGATCTCGTCAGCTATAACGACAAACACAACGAAGCGAACGGCGAGGACAACAACGACGGCGACAACAACAATCACTCCTGGAATCACGGCGCGGAAGGCGTGACCGACGATCCGGAAGTGAATGCGCTGCGTCGCCGCCAGCGTCGCAATTTTCTGACCACGCTTCTGCTCTCGCAAGGCGTGCCGATGATTTGCGGGGGCGACGAATGGGCCCGCACCCAGGGCGGCAACAACAACGCCTATTGCCAGGACAACGAGATTAGCTGGCTGACGTGGGATCGCAGCGAGGAGCAGGAGAAGCTGCTCGCGTTTGTGCGCAAGCTCATCGCGATGCGCCGCGAACATCCGGTTTTTCGCCGTCCGAAGTTTTTCCAGGGCCGGCGCATCCGCGGGTCCGAGATCAAGGATGTGATGTGGTTCAACCCGGGCGGGAACGAGATGAGCGACGAAGAATGGTCGTCCCCGTTCGTGCGCTGTCTGGCCATGCTCTTAAGCGGCGACACGATCGACGTGCTCAGTTTTGACGGAGAGCCGATCCGCGACCAGACCTTCCTCCTCCTCATCAACGCGCACCACGAGACGCTCCCGTTCGTCCTCGCGGGCGAAGAGCATCTGGAGTGGCGCCTGGTTATCGATACCGCCGCAGAAGAAGGCTTCATCGAAGACGAGCGCAAGTTTGCTTCCGGCGACGACTTCGAAGTGGAAGGCCGCGCCATGAAGCTGCTGTGCCTCACCGCCGGCTCGCAAGCGCAGGCGCGGCGCGAATCCTGGAAGAAGCGTCAGGTAGAAATTCCGCATGACGAACGTCCGGAGCCAGTGGTGCCGAAGCGTCACGCGCGTCCAAAAAAAGCGAAGGCATTGCCGCGGACCGATGGCGAGCCGAGCTGAAAGGGAGGCGTTTGGCCGGCGGCCGACGTTTTATATTGATAAATTGCTAACCAAAACATGACACCGACATCACTCATCATCGTGACAGATCGCGGCAGCCTGAAAGCTTACAAAGTGAGCGAAACCAATACGCGCGGCGCCAGTCTTAGCCTGGTGCAGGCGTTCGACACCACAGAGGCGCACGGTCGTTATCAAGATAAAATGACCGATCAGGCCGGGCGTTTTCCGGCTGGCACCAGCGGCGCGGGCGGGGCTGATCGTCACCAGGGCGCGACGGCCGAACGCCAGGGAATCGAGACGGAAAAAGATCGGCGCATTCTCAAGCAACTGGCGGACAGCATCGCCGAGGTGGTGAAACGCGAAGGCAGTGAGGGCTGGTCCTTTGCCGCGCCGGCCGCGATCCATACGGCGATCGTAGAGTTGCTCCCGAAAGAATGTCGGGATCGCATTGTCGAGCATGTGAAGTCTGATCTGGTGAAGATCGAGCAGGCTGACCTCGCGCAACATTTCCGCTCGCTTCAGCCAGTCTGAGAGCGTGCGCTGCCGCGTGATTTTGTTGGCGTTCCTGCTTCCCCCGCGAACATTGCTGACTTCACGATTATGCAATTGCCTGTAGAAATATCCTACCGCGGCGTCGAGAAATCCGACGAAATAGACGACCTTATTCGCAACAAAGCCGCTCGGCTCGATCGATTCTGCGATCACATCACGCGTTGCGCTGTGGCGGTGGAAAGACCGAATCACGCTCAGCAATCCGGCAACCCTTTTCGCGTGCGGGTGGACGTGACCGTGCCGCCGGGACACGAGTTGGTGGCGGATGAAAAACAGAGCGAGCACGAGATGCACGAGCCGCTGACCAAGATCATCAACGACGCTTTCAAAAACATGGAGCGCCAGGTGAAGGAACTATCCGAACGGCAGCGACACGAGGTCAAGACGCATGCCGAGCCGCGCGCGCTCGTGACCAAGCTTTTCGCCGACTACGGCTTCATTACCGACGGAGGGGGCATCGACATTTACTTCCACCGCAACGCGCTGGTGGGCGCCGATTTCTCGGCAATCAAGATCGGCACGGAAGTGCGCTTCGATCTGTCGCACGGCGACATGGGCCCGCAGGCCAGCAGCGTGCACATCGTGAGCACGGGCGGCTCGCGGCTCTGAGCCTTTGCTGATGGGACAGAGCAGCGGATGCGGGAGGACGGTCATCCCGAATCGCGGAGAAGATCAATCGAGGAGCTGATCGCACCGCCGATGGTGTGTTGGTTGCCGCTACGCTGGCGCTCCGCTGAAATCGCCGGGTAGCGGCGGATTCACATCCGGGGCGACCACGACCTGCTTGGGAGGCTTCTCCGCTTTCATCTTCTCGCCGCCAGAGGGTGGGGGGTCGGAAGGCGGGTTCAACAATTTGCCGTGGTCGATAATTTCGCGGATTTGCAGACCGTCGAGCGTCTCGTATTCGAGCAATGCCTTCGCAATCGTTTCCAGCTTGTCGCGATGCTCCGTTAGCGTCTGCATGGCGCGAGCGTAGGCGTCGTCGATGAGTTTCCGCACTTCGCGGTCGATCTCTTCCGCGGTCGCCTCGCTATAATCGCGGGCGCGGGAGATGTCGCGGCCAAGGAAGACATAGTCTTCATGCTCGCCGTACTCGACCATCCCCATCTTTTCGCTCATGCCCCATTCGCAAACCATGCGGCGGGCCATACCTGTCGCCATCTTGATGTCGCCCCGGGCGCCGTTCGTGACATCGCCGAAGACGATCTCTTCTGCGACGCGGCCGCCCATGCTGACGACGAGACTGGCAAGCAGCTCATTCTTGCGGTTGGTGTATTTGTCTTCCTGCGGCAGCCACATGGTGGAGCCGAGGGACGGTCCGCGCGGGATGATGGTGACTTTGTGCAGCGGCTCGGTGTGATCGATCAATTCGAGGATCAACGCATGCCCCGCTTCGTGATAGGCAGTATTCGTTTTTTCCTTCTCGCTCAGCGCCATGCTGCGGCGTTCGCGGCCCCAGCGCACTTTGTCGCGCGCTTCTTCGAGCTCTTTCAAGGTGATGCCCTTCATGCCACGGCGGGCGGCGAGGAGAGCGGCTTCGTTGATTACGTTGGCGAGCTCGGCGCCGGAGTAACCGGGCGTGCCGCGGGCCACCACTTGCAGATCGACCCCCTCCGCCAATTTCACCTTCTTGGAGTGAACGCGGAGGATTTCCTCGCGTCCCTTCACGTCCGGGAGATTTACCGTGATCTGGCGATCAAACCGGCCGGGCCGGAGCAACGCAGGATCGAGGACATCGGGCCGGTTCGTGGCCGCGATGATGATGACACCTTCCTGCGTATCGAAGCCGTCCATCTCGACGAGGAGCGCATTGAGCGTTTGCTCGCGCTCGTCGTGACCGCCGCCAACACCGTGGCCACGATGGCGGCCGACGGCGTCGATTTCATCGATGAAAATAATGCAAGGCGCAGACTTCTTGCCCTGCTCGAACATGTCGCGCACCCGGCTGGCGCCGACGCCGACAAACATCTCCACGAAATCCGAGCCGCTAATGGAGAAGAACGGCACGTCCGCTTCGCCGGCAATCGCGCGCGCGAGGAGCGTTTTGCCCGTTCCGGGAGGGCCGACGAGCAGGACGCCTTTCGGGATGCGGCCGCCGAGCTTCTGAAATTTTTTCGGATCGCGCAGGAACTCGACCAGCTCCGTCACTTCATCCTTCGCTTCCTCGACCCCGGCCACGTCCTTAAACGTGATCTTGTTCTTATCCCGCGCCAGCATGCGGGCCTTCGATTTGCCGAAGTTCAGCGCCCCTTTACCGGCCATGCGGATCTGCTGGCGGAAGAGGAAGTAAAGCACGAGGAGGAAAAACGCGATGGGGAGGAAGCCGACGAGCGTCTGCGCCCAGAGATTCGACTCCATTTTGATCGCGGGCTGAATGCCGGCTTCGGCCAGTTTCTCCTGCAGATTGGTGTTGTAGTTGAGGTAGATCGTGGTCCGGAACGGCATCTGTTGCGCCGGGTTCGGGCCGGTGCCCGGCTTGAGATAAGCGCCGCGCAGAGTCTGGGTGGGCCGGCCTTCCTCGACGACGAGCTGGAGCGGATAATCTTTATCGATGGCGATCTGCTTGTTATCCAGCAGCTCGAGGAAGCGATTATAGGGCACGTCTTCCACGTTGGCGTAGGCGCCGCCGCGGAAGAGAACAGCCAAACCGATCAACGCGAATGCAATGGCGATGAGGACGATCCCGCGCCAGTTGAAAGTCGGCTCGTTGCCGCCGGATTTGTTGTCCTTTTTGGAGTTACGATCGGATTGGGCCATAGAGCAAAAAGCCCGCGTCGGGCGAGCGCGAAAAGGTTAACATGAAGGGGTGGGCATTGCAAAAGAGCAGCCCCCGCGCCGCAGTCCGGCCCTTCCCGGGCGGGCGTTGCGCCGGGAGGGTGTCCCATTTACCCTGAGGAACCAATCACTCATGGCCGATCACGCACCCACTTTAGCCGACAAAATCGACCGCGCGGTGCAGCGCGTGACCCCGTTTGCCTACCGCATGCAGCGAAAAAGCCGGCGTTGGATGCGGCGCGCGCTGCGGAAGCCGCGCAGCGTGGCAGAGGGGCCGAATCTCCTCCCGCTCCTCATCCAGGTGCTGGCCAGTTTCTCGAAAGCCGACGGCGTCCTGCTGGAGGAGGAAATCGATTCCAGCCTCGGGTTTCTGCGTTACGACTACCCGGAGGCGGTCTATTCCGAGCTGCGGCAGCTCTTTCGTCAGGCGCTCTACGAGCAGCAGGACCTTTCCGGGATGGCGCAAAAGCTGTCCACCCAGCTCAGCGCCGATCGCAAGATCATGCTCGGCGTGCAGCTCTACGACCTCATCTCGCAGGCCGGCTTGAAGCAGGAGCAGGTGGTGGCGTTTTACTCCTTCATGTCGCAGCTCGGGATGGCGGCGCAGGCGATCGATATTGTTTACCAATTGAACGCCTCGGAGGATTCCGATCCGTCCATCTATCAACGCGGCGCCTCGCCTCTCGAATCGCTCTCTTTCGGTCCCGATGGCGTCTCGGATGTGGTCGTGAAGAATATCGACGATGGGGAGCGCCTTCTATCCTTCCGTTATCACGATCTGATTCTGCTCAAGAATTACAGCTCGCAATCCGTTTCCGTACGCGGGCGTCCGCTCATGCGCGGTGGATTTTGCCGGATTTACCCAGGGCAGCGCATCCTCATCGGCGATCAGGTGCTTACGTATCAGGAACTGGCCGCGTATTTCAACGCGAAGAAGAACGTCTCGCTCCCGCAGATCTTCGTCCGCGTGCCAAAGGATGGCGATCAGGTGCAGCTCGAGCGCTCGCGTTCGCGGGAAAGCTCCATCGAAGTCACCTTCGGATTGAAGGTGCGCGTGAAGGCGTTGCGCGATGTGGACGCGGTGATTAACGGCGTCACGCTCAAAGCTGGCCAGCAAGTCGAGGCCTCGCTCGATGATCGCATCGTCTTCCACAACGACAGCGAGATGGATCTGATCGATCTCCGCCGCCGCGCTCGCGCGATCGGCGGACGTTTCCAACTCAAAGCCTCGAAGTCGGAGTATCTCGTTTCGAATAATCCCAGTCTGCTCGAAGCGGACGACATCCTGCTTTCCCCCGGCACGAGCGGCGACGTGCTCCTGAAGATTTTCTGCGATTACGACGAACGCGTCGGCACGCTCGAGGTCATCTCTGCCGATCGTCCGATCATGGTCGGCGAACTGCCGGTGCGAACTACAGCGCCGCTGGCCGATGGCGACACCATCCGCATCGACACCGGCCAGTTCCTGCGCTGCAATTTCTCCGAGCGCATCATCGAGGAAGAGCGCAACATCATCCGCAGCCTCGAAGTCGCCGACCTGAACCATCGCTTCGGCAACTCCGAGGTCGCGCTTGATGGCATCTCCTTTGCGGTCAATCGCGGCGAAATCGTCTGCGTGATGGGCGCGAGCGGCTCGGGCAAGAGCACGCTCTTGAAAGTGCTCGGCGGCCAGATCCAGCCGAGCGGCGGGCAGATTCTGCTCAACGACCAATCGCTCTACGACAATCTCGACGACCTCAAGCGTTACGTCAGCTACATCCCGCAGGAAGACGCGTTCGACGAGAACCTGACCATCGAGGAGAACCTGCAATTCGCGGCCGCCATTCGTTCGCCTCATCTCTCCCGCCGCGATCGCACCCGGCGCCTCGAGAGCAAGCTGGTCGAGCTCGGGTTAAGTGAGCGGAAGGACAGCGTGGTCGGCAGCCCGGTGAAGAAGACGCTCAGCGGCGGCGAACGGAAACGCCTCAACATCGGTCTCGATATGATCGGCGGCGCCGACGTTTATCTCTTCGACGAGCCGACCTCCGGCCTTTCCTCGAAGGACTCCGAGCACGTCATCGAGATCATCCGCGGGATGGCGCACAACAAAATCATCATCGTCACCATCCATCAGCCGAGCTCGAAGCTCTTCCAGATGTTTCACAAGGCGATCCTCTTCGATAAAGGCGGCCGCCTGGTCTTCTTCGGCACGCCCACCGACATGCTGCGCTACTTCGCGGAAGCGGAGCACCAGCATCAATTCGGTGCCGATCTCGGCGCTTGCCCATCTTGCGGCACGACGCGTCCGGAATTTATCTTCGATGTCCTCGAAACGCCGCTGCGCGATATCAGCGGCGATGTCATTTACGAGGAGAACAATCGCGGGCAGCTCGTCGCGGCGCGGCGCTACTCGCCGGAGTTCTGGCGGGATAAATACGAAGCCTTCCGCCTCATCCAGGACGTCAAGCAGGTCTCTCTAAAACGCGAACTGACGCCGCCCTTGCCGAAAGCGCCACGGGCAAAAATGCGGCGCACACAAATCCGCTGGCACGACGAATGGACGCAGTTGCGGACGCTCCTGCGCCGCGCTTTCACGAGCAAGCTGCGCAATCGCGGCAACCTCGTCATCACCATCGGTGTCGCCCCCGTGCTCGCGCTTCTCATCGCCACGCTGCTGCGCTATTCGGATAGCGGGAAGTACGATTTCGCCTCCGCTTACCACATCCCGACTTATCTTTTCCTCGGGCTGATTGTCGCGATGTTCCTCGGCCTCACCAACAGCGCGGACGATATCATTGGCGATCGCGCCGTTCTGCAACGGGAACGAAATCTCAATGTGCGGCTGACCTATTACGTGATCGCGAAGGTTGCCTCGCTCGGCGTTTTCGCGCTCATCCAATGCGTGCTCTTCGTCCTCCTGGGCAACTGGATTCTGTCCATTCGGGGCATGTTCTGGATTTACCTCGGCGTCATGTTCATGACCGCGATGGGTGGGATCGCTCTCGGGCTCGTCATCTCCTCCCTCGTGGCTGCGCCCAAGACGGCTGCCAACATCGTCCCGCTCGTGCTCATCCCTCAGATCATCATGGGTGGCGCGCTCATCAAGTATGAGGACATGAACCGCAACCTCGGGCTCGTTTATACCTTCTCGCGCTGGTTCTCCGAGCACCCGAACGAAGAGACGAACAAGAAAATGGACAGCAAGCTGAAGGTGCCGTTCATCGCCCAATTCATCGCCATGCGCTGGTCCTACGAAGAAGTCGTGGTCGCACAGGCGAAACTCAATCCGCTCACGCGCCGCCAGGAACGCGTGGCGGCTGAGATTCGCCGCCTCGCGCCCGATGCGAAAACCCCTGAGACTGTCGCGCGTCTAAACGAACTCAAGGAAGTGCTCGCCGTTCTCTCCGGACTTGAAGCGAGGACCGCGCGCGACGTCGATAATTATCTCAAGCGGACCGATAAGGTCGTGGAAGGAAAACAACCGTTCCGGCGCGCGGATTTCAAAGATGCCGTCGGCCCGGTCACAGCGGAGCAGCTCTACATCAATCAGAAAGTCTCCGATTTAATCTCCAACGCCGAGATGGAGCAGAACGATTACCGCCGCGGCGGCAAACCCAACGTCTTTTTCGGCGCGGAGAAAAGGTATCTCGGCACCAAGATCAACATCTTCACCTTCGACACCAGCATCTTGGTTACGTCCACCTTCGCTCTCCTGGCTCTGCTTCTTTGGATTCTGCGCCGCCAACTCGAAGTGCGCCGCGCGTGACGCGGATGTCGATCGATCGCGCGGCGCTCTCCGCTCGCCTCACTCCGCTCTTCGAGGAGAACTTTAGTCGGCTCGGAGAACTCGGCGCCGCGGTTTCCATCTGGGAGAACGGCAAGCCGCTTCTGGATCTGCACGGCGGCTTTCGCGATTCCCACCGCGAACAGCCGTGGCTGGAAAGCACGCTCGTTCTCTTTTGGTCGGCTACAAAAGGGCTCGGGAGCGCCTGTCTTCTGCACGTCTTGCAGGAGCGCGCGATCGAGCTCGACCGTCCGGTGGCCGAGTTTTGGCCAGAGTTCGCTCAGGCGGGCAAGAGCGAGATCACCCTCGCGCAATTGCTTTCGCATCAAGCCGGCCTCGCTGCGCTCGATGGAAGAGTAGACGTGCTCGACTACGCGGCGGTGAGCGCGGCGCTCGCCCGGCAGGCGCCGCTTTGGCCGCCGGGAACGGCGCATGGCTACCATGCCCGCACCTTTGGCTTTCTGCTCGATGAACTCGTTAGGCGAATCGCGGGCCGCACCCTTGCCGAATATTGGCGGGTGACGTTCGCGGAACCGCTCGGGTTGGAAATCTGGATCGGTTTGCCGGCGGAGGAGAACGCCCGCACGGCCACCATCTATGCCGCGAAAGCCGGCCGCCCGCCCGCGCCGGCGGAATTCTACCGCGACCTCGCCACGCCCGGCACCCTCGCGCGCCAGACGTTCACTTCGCCGGCCGGTCTGCATTCCATCAGCGGGATGAACGCGCCGGAAGTGCGCGCGCGTCCTTTTGTGTCCTTCGGCGGCATCGGCAGCGCCCAGTCGCTCGCGAAGTTTTACGCCATGCTCGCGGGCGGCGGTGAGATGGATGGCCGGCGTTATTTTCACGCCGCCACTATCCGGCAAATGACCACGACGCTGACGTCCGGCGTCGATCGCGTTTTTCAAATTCCCACCGCCTTCTCCGCTGGCTTCATGCAGGATCCGCCGCAGACCACGCGCCGCATCTTCGGTCCGTCTCCGCGCGCGTTTGGACATCCCGGTGCGGGCGGGAGTCATGCGTTTGCCGATCCGGAGAGCGGGCTGGCTTTCGCCTACGTCATGAATCAAATGGAGCAATCGCTCCTCCCGAACGAGAAATCCCTGCGCCTGGTGGATGCGCTCTACGCCTCCTAGCGACGGCCGGGCCGGGAATAAATTCGCCGACGCAGCTTGGGGCTTGTGTTGATACCGCCTTCTTCTAGCATGCGCCGATGTTCAAAGTGAGATTTTTCGGATTGATCGCGAGTTTGGGTTTGGTCGGGTTTGTTTTGACTGCATGCGAAGTCCCGCCCACGCCGCCGCCCGTCGCTCGCACCCAGTCCGCTGCGGCAGTGCGCCCCGCCAATGCCGCTGTGCCACCGCCCGCGCCGGCTAAGCGAGCGGCGTGGCCGAGTTCGGCTGCGCCGCAAACGGGCACGCACATGCGTTGAACTTTGCCGTAGCGGCTTTTCGATGCGCGCGCACTCCGGGCAATTCACCATCCGCACGCGCGGCAAAGGGACTTACGAGATCACCGCGGAGGTGCAAGCCGTCGTGCAGAAATCCGGCGTGCGCATCGGGACGGCGACCGTCTTCCTCCAGCACACCAGCGCGAGCCTGATTATTTTTGAAAATGCCGACCGCTCGGCGCGGGTCGATCTCGAAGCGTACTTCGAACGCCTGGTGCCCGAAGACATCGATTACTTCACCCACACCTCCGAAGGGCCGGACGATTCGACTTCGCACATCCGCATGGTGCTCACGCGCTCCAGCGAGGTGATTCCGATCGACGACGGCCGACTCCAACTCGGCACATGGCAAGGCATCTTCCTCTTCGAGCACCGGCGCGCCGCGCATAGCCGCCGCGTGGTCGTCACCGTCCTCGGCGAATAGCAGCGCGCGTCTGCTATTTTTTCATCAAGTCCAGCACCACCGCCGTCATCCCGATCACGCCCGAGCGAATCGTCGGCTCGGGCAGCGGCGCGAACTTACTCGAGTGCAAGCTCGGTAGGCTGGTGCCGTTCTTCTTGCTCTCGGCCATCTTCGCAGGATCGACTGCCCCCACCGTGAACATGCAGCTCGGGACCGAACCATCTTCCAAGGTGTAGAGGCTGAAATCCTCACCACCCATCGTCGGATCCGTCTTCTCAAATTTGTCGTTGCCCAGCGCTTGCTTCAGCACATTCGCCACGCGTTTTGAGAGTTCCGGTTCGTTGTAAGTGGACGGCGTGAACTCGTCGTTCCGCACCGTCACTACCGGCATGCGATCCTCCGGCATGCCCGCGGCTGCGGCCATGCCCTTCGCGATCCGTTCAATCGACGCCAGCACCTGGGCGCGCGTCTCTTTTTTATAACTGCGCACCGTCAACTGCAGCTTCACTTCATCTGGGATGATGTTGTGTTTCGTCCCGCCGTGAATCGAGCCCACGGTCACGACCGCGGCATCGATCGGCTCCACTTCGCGGCTCACGATCGTCTGCCAACCCTGGATGATTTCCGCCGCGAGGACGATTGGGTCTTTTGTCTTGTGCGGGTAGGCGCCGTGGCCGCCTGCGCCTTTTACGGTCACGTCCACCGAGTCCACATTGGCGTAGATGAAACCATCCGTTAGGCCGACTTTGCCCGCTTCCATCTGCGCGCTGTCATGCAAACCGACCGCGAAGTCCGGCTTGGGAAATTTCGTGTAGAGGCCATCGGCGATGAGCGCCTTGGCCCCGGAGCCGGTCTCCTCTGCGGGCTGACCCACGAGAAGCACGGTGCCTTTCCAACGATCCTTTAGCTTGGCCAGATTCCGCGCCACGCCGATGAAAGTGGACATATGGATGTCGTGCCCGCAGGCCTGCATCGTCGGCACATCCTTGCCCTCGTCGTTCTTCTGCGTGTCCTTGCTCGCGTAGGGCACGCCGGTTTCCTCAAGCACCGGCAGGCCGTCCAAATCGGTCCGCACCAAGACCGTGGGGCCCGCGCCATTCTTCATCACGCCGATCACACCGAAAGGAGTCGCGCCCGGCTTGTCGTATTTGCCGAACTTCTCCGTCACCTCAAAACCGGCGGCCTTCAGTTCCTTCGCCACCAAGGCCGAGGTCTTCTCCTCGTGCCCGGATAATTCCGGATGCGCATGCAGCTCTTTGTAGATCGTGAGCAGCGAGGGCAATTCGCTTTGCGTCAGACTCTCGGGCGTTTGTTGAGCGAATAGCGGAGACGCACCGAGCGCCGCGGAAAAAACAATGGCAGCTATCTTCATCACGCACCTATAATCGCCAATCGAGCGCGCCGCCATCAAATGCGCGCGACGACATCACGGGCAGGCTATAATTCGGGTTCATGGCATTCGCAGACAACCAGCTCCTTTTCGGCGCGGATCCGAGCGCGCGCATCGTCGCCGTTGAGTTGGGCGACACTGGAACGGTAAAGGTTTACCGGCGCGAAACTGACGGCACGACGCGATGCGAAACCGAAGAGTTTCGTCCTTTCGTTTGGGCCAACGCCGACGTGGCCGATCTGGGTCTGAGCGCGGCGGAGAAGCTGGCCGGCGATCTGCCCTATGGCTGGCTTGTGCGCACGACGAGTTGGAAGGAATTGATCGCGCTGCGCAACGGTCTCAAGCAAGCGGGCCGGAACTTTTTCGCGCTCAGCGATCCGGTGCAGCATTATCTCACGCACAGCGGGCGCACGCTCTTCAAGCAACTGCCGTTTGAAGAATTGAAGCGAATGCAGATCGAGGTGCTCTCCTTTGCCGGAGGCGAACTGGAGGTGTCGCCCGACGATCATCTGACCAGCATCGCGCTTTCCGATAACACCGGGTGGGAAGAATTGCTTCTGATCGATCCGGAAAACATCGCGGAATCGGAGCATGCCGCGATCAAGCGCCTAACGAGTTTGATCAAGGAGCGCGACCCCGACGTGATCGAAGGGCATAATCTCTTCAAGTTCGACCTGCCCTTTCTGGTCGCGCGCGCGCGGAAGGCGAAGACGAAGCTGGATTGGGGACGGAGCGGAGGCTTTCTTCGCTCGCGGCCCTCGCGTCTGCAGATCGCGGAGAAGACGATCGATTACCCGAAGTTCGCGATCGAGGGGCGGCACTTCGTCGATACGTTCCTGCTCGCGCAATTTTACGACGTTGGAATGCGCTCGCTCGCCGGGTTCGAGCGGAGTGACGTGGCGCAGCATTTCGGCCTAACGAGCGCAGCCGAGATTTCGCAGTTGGGCGGGAAGGAACTGCAGCGCGCCTGGCAGGAGTCGCCCGAGCGTTATCGCGAAAGGGCCTTGTGCGCGGTGCGGGAGACGCGGGCGGTGGCCGATCTGCTCAGCCCGAGCTACTTCATCCAGGCGCAGATTTTTCCCTACAATTATCAGGACGTAATCGTGCGCGGCAACGCCACCCGGATCAACGCCCTCTTCTTGCGCGAATATTTTCGGCAGCGCCACAGCATCCCGGAAATGCCGGCGGTGCGCGGCTTCGAGGGCGGATATACCGACATCTTCTTCACCGGTGTGGCGCGGAACGTCTGGCATTGCGACATCGCTTCGCTCTACCCGTCGATCATGCTCCAGTTCGATTGCTTCCCGGTGAACGATCAACTGCAGATCTTTCGCCATCTTCTGACTGATCTGCGCACTTTCCGACTCCAGGCAAAGTCCGACATGCGGGAGGCGAAGGACGCGGCCGCGCGCCGCTATTTCCATGCGCTGCAAAACACCTTCAAGATTTTGATTAACAGCTTCTACGGCTACCTCGGTTTTGCGCAGGGAAGCTTTGCCGATTTCGAAGCCGCGGCCCGGGTCACTCAGATCGGGCGCGACCTGCTGAAGAAGATGATCGAGTGGCTGCAAGCGCAGGGCGCGCAAGTCATCGAGGTGGACACGGACGGCATTTACTTTGTGCCGCCGGCTGGAGCGGAGGCGGAACAGTTGCGGAGCGAGCTGGCCAAGGAATTGCCGCCTGGGATCGAGGTCGAATTCGATGAGCAATTCGACGCCATGTTCAGCTACAAGGCGAAGAACTATGCCCTGCTCGACAAGGAGGGCGGGGTCACGCTGAAAGGCGGCGCCCTCAAGTCGCGCGGGCTGGAGAAATTCCAGCGCGTTTTTCTTGAAGAGATGATCCGGCTCCTGATGCAGGAGAAACCCGAAGCCATCCCGCCGTTGCGCGATGATTTCGAGCGCCGCATGCGCGCAGGCGAAATGCCGATCGAGATGCTAATGAAGACGGACACCCTGCAGGATTCGCTCGATAAATACCGGGCCAAGATCGCGGGTGGCGGACGGAACCGCGCTGCCGCCTACGAACTGGCGCTCGCGAGCGGCCGCAATTACAAGCCCGGCGATCAGATCAGCTACTACGTGAAGGCGACGCCGAAAAAAGTCGCGGCCTACGAAGCCGCCAAATTAGTGAGCGAATTTGATCCGCAAGCGCGGGACGAGAATGTCGATTACTACGTCGCGAAGCTCGATGAGCTGATGAAGAAATTCGCCAATGTGATCACGTCTAAGACCGGCTCGGCCAAGCAGGCCAGCCTCGACTTCTAACCGTCATGTTTGAGGATCCCGCGCAGTTTCCTTTCGCCGCAGAGTTGGAGCGAAACTGGGAGATCATTCGCGATGAAATGATCGCGCTGCGTTCTACCGGCTTTATTGCCTGGCCGGAGAAATCGCTCTACGGCGGCGACGGTTGGAGCACGTTTGGCCTTTACGCCTTCGGACAAAAGCAGGCGGCAAATTGCGCGCTTTGCCCGCGGACGACAGCTCTGGTGGAAGCGATCCCGGGACTGGCGATGGCGGGCTTTTCCCGACTCACGCCCGGCGCGCACATTAAGCCGCATGTCGGCTACGACGAATACTCGCGCTACGTCCTCCGTCTGCATCTCGGCCTGGAGACGAACGCGGACTGCGCGCTGCGCGTGGCTGACGAGACGCGTTCCTGGAGCGAAGGGAAGACGCTGATTTTTTGCGACGCGGTCGAGCATGAAGCGTGGAATCGCGGCACGACCACGCGCACGGTGCTGCTGCTCGATTTCAAAAATCCGCGCTACCGCTTTCGCCTGCTTAATCCGGCGTTGAGCGTCGAGTTCGTGGACTTCGTCGAAAAAGTGCGCTGGCCCGAGATGAGTTTCGGCGAACGCACCAAATGGCGGCTCTGGAAACTCGCGCATCTCGGTCGCAAACCGCCGCCCGCCGGGAAATCAGCGCATCTAAGCGCCGTCGTAAATCCGCGCGAGTCGTTCGCGGGTGAGGCCGAGGATGGGATCGAAGCGGCTGAGTTTCATCCCTTCCAGATTGGTGGTGTAATCGGCCAGGTTCCTCAGCAGCAACGCATCCTCCTCTACGGTTTGCCAGGTGCGGCGGCGCATGAAACTGCCGAGATGCGGCCCCAGATGCCGAAGCACGGGCCAGTGCATTTTCAGGAAACCGAAGGTCGCCATCCGCGTGGTCGTTTCATCCTCGGGCACGAAATAGTGGATGACGTGATACTTGAACATCCGCTCGCGACCGGTCTGCGGATCGCTCCACCAATGCGTGACGACGGAACGCGGCGGATCGAAGTGGAAGGTGTAATCCGCGTGAAAATGATCGCCGCGCCGAACGCCTGCGCCGAGCCGGGTCCCGAGCGGCGGGCGTTTCGCTGGGCCATGGCCGCGGACGGTGACGAAGTCGTCCGTGGTCTCCAGCTCGATCGTGGCCTCGCTGGCGCGGGCGGGCTCGAAGCCGAAATGTGGGTGCGTCGTGACGGTGTGTTCGATCTCACTGAAGTTATCGATCACCAGTTGCAGCGGGGCGGAGAGGCGATTGAAGACCACGCCGAATGAATCCCAACCATCCTTCACAAGTGTGGGGAGCGGCTGCTGGCTGCCGCGCGCGCGGACCCAGACGACTCCGCCCGCCTCGGCGCAATCGTAGCTCGTCGCGCAAGCGTGCATCTTCGGCGCACTCGGACTCTCGCCTTCGCCGGTGCGGGCAAACGACCAACCGTGATACGGACAAATCACGCGCCCATCTTTCACGCGACCGGTGCTGAGTTTCATCCGCCGATGCGCGCATTTGTCCTCGAGCGCACCGAACTGGCCGTCGCCAGTGCGAAACAGCGCGAGGTGCTTGCCGTCGAGACTGACGCCGACGGGGCGATCCCGCGGCAGGTCCCGACTGGCCATGATCGGATGCCAGAAATCGAGCCGGCTCATACCGGGACGGTGCTTTTGCGGAATGCCGCGATCTTCGTCGGATCGAGATAAGTGCCTTCGTAGTTAAGCTTCGCGGCCGTGAACTCCAGCTCCGCGAGCGCCTGCCAATGGCGGCGTGCAGCGGCGGGCTCGACGAGTCCGATCGTCGGCGGAAGATCCGGGCGCTGCGCGGAAAGCAGCGCAGAAAGGATGCAGCCGGTGATGTCCTCCGAGCGCAGCATCGAGAAGAAGAGCTTGGGAATTTCCACCTGCAGTCCCGGCCCCGCGCCGGCGGGCACGTGGATGATGCGCGGCATTGGTTCGCCGCTTTGGACAAAGCCGCCTTCGGTAAACAGGATGTCGCGGCTCTCGTGGAAGCGGGCAAACGCCGCCGGTCCGTTCAGGCAATGCGGCGAAGAGTCGTCCACGACCAACGTGCCGGGCGCGAGCCGGGTGACGTCGAGCACGTTCTCCACATTGGTCGCGCCAATGATCACCGTCGCGTCGTAGAAATCCGCGCTTTGGTTTCCCGCCACGCGGATCGCTCCGCGGAAGCCGTGCTGCTCGCGCAAAGTGGTCTCCAATTCCGCGAACCAAGCCGCGCTGCGAAACGGATCGCACAGCCGCAGTTCTGCCGGGTGCGGGAGCACTTCGAGCATGAGCTGCAACGCACCGAGGCCGATCGAACCGATGCCGTAAAACATCACCGTCTCCGTTTTTAGATCGCGTCCCGCTTCGTCGATAATCGCGACCAGATTGAGCAAAACAGCCGCAACGGTCGTGGCGTGGCCAGTCGTGACTGGCGCGAGATTCTGCTCTGCATTGCACGCGGCCTGCACCGTCGCTCCGTAATTCGTGGCCGAGGGAATGAGTCCGGTGAGTGCGATGCATTTCGCTCCGCAGGCAGACGCGTGGCCAATGGCCTCAAGCGCCAGCGGCAGGAGCGAAGCCTCGCCCGGCGTCACCTGCGCGGTCGTGAGCGGAAGCATGAAAACACCGACCGAACCGAGCGGCGTCTCCAGAATTAGATCGAGCGACACCTTGCCGCTGCCGCGGTGCAGCTGCGCAAATAATTGCTCGGGCGCCACGCCCGTTTGCTGGAAGAGCGTGATCGGCCACGGCATGAGCGCGCCGGCGGTGAGCGGCTTGATTTTGCCCGCGTGCACGAGGTCGAGCAGCGGCGTGGGTTCGGTGCGCAAAAACGGCGCGTCGATTTCGGGTTGAGCGCGCGGAGACGAGGTCGGCGCAGCGGCGGGCGCGGGTTCGACGGGTTCGGCGAGCATCTGTTTCAATACCCGCTCGGCGAGTCGTGCCGCAGTGGCGTCGGCATTAAGCGCGTCGATCGGCAGCGGGCAGCCGGAGTGATCTTCGAGGCGCACTTTTAATTCCACCGCCATCAACGAATCCATCCCGATCAGCGCGGCATTAGGGTCGATGTCCGCCGCGGCCATGCCGAGCGTGGCAGCAATCTGCGCGACCACGAGCCGGCAAACCGCATCCGCTTGTTCGCTCGGCGGAAGGCTGCGCACGGTTTCGCGCCAAGTGCCGGTGGTCGCGCCGAGGCCGCTCAGTTTTCCGCTCTGCGCGAGATCGCGGAAGACCGGTGAGCCCGTGAACTTCGTGCTGGTGCGCGCGAGTTTTTCCCAATCGACATCCATCACACCGACCTGCGCTTCCGCGCTGACGATGAGGCGGGCGAGCGTGGCGAGCGCAGCTTTCGCCGGCACCGCAAGCACGCCGATGCCTTCGAGGTAGCGCTTGATCTCCGCCTTCTCCGCGGCGACGCCGACGTTATCGAGCTGGCCCCAGTTTATGCTGAGGCCGGGCAATCCGTTGGCGCGACGATGCTGCGCGAGCGCGTCGAGATAAGCGTTGGCGGCCGCGTAATTGGCATGCCCGGGCGCGCCGATCACCGACGAGATCGAGGAAAACAACACAAAGCAATCGAGCGGCAGCTCGCGCGTCTGGAGGTGCAGATTCCGGGCGCCATCGATCTTGGGCGCGAGCACGGCAGCGAGATCTTCCTGCGTCATGTCGGCGAGGAAGCGGTCACGCAAAACCATCGCAGAATGAAAAACGCCGCGCAGCGGCGGCGACGATTTCTGCAACCGGCGCAAAGCCATCGCGAGCGACTTTTCCTTGGCGACATCACCGGCCAAAACGGCGACGGAAACGCCGCGCGCGCGCAGTTCGTCGATGATCGGTGCGTCTTGCGCGGAAGCGACGCCGCGGCGGCTGAGCAAGGCAAGATGCCGCGCGCCGCGGTCCGCAAGCCATTGCGCCGTGGCGAGTCCGAAGCCGCTCAACCCGCCGGTGACGAGGTAGGTGCCGTCGGGGTTGGGCCAGAATTCCGGCGGCACTTCCGGGCGCTGCGCGGGATCGAATTCGAGCACGATCTTACCCACGTGCTGCGCCGCCTGCATACGGCGAAAGGCTGCGACGGTTTCACCCGCCGGAAAGCTCTGGCAGGGAATCGGCGAAAAATCTCCGCGCGCGAGGAACCGCCGGAGCGCGCGCTGTTCCTCGCCGGTGGTGGAAAGCACGGACGCGAGATCGAACGCAAAGAACGACAAGGAACGCTGGAAGGCGGCGAGCGGGAGCGCGTTGTTTTCAAAGAGGTCGCGCTTCCCGATTTCGACGAAACGTCCGTGCGGCGCGCAGACGGCGAGACTTTTTTGCTGGAACGCGCCGGCGAGCGAATTGAGCACGACATCGACGCCACGTCCGCCGGTGTGGCGCAGGGTTTCATCGGCGAAATCGAGCGTGCGCGAATCCATAACGTGCGCGACGCCGAGCGCGCGCAGGTAGTCGCGTTTTTCTTCGCTGCCCGCGGTGGCAAGCACGGTGGCGCCGAGGCGCTGCGCGAGTTGCACCGCCGCGAGACCGACGCCTCCTGCGGCTGCGTGAATGAGCACGGTTTCGCCGCGTCGCAGTCGCGCCAGCGTGTGAAGCGCGTGATAAGCGGTGCCGAAGACGATGGGGATCGACGCGGCCTCTGCAAAGCTGAGCGACCCCGGAATTTTCCACATCGCTTCCGCGCTCGAGATGAGGTGGGAACCGAAGGCGCCGCCCGCCATCGAGAAGCCCATCACACGATCGCCCTCGCGCAGTTTGCGCACGCCGCGGCCGACCCGCACGACGCGGCCGGCAAATTCATCGCCGAGATGTACGGCCTCGTCTTCGTTCAGCGGGTAGATGCCGAGCACCTTCATTAGGTCGCGAAAATTCAGGCCGGCGGCGGCGACTTCGACTTCCACTTCGCCCGGTCCCGGCGCGGTCCGCGCCCGCCCACGGAATTGCAGCGAATCGACGCGGCCCGTCTGCGCGATGTGCAGCGCCACCATCGGCGGAGGCGTGGCCGGTCCGGACAGGTCGGGTTGAATGTGCCGCATCCGGCGGACGCGGCGGCCGTCCTCGCGCAGCGCCACCTCGGGCTCGACTTCGGTGGCGCAGAGTTCGGCCAAGAGTGCTTCGCCGCACGACGCATCCGCGCAATCGACCAGCGCGAGTTGCCATTGCGGCTGCTCCGTCTGCACCGACCGTGCAAAGCCCCAGATCGCCGCGGGCGCCGGCGACAGGTCTTCGCTCGCTACGACCGCCTGCGCGTGGCGAGTGGCCACGACCCAGCGCGCGGGATTTTCGCTTCCGGGCAGCGCGAGTCGCGCTTGCGTGAGCGCGAGGAAAGCGGCGCAACCATCTGCGGTTTCGTCATCCCAATTCCAGAGATACAAAATGCGCGTCGGCAGTGGCCCGTAAGCCGCGAGTGATTTCCACAGGCGCTGCGCCCAATCGCTTCGGCGCAGATTCACAGACAGCGTTTCGCCATTCCGTCCGCCGTCCCGAAAAACCAGGGTCGACGCAACGCCTTGCTCTCGCAGCGATGCCGCCACGGATTCGCCGAATTTTTCGCGGTCCGCGAAGATGAGGACGGAGCCGTGGCTCCGCGCGCTGCACCGGCGGCGGCTGCCGCTCCCACACGAGGCCGTAGCATTTGCGCTCGCGCGCGCTGGTCTTCGACGCGATGGCGAGCAGGCGCAAGCCCACGAAATCCGCGAGCACGCCTCCGCTCTGGTCGTGCAACGTGAGATGCCCTTCGTGCGCGTTTTCCCAATGTCGGCCGAGACGCAGATGCGACCAAAACGTGTCGGGCAGCGGCTGGAAGACGCGCAGTTGGCGCAGCGAGACGATGACGACCGCGCGATCATCCTGACGCCGCCGGATGGCGAAACTTGTTTGAAAGGTGCTGTCGAGCGCGGGCGGGAAAAGCGTGTAATCCGGCCACGCGCGCTCGGTCGGCGATTGGATGGCGGCGACCACGGCCTCACCGTCGCGCAGGCGTAGCGAGGTGATGCCTTGAAACATCGGCCCATAGACCTGACCGATCGCGCTGAGCTCGCGGTAGAGCGTCGCCGGCTCGCGTTCCTCGGGATATTGCTGGCGCAGCGCGTCGAGATCGGCGGGCGGCGGAGTGTGGAGCCGACCGGGCCGGTAAATCCCGTCGGCCTGGACTTCCCATTCGTCGGGATTGTCCAGCCGCGCGGTCAGGACTTGAAACGAAGACGAAGCGGGATCGAGTCGCACACACGTCGCCACGGGCCGGTCGTCCGGCAGGAAGAGCAGGTGGTGAAACTTGATGTGCTCAAAAAAGACCGTCGGCTCGCCGAGGTGTTCGCGCACCGCGGCGGTGGCCATTTCCAGATAGACCGCGGCGGCGACCACAGGCGAGCCGGTGATGCGATGATCGGTGAGCCACGGGAGGATGCGGACGTCGAACTGCCCGCACCAGGTCGGCTGCGGATGTGGCTGCCGATCGCCGAGCAGCGGGTGCGCGGGGACGCTGCGAAATTCCCGCGCGGCGCCGCGAGCTTCTCGCCAGAGTCGCTGGCGCTGCCATGGATAAGCGGGCAGGCGCAACGCCTGCGCCGGTCGTCGGTAGAGCGCGTGCCAGCGCACCGCCGCGCCTCTTTCATACAGCTTTCCGAGCGCGTGCAGCATGGTCGGTCGCTCGTCCTCGGCACGGCGCAGCGACGCCATTGCGACTGCGGGAGATTTTTCCGCGAGGGTAATTTCCGCCAGCGCCGCGGCCATCACAGGATGCGGGCCGATCTCGATCAGAGCGGTGAAGCCGTCGCGCAGCAATTGGGTGATGCCATCGGAAAAACGCACCGATTCGCGGACGTTGCGCCACCAGTAATCTGCGTCCATTTCAGCGCCGCGGACCGCCGCGCCGGTGACGGTGGAGATCATCGGAATCTTTGCTTCCGCGCCGGCGATTCCGCGCAAGGTCGCTGCGTAGACCATTCTCGATGGCGTCCATTTGCGCGCTGTGGAAGGCGTATTCCGTTTGCAGGAAACGACAGAAAATTTCCGCTGCGTTCAACGCTGTCGCGATTTCTTCCAGCGCTTTGGCGTCGCCGGAAAGTGTGACCTGCCGCGGCGCGTTGATGGCGGCGAGACTGACCGAGCCCGGGAATTTTCGCTCCCAGCTCTTCGCGTCCTCCGCCGAGATCGAAGCCGCAAGCATTCGGCCCTGGCCGTGCGTGGTCGCCTGCCAGCGGCTGCGCGCGATGATGATGCGGAAGATTTCGTCGAGATCGAAAATGCCCGCCGCCCACGCTGCCGCCGCTTCGCCGACGCTGTGGCCAAGGACCGCGGCGGGCTCGATTCCCCATGCGCGCCAGAGCTCCACGAGGCTTGCTTGCAGCGCGAAGAGCGCGGGCTGCGCGATGTCGGTGTGGTGCAGGCGCGACGCCGATTCGTCCGCGAGGAGTTCGTCGAGCAGCTTCGGGCCGCCGAGTTTTTGGCAGGTCGCGTCGCACCGTTCCCAAAATTCGCGGACCACTTTTTCCTGATGGAAAAGCTGGCGCCCCATCGCCCACCATTGCGGACCCTGGCCACTAAAGATGAACGCGATCTTCGGCCGCGCCGTTGTCGTCGTCGCCGGATCGCGAACGTTCTGAAGTTGCGCGCGCAAGTCCGGGAGCGACTGCGCGACCAGCGCGTGCCGCAGCGGGTGATGCGATTTGCCGAGCGCAGCCGCCGCGCAAAAATCGCTCAGCGAAAGCTCCGGATTGGCGTCGATGAACTTCCCGTAGGCCGCCGCGTATTCCGCCAGCGCCTCCGGGCTGCGCGCGGAGAAGGGAAAGAGACACGGCTCGTTGTCAGGCTGCTCGCTGGTTGGTAATACCTCCGGAGCAGGAGCCAGCAATGCGTGGACGTTTGAGCCTCCGAAGCCGAAGGAATTTACGCCGACGAGCGGTGTTCGACCGTTCGTGGAAGGCAACGGAGTGAGCTGCGTGGGAACCTCTACGCGATCGAGCGGGAGCAGCGCGTTTGGTTCGTCGAAATGGAGATTCGGCGGGACCATTCGCTGCTCCAGCACGAGGATGGCTTTGATCAAACCCGCCATGCCGGAGGCCGGTTCCAGATGCCCGATGTTCGTCTTTACCGAACCGATCAACAGCCGTTCACCCGCCGGACGACCTTCCGACAAAACCTCCGCCAGCGCGCGCGCTTCGATCGGATCGCCGACGGGCGTGCCGGTGCCGTGCGCTTCCATGTAGACAACGTCCCGCGCCGCGAGCCCTGCGCTTTGCAGCGCCTCGCGGATCATCGCTTCCTGCGCTTCCTGATTCGGCACAGTGAGCCCGCCGGCCGAATGGCCATCCTGATTTGAGGCCGTCGCGGCGAGCAGCGCCCGCGGTTTCAACCCAAGCGCCTGCGCCGTTTTAAGCGGCATCAGGACAACCATCCCCGCACCCTCCGAGCGCACGTAACCATCCGCGCTGGCGTCGAAAGCCCGGCAACGCCCGCGCGGCGAGAGCATGTGCGCCTGGCTGAATCCGATACCGCCCTCAGGCGTGAGCACGGCGTTCACGCCGCCGACCAGCGCGTGCTCGCATTCGCCCGACCACAGGCTGCGCGCGGCGAGATGCAACGCCATGAGCGACGACGAGCACGCCGTATCGACGGCAAAACTGGGGCCGTGGAAATCGAAAAGAAACGAGATCCGATTCGCGGCGATCGAGAGCGCGCTGCCGATGTTGGTGTAGCGATCGATCGAAGAGGCATCGCGCCGATGCAGCGTGGGGTATTCGCTGTGCGAGATCCCGATGAAGACTCCGGTGCGCGACCCCGCAAGCGTTTCCGGCGGCAGCGCCGCATCTTCCAGCGCTTCCCAAGTCGTCTCCAGGAGCCAGCGATGTTGTGGGTCCACGCACGCCGCTTCCCGTGGCGCGATGCCGAAAAACGCCGCGTCGAAAGAGTCCACATTTTCAACGAAGCCGCCCCAGCGCGAAACCATGCGCCCCGGCGCGGCGGAGTTCGGATGGAAGAAGCGCGCCGCGTCCCAGCGCTCCGCCGGCACCTCGGTGATCGCATCCACGCCATCGCGCAGCAGATTCCAAAACGCTTGCGGCGAGTCTGCGCCGCCGGGAAGACGACAGGCCATCCCGACAATCGCGAGGGGTTCGAACATCCGGAGTTGATTACAGCGAAGCGCGCGGAGGATATCACGCAGAAAAATCGCTCGTGCTGCGCGCGTTGACGCTGGCGGGAGCGCTCTGTTATGAACGGGCTGCCGTGATTTCACGTTGCGCCCTATTTGTGTTCTGTAGCCTTTCGTTAGGTTTGGGCGGGTGTGGCAAACGGGAGGCGGGGACGAATCGAGCGGGTGAGCGCACGGCGGTGACGGCGCTCGGACGCGTCACGCCCGGGCGTGCGGCTATCGCGATCGCGGCGCAACCGGGGCTGCGCGTGCTGAGTTTGCGAGTGAGCGACGGCGCGAAAGTGAAGACGGGCGATGTGCTCGGAAATCTCGATACGTTTCCATTGCGGACTGCGGAACGGGACGCGGCAGAGGTGGCGGTGCGGGAGGCGCGCGAGCGACTGGAGACGGAGACGCGCTACGGCAACGCGCAACTGGAGCAGAGCAAAGAGGCAGTGCGCGCGCTCGAGATCGCGCTCGAACGCGAACGCCGCGAGTTGACGCGTTTCAGCTCCATGAAGTCGGTCATCGAAGGGAAACAGCTCGATGATCAAAAATTCGCCGTCGATAGCCGCGAAGCGGAATTGGCCAAAGCGCGGGCGGAGCTGCGCGCGACGGAAGCGGCGCTCGCGCGCGTGCCGAGCATGGTCGCAGTGGCGTCGGCGGAGGCACGGCTGAAGGTGGCGGAGGCGCAGCTGGAGTTAACCATTCTCCGCGCGCCGATCGATGGCGAGGTCTTGAAGGTTTTCACTTACCCTGGCGAGCGAATCGGGAACGATCCGATTTTGCGCATGGGGAACACGAACGACATGCACGTGATCGCGGAAGTGCATGAGACGGATGTGGGCGCGGTGCGGGTGGGTCAGCGGGCGACAATTACCAGCGACGCTCTACCCGAGCCGGTCGGCGGCGTGGTCGAAGAAGTCGGCGCGCTCATCAACAAGAACGACGTCCTCGATGTGGATCCGCGGGCGGACAAGGACAAGCGCATCGTGGAAGTGCGGATCAAGCTCGATCAGTCGGACGCGATCGCGCGCTTCACGCATATGGAAGTGGCGGTGCGGATCGATCTGAAAACACCAGCTGCGGAAAGCGCGACCGCGGCGCGATGAAGACGCCGCTCGCCTGGCGAAACGTGCTTCAGAGCAAGGTGCGCTCGGCCGTGGCGTTGGGCGGCATTTCGCTCGCGATCCTGCTCATTTTCATGCAGCTCGGCTTTTACGCCGCGGCTGGGAGCAGCGCGATCAACGTCTATGAAGCGCTCGACTTCGATGTGCTCGTGCTTTCGCCGCAATACGTTTTCCTCGCGCGCGCGGCGCAGTTTCCGCGCAATCGCCTGGAGCAGGTGCGCGCAATCGAGGGAGTGACGGCAGTGGCGCCGCTCTGGATCGGGCTGGGGGAATGGCGGAACACGGAAACGCGCGAGCGTTGGAATGTGCTGACGCTCGGAGTGGATCCGGCGCAGCGACCGTTTCGCGACGCGGCGGTGAACGATCAGTTGCCGTTGTTAAAAGTGCGTGACACCGCCTTGAGCGACCGACTGTCGCGGCCGGAGCAGGGACCGATCGACGTCGGCGCGGTCTCCGAGTTGCAACACCATCAATTGCGCATCGTCGGTCGTTATGGCATCGGCGCGGGCTTCGTCGCGGGCGCCACTCTCGTGACTGGACGCGATACGTTTCTCGATGTCTTTCGTGACTCGGCTTCGGCGGAGCGGGTCGGTCTGGGATTGGTCAAGCTGGCTCCGGGCGTGTCGCCCGCGAAGACGGCGGCGGAGATGCGGCGAATCCTTGCGCCCGCGGCGACTGCGGCCACTCGCGCGGAATTGTCGGCGGCCGAGCAGCGATTCTGGCTCAAGGTGAAACCGATCGGCATCATGTTCACGACGGGCGTGCTGATCGCGTTCATCGCGGGCGCGGTCATTCTCTACCAGGTGCTGGCGAGCGAAGTGCAGAATCGGCTGCGTGAATACGCCACGCTCAAAGCGCTCGGCTACGACAATCGCTACGTCTATGGAGCAATTGGGCGGCAGGCGTTCATCTTCTGCGGGCTGGGGTTCGTGCCGGCGTTTTTCGGCGCGATCGGCTTATATGCGCTCCTGCGCCAGCATGCGCTCGTGCCGGTGGGGATGGAATTCGGCCGTGCGGTGGGCGTTTTTTTGCTGACGGGATTGATGTGTTTTAGTGCCACCTTTCTCGCGGTGCGGAAGTTGCGCGCGGCTGATCCGGCCGAGCTGTTCTAGATGAGCGCGCGCCGCACACCGTTGGCTTGGCGGAACATCGCGCACAACAAAGTCACGCTCGCGGTTTCGATCGCGGCGATCACCTTCGCGGTCCTGATCATGTTCATGGAAGTCGGCTTCCTGAACGGCCTCTACGATAGCCAGACCAACGTGCTGCAGTCCCTCCGCGCGGAGCTGGTGATGGTGAGCCGTTCGCTCCACATCTTCAATACGCACGAAACTTTTCCGCTTGCCAGGCTGGAGCAGGCCGCGGGGCTGGCGGGGGTGAAGCGCGTCTCTCCGCTTTACCTGGAGGATCTGGCGAGCGACCTGCGCAATCCCTCCAACGGCGTGCGCAACGGTATCCGGGTACTGGCGTTTGATCCGGATCGTCCGGTCTTCGAAGGGGGCACGCTGCAGCGGCTGGCGGAACGGTTGCGCACGCACATGACGATCCTATTCGACGAACGCTCGCGCGCATTTTTCGGACGCTTCGGGGAGGGTGAAAAGGCAGAGCTGGCGGATCGCGCTGTGACCGTAGCCGGCACTTTCGATCTCGGGCCGGACTATTATTACGACGGGAATATTCTGACCAGCGTCGACACCTTCTTTACCCTTTTCCCTTTCCGGCACCGGGGTGATGTTTTCGTCGGCGCCATCGAGCTAGAGCCCGGCGCATCGGCTGATCGGGTACGGGATAAGTTGAACGCGCTCGGCGCACCGGAAGCGGAGATTCTCCGCAAAGATGAAATCGTGGCACGTGAAAAAGCGACCTGGCAGAAGGCGACGCCAGCCGGGTTCGTTTTCACGATGGGCGTCGCGGTCGGATTCGTGATCGGCATCTTTATTTGTTACCAAATTCTCTATACCGATATCGCCGATCACCTCCCGCAACTTGCGACCATGAAAGCGCTCGGTTATCCGAATCGCGCACTCGTTAGGCTGGTCCTGCTGCAGGCCGTAATGCTCGGCATGCTCGGTTTCGTGCCGGCGCTAATGACGACGTTCGGGCTTTATTCCATCCTGACCGCGCTGACCGGGATCGTGACAAAACTAACTCTCGGGCGCGTGGCATTAGTCCTTTTGCTGACCATCGGCATGTGTCTCATCTCCGGTCTGCTCGCCGTGCGCAAAGCCCTCGCGATCGATCCGGCGGAATTGTTCTGATGCTGCCGCTGGACGAACTCGAACCCGCGGTGCGCGTCCGCGCGCTCAATCACTTTTTCGGTGGAGGCGAAAACCGGAAGCAGGTCCTTTTCGAGAACAATCTCGATCTGCAGCCGGGGGAAATCATCATCATGACGGGCCCGTCGGGGTCGGGCAAAACGACTTTGCTCACGCTCATCGGCGCACTTCGCTCCGTGCAAGCCGGCGAGATCCACGCCCTTGGTCGCGAGTTGTCGAAGCTGACTCCGCGCGAGCTGGTGGAGGTGCGACGTGGGATTGGCTTTATCTTTCAAGCGCACAATCTCTTCGACTCGTTAACCGCGCGCGAGAACGTGAACATGGCGATCGAGCTCACGCTTTCCGATGCGGGCGAGCGCGACCGCCGCGCGAAGGAAATCCTCGAGCGCGTCGGGCTTGGCCATCGGACGGAACACAAACCACAGGCGCTTTCTGGCGGGCAACGCCAGCGCGTCGCGGTGGCGCGCGCGTTAGTCAACCGGCCGAAGCTCGTCCTGGCCGATGAGCCGACGGCAGCGCTCGACAAGGAGTCCGGGCGGGACGTGGTCAATTTGCTGCAGAATCTCGCGACGGAGGAGCGCGCCACGATTTTGCTCGTGACGCATGACCCGCGGATCCTCGATGTGGCAGATCGCATCATCAACCTCGTCGATGGCCGGATCGTTTCCGATGTGGCGGTGAAAGAGGCCCTGCGCCTGGCGGAGTTCCTGCGCAAGTGTCCGCTCTTCGCCGAGCAACCGCCGGCGATGCTGGCGGAATTTGCCGAGCGGATGAAGCGAGAGACCTTCGCGGCGGACGAGGCCATCATTCGGCAAGGCGAGGTGGGGGATAAATTTTACGTTATCGAATCCGGCGTGGTGGAAGTGCGGGGCGAGAAGGATGGCGTGCCGTTTGCCGATGTCACTTTGCGGAGCGGCGACTTTTTCGGCGAAGTCGCTTTGTTAACCGGCGCGCCGCGGAACGCTACGGTGATCGTGCGCGAGCCGACTCGGGTGCTGACCCTGGCGAAGGAGCATTTCGATGAAGCGCTGCAGCGGAGCAAGACGCTTGAAGAGCAACTGCGCGATGTCCTTTACCGGCGCACTTAAGCGCGTGCTAAGCCTTGGCGTAGATGCCGATGAGCGGACGCGGAGACGGTTTCTTGTTTTGGAAGTCGCTCACGAAACCGGTCTTCGTCCGGATCTCGACATGGCCGGCCGCGCGGCGTGAACCATAGACCAGCACTGCGCCGACTGGCGCCGCGTAGGGATCGCGGATGGGCAACTTCTTGAACCCATATTCGCGCACCAATTCTTCGCCCGCTTGCTTGGCGTACGCTGATTTTGGATAAGTCGAAATCACCCCGGAAGCGAGGAGCGCATTCTTTACGTAAGCCCAGCAGCGCGCTTTCGAATGCGCGTGGGCGCGTTCCTGGGCGATGGAGGCGGCGCGGGTCAGCTTCGGGCTGATGCGCGGATCGATTTTGGCCAGCGGATAAATGATCCGTCGGGTCTGGAAACGATCCACCACGGGCGCAGCGACGGTGCGACCGGCGCGATCTGTAAAAGTGAATTGCCTGGGCGCGGGCGACTGCGCAGCTGGCGACCGCGCGGGCACTGGAAGCGCTCTCGCCGGAGGAGCGCTAACGATCTTTTTCAACGGCGCAGACGCTTTGCCCGGCGCAGGCGGAATCTTGGAGGCGGCGGACGTTTTGGACACGATGACTGGAGGTGCCGGCTTTACCACTGGGAGAGCGCGCATCGCGGTGCTGGTGTCGTCTTTCGGCGCGGGCGACGTGAGATCAGGCACCGGGGTGCGAGGCAGCGCGGGCGCGGTGTTAACCGCGACCAAAACGTCCGCACTGGGCGCGGTCTTGGAAGCGGGAACCGCGTCGGGTTTGGGCTTGGCCGGTTTGGGGGCGGTGAAGATCTCAACGTCCGCGCCGAAGACGGACCCAGCCAAAAAGCAGCCGCAAAGGCAAAGGACAAATCGGCTCACGCGCCGGCTTTATGACGAATTTCCGAGCGCGCGGCAAGAATTTTCGCGACAATTTCGGCGCCCGCTCCTCTATCCGGCACAGACGCGCGCCCGCGGATGCGGTAATCCGGAGGGCGCGCAGCCTTATTCCAAAGCGAAAACTTCCAGGAGCGCGACGCCGGCGGTGCCGTCCCGGCCGCGAACGATGGCGGTGTGCGGCGCGGGCGGGAGAGTGGCGACGATGGCTGATTCGAGTTCGTTCGTCGGGGGTACAGTCGTGGCGACGATCTCGGCTTCCTGCGCGCTGCGCCAATTGTCGTTGCTGGCGATGAGGACGCCGTTCTGGTCGAACAACTCCAGGGCGGGATCGGCGAGGCGGCCGCTGACCGGGAGCGAGGGACCCAGCGCGCGCACGATCACCCGCTGCGGACTGACGCCGGCCACAATCAGGCCGCCGATCATGACTGTGTCTCCGGTCTGCACGAAGCCGCGGGTGGAAAGGTTCCGCAACTCGGGCCCGAGGCCGCGGTCGAGATCGTAAAGTTCAATCAGACCGATCCCGGTGGCGTCGCTCGCGCTCCGCAGAACGGCGGTGTAAGGCGTGCCGGTTTCGCTGGCGGGAAGCCTGAGCAGGAGGACGCCTTCACGGGAGAACGAGGGCGCCAGACCCGCATCCACGATCTCTTGTCGATTGGCGTTTTCCTCCCAGCTGGCGTTCGTGGCGATAATCCGGCCCGCGCTGTCGTGTAATTCCAGGACGGGATCGCCCAGAGAATTTTGGATGGCGGAAGCGGCGAGCGATGGACCGAGGGCGCGGACTGCGATCCGTTTTAGCGGTCCGCCGCGGATGATAAACCCGGCGATGGCGACGTTTTGGTTGTCGCCGATTTGGACGCGAGCGGACAGATTGGCGAGTCGCCTCACGGATGGAGCGGGCGGAAATTGCGCTGTAAAGGCGAAGCGACTGGAGGGCCAGATGCTATTCGCCGAGGGCGCCGTATCGCGGACTTCGTCCACGGTGAGAACGTAAGCCAGGTTCGGTGTGAGACCGGTGGCGGTAAGGATGATCGTGTCCGGTTCGGTGGAGAGCGCGGCTTCCGAAATCGTGGCGCCTTGATCGAGGGAGTAGTGGGAAGCGACGGCGGCTGTCTGCGGATCGATCCGGCTGTTGAAACGGACGGCGAGATGGTGGTTGTCCTCGAACAAATAAACCGAGAGCACTTCGAGCGGGCTGGCGATCCATTGCCGGAGCGTGGCCATGGCGTTTTGGTGAATCACGTTCTTGGCCAGAGGCGGCATTTTGAGAGGGCCGAGTGCATTATCACGCTGGTAGAGGAGCGAGCCGGCGAGGTTGCGAAAGCGAACGTAGGTGTTGATCAGGTTCTGATTGGCGAGGGGCGTGTCGTAGCGTCCGTCGTAGCCGGGTCCGAACCCGCCCGGGCGATGGCAATGCGAGCAGTTCGAATCGATCCAGGAGCGCATCCGGTCCTGGATCGGCGCGGTCGGGTTGCTCATGGGGACGGTGCGCGAATAGCTGGCGAAGGTGGGATCGCTCGGTGGCGGGTTGAGCATCTCGAGATGAGTGAGGGTGCGAAGCTGATGCGCTGTACGACCGGTCTCCGGGTAAGTGAATTCGCCATTCAACTGACGCGTCTTCGGCCCGAGGACGTAGTTCGCCTGTTGGTTGTGGCAGAAGAGACAATCGGCGCGGCTCGGGTAACTGTAACGCTGGATTCGGACCGCTCCCGCGGGGTCGGCAATCGGGATGTCCTCCTCCAGTCCATCCGGCAACAGATCGGCATCGCTGTTGTCCGGCCGCCATTTGTAGCTCACGCCGTAAACCGAGCCGGCGGCATTGCGGACGAGGAACCGCGTCTCCAGCCTTTTGCGCGCGCCGGTCGCCTCATCCACGACCAACTCAAAATGCTTCATGAAGACCGTCCCATGCGGGAAGGTCCATTCGCCGACCGGGGCGAAGTTGATCTGTTCCTCCGGCGTGTAGGGCGGGCCGTCATTTGGCACCGCCATCCAACGCGTTTTGATTGCGCCATCGGACCAGAGCGGAGAGTTGACCGTAAAAGGAACGAAGCCCGCGGCGGGCGCGAGCGTGCGGAGATCGGAGAAGGCGTGCGTGGCGGAGAGGACCGGCGGAAACGCAAACGCGTCGGCCGTCGGCGGGAAGACGCCGTTCAAATAAGCGCCTACCGGCTGGCGTGCGTCCAGGCCCGGAAGATCCTCTCCCTGCGCGAGGGAAGCCAACGCGAGCGCGAGTGCGCAATTCGTCCAAATCCAGAAGCGCGGTGCGCCGGTCGCCATGCGCGGAGCCGGTCAGGGCAATTGGAAAAGCTCGACCAGCCCGACGCCGGTTGCGCCGTTCTTCCCGGCCAGGATCGCGGTGTACGATCCGGGCTGCAGCGTGGCGATGAGCGCCGATTCGAGGTCGTTTTGCGGCGGGATTCCAGTGGCCTGGATTTCCGCCTGCTGCGTCGCACGCCAATCGTCGTTGCTTTGCACGAGGGTGCCGTTGGCGTTCCGCAATTCCAGGGTTGGATTGGGCAGAACGCCACTAACGCCGGATTGCGTGAGCGAGGGGCCGAGCCCGCGCGCGAGGATTTTGGCCGGGTTGCTCGAGCGGCCGAGGATGAAACCTCCGATCATGACGTTGTCCCCCGTCTGAACGGAGCCGCGGGTGGAAATGTTGACCAGTTTCGACGCGGCGGCTTGATCGAGATCGTAAACCTCGACCAAACCGACTCCCGTGCTCCCCGCCGCGCCGCGGACGATCGCAGTGTAGCCCAGCCCGGTGCTGCTGGCGGGCAACGTCGCCACGATAGCCGACTCGAGATCATCCATGGGCGGGACGGTGCTGGCGATGATCTCCGCTTCCTGCGTCGTGCGCCAGTTGTCATTCGAAGCGATCGAGCCGCCGGGGCCGGTGAGTTCAAGCGTGGGATTGGCCAGCTTGCCGGCGGTGGGCAGCGAGGGGCCGATCGCGCGCACGATCACTTTCTTGGCCTGCGAACCGATGACGATAAACCCGCCGATGAGCACATTGTCGCCCGTTTCCACGCGCATACGGGTGGAGACGTTGAGAGGCTGCGCGGAGGTTGCGGGCGTCCCGCTGCCCACGATGATCTGGCCCACCATTCCCATCTGGAGATGGGGCTGACAGAAGTAGTCGAATGTGCCTGCGTTCGGAAAAGTGAAGGAAAAGGTAAACGGACTCCGGTGCACCCCCGAATCGAACAGGCCGCTGGGCGTGTCCTCCCCGGAGGTGACGCTGTGAGTGAGGCTCCCCGCCCACGTCCAGACAACCGTATCGCCAGGCTGGATGGAAAGCGACCGGGGGGTAAAGGATATCCCGTTGGCGGTCCCAACTTGCACGTCGAAAGTCGCGGCCCTCGCGCCCTCGCTCCACAATAGGAGCACCGCCACCGTAGCCAGCAGGCGGTGTGGGGTGCGGGTTCGCTGAGATGGATGCGGCGCTGCTGGCAGGCGAGTGAGTGGGTTATTCATTTCTGGGAGCCCGCTTCTGCCACGGTATTTCCGCAGGCGATGGCGCGAGCGCTCATCGTGAACAAAGGCGTTCCCGGGGAGCCGCTGCAAAGAATCCGAAAAAAATCTCTCGCCCCCCGGGATTGCGGCTCGCTCTGGGCTTGCCGTTTTTCGTCGCTTTCTTTAAAAATCGTCCCGTGAAGAAGCTCTCGGCGGAGGTTCTAGCGGCATCGGATTTTTTCACTCCAACGCATTGGAGCGTGGTCCTGGCGGCGGCTGAGAGTCAGATCGAGCCTGAGAATGCGCGGGCCGCGCTGGCCCAGCTTTGCCAGACCTATTGGCCACCGCTCTACACCTACGCGCGCGCGGTTGGCCACTCCTGGCACGACGCGGAGGATGTGACGCAAGGCTTCTTTGCCTATTTCATTGAACACAAAATCTACGCCCGGACCGATCGGCGGAAGGGGAAATTCCGCTCCTTCCTTCTTGCGTCCTTCAAGCATTTCCTGAGCGATATCCGCGACCGCGCGGCCAGACTAAAGCGCGGGGGAGGTCAGTATTTTGTCCCGTTCGAGGAAGCGCGCACCGCGGCGGCCGAATCATTACTTCAAAGTCAGCGGGCCTGGTGCCCGAACACGCTCCCGGAGGATCGGCTTTATGAACGGAGTTGGGCAGAGACGCTCACCACCACCGTGCTCGCGCGCCTGGCCGCCGCCTACAAAGCGGAAAGAAAAGAGCAGATCTTCGGAGCGTTGCGGGTGTTCCTTACGGTGGGCGCCGTGGCGCCACCTAGCTACCAGGAACTCGCTGCGCGTCTGGCCATCGCGGAATCCACCTTGCGCAGTCACGTCGCCCGGCTGCGGGCGCGTTATCGCGAAATGCTGCGGGTGGAAGTGCGGCGGACGGTCGAGAACGAAGCCGCGGTGGACGCGGAATTGCGCGAGCTGCTACGCGTCTTGCGAGAGGGTTGACTGCTTGTGCCCACGCTCGCACCGTCACCGCCAACCGCTGCCTGTGTGGCGTGCGGGGAGTCGTTAGGCGGGAGGGAAGACTGTCTGGCGTGCCTGTTGCGCGCGGGTCTGGCCGACGCGTCCGAAAGCGCGCCGGGGGAAGACGCAATTATCGGCGACTTTGAGATTGAGCGGCGCGAAGATGGTTCGCTGTGGGAATTGGGGCGCGGCGCGATGGGGGTAACCTATCGCGCGCACGATCGCGTGCTTCATCGTGCGGTCGCGTTGAAGGTGGTGGAAACGCGGACACACCCGAGCGAGCCGGAAGCGGTGCACGAGCGCTTTCTCCGCGAGGCGCGCGCGGCGGCCGTTTTGCGTCATCCGAACATCGCCAACGTCTTTCGATTCGGCGCCACCCTCGATGGGGCGCGCTGCTATTGCGCGATGGAACTGGTGGAGGGCGAAACCCTTGAAGCGCGCGTCCGGCGGGAAGGTCCACTCGCCTTCCCGTGCGTACTCGGGATTGCGGTCCAGACCGCGCGCGCTCTGATCGCCGCGGCGGAGCGCGGACTCGTCCATCGTGATTTGAAGCCGGGCAATATCATGCTCGCGGATCGAGCTGCCGCCGGCGTGGTCGAGGTGAAGGTGATCGACTTTGGACTCGCCAAGGCCATCAAAGCCACCGGCGAAATGGAGCTGACACAGGGCGGGTTTGTCGGCACTCCCGCGTTTGCCAGCCCAGAGCAGCTTGCGGGCGGCGTCATCGATGCGCGGACTGATCTCTACGCGCTCGGCGCAACGATGTGGTTTGCTTTGACGGGCCGGCTCCCGTCGCCGGGAACGACGATCGAAGAGATTCGAAAACGGCAGACGGAAGAGCCGCTTCCGCTGGAGCAATTGCGCAAGCGCGCAGTGCCGGAGGCGATCGTGGATGTATTGGAATCCTGTCTCGCCCTCGATCCCGCCCATCGGCCGGCGTCCGCGGAAGAGATGCTGCGCGCTCTCGAGGCCTGTCGCGGCCGCATCGCGCAAAAAAGACGCCGCCGACTTGCCGCCGCCGCCACTTTTGCGGCGATCTTGGCGCTCGCGCTTTGCGCCTTTCTGCTCCGGCCCGATCCGGCTCCGGCGGCCGCGTCGGTTCGAATGGAAAAGGGCGTCGCCGTCCTGCCGTTCGAGAGCCTCAGCAGTGAGAAGGAGGATGCGTTTTTCAGCCAAGGGATCGCAGACGATATCTCGACCAGCGTCGGCAAGATCAGAGGTATCAAAGTGATCGCCCGCGCTTCGACCAGGGAATACGGCGGGACGGGCCGTACGCGGGATTTCCGAGAGGTGGGACGCGCCCTCGGCGTCTCGCACTTGCTCACCGGCAGCGTCCGGCGCGTGGGTTCAGAGGTGGTTCTGAACGTTGCCTTGATCGATGCGAACGACGAGCGGGAGGTTTGGTCGGAACGCTATGAACGGACTTTGCGCGAGAGCATTTCTCTCCAAGGCGAACTCGCGCTCGAAGTCGCGCAGGCCTTGCAAGCGACGCTTAGCCCATCGGAAAAAGCGATCGCGGCTGCCAAACCGACGGAGAACCCGGAGGCGTATCTGCGTTATCTGCGCGCACGCGAGGCCGAACTCGGGGGCACGACCGACGCCGCGATGGATCAAGCCCTTCAGCTTTACCAGGAGGCGATCGAACTCGATCCGGATTTCGCTCTGGCGCGCGCGCGCCTCTCCATCGTGGCCAGTGCAGGCTACCATCAGCGTTCGCAATCGGTCCTCAGAGCGAAAGCTCGGACGGAAGCTGAGGTCGCTCTGAGGCTGCGACCTGACCTGGGGGAGGCACGGCTGGCCCTGGCCCATTCCTATTTCTACGGCGATAACAATCTCGACCGCGCGCTTTCCGAGCTCGCCCGGGCGGCAGAATTCCTGCCCAACTCCGCCGAAGTCCCGCTCCTCGCGGCCTTCATCGCCAAGCGCCAAAACAAGTGGCGGGAGCGTCTGGCTGCTCTGCAACGCGCCGAGGTGCTCGACCCGCGCAACGCCACGGTCGCGGCCTTTCTCGGTCTCACGAATGAATGGCTGCGGAATTGGCCCGAGGCCATGCAAGCACTGGACCGCGTGATCGCGTTGCGGCCGGCGGCGCCACCGTACCTCTCGCTCTGGCGGCGCGCGAATGACGAGTTCCGCCTCACGGGCGATATTGGTGTTTTGAAAAAGGCGGTGGCCATGTTGACTGAGGCATCGCTGCCCCCGGCAGAGGACTGGCGCAATCTGGCTCGTTACGAGACGGCTATGCTGGAGCGCGATTACCCAAGCGCGGCGCGCTTTCTCGCGGCAGTGCCACCGCGCCTCGCGGCTGAGGGGCCGCATTCGCTCGCCGCCCATGTGAAGCCTTTTCACGAAGCGCTCCTCGCGGTGGCTCGCGACGCCGATCCGATCGTCCGGCGGCAGGCCCTGGAGTCGGCCGCGGAAACTCTCCAGAGCGAGATTGCCGTGTCGCCGACTGATCGACGCTTCAGCAGCACACGGGCCGACCTGGCAGTGATCTATGGGCTGCTCGGAAGGAAAGAGGATGCCGTGCAAGAGGCGCAAATCGCGATCAAAAACGAGGAGCCGGGAAGTATCGCCGAACGAAACGCCCTTTCGGGCGCGCTCGCCTTGGTCTATGCGCAGACAGGCGAAACAGAAAAGGCCCTCGATTTGATCGACCGCCTATTAAGAGCACCGGGGGGATGGCAAGGCGGCGCGGTTTATAACATGACGCTGACCGATTTGAAATGGCGCTGGGTTTGGGACCCACTGCGCAGTGACCCGCGTTTTCAGAAGCTCCTGGTCAACCCGGAACCGAAGACGATCTTCTGATCGAGTTCTCCTATGATCCCGACGGCTGGAGTCAGCCGGCTTCGCGCGGCGCGGGTTTACGCCTTGGCGTAAACGCCGATCAGCTTGCGCTTGGACGGCGTGGGCGCTTTGAAGTCGCTCACGAAGCCGGTCTTCGTGCGAATCTCGACGTGGCCTGCGCCTCTCGCGGTGTAAACCAGGACGGCGCCAACAGGAGCCGCGTAGGGATTGCTCACAGCAAGTTTCTTGAAGCCGTAGCTGTGGACAAGTTCGTAACCAGCCTCTTTAGCCAGCGCGGTCTTCGGATACGAATCGACCGCTCCAGCGGCGAGGAGAGCCTGCTTCACATAGCGCCAGCAACGCGACTTCGAGTGGGCGTTGGCCCGCTCTTGCGCGATGGTAGCGGCGCGCGCCAGGGTCGGATCCAGCTTCGGGTCCACCTTGGCGACGGGGCCGACGAGCTTGCGTTTCGCACCAGCCTCCGTCACCGGGACGGAGACGACTTTGCCTTTGGCGTCTTTGAAAACGAAGGGCTGCTCTGCGGTCGCCTTCGTCGTGCTCGCCCTCGCGGCCGTCGGGTTATTACGGACGGGCGCGAAGGTAAGGGGCGCAGCGGCTTGGAGGGATGCGGCCAGGAAGCAGCCGCACATGATGGTAATGGGGGTAATTTTTCGCATCAGGAGCGCCCCATATCGGTGCAATCGACTGGACCCGCAAGCAGTTTTTACCTAGAAAGTCGGTGGAGCGAGGCTGGCGGCAGCAGATGGGGACGACTTGCAGAACCCAGATTTTGCCGAATTGATCGAATCCAAAACTGCCCGCCGCCGCATCCCAACGTTACGCCATGATGACCGATCTCCGCTTCGCGCTCCGGCAGTTACGCAAATCTCCCGGGTTCACCCTGCTCGCCCTCCTCACGCTCACCCTCGGGATTGGGCTGAATACCACCATCTTCAGTCTGATCAACGACCTCTTCCTGCGCGGTCTTCCATTCGAAGAGCCGGGTCGCGTCATTCATCTTTTCACCAAACCCAAGGGCGGCGACACCTTCGATTTCCCGCTCTCCGCCCCGCGCTTCATGCATTACCGCGATGGGCAGACCATTTTCGACGGCTTCGCGGCAGAGAGTTTTACCGCCTTCACCCTCACCGGCGTGGGCGAACCGGTGCAGCTGCAGGGCTTCCGGGCGACGGCTAATTATTTCGATGTCCTCGGGGTGCGACCGATCCGCGGGCGCACTTTCCTGCCGCAGGAAGAAGAAGGTGCAGATGTCGCCGTTGTCTCCGAGAAATTCTGGCGGACCCGGCTTGGCGGCGATCCAAACGTGCTCGGGCGCGGCCTCACGCTCGACGGCGTGGCGCACACGATCGTGGGCGTGCTGCCGAACATGCCCGCGCAGTGGGTCGGCCCAAATGGCAATGAAGTCTGGACCACGAAACCGTTCGTGATTCCTGGCTTTTCTCACGAGCGGATGATGCGCGGGACCGCATTCTTGCGCGTCATCGGCCGGATGAAGCCGGGCCAGACGGTGGCACAGGTTGAGGCAGCGCTGCTGCCGCTGGCGCAAAGTTATAAAGCGCAAAACCCGGGCAAGATCGACGCTGACGTCACGAATCTCCTGAAGACTCTGCCCGAAGATGTGAGCGGGGATTTGCGGCCGGCTTTCGCCACGCTTCTCGGCGCGGTAGGTTTCGTCCTGCTCATTGCCTGCAGCAATGTGGCCAATCTCTTGCTCGTGCGCTTCAGCGGGCGTCGACGGGAGATCGCTCTGCGCATGGCGCTGGGCGCATCGCGGTCGAGCGTCCTGCGACTCTTCGTTCTCGAGAGCGTCCTTTTGAGCGGGCTGGCGGGAGTGGCGGGCGCGTTGCTGGCCTGGCAACTGGTCCCGCTCATCCCGAAACTGGCGGCGAATTTCCTCCCGCTCGATGCCGGTGCGCGAATTGGTTTATCGCTTCCGGTGCTCGCGTTCGCGATCGCGCTCTCGCTTTTCACCGGCCTCGTCATGGGTTTGTATCCGGCCTGGCAAAGTTCGCGCGCCGACCTGGTGGAAGGTCTGAAAGAAGGCGGCCGCGGCAGTAGTGGGAGCCTGAAGCAACAGCGCTTCCGCAAGCTGCTCGTCGGTGCGCAGGTGGCGCTCTCGGTCACGCTCCTCGCGGGCGCGGCCTTGCTCATCGCCAGTTTCTTCCGCCTCAGCCGGCAGGACCTCGGCTTCCGGTCGGGGAATCTCTGGGTTGGCTTCATCACCTTGCCGGCGGCGCCTTACCCGGATGTCCCGACGCGCGCGCGCTTCGTGCAGCAATTGGATGCGAGCCTGCGCACGGTTCCAGGCTTCGAACAAATCAGCTTAAGCGGCGATATCCCGCTCGCCGGCGGCAACCGCACACTCTACACGCGGCCCGATGGCCACGTTCTTCCCATCGCCGAGCGCGCGTCAGCGCCGTCGCACGATGTCGCGCCCGGTTATTTTCAGACCTGGGGCATTCCGCTGCTCTCCGGGCGCCACTTTGATGAACACGATCTGACCGAGCATCAAAACGTGATGCTCATCAGCCAGGCGGGTGCGCGTAAAATTTTCGGAAACGAAAACCCGATTGGCAAGACCCTGCTCGTCACCAGCAACAGCACCCCGACGGAAATCATTGGCGTGGTCGGCGACGTGCGCTCCGAGCGCGTCGCGCAGCGCAACGAAATGGAATTTTATCGGCCCTGGGCGCAGGAGAATTTTCCGTTCGTGACCGTGAGCGTGCGCAGCAAACTGCCCACGGCCGAGATCACCCGCCAGGCGCAAAAAACCCTGGCCAGCGTCGATCCGAGCCTGGCGATCGCACAGCCGCAAATGATGGAGACCATTGTCGCGCAAGCACTCGGCCAGGCGCGCCTAACGACCATCCTGCTCGGCGTCTTCGCCGTGGTCGCGCTTCTCCTCGCCACCGTCGGCATCTACGGCGCCGTGGCCTACAGCGTTGAGCAACGCACCGGCGAAATCGGCGTCCGCATCGCGCTCGGGGCGCAGACGCGCGATGTCCTTCGTCTTGTTCTTGGCCAAGGCATGCAGCCGGTGCTCATCGGCCTCGTGGCCGGGATCGCCGCCGCCCTCGCCCTCGGCCGCCTGCTCACGACTCAGCTCTACGAAATCTCCCCGCACAACCCCGTTCTCCTTGCCGGCACTGCCGCCGTCCTCGGTCTGGCCGCGCTCCTCGCCTGTCTTTTCCCGGCGCGGAAAGCGACGCTCCTCGATCCGGTGCAGGCACTACGCGCGGAGTAGGACTGCCCGAAGCCTGTTACGCGTAAACAGTGGGCCGCGGTGGGCTGGCTTTCGCTGCCATCGCCGCCCGCTCGACGCGCGAGAAAAGATTGTAGCGCGGATCGAAGAGGAACTGCAGCAGCAGCCGCGTCCACGAAGTGTGGTAGCGGAGCGTGTCGTAAAATTCTGGCGCGGCGGCGCGCAGTTGCGGCAGCCGGTTCCAAGGGATGGAAGGGAAATCGTGGTGCTCGTTGTGATGGCCCACGTTGAGCGCGAGGCGATTGATCGGGCCGTAATAGCTGAACGTCTCCTGCTCTGGATCGAGCGTGTAATGCTCCTGAATCCAGCGCGCGCCGACAGGATGCAGGCCGATGGAAAAGAAGAACGAGAAGACGAGATAGCAGAAGCCCGCCCAGCCGCAGAAATAGACGACCGCGAAGTCATAGGCGATGGCGCAGAGCGCGTTCAGTATGACCCAGCGGTTCCACATTGTGATCGCTTTCAAGCGGGGCGGGCGCGTGATTTGAAAGAGCGGGAAGAAGAGGAGCCAGATCGCTTTGCGATACCATTTGTCGCCGATGAGCCGCGCTTCCCAATGGCTCGCGATATCAGCGTCGAGATCGTAATCGCCCTGGTGGGTGTGATGCTTGAGATGGTAAACGCCGAAACCGATCGCGCCCGGCACGAGATTAGTCAGATCGGCCAGGATGGCGACGAACTTGTTCAGCGTCTTGTTGCGGAAAACGAGGTTGTGAATCGAATCGTGGATGACCACGTACATGCAGTGGTTCGCAAACGCGCCCACGCCGTAGGCGAGGAGCAGGCTCAGCCACCACCAGCCCCAGCCCGCGCGACCGAGCGTGTAGGCGAGCGAGGTTTGCAACGCCACAACGCCGAGCGCGATCGCTGCCGTCCACGGGTTGCGCCCGAAAAGTGCGCGCACTTCCGGATGCGCTTTGATGATCGCGCGGGTTCGTTCCGGATGAGGTTGGTCCACCTCCGATTGATAGAAATTTGCTTGCACGGCCAGCACCTAAAGTCGGCGATTTTGCCCGGCGCGTCGAATGCGAATGTGGCTGCGGAGGCAACCTCCTTCCCGATTCACTTCGAATAACCAGCGACGAACGTGGTCTAACTCCCGATGAAAAAGTTCTTTCTGCTCCCGATTTTCCTCTCTGCCCTCGCGCTCTCGTGCGAGAAACCGATGAGCGAAGCCGACCGCAACGCCCAGGTGGAAATCGAGGTGCAGCGGCGTCTTACCGACGAGCGGCAGAAGGAGGTGCAGGAGCGCCTCGCGCAGGCGCAAGCCGATCTCGACGCGCGTGAGAAAGCTCTCGAGGCGAGGGAAACGGTCACCACGACCGAATCCACTGCGGTCGCCACGCCGCGCGCCACGGCTCGCACCACCACCTCCCGTTCTGAGACTACGCGTTCCGCTTCGTCATCTTCAAGCAAAGTGACCGCGCGTTCCTACGACACCTTCTACCGCAAGCTCGATCCCTACGGCGCCTGGCGCGAGACAAACGATTACGGCTACGTCTGGCAACCCCGTGCCGCGCAGCAATCGCGCGATTGGCGCCCCTACACAAACGGTCGCTGGGCTTACACCGACGCCGGCTGGACCTGGGTTTCCGAAGAGCCATTTGGTTGGGCGACGTATCACTACGGCCGCTGGACTCGCCTTCGTGGAGTCGGTTGGGTTTGGGTGCCAGGTGATGAATGGGCGCCGGCCTGGGTTTCCTGGCGGTCGAGCGAACAACATCTCGGCTGGGCTCCGCTGCCGCCTGAAGCCCGCTTCGAGCGCCGCACCGGGATCAAGAAATGGGCCGACAGCTATTACGATATCGGCGCGGACGAATACGTTTTCATTCCGAACGAAGACATTGGCGCCGAGAACCTCGAGCGCTCGGTCCTGCCGGTGGAGCGCAACGTCACCATCGTCAACCAAACGACGAACGTGACCAACATTACCTACAGCAACACCCGGATCATGAACGAAGGGCCGAACTACGATCAGCTGCGTGGGCGGAGCCGGCGCCCGGTGGAGCGGATGCGGCTCGAGCGCGAATACGATCTCGGAGATGAAGAACCGCGCGCCACCGTGCGTGGCAACGTCCTCGCCCTCATGGCTCCGATTTTCGCTGCTCGCGCCAGTGAGCGGCCGCGCAATGTCGGGCAGCCGATCAGACAAACCACCGTCGAGCGGAGTTGGGCCACGGCTGGCAACCAACAAGAGGCCGAGCGCGCCCGCGAGAAAATGAGGTCGGAAGCGACGCCGCCGCCGGACGCGCCGAAGAAAGGCTTCGAGCGACCGATTGTCGGGGACGCCTCGCCGGCCCCAGTCGCCACGTCCTCGCCCCGCGCGGAAACAACGCCTGCGCCCACAGCGTCCGCTGCGCCTTCCGTCGCGGCGTCGGTAACGCCCGAGCCGATTGCCTCCGCGACACCGCGACGCGGCCCGCGCACGACGCCCACGCCAACGGCCGAAGCAAGTGTCAGCGAGCCAACAGCCGCTCCCACTGCGCGAGTCCTGACCACTCCTGAGCCGACGGCTACGCCCGTCGCCGCCACGCCGGCGCCGACCGCGATTAGCACACCGACGCCGATGCCTACTGCAGTCAGCACCCCAACGCCGCGACCGACAGCCATTAGCACGCCGACACCGATGCCTACCGCAGTCAGTACCCCAACGCCGAGACCAACGGCCATCAGCACACCGACACCACGGCCAACCGCCATCAGCACTCCGACCCCTGAGCCAAAAGCCGAGCCGGTCGAAACGCCGCGCAGTCGCGTAACTGATCCGCCCATTCAAAACGATCCGCAGGCAGGTGCGCGCGACCCGCAGGAAAAAGAGGAAGCCCGCTCGCCGCGTGGCGGCCGGGGCCGCGAACCGCGCCGGGAGCGCGAGGCCACCCGCGAAGAAGAGCCGCAAGCGACCGCACCTCCAAAGTCAGTGCCGGAGCCGGAGCCAGTGACGCAGCCGCAGGAAGCGACGCCTAATTTAAAGGGCGCCAACCGTGCGAGAACGCGGGAGGAGAGCCCGCAGTCGCCGCGCACGCCGGAGACGGCCGAGCCTACGGCCGCGCCAGTGGAGAAACCGAAAGCGATAGAGAAAGACGCCGACGCGGAGGAGAAACCTCAGGCCACGCCGAGCGGCGCTAACGAACCTTAAAGGCGGAACGCTAACCTTTTCCGCCTGCGCGTTCCTCCGCCAGTTTTCGCGCATAGGCGAGCGTGTCGATGGCGTCCACGGTCTTGTCGCGGCGGATGGCTTTGATGCGTGGGAAACGCAAAGCCAGCCCGCTCGCGTGGCGCGCGCTCGGCTGCACGGCGTCGAACGCGATCTCGAGCACGAGGTTCGGCGTCACCTCGCGATAGCGGCCGCCGCGGCGCTCGGCGATCGTGTGTTTCTTAAAGTGCTCGGTCAGCTCCGCGATCTCCACATCGGTCAGTCCGCTGTAGGCCTTACCGATCGGGAGAAGCTGGCCGCTCGCCTCATCGCGCACCGCAAACGTGTAATCGCTCAGAACGCTGTTTCGTTTCCCGTGTCCGAGCTCGGCCGCGACCACCACCACGTCGAGCGTGGCCAGTTCTTTTTTAAGTTTGAACCAAAACATTCCGCGCCGGCCGGGCGAATACGTGCTCTCCGGATCCTTCACCATCAGGCCTTCGTTCATGCGTCGGCGCGCCTGGCCGAAAGCGATCTCGATTTCATCCGCGGAGTGGGCCGGAAAGATTTCGGAGAGTTGGAATGGCGGAGGGAATTCGAGCGCGCGCAAGAGTTCGCGGCGTTCGCGCAACGGCGCTTTCAATAACGAGCGGCCGGCGAGCCAGAGAAGATCGAAGGCCACGAAAACCACGGGCACATCGGCCGATGCCGCAGCGAAAAGATCCGCGCCTTCGTGTTTGCGGCCCAGCCGTTTTTGTAAATCGAAGAAGGTGAGCGCGCGGCCGTGTTCAAAGGCCATGATCTCGCCGTCGAGGATCACCTCGGATTTCAGAGCGCGCGCCGCGGCCGTGATTTCCGGAAATTGCTCAGTCATCCGCCGCAGATCGCGCGAGTAAATTTCCGCGCGCTCCGCACCGCAATGGAGCTGGGCGCGGATGCCGTCGAACTTATCCTCGACGTAGATGACGGTTGGCGACTCCTGCGCGAAGCGGGCCCAGATCGCTTCCGCGGTCGGCTCCGGACTGGCGAGCATGCATTTGATCGGGCGGAAGAGCGAAAGCTCTGCGTCCGCCAGCGTACCGCGCGACGGCGAGCGCCGCCGCCTGGCCGATATCGCCGAGAAGCATGTTCGCTTCCTTCACTTCATCGAGCGGCGCGGTGAACGCGCGCGCGATTGCCTCCTCGACCAGCCCTTCGCGCAAACCGAGGCGGAGATCGCCGGTAAGAATTTTCACCATGTATGCGCCTTCGCGAGCCGTGAGTTTGGCCAGGCGATTCTGCAAGATTTCCGCTTTCGCGATGGGCCCGCGCGCCTTCTGTAGCGCATCGAAAAATTCCTTCGCTTCCAGCAGCGTGAACGGCTCCGGCGCCGTCCGGCCGTCGAGTGCTTCGAAGGCGCTCTTGCCGGCGTCGCCGTGGCTGCGGCCGATGCGATGCATCTCGGAGTCGCTCAACTTCGAGGCGGCAAGGAGCGCGCGGAAGATGACCGCCCAGCCGACCTGAAGAGTGCGCGGGTCGCTTTGCGCGAAGGCCTGGCCAGTGAAGTAACGCGCGGCGATTGGAAGCTGTTCCGGGCCTAACGAGTGCAGGTATTCCGCGAGCAAACGCACCTTCTCCAATTTGGCCGGCGTGGCAGCGATGGATTCGCCCACTTGCGCGAAGACGGCTAATTCTGACGGCGCCGCCGTCTCCTCCGTGCGCACGGCCTCACGGGACGGAGGTGCGGAGGGGCGAGGCGCGGAACGCAAACTCAGCTCGAGCTGATTTTCGGCGCTCAAGGCCCAGGCCTCCACGCCGCGTTCGCGCAGGTCGCGCGCGAACTCCGCTGCGAACCCGTGCAGCGTGAGAACGCGTTTCGGCTGCACCAGTTCCACGTAGCGCACGAGGTCGGTGTAATCCGCGTGATCGGAGAGCGGGAAGGCGGCATCGGTCTGGTAGCGGAAGCGCGCATTCGGATCGATCGCCCAACCGCTGATCATGGCCACGCGTTTGCGCGGGATTTTATCGAGCATGCGCGAGCGGTTGGCGCTGGGCGGACAGATCAGGACTTTGCCCTCCACTTTGGCCGCGTCATAACGTTCGTATTCGCCGCACGGCTGGCCGAATTGTTCGTAGATGCGGGTCATGCGAAAGACGGAACCGTGCAGCATCGGGCAGAGGCCAGCGCCGGCGAGCGAGCACAGAATCTCCTGCGCTTTGCCTAACGAGTAGCCGAGGAGCACGGGAACGCCGCCTTCTTCCAGCGTCTCGCGAGCGAACGCGACGATCTGGGCGACCACTTCCTCGGTCGGCGGAAAACGGTAACGAGGCAGCCCGAAGGTCGTCTCCATAATGAGGGTGTCGGCCTGGCGCCACTCCGTCGGCTCGGCGGAGCGGCCGGGACGAAGTTTGAAATCGCCGGTGTAAAGCAGGCTGCCTTGGCTGCTCTCGAGGAAGAATTGGGCGGAGCCAAAGATATGGCCGGCGGGCAGGAGCCTGAGGTCGAGCCCGCGCACTTTCGCCGGCTCGTCGAAGGGAACGATGTGCTCGTGGCGCTCGCCCGGCATGCGCGCCTGCATCAAGCGCGACGTTCGTTCCGAGAGGATAATCTCGGCGTGCGGCGCGATGTGATCGCTGTGTGCGTGCGAGACGAAGGCAAGCGCCTTCGCGTCCCAAGGGTCGAGCCAAAGCTCCTGTTCCGGTAGGTACACGCCGCGCTGGTATCGGACGTCGATCACGCGAATCCATTACGCGCGGAACGGGCGAATGGAAACTCGCGCCGCATTGACACTGCACGCCGCCGCCCCTTTGCTAGCGCGATGAAAACTGCCGTCGCCACCGCTGCGCTCCTGCTGCTCGTGGCGCTGCCTGATCAAGCGGAGGCGCGGCTGCCGGGGCAGGCGGACGGATATCGGCAATTGACGAAGGTCGAGCCGCTCCCGCTGGCGCTCGACCCGGCGTACGAATTTCGCAAAACCAAGCTCTTTATCCTCGGCGGCGCGTTGGCCGGCCGAAAGCTCAACTCCGTCACGAAACCCGGCGTTTCGAAGAGTCCGGCGATCGAGGCCGAATCGGCCTATCGACTCTTCGGCGCCGTGACCGAGCTCGATAAGCGCCGCCGCTACGGGCATTACTTCGATTTTTTCTGGCGCTCGAAAAAGGCCGGGCCGGTGACGGTGCGGCTGGAGTATCGGCAGGATGCGCTGCGGTCTTACACGCAGGGGCGCGAGGTTAGCTACGACGACGCGAAAGGGAGCCACAAAACGGCCTTCGCCGTCGTCGGCGACGATTTTTTTAATGACGGCCGGGTCATCGCGTGGCGATGTCTCTTGATCGTGCAGGGCCAGATCGTAGCCGAGAATCGATCCTACCTATGGCGATGAGAGAGACGTCCTGCGCGCCGCCGCGGCGGCTCGATTTTTTCGCCTCAAGGAGCCGGCGGCGCGTGCAGTGCGCGCAGCGCGAAGTTTGACACCGGCACCCTAAATCTTATAGTTTTTCCAGCAGGTTGTGCAGTCATCTATTCAAGTCGGAGTAAGCGGCCAGGCCGTTTGGGTGAAAGTCGAGGGCAAAGGCAGCTTTCTCAATAGTGGCAACTTGAAGGAATTCACCTCCGAGATGGTCCGTCGCGGCCATCGCGAATTTGTTTTTGATTTGGAGAACTGCGCCATGATGGACTCGACTTTTATGGGCACAATGGCCGGAGTGGCGCTGCGTTTAAAGGAGCTGGGGCATGGGCATCTGCACGTCGTCCATTGCGGACAGCGCAGCCGCGATCTGCTCAGCGGCTTGGGGCTGGACCAAATCTTCAGCATCCACGCCAATGGAGCGAGCGCGCCGGAATGGGAAGAATTGGACGGGCCGGTCGAGGCCAATGCCTCCGCGCAGAAACAAAAGCAAGCCCAGGAAATGTTGGACGCGCACGAGGCGCTCTGCGAGGCCGCCCCGGAAAATCTGGCGCGGTTCAAAGACGTTCTCGATTATCTAAAACAAGACCTGCACCAAGAGCCCGCTTCGAAGTAATCTGGGCTCAGCCATGCGGCCTTCTCTTCTCCTCGGGCTACTCTGCGTCTGCCTCCTGGGGTGGATCGCCACCTGGCTTTATTATCGGCAGCGCAACCGCGCGCTTGAGCGTTCGAAGGAAGAAATCCAGGTCGAAGAAACGCTCGTCTTTGATTTTCTGCACGGACTGGGCGCGGCTTTCACGGAAACGATTCGTGCGGCGGATTTGCATCGCCTCATCGTCGAAGGCGCCGGCCGGATTCTCGATGCCCACGGCGGCGCACTCTATATAATAGAGCGCGGTGGGCTCACGTTGGCGCCCGCTTACATTTCCAAAGGCTGTCCGCCCCTTACCGAGGTGCCGCTCGAAATTCTGCAGGAAGCGTCGGCTCGCCCCGCTGCCCTCGAAGAATTTCTGCGCAAGCGTTCCATCCCGGTCGGGGAAGGTGTAATCGGCCGCGCCTGGCAAAGCGAGCAGCCTGCTTTCCTGGCCGACGTGAGCCAGGCGCCGGACCTGGCAAAACTGCGCGGGACCAGCTTTGCCACCACGTCGGTTTTGGTCACACCGCTGCTCTACGGGAAGCAGAACATGGGCGTGCTCGCGCTCGGGAACGGCCCGCTCAATCCGCCGTTCTCGCAGAGCGACTTCGTGGTCTTCAAATCCATCGCCGAGCAGTCGGCTTTCGCGCTCTACAACGCGGTCATCTATTCCGAGGCGAACGAAAAGAAGCGCCTCGATCACGATCTTCAGATCGCGCGCGAGATCCAACGCATCCTGCTCCCCTCGGAGTCGCCCGTCATCGAAGGCTTCGAGATCAGCGGGCTGAACATCCCGGCCAGCCACGTCAGCGGCGATTATTTCGATTACATCAAAGTGGATGACGACCACCTCGGCGTGGCCATTGCCGATGTCTCCGGGAAAGGCGTCCCGGCCTCGCTCATCATGGCCATCTGCCGCAGCGTTCTGCGTAGTCAGGCGCCGGGGACGATTTCGCCTTCGGAGGTTTTGAAGAAGGTGAATCGCCAGCTCTATCCTGACATCAAGGAGGACATGTTCATTTCCATGGCCTACCTCGTTTTGGATCACGTCCACGCCACCGTTACCCTCTGCCGCGCCGGGCATGACGCGCCGCTTTTGTATCGGCATGCGACTGATGAATTGACGCCGGTGAAGCCGCCCGGACTGGTCGTCGGAATTGACAGCGGAAGCGTCTTCGATAGGATAACTGGCGACTTCGCGGTTCCCCTCGAACGCGATGATTGCCTGATCCTCTACACGGACGGGGTGACGGAAGCGCTCGATGAAAACGGGGATGAATTTGGGCCGGAGCGGATGATGAAATCGGTCCGGAGAAGCGCTAGCAAGGGCTCGTCCGTCATCATCGACGGTCTGATCGACGACCTCCGGGCTTTCGTCGGTTCGACACCGCAAAGCGACGACATCACTTTAATTGTAATCCGCAAAACATGAGCACGACTGAGCAAACCGACATGACCACTGCAGCTGAACCGCTGCCGACAGATGCGCCCGCCGCCGACCCGACGGCGGAAATGGAAGGCGATGATGGCACGACCGGCCTGCAGGCCGATCTGGACCGCTTCCGCGATCTCGCGCTGCGCAGCCAGGCCGATTTCGACAATTACAAAAAACGCGCCGCGCGCGAACGCGAGGAAGCGATCAAGTATGCCAACAGCTCGCTCCTCGAGCGTCTCATCGCGATCGTGGATAATTTCGAGCTCGGCCTCTCCGCCGCGCGCGGAGAAGGCGAGAAGTCGCCGATTTATTCCGGCATGCAGATGGTCCTGAAACAATTGACCGATTTCCTGGCCGACAACGGCCTGCAGCCGATCGATTCCGAGGGGAAGAAGTTTGACCCGAACCTGCACGAAGCCATCGCCCACGAGGCGAGCACGAACGTGGCCGAGGGCACCGTCATCCGCCAGACGCGACGCGGCTATCGCTTAAAGGACCGGCTTCTGCGGCCCTCGAGCGTAGTCGTCTCCAGCGGGCCGGCGAAGTAGCGGCCGTCGAGTAGGAGTCTCAGATGCCCCAGACGACGAAACGCGATTATTACGAGGTCCTCTCGGTTTCCCGGGAGGCGGTAGACGACGAGATCAAGCGCTCCTATCGCAAGCTCGCGGTGAAATTTCATCCGGATAAAAATCCAGACGACACCAGCGCGGAGGAGAAATTCAAGGAGCTCGGCGAAGCCTACGACGTCCTGATGGACGCGAACAAACGCGCCGCCTACGACCGCTACGGTCACGCGGCTTTTGCGCAGGGCACGGCCGGGCCGGCGGGGGGCGGGTTCCACGATCCCTTCGATATCTTCCGCGAGGTCTTCGGCGGCGCCGGCGGTGGCGGAGTGGGCGGCGGAATTTTCGAGACGTTCTTCGGTGGCGGGCAACAGGTCGATCGCGATGGACGCCAGCGCGGCTCCGATTTGCGCTACGACATGCAGATCACGCTCGAAGAAGCGGCCTTCGGCGTGGAGAAGGAAATCGAGGTGCGCAAACTCGACACCTGCGATGCCTGCCATGGCAAAGGCGCGGAGAGCGGCTCCCGCACGATCAATTGTCCCACCTGCGGCGGGCGCGGCCAGGTCATCAGCTCGCGCGGATTTTTCCAGGTCTCGCAAACCTGTCCGCGTTGTCGCGGCGCCGGGCAGATCATCGAGAAACCCTGCCGCGTTTGCGATGGCGAAGGCCGGGTCGAAAAGTCCAGCCGGATCAAACTCAAGATTCCCGCCGGCATCGCCGAGGGCTCGCGCCTGCGTTCCTCCGGCAACGGCGAGGCCGGCGTTCGCGGCGGTGGCGCGGGCGATCTCTACGTCGTCATCCACGTCAAAGAGCATCCTGTCTTCCAGCGCGATGAAGACGATCTCTACTGCGAATTGCCCATCCCGTTCACGCTCGCCGCGCTCGGCGGCGAAGTAGCGGTCCCGACCTTGGAAGGCAAAGCGAAACTCAAAGTCCCCGCCGGCACGCAAAGCGGGCAGACCTTCAAGCTGCGCGACAAAGGCATCCTCAACGTCAACGGCCGCGAGCGCGGCGATCTCATGGCGCGCCTGATCGTGGAGGTGCCCGAGCCAGCTCAACGCCGAGCAGCGCCAGAAGCTGGAAGAATTCGCGCAACTCTGCGGCGAAGAAAACACGCCGCTGCACAAAAGCTTCTTCGACCGCGCCAAGGAATTCTTCCGGTAACGCAGGCGCCTCGCCTATGCGGCGGGCGTTCCGCCGTTAGTGTCAGAGACCAGGCGAGACGCCCGGTGGCCGCACAGGCAGGATGCCCATGCTCCTGATTGACTCTCCCCATGCCTGCTCGCATGCTTCACTCGTGAGCACGGTCGCCATCCCACTCCTCACGGTCGAGAACTACAAGATTCTCCCCGAGACCGGCCCGCGCTATCAGCTCATCGAAGGAGATCTCTACATGGCGCCCGCTCCGAATCGCTATCATCAAGACATCTCGCGGAATCTCGAATACATCCTCCTCGATTATCTCGAAGAGCACCCGATCGGAAAACTTTACGACGCCCCCTTTGATGTTTATCTCGACGACTACAACGTCTTCCAACCCGATATCTTGTGTCACCCTGACAGAGCGCCTTTCCATTCTGACCGATGCCGGCGCGGAAGGCGCCCCCGATTTCGTCGTTGAGATTTTGTCGCCGAAAACCGCCCGGCTCGACCGCGATAATAAACGCCGCGTTTACGCGACCAGTGGTGTGCGCGAGTTGTGGATCATCGCTCCCGAGCCGCAGCAAATAGAGGTGTATCTGCTGGCGCGGGATGCGGCCCAGCCTGCCGCTGTCCATGGTGCCAGCGATATCTTCGAGTCGTCGCTGTTCCCCGGCCTTCGTTTCAACGCCGCGGCCATCTTCGCGCGGTGAAAAATAAAGGCCGGGGTGCGTTAGAACTCGCACAAAGTCCACCAAGGGCACAGAGGCGATGATGACTGGTTCATGCCCGTTGTGTCCTTCGTGACCTTCGTGCGAGCCGCCTTCGTGCGAGCCGCTTCTCCTTGAATCTGCGCAAATCTGCGAAATCTGTGGACAAATCTCCCAAGTGCACCGCTTCCATCTCCCGCCGCACGATTGGCATCCCGACGCCCTCCGCCTGACCGGCGCCGAAGCTCACCACGCGCGCAACGTCCTCCGCCTCCAGCCCGGCGCGAAAGTCGTTCTCTTCAATGGCGCCGGGCGCGAGTGCACGGCTGAGATTACTGCGCTGGAACCGGGCGGCGCGGTCGCCCTTCGCGCCTTGCACGAGAGCGTCACCCCGCCGCTCCGTTGCCGGATCACCCTGGGCCAGGCCATCCCGAAAGGGAAAAACATGGACCTCATCGTCCAGAAAGCAGTCGAGATCGGCGCGGCTGAGATTGCGCCCATCCTCTCCGATCGCACCATCGTCCGCCTCAGCGCCGACGAGAGCGAAGCCAAACGCGCCAAATGGCAGACCATCGCGCTCGAAGCCGCCAAGCAATGCGGCCAGAACTGGCTCCCGCCGTGCAAACGCCCGCGCCCCTCGCGCAATTCTTCGCCAATCGCGCCGGCTACGATCTCCAGCTCATCGGCTCCCTCCAATCCGACGCGCTTCACCTGAAAAAAATCCTGGCCGACCACGCCGCCGCCCACGGCGGGAGCGGCCCGCGCGCGTCCTCATGCTCATCGGCCCCGAAGGCGATTTCACGCCGGCGGAGCTGAACCTGGCCCGCAGCCACGGCTGCCGTCCGATCACGCTGGGGCCGATCATTCTGCGCGTGGAGACGGCGGCGATTTATTGCCTGAGCGTGCTCTCTTACGAGCTGCTGTAAAAAGCTCCAAATCCCAACTCCAAGCTCCAGAGAAGCTCCAAATCCTAAGCTCCAACGCGATGCGTGGGGTTGGCGAATTTTGCGAGATGCGCGAGGCAGGTTTGGAGCGACGCCGCTCTGGTCGGAGCCCTGGCCCTGGCAATTGGCGCCACGCCCAGTGTTTTGGGATTTGGAGCTTGGAGCTCTTCTTTGGAGCTTGGAACTTGGAGCTTCCGACCGAAGGTCGGCCGGCCAAAACAAAAAACCACGCGCCGTTTTCGCGACGCGTGGTTTCGGAGAGCCGTTGGCGTGGGCTGCTTGACCAGCGGCCGCGGTTTGCACCGCGCCGCCCGGATTTGGAGCCCAACGCCGAGTAGCTTTTAAATTCAGAACCTGCGGATCTAATCCTTCAGGCGGGCGTGCATTTTGCCGGATGTTTCCCCGCTGACAAGATTTTTCTTTGCCCGCAACGAAGATTTTTTCCCGTCACAATTTTGTCACAAGAAATGTGAAAAAAAATGTTGTCAGACTTCGACGGTGCCTGAGAATCTCGGCGCGTCGGCGAAGGTGCCGATAGGAGAAATTTATGATGAAATTAAAAATTGCTGCAGCTGTCATCTTTGCAATCTGTTGTCTTCGCAGTTTTCGCCAACGCTCAAATCGTGATAAATGAGGTTTACGGCGGGCGGGGGAAACACTAGCGCGCCGTTCAAGCAAGATTTACGTCGAGCTGTTCAATAGAGGCTCAACGTGCTATGGACATCGGCGGGCTATCGTCTGGCAATATGCCTCGGCGACCGGCACGTTCACGAATCTGATCGTGACATTTGCATCCGGAACCGATGATCGCGCCGGGATCGTTTTATCTGATCAGCGAGCGGCACAGCTGGGGCCAATGGTGCCCCATTGCCAGCGCCAAACGCTAGCGGCTCCGTAGCCATGGGTGCGACTTCGGGTAAAGTGCGCCTGTTGGACGTAAATTTGGGTATTGTCGACCTCGTTGGATATGGTGCGACCGCCACCGACTTCGAAGGCGCTGGTCCGGCGCCGGCTCCTAGTAATACGATGTCTATCTCGCGGACTGCTGGAATTGATACGAACAACAACAGCGTTGATTTTACCGTCGGCGCGCCATCGCCGATGGCTGCGGTGCCTGAGCCTGCAACCTATATGCTTTTCGGCATGGGCCTTTTGGTTTGCGTTCAGCAGTTTCGTCGCCGCCGCGCCGCGGCTGGCAAGTAATCGACTCTCTCCAAAAAGCCATGCACCTTGTGGTGCATGGCTTTTTTTGTTTTAGGAAGGCTTTTGTTTCGCAAGCATCGCACGGCCAAGCTGCTCGTCTTTTAATAACATGTCAGGTCCGCGCGGGAAAAGCGATGGGGGCTTGAGTACCGGCACCGAATTTGGAGAGGCTCGATTGGCTGGTTCCCTGATCAGAAACGATTGCCGGTGGTTGCACCGGCGATGGGGCAATTTTCAGCCCCATCATCGTTGCTATTGCAGGTGGCGCTCCCGAATCTTTGTCCACTTCGATCTCCGAGTGGCTTCCGGTCAGAAGATCGTTCGCTACTGCGTTGTAGTGGCGAAAGATCCACTCGCCGTCCTCGTAGTCGGCATCCAGGGTGAATTCCGTTTCGATCAAAATTCTGGCTTTCGGGCTCCACCGTTTTCTCAACTGCATGGATACTCGTCGTCCACGGCGAAGTATCGGAGAGCGTCTTATTCATGTGGGCAAGCTTTGCCTCGTAGAATAGGTTTAGCGGCGGTTCCGCCTTCGTTGGCAGTTTATCGAGCTTCTCTTCCAGAGTCGCAGCCGCGTGGTCCCGAACTTTAGCGGGAGAAGGTTCGTTCGGCTGCTGGACAGGAAAACTTGATGCAGCGCGTTGGACTTCGGGCCCATTCGGTCGCGTAACGAGAAATCCGACCGCGAGCAAAAACAGCACCTCCTACACCAGCGCTGCCGAACAAAAGATTACGGTTTATGGGCGGATGGGGGTTTGCCGGGGGTTCAGGCGGCAGCTCGGGTTCCCAGCTTTTCGCGCGGAGAAATTCTTCCAGCGGGAGCCAAGTCTCATCCATCCCCTCGTGCCAATAGAAATCGCTGGGCAGGAGCTGGCCGGCGGCGGCGAGGGCGTCGAGCTCGTAGTGCGGGTATTCGCCGATGATTTCGCCGTCGCGCGCGATGAAGACGTTCACGTGGTGATTGCTAATGGCTCCGACGCGGAAAGGCAATGCGTTCGCTCGCCGCGCGCGGGATTAGGCGGTGCGCGGTGCGGGGCCGATGCGGGGCGATGCGGGAAGGCGCGGGAAGGCCGCAGAGGTACTGGGGCGGGTTGCGCGAATCGGAGAGATAACTCCAGAGGTGTGGGGGCGCCCGGCGCAGCTTTGCGGGCCGGCTCCAGAGGTACGGGGGCGCTTTGCAAATGTTTGCAATCCTCCCCCAGAAGTACCGGGACGGCGGGCAAATGTTTGCGGGGCGGCTCCAGAAGTGCGGGAGCGGTCTGCATTCATCGGCAGAGCCATTCCAGAGGGTGGACGGCGCCCGGCGGGAACTTTTTTTCAATGGACCAAACTTTCTCCGGAACTTCGCCCCAAAAAATCCGTAGTAGAAGGTGTAATCGAACATTCAACCCCCAACAGAACACTATGCTTAATCTCGATGTCTTCTTTACCAATCACTTCGACACCACCCGGCTGAGCGACGACCGCATCCGCTCCTTCACCGAGTCCAATCTCCGCTTTATGGCGACGAGCGGCCGTTACCCCGCGCTGGTCGCGGAGACGGAGAGAGCTTACGAGCTTTACTTCGGCGCCATCACCGACGAAGCGACCAAGACCGCCATCCGCGAGGGCCAGACCATCGCGGTGGATAACGCCGTGGCCGCCATCAAAAAGATGGCGAGCCGCCGGGAAGGCGCAGTGCGGAGCGCGTTCGGCAAGGGCTCAACGGAGTATGAGAAATTCCTTCCGCACGGGCTCGAGGAGTATCACCAGGCCACTCTGGGCGACATTGAGAAAAAGACCGTCCGTTTTCTCGCCGCCGCGGGCGATTACGAAGAGGCACTGCCGGGCTTGAAAGCGGAATTCGCCACCCTCCTGGGGAACTTCCGCGATGCGCGCAAAGCGCAGCTCTTGACCAAGGGCGGCGTTTCCCAAGGGAAAACGACATCGGCCACGACTCGGGATGCGGTGGAGGTGCAGCTGATGAAGAATTTGCTCACGATCGCGCTGGATCACATCGGCGATCCGGCGGGGGGGCTGGCGTTCTTCGATCAATCGATCCTGCACGCCGGCCTGGCCAGCGGCAGCGGCGCGGCGAAAAGCAGCGGCTCTGGCAGCGGCGGCGCGAGCGGCACGCCGTAACCGAGGGGCGGGGCAGGCGTGGCGGAAGCGCGCGGCGGCGTTCGGGAGGTGGGGTGGCTGAAGTGCCGAGCGTGCCATCCGGGCACCGGTGCCGCTGGCCCAAGGCCGAGCTGTCGAAGGCGAGCCGTCGTGTCGGGGTGATGGGCGCGCGACAGCGTCGAGCGCTTGGCGATCCCGCGCGTGCATTAGCACGATGGCGTAGGCGTTCACCTGCGCGCGCGCCACGTCATCCCGAGGCAGGCGGAGCGCGCCGAGGGATCTCGCGCGGGGTGCCTGGTCCAGCGTGGGGGCTGGACTACGCCAGCACCCCTGCGTGAGATCCCTCGCCGTCTCCGCAGGCTCGGGATGACGCTTCGCGCAAGCGGGCGGCGATCGGGCGCTGGGTCGTAGCGACGTTGCTCCGTCGGCGTCGGCCCGACGCGGAACGCCTGACGATTCCCAGTAAACGCTACGCATCCGACGGGAAACGCCACGTTTCACAGCGACCTCTCCGCATCCGCCCCGGATGATGGGGGGCGCACCACGCGGAATCGGGCGTGGGGATTTTCGCGCGGGAATCTGCGCTCCGTCTCTGGACTGACTAAGCTGAGAAGTTTCCGCGCATTCACCCGGCGCGGTCTTTTCGCTCTGCATTAATCAAAAGCGAGACGCAGCTACGGCGCGGCCGCTGTCTGAGGCACGCGTCGCCGGAGACTGCTGCGAGGCGTGGCCCACGCCCAACTGGACGCGGTCACGCGGGGCGGCATCGGCCGATCCGCGCCGTAGCCGACATCGCGCCATCCACGCCCCGGCTCAGGAAATTTCCCGCCCGACTCGGGTGGCACGCGCAGTGCTATAGGAATTATAACTGTTATGATTCTTATAAGCCTACAACCCTTCGCCCTCAAGAAACTCTTCGCCTTTGTCGCGACCATCTGTTGCCTCGCCACCGCCTCCTGCTTTGCCGCGGCTTCGATGTATCTCCCGGTTGATTCCACTCCTTACGACAATCAAATGTCGCGAATCCGCCCGGTTCTCACCTCGCCCAGCAGCAACGGCGGCCATGTCTCGGTTAATCTGGTCAATCATTGGATGGAAGACCTGCGCGACATCCCCTACGGCTACCAACTCGACTGGAAAACGCCGGCAGAAGTGGAATCGCGCCGCCCGGCGGATTGCAAAGGCAAAGCCGTCGCTCTCTATCAGCGGATGCAGGCCTACGGGGCCAAGAACGTGCGGCTCGTGATCGGGAAGCGCGCACAGACCAGCCGGATGACGCATGCCTGGTTGGTTTGGGAGACCGAAAACGGCACCTACCTGCTCGATCCGACCTTCAATTACTCCGCCTGCCGCTCCGAGAGCATCGGGAAACGGGCCTACATGCCGCTCTACGCCTATGCGGGAACGCAGAAATATCGCGCCTCGATCGCCGGCTCCGGCACGCTGTTGGCGAACAACTAAACGGGAATTTCTAAACACGAAGAACAACGTCAGTAACAGTGGGGCTGGGGGGCGAGGGAATAGAGGGCGCCACCCAGCCCTTGTTCTTTTGCGGGTGCAGGCCGAAGGTGCCTCGCCCGGGAGCGGAGGACAGGGCGATGAAAGTTTTCTGCGGTGATGAACTTTTGTATTGCAAAATAAGCGCGATCCTCCTACTCTCGTTTTTGTGGATATGGAAATTATGAAGACCTTGCCTCTCCGTTCGACTGCCTTCCTCGCCCTCAGTGGCGTGCTCTTGGGTGCTGCGCCGGCCGCTTTGGCGGCTGATTTGGTTATGCAAAAAGTTCCGCCGCTCACGGTGGAGCAAACTCCTGCCTATCCGGCCAATCTCGCCCGTCACCAGTTGGGTGCGCGCGTGGAAGCGGTCAAGGGCAGCGCAACCGCAATGGATGCAAGCGCGGCGGAGAAAGCTCTGCTCAGCGGCGACCCGGCGGCGAGCCTTGCCTTGCCTGCGGGGCAAACCACTCTGCTCGTGGCGCTGGCGAAAATCGAAAACGTGGGCATCGTTTCCTTCGCCAACCAGGGAGTGGAAGGGACGGTGAATATTTCCACCTCCAGCGCCAAGCTGGCGGCCGACAGCTCCCAATGGCATCCCGTGGCAGACGAGAAGATTTCCGCCACCGGCATTCAGGCGAAAGTGGTGCCGGGCGAAGCCAAGTATGTGCGCCTGACCTTTAACCTGACCCAGCCCGGGAAGATCTCCGGTTTCGGCGTCTATGCCGATCCGCTCGTCTCGGATTTCACCTCGCCGCGCACGAAGAACAAAGCGACGGACGACGGGAGCAGCTTCGGCCTGGTTTCCTACAATTACACCGACATGCACGCCAAAGCGCGCGCGCTCTACGTCAGCTCGGGCAGCGACCTGCGCCAGGCCAACAACATGATCGACACGCAAACGGCGACCTCCTACAACTTCGCCGCGAATGACAGCGCGCCGGCGACGTTGATTGACCTCGGCAAGCCAGTCGCTCTCCGCCGTCTCTCCGCGGTGTATTCTCCGCGCGCCAGCAAGGTTGATTTCTACGTGCTCGACTCCCTGCCGCTTAATGGCGTGGCGGCGGTCGCCAACGATCAAGCCGGCCGGCCGATTCCAACTCTGCAGGATGCGCCGCCGACTTTCACCGTAACGGAAGCGGCGCTGGCCAAGATGAAAGCTGTCGGGTCTGCGAAGGACGACGGAAACCTGGGCAGCGTGGCGGTGGAATTCCCTGAAGTGACCGGCCGCTACGTCTTGGTCCGCTGGTCACCGGCGGTGCAGCAGGACAGCTCGTTCGCGGTCGCTGAAATCGCAGCCCTCGGCGGGCCGAGAGGGACCTTGGTCGCGGCGAACACCTCTGCCGGCGGCGCCGAAGAGACTGATGATTACGGAAATGCCGGTGATGGCAAAACGATGATCGACGGTAAGACGACGGTTGATTCGAAAGACATGCCGGGCGAAGGCCCGCCTCCTCCGGGCGAAGCGCCTCCTCCGACCCTTCCGCAACCTCCTCCGTTCACCTTCGTGCCGGTGTTGGTGCCCAATAGTCCGTAGGAAGAAATCATTCACAGAAACCCGTCTGCTGGCAAAACCGGCAGACGGGTTTTCTTTTTTCTGGAGACGACGCTGCAGAAGATAGCCGAGGGAGGGCGGCGGGTCGTTAGGCAATCTCCCGCAGCCAGAAGTGCCGCTAGAGATTGTCGCGGATGATTTCAAACACGGCGGTGTTTTCCAAGGTGCCGTGCAGAGTTTCCACGCCCAGCCCAGACCCGAATGCGAGCACATCCTCGGGAATCGCCGCCGGCTTTTCTGGTGGTGACGGGGAGGGCGAAGAATCTGCCACTGCCACCTCCGCCAGAGGCGGCGAGGGATCGGGGGTGCCGCCTTCCACCGGCGTCATGTCTGGCGCGGGCGAGGGCGAAGGTAAAGCCTGCACGATTAACGGCGGAGTGGGCGAAGGGGCGGAAATGTCGGCTTCCGGGGGGCTCGTTTCCGGCGCCAAGACATAAACCGGCCGCACCGGGGTCGGCGAAGGCTCGGGCGGCGTGGGAGTCGGCGTAGGTTCAGGCGGCGGCGGCGGCGGTTTATTTGTCACCAAATCGCCGCAGAGAATAATCGCCGATTTCGTGCCCGTGTAACGGAGGGCAACGGAAATGGCGCGATCTAATTCCAAGGCGGCGGCGGCCGCATCCCCGTCCTGTGCATGCGCTCGCCGAATCGCGGCGACGTCGACCACCAGCAAATAGCCGCCGCGATGAAACTGCAGCAGTTCGATCCCGCGCCGCACCAAGTCCGGGAGGGTGGGGAGGCTGGGCGCGTTCTCCCCTGCAGCAGGCAACACGGGTTCGACTTTAGCGAACAGCCCCAGCAATTTCGCGCGCGGCCACCGGGGCACGTTCTCCAGTTCCTCTCGGGTTTGGACGAAGGTGTAGTCAGCCTCCCGGGCCGTGGTCAGAAGATCCCGTTGATCGGCGCGATGGCCATCCTTATCCGGCGGCAAAAACTCCGCCGTCCCTTCGCCCAGCACGACGTCGAGTCCAGCCGACTCGACCAGTTGGCGTGCGAACTCCTCCCCGTTATCGGCGGCCGCACCGTGGGCGTAGAAGCTGGCCGCGGTCGGCGAGGTTACGCTGTCGTCCGTGATCAGGCCGGTGGCGCGTCCGGCCTCCCGCGCGAGGTCGAAGAGGTTGGCGATTGGCTTGCCCGCAGCATCGATCGCAACCGCGCCGTTGGCCCCCTTCACCCCTGTCGCGAGGGCACTGGCGGCGGCGGCCGCATCCGGCAGCGGCTCATCGGCGCTATTGTTCTTCAAGAGCGCGGTGTAGCCTAACGAGTCGATGGCGAGCGCCGCATGAGGGCCGGCCGCGAGCCGGGCGGCGGTCAGCGTTTTGGCATCGAGCTCTTCGCCGATGAAAAGAATGATCCCGAACGGTTTTTGAATGACCCAGTAGCGGAAATAGAAAACTCCGAAGGCAAAAAACACCACCAGGCAGAAAAGCGCGAGCAATTGGTTGCGCCATTTCACGAGGCCGATGTAGAGGCCACGCCCGCGCGCTTGTCAACGCAGAAGCCGCTTGTGCGACCGGCGGGCGGCGGCAAAGTTCTGCCCATGCCGGGGCCTGTTCTGCTTTTGATTCGCGACGGCTGGGGGATCAATCCGGGCGGCCGCGCGCGTGGCGAAGCAAATGGCGACGCCACCCTCCTCGCTTCCACGCCGGTACATGATCGCCTTTACCGCGAGTATCCCGGTGGGCGGCTGAGCGCGAGCGGGCTCGATGTCGGCCTGCCCGCAGGGCAGATGGGAAACTCCGAGGTGGGACATCTGAATCTCGGAGCGGGGCGGATCGTTTATCAGGATTTAACCCGAATCAACAAGGCAATCACCGATGGAGAGTTGAGCGCCAACGATGCGCTGCGGACCGCGTTTGCGCAGGCCCGCGGTCACCGGCTGCATTTTCTCGGTCTGCTCTCGGATGGCGGTGTGCACAGCCACTACGCGCACCTTGTTGCTCTGGCCAACGCCGCCAAAGCCGCCGGGGTGAGCGATATCATGGTGCATGCGTTTACCGATGGACGCGATACATCGCCCACGGGCGGTGCGGGATTCTTGGGCAGCTGCGCCGCGGAATTGCAAGCCAGCGGGGCGCGGATCGCCACTGTTGTCGGGCGCTATTTCGCGATGGATCGCGATCGGCGTTGGGAGCGAACGAAGCTGGCGTGGGACGCGATCGTTTTCGGCCGAGGAAAAGTCTGCGAGCGCTCGCCGAGCGCGGCGGTGCAGGCCGAGTATGACAGCGGGACGACGGACGAATTCCTTCCCGCTCTCATCTTTTCGCATGCGAACGAGCAACGTGTGCGCGACGGCGATGTGGTTATCTTTTTTAACTTCCGCGCCGATCGTGCGCGCCAGCTTTCGCGCGTCTTTTTGGAGGATGATTTCGATGGCTTCGATCGGCAGGCGCACCCGCAGGTCCACTACGTCACGCTCACGCAATACGATGTGAAGTATGCCTCGCCCTACGTTTTCGCGCCGGCCTCGTTAGGCAACATTCTCGGCGAAGTCGTGAGCGCGGCTGGCCGCAAACAATTGCGCATCGCCGAGACGGAAAAATATCCGCACGTGACCTACTTCTTTAACGGCGGACTCGAGAAAGCCTACGCCGGCGAAGACCGCGAGATCGTTCCGTCGCCGAAGGTGGCGACTTACGATCTGCAGCCTGAGATGAGTGCGGCGCAGGTGACGGAAGCTGTGCTGGAGAAGCTCTCCCAATACGACCTGATCATTCTGAATTTCGCCAACCCCGACATGGTCGGCCACACCGGCGTGGTCGAGGCGGGGATCAAGGCGGTGGAGATGATCGACGCCTGCGTCGGGCGCATTGTGCCGGCGTTGCTTTCGCTGGGTGGGAAATGTCTTGTGACTGCCGACCACGGCAATTGCGAGCAGATGCGCAACGAAGACGGCACGCCGAATACCGCGCACACCACCAACCTGGTGCATCTCATTTACATAGCGGAAGACGCGCCGCGATTCACCGTGGCGGACGGCATCCTGGCAGACGTCGCGCCGACTCTACTGTTTCTGCTCGGAGTCCCACAGCCGAAGGAGATGACCGGCCGCAATCTCCTGCACGCGAAGACAGCTTAGGAGCGCAGGGGTTCGCGCACGCCTATTCCCACTCGATTGTACTCGGCGGTTTGCTGGAGATGTCGTAGCAGACGCGGTTGACTCCTTTGACCTCATTAATGATGCGGGTCGAAATCCGCGCCAGCAATTCATAGGGCAGGCGCACCCAATCCGCCGTCATTCCATCCTGACTTTCGACCACGCGGAGCGCGATCGTGTTTTCATAAGTGCGCTGATCACCCATGACGCCCACGGAGCGAATCGGGAGAAGCACGGCGAATGATTGCCAGACGCGGTAATACCAGTCGGACGCTTTCATCTCGCTGGCCACGACTGTGTCCGCATCACGCAAAATGCGGAGGCTTTCCGGTGTGACTTCGCCGAGGATGCGAACGGCAAGCCCGGGACCGGGGAATGGCTGCCGGTAAACTACTTCCTTCGGCAAGCCGAGCTGAAGCCCGGCCTGGCGCACCTCGTCCTTGAACAGCTGGCGCAGCGGCTCCACCAGCTCGAAGTGCATCTCATCCGGCAACCCGCCGACGTTGTGATGACTCTTGATGACGTGGGCCGGATTGCCGCCGATGGCCACGCTCTCGATCACGTCGGGGTAGAGCGTGCCTTGCGCGAGAAATTTGTAGCTGTGGCCGTGCGCCCCGCGCGCCGCATCGTCGGCCAGTAATTCCTCGGTCGCGTGTTGAAAGACGTGGATGAATTCGTTGCCGATGATCTTCCGCTTCTGCTCCGGATCGGTGATGCCGCGCAGCTTCGTCGAGGAAACGTTCCGACGCATCTACGTATTTGAGTTTGATGTGAAAATTCTCGCCGAAGACGCGCTGCACCATCTCCTCCTCGCGCTCGCGGAGCAGGCCGTTGTTGACGAAAATGCAGGTTAGCTGATCGCCAATCGCCTTGTGCAAAAGCGCGGCCGTGACCGAGGAATCGACGCCGCCGCTTAACCCGAGGACGACCTTCTCTTCGCCGACCTGCTGACGCACGCGGGCGCACGCTTCCTCGATGAATGAGCCCATCGTCCAATCCATCGCGCAATGGCAGATCTGATAGACGAAATTCTGGATGATCTCTTTCCCGCGCGGCGTGTGCGCCACTTCAGGATGGAATTGCAGCCCGTAGAGGCGCTTCTCGGAATTCTCGATCGCGGCGAGAGGGCGAATTCTCCGTCTGCGCGGCGGAGTGAAAGCCGGATGGGAGCGCGGTGACCTTGTCGCCGTGGCTATTCCAAATGTCGATCTGCTGGCCGAGACCCTGGAAGAGACGGGAACCGCTCGCGATCCGGAGGGTGCCGGCGCCGTACTCGCGGCGGGCGCTGAATTCGACCTGGCCGCCGAGGTGGTGCGCCATTAATTGCATCCCGTAACAGATGCCGAGGACGGGCAGGCCCAGGGCGAAAATCGCTGGGTCCACTTGCGGCGCGCCCGCATCATAAACGCTGGCCGGTCCGCCCGAGAGCACAATCCCGTTCGGCTTCGAAGCTGCGACTTCCGCGGCCGGAATGTCGAAGCGCACGATCTCGGAATAGACCTGGCACTCGCGAATCCGGCGCGCGATCACCTGGGTGTATTGCGAGCCGAAATCGAGGATGAGAATCTTCGAGTGCGCGGAGGGCGAGGACATCGGCGCTACTCGCGGGGAGGGAATTCCCCTTCGCGCGGTTTCACGTAGGGATCGCTCGAACGGTCGATGCCTTCGGTGAGCTGGCCTTCGCCTCGAATCCCGCGCGAGAGGCGCTCTTGCAACTCTTCGGCGGTTGGTCCGTCATTAGCGCAACTAATGAGCCCGAGCGCCCCGGCGGAAGCGAGGGCGACGAGGAGAAGTTTCACCCGGCCAGCTTAAAGGCCCGCATTTTCATTGCAAGAAAATCGAGGAAGCGCTCGAAAACAAACATCCGAGCGGAGGTGAAACCTTGGGGGGAGTTGTCAGCTTCCCGAGTAAAAAAAGGGGGAGCCCACGGCTCCCCCTTCAATTTGAAAACGTGCTTCCTTACGCCACTTTCCGGCGCTTCCGCAGGAGGGCCAACGCGCCGGCTCCACCGACCAGGAGCAACAACGCGGTTGAGGGCTCGGGAATGGCACCCAGCCGGACAACGCTAAAGGTGTTTACGGCGCCCGTCGTAGCGGTATTGCCGGTCGCGGTCGCGCTCCAGAAGTTGACGTTGTAGTTCGGATCGGTCGTCAGCGCACTCTCCACGAAATCGTTCGCGCCGTTGTTGACGATGTTGCTGCCGGTGTGACGGATCTCGATCAGCAGGTTCCCGCCCGTGTAAACGTAGGGCAGGCTAAACGTAATCGGAGCGCTGAACGGATTCGGGGACGTCCCGACGCCGAAGGAGCCCGCCGGGATCGTGAGCGCTCCTGAGCGCACTACGGTCGGCGCGCCGACAAAGTTACTCGCGAAAGTGGTGGACTGCGACCCGAAGGCCACGCCCTGGCCAATCGTGATCGTGTAATCCGCCCAGGTCGCGTTCGACGCCGGGAAGGGCACCGTCGCACCCGTAAAGAGGCGGAAGCTGATGCTGTTGAGCGATTGCCCGATGAGACCGGTCAGCTGGTTCGCGTTGATCAGGAGTTGCCCCGTCCTCGGGTTTCCCGCGTCGCGAATAAAGGTATTCAAGCCGGCGGTAGAAGCCGCGGTGTTCGTGTATTCATTGGGCACGACAGTCTGCGCCTGCGCAAACGAGCCCGCCACGGCGGTGACAAGAGCCAGCGCAGCGATGAGTGAGGTCTTCCGAATTCTTGATGTATTCATGGGTTGATTCCTTTAACGGCAACCGTTTTAGAAATTTCGGATGTCGTCGTCAAACAGATAATTCCCCGGGCGAAACTTCCGGGGACTGGATCGGCTAATCCTTGAATTCGGTGACCACCAGGGTCGCGTTGTGCCCGCCGAAGCCGAAGGAATTGTTCACCGCCACGCGCACCTTCTTTTCCTTCGCGACGTTGGCGGTGTAATCGAGATCGCAGCCTTCATCCGGGTTATCGAGATTGATCGTGGGCGGGAAATGACCGAGTCCCGCATGGCAAGGGCGCAGGCTGCCATCTCGACCGCCCCGGCGCCGCCTAACAAGTGGCCGGTCATCGATTTGGTGGAGCTAACCGAAAGCTTGCTCGCGTGGTCGCCGAAGACGGTCTTGATCGCGCGGGTTTCGCAGAGATCGCCCAACCCGGTGGAAGTGGCGTGGGCGTTTACGTAATCCACATCCTCGGGGCGCAGTTTCGCGTGCTCCAATGCCATCTGCATGGCGCGGACGGCGCCGCGGCCATCGGGTGGTGGCGCGGTCATATGATAGGCATCGGCCGAGAGTCCGTAGCCCTTGAGTTCGCAATAGATTTTCGCGCCGCGCGCTTTCGCGTGTTCCAACTCTTCCACCACCACCACGCCCGCGCCTTCACTCATGACGAAGCCGTCGCGGTCGCGATCCCATGGCCGCGAGGCGCGGGTCGGATCGTCGTTGCGGGTACTGAGCGCTTTCATGGAAGCGAAGGAAGCCACGCCAATGGCAACAAGCGACGCTTCGGAGCCGCCGGCGAGGAAGATATCGGCGTCGCCGAATTTGATCATGCGCCAGGATTCGCCGATCGCGTTATTGGAAGTGGCGCACGCGGTCACGATGCAGAAGTTTGGCCCTTCCAGCCCGTACTCCATCGAGATCAAGCCGCTGGCCATGTTGCTGATCAGCATCGGAATGGTGAAGGGCGAGACGCGGTTCGGACCTCGATCGACCAGGGCGGAGTGCTGATCTTCAAGCGTCTTCAGACCGCCGATGCCGCTGCTCACGATCACGCCGAAGCGTTCGCGATTGGTTTTCTCGATATCGATCCCGCTATCGATCTTCGCCATCTTCGCGGCGCCCATCGCGAGCTGGGCGAAACGGTCGGTCCGCCGCACATCCTTGGGATTATTGAAATAATCCTTCGGCTCGAAGTTGCGCACCTGGCCGCCGATCCGGCAATCGTAGCCGGTGGTGTCGAAGGTATCGAGCATCCCGATACCGCTAACGCCGTTTTTAAGATTATCCCAAAAGGTCACGAGATCGTTCCCGACGGGGGTGACGACTCCGAGGCCGGTGATGACTACTCTGCGATCGTTCATGATTAAAAAAGTGAGGGGTGACCAATGACTAGGGGATGGCTCCTTTTCGACAAATCACCCATCACTTATCACCATTTCCGACTTTTCCTACTGCGTCCCCATGCCGACGCTTTGCACGGTCTGGAAGAGTTTGCCTTCGGTCTTAATGGAGGGCGCGATGATGATCTCGGTTTGCTGGAATTCGGCCAGGCTGCTGGCGCCGACGTTGCCCATGCAGGTGGTGATGGCGCCGACCAGGTTCTGGCTGCCGTCGTCCACTTCCGCGGGGCCAAAGAGGATCTGCTTGAGCGAGCCGGTAGCGCCGACTTTGATGCGGGTGCCGCGCGGGAGATTAGCGTGCGGGGTGGCCATGCCCCAATGATAGCCGTGGCCCGGCGCTTCGTAAGCCTTGGCGAAAGCGCTGCCCACCATTACGGCGTCTGCGCCGCAGGCGAGCGCCTTGCAAACGTCGCCACCTTTGCTCATGCCGCCGTCGGTAATGATCGGGACGTAGCGTGAGGTCTTCTTGAAATAAGCATCACGCGCTGCGGCGCAGTCCACCGTAGCGGTAACTTGCGGCACGCCCAGGCCCAGGACGCCGCGCGAAGTGCAGGCCGCACCTGGCCCGACGCCGATCAGGACCGCGGCCGGTCCGCATTCCATGATCTCGAGCGTGACATCGTAGCCGACCGTGTTGCCAACGATGATGGGGATGCGCATTTCGCGGCAGAATTTTTCCAGCTCAAGCGACTTGTACTCGGACGACAGGTGGCGCACCGTAGAGACTGTGCTCTGCACCACGAAGACATCCGCGCCTGCTTCCTGGGCGATGGCGCCATACTGTTCGGCTTTCTGCGGAATCGAACTGACAGCGGCGATCGCTCCCGAATCTTTGATTTGTCGGATGCGAGCCGCGATCAAATCTTCCTGGACCGGCTCGGTGTAAATCTTTTGCAGGAGACCGGTGATGGCCGCTTTGTCGGCATCGACAATCTTCTGCAAGACTTCCTGAGGATTTTTGTAGCGGGTCTGCACGCCTTCCAGATTGAGGACGGCAAGTCCGCCGAGCTTGCTCATCTCACAGGCGAATTTCACATCCACCACACCGTCCATCGCGCTGGCCAGGATGGGAATCTTCAGCTCGATCGGATCGGCGTCCCGTCGCGAAATACGGAAACGCGTGTCGACCTCGTTTGGATTGATCGTGACTCGACCGGGGACGAGCGCAATTTCATCGAAGCCATACGTGACCCGCGCTTTGCGATTTCTGCCAATCCACATTCCCATAACTAAATTTGCTCCGGTTTAAATCGTTCGTTCAAGCTTCCACAGCGAGGGCACCGCGGAAGCATGGTGGTCGTGCGATCTTCGAACTCGAAAGCGCAGATCACGCAACGCAATCGGTGACGCAAGGCCCGGCGTTCGCGCCGGCGGCGATTCCACTCCCCGAATATCCAGAGGAGAAAAACTGCCGCAAGAAAAACCAGCAGATAGATGGTGACGAGCGCCGCGAGGCTCACGCGAATCACGGGCGCGGCGACTCCGTGGCCGCCGCGGGCGGCGAGGCGATATCATTCCCCCAAGCGACTGTGGCAGTGGTCCAGATAAGAAAATTCTCGATTTTCGAACTTTGATTTTCGGACATGGGAAAACGGCAGAGCAGGAGGTGCTGGCGCGCTTGTTCGTCGAGCGCGGGATCGCCGGAGGGGCGTTCGAGGAAACAAAACCGCACCACGCCATGAGCGCTGATGCCGACTCGGAATTGCGCGGCGTCGGGCGGGACTCCGTTTGAGGCCGTGAAGTGCAGGGGAGGAATTTCGGGCGCGCCGAGCCCTGCAGTGGTTGGTTCGAATCGCACGGTGGTCGCAACCGGTCGGGCAGGCGCGGGCGGTGGTGGCGGCGGGAGAGCGACTGGTCCCGGCGGCTCGGCGCTCGGGATGCTCAGGTCGGGTCGAGGCGCGGGCAACTGCTTCAGCTCCGGCTGGTGTCGGACGTAAGACGGAACGTGCGGAGGAGTGGGCGGCGAGGTAGTAACCGCGTCTGGCGGGCGCTGCGTGAGGGAGGAAAGCGCCGGATCTTCCGCCTCGATCCAGCGCAGAAGTAGCCGGCCTTCTTCGGAGTTGGCCGTGATCAAGTTGACGCGCGCCGGCGGAGGAAGCAGCGCCACGGTGGGCGGGTAGATAATCTGAAAGAGATAGAAGCAGAGCGCGTGGAGCAACACGGAGGCAGCGAGAAAGCTGATGAGCGATACTTTCCGTCGACGCCCTGTCTCCCAGCTGAAAATGGGCGCATACTCCGCGGTCGTGGCGGCGGGAATCGTCATTTTGGCGGCGCCGTTGCGAGCGAAACGGAGCTGATGCCATGCTCAAGTGCGGCGTTGGTCACCGCCACCACTACTTCGTACGGTGTCAGACGATCAGCTTTGATAATGACGGGGCGTCCCTCACTTTTTGCCGCTTCCAGTAACGGCCCGAGTTGATCGAGCGCTACTTTTTGATCGCGAAAGTAGACGGCCGGCGTCTGCCCGCCAGCAATGCTGATGATCTGCGGATTAACTTGGGGCCCGAGCGTGAAACGGGAGAGCGGCAGGGAGACGGCGATGCCTGGTTGCAGGATGAAGTTTGAGCTAAGGAGAAGAAAGAGAATGAGGAGAAAGACGACGTCGATCATCGAGATCACGCCGAGCCAGCCGAAGTGGTAGTCCTTCGTGCGCGTGAGTTTCACGATTCGCGACTAATCTTCTCCCGCGATTCCGCAAAGCTGATGATGTCGCCGCTCGGCTCGCGATCGGTCAGCATGTGCACGACTTCGATTCCCGCGCGTTCCATCTCGTGCATGATCGTGTTCACGCGGCTGGAGAGGTAGCTGTAGGCGACGAACGCCGGCGTGGCCACGACCAACCCGGCCGCGGTCGAGAGGAGGCTCTTGTAAACGCCGCTCGAAAGTTCAGTCACGGTGGCGTACCCGCCATTGGAAGTGATCGTGCCAAAGGCATCGATCATCCCCGCGACGGTACCGAGCAGACCGAGGAGCGGCGTAAGAAACGCGACCGTGGCCAGCACGCCAAGAAAGCGCTCCAGCTTCGGCACTTCCAATTGCCCTGCTTCCTGCACGATCTCGCGCAGCTCCGCGCGGGGAGATTCGTGACGAATAATGGCAGCGTGAATGACACGCGCCACTGGGCCGGGCGTGCCAGCGGATTCGTGGAGCGCTTCGGCAAAATTGCGACGCGCGATGAGATTCGAGAGGCCTTGGAGGAATTCGCCCACGTGGATAGTGGCACGATGAAAGTAGAAAAGCCGCTCCGCGAAGACAGCGATCGAGATGATGCTGCAAACGAGGATCGGCCACATGAGAAGACCGCCCTTTTGGATGTATTCGATCATCCGGCCTTCTTCATAGCTGGCATTGCAGGGTGGAGCAAGCGGGGACGGGGGCGCCGCCATGCAAATTAGTAAGCAGAACCCGCTTATTTTCGTTGACCCTTGGCACGCCAAGTGGTTACAAGTGGGGCTTAGTGGTGTGAAATGGCACGCCCACCCCTTCCGGTCATGGATACTCTTCCCACCATCCCACCTAATTTCCCGGGCGAATTCTTTCGTCCGCTGGACGAGAAAAACCGCCTTACGGTTCCTTCTCCTTGGAGAGGTGAGGAGGCCACAGAATTTACCATGGTTCCCGAACCGGGCGGCCAGTTTCTCCTCATCATGCCGCCGAGTGAGTTTGCGCGTTTCTGCGCCGAGGCCGCTGCCAGCCCGAGCCTGAACGCGAGCGAGCGCCGCATTTTCTTGCGCCACTTCCATGCGAACGCTCTTCCCGGCGTAGCCGACAAACAGGGCCGCCTCGTCCTGCCCGAGGACGCCTGCCGCGTGCTCAAGCTGAGCGGCGAAGTGGCGCTGGTCGGCGGGCAGGGCCGTTTCGAAGTTTGGAATTCGCAAAAATGGAAACGCTCGAAAACCGAGAACGCGCCGACCTACGTGGAGGCGAGCAACAAGCTCGGACTTTAGATGGCAATGACATCATGAACGCTCAGCTCTTCGAACGCTCAATTTGGTTCGCGACCGGTCCGCTCGTCATTGCAGAGGAGGCTCAGGAAATGGAGGATTTCAGCTATCACCGTCCGGTCCTGGCCACGGAAGTGGTCGAGTCGCTCGCGCCCCGACCGGGCGCGCTCATCGTTGATGGCACCTGCGGCGGCGGCGGGCATTGCGAGGCGATCCTGCAGACCGGCGCGGATGTGCTTGGCTTCGATCAAGACCCGGATGCGATTGCGCACGCGGGCGAACGGCTGGCTGCGTTCGGCGGCCGCGTCACTTTGCGGCAGGCTAACTTCCGCGAGGCCGGACTCGTGCTCGACGAATTGGGCATCGCGCAAATTGGCGGCGCGCTCCTCGATCTCGGAGTTTCCTCGCGCCAACTCGAAAACGCGGCTCGCGGGTTCAGCATCATGCGGAATGGCCCGCTCGATATGCGAATGGATCCGCGGCGCGAACTCACCGCGGCAGACGTGGTCAATACCTACAGCGAAGAAGAATTGACGCGCCTCTTCCGCGAGCTAGGCGAAGAACCAGCCGCGCGCCGTATCGCCAGCCAGCTGGTCAAGCAGCGCAAGACCGAGCTCTTTCGCGAGACCGTGCAGCTCGCGCACGCGATCGAGAAAATCGTCCCTCGTCACGGCCGACGCCATCCGGCTACGCAAGTTTTCCAGGCGCTCCGCATGGAAGTAAACGACGAGCTAGGCGCGCTGGAAGAAGGCCTGCGTGCGCTCACCGCGCGCCTCGAAACCGGTGCGCGCCTCGCAGTCATTTCCTTCCATTCCCTGGAGGATCGGATCGTGAAAAATTTCTTCCGCGATCGTGCCCGGCAATGGCTCGACCGCCCGGAGTGGCCCGAGCCGCGGCCGAATCCGGATTATCGCTTCAAGCTCATCACGCCGAAGCCGATCGACCCGAGCGCCGAAGAACAACGCACCAACCCGCGCGCGCGCAGCGCTCATCTGCGCGTCGCCGAAAGGATCTAATGCACCGCCAAAGACGCAAAGAATACAACCCGGTCAACGCCGCCTCCCTGGCGCGTTGGATTGTCCTGACCAGTTTCATCGCCCTCACCGGTTTGATCTACGTTTACCTTACCGTCCAACTCGTCCACCTCGGCGACCGCAAAAAAGCGCTCGAGAACGAACTGGCGAGCGTGCGCAGCCAAAACGACGTCGCCAGCGGACAGATCGCCGCGCTCACGTCGCGCTCCGCGCTGCAGCGGCGCTTGAAGGAAGGCTACCTCAAGATGGTCCCGATCACGGAGCGCAGCATTGTGCGTTTGGGCACGCCGTTGCACGGACCGGCCGAGGACGCGATCCAGCCCGTCGTCAATCAACAAGCCGGCAGATGAAGTGGAACAGCCGGATACGTTGTGCGCTGGTCTGCATCGTCTTCACGATCCTGTTCAGCGTCTTTTCGTTCCGGCTCGTTTATCTGCAAATCCTGAAGCATGACGAGTATGCCGGGCTGGCCGCGCAGAAGCATGTTTACAAGCAGACCATCTACGCGGAACGCGGCGCCATCCTCGATACCAACGGCGAAGTCCTGGCTCACAACGTCCCGGTCGAAACGGTCGTAGCCGACGCGACGCACATTACAGATAAGAGCGCGCTCGTCTCGCTCCTGGCCGAGACACTCCAGCTCCCGAAAGACGAGCTGATGGAAAAGCTGGCCGGCGATCGGCGTTACATCGTGCTCAAGCGCGAGGTCCCGGAAGCGACCGTGACGGCGCTGAAGCAACAGCTGCGCGCGCAGAATTTGCGCGGCATCTATTTCGAACCGGATTCCGTGCGCGTTTATCCGAACAACTCGATGCTCTGCCACGTCCTCGGTTTCACCGATTTCGAGCATCGCGGCATCCAGGGCGTGGAGGGCTCACTGGAGCAATATCTGCACGGCGAGGACGGCTACCGCTATATCGAGCATAATCGCGCCGGCCAGGAAATCGTGCTCTATCGCGGGCAGGAACGCGCCTCGCAGGATGGCTTCCGCGTCCAACTCACAGTCGATCTCAATCTGCAAAACATCGTCGAGAACGAGATCGACGACGCCATGCGGGAGTTTCAACCGGAGAAGGCCACCATCATTCTTATGCGGCCGGAGACGGGCGAGATTCTGGCCATGGCCAATCGCCCAGCCTTCGATCTGAACAAGCGCTCCGAAGCCAAGCCCGAAGAAATGATAAACCGCGCCATCCTCGACATGATGGAGCCTGGCTCGACCTTCAAAATCGTGACCGCGGCCGCGGCGTTAAACGAAAAGAAAGTGCGGCCCGACACCACCATCTTTTGCGAAAACGGTCTCTGGAATTACGGCGGCCGTCCGCTCCACGATCATCATCCTTACGGCGAGTTGAGCGTGCAGGACATCCTGATTAAATCGAGCAACATCGGCGCGGCCAAGCTCGCCATGTCCATCGGCGAACAGAAATTCTACGAATACATCCGCCGCTTCGGATTTGGCGAACGCACCGGGATCGAGTTGCCGGGGGAAATCCCGGGCCAGGTTCATTCGCCGCGTTCGTGGACGAAGATCTCCATCACGCGCATTCCGATGGGCCAGGAAGTCGGCGTCACGCCTTTGCAAATGACGCTCGCCATGGCGGCCATCGCGAACGGCGGCCGGCTCGTCACACCGCGCATCATCAAATCCGTCACGGCGTCCAACGGCCGCACCATCGGCAACTTCACACCCGTCGTCCTGCGTCAGGTCATCGAGCCCGAAACCGCGCGCCAGGTCAGCATGGCTTTGCGCGGAGTGGTCAGCGATCGCGGCACAGCCGCCGGCGCGGCGGTGGCCGGGTTCACCGTGTGCGGCAAGACAGGGACCGCGCAGAAATTCGATCCGAAGGGCGGCTACGAGCAGGGAAAGTATGTCGTCTCGTTCTCCGGTTACATGCCAGCGGAGCATCCGGAGTTCGTCGCGCTCGTGGTGCTGGATGATGCCAAAACCACGCCGGAGCAAAACTACGGCGGCACCGTGGCGGCGCCGATCTTTGCCCGCATCGCGGAGAAAGCCGCGCGCTATCTCGACCTGAAACCGGAGGAGCAAATCCGGAAAGCCATCCCGGTCGGAGAAATCGCCTTATCCAATTCCTCGCCGCGTTGAGCGCCCTTTACTCGCCCGTAAATTCTACATGCTGCTCAAGACACTCCTTCCCGCCATCAGCATCCGCGCGGTCGCCGGCCCGCATGATCGCGCAGTGGAAGGCATCGCGTATGACTCGCGGCGCGTGCAGAAGCACACCCTCTTCGTCGCTCTGCGCGGAGAGAAAAGCGATGGCCACCAGTTCATCGATCAAGCGATCGAGAGGGGGGCGAGCGTGATCGTGGCGGAAGAGCCCGCGCGGCAGACGCCGGCCACCTGGGTGCAGGTGGCTGACAGCCGCCACGCGCTCGCCGACCTCGCCGCCGCGTTCTACAACCGTCCTACGCGCAAGCTGAAGCTGGCCGCCGTCACCGGGACCAACGGCAAGACGACGACGACGTTTTTGATCAAGCACATCTGTGAGAAAGCCGGCCTGCGCTGCGGTTTGATCGGCACCGTCCGCTACGAAATCGGCGAGCGCGTTTTGCCCGCCGTGCGCACGACGCCCTTCGCGCTCGAGTTGCAGGAGCTGCTCGCACAAATTTCTGGCGCGGGCTGTAAAGCGGCCGCGATGGAGGTCTCGTCGCACGCCCTCGCTCAGGAGCGCACGCGCGGGCTGGAGTGGGACGTGGCCGTCTTTACGAACTTGACCCAGGACCATCTCGATTTCCACGGAACGATGGAGCACTACTTCGACTCCAAGGTGAGACTCTTCACCGGACTGGCCACGCAGCCGACCAAGAAAAAAGCCGTCGCCGTCGTGAATCTCGACGACCGCTATGGCGAGCATCTAATCGACCGGCTCGGCAAAGATGTCCCCATCGTGACCTATGGGATGAGCGCGCGCGCGGATTTTCGCGCGTCGAATTACCGTCCAGAATTTGGCGGCACTTCCTATCAGCTCGACGCGCGGGGAAAGAGTTATCTGGTGCGGTTGCCGTTAATCGGCCGCTTCAACGTAGCCAACTCCCTCGCCGCTCTGGCCGCGGCGAACGCCCTCGGACTGAGCTTGCGCGAAGCCATCATGAGCCTGGCGAAATCGCCGCAAGTGCCCGGCCGTCTCGAGGCCGTTCAAGCCAAGCGGCAGTTTCAGGTTTTCGTCGATTACGCGCACACGCCCGATGCGCTGCTCAACGTCCTCAAAACCTGTCGCGAGCTCTCGCCGCGCAAACTCATCGTCGTCTTCGGCTGCGGCGGCGATCGCGATCGACAAAAGCGCCCGCTCATGGCTCGCGCTGCGGATGAGAACGCCGACTTCAGCATCATCACCTCCGACAATCCGCGGAAAGAAAATCCCGAAGCGATCATCGCCGAAGTTGAGAAAGGTTTTCGCTCGGACCGCTACGAAAAAATCACCGAGCGCGCTGCCGCGATCGCGCGCGCCATCGCGCTGGCTCAGCCGCGCGACATCGTCGTCATCGCCGGGAAAGGACACGAGGCGTATCAGGAGTTCGCCGATAACACCGTGCCGTTCGACGACATGCAGGTGGCGCGTCGCGCGCTCGAAGATCTCCCGATGGAATTCTCGTAGCAGATGGACGCGCGCTCACTCTCCCAAATCGCCGACTACGCCGACGGCATGCTCGCGCAGGGCGACGCCGCAGTCTCCGTCACGCGCATCAGCACTGACTCGCGCACGATTCAGCAGGGCGACTTTTTCGTTCCGATTCGTGGCGAAAATTTCGACGGCCATCGCTTCGTCGAACAGACCGCGGAACGCGGCGCGGCCGGTGCGCTGGTCGAGAACGATTGGCAGGGGAACGTCCCGAAGAATTTTGCGCTCGTTCGCGTTGCCGACACGCTCGTCGGTTACCAGCAGATCGCAGCGCGCTATCGGAAATCGCTTCCGCTAAAAGTCATCGCTATCACTGGGAGCAACGGCAAGACGAGCACGAAGGATTTCGTCGCGGCCGCGCTCGGCCGGCGTTTTCGCGTCACAAAAACGGAGGGCAACTTCAACAACCATGTCGGCCTGCCGCGCACGATGCTTGAGGCAACGGCTGAGCATGAAATCGCCGTTTGGGAGTTGGGCATGAATCATCCGGGCGAAATCGCCGCGCTCGCCGCGCTCGCTCTGCCCGATGTCGGCATCATCACCAACATCGGCATCGCGCACATTGAATTCATGGGTTCCCGCGAAGCAATCGCGCAGGAAAAAGGCGCGCTCGCGGAAGCGGTCGGTAGCGGCGGCACCGTGATCTTGAATGCAGACGACAAATTCTCCGAAGCGATCGCGCGGCGCACGCAGGCCAGGATTGTCCTCGCGGGAATAGAACGCGGCGCGGTGCGGGCGGAAGACATCCGACAAAGCGCGAGTGGCTCCGAGTTCACGCTCCTCGAGGGCGCGCACCGTTGTCGCGCGCAACTGCCCGTGCCCGGTTTGCACATGGTGCAGAATTCATTACTCGCCGTCGCGGCCGGGCGCGTCTTTGGTTTATCGATCGAAGAATGCGCGGCGGGCCTAGCCTCCACTCCGCTGACGCAGGCGCGGCTGCAATTGCGAGAGATCGGCGGCGTGCAGTTTCTCGACGACAGCTACAATGCGAATCCCGAGTCGATGAAAGCGGCGCTGCGCACTCTCGTCGAACTGGAGACGGAGGGGCGACGGATCGCTGTGCTCGGGCAAATGAGCGAGCTCGGCGCGGAGTCGGAACGCGGTCACGCGGAGGTGGGCGAGACGGCGGCGGAGTTGCGCATCGATCACTTGATCGCAATCGGCGAACTCGGCGCCGCGATTGCGCGCGCCGCGCGGGGAGCGGGTTTGGAAGCGACGACGGAAGTGGCTGACCCGAGTGCGGCCGCGGAGGCTTTGGCGGAGATGACGGCGCCGGGTGATCTCGTGCTCGTGAAAGGCAGCCGGTCCGCGCGCCTCGAACGCGTCCTGGAGAATTTCAGCAGTCAGCGCGGAGCTCTCAGCCAATCGCCATGATGTATTACCTCCATCTCTGGAGCGAACAGATCGCGGGCTTGAACGTCTTCACCTACGTGACGTTTCGCAGCGTCGCGGCCGCGATCACGGCTTTCGCCATCTCGCTCTTGTTCGGCAGTTTCGTGATCCGAAAATTGATCTCGCTCAAGATCGGCCAGCCCATCCGCACCGCGAAAGAAGTGCATCGCCTCGCGGAACTCCACGGTGGAAAAGCAGGCATTCCGACGATGGGCGGGGTCTTGATCATCGGCGCGGTTTTCATTTCCAGCGTGCTCTGGGCGCGGCCGGATAATCGCTTCGTCTGGCTGGCGTTGTTCGCCATGAGCGTGCTCGGCGTGCTCGGCTTCGCGGATGATTACCTGAAGGTGACGAAGAGAAAATCGGACGGCATTAGCGGCCGCTTGAAGTTGCTCGTGCAGCTCATCGTCGCCGGCGTGGTCACGATCGTTTTCCTGACCAGCCCGCTTATCGAAGTGCAGGCGCGCTCACTTTATCTCCCGTTTTTCAAAGCCCCCGTCATCGCCAACATGGGCATCTTCACCTTCGTCTTCTTTGCCATCGTCATCGCAGGCGCGTCCAACGCCGTTAACCTCACCGATGGCCTCGACGGCCTCGCGACCGGTTGCACGATCACGGTCGCGTTCACCTATGCACTGCTCACTTATGCGGGCGGTAATTTTCGCATCGCTGAGTATCTGCAGGTTCCGTTTTATCCCTTCACCGGCGAGCTGACGGTGGTTTGCTCCGCGCTCGTCGGCGCCGGGCTCGGCTTCCTCTGGTTCAACTGTCACCCGGCCAAAGTCTTCATGGGCGACACCGGCTCGCTCGCCATCGGCGGCCTCATCGGCGTGGTCGCGATCTGTTGTAAACAAGAGCTGCTTCTCTCCGTGGTCGGCGGCGTCTTCGTGATCGAAGCGCTCTCCGTCATCGGTCAGGTCATGAGCTTCAAACTGACCGGCAAACGCATCTTCAAGATGTCGCCCATTCATCATCACTTCGAGTTGAGCGGCTGGAAGGAAAACACCGTGATCGTTCGGTTTTGGATTCTCTCCGCCATCTTCGCGCTCCTCGGTTTGGCCACTTTAAAACTGCGATGACGATGCGTTACACCGATCGCAAAGTAGCCGTGCTCGGCGCGGGCTTGAGTGGCACCGCCGCTGCGCTGCTGCTGAAGGATGAAGGCGCCGCCGTCACCGTGCTCGATAGCGCGGAGGAGCGCACCATTCTTAAGACGACGATCGAAAGCATGCGCGCGCGCGGCATTGAAGTGATCTGCGGCCCGGCCGCGGAAAGCGATGCGGGGCACTATGAGATGGTCGTGCTCAGCCCCGGGATCGATCCCGCTTCGCCGTTGGCGCGGAATTTCTCCGCGCGCCAGATCGAGATGATGGGCGAGCTCGAGCTCGGTTGGCGTTCGTGTGGCGCGCCGGTCATTGCCATCACCGGCACCAACGGCAAAACGACCACAACCGAGCTGTTGGCGCAGATGTTAAACGCCTGCGGTCAGCGCACGATTGCCTGCGGCAATATCGGCAAGCCGCTCTCCGAAGTGGCGCGGGAAGGGCGCGACCTCGAGGTGCTCACGGTTGAAGTCAGCTCGTTTCAACTCGAAACCATCTCGAGCTTTCATCCCGCGATCAGCGTCTGGCTGAATTTCGCGCCCGACCATCTTGACCGCTACCGCTCGTTAGCCGATTACCGCGCGGCCAAACTCCGCATTTTCGATTATCAAACGGCGGACGATGTCGCGGTGGTCAACGCCGCGGAAGAATTGCCGCCCTCGCCGGCGCGTCGCATCACCTTTAGCGCCTACACCGACCACGCCGATTTGCGGCTCGCGGAAGGCGCGATCGTTTATCAGAACGAACCCGTCCTGCGACTTTCGGAAACGAAGCTGCGCGGTTCGCACAACATCGAGAACCTAATGGCTGCGCTGGCGGTGGGATTGGCGCGCGGTCTTTCCTTTGAGCAAATGGTGCCGCCGCTCAGCGCCTACGAGCCGCGCCCGCATCGCCTCGAGTTCGTGCGCGAGATCGATGGCGTCAGCTACATCAACGACTCGAAAGCAACCAACCTCGACGCGGTCGAGAAGGCGCTGCACGCGCAAACCAAGCCAGTCGTCCTCATCGCCGGCGGGAAGGACAAGGGTTTCGCTTACGGAACACTGCGCGAACTCGTGGGCCAGAAAGTGCGGACCACGATTTTGATCGGCGAGATGGCTTCGCGCATCTGTGCTGATTGGAAGGACGCGGTCCCGTGTGAGATCGCGGTCTCGATCGCGGACGCGGTCGAGCGCGCCCATGCCCGCGCGGAAGCCGGCGACGTGGTTCTCTTTTCTCCCGGCACGTCTTCCTTCGACATGTTCAAGAGCTACGCCGATCGCGGCGACCAATTTCGTGCCCTCGTGCACGCCCTGCCGAAAGCCAAGTCATGAAACTACCCAAGCTACTCATCCAAAAGAAAAAGCTCCGCGCCAGCACCGCCCGCCGCGCCATGCAGCCCGATGAAATGGACTACGAAGAGATGTCCGAGCCGAACATGAAACTTTCGCGCGCGCTTCTCATCGTCCTCGTGCTCCACGTCGTCGCGGTCGCGGGGATCGTCGCCTTCAACACGATAAAGAGCCGGCAAGGCGCATTTCCGCAGCGCCCCGCCGCAGTCGAAGCAATGGCCTCTGCTAATCAAGAGAGCAGTGCAGCGTCTAACCAAACAATGGCCAAGGCCGAGGACGCGAAGCCTGCGCTCGCGGTGGTGGGCGACGACCGTGAGAGCGAGCCACCCAAAGCTGCCTTGGCCGTGTCTGCAGCCGATAGCGGAAAGGTTTACGTGGTCGTGAAGGGCGATAATCCGGTTACGATCGCGCGCCGTCTGAAGGTGTCGGAAAGCGAGCTGCTCCAGATCAACCACATCGACGATCCGCGGAAATTGCAGATCGGCCAGAAGCTTATCGTTCCCGCGGCGAAGAAGACGAAGAAGTGATTTCGAGTTCGAAGAAACGTCCGTCCCCGCATGCACCGTAAAAGCGCCTTCATCCTATGCCTGGCTGTGCTGGGGATGCTGGTTATCGGTATCGTCATGCTTTTCAGCACGAGCGCATTTGCGCGCGATAGCCACGGGGACGTTTACTTTTTCGTGAAGCGCCAGTTGCTCTGGCTCGGCGTCGGCTTCGTGGTCTGCACGGTGGCGGCGCTGACCGATTACCATTTTTGGGCGCGCACTTGGTGGATTTGGTTCGCGCTCGCGGTCAGCGCGCTTGTGCTCTGTTTTGTGCCGCCGCTCGGACTGCGCATCAACGGCTCGCGTCGCTGGCTGGGTTTGGCCGGCTTTACCTTTCAACCCTCGGAGCTGGGCAAGGTGGCCGCGGTTTTTTTCCTCGCTTACTGGTTTTCGCGTTATGAAAAAATAAGCAGCCGTCTCGTCCCCGGCTTCCTCATTCCGCTCGGGGTGGTCAGTGTGCTCTTGGCCCTGATCGTGGCCGAAGTCGATCTCGGCACGACCGCGTTGATCGGCACCACCACCTTCGTCGTCATGTTCATCGCTGGGACCAATCTCGGTGCGCTGGGCGTGCTATCGCTGCTGGGTGCGAGCGCACTCTACTTCCTCGCCACCAACATGCCGGAGCGGCTCGATCGCTTAACGGCGTTCATGAATCCGGAGAAGTACAAGCAAGACGCCGGCTTGCAGCAAATGCAGGCGTTGATCGCTTGGGGGAGCGGCGGAATCGATGGCCTCGGCCTCGGCAATGGCCGGCAAAAAATGCTCTACCTGCCTTACGCTCACACCGATTTTATCTTCCCCATGATCGGCGAGGAACTTGGGTTGCGCGTGAGCCTGCTCGTCGTTTTCCTTTTCGTCGTCATCATCGTCTGCGGAACCATGATCGCGCTCCACGCGAAGGATCGGCTCGGGTTGCTCCTGGGCGCGGGGATCGTGACCCTGCTCGGTTTGCAGGCCGCGGTGAACATCGGCGTCACCACTTCCCTTTTGCCTAACAAGGGGTTGCCGCTCCCGTTTATCAGCTACGGCGGCTCCAATCTGGCCGCGTGCCTCTTCGGCATCGGTCTTCTCATCAGCATCTATCGACGCGGCGTGCTCGAGCCCGTGAACACGAAACGCGACACCCTGCGGGTCCGGGCGACCCCGCGAATTTGAGATGAACGCTGTCATCGCATGTGGCGGAACGGGCGGGCATCTCTTTCCTGGATTGGCGGTCGCAGAAGTCCTGCGCGCGCGCGGACATGAGGTCCTGCTTTTCATTTCCGAGAAGGAAATTGACACCCTCGCGGTCTCCAACCGTTCCGAGTTCCGCTTCGAGAAACTCCCGACGATCGGCCTCCCGTCGCCCTTCTCGCCCGCGATCCTTCGTTTCAGCCGGCGCTTCTCCGAAAGCCTTTCGCAATGCCGGCGCACCTATCGAAAATTCGCCCCGCACGCCGTGCTCGGCATGGGCGGGTTTACCTCCACCGCGCCGATCCTGGCCGGACGGCTGCGGCGCATCCCGACCTTCATCCACGAATCGAATGCCATTCCCGGGAAGGCAAACCGGATGACCGCGCGGATGGTGCGGGCCGTTCTGCTCGGGTTCAAGGAATGCGCGCAGTTCTTTCCAAACGCGCGCACCGAGATCACCGGCACTCCCATTCGTGCGGATCTGCGACCAATGGATCGCGCCGCCGCGCGGCAAAAGCTCGGGCTGCATCCCGACCGGCGCACGCTCCTCGTTATGGGCGGCAGCCAGGGTGCGGCCGGGATTAATCAATCGATTATCAAAGCGTTGCCCACGCTCCAGGGCGAACCATTCCAAGTCATTCACCTCTCCGGCGCGCGCGATGAGCGCCTCGCGGCGGATAATTATCAGCGCGAAAACATCCCGGCTTATGTGGCCGCGTTTCATCATTCGATGGAGGAAGTCTATAGCGCCGCGGATTTGGCAGTCGCGCGCGCGGGTGCAGCGAGCCTGGCTGAGCTGGCGGCGTTCGCTTTGCCGGCGATTCTGGTGCCGTTCCCCTATGCGGCGGATGATCACCAGACGCGCAACGCCGAGATTTTCGCCCAGGCCGATGCGGCCTTGCTGGTGCGCGAGGCCGATCTTTCCGGCGACATGCTCGCCTTGAAAATCCGCGAATTGCTCGGCGATCCGCAACGTCTACATCGCATGTCGGAAAATTGCCGAAGGCTCGCGCCGAAAAACGCGGCCGAACTGGTTGTGCAAACGATGGAGAGATATACACAAGGCCATGATGCTCGCGCCTGAAGCCAACCTCTCCCAGCAGCTGACACAGGAGCGGCATCGGGTGCATTTGCTCGGGGTCTCGGGCAGCGGGATGAGCGGAATCGCGGCGCTCCTCCTCGATCTTGGTCATCAAGTGAGCGGCTCCGATCGCGTGGGCACGCAGGAGACGGCGCGACTGGAGCGGCTCGGCCTGCGCTTCCATCTCCAGCATCGCGAAGAAGACGCGCGCGACGCCGAGTTGGTCGTCTATTCCTCCGCAATCAAAAACGAAAACCCCATCCTGGCCGCCGCTCTCGCCAGTGGGAAACCGACGGCGCGCCGCGCGGAAGCGTTGGCCGCGATCATGCAAGGCAAGCGCGGCATCATCATCGCCGGCATGCACGGCAAGACCACCACCTCGGCCATGACCGCGCACGTTCTGCGCGAGGGCGGGCTGCATCCGTCGCATTATGTTGGCGCGGAAATTCCGATCCTGGGGACGAATGCGCACTGGGATGCGCGCGGCGATTATTTCGTTGCCGAAGGGGACGAGAGCGACGGGACGCTACGCTTCTTTCAGCCGGAGCACGCGCTCATCCTCAATGTCGAAGAAGAGCATCTCGACTTTTATTCGGACATGGCGGCGATCGATGCCGTCTTTAATCAACTGCTCGATCAGACGCGCGGTCACATCATCTATTGCGCGGATGATAAACACGCGGTGCGTCTGTGCGCGGATCGACCGGGCGCGATCTCCTACGGGTTTGCGGCCAACGCGGATTACCGCGGAGCCGATCTTGAACTGCAAAATTTCGCGAGCGTCTTCTGCGCTTTCCACCAGGGCGAGCAACTGGGCGAAGCGATCTTAAATGTCCCCGGTCGGCATAACGTGAGCAACGCGCTCGGCGTCATCGCGCTTGCGACTGAGCTGGGCGTTCCCTTCGCGAAGATCGCGGCGTCGCTGCGCCACTTCCAACACGCGCGGCGACGTTTCGAAATCAAATATTCCAGCGAGCGTTTTTTGCTCGTGGACGATTACGCGCATCATCCCACGGAAATTCGAGCCACCCTCGCGACCGCAAAATCCGTCGGGCGCAATCGCGTGCTGGCCATGTTCCAACCGCATCGCTATTCGCGCACCCAAGCTTTGCGGAAGGAATTCGGGAGCGCCTTTGCCGATGCTGACCGCGTTTTCATTTCCGATGTCTATCCGGCAAGCGAAGCGCCCATCCCGGGCGTGACCGGACAGATGATTGTGGATGAAGTGACCGCGCAAGGTCACCGCGGCGCCGTTTATCAACCGCGCCTCAACCGTCTGCACTCCGATCTCGGCGCGCTGATTGCGCCGGGCGACATGGTCTTGAGCCTGGGCGCGGGCAACATTCACGACCAACTCGCGCTGCTCGCGGCCGATCTCGTGATCGCGGAGAAGCTGAAGGACATCGTAGGCGAGGCGGGCGAAGTGTTGCTCTATGAGCCGCTCGCGAAACACACCACGCTGCGGGTGGGTGGGCCGGCGCAGTTCTGGGTCGAGCCGCGGACGGAAGCGGCGTTCGCGGAGCTGATTCGTTACTGCCGACAGGAAAATCTTCCGCTCTTCGTCATCGGGCGCGGCTCGAATTTGCTCGTGCGCGACGGCGGGATTCGCGGCGTGGTGGCGCATCCTTCGGGAGGCGAATTCGATCGCGTGGAAGTAAAAGGGGAGGAGATCACGGCCGGCGTGGGAGCGAAGCTGAAGCAGGTCGCTTACGCAGGAAAGGGAGCCGGCATCGGTGGTTTGGAATGGATGGAAGGTATCCCCGGTGAGGTAGGCGGCGCGTTGCGCATGAACGCGGGTGCGATGGGCGTGGAGACATTTGATAACGTGGTCAGCGTGCGCTTTCTCGATGGGGAAGGGCAGCCGCACGTCCGCAAGCCGGACGAACTGGAAGTGAACTACCGGCACGTTCCTTCGCTCACGAAAAACTACGCGGTCTCCGCGGTCTTCCGCGGCATGCCCGCGGCGCGTGAGGAGATCGCGCGGCGGCTCCAGGAGTCGCAGGAGAAACGCCGGAGCAGCCAGCCGGCCGCCGCGAGTGCCGGATGTATTTTTAAGAATCCCGGCGCCTGTCCGGCGGGAAAATTAGTGGACGAGCTGGGCTTGAAGAACAGCCGCGTCGGGAACGCGCGCGTCTCGGACGTGCATGGAAATTTTCTCGTGAACGACGGCGGGGCGACGGCGGTGGAGATGTTGGAATTGATCGAGCGCATCAAGCAAACCGCGCGCGACCAGCGCGGGATCGAATTGGAAACTGAAGTGCAAATTGTAGGGGAGCCAGGATGAGCGCATTACCGAAGAAGATCGCAGTCTTGATGGGCGGCCCGGGCTCGGAGCGGCAAGTCTCACTCGCCACCGGCAGGGGCGTGGTGGACGCCTTGCGCTCGTTAGGCGCGGAGGTCACGCCGGTGGATGTGCAGGAGCCGAATTTCGAGTTGCCGACTGAAATCGATTTCGCCTTCATCGCGATTCACGGGACGTTTGGCGAGGACGGCCAGGTGCAACAAATCCTGGAAGATCGCGGGATTCCCTATACGGGAGAAGGCGTCGAAGATAGCCGCGTCGCTTTCGACAAAATTCTGACGAAGGAAAAATTCGAGGTAGCGGGAGTGGCCACGCCGCAGTGGGAAGTCATTCGCGCGGGCGAGCGGCCGACTCTGCCGTTGCCGCTCGTGATCAAGCCTCCGCGCCAGGGCTCGACTGTAGGTGTTTTCATCGTGAAGGATGAGGCCGCGCTGGCCACGGCGCTGACGGAAGCGGTGAAATACGATGAGCAATTGCTGGTCGAAAAATTCATTCCCGCGCGCGAGTTGACCGTCGGCGTGCTCGGCGAGCAGGCGCTGCCGATCATCGAGATCGTGGCGAAGGACGGGTTCTACGATTTCGCAGAGAAGTATCCGTTTCTGAATCCCGGCGGGAGCAGCAGCGGCGGTGGCGCGCAACACTTCTGCCCGGCCGCGCTTTCCGCGGAGGAGACAAAGGCAATCCAGGCGCTCGCATTGCGTGCGCATCAAGCGCTTGGGCTGCGTGTTTATTCGCGTGTGGATGTCATGTTGCCGGAAACAGGTGAGCCGACGGTCCTGGAGTTGAATACGATTCCGGGGATGACGCCGACGAGTTTATTGCCGGAAGCAGCGGCGGCGGCGGGGATTAGTTACCCGCAACTTTGCGCGCGGATCATCGAGCTTTCCCTGGCGGCGAGAGGAGGCGCGAAATGAGACGCGCCGCTCCGGAGCGTCCGCGCGTGCGCAACGTGCGGGTGTCGAACCCGCGCCAGCGTAAGCAACAGCATTTGCTCGACGTGCGGGTGCGCGCGCACAAGGCGGTGGCGCATCGCAATCATCGCATCGTCGTCATCGGCTCGAAGGTGCTGCTGAGCGTAGCTGTGTGCGCGACGCTCTACTTCGGCGTGCGCTACGGAGCGGGCCGGCTCTTTTTCGACAATCCCGATTACCGCCTGAGCAAAATCGAGGTGCAGACCGATGGCACCCTGCCGCGGCAGCAGATCCTGCAGGCGGCAGAATTGCGTGAGGGCGAAAACATTTTCAGCGTGAACCTGGCGCGAGTGCAGGAGCGGCTGCTGCAATTGCCGCAGGTGGACGAAGTGCAGGTAGTGCGCAAGTTGCCGGCGGAGATCGACGTGGTGGTGGTGGAACGAAAACCGATCGCTTGGATCACCTCGGGGAACGAAGCACTTAATCCGTTTTCGCTCGAGGATGATTTCCTGGTCGATGCACGCGGCGTGCTGATGAAAGGCCGCAAGCTGGTGCCGGAGTATCTCGGGTTGCCAGTGATCAGCGGCTGCGCGAACGAAGCGCTCGAGCCGGGCAAGACGGTGCGGACGCCGGAGGTGAAGGCTGCGCTGGAATTGCTGCGCTTGAGCACGCGCAGCTTCATGCAAACGCGCTTTCAGGTACGCGAGATCGATGTCTCGAAAGGCTATTGCCTGGTGGTGACGGATAAGAATCACACTCGGGTCACGTTTGGTTACGAAGATCTGGATGCGCAGCTGCAGCGGCTGGAGCAGTTCCTCGTTTTCTCGGACGATTCGAAGCAGGAACTCGCGACCGTGAACCTGCTCGTGCAGCGAAATATCCCGGTGACCTTCGCGCCGAGCGCGTCCGATATTATCAACGACACGATCGATCCCGACGACGCGGGGTCGAAAATTTTGCGAGCGTTACCGGCGCGGCCGGAGAAGGAAAAGTCCGCCGCGCCTGAACGCACTAAATCAAAAAAGACTGGAGCGGAGGCGAAAGCGCGCCGCGCGCATCCGGTGGAACGTGGGAGGGAAAATTAGTCAGATGGCCAGCAGTGATTTGATGGTGGGATTGGAAATCGGAACTTCGAAAATTTGCGTCGTAGTGGGCGAAGGTCGGCCCGATGGCTCGATCAAAATTCTCGGAGTGGGGCAGGCGCCTTCGCGCGGCGTGCGCAAGGGCGAGATCGTCGATTTTGAGACGGCGATGAAGTGCGTGCACGAAGCGGTGGTGGACGCGGAAACGAAGAGCGATGTTATGATCCGCAGCGTCTATGTGGCGGTGGCGGGCTCGCATATCCAGAGCTTTAACAACCGCGGCGCGGTCAGCATTCCTGAAGACCGGGACGAGATCGACGAGCAGGACATCGAAGACGTAAAGATCAACGCGCGCGAAGTGAGCATCCCGGCGCAGAACGCCTTCCTGCATTCCATCATCCAGCATTATCACGTGGATGGGCATGACGGCGTCTTAAGTCCCGTCGGGATGTGCGGGCAAAAGCTGGAGGCAGATTTCCACATCATCCACGGCGTGCGGACGCGGATCCAAAACACGATCCGATGCGTGAAAGAACTGCCGCTTGAGGTGGAGGACGTGGTCTTCAGTGCACTCGCTTCCGCGCAGGTCGTGCTGACGCCCGACCAGAAAAGTCTCGGCGCGCTCGTGATCGATATCGGCGGCGGGACGACTGATTACATTCTCTACGTGGACGGCGCGGTGAAACAGAGCGGCGTGCTCGGCGTGGGCGGCGATCACATCACGAACGACATCTCGATGGGCCTGCGCATTCCGATGACGCGCGCGGAGAAATTAAAGATCGAAGAGGGCAGCGTGACGCTCGGAAATTGCCTGCCCGGCGAGACGGTGTTGCTGAAGGACGAATCCGGGTTCGCGGGTAAAGAGATCGAACGTGAGACGTTGAACACGATCATCCATCTGCGTCTGCGGGAGACTTTCGAATTGCTCAAGCGCCAGCTCGAGGAAGAGCCGTTCATCAACTACATCGGCGAAGGCATTTTCATCACCGGCGGCTGCAGTCATCTGAACGGGATCGATCATTTGGCCGAAGAGGTTTTTGAATTACCCGCGCGCGTGGCGCACGCCCAGACCATGTCCGGCCTAACGAGCGCGTTTGAGAATCCGCAATTCTCCGCGGCGATCGGCCTGATCCGTTATGCGCAGGCGGTGCAGGCGGATCGCAGGCCGCGTGGACGCTTCGGCCGCATCTTCGGGAAATTTTTCAGCGGAATGAGATAGGAGAAAAAATGATACAACTCAGCCGTAACTACACCCTGCCCGATCAGCAGGAAGAAACGATCCCAATCAAAATCATCGGTGTCGGCGGCGCGGGCTCGAACGCGCTCGATCGCATGGTGCTCGATGGATTGGAGCGCTCGGATCTGATCGCGGCGAACACGGATGTGCAATCGCTTACCAGCTCCGTGGCGGTGTGCAAAGTGCAGCTCGGACGCACCGTCACGCGCGGACTCGGCGCGGGCGGCGATCCCGAGTTGGGCTACAACGCGGCAATCGAAGCCGCAGATGAAATTCGGCAGGGGATTCGCGACGCGCGTTTGATTTTCATCTGCGCCGGTCTCGGCGGCGGGACGGCTTCAGGCGCAGCGCCCGTGATCGCGGAGTTGGCGCGGGAGCAGGGCGCGATGGTGATCAGTTTCGCCACCATGCCGTTCAGCTTCGAAGGCAAACGCCGCGCCGCGCAGGCGAACGCCGCGCTGGCTCGGCTGCAGGAGATGTCCGACGCGGTGATCTGCTTCGAGAACGACAAGATGGGGGACATGGTTGCGCCGAAGGCGGGAATCCATCAGGCGTTCGCCGCGGCCGATCTCACGATCAGCCAAAGCGTGCGCTCGATCGTGAGCTTGATCCAGCGGCCCGGCCTGATCCAAATCGGATTCGACGATCTCCTCTCCGCCTTGCGCAGTCCAAACGGGCGCTGCCTCTTCGGCTTCGGCGAATCGGACACCGATAACCGCGCGCACGACGCGCTCACCCAGGCCTTGAAAAGTCCGCTGATGGATCGCGGCCGACTCCTGGCCGATGCGGCTAACGTTCTCGTCCAGGTCGCGGGCGGCCCCGGGATGACGCTTTCGGAAGTGGAGGTGCTGATGCAGGAACTCAATCGTCACATCGGCGCGCAAACGCAGATTCTCTTCGGGACCGCGGTCGATGGACGGATGGGCAATCGCCTCGCGGTCACGCTCATCAGCTCGCTCGCGGCGGAGGAAAATGCGGTGGCTGAGCCTAACGAGAGCGCGGCGCTGCCGTCATTTATTGCGACTCCGCTTCCGCCGCCGATTTGGGAACGGGAAGCGTCTTCCGTAGCAGCGGAGCCCATCGCGCAGCCTGCTGCGCCGGAAGAGAAAGTCGCTCCGCCTGCGATTGAGCCGGAGTTGCAAACCATCGAAGCCATTTTGCCTGAGCCCGAACTGCTGCCGGATCCGCCAACGCAGGAGGTGCCCGAGCCTGAGCCTTTCGAAATGGCGTCGGTGGCCGAAGAAGAAGCAGAACCAGAGCTGGAGCGGGAACCGGAGCCCGTCCCTGCGCCCACGCTGCGCGTCATTCATCCCGCGAAGAAGCCGCTCCCGAGCAAGCTGCCCAAGCCTCCCGTGGAAAAGATCGTGCATGCGAAGCAGGAGGTTTTGCAGTTCGAATCCGTGACGCGTGGTCGCTTTGAAAAAAGCGAGCCCACGATCGTGGAAGGGCAGGATTTGGACGTGCCCACTTTTCTGCGCAAAAACGTGCGCGTGAAATAGCGCTAAGCGCCGTCGCGCCCTGCGGACTACAGCTGATAGCCTTCGACCAACGCGACTCCGGTCGTGCTATTTTTCCCGCGCACAATCGCCGTGTAGTTCCCCGGCACGAGCGTGGCCACGATGGCGGCTTCGTTATCGTTCGTCGGCGGCGCGGGTGTAGAGCTCCATGCTCGTGTTGCTGATGGTAACGTTGCCGGTGACGATCGGATTGCCGGCACGGTCGAGCGCAAGTCCTAGCCTCTCGTCCGAGCCGTTCGCAGCACTGTTATACCGTCTCTCCCAGAGGAGACGGCCATCGGCCGCGGCGTATTTAGCGCTGTAATAATCTCCGTCCGTTGTCGCGCCGGTCGAGCGTCCGGTGATGAAAACATTCCCTGCCGAATCGACGGCCAGAGCGTAGCCCGTGTCTTCGCGTTGGGCTGCGTCGTAACTCTTGGACCAAAGGAGGTCGCCCGTCCCCGCCGCGAACTTCGCGGTTCGGATGTCACGGAAGCCGCCCATCCCCGGCCAATATCCGGTCACGATCGCGTTGCCTTCCGCATCCGCCGCAATTGCCAGGCCAGCTTCAGGGCCCGCAACGTTGGTCGCCTCATTGGTCCATAGCACATGACCGTCGGCCCCGTCATATCTGGCCACATACAGGTCCTCAACCGTGCTGCTCCTGTGACTAATGTATCCTGTCACCAGGACTGCGCCCGAGCCGTCGATCGTGACGGCATACCCGAGGTCATTCTCGTTGGCCGAGCCGTTCACGCGTCGCTCCTGCGACCACCACATTGCCCTCTCTGTCGACGGCGAGCGCACGCGCAAACGCATAATCGGTTTCCGTGGTCCCCCCAAATGTCTTCACCCAGAAAACGCGCCCATCGCGACCTGCGTATTTCGCGGTGTAAAATTGCTGTGGGTCCGGCTCACCGAATGTGTTCGACGGGCGGGTAACGTTGGTTCCGAGGAAGAAAACGTCGCCCGCCGGATCCACCGCCACACCCTTACCCGGCTCGGCGCGAAAGCCCGGGGTGTAAGCGCTCGCCCACTGCTGCGTGGCACTCTCGCCGTGCAGAGTCGCGAGCGCGAAAGTCGCCAGCGCCAGTGTGGTGCTGATGGCAGTAGCGCGCCGTTGGCCGATGCGGCGTTGCAACTCACTCACTGCAGGACGAATCCCTCCACCAGCGCGACCCCGGTTGTCCCGTCTTTGCCGCGCACGATGGCGGTGTAATTCCCGGGGCTGAGCGTGGCCACGATGGCAGACTCGCGGTCATCGGTGGGCGGCACGGTGGTGGCGGTGATTTCCGCTTCCTGCGTCGCGCGCCAGTTGTCGTTCGTGATGATGTTGCCGTTGGCGTTGACCAGTTCCAGCACTGGATCGGCCAGCTTCCCAGCCACAGGAAGCGACGGCCCGATCGCGCGGAGCAAGACCTTCGCGGGGAAGGTGCCGCCGACGATGAATCCGCCGATCATCACGTTCTCTTCCGTCTGCACGAAACCGCGGGTCGAGATATTGGCGAGTTGCGCGGGCACGCCGGAATCAAGGTCGTAGACTTCCACCAAGCCGACGCCGGTGCCGTTGTTTCTCCCGCTCAGGATGGCGGTGTGCGGTCCGGGATTCAAAGTGGCCACGATGGCCGATTCGAGATCGCTCGTAGGCGGGATGGTGGTGGCGATGATTTCCGCTTGCTGAGTCGAGCGCCAATCGTCATTCACGACCGCGCCGCCATCGAGGCTCAAGGTCGGGTTGGCCAGTTTGCCATTCACGGGGAGAGACGGCCCGAGACCGCGCAGGATGACTTTCTTCGGCACCGAACCGGTAATAATGAAGCCGGCGATGAGGACGTTCTCGCCGGTTTCGACGCGCATGCGGGTGGAGATGTTGAGCGCCTTGGGCGCAGGCGGATTGGCGCCGTTCACGCGCACGGTGGCGCCGTCTGGACCGAAAGCGATCTGCGCATTCGACGTGACCGACGCGAAGTTGCCGTTCACCGCGCTGTAGGTGAGGAGCGGGATGTTATCGTTCGCCGCAGGGGTGAAACCATTCACCGTGCGCACGATAAGATTGCCGCCGAGATTTGCGCTTCCGAGCACGCTCAACCGATCCGAGGCCGCAGGCTGAGTGCTGCCGCCGCCGACTTCGAGCACGGTCGTAGTGTTAGCGCTGAGGCTCAAATTCCCGGCCACGACCATCGTCCCGGGCGACGCGCCCGGGAGCAGGTAACCGCCGTTCAGCGCCACATTGCCGATGAAGTTGCAGTTGCCGGAGAGGACCGAATTGGTGGACGAAATGCCGACCGAGCCGGATGGCGTCCCGTTCACACTCTCAACAAACGGCGCAGGGCGCGTGCTGCCGTCGTTCCCGATGAGTGCCGCGGCATTGACCTGGCCCAGGCTGGCCCCGTCGTTCCCGACCAGCGTGCTGCCGTCGTTTCCGATCAAAGTGGAGCCATCGTTCCCAATCAGCGTCGAGCCATCATTGCCAATCAAGGTCGAGCCGTCGTTGCCGATCAGGGTCGAACCATCCAGGCCGATCAATGTGCTCCCGTCATTTCCGATCAAGGTGGAGCCGTCATTGCCGATTAGCGTCGAGCCGTCGTTGCCGATCAGCGTGCTCCCATCCAGGCCGATCAAGCGCCCGGCAATCGCCACGCCCGGGCCCATCCGCACCGTGCCCGCGAGCATGATAGTCGGCGCCGAGAGAATGACTGGGCCGCCTTGTGCGGGCGGTGTGCGCAATGTGACCGCACCGCGATTCGCCACCGAACCGCCGACGGCGAACAAGCTCTTCGAGATCACCATCTCGCCATCGTTCTCGACCTTGATGTTCTCGAAAAAGGCCGAGCCCTTTACGTTCGTCAGGACGGAGCCGACTGGGATTTTCACCGTGAGATCACTCAGCGAACCCGAAATGCCCAACTGTTCTGTGGCGCTCAGCTCGCGGATCGTGGTTCCAGCCTGACCCCGCACGCGGCCGGCCGCGAACAGCTTCCGCACCGTGCGATTGCCGTCCAGCGTCACTTCAACGTTGTCCGGAATGATTGCGACATCATTCGGTCCGGGCACGCCCGAACCGCCATCGCTACTACGCCGCCAGATATCCGCGCGATCCCAGGTGCCAGTGGTGATGCATTTGTAAGTGCTGCCCACGGCCGTGGTCACGTCTGTCGTAGTCGAGTCGCCGCGGCGCGCGAGTGTCGACGCGGGCGCATCGTTTACCGTCAACGAGAGAGTATTGGAAGGGGCGAGGATCCCGCCGGCCAGGCCTTCCGCCTGCAGTTCATACACGCCAGCCGTGAGATTTTTCAGCACGAACTGGAAAGGCGCCACGCGATCGGTGCCCACGTTCATCCCATCGCGTCGCAGGGCCACGGCCGTCAGCGTCGCGGGCCCGTCCACGGTGACGGTCACATCCTGCCCGGCAACGGAAGTAGCGGGGGCGGAAATCGTGAAGGTCGGGACGCGGCGAACGATTGCGTTCAAAGCCGTCAGGTCGTTATCAGGCGCTCCGTTGGAGCCGACCACAAAATCGATCGTGTCGCCCGCATTCAAGCGCAGGGAGCGAGGCGGCATCGCCACGCGGCCACCATTGGCCCAGCGCGCGCCGGTGAAGATTCCGGACGCGGAATCCTGCCCGCCAAAAATCTGCTGGCCGTTCAAAACGACGTAACCCGCCGCGCCGTTTCCGCCGCGCTTATCCGCGTCCACCCAGCGCGCGGCGACAGTGAAAGTGCCCGCTTCCGGCGCGGTCCAGCGCGCGACCGCGAACTCGGCGGGCGTCGGGCACGAGGAGCAATTGGCCGGGGCGGAGCGGTTCGGAGCCGGGAAGAGAGACAGAGCCCGAGGCTGTGTTGACGGAGACGCTCACGCCCGCGCCTGCGGTCCATCCATCGATGTCAGATTGGCCAAGACCGTTCTGGTGTTGCGCGGGGGTGAAGAGCGTGAGCGCGCTACCATTCGGCGTCGCACGGTAGCCGTAGCTCCATTGCGGGACGAGCGCATTGACCGGCTGGGTTTCGGCGGCGAGGTCGGCTAATTCATTCCGGGCCAGATCGCGACCCGCGGCCCAAAGATTAAAGGGAACCGGGCCGCTCGTGAGCGAGACCAAGTCCGTCCGCGAATTACCGGGATACTCGACGCGAAAGCGCTCGCTCCCGCCTGGGACTACGACGTTGGCAAAAGTGCCGCTGTGCCCGTCCACGAGAGTAAAACGCGCGTCCTGCGCGGGGAGGAATCCGTTGATCAGCTCCACCACGAGCGTGCCTGCCAGGGTCTTGCTGCTATTGAGCAACTGATCAAACTGCGGCGTGGCCGCGTTCGTGCCGCCGACCTCCATGTGCAAGTGCCGGTAGCAGTTTGGGCGAAGCCCGTGGTCCGGAAGATCCCCGCGCTGCCCACGCCGCCGATATTCAACACGCCAGCGTTGGTAAGAAACGTGTCGTCGGTCTGGCTCGTGCCGCCGGCAAAAGTATTGAGCGTGCCCGTGTTTTCGAAGATCGAGAAGTTGCTGCTGAGATCGGCCAGGAAGGTGCCGCCGGCCAGGACATTGAAAGTGCCGGCGTTGTGGAACGTGCTGCTGCCGCTCGCGAGCGGGCCACCTCCCGCCCAATCCATCGTGCCGCGATTCGTGATGTTGTCTTCGAATGCTTTGACCGGTCCTTCGGACAAGGTGCTATGGATGCCCGCGCCAATCGTCAAAGTCCCGGCGAGCCGGCCGCTCTTCCAAAGGAACCGGCCAGTGCCCTCGAGGAAGGCCGCAGGCTGCGCGGACGTTCCGCCGAAGATCTGATTATTTTGCCCAGCGAGCTCGATGTCTGCGGTCGAATTGATATGCCCAACGAAGGTCATCCTTGCCGTCATCGAGCAGGTGCCGGCGCCGGTAAAGGCAGCTTCATCAAAAGTGTGATCCTGCGATACGAGCAGCTTTTTTCCGGCACTGATCCTGAACTCGCCCACACTGCTGCCGGGCCCCATCTCCACCGTGCCGCTGGCGACCGAGACGAGGCCGCCGCTCATGTTGTTGATCGCCGTCGCGATGGAATTCGTCTCCGGGGTAAAGCCGGCAAATTGTGTGACGCCGTCGCCGGATACCTTTTGAATGATGCCGGTGTTATTGATCACGCCGGTGCGAACCGCCGACCCGAAGCCCGCGTTCCCCTGGATGATGAAATTGCCGGTGTTGTTGAGCGTGCCATCGAAGAAGACCGGGCCACCCGACCATTGAATGGTGCCGAAATTGTGGATGGTCACGCAGCTGCTGATCCCTTTCGACGCTCCGCCGCTGAACGAAAGCGTCGCAGCGGGGCCAAGCGTGACCTGCATTGCCGGACGCTGGCAGTCCACCCCGATTGCGCCGCCGAGAAAGTTAAAAGACCCGCTGATGGACAAGCTGCCGCCGGCGTTTCGGATGTTGCTGCCCGGCTCCATCGTGACCGAGCCGATACCGACCGCGACGTCGAGATCGACCAGTACACCGGCCGGAATTTCCGCTGCATTTCCGGGGCCATTCATGCCCTCCCAGTTCGCGTCCACCGACCACAGAGTGTTCACATTCCCAGTGAAACGTGTGGCCTGCGCGCTATTAATCGCCGCAAAAAATGCGGCCCAGGCGAATCCGAGGACGAGGAGTTTGGTGGTGATTTTCATAGGCGATGCGGCAGTTCGGGGGGTGATTAAATTGGTTCGATTGCGACGTTTCATGGTGTTGTCCGATCCGGGTAAAAAAACCGCGTTCGCCCTAAGACGCCGGAAAACGAGGCGAGACGGCTCAAAAAAAATTCACGGATGCTCAATTTCTTTCGCGCGCGTAGAATCGGGCGATGGAGGAAGCGGAGGATCTGGATCTAATCGAGGTGGAGGAATTGATTGCCTCCTTGCCAGAAGCCACGCGTGCCGCCTTCAAGCCGGGAGCATCCCTCGCGGATTTGCTTCCGCAGGTGTACGACGACTTGCGCCGGGTCGCGGGCAGTTACCTCCAGAAGGAGCGAGCGGATCACACTTTGCAGCCGACCGCATTGGTCCACGAAGCGTATCTTCGGCTTCTCGATCAGCATGCCTCCACCTGGCAAAACCGCGCCCATCTTCTCGCCATTTCCGCGCGCTTGATGCGCCGCATTCTTCTGAAATACGCAGAAACGCGCAGCGCCGCCAAACGAGGCGCGAATGCTCCCAAGCTCAGCCTCGACCTTGCCCTGGATATTTTCGCCGAACGCGAAATTCCCGCGCAGGAATTACACACCGCGCTCCGCGACCTTGAGAAAATCGATCCGCGCCAGGGCCAGATCGTGGAGTTGCGATTCTTCGGCGGTTTAAGCGTGGAGGAAACGGCGGAGGTGCTGGGTACCTCGACCGCGACTGTGAAGCGTGAATGGAGCGTGGCCAAGCTCTGGCTGAAACGCGAAATGGCCGCGCCGCGCTAGAGGTTTCCTTTTCCAACATCGGCGCTCTACGGCAGAACGAAGCCCTCGACGAGGGCGACACCTATCGTGTCGTCTTTTCCGCGCACGATCGCGGTGTAATTCCCGGGCACGAGCGTCGCCACGATGGCCGATTCCGCATCAGCCGTCGGCGGCACGGTCGTGGCGATGATCTCGGCTTCCTGCGTCGCGCGCCAATCGTCGTTGCTCAGGCTCGCGCCGTGCGCGTTCACTAGTTCGAGCGTCGGGTTTTGGAGCGTGCCGCTCACCCCTTGCTGTGCGAGCGAGGGCCCGATCGCGCGGAGCAGGATTTTCGCCGGATAGGTCCCGCTAACGATGAATCCGCCAATCATGACGTCTTCGCCGGTCTGCACTTTCCCTCTCGTGGAAATATTCGCCAGCTGCTCGGGCTGTCCGGACTCCAAGTCGTAGACTTCCACCAAACCCACGCCGGTGCCGTTGTTTTTCCCGCGCAGAATCGCGGTGTGTCCGCCGGTCGGGAGTGTAGCCACGATGGCCGATTCCAGATTACTCGTTGGAGGAATCGTCGTGGCGATGATCTCGGCTTCCTGCGTGGAGCGCCAGTTGTCATTCACGACCGCGCCGCCATCGAGTTCCAGCACTGTATCCGCGAGCGGACCAGAGACTGGCAAGGAGGGCCCGAGTCCACGGATCAACACGCGCTTCGGCTGCGCCCCCGTCACGATGAAACCGGCGATGAGCACATTGTCCCCTGCTTCCACCCGCATCCGGGTGGAGATGTTCAGCGCTTTCGGCGCCGGCGGATTGGCACCATTCACCTGCAGCGTCATGCCCGCCGGCCCGAAGCTCACCTGCGCGTTCGAGGTTACGGTCGCAAACGTGCCGTTGACCGCGCCGTAGGTCAGCGGGTTTAGCACATCGCCAGCCTGCGGAACAAAGCCGTTGATCGTGCGGACGACCAGGTGACCGCCGAGGTTGGCCGCGCCGCCGATCTGCAGTTGATCAAACTGCAACGGATCAGTCCCAGTGCCGCCCACTTCGAGGACCAGGGTGCCATTTGGGTCCTGGGTGTAATTGCCGGAAACCGTGACGGTGCCGGGCGATGCGCCCGGCGAGATGTAGGCGCCGCGATTTATAACGTCGCCGACAAAGTTTAGCGATCCTTCCACTGTGCCACTTTCCAGGGTGATGGGGTTCGTTTCTTGGAGGGCTTCGGGCTCGGCCGCGTCGGTCGAACCGATGGGGCGATTGCCTCCGCCTGCAGCCACCAAGGTCCCGCCATCTAGTCCGATGAGAGTGCCCCCGTCGTTTCCGATCAAGCTCAAGCCCTTCACGCTGGTGAAGGTGCCTCCGTCGGGACCGACGAGCGTGGATCCATCGAGCCCGACCAAGCTGGCCCCATCATTGCCGACCAAGCCGGCACTATCGTTGCCGATCAAGCTGGCATTGTTCGTTAATATGCGCGCCACAACCTGCGCGGTGGGTCCAAGCGTCACGCGCCCGTTTAGGTCGATGCGATCGACGGAGGCAAGGATGGGGCGGTTCGTTCCTGCGCGGCCAAAGATCGAGGTGAAGCCGCTCGTGCTGATAACGCAATTGGCGCTCCGAAGACCGCCACGGTCGCTAATGACCGTTTCGCCGCTCACGAGCAGGCTCATGTCCCGGAAGAAAGCCGTCCCGGAAAGACAACTGAGGCGATTGAAAACGATGAGCTGGCTTTGCTCAGTTGCACCAGAGACTTCTCCGCTGGCTACAAACGTCCCGTAAACGGCAAGCGTGTTCGGCGAACTCGGAGTGCCGATCACGATGGAGCCCACGGCCTCGAGGTTCAGCACGTCCGTGCGTGATTGCACGTTTACGGCGAAGCCTGCCGGAATGACCGCGTCGTCGTTGCGCCCCGGCACGCCTACGCCACCCCAAGTCGCCGGATTGCTCCACAGACCGGATTGCGTGCAGTAGAGAGTCCGGCCAGCATTAGGCGCTGCCGTGACATCGCTTTCGCCGTTGCTCGCACTCGACCGAGCTGCTGAGCCGCCTTTGAGCACCGTCACCTTGAATGTATCGGAAACGCTTTGCAGACCCTGATCGTCTCGCACGACCACGGAGAAGTAATGCGTGCCCGAGGCGATGTTCGGCACGCTCAACTCAAAGGGCGCAGATTGGTCACTCGTTTTTGGTTGCCCATTCATAATAAGGGTCGCTTTGCTGATGGGCCGGTCCCATTCCACCTGCACAGGGATGACGAGGTCCGCCCCTTCGAACGTGATCGACTCGGGCTGCACCCCGGGCAAGGTCACCGTCGGCACCTTGCGGATGAGCGCATTAAAGGTGGTCCCGTCGAAGCTTGTATCGCCGCGCGAGCCGAGGGCGAAATCGACCACGTCACCGGCTACGAGCTTGAAGTCTTCCGCGGCCATGGCCGCATTACCCCCGCGGTCCCATTCCAATCCGACAAAGCGCGCTGGTCCGACCGGGTCCGCTGGCACTCTCCGCCCGAAGACTTCGGTGCCGTTGATCACAACATGGCCGGAGGCCCCATTCCCGCCGTGGTTGTCGATATCGATCCACTTCGCGAGGATGCGGTAGGTTGCGGGCGCGGGAGCTGTCCACCGCGCCACGGTGAAAGCGTTGCCGGAGGAAGGGCGTAGATACAACTGCCCCGGGCGAATGGGCTTGTTGGGTCCGGACCCATTGTCTAGGACAACAGGCACACTTTTCGTATTTACACTCAGCGCTGCTTGTCCGGCGCTGTCCCAGCCCTCCAAGCCGTTGGCAGCATTCTGATGAATGGCCGGAGGAAAGAGGGTGAAGGCGGTGCCCGCTGCTTGCGCCCGCGAACCGTAGCTCCATTGCCGCACGGTTTGGTTCATCGCATTGGCTTCGTTCGCATTATCAGGCTTCTCGTTCCGCAATAAATCCCGGCCCGCTTCCCAGAGCACCGGAGTCGGAGTGGGCGTGGGAACAGGGGTCGCGGTCGGGCTTGGGGTCGGACTCGGGGTCGGCGTCGGAGTAGGGGTTGGCGATGCAGCCCCCAGCTCGTATGCGCCGATATCGACTGGATTAGCAGATGTGCCCGCGCGCGGGGCGCCGCGCTGATCGGTAGTCACGGCTGGCACCGTGCCGAGGTCGCTACAGTTCGCCGCGAACACGCAGTTATTACCCATGTTAATCGCCGGCGAATTCGCCTGGAGGGCGTGCGTTGCCGTCGGCCCACCGTTGGCACTCAAAGGCTCGATTTGCGCTGCGACATTGATCTTATCGCTCGCGGCCCACGTGGTCATGGCACCGCTGGTATTGCCGATCAGATTATTGCCGAGAGTGATAAACCCGGGGCCGCCGTTTGTCGCCAGATCCGGCCCGTTGCCGTTGCCAGAGATGTTCCCCGCAATGAGCGAATTTTTCGACCGAACCTCGCTCCCATTATCGAAGGCCACCGAGATACCGCCGCCGCCGCCGAAGGTGGTGTTCGTCGAAACCGTTTCGTTGCCGGTGACGGTACAATTCAAGAGAAGGACACTGCTTCGGCCTTGATTGAAAAGCCCGCCTCCCCCGCGGCCCGCCTTGTTTCCGCTGATGGTGGAATTTATCATGGTCAGGGACGCAGATTGGTTACCTGATTGTGCACTCACGATGCCGCCGCCCGCGGTGAAGACCGCAGGGTTGGTATTGCTCACCATATTTCCCGAAATGGTGGAGCGGTTGATGGTCATGCTCCCCGCAAGGTTAAAAACGCCGCCGGCGTCGAAGACCGTGCTGTTGCCACTTATAGTCGTGTCCTCGATCGTCACGCTGCCCTGATCGTTAGTGATACCGCCGCCTTCGGAGGCGCTGTTCGGAGAGGGGGGAACTGCGGTGTTGTTGCTGATCACGCAATTCGAAATCACGACGTTTCCCCTCAGCGTGTAGAAACCGGCGCCTCCACTCGCCACGTTGCCGGTCAGTCTCGTGTTGCTGATCGTCATCGAAGTCTGACTACAGTAAATTCCCCCGCCAACATTGGCGGTATTCCCGGTGACGATCGAGTTCGTCAGCGTCATGGCTTCGCCGAGCTGATAAATTCCTCCACCGACGTTTTCGCTCGCCTTACCCCCGGTGATGGTTACGCCGTTGAGCGTCAACCTCCCTCTGTTGGACAGGACACGGCTGGCATTATTGCCCGAAATCCTAATCTCTTCCGGGTTGGGGTGTGTGATCGTCAGCGCGCCTCCGGTCGCCCGCTCGACCACATTCAACTCGCCCGTGGTCAGCGTGATGGTGCACACCCCGTCCAGGCATCCGGGATCGCTCGCCGGAATTGCGAAGGTAATCGTGTCATCGGCGGACGAGGCGTTTGCGGCCACCAATGCTTGCCGAAGACTTCCGCCTCCACTGTCCGCGGTCGTAGTCACCGTTAAGGTCACAGCCAAGGCGCTGGCGGGAAGCAGCGTGCCCACGAGCAGCACGAAGCTGCCCAAGAGGTGAAGTCGTGGCGTCGTCGTTTTCATAGGTGCTCCGATCAATAATTTCCGGCTCATGTAAGTTTCCTTTGCCCACTACGCCGGAAAACGTGGAAAAAGAGCTCACGCGCCGTGAAAATACTTTCGTGGCGTGCCCCGCCAACACCGAAAAAGCGAAAGCTTTGGCAGCGGAGAATGCCCGCTACCACAGCCTTCCCGCCGGGCGAGAAGCGAGATCCCCTCAGCCCAACAGCGAATCCAGCGGACTCTTATTCGCCCGCCACTACAGCGTATAGCCTTCCACCAGGGCGATCCCGGTCGTCCCGTCCTTCCCGCGCACAATCGCGGTGTAATTCCCGGGAACGAGCGTCGCCACGATAGCCGCTTCCTTCTCGTTCGTAGGCGGCACCGTGGTGGCGATGATCTCGGCTTCCTGCGTGGAGCGCCAATCGTCGTTGCTCAGGATGTTTCCCTGGCTGTCGACCAACTCCAGGGTCGTGTCTTGCAAAGCGCCGCTCACGCCCTGTTGCGACAGGGAAGGGCCGATCGCCCGCACGATCACCTTCGCCGGATAGGTGCCACCGACAATGAAGCCGCCGATCATCACGTCATCGCCGGTTTGCACGAGGCCGCGCGTCGAGATGTTCGCCAGCTGCGCCGGGGCGTTCGGCTCCAGATCGTAGACTTCCACCAAGCCGACGCCGGTCCCGTTATTCTTCCCGCGCAGGATCGCGGTGTGCCCACCCGGTGCGAGCGTGGCTACGATCGCGGCCTCGAGGTTGCTCGAAGGCGGAATGGTGGTGGCAATGATTTCGCTCTCCTGCGTGGAACGCCAGCTGTCGTTCGTGACTGCGCCGCCATCGAGTTCCAGGATCGGATCGGCCAGCGCACCAGCCACCGGGAGCGAAGGTCCGAGACCGCGGATGATGACTTTCTTCGGCTGCGATCCGGTCACGATGAAGCCGGCGATGAGCACGTTGTCCCCTGCTTCCACCCGCATCCGGGTTGAGATATTGAGCGCTTTCGGCGCCGGCGGGTTGGGGCCATTGACCTGCAGCGTCATCCCATTGGGACCGAAGCTGACCTGGCCGTTCGACGTCACGCTGGAGAAAGTCCCGTTGACCGCGCCGTAGGTCAGCGGAGTGAAGACGTCGCCCGCTTGCGGCACGAAGCCATTGATCGTTTGGACAACTAACCGGCCGTTCAGATTCGCTGTGCCGCTGATCAAGAGTTGATCGAACTGTAGCGGATCGGTCCCGGTTCCTCCCACTTCGAGGACGAGCGCCCCGTTCGCGCTCTGCGTGTAATTGCCAGAAATAGTGATCGTCCCGGGTGACTCGCCCGGTAGGATATAAGCGCCGCTGTTCACGACGTCGCCGACGAAATTTAGCCTCCCGCTTACCGTCCCTCTGGCGAGGGTAATCGGGTTATCAACCTGAGGCGCGTCCGGCTCGATCACAGGCCTATTTCCCCCACCTGCCGCGACCATGCTCGCGCCGTCCTGTCCGATCAGGCTGTTACCATCCTGCCCGATCAAGCTCAGGCCCTTAAGATTGGCAAAGGAAAGACCGTCCGGCCCGCGCAGACTATTACCATCCTGGCCGAGCAGGTTGCCCCCGCCGGCCGCGACTATGTTTCCGCCTCCAGGCGAGACGAGGTTTCCCCCGCCGGCGGCCACGATCGCGGCGCCGTCATTCGTTAGGGAACGCGCGATCAACTGCGCGGTGGATCCCAAGGTCACGCGGCCACTCAGATCGATGCGATCGGCGGACGCGACGATGGGACGGTTCGTTCCCGCCGGAGCGAAGAGCGAAGTGAATCCACTCGTGCTAATGACGCAATTCGCGCTCCGGATGCCGCCGCGGTCGCTGATGACGGTTTCGCCGCTCACGATCAGGCTCAAGTCCCGGAAGAAGGCCGTGCCGGCCAGACAATTGAGGCGATTGAAGATGATGAGCTGGCTTTGATCAATCGCGCCCGAGATTTCTCCGCTGGCCTGGAGCGTCCCGTAGATGGTGAGCGTTTGCGGTGAACCCGGAATCCCAATCACGATCGAACCTGCGGCCTCGAGATTCAGCACATCGGTCCGTGCTTGCACGTTCACGGCGAAGCCCGCGGGAATGATCGCATCGTCGCTCCGTGTCGGCACGCCCGCGCCGCCCCAAGTCGCCGGATTGCTCCAGATCCCGGACTGCGTGCAAGTGTAAGTTCGGCCGAGACTGGCCGCAGCCGCGCTGCCCACTTCGCCTTTGCTTCCGCCTGCACGAGCGGCCGCCGCCGCGCTGGATTTGAGGACCGTCAGCTTGAATGTCTCGGAGACGCTTTGCAGGCCTTCATCGTCCCGCACGACGACGGAAAAATAGTGGGTGCCCGAAGCGATATTCGGCACGCGCAGTTCGTAGGGCGCGGTTTGATCACTCGTTTTCGGTTGGCCATTCATGACCAGAATCACGGTGCTGATCGGTCGGTCCCATTCCACCTGGACGGGGATGGCTAAATCAGCGCCTTCCAGTGTGATCGATTCGGCCTGCACCCCGGGCAACGTCACGGTAGGGACTTTGCGGATGAGGGCGTTGAAGGTGGTGGAATCGAAGGCGAAATCGCCTCGCGAGCCGACGAGAAAATCGACGACGTCTCCGGCGTTCAAGCGGAAGGTTTCCGCGGGCATGGCGGCGTTTCCTCCGTTCTCCCACTCCTGACCGACGAACCGCGCGGGTCCGTTCGGATCTGCCGGCACCTTGCGGCCGAACACTTCAGTGCCGTTGATGGTGACGTGAGCAGAGGCGCCGTTGCCGCCGAAGGGATCGAGGTCGATCCACTTGGCAAGGATGCGGTAACTCCCCGCGGCAGGCGCGGTCCAGCGCACCACCGGGAAGGCGTTTGAGCTTGAAGGATGGAGCAGGAGCTGGCCAGGGAGGATCGGTTTATGATTGCCGAACCCTCCGTTCCTGATGACTGGTGTGGCCCCAGCATTTACCGCCACCGTGAGGGCAGTCCCCGACACGCCAAATCCATCGATGCCGGGATTCGGCATATTGTTCACATGCTCGGCCGCGGAAAAAGGAGTGAATGCATTCCCGCTGGCGGAAGCACGAAAACCGTAGCTCCACTCGGGGACGGTCTGGTTTACCGAATTGGTTTCGCTGGCTCGATCGGGCTTTTCATTGGCGGCGAAATTGCGTCCGGCTTCCCATAACCCGGTCACCGCTGGATTCGTGGCGGCGGTAAAATCGAAGGGACCCACGATATTCGAGAGGCTGGCGGTCGCGTTGGTTTTCGTCGTGACCGCGCGGAAATAGACTGCGGTGCCGAGAGGGTAATTCGTCGTCGAACCCCCATATTCCCCCGGTTGCGAGGTCGGTCCCAAATCTCCGCCCGGCAGATCCGCCCAACTGTTCTCCTCATGCGGGGTCGAGCTGGTCTCGATGCTGACCAGCTTCACTCCCGCCGGCCCCTGCACGCTGAAGGAAAGGGGTTCCCGCGGCGAGATCTCGCTCGGTCCGCCTTCGCCATTAACTCGGAGCACGGTCGGCCCCACCTGCGCCACGTTGCTCGCCAAGTTGAATGGCCCGACCGCATTCCCAAGATTCGCGGGAAGATCCGTCGCTACCGAAACGGCGCGGAAATAAATCCCGTTCTGCCGCGGGTAGTTGGTCGAGTTGAGCACCCACAAACCGGTGCTGACATCCAGCACCATCAGACCGAAGTTTCCGTCCGGCAATTCCGTCCAACTCGAAGCGTTCCCCGGCGTCGTGGTCGACTGCACGCGGACCGAAAGCCCGCTGGCGGTGGAGCTTTGCGCCGAGGCGAAAGTCAGAACGGAATCGGCCGCATTCGCGAGTGGCTGGAGCCGGTCGAAGACAGTGAAACCGGTGTTCGCTAAAAAGGAAGCCGGGCTGGAATCCAGCCGCGAAATCGTGGCGTCGAAGGCAGTCGCGTCGAAGGAAAACTCTCCCCTCGCCCCAAGGCAAAAATCCACCACGTCGCCCGCGTTTAAGGTAAAGGTCTGGGCCGGGAACTGCGCGCCCCCGTCGTTATTCCATTCCTGCGCAAACCGCTCCGTGCCGTTGATCACCACGTGGCCGGACGCTCCGTTCCCGCCATGGTTATCGAGATCGCGCCAGGTCGCCGCGATGCGGTAGCTGCCGGTGATGGGCGCCGTCCAGCGGACCACAGCGGCATCGGTGTTCGGCGAAGGGCCGAGATACATCTCGCTCGCCTGCAGCGGATGGAGATCTCCGAAACCGAAATTCAACAGAAGCGGTTGTGTCCCGGTGTTGGCCAGGATCCCGCCGCCACTGAAGAAACCTTCGAAATCTTCGCGACCTTCTTGTGCATTCGAATGCTGTGCGCGGTCAGCCAGGACCAGCTCCCGGCTGGCCACAGGGCCGGGACGCGAGCCGTAGCTCCACTCCGACACCGTCGGATTCGTCGGGAACAATTCCCGCGGCGCGTCCGGCTTCTCATTCGCGACAAAATCGCGACCTGCCACCCAGACTCCGCTGGCGGGTGTGCCTTGCTCGGGGCGCGGCGTCTCCGCGCGACCGGCTGGCAGCAGCGCCAGCGACGCGATCGCAAGCAGAAGAACCTTCGTTCGACATCCAGCAGGGCTTGGAAGACGAAGAATAGTCGCGTGAGTTTGAAAACGGTTCTGAAAGTGCATGGCTTTGATTTGCTCATAACGCGAGAAAGAGCGGCGGAACGGGCTCAGCCGTTTTTGAAAAAATCAAAAGACGGTTTCGCCGTAGAAAGCTAAGATCAGTTCCGCATGCTTTCTCACCGGCTCAGCGACAAGGATTTTTTCGAGCAGGCCGCGCTCCTCCTTGCGCAGAATTCCGACAAACTTGGCGCCGCGCTGCCGGAGCTTTACGCAGATCTGCGGCGCGTGGCCGGCAGTTATCTGCGCGAAGAGCGGCCCGATCACACCCTGCAGCCAACCGCGCTCGTGCACGAAGCCTACTTGCGGCTGCGCCACCAGCGGAACGTCGATTGGGCGAATCGCGCGCAGTTCCTCGGCATCGCCGCGAAGATGATGCGTCGCATCCTGGTCGATCACGCGCTCGCCCAGCGCGCGTCGAAGCGCGGCGGCGATGCGGCGCATGTGCAACTCGATGCCGCGCTCGAAGTTTACCAGCGCCAGAACATCTCCGCCTTGCGTCTCAACGATGCGCTGGAGCACCTGGAAAGGCTCGACGCGCAGCAGGCTCAGATCGTCGAGCTGCGTTTCTTCGGCGGCCTGACCGTGCCGGAAATCGGCGAGCTGCTCTTCATTTCCCCCGCCACCGTGAAGCGGCAATGGAGTGTGGCCAAGCTCTGGCTGAAACGTGAAATGGCAGCGCAGGAATGAGGCGGCTTTCGTGACCCCAGAACGCTGGCAGCGCACGAAGGAAATCGTCGCGGACGCGCTGGAGAAGAACGCGCCGCAACGCAGCGCTTTCGTCGCGCGCGCCTGCCAGGGCGACACTGATTTACTGCGCGAAGTCGAATCAATGCTCGCCCACGCCGACGAGGAGACACGGTTCGGTCCCTGCCTGGAGGACCTGGGCCGGTCGGTCACCGATACTCTCGTCGGGCAAATGGCGGGCTCTTATCGCATCACGCGCGAGATTGGTCGTGGTGGCATGGGGACGATCTACCTGGCGCACCGCGCGGACGAGGAATTTGAGAAAGAAGTGGCGATCAAACTCCTCAAGCGCGGCACCGACACTGACGAAGTGATGCGCCGCTTTCGAGCGGAGCGGGAAATCCTCGCGCGCCTGGAACATCCCAACATCGCGCGCCTGCTCGATGCCGGGACGACCGGAAGCGGCCTGCCTTATTTCGTCATGGAATATGTCGCCGGCACACGCGTGACGGATTACTGCTTTGCGCAAAATCTTTCCATTCGCGCACGGCTCGAGTTGTTCCGGAAAATTTGCGGCGCGGTCCAGTTCGCGCATCAAAACCTCATCGTCCACCGGGATCTCAAGCCCGCGAACATTCTCATCACGGCCGAAGGCGAACCGAAGCTGCTCGACTTCGGCATCGCCAAGTTGCTGGCGCCGGACGGCGATTCTTTTCAGGCCACACAACTGGATCAACAGCGGCTCACGCCCAGCAATGCTTCGCCGGAGCAAGTGCGCGGCGACGTGATCACGACGGTGAGCGATGTTTATGCGCTCGGCGTGCTTCTTTATGAGATGCTCGTCGGCCACTCGCCGCATCGTTTCACGGGCGCTCATCCCTCTGCGACGGAGTTGTGGCGCGTGATCGGCGAAACCACTCCCGTCCGTCCCAGCGCGGCGGCGCGCGATCCACAGGTGGCGCGGCATTTGAGCGGAGACCTCGACGACATTTTGCTCACGGCCCTACGCAAAGAACCGGCTCGCCGCTATGCGGGCGTGGGCTCATTCGCGGAGGATATCCGGCGCTATCTGGACCAGAAGCCGGTGCACGCGCGGCCGGCCACGATCGGCTATCGAGCGGAGAAATTTTTCCAGCGCAACCGGGCGGCGACTATCGCGGCCGGCCTCGCCTTGGTGGCATTGCTGGGGGGGACCACGATCAGCATTTGGAGCGCCACCCTCGCTCGCTCGGAAGCGCGCCGCGCGGAGCGGAACTTTCAAGATGTCCGACAACTAACGAACTCCTTCCTCTTCGAAATTCACGATGCCATCGCCATGCTGCCCGGGCGCGACGGCGGCTCGGCAATTAGTGGTCGGCCGCGCCCTCGAGTATCTCGATAAACTGGCGCGCCAGGCCACCGGCGATCGCGCCTTGCAGCTCGAATTAGCAGAAGCGTATCTCAAGATCGGCGATGTGCAGGGGAAGCCCTACACCGCAAATGTTGGTGATTCGGAAGGCGCGCTGCGCAGCTACGGAAAGGCGGTGGAGATCGCAGCGCCGTTCGCCGCACAGGAGGAAAATTCCCAGCAAACCAAAGCCCGCAGGACCGTCGGCCGCGCCTATGTTGCTTTGGGGTCGGTGGAAGCGCGTTTGAGCCGGCTCGACGCAGCGGCCCGAGCCAATGAGCACGCGCTCGCGCTGGCCGAGCAGTTGCTCACCGACGATCCGGAGAACGCCGATGAATGGCGGCGCCTCGCCATCTCATGCCACCAGGGGCTCGGCGATGCCACGCAGGCGGGCAATCATCAGCGGCGCGACCTCGGATTGCATCGGACGTCTCTGGCGCATTATAACCACGCGCTCGCCCTGGCCGAAGAATTGGTCGCCGCGAATCCGCGCTCGATCGCCGACCTTCGCCGCCTCGCAAAATGCTGCTCACGAGCGGCGGCCATCCTGGGAGAAATCGGAGCCTCCACCGGCGACGCGAAAGATTTCGACGAGGCGATCGCTCTGCATACCCGCACCGTGCAACTTTTCCGCGACATTCTGGAGCGCGAGCCGACCACGACGCAGCACCGCCGCGCTCTGGCTGATGCCCTGGTCATGAAAGCGTCCGCTCACGCCCTCGCTCTGCGCGATCTGCCCATCGCACTCGCGGAAAGCGGGGAAGGTTTGCGAATTGAAAACGAATTGGCGGCCGCCGACTCGTCGAACGCGGAGGCGCAACAGGACCTCGGCTTCGCGCACTACTGGACCGCGCGTCTCTCGCAGTTGAATGGCGATCGCTCCGGGGCGGCGGCGCACTACCGCAAGTCGTTGGCCATTCTGGAACCGCTCGTCGCCGCCAATCCGCAAAACGTGGAAACGGCCTTCGACCTCGCTCGTGCCCAGCGCGGACTGGAAGAAACCTCCACCGCGTCGCACGAAAAACAGATTGAGTGACGTGAAAGCCGGCCCGTGCGAGGCAGTAAGAATGGCTCGCCGTCTTTTCCTTGCCGTCCTCTTGCTCTGTCTCGCCAGCGCGCAAGCGGCGCCGAACGAGCCGCAAAAAATTCAAGCGCTCTACCGGCGCGCGCTGGAAGGGGAGAAGCCGGCCGTCCTCCAGTGCATCACTGCGCTTGAGGCGCTCCTCGAGAGCGAACCGACGAACCAGCTCGCCCGGGTTTATCTCGGAAGCACCTACGGATTGCTTAGCCGCGACCTCGGGATTGGGCCGAAGAAGTTGAGCACCTTGAAGCGGGGCGTCGCGATCATGGATGAAGCTGTCGCCGCCGCGCCTAACGAACCCAAGGTCCGGTTGATTCGCGCACTGACCACCGCGGCGTTGCCTGGTTTCCTCGGCTACCGCGCCCGGACTCGGGAGGATTTTAAAACGCTTGCGCAAATGGCCGATGCCCAGCCCACGAAATTCGAGGAGGGCGATTTGCAGATCGTTTACTACCACGCCGGTCTCGAGGCCAAGACCGCGGGTGATCGCGCGCAGGCTGTCACGCATTGGCAAAAGGCGCTGGCGCATCCCGCCGATCCGCAGTTGAGCGCGAAGATACGAACCGAATTGGCCGCGCGGTAGGTCGACAGCGGCGCGCCGCGCGCTTACATCTGGCGAATGCAGGACGATCTCGAGCGCATTCTCTTGAACGAGCAAACCATCCTGGCGCGCCTGGATGAGATCGCAGCCGAGATCACGCGCGACTATCGCGAGCGCGAGCTGACCGTGATCGCAGTTCTGAATGGCAGCCTCATCTTCATGGCCGATCTTCTGCGCCGCATTCCGCTGCCGTTGAAGCTCGATTGCCTGAGCGTGGCCAGCTACCACGGCGGCACGAAGTCCACCGGCGAAGTCGTCTTCCGCCAGGTCGCGCTGCCCGACGTGGAAGGCCGGCACATTCTCATCCTGGACGACATTCTCGACAGCGGTCTCACGCTCAACGCCATTCGCCGAAAACTGGAAACCGCGCATCCGCTCAGCGTCCGTGTCTGCGTGTTGCTCGAAAAACAAATCGCCCGTGCGGCGCCCATTCATGCCGATTACGTCGGGCTTCAAGATCGGGAACGAATTCGTGGTCGGCTACGGACTCGACTACATGGAGCGCTATCGCAACCTGCCGTGCATCGGCGTGCTCCGGCCGGATCTGGTGGTAGCATGAAAGTGCGCGTGCAGTTTTTTTCGCACCTCAAAGACGCGGCCGGTGCGTCGGAGATCGAGTGCGATGTCAGAAGACGGAGCGACGGTGGCGGAGTTACTGGAAACGCTTTACGCGCGCAGCCCGAAATTACGCGCGTGGGACGGGAGCATCCTCGTCGGCGCCGGAGTCGAGTTTGTGGAGCGCGATTATGTGCTGAACGCCAGCGACGACATCGCCATCATGCCGCCCGTGCAAGGCGGATAGGCGAGTGAATTTCGTCACCCGCGCCAGCGTTGGCGCCCTTACGGCAACGCGAAGACTTCGACCAAGGCCACGCCGGTGGTGTCGTTCTTGCCTTTCACCACGGCAGTCGTGTTGGCGTTCCCGGGGAGCGTGATGATCAATGCAGACTCGAGGTCGTTTATCGGTGGGCACCTGGCTGGCAATGATCTCGGCCTGCTGGCCGCCGGTGCGCCAATTGTCGTTCGCGCCGAGGGAGGCGCCGTTGGCGTTGAAGAGTTCCAGCGTCGGGTCGGCGAGCTTGCCAGCGACCGGGAGCGATGGGCCGATGGCGCGGACGATTACGCGGCGAGGCACGCCGCCCAGCGGAATAAAGCCACCGATCATGACGTTGTCCCCGCTTTGCACGAAACCGCGAGTGGAGATGTTGGCCAATTGCGAATCGGTCGTGCGATCGAGATCGTACACTTCGACCAAACCAACACCGGTCGTGCCGCCCGCGCCGCGCATGATGGCGGTGTAGCCGGTGCTGTTGGCGGCGAGGGTCGCGACGATGGCGGACTCCAGATCGTTCGTCGGCGGGACCTGGCTGGCGATGATATCGGCTTGCTGAGTGGTGCGCCAGTTGTCGTTGCTGGCGATGGTCACGCCGCCGGGGCCGACCAATTCGAGAGTCGGATCGGCCAGCTTGCCAGCCACCGGCAGCGATGGCCCGATCGCGCGAATGATGACGCGTTTGGGTTGGGTGCCGGTGACGATGAAACCGCCAATGAGAACGTTATCGCCCGCCTCGACGCGGAGGCGGGTGGAGATGTTGCCGAGCGTGGCCGGCGTCGGACTCGGCGAGGGACTCGGGGTAGGCGAGGCCGTGGGCGAAGGAGACGGGCTGGGCGCGGAGACGACTACGCTGTACGACTTGTTGCCTGGGCATCCATTAGCGTCCGTCGCGGTAAGGGCAAAATTAAAGCTCCCGTTGGTGGTCGGCGTGCCGCTGAGGATTCCGGTCGTGGCTGCGAGCGTCAGACCTGTGGGCAGCGTTCCCGCCGAGACCGCAAATGAGTAGGGAAGAGCGCCGCCTGAACCGGAAACCGTCTGGCTGTAAGCCACGCCGACCGTTCCGCTCGGCAACGTCGCCGGACTGACGGTAATCGTGGGGCAGACGTCGTCGTTGACGATCGTGCCGATGCCCTGGCCGTCGGAGATGAGCGCGCCTTGGTTATTCAAGAGGTTGACGAAGAAGGTTTCGTTTGGTTCCAGCGTCGTGTCGCCATTTACAGAAACATTCACGGCTTTGCTGGTTTCGCCGGGGGCGAAAGTTAACGTGGTCTGCGGGATGGCGGTGTAATCAGAAGGCGCGGTCGCGGTGCCGTCGCTCGTCGTGTAAACCACCGACACGCTTTGAGCGTTGGCGGCGGAAAGCGTGACGGTGAAGGTAAAATTAGAAGCGCCCGCGTTGCCTTCGTTCTGCGTCACGTCGTTGATGGAGAAGGAGGGCGTGGCTGGCACCGCCTGGGCTTCGAACGCGCCAATGTCCGTGCCGTCGCTGCCGCTAAAGTTGGGCATGGGCAGATCCACCGTGCGCCGGAAAAGCCCGCCGCGCTGGTCGGTCAGGACCCCGGAGCTGGCGTTGTTACCCGCGTCGAGCGCGGCGCTGCTGCCGAGCAGGGCGTGGGTGAGTGTCGGACCGCCGTTATCGCCCAGTGGGGCGAGTCCGGCGAAAGCATTAATTTTGTCGGTTGTAATCGGAGCGACGTTGAGAAAGCCGCCGCCGTTATCGCTCGCCAGATTGAAGCCGAGCGTCTGGAACATCGTTGCGCCACCGCCCGCTGTTTCGGCTGCCAGATTATTCGGCGTGTTACCCGCGATGATGGTGTTGCGGAGCGTCGTCGTGGCGGTGTTGTTCGCGCCGTTTTGGGTCAATGTGCGAATGCCGCCGCCGTTGCCGCCGGCGGTATTATTGGCGATGGTGCTGTTCGTCACTTCCAATCGGCTAGTGCCGCTGCTGCTGCTGCTGACATTGATGATGCCGCCGCCCCCGCTGGCAGAGCTGTTTCCACTAACTGTGCTGTTCACAAGGCGCAGAGTGCGTCCTCCGCTACCGAAATAGCGAAATCCGCCGGTAAAAGTTGCTGTGTTGTTGCTGAAAGTACAGCCGGTAAAAACTCCGTCGCCGAAGGCTAATTCAACTCCGCCGCCAGCGTCCGCTTGATTGCCAGTAACGTGAAGACCCGTCAGCGTCAGATTGCTTAGGCTTAAAATTCCACCGCCTGATCCGCTTCCAGCGCGTCCGCCCGTGATGGTCATCCCGCTGATGGCGACACCGCCCGTGATGTTGAACCCAATGTTGAAGATGCGAAAGTCCGCCGCCGCCGGGTCGCGCCGCACGGTCAGCAGGTTCGCGCCCGGTCCGTTGAGGGTCAGATTGCTGCTGATGTCCGGCAACACCGTCAGCAGACTGATGGTCGCAATCGCCGGGTCGAAAATGATGTCGTCGAGCGGTGAGCCGTTGGCGTTGGCGTCGATGATGGCCTGACGCAGACTGCCCAAGCCGGAATTATTAGCATTGCTGACGATGAGCGACCGCATTTCCACCGCGCCGATGTCGGCGCTCGCGCCGAAGACGCGGGCAAGTCCGCGCTGGTCGGTGGCCAAGCCGGAAGGGTCGCCCGCATCGAGCGCGGGACTGCCGAAGAGCAAGGCGTGCGTCGGCGTTTGCCCGCCGATCAGCGAGAACGGACCGAGCAGCGGTTGCCCGGTCTTGTCAGTGCCGAGCGTCGTTACGACGCCGTTGTAGTTGTCGCTCAGATTGAAGCCGAGCGTCTGGAACGTCGGCGCGCCGCCGCCACTAAAGATCTGGGTTCCCAGATTATTCGGCGAGTTGCCAGCGACGATGGTATTGCGGAGCGTCGTCGTGGCGGTACTGGCGCCCACTGTGAATGTAAGAATACCTCCGCCAAAGGCTGCCCTATTGTTTGTAATTGTGCCGTTGGTGATTTCTAATCGGCTGTTGCCGCCGAAGCTGCCATGGCCAATGCCACCCCCATTAAAGGCACTGTGGTTGCCGTCAACGGTGCTGCTGATGAGGCGCAGGGTGTGACCTTCATCGCCCAAAAAATAAATTCCGCCGCCCTCTCCGCTTGGCCAGGTCGAGGAATTGCTGCTAAAAGAGCAATTCGTAAACACTCCGTTGGCATATGACAAATCTACACCTCCACCCGACCCCGCCGCGTTGCCGGTCACGTGAATACCTGTCAGAGCCAGGTAACTGAAGCTGAAAATACCACCGCCGAAATCATCTCCGGCGACGCTTCCGCCCGTGATGGTCATCCCGCTGATGGCGACACCGTCCGCAATGCCTCCCGAAATGGTGAAGATGCGAAAGGCCGGCGCGTTGTCATCGCGCCGCACGGTCAGCAGATTCGCGCCCGGTCCCTGGATGGTGAGGAACTCGTTGAGGACGGGCAGGGCGGCCATCAGATTGATGGTCTGTGGCGTGTTAAAGAGGGACGAGAAGTTTATCAAATCGCCGTTGCCGGTGTTGGCAATGGCTGCGTTGATCGCTTCGCGCAAAGTGCACTCCGTCGCGTCGCAAACGCCGTTGCCCGGGTCGGCGGTGGAATTGACCGTGAAAATCGTCGGGACCGTCAGCGCCAATAACCAGCCGTTCGAGATCGAACCCGTGTCTCCCCCCGTGTCGTCCACCACGTAGAGACTCCAGACGCCGTTCGGGTTCGTCAGGTTGAACACGCTTAGATCTGCCGGCGCGTCGGTCAGCGCGCCGGGACCGGGCGCGGGAAAAGTATCGGTCAGACCGGCAGTACCTGTCGCTGTAATTGGCCGGGCGATACTGGCCGCTGGCCAGCGTCATCGCGTCAGGGATCGGATCCGCCGCCGCCTGGGAAAAGGTCAATTGAAGACCCGTTACGTCGACGTCTCCGCCTGCGTCCGACATCAACATCACCCGCTGCCCTTGCGGCCCGACCAGAATAATGTCCACGTCGTCCGGAAAACTGTGAAACAAGCCGTTCAGGGTCACCTGAACTTTGGTCACCGTCGCCGGGCTCACGCCACTGACCGTGATACTGGAAGGATAAGGCGTCGCGGTGGTTTGATCGTTGATGGTGATTGGCGCGGTGTTGCCGAAGATGAAGACGGTGGCCTCCGGGCTTTCCGGCGCGGGTTGCGCTGCCACTCTCGGCGAGGCCTTATCCGCTCCTCGCGCCGGCGCGCTCCGTGGCGGCCAAAAACAACCAACGCCGAGCGCCAAGGCCAGTATCCAGGTGGCTTCCAGGCGAAACGGTTGGCGGATAATCACGGGAGGAATCGCGGCGCACGGGCCCTGTTTCATTCGATCATCATGGCAGTCGATTTCAGAGCAGGAAGGCGAATTATCGGCCTGAGGCCGAAGCCCGTGCTCCGCACCAGCGCGCTCGCTTTCTGCAAGACATTCCGCATTCCGGAGGCCGTCCTCCGATCGCCTAGTCGCGGAAGTTCTTGAAATTCGTCGCCACGCCGAAGTCTTTCCCGCGCACGAAAGCGATCACGTCCTGCAACTCGTCCCGCTTCTTGCCGGTCACGCGAATTTGCCGATCCTGCAGCGCGTTCTGCGTTTTGAATCCGTTCGCCTTGATCGCGGCGATGATCTCCTTTGCTTTCTCGCCTTCCAATCCCTGCTGCAATTTCAACTCCTGCCGCGCGTGCCCCATGGAGGAAATGGCGGCGTCTTCCTGTTTGATGTTGCGCAGATCGACGCTGCGCTTGGAGAGTTTGTTGATGACAATTTCGCGCAGGCCGCGTAAGCGATTCGCGTCCTCCGCCGTCAGCACTATTTTGTCTTTCTCAAACTCGATTGCCGCTGTGCTCCCCTTGAAATCGAAGCGCGTTGCGAGTTCCTTCCGCGCTTGATTGAGCGCGTTATCGATTTCCTGGTGATCTACTTCCGAGACGATGTCGAACGAAGGCATGCGGGGTATCTTCTGTGATTCATCCCCACCGCCAAGCGTCTTTTTTCATGTCCCGCTCCGCCGCTTTCGCCCTCGCCCTCCTTGTCGGTCTTGGCGCCTGCAAGCCGCCGATGTCGCCCGAGGAAAAATCGCTTCGAGCCGAGGTGCATCAAGCTCTCGAAGCCCATGCCTACGACCACGCGGTCGAGCTCGCCCAACGTCTCGTGGCGAAAGCTCCGCGCGATAACGGCGCCTGGGATCGCCTCGTCCGCGCCCAACTCGGTGCGGCCGATCTCGCCGCCGCTAAAAGCAGTCTCGAGAAGTGGCGCGCGGCCGTTCCCAGGAAGCTTTCGCCGAAGTGGGAAGAGCTGCGCGGCGACGTCGCCCTGCAGGAGAACGAGCCCGCGCTCGCGCTGGAATCTTGGAACCGGGCCATCGTCCGCCGCACCAATAACGTGCGCGTCCTGCGCAAGATCGCGCGCCTGCACGGCGCCGAGCGGCGCTGGATTCAGGAGAACGAAACGCTCACCCGCCTGCTCGCCATTGAAGACAACGCCACCGATCGCGTAGAGCGCGCGCTCGTCCGCCGTCGGCTCCATCTTTGGCCGGAGGCGATGGAAGATTCGCGCCGCGCGCAGGAGTTGCAGCCCGAGGCGCCGGAGGTGCGCGCCGCGACGGAACTCTTCGAGCGGCTCGACAAATTCGTCAGCGCTATTCGCGATCTCGATACCCGCCTCGCGATCACGCCGGGCGACGATCAACTCCTGGCCGATCGCGCGCTACTTTTTCTGCGCAGCGGCGATGCGGAGATGGCGCTGGTCGACAGCCTGGCCGCGGAGAAGCTTGCTCCCTGGGCCGTGCGCCCGCGGCTTTTCCGCGCACTGGCTTTGCTCGGGCTCGACCGCGGGGAAGAGTGCGAACCGCTGCGCGTAATCCCTCAGCTTCGGCTCGACGCTCTGACTCCGGAGTTTCTCGAAACCATCAGCCGCCTCGATGCCGAGATGTCACTCGAGCGGACAAACGCCGAACTCTATGTGACGCGCGCGTGGCGCTTGAACGAAATCGGCCAGCCCGCGCTCGCCGCGCTCGACGCCGAGAACGCGCTCCGTTTCGATCCCAAGTCCGCCGGCGCGGAGGCGGAAATCGCGTATGCCTTGAGCAAGCTCGGCCAGGCTGAGAACGCGTTTGAGCACATCAAGCGCGCCACCGAGCTGGACGAGAACTTTTCCACCGCCTGGCATTATCGGGGCGAGCTGGAAATGCGCCGCGAGGATTTCGCCGCCGCCGCCGAATCATTCACCCGCGCGCTCGCCATTAATCAGACGCCCGCGACGCTGGAAAAACTCGAGGAATGCCACATGCGGCTGGGCCAACATGAGAAAGCTGAAGTCGATCGCCGCGCCCTGGAGTCACTCAAATAGCGTCGCGCCCGCGCGGGGGACGGCGCTTTCAAAAAGCCCGGTCGATCCAAACGTCTCCGTTCGTCGCCCGGAGGGTGAACTCGACTTCGCCGCCGTCCCCGAGCGTCCGCTGCAATCGGCTGGGCTCACGCTCCGACGGTTCTGGCGCGATGCGGTTGATGACTCGCCCTTGCTCTGCCAATGCGTCCAGCCGCAAGGCCGCGCCCCAAGGCAAACCCAATCGCAAATCGCCGCGGTTCACTTCCGCGGAAAGCGAGAAGGCCAGCCGCTCCCACCAGCCGAAAAACACATTCAGCTTGCCTTCGCCCAAGCGCACCCGCGCGTGCGAAAAGCAATCGCGCAGGGACAATACCCCGCGGTCCAGCTTTGCTTCCAATCCTGCGCCGCGCATCCCGTCGATCATCACTTCCCCGTTCGCTAGAGTCACCTCGCTGAGCGTGGCGTGCTGCGGCACGATGAGGGTGTAATCCACCGTGCCCGAGCGATCGGCCAGGCGCGATCCTTGCGGCAGCGGCGGATACACGGTGTCGATCGCCACCCGCTCGCCCTCGATCGCTACGTTCACTTTGATTGCGTCCAGGCGCTCCTTCGTGAACGCGCGCCGCAGCGCGTGGATCTCGAGCCGCGGCTGATCTCCGCCGTAGATGAAGATGCGGCCGTCGGTATTACGGATCGAAATTTTCGCCGTCGCACTCACATCGTAGCCCTGGCGGAACACGTCCTCCAGAATTGCGCCGGAGGCAGCGTGAGCGGTCAAGAAAATCGCTATTACGAATGGCCCGACGCTGCGCCGGATGACGGACGCGGATGTTAGCCGCCGCGCACGGCATTTCGAGATTTCACTCATGGCGCAACGCTACCATTGGATCGACCCGCATGGCACGTCGCGCTGGAATAAAACAAGCCGCCAGCGCCACCGCCGTGAGCAAAACGGCGAGCGCGGCGAAGGTGGACGGATCGGTCGGCGTAACCCCGTAAAGCACGCCGGCCAGCAGTCGCGTGCAGCCTAACGAGACCAGGACACCTCCGGCCACGCCAAGGAGCGTGAGCGTCAGCCCCTGGCGCAGGATCAAGCGCAAGACGTCGCCCGCTTGCGCGCCCAGCGCGAGGCGAATGCCGATCTCGCGGGTGCGCTGCGCTACGGTGAAGGCGAGCACGCCGTAGAGCCCAACGCTCGCGAGGAGAAGGGCCACGCCCGCGAAGACGCCGAGGAGGAGCGCGTTGAAGGTGCGCTCGGCCAGCGAGACCGCCATCAGCTCCCGCATCGAGCGCACCTGCGTCAGCGGCAGGAGCGGATCGACTTTAGCCAGGGCGCGCTTCAGGGAAGCGACCAGGGTCTCGCGACTCGTTAGGCGATCGCTCCGCACGACGATCTGGCTCCAGCGTTTCCAGCTTTGGTTGGTCTGGGCGAAGGGCGTGTAGATCGCCGGCTCTTCGTTTTTCGCGAGGCCGAAGTGCCGCACGTTCGCGACCACGCCGACGATCGTGATCCACTCAATCTTCGTGTCGCGTACCCAGCGCAGGCGCGCGCCGAGCGGGTCCTGTCCGGGAAAATATTGCCGCGCCATGCTTTCGTTCACCACCCCCACAAGCGGCGCACCGGCGCCATCGGTCGCGCTCAAATTACGCCCGCGCTGCAAGGGAATGCCCATGATCTTGAAGTAATCGCCGGCCACGCTGCGGTTATAGAGTTCCGGCTCCGTCCCGACGGTCTGGGGCGCGCGGCCGTCGATGACGAAGTTGTGCATGATGAACTGCCCGCCGAGCGGAATCTCGCTGATCATGGCCGCTTCCACTCCGGGGAGATGGTTCATCTCGTCGAGCAAGCGGGTGCGGAATTGCGTCTGCTTTTCCACTTCGCGATAACGCGCTTCCGGCAGCTCGACGCGCATCGTCAGGACATTGAGATCGAAGCCGGGGGCCACACTCGTTAGGCGCCAAAACGCTTTCCCGAGCAACCCGGCGCCGATGAGCAGGACGAGCGCGAGGCCGAGTTCCGCCACGACCAGGGCGTTGCGCAAGCGCGAGCGCGCCGGCGTGACGCTGCGGGTGCCCGCGAGCCCGAGGCCGCCCACCTTCGTCCGCGTGGCCTGCCAGGCGGGGACGAGGCCGAAGACGATCCCGGTGAGGAGCGAGAGCGCGAAGGTGAATGCCAGCACCGGCGCGTCGAGCGCGATGCTTTCCACGCGCGGCAACTCCTCCGGTTTCAAGGCGAGGAGCGCATCGACGCCCCAGCTCCCGAGCAGCAATCCCGCCGCGCCGCCGAGGAGCGCGAGGAGGACGCTTTCGATGAGCAGCTGGCGGATTAATTGCCAGCGGCTGGCGCCGAGCGCACTGCGAATGGCCAGCTCATCGCGGCGCGCTTCCACCCGCACGAGCAGGAGATTGGCGAAGTTCGCGCAGGCGATCAGGAGGAGCAGGCCGACCGCGCCGAAGAGCACGAGCAAGGCCGGGCGGATATCGCCGACCAATTGCTCGCGCAACGGCAGCAGCGTGCTCTCGCGCTGCCGGTTTTCCTCCGGGTTGGCCTGCGCCAGGCGCTGATCGATCACGCGCAATTCAGTCTGCGCCGCGGCCAGGGTGACCGCCGGTTGCAGCCGCGCGTAGACGCGCAACATGTGCGCCCCGCGCGCTTTTGCCGCCGCCGGATAGAAGACGCGTATCGGGACGTAGGCGTCCAGGTTTTCGCCCGGCACTTGGAAGTCGGGCGCAGTCACTCCGATGACGCTGTAGTTTTGTCCCGCAAGCGTGAGGGTGCGTCCGAGCACGCTGGCTTCGCCGGCAAATTGCCGTTTCCAAAACGCATGACTGAGGACGATCGACTGCGCGCCGCCGAAGCGATCGTCCTCTGGCGTGAGTGTGCGCCCGAGGACCGTGCGCGCGCCGAGCACGCGGAAGAAGTCGCCCGTGACCATCCCGAGATCGAGCTGCACCGGTTCCGCGCCGCCGGAATAATCCGCCGCCTGCGCCGAGACGCCGCCGATGCTTTCGAAGGAACTGCTTTGCGCCTGCACATCTTCCAGTTCGAGGACCGATTGGTTCGACTTGAGCGCGACCAATTGCTCCGGTTGCGGATAAGCCAGCGGCCGCAGGAGCACTCCGTTGACCACGGTGAAGATGGCGGTGTTCGCGCCAATCCCGAGCGCCAGCGTCGCGATCGCGATCAGGGCGAAGGACGGCGACTTGCCGAGAGAGCGAAGGGCGTAGCGGAGGTCGGTCATTGCCATGCGGGAGATACGCGGGCGCATGCGCCACCGGACGAAAGATTATTCGTAACGCAGCGCGATCATCGGATCGACTTTCATCGCCCGCCGCGCAGGCACATAGCTGGCGAGCAAAGCCGCCAGCGCGAGCAGCGAAAGGACGAGCGCGTAAATCGAAAGATCGTTCGCGCTCACGCCGTAGAGCAGGCTGGCCATGAGCCGCGTGAGCGCGAAGGCGCCGAGCAACCCGACCGCCAGCCCGATGGCCACGATGCTCAGGCTTTGCCGCAAAATCATCTGCAGCATTTCGCGGCGTTGCGCGCCCAGGGCCATGCGGATGCCGATCTCTTTCGTGCGCTGCGCGACGCTGTAGGCGATGACGCCGTAGATGCCGATCGCGGCCAGAATCATGGCCACGCCGGCGAAGGCGCCGAGCAGGAGCATGTGGAAACGCGGCTGCGCCAACGTGCTCCCGATCGCTTCCGGCAGCGGCACGAGTTTCGCGACGTAAACATCGGGATCGATTTCGTGAATCGCGTTCCGAACCGCGTGGTCCAGGCCGCTGAGCTGATCGGAAGCGGTGCGCAGGACGAGGTTGATCCGGCGATCGGGATCCTGTTCGAAGGGAACGTAAAACTCCGGCTGCGGCACTTGCGCGAGCGACTCATGCCGCGTGTTCCCGACCACGCCGACGATCTCGCGCGCAGGCGGATTCGGTTCGTCCTGATCGATCAGCACGCGCTCGCCGATCGGATTCTTTTTGTCGGGGAAAAACTTCCGCGCGAACTCTTCGTTTACCATGATGACCGGTGCCGCGTCCTTGCTGTCGCGCGTCTCGAACGTCCGGCCCGCGAGCAAGGGTATGCGCATGGCGCGAAAGTAGTCGCCCTTGATCGTGAGATGCGACGCGCCCGGATGATTGCCCGGACCGGGATCGGGCCGGCCGGCGATCCAAAACGACGAACCACGATCGTTGCCTGAAAACGGCATCGGCATCGCGCCACCGGCGGCTTCCACTCCGGGCAACGCCTGGAGCCGCGCCTGCAGTTGTTCCATGAACGCCTGCTGCCGCACGGGATCGGTGTAACTCACGCGCGGCAGGGCGAGATCGAGCGTGACCGCGCGTTGCGGATCGAAGCCGGGATTGGAATGACTGAGGTTGCTGAAGCTCTTGATTAACAAGCCCGCGCCCGCGAGCAGCAGCATCGAGAGCGCGACTTGCACGATCACGAGCAGGGCGCGCACGCGATGCGATTCCGGGCCGACCGCGCCGCGATTTCCTTCCTGGAGCGCGGCGCTCACGTTAGGTTTCGAAACCTGCAGGGCGGGGATGATGGCGAAGAGCAGCGTGCTGAAAATCGCGGCTACGAAAGTGAAAAGCACGACGGCGCCGTTGATCCGGATTTCATCGAGCCGCGGGACATCTTTCGGTCCGAAAAGGCGCAGTAAATCCACGCCCCACCAGGCGAGGAGCAGACCGGCGAGCCCGCCGAAGAGGGCGAGCAAAAATCCCTCGGCGAGCAATTGCCGCACGACCCGCAGACGGCTCGCGCCGAGCGCGGTGCGGATGGCGATCTCGCGTTTCCGGGCGGTCGCTCGCGCGAGCAGGAGATTGGCGACATTGGCGCAAGCGATCAGAAGAACGAGCACAACCGCCGCCAAAACCGTGAGCAAGGCGAGACGCACATCGCCGACGAGATCCTGTTTCAAGGAGAGGGCGAAAAACGAACGCCCAGTGTTTGAATCCGGATACTGCTGAGCCAGGCGCGCACCGAGACCGGCTACTTCCGCGGTCGCCTGTTTCACATTGTAGCCGGGCTTGAGCCGGCCGACGACGCGCAGGAAATGTCCGCCGCGCATCTTCAATTGCTTCGCGACTACCGGCGGCAGCGGCTCGTAAAAATCGCGCGAGGCTCCGATCGGATAACGAAAGCCCGCCGGCATGACGCCGACGATAGTGAAGGGCCGCAGCGACATCATCAGGTCGCGTCCAATGATGTTGCGGTCGCCATTGAACATCTGCTGCCAGAGTTCATAGGAGATCACGACCACGCGCTTTTCTTCGTCCTCCTCCGCGCGGGTGTAGGCGCGCCCAAGCAGCGGCTGCACGCCGAGGACTGCGAAAAGATCGGAGGTGACCGCGAGCCCGCGCACTTCACGCGCCTCGCCGCCATTCCCGGCGACGCCGCCGGCCTCGGTGTAAGCCGCGAGGTGTGCGATGGATTGCGCCTGATCGCGCAGGTCGGCGTAATCCGGAAACGAACTCGTCTCGCGTTCCGACTCGCCTTTCACCTTGCTCCAAACGGAGATCAATTGCTCCGGCTGCGCGAACGGCAGCGGCCGCAAAAGCACCCTGTCGATGACGCTAAAGATGGCGCTGTTCGCCCCGATTCCGAGAGCGAGCGTGAGGATAGCGATGACGGTGAAGCCCGGCGTCTTCAGGAGCATGCGCAGGGCGAATTTGATATCAGCGCTCATAGGTTTCGTTAGGCGAAATTCCGGAGTCGCACGTCACTCATAACGGAGCGCCACCATCGGATCGACGCGGGTGGCGCGGCGCGCGGGTAAGAAGCAGGACAACGCGGCCACCACGGTCAGCAATCCGGCTACCGCCAGGTAGATCGTGGGATCGAGCGGGTTGACCTTGAAGAGGATGTTCTTCAGCGCGGCTGCGGCGACCACGCCGAGGAGCAAGGCGATGCCACCCACACCGAGAATGAGTCCGAGCGCGAGTTGCCAGGCGCCCTGGCTCATGACCATGCGCAGGATGCGCTTCGCATCCGCGCCGAGGGCCATGCGAATGCCGAATTCCTGTGTGCGCTGATTGACCGAAAAACTCATCACGCCGTAGAGGCCGACGCCGGAAAGGATGAAGGCCACGACGCCGAAGATAGTGAAGAGCGTCGCGACCACGCGGCTGCCGGAGAGGGTGTCGTTGTGAAACTGCGCCGGCGTGCCCGGGAAGTAGATCGGCAGATTCGAGTCGATCGCCGCGACTGCTTTGCTAAGTGTCGGGCCGAGGGTGTCGGCGCGCTGTCCCGCGCGCGGCCTAACGACTAATGTGGCGAACTGCGTCGCGGGCGACGCGCCGAGCAACGGCATGTAGAACCCGGCGGCCTCGGTTTGCTGATCGAACGGGCCCTGCATCAACGTATCCGGGACGACACCGACGATGGTGCGCCACGGCTGTTCCTTGCCCGGATTGAAGATGCGCACCTGATGACCGAGCGCGCTCTGGTTGCCCCAGTGTCTCCGGGCAAAGCTGGCGTTCACGATCGCGACCGGCTGCTTCGCGTCGCTGTCGTCGATGGTGAAATCGCGGCCTTCGCGAATCTTGAGCCCGAGGGTGGCGAAGTAGTTGTCGGAGATGGATTCGAAGTTGCCCGTCGGGCGGTCGCGATCAGTCAGATACTTTTGGCCATCGACTTCGTATTGCCCGTTAGGCGCGAAGGTCATGCGGAAGCGATCGGTCATGGCCGCAGCTTCGAATTGCGGATTGGCGCGGAGCGCGCGCACGGCGCGTTGGAAAAATTCGCGGCGCGAATCTTCGCTTGGATACGTGCCCTCCATCAGGGCGAGGCGCGCGGCGTAAAGGCTGGCGTCGTCGTAGCCGTAATCCAGCTTCGACTGGTTGCGGATCGATTTGATCTGCAGGGTCGCGGCGATCAGGAGCGCGGCGGTCAACGCGATCTGCGCGACCACGAGCACGCGCGTGATGACATTGACCAGGCGGCTGCTGTTGCCGCGGCCGCCTTCTTTCATGACCTCCGCCGCGTTGTCGCGCGAGCTGATCAAGGCGGGGATCAAGCCCGGAAACGACGGTGGCGATAACGGTGATCGCGAGGGTGAAGAGAAGCACGCGGCCGTCGATTTTGAAATCCCACCAATAAGGCGGAGGGAACGGCGCCGCCTTGATGATGCTGTCGAACATGTCGACACCCCAGTAGGCAATGAGCGATCCGCCGATGGCGCCGAAAACGGCTACGACCAGGCTCTCGGTGAGCATTTGCCTAACGAGCCGCCAGCGCGTCGCGCCGAGGGCACCGCGAATGGCCAGCTCCTTCGCGCGCAGGGCGACGCGGCCGAATTGCATGTTCATCACGTTCACGCAGGCGATCAGGAGGACGAGAATGACCGCGCCGAGCATGGCCCAGACGATCTGGCGCAGTTGCACGCCGGTGAAGGAATGGAGCAGCGGCTGCACGCTGGCCGAGGTCAGGTTCTGGTTCGTCTTGGGATTGTCCGCCGCAATGTTGCGCGCGATCGCGATCATCTCCGCGGTCGCCTGGTCCAGGGTGACGCCCGGCTTCAACCGCCCCATGACCGCAGGCGCGCGCGAGTTCGCGCCGAGAAAGAGTTCACCGCGCGGCGTGGGCGGCCACTCATTATAAAGCGGCGTCCACAGTTCCTCCGAAATCGGGAACTTAAATCCCGCCGGCATCACGCCGATGATCGTGGCCACTTTGCCGTTAATGATGACGTTCTGCCCGACGATGTTCGGATCGGCATTGAAATCGCGCCGCCAGATTTCGTCGCCCAGAATCGCGGTCTTCGGTGACCCGAACTTGTTATCTTCCGCCGAGAAGTCGCGGCCCAGCAGCGGTGAGACGCCAATGATCTTGAACAAATCTTCGGTGACGTAAGAGCCGGTGTAGCGCTGCGGATTGTTGTTGTAGGTGACGTTGATGGTCGAGCCGCTGAGATAGCCGGCCATCATGGCAAACGACTTCTGCGCCGCCTTCAGGTCCTCGTAATCCTGCGCGGTCGGGATGTTGCCATTACCGAAGTTGTTGTTCTGGTCGCTCGCCTTCGGATCGATCAATCCCACGGCGACCAACTGTTCGGGATGCGGAAAGGAAAACCCGCGCAGCACGATCGCGTTCACGACCGTGAACTGCGTCATCGCGCCGCCGATGCCGAGCGCGAGCACGAGGATGGAGAGAAGGAGAAAGGTCCTGTCCTTGAGAAGAACGCGGAAACCGACCCGAAGGTCCTGGGTGAAGGAATCAAGTATCATGAGGTTTTGTTTGAGTTGCCATCGACCACGAAGCCGTCGCGGAGTTGGATGATGCGATTGCCGTAGGCGGCGTTCTTATCGGAGTGCGTGACCTGGACGATGGTGGTGCCCTCTTCGTTGAGCTTCTTGAACAGCTCCATGATCTCTTCGCCTTGCGACGAATGGAGATTGCCGGTCGGCTCGTCGGCGAGGATGAGTTTCGGACTGGAAATGATGGCGCGCGCCACGCCGACGAGCTGCTGCTGGCCGCCGGAAAGCTGGCGCGGATACAGATCCTTTTTCCCGACGATGTGAAAGCGATCGAGCGTGTCGGCTACGATCGCGGCGCGCTCGGATTTGCCGACGTGCCGATAGGAGAGCGGGATGTCGAGATTCTCGTAAACCGTGAGGTCGTCTAACAAGTGATACTGCTGGAAGACGAAACCGATCTGCTCGTTGCGCAGCGTGCCGCGCGCGTTCGGCTTCATCTGATGGATGGCGTTCTCCTCGAGGAAATATTCGCCCGTCCACGCGTGATCGTGCATCCCGAGCACGTGGAGGAGCGACGATTTGCCCGCGCCCGACGGACCCATGATGGAAACGAAATCGCCTTCCTCGATCTTGAGATTCACGTCGCGCAGGACGTAAAAGAATTGGCCTTTCGCGAGCGGGTAGAAACGCTCGAGGTGTTTGAGTTCGATCAGAGGATTGGGCATAGATTCAATTGCGGGCCAGCGCGGTTATTGGATTGAGCCGAGCTGCGCGGCGTGCGGGCAACCAGCAGGCGAGCAAGGAGACTGCGCCTAACAACAAAGCGATGAGGGAAAAGGTAATCGGATCGGCCGCGCCGACGCCGAAGAGCAGGCTTTCCATGAGCCGGGTGAGGAAAAGCGCGCCGACGATCCCGAGCGCAATGCCGATCGCGGTCAGCACCATTCCCTGGCGAATGATCAGGCGGAGGACGTCGCTGCGTTGTGCGCCGAGGGCCATGCGAATGCCGATCTCCTGCGTCCGCTGAGCGACGGAGTAGGCGATCACGCCGTAAATACCGATCGCGGCCAGGAGCAGCGCCACGCCGGAAAAAACGCCGAGGAGCGAGGTGCGAAAACGCGGCTGCGCAATCGATTCATTCACCAAATTCTCCAGCGTGCTGATCTGCGCGAGCGGGATATCCGGATCGATCGCGCCCAGCTCGCGCCGCACCGCTGCTGCGGCATCGGTCGAGGGCAGCGCGGTTTTGAGCACCAGCGCCATGTCGCGCGTAGGACTTTGCGCGTAGGGCAGGTAGAACGCGGGCGCGGTCGGCGTGTCCAGCCCTTCGTATTTCACGTCGCCCACCACGCCCACGATCTCCATCCAGGGATTCGCGGTGCGATCGATCCCGCCTTCCTTGAAGCGGCGGCCGATCGGATTGGTGTCGGGGAAAAATTTCCGCGCCAGCGTTTCGCTGATGACGACCACGCGCGGCGCCTCCCGGTTGTCGCGCTCGGCGAAATCGCGCCCCTGGACCATCGGCACCCCAAGGGTGCGGAAGTAGCCCGGCGTGACCATGAGGATGTTGCCGAGCGGCGCCTTCGAATCATCGACCAGAGGCTGGCCCTCGACGAGGAAGGTGTCGCTCATCTGGCCGCCGTTCGGTGGCAACCCGGAGGCGAGCGCGGCAGAGCGGATGCCGGGGACGTTTGCCACCTGCGGCAGGAGACGATCGTAAAATTGCGCGGCCAGCGCTTGCTCAGGATACCGGGCGCGCGGGAGCGAAATCTGCATGGTCACGATTTGTTCCGCGGCGAATCCGGGTCGCACCTGTTGCAGGCTAACGAAACTGCGGATGAGCAACCCCGCGCCGATCAGCAACATCATGGCGAGGGCGATCTCGGAGACGACCAGGACGCTGCGCAGCCGCCGCGCGCCGACACTTTCGCCGCCGGTGCGCCCGCCCGCTTTCAAGGCATCGCCCAAGTTAAGCCGCGTCCCATGCCAGGCGGGCGCGAGGCCGAAGAGAATCCCGCTGCCTAACGAGATGAACGCCGTCCAGGCCAGAACGGCGCGATCAACTGTCACGTCTTGAAGGCGCGGCACGTTGTCCGGCCCGAAGGCGCGCAAGAGGTCGATGCCCCAAACGCTCAGGAGCAATCCCGCCGCGCCCCCGAGGCTAGCCAGCAGCAGGCTTTCCGTCAGGAACTGCCGCAGGATGCGCCCGCGCGATGCGCCCAAAGCCGAGCGAATGGAAATCTCGCGTTCCCGGGCTGCGGCGCGGCTAAGCAGGAGGTTGGCCACGTTGAGCGCGGCGATGAGCAGGACGAGCCCGACCGCGCCTAACAAGACGAGCAACGCCGGACGCACCTTTCCGACGAGCCATTCCTCCAACGGCGTCGAAACGAAACCGTAGCTCGCGGGCAACTCCGGCGTGGCTGTTTGCACGCGGCTCGCGATTTGCGCCAGCTCGTTCCGCGCTTCGGCGATCGTGCCGGTGAAGCGGACCAGTCCGCGCAGATAATACGGGCCGCGGCGCGTTTGCGGTTCAATCTGGAACGCGGCCCAGAGTTGTGTCGCGCGATCGGGAAATTGAAAGCGAGCGGGCATGACGCCGACGATGGTGTGTGGGCGTGCGCTCAAGGTGATGACGCGCCCGAGCACCTGCGGGTCGGCGTTGAAATGGCTGCGCCAAAAACTTTCGCTCAAGACGACGGTGGCTTCCGTTCCGGGCTTGTCCTCGTTAGGCAAAAATCCGCGGCCGAGCAGCGGCGCCACGCCGAGGGTGGAGAAGAAGCCGGCCGTGGCGTAGGCGCCGGAGACCTGCTCCGGCACGACGCCATTGGAGAAGGTGAAGACGTTGTCGGTATACGCGCTGAATTCGAACGCGCGATTCTGCGCCTGAAAATCGAGCACATCCGCGGGCGACATCGGGCTGCCTTCCGCGCCGGATTGTTGATGGACGAGGTTGAGCGCGAGCAAATGGCTCGTGTCTTTGTAAGGCAACGGCCGCAGGAGGACGGCGTTGACCACGCTGAAAATCGCGGTGTTCGCCCCGATCCCAAACGCGAGCGCGAGGATGGCGAGCAGGGTGACGCCGGGGGCTTTTGCAAGCATGCGAAGGCCGTAGCGGAGATCGTGCAGGAAGGTGTTCATCATGGGTTTGATTCGCGTGGCCGAACGTAGGGGCTGAGACCGGACGTGAGTCGGCGAGCGAAAGGCAGCGCCGCGGGGTTCATGGCAAAAGTCGGTCGCTGACGTAATCCGCGGCGTCCTGCGCGATGGGCGGATCGAGGTTCGCGAGGACGACGACGGTGTAGCCTTCGTTCCAGAGCATGGTGAGCACGCCATTCATGCCGGGCGCGCCGCCGCCGTGGCCGACGAAGCGCCGGCCATTCTCCACTCGGTCTTCGAAGCCGTAGGCGTATTTCGCATTCGCGCCGCGCGGCGTCTCGACTTTGCCGGTCGTGATCCGTTCGGTCATTTCCGGCGAGAGCAGTTTGTGCTCGCGTAGCGCGTTCGCGAAGCGGAGCAGATCGCCCACGGTCGATTCGCCGCCGCCCGCGGACATGGCGCGATAGGCGAGCGTATCCCAATTCGGCTCGAGCTTGCCGGTCTGGTCCGCGCGTGTAGCCGACCGCAAGGTTATCCGGGCGCTCTGTTTTGGGCGTGCTGCCGGAAGCGGTCATGCCGGCCGGTTCGTAGATGTGCTCGCTGGATGTAGTCGTGGTAACTCTGGCCCGAGAGCTTTTCGATCATCAGGCCGAGCACAACAAAACCGGCGTTGCTGTAAGACCACCGCGTGCCGGGCTCGAAGCGCAACGGCTCATCGACGAAAAGCTGGAGGTAATCCTTCACCTCGCGCAGCGAGTCCTTCTTTTCCTCGAAGGCCGGGCCGAAGATGTCGCCCAATCCGGAGGTGTGCGTGAGCAACTGCGCGACCGTGATTTTCTGCGCGACTTCCTGGTTCGGATAATCCGGCAGAACGCTCGCGAGCGTGTCGTCGAACTTCAGTTTTCCCGCCTCGACCAACTGCGCGATCGCGACCGCGGTGAACATCTTGTTCATCGAGCCGATGCGAAAACGCGTCTCGAGATTGACGGGAATTTTCTTCTCGCGGTCCTGCAATCCGAACGCTTTTTGCCAGATCGGCTTCCCATCTTTGGCGATCAACGCCGTCCCGGAGAATTCGCCCTTCTTCGCCAGCGTCTCCAGTTTCGCTTCGAGATCCTTCGCCAACTCCGCGGCGGGTTTTCGCTCGCTGCTCGCATCCGCCGGCAGACTGGCCGGACCGGCACGGCGCTGCGCCAGGATCGTCGGCTTGCCCTCGTTCACCTCGAAGGTGAAACGCGCGTAACGCGGAAACGTCCCGCGCGATTTCACCAGCGCCGTCATTTCGAGCGGCGCGGATTTCTCCACCTTGATCAACTCCCAGCCGCCATTCGACTTGCCGATCCTCGAGCTGGCCGTCCGCGATCTCCTGCGGCGAGCGGCCATTGCGCGCCTCCGCGCTGTAGCGCGTCTCGGCAAACTTCCGCAGCGCCGCTTTGTCCGCGGCATTAAACGCCGCCAGCCATTCCTGGAACAGCTTCCCCGGCGCCGTCTCCGGCAGCGTTGCCTTGCTCGACCCGAGGATCGCGTTCGCGATCAGGAGGAGCAGGACAACAGCCACGCGTTTCATTCGGCGTTCCGGATGTGGCTGGCGGGTTACATGATTGGAATCAAGAGGACGACGCGGCGGCTTAAGCCGCCATGCTGTGGTCTTCCACCACGCGGCCGTCGAAGAGATGAATCGTGCGATCGGCGTGCTGCGCGAAGCGCACATCGTGCGTGACCATGCAGATGGTCGCGCCCGCGGCGTGGAGTTCCTTCAGCAGATCCATCACCGCTTCACCGTTGCGCGAATCGAGGTTGCCCGTCGGCTCGTCGGCGAGCAGGATGGCCGGCTTGCCCGCGAGCGCGCGCGCCACGGCGACGCGTTGCTGTTGACCGCCGGAGAGCTGACTCGGCAGATGCTTCGCGCGATGGCCCATGCCGACGCGTTCCAGCGCTTCGAGCGCGAACGCTTTGCGCTCGCTCGAAGGCATCCCGCGATAGGTGAGCGGCAGCTCCACGTTTTCGAAAACGGTCAGGTCGCCGATGAGGTTGAAGCTTTGGAAGATGAAACCGATCTCGCGATTCCGGATGCGAGCGCGCTCGGGGAAGGTGAGGTTCGCCACCTCCGTGCCTTTGAGCGAGTAGCTGCCGCCGGACGGGCGTATCGAGCAATCCGAGGATGGAGAGCAGCGTCGATTTTCCGCAGCCCGAGGGGCCGGCGATCGAGACGTACTCGCCTTTGCGGATGTCGAGGTGAATGCCGGAAAGCGCGTGGGTTTCCACTTCGTCGGTCAGGAAGACCTTGGTGACGCCGTCGAGCTTGAGGAGGGTTCCGTTGGTCCCGGCGCGCGGGGTCGGATTTTCGGTGTGGGTTTCTTCGGTGGTGGGCATGGTGGTCATGTTGCTGATTGCTGAGTTCTGATTGCTGATTTTCTGGGGGCAGCGCCGTTTCGGCCGGCGGAAATGTAGGACGCGGCCATGATGGCTACGAGTTCGTTGGCTTCTTTGAGGAGGGGCGTGACTTTCTTGTCGGGTAGATGCTTTCGATTCGATGATGAGTTCCAACCAGAATGCGCTTTCGTCGGCTTCCTCTTCGACAACACCGATGCGGGCTATGAACTCCGCCCGCGATCGTGCGCGACAGGCGGCGCGATAGTTGGCCGCGACGCTGGTTCCGCTGCGCACGAGTTGGTTTGCAATCGCGCGCCCGCTTGCCGACTTCGGCAGCGCCTCAACCAATTGCATCACGCGAAGCGCGAACGCCTTGGTGCGGTCCTTTAGCTCCTGCGTGTTCATATGAAAAAAATCAGCAATCAGAAGTCAGCAATCAGCAATCAGTTAAGGCGAATGCGATCGTGCGCATCCATCGCGCTGGTGTCGGAAAGGATGACCTGATCGCCGGGTTCGAGACCGCTGATGATCTCGATCGTGTTGACCGAGCTGCGGCCAAGTTTCACCGGCGTGCGGACTGCTTCCGAACTAGCCGGGCACGAGTTTGAAAATTCCGACGGTGTTGTTCTCCTGGCCGAACGCGGGGCGGCCGACGTAGACGACGTTGTCGAGGCGTTCGAGTTCGATCGTGCCGTCCACGCTGAGATCGGGGCGCGCGCCTTTCGGGAGTTCGCCATCGATCGCTACGTCCACCGTCACGGTGCCTTGCTCGACCGCGGGATCGACGCGCACGACGTGGCCTTCGACGACGCCGTTCCGCGTATCGATGGAGGCGGGCAGATTGATCTGAATGTCCTTGGCCTGCGTTTCCGCGATTTTGATTTGCGCCTTGAGTTTGGTCGGATCGGCCACGCGGGCGAGATTGGTGCCGGGCGTGACGCGCTGGCCGACTTCGACCGGGAGTTGCTGCAGAACGCCGCTGAATCCCGCGCGCAACTTTAGCTGCTCCATCTGCTCCTTCTTGAGCGCGGCGTTCGCTTTCGCCTGATCCACTTCGGCCTGTTTGGCCGCGATCTGTGGCTCGATGTTTTGCCGGGCAAACTCGAGGCGCTTCAGCTCAATCTTGGAGCGCGCGTCCAGATCGGCCGCTTTGATCTTCGAGGTCTTGTGGACCAAATCGGCGACCAGGCCGTTCTTCGCCAGCTGGTCGTTCGTCTCCATCTCCATTTTCGCCTGCTGAAATTCGGACTGAACGCGCGCCGTGTTCGCTTCCTGCTCGAGCAGCTCGCGCTGTAGGGTGGCGCGCAGCGTGGTCAGCTCGGCTTCAGCCGCGGTGTATTGCGATTCGGCATCGTGCGCCGCCTGTTCCACCTCCGGGCTGGTCAATTCGAGCAGGACCGTGTCCGGTTCCACTTTCGCGCCGGGACGAACGACGATCTTATCGACCCGCGCTTCGGTTCGGGCCGCGATCCAGCGAATCTCTTCCGGCACGAGCGTGCCGAGACCGCGCACCTGGCGCACCATCGGGCCGCGCTTCACGGTGTCGATCCAAACCGTCGAACGATCGACGCTCGGCACCGCCGGCTTCAGCCGGGAGAGGCCGAAGGTGGCGAGGATCAATCCCAGCACCACGAGCGCGATCATGATGATGCGCTTTTGCCGCTTCTTTTTCGCTACTCCGGCCCGAGGGACATCCATGGTGTTACTAGCCTGCGTGAATCCGCTCGGTCGCACGATATTTTCGTCCTTTTTAACTACTGATTGCATGGGGCAGGAGAGTCCCGGTTAGAGAATGCCGTAAACGAAATGCGCCAAACCGCGGATGCCTTCGATGACGGGAATGGCGGCGGTGGCCACCATCAAACCGAAGAGGAGCGCCTCGCTCGCGAAATGGCCGCGCGCTTCGTGCTCGAAATAATCGCGGCTGATCCGCGGAAGGAAGGCGCGCCGTTCGGGCAGTGGCCGCCCGAGAAATCGGAAGCGGAGGCTTGGAATTGGCGATCGGTCGTGAGGGAAAAAGAGCCGTTCGAACGGGCGCGAACGGAATCGCGCTGCCGGCGAGGGAGAAGAAAGGGGGAGGTTGGTTTCATTAAGGAGCTTACCGTTGTGATGCGGCTGGAATCGTCTTTGGATTCAAAAGTTTTCGCTTTCGCCTGCCACCTATTGCAAAGCCCGTGCCACGGTGTTTCCCATAGTCACAAGGCGCTGATGATGCAGCTGTTTGTGCCGCAGTCGCGATTGCGGCCCGAGCAGCATTCGCGCCGCTTGTGGGATTGCGCTGTCCCAAGGCCGGGACGGAGACAAAGCTCGAGTGTCGAAGCTTTACCGCTGCTACCTCGGCAGCCGCAGGACCGCCTCGCATCCACGCGCGCCCAGTCGATTCGCCAACGTTAACGATCCGCCATGCGCCTCCGCGATTTGCCGGCTGAGGGCGAGACCGATGCCCGAGCCGCCCGGCTTGGTCGTGAAAAACGGGACGAACAAATTGGTCGGATTCATGATCCCGTAGCCTTCGTCGCGCACGAAAAGCTCCACGCAATCCGCCACCTCGCGCCAGCCCACCACGACCGCGCCGCCGGTTTCGAGCGAGGCATCGACGGCGTTGTGCAGGAGGTTGATCAAGAGCTGCTCCACCTGCGCCGCGTCCGCCTGGATGATCGTCGGCGGGCTGGGCGCGATGCGGGCCGCGAGGCGAGTCTCGAGATTAACGATGCGCCTAACGAGTTCATCGAGATTGAAGGCTTCCTTTTGCGGCGGAGGGAGCCGGGCCAGTCGCGCATAGGCCTGCATGAATCGGCTGAGCGACTCCGCCCGGGTCGAGATGATGTGCAATCCACTGCGCGCATCGTCCTGCCAATCGGGCGGCGGCGGCTCGCGCCGGATCAGGCTTTCGAGACTGCCGGCGATGGATTTGATGGGCGCGAGCGAGTTGTTCATCTCATGCCCGAGCACGCGCACGAGACGCTGCCAGGCGTTGCGCTCCTCTTCGCGCAGCGTCTTGCTCAGATCGGTCAGGACGACCAGCTCATGCGGCAAGCCGCGTTCGCGAAACGAACTGCGCCGCACGCCCCAGCGTCCTGAGCCGCCGGGAAAGGTGAGCGTGAGCGGCGTGTCTTCGTTCGCCTCCAGCACAACCTGGAGCCCCAGCTCGCTCGCGCGGCGGCCGAGCAATTTATCCATCGGCCGGGCGAGCAAATCTTCGCCCGCGCGATTGACCAGGCGCAGCCGGCGATCGGGATCGAAAGTGAAAACCGAAACATCGATCTCCGCCATGATGGTGCGGAGCAGAGCGGTCGCCTCAAACGCGCCCAGGCGCTGCGTGCGCAGCGTCTCGCCGAGAGCATTGATCTCCAACAGCACCTCGCCCAGCGCGTCGTCCACCTGCGCGCCGCGGGCGCGAATCGAGTAATCGCCCTCGCGCAAAGCGGCCAGCAAATTGGTCATCGTCTGCAGCGGACGGATGATGTGCTCGCGCGCGCTGAAGATGAAGCCGAGCGCGGAACCGGCGACGAGCAGAGTCAGCGTCCACTGCACTTTCGGCGTGTAATCGCCGAACCAGAGAAGCGCGAGCGCGACTAGCCCGGCGGGGGCGATCGCCCAAAGAATCAACCACGTGATGCGCCCTTCGTGGGTCAGTCGATGCCGCCGCTTTGGGCGCGCTTTCATTCGAAATTCGCAGTTCGAAAATCGAAAATCCTAGAGCCCATAGTGCTGGAGCCGGCGATAGAAAGCGCTCCGGCTGAGCCCGAGCGCTTCCGCGGCGCGACGCGCGTTGCCATCAAAACGGCTGAGCGCCTTCTTGATCAGAAACGCTTCCACTTCCTCCAGGCTCATGCTTTCGATATTGGCCGAGTCTTCATGACCGCTCGTTAGGCCGAGGTCGTTGGCTTTGATCTGCGGACCCTGCGTCATGAGGACGGCCCGCTCCACCACGTGATCGAGCTCGCGCACGTTTCCCGGAAAAGGGTGCTGCATCAGGAGATCGCGCGCCTTCTCTTCGAATCCGGTCAGACTCTTGCGGTAACGATGGGCATGCGCGCGCAGAAAACTGTTCGCCAGCGGCATGATGTCTTCGCGCCGCTCGCGCAGCGGGGGGAGGGGAATCTCGATCGTGTTCAGGCGAAACAAGAGATCCTGGCGGAAACGTCCGGCCGCGACTTCTTCGTGCGGGTTCGCATTCGTCGCGGAAACGATCCGCACATTCGCATGCAGCGTTTTCGAAGAGCCGACGCGCTCGAATTCGCCGGTCTCGATCACGCGCAGCAGCTTCGCCTGCTGATTCATCGGCACGTTCGCGATCTCATCCATGAAGAGCGTGCTCTCGTCCGCCAATTCGAAACGTCCCGCGCGATCCGTCTTCGCATCCGTAAACGCGCCCTTCACGTGGCCGAAGAGTTCGCTCTCGAAAATTCCCTCGGAGAGGCCGCCCATGTTGACCGTGATCATGCTGTGCGAAGCGCGGGGCGAGAGCGCGTGGATGGCGCGCGCGACCAGGCCTTTCCCGGTGCCGTTTTCGCCGGTGATGAGGATGTTCGCATCGGAGGGCGCCACGCGTGAGATCAACTCCAGCACCGGCCGCATGCGCGGCGATTCGGCGATGATTTGCGGCGCATTCCCGCGCAGAAGTTGATTCGCCGCCTCCAGCCGCTTCCCTTTGCGCAGCGCTCCCGCCAGCTCGATTTGCGTCCGCACGATCGCGAGCAACCGCTCGTTATCCCACGGCTTCGGAATGAAATCGCGCGCCCCGCGTTTCATCGCTTCCACCGCGAGATCGATCGTCGCCCACGCCGTCATGACCACGATCGGCAGCGTGTTATCGAGCGCCTGGACGCGCGGGATCACCTCCAGCCCTTCCTGACCCGAGGTCGTGTCGCGGGTGTAATTCAAATCCATGATGAGAAGCGAGTAGTCGCGCTTCTCCAGATTTTGAAAGACGCCGGCGAGCGAAGTAACGGCGTCGCTCTGATAGCCTTCGCCCTTGAGCAGAATGCGCAACGCTTCCAGCACATCCGTCTGGTCATCCGCGATCAGGATTCTGCTCATTGGCCTAACGTGAACCGCGTTTCGCGCGCGGTGTCAATCGCCGCGCGGCGTCGAGTTTACGCGCACGCCCGCTAGTCCGCTACGGCACGATCGCGCCGGAACGCGATTTCACCAGGCTCACGTCCGTCGCATTAATCGCTCCGCTCACCACCACGTCGGAAAGGAAATTGGTCGCGTTCACCGGCGTGCTGACGAGCGATTTTACCTGGCCCACATCGGCCGACCCGACCGCTTTGCTCTGGTTCACATCGCCTGCGAGTACGTTCATGCTCACGGTCGTGTCGGGCATAACTTGCGACGCGGTCCCGGTCACGCCGCTGAGTTTGATCGTGATTTTCTGCGCATCGCCCACGCCGGTGAGATCGATCGTCATCGTATTGCCGGAGAAGCTCGCGCTGCCCACGCCGCCGATGCCCTCCGTCACGGAAGCGCTCCCGCTTACGACTGGATTATTGAAGTTGACCACGATGGTGTGAGCGCCGCCGCTGCTGCGCGACTCCACCGTCGGACTGCCGGTGAGGGCGAGGGGAAGATCGAAGGTGCCCGCGCTGCCGTGCACCTTGCGGGAGACGACGCCGAGGACGGCGATTTGATCCACCGCCGCTTTGACGTCGAGCCGGCCGTAACCAAACGTGTTGTTAGGCGAAGCCAGCGGCGCACCGGCGTCGCAGGTGTTGGAGAGAAGATGGACCGCGCTCGAGTTCGAGAACGGCTTCCGTCCGGTCGATGTCGTGGCGCAGGGAAGGTTGCGCCGACCACAGGAGCGCAACCGCTCCGGCGACATGCGGGGTGGCCATCGAGGTGCCACTCATGCTGCCGTAGGAAGTGGTCGAGGTCCGAGTGGAGGAGCGCACGCTCGTCCCCGGCGCGCTGATGTCAGGCTTCAGGCGCATGCTGCCGTCGGCCAGCACCGGTCCGCGGCTGCTGAAGGACGCGATGTTATCCGTGCCCGTGCTCAAAGCGCCGACGCCGTAAGTGGCATCGTAGATCGCGGGAGGATCGACGATGGTGGAGCAATTCGGCCCCGAATTCGTCGCCGCCACCACCATCATAATTCCCGCGGCGCGCTGCGCTTCCACCGCGGTCTGCAGCGAATTCGGCGAGCAACCTTCGCCAGCCGGGCAACTCCAGGAATTGCTCGTTACATCCGGTGCCAGGCTCGGATTGCCTTGCGACGGCGTGCCGTTAACCGGATAGGGCGCCAGGAAAAATTCCATGCACTCGATGTAACGCGCCGGGGTGCCGTTGCCTTGGTCCATGTTGCGGCAACCGATCCACTTCGCGCCCGGCGCCATCCCGACTTGGTTCCCAGCCCCATCGTCTCCGATCGTTGTCCCGAGCGTGTGCGTGCCGTGGCCCTGATCGTCGCAAGGCGCGGCTGCGTTCGGCCCACAGGTGCCGCCGCCGGTGTGGATGGCGTCGTGCCAGTTGAAGTCGTGGCTCGCAGTGGTGCCGTCCCAACCGCGGTAGTGATTCTTCAGCGCATTATGATCCCAGCGAAAACCCGTGTCCGCGTCGGCGATCACGATGCCCTGGCCGGTGAAGCCGGTCGCCCAAACCTGCGGCGCTTTCGTGTGCGTAATCCCGGGCTCGATCGCAGTGGGCACGCTCGGCGAATCGCTCTCGCCGACCACCGGCGGTTCCGGCGCATAGTTGAGGATCTCGGGGTTGCCTTCCACTCGCGCCACGTCCGGCCGCGCCGCCAGGGCCAGGGCCACATCCTGCGTCCCCTTCACCCAGATCAAATTCACGATGTAATACGAGCGATGCTCGACCTTCCGCGCGCTCAGCCATTCCAGAATCGGCTTCTGCGTTTCCTGCGCTTTCGCCCACAAAACATCGCGCACGTGGCGGCCTTTCTCTTCCTTCGTCCCGAGCATCTCCGCGCCGCGCAGGTCAGCCTGATCGGTCAGCGCGACGAGGAATTCCGCCTCCGCGCCCTTCGCGGTTTTCTCCAGAACCCAGGGCGCGATCTTGTTGATCGCCGGGCTCTTCTCACGCTCGCTGAAGCTGGACGACGCAGCGATCACGGCGACCCAGAACACGGTCAAGCCGACAAAGCTCCAGCGAGCAAAGGAATGGATTTTCATAGGTGATTGAGGGGGGTTGGGAAAAGGGCGTTACCCTGATCGAAACGGACCTCATACCATAGCCCGGTATCTTTGCGACAGGAAACGCCGGATGTTCGGTCGCACAGGCGTCTTGCCTGTGGGAGTACCGGGCATCTTGCGCGGTGTTTGGAAATCCATCACGTTGCCGCCCGCCCGGCTGCCCCGTACACGGCCATCGTGCGCGGCAAGGGCGGAACTATCGGTGCCGCCTTCTCCTGTCCTTAGTCGCACCCTCATCCTTTTCGCTCGCGTCGCTGGGAGGACACCGCGTAAAAAAACACGCCGTGACTCGATTACCTCTGCGTCTTGGATTGCTGGCTCTTTTCTTCGCTGCGCCCGGCCAGGCGTTCGCTCATTCGCAAATCGGGGAGACGACCGGCTTCACCAGCGGGTTCCAACATCCACTTTACGGCTGGGATCACTTGCTCGTCATGCTCGCCGTCGGCATTTGGGCGGCACAAAAACGGGGGCGCGCGATCTGGATGCTGCCGCTCTCGTTCGTCGGCGTGATGAGCCTCGGTGGGCTGGTGGGCGCCACCGGTTTATCGGTGCCGGGAGTGGAGGTGATCATTCTTCTTTCTCTCCTTGTCTTCGGCGTCTTTGTCGTTCGGCGCGTTTCCTTGGGCACCTGTTCGAGCGTGCTCACCACCGGTTTCTTCGCCTTCTTCCACGGATTCGCGCATGGCCGCGAAATGCCGACCTCGGCCAGCTTGCTTTCGTTTGGTCTTGGATTTGTTATCGCCACGCTTCTCCTGCATGGCGCGGGCGTGCTCACGCTGCGCGGCTCGATGGTCGCGCTGAGCTTTTTCTTCGGTGGCACGGCGTTGGGGCAGGACGCAATCGGCGCACCGGCGCGGCCGGTGGAGGAATCTTCCGCTGGCGAAGCGACGACCACGCGCATCGTCGTTTTGGGGCGCAGCGACAGCCTCCTCGGGTTGGCCGATTCGGCGACGCAAGGCACGGTTGGCGCCGCGCAACTCCAGGCGCGTCCACTCCTCCGACCGGGCGAAATTCTGGAGACCATCCCCGGGGTGATCATCACCCAGCACGCCGGAGGCGGGAAGGCGAACCAGTATTTCCTGCGCGGATTCAATCTCGATCACGGCACCGATTTCGCGACGTTTCTGTCGACGGGATGCCAGTGAATCTGCCCGACGCACGGCCACGGCCAGGGCTACTCGGACTTAAACAGCGTCATTCCCGAGCTGGTCGAGCGCGTGGATTACCAGAAGGGTGTTTACTACGCGGAGAACGGCGACTTCAGTTCGGCAGGCGCGGCGCGTTTGGATTTCCTCAAAACGTTGCCTTCCGCCTTCGCGCTCGTCGAAGGCGGCGAGCTACGGCTTTGCGCGCACCGTGATTGCGGCTTCGCCGAAAGCCGGGCCCGGCACGTTGCTTTATGGCCTCGAAGCTTTCGCACAACGACGGACCTTGGAAGAACCCGGACGATTACCAGAAGATCAACGGCCTCCTCACGCTACAGCCAGGGCGACGAGCGCAACGGCTTCAGCCTGACGGCGCATGGCTTACCACGGCGAGTGGGATTCGAGCGATCAAGTCGCGCGAGCGCGCGATCGACGCGCGGGCTCGTGCCGTTTTCGGTTCGCTCGACGACACCACCGGCGGCGATTCGCAGCGTTACAGCCTGCAAGGCGAATGGCATCGCGCGCGACGACGCATTCCGCACACGAAGATGCTGCGCCTACGGTTTCTACTACGACCTCGATCTCTTCTCGAACTTCACCTACTTCCTCGCCGACCCGACGCGCGGCGATCAGTTCGAGCAAAAGGATCGGCGCTGGGTCGCGGGGCTCGACGCCAGCCAGACGTTTTTCGACCGCTGGGGCGGGCATTACGTCGAGAACACCTTCGGCCTGCAAGTGCGGAACGATTGGATCGACAACGGCCTCTTCAATACCGCCGCGCGCCGTCGCGTGGACAAGATCAACGCCGACGACGGCAGCTTCCTTCCGGCCACCACCCGGCAGGACGAAATCGTCCAGACCAGCGGCGGCGTTTATTATCAGAACAAACTTTATTTGGACGGACAAAATCCGGACCGTCGCCGGCCTGCGCGCCGACCTCTATCACTACGACGTGAAGAGCAATGTTCCGGAAAACTCCGGAACCGCGAGCGCGACGCTGGCCAGTCCCAAGCTCAGCCTCATCCTCGGGCCGTGGGCCCAGACGGAAGTTTATCTGCAAGGCGGGCTCGGTTTCCACAGCAACGACGGACGCGGCACGACCACTCGCGTCGATCCCGTCACGCGGAGCGCGTTCGACGCGGATGGCAATCCCGTTCAGCCCGCGGATCCGCTGGTGCGAACCTACGGCGCCGAGGTGGGCCTGCGCACACTGGCGGTCTCGGGATTGCAAAGCACGCTCTCGCTTTGGTGGCTCGACCTCGATTCGGAATTGATCTTCGTGGGCGATGCCGGCGCCACCGAAGCCAGCCGTCCGAGTCGCCGCTACGGAATCGAGTGGGGGAATTTCTATAACCTCACCAAGTCGCTCACAGTTGATGCCGACATCTCGTTTTCGCACGCCGAATTCCGCGACCACGACCCAGCAGGCAACCACATCCCCGGCGCCATCGAAACCGTCATCGCCGCCGGCATCACCTACCAGAACAAGCCGGGCTTCTTCGCCAGCTTGCGTCTGCGCTACTTCGGCCAGCGCCCCTTAATCGAGGACAACAGCTTTCGCTCCGACTCCACCCTCCTCCTCAACGCGCAGGTCGGTTACGAATTTAACCGCACCTGGACCGTCTCGGCCGAAGTGCTCAACCTGCTCGATCGGCGCGATCACGACATCGATTACGCCTACGAATCCCGCGTCCGCCCCGGCGATGACGCCAGCACCCAGCTCCATTTCCATCCGGTCGAGCCCGTCCAGGTTCGCTTCGCGGTAACCGCCCGCTTTTAACTTCTTCCGGGCTGCGCCTCCGCCTCCTCACCCTCGAGCCAGGCGCCAGCGATGAGCGAACTGCGCGATGATGACCGCAATCGTCCCGATGCTCGCATAGACCACACACGTCCGGAGTGTGCCCGCGCCGTAGAAGCCCGCGAAGTCGAGCGATGGCGAGGCCCCGTGATCGTTCACGATCACATACCAAAAGCTCAGGAACCCCACGATGAACGTCTTCGGGTTCTGCGTGATGACTCCGAGCGCGGTCGCGAAGGCCACAGTGAAAAACACTCCGAGCAACAACGTCGCAAAGCGCCCGCCGCCGTGCAGCAGACTCGTCAGAAGCGGGACGGCGCAAAACAAAAGACTGAGCACGCCCGTCGATCCGAGCTTCCACCAGACCAAATTCTCGCGCAGTCGCGGAGTTGAAAAAAGGATCGGCGTCGTCCCCGCACGAATGTCGCGCGTCACGATATCGGAAACGAAAATCGCCAGTGCCAGGAAAACGAATGGCAGACTGCCCAGCGTTTGCGTCGAAGCGATCGCGGCGATGCTGATGCCCACGAAAGCCAGGAACGCGATGGGCGAGAGCGTTAGGGTCAGGATCGCGTCCGTCCAAATGGCCGCCGCCAGCGAACTGCCGCGCGCCGGCCGCAGCAGCAGCGCCACCGCGCGCCGGGTGAGGGGCTTGAACAGCAACTGGATTCGCCCCAGCCAATTCCGCCGGCCCTTCTCCGCCGTCCGCCGTGTGCGAACCGGATCGAAGCGATGAAAAAACAAACCGGCCAGCGGAATGAAGAGCAACGGAAACAGCATCGACACAATCCGCGGCACGATCCACGAGCGCGGCAGACTCAGCCCGGGAAATACTATGGGCGCTTTCGCTGGATCGAACTCCGAGGCGCCGATCGATACTGATTCCGTGTGCAGCGTCTGTTGCAGCTGCTCGATCATGAAACCGAACCCCGAGACGTCGACATATTTGCCCCAGCCGATATGGCCGCTCCCGGCGTCCTGCGAGATGACAATCCCCACCGACGCCATCCAGACGAAAAAATAAGCGACATCGCCCAACTTCCCGGAGAGAAACGGAATCGCTTCAAACAGGACCGCAATGGCCGAAACGAAAACCACCGTCGGCGGGGTGAGGAGCAGATAATGCCGCATGAAAATAAGCGGCTCAAATGCCGCCTCTCCGCGCACGATTTGCATGGCCATCGAGCTGAGCATAAAGCCCGCGATGAATGTGGTGAGGAAAGCGACGTTCCCGAGAAATTTTCCGAGCAAATACTCGATCGAGCGCATCGAGGTCGACGCCACCACCAGCCCGCAGCGTGAGACGACATCGCGCCGAATCGCATTCGAGATCACATAAAAACCAAACAGCCCGGCGAAGATCATCCCGACCGACGCCGTCGCCATCCCGAGTGCGGCTGAGTTGTAGATCGCGCGTTGCCCGTTGATCTGAAGCAACGTGCGCCCCGTCGCGGGATCGGGCACCCAGACATAAGCGAACGCGCTCAGGAGCAGGAAAACGACCAGCGTGGATGGCCGGCGAAAACGCAGGAGAAAATCAGCCCGCACAATCGCGAGGATGCGTTGGAGGGAATTGCTCACGCGGTTACGTCGCGATTCATCAAATAGAGAAATGCGTCTTCCAGTTCAGGCTCCACGGCCGTCGCCGCGCCTCCTGGCGCCGCGCCGACAACGCGGATGTGCACGCCATCTGGCCGCCGCACCGCGCTGGAAATCTTTAGCGTCGCGCGCAGCCGATCGAATTCCTCCGATGAGACGACGCTCTTCCAGACATGCCCCTCCGCTCCGCGCAGTAATTCCTCCGGCGCGGCCAAAGTCAGCAGCCGTCCTTCTTTCATCACCGCGATTTGCGTGGCGATCGATTCGATATCCGACACGATATGCGTCGATAAAATCACCAGCTTCCCGAAGCCAATTTCGGAAAGCACGTTACGAAACCGCACTCGCTCCTCCGGATCCAGCCCCGCCGTCGGTTCATCCACGATCACCAGTTCCGGATCGTTGATCAGCGCCTGTGCGATCCCGAGCCGCTGCTTCATTCCGCCGGAGAAACCGCCCACCGTCCGCTGCGCCACCGCGTGCAGATTCACGCTCTCCAGCTGCTGCATCACCCGCGCTTTCGAGTGCACGCCTTTCAGCGCCGCGAAGTAGGAAAGGAACTCCAGCGCCGTCAGATTATCGTAAACCCCGAAATCCTGCGGCAGATAACCCAGCTTCCGCCGCAGCTCGTTCGGCTTCTTCGCCACATCCACCTCGCGAAACAGAATCCGCCCGCTCGTCGGCCGCGTGATCGTCGCGATCATCTGCATCAGCGTCGTCTTCCCCGCCCCGTTCGGCCCGAGCAACCCGATCACGCCCGACTTCAACTCCAGCGAAACCTCCCGCACGCCGAAATTCCCGCCGCGAAACTTCTTCGAAACTGCCTCGATTTTCAGCACCGGCGCATCCTGAAGTCCGAAAGCCCAGCCCGCGACACATTTCCGTCTCGAACCGTCGCCGTCGAACGCTGCGGGACGGGAGGATAGGCGATGAGCTCTGGAATCGTCGCAGTTTAGAGCGCGGTGGCGGTCTGGAGCGACGCCGAGACCGCAAAGATCGCCGGTGGGACTGCGGCCCGCGTCCCATTTTCGCGCCGGAATCGTCGCACGACACATATGTGGCGCGCGACGATAGACCTGTATTGCTGGGCGATTGGGGTGAATCGTGGCGCGCTTGGGGTCGATCGTGCGATGATTCGGGGGTGTTGTCGGACGATTCATGCCAATCGTTGGACGATTGGGGTCGATCGCTGGGCGATTCATGCCTGTTGTCGGACGATCGGAGGGTATCGCGCGATGATTCATGGGTGTTGTCGCGCCATTCATACCAATCGTGGCGCGATCGGGGTGAATCGCGCGACGCCACATATGTGGCGTTTGACGATTCGCCTCTGGTTTTGGGCTTTCTGGGCGGGAAACGCGGCTTTTTACCTCGGGAGCGCACTTTTTTGCATGGAGCGTGCGATTTTTTGCCACGAATCCGCAGTTTTCCGGAATTCACTGGTATGATTAATATCCTCAATCGCGGGTTCGCCCAATATCTCATCCCCGACTTCATCACGAAGGTGCAGTTCATCATCGCGCGTTTAACGGGCAACGCCGATTTCCCCGGTCCCGTCCCCAAAGTCTCGGACGTGCAGGCCCAACTCGACAAGCTGATGCAGGCGCAGACTCTGCCCGATCCGAAAGCGCGCGAGATGGCGGTGGAGGCGGAGCGGGAGACGCTGGAGCAGATGCTCGACGACCTGGCGGATAACCTGGAGCTGACCGCCAACATGGACCCGGTAAAGCTGGCCACGACTGGCTTCGATCTGCATAAGACGCCGCAGCAAAGCGGCGGGGCGCCAGAAATTCCGCAGAATCTGCGGTTGAAAACGACCGGAGTAACGGGCGAGGTGCAGGTGCTCTTTGATGCGGTGGAGCGTGGCCGCGGCTACGACGTGCAAACTGCGCCCGACCCGATGAGCGGCCCGTGGACGACGTATGATTCCTTTAGCTCCAGCCGCGGCGTGGTCTTGAAAGGCTTTCAGCGCGCGAAGGACCTCTGGGTGCGCGTGCGTGCGCTCGGCCCGAACAATACCAAGAGCGGCTGGAGCGATCCCGCTACTATTCTGGTTAACTAAGAGCCGTGCGCCGCCTAACGACCGCGGAGGATCTCGCGGAGGTCCTCCAACTCCCCGCGCTCGCCTACTTCGCGCAACACTTCGGCGCGAAGTAGCGCCCGCAGCCGCTTGGCTTCGCTCCGCAAGGTGGCGGCGGAGCGGCGCAGGCGGGCGGAGAGTTCTTCATAATCGAGCGCCTGCTCGCTCTCGCCGATGAGGCCAGGCTGGAGCGCCTGGAATAGTGCCTGCCGCTCTCCGCCGTAGTGCGTCTGCACCCGAGCGAAAGCACGCGCGATCACGCGCCCAGCCCAGGCCCGATCGCAAGCGCAGATGAATTGCTGCGGCGCGCCTGGCAGGGAGACGTTCTCCAGGACTTTGGGTTCCACTGGGATAAGATCGCCGCCGCGCTTCTGTGTTTGGACACGCGCCTGGCGGTTAATGAGGTAATGGCGGAGCGCCGCGCCGAGGAAATCGCGAAACCGGCCTTTCTCGCGGCGCGCGCGCACGAGCGCGTGGCTGGCCAGGAAGTGGAGGAGGAATTCCTGGGTGAGATCCTCTGCTTCCGCGACCGCGAACCCACGCCCGCAGACCAGGCCGAAAATAGGTCCCCAATAGATCCGGTAAAATTCAGCCCAGGCCCGCCGTTGGCGTTCGGTGCAGGCGCGGCCGGGGTAGGTAATTAGACCCCACGGGGTATCGGCAAAGAGACCCGCTTGGCGCCGTTCTCTCTCCCATGAGGCCACGGCAGTGTTTGTCTCTCAAAGGGGACGGTGGGAGCAAGCTTTTCCCTGCGGCGCAGCCATCCCATCGAGGTCCGTCCGCGTGCTTTAGAATCGACATTCGGGACGCTATCGGATTGGCTGAGCTCCACCACCATCAATCCGGCCGGAGGTCTATGCGCTCTTCCTTTTCCTCTCCCAGTATCTTAGCTCGTTGCTCCATCAACACCGCAGGATCAAAGACGAGGAAAAGTGCGCGCGCTTTTCTCGCACTGAGCCTCCTCCTGTTTGGCGGCGCGGAAACGCTGCGCGGGCAATCCGCGCTCGACGGGTTCGACCCGAACGCCAACGGCACGGTGAACGTCATCGTCGTCCAGCGGGACGGGAAGATTCTTCTCGGCGGCAGTTTTACCACGCTCTCGCCCAACGGCGGCGCGACGGTTACGCGCAACCGCATCGCTCGCCTGAATGCGGACGGCACGCTGGACACCGCGTTCAACCCGAACGCGAACGGTGCTGTCCAGGCCATCGCGGTGCAGGCGGACGGCAAGGTCTTGGTAGGCGGGTCTTTCAACGGCGCAAACAGCATCGGCGGACAGGCGCGCAATCGTTTCGCCCGGCTCGACGCCGTGACGGGCCTGGCCGATTCGTTCGACCCGAACGCAAGCAATACCGTCCGGGCAATCGCAGTGCAGACAGACGGCAAGATCCTCGCGGGCGGCGATTTTACCGCGCATCGGCGGACAGACGCGCAATCGCATTGCCCGACTGGATGCCGCGACTGGACTGGCTGAGTCATTCGATCCTAACTCGAACTTTCAGGTCCTTGCACATTGCGATTCAGGCCGACGGCAAGATTTTGGTAGGCGGGGCTTTCGCTAGCATTGGCGGGCAGACGCGCAATTTCATCGCCCGGCTCGACGCCGTGACGGGCATGGCGGATTCGTTCAACCCCAACTCGAACGGTTTTGTCTATACAATCGCAGTGCAGGCGGATGGAAAGATTTTAGCTGGCGGCAATTTCTTCGGAGCAAACAGCATCGGCGGACAGACGCGCAACCGGCTCGCACGGCTCGATCCCACAACCGGAGTGGCCGATTCGTTTAACCCCAATGCGAACGGTTTTGAGGTTGATTCAATCGTGGTGCAGCCGGACGGCAAGGTTTTGGTGGGGGGCGATTTTACGACCATGAGCGGGCAGGCTCGCAATAACATCGCCCGGATAAACCCGAATGGGACACTCGACACCGTCTTCAATCCGAACGCGAGCAACCCCGTGCTCGCTATGGCGCTTCAGCCTGACGGCAAGATTCTCATCGGCGGAGTTTTCACAATACTCACACCGAACAGCGGAGCGCTGACACGCAATCGCATCGCGCGATTAGAAACAGACGGCAGGGCGGATCGAACCCTAAATGATCTCAATCTCGGCGGCGCTAATCCCATAGTTTCCGCCATCGCCTTACAGCCGGATGGCAAGATTCTGATCGGCGGGTCTTTCACCAGTGTGCTGGGCGTAACCCAAAACAAAATTGCACGATTGAATACTGACGGCACCCTTGACCTGCTTTTCAACCCCGACCCGAACGATGATGTCTTATCGATCGCAGTTCAAACCGACGGCAAGGTTTTAGTGTGCGGAGCTTTCACATTTATCGGCGGACAACCCCGCAACCGCATCGCGCGGCTCAGTGAAGGGACTGCTGATTCGTTTAACCCAAATGCAAACGGCGCTGTCTATTCAATCGCGGTGCAAGCGGACGGCAAAATATTGGCGGGCGGTGATTTCGGAAACATTGGAGGCTCAAATCGTGTCCGTATCGCTCGGCTCAACGCCGTGACGGGTGCGGCTGATTCGTTCAACCCGAGCGCGAACAACAGTGTCTTTTCGATCGCCGTTCAGCCAGACGGTAAGATTCTGGCGGGCGGTTATTTCGACGGACTCAACAGCATTGGCGGACAGTCGCGCGGTCGCATTGCCCGTCTTGATGCCGGTACGGGAGCGGCAGATTCGTGGAACCCAAATGCGTCGGGGACTGATCCTTTGCCAGGGGTATTTTCAATCGCGGTGCAGACGGACGGCAAGGTTTTAGCGGGCGGCCGATTCACCACCATCGGTGGACAGACCCGCAACCGGATCGCCCGGCTCGACTCCACTACGGGTATGGCCGATTCGTTCAACCCAAGTGCCAACAATCAAGTCGACTCAATAGCGGTGCAGGCGGACGGGAAGATTTTGGCGGGAGGCAAATTCACAAGTATCGGCGGACAATCGCGCGGCTTCATCGCCCGGCTCGATGCTGTTACGGGTGCGGCTGATGGTTTTGCTCCGAACTCGGACAGTGACGTCTTAGCAATAGCGGTGCAGGCGGACGGCAAGATTTTAGTGGGCGGCCGTTTTACCAGCATCGGCGGACAGGCGCGCAACAATTTCGCTCGGTTGAATAACGACACCATCGCAAGCCAAAATCTCTCTGTTACGCAAAACAATGTTGTCTGGATACACGACGGATCCAGCCCGCAATTCAACCGGGTCACCTTTGAGGATTCAACTGATGGCGTTATCTACAATTTTCTTGGCAGTGGCACTGCGTCGGGAAGCAACTGGACGCTGACAGGCTTAAATCTTCCTACACAACAAAATCTTTTTATTCGCGCCCGCGGCTTTTATCGCAGCGGCATTTATGGCTCGGAAAGCATTCGGGAATCGGTGCGGAATGTTTTTCTGGTCGCTGCGGCGCCGCTGCAAGTCAGCACGGCCGCTTCGCGCAAGACGCACGGCACCGCGGGCGACTTCGACATTCCGCTGCCCATCGGCAGCGCGCCCGGCGTGGAATGCCGCTCCTCCGGCGGCGGCCACACCCTCGTTTTCACTTTCACCAACAACGTGGTCAGCGGCAACGCCAGCGTCACCGCCGGGACCGGCAGCATTTCCGGTAGTCCCAGCTTTTCCGGCAACACCATGACGGTAAACCTGAGCGGCGTAGCCGACGTGCAGCAGATCTCGGTGACCTTAAGCGGCGTGACCGACAGCTTCGGGCAAGTGCTGCCGAACACGGCCGTGAGCATGAATGTCCTGGCCGGGGACGTGAATGGGAGCAAGAGCGTCAACGGCACCGATGTTGGACAGGCCAAAGCGCAATCTGGCGCCGCGGTCACGAGCGCGAATTTCCGCCTCGACGTTGTCCCCAGTGGCACGATCAACGGTACCGACATCGGGCTGGTAAAATCGCGCTCTCGGGAAATTTCGTGCCGTAGAGCGTGCAAAACTAGGTTTGAGCGCGCGTCCAACTCGAACGATCTCGTGTGCTCCTATTTCGCCAGCGCCGCATCGCATTTGCCGATCTCCGCCGCGATATTGCTGGCCCAACCCGCGTTACCCGCGGCCAGCGTGCCGCGGCGTCGCAAGTCTTCGAGGACATCGAGGCTTCTCTGAAACATTTCGCGAGAAGACTTTTGCCACGGTGTAGTCTCGCGGCCCGATCTCGTCGGAATCGCGGCCAGCGCGCCGTAAGCATAACCTAGATATTCGTAAGCTTCGGCTCGGTTTAGCCGATGATTCACGTTTGTCGTCTCTTCGCGAATTTGGTCGAGGAGATCGACCGCGATCCGACACTCCTGTAGTGCCGGATCAACCTCGGCCAGCTGTGCGTGCATCCCCGCTATGCCACCGTGGCAAGTGGCGACCAGGATGCGCGAGAGTAAATCTGCAGGTGAATCTGAAGCCAGCTTTTCGAAAATGTCGCGCGCTTTCGTGAAGTGCGAGAGTGCCTGTGTGCTCTCCCGGTCATTCGCCAGGAAATCAGCAATCCGCTTGTGGAGGTATGCGAGATCCGATCTGGTCAGCGCATTGGCTGGATCTGCTGCAACCAAAGATTCCTCGAGCGCCACCGCTCGGCGGAAATATTCCAACGCGCCAACCTTATCGGACTTCTTGCGATAATCGCCCGCACTCTTGTAATTCCGCACGAGATGACGGCGGTAGTCAGCATTGGTGGGATTCTCCGCGATCAACGCTTCCCCTAACGAGAGTGCCTTACCGTTCTCCTCGATTGCGTTGGCCACTTCGTTTTCAAGAAAAAAACTATCGGCAATGCCTTCGTAGGTGTTCCAGAGGGCGCGGCGCCACTTTTCATCTCGGGGATTAATAACGGCAAGCTTTTCGCAAATTTGCCGGGCGGCACGGAACTGTTCGAGCGCGGCTACGAGACTACCGTGTTGTTTCAGCGCATTTCCGAGCTTGTTGGAGGTATCGGCGAACTCGAGTTGAATGTCGTTATCGGTAGGCCGTTCCCGGGTGAGATCGAGGTAGAGAGTTTGGGCTTTATGCAGATGCTCCAACCCTTTGCTTGTCTTATCGGTGCCCACGAAGCGATCGCCAATTTTTTGATGACTGGCGGCGAGGTCGCGTCGAGCCTGTGAGTTAGGGTCCAGAGCGAACAGAGCTTCCCGAATCGCTAGCGCTTTCGTGTAACTCTGAATCGCCCCGGCGATGTCGCCCAGGCTTCCGCTCGATTTTCCTCCGCGCACGTCGCCGACTCTCTCGTAGGCGGCCGCGAGCTCGCGCTGGAGAGCAGGATCGCCGTGCGCTTCGCTGGCCAGACTGTCGAGGTAATTCAGGCCATCCTCAACCAATCGCTCCCGCACTTTCGTCGAGCCGGGGAGGTCCTTGATCGCATCGTGGTAATCGAAAAGGACGCTATTCGCCAGCTTCCGCACGTCGTTAAAGCGCCGCTCGGCTCGCGCCTTTTCCCGCATGGCAATCTGCGCCTGCCGGCTCGTCGCGACGATGCCGCCAATCAGGACCAAGAGGACAATCGCAGCCGCCGCCAGCGCGGTCTTGTTCCGGCGGACGAACTTCGCCGCGCGATAACCGCTGGTATCTTTGCGCGCCAGCACTGGCCGCTCTTCCAGATGCCGCCGGATGTCCTCCGAAAATTGTTCGACTGATTGGTAGCGGCGCTCCGGTTCTTTGCGCAAGGCCATGAGCACGATCTTGTCGAGATCGCCGCGAAGGAATTTTTGGTTATTGACGGCTAATCGGTGATTCCCAGCCATGGCCACGACCGTGCTCGGCTTCTTCGGCTGCACTTCGCTGATGATTTTCGCGAAGTCGCTGGACTGCGGGGTGGTCGCACCGTAGGGCGATTGCCCGGCGAGCAATTCATACAACACCACCCCGAGCGAATAGACGTCGCTCGCGGTCGTGACCCGTTCTCCGCGCGCCTGTTCCGGGCTGGCGTACTCCGGAGTCATTAGCCGCTGTCCGGTCAGCGTGAGCAGCGGCGCACCGTCTTCCTGGAGAATCTTTGCGATTCCGAAGTCGAGCAGCTTCGGCACGCCTTCCGCGGTCACGAGGATATTCGAGCGTTTGATATCGCGGTGAACGACGAGGTGGCGATGCGCGTAGGAGACGGCGGCGCAGATTTCGCGGAAAAGTTGCAAGCGCGCCGGGAGGGAAACGGCCTGGGTGTTGCAGTATTCATCGATCGGAAGCCCCTCGATGTACTCCATCACGAAGTAAGGCAGGTCGTCGTCGCTCGTCCCGCCGTCGAGCAGTCGTGCGATGTTCGGATGATCGAAGCCCGCCAGAATCTGGCGCTCATTTCGGAAATGGCGCAGGACGGAATCGGTATCCATGCCGCGCTTGATCAGCTTGAGCGCGACCTGCTTCTGGTATTCATCATCGGCGCGTTCGGCCAGGTAAACTGCGCCCATGCCGCCGCGTCCAATCTCCCGGATGATGCGGTAGCGATCGATCATGCGTCCTGCGACGGACGGTTCGGGCGCTGCGCCGAACGCGTCCGCGAACAACCTCGCCGGCGGGTCCGCGATGAAATCGGCGGAAACGCGATCCGACTCCAGGAGCGCATCCACTTTCTCCCGGAGCTGCTCATCGCTGCCGCAGGCATCGACGAGGAAAGCGTCGCGCTCGCCCGGCGGAAGCTCGCGCGCGGCGTGAAAAACCTCTTTCAGTCTTTCCAACGAACCCGGGTTCATTGCGCTTCGGGCGTCGTTAATTCCTGGTGCAGCCAGGCTTTGGCGAATTCCCAATCCCGCCGCACCGTGATGGCCGAGATGCTGAGCACTTCGGCGATTTCGTCGTAGCTCATGCCGCCGAAATATTTCAGCTCCACCACCTGACTGGCGCGGCGATCCAGCTCGGCGAAGCGCTCCAGGGCGTCATTCAAATCGAGCACTTGCCCGATCTCCGCTTCGGTCACAACCATATCGTCACTCAGTTCCACCTTTACTCCCCCATCGCGCTTGGCCCGATGCCGGCCACGCGCGTAATCCACCAGGATGTGGCGCATCATCCGAGCAGCCACGGCAAAAAAATGCGTTCGGTCCCGCCACTGCGGAGTCGTCTGATCCGCGAGGCGTAGGAAGGCCTCATTCACCAGCGCGGTCGCTTGCAAGGTGTGATCCGGGCGTTCACTCCGCATGTAGCGATGCGCCAGCTGGCGCAGCTCGTCGTAGACCAGCGGCGCGAGTTCATCCGGCTGAGAGTTTTGCCAATAACCGGAGGTCGCGAGCAGCTCGTGAATCTGTTGCGGCGAAGGCGAAACGGCCGGCATGCGGACAAAAGCTAACGCAGCCGCCGGCGGCTTAACAGAAGATAACGAAGCGCGAGTTCCGTCACCTTTTCGACCGGATGATCACTTTTTGACCGAATTGTCGCTTTCATCGGTAAGAGAAAAACCCGATCGCGAGATCCCTTCCCAAACCCATGAAATATCGCATTCTCATTTGCCTCATAGCGGTCCTCTCCGCTGGACTGCTCCACGCGCAGGTGCCGCAACTCGTTAACTACCAGGGGCGCGTCGCCGTGGGCACCCCGCCGGTGGACTTCGACGGCACCGGCTCGTTCAAATTCGCGCTCGTCAATGCCGCAGGCACGACCACCTATTGGAGTAACAACGGAACCAGCGTTGCGGGGAGCGAGCCGACGGCGGCGGTCGCGCTCACGGTCACGAAAGGGCTTTACGCCGTGCTTCTAGGGGACACGGGCATGACCGCAATCCCCGCAAGCGTGTGGGCGAATCCCGACGTGCGCCTGCGCGTGTGGTTCAACGACGGCACGAACGGTTCCCAACTCCTCACGCCCGACCAACGCCTCGCGCCCAATGGATATTTATCTGATGGCTCCGTCTCCGGCGCCACCCTCGCCACCGGTGCCGTCACTTCCACCAAGATCGCCAACGGGGCCGTGGGCAGCCCTCAAATCGCCGCTGGGGCGGTGCAAAGCGCAAACATCGCCACGGGCGCCGTGGCCAACACACAACTGGCCAACTCCGCCCTCACCATCAACGCTGGCAGCGGCCTCGGCGGGGGCGGTGCGGTTTCGCTCGGGGGAAATGTGACGCTCACCAACGCGGGTGTCCTATCGCTCACCGGCGGCGGCGGCATCACCGTGAGTGCGGGCACCGGCGCGATCACCCTCGGCAGCAATGCGACGAACTTGGCCACCCCCGGCACCCTCGTCCTGCGCAGTGCCAGCGGGAGCTTCACCGGCGCGAATATCACCGCCACAGGGATCTTCAACCTGCCGACCACGTTGAGTCTCGGCATCGGGGTGATCGCGCAAAACGGCGACCCCCTAATGCACACCTTCGGCACGCAAAACTTCTTCGTCGGCCAGGCGGCGGGGAATTTCACGATGACCGGCGCCTACAACACCGCCAGTGGATTCGCGGCGTTCCAGAACAACACCACGGGCACGAACAACACCGCCAGCGGATACGCGGCGCTCCAGAACAACACCACGGGCACGGCCAACACCGCCAACGGCTTCCTGGCGCTCTACTTGAACACCTTGGGTGACCAGAATACCGCCATCGGACAGGAGGCGTTGAGATTTAACACTACGGGAAGCTTCAACCTCGCGAGCGGCCGCGCTGCGCTCTACTCCAACACCACGGGCGGCGCCAACACTGCCAGCGGTCTGCAGGCGCTCTACTCGAACACGACGGGCAACCACAACACCGCCAGCGGCGTCAATGCACTCTTCTCCAACACCACCGCCGGCCAGAACGTGGGCGTGGGGTCTGGCGCCCTCTACTCCCAGTCCTACAGTAATGGAGGCCTAGCGTGGAGCAGCCGCAACGTGGCCGTGGGCGTCGAGGCGTTGTATTCCAACCAGCCGACCGACGTAGAAAACGGGTATGACAACACCGCGGTAGGCACCACGGCACTCAGGGCCAACACCACGGGAACCCGCAACACCGCCACGGGCTCGCAGGCGCTCCTGAACAACACCGGGGGCTTCGACAACACCGCCACCGGCGCGCAGGCGCTCGGCAGCAACACGACGGGCCTCTACAACACGGCCAGCGGCTCGCAAGCGCTCCTTGCCAATTCGGGGGGCAGCAACAACACCGCCAGCGGTTACTCGGCGCTCCGCTCCAACAACTTCGCCAGCCGGAATGTGGCCGTCGGAACCAACGCCCTTTTCGACCAGTCCTTCAGCAATGGAGGCCTGGCATGGAACAGCGACAACGTGGCCGTTGGCTTCGACGCGTTGCGTTCCAACCAGCCGACCACCACGAACAACGGCTGTCTCAACACCGCGATAGGCACGCAGACGTTGTCCCAAAACACCACGGGAGCGGGAAACACCGCGAGTGGTTTCCGCGCGCTCCAGAACAACACCGTCGGAAGCTCCAACACCGGTAACGGCGTCGCCGCGCTCGTGAACAACACCGCTGGCAGCTTTAATACCAGCAGCGGCGCTGCGGCCCTTCGGGAGAACACCATTGGCAGCTCAAACACCGCGAGCGGGGCCGCCGCGCTCCAGAACAACACAGCCGCCGGCCGAAACGTCGCTGTAGGGAGCAGCGCGCTGTTCATCCAGGGGTTCTCCAATGGCGGCGTGACCTGGAACACGGACAACGTCGCCGTGGGCTCTGAAGCGCTTTTTTCCAATCAACCGACGACTGCAAACAACGGACTCGGAAACACCGCGGTGGGCACGGAAGCACTGCGCTCCAACACCACCGGCAATGGCAACGTCGCCAACGGCCTCCAGGCGCTCTACCTCAACACGTCGGGCGGCGGCAACGTAGCCGTTGGCCCCAACGCGCTGGGAAACAATGACACGGGCTCATTCAACACCGCCATCGGCTACCGGGCGCTTTTCTTTAACACTGCGAGCAGCAACATCACCGCCATCGGAAGCAGCGCGACCGCCGCGAATGGGCTGACTAACGCCACCGCCATCGGCAGCGGCGCGTCGGTCACGGCCAGCAACAGGATCGAGCTCGGCAATAACTTGGTCTCGAGTCTCAGATGTCAGGTGGGGCTGACCGTGGTCTCCGACCGGAACAAGAAGGAGAATTTCCGGCCCGTGGATGGCGCGGAGGTGCTGCGCAAAATCCGCGGCTTCCCGCTCACGAGCTGGAACTATATCGGCCATGACCCCAGGGAATTTCGCCACTACGGCCCGATGGCGCAGGACTTCTACGCTGCCTTCGGCCACGATGCCATCGGCACCAGCGGCGACGACACGACCATCAACAGCAGCGACATGGCCGGCATCCTCATGATCGCCGTGCAGGCGCTCGACCAGGAGAATGTCATCCTCCGGGACGAGGCAGCGACAGCAAAACAGCGTCTCGCCGACCTCGAAGCGCGGCTCGCGAAGCTGGAACATTTCCTCGCGGCGGCTCCGAAGGGTGGTGGGGCGAGGCTCGCCGTGAAGATTGATGAACCTGTCGCCAACGGAGAGCCACGATGAACTGTTCGATTCGCCCACTTGATCGGAACCGCGCATGAAAATACGCAGGATCATTCTCGTTGCGGCGCTCACTAGCATCCTTTCGAGTACGCCGTACGCCGGACCGCGCACGAGCGCGAACTACACCATCCCGGCGGAAGCGATTGACAGGGGCGGGCGCGCCACCAACAGCACAAGTTATCATGGCAGCGGTAGCGCAGGTTTGATCGCCGGGAAAGCGAGCAGCGCAGGTAGCGTCGTCACCATCAACGCCGGATATGTGGCGCAGATCGCTTCCAGCAACATTCCCGTCCAGGTGGTCAGCGCCGTCTCACGAAAAGTCCACGGTGCGTCGCAGACTTTTGATATCCCGCTGCCCCTCAGTGGCCCCCCGGGGATCGAATGCCGCACTGTCGGCGCGGGTGGGAGCCATCAAGTGATTGTGACCTTTACCACGCCGGTCACGGTGGCGGGTGTTTCCGTCATGAGCGCGGATGGGATGGCCGCCGGCTCCAGCACCGTGAATGGCGCGACCGCAACGATTAACCTCACTGCCGTCGCCAACGCGCAGACCCTCGGCATTACCCTAACGAATGTGAGCAACGGATCGACCGCGGGTAATATCTTTATCCCGATGGGCGTCCTGGCGGGTGACACCACCGGCAACGGGTTTGTCACCTCGTCCGACATCGGCCAGGTGAAAGCTCAATCTGGGCAGGCGGCGACGGGTTCAAATTTCCGCACCGATCTGAACGCGAGCGGCACAATCACTTCGACCGATATCGGCCTGGTGAAATCGAGAACGGGCACACAGCTGCCCTGAAAAAGCCCTCAAAAACCTTCCCAATGGGCGCGGCGGATTCGTTTGACCCTGGTGCGAGCAGCGCAGTGAATGCCATTGCCCTCCAGCGTGACGGCAAATTTCTGGTCAGCGGCTTTTCTGGCACCGACGTCGGACAGGCCAAAGCGCAATCAGGCGCCTCGGTCACTGCGGCGAACTTCCGCCTCGATGTCGTTCCCAGCGGGACGATCAACGGCACCGATGTGGGCCTGGTGAAGTCCAGCTCAGGGCACAGCGTGCCGTAGTCTTGCTCGGGCCACCCTTTTCTAGGGTTTAGTGACCGATCCCTGGAAGACCGGGATGACCGCTTATCGCTTGATGAGATGGCATGCTTCAACGGTAGCGCGCCGCCTCATCCGGTCGGCCCCATGCCTGGTAAAGGGCGACCAAACGTTCGCGCGCAATTTTTGAGCGCAGGTCTCCGTCACCGCCTGTCTTGGCAAAGACAGCGTAGCTGGCGAGGAGGAGCGGTTCGGCTTCGGCCGGGCGATCTTGGCGAGTCAAGCACTCGCCGAGCGCGCCCTGTGCGGCGGCGATTGCGCCGTGGCCGACTGGCAATGCGCGCGTCAACGTTTCCAGGGCAGCGCGCAAGTCCACTTCCGCCGCTCGCGAGTCTCCCCGGCGCATCATAATTTTTCCCAAAGTGATGCGAGAACGGGCCAGGTCCAGATGCTCTGGTGGCAGCGCGCGTTTTTGGATTTCGAGGGCGTGTGCGATCTGCTCGTGAGCCCGCGCATCGTCGCCATGACGGTAGTGGATCTCGGCCTGGAGCATCAGCGGATAGGCGGTGGATTGGTGACTCTCGCCTAGTGCGCGCTGGTAGAGTTCGAAGGCTTCGCCCGCCAGCCTGCTGGCGCGATCGTCATCCTGCTGGAGATAAGCAACGCCGGCCAGTTCGTTCAGCGCGGCGCCCAGTTCCACCCGCGGTTCGCCTGGCAGCGCGCGATATTCCTCGATCGATTTTTGCAAAAACTCAGCCGCGCGATTGAGGTCGCCTTGCTCGCGCCGAGCGGCCCCGAGTTGGCCGTAAGCGATCGCGCGCAAGGCACGATCGCCGCCGGGTAGATCTTGCGCGGAATCGAGTGCTTGATGGAGAAACTTTTCCGCGCCGGAGTAGTCGGCCGTTCTGATTTTCACCGCTCCCATGTCGCTTAAAGCGATCGCCAGCCAGCGCCGATCGTTTGCCGCCTGAAAGATTGGCAACGCCTCTTGCAGGAGCTTTTCCCCCTCGGCGTGTTGGCCGCTGGCGATGGCCCACTCCGCGAGCGCGACCATGCTCTGCCCGGTCTCGGAATTTGCCGGGCCGAGGACGCGGCGGCGCAGGTCGAGGGCCGCGCGTAGATGCGGCTCGGCTTCGGTCAGGCGGCTTTGCGTGCGATAGCTGTTGCCGACCGTAAAGTGGACCGCCGCGAGCGCTTCCGGCTCATCCGCCAACTCAATCCCGGCTCGGCGCGTCGCTTCGCGGAGCGCTTCCTCGACTGTGGCGTCGCGCTTGCGCTCGGGATTCGAGGAGGCCCAACCTGGATCGGAAAAACCAAGAACGTTTTGCAGAAACGTGGTCACGCGCTCCGCTTTGATGGCCTGGCGTTGCGCGCGGTCGCGGGCGGCGATCGCAATCTGAGCCTGGCGCGCGGTCGCGATCATGCCGCCGAGCAAACTGAGCGCCACGAGCGCGGCGGCGCCGACGGCGATTTTGTTTCGCCGGATAAACTTGGCCGTGCGATAGCCGACCGTGTCCTTGCGCGCGATGACGGGACGGCCTTCGAGATGGCGGCGGATGTCCTCGGCAAATTGCGCGACGGACGAGTAGCGGCGCTCCGGCTCCTTGCGCAGCGCCATGAGGAGGATGTTATCGAGATCGCCCCTGAGGGATTTCGGATTGCGGATCGCGGATTGCGGATCGTCAGCTACGACAGTGCTGGGGCGCGCCGGGAGCTCTTCCGTGACGGCACGCGCGACTTCTTCCGGGCGTCGGCTTTTGCTTCGATAAGGGCGCGCTTCCGTGAGCATTTCATAAAGAACAACGCCGAGGCTATAAACGTCGCTTGCAGTGGTGATGGCCTCGCCGCGCACCTGCTCCGGGCTGGCATAATCAGGCGTCATCACGCCGACGAGAGTGGGCGCGAAGCTGGCAGGGGCATTTTCCGCCTCGAGCAATTTCGCGATTCCGAAATCGAGCAGCTTCGGTTCGCTCACAGCCGAAACGAGAATGTTCGACGGTTTCAGGTCGCGGTGAATGACGAGACGCTGGTGCGCGTGCTGGACGGCGGCGCAGACTTTGCGGAAAAGTTCGAGCCGTGCGCGGAGCGAAAGATTTTCACGACGGCAATACTCGTCGATGCGTGCGCCCTCGACGTATTCCATGACGAAGAACGGCGTCCCATCCGGCGTCGCGCCGGCGCCGTAGAGCTGCGCGATGTTGGGCTGATTGAGACTCGCGAGAATGCGCTCCTCGTGGCGGAAGCGGGCCACGATCCCGGCCGTGCTGGTGAAGGGGCGGACCACCTTGAGCGCCACTTTGCGGCCGAGAGTTTCGTCCTCGGCGAGATAGACATTGCCCATCCCGCCCTCACCGATTTTTGCGAGAACGCGGTAGCCCGCGATCGGTCCCGGAACGCCCTCGACGGCTTCGCGAGAGAGCGTTTGCGCGGCGATGTGCAGCGCCGGGTCTTCAATGAAAGCGCTCGCCTCTTTTTGAAACTGGAGGAGCGATTCAACCTCCGTGCGCAGCTCGCTATCGCCCGCACAAGATTCCGCGAGAAACCCGGGCCACTCCCGCGGCTCAAGCTCGAGGGCAGCCTTCACAATCTCCGCGACACGCTGTGTCTGTTTCATCTCGCGTCAGCGTCTTGGAGTGCGGCGGTGCTCCGCCGCTTTTCCAGCAGTGTCCCATCCAGCACCGGCTCAAACTCATCCTGCACCTGCAGCACACCGGTCTTAAACCGATAAATCGAAGCCACGATCGCAGGCGCCGCCGTCCGCTCGAACCACCCCGCCGAACACCACGGATACTGATTGGCCAGCGCGACCAATCCGTGTTTCACCGCGTTTTGATGCACATAATTCAAGCGCGCAAGATACGAGCGTTGATAAGTCAGCCTGGTCTCCCAAAAGTTATGCCAGACTTTGCGCTCGGGAGCGCGGTCGAGCCGATTAATCCAGCCAGCAGTCCGCGTGTGCAGCACGCCTAGCATTTGCGATAGGTTTCCGGCATTCGCTCCCGCCGGCGAATGACCGATGAAGTGGTAGTGATTCGAGAACACGGCCCACGCTTCCAACTCCCAGCCGAAGTCGCGTGCGACCTTTAGCAGGCCGCGCTGGAGGACATCGAGGCGCTCGCGGGTGTGGAAGTGGTGTTGCCGGAGATAGGTGGCAGCTGTCACGAAGTAGGTCCCGCTTTCGGCGAGCCGATGCGTAGGCGCGTGCGGCCAGAAAATCTTCCGTTCCGGCATGGGATTAGGCTGGGTAAAGGATGGACGCATGACAACGGTTTTTCGAGCGCGGAAGAAAAGCGCCGGAGCACCGGCGCACTCCCACGACGCTATCGCGACTAACCCGCTTTTAGTTCGCGACAGAGCCAGAGTTTCGCGAAGCTCCAATCGCGCAGCACAGTTTTCGTGGAAACGTCGAGGACCTCCGCGATCTCCTTCGCCTCCAGGCCGCCAAAAAATTTCAACTCCACCACCTCGCTTTCGCGCGGGTAGTCGGCGGCGAAGCTTTGCAAGGCGTGGTCCAGTTCGATCAGGTCCGGCGGGCGCGAAGCGGAAAGTTCCCGTGTTTCCTCCAGGCGGATCTTGGCCAGCCCGCCGCCACGCTTTTCGGCGCGGTGCGCACGCGCGTGCTCGAGCAAGATGCGGCGCATCAACTGCGCGGCCACGCCGCGAAAGTGCGCCCGGTTTTTCCAGTCGATCCGATTTTGATCAACTAATTTCAGGTAGGCTTCGTGGACCAGGGCGGTCGCCTGCAAAGTGTGATCGGCTCGTTCGCGACGCAGATATTGCGCGGCGAGCCGGCGCAGCTCTTCATACACCACCGGCATGAGGCGATCCGCCGCGCGGTCATCGCCCGCGCTCCAATCCTGCAAAATTTGAGTGACGTCGGTGGCGAGTGGCGCATTCACGGCGGGCGGCAGTGATTCTATTCAGGATGCGGTAAAAACACACTGAGTTTCCGCGGCGATGTCCGTTTTGGCGGCTGGATTGCACGTCTGCTTGGTGGAGACCTCTCATGAAAACGAACATCCCTGGCGTGATCGCGCTGTCGCTCGCAAGCATTCTGATCCCGGCAAAGCTTTTGGCGCAGGCGGAAAATGCCTCCTCCGGAACCGTGCTTCTCGCGGAGGGAGCGAGGCTGGCATCGAGCGCGCCGGAGATGGAATCCGGCCGGGCCTTGGCCATGGCCGCGGCGGATTTTGACGAGGATGGCGTGCCGGATCTGATCGCAAGTCACGCTGGTGCGGAGGGCGGATTGGTGACTCTGCGACGCGGTAATGTGGACGCGATTTATCCGAACAGCCCCGAAGCGAAGGCGCGGAAGCAGAACGGCCAGTTTACGGAGGCGGCGTTTCTGGCTGAGGTGCGGAGTTTTACTTTGCCGGAAGCGGCGGATTTCCTCGGCGCGGGCGATTTCGATGGCGATGGGCATTGGGACATCGTCGCGGCACGCACCGGAAGCGAGAAACTCCTTTGGTTGCGGGGCGACGGGCACGGAAATTTCGCAGCAGCGCAGGCGGTGGAAGTGCCCGGCGCGGTGACGGCGCTGGTTACGGGCGAGATGAATCGCGCGGACGGGCTGACGGATGTGGCGGTTGGAATTATCACGCCGGCGAGCGCGCAGGCGCTGGTTTTCGAATCGCCGAACGGGGCGCTTCGGGGCAAACCGGAGATCTATCCGCTGCCCGCGCCCGTGACGGATTTCGCCTTCGGGCAATTGGATGATGAAGGGGCGCTCGACCTCGCGATCGCGAGCGGTCAGGAGGTAATTGTCGTGCACGGCCGCGATCGGAAGCTATCGCTCGATGCGGAACGCCACGCGGAGGTGCGTCCCGCAAAGGTAACCCGTTGCGAATTTAAAACCGCCGTCCTCTCCGTCGCTCTGGGAGATTTCGCCGGCGATCCGCGACCGGAACTGGCCGTGCTGACCGCTGATGGAAAAGTGCGCACACTCACTCGCGAAGGCTCAATCTCTGCCACCGCCCTGCAAGCGCCCGGCTCACCCGCGTGCCTGCGCGCGACAAAAACATCGGCCGGGCCGAGAGATGACTTGCTCGTTTTCGGCCGAGCGCGGCGGGTGGAGATCGCTGCGTGGGGAGGTGAACGGATGGAGCGCATCGCGACCCTGGAAATAGAGAGCGGAGTGGCGGCCGTGCTACCTATGCGCTTAAACCGCGACGCTTTGCAGGATTTGATCGTGCTCCCGAGGGACGGTCGCCCGCCGCGCGTTTTTCTCACGCAACCCTCTGCGACCTACATCGTGAACGCGGAAGGGAACACGAGCGATATCGCGCCAGGCGACGGCGTGTGCGCGGACGCGTCGGGCAATTGCACCTTCGGCGCTGCCCTGCAGGAGGCGAATGCGCATGCAGGCGCAGACACGATTGAGTTTAATATTCCGGGCGCAGGAATCCACACCCTGCAGAATGGAAATAACGTGGAGGACACGGTCACGATCGACGGCACGACGCAGCCGCAAGGCAACATCGAGATTGCGGGCAACGGCGTTTTCCCACTCGCCTTCTTCACGAACAACAGCGTCCTGCGCGGGGTCGCCGCCTACGGGAGCAGTTTCGCGATTCTCCTGTTGGGCAACGGCAATATCGTTGAAGGAAATCATATTGGATTCCGTGCGGATGGAACCGTCCCGGTCGGATACGGGAATTTCGGCAGCGGCCTGTCATTTCGGGGAGGGGTAAACCAGAGCTTGTCCGGCTCGAATAATCTCATCGGCGGGACCACGGTTCAGGCGCGCAATGTCATCTCAAATTGCTCATCCGCGTTCGAGATGTTTGGCGCCGGTTTGGGCAATATCATTCGAGGCAACTACATCGGCACCACCCCGGATGGCGCGGCGGCTCTGCCGAACCGAAACACCGTCATCCGCGTGGACAGCAACACTGACCTCACGCTCGGCGGCACGACTGCTGGAGCCGGCAATCTCATCTCAGGCAATACCGCTTCCATCACCGTCTCGCTCGGCACCGTGGCCGCGATTATTCAGGGCAACTTGATCGGGACGAATGCCGCGGGGAATCAGCCGCTCGCCAATAGCGGAGTCGCGATCGAGGTCGCCGATAATCGCCCGGTCACCATCGGCGGCACCACCGCTGCCGCACGCAATGTGATCGCAGCCAACGCGCTCGGCATCCGCATCGGCCACGACTCGGGAGGCGGCACCGTGATCCAGGGCAACTACATCGGGACGAATGCGGCGGGCACGGGAGCGCTGCCCAATCTGGGCATCGGTCTGCAATTGAGCGGCACGCGCGCGGTCACCGTCGGTGGCGTGGCGAGCGGGGCGGGCAACCTCGTTTCCGGCAACGGCGGAGACGGGATCGAACTATGGGCCGGAGTGAATGGAACGCCAGCGCGCGGCGTTCTCATCCAGGGCAATTTCGTGGGGACGGACATGAATGGCGCACTCGCGCTTGCCGAACCAGGGCGACGGGATCGAGTTGGCCGCCGGGAGCAATTGCGTGGTCGGCGGGACGAGCGCGGAAGCGCGCAACATCATCTCGGGCAACCGCGATGCACGGCCTGCGCTTGAGCTCCGGCCTCAACAGCTTCAATCGGATCGAGGGCAATGACATTGGACTCAACCGCTTCGGCTCCGGTGCGCTGGGCAATCGCCAGCAGGGCGTGTTTTTCGCCGGCGAAACGGCGGACATCGTGGGCGGAAGCATGCCGGGCGCGGGCAACCGCATCGCGCACAATGGTGGCGCCGGCATAGCCTCGAGCGACGGAAGCTTCGGGATCGCCGGAGCGATTCTTTCCAACTCCATCTTCTCCAACGGCGGGCTCGGTATCGATCGCGGCAACAACGGCGTCACGCCGTATCAGATGACCAATTTCGCCCAATACCCCGTCCTCACTTCCGTCGAGAGCACCGCTTCCCAGACCACCATCACCGGCAAACTTCGCACCTGGACAGAGGGCGGTCTGCTCCCGCACACGATCCAATTTTTTTCGAACTCGAACCTTGATCCTTCCGGCCATGGGGAAGGCGAAGTCTTTCTCGGGCAGACCACAATCAATGCCGGATCGAACAGCGAGGTGACTTTTGCCGCGACCATCACTCCGCCCGTGCCGCCGGGGCGCTTCGTTAGCGCGGTCGCAGTCGGCCAGGTGCAAGCGAGCAATCCCAACGGCCTCTGGAGCTCGGAGTTTTCTTTCTGCGTGCGGACCGCTGGCCAGGCCACCCCGGAAAACACGCCGCTGCGCATCAATCTCATCACCCCGATGGCGGGCGGCAATACCGGCAGCACCACCATCAGCATCATCGGCGAAGGAATCGCGCAAGGCGCCAGTGTGGTCCTGCGCCGCGCGGGATTTGCCGACATCGTCGGGCAGGTCATCGAGGTGAGCGCCGATGGATCATTGGCCACCGTCCGGTTCAATCTCCAGGGCCAGGAGCTGGGACTCTGGGACATCGTCGTGACCAATGCGGGCGGCGCGAGCGCGAGCGCGGCCGGCGCCTACACGATCGAAGTGGGGCGGCCCCTGCGGATCGGAGTTGGCCTCCTCGGCCACGGCGCCATCCGAAGAAACCGGCCTTCCCGTTACACGCTCGCGGTCTTGAACGACAGCAATAACGACGAGTACGGCGTGCCCGCCTTCATCACCGGGATTCCGGCGAGCGCGCAGGTCACGATCTTGACGGAACTCACACCGGTCCCGCGGCTCCCGGGCTTGCCGCCCGATTTCGATCCCAACGCAATCCCGCCCGTCATTCAAACGGACGAATGGCCAGGTCGTGGCCCTGGTGTTCCCCGTGCTGCCTGCTCGCAGCATTCGCACCTTCGAGATTGTGGTGAAAGTGGCGAACGATCAGGAAGACTTCACGCTCCTCGCTTTCGCCACCGCCCCGCTTCTCCGCGAAACTAGCGGCGTCCCGAGGCGGCCGCGAATTCTGGGTGCGGCGCAGTATTCCACCGCCCCCGGCGCCAGCAACGCCCCGGCGGATCTGGTGGACGACGCGGGGAATTGTCTCAATTCCGTTTTCCAGAATGTCTTCGGCTGTCTCGCCGGCTTCGTGCCCGGCGCGGACTGCGCGCGCGCAATTCTCTCCGGGCTTGGTGTGGTCAATAATCTCGTCACGATCGTCGTCTCGACCCCCGATGGCACCGGCGGCAGGGTCATGAGTTTCAGCCAACTGCTCGGCGCGGCCATTTCCACCGCCGGGGCGGCGGGCCAATGCCTGGGAGATGTGATTCCGACCAGCGTGGTGCTCGATCTGGTCGGCTGCGGTCTGGGGGCGGTGGCGATCGTGAACGATTGCGCGCCCGTCGTCGCCCGCCTCACCATCGCCATCGTGACCGCGCTCGATCCGAACGACAAACTCGGCACGATCGGCTCTGGCCCTGAGCGCTACATCACGGGCGTGGCCCCGTTGCCGTACACGATTCTCTTCGAGAACAAGCCGGTGGCCACGGCGGCCGCGCAGGATGTTGTCATCACCGACCAGCTCGATGTCACCAAGTTCAACCTCGACACCTTCGAGCTCGGCAAGGTCAGCTTTGGCAATGGCACGGTCGTGACCCCGCCCCCCGGCTTGCAGCAATGGACTACAGACGTCGATCTGCGCCCGGCAAACAACCTGATCGTGCGCATCATCGCCGGCCTCAACCGCACCGATGGCCTCGTGACCTGGAGTTTCATTTCCCTCGATCCCGCGACCATGCAGCCGACGGGCGATCCACTGGCGGGCTTCCTGCCTCCCAATGTGAATCCGCCGGAAGGCGATGGCGCGGTCACGTTCACCATCTCACCGCTGCCGAACCAGCCACTCGGCACCCAGATCACCAACCGGGCGCGCATCGTTTTCGATACCAATCCGCACATCGACACACCCGTCTGGCTGAACACAGTCGATAACGTGCCGCCTGCCAGCGCCGTTGCTCCGCTCGCCTCCACGCAAAGCTCGCGCCTCTTCCCCGTCAGTTGGTCCGGGAGCGACACCGGGGCGGGCATCGCCACCTACACCATCTACGTCTCCGAAAACGGCGGCCCTTACACCATCTGGCTGGCCAACACCGCCAGCACCACCGCCATTTATGACGGCCGCCCCAGCGCCACCTACGCCTTCTACAGCATCGCCCGCGACGGCGCGGGCAACGTCGAAGCCGCCCCCGCCTCGGCCGACGCGTCCACTACCACCCCGGCTGTTCCTCCCGTGCAACTGACCGGGTTAGCCTCGCAAAAATATCACGGCCCGATCGCCGCCTTTTTCGAGATCAATCTCCCGCTGAGCGGGAATCCTGGGATTGAATGCCGGAGCGGCGGTGCTAATGGAAATCACACCCTGGTCTTCACCTTCGCGAACCCGCTTACGCGCGTCGATGCCGTCACGGTAACCGGCACGGGCGCATTCGATCGCGGCGAGATCGGCACGAATCCGAACCAGTATATCGTCCATGTGAGAAATGTGGCCGATGCCCAATATCTCAGCGTGACCTTGAATGGCACCGGCGACGCTGCCGGAAACTTCAGCGAAAATATTCAGGGCACAGTGGGCTTGCTCCTCGGCGACACCACCGGAGATGGCTCCGTCGGTTCCTCCGACATCGCGCAAACGAAGTCGCAATCCGGCGCCGCGTTAACAAACGCCAACTTCCGCAACGACGTGAACGTGAGCGGCCAGATCAACGCGACTGATATCAGCCTCGTGAAGTCACGTTCCGGGGCCGCTGTGCCGTAGCGAGCGCGGGGGGGCGTTACTGGTATTGGGCAGCCACTTCCGGTTTTCCCCACGCTTGGTAGAGCGCGGAAAGCCGACGCCAAGCCTTTTGTGTGCGCGGATCTAAATGCAGTGTTGTCCCTGCGCGAGGATATCACCCTCGGGGGCACCGGACTGATTGCGATGAGTGGTGGTTATCGCGCTCGCATCGTGGGCAAGGATGATCGCAAAATGTTGACGGTTGGTCCCGGGATCACCATTCGTGACGACGGGCTCCTGGGATTCTCCGGCTCCGGTTTTGGGAACGGAGTGCTCAAGCTCGTTAACCAGGGGGCAATTGAAGGGATCAACTTGGGATTGCATTGATTCTTCGGACAGCGTTTCGGGGATCAATTCCTATGGTTTAGGGTTTTTGGTTGAGTTGGGATTCAAAGGCGATCGGACTGCGGTAGGCAAGACTGGAGTGTAGCCGGGTGCGGTTATAGAAGGTCTCAATGTAGTGGAAGACGGCGGTGCGAGCCTCGGCGAAGGAGGCGAAGCGCTGATGATAAACCACCTCGTATTTGAGACTGCTCCAGAACGACTCGATGAAGGCGTTGTCGTAGCAGTTACCTGGGCGGCTCATGGAAGCGACCAGGCCATGTTGGGCGAGGAGATGGCGATAAGCCGCGCTGGCGAACTGGCTGCCGCGATCGGAGTGAACGATGAGGCTCTGGCGAGGGCGCCGCTGGAGGAGCGCCATGCGCAGGGCGGCACTGACGAGGCGGGCATCGAGGCTTTGATGCATGGCCCAACCCACCACGCGTCGGGAGCAAACATCGAGGACGGCGACCAGATATAACCAGCCCTGGCCGGTGAGGATGCCGGTGGCATCGGTGACCCAGGCCTGATCGGGCCGCCGCACAGCGAGGTTTTGGAGGCGATTGGGAGCGATCGGTCCGCCGTGGCGACTGTCGGTCGTGCGCACGCGATACTTGGAGCGCTGCCGGGCGAAGAGCCGCTCGGCCCGCATGAGCCGGGCGATGCGGTTGCGCCGGCCGGGGCAACCCAAGGCATGAGCCAGGCGCGGACTGCCGTAGGTTTGATGACTGCGGGCAAACTCGTCCCGGATGCGCGCGCGCAAACGCGCGCTCTCCACCTGCCGCGGGCCGGGCTGGCGGCGCCGCTCCAGCCAGTCGTAATAACCGCTGCGCGAGACCAGGAGCGCTTCGCACAACCAGGCTACCTTGTATTGGCCGCTCATCTGTTTGATCCGGGCATACCGCTCGGCGGCACTTCGGAGAGGATGCCCAGCGATTTTTTTAGCACTTCACGCTGCTCCAGGAGTTTGGCGTTCTCGGCCCGCAAGCGGCGGATCTCCGCTTCCAGTTCTTCCACTCCGCGCAGGCGCTTTTGCCCGGAAGGTGAGGTCGAGGCCGCCGCCCGCTCCAAGCCGGCCCAGCGATAGAGCAACGGTGGGCGGATGCCCAGCTCCGCTGCCACCTGCGCGGCGCTCCGGCCGCTGGCGCGCCACAATTGCAGCGCTTGTTCTTTATATTCGTCGGTGTAGCTGGCGGGACGGCCAGCGGGCTTCGATAGCTGTGTCTTCATCTGGGCTTTCTTGGGTTTTTCACCCCCAGCCCACTGTCCGTCAAATCAGGTCAACCCCAACTGGATGAGCACCGGGGTGAACAGCAGCGAAAACGCCGACTTCGCCAACAATGGCGGGATTCTGCGCGCGGGCAGCGGAAGTTTCTTCGAGATCAACGGGCCCGGCACGTTGACGAACTCCAACGGCGGCGTGATCGAAGCGCTCAACGGGAGCACGATTCAATTCAATGGCGGAGCAACGCTGGCGAATTACAACTCGCCACCCAGACGCTCACCGGCGGCACCTACTTCGCCAATGGCGGAACCCTCAACCTCAACCTCGGCTCGATTCTCACAAACGCGGCCACCGTCATCCTCTCTGGTGCGAGCGCGCAGTTCCTGCCCATCAACTCCATGACGCAAAACAACGGCACCTTTGTCTTGAGCAATGGCGCCTCGCGCACATTCGCTGGCACCACCAGCGCCTCGCTGCGCGGTGATACCCCGAGTGCCACCTTCCCGAACGCCGGCACGATTGTGATCGGCAACGGCAGCACGCTCGGGATCAACGGCGCCTTCGCGCCGGGATCAAACGGCAAGCTGGAAGTCGTGATCGGCAGCGCCAATCAACCGCCAGCGTTGAATGTCAGCGGCACGATCCACGGCACCGACGTGGTCCTGGTAAAATCCAGCTCAGACACAGCTTACAGTAGCCTGGCTCGGGTCCGCCTTTTCTAGCTTCAGCGCCCGATCCCCGGCAGACCGAGAATGAACGCTCATCGCTTGATTAGGCAACGCGCTTCAATGGTAGTGCGCCGCTTAAAATCGCGTTTTGGCGCAGGCGTGCCCTGATCGTGCAGGCGTGAGCCAAGGGGCCGCTGCGCGCTATTCCCGCTCCCGCGCTCCCTGCAACAGCTTGCTCAGCACGCCATCGTGCTCAGGCAGCCGCGTCCTTGATCAATCGCCGTCGTAGCATTCCAGGTATTTGATCCCAGAGCCGGTGTTGAAAATCACGACGCGCTCGTCGTTTTCCACCCGGCCATCGCCTAACAACGAACGTAGCGCCGCGAAACAAGCCGCGCCTTCCGGCGCCACGAAGAGTCCTTCAGCCGCGCCGACTTCGCGCGTCACGCGAATCATTTCCTCGTCGTCCACCGTTAGCGCGCCGCCGCCGGAAGTGCGGAGAATGTCGAGCATGATGAAATCGCCGACCGCTTTCGGCACGCGCAGGCCGGACGCGGCGGTGTGCGCATTGGGAAACTCCGTCGCGAACTTTTCGCCGGCATCGAACGCCGTCACGATCGGCGCGCAGCCGCTCGCCTGAATCGTGAACATGCGTGGCCGCTTCGCGCCGATCCAGCCGAGCGTTTCCATTTCCTCAAACGCCTTCCACATCCCGATAAGCCCCGTCCCGCCGCCGGTCGGATAAAGCACCACGTCGGGCAGTTCCCAATTCGACTGCTCCGCGAGTTCGTAGCCGAGCGTCTTCTTGCCCTCCACGCGGTAAGGCTCCTTCAAAGTGGAAACGTCGAACCAGCCCTTCCGCTTCCTTGCGCTTCGCGATCTCCGCGCCGCAATCGGTGATCAAGCCATCGATTAGAGTCACGTGCGCGCCCGTCTCCCGGCACTCGATGATGTTCGCGCGCGGCGTATCCGCCGGCATGAAGATGTGCGCCTCCAATCCCGCGCGCGCCGCATACGCAGCCATCGCGCCGCCCGCGTTACCGGCGCTCGGCACCGCGAGTTTTTTCACGCCGAGATATTTCGCCATCGAGACCGCAGTCGTCATCCCGCGCGCCTTGAAGCTCTGCGTCGGATTCTGTGCTTCGTCCTTCACCCACAACTCGGAAACGCCGAGCGATTTTCCAAAACGTTCCGCGCGCAGCAGCGGTGTCCCGCCTTCGCCAAAAGTCACCGGCTCCGCATCCGCCGGCAGCGGCAGCACTTCGCGATAACGCCAGAGGGATTTCTCACGCGTTGCCAACGCTTCGCGGGTCAGTGTTTTTCCAGCCGCCGCCAAATCGTAGCGCGGAAACAGTGGGCGCTGACATTTCGGACACAGATTCTGCAGCGTCCGCCATTCGTAGTGCGCACCACACATAGTGCATTCGAGGTGAGTGAGAAACATGATCGCTGACTGCTACGTCGCCTCGGCAGCCGTGTCCACGCCGGGCGTAGCGGCGCGGCGAAGTTGAATTCGAGGCCCGCCGCGTGTAGACCTTTATTCTGGCGATGAAAATCGGCCCGCAGCAGCGCCCAAGGTCGCCGCGTCTCGCGCCGCGGCGCTGTGGTACGTGCTCTCGTTTTTGCCATTCCTGATCGGACTTTTCTGGCTGCCGAATCTGGTCCTGGCCGTCGCCCTCTGGCGGGATCGGCCGCACTACTTCCCGCTAAACTCGAAGTGCAGGCGGTGGAATATTCCTCCGGAGAAAGTGTCGGCTCTAGTGGCATTTTATTCGGCGTGATCACGCCGGGCGGCGAATCGGTGCGCGTAGGGATGTCCGGGTTCGACGTTATGATCTTTGACGGAAAAGGCGATGTCACTGGTCGTCTGCCCACCCTGGCCGAGATCAAGGGCCAACGCCTTCCGGTTTGGTATCGCTCACCGCCGCCGGGTGGCGATTCTTTTTGGAGACCAGCGCGGGTGGTTCCACGGAAGCAATTTCCCGAGATGCCGGGCCCGCGCGAGACGCTGGGGCACGCGGCCTTTTGCTCCGCCATGTTCGGCTGCGGACTTCTCGCCATCCGTCGCGGCCGTCGGTTGGCTCGCGGAGAAATTGCGCCCACCGAGAGTCGTGGAGCGTGGGTTCTCCTGCCCAGCGTGGCGCTCCTGCTCGTGACCTTCTTCTTCTATTGGCTCCTTGTTGAAGCGATGCTTCAGCCGCACCTGAGCGCGGATGGCACCCGGGAACTCGTGCGAACGCCGCGCCAAAAATTCATCGCCGGCGTTGCCCTTGTCACGTTTGCCACCCTGCCGCTCGGGAGTCTTTATCTGGTGGTGCGAGCAGTCCGTCGCCGAACTGCTGCGCACCGAGATCGCTAGCGCCCTGCGCGCGCCCGACTACTGCGCCGCAGGCGGCGGACCTTTTTCGGCGATGGGCGCTTCGAGCCCACGACGCTTCAAGAGCGGCGCGATCTCCGGTTCGTGGCCGATGAAATTGCGGAACAAATTCATCGCGTCATCACTGCCGCCACGCGAGAGAAGTTTGTCGCGAAAACGATCGCCGTTCGCGCGCGTCAAGCCGCCGTTCGCCTTGAACCAATCCACCGTGTCCGCATCGAGCACCTCGCTCCAAATGTAGGAATAATATCCGGCCGAGTAGCCGCCTGCGAAGGTGTGCGAAAAATAGGCGCTGCGATAGCGTGGCGGCACCACGTCGAGATCGACGCCGTATTTCTTCAAGCTCGCCGCCTCAAACGCCAGCGTGTCAGTCGGCACTTCCTCCGGTTTCAGTTGGTGCCACGCCTGATCGATCAACGTCGCGGCCAGATACTCGGTCGTCTTGAAACCTTGGTTGAACTTTTCCGCGGCCAGCACTTTATCGAGCAGCTCAGTCGGCATCGGCTTGCCGGTCTGGTAATGCTTTGCGTAGTTCTTCAACACCTCCGGCCAGATCTGCCACATCTCATTCACCTGCGAGGGATACTCCACGAAATCCCGCGGCACGCTCGACCCGCTGAAGCGCGGATATTTCACATTCGAGAACATGCCGTGGAGCGCGTGCCCGAACTCGTGGAACGCCGTCCGCGTTTCGTCCAGCGTGAGCAAGGTCGGCTCGCCTTCCGGTGGTTTCGGAATGTTGAGATGGTTTGCGATGACCGGTTTGCGATCGAGCAGTTTTGATTGGCCGACGTAGGCGGTTGCCCAGGCGCCGCCACGTTTCGACGGCCGCGCATAGTAATCAGCGATGAAGATCGCCATCGATTTGCCGTCTTTATCGAAGACCTCGAAGACGCGCACTTCCGGCAGGTAAACCGGTAAATCTTTCCGTTCCTTGAACGTGATCCCGAACTCCTTCGTCGCCGCGAAAAAGACGCCGTCGATCAAGACGTGGTTCAATTCCAGATACGGCTTGAGCTGCGATTCATCGAAGTCGTAGCGCTCCTTCCGCACCTGCTCGGCGTAGAAATCCCAATCCCATGGCGCGAGTTGGAAGCCGCCTTTCTGTTTGTCGATCACCGCCTGCATGTCGGCGATTTCCTTGCGCGCATTGGCCACTGCCGGCGGCGCCAGTTTAGCCAGCATGTTGTTTACATTCTCCACCGTCTTCGCGGTTTGATCTTCCAACTGATAAGCCGCGTGACTGGCGTAACCGAGGAGCGCCGCCCGCTCGGCGCGCACCTTGGCGATTCGCGCCACGGTTTCGCGGTTGTCGTATTCGCCGCCGTGGCTGTTCCGCGCGAGCGATGTCTCCATGATGCGCTGGCGCAGCGCGCGATTCTTCAGCGAATCGAGCGACGGCTGGCTCGTCGTGTTCATCATGCGAATGACGAACTTGCCTTCCTTCCCTTCCTCCTTCGCCGCCTTGGCTGCAGCCGCGATGGCGTTATCGGACAAGCCATCCAGCTCTTCCTTTTTATCGACCACAATGGACGACGCGTTTTTCTCCTCGAGCACGTTCTGCGCAAACTTCGTCTGCAGCGTGGCCAGCTCCGCATTCATCTCTTTCAGCTTCGCTTTGTCCGCGTCCGAAAGCTTCGCTCCGGCGCGCACAAAATCTTTGTAGTAGCGCTCGAGCAAAAATTTCGATTCCTCGTCGAGCCCGAGCTTCTCGCGCTGCTCATACAAACTCTGCACCCGCGCGAAGAGCGGGCCGTTCAAATGGATCGCATCGTTGTGCGCCGCCAGCTTCGGCGAGAGCTCTTTGTCGATCTTCTGCATCGTCGGATTCGTATTCGACGCGTTCAGGTTTCCGAAAATGCGCTGGGCGCGGTTGAGCAGCTCGCCGCTCTTTTCCATCGCCACGATCGTGTTTTCGAAAGTCGGCTTCGCGGAGTCGCTCGCGATCTTCTCGACTTCCTTTAACTCCGCCGCCATCCCGGCCTCAATCGCCGGCTGGAAATGCTCATTCTTGATCTGATCGAAGACCGGATAGTGATACTGGAGCGAGCTTTCCTTGAGCAAAGGATTCGCGTCGGCCGCGTCTTTCCTGGCGGGTGCCGGATCAGCAGCGTAGGCGAAGGATATCATCGAGAGCATGGCCGCCAGCGCCCCGAGGCGCAGGCACATCGCGAAAGGACGAGCGTGAAGAGTTTTCATAAGATCGAGGCTCTCCGTCTTGGAGAGAAGAGCCATAGACCTACGGGCGGCGCGCCGGATTCGCAAGTTTACCGGTCACGCACGCGCTCACTCCGCGCAGGCAGTCTACCCTTGGGCAAACATTGGCCGCCACCGGCGCGGGGAATTTTGCCGATGAAACGAATATCAATCGGGATTGACGGGGAAGTGCTTATTCTTGAGGTGCTCGGGGACGCGCTGGGTGTGCTCGTTTTCCACTTCTTCCGCAGCGGCGCCTAACAATTGGTAGGATTCGCGGCTCTTCCGGGCGCGGCACATGTAGCAGACGGCGTGGGCCAGCGGAATCTTTGCCTCCGGCAGACCGACGAATTCGACCGCCTGCTGTGTGGCCACGGCGAGCTGGAGAGCTTGCGCGTCGGCCAGGCCTACGTCTTCGCTGGCGAAGATGACGATGCGGCGCGCGATGAAGCGGATGTCCTCGCCGGCGTGCAGCATTTTCGCGAGCCAATAGACGGCGTTCTTCTCGTCGGAGGCGCGCATGCTCTTGATGAAGGCGCTGATGGTGTCGTAGTGCGCATCGCCCGCGCGATCGTAGACGACGGCTTTTTGCTGGATGCTTTCCTCGGCGACCTGGAGCGTGAAATGGATCACGCCCTTCTTGTCGGCCGGTGTGGTGAGGACGCCGATTTCGAGAGCGTTCAAGCATTTCCGCGCGTCGCCGTCGCTGAGTTTCGCGAGATGGCGGCGCGCGTCAGGTTCCATCCGGACGTGGAATTTTCCGAGGCCGCGTTCGGGCTCGGCCAGAGCGCGATCGATCAATTCCTCGAGCTGCTCGACTTTGAGCGCCTCGAGTTGGAAGACCTGCGAACGCGAGACGAGCGCGCTGTTGACGTAGAAGAATGGATTGTAGGTGGTGGCGCCGATGAGGCGGAGGTTCCCGCTTTCCACATCGGGCAGGAGGATGTCCTGCTGCGATTTGTTGAAGTGGTGAATCTCGTCCACGAAGAGGATCGTTTTTTGGCCGGAGGTGCGGAGACGATTTTGCGCTGCAGCGAGCACTTTGCGCATCTCCGCGATGTTGCTTTCCACGCCGCTCAAGCGCTCGAACTTCGCCTGCGTCAGCTCCGCGATGATTTGCGCGAGGGTGGTTTTGCCGGTGCCGGGTGGGCCGGAGAAAATGACGGACGGGAGGCGATCCGCTTCAATGGCGCGGCGGAGGAGCTTGCCCGGCGCGAGGATGTGCTGCTGGCCGACGTATTCCTCGAGCGAACGCGGACGCATGCGGGCGGCGAGCGGCGACGCGGCGGTCGGCGCTTTCACTGCTTTTGTTTCTGTGCTGCCCCCGAAGAGATCGTCCACGCGTGAAGGTAGCGGGCGGGCCGAGCGGCGCGACTCGATTTCGGCGCACGACTTGCGGCGGCACATTGCGTGCTCGTTGAATCACAGGATATTCGCCCTTCCATGCGCAAAATTTCTCTCGCGATTGTTTTTCTGGTCCTGGCTTTTGCTACCGCCGAGGCAGCCCTGCCGTTTTCAACTGTCTTCAAAGGCCGCGATAAATTCGATCGGCTGGTGAAGCAGGCGCGCGCGAATAATTGGGCGGCGCTGCCGATCGGCGAACGCACGGCCACGGTGGGGAAGGCGATGGTGGGGACGCGCTACCGCGGCTACACGCTGGAAATCGACAATCACATCGAAGCGCCGTCGGTTAACTTCGACGGACAGGATTGCTGGACGTTTTTCGAAATCTCCCTCGCCTTCGCGCGCATGCTGAATGACTCGGAGGAAAATTGGACGCCGGAGCGTTTGCTGCATTACATCGAACTCGATCGCTACCGCGGCGGACAAGTGCACAGGCGATTACCTCTCGCGGCTGCATTACCTGGAAGACTGGCTGGCGGATAACGACGGGCGCGGCCTGGTGGAGGATCTGACGCGTAGTCTCGGCGGCCAACGCGCCCCGCACGCGGCGCGAGAGATGACGGTGGGCTGGCGGAATTACCGTTACCTGAAAAACAATCGCGCGTTGCTCGGACCTTTGCGGCAAATGGAGGCGCGGGTCTCCAGTCGTCCGCTTTATCAGATTCCGAAGAGCCGGGTGGCAGCGATCGAGTCGCGGCTGCGGACAGGCGATATCATCGGCATTGTTTCACGCGATGGGCGGCTGGTCGGGACTTCGCACGTCGGGCTGGCCCTGCGGACAGCGGATGGCGTTTTGCATTTTATGCACGCCTCGTCGCCGCGGAACTATGGGAAGGTCGTGATCGATTCCCAGTTATCGCAATATCTCTACCGCTATGGCAGCCACACCGGGATCCTGGTGGCGCGGCCGTTACGCTAAGCGCGGCGGCCGAAGATGATCCGGTAAAGCAGGAGCAGGATCATCGCGCCGACGACGGAGAAAATGAAGCCGGCGGGTTGGCCTTCGTGATACCAGCCCATGCTACGGCCGAGAAATCCGGCCAGGAATGAGCCTGCGATACCGAGCAGAATGGTGATGATGCAGCCACCCGGGTCGCGGCCCGGCATGAGGAGCTTGGCGATGATGCCGATGACGGCGCCGATGATGATGGTCCAGAGAAGTGCTGACATGGCGGCGAGGCTATGAATTGTTCCCGCGCGGCGGAAGAAAATTCGCGCGGGCGGAAGTGGAAAATTTAGAGCTCGATGACCTGAGCGGAGCGGATGTCTTCGCTGGCGCGGATGGTGGCGAGAAGGTCGGCATCGGGCGTGGTGTCGAGATTGATGACGGTCAAGGCAGTGCCGCCAGCTTCGTTTCGACTGAGCGACATGGTGGCGATGTTGACCCCGTGATCGCCTAACAGCGTGCCGATGCGGCCGACGATGCCGGGGCGATCGGAGTTTTCCAAAACCAGGACGACGCCTTGCGGGCGCGCTTCGACCCAACGGCCGTTGACGCTGACGATGCGCGGTTTGGCGCCGAAGAAGGCGCCTGCGACGGCGACGGTTTGTTCGCCGGCTACAACGGAAAGTTCGAGCAGATCAGTGTAATCGCCGGCCGCACTCAGGCGCGTCTCGGTAACTTTGAGGCCGAGGCTTTCGGCGAACGCAGGGGCATTGACGTCGTTTACGTCAGTCCCGCCGGCTTTTTGCAAGAAGCCCTTCAGAACGGAGCGGGTGATGGCCGCGGTATCCACTTCGTTCACTTTGCCGCTGTAATTAATGTTGAGACTTTCGGCGCGGTTCGGCGCGAGCTGGGAGAGGAAGCGGCCGAGTTTTTCGCCGAAGCGCAGATGCGGGCCGATGATGGCGAGCGTTTTCGCATCCAGGTTCGGCATGTTGACCGCGTTGCGAATGGTCCCTTCAAGCAGCGCGGCGCGGATGGATTGCGCGATCTCGATGCCGACGCTTTCCTGCGCTTCCGCAGTGGAAGCGCCGAGATGCGGGGTGAGGATGAGGTTCGGGATTTGGCGCAAGGGCGAGTCCGCCGGGAGCGGTTCGCTTTCGAAAACATCGAGCGCAGCGGCCGCGACCTGGCCACTCGTTAGGGCTTCGGCCAGGGCGGCTTCGTCGATCAGGCCGCCGCGCGCGCAGTTGATCATGCGGACGCCGCGTTTCGTCTGCGCCAGGCGCGCAGCGTCGAGGAGGTGATGCGTCTCTGGCGTCAGCGGGGTGTGGATGGTGATGAAATCGGCGTCGCGCAAGAGATCGGTGAGATCGTCCACCAGCTCGACCTGCAACGCGCGGGCGCGGGTGACCGAGAGGTAGGGATCGAAGGCGAGCACGCGCATGCCGAAAGCGATGGCGCGCCGGCTGAGCTCGCTCCCGATGCGGCCCATGCCGATGATGCCAAGCGTTTTGTTGTAGAGCTCGACGCCTTGGAATTCTTTCCGGCTCCATTTGCCGGCGCGGACGGTGGCGTCGGCTTGGGGGATTTTTCGGGCCGCACAGAGCAGGAGCGAGAACGCGTGTTCCGCGGTGGAGACGGTGTTGCCGCCGGGCGCGTTCATGACGATGACGCCGCGCCGCGTGGCAGTTTCGACATCGACATTATCGACGCCGACGCCAGCGCGCCCGACGACGCGCAGCTGCGTGCCCGCCTGGAGAACACCCGCCGTGATCTTGGTTTCGCTCCGCACGACGACGGCGCTGAACTCCGGGATGAGATCGATGAGCGCGGCCTCGGTCAGCCCGATTTGTTTCGTCACTTCCAGAGCGCCAGCCCGAGCGAGTTCGTCCAGGCCGCTTTGGGAAATCGGATCGGCCACCAATACTTTCGGCACTTTCATGAGAGGCGGAAGCTAGAGAGATGCGGTGGAAAAGACAGGGCGGCGCGGAAAATTTCACGCCCGCGCGAGGTGCTCCTGCGCGGATTTGAGATGTTCGTCGCTCCCGAGGAGGAGGATTTCATCGCCGGCGCGCAGTTCTTCGTCGGCTCCGGGATTGATAATGCTGGTGCCGTCGCGTTGGATGCCGACGATGCTGGCGCCGGTCTGGGTGCGGAGGCGGAGTTCACCGATGAGTTTGCCGACAGCCTGGGTATTTTCGGGCAGGAGAAACGTGAGCAACTCGGCCTCGCGCAGAATGGAGGGCATGGCGCGGACGGCTGGTTCGTGGCGCGGGATGGGCGGCTGCGCCAGCGTTTCCTGGAGCGCGAACTGCGCGCGGGAGTAGAGCCGGGTGAAGGAGCGCCGCAGGAGAACGGCGCAGGCGATAACGATGAGCGCCTGCGCGACGAGCAGCTTCCACGAAGGCAAGATCGTGGAGCTGAGGAGAAGAAGAAGGAGCATCAGCACGAGGCAGCCAGCGGTAAGGATGGTGTTGGCGATGACGGCACGCAGCGCCGGTGTGCTCGCGCCACCTTCTTTGCGCGTCACGCTCATTTCGGCCAGGAGCATGGCGAGCGCGCGCAGTTTCCGGAAGACGGCGATGAGCAAGGGCAGACTGAGAAACATGGCGCTGAGCCAGAGCGCGGCTTTCAAGCCATCGTAGCCGTACGGAATGTTCGGCCACCAATCGAGGCCATGGCGTCGCGCGGCGGCGGCGGCGATGAAGATGCCGGAGATAAGGACGAGATTGAGCGCGATCTGCCAGGCCCATTTTCGCACCAAGCTCATGGCGAAGTTTCCGCCTTGTCTACGGCCGGGACCGGCGACCCATTCGGTGTAGAGATCGAGCCAATTCTGCAAACCGCGCGGCGCGGCGCGATCGAAGTAATTGGCGAGGCGGTCGGAATTGCGGATGAGGTAGGGCGAGGTCAGCGCGGTCAGCGCGGAGACGGCGACGGCGATCGGATACAGGAAGCCGCTGGTCACGCCGAGCGTGAGCCCGAGTGAGGCGATGATGAAGGAGAACTCGCCGATCTGCGCCAGTCCCATGCCGACGCGGAGCGAGACTCGTCGATCGTGCCCGGCGAGGAAGGTGCCGAAAGAGCAGGAGAGGATTTGGCCGACGATGACGACGGCGGTGATGAGCAGGATCGGGCCGGCGTTATGCAGAATGAGAAGGGGATCAATAATGAGCCCGATAGAGACGAAGAAGACAGCGCTGAACATGTCGCGCAGCGGTTCGAGGAGCGACTCGATGCGCAGGATCTGGCGCGCTTCTGCGATGATGGCGCCGATGAGGAAGGCGCCGAGCGCGACGCTGTATTCCAATTGCACCGCGAGGAGCGAGACGCCGAAGCAAAGCCCGAGGACGCTGACGAGGAGCATCTCATCGCTCTTGAAGCGTGCGACGTAGTTCAAAAGCCGCGGGACAATGATGAGCCCGGCCACGAGCAGAATGCCGAGGAAGGAAGCTGAGCTTGGCCACGGTGACGGCGATGTCCTTGGGCGAAAACGATCCGGTGGTGGCGAAGCCGGAGAGGAGCGCAATCATGATGATGGCGAGGATGTCTTCCACGATCAGGATGCCGAAGATGATCTCGGCGAATTTCTCCTTCTTCAGGCCGAGCTCGTTGAGCGCTTTGACGATGATGGTGGTGGAGGAAATGGAGAGGACGGCGCCGAGAAAGACGCTGTCCATCGTGCTCCAGCCGAAGGCCTGGCCTAACGAGTAGCCGGCCATGGCCATGAGGAGGATGGCGAGAGTGGCGGCGATGAAGGCAGTCGCGCCGACCTCCCTCAGTTTGCGCAGGCTGAACTCGAGCCCGAGCGAGAACATGAGGAAGATCACGCCCAACTGCGAGAGGGTGTGAATGGTCTGCTCGTTATCGATCCGCGGAAAGGGCAGGCGTGTGCGGGCCGATGATGACACCGGCCAAAATGTAGCCGAGCACGACCGGCTGTTTGAGACGGTGGAAGAGCACCGTGACCAAGCCGGCCGCGATCATGACGACCGCGAGATCGTGCAGGAAAGTCAGATCGTGCGAGGCGGCGGCATCGGGCGGCATACGCTTCGCACCTTAGCCCCTCCGCGTCCGTCCGTCGCGCGGCGGCTTTGAATCAGCCGAAAAAAGAAGCAGATCTCGGGAGGGTCGCGCCCCTCAGAAAGCGCGCCTGGCATGTATTACGCAGTGGCCCGCCGACAGCGCCTCCAAGAGCTTTCATTTGGGTGAGGCGCCCGTACGTGCAGCTAATTTCATTGATTCGCGGCGACCGCATCGCGAGTGGCGTCCTGGACCTGCGCATTGTCGGAAACTGAGGACTGGCTTGCCTTTTGGCCTCACTGCGTTGTGCGCCCATCAATGCATGGTGGAAGAAGGAGAAGGAAAGAAAGCTTGACGCCTTCGCGGCATTTTAGCTAGAAGCGAGTCACGCGAACAACCAACCGCGCATCAACCAATAGAAAGATAAAATTATGAAAGCAAAGTCCCCCCCCCCAACATGTCTTAATCTGCCTGTTTAGCCTTCTGGTCCTGGCCTTCGCCGTCCAGCCTATGCAGGCCCAAACGACTAATTGGATCACCAGCGGCGGTGATTGGTTTAACGCCGCGAACTGGGACAACGGAATACCGGGCGTTCAGAAGGACGCTTTCATCAATAACGGAGGCACGTCCCAAGTTAATGGCTTCCAAGCCACCGCTCGTGCTCTGACGCTTGGAGCCGGTCAATCAGATTCAGGCTCGCTCGCGGTGGATGGTACCTCTGGAGGGTTCCTCTCCGTGGGGCCGTGCGCCAATTGTGATGCTTTTTCGGTGGAAGGAAGTATTTACGTCGGCCGCGCCGGTCGCGGCACCTTGAATATCACCAACGGCGGGAGAGTGGTCAGCGCCGGATATGCCTATGTGGCGCTGGAAATAAGCAGTGAGGCGAAGTCGACCGGAACCGTAAACGTAGACGGCGTAGGTTCCACCTGGACAGTCAACGACGGCCGAATCTTCGTTGGCGGGAATAATGGGAGTCTCGATGGTGGGCCCGCGCTCTTGAGCGTGACCAATGGTGGCGCGGTTGTCATTAATAATCCCATCAACGCAGGAGTGGGCTTGCCCGTAGGACCCTCAGGACCCTGGCCGGTAGCGGAACGGTGACGGTGAACGGAGCATCTTTCGTTGCGCGCCTGGTTCAAGTCAGGGGCACTCTGGCGCCAGCCGAGGCACTCACGATCAATGGCAATCTCAATCTGAGTGATTTGACCGCCACGACCTTGGTAAATGTGACACCGCAGGCCGCAGACAGGGTCGATGTTTTGACGGGATCGGCGACCCTTGGTGGCCGGTTGATCGTGGTCCTGAGCGGCGCGTTTACACCCGATCCCTCATGCGTGACGCGTTTTACTCTCTTGCACGCGGACGGGGGCTTGGGCGACACACAGTTTGGTAGCGTTTCAATTCAGGGTCCGAAGTTTGCCCTCTTCACTCCGCAGATCACCTACGACAACAATAACGTCTATCTTGATCTCGTGTTCGACCATTGCACTCCACCAAACTGAGAGGTTGGAGGGCATTAAGTGACAGCAGACACGTATCTAAGGTATTGAAGGGACCATGAAGGGCTTTCAGTGGGGTTGGGTCGGTCGGCGCGAGCTGATTGTTTGGCTGTGGTGCGCTGCCATCCTCTCCCCGCTGGAGGCGGGAAATCGCCGAGAGATCTCCATTCCCCTGGCCGGTGCCGACGATACATGGACTGCAACTGGAACCTTCAACGCGCCCACCGCGCGCGAGTTCCACACGGCGGTGTGGACGGGTCGTGAAATGATCGTTTGGGGCGGATTCAAATTTGATTTCGGCACCTTTAATACTGGGGGGCGGTACAATCCTTCTGACCAATAGTTGGACTTCTATCAGCAGTGCCGACGCACCGCTTCTGGCCGCTCGCTTCATACCGCGGTGTGGACGGGCAGCGAGATGATTATTTGGGGAGGCGGCGGCAAGCGGACAGCTTCGACACCGGCGGCAGATATAACCCAAGCAATAATAGCTGGGCGGCTACCAGCACCGCCAATGCGCCAACCGCACGAAACTATCACACCGCGCGTGTGGACGGGCAGCGAAATGATCGTCTGGGGTGGGATCGAAGCTGGATGTAATTGTCGGGTGAACAGCGGGGGCAGGTACAATCCTCAGACCGATACCTGGACCCCGATGAGCTTCCTCAACGCGCCCGAACGCTCGCTGGAATCACACCGCGGTCTGGACAGGGAGCGAGATGATCGTCTGGGGTGGAACCGAATCAGAGCCTTTATCTGCGCACGGGCGGACGCTACAATCCGGCGACCGACACCTGGACGCCGCTGCCAGATCCCGGGCCCACTATACCGGGGCGGATCGGGCATAGCGCCGTCTGGACGGGCAGTGAAATGATCGTCTGGGGCGGGGCGGACGAAAACTTCCAGGTCACGAACACCGGCGGCAGATATAATCCAGCGACCAACAGCTGGATCGCCACGGGCGTGAGCAACGGCGCGCCCGCCGCGCGAGGTGATCACAGCGCGGTCTGGACGGGCCGAGAAATGATCGTCTGGGGCGGCACTCACTCAGACCGACACTTTCAACGATGGGAAGCGCTATGATCCCGTGACCGACAGTTGGAAGCAGATGACAACGGTGAATGCTCCTCTCGCGCGCTACGATCACACCGCCATCTGGACCGGGAATGAAATGATCGTCTGGGGCGGGAACAACGAGGGCGGTTACCAGCTCGACACCGGGGGGAAATACAGCGCGCAACCCTCCACTCCGCTCCTGCAGAGCGCGGTCTCGCGCAAGACGCACGGCAACGCGGGCAGTTTCGATGTCGATCTACCCGTGAGCGGGACACCGGGAATGGAATGCCGCAGCGGCGGCGCCACCGGGGATTACACCATCGTGCTCACCTTCCTGGCCAACGTCGCCGATCGGGCGCCAGTCCGCAAGCTGCAGTCACCTCGGGCAAGGGGACCATCGGGAGCGGCGGAATCGACAACGGCGGCCAGGTCAGCACCAGCGGAAATGTCGTGACCATCCCGTTGACCAATGTGGCCAATGCCCAGACCATCGAGGTCACGCTCAATAATGTGAATGGCTCGACCAACGTGACCATCCCGATGCGCGTGCTCGTCGGCGACGTGAACGGCAACGGGGCGGTGAACGCGACGGACATCGGGTTAACAAAATCGCGCAGCGGGCAGCCCGTTGGCCCGACCACCTTCATGCTCCGATGTGACCGCGGACGGGAGCATCAACACGACCGATGTGTGGCTGGTGAAAGCGTCCGCCGGAACGGCGCTACCGTGAGTTTCGAGCCATGAAAAAAAGGGGAATCGGTCTCGTGCTTGTCGCCAGCGCCGGATGTTTCGTTGTCGCCGGGACATTGTTCGGGTTCGTCCGTCCGGCAGCGGCCAGCAAAGGTTTCAATCGTCCGCTCACCTTCGCGGAGCGCGTCGACTATCAGCGCGCGATCGAAGAGGTTTACTGGCGGCACCGCGTCTGGCCGAAGGAGAACCCGGGCGCGAAACCGCCGCTCGCCCAAGTGGTATCTGCCGCGGCGCTGGAAGAGAGAGTCGGAGACTACCTGCGCAAATCGCAAGCGCTGGAAGATTTCTGGGGGCAGCCGCTTCGGGCCGAACAATTGCAGGCGGAAATGCAGCGGATGGCGGAGCAAAGCAAACAGCCGGAGGTGTTGCGTGAACTGTTTGCCGCACTCGGCGATGACCCGTTTTTGATTGCGGAATGTCTCGCGCGACCTGCGCTCGCCGAGCGGTTGCTGACCAACTGGTATGCCTACGACGAACGGATTCACGGTGAGCTGAAGGAGCGCGCGGAAGCTGAGCTGGGCCTGCCACGAGGAGTCGAGCAGATGAAACAGCTCAGCGGCGAGTACAGCGAAATCGAATTGTGCAAGAGCGACCGCGGCGAACACGGGCAGAAAATTGGTGGCGCCATGAACCTGACCGACGGCGAATGGGACGAAACTCTGCAAGAACTCGCGGCGATGCTGAGTGCGCCTGGCACGGCCAGCAGTTCCTCTTCCTCGAAAAGCACGCCCGCGGGAAGCGGATGCACTCATCGCGATCGGAAAGCTCAGTCCGCTGCAAGAGGACGAGACGCGCTTTTACGCGACGGTGGTGATCGAAAAAAGCGAAGGCCGGATGAAGATCGCTACCATTACCTGGTCAAAGCAACCGCTCGAATCCTGGCTGGCTAACGCCGAAAAAAAGGTGGACGGGGCGATCGCGGCGCCGCGCGGTCTTTACACCCTGCCGCGATTATCGAAGCAACCGAATGGGTGTGATGACGCCTGGACGGCCACCGCCTTCCAAGGCACTGGCCGCTACCGGCACACGGCGGTGTGGACGGGCAGTGAAATGATTGTGTGGGGCGGGGCGATTGGCCTCAATGTTTTTTCGAACACGGGAGCGAGGTACTTTCCCAGCACGGACAGTTGGGCCGCGACCAGCACGGTGAACGCACCCAACAATCGGGCGGACCTCACCGCAGTGTGGACGGGCACGGAGATGATCGTTTGGGGCGGAGACACGCCGGGCGTCTGGTTCGATACCGGGGGGAGATACAATCCGAGCGCCGACACTTGGGCTGCGACCAGCACGGCGAACGCGCCCCAGGCCCGGGAAAATCAGACTGCAGTCTGGACGGGCCGGGAGATGATCGTATGGGGTGGATACTTCCAGGACCCACCGGCGACCGACCGTTACGTGAACACGGGTGGAAGATACAATCCCGACACCGACAGCTGGACCGCCACGAATTTAAGCAACGCGCCCGCTGGCCGGGATAGCCACACCGCCCTCTGGACGGGCCGTGAAATGGTCGTCTGGGGTGGAGCGATCGCGAACAGCCAATGGATCAATACCGGCGGTCGGTATAATGCCACGACGGACAGTTGGACACGCCACGAGCATGGTGAACGCGCCGACCGCCCGTGGCTTGCACACCAGCGTCTGGACTGGGAACGAGATGATCATCTGGGGTGGATTTACGTTTCTCCAGCCAGACCGATACTGGCGGAAGATACAATCCCAACGCCGACAGTTGGACTGCGACCAGCATCACCAATGCCCCGACCAGACGATATCTTCACACCGCGGTGTGGACTGGGAATCAGATGATCGTCTGGGGCGGATTTGGGTGCACCACCCAAATATGTCAAACCACGACTTACCTGAACGACGGGGCGAGATATAGTCCCAGCGCAAATAACTGGGTGACGACCAGTGCGACCAATGCTCCCAGTGCCCGAGTGTCTCCCACCGCGGTGTGGACTGGCAGCGAAATGATCGTCTGGGGCGGCTTCTTTCGCGATGGTAGCAATCACTATTTGAACACTGGCGGCGAGATACTGCGCGCAACCATCGGTGCCGATCGTGCAAACCGCCGTTTCACGAAAGACGCATGGCGCCGCCGGCAGTTTTGATGTCAATCTCCCGTTGAGTGAAACACCCCGGATTGGAGTCCCGCAGCGGCGGCGCCACCGGAGATTACACCATCGTCCTCAACTTCCTCGCCAACGTCTCGGTCAGCGCCAGTCCGCAGGCCGCGGTCACCTCAGGTTTGGGGACGATAGGCAGCGGTGGAGTGAGTAACGGCGGAATGGTCACCACGAGCGGCAATGTCGTCACCATCCCGTTAACCAATGTGGCCAATGCCCAAACCATCCAGGTGACGCTCAATAACGTGAATGGCTCTACCGATGTGACCATTCCGATCCGGGTGCTCGTCGGCGATGTGAACAGCAGCGCGGCCGTGAATGCCACGGACATCGGGTTAACAAAATCGCGCAGCGGCCAGCCCGTGGATGCGGCCACCTTCTTCTATGACGTGACCGCGGACGGCAGCATCAACGCAACCGATGTCTCGCTCGTGAAAGCATCCGCTGGAACAACGCTACCATGAACTGACCGGAGCGCGGCCGTCCCGGCTGTGCGGCTGGCGGGCGTCTCGCCTGCCGGGACTCTAATCGACATGCGAGACGCATGCCGGCCGCGCAGGCCAGAGGCCCGCGTTCCGTTGCCGACTTTTAATCCGAGCGAGCCTCTCGCTTCGCGCTTTCGCCTAACCGAAGATGACGAGGCGGATTTCGTCGGGCAACTGTTGCGCCACGCTGGTGACGACGCTGCCGCGGAGGAGATGATTGAGCGCGCTGCGTTGGGAGGCGCCGATCATGAGATAATCGACGCCCATGGTGGCGGAGAGATCGAGGATGGTAGCGGCGGCGTTTTCGCTCACGGCGTAGATGGGCAGGACGCAGACGTCGCGCTCTTCGCCCATCTTGAGCATGAGGGACATGATGGCGTTGGCCTCGGGATCGTCCTGCCATTTGGAGCGGCCGAGATCGGCCGGCGCGGCGGAGAAATAGACGTTGATCTCTTTGACGAAGAGGACGCAGAGGACGGCTTTGCGCAGCTGCGCTTCATCGAGCGCGAAGCCAAGCACGGGCGTGATGCCCCGAGCGGCGACCATGATCTTCTGGCCTTCCTCGAGCCGCGGTTGCAGCGCGGAAGAGACGTCGGGCGTGACCATGGCGGCGACGCCGCGCGTGACGGTGACGGTCTTCAAACCGGAGAGCTTGTGCGAGTAGGCGCGCAGACCGTAGCCGACGCCGAGCACGCACATGGCGAAGAAGAGCGCCTCGGGTTTGGTCTTGGCGATGGTCAACTCGACCGCCGCGAGGACGACAAACGTCAGCCCCATGATGCCGCGTTCGTACCAGCGCAGATCGAGCCGCTTGTTAAAAGTGCAGGCGCCGAGATTGACGGAGATGGCGCCGACGACACCGATGGCGTAGAGGCCGGCCAGGCCTTCGAATTCTTTCGTGACCGCGAGGATGACGATGGGGATGGCGACGGCGATGAAGAGCGGGAAACGCGGCACGCCGTGGCGATTGAGGCGGACCAATTGCCGCGGCATCTCGCCATCCTGCGCCATCATGTAGATGACGCCGATCAACGCTACGACCGCGGTGTTGACCGCGCTGAAGAGGAGCAAGCCGAAGACCGCGCCGACGATGAGGCCGAAGATGTGGCCGACGGTGGGATTGATGGTGAGCGAGCCGTAATGCTCGGCGAGGTAGCGGAGCATGTCCTCCTTGTGCGCGGCGAGCTCGGCGCCGAAGGAGGTCGGGATCGAAAGCATGGCCCAGCCGAGGAGAGCGGTGCCGATGACGACTTCGATCGCGACGGGCACGATCGCTTTCGTGGCGGTGCGTGTGACCTGGGGTGTTCGGGAGTGGAACCGGGATCGGCCTTCATCACGCCGGTGATGTTGGCCACGGCTTCCACGCCGCTGAGGGCGAGGATGACGCCGACGAACGCGACCCAGGTGTGTTGCAAATCCGCGTGCCGCGGCTCGAGATGGACGGTGGTGAGGTAGGGACCGGCGAGCGCGATGATGGCGATAACGACGACGACCGCCGGGAGCGCCAGCCAAAGCGAAACGCTGCCGCTGTGTTTCGGCCCGAAGAAATTGATCACGCCCACGAGGAGGATGAGCACCATGGTGGCGAGCTGCGCGTGGCGCGGCGGGACGCCGAGATAGCTCACCGCAGCCCAACCGCTGAGCGCAGCCGTGACCATGAAATTTGCCACGAGCAGCAGCGCGCCGGTGGAAGCGAGGAAGCGGCTCTGCTGTCGCGCCGCGGAATAAACGCCGCCGCCATCCGGGAAATGCGAGCAGACGATGATGTAATTGTAGGCGACGACTGCGGTGAGCACGCAGACCGCGATGATGATGGGGAAGGACGAGAACCCGGCGGCGACAAAAGCGAGGCCGATGACGTAGGCTTTGCTCGTCCCCCAGTCGCCGTAGAGAAGCGCGGCGGCGCGTTTCCAATCCACGTTCCGAGGACGGTGGACGCCGGGTTCAGCAATGGGTGCAGCCATTTTTCGCGGGTTGGGATTGTGGCAGCGCGGCTCAGCCGAAAATGATCAACTCGATCGAGTCCGGTAAATTCTGGGCCACACCCGTCGCCACACTGCCCCGCAGAAGATTCTCCAAACTGTGGCGTTGGCTAGCGCCGATTAGCAGATAATCCACCCCCAGAGTGGCGGCGAGATCGATGATTGTCGCGGCCGCGTCATCGCTCACGGCATAAATCGGGAGGACGCAGACGTCGCGTTCTTTTCCCGCCTTCAGCATCACGGACATGATGGCGGCAGCGTGCGGATCATCCTGCCAGCGCGCCCGTCCCACTTCGGCGGTGCCGGCGGGGATGAAGGCGGCTACTTCGCGCACGTAGAGCACGCAGAGGACAGCTTTGCGCAGTTGCGCTTCATCGAGGGCGAAGCGGAGTACCGGAGTCAGACCGCGGGCGCAAACCAGGATTTTGTGGCCTTCTTCCATGCGCGGCTGGAGCGTGGCCAGCCCGGCGGGCGAGACCATTTCTGCGACTTGGTGGGGGACGGTAACGGTCGTTAGGCCGGAGCGCCGTTGCGTCCAGGTCCGCAGCGTCAGCCCGACGATGAGGATGCACATGACGAAGAAAAGCGCGTCATGTTTTTCGTGGGCCAGGGTTAACTCGACCAGGAAAAGCAGCCCGAAAGTGAAGGCGAAGAGCGCGCGTTCATACCAGGCGAGCGGGAGCGCTTTATTGAAAGTGCAGGAGCCGAGATTGAGCACGATGGCGCCGACCACGCCGATGGCGTAGAGGCCGGCCAGCCCTTCGAAGCTGGCGGACGAAATCAAGACCAGCGCGGGCAGCGCGACTGCAATGACCAGCGGCCAATACGGCACTCCACGCCCGGTCAGCCGGGTAAGCACCTGCGGCATTTCGCCATCGCGCGCCATCATAAACGTCAGCCCGATGAGCGCGACGATGGCGGTATTAGCCGCGCTCAGCAGGAGAAGAAAAAAGAGCAGGCCCACTACGATGCCGAAAATGTGGCCGGCGACAGGGCCGAAGGTCACGGCCGCAAATTGCTCGGCCATGAAGCGGAGCATGTCTTCCTTGTGAGCGTCGAGCACGGCCACGATCTCGGCCTTGTCCGTCAGGCCGAGCGTTTTCTCCAGCACGCTTGGGAGCGAGAGCATGGCCCAACCAAGCAGCGCCGTGCCGAGCACTACTTCGAGCGCGACGGGCCAGATGGCCTTGGCGGCTTCGCGGCCGACCTTTGGTTCCTCGGCGGTGGAGCCGCGGTCCAACTTCATCACGCCGGTCAGGTTGGCGATCGCCTCTACGCCGCTGAGCGCGAGGATGACGCCGACGAATTGAATCCAAAGCGCGCGGTAGCTTTCATGCAGCGGTTCCAAATGCGCGAAGGTGAGATGCGGCATGCTCAAGGCGATGAGCGCCACCACGATCACGACCGTGGGAATGCCGAGCGCGAGCGCGAGCGTGCCGCTGTGTTTCGGCCCGAGATAATTGACCGCGCCGAGAAGGACGATCAGGCCCGTGGTCGAGACCACGATGTGACGCGAGAAAACTTCGATCGGGAAATAACTCAAGGCCGACCAACCGCTGAGCGCAGCCGTCACCGTTAAATCGGCCACGAGTAGAAGCGCGCCAACGACCGCGAGCAGTCGGCTCTGCGAGCGGGCCGCTGAGTAAACGCCGCCCCCTTCCGGGAAGTAGCGGCAGATGATGGCGTAGTTGAGCCCGACCAGACCCGTCAAGGCAGAGACCGCGAGAATGATCGGGAACGACGAAAAGCCCGCGGCAACAAAGGCGAGGCCGATGACGTAGGCTTTGCTCGTCCCCCAATCCCCGTAGAGGAGGGCAGCTGCGCGCTTCCAATCGACGTTCCGTGGACGATGCGTGCCGGCGTTCGCTGGGTCAGACATCGAGGATGCAGGACTCTCGATTGACGCGTCCCGCGCTGGCAAGTGGTTTCTGCGAGCGGTTCCGTTTGGCGACCGGAGTCGTTAGGCGCGCTCGCAATGCACTGCGACCTCGATTTCGGCGGTCTGCGGGAACATATCGAGCGGCGTGACGGAAACGATGCGGAAGCCGGCCTGCAATTCGCCTAAATCGCGCGCGAGCGTGGCGGGATTGCAGGAGACATAAGCGAGTGTGGCCGGCGCAGAATCCAGAAGCGCGCGGCGAGTGCCCGCAGTGAGGCCGGTCGCGGGAGGATCGAGGATCACGGCGGTGCGAGCAGGATCGTTCTCGCGCAGGAGCCGGGCGAGAGTGGGCTCGACGTCCGCGCTCAGATAGGTCTCGGCTGGGCTGATGTTCTGCTGCGCTGCGGCGATGGCGAAGCGGTCCCACTCGATGCCGATAACGCGCTCGAATTTCCCGAGCAATCGTTTCGCGAAAAAGCCCGCGCCGCAGTAGGCGTCGATGAGGAGGTGCCCGCCCGGCGGAAACATTTCGCCCACCAACTGCGCGAGCAGCTCGCCCACTTCGTCGTTGGTCTGGGCGAAAATGCGCGGCCCGCGATGCGCGCGGAGGGCATAGTGTCCATCGCGCGGCCGGTTCGCGCGCAACTCGGCGAGCGCCGCGTTCACTTCCGGCGCGGCGATTGGGCAGCGCTCGACGTCGATCAATTCATGCGCGTCCCGGCGAAAATAACCGACCACGCCGTCTTCCGCGTGGACGGTGATGCGGTTGCGATAGCCGTAGGGTTTGGGCGAGGGAATGATTGGCCGCATCGGGATTTGCTCGAGCCGACCGAGGCGGCGGAGGGCGGCTTCGACCTGACGTGCTTTGACTTCGAGTTGGTGCTCGTAGCGGATGTGCTGGTAGCTGCAACCGCCGCAGCGGCCGAAGTAAGGGCACTCGGGCGTGGTGCGCTGAGGCGAAGCTGTGAGCACTTCCTCCAGCTCCGCTTCCGCGAAGTTCTTTTTCTCGCGCACGACGCGCGCCTGCACGCGCTCGCCCTCGATGGTGAAGGGGACGAAGACGGCTTTGCCTTCGCTTCGCCCCACGCCCTTCCCGCCGAAAGCGACGTCGTGGATCTGGAGTTCCACTCTGCCGCTAGTACCTCGCGGACGTAGTGATATTTCGATTCGTTCCCGAGCTCGGGCGGAAACTCTTTGTAGCCGGCGTGAATCCAGTGGGTGTTGCTTTCCAACACAGGATAATAACTGCCGCGCACGACCGGCACCGGGAAGGTAAGAATTTCAAACAGGCCCGCGCCCATCCGCAGCACACTGCGGCCGACGCCGCGGACGACACCGTAGCCGGCGGCGCCAGAATTACCTTCCACGCTATTGATGCGGCCGACAGTGGTCGGCAGTTCCGACCAGCCGAAGAGGAGATTGGAAACGCCGCGCCCGAGCTTCCGCGTCGGGCCGTAATCGTTCGAGGGCGGGTCGTGAATGTCCGCGCGGCAGACCGCGGCGAGGGTGATGAGGAGGGCGGCGGCAACGAGCGATTTCATGGCGTGCCCAAAGCTAAGAACTTTACCGCGCGCGAGGCAATCTTCATTTCCGCTCGCGCCCGCGCGTGGCGCCGGATGGAGAGCGCGATGGTGAGGCCGAGAGTGGTGACAATGAAGCCGAGCGAAGCCCAATTTGGGATGTGGAAAATGTCCGCGACGATCATTTTCAAACCGACGAAACCAAGGACGAGGGCGAGGCCGGTCTTCAAATAAATGAAGCGATCGATGATGTGGGCGAGGACGAAGTAGAGCGAGCGCAGGCCGAGGATGGCGCAGATGTTCGAGGTGTAGATGATGAACTCATCTTGCGTGATGGCGAACACCGCCGGGATGGAATCGACCGCAAAGACGAGATCCATGATGTCGATCACGATCAGGACGAGCGCGAGCGGGGTCAGCATCCAATGGCCGTCCACGCGCACGGCGAATTTCTGTTCGTGATAATCCGGCGTCACCCGCATCCAGCGTCGGCAAAGGCGGAGAACGAAATTGCTTTCGAGGTCAATCTCCTCGCCGTGGCTGACGAGCATGCGAATGCCGGTGATGAAGAGGAAGGCGCCGAAGAGGTAGAGGATCCAGTGGAAGCGATCGACCAACGCGACCCCGAGCCCGATCATCGCTCCGCGCATGATCAGTGCGCCGATAATGCCCCAAACGAGGACGCGGTGCTGATGTTTTCGCGGGACCTTGAAGTAGGTAAAAATGAGGACGAAGACGAAGATGTTATCGACGCTGAGCGAGGTACTCGATGACGTAGCCGGTAAAGAAATCGAGCGCGGATTGCGCGCCTTTCAGATGCCAGACGAGGAGATTGAAGCTGAGGGAAAGCAGCACCCAGACAGCGCTCCAGATCGACGCTTCGCGGATGCTGGTGACGTGCGCTTTCCGATTAAACCCGAAGAGATCGATCGCGAGAACGAGAAACACCCCGAGATGAAATGCGATCCAAAACCAGAGTGGCACGGGCGCCTAGTTTCCACGCCGGCTGGCCGCCCGCAAACCAAAACGAGGCGCAAGCCCGGTGAAATCAGGGAACGGCAACAAACGGAGGACAAGCGGCGCCGGTTCCCTCACGGGCGAAATGGTTTCCGTCGCACGCGATTTCCTGGCGTTTGCCGCCAGAACTTTCTTTTCCCTCGCCAAGTGCGGCGTTCGCCGTAGCTTTTCCGCCTTGATGGATGCCGAACTGGAGAAGCTGGTAGAGTCTGGAAAATTGACCGCGAAAGCGGCGGATCAACTGGAGAAACTGAAGGCGGGCACCTATTGCCTGCACAAAAGCTGGGGGTTTGGACGAGTGGCGGAATGGAATCTCCTGCTCAATCAAATCCTGATCGATTTCCCTGGGAAGAAGGGGCATCCGATGCAGCTCTCCTACGCAGCGGATCACCTCACCGTCATCCCGCCGGAACATTTTCTGGCCCGCAAAGCGACGGACCTAAACGGAATAAAAGGGCTGCTGAAGAAAGATCCCGCCGCAGTGGTGCGCAACATTCTGGAAAGCTTGGGCGGTGCGGCGACACAGACGCAGATCAGCCAGTGGTTGATCGGCGATCTCTTCACCGAAGCGGAATGGAAACGCTGGTGGACCTCGACCTCCAAGGCTTTGAAAAAAGACGGCTTCTTCCACCTCCCGACGAAGAAAACCGAGCCGATCGAATTGCGGGCGGAGAAAGTCTCGCGCGCGGATGAGTTGCTCGCCGTTTTCGAGCAGGCGCGCCAGCCAAAGGAACAGGCGGCGGCGCTCGATCAGATCATCAAATTCCAAAGCGAATTCAGCGATGCGGGTCGGCAGTTGCAGCCTTTGATCGATAAGATCGAGGAGGCAGCGGAGCGCAACCAGCGCTTCAATCCCGCGTTCTCCATCGAGCTGGTCATTGCGCGCGACGACATTTTGAAGGGCTCGCCGGAGTTAAAGAGCGGCAAGCCGGACCTAACGCTCGGCCGTCTTCTCCTCGAAGAAGATGCACGGCTGGTGACGATTTTACCCAAACTCCCGTCCGCGAAAGAGCGCCGCGTTTTGCAGGCTCTGCCGGCCGCGCTCGGTCCGGATTGGACAAAGCGGGCTTTGCACCTCATGCAGTCGAATCACGCCCGCGCCGTCCTGCAAATTCCGCGCGTCTTCGCCGAAGCGGGGCGACAGGCGGAATTGCATACGTATCTCGAGCGCGGGATTCGCGAGCATTCGGCCACGAGCGAAGCGCTGACCTGGCTTTGCAAAGAACGCGCGGGCGATGTCGGGGGCTTGATCAAGCCCGACTTGCTCGGCGCGATCCTCTCTGCGCTGGAGCGCGATCAGCACAACGAGAATAGCCGCGGGAGCAAACTGCGCGATCTCTTGCTCGACGATCGGGAGTTGATTCCGGATATGTTTGCCCAATCCGAAGTAAGCGTGGCGCGTGACGCCATGCGTCGGCTGATGTTGACGCCGGTCTTCGACGAGTTGACCAAGCGCTCGCTCCTCGCCCGCATCATCAAACTCTTCCCGCAGCTGGAAAGCGTGATCACGGGCGAGCAGAAGGAAGAGAAAACCGAGTCGCTCATTGTTTCCTGGAGCAGCCTGGAAAAGCGGAAGGCGGAGTTCGAGGAGTTGATCAACAAGAAGATTCCGGAGAACAGCAAGGAGATCGGCGTGGCGCGTTCGTACGGCGATCTGCGTGAGAATTTCGAGTTCAAGGCGGCGAAGGAAATGCAGGCCGTGCTCGTGCGGCGCAAGGCGGATCTGGAAGTAGCGTTGCATCGTGCGCGCGGGACTGATTTTGCCAATCCGGACGTCTCGCAGGTCTCGATCGGCACGGTGGTGACGTTACGCGATCAGGACGGCGGGCAGACGGAGACGTACACTATTCTCGGTGCGTGGGACGGCGATCCCACCGCGGGCATCATCTCGTATCAGACGGCAATCGGGCAGGCGCTCCTCGGCCACAAAATCGGGGACGTGGTGACGTTGAACAAAGACGAAGGCGACGGGAGTTTCGAAGTGCTCTCCATCGTGCCGGCACCGATCGACGAACTCGCGCCGGAGAAGGCCGAGGGTGCGGAGACGGAGAACGCGGACGCGGTAGGCGTGGGCGGTTGAACAATTCGCGCAGGGCGGTGAGGCCCTACTTCGCGCCGAGCGCGAGCCAGAGAATGAAGCCCAACGCGATGAGCGCGATGACCCCCATGGCCGTGCGCAATCCGTGCGCGCGCGTTTGTTTTCGCGGGATCAAAAAATAACAGGCCATGGCGAAGAGCAGCACGGCGACGACGAGTGGGATGGCGGTCATAGGTTTATTAAGCTGAAGTGCAAACGACTTGCTTTCGGAGTTGATCGCCTTCGATAATCGCTCGCGTCAGGCGCCTCGCAAGGTTCCTCTTCACTCCCTATGACCGAGCCCATTCTCATCGCGCAAAGCGGCCGCACTCCGCTCTATCTCCTCCCGAAGATGGCGAATCGCCACGGCCTCATCGCCGGCGCCACCGGCACTGGCAAGACTGTCACGCTGCAGACGCTGGCGGAGAGTTTCAGCGCGCGCGGCATTCCCGTTTTCCTCTCGGATGTGAAGGGCGATCTGGCGGGCATCAGCCAACCCGGAGCGGATCATCCGAAGATCGTGGCGCGCGCGAAGGAGCTGGGCCTGGCGGATTTTAAAGGCGAAGCCTCGCCGGTCGTTTTCTGGGATGTCTTCGGCGAGAACGGACATCCGGTGCGGGCCACCGTGTCGGAAATGGGGCCGCTCCTGCTCGGCCGGCTCCTAGATTTGAATGATACGCAGGCCGGGGTGTTGAACATGGTGTTCCATATCGCGGACGAGAGCGGCATGCTCTTGCTCGACCTGAAAGATCTGCGCTCGATGCTGCAGTTCGTGGCCGATCATGCGGACCAGTTCAAGACGCAGTACGGGAACGTCTCCGCCGCCAGCGCCGGCGCCATCCAGCGCAATCTCCTCGCGCTCGAAACGCAGGGCGCGGACAAATTTTTCGGCGAACCGGCACTCGATCTCGACGATCTCATCCAGACGCGGAACGGTCGCGGCGTGGTCAATATTCTCTCGGCCGAAAAGCTCATGCAGCAGTCGCCGAAAGTTTACGCAACGTTTCTGCTTTGGCTCCTCTCGGAGTTGTTCGAGCGGCTGCCGGAAATCGGCGACGCCGAAAAACCCAAGCTCGTCTTCTTCTTCGACGAGGCGCATCTGCTCTTCGCCGACATTGAGAAGGCGCTTTCGGAAAAGATCGAGCAGGTCGTGCGCTTGATCCGCTCGAAGGGCGTCGGCGTTTATTTCGTGAGCCAGAACCCACTCGATATACCAGACGTGGTCCTCGGCCAGCTCGGCAATCGTGTCCAGCACGCGCTGCGAGCCTTCACTCCTCGCGATCAAAAAGCGGTCAACGCGGCCGCGCAAACCTTTCGGCAAAATCCGAAGCTCAAGGTAGAGGAAGTGCTGACCGAATTAGGCGTAGGCGAAGCGCTCGTCTCGATGCTGGATGAGGATGGTAAACCGACGGTGGTCGAGCGGGCCTTGATCGCTCCGCCGCGCAGCCGTCTCGGGCCGATCACGCCCGAGCAGCGCCGTGCCTTGATCGCCGGCTCCGATCTCGCTGGCCACTACGAAAAGGCGATCGATCGCGAATCGGCCTACGAGCAGCTGCAGGCCAAGGCTGCGGCCGCGGCCGAAACGACAGCTGCTCCGGTCGCGACACCGGGCGCGTCTGTTCCCGCTCCGGCGCAACCGGGTTTTCTCGAAAAAATCTTCTCGCCGACCATCGGCCCGCGCGGCGGAGTGCGCGACTCCGTCGCCACCAGCATGGCGAAAAGCGCCATGCGCGCCGCGAGCACGCAGATCGGACGGCAGCTGGTGCGCGGGATGTTAGGCGGCCTCTTCGGCGGGAGCAGCCGTCGGCGACGCTGAGCGAGCGATTAGTTCGAATCCGCTCGAATTACTTTCCGAGGGCGTTGCGCAGCTCTGTCTTCGCCGCCTCCACTTCGCGTGGCGACCCGTCGCAAAGGAGAAGGCCGCGGAGGCGGTCGCCCTGATAGTAGCGCGCGGTAAACTTCTTTTTCGCGTGAGTGCCGTTCAGTTCCATCCGGGTTGGTTGCAGACTGAAGTCGCCCACGAAATCGAGTTTCAGATCAAACATCTCCGTCCAGAAATATGGGATCTGCTCGTAGCGGATGCGCTTTCTTGCCCGTGATGTTTGAGCCGGCCACGAGGCCTTGCTCGCGCGCATTATCCCAATGCGTCTGCCGGCGCACCCCGCCCATAAGCCGATCGGGATAAAACGCCAGATCACCCACCGCGTAGATGCCTTTCTCTTCCGTTTCGAGATATTCCGTGACGGGCGACCCGTGCGGGCCCGAGAGCGGGGTGTTCCGTACCAGGTCGAGATTCGGCTCGGCGCCGCAGGCCACGATCGCCACCCCGGCCGCGACGCGATCGCCGCTCTTGGTCTGGATGTTGCGCAGCACCGTCTTTCCTTCGAAGCCGTTTAAGCTCTGGTTCAGTAGTAGCGTGATCCCGTGCTTTTCGAAGAACCCGGTCACCCACGCGCCCGTCTCCGGATCGAGATAACGATTCAGCAGGTAGCGATTGCGATGCATCATGCTGACTTTGAATTTCATCTGCCGCAGGCTGGAAGCGACTTCGCAAGCGAGCAGACCGCCACCAATGACGACGACGGTTTTTTCCAGACTCGCCATCTCGCGCAGAGCGAGCGCGTCGCGTGTGGTGCGGAGATAGATGACGTTGCCCAGGTTGGTGCCCGCCACTGGGGGACGCACCGGTCGGCTGCCCATGGCGAGGCAGGCTTTGTTAAACTCGATCGTCTCCCCGTTGCCGAGAACGGCGAGGCGGCGGTCGATGTTTAGCTGCGTGACCATGGCGCCGAGCCGGGTCTCGATTTTGTTCTTCTCGTACCAACTCGGATCGACGTGCGGCAGTTTTTTGACCGCTGGCACCTTCTCGCGTAGGAAGGCCTTCGAGAGCATCCAGCGCTTATAGGGTAGAAAATTTTCGGAGCCGACCAGCGTGACGCTGCCCCGCTTGTCGTACTTCCGGATGCTCTCGCATACACTGCCGCCGGCAATACCGCTTCCGATGATAAGATAGTCGCGCTGAATCATGAACGAGGGACGATAGGAACTGGAGTAGGTTGCTGGCGAGGTAAAAATAGCGGGCGCCTAACCAAGGGGCCGGCGGGGCAGAGAGGTTGCATGCCCTAACCTAGCACGGCTCGGCAGATAATGACTGATGCAACGACGCCGACGAGGTCGCCAATCAACCCGGCCGGGATGGCGTGGCGTGTCTGTTTTACCCCGACCGAGCCAAAATAAACCGCGGCCACGTAGAAGGTTGTCTCCGTGCTGCCGTAGATCGTGGCCGCCATGAAGCTGATGATATTGTCCGGCCCGAGGCGATGCACCACGTCGGTCAAAAGAGCGAGCGTGGCCCCGCCGCTCAGCGGACGCATGAGCGCGAGCGGCAGAAGATCGGGCGGAAACTGGAGCGGGCCGAGCACGGGCGCGAGCGCGCGGGTGAGGAGGTCGATCCCGCCCGCGCCTTTGAACATATTGATCGCGACCAACATGGTGACGAGGAAAGGGATGATGCGCAGGATGACCTGGAACCCTTCCTTCGCGCCTTCCACAAATTCGTCATACACCTTTAGTCCGCGCGAGAGTCCGTAGAGCGGAAAGAAGCTGAGGAGGAATGGAATCGCGAGAATGGAGAGCGCGTTAACCGAGCGGACGAAGACGCCTTGATCCGCCATCCCGGCGGGCAACGGCAGCCCGAGGAGCGCGGGGAAAACTTTCCGTGCGAAGAGGAAGAGGAAAAACGCGATCAGAAGAAAGAGAAGCGCGCTCGCCCAAAGTGGCGGACGCGCGGTAGGCGCCGGCGCGAGCACTTCCTCCGCGCCGGCGTGAGGCGAATCGTCCACCTGCGCCGAGACGCGATCGGTTTGCTCGGGCGCGGGGACCCGGAAGAGCGGCAGCTTTTCCAGCAACTTTACCGAGACCAGCGCAGCCGTTGCAGCGCATAAAGTTGCGAGGAGAGCGGTGCCGACGATCGCCGTCGGACGCGAGGAACCGGCGGTGGCGAGGATCGCGATCGCAGTCGTGGGGATAAGCTGGACGGAGCTGGTGTTGAGCGCGAGGAAGGTGCACATCGCGTTGCTGGCCATACCCGGTCGCGAGTTCAGACTTTCGAGATCGCGCATCGCTCGCAGACCCAGCGGCGTGGCGGCGTTGCCGAGCCCGAGCATATTGGCCGCCATGTTCATGAGCATGGAACCCATCGCGGGATGCTCGGGCGGCACGTCGGGAAAGAGGCGGCGCATGATCGGGCGCAACGCGCGCGCGATTCGCTGGATGAGGCCAGCCTTCTCCGCCAGCCGCATCACGCCGAGCCACATCGCCATGATCCCGATGAGGCCGAGCGCGATCGTCACCGCCGTCTTCGCGCCGTCGAATGCGCCATCGGTCACGTCCTTCAAGCGATCGTTCCAGCCGCCGATCGCGACTGCGAGCAAAACGAGCGTGAGCCAGATGTAGTTGAGCACGGCCTTCTATAGCAGCGGGCTTCGCGCGCGGGAAAGCTATTTGCCCAAGCCGGAAGGCAGGCGCGGCGAGGAGATCAATTTCTCGAATTCCTGCCAGCGTTTCTCCGGCTGATCGGCGGTGCCGCCCTCGCGCGCGATGTAACGCCGCACCAGATCCTCGCCGAGATTGTAGTTGATCACGTAACTCCGGTACTGCTCGATGAAACGCAGTCGTTGCGCGGCGCGTTTCTCGTCCATCAGCGCATATTTTTGCAGCCAGGCCTTCGTCGCCTCGGCATCGATCTCGCCATTTAAAAAGCGGCGCGCTGCTTCGTTGCCCGCATAGGACAATTCCTGGGTCAGGGCCTGCACCGCATAATAGTTCTCGGCCGATTCCGGATCGAGCCCAGCGGCGGGGAAGAGCACGGTCTTCTCGAATGCGATCCGCTCCGCCGATGTGAAGACGACCTCCTTGCCGAAGTTCGCGCTCCCCTCCGCGATAAGCGATTGCGGAGAGAAGAGTGGGTAAACCGAGAACTCCACCCAGCCGCGGTCGCGCATCAGATTCTTTTCCAGGAGCACGTTGTAAACGTGATGACCCGGGTAGCCCTCGTGCGCGGCGAGATCGATCGCGCGATCGATGAACGTCGGGAGATCGGTGTTCACCTGGATGAGGCTCCGGAAGCCGCCTTGATACCAATTATAGCCGCCCCACGATTTTCCGGTGACGTATTCGACGGTGAAGCTTTCGTTAGGCGGCAATTTGATTTTCGCCAGGCTGCGTTCGCGGCAGGCTTTGATCGCGAGTTGAAAGACGGCGTCCAGTTTCTCGCGCGGGATGATGAATTGCTTCCGCCACTCTTCGTAGCGCGGCCCGAGCGGCCCTTTCCCGGGAATCTTCGGCTCCAGTTGATCGAGCACTTTCTGGAAATGCGCCTCCGTTTTGACCGGAGCGACGGCGTCGTAAAGCGCACGCGATTCTTGATCGAAAGTCATCTTCTCGCCCTGAACGATGCGGACCCGCGCCTCGAGCGCGGAAAGCTGTTTCGCCAGGTAATCGAGGCGCAGCCGTTCAATCTCAACGTCCGGTGCGCGCAGCTGCGAGACGCTGCCGAATAATTCCATCGCCTCCTCGCGGATCGCCGCCAGCGGCTTCTTTTCCTTCGCGGCCGCGGCCTTCCACTCCGGCGGGCCGTAGTAGGCGTCCACGTAATCCTTGTCGTGCTCGCCCATCGCCAGCACCAGCTTCACGTAGGCTTGCGCGATTTCGTCCGGACTTTGCTCGGCTGCGTTGACCCGCGCCAGCGCGGTGACGAGGAGGAGAATGAAGAGATAGCGGATCATGCGAATGGAGGAGACGGAAAGCGTGGGGCGATGCCGAAGGTGCCAGCTTCCACATAGAGTAGACAAAAATCCATCGCGGTGTCGTTAAATCGAAAGCATGAGGAAGCTGAGCATCTTCGCGTTCCTGCTCGCGGTTGCGCTGGATGCGAGCGCGCACGAGTCGATGACTTCGAGCGAGGCTGCCAAAGTCTTTAGGCTCGCACAGAGCGTATGCGCGGCGGACGGCGGCGGTTTGTGGGGCCGATCACTTTGCGGACCGATGCTGCTGGTGGACGCGAAGACGCGTACCGTCTTTTCCAATCAGCCAGACGCACAGGGCAATCTCAAAGCGCAGGGCGAAATTTTTGTCGGCCAATTGCCCTCGGAAATCAACGTCGCCAATACCGCCCTCGACTGGTCTGGGGTGAGATGGACGATGCTGATGCTGCCGCTGCCACGCGAGCGAGAGCTGCGGCGGGTTTTACTCGCGCATGAAATGTGGCACCGCGTGCAGAACGAGCTCGGCTTCGAAGCGGCCGAGCCTTCGAATGATCATCTCGATACCCGCGAGGGGCGGTATTGGCTGCAGCTGGAATGGCGCGCGCTGGGCGTCGCTTTGCGCACGAGTGGAGCGGAGCGCGCAGCAGCGATGCGCGATGCCATGACGTTCCGCGCGCGTCGACGGGAGATCTTTCCGTCCGCGGTGGAGTCGGAACGCGCGCTGGAGATGAACGAGGGCCTGGCCGAATACACGGGAGTGAAACTGGGCGTCAGCGGGGATCAGCCCCGGTTCGTCTTCGAGCATGAATTAGCGGAAGCACCGCAACGGCCGAGCTTCGTCCGCTCCTTCGCTTACGCGACCGGCCCCTCGTATGGCCTGCTCCTCGATTCGGTTAAGACCGGCTGGCGAAAAACTTTACGCAAGGAGGACGACTTCGCCGGCCTGCTTGCGGGAGCCATCAACTTCGCACTCCCGCCCGATCTCGCGGCGACGGCTGCGGAGCGGGCCGAAAATTACGGCGGCTCCGAGTTGGCGAAATCCGAAACCGCGCGTGAGCGGGACCGCACTGCGCGCGCGGCGGACTACCGCGCCCGTCTTGTCCAAGGCACCGTCCTCCGGCTGCCGCTGCAGAAAATGAACATGCAATTCGACCCCGGAAGGCTCGTCCCGCTCGACACGCTCGGGACCGTCTACCCGACGATCCGGATCGTGGATGAGTGGGGAATCCTGACCGTTGCGCGCGGAGGCGCGCTGCTGAACGCTGACTTCACCAGCATCGCGGTGCCGGTTGCGCGCGATGCGAAAACGGAGCGACCGCGTGGCGATGGCTGGACTCTGGAGCTGAAGCCGGGTTGGGAATTTAGCCCCGCGGTGCGCAAGGGCGACTACACGATTCGTCGGAAGGAATGATGCCTACGCCTTCAGCAACGTCGCCGCGTGCTTAAGCGCGGAATCGCTTTGCCCGCCGAGCATGCGCGCGATTTCTTCCTGCCGCGCCTTCCCTTTCACTTCGCGCAACTCGGAGTGCGTCCGGCCTTGCGCCACTTCTTTCGTGACGACGAAGTGCGTGGAGGCAGTCGCCGCGACCTGCGGCAGATGCGTGATGCACAGCACCTGATGGTCGCTGGCCAGGCCGCGCATCTTCGCGCCGACCGCGTTGGCGATCTCGCCGCCGACGTTAGCGTCGATCTCATCGAAGACGAGGAGCGGGATGGCATCCTGCGCCGCGAGCGAAGATTTGATCGCGAGCATGAGGCGCGAGATTTCGCCGCTGGAGGCGATGGCGCGGAGCGGCTTCAACGGCTCGCCTGGGTTCGGCGAAAAAAGAAGCTCCAGCGTGTCGCTTCCGTGTGCGCGCGGCTCGGGCAACTCCGTGAGCTGCGCTTCGAATTCTGACTGACGAAAACCGAGATCGCGGAGATGGCGGCGCACCGTCTCCGAAAGCTTGGGCGCAGCTTTCGCGCGAAGTTTTCGCAAGGCGGCTGCGGCTTTCGCAGTTTCGCGTTGAGCGGCGTCGATCGCTTTCGTCAGACGTTCCAATTCCGCGTCGCGTCCTTCAATCTTCTGCATGCGCTCCGCGGCGCGCGCACCGAAAGCGATCACGTCTGCGATTGATCCGCCGTATTTGCGCTTCAGCGTTTCGAACAAGGAGACGCGTTGCTCGAGGGCGACCATCTGTTGCGGATCGAGATCGAGCCGCTCGACGTATCCGGCGAGCGTGCGCGCGATTTCCGAGAGCTCCACCACCGCGGCGTCGTGGCTCGCGACGAGTTCACTCATCGCGGGATCGAATTTCTCCAGCTCGCGCAGGAGCCGCTGGCTTTCGGCCAGCTGTGTCAGGACAGAATCGTCAGCTTCCGCAAGCCGTCCGGCCACGCCGCTGGCCAGCTCGATCAAGCGCCGACTGTTGCTCGCCAGTTTGTAGCGCGTTTCGATTTGCTCCTCTTCGGCCGCATCGAGGTTGGCGGCGTTGATCTCGGCGGTTTGATGTCGCAGCAGATCGAGTTCTTGCGCGCGAGCCGATTCCGCGGTGCTGAGGCTCGCGTGCTCGGCGGTGAGGGATTGGAGTTGCCGGTAATGCTGTTGGTATGCTTCGAGCGCAGGCCCGGAGTGCGCAAAGCCGTCGAGGAGGGCGAGCTGGCGTTCGGGGGCGAGGAGCGATTGATGATCGTGCGGCCCGTGCAGATCCACGAGCTCATCGCCTAACGACTTCAAAACCGCGAGCGTGGTGGGCGATCCATTGATGAACTGCCGGTTCGCGCCCGCGGTCGAGAGCGTGCGTTTGAGAATTAATTCGCCTTCGCAACCTTCCACGCCGGCTTCGAGTAACGCTGGATTCAGGCGCGCCAATTCTTCGCCCGCGAAGACAGCCTCCACCGTGCAGGTGTCGGCGCCGGTGCGGATGAGCGATTTATCCGCGCGCTCGCCGAGGAGGAGCTGGAGCGCGCCGATGATGATCGATTTGCCGGCGCCGGTCTCGCCCGTGATGGCGGTGAAGCCGGGCTCGAGCTGCCACTGCAAATCCTCGACCAGGGCGAGGTTTTTGATGCGCAGCAGATTGAGGACGGCGGGCATGGGGAGGGTTGAGACTTCGAAATGGTGAGGTGAGAGTGCTCGCTCGTTCTGGACTCTCCACTCTCAAATAATCGCGCTCAACTCAAGGTCACCTTTCTCGGCACCGGCACGTCGCAAGGCGTGCCCATGATCGGATGCGACTGCGCGGTCTGTCGGTCGGACGATCCGCGCGATAATCGGCTGCGCTCGTCGATTTATTGCGAAACACCGGAATGCGCCTGGGTGGTGGATACGGGAACGGATTTTCGGACGCAGGCGCTCCGGGCTAACATTCGCCGGCTGGACGCGGTCGTCTTCACCCACTCGCACACCGATCATGTGATGGGGTTCGACGATCTCCGGCGTTTCGGCGCGATCCGCGGTTACATGCCGGTCTACGCTTCGCGCGAAACGATGGCCGACCTGGAGCGCGTCTTCGAGTTTGCCTTCAAGGCAACGAACCCATTTCCGGGTTATCTCAAACCCGAGCCGCATCTCATCGACGGGCCATTCGAGCTAGGCGAAACCTTGCTCACGCCGCTGCCGGTGCCGCATGGGCACACGACCGTGAATGGCTATCTCTTTACGCGCGGCGGGGTGAAGCTGCTCGCGTATCTGAGCGATTGCAGCGCGGTGCCCGATGCGATCGCGGAGCAAATCATGGATGTGAAAGCGCTCGTCATCGACGCCTTGCGCCCGAAGCCGCACCCGACGCATCTCAGTGTTGGGCAGGCATTGGAAGTGGCGCGGCGGGTGCGTTCAGAGCGCACCTACTTCACGCACATCGCGCATGAGTTGGCGCAGAGCGCAGAGGCGGATCTGCCGCCGGGCGTCTTCATCGCCTACGATGGACTGCAGATCGAGCTATGAAGCTGCGGCTTGGAATTTTCTACGTGCTTGCTCTGAGCTTCTGGGCGGCGGGAGGCCTGTCGGCGGAGGAGCCGCTGGCTCCGGCGACGATTGTTATCTTCAACCGCACCGTGCCGGACTCGGTGCAGCTGGCCAAATTTTACGCGGAGAAACGCGGGATCGCGCGCGATCATCTCGTGGGTCTGGATTGTTCGAAAGAAGAGGAAATCAGCCGCGCGGATTACGACCGCACCATCGCGGAACCGCTCCGCGCTCTCTTCAAAAAGAAGCGTTGGTGGACCGTGCGCGAAGCCGATGACGGCAAATGGAAAGTCAGCGCGAGCACGATCCGCTTCGTCGCGTTGATCAAGGGCATGCCGCTGAAAATCCAGGCGGCGGAAAATTATCCGGGCGACACGAAGCACGATGACCCCGTCAGTTCGCGCAACGAAGCCTCAGTCGATTCTGATCTTTCGCTCCTGGGTAAATCGGACCGAAACATTTCGGGCGCGGCGAACAATCCCTACTTCAAAAGTTACCGCCGCATCATGGAGATGGGTGATTTCCCGCTGCTCCTGGTTTGCCGGCTTGATGCTCCGCTGAGCGCGACGGTGCGGCAGATGATCCTCGACTCAATCGAGACGGAGAAGACCGGGCTTTGGGGCCGTGCCTATGTGGATACCGCGCAGAACAAATCGAGCGGCTACACCATTGGCGATGAATGGCTGACGGAGGTGGTGCAGCAGTTGCGCAACGCCGGCGTGCCTGTGGTCGCCGAGGAGACGGCGGCGTTGTTTCCCGCGGGATATCCGATGAGCGATTGCGCGCTCTATTACGGTTGGTATGCGGCTGGCGTGACCGGGCCGTTTGCCGATCCGCTCTTTCGTTTTCGGCCGGGTGCGATCGCGGTCCACATCCACTCCTTCAGCGCGAGCACGCTGCGCGATCCGAATGGCTATTGGGTCGGTCCGCTCCTCTCGCGTGGCGCGGCGGCGGCGATCGGGAATGTTTATGAGCCCTACCTGCAGCTCACCAGTCATCTCGATATCCTGAACGATCGGCTCCTGCACGGGTTCACCTTTGCGGAGAGCGCATACATTTCGATGCAGGGACTTTCGTGGATGTCGGTGATGGTGGGCGATCCGCTCTATCGGCCCTACGCTTCCTGGCTCGACCTCGATCCGGAAGGGGACGCCGGGAAGGCGCCGTCGAATTGGAAGATGTATCACGACTTCGCGGTGAAAAACGCGGGGCTCGAGCCGGCTCAATATCGCGCAGAAGCGCGGAAAGCAGCTTCAGGCGCGTCGAACGGGCCGATGATCGAAGACCTCGGATTGATGGAGGCGAAGGATGGAAAGACCGCGGACGCGATCAACCTTTTCCAACAAGCTCGCTCGCTCTACACCCAGCGCGACGACATCCTGCGCGTCGTCTTGGAAGAAGCGGAAGGATGGGTGAAGCAGGGCAACTCGAAACGCGCGGTGGAGTTGGTGCGCAATATTTTGCAGGTCGTCTCCGGCGGCCCCACCGGCGAGCTGCTGAAGAAGGTGGAGGACGACCTCAGCCCCGGGGCTGCGAAACAAAAACAACCGTAGCCGGCGCGACGCCTGCGCTACCGCGTGATCCCGCGTTCGCTGGCCGCGATGAAGGCGAGGATCTGGTTGATCTCATCGGTCAACGTCAGCTCTTTGCGCACCGCCTCGATCGCCTGGCGCGTGTTGTATTTCGAACGGTAGATGAGGCGGAACGCTTCCTTGATCGACTTCACCTTTTCGGGCGTGAAGCCGTTGCGTTCGAGGCCGATCAAGTTAATCCCGCGGATCTCCGCCGGGTTGCCGTCCGCGATCATGAACGGTGGGATGTCCTGCACGATTTTCGAGCAACCGCCGGTGATGGCGAAGGGGCCGATGCGGCAGAATTGGTGGATCGCGGTGAGGCCTCCGATGACAACGTGGTCGCCAATCTGGACGTGGCCGGCGAGGGTGCCGTTGTTCGAGAAAATAACCGCGTCGCCCACGGTGCAATCGTGCCCGATGTGGCTGTAGGCGAGGAAATTTCCGCGACTGCCGATGCGCGTTTTGCCATCGGCCGTGGTGCTCCGGTTGATGGTGACGAATTCGCGGAAGCAGTTGTCGTCGCCGATTTCGAGGTAAGTCGGTTCGCCGGCGTATTTCAGGTCCTGGGTCTGCTGGCCGATCGAGCAGTAGGCGTAGAATTTATTGCGCGCACCCGCCGTCATCGGACCGCAAAGCGTGACGTGATTTTGCAACCAACAGTCCGGACCCACAATGACGTCCGGGCCGATGATGCAATACGGACCGACCACCGCCCCAGCACCGAGCTGCGCGCTCGGATCGACGATCGCACTGGGGTGGATCTGCGTTTCGCTCACTTGTCGAGGAAGGTGAACATGAGCTCGCCTTCGGAGACGACGGCGTCGTTAACCCGGCATTGGCACTTTGCTTTCGCGAGGCGATTGCTGCGGGCGCGGGTCAGCTCCGCGTGAATGAAAAGTGTATCGCCGGGGAAGACAGGCTTGCGGAATTTCACCTCATCCGCGCTGACGAAGTAACCGATGCGGCTCGCGCTCTTGGTTATCTTCATCATGAGAATGCTCGCCACTTGGGCCATGGCTTCCACCTGGAGCACGCCGGGCATGACCGGATGGCCAGGGAAATGGCCGCCGAAGTAAGGCTCGTTGATCGTGACCGATTTAACGCCGACGATTTTGTTCTCGCCCTCGAAGCCGATGATGCGATCGACCATGAGAAATGGATAGCGATGCGGCAGAATCGCCATCACCTGGTTGATGTCGAGCCCGCCTTCGCCCGCGGGGAAAGCGCGCGGCTGCAGCGTCGGTAACGCTTTCGCATACTCGCGCGTGATGGCGCGGGCCAGCTCGGCGTTCGGGCCGTGGCCGGGCTTCACCGCGACGACGTGCCCGCGGATGCGATGACCGCACAGCGCAAGGTCGCCGATGATATCGAGGATTTTGTGGCGAACGAATTCGTCCACGAAACGGAGCGGCTCTTTGCTTAAAACTGCATCGCCACGAACGACGATGGCGTTCTCGAGGCTCCCGCCTTTGATCAGGTTTTTCTCCATTAACGGCGCTACGTCCTCGTAGAAAACGAAGGTGCGCGCGGGCGCGATCTCGCGCTCGAAAATGGCGGGTGTGATTTCGGTCGAGAGATATTGCGCGAAGCGTCCGTCCGGTCCGGCCTGGGTGCAGGAGATGCGAAATTTGTCGTCCGGGAGGAGGATCAGGAGCGAGCCGGTTTTCGTCTCGATGTGGATCGGCTCGCGCACGGTGAAGATGCGCCGCGGCGCGTCCTGCGGCACGACGCCAGCTTTCTTGATCAAGTCCACGTAACCGACCGCGCTGCCGTCGCCGATCGGCGGCTCGTTCGCGTCCATCTCGATGATGGCGTTGTCCACGCCCATCGCAGAAAGCGCGGAGAGAACGTGCTCGACCGTATGTACGCGCATCGCGCCTTCGCCGATGGTGGTGGCGCGCTCGACGGTCTTCAGGTTCTCGATCTTTGCGTCGATCGTCGGCTCTTCCTGCAGATCCTTGCGTTTGAATTTTATCCCGTGATCGATCGGCGCTGGCTGCAGCCGGAGGGTGACTTTCTCGCCGGTGTGCAACGAGGTGCCGCTGAGGCTGGCGGACTTTCCGAGGGTGTGTTGAATTTCCGGCGGCGCAGACATGGGAGCCTAACTAACAAAGATTCCGCGAGGTGACTAGGGCGAGCTTGGCCAGGACAGCCGCCGTGACCTCTTCGGCGGTGACGGCTTTCATGCAGCGGAAATCGATCGGGCACTCGCGCAGGAAGCAGGGGCTGCACTCGACGTGGTGCCGAATGACGGTATGCCCGACGCCGAGTGGACCGGTCAGGCGATCTTCCGTGGAACCGAAGATCGCGATCACCGGCACGTGCAACAATGTGGCCAGGTGCATCGTGCCGGTGTCGTTGGTCAGGAGCAGTCGGCACTCGCGCAACTCGGCGATCAATTCTTCGAGCGTGGTCTGGCCGATACGGTTGACGGCGTTTTCGCCTAACGAATCGGCGATGCCTTTCCCGATCGTGGCATCGGCGGCGGTGCCGAAGAGCTGCCACTGCACGGGCTGCTGCGCGGCAACGGCGGCGGCGACCTCCGCGAAACGCTCGGGGAGCCAGCGTTTGGCGGGGCCATACTCGGCCCCGGCGCAGAGGCCGAGGCGAACAGGTGAATCAGATGGCGGAAGCGTGCGAGCCTCCGGTGTCGTTTCGGGCGCATCGGTGGCTCCGAGTTCGCGCGCGAGGTGCAGGTAATCATTTACCTGGTGCGTGATCGGGCCGCGTTTTTCGCGCTCGGGCACGATCTGGTTGAGCAGCCAGGCGCGCCGATGCCCGCGATAACCAACCCGCCGCGGCACGCCGGCCAGCCAAACTTCCAGCGCGGTGCGGAGCGAATTGGGAAAGAGAACGGCAACATCGAACGGCGTCTGACGTTTCAATAGACGCACCGTGGCACCGAGCGAGCCGCTGCGCGGGAGCGGCAGAACTTCATCGACCTCCGGCACCAACTTCCACACCGCTGCGATCTTTGCGGGCGCGGCGACAGTGATGTGCGCATCGGGCCGGCCGCGTTTGATCGCGCGGACGGCGGCCGCGCTCATGACGCTGTCGCCCAGCCAATTCGTGCCCCGGATAAGAATGCGAAACGGTTTCAAAGTGATGCCCGCCGGAAGGTAGACGCCGCGCTTGTATTTCGGGAGGAGGAAATTTGGTCGCGGCGTTTTCCAGCGGTTGTGCACCCAAAACCAATCCTCGGGCGCCATGCGGATTTGTTGGGCGATGACCTCATTCGCCTTTGCGGTCAGGGTCGAAATGGAATCGTCCGGCGTGTCCAAGGCTGGGGTGAAGACCATGCGCCAACGACCGCGGCCAGTGGTGTAAAGCGCGGCGCTGATGACCGCAGCGCGCGTTCGCTTCGCGAGCAGAGCCGGCAGCGGAGTGGTGGAAGCGAGTCGACCGAAGAATGGTGTCCAGAGGCCGTGATCGCCCGCGTGTTGATCGGCCAAAACCCCGACCACGCCGCCGCCGCGCAACAATTCGATCGGGCCTTGGAAACCGTCGCGTCGATCGAAGAGTTCCACTCCAGAACGCGCGCGCAGGCGACGCACATCGGCATCGATGTGGCGATTGCCGAGCGCCTGAAAAACGGTGCTGATGCGGACGTAACCGAAGTGGCGCGGGAAGACCTGCGCGAAAAGTTCCCAGCTGCCGAGATGACTCAGCACAAGCGCGACGCCGCGGCCCGCGCGCAATTGATCGTGCATGACGTTTTCGTTCTCCAGCGTCACGCAGGCGGCCACTTCTTCCAGCGGCATCGTGCCGAACTTGACGCTGCTAAGCAGGTTCGCGCCGAGGCGTTGAAAATGGCGGCGCGTCAGCCGGCGCAGATCGGCCGGTGATTCTTCATTACCGAAAGCGATGCGGAGATTACGCTGCGCGAGACGACGATATTTGCCGGATAAAATCCAAGCCAGGAGACCGAGGATTTCACCCAGGACAAAGATGACGCGGAGCGGCACCAACCGCATCGCCCGCGAAACCGCGCGATACAAAAGGTAGGTGCAATAATCGAACATGAGTAATTTTGCCTGCGGCCCCGTTCAATCAATATAGTGTCCGGTGCTTGGCGGAGACACTAACATGACGGGCGGCGAACAGCCGACCATCGAAGCGCTGCAAGAGCGCGTCGAGCAACTGGAGCGAACCCTGCGCACGCGGGTGGCGGAGTTGGAAGGGGCTGAACGGCACATCGAGAAGCTGGAGCAGAAGCTTCTCGCGCTGAAGGAGGCGAAGAAGCAGCTCAAGCAACTGAAGGCGGAAAAGCAGGCGCTGCGCAAATCGCCCGAGCGCCGAGTGGGGCAGGTCTTGCTCGCACCGTACCGACTTCCGCAAAAACTCTGGCGCGCGCTGCGTCGCACGCCGACCGTCGGCGACGCCGGTGGACGACGCAGTAGTGAAGTATCAAGCGTGGCTGGAGCGGCATCGCGCGAGCGCGGAGGAGTTGGTGGCGATGCGAGAGGAGTCGCGCGCATTTCCGAATGCGCCGCTGATCAGCGTGATCATGCCGGTCTTCAATACACCGGTGAGCTGGCTGAACGAAGCCATCGAGTCGGTCCTCGCGCAGGCTTACGAAAAGTGGGAGCTCCTGCTCATTGATGATGCTTCGACGGAGGCGGCTACGCTCGCGGCGCTGTCGTCCTGGAGGGAGAGGGATGCGCGGATTCGTTTGCTGCGTTTGGAGGCGAATGGCGGGATTTCTGTGGCATCGAATCGCGGGCTGGAGGTCGCCGTTGGCGAATGGGTCGGGTTGCTTGATCACGACGATCTGCTCGAGCCGGATGCGCTCTTTCAAACGGCAAAGCTGCTCCAGTCGCATCCGGAAGCGGACTTCATCTACTCCGATGAAGACAAGCTGACGGAGGACGGCTGCGCGGCGCCGATTTTCAAGCCCGATTGGTCGCCTGATTTTTTCTGGACCTGTAATTACCTGAGCCATTTCACCACCATTCGGCGGAGTTTAATCGAAGCGGTGGGCGGGTTCCGACCGGAGTTTGATTACGCGCAGGATTACGATCTTTATCTGCGCGTGATCGCGCGGACGGATCGCATCTTCCATGTCCCGCGGGTGCTTTATCATTGGCGGCGCACGGCCAACTCGACTGCGGACAATATTCGCCGAAAGCCACGGACACTGGAGGCCGCGCGGAACGCGCTCGATGAGGCGCTGCGCGCGCGAGGCGAGCGTGGGCATGTGACGGTGGATTGGAGCACGCATCTCTTTCGGGTGCGACGGGAGATGGTGCGCGAGGAGCGGATCGCGATCATCATCCCGACACGCGATCAGGCCGGGCATCTGGAGCGATGCCTGAACAGCATCGCGGCGCAGACGAGCTACCCGAACTACGAGGTAATCGTGGTGGACAACGACAGCAGCTCGGACGAAGCGCGGGCGCTGCTGGCCCAGACCAAGCATCGCGTTTTGCAATTTCCGGGACCGTTTAATTTCTCGGCGTTAAACAATTTCGCGGTCGCGCAGACGGACGCGCCCTGGCTGCTTTTCTTGAACAACGACATCGAGGTACTGGAGCCGGAGTGGCTCGGAGCGATGGCGGAACACATCGCGCGGCCCGAGGTGGGCGCGGTCGGCGCGCAACTGCTTTACCCCGACGATCGCGTGCAGCATGGCGGCGTGGTCCTGGGCGTGGGCGGGGTGGCGGAGCACGCTTTCCGCGGCTTTCCGGCGGATTACATGGGCGCGAATCGGCAACTGCAGGCCACGCGAAACTACAGCGCGGTAACGGGCGCATGCCTGCTGACGCGGCGCGAGGTTTTCGATGAGGTGGGCGGTTTCGATGAGGCGGCGCTGCCGGTCTCGTATAACGATGTGGATCTTTGTTTGAAAATGCGGCGCGCAGGATATCTGATCGTCTGCACGCCGTTCGCGCGCCTGCGGCATCACGAGTCCGCCACGCGACGACGAAGCGTGGAGCCGCGGGAGGCGGAGGTGATGCGGGAGCGCTGGGGGGAGTGGCTGGCGCGCGATCCGTATTACAATCCGAATCTTTCACGGAAGCAGGCGGACTTCTCGTTAGGCGAATGAGCGCGCGAGAGAGTCTTCCCTTCGGGCGGAATGATTGCTTTAGTAGGCGATTCTTATGAGCGAGCGCGACGGCAATCTTTGGCAAGGCCTCTCAGAGGCGGGACAACGCGCGCTGACAACGCGCGATTACTCGGCGCCCGACCTGGCTGAGCAGCTGGCGCAGGTCGGCCTGGAAGCGGGCAAGGTTCTTTCCGCTGGCGGCATGAGCGGGGAGCTGCGCGCGGCGTGGATTCCGGGCGTGGAAATTTTTGCACGCGCCATCTATCCGCAGCGGCATCGCGGCAGTTTCGGGGAGTTCGCGCGGCGCGACGAAGGCTTGCTGGCGAAGATTGGCTTGTGGCCGAAGCAGTGGGCGACGGCGCGGATGTTTGCGCAGACGGCGAAAGGTTTTCACGTGCATCCGCCTTCGATTCCGCAGGGGACAGCGGCCGCTGATTGGATGCGCCGTTTGTATCATGAGGAGGCCGAGAACTTTTCCCTACGCCGCTACGACGAGGAGCAATGGGACGTGATGTTTTTCGTGCAAGGCCGGGTGGAAATGCTGTTGCACGAGGTGCGCGCGGGGTTGCCGACGCGGACAATGCGGCTCTGGATCGATGGGGATAATTACCGCGGTGCGAACAATGTCGGCGTGGTCATTCCCGCGGGCGTGGCGCATGCCATCCGGGTGGAGGGCTCGGAGGACGCGATCATGGTTTACGGCACGAGCACGGTCTTCCGGCCGGAGTTCGAGGGAAGGATTGCGAGTGAAGTTGAGACGGCGCAATTGCCGGAATCCTGGCATCGTTTTCTGGCGTAGAACTCCGAGATGAGGACGCGGGAATTTTCGGCCGCCGAGCCGGAATTAATGGATCGTCCCGACGCGTCGCCCGCGGAATTGGAGGGCGCCCTGCACAGTCTGGTCGGGTTGAACCGCTACTTCGGCAGCTACCGCATCGTTTCGCAGTTCATGCAGCGCTGGATGCGACGCGGCGAGCGGCTGCGCGTGCTCGATCTCGCTACCGGCTCCGCGGATATCCCGCGCCTGATCGCGGAGCACGCGCGGCGCGTGGGCGCGGAAGTAGAAATTGTGGCGCTCGATTTTCAACCGGCCACGATCGAACTGGCGCGACGGTGGAGCGCGGGCTATCCGGAAATCCGCTGTGAGTGCGCGGACATCCTGACCTTTCAGTCTAACGAGCCGTTTGATATCGTGGTCTGCTCGCTCGCCTTGCATCACTTTAGTAACGAAGATGCGGTGCGGTTGTTGCGCCGGGCCCGCGAACTCTCGCGCCGCTTCGTGCTTGTTTCGGATTTGCGCCGCGGCTGGCTGCTGCGGATAGGCGTGGATTTATTGACGGCACTGGTCTTCCGCGACCGGATGACTTTTCACGACGGGCGGGCATCAGCCGCGCGTGCGTTCTCGTTTCCGGAGCTGCTCGAACTGGCCACGCGCGCGGGCTGGGGGAAATTCGGTGCCGGGAAATTCCGCTTCGGCCGGCAGGCGATCTGGAGCGAGCTCGAGGGGTAGAAGCAGGCGCTTGCGGAATCGGCTGAGCAAGACTGCCTCTTCTCCCGCAGCGCTTTTTGGCGCGCCGTCTCCTCTCCGTTAAGGAACCAGGGCGTGCCCGGCGTTCACCTTGACCTGGCCGATATCGGTCGAGCCGACGCTTCCGCTGGCATCGAAGTCCGCGCGGAAATTCGCCGTGTTCGTTGGCTGGCCGGAGAGGCTTTTCGTTTGGCTGATATCGGTGGAAGTGACGCCGCCGCTGTTGTTGACGTCGCCGATCAAAAAGCTGGCGGCAATCGTCGCGCTGGGCAGGACCTGACCGAAGCTGTCGGTTACGTTGTTGAGGCTGAGAGTGAGCGTCTGCACATCGGCGACGCCGGTCAGGTTTACCGTCATGGTGCGGCCGCTGAAGGCAGGCGTGCCCATCAAGGTGGCCATGCCATTGCTGACGGCGGCGGTGCCGCTGCTGACGTTATTGCTGAAGGTAATGATGATGGTGTAGTCGCGGTTCGCGCCGCCGCTGCGGGATTCGATGCCGGGCAGGGAGACATCGAAGGGCCCGGCGGCTCCGTGGTTTTTGCGCGAGACGGCGGAGGAGAGAGCAAGCGCCGGCACCATGGCGTAGGCGTGAGTCTGGCCATTGAAGACGCCGGTGCCGACGATGACGTTGGTGTCGCTGATGCCGAGCGCGGAGGAGGAAGTGTTCATGGATAAATCCCAGCCGGAGCCGGGCGGGATGAGATCGGCCAAGCGGAAAGTCGCGGTGCCGTCGTAGAGAAATGGAATGGAGAAAGCGGAGGAATCATTGCCCACCGCCCAACCCGCAGCGTTCACCGCGCGCGCCGAGCCCTGGCTGGTGCCGGTGGCGAGAGGGATGGCGACGATGCCGCCCGTGCTCGTCCAAATGAAGGGTTGGCCGGAGCCCTGGTTCAACATGCTCGAGCCGACCACGTGCCCGCCGTTGCCCACGCCGAAGGCGAGCGCGCCGTTCATGCCGTTGAGCGCGCCGACTTCGACCGCGCTGCCTGCGCCCATGTCGTAAACGATGCCGACGTTGCGCGCGGCGTTGTTAGGGTCGATGCCCTGGCCGACGATGCGGCCGGAGTTGTTAATCCCGAACGCGGTCACGAAATAGCTGCCGCCTGAAGTGGTCTGGGTGATGACGGTGGCGCTGCCGCCATTGTAAATGGCGCCACGTTGCGAGGCTTCCTCCATCGACAGAGCCTACGGCCACGCCCGAGGCGTTCACGTCATTGGCGTCGCCGAGGCTTTGGCCAGCCGGGAGCGGTAGCTGCGAGACCACGCCATTTTGCCAAACCAACGGCAGCCGGCCTGAGCCGAAGGCGGTCGTGGCGCCAGTGCCGACGACGATACCGCTGTCGTTCGCCGCGTTCGAGAGGCAATAAGGACGCCCAGCGAGATTCGGCAAGCCGACGAGACCGCCGCCTAGCGTCCAGCTAAATGCCTGCGCGCCGCCACTACGGAACGAACGTCCTACCGCGACGCCGCCGGGCGAAACGCCGAATCCCTGCGAAGCGGAGTCGGTCTGAAGGACAACGCCGATATCGTAGATCTGATATTGCGGATCAGCCTGCGCAGGGCGGACAAAGCCGAGAGCAGCAAGGAGGGAGAGGATAATGGGAGTCGCGCGCATGATGGCGAGGCTGACGAGGCTGGTATGCCGAGTCAAGATCGAAGCCCGCTTGAGAAACCAGCCTGAGCAGGCATAGTAGCGGCCTCCCCATTCCTTAAAACCGCACCGCGATTCCGCGGCCAGCGGGAAGGTCAGCAAGGTTCCTCAGCTTCTTTTCTGGGAACGAATTTTTCATGAACCCGATACCCATTATCTTCCATCAACTCCGTCGCTCCTTCCTCGTCGCTCTGCTTTTAACCTGCTTGGCGTTTCCTTCTGCCACTGTCGTTTGCGGCGCCGAAGCTTCGCCCTCTCCGACCGCGGAAAACGTATCCGCGCTCTCCGCGCAACGCGCCGATGCCGAGCGGGCGAAGATCGGTCGCGCCGGCGTTGGCTACACGAAATGGTTGGATCGCGTGGCGGAGCGAAGCGATCAAGCGTTTCTCGATCGCACTGTTTTTGGTCGCGTGAGCTGGATGCGGTTGCTCGCATCCGCGGCCTTGATCCGTACTGACGGCGGCGCTGGCCAGTGTCATCGTCTGGTTCATCCGCAAGCGCGCCGGACGAATTGAATCGGCCGAACACCAAAGCGGCCTGGCGTTATCCGCCGCCGCGGTGCGCAAGCCGCTCGCGCTCCTCGCGGCCCTCTTCGGCGCCTACTTCGCGATCATGCCCATCGTGCTCGGCCTGGAGAATCGCGCGACGCGCGAATTCTTGACGGAGGCGCTCGCGACAATCGTGTATGCGGGCCGGGTCATTGCCATTCTCTGGCTGATCTTTCAGGGCGTTCGCGCGGTGGAGAAACGTTTGCGGCGGCGCGCGGAAGCAAGCGGGAAACGGCTCAACATGGTCCTCGTGCCGGTGATCGGTCAGACCCTGCGGCTGATCCTGCCGCTCCTCGCCATCATTCTGCTTCTGCCGCTGCTGGATTTGCCGGCGGACTGGACCTGGCTGGTGCAGCGCGCGCTCAGCATTCTGCTCGTGGTGGGTCTCTGCGTGCTGGTCGTGCGCGGGACGGCGGCGGTGCAAAAAGGCTTGATGTCCGGTCACGCTTTGGAGGTGGAGGACAACCTGGCGGCGCGGCAGATCTATACCCGCATCTCGGTGATCCGGCGCCTTATCATTAGCGGTGTGCTCATTGTAGGCGGGGCCTCGATTTTGATGATGTTCGGGCCGCTGCGGCAGCTCGGGACCAGCATCCTCGCTTCGGCGGGAATCGCGGGGATCGTGCTCGGTTTCGCGGCGCAGAAGACGTTGGGCAATGTGCTGGCCGGGATTCAAATCGCGCTCAGCCAGCCGATGCTGATCGACGATGTGGTGGTGGTGGAAGGCGAGTTCGGACGGATTGAGGAGATCACGCTCACCTACGTAGTGGTGCGCACCTGGGATCTGCGCCGGCTTGTCTTGCCGATCACTTACTTTATCGAGAAGCCGTTTCAGAACTGGAGCCGGCGCAGCGCCGATGTGCTCGGGACGGTTTATCTCTACCTGGATTATCAGGTGCCAATGGGCGCGCTGCGCGAGGAAGTGACGCGGCTCGTGGAGGGCAACCCGAATTGGGACCGGAAGGTCAGCAAATTGCAGGTCACGGACACGAAGGAGAACACGATCGAAGTGCGCGCTCTGGTCAGCAGCGCGAACGCGTCGAAGTGTTTCGATCTGCGCTGCGAAGTCCGTGAGGGGTTGGTGGAGTTTCTCCGCACAAAATATCCGGAAAGCCTGCCGCGTTTGCGAGCGGCTTTCGAGCGGTTGGACCAGGGCAGGCCCGTGGTCGAAGCACATGGGCGCGCTGTGGCCGGCGCGCAACATGAACGCGGCTCGACTGCGCCGGGGTTGAAGGCAAACGAGGAACAGGCCAGCAATGGAAACGGCAGTCGTCGCGATTGATTAACGAGCGATTCCGGGCACGATCAGGGCATGAACCCGGACGCCAGCCCTCCGAGTGCGACGTTCAATGTAGGTTTTCGGCTGCTGCTGGTGTGCGCAGTCTGGGCGGCGATTTATTTGCCCGGCCTTGGCTCGCTTGAAATCAAAGGCGAGGAAGGACGGCGGATTCTGCCGGCGGTGACGATGTTGAAGACGGGGAACTTCCTCGTGCCGCAAGTGGGCAGCGAGCCCTACTTCCGCAAGCCGCCGCTGATCAACTGGCTGGTGGCGGCTTCGTTCCAGCTTAGCGGGATCAAGAACGAATGGACCGCGCGGTTGCCTTCCGTGCTCTGCGTTTTGGCGGTGGCGCTGGCTTTCGTCACCATCGGAAGCGGCGCGCTGGGTGCGAATGGATCGCTCATCGGCGCGCTCATCTGGATGACGAACTTCGGGATGGTGGAGAAAGGCCGGCTGATCGAGCTGGAGGCGCTCTACGTCTCGCTCACCGGGCTGGCATTCGTTTGCTGGCTGAGCTGGTGGCACGAACGTCGTTCGCCCTGGCTGACGTGGACGGTGCCGTGGATTTTTCTCGGCCTCGGTATGTTGGCGAAAGGGCCAGTGCATCTGGTTTTCTTCTACGCCGTGGTGCTGGCGATCTTGTGGCGGGAAAACAAACTGCGCGCGCTGTTTTGCCCCGCGCATTTCGTCGGGCTTTTGCTCATGCTCGGCCTTTTCGCAGCCTGGGCGATTCCGTGTTTGCTCGCGGTGCGGGACGGCAATGTGACGGGGGTATGGGCGGAGCAATTCTCCGGAAGGCTGACCGGCGAGGACTTTAAGTTTAGCGGATGGATTTTGAATATCCCCCGCGGGCTCGGCTATTTTTTGCCGTGGACGCTGTTGATTTTTTTCGGGAAACGCAGCGTGTCATCCGGGCTTTTCTGGGGCATCGCCATTTCTTTCCTCGCCGTGAGTTTGATTCCCGGCTCGCTCGCCCGGTACACGATGCCGTTGCTGGTGCCGGCGGCGTGGCTGGCTGCCATTTTCTTGCGCGAACGCCAGCGCCTCGTTTTCGTCACAACCGCTATCGTTTGCGTGGCCATGTTGATCTATGGATTCGCGGCCACGCCGTTTCTGCGCCAGCGCGAAAAGGTGCGGAACATCGCGGCCCAGATCAACGCCGCCCTCCCGCCGGACGTTCCGCTTTACGCGATCGATCCGGATTACCAGCCGGCGCTCTTTTATGTGCGCGATCCGATCGTGTATCTCTCGCGCGTCGGCGAGCTGCCGGCGGGCGCGCGCTTCCTGCTCGTGCAGCCGGCGGACGAAGCGGAGGCGCTGCGCGGTGGGCGGGCGCTGGTGCGGTTGCGCGATTACCGGAAGAAAGAAGTGATCGTGGTCGAGCGCACGCCGGCTCCGTAGCGCGTGCGCGAGTTGGTTGACAATTGCCAGATCGTTAGCAGGCTAACGATCTGTGAAAACCGAGATCGCGATCGAACGCCTGGGGCTGTCTCTCAACGAGACCGCGCGGGCCTGGCGGACGAAACTCAATCAGCGTCTGCGCCCTCTCGGCCTCAGCATGGGCAAGTGGACGACGCTGGCGCATCTTTCACGCGGCGGGGACAAGCTCACGCAAAAAGCGCTCGCGGCCCGGGTCGGGATCGAAGAGCCGACGTTGGCCGGGATTCTCGATCGGCTGCAACAAGATGGCTGGATCAAGCGCAAAGAGCATGCGGAAGATCGGCGCTGCAAGACAGTGCATTTGCAGAAGCGCTCGACCGCTGTGCTGGAACAGATTTTTCAGACTGCTGGGACGTTGCGGCGGGAATTGCTCGAGGACATCCCGGAGCGCGATCTGGCGACGTGCGTTCGCGTGCTCGGGCAAATCCGCGACCGTGCTTTAGCTGCGCCCAATGAAGAAGCGGGCGCGAAGAACTCTGTAACCGCTGCGCGGTCCGCGCGGTCTTAACGATGATAAATAGGTCCTTCCAAACTTTTCGTTCCGGCGCACGCCTGGGTGTAATCACCCTGGCTGGTTGCGCCTTTGCGGTCGTGGGTTGCAGTAAAAAATCCGTCTCCACCGAGCGTCCGCCGCGGAACGTTTTCGCGGCCAAGGTCGCGACGCGCGACGTGCCCTTTTACCTGGATGAAATCGGCACCACGACTGCGTTCGAGATGGTGCAGATCAAAGCCCAGGTTACCGGGCAGATTATTTCGCGAGAGTTCAAGGATGGTGGCGATGTGAAGAAGGGCGATCTGCTCTTCAAGATCGACCCGCGGCCCTACGAAGCCGTCCTCGCTTCGGCCAAGGCCGATCTCGCGCTCGCCCAGGCCAACTTGAAGCGGCAAAAAGTGCTGGAGCAAAAGAACGTGACCGCGACGCAGGAACTCGACACCGCCACGGCCAACTCCATGCGCGCGGAAGCCGCCGTGGCCGCAGCCCAGGTGAATCTGGATTTTTGCAGCATCCAATCGCCGATCGATGGACGCGCGGGCTTGCGCAAGGTGGATGTGGGCAACGTCGTGAATCCGGGGAGCGATCCGCTCGTTACCGTGCAGGGCATCGATCCGATCTACACCGACTTCACAATCTCTGAGCCCGATCTGCCCCTGGTGCGGAAATACCTCGAGAATCCGAACCTGAAAGTCGTCACCGACGCGTCGGGCGATAACGTCGAGCCGCGCACGGGCCAGCTTTATTTTATCGATACCGCGGTGCAGCCCGGCGCGGGGACGATCAAGGCGCGCGCTGTCACGCCGAACCCCGATCACGCGCTTTGGCCCGAGCAGTTCGTGCAGGTGCGGTTGATCCTGGACATCTTGAAAGACGCAAAAATGGTCCCGTCCAGCGCCGTTCAAATCGGACAAAACGGGCCTTACATTTTCGTCGTGAAAGCGGATTCCACTCTCGATCTGCGGCAGGTCAAACCGGGCCAGGTGCATGGCGATCAGACGGTCATCTCGGATGGCGTGCAGCCCGGTGAAATGGTCGTGACCAGCGGTCAACTCCAGCTCGCTCCCGGTGCTAAAGTGATTGTGAAAGAGGAAGCGACTCGCGGTGGCGGCACGCCCGCGCAGCCTGCGAGCGCGATTAATTGAGGATGGACGCGCGCGAAAATCGAGACGGCCAGCATGGCGCACGCGACGGCAACGGCAGCACGTTGCCACAGAGTCCGCCCTCCGCAGCCCACCAGAAAACGCCCGGCAAGCTCGTGCAGTTTTCCTCCGGGCTTTCGAAGCCGTTTATTCAACGGCCGGTCATGACGATGTTGCTGACGGCGTCCGTGATCGTCTTCGGCATCCTCAGCTATCATCTCCTGGCGGTGAACGATCTCCCAGCGGTCGATTATCCGGTGATCGACGTGGGCGTTTCGTATCCGGGCGCGAATGCGGAAACGATGGCGAATACCGTCGCCACGCCGCTCGAGAAAGAGTTCACGGAAATCCCTGGCATCGTTCTGAGCACGAGTTCGAGCGGGCAGGGGCGGACGAACATCACCCTGCAATTTGATCTCGGGAAAAGCATCGATGCGGCCGCGACAGATGTGCAATCGGCCATTCAACGCGCGAGCGGCCAGTTGCCGGCCGATCTGCCGAGCCCGCCTACGTTTTCGAAATCCAATCCAAACGATTCGCCGGTCTTCTACGTTGCCCTAACGAGCGATACCCTGACCGACGGCGATCTCTACAAGTACGCCACCTCGCAGGTTTCGCAGCGCATCAGCATCGTGCCGGGTGTGTCGCAGGTGCAGATTTACGGCGTCAAATCCGCCATCCGGGTCAAGGTGGATCCCGGCGCGCTCGCCACGCGCAACATCGTCTTCGACGAGCTTTCCGCTGCGATCCGCGCGGGGACATCGTATTCGGGTGTCGGTCAGTTTGACGGCAAAACGCGCTCGTTTGTCCTGCGCCCGAACGCGCAGCTCGAGACCGCCGACCAATACGGGAATCTCATCATCAAACGCGGCCCGGACGGCGCGCCGATTTACTTGCGCGATGTCGCGGAGATCACCAACAGCGTGCAGGACGAACGCCTCTCGCGGCATTTCTTTGCCCGCGGATTCAACCCGCCTGCGTCCACCATCGTGATGGCCATCTCGCGCCAAGCCGGCGCGAACGCCGTGGAAGTCGCGGAGAGGATTCGCGAATTGCTCCCAGAGATGAGCCGGGAATTGCCCGGATCGATTAATCTCATCACCGTGCGCGATCGCGCCAAGACGATCGAGCGTTCCGTGCACGACGTGCAGGAAACGCTCCTTATCGCTTTCGTTCTCGTGGTGCTCGTGATCTTCGTCTTCCTCGGTCGCGCCGCTGACACCATGATCCCGGTGGTCGCGTTGCCGCTTTCGCTCCTGATCACATTTGTCGTGATGTGGGCGCTCGGGTTTTCCGTGAATAACCTCACGCTCATGGCGCTCACGCTCGCGATCGGCTTCCTGGTCGATGACGCGATCGTTTTTCTCGAGAACGTGGTCCGCCGTGCGGAGAGCGGGGAATCGATCTACAAAGCGACGTTGAATAGCGCGGGCGAGATTTCGTTCACGATTCTCTCCATGACGCTGTCGCTTGCGGCCGTGTTCATTCCGCTGGTCTTCATGCCGGGATTGCTCGGCCGAATTTTCCGCGAATTCGCCATCACTATCATCGTCGCGATTCTGGCCTCGGGCATTGTCTCACTCACGCTCACGCCGCTCATGTGCGCGCGGATGTTGCGCGAACGCGGACCAGACCACGTGAAATCGTGGATGGAGAAATTCACCGAGCGTTTCTTCAATCCGATCCTGCGCTTTTATAGCCGCACGCTCGATTGGTTTTTGGATCACGGGTGGCTGGCGGCGCCCATCCTCGCGCTCTGCGTTTTCGGCGTCTGGTTCTTTTTCACCACCCTGCCGTTCACGCTTTTGCCCACGGGCGATAGCGGATCGGTCCGCGGATTTTTCATTGTTGCGGAAGGCGCCTCGCCGGACCAGCAGCGCGTTATTCAAGACAAGCTCGACCCGATTTTGCAGGCTAATCCCGCGGTCGATAAGTATTTCACTGTCGCCGGGCGCGGCCGTGGCTCGGCTGGTATTTTCACCGTCCTCTTTTTGAAAGACGCGAGCCAACGTCCGCCGATCGAGAAAGTGGTGGCGGATTTACGCAAGGATCTGGGTGGCATTCCTGGCGTTATTCCCACACTGAATCCCGAGCCGGTTTTGCGCATCGACGTCGGCGGGACGGGCAGCTCGTTTGGGCGTTATAGCTACACCTTGAGCGGGATCAATCCGAGCGAGGTTTATGCGGCAGCGGAAGCTCTGACCGAGAAGTTTGCCGAGTTCGATGGCTTCGCCGGCACGCCGCGCAACGACCTCTTCCGCAACACGCCCAACATCGACATCGATATCGACCGCGAGCGCGCCAGCCTTTACGGCGTCTCGACCACGAAGCTGCAGAACCTCCTCCGGGCCGCCTATTCGCAGAACTACGTTTACCTTATCAAACAGGCCGACGACCAGTACCAGGTCATCCTCGAAGTGGCCGACAAAGATCGCGCGAATCCCGAGGACTTACGACAGCTTTACGTCAAACCGGAGGGCGACCAGAAACTCATCCCGGTGCGCGCCCTCACGAAATCCCGCACCGAACTCGGATTGCAGGCGGTCAATCACACGAACCAATTCACGAGCGTCACCTTCGGGTTCGACACGAAGGACGGCGTCGCGCTCGGGGACGTCACGAAGTTCATCGAGAAAGCCGCGGCCGAAGTGGTGCCGCCGACTGTGAAAGGTGAACTGCAAGGCGAGGGTCTCGTCCTTCAGCAGCTCTTCACCGCGCTGCCATTTCTCGTTCTCGCGGCCATCTTCGTCATGTATGTCATCCTCGGCATTCTCTACGAGAGCTACGTGCATCCGATCACCGTGCTCTCCACCTTGTTCCCGGCGGTCGTGGGCGGGTTGCTCACGCTCTGGATTTTCAATTTCTGGGACAAGAACTCCACGCTCTCGCTCTACTCGATCATTGGTTTGTTCCTCCTCATGGGCATCGTAAAAAAGAACGGCATCATGATCGTCGATTTCGCGCTCCATCGGCTCGATGAAGGCTACGATCGCCGCACCGCGATCCACGAAGCGAGCGTGGAGCGCTTCCGTCCGATCATCATGACCACGCTGGCCGCGCTCATGGGCGCCGTCCCGCTCGCGCTCGGCTACGGCGCGGACGGTGGTTCGCGACGTCCCCTCGGTCTCGTCATCGTGGGCGGGCTCATTGTTTCCCAATTCATCACGCTCTACATCACGCCGGTGATTTATCTCGCGTTGGAGTGGTTCCAGGAAAGCGTCCTCGATAAGGTGCCGTTTTTGCGCAGCGGCCACATGCATCACGAAGGCGAAGTCGCATTACTCTCGCGCCATCCTGCGCCGGAAGAGCCGGTGGCGGCTGGCGTTCGTTAGACACGAAAGGGCGGGCGATGACGGATGCGCAAAAGTCGGACCTGATCGCAAAAGTGCCGCAGGTCACGCTGCTTTTTTGGATCATCAAAATCCTCGCCACCACTCTGGGTGAGACCGGGGGCGACGCGGTCACGATGTCGTGGCTGGGCGAGACGACGGCAGCCGCCGATGGCTCGGGTTATCTGATAGGAACCGCCATCTTCGGCGTGATTTTTATCGCTGCTGTCGTGGTGCAAATCCGGGCGCGGAAATTCCATCCGTTTCTCTATTGGCTGACCATCGTGGCCACGACCACAGTGGGCACCACTCTGGCGGATTATTGCACGCGCTCGCTTGGCATCGGCTACACCGGCGGGTCCACCATCCTGCTTGTTTTGGTGATCGCGTCCCTGGTGCTTTGGGGTTGGTCCACTGGCAGCATCTCCATCGAGACGGTGAACACGCCGAAGGTTGAGGTGTTCTACTGGGTGACGATCATGTTCTCGCAAACCCTCGGCACGGCGCTGGGCGACTGGGTCGCTGACACCAACGGGATGGGCTATGCCGGGGCCGCGGCTCTCTTCGGCGGGCTGCTGCTCTTGACGGCTCTCTTCTATTACTTCACCAGCATCTCACGCGCGGTCCTTTTCTGGGCGGCGTTCATTTTGACGCGGCCGCTGGGCGCGGTGGTGGGCGACTTTCTCGATAAACCACATGCGCAGGGCGGGCTGGCCCTCAGCCGGTATGCGGCGTCGCTGGCTCTCTTTGTGGCAATCGTCGCGCTGATCTTGTTCGTTCCGCAAAAGCCGGCGACGAAAGCGCATTGAGCGACGGGAAAAACGCGCGAGCCATCGCAATCCTGAGGGAAGTGTGGCACAACGCTGAGCTATGAAGAACGACAAGGACACAGTCGATCCCAGTGCGGTGGAGGATCACGGCGGTATCCTCACCATCCGTGGCGGCGGCGCGCGGCGGGATTGGAATGGCATCCACTATAAGCAAGGCATGTCGGCCAAGAACGTGGGCACGACTAAACTCTCCGCGAACATCGCCACCATTCCGCCCGGCGGAGTCGCCTACGCGCACATCCACGTCGGGTTCGAGCTGATTCTCTACATCCTCGAAGGGCGCGTGCGGCACGAGTTCGGCGATGGTTGCAAGCAGGTGCTGGAAAACGAGGCGGGCGATTTCATCTACATCAAGCCCGATGTCCCGCACGAAGTCTTTAACATGAGCGAGACCGAGCCGGTGGTCGCGTTCGTGGCACGCTCGTCGGCGGAGGAATGGGACAACATTGTCCCCTACGAACGCACTCCGGCTGGATGATTGGAGGCACGCCGCGGGCGTTAGCGCGCTCTCGCGCGATGCGTTTTCCACGACTTTTGAAATTGCTCCTTTTCTCTTGAAATCTTTGCCCTGATATTCAGGTTCAGTCTTCTCGAATATGGACGCATCCACCGATCTCGCTTCCCAATCGCACGCTGTGCACGATCCGCATCATCACGACGCCGGACACGATCATCATGAGCTGGGTTGGTGGCGAACGTATGTCTTCTCCACCGATCACAAAATGATCGGCATCCAGTACGCGGTGACGGGACTGATTTTCCTCTTTCTCGGTTTCACCCTTATGATGCTGATGCGCTGGCAGCTCGCCTTCCCGGGCCGGGCGGTGCCGGTGGTGGGTGATCTGCTGGGGAATGTGTTCGGGGCGCAAATGCCGGGCGGGAAAATGACGCCTGATTTTTACAATTCGTTAGGCGCGATGCATGGCACGATCATGATTTTCCTCGGGATCGTGCCGGTGGCCTTTGCGGCTTTCGGCAATTTCGTCGTCCCGCTCCAGATCGGCGCGCCGGACATGACCTTCCCAAAGATCAACATGGCGAGCTTCTGGGCGTTCTTCGCCGGCGGGGTGGTGATGCTGGTCAGCTTTTTCGTGCCGGGCGGTGCGGCGAAGGGCGGCTGGACCTCCTACACGCCGCTCTCGGTCATCGCGGATACCGGCCCGGGCCATCACTGGTTTTGGGCGGGGCAGAATCTCTGGTTGATCGGCTTCATCCTTCTCATCACGTCGTCGCTCCTCGGCGCGGTAAATTTCATCACCACCATCATCCAGCTGCGGGCCAAGGGGCTGACTTGGATGCGGCTGCCGTTCTTTGTTTGGGCGCAGTTGATCACGGCGTTCCTGCTCCTGCTGGCGTTTCCTCCGCTGGAGGCGGCGGTCGTGATGCAGCTGATGGATCGTCTCGGTGCGACGAGCTTTTTTATGCCGACTGGTTTAGTCGTGAGCGGCGCGGCGATGCAGATCAGCGGCGGCGGGAGTCCGTTGCTCTGGCAGCATCTCTTCTGGTTCCTCGGACATCCCGAGGTGTATGTCCTGATTTTGCCCGGCATGGGCATCGTGGCGGAAATCATCGCCAATAACACCCGCAAGCCGCTCTGGGGTTACAAGTCCCTCGTCTTCGCCGGCCTGGTGCTCGGTTTTCTCTCCTTCATCGTCTGGGCGCATCACATGTGGCTGACCGGCATGGGCACGGTGGTGAGCGCATTTTTCCAGACGACGACGATGATCATTTCCATCCCGTCGGTCATCATCTTGAGCGCGTTCTTCATCTCGCTCTGGGGCGGATCGATTCGGTTCAATACGCCGATGCTTTTCGCGACGGCTTTCCTTCCGATGTTCGGAATTGGTGGACTGACCGGCATCCCGCTGGCCTTCAACTCGGCCGATCTCTACTTGCACGATACCTACTACGTGATCGCGCATTTCCACTACATCGTAGCGCCGGGAACGATCTTCGCGCTCTTCGCCGGCATCTATTATTGGTTCCCGAAAGCAACCGGGCGGCGCATGAATGAGTTCTGGGGCAAGGTGCATTTCTGGCCCTCGCTCATCTGCATGAACTTGATCTTTCTCCCGATGTTCCTGCAGGGCATGCTGAGCATGCACCGCCGCTGGTACGATGGCGGGCAAGGCTGGAATCTGGCCAACGAAAAAGTCTGGGGCCTGACCGGTTTCGAATGGAACGTCCCCATCTCGATCGCGGCCTGGACGATGGGCGTGGCGCAACTGCCGTTCATCATCAACTTCTTCTGGAGCATCAAGCGCGGCCAGAAAACGGACGACAATCCTTGGGAGGCGACCACGCTGGAATGGACTGCGCCCTCGCCGCCGCCGCACGGGAACTTTATCGTCGAGCCGGTCGCCTATCGCGGGCCCTACGAATACAGCCTGCCCGGCCGGGAGCGGGATTTCACGATGCAGAACGAACCGATCCGGGACAGCGATCGTCGCGCCTACGAAGCGGCCGCCTCGGCCGTTCACTAAGAATCAACGGAACGCGCGCTCATGGATATCCCCTACACAGTTACCGCCCGGCCCGACACCGGACTCTGGAACGCGAAGATCGGCATCTGGCTCTTCCTCGCCTCCGAAGTCATGCTCTTCGGCGGATTGTTTTCGGCCTACGTTTTTCTTCGGCTTGACGCCATGCCGGGAAATTGGCCGCACGGCCTGCTCAACGTCCCGGTCGGGACGATGAACACCGCCATCCTCATCGCTTCGTCGGTCACGGTGGTGCTGGCGTGGGCCGCGCTCAAGATGCGCCAGCTCACCCGCTACAAAGTTTACATGGGCATCACCATCGTTTGCGGGGTGATCTTCCTCTTTGTGAAGCTCTACTTCGAGTGGCCGGATAAATTTCACCACTTCGGCGTTTTCATTCGCCCGGATCGGCTGGAGAAATACGAGCAATATCTCGGCAACCACCACTTGCAGGAGAAAGGTCTGGAGCCGCGCATCGAGATCACGGGCCATCTGCACAATCACGAAGCGCTCCACGACGCGAACATTCACGAATACGAAGTGCAGCTCGATCCGATCTATGCCGATCCCACCAATCCGGCGAGCGATCGGCCGCACTTCTGGCCGCTCCCGCGGAGCGAAAAGATCGCGCACATTGCGAAGGAGGACGTCGCCCGCGCCGGCATGTTCCTTCCGAAACACAGCACGTTCTTCGCGACCTATTTTACCATCACCGGCCTGCACGGATTGCATGTGTTGGGCGGGGTGCTCGTCTTCACCTATTTGTGGCTGCCAATCGGGACGAAACTCTATAAGCGCAATCCCGAGCATCTCGCCAATCGAGTTGAGGTAGCGGGGTTATTCTGGCATTTTGTCGATCTGGTATGGATCTTCGTCTTTCCGCTCTTTTACCTTCTCTAAGCCGATGAACGAAATCCCGTCTCCCGCTTCGCCGCAGACCGCTGGCATCCCTCACGACGCCCATCCTGCGGACGATCACGCGCACGATGTGGCGAAACACGTCCGAAAGTATCTGTGGATCGGTGGCCTCCTCTTGGCCTGCACCATCCTCACTGTTTTCCTCTCTTACGTGGATTTCGGTTCGCACAAGGCGAACATGATCGTGGGTATGCTCGTCGCCACCTTTAAGGCCGGCTTGGTCGCCGCCATTTTCATGCACCTCGCGGCCGAGAAACAACTCATCTACCGTATCCTTCTCTTCACCGTCTTCTTCGTCGCCGGGCTTTTTTGGCTGACGTATCTGGCTTGGTATAATCCGATCGCGCGCTGATGTCTCTCAAGGGTTTCCACATCGTCTTCATCGTTTTCTCCACCCTCCTTGCCTTGGGGTGCGGGGCTTGGTGCGTCTGGGTGAATCTGGTCTTCGGTGCGCCGGTCTATCTCACGGGGGCGGTGGCCAGTTTTGCGTGCGCGATCGCTCTCGTCATTTACGGCGTCTGGTTTTACAAAAAAATGAAACGGCTCCGCCTTATCACATGAGGACCAAATTGCTCGCGCTCGGCGCTCTGGTTTTTTGCGCACAGACGGGCCAGGCCCTGGCCTGCTCGGTCTGCTTCGGCGCTCCCGGCTCGGCGACCGCGCACAACATGGGAATTGCCATCTGGATTTTGATGGCGGCGGTCATGTCTGTTCTCGGCGGGGTTGGCGCTTTCAGTTTTCATCTTTGGCGCCACAGCCGGATGCCTCTCGAACCTCATCAAGAACTGACCCAGGAAGATTTTAACCAATATGATTAACGCCCCACTCGCGTTGATTAACGAGTTTCTCGGACAGCCGCCGAACGCGTCTGAGCACGGATTCCAGATCGACCACATCATCGAGTTCAGCCATTGGTTCATGGGCGCGCTCTTTGTCGGCTGGTCCGCCTTTTTCATTTTCGTCCTGATCCGCTTTCACAAAAGTCGCCATCCCGTGGCCGATCATGAAGGGGTAAAAAGTGGCATCTCCACCCACCTCGAATTCGCGGTCGTCCTGATCGAGGCTGTCCTGCTCCTCGGCTTCGCGATTCCGCTCTGGGGAAAATTCGTCAACGACTTCCCCGATGCGAAGGACGCCATTCTCGTCCACGCCGTTGGGCAGCAGTTCAACTGGAATTTCCATCTCCCCGGTCCGGACGGACAGTTCGGCCGGCGTGATGTCCTGCTCGTCAGCAACTCGAATCCGCTCGGGCTCGATTCGACGGATCCCGCAGCGAAAGATGACCTCGTGGCAATGGGCGAATTGCACGTGCCGGTCGATCGTCCGGTCATCGTCGAAACGTCGTCGAAGGATGTGATTCATAATTTCGCCCTCCCCTCCATGCGCGCCGCGCAGGACGCCATCCCTGGTCAGGTCATTCCTCTCTGGTTTCGGCCAATCAAAGTCGGCAGCTACGAGATCGTTTGCGGCCAGCTTTGCGGTCTTGGGCATTATGGAATGAAAGGCTCGCTCGTTGTCGACACGCCGGAAGATTACCAGGCTTGGCTGAAGGAGCGTGTGGAATTGGCTGGATCCACGAGCTGCACCTCCGCCGCTCCAGCGGCCCGAAGGCGAACCGCCACCCGCGCCTGACCAAGGCACAGTCGCACCTCCGGGAGCTCCGCAAGCTGCCGATCCGCTGGGCACTCCCAAGCCGAGCGATCATTAGCACGATCGCGCGGGTGTTTCGCGGACGAAATCACGGGGAGCCGACGGCTTCCCGGCAAGTCCCGCGCTTGGCGACGGGCTCTGCGTGGGGCACATTCTCGCGATGACTCCCGCGCCTGCTCCCACTCCCTGGCTGAACCGCTTCGCCTGGCTGCTCGCCGGCCTGACCCTTTTCCTCATCTGCAGTGGCGGAATGGTTACAAGCAAAGGCGTTGGCCTCGCCGTTCCTGATTGGCCCACCACTTTCGGCTACAACATGTTTCTCTTCCCCGTCTCGCAATGGATCGGCGGCATTTTTTTCGAGCACACCCACCGCCTGATCGCTTCCGTCATCGGCTTGCTCACCATCGTCCTCGCGCTCTGGCTTTGGAAAACCGAAGACCGGAAATGGCTGCGACGGCTCGGCTGGGCGGCGCTGGGCGCGGTGATTTTGCAGGGCGTGCTCGGTGGTCTGCGGGTCACAATGTTGAAAGATGAGATCGGAATCTTTCACGCCTGTTTGGCGCAGGCCTTTTTCGGATTGCTCGTTTTCATCGCGATCGCGACCACGCGCTTCTGGCGGAATGCCGCCTGCCAACCATTGCCATCTGCGCTCGTCTGGCTTCCGATCGTGACCACGCTTTTCATTTATCTTCAGCTCGGTCTCGGCGCGACCATGCGCCATCAGCATCGCGATCTCGCCATTCTCGATTTCCCGGCCGCGTACGGTCAGGTCATTCCCGACGTAAGTTCGGAGCGCCTGGCTACGATCAATCAAGCGCGAGAGGCGCAGGCGCTTTCCGAAGTGACGGCAGGACAAATCTGGCTGCAGATGGCGCACCGTTTCGGCGCCCTCGTTGTTTCGATCGGTGTGCTGGGTTTCGCTTTTTTGATTAGCCGCCATGCGGGCGCGGGTCGTCGCCTCATTATCCTCTCGCGCTGGTGGGTTTGCTTTTTGCTCGCGCAGGTGACGCTGGGGGCGTGGACGATTTGGAGCAACAAGGCCGCTGACATCGCGACGGCGCATGTGGCGGTCGGCGCCACCATGCTCGCGTTTGGGGTGGCGCTCTCGGCGCTGAGTTTGCGGCTGCGCGCTGGTGCGGCCGTTTCGCAACCGAGGTTGAATCCAGTTTACGTCGCGGAGGAAGTGCACGTCGGATGAAGGCAGTCACTGCAGACTCCGCTGCTCCAGCACTTCCGGCGCGGGGTGGACTGATGAGCGATCTGGCCGAGCTGGTCAAAGCGCGGCTGACTCTGCTCGTGCTGTTGACGACGGCTGTCGGCTATTATCTCGGCGCGCGGCCGACGGTGGATTTGTTGGCGCTTTTCCACGCCGTTTTCGGCACGGCTTTGGCGGCGGCAGGTGCAGCGGCGCTTAATCAATGGTGGGAACGTCCGCACGACGCGCTTATGCATCGAACGCGGGAGCGACCCGTGCCGGCCGGGCGCATGTCGCCGCGGAACGCGCTCTTTGTCGGCGCCGGCTTGGGATTCGCGGGCGTCGTTTATCTGGCCGCCGTCTGCAATTGGCTGAGCGCGTTTCTGGCCGCGCTCACGATCGCGATTTACATCTTTGCTTACACGCCGTTGAAGCGGATCAGCACCACCAACACCCTGGTCGGCGCGATCCCGGGCGCGCTTCCGCCCATGATCGGCTGGGCGGCTGCGACCGGTAATGTGGAAGCGCCGGCCTGGAGTTTGTTTGCGATTTTGTTCTGTTGGCAAATGCCGCACTTCTTCGCCATCGCCTGGATGTATCGCGAAGATTACGCGCGGGGCGGGTTTCAAATGCTGTCGCGGGATGATGACACTGGCGCACGCAGTGCGAGCCAGGGCGTCCTCTTCTGCATGCTCCTGCTCATCGTCACGGGCGCGCCCACCTATCTTGGCCTAACGAGACTAGTTTACCTGCCCATCGCGCTGGCCCTGGGCGGCGGGTTCACTTTCATGGCGATGCAGTTCCATCAAAAGCGGACCCTCCCGGCGGCGCGTGCTTTGTTCTTCGCCTCCATCATTTACCTGCCGCTTCTTCTCATCGCCCTCGTCCTGACCAAATCATGAATTCCGCCAGCGCCGCGCAACGTCCTTCCGTTTCCGCAAAAGCGATCGCCTGGTATGCGACCTTGATTTTGATCCCGGTGCTGACCGCGGCGTTTCTGTTTTGGGTGCGGCAGGCGCAGGTGCACCGCATGGCGAATCGCGTGATCCCAAACTACGGCGCGGTGCCGGCGTTTCAGCTCACCAACCAGGAGGGCCGGCCCTTTGGCTCCGAAGAGTTGAAAGGAAAAATCTGGATCGCTGATTTCATCTTCACGAGTTGCCCGGGCCCGTGTCCGATCATTAGCAGCCGAATGAGCGAACTGCAGCGGCCGCTGGAAAACTCAGACGTGCATCTGGTTTCTTTCACGGTCGACCCGGAGACGGACACGCCGGAAGTCTTGCGCGGATATGCGGAACGTTTCCACGCGCGTGACGGGCGCTGGGATTTTCTCACCGGACCGGAGGCGACGCTTTATCCGCTGATCAAAGATGGCTTCAAGCTCGGCGTTTCCGATGGGGCGGATGAGCTGGGTGTGCCGGTGCACAGCACGCGCGCGGCGTTGGTGGATCGGAAGGGTGCGATCCGCGCCTACTACGACATGACTGCGCCGGACGCGGTGACAAAACTGCTGGCCGACACCAACCACCTTTTGCGCGAGCAGCCGCGCTAAACGAGCGGTTAATCGACGAGCTTGCCGCGCACCGGCCCCGTGGGTGGCGGTCGGGAGGCGGCGTGGCGTTCCCGCGCCATTTGCGCGACCACCTGTTTCTCTTGCAGCTGAGCGCGGCGTTCCGAGTCCGCCTGCGTTTCCAAACTAACACTGAGCAGGGTGGCCGACAGTCGCTCTTCCACAGCAGCAAAGCCGTCCGCCGGCCCTTCGAGAATGAGTTCCACCTGCCAATCTCCGCCGAGGCTGCGAATCGTGCTGCGATTAAAGACGTAACCTCCCCGCGTGTAGGGGGCGCTCGTCTTCTCCACGGGGCGGCCGGAGATTTGCCAGGGCAGCACTTCCCCGCGGCTCGCCCGAAGCTCTGCTTCCGACGAGGCCCCGCTACTCGAGCTGGGTGCGACCCCGAGGGTGAGGGAAGCCTTGTAGTCACCCTGCGTGAGCTCGAGGCGTTGACCCGGTTTAATCTTCCAACCGCGCGGCGGCGAATAGCGCAGCGTTTGCGAGCCATTTGGAAAAACAACGCGTGTGAGCGTGGCCCCATCGAAACTTTCCTCCGCGACGGTGCCGAGGAGGAAACGGACGGCAGGCACATTCGTTGTCTCCCGCGTCGATTCCTCAGCCGGCGGGCGCGGCTCCGGGTTTTGCGCGAGGACAGAAGCGGTTAGGAGACAGAAACCGAGCGGTAGGCAGAATCGTGCAGACATGATTTGAGAGTCTCTCGATTAATCAGTCCACCAGCGCGCCTTGAGAAAATTCGTGGTGGTGAGGTTGCCGGGGGGCGGGCGTTGCCGGAGCAGCGTGTCGAAATACCAGCGGCGAGTCGGGGCATTGTAAACATTGCTCTGTCCCCAAACACCCTTCGCCTGCTGGCTGTCGTAGAGGCAAACAATCGAGCCGTAGTAAGTCAGGTTGATCCCGGTCCAGCTCTCGAGGAAGCGGGGGAAGTTTTCCGCCCCGCCTGAGTAATTGTTGCCGACGGAGCCGGTGGGAACGATGCCGCCGAGAAGGGCGGCGTTGATCGTGGTATGAGAAGCGGTGCGGGTGGCGAGAGTGGTGTTGGAATCATTCCAGGCGTTGGAGAGGATGTTGATCGAATCACCCGCGATCAAAACCGGCTCGCGCGCGTAGCCGGAAGAGGTCGGCTGCGTCGGATCGTTGCTCGCGTTGGAGGGCGGATTGGCGGAGCCGGTGTTGACGTTACCCTGAATGTAGACCGGGTTTTCGCTCACGATGGCGAGGCCTAAATTCTGCGGCACGATGGACGCGTTTTTAACGCGCACGCCGCGCCGCGGGCCCGCGCCATCGATGCCCGCGCTAGTGTCGGCGATGTAGACGATGCCGTTGAAACTAAGCGCGCCGCTGTTGACCGCGGTGGCGATTTTGCTCACGTCGAGCGTTACGACGCGGACGCGGCCGCCCTCGCGGTTGTCCATGATGCTGCCGCCGGAGGAGTTGGTGTCGACGAGGACCGCGTTTTGAAAGGCGGCGTAGAGCTTGCCGTTCTTCGAGCTCGAGCTGCTTGAGCTGTTGATTACGCTGCCGTCCATCGCGGTCATGGTGATGGTGTTCGCGGAATCGACCAGGATACGGATGTCGGCCTGGTTGAAATAGCGCGCATCGCTCTTCGGATCCGCTTTGTATCCGGAGCCGAGGGGGACAGGGCGCTTGATCAACTCCAGCCAGCCATCATTCGAGCCATCGCTGCGGCGCGCGGCAAAGACGGCCCAGGGATCGATTCCGAAGGGCTGGTGGTTCGTGTCCTTCGCGGGCGGGATGTCGGCCTGATAATAGGGCGATTGCGGGGTCTCGTTAGGGTGTTGCCCATCGAGGGGCATGAAGCCGACCGTCCAACCGCGCACGTTCGTGACCCGGGAACCGAAGGTGAGCGAGGAGTGGCCGGTGTAGAGCGCGCCGTTCGTGTGCACCCAGCCGGTGATCGTTTGTTGCGGTCCGGGATGAATCTCGAGGTCGCCGTCGTAGAAAATGGCGTAGTCCCATGGCGAGAGGATCTCCTTCTCAAAGATGCGCCGTACTTTCGCCACAACCGGCGTGCCGACGCCGGTGGCGATGATATCGGCCGTGGCCAGGTAGTAGTAACTTTGCGATTTGTTGCTCGGGCCGTAGCCGGGCACGGGCGCGGTGTTGCCAGTGAGCAGGCCAAGCTGGGGAGTGGCAGCAGTGACGCTGATATTTGAAATCTCATAACCCGGAAGGTTATTGAAGTCCGCGCCAACGGCCTTCTTGATGCCAGCCAGGTCGGCAGTGGTCGGGTGGCCGGCCCATTTCTCCCGCGCGATCTGCCGCCAGCTGGCGTAGGCCATATCCAGCGCGCCCAGTCCCATTTGGACGGCGGTGGTGCGAACCTGGGTGCGGGCGGCATTGCGCGCCACTCCCTGGGTGAGGACGAGGGCACCTCCGACCACGATCGCGGTGAGGAATATGACGCCAAGGCAGACGATGAGAGAGCCGCCAGCCTCCCGCGCGCGGCTGCCGATATGCGGTGAGTTTATTTTCATTGGGGGGCGGGCCTAGTTCTTTTTCACCTTCTTCGGCTTCTTGTTCCCGGCCCATCCCCAATCGACGGCGGTCTGGGGTGGGGCATCATTTCGAATCACGGTCCCGGGCACGGCAGGCGTGGCACCCGGCGCCGGATTTTGCACGACGCCTGAGGTGCCGCGCGTGGAAGCGGTGTAGAAGCCTTGCGACGTGGCGATGCGCGCGTTGGAGTGAATGAGCGCGTTCAGGTAAATGTCGCGCGCACGGGCGCCCTGGCCGTCGCCCAGTTCCAACGCAACCGTAACGAAGCGGTTGTCGATCGTCTGATCCGGCGCTGCGGCGCGCGAGGTGTTAGGCGGAGGGGCCGTGGGTGCGGGCGTGGCCCCTACGGGCGTTGGGGTGGGGGTCGGGGTGGGTGTCGGAGTCGGGGTGGGCGAGGGTGTTGGCGTGGGAACCGGGGTGGGTGTCGGAGTCGGGGGCGGGGCGCCTTTATTTTTACCGCCGAAGGTGATTTCTGGTGCGCTCAACGCGAGCAGGACCACGGTGAGACACACGGCGATGCGGAAGCCGCGGCGAGGAGTGTAATATGAGGGCATGCTTGTTCCTTTTCGTTGAGCACTAAGGAGTGGCTCCCGGGACCGCGTTGTAGGGCAAAGTGAAGGGCATCGGTTCCGTCAGCCCGGTTGCGATCAGGCTGTAAACGTTCGTGGCCGGATTCTGATAAAGGCGAAGCTCATTGCCCTGCACCACGTAGGTGACCAGATCGGTGACAAGCGCGACGATATTTCGCGAGACGCCGTCTTGCGTCACCTTCACATCGGCCGGCAGCGGCGCGGCGAGGGTCACAGTCGAGCCATTGATCGCCACGATATCGCCTTCGATGTCGTAGGCAGGAATGAGCAGGCGCTGTCCGATCGCAATCGCGGGCCCGCTATCGAGTTGCACGGTCGATGCGCCGGCCAGGGCGGTGGTGGTTACTTGCCGAATGGGGCCAGTCTGCCGTAGAAAGGCGACTCCGGGCGCGGGACCCGTGGTATCGATGATGTCGCGATTCGCGCCGACGAGGGCAGGAATGGAGATGGCGGATTGGACCTCCTGTTCGAGGCGATCAACGACGTTGCGCCCCAGATCGTGGCTGGCATTGATGCCGGTATTGCCCCGGAACATTTCGAGGGAGTTGGTGTAAATGAGAAGCGCGACTCCGCCGATAACGACCGCGCTCGCGATCGTGACCAGGACTTCGACCAAACTATTACCGCGCGTGTGCTGCCGGAGCGATGAGATCGAAAGGTGCATGGGCTGGGTTTCTCCGGGTTAAACGTCGGAGGCGCGAATAGTGTGCATCTGAACGGAATAGTTTTTGTTCCGGAATCTGTAGGTCACCGTCACCGTCACTTTGCGGAGATGGAGATCCATCCCGCCCTGCCAGTAACCCGGGTCTTCGACCGTGGTTGTCATCTGACCGGTGACCGCGTGGTCCCAGTTTGGGTCGTCGTAAATAATTACCGGCGCGGTTTGCTCGCCGATTTCGAGATCGACCGGCACCTGGCCATCCGGCGGGCTGAAGGGAGCGTCGGTCGCGACTAATTCCACCTGATTGAGCGCGATGACTGACGCCAGGGTGGTCAGGCGGGCGGCCATCGCGTTCGTGTTCATATGCAGCATCGCGGGCACAACGCTGAGGCTGATGAGGATGACGATGGTGGTGGAAACCAACACCTCGACGAGGGTAAAGGCACGGCATCGGCGCTGCGGGGATGCGCGCAAGCGGCCAGCACCCGGATACTGCGGAAGCCATGGGGTCGCGCCGAGCGAACTCTCGCGTCGGCCTTGAAAAATTTGGTCAGAACGCTGCATGAATCTCGACTCCAAAGAGAGCAGGATTCAGGCCGGAATTATGGTAATTATAACACCGCAGCCCCGCTGTATAGAGGCCGGACCACCAGACGAGCGCTTCCTAAGCTGCGTCAGGGACGCCGGATGCTTCAGCGGCGACCACTTGGAGGTAGGCGCGATATTCGCCCTTCGGCAGCTCCTCGATCAGCTTTTCCAACGCTGGCCGATCGATATATCCCATGCGGAACGCCACTTCCTCCAGGCAGGCAATTTTGAGGCCCTGCCGATGTTCGATCGTCGCGATGTAGTTGCCCGCTTCGAGCAGACTGGTTTGCGTGCCGGTATCGAGCCAGGCCATGCCGCGGCTGAGCAATTTCACCTGCAGTTCGTTTCGCTCTAGGTACATCCGGTTAAGATCGGTGATCTCCAACTCCCCGCGCGCCGATGGCTGCAGAGCGCGACAAAATTCCACCACTCGCCGATCGTAAACGTAGAGACCGGGAATCGCGTAGGGACTTTTCGGCTTCTTCGGCTTTTCCTCCAGGCTGAGGGCACGGCCCGCGGCATCGAACTCCACAACGCCGTAGCGTTCGGGATCGCGGACTTGATAGGCAAACACGCAGGCCGCGTCTTCAATTGCGAGCGCCGCCCGGTAGAAGTCCAGTTTGCCGTAGAAAATATTGTCGCCCAGGATGAGCGACGCGCCGCTGTCGCCGAGAAAATCAGCGCCAATGAGAAACGCCTGCGCGATGCCTTCCGGTTTCGATTGGGCGGCGTATTCGAGGCGAATGCCCAGCCGCGAGCCGTCCCCCAGAAACGCTTTAAGAACGGGCAAATCTTTCGGCGTAGAGATGATCAAGATTTCGCGGAGCCCGCCGAGCATGAGAGTGGCAAGCGGATAACAAATCATCGGCTTGTCGTAGACCGGCAGAAGCTGTTTGCAGACAATCTGCGTCAGCGGATAGAGCCGGGTGCCGGCGCCGCCGGCGAGCAGGATTGCTTTCTTCGTCATCCGAGTTCTGTCTTATTGCTGGAAGCAAACGCTTGCAACAGTGGTTCGATCGTCTTCTCGATCGTGAAGTGCGCGGCAATCCTCTTGTGACCGGCCGATCCGAGCCGACGGCGGAGCGGTTCATCGGCGATCAACTCACGAAGAGCGGCGGCGAACGCCAGCGGATCGCCAGGCGCAACTAGCAGTCCAGTCTCAGCCGGTATGACGAGTTCCGGGATGCCGGCGACGAAAGTGGAAACGACGGGCCGGGCACTGCTCATAGCCTCCGCGATCACGGTCGGGAATACGTCGCTGGCGCCGCGCCGATCGACGATGGCAGCGAGCGCGAAAATGTCGCAACTTTGCAACGCTGCCAAAACGTAGGCCTGAGTTTGTTCGCCTGAGAAACGGACGATGTGCGCGAGATTTGCGGTTTGAACGCGCTGCTCCAATTCGGCTCGGAGCGGGCCGTCGCCAATGATCTCACACTGAAAATTGAGTCCCGCACGCTGCAGCCCAGCGCAGGCGTCAATCAAGATATCGAAGCCCTTAAATTCCACCAACCGGCCCACGCTCAAGATCCGCACAGCCCCGGGCGCGCGCGCCCCTTCCAGCTGCGTCTGAAATTTCTCGAGACTCATCCCGTTATAGACGCGCAGAATTTTCCGCGCCGAATCGGGACAGCGCGCCGCCAAAACATTTCGGCTGTAGTCGGTCTCGGCGGCAACGAATTCTGCTTCCGCGCAAATCTCGCGCAACAACTCTTCGTTCCCGAGATCGATCATGAAATCCTGGCCGTGCGCCGTCACGCTGAAGGGAATCCCGCTCACCGCTTTCACAAAGAGCGCCGTGTGCGCCGCGCGATTGGTGAAGTGGACATGGAAGCGTTCGACCTTTTCCCGCTCGAAAAGATCGACGAAGAAGAGCGCATTCCGCGCGCGCAGGGCGGCCTTGTAATCCGGCCCGTATCTCCTCTCGTGCTCTGCGATCAGCCTATCCGGCCAGCGCCCACTCCGTCGCGCGCGTTTGACCAGACGCTCGAGTTCTGGTTTCTCCGGCGCGTAGTGCACTGGCGCCCGGAACCGGGCCAGGTATTCATGCCGCACGGGCGTCTTCGGCGGATACATCGAGGCGATGACCAAAGCGACGCCCCGGCTCTCCAGCTCAAGCATCTCCGTATCGCAGAAGGTCTGGGAGAGGACCGGATAGCGCGAATACAGATAGCCGAGTCTCATCTTCAATGGGGGCGCTGTGCTCCCCTCATCCAAAGCTGGCCTTAGGAGAACTGCACGTCTTTGCCCGGATCCATCTCAAAATCCAGCTGCAGAGTGTCGGCTACGTTTGGCTTGATCACTTCTTCAACGAACTTCACGTAAATCGGATCCTCGCAATAGATCTCGTATTTATCCATCGACTCGAAATCGATCGCGATGAAGAAGGGCCACGGCATCGCAGGGTCGATCCGTTTGCCGCATTTAATGCTCAACACTTCGGGAATTTTGAGCAGCTGCATCCGGGTGTTCATCATCATCTCTTCCACCCGGGCGGGCGTGATCTCCGGCTTGAGCTTGAAGAGCGAGATATGGTGCACCATGCGCCATAGGATTAGGCGCGGAGAAGAAGGCGCGCAAGCGGGAAAGGCACGCCGCGCGGCGCAGCTACTTCTTCCAGTCGAACACGCCTTTTTTCAGCGCGTAAACGTAGCCGACCATGAGGATGGAGACAAAGCTCAGCATGCTCCAAAGGATCGCTTTGCTCTCCACGATCGATTCCCGGTAGACCACCGCCCACGGATACATGAAGACGATCTCGAGATCGAAAAGGATAAAGAGCATGGCCACGAGATAGAACTTCACACTGAAGCGCGGCTGCGCTTCGCCCTGCGGTAACATCCCGCACTCGTAGGCCGAATCTTTGATCGCAGTCCGCTTGCCCGCCTTGCCCAGCAGCACGCTGATGAGCAAAGCGGAGACGGCAAACCCGACTGCCACCACGATGTGGAGGAGAACGGGTAAGTAATCGCGAATCATCCTGGGCTGGAGGCAACCCGATCGCCGGGCGCTTTACTTGGCTGCTTCTGCGGCGGCGGCGGCGTTTTTAGCCGCGGCAGCTGCTTTAGCGGCGGCAATGGCAGGAATGTGACCATTCTGTGGCGCGATCGCCTGAGCGAGCGCGGCCGGCAGACCCTTATATTTCTTGCCAGTTTTCTTCACCGCACCGCGGGCGACAAGATTCTGAAGCTTCTCATACGCACGCAGGCGCAGCATTTCCTCGCCTCCGCTGGCGGCGTTTCGGGCGCGAAGGTTTTCGTGCACGATGTCGAAGAGTTGTTTGAACTCGAACGAGGCCCGGCGAGACAGAACCGCGACCAATTCTTCGGTCACGAGATCAGGAACTCTGCGGGAGAATGCGTTTTTCTTCAGGATGGCCATAAGGCGCAGACAATAACATATTTGGTCCGTTCCGCAGCTGTTTTCTCGGCTTTGGGAAAAGAATGTCTGCCCGGAAAACAGGATGGCGGCGGCCCGCTGGGTCTCGGTAAGCGTTACGCGAATTGCTCCGATTCGCCACAGGCGCAGCTGGTTAAATTTAAGGCGGCGTCGCGGATTCCGCCGGTGTCGGCGCCTGTGACGTGGGGGCCGATGGCAGTTGTGCCGCAGGCGGAGCGTTATGATCAATCAAAAGCGAGCTTATGCCGGAAGCACCTAGAGCGCCTAGCGCCGCTGGAAAAATGGAGATCGTCCCCACCGATTCCATGACAAACCCATCACCGTCGTAGCGTTGGGAAACCACCAATGGGCTGAGGTGATTGGTGATGATTTCAGCCGAAGGCAATTTCCCTAAATCCACGGTCTCCGAAATTGCGGGCATGAAGGCGGCGGCCATGACAAGCATCGGGCGCACGGCTGCATCGATCCGGGCGTAGAGGAGGGCTGTATCGATATAACTGAAGCTCTGCGTCGCCTCCGGGACCCAGCCGGCAGCTACTTTAAACCGCTCCGTTGTAGCCAACTCCGAGCTGCCTGCGCCGTGTCGTTTCAGCGCTCTCTCCACCGAAGCGCCATCCAATCCCGCGACCAGCAGGTGGTCGGAAATGAGCAATCGTCGGCGCCACCGGCACCATGGGATTGGGCGGCGGCTGCGAGTAATAGCGGACGCCGTCGCGATCTGAAACGGACCAGGCGTTCGGCTCCGGCGCGGCAGCGGTGAGCGCATCCACGATCCGGCGCGCTTTCCCCGCATCCTTCACTTCGATGCTGGCGAAAAAGCCCGGTAGCCGCGCTCCCTCCGGCCATTCGCCCACCATCCCAAACTCTCGCGCGAAAGCCGTGCTCCAATCCTCCGCCGTTATTCCGCTGGCGGACATAGCGGTGAGGAATTGGCCGAGCGCCGCTGGAAGCGCCGACGCTGGCCGGTCCGGCCTTGCCCATGTTCATCTGAGTTGAAAAATTCAAGAACGCTGGCGCTGTAGAGGAAGGAATCCTTCATCGCCAAGGCGAGGGAAGAACGCGTCAGGTCCGCGCTGCCCTCGGGCTTGGGCATGGCCACAAAGGCGACATCGCGGATCTTGCCGTCTTTGAAGGTAGTGGCGACAGCGGCGCCCTTAATTTGCCGCAGAATGGAGTTTCCCGTTTTCGCTTCAGCGTCGGCGGGCACGTTCGCGGTCGCGGTGTCGATCAATCGATCCAAGCGCGCATAACCGAAAGCCGCATAGGCCGGCGGCATATGCCTCGCCGCTGCGACGAAGTTTTCCTCGGCGGTCAGCGTATCCGATTCGGCTTTCGTCCGCTTGTCCGCCCGATCGAGAACCGCCTGCAATGCTGGCAGATCGTTCCCAAGGAAGAACCAGTTTCCATCGTAAACCGTCGCGATCGTATCCCTGCCGCCACGAGTCACCTCGATCTTGTGACCCTGGTAGGTCACCGTCTCCTGCTTCGCTGCTGGCAGGCTCTCGCGCAGACGACTGCGCCAAGGCCCGATCACCTTTTCCGCACCCGCCGCGCTGCCTTTAAAACGGAAGCCGCCCACAATCTTTGGCCGCCGTCCATCCAGCGCGGTGACGGCCAAAAAAGCGTGCTTCATCCCCAACGCATCCATCTCCCGCATCTTCTGGCGAGCGCCCTCGGTTTTGGGCAGGCGAGCGAGCGGCCGCTGCAGAAAATCCTGCACCGCGGGTTCGCGCCAGAGCTTATAAAGATCGGTCGTGTGCAGTTCGTCGCGAGCGTGTTGGAAGTCTGGCAGATAAACGAACGCCAGGGTCTCCTTCGGCAGCAGGCTAGTCACCGCCTCGCCCGAATTTTCCCGCGACCCCAGATTGCGCAGCCCGTACCAAACCCCCAGCGCCACGGCGACGGTGAGGAACAAGAGCGCGAGGAATCTCTTCATAGCGGCGGATTCTACGACGGCAGGCACGACTGACCAGCGGTTAAAATAAACGCCGTTAAGCGCGTGGATGGAACTTCCGGTGCACCGCCTTCAAGCGCTGTTGATCCACGTGGGTGTAAATCTGCGTCGTCGAAATATCTGCGTGGCCGAGCATTTCCTGAATGATGCGCAGGTCGGCGCCGTTGCTGAGCAGATGAGTGGCGAAGCTGTGGCGGAGGAGATGCGGATAGATGTTCGCTTCCAAGCCGGAGACGCGCGCCCGCTCCTTCACGATTTGCCAAAGCCGCACTGTCGTCAGCTTGCTTCCGCGCGCAGAGAGGAAGATTTCGCTGCCGCTCCGTGCTTTCACCAGCTTCGGCCGCTCCGCGGAGACATAGGCTGCCAGCGCTTCACAAGCTTTTCGGCCCACCGGGACGAGCCGCGTTTTGTTACCCTTCCCGGTCACCCGCAGGATCCGCTCCTCTGCGCTGAAGTTCTCCAGCCGCGCATTGGCCAGCTCGGAGATGCGCAATCCGCTCGCGTAGAGCAGTTCGATGATCGCCCGGTCGCGCAGGCCGCGCGGCTTCGTCGTGTCGATGCTTTCGATTAATTGCTGCACCTGCAGTTCGTTTAACGTCTCCGGCAGATAGCGCTCGATCCGCGGCAGTGTGAGCGTTTCCGTCGGGTCGCGCGCGATCTGGCCTTTCGCGAGCAGGAAGCGGAAGAAAATCTTTAAGGCCACCACCACGAGTTTGATCGAGGAGGCCGCCAGCCCTCGGCTCTTCAGCGACGCCAGATAATCGCTGATCAACGCCAGCGTCACCTTCGGCGCCGTTGTCACTTTCCTCCCATCTGCGCACCAAGTGGCAAACTCGGCCAGCGAATGCCGGGTGGAGAGCTGATAATTATCGGAGAGCCCGCGTTCAGTGGCGAGGAAGCGTATGAACAAATCAATCTCCTCTTCCATCTCGCGCCAGTTTCCGGCGTGCCGCCTCTTCCGCAAGGCGGCGAGGCCGAAATTGAACATGTCCCGCCATCCGGGCGTCTCACTTGCATCCCCTCGGCGAGCCTGTGCGAAGAATTAGTGTCGGCGGAACGACCAGTGGGACGCGATTGACAAGAAGAACAAATTTATCCGAACCTGAATCACAATGAGCCTCGACCTGAACACGCTGTTGAAGGATTGGGAACATGAATCCGGCGCGATCAAAGTGCGCAAGGTTTTGGGCCTCGATGGCCGCGAAAAGCTGCAACTACGGATCGACCTCGGCCTCCTGCAGATGGAAATGACCGGCCGACCCGATGGCCGCCGCCCGCACAATTGCGACTCCCTCCTTCAGTACCACCAGCGCCGCGCAGCCCGCTCCGAAGCTCGCGGCGACACCTACGAACTCTCCTCCGAGCAATGCAGCGAGTTGCAACAGGAGGGCATCCAATATTACCACCGCTATCTGAGCTTGTTTCAGATCAACGATTTCCCCGCCGTCATCCGCGACACCCAGCGCAACCTCGACCTCTTTGAGTTCGTGGCCACGCACACCGAGCGCGATGAACTGGTCTGGAGCTTCCAGCAATTCCGTCCCTACGTGCTGATGATGAATACGCGCGCCAAGGCGTCCATTCTTTTGGCCGACGGAAAATTTGCCCAGGCCATGAATGAGATCGAGCGCGGCCGCGATTTGATCGTCGATTTTTTCCAACAGTCGAACTTCCCGGAGATGGCGCAGAAAAGTTCCGAGATCGCGTTCCTCGAAGAATGGTTGGAAGAAGTGCGCTCGAAGCGTCCGCTCTCCAAACTCGAAATCATGCAGCGCGAGATGGAAGTGGCGATCGCGAGCGAACTCTACGAGCGCGCCGCGGAGTTGCGCGACGCGATCAAGCTCCTGCAGACAGCGCAGACGCGGTAAGTTCTGTCTGATTTTTTCACCGCGTGTAAGCTGCGCGCGTGGCGAGAAAATCGGCTCGGAAAATCAAGGCTGCGCCCGGCCGGGCAGCGGCGCCACCGCCGGGCAGCAGCGCGCGCGTCGATCTTTGCATTTCTCTCGCACTCATCGGCGCCACTCTTGCCGTCTATGGTCAGGTGGCCGGGCATCAGTTCATCAGCCTCGACGACGATTATTACATCACGGAGAATCCGCACGTCGCGCGCGGTCTGACGGTGTCCGGCATCGCGTGGGCGTTCACCACTTTCCACGCCGCCAACTGGCATCCGCTCACCTGGCTTTCGCACATGCTGGATGCGCAGCTTTTCGGCCTCAACGCCAGCGCGCATCTCCTGGTCAACGCCCTCCTGCACACCGCCAATGCGTGTCTTCTTTTTTGCTTTCTTCGCCGCGCCACCGGTGCGCGCTGGCCCGCGGCCATGGTGGCGGCGCTCTTCGCGTTGCATCCGTTGCACGTCGAATCCGTCGCCTGGGCGGCCGAGCGCAAGGACACCCTGGCGACGTTCTTCGGGCTGCTCGCTTTGATCGCTTATGTGCGCTATGCGCGGCAGTCGTCGCGCGGGCGGCTCGCGCTCGTCGCCCTTTGGCTTGGCCTCGGGCTCATGGCGAAACCGATGCTCGTCACCTGGCCGTTCGTCTTCCTCCTCCTCGATTACTGGCCGCTCCGCCGATTGCAAGCGCGCGCCGATCTCTGGCCGCGCCTGCGCGAAAAGCTGCCGCTCTTCGCGCTCTCGCTCGCTTCGATGGTGATCACGTTCATCGCGCAAGCGAAGGGCGGCGCGGTCCGCGCGATTGCGGACGCGCCGGTCAGCCTGCGGCTGGCCAATGCGATCGTCGCCTACGCGAAATATTTCATCGCCACCTTCTGGCCTCACAACCTGGCGGTCTATTATCCGTTTCCGCCGGAGGGAATCCCGCCCGCGCAGGTCGCGGGCGCGCTTCTTCTGCTCGTGGCGCTGACCGTGCTCGCCATCGTCACCGCGCGCACTCGCCCTTGCCTTATCGTTGGCTGGCTTTGGTTTCTCGGCACGCTGGTTCCGGTTGTCGGCCTCGTTCAGGTCGGCGGCCAGGCGATGGCCGATCGCTACCACTACATTCCGTCGATGGGGCTTTTCATCGCGCTCGCTTTCGGCGCCGCTGAGTTGCTGGCGCGGTCGCGGATCGGACGCATCCCGATCGCGATCGGTAGCGCCATGATTTTGCTCGGGTGCGCTTCGTTGACGGCGGCGCAGGTGGCCCGTTGGCGCGATAGCGAAACCCTCTTCACCCACACCCTCGCGGTGACGCCGCCGAATCTCGTGATCGAGTTCGATCTCGGTCACGCCCTCGGCTGGCAGCGCCGCTACTCGGAGGCGTTGCCGCATTTCGAGAACGCGCTCCGCCTCAAACCAGATTTCTTCGACGCGCTGCTCAACGTAGGCATCACTCTCTCCGCCCTCGATCGCCCGGCGGAAGCGGCCGATTTTCTGGAGCGCGCCCTGCGCGCAGAGCCCGCGTCCAGTCAAGCGCACGCGCAGTTCGCCCTCGCGCTCGTTAGGCTGGACCGCCAAGAAGAAGCGCTGCGCGCGTTCCGCCGCGCCGTGGAGTTGGACCCGCGGAATGCCGACGCGCGCACCAACTTCGGCCTCATGCTCGCCCGGCAGGGGAACGCGACCGACGCCTTGACCGAGCTAACCGAAGCCGTCCGTCTCGATCCGGACAACCCCCAGGCGCAAAACAATCTCGGGCTCATCCTCCTCGCCGGCGGCCGCGCGCGCGAGAGCATCCCGCATTTCGAAACCGCGCTTCGCCTCCAGCCCGAGTTCGCGGTCGCGCGAGAAAATCTGGCCCGCGCCCAGGCGCGGATCCGTTGAGAAAAATTCCGCGGCATCTGCCGCATCCGCGTCTAAGTTTTCGCGATGAGCACATCGAACCCGAGCTACATCGAGCGCAAGGAGCGTTTCGCGCGGAAGATGAGCGGGAAAGCCAAGCCGACCGTCCGCTCCGAGGATCGCCTCCCGCCCGGGCAGCATCTCACGCCTGGGTTCCCCGTTCTCGACCTCGGGATTAAACCCGAGATCCCGCTCGCCGAGTGGAGACTTGAGATCGGCGGCGCAGTGGAACATCCCAAGACATTTACCTGGGAGGAATTCAACGCCCTGCCGCGCTTTGAAGACGTGAGCGATTTCCACTGCGTCACCACCTGGAGCAAGTTTGATGTCCGCTGGAGCGGCGTCGCCTTCTTCACCATCGCCGACTTGGTGCAGCCGAAACCGGAAGCGCGCTACGTTCTCTTCACCAGCTACGACGGCTACACGACCAATGTGCGCCTCGACGATGCGATGGACGACGACGTCCTCATCGCCACGCAATATGACGGCAAACCCTTGCCGAAAGATCACGGCGGCCCCGCGCGCGTCATCATCCCGAAACTCTATGCCTGGAAGGGCGCGAAATTCATCCGCTCGATCGAATTTGCCGCGGAGGACAAGCTCGGCTTCTGGGAAGTGCGCGGCTATAGCAACACTGCCGATCCCTGGACGGAAGATCGCTTTTCGTAAACTCAGCGCGTATACACGCGATGCCGCGCGAAGGTGAGATCGGACGCCGGGTTGTGGAATTCCGGGAGAAGGCGGCTCAGTTCGGTCACGCCCCATTCCGTGCCCGAGGGCGGCAACGCCAGGTAGCGTAAATTCTCCGGCAACGCGGCGCGGAACGCCGCCTCATCCACCGGCTGTCCGATGGTCGCGTAGGCGTAGACCACGTCGATGTTTGGCCGGAACTTCCCGTCGGCTAACAAGTGCGCCAGCGGGTCGTAAGGGAAATACCAGCCCGTGGGATCAGCGGAAAGCACCGCATACGCTTCCACCATGGTCGGCGTGGTTTTCGGCCAAAGCGTCGCCGCGTTCTCTCTCGCCGGCAGCGCGATCATAAAGGTGGCGCCGGCCAGCGCGGCATAGGCGGTCAGGCGCGCGGCCCAGTTCCCGCGTTCCGCAGCCAAAGCCAGCGCGAAGAGCGCGGCCAGACAAAGCGGCAGGCTCACCAGCGCGCGGCTGTTCACATCGCCTCCATATTTGGCGATGCTCGCGATCGAAGCCGGCGCCAGAAACAGCGCCAGATAAAGAAAGAGCCCCACCAACCGTGCCGCCACCGGTGTCTCCGCCTCGCGGCGGCGCGCAGCCAGCACCAGGGCGATCGCCAACGCCACCGCCCCATAAGCGCGCAGATACTCCCGGCCGAAAATCAAGAACGTCCGCGCCTTCTCGCCGAACTCCTCGCTGTAGCCATTCAACGCCATCGTCTCCACGTCCGAAAAAGTGAACCACGGCATCCGGCCCGGCAGCCGCAGGTTCAGCAGCACCGCGGCCACGCCGTCGCGCCACATCTCCACGCCATACACCGCTGCCACCGCTGCCACCGCGGCGACGCCGAGGAGCAGCGCGCGTTTCCAGCCGAAGAATCGCAGCACCCACAGACCCAGCGCCACCAAGCCCGCGAGAAAATTCAGCTTACAGGCCGCGCTCAAGCCCACCGCCACCCCCGCGCCCATCAGCCAGCGTCCGGCCCGCTTCGTCTCAACGCCTTCCGCGCGCAGGATTGCGTAACAGGCCAGCAGGAAAAACCCAAACGCCGGCGCGTCCGCGTGCACGCTCGTGGTCGCGTAAGCCAGCGACGGCGCCAGATGCGCCACCAAAGCGAAGAGCAGCCAGGGCAATCCCCACGCCACCGCTTGCTCGCCTGCCATGCGCGCATCCGGTTTACGCAGAAGCGAACAGAGCAGCCCCACCGGCAAGAGGACAAAGAGATGCGCCAGGAGCGTGGCGCTCACCACTGCCTCCGCCGGGAAGCGCGCCCACACCGCGGGCAGATACGTGACCGGATAGAGCGGCCCATAGCCGACCATCACCCACGGCGCCTGCTCCGGCAGTGAGAACAGCGGCAGCCCGCGGGCCAGCGCGAAGGCCGGCGCCAGCCGGATCGAAGTCCACGGCAGGTCGAGATTGCGCGCGATCGATGTCCAGAAGGCGATCGCCCACGCGCCGAGCCCCAGGAGCACGAGAACAATTCGCCCACCGCGGGCGAGATTGGCGCGCGCGGTGGATGGAGTGGCGCCGGGCATGGCAGGGAATCTTTGCCCGGCGCAACGAAATGCAATCGCCGTTGCGCGGCCGCGCCGAGATTTTTCTCCGTGCAATCTGCGCGCCGCGCAGTTCAAACTTTGCCGCGCCGCTTCCAATGGCGGCGAAAGCTCTGCGTGAAACTACCGCTCCTCTTCTTCCTCCTTGCTTCCGTGACCACCCCTCTGCGCGCCGACTTCCGCGAATTCCGCGCCATCCCCGTGGACCCCGTCTTGACCGCCGCGCTCCAGCGCACGGCCGATGCGACCTTGCGCGAGTTCCCCGTCCTCACCGCCGACAACCTCGCGCTCAGCGCGATCGATTTAACCAAGCCCGACGCGCCCGTCCGCGCCGATTACCACGGCGACGCGCCCTTCTACCCCGCCTCCGTCATCAAGCTCTTCGTCATGGTGGAAGTCTTCCGGCAGGGGAAACACAGCCCCGAGATCGACCGCGCCCTGCGCGAAATGATTCGCGTCTCCGATAACGACGCCACCGCCTACCTCATCGACGTCATCACCGATACCACCGCCGGCCCCGAGCTGGAGGGCAAGGCCCTCGCCGACTTCATCGAGCGCCGGCGCGCGCTCAACCGCACCTTCGAAAAATCGGGTTACGACATCAGCACCATGATGAAGCCGTGGAGCTTCGGCCCTTACGGCCGCGAGATGCAGCTCCTGGGCGAGAAGAAAGAGAACCGGAACCGCGCCAGCGCCAACTCCTTCGCCGCGCTGCTGCATGCCATCGTCCGCCGCCACGCCATCTCCGCGGAAGCGTCCGACGCCATGCTCGCCCTGCTCGAGCGCCCGCTCGATCCGCCGCGACCCGAAGAGAACCAGGTCAAAGAATTCCTCGCCGAATCCTTCCCCGCCACCGCGAAGCTCTGGTCGAAATCCGGCGAAACCAGCGAGGTTCGCCACGACGCCGTCTACGTCGAGTTGCCTGAAGGGCGGAAATTCATCCTCGTCGCCCTCACCCGCGCCGGAGAACAAAAGCCCCTCCTCCCCGCGATCGGGAAGCACTTTCTCGAAGAGATCGCGCCCTAGCGGCCGCGGTAGAGTCTGGCCGGCCCTTCAGTCTGCATGCCCGCATCGCCACCGCGATTCGCGGAAAAGGCAATTTTTCTTAAAAAATCTGCGTCGGCGGCAGGAACTTCGCCCCAAAAAAACCGTAGAACAATAGTGAGGACAATCGGTGTCCCCCAAAGAACCAGGAAACAAATAACAACCAGTAATCATCCCGTAGCGTCGCCTTGCGACCTCTTGGCCGAGGAAGCCGAGGGTCCGCCGCGCGCGTGGCGGGATTTCGGAAAGGACAGTTATGGCTACATTAACGGAAGATCAGCAGCGCGCGTTTGGTAACCGCATGAGCGAAATCGCCGAAGATCCCGAAACCCAGGCGGCCCTCAATGCCGCCGAAAGCGGTCTCGACTTGGGCAAGAGAAAAGCCAAACTCGCCGCGAAGAAAACAGCCGCCGATTCAGCGGAGAACGAGCAGACCAGGGCGAAAGTCCAACTCGCCCGCACGACGGGGGCCTCCGTCGCGGCTACGGGAGATTATTATACCGAGGCCAGCGACGTGGCGGGCGCCATCTGCAAAGGCTTGGGGGAAAAGCATCCCCTCAGCCGCCGCATCCACCGGCTCCGGCCCGAGATGTCGAACGAAGCCGCCCGCGGCTCGCGAAAAACTGCGGCGGTGAAAACCACCGGCAACTCCTAACCCGAGCGGCCGACGGCGAAAGCAAAACTCCCGCGGGAGCGAAGAGCTCTCGCGGGAGAGATCGCCCCTCTCCCGCTGGAGGAGCCATCTCCCGCGCCAGAGATTCCATCTTTTGCAGGCGAGGAACGATCTCCCGCGAAAAATATTCCCGCTCTCCGGCCAGAGATCGTTCCTCTCCCGGCAGACACGCGATCTCTTCCCCCAGAGAGGCTTCCCATCCCGCAAGAGATGGAATTTCTCCTGCAAGATATCCAAAATCTCCCGCCAGAGATCGACTCTCCCCGAGAAGATATTGAATATGTTACTGATTTTGAGAGATTTATGGCGTTAAGCCCAAAGCGCGTGCTTCCGGCCATTCCAGCGAACGCCTACCACTCATATATTCGTTGCGGAACGAGGCAAGTGCCCGGCGCGCCGTCCGCTTTGCGAAAGACGAAACAATAGTAGCTGCCCTTTTCGTCCACGGAAACTGACTGAACAGTGCCTGCCGCATTAGTTACTTTGAGGGACTTGCTTTCGAACACCTCTGGTTTGCGCGGCTGCAGCGTTACCGTGTTGCCGCCGGCGGAGGCGGAAAATTGCGGGACCGGATCGAGTGAGATGCAAGTGATGGAATAGCGTCCGTCCTGAGGAGTGCTTGGCACTTGCAAGAGCCGAATGAAATTTTTCGTTTGCTTCGTCTGAGGGTCAACCTTGGGTTCGAGATATGATGCGACAACTGGCGTCGTACCGGCGGCGATGGTAATGGAAGCGCGGCCAGCCTGACATCCTGGTGCGGTCACCTCGATTTGGTACTCGCCAACCGGCAGCCCCAACCCACTCGTCGCCCGCCCCGGTAAGAGCCCATTTTTGGTCAATTTCTTGCCGTTCGCGCTGATCTCTGCCTTGCCGGCCACTCCTACGCCGTTTGCGAAAACGAAGCCCGCGAGGGGCTGCTCCTGAGAGTAAGCGGAAGCTACCCCGGCCAAAATAGTGACTATCGTGAGCTTAAAGAAACGCTTCATATTTGATCTCCGCTTGTTGCGACTGGATCGCGCCCGTAAGGGGATCGCGAGTGGGCTTTAGAAAAACTTGAAACACTTTACTGACGGTGGAAAGAACTTTTCCATTCCTATCAAGCGATTGTCCCGTGACGAAGACGCGAAAATTCCTGCTGCGGACAGTCGTGAGATTGAAGATTTTCGAAAACAACTCTTCACGGCCGGCATCATTCCATTCGGTAGGCGGAGTAGTCTCAATCCATTGAGTAGGGTTTCCAAAGAAGGGCACGGGATTGCTTTGGCCGGGGGGGGTCATTAGGGCCGTCTGCAACTGAGCAGGGGAAAGAAATGGGCGAGACTGAATGATCGCTTCGGCGAATAGATTAGCTTGCCCCCCTTGTAAACGAGAGGGGTCCTCAGAGGCGGTCCGAGCGTTTGCCGTTGGCGGATACAATCCCCCCGGCGGGGCGGAGTTTGGATTGTAGGAAATCGCTGAATCCCGATTCAGCAAAATGCCCGCGGCCAGCGCCCGGAGAGCTTCGAACGAAGCAGTGTTCACGTTGACCAAGCCGGAGGTCTCGCGTCGCGGACCTAAGCCGAAGACATCGAGGAGCTGCCACGCGCGTTGGCCGTTGACGTCAAATATTGAAAACTCCGGCCGCCCAACGCAGAGCGTGTACCCTCCGCCTCCCTGGGAATCGGCCGTAGCTGACAAGGGAATATCGGGCAGGCCCGTGGCAGTGTTCGTAGTTGGAATCGGATAGTTCCATTGGCCCGGGTCAAAAATATTACCAAGTTCCGCCAGCGATGCCATTGAACCTGTAGTGGAGAGTCTAGAAATCCATTTACTGGCATCCTGCGGCGTCAAGGCTACCTGAGTGGCCGCGACGTCAGGCTTAAGGGACTGAGTCGGCTTTTTCCCCAACGTCGAATCGTGTCCATCGTCCGGCCAATCCGAGGGTTTCAACTGAGCCGGAACCGCAGTAAGTATTAGGCGCCCGCCCCACGAGGAGTTGTTTGCATAGTTCGCAACGGTCCAACTCCGATCGAGATAGTATGAAATTCGAGGATCGCCTGGTGCGCCAATGCTCGGGTAAAGGGGAGGAGCGGCGTTCCCGCGCCAAACCCAGTTGCTCGAAGAATTCGGATTCGAATTGTAACGCATGCCAGGTACTGGCGAGTGGCCTTTCAATCTTCAGATATGGTCGGTCCGCGACCTTGCCGTTCCAAGTCAACAAGAATGTGTTGTCCGTCGTCGCTTCAGGGAAAGGAATGCTCGCATTACTGGCGGGGGGCGTGGGCCCCCAATCGTAACCGTAACTTGCCGCAGGGAAGACGAACACCTTGAACTGATTGGGTGTCATCGAAACGTTGACAGTCAGGTCGGGAGGCGGGGTATAAACTTCCGTGCTCCCATTTATGTCCAGTTTATCGACGTTTTCGTAATGAATCTTCAGTGAGCCGTTCACTGGAACATTGTGAGGATTCCAAAGTTGAATATAGGTCGTCACTTGAATAGTCACTCGATAAGGGGGGGCTGCATCTTTGCCGATCCAATTGTTTAGGTCGAAGGCCGAAACCAAGAACGGATAGGCGCCAACCCCCCGATACGAAGCAGTGTCGGTCGTGGGCGCATCGTTTGGCGCTCCGTAGTCGATGATATTTGCCGCGATGTTCTTAAGATAGTCAAAAGGTGGGGTCTGTAGTGCCCCAGCGCGATCCTTGAATCGCGGCATCGCGAAGCCAATCGCATTCGCGATGCCAACGACATCTTTTGCGACCATCAAGGATTTTAGATCTGTTGTTGGTTGACCTGCGTTGGGGTAAGAATAGCCAGAAGGAATAGATTACTTATCCGCCCTCGTCCAATCCTAATCGGACCGCGAGATAACGCTGGCTCGGATCGGTAGGGCCCGGAGGTGGAGGAGCGGAAGAGTTCGAGGCCACAAGTTTGATGGATGGGACTGTGAGGAGAAGATGTCGTTGGGAAATCAATTCATTTGCAGCAGTCTGTCCAGAATCGCCTCGCACGTTGGGGTCGAATATCGCGAACAAACCGATTTCGCTGGGACTCGTGCCATTTCCGCGTTGGTGGGTTGCGCCCGGGCCGGTAGTGTTTCCGACGACGCTGCCGTCGAGATATCCCGAGAGGTCCTCTATCCAAAAAGTAAAGCGCTGGTACGGCAGATCATGCGCGGGCGAGGTGGCAGTGTCATTGGGATCGCGAGTTTCGATCCACTCGGTGCTAGGCGGACCAAGCCAGGGAGCGACCGCTGGGTAGGCGCTGAGGATCTTTGTTTGGGCAGAGTCGGTTTCGATCGCCGCGGTTGCGCCTGCGGCTGGGTTGGGATTGGCGGGAGGAGTAGGACGGGTTACTGCGGGTGGGGCAGCCCCTGCCGCAAGATCAACTGGCTGACCAAGTGTGGGTGCGCCGCCGGCAAATAATGGGTAATAATCGATTTTGTTGGCGGGCCCTGACTGCGCTTTGGCGAGAAAATAATATGATGTGGTCGGCACGGCCGGAGGAGGAACGGTAGGGACTGCGGGCGCGTCCACCTTTACGACGAGGAAACCGTCGTCGGAGGTTACAGAGATTGGGCCAGCTGCGGGTGAAGCGGCGAGAGCCTTCTTCGCCATCTCGAGAGCATTTGCAGCGGCTTGTTCGGCCTTCAGCCGATCAGTAACCGATTTCGAAGTGGATCGCTCAAGAGTGGCATTATTCAGCAGCGCTATCACGATCACGGCCGCCAAAGTCACCATGATCAAGGTAATGATAAGGGCGAACCCTTTAGAGGCGCGGATTTGCGGGCCGGGGGACGAGGTCATAGTGGTATCCGGGTGCGAAATTCGTGGACGTGTGGTTTGATGAGCCGCTTGTAAGCGGGACTTGTCTCATCCATCCAGCTGGCCGCGTCGACTTGGGCCCCGATGACGGCGCGGGCTGCTTCAGAACTCATGGCTCGAAACGAGATTTCTAGTGCCGAAGGTCGCGACGTCCCGGAGGGCGAAATCGGCTCGGTCTCGGAGCCGTCGCAGACAAGGTCATAGGGAAGAGCGTTGCCAGCGTTATCGTATGCCGTGACCTTGAGATTCCACACATGGGTCGCTAAAAGGTCATCCTTTAGAACATTCGGCGGAGGGATGGGATCAGGCACATAAAGGATTGTATCCGGCACGTATGTTTGGGGGGCAGAGATCGCCGAGAAGGTGGGTCCGCTGGCGCGGAAGAATCTTCTCAAGGAATAGCCGTAACCGGCATCCGCCCATCGGCAGTAATACCCAACGGCGCACACGTCGCCTTGGCCGACATTTTTCGCGGATATCAATGCGTAAATCTGTTGATTTCCAGCAGCGGGATCCGAATAAATGTTGCGGAGAGAGAGGTAGGCCAGGGGCCGCGTCTTGGGTATGAACGGGCCGGGGTTTATGAAAGGTTCCGGCTGCCATTGTGTGCGCACAAGATTGCTCAAATCGCGCTCCATCATTTGCAGCGCGGCGCGCGCGTCCCGGAAAGAGTCGGTGGTTTGATTGGCCTGTGAGGTATTGCGGGTGAGAGAGACGAACATCGTGCCCAAGAGGACAACGATCAGGACAGTGATTCCCGCAGCAACCAAGAGCTCAACGATGGTGAAAGCGCTACGCTGGCGTGGACAAATCGCGATCATTTAATATTTCGAGATGACAAGCAGAAAGTCTCGCTTGGTTTGATTGGCAGGTGCCGCGACTCCGGGCCATCCCACGGTGAGTGTCACTTGATTGGCAAACACCTCACCGTTTAGTGGGGGATCGAAACCTGGCGGGGAAGTATCTTTCCTGATCGTGATTGCATAAGCGGCGTCATCAACTGTCGGTGTTAGCATTCCGTCATTATTGGCGAAAAGATCTGGCGCCGTAGGCGCTGCCGATGTTGTCAGGTCAACCGCGAGCGACTGGTTATTGGCCAGGGAAAGTCGTGCAGAATCGTTCAGTTGCGTATGGGAATTGCCGTCGAGGGCTAGCTGCCCGTTCGCATCTCGGCGCATTTTTTGGCTGCTTAAGGCGGCGAAAACACCTTGGGCGATTTGAGTCGCTCGAGTTTCATCCTGTGATTGACGGCCGGTTTGTAGACCGAGCGGGAGAATCCCAAGGATCGCGATTATCGCAAAGGAGACGACGCCAAGCGCGAGGACCACTTCTACGAGGCTGAATGCCCGGGATTGCTCGCTCACTGCACGCGTTTCTCTAATCGGCGCGCTCGGCGCGCCCCGTCAATTGTGCGATTTTGATGGATTCGCGCGCAGCGGGCTCGTCGTTGGCATCTTTAGATCCCGTAACAACTTCGTCGGTTCCCTCCGCGTGCCCTTCGTAAAGCGCAATGCGTGGAGCAGCCAGCGGAGCCTCAACTTCGCCGCCTGAATTGAACTTTATACAATGAAATTCCGCCGTTGCCCCTGGCTCAGGGGCGAAAGAGAACGTCGCCGCCGGCGTTAAATCAGAACCGAGAGGCAGATCAGCAATCGAGCCTGCCGCCCCGGGTTTCGATCGGAAAGCGACGCCGGTAGGGAGGATTTGCCACTTTGTCGCCTGTTTCGGGATCCCCGGATTTTCAAGATCATCTTCGTAGATTGCGAATGCCTTGTAGTGGTAGCGGTCAATTGTCTCCGAACGCCCGGCAGTGAGAGCGAGAAAAACGACATATGTCGCTCGGCCGGTTCTAACCGCTTGCGCACGCGCTTGTTCTAAAGTGCCGAGAAGGCCTCCAACGGCGCCCTTCCGACCACTGGATTTGGTTAACGAATTTACGGCTGGGATGACGGCGCCCAGCATTACCGCAATGATGCCGATCACGACCAGCAGTTCGATCAGCGTGAACGCGTGGAGAGGTGGGGCGGGCGAGCGATGGGCGGATGCGGTCACAGCGAGGAAGTCGAAGCGGTACTCTATTAGCGGATCGGAGAGCGGCGAGGGAGGATTTTCTTCAGAATTTAGCGGCAGCCTCGCGACTTTTTACGGTGGATTCCTTTCGATCGCGCGGTGGAGGCATGCTTCTAGCTTTTAGTGGCGATGCTGTGCTGGAACACACGACATTATCAGAGGAGGAGCGTAGTCAGATCGAGCAAACGATCGAGATGTTTGAGGTCATTACTCAAACGCAGCCTGACGATTATCAATCGCTCGAGATCCTCAAAGACGCTTATCACAAGGTGAAAAAACCGGAGGAATCCCTCCGTATTTCACGCAAGCTGGCGGAGGCCTATTTCAACGTCGGCTCCTACACGCTGGCGATGCAGGAGTGCGAGGTTTTGCTCCTGAAGGACCCGAATGCGCCGGAGATCCTGGCCATGCTGGGCGACATCGAGACGCGCCTGCATGCGGCGGGTCAATCGATGGTGACGACGCCGATGAACGGGCTGGTGATGGCGCCGCATTTGAATGGGAGTGCGCCGAGCCGAGCGAGGTGGGCTTGACGGAGACGGACAACCGGCCGGCGACCGCGCTGGAGGATCGGGGGGACGAGAAGCTGGCCAAGTTTTTGATCATGCAGCAGCTGGTGGTGGAGGAGGAGGTGCACCAGGCGCTGGAGACGGTGACGCATCTGAACAAGAATTTGAGCGGCCAGGCGCTGGGCGCGTCGCTTCTGGACAAGGTTTACCGCCAGGAATCGGAGAAGCTGGACGTCGCGCTCTCGCAATTGATCGACCGGACGAAGTTCGCCTACGTCCCGCTGGAATATTACGACGTGGACCGGCAGGTGGCGCGGATGCTGCCGGATAATCTGACGCTGGGCCGGCTCTTTGTGCCGTTCGATTTGATCAGCCGCACCATCATGGTGGCGTGCTGCAATCCGTTTGACGCCGCGGGGCGCGAGGCGGTGCAGCAATCGCTCGATTACACGGTGTCGTGGTATCTGGCCCGGCCGACGGCGCTGATCAAGGGTTTGCAGGACATCTACCGGCTGGAGACGCGCGCTTAAGCGCGAAGGGACGATGAGAAGCAAATCTTTCGCTGAACGCATCGCCGACGTCCTGATCGAGGACGGTCTGCTTTTGCCGAATCAACTCGAGGAAGCGATCGGCCTGCAGCAGAAGGAGGGCGGCCGGCTCCTGAAAATTCTGACGGACAAGGAGTTCGTCACCGATCAGGACATGGCCTTCAGCATGGGGCGCTGCCTGAACACGCCGCCGATCAATCTCGCGAAGCTGCGCGTGCCGGAGGACATCCTGGCGCTGGTCCCGCGGGACATGGCGAAGGCGAACAAGCTCGTCCCGATCGCGCGCTTGAACGGGAAGCTCTTCGTCGCCATGGCGGACCCGACCAACGTGCTCGCGGTCGATGACGTGAAGCGGCGGGTGCAGCTCGAGATCGTGCCGATGATCGCGACCGAGAAAGCGGTCGCGGATGCGCTGGCCGGGGTGCACGGCGGCGGCGCGAACATGAGCGCAGTCCTCAAGCAGGTGGCGGAGGACATGGAGAACGCGGGCGACGTGGAAGTGCAGGCCGCGAAGAACGAGGAGATCGACATCGATCGCCTGGCGCACGATGGCGAAGACGCGCCCGTCATTAAGATCGTGAACCTGATCCTGGTCCAGGCGATCAAGGAGAAGGCGTCGGACATTCACATCGAGCCGTTTCAGCGCACGGTGAAGCTGCGTTACCGCATCGATGGCGAACTGGTGCAGGCGGAGTCGCCGCCGAAGGCGCTGCAGCTCGCGATCACTTCGCGTATCAAGATTTTGGCCGGGCTCAACATCGCCGAGCGGCGCGTGCCGCAGGACGGACGTTTCCGGATCAAGGTGCTGGGCAAGGAAGTCGATCTCCGTATTTCGATCCTTCCCGACAGCGCACGGCGAGAAGATCGTTATCCGTATTCTGGATAAATCGGCGCTCACCGGCTCCATCGACCAGATGGGGATGGATGAAGGGACGCTGAACAAATTTAAGAAAGCGATCGATGCCCCGCACGGCATGATCCTCGTCACCGGTCCGACCGGTTCCGGCAAGACGACCACGCTCTACTCCGTGCTGCAGGAGTTGAACAATCCGCAGTACAACATCGTGACGGTCGAAGACCCGATCGAATACGAGCTGGCCGGGATCAACCAGGTGGCGGTGCGGGCGGATATCGGGATGGATTTCTCGGCCGCGCTCCGTTCCATCCTGCGCCAGGATCCGGACATCGTGATGGTGGGTGAAATTCGTGACAACGAAACCGCTGACATCGCGGTGAAGGCGGCGCTCACCGGTCACCAGGTCCTGAGCACGCTGCACACGAATGATGCCGCGGGCGCGATCACCCGTCTGGACGACATGGGGATCGAGCCGTTCCTGATCTCCAGCTCGGTCATCATGGCCTGCGCGCAACGTCTCGTTAGGCGGATTTGCTCGAATTGCCGCGAGGAGTTCATCCCCGAGCAGGAGATTTTCCAACGGCTCGGGATTGAGCAAACCGAAGGCGCGGTCTTTTATCACGGCAGCGGTTGCGATCGCTGCAAGAACCGCGGCTATCTCGGCCGCGTCGCGATCATCGAAGCGTTGCCGGTCACGGAATCGATTCGGCGCCTGATCATCAAGCGCGCTTCGGCGGCGGTGGTCAAGAATCAGGCGGTCAGCGAAGGCATGCGGACGCTTGCGCATGGTGGGAATCGACAAAGCGCTCGAGGGCATCACCACCCTGGAAGAAATCTGGCGCGTGACCGCAGAGGACCACTAAATCATGACCATTCCGTTTTTGGATTTGTTCCGGAAGAAAAAAGCGCTCCCTGAAGTGGGGCCGAAGCCATTCGCGCCGCAGGAAAAAGCGAGTGCGGATCGCTTGAGCAAGACCGTGATGCCGCATGTGACGCGGAGTTCATTTCAGTCCGCGGAGCCCATGCCCAGAGTGCAGACGATCGAGCCCGCCACGGTGACGCCGATGGCGCCGGCCGAAGGTTTCCTTCAATGGCGCACCCGCCGCGGGGCGGTCGACAGATTTGCCTCCGGCGTTAGCCCGGGCGCTGGAGCCGAAAGTAGAGCGCACCATCTCGCTCGAGCTGGCCGAAGTCGTGCGGCAGATGCCGCAGGGCTTGGTCCGGCCGCTCGAGAACGAAGACGCCAGCCGGCGCGTTTTACTGAAAGCTTCCGAACTGGAGCGCGGGATGGCGAGCGGCCGACCGACCGTTTCCGTCTACACAATTTTCCAGCAGGTCCCGGGGATCTTCATTCGCCAAATCGAACCGTCGGATGAGATGCAGGCGCCGCTCCCTTTCCAAAAAGTGCTGGAGCAAATCAGCAATCTGCAGGTGCGGACCGATCAGGCGGCCGTGCACGCCGTCCCGCAGTTTGAGACGCCATTCTTAAAGGTCACGCAGGAAGATGGCGAGCGGTTTGGGGTCAGCCCTGAGCCGGTGCCGATGCCCGTCCATCCCTCCGCCGAAACGGAGTCGCCGAATGGGGATAAGCCGAGCGTCCGAATGGAGCCGGCGACGGCGAAAACCCTTTCGGATGCGGAGCCGGAAACGAGCTACCGCGAGAAGTCCATCCCGCATCCAGCTCCGCCTGAACCGGTGACCCCGCCGGCAGAGACCAAGCCCAGCACCACCCCGGCCCGCATCCCTTTCCAACTTTCACCGAAAGGAGCGGACGCCCCCGCACATGAGAGAGTTCCAGCCTCAAGCGGGGCGTCCGTTCCGACCAGTGCCGCGCCGGCGCGGATACCTTTCAAGCTGGCGGTGCCAGGCAATGGCACTCCGCCCGCCGCGGACCCGTGGATGACGAAAGAAAATCCCGGCGGCGCGCCTTCCTTTCCAATGGCGAAGGCTCCTGCGGCAGCTTCCGCCAATGGCCAGCACGGCCCGCTCATCGCGCTCGCTTTGCGACCAATCTTGCAAGGGTTGTCACCGCTTCAGCTCATCGGCGACGCGGCGAATGTGTCGGCGGACGCGAGCTTGCAGGTGCCATTTTCGCTCGTCGAACCGCAGCTCGCTTCTGGGCGCGTCCTGATCGAGCCGGACAAATTTGCCGAGTTGTTGCCCGCGGAATTCCGCGCGCTCTTCGATTCGAAACAGAGCAGCGTCAGCGTCGTTCTGCCTTTGCATGAAGTGCTGAAGAATCTGCCCGCCGCTTCGCTGCGCATGCGCGACGATCAACTCGAGCCGGAGAAAGGCCTCGATGTGGAGACGCCGTTTTCGGTCAAGGCCGACGAGGATGCGAAGCGTTTCCAGACGGCGCCTGCGCCGGTGGCGAAGCCAATAACCGCAGCCGTGGCCCCAGTCGCCGCGGCGCCAGTGGCCGAGCCGGTCGCGATGCCCGCTCCAGTGATCTCGGCGACAACGCCGGAGCGGACCGGATTACAAAATGCGCTCGAGACCGACGACGAACTGGACGCCAAAAAAGTAGTCGCGCTCGTGAGCAAAATGCCCGGCGTAAAAGCTTGCGGAGTCATGTTCGGCGATGGGCTGAGCCTGGCCGGCAACTTGCCCGAAGAACATGCCGCCGAAGGGCTCTGCGCGGTCGCGCCGCTCCTGCTCCAGCGCATCGAGACCAACATGCGCGAGACCAATCTCGGCCAGTTCCACGCCATGACTCTGGCCTGCTCGAAAGCCACTTTCACTTTTCTCATGCACGACAACCTCTGCCTCGCCGTCCTGCACGCGCAGGAAGAATTGGCCACGGCCATTCGCGAGCGCCTCGGTCGCGTCCTGCTCGAACTTTCCCGTCAGTATTCTCACCCCGCCTAGGAGGCCGTCCCCAACCCATGTCGATCATCAACTACGCCAGCCGCGAGATTCAGTTCAAAATCGTTTATTACGGCCCGGCTCTCTGCGGCAAGACGACGAATCTGGGCTACATCCATCAGCGGATTAATCCGCAGAACCGTGGCGACCTCGTCTCGCTCGCGACCGCGGCGGATCGCACGTTGTTCTTCGATTTCCTTCCGCTGAACGCGGTGGTGATCAAGGGCTTTGTGACCAAGTTCCAGCTCTACACCGTGCCCGGACAGGTCATCTACAACGCGACCCGACAGCTCGTCTTGCGCAGCGTGGACGGAGTGGTGTTCGTGGCCGATTCGCAGTGGGAGAAAATGGAAGAGAACGTCGAGAGTTTCAAAAATCTCGAGGACAATCTGGCGAAACAAAACCTCTCGATCGACGACATGCCCTACGTCATCCAGTACAACAAACGCGATCTCGATAACGTGGCGCCGATCAACTACCTCGAATACGTCTTGAACAATCGGAAGAAGCGCGTGCAAAGCTTCGAGGTCATCTCCAGCACCGGGCAAAACGTCTTCGCTTCCCTGAACGCCGTCTCACAGATTTTGCTGCACAAGTTCAGCAAGCAGAGCGATGCGCCCAAGACGCCGCCCGCGCCGGTGGCGATTCCGGCCGGCGCTTCCGTGCGCCCGGTGGAGGCGACACTTTGAACGCGATCCCTTGCCTGACGATCGATGACGTGGCCTCGCTGGACGGGGTCTTGGGGGAGTTTTTAAAGAAAGCGGAAGCCGAGCTGACGGTCGTGATCGATCGCGGCGGCAACGTGATCTCGCAGTTTGGCGACATGACGGTGATGGACGTAACCATCATCGCCGCGCTCGCGGCCGGCTCCTTCGCCGCGACCAAGGAATTGGCGCGACGCATCGGCGAAGTGGAGTTCAACGCGCTCTATCATCAGGGAAACGGAAACCACATTTTCATGAACTCGGTCGATGACGACACGATCATGATCACGGTCTTCGGCCCGCGGACAACGGTGGGCTTGGTGCGGTTTTACTCTGCCAGCACCGCGCAGGCGGTGGCGAGTTTTGCTCAAGAATCTCTCCGGCGAAGGGCACGGCTTTTCGTTCGATGCCTCGGACGTGACTGCGACGCCGATCTTCGCCGAGTAAAGCGCGGGCCCGCCCGCCGTGGCGCCGTTCTTCGCGCAGTTGCGGACGGCGCGTTTGAACAGAAGACTCGCGGCGATGATCGCCTCGGAAGTTTTGCTGCAGGGCTACCGGCTCGGCGTTTTCCCGATGGCGATGGAGAGCGGCGCGATCGAATGGTTCTCGCCCGACCCGCGCGGCATTCTGCCGTTGGCGGAATTTCACGTTCCGCATGCCTTGGTGCGCGTGGTGCGCAGCGGCGTCTTCGAAGTTCGGATAAATACTGCGTTCGAGACCGTCATGCGCCGCTGTGCGCGTCGGCCCGAGACCTGGATCAACCAGGAGATCATCGAGAGCTATGTGCACCTGCATGAAATGGGCTGCGCGCATTCGGTCGAGACCTGGCGCGAGGCGGAGCTGGTGGGCGGACTTTACGGCGTGTCGATTGGGGGCGCGTTTTTTGGCGAGTCGATGTTTCACGAAGCGACCGACGCTTCGAAGGTCGCGCTCTGCGCGCTCGTCGATCAGCTGCGCGCGGATCGATTCACCCTGCTCGATGTGCAATGGCTCACCCCGCATCTCCAGCGCTTCGGTGCGGTGGAAATCTCGCGCCGCCAATACATGTACCTGCTCGCGAAGGCGGTCGCGCTCCCGCGAAATTTCGCGTTCGGAAGCGTGAGGCAGTTTCGCTTCCCGCTCGCTTGCGGAGAATTCCCGCGATACAGTCGCGCCTATGAAATTCCTCCCCGTTCTCTTCCTCATCGTCGCATTCTCTTTCCATCTCGAAGCGGCGGAAAAGCCGAAGGCGGCGAAGGGCAACCTGACCTCCATCCAGGGCATCGCCGCCGCCACGGAGGCGAAGCTGAAAGCGGCCGGCGTGAACAGCGTGGATGAATTGCTCGAGCAAGGCGCGACGCCGAAAGGCCGCGAAGAGTTGGCGGCGAAGAGCGGGTTGCCGGCTTCGCGCATCCTGACTTTTGTGAACTACGCGGATCTCTTCCGCATCAAAGGCATCGCTGGCCAGACAGCCGAGTTGTTGGAAGCCGCCGGGGTGAACACGGTCGCGCAGTTGGCGCAACGCAATGCGGCCAACCTCGCGGCGAAGTTGAAGGAAGTGAACGACGCCAAGAAGGTGACCGGCAAAGTGCCGACCGAAAAACAAGTCGGCGGGTGGATCGAAGCCGCGAAGACGCTGCCGAAAAAGGTCACCTATTAGACCGCGCTGTTGTCGGTGGGCGGTGGCAGTTCCCGAGTGAAACGGCTGCAGCAACTTTTTTCGGCGCGCACTGCAAGAGAATCCGCCTAAGCTCCGGGGAACAAACGCGTGCAAATCTTTTCCCGCCTCTCGGAGTTGAACGCACACGGTCGCGAACCGAACCGGCGGCGCGTGCTCGTGCCGACGATGGGCGCGCTGCATCGCGGACATCTGGAGTTGATTCAGGCGGCGCGGGCTGCGGCTGGTGTGACCGGCGAAGTGGCGGTGAGCATTTTTGTGAACCCGCTCCAGTTCGAGCCGGGCGCGGATTTCGAGCGCTATCCGCGCCCGGAAAGCGCGGACGAGGAAGCCTGCCGGGCGGCGGGCGTGGATTTGCTCTTTCGTCCGGCTCGCGGGCGAAATGTATTTCGCTGATCGCTCGGTGACGGTGGAGGAGAAGTCGCTCTCGCAGACGCTTTGCGGGCGGTCGCGTCCGGGGCATTTCGAAGGCGTCTGCACGGTGGTGACGAAGCTTTTCCATCTCCTCGCGCCGGACGCGGCGGTTTTCGGCGAGAAGGATTTTCAGCAGTTGGCCATCATCCGGCGCATGGTGCGCGATCTGAATTTTCCGATCGAGATCATCGGCGTGCCGACGGTGCGCGAGCCGGATGGGCTGGCCCTGAGTTCGCGCAATCAATACCTGACCGCGGAGGAACGAACGCAGGCGCCCGTGCTGCGTCGCGCGCTTCTGGAAGCGGCGGAGCTGGTGCGCAGCGGGCGAGACGTCGGCGGCGCGGGTGACGGCTGTGATTCGCGAACGAATCGCTTCCGCACCGGCGGCGCGGATCGATTACGTGGAGGCGGTGGATGCGGAAACGCTCGCAACCGCAGGAGACGCTGGATGCGGACACGCTCCTCGCGGTGGCGGTTTACTTCGGCCGGACGCGCTTGATCGATAATCTCCAGCTCGCATGAAGGAATACGATTTCGTGGTGGTGGGGAGCGGGATTGCGGGCCTGAGTTTTGCCTTGAAGGCGGCGGCGCACGGCACGGTGGCGGTGATTACGAAACGCAAAGGCGAAGACTCGAACACGGCCTGGGCGCAAGGCGGAGTGGCTTGCGTGACGAGCACGGAGGATTCCTTCGAGCTGCATGTGCGCGATACGCTGGAGGCGGGCGCGGGCCTTTGCGACGAGCAGGCGGTGCGCACGATCGTGACGGAAGGCCCGGCGCGCATTCGTGAGTTGACGCAGATCGGGCTGCATTTCGATGAGCGCGAAGTCTCCGGGCATCGCGAGCCGGATCTGGGGCGGGAAGGGGGACACTCGAAGCGCCGGGTCTTGCACGTGGCGGACGTGACCGGGAAGGAGATCGAGCGGACGTTACTGGACGAGCTGGCGCGGTCGCCGCGGGTCGATCTGCTGGAGAATCACATGGCGGTGGATTTGATCACCGCCGGGAAGGTCGGCTACGCGGCGGAGGAACGTTGCCTCGGGTTTGTATGTGCTCGATGAGGTTTCGACGAAGGTGGAAACCGTCCGGACCGATCGGCTGGTGCTGGCCACGGGCGGGTGCGGAAAGGTTTATCTCTACACGACCAACCCGAACATCGCGACCGGCGACGGCGTGGCGATGGCGTGGCGGGCGGGGGCGACGATCGCCAACATGGAGTTCGTCCAATTTCATCCGACGTGCCTCTATCATCCGCAGGCGAGGTCGTTCCTGATCTCCGAGGCGGTGCGGGGCGAGGGTGGAATTTTGCGCAACGAGCAGGGCGAGGATTTCATGGTCCGCTATCATCCGCGGGCTTCGCTCGCGCCGCGGGATATCGTGGCCCGCGCGATCGATGCGGAGATGAAACGCTCGGGCGCGAAGTGCGTCTATCTCGATATCACGCAGAAGCCGGCGGAGTTTTTGCGCGAGCGTTTTCCGCACATCTACGAGACGTGCCTCGGGTTTGGCATCGACATGGCGAAGGAGCCGATCCCGGTGGTGCCGGCGGCGCATTACCAATGCGGCGGGGTGCGGACGGATGTGAACGGCGCGACGACGTTGCCGGGTTTGTATGCGATCGGCGAAGTGGCTTCGACGGGTTTGCATGGGGCGAATCGGCTGGCCAGCAATTCGCTCCTGGAAGGGCTGGTCGTGGCGCATCGCGCCTGCGAGGCGATGGTGCGCGCTCAGCCGCCGGCGCACGCCGTGCGCGCCATCTCGCTCCCGCCGTGGGAGACGGGCGATGTGCAGAACGTGGATGAGCTGGTCGTGATCTATCACAACTGGGACGAGATCCGCCGGCTGATGTGGGATTACGTCGGCATCGTGCGGACTGATCGGCGGCTGCAGCGGGCGAGCGCGCGCCTGCGGAATCTGCAGCGCGAAATCCGGGAGTTTTATTGGAACTTCAAGATCACGGTGGACCTGCTCGAGTTGCGCAATCTGGCCACGGTGGCGGCGTTGATCGTCGATTCGGCCCTGAGCCGGAAGGAGAGCCGCGGGCTGCATTTTACGCTCGATTATCCGGAACCGGACGATCAGCCATTTCAAGCGCGACACGCTCCTGACCCGGATTTGAGCGGGCCGATTTCCAGCGTCTTCGGAGAGGCTGGAATGGATAGTGCTAATACAGTAGGCCACACGGGTCGGCCGCGTCCCCGCCAGAGGGGGAAACGGCTTGCCCGGACCAGAATTTTCAGATAAAGATGGCCCCCGACTACCGCCCAATGAGAAAAATTATCGCCCTCTGCACGCTCTTCTTCGGGGGTAGCGCCGCGCTCTTCGCGCAGTCGCCCTACGAGAGCAGCGCGGACTTCGCGAAATACGCGATGAAATTGCGCGAGCAGGCGATGCTCAAGATCGAGCCGCAGGTCTTCGTTCCGACCTCTTCGCGGACCAGCACCCAGCGTTATCCGTGGAAGACGAACATCGTGACCACGGTCTTTTGGATCGGCGAACAGCCGACCGCGAACAATCCGGTCCCGAACACGAAAAGCTCATGGGACGCGAATTGGGTGGGCAGCCTACGGCGGCTACGATACGCCGGACGCCTCCGCTCGCCGCAACTACATCCCGGCCTCGTTCGTGCCGCGGCAGAATCCGTTCTACGTCGCGCTTCCTTATAACGACGTGACCCACGGCCGTTTCAAGCCCGAGGCGGCGCTCGTCATTCCCTGGTTCAAACGGGATTACACCGCGCAGGGACAGTCGGTTTGCAAAGGCCGCTGGCTCGCGATTCGCAAAGGCAACCGGGTTTGCTACGCGCAATGGGAAGATTGCGGGCCATTCCGCACCGATCACTTCCAGTATGTCTTCCAGAACGAACGGCCGAAGCCGAACCTGAATCGCGGCGCCGGTCTCGATGTTTCGCCTGCCGTGCGCGATTACCTTGGCCTGCAATCGACCGACGTGACCGACTGGCAATTTGTCGAAGTGCGCGATGTCCCATCCGGGCCGTGGCGCAGTTTTGGCGACAACAATCACTTCGTGATCGCGCAGCGCCAGGCGAAATCCAACCAGCAGCGCGTCGCGCAGGAGACGACCGGGACAAAGAAGTAGCCCGGCGCGCTAGCGGGCGGTTCCCAGGGGGCCTTTCAGCTGGCTGAAGACGCGTTTCAAATCGTCCACCCGGGTCAGGAGCGGCTGGTAACGCTTCCGTTCCGTGGCGCAGAAAGTCGCCAGGGGATCGAAGGCGTTCGAGATTTCTTTGTAGAATAAATCGATCGCGTGCTCCATCTGCTGCTCGATGGCCGCGATCAGTTCGCCGCGTTTCGCTTTCCATTTCCTTTTCGTAAGCGCGCAGAACTTTTCGGCGCTGGCCGAAGGCGACGAACGTCCCGAGGACGAGCGCGGAGGTGGCAACGATGCCGGTGACGTCCGCGACCGAAGCGCTGATCATGGCGGCGACGACCGTGGCGATACCACCGGCCGCGGCCACTCCCGCAGCGGGCCGGAGCCAGGCGGCGCTTTCTTTGAAAGTGCGGGCCAGTTGCTCCTCCACGCTCTTGCCGGCGATGCGTTCGACCAGCGTCAGCTCGATCGATTGCAGGAGCTCGCGGCGTTGGCGGGCGAAATCCGGGATGGTTTTCGAGACGCGGTTTTGCCCTTCGGACGCGAACTGCGCTTCGATCGTGTCCTGCAGCTGCGGCCAGAGACTGCGCAGATCCGTTTCGAGCAACTGCACCGCGTTCTCCACCTGAGGCTGAACGGTTTCGCGGAGTTTGGTTTCGACTTCGTGCTGGAAATCGTGCTGCCACTGCGCGCGGCTCCAGAGCAGGCGCCATGTTTTCCAAAAAGAGAGCTTCTCCTCGATCAACTTCTTCCCGTGCTCCGCGCAATCCCGGCAGGCTCGCTCCACCCCGCGGAGGAAGCCGGCGATCTGGCGGAGGGTCTGCTCTTTCCGCACCTGAATGAAGTTCCGGACGCGTTCGAGATGTTGTTCATCGCGCGCGATGAGATCGAAGCTGCCGCGCACTTCGTCGGCGAGATCGGTGAGGATCAGGTTCCCGGTTTGCGCGGTGGACCGCAGTTTTAAGATGCGCGCGCCGGTCTCGGTAACGGTGCGCGAAATTTGATCTTCGAGCGGACCGAACTGGCTTTCCTCCCAGAGGCGTTCTTTATCCAGACCGGTGGTGCGGGCGAGCAGCGCTTTCCGCGCGGAGACGGCAAAGATGGGCGGCGCGAAGCCCAGCTTTTGCATGGCGGTGTCCTTCAGGTGACCGCGAATGATCTCGATCTCGGCCGCGTCGCGCAGGTCGATCTGTTGGATGACGAAGATGAGATTCTTCAGCCATTTTTTTTGCACGAGATCGAGCAGCGCCCAGGCGGATTGCGTCCAGGGATTGGTGACCGAAAAGACAAAGAGGATGAGATCGGCGCGCGGGATGAAACTCTCGGTGATGGTTTGATGCTGCGGCACCATGGTGTTGGTGCCGGGCGTATCGACGACGTTGAAATCCTTCAGAAACGCGATCGGCTGGTAGCGTTCGGTCAGTTGCGGAGAGACTTCGACGGAGCTCTCCGTTTCGCCGTAGCGGAAGATGTAAACGCGATCGGTCGCCGGGAGCACATCCACCTTCGCAAACTCCTGGCCGAAGAGCGCATTCAGGAGCGACGATTTCCCCGCCTTCACTTCGCCGACGACGACGAAAAGAAGCGGTTCGCGGATGTCCTTGAGCAAGCCGTCGAGGGTCTCGATGTGCGCGGCATCGCGGCGCATCTCGACGCTGAGCTTGAGCAATCCCGAGATGGCAGACTCCACCTCGTTGCGAAGCTGCAGGTAGTTGTCGGCAATCATGCCGCGGACTTACGGATTGGGAGTGGGCGGTGCCGGGCTGAGAGCGGTGGGCGGGCGCTTGGCCGGGGTGGGCGAGGAGACGGGGAGGGCTTTCGGAGGCGCCGGCCGTGCCATCGCGAGCAACTCCGAGACGGTCACGAACTTGAAGCCTTTCGCCTCCAGTTGATCGAAGGTGGCTGGCATCGCCTCGATCGTCGGCGGATGGATGTCATGCGCGAGAATGATCGAACCAGGACGCGTCTCTTTCAGGATGCGACTGGTCACAACGGACGGGCCCGGCCGTTTCCAATCGAGCGGATCCACATCCCAAATGATGATGCGATAGCCAAACGTGTCGTGAATCCAGGCCTTCTGCCGCGCGGTGATCGATCCATACGGCGGCCGCATCAGGGTGGGGCGACTGCCGGTGGCGGCCTTGATCGCGTCGTCGGTTTTCTGCAGCTCGCGCCGCACGCTTTCGTCGGACATTTTGCCGAGATTCGGGTGCGACCAGGAATGGTTGGCAATTTCGTGCCCTTCGCGCGCCGCCCGGGCCACGATTTCCGGAAATTCAGCCGCGCATTTCCCGACAACGAAGAAAGTGGCCTTCATCTTGTGCGCCGCGAGCAGGTCGAGCAATTTCGGGGTCAGGCCGCCGCTTGGGCCATCGTCGAACGTCATTGCGACGTAAGGCCCGTCCACATACACGGAATTAAAAGTGATCTGCGGGCCGCCCGGTTTCGGCGTCTGGAGAGGGGGACGCGAGCGAGCGCAGCGGCACCCGGCGTGGCAGAGGCTGAGGAGGCGACCGGAGGCGCGGCGGGTGCCGGTTCGGCCTGCCCGAAGGCGCCCGGGGCCAGTGCCCAGCCGAGGGCGCAAAGGATGAAGAACCGTGTGAGAAACATGAAGGGCAACAAGGTAAACCCGAACGTGCGCTGTATCTAGCAGAGGGCGTGAGAACCGCAAGGCAGCCAGGTAGTGGCTTTGCAAACCGGATGGACCGGGTAAATTGAAAAAACGAGGGTGGTTGGCAGTCATTCTGCTGTTTTCTCCATCGGACTCGGCGCTCTTCCTGGTCCGCTCTCCCATTCATGAAAATCTTATTGGTCGAAGATCACGCCGATAGTCGGCGCAATATGCAGCGGCTCATCGAACGCCGCGGCCATGAGGTGGTGGCGGTGGGGAGCGTGGAGGAGGCGGAAAGGGTCCTCGCGCTCGGAGAAGTTCCCCTTTCTCCTGCTCGATTGGATGCTCCCGGGCAAGAGCGGGGTGGACTTCTGTCGCGATTTGCGGGCGCGCCCGGATGGCGATGAGATGTTCATCCTCCTGGTGACGGCGCGGGCCGACATGTCGGATTTGGAACAAGCGCTGCAAGCCGGCGCGAACGATTACCTGACGAAGCCGCTCGATCTCGGATTGCTCAACGTCCGGCTGTCGGTCGCCGAGCGGCAAATCAAGCGAATTGGCGGAGCGAAACCACGCCCGCGCTGCCCTCCAGGAATCTGCGCGCAAGATGTCGAACATCCTCGAAAACACGGCGGATGGATTTTTCGCCCTCGATCACGAATGGAAATTTACTTACGTCAACCCGGAGGCGGAAATGCTGCTGGGCCGGCAGTCGCGAAGAACTCTACGGCGTCGATCCTGTGGGAGAAATTTCCTGAGCTGACTCGGCTCGGTGTTTGAAGAGAACTACCGCAGGGTGATGGCAGAAGAGTGCGGCCGTGGAATTCGAAGCGACTGATGCTGATGGCGCTACCTGGACGGAAGTGCACGCCTACCCGAGCGGCGACGGCGTGTCGGTCCTCATTCGCGACATCACGGAGCGGAAACGCAACGAAAGCGAACGCCTGACCAAGAGCAAAATCGAATCGCTCGGCACCCTGGCGGGCGGCATTGCGCACGATTTGAACAACATCCTAACCGTGATCTCGGGCAACATCGGGCTGGCCCAAATCGAAGCGCCTCTCGAATAGCGGCAGTCTGCTCTCCTGCCTCTCGAAGGCTGGCCAGGCGGCGCAGCACGCGGCTCATCTCTCGAGTCAGTTGCTCACCTTTTCAAAGGGCGGCGCGCCGCTGAAGAAGGTCGTTTCCATCGCGCATCTGCTGGAGGCTGCGTCGGAGTTTTGCCTTTACGGTTCGAATCTGCGCGCCGATCTCAACATCGCGAGCAATCTCTGGAATTCCGAAGTGGACGCGGGCCAGATCGAGCAGGTGGTGAATGCTCTCATCTTGAACGCGCGCGAAGCAATGCCGCACGGCGGGACCGTCCGCATCCGCGCGCGGAACGTCGAGTTGACAGAGACGGACGTGCCGGGTTTGCCTGCGGGACGGTTATTTGAAAGTGACCGTGGCGGATCGCGGCGAGGGCGTGCCGGATGAGATCGCGAGCAAGATTTTCGATCCGTATTTCACCACGAAGGACGCGGGGAGCGGGCTCGGGCTGGCGATCAGTTATTCGATCGTGAAAAAGCACGGCGGGCTTCTCCAACTCGAAAACACTCGACTGAAGGGGCTTCATTTTCCTTTTATCTGCCGGCCACCGACCGAGATGCCGACGGAGGTGCCCACGCGCGTCGTCTGATCGCGCGCTTCGTTTCAATCACCAGCGCATTCTGATCATGGACGACGATGCGGCAATTCGCGAACTCACTTCGCAATTGCTCGGCACGCTTGGTTACGAAGTGACGGCGGTGCCGGATGGCACCGGAAGCGATCAAGACCTACGAGCGGGCGCTGCGCCGGGGCGAGCAATTTCAAGGTGGTCATTCTCGACGCGACCGTGCGCGGCGGTCTGGGCGGGGTGGCGACGATCGAACGGCTGCGCAATCTCGATCCGCAGGTCAATGCCATCATTTGCAGCGGCTACTCGGACGAATCGGCGCTCTCGGAATTTCTGGCCTACGGTTTCCGCGGCGCGCTGCCGAAGCCGTTTACGCGAAACGAATTGTCCGATGCGCTGCAGCGGACGCTCGGAAGCGGGCAAGCGAACTAAAGCGAAGGCGGGCGAAAAAAAACGCCCGAGCGCTACCCTTCCGCAGTCGCTCCAACTCGGCGATGAACGCCGCCGGTCCGCCCGCGGTGTAACCCAACGTGCCGAGCCGCCGGCCCTCGCTATCGAGCACGACCACGGTCGGGAAACCCTGGATGCCATGCACTTGGGCGAGCTTCTCATTCTGCCGCCGCTCTGCTTCCGCGAAGTTCGTGCTGCGCGGGAAATCGACTTCGAGCAGGATCAAATTCTTGTCGGCGTATTCCTTGAACTCGGGCTTGGAGAAAACTTCCTTGTCCAGCTTGATGCACCAGCCGCACCAGTCTGAGCCGGTGAAGTCCACGAGGAGAATTTTGTTCTGCGCTTTGGCGTCGGCCTGCGCCGCCTTCAGATCAGTCAGCCAACCCTGCTTGCTCGCAGCGGAGCCGACCGCTACCGCGGCGAAGAAGGCCACGCCTAACAGAATCGACCGGAATGTTTTCACGGGCTCAGCTTCCCGCACCTTGCGCCCGCGCGCAAGGAAACGACAAGCGCCATCCTGCCTTGCGCGAAAACGCGTGTCCGTACATAGTTAGCCCGGCGACGGAGCGCCGGGCTAAACCAACGGAAACGAGAAAGCCTTACGCGGCAGCTTTGATGTGTCCGGAGACGAGCTTCGTCATCTCGAACATGCTGACCTGGCTCTTGCCGTTGAAGACGGGCTTGAGCTTGTCGTCCGCATTGATTTGCGTCCGCTTTTTCTTGTCCTGCAAATTGTTCTTCTTGATGTAATCCCAGAGCTTCTTGGTCAGCTCGGAGCGCGGCAGCGGCTTCGAGCCCACAATCTGGGAAAGTTTATCGTCCGGCTGCACGGGCTTCATGAAGGCGGCGTTCGGTTTGCGTTTGGAAGGGGCTTTGGTGGCTTTCGGCATAGAGGCTGATTAATCCTTCACCCCAGGCAGAGCAATACAAATTTGCGCGCGAAAATCATTCTCTTTCCGCGCCGCGCATGACCGCGATCGCGGCCAGATCATCCGGCAAAGCTTTGCCGTCGTGCCCGGAAGTGGCTTCCCGAATCACGCGATCCAGCAGCGCCTGCGCATTCGCCGCCATCGGTTGCAACATGGCCGCAAGAGCGGCTGGAGTGAGCCGCGGCGCCTGGTCTTGCTCCGCGCCGAAAAGGCCATCGGTATAAAGCAAAAACGCGTCGCCTTCCGCCAGCTCCACCTCCGTCTCGATGAACTCGGAGCGCTCGACCAAACCAAGCGGCGGCGCCGAGGATGCGATCGTCTCCGTTTTCCCAGCACGCCGCGCGACCAGCAGCGGCGGATGCCCTGCGCCCACCACCGTAAGGCGACCGAGGGCAGGCTCCAGCGCCACGCACATCGCGGTCATGAAAGAGCGCGCGCCGAACGTGCTCCGGAAATCGTGATTGACCGCGCGCATGATCGCGGCCGGCTCGGTATGCTCGCCGCTGCCGTGGTGAAAGAGCAGCTTGGTCAGCGTCGTGAGGAGAGCAGCGGAAGCGCCGTGCCCAGTGGCGTCCGCGATCCAGAAAAGGGTGCGGCCATCGGCCATCGGGAGCCAGCCGTAGATGTCGCCGCCCACCTGGATGACTGGGCGATAAACCGCCGCCACATCCCATCCATCAAGCGGTGGTTTGATTTGCGGGATGAGCGATTGCTGAGTGAGACGTGCCGCCGCCAGATCGCGCTCCAGGTTCGTCCGCCACGCTTCCAGTTCGTCGTTCTGCCGCTGGAGCTGCGCCCGCATGGAACGCAGACGCAGTTGCGTCTCGATCCGCGCGCGCAGCACCGCCTGATTGATCGGCTTGGTCACGAAATCATCCGCGCCCGCTTCCAGGCAACGCACCTCGCTTTCCTCTCCGCCGTGACCGGTCAACATGATGGCGGGCAATTGCGCGACCGCCGGATTTTTGTCCGCGCGCAGTTTTTGCAAGAGCTCGGCTCCGTTCAGGCCCGGCATGTTGAAATCGAGCAGGAGAAGGGAAGGCAAATCATCGTGCAGCGTTTGCAGGGCATCGATGCCATCCGCCGATTCGCGGCAGGCGAAGCCAGCGTTCGTTAGGCTGCGCACGAGCAGGCGCCGGCTCAAGGCGTCGTCATCCACCACCAGGATTTGCTCGGCGCCGTTGGGTTCCATTTTCTTTGTGGGTATCACAACCTGAAAGGCGCGGCGATCGGGACTTAGCTAACAGGGCGTCGCGCAATGGGAGCATGGCAAGGTGGCGGCCACTATTCAAACGGCAAGTCGGATAAGGTGACAGGGCGGAAGAAAATAGTTGCGCTCTCGTCGCGCTTTCCGTTAAGACGGCGGCTTGAGGAAAACCCTATGAACAAAATTCGCAGATGGTCGGTCGCAATAACAGTTGTGCTCATGTCCGCGCTTCTGGCGGGATGCGCGGAAACGAAAGACGGTCAAACCACGCAAGCTCAGGGCACTGGGATCGGTGCTGTTATTGGAGCTGGCCTCGGGGCCGCCATCGGTGGTCTCACCGGCGGAGGCGAAGGCGCCTTACGCGGCGCGGCGCTCGGCGGGCTGGCTGGCGGCGCGGCCGGGTTTGCCTACGGCACGCACGTGGCAACGCAGAAAGCCAAATACGCGCGGGCGGAAGACTGGCTCGACGCATGTATCGCCAGTGCGCAGCGCACGAACAGCCGGGCGCGCACTTTCAATCGCAAGCTCTCGATAAGACTTTCCTCTCTGCAATCGCGCGCCAAGGCCGCGGTGGCCTCGAAGAACAAGGCTCAGATCGGGCAAATCCGGAGTGAAATTGCCTCGCTCAAGCAGGAAGGCGCGGCCCAGTCAAAAACGGTTAATGGCGAAGTGAAAGCGCAGCAAAGTGCCTTGCAAGATCCGGCGGCGAAGAAGTCCGGCAAGTATGGCGAGCTGCGCAGCAGTGTGGGTTCTCTCTCAGCCACGAAAGCGCAACTTGGGCAAAACCTTTCCCGTCTGGCCGCTTTGGAAAATCAAATCGACATCTAGTCGCTTATGAAAAAATTCCTTCTCCTCGCTTTGGGCAGCACTCTTCTGGCGGGCTGCGAAACTACTGGCAATCCACGCGAAGGTGGCATCTTCTGGAGTGAGAATAAGGCGCGCGCCCGGCTCGACCAGAAACGCGAGCACTTGCGTGACATCCAGGCGGATACGGATCGGGTCGAAAGCCGAAACCGCTAAGCGCAGAACGGCGACGGATATTTCAACTCGGGCAAGGGCGTGGGGTTTGCGGCCGAACCTGTGCGTGACGTTTAAGCCGGCGTGGTTTCGGCTCGCGGTCCGCAGCGTCATGGTTGTCTTGCTCGCCCTGGCGCAACCGCTCTACGCGGAGGAGAACCCGCCCGGGGACGGAGCCGCGGAGATGCAGCTCTTCCGCAACGCGATGGAAGACATCGTGACTCGCTGCGTCTATCGAGTGAACTATCGCACCGTCATCGTGGGCGCTTTGCAGGCGCTTGAAGCGGAAGCTCGAGCCCGAACGATCCATCACACTTCCAGCCGATCTGGAGCGGAAAACAGACGACGAGGCGTGGACCATTTATCAGGATACGCTGCGCGGCCTCGCTCAGGATTCCGATTCCAAGCGGACGCTGAAGGAGCTGGTGGAACTCTCGCTCCGCGCCTATTGCCGCACGCTCGATCCGTATTCCTACTACGACGACTACGCCACCTGGCGGAAATCCGAGGATTTGCGCATGCCGGATTTCCTGGGCGTCGGGGTAACGTTGCTGGAAGGACGGGAAGACGACATCATTTGCGATCCCTATCCCGAGCGGACCGGCGGAGCGAGCGGGCATCGATGGCTGGGGATCGTCTCCTTGGGCGTGGCCGAACATTCCGTGCGAGGCGCGACGCTCCTGCAGATCAAGACCTGGCTGGCGGAATCGACCGGCGCTTCGGTAAAACTTCGCGTCCGCCATCGCGATAAAGTGGAGGAGACGGTAACGGTGGCGAAGGAGCGCATCGGCTCCAAACCGGTTTCGGTCGAACAAGGCGAAGATGATTGGCGGATCGAACTGCGCAGCATCTCCGAGCGTTCGCTGACTGATCTGCGTGATGCGTTGCGCTCGATCGGACCGGGCAAGACGATCACGCTCGATTTGCGCGGTTGTCCGGGAGGGCCGGTGCCGTTCGCGGTCTCGATCGCGTCTCTTTTTCTGCCGGCGAACACGGTGATCGGAAAATTGGAAACGATCGAAGGCACTGAAACCCTCGTGTCCACCGAAAGAGCGCCCTACCGTCCCGCGCGTTTGAAGATTCTGCAGGATCGCTTCACGGCCAGCGCGGCGGAATTAATCATCGTCGCCCTCCTCAATCATCGCCCGCTGCAGGCCGAATCGTATGGGGAGAAAACCTACGGCAAAGGTGTTACGCAACGTCGGGTCAAAGTCTCGGATAAAGACGGGGACGAGCAGCCCGTCATTCAGGCTGGAATTCTGACCGTGACCGATTCGCGCATCTACGGGCCGAAGGGGGAATTTTGGGACGAGACTGGCCTGCGCCCACTCGTTAGGCTGAGCGCCGCGCGGCCGCTATTTGCGCACCTGTTTCGATTTCAAACCGAAATAGATCACGGCGTAGGAAAACGCGCCCCAGAGCGTCAGGACGAGGAGGGCGAGGCGAACGGCCTGGAGCGAGCGGAACACCGTCCCTTTCGTGTAGCGGACGTCATTCCGCATCTCGACCGTGTCGCGATATTCGATGTGGAAGCCATCCTCGCTCCGATCGCCCACGCGCTTGTGCTGCCCGAGCCGTTCCGGAATCACGAGCACGTTCTGGAAGGAGGTGTTCACGAGCGAAAGCTTCTCGAAGACTTCCGAGTAATCCCGGTCTTTCGTTTTCCATTCCACGCGTTCCTTGTCGCCGCGGGAGGTCAGGAAAACCGGTGTCTTCGTTCGATTGGAAAGCAACGGCACCGCGATGCCGTAAAGCGAGCCGACATCCATGATGCGCTGGGCCGCGAAGCTCGGCATCAATTGACTGAAGAGGCGCACAGAGCGGCTCATATCCGGCAGCTGCACCACGATGCCGCCAAACAAAATCTGCGGAATGAGCACCAGCGGAACCCACAAGCACCGCCTGGGTGGTGTTCGCGACCAGCGCGGAAATCATGAGGCCGATGCCGACGCTGACGACCGCAGCGGCGACGACCGCAGCGAGCCGCAAACCCAGATTTACGAACAAGAGCGTCGCCGCGGAGATTCCCGGCAGGACGACGAGCGCGCCCTGCTTGTCGCGCCAGGGCGTGCCGTCTTCTTTGGAAAGGAGGCGCGGCCGCGAGTCGAGCAGGTGCTGCGTGATCTGAAAAAAATGGCTCACGGAAAGAAGCGTTTTGAGCGTGAACTGGCTGGGCGGAGATTTTCGCGGCGGGGTGGGGCGAGGGGTCGCGCTGGCGACAGCGGCGGCACCGGGCGCGGCGTCGAGATCGATCACTTCGAAGGAACCGGATTGGTCGCCGCTGCTCTCGTCGTCCCCGAGCGTGTAGGAACGCGTCAGTTCGGTCAGCGCGCTGGCGCGATCGATTCCCTCCGAATGGAACCAGCCGCCGACGGCGAAGGTGGCGAGCAATAGGACGATCGCTTGCGAGACGGAGACGAGGGAGAGGAAGCCGATCTTGCTCCAAATATAAGTGTGGAGGCCCTGGCCGGAAATTCGTTCGCGCCGGAAGATCGGCAGCTCGCCGATGATCTGTTGCGCGCCGTTGCTGCAGCCGAACCACATCGTGGCCACGACGCAGAGGAACATGCGCATGGCTGATTTATCCGCGACCCAGCCGACCAGGATGCCGATGAGGATCGGCTGCACAAAAAGAAACGCGATGTTGAGAGAATCCGAGCGGATGATGCGCCACTGCCGCGCACAGAGCAGCCAGAAGGCCGTGAACGGCTGACACCTCGGCCGGCCCCGCTCGCCCAGTGCGCTCTCCGTGCCCACGCTGCGGCCGATCATCGGGAAGGCGCGGGTCGCGAAGGGTGATTCTTTGAACTCCGTCTTCCCATTCGGCGGCCGGTTTCTCGGAGTTCGCCAGGCAGGTGTAAACGCGTTCCAGCGGCGACAACTCCATCGCCGCTCTTTCCGTCTCATCCCCGGCCTGCTCGCTTTCCGAGAACAAGAAATGGCGGCGCGCTTCGTCGCTATCGCCGGCGAAAACGAGCCGGCCGCCTTGCACGAAAAGCAAGCGATCAAACAGGTATGCCTTCTGCAGCACGTGCGTGGTGCAGACGACGGTCAGCTTGGTCAGCGTGAGCGACTGGAGCAGCGTCATGAGCCCTTCCTCGGTCGCGGGATCCAGCCCGGAGGACGGCTCGTCGAGGAAGAGGACGCTCGGATTCGCGAGCAACTCAATCGCGATGCTGACCCGTTTGCGTTGCCCGCCGGAGAGATCGGCGATCCGCTTGGCCACGTGTTCCGCCAGGCCGAGGCGAACGATGACCCGCTCGACCAATGCATCGATTTCCGGTCGCGGGAGTTTTAACCTCAAGCGCGCGCTGAAGGTGATCGCTTCCGTCACCGTCAATTCCTTGTGGACGATGTCGTCCTGCGGGACATAGCCGATACCGATCTCGCGCAGGCGTTCGCGATCTTCCAGCGGCACGCCGCCGATGCAGACTTCGCCCGAGGTCGGCGGCCGAATCCCGCAAAGCGCATTGAATAAGCGTGGACTTCCCCTGGCCCGATCCTCCGAGGACGCCGATGAATTCTCCGGCCGCGATGTTGAGCGAAAAATCCTCCAGAATGGAATGGCGGCCGGCGATGACAGCTGACGTGCCGGGCGCTGATCGGAGCCGGTCACTTCCGGATCGATATGCGCAATAGCGTCGCCCAGAAATTCGAACATGTAGCCGCCGATGCGGAAGCGATCGCCGAAGACGAGTCGCTCGCGCACGAGCATGCGGCCGTTCAACTCCGTGCCGGTGCTGCTCGAATCCCGAATGAAATACTGGTCCTGCTTCGCGCTCGATGATCACATGCGCCCGCGAAATCGTGTTCTCCTCCGGATCGAGATCGAGATGGGAGGGTTCGCCTGGTTTTTGCGCATCGCCCTCGGCCGATGGCGAGCGGCGTGGAATCGAGGCGAGACCCGGCTGGCCGGCTGCCCAGCTCGCATCGGCGGAGCGAGCAGCCGGTGGAATTGAATCAGGCCGTCGGGCAGCTCGATCGTGTCGAGGTTGGAGAGCGGAATTTCTTCGCCCGGGTTGACTGGGCGCTGGTTGATCGCGGCCGGAACGGACAAGGCCAAACCCACGCGCAGAAACCAGGTGGCGTGGCGCGCATCCCAAAGAAGCGAAAGGCCAGATTGATTTCCCGGTCGCGCTGTCGATGGTCAGCTCGTCGGAAGCGGAGAACCCGATCTGGATCAGCTCACGCGGAAGCTCCAGGTCACGTTCCCCCGAGCGATCGCGGATGCGGAGGCGCCCTTTCATTTAAGCACAATCAGACGGAACAAAGAAAATTCGGCAACGTCTCTACCACTCGTTAGGGCGGAGAGGGGAACTTGATCTGGACGTCGCGGTCCACCGGCATGACGGGCTGAGTTGACGACCCTTGTGAGGGCGGCGGGACTGCGGGAGGCGAGGCGGAACTGGTCACCGGTTCCGACGCCGGGAGGGGCGCGGTAGAAGAACGCGGCCGCGCCGCAGCCGGTGGGGGGCGTGGCTCCCGGCCATTGGATCGCGACAGTGCCATCGACTTTCATGTAAAGCGGCGGGGGTTGATCGGCACGCGCCTGGCCTTGTTTGATTGGGAGGAGCGTCGCTGATTGGGGCTCCCGCCGCAGCCATGCGCTCAGCGCTTCCTACTCGCTGGATCACTTCATCCACGGAAGGGAAAACCCACTTTCCGTTTACGTCCGCCTTCACCGGGATGTCGGTCGTGAAGGTCGTCCCATTCGAGGAGGTAAAGGCAAAGGATAACTGCGAGGTAAAAGGGAACAGTTCCGTCGGCATTTGCACGCTGTGCACGGTGCAGGATGCGACGCGAAATTCCTTCAGGCCGGTGTCCAATTGCTTCCGGAAATCGCTTACGCTAGCAGCATAGGAAGCCTCGATCGCTTCTCGCGAAGGAAGCCCGCTGGTCCCTGTAGGGCTGGACGAGGTCTCGGCCGGGGCGCGATTGGCGAGCGCTTGATTGGCGGCCTGAAGTTGTTTTTGCGCATCATCCAGTTGCCGCTGCATCAGCGTCACTTTCTCTTCCATCTCCTGCGCGTGCTCGCTGCAACCGGCGATGCCGAGGACGCTAACGAGCAGAGTTGCCAGGCATGTAATATTTGCAGAAGGCGCTTTCATTTTCAGGCGAAGCGCGATCCTAGGAATAGGCCTTCGCGCTGTCGAGCGTCAAAAATGCAGTCGGCCTACAAATTGACTAACAAACTGCTTGCCACCTTTCCGCGCGATTTGGTATCTGCACACAAATGTCCGCACGTTACCCACTCGCTCTCTCGCTGGCCGTGGCCCTGCTGGGCTGCGCGCCTCTGGCTCGCGCCCAAACCGATGACAAGGCCGCCTTCGATCCAAAGAAGGCGAAGGATGCCGGCCTTGGCATGCCTACGCCTTACGACAAGTTCATTGCCCTCGATCAGCTCGTGCCCACGGGCGAGATCAATTGGGGCCAGACCTTTCGCAAAGTGGCGGTCGATCTCGATCCCGATCAATACGCCGATAAGGAGGTGGCCATTCCCATGGCCATGGGAGTGCGCATCGCCGACGGCGTGATGGCGGTCAAGGCGCGCGATGTAGAACTTTTAAACAAGGCCGCTTCCGACATCGAAACTCTGGCCAAGCGCATCGGCGTAGCGGATGCGGACCTGACCCGCGCCCGCGCCGTGCGAGCGGCGGCTAACAAAAAAGAATGGCTCAATGTCTTCATGGAGCTGGGCTTTTTCCAGCAGGACATCATGAAGAAGCTGGAGGACAAGGAAAACGCCTCCCGCACGACCCTGCTCATCGTGGCGGGTTGGTTGCAGGGCGCGCGCTACAGTTCAGCGTTGATCGAAGATCATTACACGGCCGCTTCCTCGAATCTCCTGCGGGAACCGAAGCTGATCGAAGCCCTCGCCGCCAAGATGGATTCTCTCCCTGCCGCCACCAAACAAAACGCGGTTGTGATCAAGGTGAAGGCAACGTTGCCGCAGATCCTGAAGATCGTCGATATCCCGCTGGATGGAAGCATTCCCAAAGACCAGGTGAAGAAATTGAACAGCCTATCCACCGAGGCAGTGAAAGCGGCGATCAGCGCCCACTAAGAGCGAAAGAAGGATTATCATGAAAACATTTATTAAGAGCGCGTTCGTCACCGCCCTCGTTGCGCTGAGTCAGCTGCCGGTTCAGGCCGATCCGGCCAAGGCGGAGGATGACTGCTATAATATGGCCGTCTACTACACGGCCCGAGGCTTCGCCATGTCGCCCACCAACAGCAGCGGCTTGGGCGGCGCTGGTTATACCATGCGCCTCCTCATCCCGGTCAGCAAAGGGGTGGACTACGTCATTCTGATCGGGCGCGACGCTGCGGCCCGTGACCTCGACCTCTACGTCTATGATGAAGTCGGCACCTTGATTCTCGATGATCGTCGCGCGACCTCGCGCGCGGGTGTCAAGTTCAGGTCCAGCTACAGCGGGACGGTCCAGGCTTACGTTCACATCGCCCGCGCCTCGGGCCTGGCCGCCTATGCGGTCCTCGTCGGCCGGCGCGGAGAGGAAAAGGGCACGACGCCGATGCCGCAGGGTCCCACCGACTTCGGGCCGAGCGCTAACGAGCCGGCCCCAACCACCCCGTAGCCGTCAAATTTGTCTCAAGGAGAAACACATGAAAAAACTAATGGTAATCGCCCTGTTCGCCAGCCTCGTCGGATGCGCCGAGGAGCCTATGCCCAGTTCGCCCGGCCCTTCCGTGCGCCCGCGTCCGAAGGCCGCGCCTTCTGTCTCGACGCAGAAGGCCGAGGACTTCCGCGCTGTGGAACGTCCGGCCAGTTACTCGCAGTAGGCGCGCCGCTTTTGTTGGGTGGAGCGGTATAATCTCATCGCGCTGGGGGGCGCGATGAGATCTCCGCGCTGAGCGGCTACGGACCCGGTGCCGCTTCGCTTCGGTGCAACTCACCGCTCGTGAGATAAGCCCGTGTCGCCGGTGGCGAGTCGCTGCTGCTTTGGGAGTCCGGCGCAGGAGTTGCGAAAGCGATGGTTTTGTCGTCGACCGCGCGTAAGGCCAGCGTAGCCGCGTCAGAGTTCGCGTCGCCGGTTCCTTGAAAATGGATCGTCGCCCGATACATGCCTTCCCGATCGAGATAGCCGTCACTCCAGGCTCCGCGGCGGCTGATATTGCCACGCCGCTCCTCGATCGCACCATTGGTTAGGCCATCCTCAATCGTCAGATCGAGCTCCAGCTTTTCGCTGGCGTTCGCGGGGTCGTTGACGCTTCCGCTGTAGTGGCCGGTCACAGCGGGCGGCAGGGTCACGGTCTCCGTCTCGTCGGCCTTGATCTGGAACGGGCCGGGCAACAAACGCGGCCGGACAGTGCGCCCATTGTCCCCGCGGAGGTTGATTGCATAGACGCCGGTCGCCACCTCAATCGCATTGCGTCCGCCCGCTCGAATTTCGGTCCCACGGTCGGCGCGTTCCAAACGGACCTCCTCGAGATTCGCCTCCTCCGGCAGGAGAGCTTTCATCGAGGCGGAGGCGTGGGTGTAATCGGATGGGAGACCGACAAATAGAATCCGTCCGGTGCTGCGGAATAACGAAACGGGCTGCACTTGCGATAGCTCCTCCGAGTCTTTAACGGTGAGGCTGCTCTTTTTGAAGCCGGGCGCTTCGAGCATTACTTCGAGCGGGAATTGACGTGGACTGCCCGCGAGATCGACGACGAAATCGCGACCGGAGCGTTGGGCCTCGACCTCTTTCCCTGCGACCGCCGCCGTGAGCTGTGTTGGAACCCCGCTGCCGCTCAGGCGGAGCTTCGTGCCGGCTGGAAATGTTTCGACGTTACGCGAGGGCCGGGTGCCATCGGTTGTTTTCCCAGAGCCCGCGCCGCGGAAAAGCAGGACGACGGCTACGAGCACGACGAGCAGAGCTGCGCCGGCGATGAGCGCCCACCGGACGCCAGGTTTTCCTGGCCCACGCGATTGCGGCTCCGCCGCTCGCGCCGGGGCGTGGGCTACTGGTGGCGGGACCAAGGCGGGGCTGGTCCGGCCGGTAGCTACGCTGGCCGTGGGGCGTCGGCTGGAGCGCGGCGGGGCGGAGGCGGCTGCTTGTGATCGACTGGCGGAGGCAGCGGAGGTGGCGGCCGGCGCGAGCCCTTCGCTGCGCCGCAAGATCGCGAGCAACTGCGCGCAGGACGGAAACTCCAGTTGCCGCGCGATGACGGATGCCAGCGTGCGATTGGCTTGCTCCGAAAGATTGGGCACGGCCACGTAAGCCTGCGCCGCCAGCGACGCCGCGGCCGGACAATTCCGCCCAGCCGCCAGTCGGTAAATCAACCGGGCAAAGTGCGACCGAATATCATCCGCGCTGCCAGGACTGGAGACCATCTCTGCGGTCACCGTCGACCCGATATCGCCCAACCGGGCTTCCGCTAATTCCGGCGCCTCGCGCGCGGCCAGGAACCGCGGCAAGAGCTTCGGTTGCGCCTGGGTCCAGACTGCTGCCTCGCCCGGGCCGGAGCTGGATTGCAACCAAATGTCGGCCGGTTGCAGATTCACGCCGGGTAACCAGGCGGCGGAAACGGCGTCGCAGGTCTCGGCGATTTTCTCCAGCACGGAGTGGAATTCGGAGATCACCCCCGCAGTCGCTCCCGGCGCGACGCTGAGGAGGCTCGTGCACTCGACTTTCTCCAAAACAATCGCGGCGCCATCCGTGTAGCCGCGCAATCCGAGCGGCGTGAATAATCCCGGCAACTTGAGCGCCGCGACGCGGGCGGCATTGCGCCGGACCCGCCAGAGCAGGTCCACGTTTTCGACCAGCGTCTCGTGCAAAACGTGGAGCCAGGCCTCTTTCCCTGCTTCGCCTTTGAGAGCAGTGGCGGAGTAGGTCACGCCGGTCAGGCCTTCATTTTGGCGCGAGCCGGTCTGCCACTCGGAAGCCAGCGGGGCGTCGATTTTCTCCAGAACGAAGGCCTCGACCTCCGCGCCCACGCGGACCGTAGCCGCACCCTCAAGGCTCTCATCGGGTGGACTCAACTCCAGAGGCTTCCCCGCATCGTAGCCCAGCTCATCCAGAAACTCGGTCGCGCTCGCGAAGCGTTTGGCCGGATCCTTTTCCAAGAGCCGCGCCAGCGCGCCTTTCAATCGTGGCGGCAGCGTTTCCGGCAAACGCCCGGCGTAACTTTCGCCGCTCAGCCGGCTGGCCGTGATCTCTGAGAGCGAGCCGTTTTCCGGCGCACCGCCGACGGCGAGATACCAGAGCGTCATTCCGAGCGAAAACAGATCGGCGCGCGCGTCCGCCCCTTCCTCGCGCAGCTGCTCCGGGCTGGCGAACAACGGCGTGCCGAGGACACGTGTTTCCGAATCCTGCCCCGCCGTCTCCGTCTCCCCTGCGCCATGCACGTGGACTAAACCGAAATCGATCAGCTTGGTCGCGAGCGCGCCTGCGCCTTCGGCCAACATGACATTCGAAGGTTTGATATCCCGATGGACCAGACCGGCCGCATGGGCGCAGGCAAGGGCGCCGCCCAGTTGGCCCGCTACTTCAATCAAGATACGGCGCCTCCAGCCGGCCGCGCGTCTTGACGTAATCCCCGAGATCGCCGCCCGCGCAAAACTCCATCGCGTAAAACAGGACACCGTCTTTCTCCCCGAAGTCGTGCAAGCGCGCGATGTGCGGGTGGGAGAGTTTGGCCGCCGCCCGCGCTTCGGTCAGGAAGCTGTCCCGCACCGAGGCGTCGCGCGCGAAGCGTTCGCTGATGATTTTCAGGGCGACGATCGTCTCAAGGTAGCGATGCCGCGCCTGATAAGTCCGGCCAAAGGTTCCCTGGCCAAGCAGCCGCGGGCTCCCCGATTCGTCGCGCAGAATCTCGAAATTGCCGAAGTGCCATTCTTCGAGGGGTCCGTTGGCGGGTGGTGGTAGAGACATCAGTTCGGATCTCGGGCGAAGGATAAAATCTGACCTAACAAAGCGTTCTGGCGCAAGCGAGCCATTTCCGCCTCTGCATCGGGTGGGCCGACCCACCCGGCGCACAATGCTTTGAGCGCTCGGATGCCGGCTAATTAACCGTTGTCAGTCTCCCATCCATGAATTACAACGGACTGACACTCGTCACACGTATATGAAATTTTCGCTCTCGATCGCGCTTTTGACTCTTTTCGCCCTGACCTCCTGCGAGATTGACCAGCCGCCACCGCAAAGGAAACGCCCGGTGCCGAAGTATCCTTCCGCTCAGCAAAACCAGTATCCGCCCCAGCCGCAGCCTTTCCCGATGGAAGAGGGCACGCCGGCTCCGGTGGCGCCGCCGACGGAAGTCTCGCAGGAACCGCAGACCGCGCCCGCTCCCGTCACGCAGACGACTGCGAAAGGCGACTACCCTTACGGAGTTCCCGTGCCGGGAAAACCTGGTTTCGTGCGCAGCCCTTTCTCGCCTGACAAAATGACGGATGTGCGGGGTTATGCGCCTGGCACCGAAGTCAAAGATCCCTACACCGGGAAAATTTTCCTGGTTCCGTAGGCCAGAATTTTTCGCGAAGAGCAAACCACAGGGCACTGCTGCGGGCTGAGGGAACGCGCTGCGGTTCGCGCGCATTGACGTTGGCTGCAGCGCCAATTCTCTGGTCGCGCGCGGCCACGCTGGACAAGCGGTCCGTTTATCAGATGATGCCATTCGCGTCTCGCACCGGCACCAACCCGCCGGTCGCGCCGCCAAGGGAACAATGTATTTAGCTCTATGGATTTCCGCGTAAGACGTGCGCCCCGCATCGAGGCCGAGATCACGGTCCCGGGCGACAAAAGCATCTCGCACCGCGCGGTCATTCTCGCCTCGCTCGCGAACGGCGTTTGCGTTTTGCGCGGTTTTCTGCCGAGCGAGGATTGTCTTCACACTGTGCAGGCGCTGCGCGCCTGCGGCATTCGCATCGAGCAACCGGAGCCGGACATGCTCATCGTGCACGGCAAGAAGCGCCTGCTCAATCCGCCGACCAATGAAATTGATTGCGGCAACTCGGCCACCGCCATGCGTCTCCTGGCTGGGTTGCTTGCCGGACAACCGTTCGATAGCCGACTCGTAGGCGACGCCTCCCTGGCCCGTCGTCCGATGGATCGGATCATCACTCCGCTTCGCCAGATGGGCGCCAAGATCGTGGCCGAAGGGCCTAACGACACACCGCCGCTGCGCATCACGGGCTCGAATTTGCGCGGGATTGAATACGAGTCGCCCATCGCCAGTTCGCAGGTAAAGAGCGCGCTTCTCCTCGCCGGCCTTTTTGCCAAAGGCAAGACGACCGTGATCGAGCCCTCGCCCAGCCGGAATCACACCGAGCTCATGCTCAATTATTTTCTCGTCCGCACCGCGCGGGAAGAGGATGGCGGCATCACCATTTTCGGCGATCAAGTGCCGGAGTCGCGCGACTTCACCATCCCGGGCGATATCTCGTCGGCCGCGTTCTGGCTGGTCGCGGCCGGCGCGCAGCCGGGCGGGCATTTGCTGGTGCGCGATTGCGGGCTGAACGACACGCGCACCAGCCTGCTCGGCGTGCTCGTGCGCATGGGCGCCCAAGTGCGCGAAGCGATCGAAGACGTCGATCAAATCGAGCCGCGCGGCACGGTGGAAATCACGGGGCGCCGCTCAAGGGCACAGTCATCCAGGGGAAGGAAATTCCGCAGTTGATCGATGAGCTGCCAGTTCTGGCCGTAGCCGGCGCGCTCGCCTCCGGCACCACTACCATCCGCCACGCCGAAGAATTGCGCGTAAAAGAAACCGATCGCATCGCCGCCATCGCGCACAATCTTCGCGCCATGGGCGCGCAGGTAATCGAACTCGCGGACGGTCTCGAAATTCACGGCCGCGGTTCCCTTCGTGGTGCGCGCGTAGCCAGCTTCGGCGATCATCGTATCGCCATGGCCTTCGCGGTGGCCGGTCTCTTCGCGGACGGCGAGACCATCGTGCAGGACGCGCAATGCGTGCACGAATCCTATCCGGAATTTGGGAAGGCGCTGGAGGAGATCATGAATCCGAAACAGGTTCGCATCACCACGCCCGTCATCAGTTCGCTTACCCCGAAACCCGATGACGAATGACCTGCGCGCCGCGCGCATGGACCCCGCTGGCGCAGCAGCCGGCCATCCGCCTTATCGTCGGGTCGTCGCGATCGATGGCCCGGCCGCCTCCGGCAAGAGCACGGTGGCGCATAACGTCGCCCGCGCGCTCGACTTCGTTTACGTGAACTCCGGCGCGATGTATCGCGCCATCACCTGGCATGTCCTCGATCGCGGCGTGGATCCGGCCGACGACGCTGCGATCGCCCGCCTCATCGATGGGACTCCGCTTCTCTGTGATCTGGTCAACAAAGAGTCGCGCATCCTGATCGATGGCCAGGACGTGACCGAGCACATGCGCGATGTGCGCGTGAATAGCGAAGTCTCGCCGGTAAGCAGCGTGCCGCGCGTGCGCGAAGTGCTCGTCGCTTACATGCGCGCCTACGCCATGCAGTATGATGTGGTGATGGAAGGACGCGACATCGGGTCGGTCGTGTTTCCCGAGACGCCGTACAAATTTTACATCGATGCTTCGCCGGAAATTCGCACCCAGCGGCGTGCGGCGCAGGGCCAGAGCGATCAAATCGTGGCGCGCGATCGGGCCGATTCTTCGCGACGCGATTCTCCGCTCACGATCGCGGCCGACGCGGTCGTGATCGACAGCTCGGAATTGTCGATCGCGGAAGTGGTCGGCGCAAATCATCGCGCGGCTCAAGGTGGGCGGTCTGGCGATGGCAAGCAGCGGGCCGCGGCCTCCGATTCAAAATGAACCTCTCTTTTTGGACTGGCTACTACCTCACGGTCGTGCTGGCCCGGATATTGTTTCGTTTCCGCATCCGGCATCGCGAGCGGCGCATCCTGAAGGGGCCAGTGATTCTCGCGATGAATCACGAGAGCTATCTCGATCCGCCGCTGGCCGGCATCGCATCTGGGCGTGAAACATTTTTCCTCGCCCGCGATACGCTGCTTGATGCGCCCGTCCTGAGCTGGCTTCTCCCGCGCCTGAATGTGATTCCAGTCGATCAGGAAGGGAACGATCGGAGCGCGTTGAAAGCGCTCATCCGGCTCTTGAAGCAAGGCCGCGCCACCGTTGTCTTTCCGGAAGGCGCGCGCACGCCGGATGGCAGTCTGCAACCGGCCTTGCCCGGGCTCGGCTTCGTCATCGCGAAAACGCTGGTGCCGGTTTTGCCGATGCGAATCTTTGGCGCGCACGAAGCGCTGCCGCGCGGCGGGGGGCGCTTGCGGTTGCGCCAGCTTACTGTCGTGATCGGCGAGCCTATCCACTTCACTGCGGCCGACCTCGAGCCGCGCAGTAAGGAGCTCTACGCGCGTCTCAGCAATCGCGTCATGGCCGCCATCGCCGAACTGCGCAACGAATAAGATGGACGACAATCCCTCCGTGCCGCCGGACGAAGCAAATTCAACGCCCGCGGAATCGCCCGCGCCGCGCGCAGGGCTGCGCCTCATGGCGATCATCCTCGTCAGCATGGCGGCCGTGGCCATCTACTCGAACGTCCAAAAAGCGCGCCGGTCTCAGATTGAAACGGTCACGATCACTCGTCCGGAGCCCGCGCCGACACCGTCACCGTCCCCACTACCGCTCGCTCCGTAGTCTCCGGGCTTGCGCAAGCGCAGGCGCGTCGCAAGTTTAAGCCGTCATGAAAACAATTCGCCTCGCCGCGATTGTTTCGCTCAGTCTTTTCGCAGGCGCGATACTGGCCGCGGCCGCGGAACCGCTGTTCGACGGTCTCGGCACTCACAAGCGCAAGATCACCACGAAATCGCCGCAGGCGCAGCGCTACTTCAATCAAGGGCTCGCCTTCCTCCACGGTTTCAATCACAACGCCGCCATCCGCTCGTTTCAGGAAGCGGCCCGGCTCGACCCGGCATGCGCCATGGCGCACTGGGGCGTCGCCTACGCGAACGGTCCGCACATCAACGCCGCAGTCGTCCCGCCGCCGGCGGCGGAAGCGGCTTGGAACGCACTCCAACTCGCGCGGGCAAACGTCGCCAACGCTTCGCCCGTCGAGCGCGCTTTGATTGAAGCGCTCAGCCATCGCTACGCCGATCCACAACCGGAAGATCGCGCGCCGCTCGATCGCGCTTATGCCGACGCCATGCGCGAAGTGTGGAAAGCGTATCCGCAAGACGACGACGTGGGGGCGTTCTTCGCCGAGGCGCTGATGGATCTGCGCCCGTGGGATCAATGGACGCCGACCGGCGAACCGCAGCCGGGCACCGACGAAGTGCTGGCCACACTCAACGCGGTCTTGAAAATCAATCCGCGGCATCCCTTTGCGAATCATCTCTACATCCACGCTGTCGAAGCTTCACCGCATCCCGAATTAGCCGACCAGGCGGCCGAGCGGCTGCGCGGTTTGCAGCCCGGCCTCGCGCACAATGTGCACATGCCTTCGCACATCGATATCCGGCGCGGCCGTTGGCAGCAGGCGGTGGCGAGCAATCTGAAAGCGGTGGAAGCAGACCGGCGTTATCGAAAAGTCTTCGGAGAACCGAAAGGCCTCGTTCCCGTTTACGCCGCGCACAATCAGCACATGCTCGCCTACGCGGCCATGATGACCGGTCAACGCGACCTCGCGATGAAACACATTCGCGCCCTCGTCGCCGAAGTGCCGCCGGATTTTCTGAAGGAGAATGTGTATCTCGCCGAAAGTTTTCTCGCCATGCCGTTGGAAGTGCTGGTCCGATTTGGGAGTTGGGATGAGATCCTGGCGGAGCCGGAAAATTATCCAGCCTTCGCGGCGTTCTCGCGCGCTTTTCATCACGCCGCCCGCGCCTTCGCTTTTTCCGCCCGTGGCGACACCGCCTCCGCGCGCCGCGAGCAGGCTGCCTTCGCCGCGCTGACCAAAGAAATGCCGGAGGAGACCACTCTCGGGAACAACACCGGCGCGGCTATTCTCGGCCTCGCGGCCGAAATGTTGGAGGGCGAAATCCTCATCCGCGAAGACAAGCTCGAGGAAGGCCTGGGTAAACTCCGCGTCGCGGTGCACCTCGAAGACGCACTCAAATACGACGAACCGCCCGGCTGGCTCATCCCCGTGCGGCATTCGTTAGGCGCCACCTTGATGCGCGCCGGGCGTTTCGCGGAAGCGGAAGAAGTTTATCGCGAAGATCTGAAGCGCTTGCCGGACAATGGCTGGTCGCTCCGCGGCCTGGCCGATAGTTTGCGCGCGCAGGATAAAGCGGCTTCGGAAGTCGCGCAGACCGAGAAGCGCTTCCAAAACATTTGGGCGAAAGCCGACATCAAGATCACCAGCTCGTGTCTCTGTCAGCCGGCTAAACCAAGCAGCGCCAACTGACGCGCGCTCTTTTCGATTAGCGGCGCTCGGTCGCCTCGTCGTCGCCCTGCTTGAGGCGATAGCGCCGATCCAGGGAAAGTTTCTCGAAACGCTGCGGCTCTTTTTGGCCCGGCCAATTCACCATCACCCGCTTGATCTTCGTGGCCTCGCCCAACCCGATTTCCCGCGCCAACCTCGAACCCCCGTAGCTGCCCCCGTTCGAGACCACTGCGTGTAAGGTGCGTGCGCCGTTTGGCGTCTCAACCTCCACCGCAACGCGAGCCCCGATCGCACTCCGGTTCGCTTTCGTCCCTTCCAATTCGAGCTCCATCCAGTGGTTCTTGTTTCCTGGATTGATGAAAAGCGCGCGCGGGAAAATATCGCCCGGGAATTCGCCGCCCAGTATCTGCAAAATGTCGGTGTCGCCATCGCGATCCACATCGCCGAGAGCGACGGCGCTGCCTTTCTGCAAGTGCGCGATCCCGGCGCTGCTCGAGACGTCCTCAAACTTTCCGCCCGCCAGATTCCGCAGGAGACGCTTCGGCAGGAGCGCGCGGTAATCGGACGCGCCGGTCGAAAGGTAAAGGTCGGGCCAGCCGTCGTTATCGAAATCTCCCGCCACCGCGCCCGTCGCGTAATAGACGTGGGCCAAGCCCGCCTCGGCCGTGACATTGCGGAAGCGTGGGGCGTCGGGTTCGCTCCCGCTGTTGTGATAAAGCCGCGGCAGCTCCGCGGTGTGCGGTTCGCCTAACAAGTCAGCCGCCACTTGACCCGCGGCGTAGGAGGAAGCGATTTTCGAATAGCCGGCCACGAACAGATCAAGCCAGCCGTCTTGATCATAATCAAAAAACACCACGGCCGAGCTGTTGCCCGGCTCGAGCTTTTGCGGAGACGAAAACGTCCGCGCGGCTGCTTTCGTTTCGCCGCGTCGATTGGAGAAAAGGAGGCACGGCCCGTAGCCTTGCGCGAGCGCGAGTTCCGGGAAGCCGTCATTATCCACATCGCCCCAGGCCGCGCCCTTGATGTAGCCGATCACATCCACACCGACTTCCGCCGCCACATCGCGAAACTTTCCGTTGCCTTCGTTCCGGAAAAGTTTGCAGGCGCGCGCCGGGCGGCTGGAAAGATTTTGGTAGAGCGGAACTTCGAACCCCGGGACGTTGCTCGATTCGATGCCGACGAAGAGATCGAGCCGGCCGTCGTTGTCGTAGTCGCCCCACGCGCCGCATTGTGTCGGAGCGGCAAACAGGAGCCCGGCGGCTTCGGTCACATCCTCGAAAGTGCCGTCGCCGCGATTGCGCAGAAGCGAGGGCGGCTGATCGCCGAGATCGCCCAGCAATCCCGCTCCGCGGAGCACGAGCAGATCGAGCTGGCCGTCGTTATCGTAAGTCGGCCTGGAGCAGATTCATTCCGCCGATCAATCCCGTCAGGCCGGCCGCTTCGGTGCGGTCTTCGAAGGTGCCGTCGCCCTTATTTTGGAAATAGCGCAGCTGATCGCGTTGCGCATCGAGACCGGACGAGCTGATGAAAAGATCGGGCCAACCGTCGCCGTTGAAATCATCCATCACGCAACCGCCTGCGAGCGCAGGCGGGCCGAGATCGAGCGAAGGCGCAATGTTTGTGAAACGCTGGAACGCGCCCGTGCCCGCAAACTTCTCCGCGGGAATGAGCCACTGCTCTGGCACCTTTTCCGGATGCTGGCCGATGGTCATAGCCGCGAGGTTGAGCAGCCAGCGCGAAGTCAGGTCGCCCGGATTGGTCGCGAGCAACTCGAGATATTCGCGCATGGCCGCGCGCGAACCTTCCTGATCGGTATGGACGCCGCTGCCCTCGATCGGGAGCAAGCAGGACCGCGGGCCATACATCGAGCAGCAGTTCGCTTGTTCGCCGAGACGCAGGTAGGAGACCGCGAGGTAGCTGCGGATGACGGGCAGAAAGTTCGCGTCAAAGTCTTTCGGATGCGCCAGGGCCGCGTCCTTCGCTTTTTGGAAACCAGCGGCCGCCGCGCGGCTGTCGCCCGCGAGCAAATCCTCATACGCATGCTGCGCATCGAGGATGGCAGTCGTGCGCACATCCACCGCTTTCGTGACGTGGCGCATGTAGCGCGCGAGATGGAGATCGGGCCGCTGCGCGATCACGCGCCGATCGTAATCCTGACCCAGTTTCGCCAGGCGCTCGGCCATGCGGCGATTGCTCGCTAGGCTGCTCTGCCCGCGCGCTCAGGGCCGCTAGTGCGCAGGCCAGGCTTAGGAAGAGAAAGCCGCGCGTCGCCTGCAACACCACTGCCGGTTACGGCTGGACCTGGAAGTTGAACATCATGGCGTGATCTTCGTGTTCCATGTTGTGACAATGGGAAACGTAGTCGCCCACGTAATCGGTAAACGTTCCCATCACGCGCACCACTCCAGGGTTTCCCATCGCGCGACCCGGCACGAGGAACGTGTCCTTTGGCCCGGCGTCGCCCGCCGTCGGCGGCACGCCGTTCATGTCCAGAATCTGCCAATGAATGTCGTGAATGTGCATCGGATGCGCCTGCCCGGAATTGTTTTGGAACGTCCAGATCTCGGTCGCGTTCAAATGCGGCATGGCGTCGTAACGATCAGGATCGTAGAGCTGGCCATTCACGGTCCAGACCGGCCGCCCGCTCACGGTGCCCGGGCTCGAGGGTGAACACGCGGTTCACGGTGGCGGTCGGCTGTGTCTTCTTCGTCGATGGCGCCAGCGTCTCCGGGACTGTGCTTTGGTCTACTTCATCCCGCACCACGTCGAACCGCATCACGTCCGGCAGCGCGGGATTGGTCGTGTTCAGATTTTTCAAAATCACGCTCGCGCCCATCGCGTAATTTGCGAAATCGATCACGATCTCGATCCGCTCGCCGGGCGCGATGGTGATCGACGGGCGCGAGACCGGCGCGGTGAGCAGGCCGGCATCGCTCGCGATCTGCACCAGCGGGTCGCCTGTGCTCAGAGCGAGCGTGTAGTTGCGCGCAGTTGGAGCCATTCACAATCCGGAAACGCAGCTTGCGGCGCGCGACCTGGTAGTAGGGCTGGATGGCGCCGTTCACGAGCAAGGTATCGCCGACCACGCCGCTCGAAATGGTGGTGTCGGTGAGCGGGTAATTGAGCGAGCCGTCGAAGTTAAAAAGCCGGTCTTGCAGCATGAGCCCGATGTCGCTCTTCCCACTCGGCAACCCGAGAGACGCCTCGGCCGGATCTTTCACAATGTACATCCCCGCCAAGCCCATGTAGGCGTGGCGTCCGGTGGTATCGATCGCGTGATCGTGATACCAGAGCGTGGCGCCGGCCTGATTGTTCGGATAGGTGTAGGTCTTCATCCCGCCGGGCCCGATCAAATCGTAGGGCAGGCCGTCCGACTCCGGCGGCGTGTGCCCGCCGTGCAGGTGGATCGACATGCTCTCCTGAAGATTGTTCAACTGCCGCACCACGGTGGTGCGGCCGCGCGTCGCCATAATCATCGGGCCGGGAAAGATGCCGTTGTAACCCCAGATCGTCGTCAATCGGCCGGGGATGATTTCCTTCTGCCCGACGCGCATCGTGATGTCGTAATAATCCGTGGTTGCATCCGTCGTGGTCGGCCGCAGCACCGGCAGACAGAGGGAGCGGCACCTGGAAAGGCGCGCGCGGCGGGCGCGGCGAGCGGACGGAATTCTGACCGAAAACAGCGCCGGCCAGGAGCACCAGGAGCGCGGCAGCGGAGAGAAGAGGCGAATTTTCATGAAGCGGGAAGGCGGGGGACTGTAAACAACTTTTGCGCCCGCGCCAGCCGGCCTTGACCCGCCCTTTCCTGAGACGAATCTATCGCTCGGCGCCGCGCTGCTCAGCTTCCCCGGCGTCGGCCCAACTTTCGATTAGATGGATAAAAAATCTCAGGGCAAAATTATCCGCACCTTGAGGCGCGCCTACGCCGCGGCCGTGCAAAACAACGGCGATGATCTTGTTCATCACCGAGGAGTGTGACCGCCAGAGGCGCTGAGCGATTTCTTCATCTCCGCGTTCGTTGGTTATCTGACCGAATTCGAACGCAAAAAATAACCGCACCGAAATTTCAAGAACACAACCAGGAGGACATCATGTCAGAACGAAAAGGATCGGCAGTTTGGGAAGGCACTCTGAAAGAGGGCAACGGGAAAATGCGCTTGGGCAAGGACGGCTATGAAGGGCCGTTCACTTTTCAATCGCGCTTCGAGAGCGGCGCGGGGACCAATCCCGAAGAATTGATCGGCGCCGCGCAGGCCGGTTGTTTCTCCATGGCCCTGGCCGCGAACTTGAGCAAAGCCGGCCATGACCCGAAGCGCATCAGCACGACCGCGATCGTCAAACTCGAGATGCTCGAAGACGGCCCGAAGATCACCACGATCGAACTCACCACCGAAGCCGACGTCCCCGGGATCGACGACGCGAAATTCCAGGAAGAAGCCGAGAAAACGAAGAAGACCTGCCCGGTCTCGAAAGCGCTGACCGGGACGGAAATCAAGCTGAACGCGAAGCTGGTTTAGCAATGCGCTGCCGCATCAGCGCGTCCGGCAGGCTGTATCGCCTGCCGGAGGTCTGCACGCTGAAGGCCTATTTCCCGAGCTCGTAGAGATACTCGACGAACGACATGACCGCGCCGTCGAAGCCCTGCACTTTCGGGTTGGTCGATTCGATCACGTAATACTCGTCCGGCGCGTGCGCGCCGCTGCCGTGTCCGAGGCCGAAATGTGCGGACGCGAGACTGAGCGGCGGATTCGTGAAGACGTAACCCGGATACGAGCCGGCGTTCCATGGCCACATCACGGGATCGATCCCGCCAGCTTTCAGCACCGCGACTTCCGCCTGGATGAACGGCGCGTTCGCCGGGGTGTTGGTGGGATCGTAGCCGCCGCTCATATTGACTTCGATGTCGCCAAAACCCTTCTTCGCCAGGTGCGCCTTCAGCGCGGCGAGCGCAGCGTCCGCTTTCATTCCCGGGACGAGTCGGAGGTCGAGCTTCGCTTCCGCGCGATGCGGCAACACCGTCTTGCCGCCCGGGCCGGTGTAGCCGGCGACGAGGCCTTCGATGTTCACGGTCGGCTGTCCCTCGAGACGCTCCTGCGCCTGCACCCACGGCAAATCTTTGATCCAATGCTGCACCCCGAGCTGTTTCTTGCGCTCGTCTTCGTTTTGCACTTTCGAGGCGTCCGCGATCATCTTCTTCTCCTCCGCCGTCAGCGCGCGCGGCTTCGGGTAATTCTCGATCGTGATCTGGTTCCCGTCGTCGGAGACGAGCGTGTTCAGGGCTTTGACCAAATGCCAGACCGGGCTGTCCACCATCGCTTTGAGCGACGAGTGAATGTCTTTCGCCGGACCACGGCCCCATTTTTCTCCGCTCGAAATCAACTGCACTTCGATCACGCCTTTCGCGCCGAGACTCACCGTGACGACGCCATCGAGTCCCTGTGACGCCGAGGGCATGAAGACGCCGATCGTCTTCTTGAGCGCCGCTTCTACTTCCGGCTTGTGCACGATCTGTCCGATGTGCGGCGAACCAATCTCCTCTTCGCCCTCCGCGACCAGGACCAGGTTCACCGGCAGCTTTTTCCCCGCGCCGCGGATTGCGTGCAGCGCGGCCAAGAAGGCCGCCTCCGGGCCTTTTTGGTTTACTGCGCCGCGGCCGACGATCGCTTTGCCCAGGCCGGGCTTGTCCACCAGCGCTGCTTCGAGCGGCGGCGACGACCACTCCTTCGGATCGAACTGCTTCACGTCATACATGAAATACAGGCCCACCGTTTTGGCCGCGCCTGCGTCCAAGGTGGCGAACACGCCTGGCTTGCCGTCCGTCTGCACCACCGTGGCTTCCTGAAAGCCGGCGTCCTTCGCCAATTGCGCCATGTACTCAGCGCCTTCGGCGGAATTCAGATCCTCGGCCGCGATCGAGGGCAGCTTGATCCAATCCTGCAATCGCTTTACCGCCTCGTCATGCCGCTTCTCGACCTCGGCTTTGATTTGCGCCATATCTTCCTCGGCGGAGAAGCAAATCGATACGGTCGTGAGAACGGTGAAGGCAGCCAGCGCGACAGTGAGGCGATTCAGGAAATGCATGACGATTTATCTGCGGCTCTTCGTCGCCCGGCGCAAGCAAAACGACCGCCGAGATTGCCAATTGAGCTTTCGCGCGACCTGATTAAAGTTGGGGCCGCGCGATCCCGCGCCCACTCCGCTCGGGTGGTGAAATGGCAGACACGTACGTTTGAGGGGCGTATGCCGCAAGGCATGGGGGTTCAAGTCCCCCCCCGAGCACTTTTCTGATTCCGCAATTCGCTGAATCCAAAGTGGCCTCGATCAGTCTGGCGTTTCTACAGCTTTGGTTTGCGCCGGTCGACGGAACCAAATGCCCGGCTTCGCCAAGGCTACGGCGCGGCACTTTCCGCGCCGCAAAAAATTGGAGGCGAGGGGAGTCGAACCCCTGTCCTCGAAGCCATCTGCACAAGCTTCTACAGGTTTAGCCGGTGATTTATTTTTAAGGAGCCGAAGGCTGCGCCGGCACACTCCGTCTCCCGAGCCACCACGAAATTCCTTCACCGTCCGGCGCGGTCACTCCGCCGTCCGATTAGCCTGCTGTCCATGTCCCGAGCCGTAGCAGGCGTCCAGCCCGGGACATCGCAGTCAATTAAGCCGCGAGAGCGAGATCTTGGTGATCTGCATTTATTTTTTTTGGTCCGGATTTTAACGAGGCCAACGAACCATCCTCGACCTGCCGCCTGCGTTTCAAACTACGAGTCGAAACCAGTGCGCCCCCGTTTTCTCGGAGAACAGGAGGATAACCGGACGCCGCGCCGCGCGCAACCTTTCGCACGCGCTCAGAAGGTTAGCCCCATCTCCGCGCCCACCACGAGCGCGTTGTCGATCCGCCCGGTGCCGCTGGGCTTGATCACGTATTGGATGTCAGGATGGATGAAGGCCCACTTCGTGAGCTGGATGCGGTAGCCGGCTTCGATGACTGACTCGAAACGCGGGTCGCCGTTCCCCGCCAACTGCACGGTGCGCGCGTAGTCGCGGCTGAACCTGCCGTAGACCACACCGAAGATTGTCTGGTCGTTGTCGCGCTGCGGGATGAGACCTTTATAAACCAGGCCGGCGTTGATCTGGAAAGGCACGATGGAGATGTCGGATTGCGGATAAAGCCCCGAGGCCGTCCAGAAGATCAGCCCTTGCTCGCTCCCGGGCGATTCCTGATAAACCATCTGGTCCGCGTGGGCATAAAAGCCGTATGAGCCGGCGCGTTGATCGTTCGTGCCGAAGCGGGTGAAGCCGCTCCAAGGCGAGAACGAGCCGCCGACCCAATAGTGCCCCGGCAAGCCTTTCAGCTCCGGCGTTGCCATCCCCTTCCCGTCCTTCCCCGACTCGCTTGCAGTTTGTCTCCAAAAGTACGGGCTCCAACCGACCTGCGCGATCATGAACACGCCGTCCTCGCCCCGGATGCCCCAGTTCAATCCGTTGTGCGTGCGATCGAAGACGTCGTTCCAGGTTTGGAATACGCCGACCTGCGCGTTCCATTCCGGCGTGGGGTCAATTCGGATCCGCGCGGCCCAGGTCGCGAATGGATAGGCGGAAAATTGCGTGTCGAAGAGGACGTTGCGGATGTCGCCGTCGATGCCGTTGTTCAAGTAAAGCCCGTAGATGCGCGAGCCATTGAAATCATCCGACGCGCCGAAGCGGCCGAGCTTGAGCGAGATCTTGTCGTTCCAGAAACGCTGTTCGAGGAACACTTGATAGAGGAAAACGTTCTGCCCGCCGACCGTTTGTTGCACGTCGTAACGGCTGCCGACGTAGTTATCGGTCAGGCCGGTGCCATCGCGATTCACGCCGCTGATGGTCAGCTTCGCGCCCTCCCAACCCACGAGCTTATCGAGGAAAAGATTTAGTCCGAAATAGAAATCATCCACGTAGGTCACGCCCTGGCGCCGCCCGCCGACCGGGTTACCGGAGATGATGTTGGTATAGAAAAGGAACGGCTCGATCCCGGCGTCGGAAAGTGCGGTGCGCATGCCGTTCATGTTGCCGAGGCCATACTTGCCGAGCATCCAGGAATCATCCTGCGACGCGGTCACGGAAGTTTGCGGTCCGCTCGCCGCGCCCGCGCGGGCGCGCGATGACACGGCGGTTTGCGCAAAGGCGGTCTGGCTGGCGAGAAGAAGAGTGAAGAGGAGAACGAGGGATCTTTTCATTGGATTAGTTGAGTTGAGTGAGGGTGACGTTTTGCATCGCGGCTTCGACCGCGTGGCGGGAACTGAGGCCGCTTTCCAGACGGCTGAGGCTGTCGATGGAAAAGGCGGTGGCGAGCTGCGCGCACTCGCGCAGAGAAAGATTCTGCAATTGCGCGGAAAGGATTCCCGCAACCATGGCGTCGCCTGCGCCGACGGTGCTTCTTCACTTCAATCGCTGGCGGCCGCGCAACGACGGATTCGTTTGCGGTGACAAAACACGCGCCGTCCTTCCCCATGGAAACGACGACCAGTTCGATGCCCCGCGCGATCAACTCCCGCGCAGCGGCCACGACCGCAGTCGGCGTCTTCAGCTCGCGCCCGACGAATTCTTCGAACTCATGAATGTTCGGTTTAATCGCAGTCGGCTGCGCCGCGAGTGCGAGCGGAAGTGCATCGCCGCTGGCGTCGAGCATGACCTTGCGGCCGCGCGCGCGCAGCGCGGTGATCATGTCGCGGTAAATTCCGGTCTCGACGCCAGGCGGCAGGCTGCCGGCGATGACGAACCACTCGGCGTCGAGCGTCTCGATCTTCGTCCGCAAGGCTTTCAGGTCCGCTGCTGCAACGGCCGGTCCGGGGAAATTGATGTCGGTTGTTTCCGTGCGAATCGGATCGGTGATCTTAATTCCGATGCGCGTTTGCCCGCTGATGCGGACGAAGTGATCGGCGATTTTTTTCTCCGCGAAGAGCTCTTCGAATGCACCCGCGTTCGCGCGTCCCAGAAATCCGGTGACGGCGATGCGATGCCCTTGATCGGCCAGCGCAGAGGCGACGTTGACGCCTTTGCCGCCGGGATTGGAGCGCACGCTCTCGACCCGATTCACAATCCCGGCGGCGAAATTGGGAATCGCGACCGTGCGATCGATCGCGGGATTGAGCGTGATGGTGACGACTTGAAATTCGGGATTCATGATTCGTTAGGCCGGGAGTTCGAGCGCGCGGACTTCCTCCGCCGATCCGCAGGCGAGCGCTTTTTTGGCCAGCGCCTGGAGCTTGGCGAATGAGCTGGCGCGCAGTTGCGCCTTGATCGAGGCGATGCTCGGCAAGCTCATGCTCAGCTCGGTAACACCGAGGCCGGTGAGGATCATCGCGCCGCGCGGTTCGCCCGCCACGCCACCGCAAACACCGACCCATTTTCCCGCCGCCGAGGCTGCGCGCACCGTCTGATCGATCAAGCGCAGGACGACCGGATGCAGGCCGTCCACCTGGCGCGCGAGCGCTGGATGCATCCGGTCCATCGCGAGCGCGTATTGCGTGAGATCGTTCGTGCCGACGGAGAAGAAATCCACCTCGCGGGCAAACTCTGCCGCCATCAAAACAACCGACGGCACCTCGACCATGATGCCGATCTCGACGGGCGGCACGCTCAGCTCAGCGCGCACGCGTTCCGCAATTTCCTTCGCCGCCCGCAAGTCTTCGAGCGAGGTGATCATCGGGAACATGATCTTGACCGGCCCCAAGACGGAGGCGCGGTAGATGGCGCGCAGTTGCGGCACGAAGAGCTCGGGATGGCGCAGGCAAAGTCGGATTCCGCGCACGCCGAGGAAGGGGTTGTCTTCTTTCGGGAAGGAGAGATACGGCACCACTTTGTCGCCGCCGATATCGAGCGTGCGGATGATGAGCGGCAAGCCATTCAAGGCCTGCGCCATCGTGCGATAGGCTTCGAATTGCTCTTCCTCGTTCGGCGCGGTCTCGCGTCCGAGAAAGAGGAACTCGGTCCGCATCAGACCGACACCTTCCGCTCCGGCCTCGACCGCAGCGGCCGCTTCGGACGCCTTGCCGATATTGGCCACGATCTCGACGCGGTGACCGTCGGTCAAAATCGCGGGTTGGTAGCGCGTCTGGAATTCGACATCGCGCCGGCGATGCAGATCGACCTGGAAAGATTTGGCGGATTCGAGATCGGCCTCGTTCGGCGCAATGTAGAGCCGACCGGTGCTGCCATCGAGGATGCAGATGCCGCCAGCGGATTGCTCGAGCACGGCCGCGCCCGCGCCGACCACCGCCGGGATGTCGAGCGAACGCGCAATGATGGCGGTGTGCGAGGTGGCGCCGCCGCCCGCGGTGCAAAGACCGAGAATGCGTTTCGGATCGAGCCGCGCGGTATCGGACGGCGTGAGATCATCAGCCACGAGAATGACCGGCTCGTTAGGCAAATGAATCTCCGTGCTTTGCGTGCCGGTGAGCAAACGCAGGACGCGCTGGCCCACGTCGTGCAAATCAGCCGCGCGACCGGCTAGGCGTTCGTTCGCGACCTGCTCCACTTCTGCCACGCGCGCGTCGATCACCTTCTGCCACGACCAGGCGGCGCTGTGGCCGGCGTCGATCAATTCGTAGACTTCGCTGAACAAATCGATGTCGGTCAGGAAGGCCTGGTGCGCGCGGAAGATGGCGGCTTCGTTCCGGCCCGCGCGCGCCTTGACCGCGTCGTGAATTTCCACCAATTGCTCGCGCCCGGTTTCGAGCGCGGCTTTCAATTGCGCTTTCTCCGTCGCCACGTCCTTGGGCGAATCGTTCACGACCAGGCGACTCGCTTGAAAATGATAGAGCCGGCCGATCGCGAGACCGGGCGACGCGCCGACGCCGCCGATCCAGTGGCCGGTCGAGACCGGCGTCCAGGTCGCTTCGTCGGCTACGGTTTCCTTTTCCTCCTCGTCGCCGAGGCCGCTTTCGACCGCTGCGCGCAACGCGTCGAGCGCCGCATCGGCGTCGGCGCCGTTGGCGAGTAGTTGGATGGTCGAGCCGCCGGCGACTCCGAGTTTTAAGAGCGAAGCCATCGCCTTGCCGTTGGCGAGTTTGCCGTCGAAGCGGACGAAGATCTCGGCTTGAAACTGGCTCGCGACATCGACGAAGAACGTGGCCGGCCGGGCGTGCAATCCCGCGCCCGGCGGCAACGCGACCTCGATTGTCTTCGCTCCGGCGATGATTTCTGCGGGCGAGACTTCGGGCGTGGCCTGACGTGAAAGTCCGGCGATGATCTCGGCCGGGTCGTTCGTTTGCGCGAGGCGGCGCGAAGTCTCCGCGTCATCCAGCACATCGGTCAACGCGGAGAGAATGCCGAGATGCTCATCCGATTTCGCCGCAATCCCAACCACGATGCGGACGGTCTGGCCCTTGTTCCATTCCACCCCTTCAGGGATCTGCACGACGGAGACGCCGGTGCGGTGAATGAGTTCGCGATCTTTGCCCATGCCGTGCGGGATGGCGATGCCGTTGCCGAGGTAGGTATTCGCCTGCTGCTCGCGGCCGAGCATGCTTTCGATGTAACCGGGCGCGATGTGGCCGGAATCGACCAGCACCTGGCCGGCGGCGCGAATGGCTTCCTCTTTGTTCTGGCGCACGAACGCGGAGACGGATGGTTTCTGGGGTGAGTTGAATCATAAGATGAGCGGTGGGCTTCGGATTCGTTAGGCAACTGCGGGAGCGGAGAGGGCGAGCGGACGCTTGAGAAAGAAGAGCGCGGTCGTGGTGACCGCGGTCCCGGCGATGATGGCGCCGAGATAGGGCGCGAGATTTGTGACCGCGCCGGGAATGAGCGCGGCGAAGATGCCGCCGTGCGGGACGAGAAACTGCACGCCGCTATACATCGAGATCGCGCCGGCCACGGCGGAGCCGAGCACGGTCGCAGGGATGACGTGCAATGGATCCTTGGCCGCGAATGGAATCGCGCCCTCGGTGATGAACGACAAACCAAGGACAAACGCCGCGCCACCCGCTTCGCGCTCCTCGAGGTCGAAGCGGCTCTTGAAGAGGAACGAGGCGAGCGCGAGGCCGAGCGGCGGGGTCATTCCGGCCGCGATAACCGCCGCCATCGGCCCGTAGATTTTGCTCGCAAGCAATCCGACCGCGAAGGTGTAGGCGGCTTTGTTGATTGGGCCGCCCATGTCGAACGCCATCATGCCGCCGAGGATCACGCCGAGGAGGACGGCGTTCGCGCCGCGCATGCCGTTGAGCCAATCGTTCATCGCGCTGTTGAGCGCCTGCACTGGCGGCGCGATGACGAAAATCATGAGCAAGCCAACCGCGATGGTGGAAAGGAACGGCAGGATCAGGACGGGCTTCAGTCCTTCGAGCGTGTTCGGGAGTTTGATCTTGTCGGCGAGAAATTTCGTCAGATAACCCGCGAGAAATCCCGAAACGATGCCGCCGAGAAATCCCGCGCCCAACGTTTGCGCGAGCATGCCGCCGACCAATCCTGGTGCGATGCCCGGCCGATCCGCGATCGAGAATGCGATGAAGCCGGAGAGGACGGCGACAAAAAGATGGAACGCCGTCCCGCCGCCAATCTGGCTAAGCGCCGCAGCCAACGTGCCCTTTTGATCACCCGCGTAAATGCCACCGATGGCAAAAGCGAGTGCGATGGCGAGTCCACCTGCAATCACAACCGGGAGCATGTAGGAAACGCCGGTCATGAGATGTTTGTAGGGACCGCTGCGCGAGGCGGAACGCTGGGCTTTTGCGTCTTCGACTGCGCTTGTGAGGCTGCCGCTTGCCCCGGCGATTGGAGCGGTTAACGCGGCCGCGATTACATCTTTGCCGCCGTGCATCGCGTCCTTCGTGCTCGTGCTGTAGAGGCGCTTCCCGGCAAACCGCGAGACATCCACCTTTGTGTCCGCTGCGATGACGACCGCATCGGCCGCCGCAATGTCGTCCGCGGTGAGCTGATTCTTCGCGCCGACAGAGCCCTGCGTTTCGACTTTGATGGTATGCCCGAGAGCGCGCGCGGCTTTTTGAAGAGCCTCCGCCGCCATGAAGGTGTGCGCGATTCCGGTCGGGCAGGATGTAATCCCGACGAACCGCTTCCGCCGCCGGCGATTGCGGGGTGGGGGTAACTGTTTCGACTGGCCGAGCAGCGACGCCCGGAACGAGCGCGAGCGCGGATTCAATCACTGCTTTGGTGTTGCGAATGGCCTCGCTGGTCGAGACTTCGTGAATGGGTTTGCCGGCAAACCGGCTCCGCTCCACGCGGATATCGGTCGCGAGGAGGACGACATCGGCTTGCGGCGATTTCGGCCGGGGTCAGGGCATCGCGAGCGCCGACCGATCCTTGGGTTTCGACTTTGATTGGTTGGCCCATGGCTTTGGCAGCGCTCTTCAGGGCTTCGGCGGCCATGAGGGTGTGGGCGATGCCGGTGGGGCAGGAGGTGACGGCGACGATTCGTTTCATAAAGGAGAGAAAGGTTACGTAACGATTCGAAAGATAACGAAAGCATAATTGGCGTCAATAATATTTTGAAAATATTTTGAAAGGTTGATTCACGTCCGATTAGCGGCCTAATTGAAAATGTGATGAAAGCAAACGCAAAGTCACGCAAGCAGCGAGGCTCCCGCATCACGCTCGCCCATGACCCAGCATCGCCGCCGGCAGATCCTTGATCTGGTCAAGGCCGAGGGCTCTGCCCAGGTCGCCAATCTAGCGAGGACGTTCGGCGTTTCCGCGGTCACGATCCGGAACGATCTCGCGCAATTGGAAAAACGTGGCGAGCTCCTGCGCGATCGCGGCGGCGCCATCACCGCGTCCAGCTCCCGGCAGGTGAAGCACCTGCTCGGCTTGAGCGAACGCGCCGCGCTCAACCTGCCGGCCAAAGAACGCATCGGCAAAGCCGCCGCGCAGCTCGTGCAGCCGGGCGACACCATCATCATGGACGCCGGGACCACGGTGGTGGAAATGGCCGCGCACCTGAGCGCGATTTCGCCCCTCACGATCGTGACGAACGCCCTCAACGTCGCCCTAACGAGTGGCAGCGTGACCGACGCTCAAATCATCGTCCTCGGCGGCATGCTCAGCCGAGAAGCCTCCAGCACGGTTGGTCCGCTCGCGGAGCAAACGCTCGCCACTCTCGCGGTGCAGAAAGTATTTCTCGGCACGCAGGCCTGCGATCTTGAGAGCGGTCTGACGGACACGACTCTCGAGATCGCCCACGTCAAACGGGCCATGATCAAAGCCGCCAAACAAGTGATCCTGCTGGTGGACTCCACGAAATGGGACCAAACCGGCTTCATCAAAGTGGCGCCGCTGGACGAAGTGGATGTCCTGATTTCGGATGAGAATTTCCCGGCCAGCGCCCGGCTCCGCGATCGAGGCGCTTGGGATTCAGGTGATACTCGTATAAGCGCGCCCCGGCCTTCACGATTAGAACCGGGCACCCTTGGCCTGCCGCCTGCTATTTGGGAGGTATGCGAAACCTGGTCGGTCTTTTTATTTTCGCTCTCGTGGTTTGGGGAGCGGTCGCTTATCGGCAGAGCCATGGTCGGCCCGGCAGTGCAGTAGCCAGCGCAGGCAGAACCGTCGGCCCCGCACTGGCCAAAGGCGGCGCTCGATCGCGCCACGGAGGCGAAACGTCTCGTGGCGCAGCGGGCAGCAAGCGGAAACGCCGTAAGACTGAGGCTCGGCGCACGCCCATGAGCGGGAAGTCCGCTTGCGCGGTTCCTCGTTTGTGGCAATGCCTTTGCCTGATGGCTGACACGGCATCTTTCCGTCGCGGTGGATTACCTTTCCCGGGCTCAACGCGAGGACGAGGCGAAACAACGCGCGCCGCGTCATCTGGTTCTACGGTCTTTCGGGATCGGGCAAGAGCACGCTCGCGAATGCGCTGGAGCGGAAGTTGCGCGCGGAGGGCTTTCGCACCTTCGCGCTCGACGGCGATAATGTGCGCCGCGGCTTGAATCGCGACCTCGGCTTCAGCGACGACGATCGCGCGGAAAATATCCGGCGCGTGGCGGAAGTGGCGCGCCTCTTTCTGGAGGCGGGCGTGATCGTGCTGAGCGCGTTCATCACGCCGACGGAGCAACTGCGGACAGACCGTGCGCAACATCATCGGCGAGGCAGATTTGATCGAGGTCTACGTGAGCTGCCCATTCGAAACCTGTCGCGCGCGCGACGTAAAAGGGCTTTACGCGAAAGCCGCTGCCGGCCAGTTGCCGCAGTTTACCGGGCGCGATTCGATCTTTCGAGCCGCCGGCCGATCCCGGGCTGACGATCGATACCGAGAACTCCACGCTCGATGAATCGATCACTCGCTTGTGTCAGCATGTCCTTCCCCGCGTCCGGCTCGCCTCATGAGCAATTACAATCTCAACCACATCCAGCAGCTCGAACACGAAGCGATCTTCGTCCTGCGCGAAGTGGCGGCGCAATTCGAACGGCCGGTCCTGCTCTTCTCGGGCGGGAAGGATTCCATCGTCCTCGTGCGGCTGGCGCAGAAGGCGTTTCACCCGGCGCGTTTTCCGTTTCCGCTTCTGCACATCGATACCGGGCACAACTTCCCCGAGACGCTCGCCTTTCGCGATGAACTGGTGGCCGCGGTCGGCGCGCGCCTCATTGTCCGGAGCGTGCAGGATTCGATCGATCAAGGCCGAGCGGTGGAAGAAAAGGGCGCCAACGCCAGCCGCAACGCCCTCCAATCCATCACTCTCCTCGATGCGATCGAAGAGTTTCAGTTCGACGCCGCGATCGGCGGCGCGCGACGCGACGAAGAGAAAGCGCGCGCGAAGGAGCGTTTCTTTTCTCATCGCGACGAGTTCGGGCAATGGGATCCGAAGAATCAGCGGCCCGAGCTATGGAACATCTTCAATGGGCGCAAACAGCAGGGGGAACACTTCCGCGTCTTCCCGTTAAGCAACTGGACGGAGATGGACGTCTGGCAATATGTGGCCGCGGAAAAGCTAAGCATCCCGACGATTTACTTCTCGCACGAACGAGAAGTCGTAACTCGCGCAGGCACACTGCTTGCGAAATCAGACTACCTCACCCTGCAGCCCGCCGAGCGTTACGAGATGCGCCGGGTTCGTTTCCGCACTGTCGGCGATATGACGTGCACCGGCGCGGTCGAATCGCCAGCCGCTACCCTGACTGAAATCATTCAGGAAGTGGCCGCCGCGCGGATAACAGAACGCGGCGCCCGCGCGGATGATCGACGCTCCGAAACGGCGATGGAGGATCGCAAAAAGCAGGGCTACTTCTAAAATGACTCCGCACGCCTACGCCGAAATGGACCTTCTCCGCTTCACTACCGCGGGGAGCGTGGACGACGGCAAGAGCACGCTCATCGGCCGCCTACTCTACGATTCGAAATCCATCTTCGAAGATCAACTCGAAGCCATCGAGCGCAGCAGCGAACGGCGCGGCGACGGCTACGTCAATCTCGCCCTCCTCACCGACGGCCTGCGCGCCGAGCGCGAGCAAGGCATCACGATCGACGTGGCCTATCGTTACTTCGCGACGCCGCGGCGGAAGTTCATCATCGCCGACACGCCCGGGCCACATTCAATACACGCGCAACATGGTCACCGGCGCCTCGACCGCGCATCTGGCCATCATCCTGATCGACGCCCGCAAAGGCGTGATCGAACAAACGCGGCGCCATTCCTTCATCGCCTCGCTTCTCCGCATCCAGCATCTCGTCGTCTGCGTGAACAAGATGGATCTGGTCGATTACAAGGAAGAGACCTACCAGGAGATCGTCAGCCAGTTCGGCACCTTCGCCTCGCGGCTCGAAATCGCGGACATCAACTTCATCCCCATCAGCGCGCTCCACGGCGACAACGTGGTCGAGCGTTCCGCCAAGATGCCGTGGTATGGCGGCTCCGCCCTGCTCCACATCCTCGAGACCATCTACATCGGGAGCGATGCCAACCACGTGGACGCGCGTTTCCCGGTGCAATGGGTCGTGCGGCCGCAGACGAGCAATCATCACGATTTCCGCGGCTTCGCCGGGCGGGTCGCGTCCGGCGTTTTCAAGCCGGGCGATGAAGTCGTCGCACTGCCGAGCGGCTTCAATTCCCGCATCCGCTCGATCGAGACTTTCGATGGCCCGGTCGAGGAGGCGTTCCATCCCATGTCGGTCACGATCACACTCGAAGACGAGATCGATATCAGCCGCGGCGACGCCCTCGCGAAACCGAATAACCTCCCCGAGTCCGGCCAGGATTTGGACCTGATGATCTGCTGGTTCTCCGACAAACCGCTCCAGGCCAAAGGCAAATACGTCGTGCGCCACACCACGCGCGAAGTGCGCTGCCTGATCAAACAGATTCGCTACAAGGTGAACATCAACACCCTGCACAAAATCGAAGACGATCTCACCATCCAGATGAACGACATCGCCCGGATCAGCATCCGCACCACCCTGCCGCTCTTCCACGATGCGTATAAGCGGAACCGCCAAACCGGCAGCCTCATTTTGATCGACGAATTCACGAACGACACCGTCGCCGCGGGGATGATTTTGTAGCTAGTTGCACGCGCCTCCGATGGGGATAGCCCCGGCTACGCAGCATTGCCAATCCCACTGCGCTATGGCATCACGGCGGCGCGATGATGGAACCGCATGAAGAGATCACGACCTCGCTCCCGCGCGATCTCGATGTGCTGCCGCGGCTGAAGGGCTTTCGGTTGCGCGGGTTGGAGATGACGCGGCTGGAGTCGTTCGTTGATGCGGCGTTTGCGTTTGCGGTCACGATGCTGGTGATCGCGGGACAGCAGGTGCCGGACGATACCGTGGCGTTGCTGAAGGCTTTCAAGGATGTGCCGGCTTTCGCGGCGTCGATCGCGGTGCTGGCGATCTTTTGGCGGGGGCACTGGCTGTGGAGTCGCCGCTACGGGCTGGAGGATAACTTCTCGATCATCATCAGTTGGGCGCTGATCTTCACCATGCTGATCTATGTGTATCCGCTGAAGCTGGTTTTCGGTGGAATGTTTTACGCGTTCAGCGATGGCCGGCTCGGGGCGCGGCTGGCGGTGCAGAGCGTCGCGCAAGCGCGCGCACTCTTTGCGGTTTATGCGATCGGGTTTAGCGCGCTTGCGCTGGAGATATTGCTTCTAAATTGGCACGCCTGGCGGTTGCGCGCGCCGCTGCGGTTGAGCGAACGCGAGGCAGCGATGGCGCGCGGCGAAGTTTCGGGCTGGAGCGCTCCGCTTTCAGTCGGTCTGGTCGCGCTCGTGCTAGCGTTGATGATGCCGCCGAGGTGGGTCGGGTGGAGCGGCTGGACATATTTTTCCCTCGCGCTTCTGGTGCCGCTGCAACGCCGGATGCGGCGGCGGAAGCTTGAGCAGCTGAGCAATCGGCAGTGACCGCCCCGCATTGCCGTGCGGGAGGCTCGGTGGTAACTACTCCCATGTCTGCGCCTCGCTTTCGCCGAGCTGTTCTTGTCTTCGGTTTTCTTGCGTGCATGCTCTTCGCCGCGCCGGGCGAGGCGCAGGTATACGAGGGGCGGGAGCTGGTCAAAGCGGAGCTGCTCGCGAAGACGACGGCGGTGGTGCCGGGTCAGCCGTTCACCGTGGGCCTGCTCCTGAAGATGGTTCCGCATTGGCATACTTATTGGAAATTTCCCGGCGACGCTGGCATTCCGAGCGAGATCAAATGGAAGCTGCCGGAGGGTTGGAAGGTGGGGGAAATTCAATGGCCGATCCCGCTGCGGCTGGTCGAGCCGGGTGACATCCAGATTTACGGCTACCACGACGAGGTCCTGCTGATGCAGGAGATCACGCCGCCGGCTTCCATTGCTGACAAGTCGGTGAAGTTGAGCGCAGAGGCGGACTGGCTGGTCTGCGAGAAAATCTGCATCCCCGGCGGGAACGACAGTGTCGCTCGATTTGCCGGTGGCAAATTCGGGGGCACCGGCTAACGAGGAGATCTTCAGCCGTTATCAGCGCGCCCTCCCGCAGCCCTGGCCCGCGTCGGATGTCGCCACGGCGGAATGGTCACGCGCGCCAACGGAATTGACGCTCACGGTCAAGAGCGCCGCGCTGGTGAATCACCCGGTAGTCGATTTTCTGCCGGCGCCCGGCGAAACCGTGGTGGTGGCGCATCCTGCGATACAGCGCACGGCGGAGGGCGTGACCTTCCGTATCCCGATTGATACGAGCGACGCGAACGTGAAGTCGATCCCCGGCGTCGTGGTGTTCGGTCAGACCGCGGAAGGGACCGATCGCAACGCGTGGGAACTCTCGACAACAGCGACCGCTACATCGTCGGCGACAAAGGGTGCATCGATCGCGCCGGCTCCGACGAGCAGCGGCGGACTCGCGAAATTCCTCCTCTTCGGCTTCTTCGGCGGATTCATTCTCAACTTAATGCCGTGCGTGCTGCCGGTGATCTCGTTAAAGATTTTCGGCTTCATCAATTACGCCGGGAAAAGCCGCCAACACGTCTTCCGCAGCGGGCTCTCTTTTGTTGCTGGCATTTTTGTCTGGTTTATCGGCATGGCCGTATTGCTCATCGCGCTGAAGAGCGCGGGAAATCAAATCGGCTGGGCGGTGCAGTTCACGAATCCCTATTTCGTGCTCGCGATGTGCGTGGTCGTCTTCGTCTTCGCGCTAAATCTCTTCGGCGTTTTTGAATTCACGCTCCCGCAAAGTGCGCAGCGCAGCGTCCTGGAAGTGAGCAGCGGGGAAGGACATGGCGGCGCGTTTTTCCAGGGCGTCTTCGCCACCGTGCTCGGCACTTCGTGCACCGCGCCAGTGTTGGGCGCGGCGGTGGGCTTTGCGTTGTCGCAGTCGAACGTCGTCATCCTGCTCATGTTCCTTTCCATCGCGGCCGGCATGGGCTTTCCGTTTCTCCTGCTCTCCGCGCAGCCGGCGTGGGTGAAATGGCTGCCGCGTCCGGGCGCGTGGATGGAGCACCTGAAGCAGCTCATGGGTTTCCCAATGTTGGCTACGCTGGTCTTCCTGCTCTACGTGCTCGGCGAACAGCGCGGCCCGGAAGCGGTCACGTGGACGCTTTGCCTCCTGCTCGTGCTCGGTCTCGCCGCTTGGATGAAGGGTGCGTTTCTTGTCCCGACTGCTTCCACGCGCAGCCGCGTCGTCGTAAGCGGGCTCATCCTTCTGCTCGTCCTCGGCGGCGGGCATTATTTCGTGCGGGAGAAATTCGCGCAGACGAAATTCGAGACCGGCGCGATGGCGACGGTGGATGGCTGGCAAAATTTCACTCCGGCCACGCTCGAGGCCGAGCTCGCGAAAGGCGGCCCGGTCTTCCTCGACTTCACCGCCGCATGGTGCGTGACCTGCAAGTTTAACGAGAAGACCGTGCTCGAATCGCAGGCCGTGCGTGACGCTTTTGCGCAGCGCGGCGTGGTCAAGATCAAAGCCGATTGGACGAACGCCGACCCGGCGATCACAAAATTATTGCAACAATTCGGGCGTCCGGGTGTCCCACTTTACGTATTGTATCCTGCGGGGAAGTCGGCGGAGCCGATCATCTTACCGGAGCTGCTGACCAAGAACATCGTCCTCGCCCAACTCGAAAACCTCGCGCCGCGCGTCGCGGTGCAACCGTAGCCATCTTATGAAAACAAAACTGACCCTCACCCTCCTCTCCGCTTTGGCGGCCACCTCGCTCTTCGCCGCGGAATCGCCGAAGAACGGCAGCGCGGCGCCGTCCTTCTCGCTCCCGGACGCGAAAGGCAAAACGCATGCGCTCTCCGAGTACAAAGGCAAGTACGTCGTGCTCGAGTGGTTCAACCCGGAATGCCCGTTCGTGAAGAAGCATTATGGCAGCGGCAACATGCAGAAGCTGCAGGAAGAATTCGCCGGCAAAGGCGTCGTCTGGATGTCGATCGATTCCTCGGCCAAAGGCAAGGAAGGCCACCTCAGCGCGGAAGAAGCGACCAAGCAGATCGCGGATTGGAAGATGAACCACACCACGCTTCTTCTCGATGAAGAGGGCAAAGCTGGCCAAATGTTTGGCGCGAAAAATACGCCGCACATGTTCATCATCGATCCCGAAGGCAAAGTCATTTATCAAGGCGCCATCGATAGCAAAGCGACCCCGAACCCGTCTGACATTCCGACCTCGACCAACTACGTGCGCGTCGCGCTCGAGGAAGCCATGGCCGGCAAGCCGCTGAGCAACGCGAGCACGAAGCCCTACGGCTGCTCGGTCAAATACTAAGCCCATAGAGAGCTGATTCTTTTGCGAGACGGAGGGATGCGCGTGCGTGTCCCTCCGTTTTTGTTTCTATGAGCTGCGCGCGCATGCAAAAAAATTAGGCGCTCGCCTCGCCTGCGTTTTTCTGGGAGCGCTAGGTGATGTCCAACGTGCCGGTCACACCCGTCGGGCGCACTCCGTCGCAGGTGCCCTACATCATCGGAAACGAAGCGTGCGAGCGCTTCAGTTTTTACGGGATGCGCAACATCCTGACGCCGTTCCTCGTCACCACGTTACTGCTCTACGCGCCGGAAGCGGAACGCGCCGGCATCGCGAAGAACGTCTTCCACACTTTCGTCATCGGCGTTTACTTCTTCCCGCTTCTCGGCGGTTGGATCTCCGATCGCTTCTTCGGCAAATACCACACCGTCTTCTGGCTCTCGCTCGTTTATGTGCTCGGCCACGCCTGCCTCGCCATCTTCGAGGATAATCGCACCGGCTTTTACACCGGCCTATTCCTGATCGCGCTCGGCTCCGGCGGGATTAAACCGCTCGTCTCTGCCTTCGTCGGCGATCAATTCGACCAAACGAACAAGGCGCGCGCGAAGGTCGTCTACGACGCGTTCTATTGGACGATCAACTTTGGTTCGTTCTTCGCGTCGCTTCTCATGCCGATCTTCCTCCGGCATTTCGGTCCGAGTGTCGCGTTCGGCATCCCCGGCATTCTCATGGCGATTGCGACGTTTATTTTCTGGCTGGGCCGAAACAAATACGTGCACGTCCCGCCCGCGCCGCCCAACCCCGATTCCTTCCTGCGCGTCGTCCGCACCGCCTTGCTCAGCCGCGCGCCGGGGCAATCGCGTCCCGGCCTCGTGGTCGCAATAATCGGTGTGCTCCTCGCGCTCGGCGCGCTGTCGTTGATCGGCCAGTTTGGATTCGTCATCGCGGCGGTGACCGCGCTCGGCTTGCTCATCGGCTTCGGCGGCGCTGGCACCTCCATGCAACTCGCGCGGGCGCGCGGCGCCCATCCCGATGAAGCCGTCGATGGCGTGCGCGCCGTCCTGCGCATCCTCATCGTCTTCGCCTTCGTCACGCCGTTCTGGTCGCTCTTCGATCAAAAAGCGTCCACCTGGGTGCTGCAAGGCGACGCCATGACCAAGCCGGGTTGGTTCCAGCCCGCGCAAATGCAGGCGCTTAATCCGATGCTCGTGATGCTGCTAATTCCGTTCAACAACCTCGTGCTCTACCCCGCGCTGCGCCGTTTCGGTTTCGAGCCGACAGCGTTGCGCAGAATGGGATCGGGCATCGCCTTCTCCGGTCTCGCGTGGGTCGCGGCCGGCGCGATCCAACTCTCCATCGATGGCGGCGCGCCGGTCACAATTGTGTGGCAAGTGCTACCCTACGCGCTCCTCACTTTCGGCGAAGTGCTCGTCTCGGCCACTGGCCTCGAGTTCGCCTACAGCCAGGCGCCGCATGCGATGAAAGGCGTGATCATGAGCTTCTGGATGCTCTCGGTCACCTTCGGCAATCTCTGGGTCCTGATGACAAATGCGAGCGTGCGCAACGCCACCGTGACCGCGCAGATCGCCAGCACCGGTCTGAGCGAGACCGCGTTTCTGATGTTCTTTTTCGCTGGCTTCGCCTTCCTCTCCGCCGCCGCTTTTGGTCTCTACGCGCGGCGTTATCCGATGCAGGATTATTACCGCTCCACCTGACCGCCGGCGAAGCGTCCCGCCAATCGCAGAACCGCCAACGGTGTGGCGCGCGCAATGGTCATGGCGATCTTCATCGCCACGCCGGGGATGACCAAGGCGCGCGACTGCTCGATGCCGCGCAGCGCATCGCGCACCACTTGGTCCGCGGGCACGTAGGTGAACTCCGGCGCGGGTTGTTTGCGATCGCCCTCGCGGCGGGCCACCGCGTCAAACTCCGTGTGCACCGGGCCGGGACAAAGCGCGCTAACCGTGATGCCATGGCCGCGCACCTCGCTCCGAAGTGCCTCGGAGAAACTGGTCACATACGCTTTCGTCGCGGCATAAACGCCCATGCCCGGCATTGGGATGAATGAGGCGGACGAACTTACATTCAGAATCGCGCCGCGCTTCGCCGCCACCATCGCGGGCAAAAGTTTGCGCGTCAGAAGCGTGAGCGAAACCACGTTCACTTGCAGGATGTCGTTCACCCGCGCGAAGTCGCTGGTGACGATGGGGCCGCGGTCGCCTAGTCCAGCGTTGTTGATCAAGAGATCAGGGACGAGGCCTTCGCCTTGCAACCATTCGCATAAGTCGGAGATCGATTTGTGTTTGGAAAGATCGACGCTGTGCACGTGCACCTTCAGGCGCGGATGCTGCGCGATCAGTTCCGCGCGCACTTCCTCCAGCCGCTCCGTTCGTCGCGCCACGAGCATGAGAGCATGCGCACGCGGCGCGAGCTGGCGCGCGAACTCCCGGCCAAGTCCCGCGGAAGCGCCGGTGATGAGCGCGTTGCAGCCGTCAAGCTTCACGCGGAACCGCCTTCCACGAGCAGCGGCTCGAGCGTTTTCCAAACCACGTCTGCCACGATCTGGTGGCCACGCGGGTTGGGATGAATCTGATCCGGTTGATTGAGTTCAGGCGAGCCGCCCACGCCTTCGAGGAGAAACGGAATCATGGCCGCGCTGTTCTTTCGCGCGACTTCCGAGAATGCTTCGCGAAACTTCTCCGCATACTCGCCGCCCAGATTCGGCGGCATCCGCATCCCGGCGATGACGATTTTGACGGCGGGATTCTTCGCGCGCGCCTTCTCAATCATCGATCTGGAGGTTCGATTGAATGTTTTCGATTGGGAGGCCGCGGAGGCCGTCGTTTGCTCCCAGTTCCAGCACGAGCACATCGGGCGGACGCTGCAAAACCCAATCGAGCCGGCGCAATCCGCCCGCGGTAGTATCGCCACTCAGACCGGCATTGATCACCTCGTAGGGCAGCCCGGCGGCGCGAATTTTTTCCTGCACGAGAGCGGGGAATGCCTCCTCCGGTTTCACGCCCAACCCGGCGCTCAAGCTGTCGCCGAAGAACACGAGCGTCTTCTTCGGCGTCGGCTCCGCGGCCACGAATCCGCAACCGAGAACGAACGTTAAACAAACTAGCGGCAACAATTTCCTCATGCGCAGCGAACAATATCACGTAAGCAAGCCCACGCCGCCAAACCTTCCATGACCGCACTTCCCATCCTTCGCGTCCAGCAGCTCACAAAAAGCTATACGACGGGCGCGGGAAAATTGACGGTGCTGAAAGATATTTCGTTCGAGCTCCCGCAAGGCGCGACGTGCGCGATCCTCGGTCCGTCGGGGAGTGGGAAGACGACGCTGCTCGGCTTATGCGCGGGATTGGATCGCCCGACCTCGGGTTCCGTTCTGTTAAACGGCGAGTCGCTCGCGGAGATGAGCGAAGACGAGCGGGCGCGGGCGCGCAATTTGCACGTCGGTTTCGTTTTCCAAAATTTCCAGCTCATCCCGACGCTGACCGCGCTGGAAAATGTCACTGTGCCGATGGAGCTGCGCGGTGATCGCACGGCGCGCGCGCTGGGCTTGGATTTGCTGAAGAGCGTCGGACTCGGCGAACGCGTTGAGCATTATCCGACCCAGCTTTCCGGCGGCGAACAACAGCGGGTAGCGCTGGCGCGGGCGTTCATTAACCGACCGAAAATTCTCTTCGCCGACGAACCGACCGGCAATCTCGACGCGGAAACGAGCGCCGGGATTATTGAGATTATGCTCGAACTCAATCGTAGCGCAGGCACCGCGCTCGTCCTCGTCACCCACGATCCGGAAGTGGCGGCTTTAACGGAACGGACGATCCGACTGCGGAGCGGCGAGGCCGTCTGATGCATCCGGGATTTATCTGGCGAATGGCGTGGCGCGACAGCCGCTCGAGTCGGCGCCGGCTGCTGGTATTTTCGATTTCGATTACGCTCGGAATTGCGGCGCTGGTCAGCATCGGCTCATTTCGCAGCAGCCTCTCGCAGGCGATCGACGATCAGACGCGCACGCTCGTCGGAGCTGATTTGGTCGTGAGTTCCTCGCGCGCGTTCCGTCCGGAAGACGAGGCGATTTTTCGCTCGTTAGGCACGGCGCAGGCGCGCGAGGTGCGCTTCAGCACGATGGCGGTTTTCCCGAAAGGTGGGGGGACGCGTCTGGTGAGCGCGCGCGCCTTGGGCGGTGCGTTTCCTTTTTACGGTCCGATGGAGACGGACCCGCCGTCGGCGGCGCAGGATTTCCGCGAAGGCGGCAGCGCGGTGGTGGATGAGAGTCTGCTTATCCAATTCGGCGCCAAGCCCGGTGATGTCATCAAGATCGGCGAGGTCGAGTTTGAGATCGCTGGCGCGCTGAAGAAAGTCCCAGGCGAAGCATCGGCTGCGGGTTCATTGTCGCCGCGGGTCTATCTGCCGTTGCAGGATCTGGCGCGGACGGAGTTGCTCAAGCCCGGCAGCATCGCGCGCTATCGCAACTACGTGAAGTTCGCGGAGGGCGACGAGGTCGAGAAACGCATGGCGATTCTCGGTCCGCAAATTCAGAAGCTCGGGATGGACTACGACACGGTCGCGTCGCGAAAGAAGGACCTCGGCGCGGCGCTGGAAAATCTTTACCGCTTTCTCAATCTCGTGGGCTTCATCGCGCTCCTCCTGGGCGCGGTCGGGGTGGCGAGCGCGATCCAGGCGCATCTGCAGCAGAAGCATCGCACCGCGGCGATCCTGCGTTGTCTCGGGGCGTCGGCGCGCAGCACCGTGATCGTTTATCTGCTGCAAGCAGCGGCGATGGGATTGATCGGCGCGACGGCGGGCGCGGCGCTCGGCGTGGTGATGCAGCGCATCTTCCCGGTGATCCTGAAGAGCTTTCTACCGATCGCGATTCCCAATACGATCGCGTGGACGCCGATCGTTACCGGCATGCTGCTTGGCTTCGGGATATGTGTGCTTTTCGCTCTGCCCGCGCTGCTGCGGTTTCGGCACGTCTCGCCGTTGCTGATCTTGCGCGGATCGGACAATGATAACGGCACCCGCCGTTTCGATCTGCCGGTCGCGCTGGTCTATCTCTTGATGATTGCGAGCGTAACCGCGTTCGCGGTCGCGCAGTCGGAAAAATGGACGCATGGGCTGATTTTCGCGGGCGCGCTTGGTCTGGCGGTCCTGATCTTCGCCGGGATGGCGAAGCTGCTCATCGTGCTGGTACGGAAGTTTTTTCCGCACAGCTGGAGCTTCGCGCTGCGGCAAGGTCTGGCGAATTTGTACCGGCCAAACAATCGCACGCTGCTGCTCACGGTATCACTCGGGCTCGGCACTTTTCTCCTGCTCAATCTATATCTCTCGCGCGAGGTGCTGCTGTCGCAGTTCCGCTCCATCGGCACGGGCGATCAACCGAACATCTTCCTCTTCGATATTCAGCCGGATCAGGCCGCAGGCGTGGCGGAGACGGTGCGCTCGTTTGGATTGCCGGTGATTCAGGAGGCGCCCATCGTCACTATGCGATTGGCGGAAGTGAAGGGACGGAAAACAGCCGACATCCTGGCTGATCCGCAGCGGAAAATTCCCGAGTGGCAGCTGCAGCGCGAGTATCGCAGCACGTTTCGCGACACGCTTTCCGAGACTGAGAAAATCGTGGACGGGAAATGGATTGGAAGGGTGGAGAACTACAAACCGGGCGACGTGGTGCCGATCTCGCTCGACAAGGAAATCGCGCGCGATTTCGACGCGACGATCGGCGACGAACTTGTCTTCGATGTGCAAGGCGTGCCGCTGCGCACACGGATCGCAAGCACGCGCGACATCGATTGGAAGCGCTTTCAGACGAACTTTTTTGTCGTCTTCCCCGCCGGCGTTCTGGAAAACGCGCCCACGTTTGGCGTGCTCGTAAGCCGGGTGCCCGACGCAGCAGCGTCCGCCCGGTTGCAGAGCGGCATCGTGGCGAAATATCCAAACGTGTCCGCGCTCGATCTGACCGCGGTGATTCAGACAGTCGATTCAATTCTTACCAAAGTGGCGCTCGTCATTCGCGTGATGTCGCTCTTCACAGTGGGCGCAGGCCTCATCGTGCTCGGGAGCACGATTTGGAGCGGACGCTATCAACGGCTGAAAGAGAGCGTGCTTCTGCGCACGTTGGGCGCATCGCGGTCGCAGATTTATCAGATTCTCTGCGCAGAGTATTTCATGCTCGGCGTGCTCGCGAGCGGGACGGGCATCGTGCTCGCGGTGGCGTCGAGCTGGGCGCTGGCGCGGTTTGTTTTCAAACTCGAATACGCGCCGTCGTTATGGCCGCTCCTGGTTGCTTTCGCGTCCGTCAGTGCGTTGACGGTTTTAACCGGACTCTTTACGAGCCGCGGGATCGGGACAACGCCGCCTTTGGAGATTTTGCGCTCCGAGACGGAGTAGCCGGATCGAGGGATTTTAACTCGCTCGAGGTGAGCGGACGCCAATGGCCACGAGGGAGATCGTGGAGCTTGAGATTTCCGATGCGGATCCGGACGAGGCGGTTCACTTCGTAGCCGATCTCGTAGAACATGCGGCGAATTTGCCGGTTGATGCCTTGCTTCAGGACGACACGCACAAGCATGGGCTTCGGCGAGAAAACTTTCTCGAGGCGGGCGCGTTTGCCATCCAACATGACGCCGCGCAACAGCTTCGTTGCCAGCTCCGCATCCCAAGGTTTGTCGAGCGTGACTTCGTATTCCTTCTCCACCTTGTAACGCGGATGCGTCAGGCGCAGCGCGAGCTCGCCGTCATTCGTCATGACGAGGAGGCCTTCGCTTTGCGTATCGAGACGGCCGACGTTGAAGAGGCGCGGCAGATGCGCCGGGAGGAGATCGAAGATGGTGTCGCGCGCTGCAGGATCGCTGCGAGTGGAGACAAAGCCGGCCGGCTTGTTCAGGACAATGTGCAACTGGTGCTGCGCGCGCACCATCTTGCTGCCGACTTTGACGTGATCGCCTTCCTGCGGTTGGACGCTGAAGTCGGTGACGACGCGCCCGTTGATCGTGACGCGGCCGGCCGCGATGAGTTCATCGCAATGGCGGCGGGAGCCGACGCCGGCCGCAGCCAGGAAGCGGTTCAGGCGCACGGAAACGAGATGCGAACGCGCGTTACGCGTCGGGCTTGGTCTTCGGCAGGCCGAGGACTTTGGTGCCGTCCTTGAACTGGCCGCGCTTCTTCAGGAGATCGACGCGCTCGAAACGTTTGAGGACGTTGCGCTTGGCCGTGATGGTGCTGGCCCCTTTGAGACTGCGATGCTGCGACATAATGGATTCCTGGAAAAGTGAATTGGGACAGTAGCCGGATGCGATGGTTTTTCAACCGGAGATCGCCCGGCATGGCTGGACACCTCTCAGGCGCGGAATTTGTCCCATTCCTCCGGGAGCCGGAGGATCGTCGCGTCGGGCATCTGGACCATCGCCAGCATCTGTCGGCAGTTCGCGATAACGGTGTCATCGGCCGGCCGGTGGATGCGGAAGGCACACCAAAATCGGACGCGCTCCATTTTCTCCAGCCAGCCCTCGACCACCAGCTTGTCGCCGAGTTTAGCCGGGCGGCGGTAATCGACCTCCGTGCGCACGACGACCGGATAACGCTGCGTCGTTCCCATCTCTGCGAGCCCCATCCCCAGCTCGGCCGCGAGCGCGGTGCGCGCGATTTCGACGAAGCGTAGATATGCAATGTTGTGCACGACCGCGCCGCAATCGGTGTCGAAAAACATGACCTGCACTTCGATGCGAATACGCGGGGCGTCGCTTTTAAGCATGCGGAACCTTGGTGTTGATGTTCCGGGGAAGGCAAAGGGAATTGATGCGTGCAGTGTCAGTCCACCTTGTCCGCGGCGCCGGGCAGGCGGTTCTTGATCCATTTGATTTGGCCGTTGTGATTCGATTCGTGCTCACAGACGTGGAACCATTTGCAGTAATTGTTCGTCGGTCCCCACGGCCACTCCTGATCCACTTCCATCAGCCAGGCGTCGTCGCGCTTTTTCAATTCGGCGTGGGTCTGCTCCCGTCCTTTTTTGAGCGCATCCAGGTAAAAAAGAAGGTCGTGTCCCTTGATGGTCTTGCGTGCATCTTTCCCGAGATTCATTGCGGGGAGCCATTCGCGCTTAGTCGTCTCGTCCCAATCGCCCCACTTCCGACCGTGGAAGGTGTGGAGTTGATAAAGATGCTCGGTCGCCGCGAGGTGAAGGAGCAGCGCGCCAATCGTATTCGCCTTGGCGTCGTGTAGATGATCAAGCTGCGCGACGGTCAGGTCCTGCACGGAGGACAGAACGGGACGGCGCATCCAGTCCAGCATGGAGACCAGCGTTCCGATTTGCGGCGTAAACCCCACGCGCGGTCCAATGACATTTGGTTGCACGTCAGGATGGTCCGGAGTGTCCATGGCTCTGCTGGAGTTGGCCAGGGCGCCTCCTGCGAGACCGTAGGCGATGGCCACGGAACTCTTCACGAATGCTCGACGATTCATTTGGCGATTGCAGCATGGCTGCCGGGTCAGACGCAAGGTCGCTCTAGGTTCCTGGGGCGCTCCGACGTTGCGAGGCCGCAATCGCCATCGGCGCGCTTAGGAATCGAGGTGGCACCAATCAATCTCGACCCGCTGGCGTTGCGCGAAGCGATCGTGGAAGAAGAGTTCCTTGTGCCGGCAGCCGTGTTCGTGGACCAGCTTCGTCACCTTCACATCGAAGCAGCAATACTCCGCGATTTCCATGAGCCGTCCTTCCCGCCACCAGCGGATGGCGTCGAGCCCGACGGCGGTTTTTTGCACCCCGAGCGTCGCGTTGGCGATGGAATCGAGGCCGAGGCGATGGCCGAGGCGCTGCTCGACATCGACCATGAGATCGGCGGTCGGCAATTCGTGGATTAGATCGAGCACCGTGTAGCCCATGAGGACGTGGTAATCGAAATTCAGGACGTTGAAACCGATCACGAGATCGGCCTGCCGCAGGCGGTCGACCAGCTGGTGCACGCGCGCTTCGCTGAAGACCTGATAGCTGCCGGTGGCGGTGCTGAAGACGACGCCGACCGACATCCGCATGTTGCCCTTCCTATCCCAACCGCCGGCGTCGTTCGCGGTGCGCTGCGTTTCCAGATCGAAGTAAACGATGTCGCGCGGCATCGTTCACATTGAACGAGGGGTGTCGCCTATTTCAATTGAATTTCGCCGCAATCGAAGGCCATGATTTGATCGAGGCCGCTGACTCGGAACTGCTCGACGACCGCGCCGTCGTCCTGAAAAACATCGACCGTCTTTTCGCTTTGGGAGGAGAGGAGGATGCGTTGCAGATTCGACGTTTCGCTGATGGTCTGGAGGGGGAGGCCATCGGTAGTTTGAATAAAACTGCTCTCGGCATCGTAGCCCGCGCTCACTTCCAGTGTTTCGGTTTTGTCTTTCTGAAGCGGATTCGAGGTGAGTTTGATCGCAATTTTCGTTGGCGGGATTGCTCCATCGGAAACAACGGGCTGGCCATTCACGATGGTGAAGTTCTGATGGCGCACGATTTTCTTTTCGAAATCCACTTTCCAATCTGAGCGCGACGGATTGGCGGGCTCGCTCGCCGGAGTGGTCGCGCTCAGGGTTAGTCCGCGCACCCGCTGGAGAGCATCGTTTTCTTCGAGCAGAAAAATTTTGTCGGTCACCGTGGAGGCGGCGATGATTTTCGGCTTCGGCTCTTCGGGCGCGAAAGCCATCTCGCGCAGAAAGGCGCCGTCGGCGGAGAATTGTTTCAAGACGAGATTGCTGGAATCCGCGCTGACGCGATCAATGACCCACACGCTCTTGTCCTTACCCGCCGCGGCATCCTGCGGCGCGACCAGCTCCGGCCAGTGCACTTCCTGCCAGCCCTCAGCACGGTGGAAGCGGAGCTTGCCCTCGCTCGCCCGCACGGAGTAGCGCTCCGGCAGGAAACGCTCATCCTGCGCATCTTCCTCAAGGTCGTCCTGCAACTCACCGTTGAGGTTGGAAGTGACGGAGCCTTCCTTGCCGCCCGGGAGCGCGACCAACATTGCCAGATCGTTGCCGGAGATAACGCGCAGATTGAGCACCTTCTCGATCCGCGGTGACCCTTCCTCGGTGACCCAATCGTTAAAGAAAAAGCCGACGCCATCCACGTTCACCGCGTCGCCCACCGCGAAGCCGCGCGCGCGATATTTCCCCGGCGGGAGCGGCGTCTCACGATCGTCTTTACCGTCCCACTCCAGGCTGAGGGCGTCGTGCCCGATCTTGAATTGCTCGATGTCCGCCTCGCGTTGCAGGACGCGGACGAGCTTCCCAGTCGCATCGTAAATGCCGAGGCTGATCGTGCCTTCGAGCGGCGGGGGAACGAAGCGGATGGTGACCGGCGCGCGTTCAACCACCGACGGCGCAGGCGTCGTCGTCGGAGTTGGCGTCGGTGATTCCTGCGCCACACAGACCGTGGAGCAAGCGCAAAGCAGGAGCAGGCGCGTGCGCCAGGTCGCTAGAGGTAATGACGCCATTCGAGGTTGGGGAATAGATTATGCCGACTCTCGCAATCGCAAAGGAAAGGCTGCTCGATTTCTCCGACCTTCAATTGTTCGTAAAGCTGGCTAAATCTGGCCACGTGGTCTTTGACCCGCTGGGCCGCATAATCTTTTGCTGTTCCATTACGAATCAGGAAAGCCCAGTCGCTTGATTGCATGAGCAGAAGCTCGCGCGCGAGTTGTTTCAGCGCGCGGTCGATCAAGGCATCGGTCGTCTCCGCATACTGCTGCGCCATCTCCACCATGCCCTGGCCCGCCGCGCGGAGATGCGGATAGATCCACGCATTGCTCTCGTCCAACCAAACGCCGAGGAAGCCGTTGTCGCCCCAACTGGAAGCCGCCGGCGCCACGATTTGTTGCGTCGGGTTATCGGCGAGATAGGCGCCGGGCGTGGTCATCTTGAGCCGGTCCGGGTGCGCGGCCACGAGACGGAGGAAGTGTTCAAGAAAAAGCGGCCCTTCATACCACCAATGGCCGAAGAGCTCGGCATCGAACGGCATCGTGACGATGGGCGGGAATCCACAATCCTGCAGCGCTTCCATCTGCCGCAGGCGCGAATCGAGGAAATCCTCCGCGTGGACGCGGGCCGCGCTTTCCGCCCAGGTGGGTTGGTAGAGCTCCTTCTCCGCCGCATCGCGCGCGGTGATGCGGTGATACTTTAGACCGGTGAAACGCGGAATCTGCGTCGTCGAATCGGCGAAGACGTAATCGACCGGCAGATCGAATCCGATGTCGCGATAAAAATCGCGGTAGACCGGCTCGCCCGGATAACCGGACTCTGCGCTCCAGACTTGCCGGCTCGATTGCGGATCGCGCGGGAAAGCCGCCGGCCCCGCGGAGGTGAACGACGGCGCGTAAAGAGCGCGGCGAGGGCGAGGATTGGCCAGGGCGAAAGCGTGCGCGTCGACGACGAACCAGCGCAGATTGTTCTGCTGCAGAATGGTCTCCAAGCCCGGCGCATAAGCGCACTCCGGCAACCAAAACCCGACCGGCTCCCCTTGAAAGTATTGTCGATAAACATCGCAACCGATCGCGACCTGCGCCCGGGCGGCCTCAGGCGAAGGGGCAAGCAGCGGGAGCAAACCATGAGTCGCAGCGGAGGCGATGAGTTCGAGAAAACCCGCGTCGCGCAACTGCCGGCAAACGGCGAGCAAGTCGCAATCCCACGCTTCGTATTGTCGTCGGATTTCGGAAAGCGATCCGTGATAGAAACGCGCGAGGTCGTGTAGCGGTGGTTCATTGCGCGTGCGTTCTATTTCCCGCTCGGCCAGCGCAATGTTGCGGTCGAGGTGGCGACGGTAGCGGGCGCGGAGCAGCTCGTCATCGAGCATGGCGCAGAGCGGCGGCGTCACGCTGAGGGCGAGGCGGAAGGGCACGCCATCGCGCACCAACCGCTGCATCATGGCGAAGAGCGGGATGTAGCTCTCCGTGATGGCTTCGAAAAGCCAATCCTCCTCGAAGAATTCGGCGTGCTCCGGGTGCCGGACGAACGGCAGATGAGCGTGGAGGATTAACGCGAGCGAGCCGGCCGACATTTAGAAGGATTCAGGATGGGAGCGGGAGTTCAGATACTGAAACCCGAACCCTGAAACTTGAACCCTTCTTCTTACAGTGTCCGGCAGAAATCCTGGAAGCGATCGAGACCCTTTTTGATGATGTCGATGCTGGTCGCGTAGCTGAGGCGAATGGTGCGATCGTCGCCGAACGCGATGCCCGGGATGACGGCAACGTTCGCTTTACTGAGCAAGCGATCCGCGAAATTCTGCGAGCTCAGACCGAGCTGGCTGATGTTGACCAAAATGTAGAACGCACCTTCCGGTTTCACCGCGGTGATGTTCGGGATCTTCGTGATCCGGTCATACATGTAGCCGCGGCGGAGATTGAACTCATCGCGCATGTCAGCCAGCGGTTGCTGATCGCCCTTCAGTGCCGCAATCGCGCCGTGTTGCGCGAAGGAGGTGGGGTGCGAGGTGCTGTGGCTTTGGATGTTATCGACCGCTTTCGCGACGTTGTCGGGCGCGGCCAGATAACCGAGGCGCCAACCTGTCATCGCGTAGGCTTTGCTGAATCCGTTGATCGTGATCGTGAGATCGTAAGCTTCCTTCGAGAGCGAGGCGATGCTGATGTGCTTCGCGTCGTCATAGACGAGCTTCTCGTAAATTTCATCGGAGAGAATGTAGATTTCCTCCTCCGCCGCGACCTCGACGATCTTCTCCAATTCCTCGCGGGTATAGACCGCGCCCGAGGGGTTGTTTGGACTGTTGAGGATCAACATCTTCGTCCGCGGAGTCATCGCGTTCTCGAAATCTTCCGCGCGCATCTTCCAGCCGTTGCGCTCGGTCGTAGGGATGATCACCGGCTCGGCGCCCGCCAACCGCACCATGTCGGGATAGCTGACCCAGTATGGGGAGGGGATGATGACTTCGTCGCCTTCCTGGCACGTGGCCATGATCGCGTTGTAGCAGGAATGCTTCGCGCCGCTGCTGACGATGATCTGGCTTGGCTTGTAGGCGATGCCGTTATCCGTCTGCAATTTCTCCGCGATCGCGGCCCGCAACTCCGGCAACCCGGCGCTCGGCGTGTATTTCGTGAAGCCGCTTTGCAGCGCATTGATCGCCGCTTCCTTGATGTGATCCGGCGTATCGAAATCCGGCTCGCCCGCGCCGAAGCCGCAAACGTCGAGCCCTTCGGCTTTCATTGCCTTGGCTTTGCTATCGATGGAGAGCGTGAGGGAGGGAGTTAACTGACTGGCGCGCTCAGAAATTTCCATGGCTTTGGGAGTGGTATTGAGGGTTGGCAAAATGGATCGGCAAGCTATTGGCGACCGTAGAAAGATTCAATCAAAGCTTTGAAGTTATTCTCTTCCACCTGGATGATCCCCATCTCGCGGATGGCATTTTCGGCCGAGTCGGAAGCGTGGGCGGCGTTGACCATTATGTTTTGGCCGAACTCCTTGCGGATGGAACCGGGAGGGGCCTTGCTCGGATCAGTCGGGCCAAGGACATCGCGGATCTTCCGCACCGCGTCTTCGCCTTGGTAAACAATGGCGATGCACTTCTCCGAGCCGGGCTCGCTTTTCTTCGCAGCCTCGGTCGCGCTCGGCCGGCCACCGGACATGAACTCGACGATATCTTCCCACGCGCCGCGACCCTTCTCGGGGCCGAGCTTGTCTTCGAGGACGGCCAGGACGGGGCCGTAAAATTCTTCGGCCTGCGCCACGCTCATGCGGTGGACTTTAAAGCCGATAATGGAGAGCCCGGTCTGCGAGAAGACGTCGATCACGCCGCCCGGGCGCAGGTTGGGGAATTTGAAATTGTCAGGCTTGATCAAGACGAGTGTCTTCTCGATTTTCGTTCCGGCCGGGTGGGTCAGGACTTTGTCGAGGATGCCGCCATCGACATCGGAGTATTCCGACCAAAGCTGCAAATCTTCCTTCACTTCCGCGGCGTCGATCGCGGTCAGCACTGCGGGTTCGAAGTAGGTCACCTCGCCAGCAGCGGTCGTGATGTAATCGCCATACGTGTCGCGGATCGTTTCGCCGCTTGTGCGCTCGTTTACGATATGTCCCACAGTGGCGAGCGTCTTGCGCACGGCATCCTCGCCACGGAAGACGAGCAGCATCACGCGTGGGCGATTGCCATTGATCGTGCCGGTGAAATTCTTCGCCACATATTTGCGCAGCAGCTCCTGCGTTGCGCGATGCCTGGGATCGGTCTCGGTCACGATCGTGTCCGCGTAGCGTTTCACCAGCTCCTGGCTGGGGGCGAACATGCGCGCGCTCACGAGATCAAGCCCGGTGCGCGAGATGAGGCGGGAAATGATGCCTCCCGTGCGCGATTTGCGCATCGAGTAGGGCGTGAGGATGACGTAGGAAAGTTCTTCGGCCGGCATAAAATTTCAGCGCGGTCCGACAGGATCAACCGCGTGAATGCAGGAAAGACCGAAGGCCCGCGAAGGGTGCGCGGGGAAGGTGCTTTTGGGCGTCGTGCGCGTCAACCGCGATTTTCTGTTTCTGCGCTTAAGAGGAAGGCTTACGCGAGGGCGAAGGCTTGGTCTTTTCGGAGCGACGAAGCGGGCGTCGGCGAAGGCGAAGGTAGGTGGCTTCAGCAACTCGCCGCGATCTTTCAGGAACTGCTCCACGGTCGCTTTCGCGATCAAAAACGGTCGGCCCGCCAGCTTCTGTTCGCGCGCCAGTTTTTCCTGCAGCGCCTTCTGCTTGGTTTGGAATTCCTGGTCCAGTCGGCCCTTGTCCTCCGGTTTTTCGTCGGCAGAAGCGGTGCGCTCGGCGGGAAGCGTGGCCTTCACCGCGACGAGGACCGGATAATTCTCGCCCAGCAATTTTCCGATTCGCAGTTCGTAGCTGAACCCGTCAAATGTCTCCGCGATGAGGACTGACGCCTGGTCCAAACCGGTCTCGGCCACCGGCGCATCGGGCGTCAGCACATCGGTAAACGTCGGGTTGGCAAGATAACTCGCAATCGTGCTGGCTTGGTTCGGGTCGAGTTCCTCGCCCGGCTTTGCCTCCGCCAAGGTCCAGGGCGCGGTCGCGTTTTCGCGCGTGAGCTTCCAGTTTGCAGCAGGCGCTTGGCCGGCGCGGGTGATCGCCTGCGGCTTCTCCACTTTGATAAAGCTGTGATCGAGCCACGCTTCCGGTTTCGGCACCGCTTCCTCGAGCGTGTCGGCAACCAGGAAGACGTGATCGTTTTGCCCGGGCACCATGACGTAACGGCTCGATGCGGGCTCCACCTGCTTCTTGCCCAGGATGAGCGCGGCTACTCGTTTTCCGCTCTCGTCTTGCAGATCAAGCAGGGTCCCGCCGCCCGGCTGCGGGCCCGGCTCGGTCAGCTCCAGCCGGGCAAATTGCGAGGGGCCAGCCTTCACGTCCTGCGTGGCGCGCAGTTCCCACAGCGTCCGCAGGAGGCGCGCTACTTTCTCGAAATCGGCCGGGTAATCGGCGCGCTCCGCCACGCGCCAGGCGTCTCCCTTTTTTCAGCAAATGCAGCGTCGTCTGGCCATCCTTGATCACGATCTGCGCGACGTCGTTGAGCGGGAAATCGAGAATCTTCCCGCTCGAACCAGTGGCGCGGTTGCTCCAGTTCGATTCGCTGCGCTGGCGCAAATAAAGCGCGGCGCCGCCGAGCGCGACGCAGCAGGACGAGGAGGAGGACGAGTTGCCGGCCTTTCATGGTGCGACCTCCCGCCGTCTCCACGCCGCGAGCCCGAATCCCGCCAGAATGACGAGCGCCGGCATGCCCGCGATGTTGATCCACTTGATCCGGTTCTCGAGCGAATCGATCTCGGAGCGGAGCTGACGGCGCATTTCTTTCAGCTGCGTCTTCACCTTCGCCTCCGTGGCGCGGAAGTTGGCCAGCTCCTGCTGTTGCTCGGGCGAAAGGATGAAGCGCTGGTTCGCGTCCTTGCTCCGCTGCAGCTCGTTCACTTTGCGCTGCGTCTCGGCCAGGCTGCCTTCGAGTTCCTTGATCTTGCTCCGGTAATTCGCTTCCGCGTCCGCCTGCAACTTCTGCACAACGGTGAACGGCCGCTCGCGCGAGGCGCGACTGCGCACGGCGATGAGGTTGCTGTTGCCGGCCATCTGCTCGACCGCGCCCTGGGCGAAGGCGAGGTTGCTGTTGAGCGGAATGATGACCGCCTGTCCGCCGAGCGTCGCCAGTTCCCGCACCGAGACCTGGTCCTGAATCATATCGGCGTCGCCCACGAGCAGGACCGTGCCGTCCTGAGTGGACTCCTTCAGCGCGTTCGCGTCCGGTTTATTTTCCTCTGGCTTGGCGGCGGCGTCCGGCTGGGCGGCTTTCGGTTTGCCGTCCGGGAAAGCGGTTTTGAAACGTCCACTAAGACGGATCGCGAGCGGATATTCCGTCCCGCTCGCCTGAAAATTACTCGCGATCTGCTGGCCGCCGAATTGCGCCATCATCGAGTCCACCAATTGCGAACGCTTCGAGGTTTTGATCAACTCCGTCCGCGTCAGCCCTGGCGCCGGCGTGCCGGTGAAAGCGCCGCTGAAGGCCATGAGCAAATTGCCCGCGTCCGCTGTGACGACGTCATCCTTGTTGACCGAGTTTTCGTTCAAGGCCAGGACCGCGGGGTTCGATCCGTCCTGCAGACGCGCGGTGTGTTCCATATCGGCCACCACTTGCCCGGGCGCGAAAGTGACGCCCCAAGCCGGAAACAGTTTCGCTAGCGTGGATGAACTCTGCGGCGGCAAACCCTGCGTCGGCATCGCCGGGCGATCGAGGACGCACAGCGGATCGACGAACGCGACCAACTTCCCGCCGCGCAGAACGAACTGATCGAGCGCGAACTCGGTCGCCTCGGAAATCCCTTTCGGATGAATGACGAGCAGGAGTTTGATGTCGTCCGGGATTGCTTCGGCGGTGAGCGGAACGGTTTGAAGCGTGAAATCGCGCTGCAATTCGTTGATGAAAGCCCAAGGTTTCCCACCGCTCTGGCCGGGCCGCTGCATCGGGTTCGCGTCTCCCATTACCGGCAGCGGAGTCATCACACCGATGCGCGGTTTCTCGGTCGTCATGACACGGGCGATCGCGCGCGAGATATCGTATTCGAGGAGGCGCTCACGGTCGGGCGCGAGGAACGGGATGGCCTGCTTTTGATCAAGCAAGCTGACGCTGAGACCGAGGTAGATGCGCTCGCCGCTGCGCAGTTGTTGCGGCTCGATTCCATCCAGGCGCGCGGAGTCTTCCGCGTCGGAATCGGGCTCCGGATCGAGGCGCTGGATTTCGATTTTGCCTTTCGAAGCCTGCTTGTAGGCGCCGAGCAAATCCTCGACCCGCTGCGCATAGTTCGCGAGGCCGACCGGCATCGTCTTCGTGTCCTTCGTGCAATAGAAACGGAGCTGCACCGGCGTATCGAGCGAGGTGAGGATGGCGCGCGAGCCCGGCGAAAGCGTGTAGGCCTTCTCCGCCGTGAGATCGATCCGCTGTTTCGCCTGCGCGGCGATGACGTTGAACGCGACGAGCACGAGCAGGACGGCGATGATGCCCGCGCCGGAGTAGAGAATGGTTTCGAGGCCTTTCTTTTTCATGCCGAACGACTCGTTAGCCGGCGCGATGCGCGCGCAGGATCACGCTGGTGGTGAAAAGTCCGAAAACGATGACGGAGAGGAAAAAGAGGATGTCGCGCGAATCGATCACGCCTACCTGGAGGCCGTCGAAGTGGGTCATGACGCTGCAGGACGCGATCATTTCCACGAGCCATGGGCTGGCCCATTGCGTGAGGAGATTGGTCACGGGCGGCCAACCGGCGAGGATGAGGAAAAGGCAAAGCACGAGCGAGAGAATGAAGCTGACGACCTGGTTGCGCGTCATGGCCGAAGTCATGGCGGCGATGGCGAGATACGCGCCCGCGAGCAAGAGGCTGCCGATGTAGCCGGTGAAGATGACGCCGTTATCCGGGTTGCCGAGGTAATTGACGGTGATGACGAGCGGGAAAGTGAGCACGAAGCGCGAGCGCGAGGACGAGCCAGGAGGCGAGGAATTTTCCGACGATCGCCTGCCAGGGCGTGATCGGCATGGTGAGGAGGAGCTCGATCGTGCCGAGGCGGCGTTCTTCCGACCACATCCGCATCCCGACCGCCGGGACGAGGAACAAAAAGAGCCACGGATGCCAGGCGAAAAACGTGAGCAGATTCGCCTGCCCGCGATCGAAGAAGCCCGCGACCATGAAAGTGAAAAAGCCCGCAAGGAGCAGGAAGATGACGATAAAAACGTAGCCGACCGGCGAGGCGAAATAGCCGGCTACTTCGCGCTTCGCGATCGTGAAGATGTGGCGGAGCGCATCGGCGGGCGCGGACCGAGCCTCCAAAGTTTCGTCGCTCATTTGCTCTCCTCCCGTTTCGTTTCCGGCAGAGTGATGCTGCGGAAGACTTCATCGAGCCGCCCTTCTTCGGTGTGCAGTTCTTCGATCTTCCAACGCTCCGCCGCGGCCAGTTCGCCGATCGCGCGGGCAAGCGTGCCGTCGGCGCCCGAGGCGCGGAAGGTTGGCGGAGTCTCGGAGATGATTTTGCAATTCGTCAGGCCAGGGATGCGTTCCAGCTTTTGGCGAATCTCGTAGGCGCTCCCATCCGCTACGCGCAAGGTGACCACGCCGGCGTGCGCCGAACGCTGCTTCAATTCCTCCGGCGTTCCGTTGGCCACGATCTGGCCGCGATCGATGATGATGGCGCGCGAACACGCGGCCTCGACTTCCTCCAGGATGTGGGTCGAGAAAATGATCGCCTTCGATTCGCCCATTTTGCGAATGAGCGAACGCACTTCGTGTTTCTGATTCGGATCGAGCCCATCGGTCGGCTCATCGAGCACCAGCACCTTCGGGTCGTGTATGATCGACTGCGCGAAACAGGTGCGATGCCGATAGCCTTTCGAGAGCGTCTCGATGCTCTGGTGCATGACCGGTTCCAGAAAACACATCTCGATCACGCGATGCACGGCGCGCTTGAGCGCATCGCCACGCAGCCCGCGCAGCTCCGCCGTGAATCGGAGAAAACCGTGCACCGTCATGTCCGCGTAGGAAGGCGCATTTTCCGGCAGATAACCGATGAGACGCTTCGCGGGCAGCGGGTTCTCCAGCATGTTGAAACCGCCCACCGTGACCTCGCCCGCGGAGGGCGGGATGAACCCGGTCAGCATCCGCATCGTGGTCGACTTGCCCGGCGCCGTTTGGCCCGAGGAAACCGAGCACCTCGCCCATCTGCACGGTGAACGAAACGCCGTTCACGGCCTGCTTGGTGCCGAAAGATTTTTTGAGATTGCGAACCGTGATCATGCGGGTCGAAGTGCGATTTTCGGAAATGTAGGACACCCATTTTTCGGCAACGTTCAAGTCAGAATTTTGCGCCGCCTGCGAGGAGCGCGATCCACTTTCCGCGTCGCCGGGTTTCGAGAATTCGGAAGTCGTTCGCGCGCAGCGCATCCTGTAATTCATGCTCCTGCCGGCGGAGCACTCCAGACAGGATCAGACTTCCGCGAACGCGAAGGCTGCGGCGGAAACGTGGCAACACGGCGGCAAGCAACTCGGAGTATAAGTTCGCCGCGATGACATCGAACCGGCCGCGCACTTCCTCGTGGATATCGCCCACGACGAAGGCTATGCCGCGGATGTGATTGCTGCGTGCGTTCTCCCGCGCCGTCGTGATCGCGCGCGGATCGTTGTCCACGGCCAGCACATCGTTAGCGCCAAAACGCCGCGCGGCGAGGGCGAGGATGCCCGAGCCCGTCCCGGCGTCGAGCATGCGCCAGCCAGTCGTCATTCGCCGCGTTACGCGCTCGAGCAGGCGCAGCGACATCGCGGTGGTGGCATGTTCGCCGGTGCCGAAGGCCGCGCCCGCGGGGATGATGAGCGTCGGCGTTTTCGAAGAAGGCTGGGGATCGCTGCATACGACGAGCCGAGTCCCGATGCGCAGTGGCTTTGTTTTAGCCGCCGCAAGATAGCGTGCTTCCCAATCTGCCGGTAGCCGCACCATCGTCCCGCCAAATGCCGCCGCCAGGTCACGCGCCTGCTGTTCTCGCGTGCAGAAGCACTCGACCGCCAGGCGCGGGCGGCCCGGCCTTTCGATCACTGAGTGCGCCCCGTTGGTGGCCTTATTGAGCGCCGGGTGATGGGCACGTAGCCACTCGGGCGTGGCGTGTTTCCGCCAGAGATAATTGGGCGCGGATGCGTTCACGCGTAATTCCTAGCGACGCGCATCCGGCGAGGCGAGAATTGCTCGCGAGCATGCACGGACAAAACTGCTTTTCGACCGGGCGAAAAGAATTGGAGCGGGTGACGAGACTCGAACTCGCGACGTCCTCCTTGGCAAGGAGGTGCTCTACCACTGAGCTACACCCGCATTTGCTCGTGCCTGATCAGGTAGGCCGGAGCGGGGTGCAATAATGTCCAGTGGAGCACAGGGCGCAAGGCTTTATTATTCCGGCGGAGCCGGGGCAAAAGATGCGGAAAGACGAGAATTTTTGAATCCAAAGGGACCGCGCGCCGCATCTCACCTGCAAACGAACAATATGAAACAGACTCTCGTCACCTCCTTCTGTGCCCTCGCGCTCGCCTTGACCGCGCTGGGACAAATCCCTTCCATCCCGCCCGATCCCGCTGCGCCTGCCCTCGCCACCCCGAGTGCGGCTACGGTGCCCAACCCGGCCGCGATCGCGCCGGCGCCAGTTGCTCCCGCGCCCGTCCCGTCTGCCACCGTCTCGGCAAAAGACGCGGATGATCTGCAGAGCCGCATCGAGCGGAAGGTGAAGAAAGGCGTCCACATTACGTTTGGCGAAGATGATGAAGACCGCGCGGCCGAGCGCGAGGAGAAGGGCGACGCGCCGGCGACTCGCGTGCGGCACCGCGAGCGCGTCCAAGACGACAGCTCCGATGTGGCAAACAGCGCGCTCATGGCCATACCGATCGTCGGGATCATCTTCACCACCCTCTTCGGCACGCCCGTTTTGATCGTGGGCGTGATTATGTTCTTCAGCTACTGGAAGCAGCGTTCGCTCCATCGCACCGTGCGGATGATGGTGGAGAAGGGGCAGCCCGTTCCGGAATCGCTCTTTGCCACTCCCTCCTCGCCGATCCGTCAGCGGTCGGATATGCGCCGCGGTGTCGTCCTCGTCATGGTCGGGCTCGGCCTGATGGTCTTCTTCGGGGCAGTGAACGATTGGGAAGGCGGCGCCTGGGCGCTCGGCATCATCCCGTTCCTCATCGGCTGCGGCTATCTCCTGGTCTGGCAGTTGGAGGGCCGCAAGATGTCCGCGCTCAAGAGCGGTACCGACAACCCCCCGCCGCTGTCATAGCCTGCGCGGGTGTCACTGACCGATGCAGACCTCGTCGCCCGAGTCCTCCTCGATGACGATCAGCACGCGTTCTCCGAACTCGTGCGGCGCCATCAATCGGCGGTCCGAGGTCTGCTCCGTCAACTTACCAGAACCGATCCTGCACTCGCCGATGATCTCGCCCAGGAAACATTCCTCAAAGCTTTCAAGAACATCCGCAGCTTTCGCGGCGAGGCGAAATTCTCGACCTGGCTCTACCGCATCGCCTACAACACCTTTCGCGAAGAGGCTCGGAAGCGGAAAGAATTGGTCGGAATCGATGAGGCGCGCCTCGAGGCGGAACAGGATCCGCAAACCGTTGACCCCGCACTAAGACAGGACCTGATGCACGCGCTTACCCTCCTTCCGCTCCATGAACGCACGGCCGTTTTGCTTTGCTGCCAGAATGGCCTTTCGCATGATGAAGCCTCGCGCGTCCTCGACATCCCGCTCGGGACAGTGAAGACGAATGTCTTGCGCGGGCGGGAGAAATTGAAGAAAACGCTGGCAGTCTGGAGTAATAATTAGCCGCATGGAGGAGCAACTGCAGGATGACTGGCTGGACGCGCGACTGCGCGACGAGGCGCCGTATATCGACGACGCCGGCTTTACCGCGCGCGTCATGCACCAGCTCCCGGCGCGCCGGCAAACACGCTCGCTGCGCGGTGTTGTCCTGTTCGCGATCACCCTCCTCGGATGTGTCGCGGCTTACTTTGCTTCCGGCGGCGGAAGTTTCGTAGGCGAGAGCGCGGCGTTTCTGGTCGCGATGCCGATTTGGACGATTTTCTCGCTGGCCGGCTTTAGCGGCTTGCTCGTGATGGTGTTGGGGACGGCAGCGGCGATGAAGGCCGTGCGGCCCCGGCGTTTCTAGTTACAACGCTCGCGCCTGCGCGACGTCGCGCGCGATTTGCGCGGTCAGCTCATCCAGGTTGGCAAACTTCTGTTCCGGCCGGAGGAAGCGATCGAAACGCACTTCCATTTCCGCGCCATAAATTTCGTCCCGCAAATCGAAGAGATGCAGCTCGAGTAGCCGCTGCGGTTTTTCGCCACTAATCGTAGGGCGCACGCCGAGGTTAGCGACTCCGCGAAGTGCCCGGCCCTTCAGCGTCGCCTCCGCCGCATAGACGCCGTTCGGCGGGAATTGCTCGCTGTGCGCGCTGAGATTGGCGGTGGGAAAACCGAGCTTACGCCCGAGCTGCGCGCCGCGTTCCACGGTGCCGAGAATGGTATAGTCGCGGCCCAGCATTTTCGCCGCCCAGGCGAGGTCGCCGGTTTCGACGGCCTGGCGAATGGCGGTGCTGCTCACCACGGTGCCATCCACTTCGACCGGTTGAATTCCCACCACACTGAAACCGTCTTCCGCGCCCAGCTTCTGCAGCAGCGCTAGATTCCCCGCGCGGTTCTTGCCGAAGGACCACTCGTGGCCGACGCAGATTTCGCGGAGCGGCTTTGAGTGCGTGACGAGTTGATGCACAAAATCCTCCGCCGTAGTGCTGGCAAACTCGCGGTCGAAAGTGATGACGAGCAAGTGCTCCACCCCGAGATCGCGGATGAGCGAGATCTTGTGCTGCGTCGCCGTCAGAAGGCGCGGCGCTTTTTCGGGTCGGAGGATTTTGGCCGGGTGCGGATCGAAGGTGACGACTACAGGCGTGCCACCCGCCGCCCGCGCATGTCGCGCCGAAGTGGAGATGACCGCCTGGTGCCCGAGATGCACGCCGTCGAACACGCCGATGGCCAGGAAAAGCGGACCGTGCAAGCCTGCGAGGTCCGGTATGGCGCGCAAGATCTGCATGGAGGCGACAGAAGTTTATGCGCCGCGCATGCGGGACACTTCCGGCAGGGTCAGGATGCGCCCGAGAATGTCCACCGGGTCCACGTTCTGCAATTCCTCCACCGTCACCGCGCCATCGACCAGAAACCGGCCGGAGCGGGTGCGGCGCAGTTCTTTTAGATGCGCACCGCAACCAAGTTCTGCGCCGATATCGTGCGCGTAGGTGCGGACGTAAAAGCCTTTGCTGCACGAGACGCTGAAATCGATATCCGGCGGGGCGATGCGCTGAATCGCGTGGCCGTAGACATGCACCAAGCGCGGCTCGCGCTCGACCGTTTTGCCCTGACGCGCCAGTTTGTACAGCGGCACGCCGCCTTGTTTGATCGCGGAAACCATCGGCGGCATCTGGTAAAAATCGCCGCGATACTTTTCAAAGGCCGCGCGCACCATTTCTTCCGTGAGCGGCTCCGGCAACGGACGTTCCTCCACGATCTGCCCGGCGCGATCCTGCGTGTCGGTGGTCGCACCAAGCGTGAGCGTGCCGGCGTATTCCTTATCCTCGCTCATCAGGAGATCCTGAATCTTTGTCCCGCGCCCGAGCGTGAGCAGGAGCAGGCCGGTCGCGATCGGATCGAGCGTGCCGCAGTGGCCGACCTTCTTGATCTGAAGCCGCCGCCGCACGAGCGCGACGACGTCATGCGACGTCATCCCCGCCGCTTTATCGACGAGAAGAACGCCGTCAGGGGTTGCAGTTAACGACATCGCAAATGGCCTCCAATACGCGCGCTTCCACTTCTGCCAGGCTGCCGCGCACGCGCGCTCCGGCCGCCAATTTATGTCCGCCACCACCGAAACGCTGGCAGATCGCCGCCACATCGGCGGCGTCACTTTTCGAGCGCATGCTGACACGCACTTTACCCTCCGGCAGTTCCTCGAAGAAGACCGCTACGATCACGCCTTCGATGGCGCGGATATGATCGATCAGGCCTTCGTTATCCTCGGGCTCAACGCCGAGGCGAGCCACCGTGGCCAGGCTGAGACTGAAACTCGCGACGCGGCCTTCCGCTTGGAAGCGCATGGTGCCGAGCAAATCGCGCAACAGCTCGATCCGGCGGCGCGGATGGCTCTCGTAAAGCAACTGGCTGACGCGTCCCACGTCGACGCCGCTCTTGATCAACTCGCCGGCAATCTCAAACGTCCGCGCGGTCGTGTTCGGATACTGAAACGATCCGGTATCGGTCGAGATGGCGACGAAGAGGTTCTCCGCGATCGCCGGGTTCATGGGGAACTGCTGGCTGGCGAGAAACTCAAACAGGATCTGCCCGGTGGCAGGCGACAGGGGATCGATGTAATTCAAATCGCCGTAGCGCGGATTGGTCGGATGATGGTCGATGTTGATCCAGGCGGGGGCGTGCACCGCTTCGCCAGCCGTTCCGAGTCGGGTTTGCACCGCGGTATCGAGCGCGACTCCCAGGTCGAAGTCCTGCGGGTCTGCCGGCGGCCGCGCGAGCAAATCGCTTCCGGGCATAAAGCTGTATTTATCGAGCATGCCGTCCTCGTTCCAGATCACGACCTCCTTGCCGAGTTCGCGAAGCGACAGGCCCAGCGCGAGCGCGCTGCCGAAGGCGTCGCCATCCGGCCGCACATGGCTCAAGACGGCGATGCGTTGATGGCGCCGAAGCGACTGCGCGATTTCCGCGAAGTCGGCGTTGGAATTATTCATCGGCCGGCTCATCGCTCTCTTCTGGGCCCGGCTGTATCTCCTCCAGAATCTTAATCACGCGGGCTCCGCGTTCCGTCGAATCGTCGAGGTGAAAAACAAGATGCGGCGTGTATTTCAGGATGACCTTTTTCGCCATCTCCGCCTGCAAATGCGTCCGCTCTTTTTCCAGCTTCTCGATCACCGCGGTCCGCGACCCTTTGCCGAGAACGCTGACGAAGACGTGTCCGTTCTTCAAGTCGGGCGTGACGTCCACCTGATTAATCGTCACGAGCGCGTCGTCGAAGGTGACGTCGCGCGTGATGATCGTGCTCAGCTCGCGCCGGACGATCTCGTTCACGCGCAGCATTCGATGTTTCATGATGGTAATGGCCGGCCGCGTCGGGGCCGGCCGAGATGAGCGCCGCCTTCGGCGGGCTACAGTTTCTGCGCGACCTGTTCGAGCTGATAGCACTCGATGATGTCGCCGACTTGGTATTCGTTGAAGTCGCCCAGCTTGATGCCGCATTCGAGGCCGACCCGCACTTCCTTCACGTCGTCCTGGAAACGGCGCAGGGTCGAGAGTCCGCCATCGTAAACCGGCTGGCGACGCCGCAGGACGCGGGCGCGCGCCGTGCGGGCGATCCGGCCATCGGTAACGAGGCAACCGGCCACGATTCCCTTGGTGAGCTTGAAGACCTGCTTGACCTCGGCGTGGCCGATGACGGTCTCGCGATGCTCCGGATCGAGCATCTCGGCCATCGAATCTTTGATCTGATCGATCAGCTCGTAAATGATGCTGTAAAGCTTCACCTGCACGCCTTCGCGCTTGGCTGCGTTGACCGCGTTACTCTCAACTTTGATGTTGAACCCGATCACGACGGCGTTCGATGCACTGGCGAGCAGGATGTCGTTCTCCGAGATCGGTCCGACGCCGGAGTGAACCATTTCGAGGTCGATTTTCTTGCTCTCGATCTGGCTGAGCGCGCCGGAGAGCGCTTCGAGCGAACCTTGCGCGTCGCACTTAAGGATGATGCGCAGGTTCTTTTTTCCGTCGGCCGCTTCGAGCAGGCTTTCGAGCGTGGCGCGCTGCGGTGTGCTGAGCTTGTCCGCGCGCTTCGCTTGCAGACGCTCTTCGCTCAGCGTCTTGGCGTGGCGCTCCGATTCCATGACGAGTAATTCGTCGCCCGCATGGGGTAGACCGGTAAAGCCAAGCACTTTCACCGGCGTGGATGGGCCGGCTTCTTTGACCGGCTTTCCGCGATCGTCCAAAAGTGATTTCACTTTGCCGCCGTAGTCGCCGCAAATGAAGGGATCGCCGATTTTCAGCGTGCCCATTTGCACGATGACGGTGGCGGTTGGACCGCGGCCAGCTTCTACTTGCGCTTCGATGACCGTGCCGCGCGGCGTCGCCGTGGGGGACGACTTAAGTTCCATGACCTCGGCCTGCAACGTCATCATCTCCAGCAGGTGATCGATGCCGGTGCCTTTGGTGGCGGAGACTTCGCAAACGATGGTCTCGCCGCCCCAATCTTCCGGAGATAATTCGCGCTCTTGCAGCTGCTTTTTCACCCGGTCGATATTCGCGCCTGGAAGATCGATCTTATTGATCGCGACCATGATTTTCACATGCTCGGCCGCTTTCGCGTGATTGATCGCCTCGATCGTCTGCGGCATCAGGCCGTCGTCGGCTGCCACCACCAGGACGACAATGTCGGTGACATGCGCGCCGCGCGCCCGCATCGCGGTGAAGGCCGCGTGACCCGGCGTATCGAGGAAAGTGATGCGCGTGTTCTTATGATCGACCGTGTAGGCACCGATGTGCTGCGTGATGCCGCCCGCTTCCCCAGCCGCGACGCGCGTTTTGCGGATTGCGTCCATGAGCGACGTCTTTCCGTGATCGACGTGGCCCATGAAAGTGATGATCGGGCCGCGAGTCTTGAGTTCTTCTTCCTTCTCAATGACGGGTGGCGGTGGCGCCTCGATGACCTCCTCGACCTTATGCACACCGCGCGCCTTTTTCGCGGCGCTCCATCTCGAAGACGAAGCCGTGATTCTCGCAAATCTTCGTCGCGACATCGGGCTCGATCGTCTGGTTGATGTTGGCGAAAATGTTGAAGGCCATCAGCTCAGCAATGAGCTGGTGTGGCTTCAGGCCGAGCTCGGTCGCCAATTGCTTGACGATGATCGGCGGCTTGATGTGGATGATTTTTTGCTCTTCCGCGCTTTCAGCGGCGGGAGCTTCCGCATCCGATACCGCAGGCTCGATCGCCGTCGTCTCCGCCGGGGCGGCAGGCGCCACGGGAGCAGGAGCGGGCGCGGGCGCGGGCGTCGAGCCGGAAATCAGATCCGTGACTTGTGGCGCGACGCGGACCGGAGCTGGCGGGGGGGCAGGTGGCTCCGGTTTTTTCGCAACCGGTGCCGGAGTAGAAATAATGCGGGAAATCGGCGGGAGAAAGGACCGCGTAGTGCGAGGCGGGCCATCGGTGCGCTTCGGGCGCGGCTTCTTCTCGTCGATAAGCGAAACGGACTCGACTGGCGCTTTAGGAGGAGCGGGAGCTGGCTTGTCCGCCGAAGCGGCAGCGGCTGCTGCGGCCGCTGCCCGCGAGCGGGCGGCCGGGGTGGGAGCGATCGCGGTACTGCGCGCGGTCTTTACCGCCGGCGATTTGGCAGCCTTAGGTTTTGCTGCAGCCGACTCAGAGGCAGACCTGGTCGCTTTCCCGGCGGCAGGGGATTTGCGAGCGGTTGTCTTGCTGGTCGTCTTGGTCGGCATGTGTAGTAAATCTTTTCATGGCTCCGGGCTCTCCGCGCGGCTGGCCATCTATGTAGTGGGGGTTTCGCGAGGAACGGCAGCGTGAATCTCCTGCGCTTTCGCTTCGTCCACCGCCAAAATATCCACGAAATCGGAGACATCGGCATCGCGCAATCCTTCCAGATTGGTAAAGCCGGATTTCACGAGCGTGAGCGCCTGCTCATCCGTGATAGGCAGGGCCGCCTGGAGCGCGCTCGCCGCCTGGGCCACCTTTTGCTCGACCGCGGTCGTGGCGGAGGTGTCCTTGTCGATATTGATTTCCCACCCAGTCAAACGGGAGGTGAGACGCGCGTTCTGCCCCTTCTTCCCGATGGCTAACGAGAGCTGATCCTCATCGACCGAGATTTGCACGCTCTTCCGCTCGGTATCGAACACGAGGTTCTTGACCTTCGCGGGCTTGAGCGCTTCGAGGACGTATTCCTTCGGATCGGAACTCCAGCGGATAATGTCCACTTTCTCGTTGTTCAACTCACGCACGATGTTCTTCACCCGCGAGCCGCGCATCCCGACACAGGCGCCGACGGGGTCTACTTTTTCATTCGCACTCGTGACCGCGATCTTCGTGCGGTAGCCGGCCTCGCGCGCAATGCCGCGAATCTCCACCGTGCCGTCGTTGATCTCGCTCACTTCGAGTTCGAAGAGGCGGCGGACGAAATTCGGATGGCTGCGCGAGACGATGATCTCCGGCCCACGGATGCCGTTCTCAACCGCGACCACGTAGGCGCGGAGGCGATCGCCGACGTTGTAATCTTCCACCACCACGCGTTCGCGCTGCGGCATGATGGCTTCGAATTTTCCGAGATCGAGGATCACATCCGAACGATCGAAACGGCGCACAGTGCCGCTGACGATTTCGCCCGCGCGATCCTTGAACTCCTCGTAAATCATCTCCTTCTCGACCTGGCGGATGCGCTGCATCATGGCCTGCTTCGCGGTCTGCGCGGCGATGCGGCCGAAATTCTTCGGCGTCACTTCCACTTCCACTTCACCGCCGACGGCGGCGTTCGGATTAATGTTAAGCGCTTTCGCAAGCGAGATTTCATCCTGCGGATTGGTCACCTGATCGACCACAAGGAGCTGGGCCAAGGCGCGGATGACACCGGTTTTTGGATCGATATCAATGCGCAGATCGCGTGACGCGCTCACGCTCTTTTTCGACGCTGAGAGCAGGGCGTTCGAAACGGCTTCGAGCAGGATTTCGCGTTTAATTCCGCGCTCCCGCTCGAGGTAATCCAGCATGGCGATAAACTCGGCGTTCATAAAAGCATCGAGCCCGCAGACGAAAAAGAGTGGGACACCAGCTCCCACTCCAATCCACCGCGGACTAGGCGGACAAGGTAGGTTTAGGGCGGGCGCTCGTCAAGCCGCAGCATGGCGCTGGGTGTTTGACGCACGCGTGTTACGGCGTTGCCTCGCGTCGGAGGCGGAGGAATTTAAAGCAGGCTGGAGCCGAAGGCGCCAGGCACGCCGCGTTTCCAACGCAACTCGGGCTGGAGATTAATCTCCTCGGGGGGCACGTTGAAGCCGACCGCGCGCAAGAGATGCGCCACGCCTTCGCGGCTCTCCATCGTTTCCTTCAAGCTGCGGGCGAAGAGTTCGATGTATTCCTTGTAGGACTCGAGCTCGAGTTTCCCTTCAGCGAAATGCTCGGCCAGCGATTCATCGTGGTAATCAATCAACTCAATCAGGGCGCGCCGCAGTTTCAGCCGCATCTCCGGATCAACCACGACTTTGAACGGCGTGGCGCCGGGGTCGGGCAGGGCCAGCTCGCGCTTCGCTTTCGGCGCGGGAGTGGCCGCGATGAGTTGGTAATCGCGTGGATCGTTCATCTGTGCTGTGGCGGTGGCACCGCCCCCGAAAACCTTCGGGTTCAAAAGAACATCGGGATGATCAGAATGGCAACGATGTTGACCACTTTGATCATGGGATTAATCGCCGGGCCGGCGGTGTCCTTGTAAGGATCGCCCACCGTATCTCCAGTGACGGAAGCAGCGTGAGCGAACGAGCCCTTACCGCCGAGATTTCCTTCTTCGATGTATTTCTTGGCGTTATCCCAGGCGCCGCCGCTCGAGGTCATAGCGATGGCCATGAAAAGGCCGGTCACGATGGTGCCGACGAGGAGGCCGCCGAGGACGACCGGCCCGAGCTGCGGAGTGGCCGCAACGGCGATGACGAAAACGACTGGGAGCAGCGCGGGAATGATCATCTCGCGCAGCGCAGCTTTGGTGACGATGTCGACGCAGACGCCGTAGTCGGGCTTGTCTTCGCCGCGCAAAATCCCGGGCTTGGCGGTCAGTTGACGCCGCACTTCACGCACGACTGCGCCCGCCGCTTTGCCGACCGCGTCCATGCTGAAGGCGGTGAAGATATACGGCAGCAAGCCGCCAATGAAGAGGCCGATGATAACTTTGGGATCGTTGAGCGAAAAATCGAAGACATAAGCGCGGCCGGTGGCGGCGAAGTGATCGCGCAACTCCTCGACGTAGGAACCGAAGAGGACGAGCGCGGCCAGGCCGGCGGAGGCGATGGCGTAGCCTTTGGTCACGGCCTTCATCGTGTTGCCGACCTGATCGAGTTCGTCAGTGATGCCGCGGACTTCATTCGGCAGATTGCTCATGACGGCGATGCCGCCCGCGTTGTCGGTGATGGGGCCGAAGGCATCGAGCGAGATGATGATACCCGCCATCGAGAGCATGCTCATGACGGCAATGGCGATGCCGTAGAGGCCGGCGAAATGGTAGCTGGAAAGAATCGCGAGCCCGATAAACACAACCGGCAGCGCGGTGGCGTGCTGCCCAATCGCCAGACCGGCGATGATGTTCGTGGCGTGGCCAGTCTCCGAGGCCTTCGCGATTTTCCGGACCGGACGATAAGCGGTCGAAGTGTAGTAGTTCGTAATCAGGACCACGATGAAGGTCAGAACCACGCCGACGAGAGCGGAGAGGTAGAGAGCATTAGCCGAACGCGCCAGCCCGGCGACCACAACGCCGTTCGGGAACATGAGATGCGTCGCGGGATAAAACAGAACCGCCGAAACGAGCGCGCTCGCGCCGACCGCGCCCATGAGCGCGGTGCCCGGCTTCAAGTTGCTGATATTCACAAAGACAATCCCGAGGATGGCGCCCAGGACCGAGATGCCGCCGAGGATGAAAGGATAAACAATCGCCGCGCGCGCGATCTCCGGGTTGCTGCTCCCCAATGTGAGCGCGCCGACGAGGATGGCGCCGATCAAGCTGACCGCGTAGGTCTCGAACACATCCGCCGCCATGCCGGCGCAATCGCCTACGTTGTCGCCCACGTTGTCGGCGATGGTGGCCGGGTTGCGGGGATCGTCTTCGTCGAGATTGCTCTCGATTTTACCGACAAGATCCGCGCCGACGTCGGCCGCTTTGGTATAAATGCCGCCGCCAAGACGAGCGAAGACGCTGATCAAACTCGCGCCCAACGCGAGGCCGATCAGGCTGCGAATGGCCAGATCAGTGCCCACCATCTTGACCGCGATGGTGTAGAAAAAAGCGACGGAGAGGAGCGCCAGACCGACGACGAGCAGGCCGGTAACGGCGCCGCCGTTAAACGCCACACGCATAGCCGCAGTGCGCGAACTGCTGGCGGCTTGAGCGGTGCGGACGTTGGCCAGCACCGCAATGCGCATACCGATGTAACCCGCGGCCAGCGAACAAAACGCGCCAATCAGAAATCCAATCGCGGTGGCTACAGCCGCCCCTTTCATGAAGATGAGCAGGAGAACGAAGATAACGACGGCGATGGCGCTGATCGTCATGACCTGACGCCGTAGATACGCTTTGGCGCCTTCCTCGACCGCGCCCGCGATCTCACGCATCCGTTCGTTACCGGGTGAGCGGCTGGTGATGGCTTTGATGAGGAAGAAAGCGAAGACCAGGCCGGCCGCGGCGCAAAGCATGGAAAGCGTGACGCCGAAATCCAGGATCGAGAGTGCTAAGAAAGTCATAGTTAGGGCGGGGTTGGAAGTGGGGGAGTTTAGGGACTTTTACCTCGCTGGCAACGGCTATCTCCCCTCTTCACGGCGTCCCCGTTCTCTTCCTCGTCCGCGCCCTCGAATGAGAGCCATCGCGCCGAAGCCGCGGCTGAGTTATAACTCGAAGAACGAGCGCACTCGGCGCACGAAAGTGGCGGTATACTCGGCTTTCCTGTTTTGCTCTACCCGGTCCGAGGCCGCTTCTTTCAAGATCCCTTCCGTTCCCATCTTCCGCTGTGCCAGGAGCGCGCTCAGCTGTTCGAGGCATTCCGGTGAATTGCGCAACAGTTCGCCCATGACCGGCTTGCTGATTTCCAGGACCTCGCAATCCTGTTCCGCGCGCACAGTGGCAGTCCGTTTTTCGCCCGTGAGAAGCGACATCTCGCCAAAACAATCGCCTCGCCGCAAGACACTCACCCGGATGGAGGAACCGTTCTTCGCCACGGAAACATTGGCCGTGCCTTGCAGGAGGACAAACATCGACTCGCCTTCCGTTCCTTCCTCGATGACCGCTTCCCCGCGCCCGAAATGGTGCACATCGGAGCGCTCGATCAGACCTTCGATTTGCTCGCCATCGAGGCAGGCGAAAAGCGGTTCGCTCCGCAACATCTCGCGCGCCTTTTTCCGTAGCCCTTGCGTCGGAGAACTCGGCTGCCGCTGGACCTGGAGCGTGCGAATCGGGAAAGGGATGTTGATTTTACGCCGCCGGAATTCGTACCAGATGTTCGTCCGGATGGCGTCGCAGACATCGTTGTACTGCGCGTGATTCGTCATGCTGAACTTGATCTCGTAGATTATGGCCGATTCGCCGTACTCTCGCAGAAACACCTTTGTCGGCGGCGTCTCGAGGACGCCAGGGGATTGGCTGGCCGCGCGTTGGAGCGCATCCTTCACGCGGTTCGGCGGCACCGTATAATCCGCGCCCACCTGGATGCGCATGGCGTGGATTGGGCTGAAATAACTCAGATTCGTGATCGTCTGTTTGACGATTTCGTTATTCGGAATGTGCAGATAGATCGCGTCATTCGTCCGCAGACGGGTCGCGCCCCAACGGATCTCGGTCACCTCGGCGTAGGTGTCTCCGACTTTGAGCCAATCGCCCACCTTGTAAGGGCGTTGGATCTGGAGCGACATGCCTGCAACGAGGCTGCTGATAACGTTCTGCGCGGCGAACCCGAGAATGATGGCAGCCACCCCCGAGCCGGCCAGGACGCCCTTCAACTCCGTTTGCGCCTGGTAGCCGATGCTGAGCACGAGGAGCAGTGCGAGCAGGAAGAGAAGCATCGCCACCGTGTCGCGGAGCAACTTTGGGATGACGACCTGGCGCCGCTTCCCGAAGTAATATTCCCACAGGTAGCGATCGATCAGGGCCACGAGCACCCCAGTGCTGAGGATGATGAGGGCGGAGCCGATGTGATTGCGCCAGGAAGATTCCAGGCCCCAAACGCTGAGCGCAGTGTAGAACGCCAGGGTCAGGCAAAAGAGCTGGTAGAAAATGCCAAGCCGCACCCCGGCCCGTCGTTTTAGAAAACGGCCAATCGCGAGAGCGAGCAGATAGGCCCCGACGAACGCCAATGCGGTCGCGAGCGGCCTCTGCGTTTCGAGGAAAGCGTCGAACATGTCTCCCGCCGAAAGTATCAGTCCGGAGCCGATGCGGACAACGATTTAGCGCGGCGGCGCTACGATCAGCCAAATCCAGCCCGCGAGAAAACAGAGCCCGCCCAGCGGCGTGATCGCGCCTAACCAGCGAACATTAGTCACCGCCAGCAGGTAGAGGCTGCCACTGAAAATCGCGATCCCGGCCACAAGCAGCCAGAACGCGCCACGACTCGTTCCGCCATGCAGAGCCAGTGCGACTAACGCCACCGCGTGCGCCAGATGATAGAGCGCCGCCGTCTTCCAAACCTCAAGCGTGCCGTTGGCTTCCAGCGTCCCTTTCAAGCTGTGCGCGCCGAAAGCCCCGAGCGCGACGGCCAGAAAAGCGAGCCCCGCGGCAATGCGAAAAAAGATGGGAGACATCACGTCAACCTAAAGCCGTGATTGCGTCTGGCCAGCGTTTCATCAACGTCCCAGCGCCAGCGGGTCGCGCTCCCGCGGGTTCAGGTCCCCCCGCATCGCGTTCTCGAAGAAAAATGTGTCCACCCGGTTCTCACTCGCTCCGGCTTTGATCGGGCTGTAGCGCGTGAGATCGAGAATGGTGGTGACTGGCGATTGATTGGCACGGGCGAGATCGGCCGCGCGGACGGACTCCTCTTGCAGGCGAATCCGCGCGATCATGTTTTGCACAGCCGATTCCTGCGGCAGTTGCAAACGCACGTCGAAGGGCGCTTCCACGATCACTTCTTCCATCACCGCCTCGATTTCTCTCGCAGGCTCAGGCTCAGCGCAGTTCGCGCTCGCGACGCAACCCATTGCGACAAAAACGCTGGCCACGCGGGGCGTTCTGGACGGGAATTTCATCTCATCACTCCATCACAGTTAGGCGCGCCGCAGGTGCAGGGCAGGCCGGGATGTTGGGAAGGAGTGTAATCAAGCGTGATCTCCTCGCCCGCCGCGATATCGCGCAAGGCGAGAATGAGAAAGTGTCCGCGCGTTACGCGACTGAAGCAATTTGGAGCGCAGGAGTGATTGATGAACGCCGTGGCATCGCCGCCCTGGCTGGCGTCGACGCTCCAGTCGTCGTCCAGCTGGCAGATGCGCACCTTCCCGCCGCGCGCCACGCGCCGGGCCGCTTCGCGATTGGAGATCTTTTCGCCCTTTAACTCTCCTACTTTTCGGAGCCGGCCAAAGGGGATGGCCGCGAAGCAACCACGACCGTCGATCCGGGATTTCTTTTCGACCAAGCGCGCCGGCCTGGCCTTTGCCGTTGCGTTCGCCATCCGCTACGGCGCGCGTTTTAGCTTTGTGCGCGATCCGTTAGGCTCCGTCCAGATCATGGTCTCGTCCTCGAACTGGATTTCGTAAACGAAGGTCGCGAACTTCGTTTCAATCTTGAGCCGGCTTCCGTCGCCGAAGCTGTAACGCCCGGATGTGTTCCCCGCCTGCACCGCGCCATTCTTCGAGAACTCCCACGTGATCGGGTTCGCGCTCTCTTCGGTCTGCCATTTTCCAATGATACGGTCTTTCGGGCCGCCACATCCGACGAGCAGCGGCAGCAATCCCGCGGCTAAAAGAATCAACATCCGAACGTGCAGCGACATTCGGTATTCTGTTTCGCGCTGCGCGAGAGTGACAAGGAAAACCGGCGAACGCCGAGACGAGCCCACGCGATCAGGTGCGCGCGCCTTTGGTATTCTCGCCGAGCAACTCGAAGCCTTCCGAGCGCGCGACGTAGGTGGCGACGGTGAGATCACCGGTCACGTTCAGGACGGTGCGACACATATCGAGGATGCGATCGACGCCGAGAATGATGGCGATGAGCGCGGGATTAATCCCATACGTCGCGAGCATGATGATGATGAACGGAATCGAGCCGCTGGGCACGCCGGCAGTGCCGATGCCGCCGAGGATGGCGAAGTAGGCGATGCCGAGCTGTTGCCAGAGCGTGAGATCCACGCCGGCGAGCTGGGCGAGAAAAAGAACGGTGACGCCTTCGTACAGCGCGGTGCCGTTTTGGTTCGCGGTTGCGCCGACGGTGAGGACGAAGCTGTTGATCTCGCGCGGGACGCCGAGGTTTTCTTCGGAGATGCGCAGAGCGGTCGGCAGGGTCGCGTTTGAGGAAGAGGTGGAGAGCGCGGTCAGCATCACCGTTTTGATGCGGCGGAAGAATTCGAGCGGGTTGATGCGGGAAAGGAACCAGACCGAGAGCGAGTAAACGCCAAACATGTGCAGGGCGAACCCGAGCATGGCGGTGACGAAAAACCAGCCAAGCGCGTTCAGCAGATCGAGGCCGAAGCGCGCGGTGTTATTGAAAAGCAGACACGCGATCGCGTAGGGCGCGAGCTTCATGATCAGGTCGATGACCTTGCAGGAAATCTCGAAGAGCGCCTGCAAAGCGGCTAAGAACGGCGCAGCCGTCTCCGGTTTCACGAGTGTGGCCGCGACCCCGAGCACGACCGCGAACAACATGAGATGCAGCATGTTTGGCGTCTCGCTGCTGACCGCGGCGATTGGATTGGAGGGCACGATCGTTTTGACGACCTGCATCAACGGAGCCTCCGGCCGCGGCCGGTTTTTTCGTTGCCTCGACGACGCGTTGCGCCGCGTCGCCGTAGCGCGCTTCCAGTCCGTCGCGCGTGGCGGCATCGAGCCGTTTCCCGGGGCGGATCGTGTTCGTGAGCGTGATGCCGATGAGCACGGAAATGGCGGAGATGACGAGCGTGTAGCCGAACGATTTCAACCCGACGCGCCCCAGCTTTCGAATATCGCCGATCCCGGCCACGCCCACGACGAGCGCCGAGAAAACCAGCGGCACCACGATCATGAGCAGCAGCCGCAGGAAAAGCGCGCCGATGGGTTCGGTGATGTTGGTGACCGTCCAAACGACGCGCGCATCGTCGCCGCCGAGCGTCATGTTCGCCGCCACGCCAGCCGCGATGCCGACGCCGAGCCCGATCAGGATGCGGGTGTGGAGCGGCATGCCCTTCGGCGCGTCGGGCGTCTCGTCGTCAAGGTCGGTCGTCGCTTCGCGTTCGTATCGATCCGACGGGTCTTGCGGCATGGGGACGTTATGGGTGGATGGAGCTTCCGTGACAAGCTTCGCGGCAGGACGGACCGCCGCCTAACGAGTCGTGATGCCTTCGGCCACGTTGACGCGGAAGGTTTGCTTCTCCTTCGTTTTCCCGAAGGTCAGCTCGGCGGTGTAGTCGCCTCCCGGAATCAACCGCTTCGCGTCCACGCCGCCGTATTGCGTGAGGACGTCTTTCGTCGGGAGCAAATCCCAAGTCAGACGGGTGAGGCCCTGCGCGGCGGGCGATTTCAGATTCGCCACCGGCGTCCCGGCGGCATTGGTGATCGCGATTTTGATTTCATCGCCGGTGAACTCTTTTACCCAGACGGTGAAGATCGCGCCCGGCGGCGGATTCTTGCCGCGGAACTCGCCTTTGCCGGCCCACTCTTCCCAGCCCGGCAAAAGGTAGGCGCCGTTGACGGGCGCGACGGTGAAGAGATGCGCGGGCAAGGCGGCGATTTCCGGCGTGAGTTCACGCAGCGGCCGCGTGTCGTCCAGAATTCCAATGCTGCGGCCGTGGGTGGCGATGACGAGATCGCCGGTGCGCGGATGGATGACGAGATCGTCCACGCGCACCGCGGGCACGTCGGCCAGGCGCATCCACTTCGCGCCGGCATCCACCGAGGCGAACAAACCGAAATGCGTGCCCGCGTAGAGCAGCCGCGCGTTGCCCGGATCTTCGCGGATCACTTCCACGGGCGCGTAAGCGGGAAGGCCTTCGCCGACCACGCTCTGCCAGGTGGCGCCGCTGTCGGCGGTGCGCACGATCATGGGCGTGTCGTTGCCGCTGCGGTAGGCGTTCAAGGCCACGTAGGCGACCTTCGGATCATGCGCGCTCGGCTCGATCCGCACCACCCATTGGCCGCGCACATTTTCCGGGAGGTTGGCCGTCAGCTCGGTCCACTTCCCGCCGTCGTTATCGGTAATCCAGAGCCGTGCCGTCGTCGGTCCCGGCCCAGAGCAGTCCGGCTTTGATGCGGCGATTCGGCTAACGAGTAGATGACGCCGTAATTTTCCGCGCCACTGCCGGTGGCGTTGCTCTTTTCCGGATCGTTATGCGTCAGGTCTGGGCTCATGAGCGCGAACTTTTCCGCGTGATCGGTGAGGCGGAAAACGCGATTGCCCGCGAGGTAGATCGTGCCCGGTTTGTGTTTGCTCGGGATGAGCGGCGAGTTCCAATGGAAGCGATAGCTTTGCGCGCCCTCGGCCGGTTCGGGCCGCAGCTCGCGAATTTCGCCGGTGCGCAGGTTGGTGCGCTGCACGGAGCCTTGCTGGCTTTCCGCATAAAGAATGTCGCGATCGGTCGGATCGAAGATGCAATAGAAACCATCGCCGCCGCCCAGGTTCGTCCAGTCGCCGTTCATGATCCCGTCCTTGCTGTTCACGCCCGTCGGGCCGACCCAGTTGCAGTTATCCTGCAAGCCGCCCGCGACGCGGTAGTAGGGCTGCGAGTCGTCCACCGAGATGCGATAGAATTGCCCCGCGGGAATCTTGTTCAGGTGATCCCACGTCTTCGCGCCGGAGAAACTCTGGTAAACGCCACCGTCCGTGCCTAACAAAACGCGCTGCGAAACGGGCGGCTTCGGCGGCTTGGCCTTGTCTTCCGGCTTCGCTGGTTTCGGCGGCGGCGCGCTGCCCGCCTGGATGGCGAGCGCGTGGCAATCGGGATGCACTTTCTCGGAATAGTCTTCGCGGAAACTGCGGCCGGCATCGTCGGAGACGAGCAAGCGCAAACCCGAGCACGTAAACGCGCTGATCGTTCGCGGGGTCGATCCGGATCTGGCTGAAGTAGAACGGCCGCGGATTGATGTCGCTCATGCGCGTCCATTTTTCGCCGCCGTCTTCCGAGCGGAAAACGCCGCCGGCGCGGCTGTGCAGATCGCGAATATCGCTCGCGCCGCCTTCATCGCTTTGCACCACGGCCATGACGATCTTCGGATTGCTCGCGGAAACGCTCAGGCCGATGCGGCCCGTTTGACCCGGCAGACCGCCGGCCAGTTTCTTCCACGTCCCGCCGCCGTTCGTGCTTTTGAAAATGCCGCCCACATCTTCGTTGTCGGTTAACGAGACGCCGTAAGTGAAATTCCACGGCGTGCGCTGCCGCGCGTAGAGCGCCGCATACAGGACTTCCGGATTCGACGGATCCATCACCACTTCGCCGCAGCCGGTCCGCGCGCCTTGCGGGCCGGTCGCCTGCAGGACGGCTTTCCAGGTTTTGCCGCCATCGGTGGTTTTGTAGAGCCCGCGCTCGCCGCCATCGACCCAGAGATGACCGGAGACCGCGACGTAAGCCGTCTCGGGATTTTTCGGATGCACGACGATGCGCGCGATGGTGCGGCTATCTTTCAGGCCCACGTTCTGCCACGTGCCGCCGCCGTCGGTGGAGCGGTAGACGCCGTTCCCCCAGCCGGAGGAATTGCGATCGTTCGCTTCGCCTGTCCCAACCCAGAGCACATCCGAATCCGACGGCGCAATCGCGATCGCACCGATCGAGAGCGTGCTCTCCTTGTCGAAGATCGGATCGAAGGTCGTGCCGCCGTCGCCGGTTTTGAAAAGGCCACCGGTGGCGAGGCCGACGTAGAAGAGGCCGGGATTACGCGGATCGATCGCGATATCGGAAACGCGGCCGCCCATGATGGCCGGGCCAATGGCGCGCGCTTTCAGATTCTTGAACAAGACTTCCGTCAACGGCGGCGGCGACGGGCGCCTGCGGCGGCACTTCGGCCTGGACTTGCGGCGCGGGTGCGATGGCCGGAGCGGCGGTCGGTTCGTCTTGGGCGAAAGCGCTGGGCAAATGAGCGGCGCCAAGAAGAGACAACGGCAAGAGCGAGGGCGGAGCGTGCAGGACAGAATCATCCGCCAATTAGCACCGCACGAGCGGTCTTGTCGCGCGCGATATGATCGGGCTGGCGCCGCCGAACCCTTGTATTGACTTCGAGTAGCGTTCGCCCCGAAAAACAACGGACAATGATTTCTCGTTCGTTCGCTTTTTTGCTCTGCGCTCTTCTGCCGGCTGCGGCCCAATCGCCGTCGCCGCGGGCGGCGTCTCCAGACACGCTCGGTCAGCGCGCGAGCGGCGAAAGAAAAGAGCGAGGCCGAAGAAGAAGAGGAAGAAGCACGCGCGCAGGACCGGCGCGAAAAGCGGGAACGCGAGGAAGCGCCAAAAGCGCTGGCCGCCGCGGCGAGTGAACCGATTCTCCCGCCTCTCATTCCGTGGGAGGGGAAGAGCCGGGAGCTGATCGTGGCGGCGGACGATCCCTGGGTCACGCCGGCGGAGAAGGCGAATTTCGAGACCACGCCTTCCTACGCCGAGACGGTGGCCTGGTTGCAAAAGCTGGTCGCGGCCGCACCGGAACGGTTGCACATGCTCTCGTTAGGCAAATCGCCCGAGGGCCGCGATCTCTGGCTGGTGGTGGCGACGCAGGCGAAGGAATTTACGCCCGAAGCTTTGCGCAAGAGCGGGCTGCCCATCGTGCTTCGCGCAGGCCGGCATTCACTCCGGCGAGATCGATGGCAAGGACGCCGGCCTCATGCTCCTGCGCGATCTGACGGTGCGCGGCACGAAGAGCGAGCTGCTGGAGCGCGCCAATTTTCTCTTCGTTCCCATCTTCAACGTGGATGGGCATGAGCACAGTTCGCGTTACGGCCGGCCGAATCAGCGTGGGCCGCGGGAAATGGGTTGGCGCACCACTTCGCGGAACCTGAACTTGAATCGCGATTACGCGAAGGCCGACGCGACCGAGATGCAGCTCATGCTCGCGGCGCTGCAGGCGTGGACGCCCGATCTCTACCTCGATCTCCACGTCACCGATGGCGCCGATTATCAATACGACGTCACCTTCGGCGGCAACACGGGCAGCTGGCCATTCGCCCGGCATTTCCGATTGGCTAACCAAGAACTTTCGGGCCGGCGGTGACGAAAGATCTGGCGAACGCCGGGCATATCCCGGGTCCGGTCGAAGCGCCGAACTGGATCGACCCGATCGATTGGCGCAAGGGGATCACGGAGTGGCTGGCTGATCCGCGCTTCTCGACCGGCTACGGCGACGTGCGGCATCTTCCGACCGTGCTGGTCGAGACGCATGCTCTGAAGCCGTACCAGCAGCGCGTGCTCGGCACTTACGTCCTCCTGGAAAGCGCGCTGCGCACGGTCGGGAAGGAAAGCGCGAGCTTGCGCAGTGCGATCGAGGCGGACCGGAAACGGCGCAACCCAACGGTGCCGCTGAGTTGGGATGTCGACCCGAAGACGACGACGGAGAAGATCGAATACAAAGGCATGGAAGCGCGCGCCGTTCCCTCGGCCATCTCCGGCGGAGTGCGGATGCAGTTCACCGGGCAACCGGCGACCGCGATGGTGCCGTTCCAGCGGCAAAACCATGTCGCGACTTCCGTGGCGCGACCGAAAGCCTACTGGATTCCGCCGGCGTGGACGGAGGTGATCGCGCGGCTCGAGCGACACGGCATCCAGTTCGAGCGGATCAAGGAACCACGCGAAGTGAAGGTCGGGATGTATCGGCTGGAGGAAGCGAAGTTCGAGACGGAAGCATTCGAAGGTCGCGTCCGGTTGCAGACCAAACCGGTGCTGGAGAAGCGCACGGAGAAGTTCGCGCCCGGCGCCGTGCGGGTGCCGACCGATCAAGCGCTCGGCGATCTCGCGGTGATCCTGCTCGAGCCGACTTCGCCCGATTCGTTTCTGCAATGGGGCTTCTTCAACGAAGTGCTGCAGCGCACCGAATACATCGAGCCCTACGTGATCGAGCCGATGGCGGAACGCATGATGGCGGCCGACCCGGCGCTGGCGGAAGAGTTCCGCGAGAAGCTGGCCAAGGACGACGCCTTCCGCAGTTCTGCGACGGAGCGCGCTGCGCTGGTTTTACGCGAAGACGCCGTTCATGGATGATCGGTGGAAGCTATACCCGGTCGCGCGCGAAGATGAGTGCGCGATCGCTGGCGCCTGAATCATGAACTCCGAGTCCTCGCCGCGCCGCTGGCGTGTGCCGCTCTACGTCCGCGTCTTGATTGGCGTGGCGGCGGGCATTCTCTTCGGCGTGATCTTTCACACCGGCCCGATCTTTCCCGGCCTGCGCAATGACGATCTCGGGCAGCTCGGGTTCCTCGTCATCCGGCTGCTCAAGGCGCTGGCCGTGCCGCTCATCCTCTTCGCGATTCTCGATGCCTTCCTCCGGGTGCAGATCAAAGCGCGCAGCGGCGCGCGCCTCCTTCTGATTTGCCTTTGCAACGTCTCGGTCGCCTTCGCCATCGGGCTGACCTTGATGAATGTGATCCGGCCGGGCGACCAATGGCGCGGGCGCTTGAATGAAATCGCGGGCCTGGTCGAACACGAAACCGGCCTAACGAGTGGCAGCAACGCGGAGCGCCCGGCTGCAACGCTCGATCCGCTGAAGAACATCGCCGGCTATGTCCCGGAAAATCTGATCGAGCCGTTCGCGAAGAACAACGTCATCACGGTCGTGTTGCTCGGATTGCTCGGCGGGGCGGCGCTGCGCCGGGTGAAAAATCGGAGCGCGAGCTTTGCCGCAGTCGAGCACGTGGTCGCGGCCATCTATCAAACCATCGTGCAGATGCTGGCCTGGGTGGTGCAGGCGATTCCGTTCGCCGTCTTCGGCGTTGTCGCGCAAGTCGTCGGCCGCTCCGGCGTGACGGTCTTCCACGCGCTCGGCGGTTTTCTTATTCGTCATCCTCCTCGGGCTCGCGCTGCACAGCCTCATCTACTACCCGCTCGTGGCCTGGTTCGTCGGCGGGAAACGGCCGCGCGTTTATCTCGGCGGCGGCGCGGATGCCATCCTGACCGGCCTTTCCTGCAATAGCAGCCTCGCCACCATTCCGATCACGCTGCGTTGTCTCACGGAGAAGATGGATGTCTCCGAGGAATCAGCGCGCCTGGCCGCGTGTGTCGGAACGAATCTGAACAACGACGGCATCACTCTCTATGAAGCGATGGCCGCGCTCTTCCTCGCGCAGGCCTACGGTTTCGATCTCACGCTCGGGCAGCAGGCGATCGTGGTTCTCTCGTCACTCATGGCCGGCATGGGCGTGGCCGGCGTGCCGGAGGCGGGCTTGATCGTGCTCCCGCTCGTCCTGGCCGCGGCGGGATTGCCGGAGCAACTCATCGTGGTCGCGATCCCGCTCATTCTTCCAGTCGATTGGATCATCGCGCGCGCACGCTCCGGCGTGAACGTGATGAGCGACATGCTTGTCGCCATCCTGCTCGATCGCGGCCGCGTTGAGCCGGCAAAAGACGCCGATTGCATGCCTGCCCTGGCCGAATGAAATAGGCGGCTCATGTCCGGCGCCACATTTCTGCAAGGTCTGCTCCTCGGCTGGTCGGTCGCCTGGCCGCCGGGACCGGTGAACGCCGAGATGATCCGGCGCGGGCTTAAGCCGAAAGCGGAAGGCGGAGGATTTTGGTCCGCCTGGATACTGGGGCTGGGCGCGTGCAGTGGCGATTTCCTCTGGGCGCTGGCGGTGTCGGTGGGTGCGGGCGCGTTGCTAAATACTCCAACCGTTCGCCTGATCCTCGCTGGGATCAGTCTCATCCTGCTCCTGTTCCTAGCCGGAGCCTTCGCGCTCGGCGCGTGGCGGACGGCGCACCATGAAAAGCCGCCGGCCGATGATACGACCGACCTTCCGCCCGCGCGCAAGAACGCCCGGAGATCACGCGGTTATCTCCTGGGCCTGACCATGGCCCTAACGAGTCCTTGGAACATCGGCTTCTGGCTCGCTGTCATCGGCAGCCAAAGCGGGCCGGGTCGCACTCTGCTCGATTCCCTCTTCTTGGCGGGCGCGGTTGTTTTAGGAGCGCTCGCCTGGGGTTGCATCCTATCCGTGGCGCTCAAATTGGGCGCGCGCATCTTCGCGCGACCCGGCTGGCAAATCGCGACGCAGGCGCTCACGGCGCTGGTCATGCTTTACTTCGCCGCGCGCCTCATCCTGCGGCTGCTGTAATTATTCGCCCGGCCGCCAGCCGTAGCTTTTCCAAAAGGCGCGCAACGCGTCATTGTCGCCACGGAAAATATTGCGCTCGGCGTGGCGGATATTCGCGATCCCTTTCGGATGCGTCGAGCGCGGCAGATCACACACGCCGTCGCCGGTGTATTGCCACATCCGCCAGTTGCCCCACGGCGGAATGTTGCGCGGTTCGAAATGGTAATTCGCAATCCAGAGCCAGCATCGGCTGAGCACCGCGCGGTCAGCCGGACGCGTGGTGCGCGCGCTCATTAATTGGCGGAGACGATACTCGCTCCCGTAAAGCCCGGGATATTGGCCAGTGCGGCGTTTGATGTGATCCGCGAAATCGGCCGCCTGCGCCACGCTCATCGTCCCGCCCGGATAATGCCCGTTCTTCTCAAAATCGAGCACGAGCAAAACTTCTTCCGGCCGGCTGCCAGGACGCGCGCGTTCCCAAGTCGACTCCACTACTTTCAGAAAATGCTCAGCCTGCCGCAGCGGGTCGGTCGCATCCGCAAAATGGTAGGCGCCCCAGAGCATGCCCGCGCCGACCGCAGCGTTCTGCCGCGCGGCGTATTTATCGTCGCGCACATACTTCGGGTAACTCGCTTCATGGATAATCCCGACGATGCCCTGACGCCGCATTTGCTCGAAGTCCGGCCGCATCAAATCGTAATGCGAAAGGTTGACCACGCTGTTGCCCGCGAAGGCTGAGAGCGGCGCGACCAGGAGCCCGAGCAGGACGAAGCGAAACAAAAATCTCATCGCGCCCACGATAAAGAGCCAGGGCGACACGCAAACCGAAATTACGAATGCTACGAGAGCGTGAGGGACTCCCCAGCAAACTCCCGCAACGCTTCGCCCAGACGTTCCAGGCCGCCGCGCACCATTTCCGGATCACCGCCGATGCCGATGCGAAAGTGTTGCGGCATTTCGAAGAAGTGTCCGGGCACGACAGTCGTCTCATATTTGTCGCGCAGGAGTCCGAAGAACGCTGCCGCATCGCCGCGAGGTAAGCGTGGAAAAACGATCGAACCGTGGGGTGGGCGCACGCACTCCAGCTCCGGGTGCGCATCGAGAAACGTTTCGAGCGGCGGGCGATTCGCGTCGAGCAGAGCGGCGGCGCGGGTGCGGAATTGCGCGAGATGATCGAGAGCCATCACCGACATCCGCTCCGCGGTGTGCGGCGCCACGGAGCCGAACAAATCGTTCAAGCGCCACATGCGCTGGGCGAGCGCGGGCGAGGCCAGAATCCAACCGCAGCGCAGACCGCTCAAGCCATAAGCTTTCGTTAGGCTGCTGGTGATGATAAATGGATTCTCCTCTGCGGATGCGATCTCCTGGCCGATCGGAAAAGCGACCGGCGCGCCGCCTTCGAAAAGCATTTCGAGATAGACTTCGTCCACCAGCACACGCGCACCGACTCGCAGCGCGCTTTCGCCAATAGCGCGCAACGTCTCCACCGGGATGAGCGCGCCGCTTGGGTTGTGAAAGTTCGTCAGCACAATCAGGCGCGTGCGCGGCGTCAACGCGCGCGCCACTTCCGCGGGATCGAGTGCGAAGCCATTCTCGAAACGCCGCGGGATGCGCCGCACCCTGGCGCCGAGATACTCCGCCAGATCGAGCAGTAACCCGTAGGTCGGCTCTTCCAGCAGAACTTCGTCGCCCGGCGAAAGCACCGCCGCCATCGCCAGATGATTGGCCATCGACGTGCCGATCGCGCTGACGATGCATTCCATTGGCGCGCCGGTATGCTGCGCCAGCTTTTGCAGCAGCGGTTCGTAACCGTAGCCGCCCTTCGGAATCGTAATTTCAAGATCCTCGACCCGGAGAGGGAACTCGGATATCGGCACATTTGTGATCCCGCTGGTGGCGAGATTAAAGCGCGCGCTCGATCGCATTTTCGCCCACTCCATGTAGTCCGAGCGTTTGGTGTTCATTTCAATTTCGTCGCCGTGCGGTTCCGCCCGCGCCAGAGCATATACGCCGGCAACCCGGCAGCCGCGATGGCGAGTCCGATGCAGGAGCGCACTGGATCATGCGCGAAGGTGCTCACGACGATGAGCCATTGCGCGGCGATGAAGAGCAGCGTCGTCCACGGATGGCCCGGAACGCGAAAGGCCGCCGCCTCCGGATTGCGGCGACGCAAAACGAAAAGGCAGATCGCGGTTAGCCCGAAGAAAATGCAATCCATCGCCACGACGTAGTTCACCACCTGCGCATAGGTGCCGGTGAGCGCGATCGCGATCGCCCATACGCCTTGAAGCGCGATCGCGATCACCGGCACGCGCGTAATCGGATGGACCCACGCGACGCTGCGAAAAAAAAGCCCGTCATCCGCCATCGCGAAGTAAACGCGCGGCGCGGTCAGCATCGATTGCGCGAGAAATCCAAAGGCCGAGAAGGCGATGCCGGCAGCGATGAATTGCGCGCCACCCGCTCCTAGCAATGCCCGCATGACCGACGACGCCGGCGTCGTCGTAGCGGCCAAACCGGCCGGGCCGAGCGCACGCAGATAGGCGACGTTGACCGCGGTGTAAACCACGATCACTCCAATCACGCCGAGGATGAGCGCGCGCGGCAAAACGCGTGGCGCATCGCGCACTTCGCCCGCGAGAAAACTCGAGGTTTGCCAGCCGCCGTACGCGAAGAGGACGGGCGTCATCGCGGCGCCGAAAGCGAGCCAGACATTCGCCGGCATGGGTGGCGCGGCGACAGCGGGCGGCTGGGTTGTGTTCCAGAAAAAACTGCAGACGACGAGGACGGCGATGGCGGCGATGGCAGTTAGGGTCATGGCGGATTGCACCCGGCTGCCGGCGCGGACGCCGAGACAGTTGATCGCCGTGAGCGAAGCCAGCGCGGCCGCGGCAATGACGGAATCGCTCACCGGCCAATGCGTCAGCTCGAGGAAATAGCGCGCGAACGTCACCGCCACCGCCGCCATTCCGCCGGTCTGGATGACGAGCAAAAGCACCCAGCCATACATGAACGCGACCGTGGGATGGAGAGCATCGCGCAGATAGGCGTATTGCCCGCCGACCACCGGCAGGCGCGTGGCGAGTTCGGCGTAAATGAAACCGCCCACGAGCGCGATCAAACCGCCCGCAATCCACACCCCCAGGATGAGCGGGGCCGACGGCACGCGTTGCGCGACGATGTAGGGATTGATGAAAATCCCCGCGCCGATAATGCCGCCCATCACCGCCATGGTGGTGCCGAACAATCCGAGCTGTCGTGCGAGGCCGGTGGCCATGGCGCGTGATCGTCCACGACTGAGGCGCGTGCACAAGAACAAAGGCGCGGGGTGCGTCCACTCTTCGTCTGAGTAGGTTGGGCCCATCGCATGAAATCAAATTTCGAAGCGCCCGATTTCTACCAGCTCGACGATCTCCTCACCGCGGAGGAGCGGAGTCTGCGTGACAAGGTCCGCGAATGGGTGGAGCGCCGCTTCCTTCCAGTGATCGCGCAGCATTATCGCGACGGCACATTCCCGCTGGATCTCGTGCCGGAAATGGCGGCGCTCGGCGTTTTCGGCCCGGCTATTCCGGGCCATGGGTGCGGCGGTCTCGGCAGCGTCGCGGCTGGACTAATGATGCAGGAACTCGAGCGTGGCGATAGCGGCCTGCGCACATTCGCCTCCGTCCAGGGATCGCTCGCCATGATGGCGATTCATCTTTTCGGATCGGACGAGCAGAAGGCACGCTGGCTGCCCGCGATGGCGCGCGGCGAAAAGCTCGGTTGCTTCGGCTTAACCGAGTCGGACGCAGGTTCGAACCCCGCGGGAATGCAAAGCCGCGCCACAAAGACGGCGGACGGCTATCGATTAAGTGGCGCGAAGAAGTGGATCGGTAACGGAACGATCGCCGATGTGGCGATCGTTTGGGCGAAGCTGGATGGCGAAGAGGCGAACGCCGTGCGCGGGTTCCTCGTTGAAAAGGAAACGCCCGGTTTCCGCGCGACATTGATGGAAGGGAAACTTTCCCTCCGCGCCGCGTTGACCGCCGAGCTGACGTTCGAGAATTGCGAACTTCCCGCGAGTGCATTGCTGCCGAAAAGCGCCGGATTGCGCTCGCCGCTCGAATGCCTGAACCACGCCCGCTACGGCATCGCGTGGGGCGTGCTCGGCGCGGCCATGGCCTGCTACGATGAGGCGCGCCAGTATGCGATGGCAGCGGGAGCAATTCGGCCGGCCCATCGCCAGCTTCCAACTCGTGCAGGCGAAGCTGGCGCGGATGCTGACCGAGATCACGAAAGCGCAATTGCTCGCGCTTCGCCTCGCGCAATTAAAGGACGCCGGAACGGCCAAGCATTATCAGATCTCGATGGCGAAAATGAACAACGTCGAGATCGCGCTCGAGATCGCTCGCAGCGCGCGGGATTTGCTCGGCGGCGTGGGCATTCTCGATTCGCACCAATGCTTTCGGCACATGTGCAATCTGGAGAGCGTGAAGACCTACGAAGGCACGCAGGATATCCACCTCCTCGTCCTTGGCCAGCACATCACCGGCATCCCGGCGTTTGTCGGCTGAGCAAAAAATTCAGACGTCCAGCCGATAGCCGAGCGTATGGACGGTGAGGAGGTGGCGCGGCTCGCCCGGCATGTCTTCGATCTTCTGCCGCAGCTTCGCGATCAACTGATCGAGCGTGCGCGTCGTTCCGTAATATTCGATGCCCCAGACTTCGTTGAGCAGGCCCTCGCGGGAGACGGCGTTGCCGCGTTCGCGGAAGAGGACGGCGAGCACTTTCATTTCGCGCGGCGTCAACTCGATCGCCTCCTTGCCGCGCTTCCCGCGCAACGCCTTCGCATCGATTCGGACTTTCCCGAACGCGATCTCGGCCGGGAGATCGCTGGCCGCTCCGCCGGCTTGCGCGCGACGCAGCAGCGCCTGCACTCGCGCCAAGAGCTCACGCAGGCTGAACGGCTTCGTCACGTAGTCATCCGCGCCCAGTTCCAGCCCGACCACTTTGTCGATCTCCTGCCCCTTGGCCGAGAGCATGAGGATGGGCACACGGTTTTTTGCGGCGCGGATTTCGCGGCACAAATCGAAGCCGCTCTTGCCCGGCAACATGATGTCGAGGATCACGAGGTCCGGTTTGCTTTGCTTGATCAGCGGCCCGGCCTGCGCGCCATCGCGGCATTCCGTCACTTCATAAGCTTCCGCGCGCAGCGCGTCGCAAAGTCCGAGCCGGATGTGCGGGTCGTCTTCCACGACGAGGATGTGTTTTTTCATTTCTGACTCTCCGGCGTGAGCGGCAGGCGCAAGGTGAAGTTGCTCCCGCCGCCCTCGCGCGCTTGATAAAGTGATCTCGCCGCCGTGTTCCTTGGCTAGGCGCTGCGCCAGGGTCAGGCCGAGGCCGGAGCCCTGGATGCCGCTGGAAAGCGAATCGTGCGCGCGGTAGAAGGCCTCGAAGATTTTTCCTTCCTCGCCGGCCGGCACGCCGGAGCCGCGATCGAGCACGCTCACGAAAACAGAGCCGTCCGCGAGGTAGCTGTGCAATTCCACTTCCTTGCGTTCGCCGCTGTATTTCTCGGCGTTGGAAAGCAGATTCACCAGAATCTGGGCGAGCGCATCCTCATCGCCGATGACGGGGTAAGGCGGAGGCGCCGCCTGCCAGCTCGCGCGGAAACCATTCTCGCGCAGATGCAATTCCTGTCCTTCCCAGGTGCGCGCGATGACCTCATGCAGATCGAGCGTGCGGAAATCGTAGCGCTTTTGCTTCCGCTCCAGTCGCGCGAAATCGAGGACGTTGTTAATCAAGCGCGTTAGTCGCTCCGCTTCCGCCATGATGATGCGGAGATATTGCGGACGTTTTTCCTCGGCCACGTTTCCGCTCTGCATCAGCTCGGCGAACATGCGGATCGACGTCAGCGGCGTTTTCAATTCGTGCGAAACGTTGGAAACGAAATCTGTCTTCTGTTGCGCGAGCGCAAGCTGACGGCGGGCGTCGGCAAAAACCAGCCAGCCGCCAAACGCGATCGCGACGAGCGCAGCGCCAATCAAGAGCGCCAGGGTGCGGCGGATGCGTTGCGCGTTTTCCTGGAGCTGTTGCGGACGCATCAGATAAAGCGCGGCCTCCCAATGCGGCAGCGCTTCGCCAATCTCGGAAGCGACGAAGGGCCGGCCCCACTCACGGGCTCCTGTCTGCGGCGGCTGCGTGACGACAGGCCGCGTCTTGTCGTCCAAAAGCGCGAGGATAAAATCTGCCGCCGCATTTACCGGCAGCGCATCGCGCCAGACATCGTGGAGCGATTCGACTGGCAGAAAGCAGCCGAAGATCATCGTGGGCGCTTCCGCGGGCCGGAGCCAAAACAGAATCTCGAGTCGGTCCTGCGTGAAGCGCGTCACCACCCCTTCGGTGTGATCGGAAGTTAGCGCTTTAAAATCGGCGGTCGCGGGAACGAGTTGAGAAACCGCCGGCGCGTTCTCCTCCAGAGTGCGCTGCGGAACGACGTTGCGCGTGGGCGCTTGCTGTTGCGCGGCGTCACTTTCCCGCGCCGGAGCGGGCGCGGCTGCGGCAGGCGCCTGCGCGGTCTGATCTTGCAGCGCGCCGCTCGCTTCTGCTTTGCGCGCGCGAGCTGTTTTCGGCTCGGCGGCGCGCGCCGATTTCTCCAGATATTCGCTTTTCGCTTTGCGCTGGAATTGCTCGGGCCGGCTCAACTCATCGGCCGGGACGGAGTAGACCGTGGCCGCAGTCGCGCCCGACAGGAAGGCGCGGTTGTTGAGCAGAAAGCGTTGCCGTTCGGCATCGTCGCGCGCTTCCTGCGCGGACGGCGAAACGAGTTCGCCGTTCGCATCGAGCGCGAATCCGATGGCGTTCCGCGGCCAGGCGCGCGTCAGTTTGCCGGCGAAATCCTGCGCCGCCGCGGCGGGCGATTCCTCGGCGAGTAAACGGCGCACGGCCTCGGCGAATGCGCGGCGTTCGTCATCGATCACAGCGCGGGCCGCGCTCGCCACCGCATCGGTTTCGGTTTGGTAAAGTTCGGCCGTGCGGCGTTCGAGGATGATCTGTTGCTCATCGGCGCTGCGCAGCGCCAGCCAGCCCAAACCCAGGCTGGGCACGAGGATGGCGACGAGGAAAATCCAGAGGCTTCGTTTCACGAGGCGAGGCGCAGGCTATCACGATCGGTGCGGCGGAGATACCCTGCAGACGCGCCCACGGCGGGCGCGTCCGCAGACGGCAAATCCGTTACCGATTTTTCTGATACTTGTCGGCGTAGTTTTCGAACTGGATCGCTTTCCGGCGCGACTTTGCGAGCCCGCCGGCGGAATCGATTTCCGACGCAGCCGCTTCGAGTTTATGATTCTCTTCCGCGAGTCCCGGGACCTGCACGGCGGCGGGAGCGGCGGCGTTCTTCGCGGCCTGTTGCCGCAGGACCGCGACGGCGTCTTTCGCTTTCCCTTCATCCGCGAGCTTCACCGCGAGTTCTTTCGCGAGACGGTTTTGCACGATGCTGTTTTCGCGCGCGACTTCCGCTCGAATGCTGGCGTCGGCTTTCTGTTCGCTGTCGGTGAAACGCGACTTTGACCGCCTGGCGCTGCGCGGGCGCCTGCGCTCCACTCAAGGTCGCGTAGTTCAACTCGACGGCCGCGGCTTCGATCGCGCCCGCGTCGTGATTTTCCGCCACAGCGCGCACGAGGAAGCGGCGTTTCTCGGAGCCGAAGAGTTCCGGCATTTTGATTTCGACCACGCGATCGTGGCATTCGATGTCCGGCCGGCCGATAATTTCCTTCAGGCGCACACCGTCCGGTGCGTTGATCCGGATAACGATGCTGCGCGCGAGCAGCGAACGCGTGGCGCCTAATTCCTGCGCGAAGATCGACGGCAATTTCTCTGCGTCTTTCACGTAGTAGTAGTTGGCGTTGCTCGCTTCGGCGAGGGCGGTCATGAGGTCTTCGTTGTAATCATCGCCCAGGCCGATGGTGCTGACCGCGATGCCGTCGCCGCGCAATTCCCGGCCGAGGCTGGCGAGATCGGAGGTGCTGCTCGGGCCGACATTGGCGATGCCATCGGAAAGCAGGATGACGCGGTTGACGCGTTCCCGTTCGAAATAGCGGCGCACCTGCTTCGCACCCAGGACACTCCGGCGTGCAGAGCCGTGCTTCCGCCGGGTTGGATGCGATGGATGCGCGCCTTCAGATCTTCGCGATGATCGCGGCCGCCGATGCGCTCCGGCGCGATGAGGAGGTCGGTTTCGTTATCGTAAGTGACGAGCGAAAAGAAATCGTCGTCGCTGAGTTTATCGATCGCCATGGCGGCGGCCTGGCGCGCTTTCTCGATCTTGGCGCCTTCCATCGAACCGCTGCGATCGAGCACGATCGCGAGGTTCATGGGCGAGCGGCGCGCATCGTCTGCGCGGCGGCCTTCCACTTCGACCTGCACGATGACTTCGCGCGGGCCGCCAGTGAAAATGCAATCGCGATCCGGCATGACACGCAGGGTCACATCGGGCGTGGGTGAAGCCGCGGCGACTTGGGCAAGCGCGGCGGCGAGACTGAGCAGTTGGAGTTTTTTCATGACTCCAAGCCTGACACGCTTCGCGCAACGCTGTGTCAGAGCGCCGTGCGAAGATTGTAAAAGAAATGTCAGCGCCGCTGCGGCCGCCAAGCGCGCATTCGTGTGGCGATTCGGCTACGCTTTCGGCGCAGCGGCCTTGGCGGCGTCGGTGACCATTTTGCGGAATGCTTCCGTGGATTCTTTCACGATCGCTTCCGGTCCGGTCATCTTCACGTAAACGTCGCCCGCGCTGTCTCCGCTTTGCAGAATCGCCGCGCAGAGGGCGTAGCCTTTCATCGGTGTGGTCGGGCCGCCGGGCATGCCGCTGCTGAAGGTGCCTTCAGTGGTGGCGAAGGTGATCTTGACTGCGCCCACGTCGGTCGTCTCCGTTTTGCGTTTGTCCTCGCTGCCGGGGAATTGGCCGAACCAGCGCGCCACATTATCCGCCGGGCTTCCGCTGCCGCCGCCAAAATGGAAAAAGGTGACCTCCGCCTTCTCCGAGCCGCGCGTGATCTCGAGTTGCGCGTTTCGCATCGGCGAGGAGGGCTCGACTTTCGCCCAGCCTTCCGGAGTGGTGAAGCTGAACCCGGCGACCTGGAAGGATTCCCCGGCTTGCGCGGGCGTGAGGAGGGCGAGGAGGCAAAGACTGGCGAGGGTGCATGCGATTCTCATGCGGGGAAGGTGGCGGAACTCCGCGGCCTTCGCCACCTGTTTGCGCGAGTGCAAAGGAAGCTGCCGGTCGCGCGTTGAAGACGCGCCGGGCGCTGTGCTATGATCACCAGGTATGTTTCTGCCGAATCAGCAAGTCGTTTGCGTGGATGGGAAATTCCCGCTCGGGATCGAGAAGTTTTACTCCGAGCTGCCGAAAGAAGGCAGCACCTACACCATTCGGGATATCGTGCCTGGCGTCGGCTTGACCGGTGAAGAGGGCGAGGTGGCCGTCTATCTCTGCGAGATCACCGGCCCGCTGAACGCGCACGGGATCGAGCGCGGTTTCCGGGCCGAACGCTTCGCGCCGCTTTCCACGACGGAGGAGGAAGCGGAGGAAGAAGTAATGGTGGGACTGCCCGAGTTCGCGCCGGCGTAGTTACACGCCGGCCAGGCCGAGACGCGTGGCGTCGGCTTTGAGCGCTTCGATCACGCTCGCGATCACGTCCTCCAGCGGCAGGCCAAGCTCGTCGGCTCCGCGCAGGATGTCATCGCGATTGACAGCGCGGGCGAAGGCTTTGTCTTTCATTTTTTTCTTCACCGAGCCGACGTCCACTTCGTGGATGCTTTTGGACGGCCGGACGCGGGCCACGGCCATGATGAAGCCGCTCAACTCATCGACCGCGTAGAGCGTGTGCTCCAGCGCGGTTTCGCGCGAAACGCCGGCGTAGTCGGCATGCGAGAGGATGGCGCGGCAGACTTCTTCGTTCCAACCTTCCTGCCGCAACCACTCCACGCCGATGAAGGGATGGCCCTCGGTGGGATTTTGTTCCTGATTCGGATATTGCTCGTAATCCATGTCGTGGAGCAGGCCGACCGCAGCCCAGAGATCGGCATCCGCTCCCTGCGATTCGGCGAAGTAGCGCATGGAATCAGAGACGGAGTAGCAATGTTTGCGCAGGCTCTCGGATTGAACCCAGTCGTGGAGGATGGCGAGCGCGCGTTCGGTTAGCATCGGGGAATCTTGCACCGGTCTGGGCGAATGGATATACGTGGTTCGCAACACAACGGGAGGCATTCATGGATACCGAAGAAGTAGCGAAGAAATTGGTCAAACTCTGCAGCGAAGGGGATTACGAAGGCGCGGTGCAGAGCCTTTACGCGAAAAACATTGTCAGCGTGGAATCAGAATCGATGGGCGGCATGCCCGCGGAAATACAGGGCTTCGATGCCGTCTGCGCGAAGACGAAATGGTGGCTGGAGAATCACGAGATCCATAGCTCGCTCGCCATCGGGCCCTTTGTGGCGCGGGATAAATTTGTCGTCCGTTTCGATATTGATGTGACGCAGAAACAATCGGGCAAACGCATGCAGGCGTCCGAAGTTGGTATCTATACGGTGGCGGACGGCAAAGTGGTGCGAGAGGAATTCCTGCCGCTGGTGAAAATGAACGAGCCCAGCGAATGATCCGCCGAAGAATCACACTGGCCATCCTCGCCGCGACACTTTGCGCCGGGACGCTCCGTGCCGCCGAGGAGAAGGTGGATTCGCGCTACACCAGCACAGCGCGCGAGAAGTGCAGTTCCTTCAAAACCAATGCGGACGATGCGAGCGGGTTTGAGTCGGTCTGCACCGGCTTGGGCGGCTATCAACTGCTGCATCTGGGCGGCGATGATCGCAGTTGGATCGATTTGCGTTATAACGGAAAATCCACCGACCTTTACGGTCCCACGATGGAGGCCGCGCCGGGCGGATTTCCGCACAAGGCGAACGACGTGGTGGAGTGGCGCGGCGTGGTGCGCGGCGATCACTTTACGCCCTACGCGCTCATCTATCGGATAGCTGGAACGAATGAGGAAACGCAGCGCACGAAGACGCGCTTGCTCGTGATCAAGTTGGACGCGGAACGTTCTGCCATCATTGGCCGGGCCGAAGGCGCTGAGGAAGACGCCAAGGCGAAGCGGATCGCGGATACGGCGCGCCCGCAGTAACAAAGCGAAGCAACCCCGCCGAGCGTTTCTACTTGCCGGAATGTCTGGGGAAATGACATCCCGGTGGGCGCGCTTCCGAGGGCTGGAATGGGAAGTCGCGGCCTGGATTCTCTTCGTCAAATTCTCCCTTTACGCGTTCGTTCTCGCGGCCGTCCCGGCGCTGGCGAATCGACACACGCCGTTTCTGGAGTTGTTAGGCCGATGGGACGCAGAGCGTTATCTGCGCGTGGCCCGGGAAGGCTACCACGCGAGCGGTGAGGCGCGCTTTGATCTCGTCGGCCTGCCGCTTTTTCCGTGGCTGGTGCGGATCGTTTCGTGGACGGGACTGGGAGTGGAGAGCGCTGCGCTGATCGTGTCCGGCGTAGCCGCAGTGGTGGCTGGCTGGTGGCTCTTGCGACTGGCGCGCTTCGATTACAAAGAAAGTGAAGCGCGGCTCGCGCTCTGGTTTCTCTTCATTTTCCCGACGAGCTATTTTCTGCATCTCGCCTACACCGAAGCGACCATGCTGGCGCTGGCGCTCGGCTGTTTCCTGGCGGCGCGCAAACGGCAGTGGGCACTGGCCGGTGTGCTCGGCGGGATGGCGGCGCTGACCCGGTTGCAAGGTCTAATCCTCCTGCCGGCGGTGGCGTGCGAAGCGTGGCTGCAATTCCGCGCCACGCGTCGCTGGCAATCGAATTGGCTCTGGCTGGCGGCGATTCCGGGCGGCTTCGCGGTTTATCTCTGGGTGAACTATCACGTCACCGGCGACGCCTTCGCGTTCGCGAAATTGATGCACGAAAATTACTTTCGTGAACTGAAGCCGCCTTGGGTGGGAGCAGCCATGCTTTGGGATAACCTGCTCCGGGAGAAGCCGGAGGACTTCGTCATGGTCGGCCTGGCGGAAGCTTTCTTCGCGCTTTTCGCTTTGGGGATGACGGTCTGGAGCTGGCGCGCGCTCCGGGCGTCCTACGCCATTTGGATGACGGGCAATTTTTTGCTCTGCGTCTGCAGCTCTTTTGTCGTCAGTGTGCCGCGCTATGCGCTGGTGATGTTTCCCATCTTCCTGCTCCTCGCGCAGGCGTCGCGCCGGCGCCCTTGGCTGCTGGCTTCGATCTCGCTGTGGTCGTTGCTGCTGCTCGCGCTCTTCTTTACCAAGTTCGCCTTTGGCCACTGGGCCTTCTGACGCGGAGAGCCTGCCGCGCTTACGCCACGACCACGCCCTTCCAGAAAGCGACGCGATTTTTTATGTTTGCCGCCGCGTCTTTCGGCTCCGGATAATACCAAGCCGCGTCTTTGTTCTGCTGACCGCCGGCATCGATCGTGTAGTAGCTGGCCTGGCCTTTCCAAGGGCAGGCGGTGTGGGTGTCGCTCTCGCGGAAATATTCGCGGCGCAGTGCGCTCGCAGGGAAATAATGGTTCCCCTCCACGATGACGGTGTCGTCGCTCTCGGCCAGGACGGTGTTGTTCCAGGTAGCTCGCATACGGGACAGTGCACGAAAAGAAAGCGCGTGTCATTTCGCGCGGCTGTACGATAGTGCGCCGCTCGTGCCTTTTCGTTCCCTCGGTCTCGACGACCGCATTTTCAAAGCCATCCAGGAAGCTGGTTACACAGAGCCTACGCCGATTCAGGCAGCGGCGATTCCGGAGATCCTGGCGGGACGCGATGTCATTGGCATCGCGCAGACGGGCACCGGCAAGACGGCGGCCTTTGTGCTGCCGATCCTGGATCATCTCGCGCGCCGACTGGGCGAGGGGAATCGCGGCGGGATGCGCGTCCTGGTTGTCGCACCGACGCGCGAACTGGTGATGCAGATCGAGGAAAACGTGCGCGCCTATGCGAAACACTTGCCGCTGCGGATGGCGACGATCGTGGGCGGCCTTAGCGAACGTCCGCAAATCGAAGCGCTTCGCTCCGGCGTCGAATTGGTCGTGGCCACGCCCGGGCGCTTGATCGATCTGATGCAGCAGCGCCACACAAATTTCTCCGGGATCGAATTTCTCGTGCTCGATGAAGCCGATCGCATGCTCGACATGGGCTTCCTCCCGCCCATCCGGCAGATCGTGCGCGGGCTGCCGAAGAAACGGCAGACGCTCATGTTCTCAGCCACGCTCTCGCGCGAGATTGAAGCGCTCACGCATGAATTTCAGCATGCGCCGAAAGTGATCGAGATCGGCCGCCGGGCCAATCCCGCCGAGACGGTGACACAGTTCGTTTACGAGGTGAATCAACACCTAAAGCCGTCGCTGCTCCTGCACCTGATGAAGGATCCGCAATTCGACACCGTCCTCGTTTTCACTCGCACGAAACACGGGGCGGACCGCATCGCGCGGCGTTTGGAAGGCGCGGGCATCAAGACCGGCACCATTCATTCGAATCGCTCGCAGAATCAGCGGCTGCGCGCGTTGAAGGATTTCAAATCGGGCGCCGTGCGCGTGTTGGTGGCGACGGATATCGCGGCGCGCGGGATCGACGTGGACGGAATTTCGCACGTGGTGAATTACGACTTCCCCATGCACTCCGAGGATTACGTGCACCGCATCGGCCGGACTGGTCGCGCGCACGCCGTGGGCGACGCGATCAGCTTCATCACGCCGGAAGATCACGGGCCGCTGCGTTCGCTCGAGCGCTTTATTGGTCGCGGCATCGTGCGGAAACGCGCGGAAGGTTTCGACTACGAGATGGCCGCGCCGCCGCGTGAGGACCGTGTGCGCGGACAGCCGCGCGGTGACATGCGGGAACGGCGGAATCGTCCCGCGGGTTCCGTGCCGGGCGCACCGGCGCGCACACCGCCGCCGGCGGGCAAAGCGTTTGGGCGCCGCCGCGCTCCGCAGCAGCGCAGCGGTCACGGTGCGTCGCGCTAGCCCCGTGCTGGCCAAAGCCGGGCGCTTCGGATTAGGCTGGGCTTTGCGATGAAAAATTCGAGCACGCTTGTGCAAGTTGCGCTCATCGCGGGCGCGATTCTGCTTGGTGTTTTGCTGGATCGCCTGGTCTTCGCCAATGGCCCGGCGCAGGTGTCGGGTAAGCCCGCACCGGTGACCAAGGAGGGCGCGGCCATGCTTCCGACCGCAGCGGCGCCGCCTTCCACGACCAGCGAAGAAATCGCCACGCGATCGGAAACGACGAGCGAGGTGAAGGAGGCCCCGACCGCGCGTTCGCTCGATTCCATCCTGGCCCAGCACGATCCGCGGCTGCGCTTGCAGGAAATGCTGGCGTTCATCAACACTCTCCCGTCTTCCGGTTATTCCGATGCGCTGAAACGCATCCGCCAGATAACGAATTCGAACGAGCGCGAGCTGGCTTCGCGTTTGCTCGTGGCCCGTTGGGTGCAAAACGATCCGGACGGCGCGCTGCAATTCGCGGCCGGGAACCGTGGTTTCGAATACGTGGCTGAAGATGTCTTCCAACAATTTGCCGGGAGCGATTTCAACACCGCCATGAGCCGCGCGCAGGCCATTCCCGGGGGCGATCTGCGTTATCGCGCTTTGCGCGGCGTGCTCAGCTTTAAAGCCGATAGCGACCCGCGAGGCGCGCTCGCTCTGGCCGCGACGCTCGGCGAATTTCGCGGGAACGAATCGCTCGCGAGCGCGATCTATCGGCAGTGGGCCGCGACCGATCCGCAGACCGCCGCGCTGCATGCGGCTGAGCAACCGGAGGCGTCGGGCGAGCGCTGGCGTTCGCCGGTCGCGCCGGTGGTGGAGACTTGGGCGCGGCAGGATCCGTTGGCCGCAGCGAATTGGTCGTTATCGCTCAAGGAACCCGAGGCGCAGACGCGTTCCGTTGCGCAAGTGATGCGGCAGTGGGCGCGGGATGATCCGAACGCGGTCGCAAACTGGATTTACGGGCTTGAGACCGGGACATCGCGCGACGCGGCGGTGGCCGGGCTGGCGCAATCGCTCGTGGTGCAAGATCCGCAAACCGCGCTGAACTGGATCGGGACCATCACCGATGAATCGGCCCGCACCCGCACTCTGCGGCGGATCAGCGGCACCGTCATGTGGCGTGATCCGGAGAATGGCGCGGCCATGTTGCAAGCGGCTGGGTTGCCGGCCGATCAGATCCGCGGATCAGGACGACGCGGCGGACCTTAGAGGGCGAAGGCGATGCCGCGCTACGTTGCCCTCCTCCGCTCCATCAACGTGGGTGGACATGTCGTAAAGATGGAGCGGCTGCGCGCGCTTTTCGCTGAGTTGGGTCTCGCGAAGGTGGAGACACTAATCGCGAGCGGGAATGTGATCTTCGAGACGCGGGCTAAGAACGCTGGCGCGTTGGAAGACAAGATCGAGAAGCATCTGTGCGCTGCTCTCGGCTATGAGGTGACGACTTTCGTGCGGAGCGCCAATGAGCTGGCGAAGATTGCCGGGCGGCGCGCATTTCCGGAGAAAGAAACAGAGGTCGAGGGCGCGGGCGTTTACATCGCGTTCTTGAAGGAAACGCCAAGCCGCGCGGCGAGCGGCACGCTGCGGGATCACGCAAGTGCGGTCGATGCGTTTAAGATCCACGGTCAGGAAATCTATTGGCTCTGCCGGAAACGTTTCAGCGAATCGGAGTTTTCGGGTGGCAAGCTGGAGAAGTTGCTGGATGCGCGCACAACGGTACGAAACTCGACCACAGTCCGACGATTGGCTGCGATGGGCGAGACGGCTTAAGGTGCTTGCCGGCATGGGGCCGGCATCGCTATCCTCGCATTGCCATGCGTGCGCGTGCGTTTCTCGCTTGGGCAATTCTAGCCGGCTCTCTTCTCAGGGGCGCGGGCGCGGCGCAGGTCTACGTCCAGACCAATCTGGTCTCTGATTTGCCGGGGCTCGCCGCGTATACCGATCCGAACTTGCTCAATCCTTGGGGCGTTGCCGCCGGTCCAAACACGTCCTTCTGGGTCGCGGACAACCGATCCGGTCGCGTCACGATGTACGACGGCGCGGGTGTCCCGCAGTCGTTAGTCCTGCGCGTGGTGCCGTTTTCCGGGAGCAACTTCGGCCGGCCGACGGGCGCGGTTTATAATGGAACAAACGATTTCCAGCGCCCCACCGATGTGATTGGGATGACGGCGCCCGCGCGCTTCATTTTTGCCACCAGCAACGGAACCATCTCCACCTACGACGGGCCGCCCGATCCGGTCGTGCGCATAGCCCGGGACAATAGCGGCACGGGCGCAAACTACACCGGCCTGGCCTTGGCCAATAATGGGAGCGAAAACTTCCTTTACGCGACCGATTTTCGGAACGGACGGATCGATGTTTTCTCGAGCACCTTCGCGCCCGTCACGCTCGCGGGCAGCTTCATCGATCCGAACCTTACGCTCGGCTATGCGCCCTTTGGGATCGAGAATATCGGGGGCGTTCTTTTCGTGAGCTACGCTTCGACGATCGGGGTGTCGCCGCCGGTCGATCCCAGAACTGGCTTCATTAACAAATTCGATGCGAACGGCAATTTCCTCGGCCGCTTCGTCTCCGACGGTCCACTCCGTTCGCCGTGGGGGATGGCGCTTGCACCGGCCGGCTTCGGGCCGTTGGGCGGCTCGCTTCTGGTCGGCAATTTCGACGATGGCCACATAAACGCTTTCGATCCGGCGAGCGGCGCGTTTCGCGGCGCGTTAGCCGACGCCAGCGGCCATCCGATTGCCATCCCCGGACTGTGGAGCCTGCGTTTCGGCAACGGCGCTGGGAATGGCTACCCGAACACGCTCTACTTCGCGGCCGGCATCGCCGGACCGGATAGCCTGCAGGAACACGGGCTCTTCGGCAGCATCACGGCGATCCCGACTCAGCGACAGCTCGTGAACATCTCGACGCGCACGCTCGTCGGCACCGGCGACCAGGTGGCGATCGGGGGATTTATTCTTACCCCCAATCCTTCCGAGCCGGTACGGCAAACGAAACGACTGCTCCTCCGCGGGCTCGGGCCGTCCCTGGTGGTTGAGCGGACGGCCGGTCGCGGGACGATTGCTGGATACGGTTCTTGAATTGCACGACAACAGCGGATCCATCATCGCCGTAAACGACAACTGGACGGAGAGCGATGCCGGTAACATTTCCGCGACCGGCCTGGCGCCGACCGACGATCGCGAATCCGCCTTGCTCGTCACTCTGCGGGCGAGCTCAAATTACACCGTCGTCCTGCGCGGAAAGAACGGCACGACAGGCATCGGGTTGGTCGAAGTTTACGATCAGGAAACGGGCAGCGCGGCGAGCCTGGCGAACATTTCCAGCCGCGCTTTTGTCGGGACGGGCGACCAGGTTTTGATCGGCGGAGTCATCGCGCAGGGCTTGGCTGCGCGACAGGTCCTGCTTCGCGCGATCGGTCCGTCACTCACCGCGAAGGGCGTCTCCGGCGCCTTGGGCAATCCGACGCTCGACCTCTACGACAGCAACGGCAATTTGGTCGCGCATAACGACAACTGGCGCGAAGAACCGGACGGGACCGTCAATCCGACGCGCGTCAGCTCCATCATGGCGACGGGTTTGCCGCCAGAGAATCCGGCGGAGGCGGCCATTGTCTTTACGCCCGCGGCGGGCGGCTACACCGCAGTGGTGCGGGGCAAGAACAGCACCACCGGCGTGGGATTGGTGGAAGCCTATCGGCTCGAAGCCTCCTCTGACCCCGCTCGTTAGCCGCGATGTAGCTCCGAGGACGACGAGCGCTAGCTCTGAGTCGCGGCAACGATCAGAACCACCAGCAGAATCACGAGCACGAGGAGGCCGATCTTGATCCAGCTCTTCGGATACTTCCCGGCGATCGTGCCCGTGAAACCGTTCGCCACGATGCGGAAGGTTTTGCCGCCGTATTGATAGGTCAGCAACCAGATCGGCAGGAGGATGTGCTTGAAGGTCTGCGCGCTGTAATCGGCGTCGACCTCCAGATTGCGCTGCGTGTCGCCGGGCACCTGCTGCGCGCAGAGCTGGCGCAGCTTTGTGTCCATTGCTTCGCGCGAATGCTGGGCCGCGGCTACGAGATCGATCTGGTATTGCTCGACCACCCAGCCCGAGACGTAACCGGCGTCATAGGGCGCGAGTTGCTTGGTCGGAAACGGCTCGACCCGCCGGAGCAACTCTGGCGGCACGCCGCGCGAGGCCGGCACCAGTTCGTCATCGAAAAAATGTTCGAGCGCGCCGCTCGCCGGCTCCCAACGCGTGTGCTGCACCTGGCGCGTCTCGGTGTTGCCCTTCGAATCGCGATAGGTCTCGGTCGTGTAGTAATGATACCCGGCTTCCGCGGTCCATTCCGCCGCCACCTGCGCATCGAAGGTCCAATACGGCAGATACAAGCCGTGGATGGTGTCGGTGAACGCGCGCGTCTTGAACCGGTTCGGCGCGAACCAGCGGCTGCGATACCACGCGTGCACTTTGTCGCGCACATCGCTTTGGCTGAGCTGGAACGGCAGGAGACTCTCCGGCCGGATGGGCGCCTGCGTGGCGTCGTAGGGGACGAGCGCGGGCGAGCCGCAGAAATCGCAGTTCTGCGCCACGCGTTCCGGTTTGAATACGGAGATCGCCTGGCAACTCTGACACTTCACGGAACGCGTCGCCGTCTGCCAGCCGCGTTCGCCATCGGGGATGGCGTTGAGGGCCGTCGCGAGATCGAGTTCCTGCACGGCGCCCTTCGCGGCGGTGTCCGGTTGCATCGGCGAAACGGCGCCGCAAAAGGGACAAACCAGCGCTTGCTTGGCGGGATTCCACTCCGCCGCGCCGCCGCACGAGGGACAATCGAAACGCTGCCGCGCGATGACTTCCGTCGGCGCATCAGAGTCAGGCTGCGAAACGCGAGTCGGCAACGGTGGTGGACTGCTCGATGAAGTGGGCAGTGGCGGCGGCATCTGAGGGCCGCTGCGCGGCAATGGGGGCGGACGGTCGCGGCCGGACGCCGGCGGGGCGTCGCTCTCCTCGGGCTCGTCCATGCGGCTAGCTCTGGAGGAAGTCGTGCAAAGCCGCGCGGGTGATGCGGTAGCTTGAGCCGATTTTCTTTCCCTTCAGATCGCCGCTTTCGAGGCTCTGCATCACATCGGCCTCGCTGACGCCCAACGCTTCCGCGGCTTGCGCGGGCGTGAGGAGTTCCGGCATGGCCGAAGCGACCGGGGCCGCTGCGCCCGGCGTGGCCGGACTGCCGGAGGGCGCGGTCGATTGCATGGAATTTTGCTGCTGCATGATCTGCTGCGCCATCGCAAGACCGACCGCCATCTCGGTGGCGACGCCGCCCGCGCTGCCGCCTTTCTCCATGCCCTGCGCCATCTGGAATTTGACGTAGTCGTTCAAGTTGCCGACTGCCGCCATGCTCGAACGCTTGTCGATCGCCTGCTCGACCTCTGCGGGAACAGAAACGTTCTCCAGAACGAAACTGGCCAGCTCGATGCCGTATTTTGCCTGGATGATAGGATTGATGAGCGGCAGCAGTGCGTCGCCCACTTCCTGGTAGCGCGTCGCTACGTCGAGCACAGGAATTTTCGCGCTCGCGAGCGCGTCGCTAAAGATGCTGACGATGCGCGAGCGCATCGTCTCCGCGAATTCATCGAGCCGGAAGTTATGATCGGACCCCGCCACTTCCTTCAACATCAGCTTCGGATCGCTCACGCGAAAATCGTAGGTGCCGAAGGCGCGCACGCGGACGATGCCGAAATCTTGATCGCGCATCATGATCGGATTCGGGGTACCCCATTTATTGCCGGTGAAAAGGCGCGTGGTGACGAAGTAGACGTCCGCTTTAAAGGGCGAATTGAAGGCGTATTTCCACGACTTCAGCTTCGTGAGGATGGGAATGTTCTCCGTCGTTAAGGTGTGTTTACCCGGGCTGAAGGTGTCGCCGAATTCGCCGAGATAAACGAACTGCGCGACTTGGGACTCGCGCACGATGAGCTGGGCGCCGTTCTTGATTTCAGCGTCGTTGTCTTCAAAGCGAAACGAGATGGTGTCGCGCGAGTCGTCGGTCCAATCGATAACCTCGATGGCCTGACCGCGGATGAAATTCATGATGCCCATGGTGGTGCTTTCTGTTGGGGGTTTGCTGCGAGGGGAACGTTATCGGCTCGCTGAAAAACGCAAAGCTTTCTTGCGCCGCTCCTAAGCGACGCGCCCGCGCGTGATCCGAACCTCCGGACGGTAGGTAATGCGCACAAGGAGATCGCCGCGCCCGCCGCGCGCTTTCGGCAGGCCTTCGCTCGGAATGCGCAGGATTTCTCCACGCCCGTACGCCCGGCGGAATTTGCAGACGCAGCATCGTCCCGGTCGCGCCCGGAATCGTTTCGGTGCCGCCTTCTGCAGCGCGCCGCGCATCAATGCGAAGGTCGCAGCGCAAGTCGGTTCCGCGCGCCTTAAAACGGAAATTCGGAGAAACGCGCACCCGCACCTGGACGAAGCCACCGTTGTTCCTCGGCAAGCGATAACGTGTGCCCGGCGCCGTCCCGGCCGGAACGGTTAACGAGTAATGCTCGCTCCCCGGGTTGGCCGGATCCCTCACCTGCACCTCCAACGAAGTGCCGCGCAAGAGTTCTTCGATCCGGAGCGAGACGTCCTGGTTGATGTTGCGCTCGATTCGCCCGCGCGACCTCGGGATGGCGTTTTCCGTATCGCCGCGATCGTAGGCTCGGCGACGTGAGGGATCGCTGAGCGTTTCATAAGCGGAGTTGAGGGCTTCCATCCGTGCTGGGGCGTCGGGCGACTCTGCGTTTACATCGGGATGATGCTGCTTCGCGAGCGTGCGGTAAGCCGCGCGCACCTCCGCGGCGGTGCAATCGCGCTCCAAGCCGAGCGTGGCGTAGTGATCGGGCGAGGCGTTTTCCAAGATGTCAGCCTAGCAGCGACGTTCGCGTCGGCCAATGCGGTCCATCGGCTGCTGGCGTGATCCGCAAAGCGGCTCGCGCGGCGATAATCCATCACTGTCAGTCACCGATTTGGCAGAGCCGCTCCTGCAATCAGGCAGCGGCGCGGGTGCTACGGAATGGCAATTCCTGAACGCGATTTCACCAGGCCGACATCGGAAGCGCTGATCGCGCCGTCCACCGTGAGATCGAACCGGAAAGTTTCATTCGTTACCGCGGCGCCCGTTTGGCTTTTAATTAGTCCAACGTCGGATGCATTGACGGAGCCGTTTCCGCTCACGTCACCCAGCAAAACACGCAAGGGAATCGTGAAATCGGGGAGGGTGCGCTGGGAGGTGTCCCGCAGATTGCTGATCGCGAGAGTGAGCGTCTGCGCGTCGGCTACGCCGCTTATGTTTACCGTGGCGGAATTGCCGGAGATGCTCGGCGCTTCGCTCACAGTCCCGGTGCCGCTGACAACGGCCACGTTCGCCGTCGCGATCGAGCTGTTGAAGGAGAGGAGGAGCGTCAGATTCCCATTGCGGCATTCCACGCCCGCGGGACCGCTTAGCGGAAGGTTAATGTCGAAAGTGCTCCGGAACGGTGCCGTGGGTTTTTCGTGAAACTGCCTGCGAGAACTGCAGGTCGCCCTGATAGCGGACGAGGGCGAAGTCACCGATGCTGGCGCCGCCGTTCGCGGTTCCTGCGGCCACGATCTTTCCATCCGGCTGAATGAGCAGCGCGCGCGCTTCATCACGTCCCTCAAAAAATATTTCCGTTAAGCCGCCGCTGCCAAAGGTAGAGTCAGGACTGCCGTTCATATTGTAACGCGCCAGACCGAAGGCCGTGGAGGTCCCTCCGCGCACCCCGGCCGCGACGACTTTGCCGTCCGATTGGAGTTTGACCGCATAGGCTGCGTCCACTCCGTTGAGAAAATTTGTCGTCACTTTTCCGCCAATGCCGAAGGTTGAATCCAGGCTTCCGTCCGCGTTGTAGCGCACCAGCCCAAAATCGAATGCATTGGTCTGCGGCGGCACGGCCCGTCCACTTAGGACGATTTTTCCATCCGGCTGGATGACCACTGCGAAGGCGACATCGCTTTGCGTTCCGAAATTAGTTGTCACCTTCCCGCCGCTGCCGAACGCCGGATCGAGGCTTCCGTTTGGTAGGAGACGAGCAGCTGCGAAGTTGTCGCTTGTGCCGTCACTCGGAGCAGTGCGGGATTGCCCCACGGCCACAATCTTGTTATCCGGTTGCAACGCGAGCCCCCAAATTCCGTCGCCGCTTCGTTAATTTCAATCGAGCCACCGGACAAGGCACGATTGAAGGCGATTCCACTGGCCAGCGTCCCCGACGGTCAGACGCTCACGCTGACTCTAAGTAATATGCGCGACGACCTGGATCGAACGCTCTCGAGCATGTCTCTGAGCGTACAATTCCGCGCGGGTGACGTTTCCGGAAATGCGATCGTGAATGCATCTGATATTTCGCAAATCAAAAGCCAGATTGGGGCGGCGGTGAGCGCGGCAAATTTCCGCAATGATGTCACCGCCAACGGCGTGATCAATGCCTCCGACGTAGCGCTAGCGAAGGCGCGCGCCGGAGGCGTGGCGAATTCGAACGAGAGGTCGAAGTAGGCGCAGTTCCTATTAACCGGCAGGCGCAGCACGGTCGATTCGCCCGAGAGTGCTTCCGCTGGGACGCACTCTCAACGCTGGCCGCTGATCGCCGCCACGGCTTGCGTCATGCGTTCCACTTCTTCGGCGGTGGTGTAACAAGCGCAGCCGGCGCGGACCAGGCCATCGCGGGTTTGCCCGAGTCGCGCCACCACCGTCGTGGCGTAGAAGTCGCCATTGGAAGCGAAGACGCCGTGCGTGGCCAACTGACGCGTGACTTCAATCGCGGGAAGGTTGGCCACGGTGAACGCCACCGTCGGCGTGCGCGCCGCTTCCGGGCCCGGGCCGAATAGGCGCACGCCGTCGATGGCTGACAAGCCGGTCCACATCTGCGTGAGGAGGGCGCGGCCGCGTTCGTGCAGCTCGTGGAAAGCAGTCGTTAGGCAAGCGCGGCGGTTGGCGCCGGGAGCGAGCCCGGCGAGGAAATCGACCGCAGCGGCGGCGCCGGCGATGCCTTCATGATTCTGCGTGCCGGTCTCGGCTCGCTCCGGCGCGGTATTGGGCGAGGGGAGGAGCTTGGGAAAATCGAGCGACGGCGAGCCGGTCGTGTTTTCCGTAAAGCACGCCGATGTGCGGGCCGTAGAATTTGTAGGCGGAACAACTGAGGAAATCGCAGTCGAACGCCCGCACGTCGACTAACTCGTGCGGCGCGTAGTGCACGGCATCGACGAAAACCTGGGCGCCCATCTCACGCGCCATCTCCGCAGCGCGGCGGACGTCATTGATGGTGCCGAGCGCATTCGAGGCCGCGCCGATGGCGACCAGTTTGGTGTGTCCGTTCAAGCAGCGCGCGAAATCATCCCAATTTAATTGCCCTGTTTCCGGGATCATCTGAACCACGCGAACGGTGACGCCCCGTTCCTTCTCCAGCGCGCGCCATGGGGCCACGTTGGCGTGGTGGTCCAACTCGGTTACGACGATTTCATCGCCCGGCCCGTAACTGCGGCCGAGTGCGCGCGCGAGATGAAACGTGAGCGTGGTCATGTTCGCGCCGAAGGCGATCTCGTTCGGGGACGCGTTCAGGAAATCGGCCAGAGCCTGACGCGCGCTGGTGATGATCTGATCGGTTTCCTGGCTGCTCGGGAATGCCCAGTGACTGTTCGCGTTGTGGTGGAAGAGATAATCGCTCATCGCTTCCACGACGGAGCGCGGGACCTGGGTGCCGCCGGGACCATCGAAGTAGGCGACGGGATGCGCGCCTTCGCGGCGATCGAGAGCGGGGAAAGCTTGCCGGATTTCAGCGACGGGAGCGGCGTTGGACATGGAGCGCACGTTCTTCCAGCCGCGGCGGCTATGCAATGTGTTCGCGCGTGGAAAGCGGACGCGCGAGCGCTGCCTTATTGGCGCGCCGAAACTGCATGGACTCTCGCCCGGAGCGCCTCGAGCTACGGCTGCGCGGCGGTGGTGTTAGACGCGGGCGGCGGAGCGCCGGGCGGTTCGGAGATGACTTCCATGCGCACGCGGGCGATGCCTTTGTGGATCATCTCGAGCTGCTCGGCGGCTTCCTGGCAGAGATCGAGCTGCACCTGGCGATTGTGAATCCCGCGATCGGTGATGCGGACGGTAAGCGTCTTGCCGTTCTTGAGGCGAGTGACGCGGACGAGCGTGCCGAGGGGAAGTTTATTGTGCGCAGCGGTGAATTCCTGGCCGTCCGCCCGGCGATGAGCGAGCGAATCCTCGGGCACGTGATACCAGGCGGCGTAAACCTCCGGGCCGTTCGCGGCGGCGGGCTCGCCCTTCCACGACCCGGAGAGGAAGAGAAAGGCGAGGAGCGCGCCCGAGATGGCTACTATGCCCAGGATCTGCCAGCGCGAAAAACCATGCGTGCGTCCGGCGCCGGACCACAAGTCGTTAGGCGGAGGTAACTGCCGCATAGGGACGCTCCTGGAGGACGTCGCGCACTTTCCGAGCGAGCGCCTGCGGGGTGAAAGGTTTTTGCAGGAGATCGATGTGAGTATCGAGGACGCCGTGGTCGCCGATGTCGTTATCCGAATAACCGGAAACGTAGAGCACCTTGATCTCGGGGCGGGCGGCACTGAGTTGCTCGGCCAGGTCGGGGCCGTTGATGTGGGGCATGATGACGTCGGTGATGAGCAGATGAATGTGCTCGGCGTGCTCGCCGGCCATCTGGAGGGCCTGTTGACCGTCGCACGCGCAAAGGACGTGGTAGCCTTGGTCGTTCAGAACATCGCAAACCAGTTCGCGCACAATCTCCTCGTCCTCGACCACGAGGACGGTCTCGAAGTTTGACGACTTCTCCACGGGCGGAGAAACGGCGGGGGCGCGATCGGGTAGAGCCAGCTCGAGCGGGAAATAAATGCGGAACGTGCTGCCCTCTCCCACTTCGCTTTCGACCGAGATGCCGCCGCCGCTTTGGCGCACGATGCCGTAAACAGTGGCGAGCCCGAGGCCGGTGCCTTTGCCGGGACCTTTGGTGGTGAAGAACGGCTCGAAGATGCGGGACTTCGTTTCGTCGTCCATCCCGGCGCCGGTGTCGGTCACGGAAAGCTCCACGTAATCGCCTTCGCTGAGTGAGACGGAAATCTGTGGAGCGCGCCATTTGTCGAGATGGACGTTGGCGGTGCGGATGAGCAACTGGCCTCCGGCGGGCATGGCATCGCGCGCATTCACGCCCAGGTTGAGGATGACCTGCTCGATCTGGCTGGGATCCGCCATAACGGTGCCGAGCGCGGCTTCCGCTCTCGTTTCAAGGATGAAGCGTTCGCCAATGACGCGGCGGAGCAAGCTCTGCATGTCGGTCACGAGGTGGTTAAGATCGATGACCTTCGGCTGCAGGAGCTGCTTCCGACTGAAGGCGAGCAGCTGGCGGGTGAGCGCGGCGGCTTGCTCGCCCGCTTTGCGAATGGAGGCGGCGTGCTGGCGGACGATCGGATCGCTCGTATCGCGATCCTGGACCAGTTCGGCGTAGCCGATGATGGCGGTGAGGAGGTTGTTGAAATCGTGCGCGATCCCGCCCGCCAGACGACCGACGGCTTCCATCTTTTGCGAATGGCGCAATTCCTCTTCGCTCTTCCGCAGAGCTTCTTCCGTGGCGCGGCGTTCGTCCATTTCGCGGAGGAGTTTGTCGCGCTGGGCGAAGAATTTTTGCACTGTCCGGGCCAGCTCACCGAACTCCGAGCGATCGCGGGCCAGGCCCTCGATCGGCGCCGGATCGTCGCGGGTAAGGCTGGCCATGATCTTGCGCAGCGGCCGGCGAACCCAGAGGAAGAGCGACAGACTGAGGATGAGAAAGAGGACCAGGGCGAAACAGACGAGCGCGAGAAATAGCCGTTCACTGGACCGGCGGAGATCTTGCACGACGGGCGACTCATTCCGGACCACGAGTTGCGCGATAGGCCGGCCGTCCCAACTGCGGAGCGGCTGCGAGAAGGCGAGCTGCCCATACTCGTCGTTATAATTTTCCTGGACGCTGGCGAGGTGGATCGCGTTACCGGTGAAGAGCGACATGTCCTCGAGGGCGGGCTTGCTCCAAAGCCGGCCGACGAAAAGATATCCGGCCGGCGCCAGCGCGCGCTTGAAATCCTTGGAGGAATGAATCCCGGCGCCGCGGATTTCCATGATGCCTTGTGGGACGGCGACGAAAAAGTAGGCGAGCTGCGAATTAGCGAAGAGCGCGGCGAAGGCGTCGCGCGGGATGGGAAGATTGTTGAGCTCGCCGGCGCCCAAATTATTGATCCGGTGAACGAGGCTCCCGTCCACGCGATAGACCCAGGCGGCGTTCGCTCCGAAACTCTCCAGCCGCGGCAAGGCAAGGTTTTGATTGAACCAGAGCTGATCGTTCGAGACGATCGCCTGCACGAGTTCGTCCGAGGCGCTGTCGTTCAAGGCCAGCGTCTCCAATTTCTCGCCGTGCTTGCTCAGGAAGCGGTCGAAAGAGCGGTTCCGCTCCGCAAAACGTTCATCGGCGATCTTGCGAAATTTCCGCAAGTCGTAGGCGCGCAAGGCGGCCAGGCCGGCCAGGAAAGTCGCCACTACCAGGAGGAGGAGGAGGGCGATCTTGGTTTGGACTTTCATCGTTGGGCTCGCATCGAGGTCGCGTCTTCTTCACGCGGGAGCAGCCTTCGACGGAGGCTGGAGGGGTTTTATTCTCTCAGCCGCGCCTCCTGGATGGCAATGATTCTCAGCTGACCGTCTTGCGGGCGGATCGTCCAAAAATTATTCGTGCGCCCGACAGCGTGCCGGTGCGAGTTGCGCAGGTCGTAGGCGATCTTGAATTGGATAATGGTGGCGCCTTCCTCATCGGAGGCTGCGAAGGTGACCGGCTCGAGCAGAGTGTAGCGCCGCTCGGGCCATTGCCGAAGGTAATATCCGACATCTCGCTCCACGAAAGTCGCCCCTTGCACGCCGTGGTCGAAATACTTCACCGGATAAGAAAAGTACGACGCAGTTTGCGCTTTGATGTCGTCTGTCTCGCTCGCGCGCAGGTAGCTCTCCACGAGAGCGGTCACACGCTGCGGACTCAAATCTTGCGAGGGCGGTGGAGATTCCGCGGGAGGGGGCGGTGTGGGCACGAGGTCCGGATTTTTTTCCGATAACTTCTCGCGGGCGAGGCGCTCGCCTTCTGGGATTTGTTGCGCGAAATCGCTCTTTAGAATGGGCACATCGGGCAACGGCGGCAGCGATTGGCCGGGCGTTTCGTCGCTGCGGACGTTGAGCGAATAGGCGGTCACGTCGTCGATTGCGCCACTGGGGGTGAAACCTTTCCGCGCCTGATAGCGTTTCAGGGCTTCCGCAAGACCAGGGGTCTTCTGGCCGTTGATGTCGCCGAAGTAGAGGTTCCGCTTTCGCAGCTCCTCCTGCACTCGACGCACTTCTTCATCTCCCCACGCCACCGGCAGGGCGGCGACGAGGAGGCAGAGCAGGACCAGGCATCGAATTCCTTTTTTCATTTTTGGCTGAACGAAGATTCCGCACGCCTCGCCCCGCCACTAAACCATCGCGCCAGCGCTAGTTATTGGTCGTCGCCCAGAATTTCTGGAACGCTCCCGGCCAGCTCCGATCGACCACGCCTTGCCGGGCGCGGCGCCCCATCTCCCTCCGGAGCGCGGCGTCGGTGGCCAGAGTTTTGATGGCGTCCGCAAGCGCATCCGCGTCGTGGGCTTTGGTCACAAAGCCATTCACGCCGTGCTCGACCAACTCGCGTGGGCCGCCCACATCCGAAACGATCACGGGCAAGCCCGCGGCCTGCGCTTCGAGGATGACGTTGCCGAAGGTATCGGTCGTGCTCGGGAACGCGAAAACGTCCGCCGACGCGTAGGCGGTGGCGAGTTCTTCGCCCGCGAGGTAGCCGGCAAAGATCGCGTCCGGCAGCAATTCCTTGAGCGCTTTCACGTGCGGGCCGATGCCCACCATGAAGAGGCGCACCGGCAGCCCGGCATCGCGCAATTTGCGGTAGGCGCTCGCCAGGACATCGAGGTCTTTCTCCCGCGAAATGCGCCCCACGTAGAGCAGGCGCACTTCGTCCGCCACCGCGCCCGGCCGCTGCCAAAAACTCTTGAGCCGGCGATCGGGATGGAAGAGATCGGTGTCGAGTCCGCGCGGCAGGATTTGCAGTTTCTCCGCCTCGATTCCACGCTCGGCCCAGCTTCGCCGGTACTGCTCGGAGTTCACATAAATCGTATCCTGCTGGCCGTAGAACCACCGCATGTAGGTCCACGCGAAACTTTCCAGAAAGCGGTCCTCCGTCAGGATGCGAATGTATTCCGGGAAGTCGGTGTGGTAGATGCCGCTGGTCCGCAGATTAAGCATCTTCGCCGCGAGCAATCCGGTCAGGCCCATCGGCCCGGGCGTGCTGATGATGATTTCGCTGAATTGCTCGCGCTGCACGTAATCGAGCACCTGGAGGATGGGCGGGAAGCTGAGCTTTTGCAGCTCATATTCCGGCAGCTCGAACTCGCCGATCGGGCGGAAATTTTTCACCGGGATGTCATCAATCGTGAACTGACCGAGCGAGGTCACGACGACCAATTCCTCGCCCGCCGCCGCAGCCGCCGCGGCCATTTTGCGAATGGTGGTGGAGACGCCATTCACGTCTTCCAGAGTGTCGGTAAACCAGGCGCGTTTCCGGTTCTGCAAGGCCGGCGGAATTTCGCCTAACAAATGGAGGCAAAGCTCGCGCAGCCAGCTCCGCGAAGGCGCCTGGCTGTGGAAGCCGTAGATGTAGGGCGCGAGCAGGACGAGGATCGGAACCACGCCACTCAAAGCCTGGATGCTCTCGATAACGTTGCCGCCGCTGAGCTGCTTCACGAAGCGCTCGAAGAGGCGGAAGGCGAGCTGCTCGCAAACCAGGTTTGCCATCATGAAGGTGCGGCGTTCCGGGCTGCGCACCTCTTCGGTTTCTTGCGCGAGGAGCGCCTTCACTTCTGGTTGCGCGAAATAATTCGAGAGCTCCTTCCAGAGCGAAACATTGCCGCGCTTGGCCAGTTCGAAAATCTTCCCGGAAAGTACGCCTTGGGCGACGAAGCTCGCTTTTTCGCGCAGGGTAAACTCCGTCGGATCGCGCCCTTCCATGAAGCGTGAAAACATCGCCTCCAGCAGCGGCGCGCTCGCGCCCAGGCGCTCGTGGAAACGGTCCTGAATGAAACACGAAAGCGTGTTGTAGAAGCCGTGCGAGAGGGCCAACGGCGTGCCCCCGGCGCCTTGCGCGGAACACGTGCCCGCGCGCACGTGGGCCAGAAAATCGGCGGGCGTTTTCGTGGTCGGCGTTTCCGTCCACGCGGTGGCGAGGAACTTCCCGCCATGATCGTCCGAGCCGCCGATCAACACCTTCTTCCATGGCTCGGCGTGCGTGGGCGCGAGCTGATGGCGCTCCGCGAATTCGTCGATCTTTCCCGGCGTCAGTCCGTCGAGGATCTGACGAATCAAATCGCCGAGAAGCGCGTCGCGCAGGCCGTTGATGCCCTCGAAATGTTTAAAGAGCAGGAAGAGCCGCTCGAGGTGGGACGCGGAGAGTTTCCCGTTAATGCTGTAGAGCGGATGCGCGACAGCGTGGGCCAGGTTTTGTTCCTGCAAATATTTCTGCAGCGCGAAAATATCCTCCCGCACCCGTGCGATCTCCGCGTGTTGCGCTTCGTTCAAACCCCAGACCAACAGGTGAATCTTGCAGGGATCCTGCGGGAAATACGTCGTGACCTGCTCGCTCAGAAAAACGCGCGGATGATGCGCGATCTGCAAGCAACCCTCGATCGTGTCGTGATCGGTGATGGTGACGAAATCCATCCCCGCCTTCCGCAGTTGTTCGTAGAGATCCTGCGGATCGGAGTAACTGTCCGGCAGGTCGAAGCGCCGGAAGAGCCATTCCTCCGAGCGCGCGCTCGAGCGGGAGTGGACGTGAAGATCGCAGCGGCTCATCCGGTTCAGGAGTCGGCGGGATCGCGCGCCCGCCATTCGTTCATCCAATCGCGGTAGGTCGTGGCCGTGCGTGTTTTTGTAAATGCGCCGGCCAGGCTGGCGATCTGCGACCAGATTTTCGGGTGCGCGAGATCGGGCGGATGAACGCCGAGCCGGACGAGCGGTTGTGCGGCCTGCAACCGGGCGAGCGTCCCGTTCCAGGCCAGGCTCGTGCTGCGCCGCCAACCACTGCGCGTGCTATACACCAGCGACCGCGCCGGAAACGTGCGGCCCCGTCGCAAATCGATAATGCCGGTCAGGCGCGTGGTGTATTCCATCTCCGCATCGGCCGCGGCCCGTTCCGCTTCTCCGCTCAGGAGCCACGCCGGCGCGATGAAGCCATGCGGGCGCAATCCCGCGGCGTGGAATTCATCCCGCGCGCGGGTGATTAACCGCAGCGCTTCGTCATAACCGACGTCGTAGAATTCGCCTTCACCGCTCGTATAAGTCTGCGTGATCAACTGCGTGCCCCAGCCTTCCCCCGCCTTCCGAGCGCGCTCGTGGAAATAGCCGTGGATGACGATTTCGTGGCCGTCCGCCTCCAGATTCCGGAGCCAGCGCGTGAACTCGGCGTCCGCCGTCGCGCTTCCGCTGTGGTGGTAATCGGGCACGACCAGGAGAGAACAAACATCCACGCCGCGCTGCGCGAGATCCGCGAGCATTTTTTCGCATGCGCCGCGTGTGGGCGGGGCAACATCGTGCACGGAAACGATGAGCTGGTGCCGCTCAGCCGCGAGAGCGGGCGCGAAGACGGGGAAGGAAGTGGTCGCAGCGCCAGTCACAGTGAGGTTTTCGCTTTCCCGCCCGCGACAAGCAAGAGCGGAGCGCGCGCCCTAGCTCGAGCCGAGGCGGATGATCTCCTCAAACTCCGCCGCCGTTACCGGCTGCACCGATAAGCGCGAGAGCCGCAGCAGCGCCATCTCGTGCAATGGGCGGCTGCGCTTAATTTCCTCCAGCGTGACCGGCCGGCGCAGCGCTTTTTTCGCGCGCAACTCCACCGCGCTCCAATCGCCCTCTTCCGCCGTTGGGTCGGGATAATTTGTCCGCGTTACCTCCGCGATGCCTACGACCGCCTTCTCGGTCACGCTGTGATAAAACAGGACCGCGTCGCCTTTTTGCATCGCACGAAGATTATTGCGCGCCGTGAAATTGCGCACGCCGGTCCAGCTCGTCGTCTTATCCGCGAGGAAATCGGACCACGAGTAGGCGGAGGGTTCCTGCTTCACGAGCCAGAAATTTTTCATCGCAGAGTCGATACGCCGACAGCGGTGATTCGACAACCGCCGCGGCCTGTTTCACAATCGCCCCGTGTCACGCGGCCTCTTCATCACTTTCGAAGGCTCGGAAGGCTGCGGGAAATCCACCCAGATCCAGCGGCTCGCGGCGCGTCTGCAAACAGCGGGCGCGTCCTTCATTGTCACGCGCGAGCCGGGCGGGACGGCGATCGGCGAGAAGATTCGCGATCTCTTGCAATTCGCGCCCGAGAGCGCCGGCATGCAACCGAAGACAGAGCTGCTCCTGTTTGAAGCCAGCCGCAGCCAGCTCGTGCGCGAAGTTATCGAGCCCGCGCTGGAACGCGGCGCGCTTGTCCTCTCCGATCGCTTTTACGATTCGACCACGGTTTACCAGGGCGTGGCGCGACGCCTCGATCCGGAAATCGTCGCGCAACTCAATGCCTTCGCGGTCGGCGACTGCCGGCCGGATGCGACCTTCATCCTCGATGTGGATGTGGCGACCGCGCAGCGCGCGGATGTTGCGCCGCGTGCGCCCGGTCGGCGCGCCGGATCGGATGGAGCAGGAGCCGACCGAATTCTACGAGCGAGTTTGTGCGGCCTATCGGGAACTGGCGACGCGGGAGCCGGAGCGGGTGTGTCTGGTCGATGGCGCCCGCTCGGTCGATGAGATCGAAGCGGAGATTTGGCAGCTGTTGCAGGCGAAGTTTAAGGACCATGGCTTTTTCCCCTGACTCCGCCTTTTCCTATCTGCAGCGCGCGCACGAACAGAATCGTCTCGCGCACGCGTATCTCATTTCCGGCCCGACCGGCGCGGGCAAGCGCGCCCTCGCTTCGCGCCTGGCCAATCTCGTTAACGGCACGCAGGAGGAGGAGATTTTCGCGGCCGGCGCGGCGCAGGTTTTCGTCGCGGAACCAGAATCGAAATCGCGCCGCATCGTGATCGAGCAGATCCGGAACCTCGAGCACTCGCTCCAGATGCGCGCCTCCGGCGGGCGACGCAAGGTGGCGATCGTTTCCGATGCCGACCGTCTGCAACCGCAAGCCGCCAACGCTTTTCTTAAAACGCTGGAAGAGCCGCCTAACGACTCGTTGTTGCTGCTCCTAAGCGCGCTCCCGGAAGCGCTGCCCGATACCATCATCTCGCGCTGCATTCCGATTCCGCTCGCGCCGAGCGCGGAAAGAGCTCCGTCCGCGGAAGAGACTGAGCTGGTCGAGCTGCTCGGCGCGGCGGTGTCGAAAGAAGCGAGCGGCCTGCAAAGCGCCTACCGTTTGACGCAGGGATTTCAACGCCTCCTCGCGCAGACGAAGGAGGCGATTCAGACCGAGAACGCCGCGTCCCTCAAGCGCGAAGAACAGCGCTACAAAAACACGACCGACGGCGCCTGGCTGGACGAGCGCGAGGATCACTTCAAGGCGCTGAATGAAAGCCTCTACGTGCAGCGGCGCGCGCAGCTGGTGGAGGTTTTGCTGCGCTGGTGGTCGGATGTTTTGCGCGCGAGCACTGGGTTGGAGCGTCAGGAATTTCCCCGCGCCGCTACGCAAACTCGCGCGCTCGCGGACAGGCTGAGCACGCCGGAAATTCTGCGCCGCATCCGGCGGGTGGAAGAATTGCGCGATCACCTCGGGCGCAACATCCAGGAAGCGCTCGCGCTCGAAGTCGCGTTCCTAAACGTCTTCCGGTTTTGAAGGCGGCGGCAGCGTTTCGCCGTCGAATCTGAGGGTCGCCATGTGTCCCCCGCTGCGCACCGCGCCCAAGCGGAGAGCGGCTTTTCCACCGGTCGGGAATCGATATTGGCGATCGAACAAATTCGAGGAACGCCAGGAGCGCGTCGCGAGATAAAGCAAGGCTACGATGGCCAGGGCCACGGCCGCGATGCCTCCAATCCACCAGCTGCGCGGAATCGGTTCGCCCTCTTCTTCCGGTTGAAGATAATGCTTCGGCGTCGGCGTGGCGGTCGGCGGCGGCATCGGGCCGATGGGACGATTCTGAAACAGGGAACTGGCGGACGATGGCTCTGGAAACGGAGTCGGCGCCGCTGCGGGGCAAGACGAGATCAGCGCGACCGTGATCAATGAGAGCAGAAGGGTATAGCGGAGAAGCGTGTGTCGGCGATTGATCGGAGGCATGCTCAAAAACTTTCCGGTTCGGCCTTGTCGCGGAGAGCGGTCTTTTCAACCACAGAACGCTCGCGCAATTTCGTGATCATCGCTTCCACCACGGCATGAATGCCGGCCGCCCAATCCCCTTCGCGCAAGGGACGCGCCAGCGTTTGCAGCACATCTTCCAAATCCTCTTCGCTCACGTGCGGCTCCAGGCCGTAGCCAGTCGTTAGGGCTGCCGTCCCGGAGTTGACGTCGATCACGAGGAGGAGATCGAAGTTATCGCTCTGCGTCTTCTCGATCGAGCTGAAGCGCGCCCGGTTCGCCATCCAAAAGGCGTATTCGCTCACCGAACTGTTGGCCGGCAACTCGGTCACGAGGACGGAAAAGAGGACCTGCGGGAATTTCTTTTCGAACAAGCGCAACGCTTCGCGCAGCGTGCCCATTTCGCTCAGCTCCAGCTTGCCGCTCCGATCGGAGAGATAGCGCGAATGGCGCGGCACCATGCCGAACTTCAGGTCGAGGCGCTGGAGCGAAAGCCGGCACTCCGGGCAGCGGGGGAGCGGTTCAGCCAGGGGCGTGGCGCAGGACGGGCACTTCATTGCGCGTGAAACCGCAAGGGCAGTGGGTAACTGGCGTTCGGCCGGCGGGGCATAGGGCACTTATAAAGCGAGCGCTCGCGGTTTGCGAATGGTGGGTGAAGTTTGGCGAATGATGAAATTTGATAACCAGGTTGCGGTCGTGACCGGCGCGGGGCGGGGAATCGGTCATGCCATCGCGGTCCGTCTCGCGCAGGGGGGCGCACGCGTCGCGTCCGTCAGCCGCACCGAAGCGAACGCGCAGAAGACTGCCGATGAAATCAATGCTCTCCGCGAAGGTGCAGCGAAGGCCTACGCCGTGGACGTCTCCGATCACGCTGCGGTCCAGGCCGTAGGCGCGCGCATCCTGGAAGATTTCGAGCGGGTGGACATTCTCGTGAACAACGCCGGCGTGACGCGCGATGGGCTGAGCATGCGCATGTCGGTGGAAGATTGGGACACGGTCCTGAATACGAACCTGAAAGGCGCGTTCAATTTCGTGCAGGCCTTGCAGCGTTCCATGATCCGACAGCGCAGCGGCCGCATCATTAACATTAGCTCCGTCATCGGCTTGATCGGCAATGCCGGGCAGGCCAATTACGCCGCGAGCAAGGCTGGGCTTGATCGGCTTTACCAAATCGCTCGCCCGCGAAGTGGCCAGTCGCGGGATTACCGTGAACGCCGTCGCGCCGGGCTTGATCGAGACCGATATGACCGCAGTGCTCTCGGAAGAAATTCGGAAAGCGATTCTGAGCAAGATTCCCTTGAACTCGTTAGGTCAACCGGACGACATCGCGAGCGCGGTCGCGTTCCTTGCTTCCGCGGAAGCGAAATACATCACCGGCCAGGTTCTGGCGGTGGACGGCGGGATGGTGATGTAAGCGGGCGGCGAGTTTCTGGATTGTTGCGCGCGCAGTTAAGTCGTTTCATCGTGGACGCATGACGATGGAAAAGGCGATGTTCGGGGCAGGGTGTTTTTGGGGCGTGGAGGCAACGTTTCGCAATATCAACGGCGTCACCGAGGCCGCGGTCGGCTATGCCGGTGGACGGACGGATAACCCGACCTATGAAGAGGTTTGCACGGACTCGACCGGGCACGCGGAAGTGGTGCAGGTGGAGTTCGATTCGACCAAAGTCGGTTACCGGCAGCTGCTCGATGTTTTCTGGTCCAACCACGATCCCACCACGCTGAACCGCCAGGGCCCCGATTTCGGCACGCAGTATCGTTCCGTGATCTTCTATTACTCGCCGGAGCAGAAAGAAGCGGCAGAGCAGACTCGCGACGCGCTGGAAACGAGCGGGCGGTTCCCGCGGCCGATCGTTACACATATCGAGCCTGCGCCGGCCTTTCATCGCGCGGAAGAATATCATCAGCGCTATCTCGAAAAACGCGGGCAGGCGCACTGCGCCATCTAAATTATGAAACCGGAAATCGTTCGGACCAAAAACTTCGTCGCGGACGCGACCGACTTTGTTTTGCAGCATGCGCGCACGGCGTTGGGGGAACGGGACGAATTCCGCATCGCGCTTTCCGGCGGACGCACGCCGAGGCCGGTTTACGCGGAACTCGCACGCGCAGGCCACGAACTCCCGTGGGAGCGCGTCTGCGTGACCTTCGGCGACGAGCGCTGCGTGCCCCCGGATCATGAGCAGAGCAACTACCGGATGGCGCGCGAGGCACTCTTCTTGCCGGCGGCAATTCCGGAAACTTCGGTCGCGCGGATGCGCGGTGAAGCTGCGCCGCAACTGGCGGCGCAGGAATACGAGGACAAGCTGAGCGTACTCGCGGCGCAGAAAGGGGAGATGACTTACCGGCACGATTTGATCCTGCTCGGTCTGGGCGATGATGGGCACACGGCTTCGCTCTTTCCCGGCACCGCCGCGCTTGATGAGACATCGCGCAAAGTGGTGGCCAATTTCGTTCCGAAGTTTGATTCCTGGCGCATCACCTTCACCTTCCCGCTCATCGCGCAGGCGCGGGCGATTTGCTTCCTCGTGGATGGGACGAAACATCCGGAATTGATCGAAAGCGTGATCGCAGGCGATCAACAGTATCCGGCCGCGCGCGTGGCGGCTGCGAACGGCAAGGTCACCTGGATCATCGGCCAGCCAAGTTGAGCGCGGTGCGATTCAGGCACGTCGGTCAGCGGCAGGATTTTCGGTAAAGATGAAACAGAACACCATCATTGTGACCGGGTCGGCTGGTTTGATCGGCTCTGAGACGGTGAAACATTTCGCGCAGGACGGCTGGCGCGTAGTGGGAATCGACAACGATATGCGGAGCCGCTTCTTCGGCGCGGAAGCTTCCACCAAGTCGGTGCGCGATCAGCTTGTGCAGACGGTGGACGGCTACGAGCACCACGACATCGATATCCGGAACGCCGAGGCGGTGCGCGACCTTTTTCGCGCGCAGGGCGCGCAGATTGGCGCGGTCGTTCACACCGCCGCGCAACCGTCGCATGATTGGGCGGCGCGCGATCCGCAGATGGATTTCACGGTCAACGCCAACGGCACGCTGAATCTGCTCGAAGCGGCGCGCGAATGTTCTCCGGAAGCGCCGTTCGTTTTCACCTCGACGAACAAAGTCTACGGCGACACGCCGAATCGTTTGCCGCTGCGCGAATTGGAGCTGCGCTGGGAAATCGCCGAGGGGCACGAATACGAGCCTGGCATCTCCGAGACAATGAGCATCGATTACACGAAGCACTCGCTTTTCGGCGCGTCGAAGGCAGCCGCCGACATCCTGGTGCAGGAGTACGGCCGCTACTTTGGAATGCCGACGGCGTGCTTCCGCGGTGGTTGCCTGACCGGCCCGGCGCACGCTGGCACGGAGCTGCATGGCTTTCTCTCCTACCTCATGAAGTGCACGGTGAGTGGTCGGCCCTATCGCGTTTTCGGTTACAACGGCAAACAGGTGCGCGATAACATCCACAGCTTCGATCTGGTCGAAGCCTTCGCTGCTTACATCGCCGCACCGCGCGCGGCCGAAGTTTACAATTTAGGCGGAAGCCGCCACAGCAATTGCTCGATGCTGGAAGCGATCAATCTTTGCGAAGAGATCAGCGGACGCCGCCTGAGTTGGAGCTACGAAGAAAACAACCGGATCGGCGATCACATTTGGTGGATTAGCGATGTGCGGCGTTTCCAGGAACATTTTCCGGGCTGGAAATTCCGCTACGGTCTGCGCGAAATCCTGGAGGAAATCCACGCCGCCGTTGTCGCGACCGAAGCCGTCGCCTAACGAGCACGCCCCGTTTGGGGATGCGCTAGTATTGTTCGCCTTCGTCCTTCTCGACCGGCTGGATGCAGTCCCGGATGGCGTAGACGTGCACCATCACGCAAAGCCAGAAGAAGGGCAGAATGAGAGCGCCGAAGCCAGCCGTGCCAGTGGCGAGAAGAAGCGCGCCGCCTACCGCTGCGGGTGTGCCGAGGAACATGAGGAGCAGGCCCACCAAGCGATGCCCTTTATAAATATGCCCTAATCCGGGGAGCGCACTGAGCATGACCGCGACCACGTCGCTCGCTTTGCCTTCCACGGTCTCGGCTTTGCCTTCCCGCTCCCAATCACAATGCGTGCAGCTTTGCGCATCGGCCGGCAGGATCTCATCGCACAGCGGACAGTGCATGGTGCCCGCCGCGTCGGCGATTGTCTCGGTGGAAGGTGCGTCGGTGTATTCCAAAATTGATCCTCCTTATGAAAGTGAAGCCAGCGCCAACGTCCCAAGCGGCGCGGAGTCCGTCAAGGAAAGTCGCTGCCCGGTGCGTGGCAAAGAGGCGCAGCGAAGGAGAGGTCGCGCGTCATCAGGACGAGCGAAGACAAACGCCTAGGCGGTGCCGAGTACGGCTAAGGCAGCTCGGACGAAGACGGGGAAGGCATCCTGCACCCGGCAGATGAGATCGCTCGTCGGGCGCTTCTTTCCGGAGCAGCTGCTTCCTGCGCTTGCGAGTTTAATCTTTGATGAATCCATCTTCGCGCTCGGCAATCGCGACGCGCGGATCGAGTTGTCGCCCCCGGAGATTCTGGCGAAGCTGACGCGCTTTGCGCACTGCAATCCATCTCGACCTCGACTCCGCCTGGGCTGAGCACGGCCTGGATCTCCCTTTGGTCGATGCTCGGGAATGGGGGCCGCGCCTCCGCTTTTGCGCTCCGCGCGGAACGGTGGAGGAATTTTATCGGACGTATGCGGACCGTTTGGCGCCTTTCATTCTCTACGGCTCGGGCGATTTCCATCATCTGAGCGCACTCTGGCTGCGGCGGCATGCGGAGCCGCTCACGGTCATCTCGTTCGATAACCATCCGGACTGGGATGTGCGCCCGCCGAAGTGGTGTTGCGGCGGCTGGGTGAATCGCGCGCTTGAGCTGCCATCAGTGCGGAAGGTGAGCGTGTGGGGCTGCGGAAATTTCGAGTATTGGTGGCCGGGTCGGCTGTTTGGAAATCAACGCGCGGAACGGGATGGCACGCTGGAGATACATGCCTGGGCGGACGGTCGACCGGCGAAAGATCGGAACCGACGCGGGGCCATTTTCCGCGCGAATTGGCGCGAGCAGTTCGAGGAGTTCATCGCCGGGCTACACGGTGGCGATGTTTATGTGACCATCGATCTCGATGGGCTGCAGCGCGCGGATGCGATCACGAATTGGGAGAACGGACGCTTTTCGACGGAGGACATCGGCTGGGCGCTGGAGCGGCTCCGCGCGGCGGGGCGGATCGTGGGCGGCGATATTTGCGGCGCTTATTCCGAGCCGCATTACGCCCGCGCTGGGCAACGGTTCGTGGCTCAGTTTGATCACCCGAAGTTGCCGCGCGTCGCGCCGCAGGAGGCGCAGGCGATTAATCGCGCCACCGTGCAAAAGCTTTGGCCGCTCTTATGTGAGTGAGACGAGGACGAGGCCGGCGGCGATGAAACAGGAGCCGAGGACAAGGCGCAGATTCAATTTTTCGCGGAGGAAAACCGCGGCGGCCAGGCTGACAAAGACCACGCTCAACCCCTGGAAGGGATCGATGTAGCTGAGGTCGAACTTCTGCAGCAGTCCGAGAGTGAGGAAAAACGAAACGGCCATCGCGACGGTGCCGAGGAAGAGGAAGATGCGGAAGGTGCGTTGTTTGAAGCCGCGTTCCACGGTCGATTCCATGCCGTGTTTAAGCAGGAGCTGGCCGGCGACGAAGCTGGCCAGCGAAATCAAAATGAGCGCGAGATAGAATGGCGTCACAGGCGTTCCTCCAATTTTGCGACCGGTTTGGCGACGAGCGCGAGCCCGAGGAGGACGAGCGCGATCCCGCCCCAACGCACCGGGCTGATGAATTCCCCGAGCACAAGCCAGCTCGCCAGCGGCACCATGATGTGGACCACCTGCGAGACGGGAAACGCGCGCGAAAGCGGGAGATGTTTCAATACGTAAAGCCACGTCACGAAGCTCAGGATTAGGAAAACAATGCCGAGCCAGACGAGCGGCGAAGCCAGCCCGACCACGCCCGTCCAGCCCCACTCCGGCGCGAGGTGGGCGGTCGCGACCGCGCCGCGCTTGAGGCAGAGATCGCCTAGCATGGTGCAGGTTTGGCTGAGCGCGAGCTGCAGCCAGGGGTTCCGAAAACCGGTGGGTGAGGCGGGCACGGTTTAGAGTTCGGCGGCGTTTGGAAAACGCCGGAGCACAGGGTCATGGCGAGTCGGCTCCAGCAGTTTCAGCACGGGTGGGAAGACGAGGTTCAGCCAAGGCGACGTGTGCATGACGTAGAGATCGAGCGGCGCCAATTCGCAATCGAGGTGAAGCTTGGGTTCGTAATTCAAGGGGCTGCTGCGGTAGGAGGTCAGGTTCTGCGCGATCGCCCACTGGATGATGTCGCGGAAGGTATAAAAATAAAGATGGAGGTCGAGCGCGACCCGATAGTCGAGGCCCAGATAATCATCGTAAATCGCGCCGTTGTGCACGAGGCAAAGGCTGAAGGCGATAATCCGGCCTTCTTGTCGCCAAAGAAAAAAGCGCGTCCGTTCCGGCATCCGCTGGCCCAGCTCGCAAAAGTATTCCTTTGTCAGAATCTCGAACTTCATCGGCGAGCGCTCCTGAACTTGCAGATAGAGCGGATAGATCTCGTCCACCCACGGTGAGACGTCGGTCACCACGTCGAGTTGGATTGGAGCTGCTTTTTCCACCCGCCGGAATTTTCGCCGCAAATCTTTCCGCGTTGCCTTGCTGAGGCGCGCGAAATATTCCTCGAAGCTCGAGAAACGCAGCGCCAGGCGCGTCATCGGCATGCTCGGGATGAGGGTGTAGCCGTTGTCGGTGAAACGCTCCAGCGTCTCGCGGTCGCGCGCAGAGAAATCCTTCAAGACCACGAGTGAAGCGTCGGCGCGGCGCCCGTAAATCGCGAGCGCGGCGCAGAGCCCGCGCACGACCCATTCCTCATCGTCCGCCCGACAAGCGCCGAGATGCCCGGCACCTGCTGCGCAGCCGACCATAAGAAGGCGCATGGTGAGAAAACGCGGGAAACGCCGGCGCACAAATTCGACCACCGCGCGGAGCGCCGGCACGCCTTCCACCAAATTTTGCTGCACGAAGAACAGCGGCTGCACCCCGCGAATGGTGCCCGCGTCATCCTCCAGAACGAGGTAGTGATGTTCGAAGCCGCAGTGCAGCGTCTCCTCGATCAGCTCGTAGAAGCGGTGATCTTTGGCTTGCGCGCGCAGCGCCTCCGGCCACTCCGCGAGAGTGCGCACTGCTGCCAGCGAGAGGATGCGCGCCTGCCCGCCCGGGATTGGAATCGACTCGTCGGATGGCATACGCGAATGAAAAGCCAGCTCTCGGCGAGCCGGGAGTCGTTAGGCGGATTTCTCCGTCTCGTTCGTCTCGCGCGTGAGCGGGAGCACGCCGCTCCGGATGTGAATGTCGCGCTGCGGAAAGGGGATTTCGATCCCGGCTTCCTCCAATTTGCGCGCGATGGCGAAATAGAGATCGCTCCGGTAACGCCGCGGCCGGTAACTCATCTCGCTGCTCCAGACAACGAGCTCAAAATCAATCGAGCTGTCGCCAAATTTATCCAGGAACACGCTCGGCGCGGGATCGGCCAGGGTGTTTTCATTTTCCTTGCCGGCGGCGATGAGGGCTTCGCGCACTCTCTCGAGATTGCTCCCGTAGGCGACGCCGATCGGAATGCGGAAACGCACCCGCGGATCGCCGTAGGTCCAGTTCGTGACCGGCTCTTCGATGAACTTCGAGTTCGGCACGATCATGGAGATGTTGTCGTTCGTGCGGATGATAGTGCAGCGCGCGCGAATTTTCTCCACCTGCCCGGTGACGTTGCCCACTTCCACGCGGTCGCCGATGGCGATGGGGCGCTCGGCGAGAATGACGAGGCCGCTGATGAAATTGCTCGCGATGGTCTGGAGCCCGACGCCGATACCGACGCCGATCGCGCCCGCGAAGACGGCGAGTGCACCGAGATTAATTCCGGTGTTGGTCAGGACGATGAGGACGCCGATGACGAGGACGGCATTGCTGACGACCTGCGAGATAGCGTACTGGAGCGAGCGGTTGAGGCCGCTATTAACGAGGAAGCGGTTGAACAAAAAACGCTTCGTGTGCGACGAGAGCCAGAAGACGGCGATCAGCATCACGATGAGCAGCAGCACCTGGAGCAGGCTCAATTTCACCCCAGGCAAAGGCGCATCCCAAGCCAGCGGGAACCCGGCCGCATTCACCGCCGCGACGGCGAAAAAGATGATCGAGGCGAGGCTGAGGATGGTGGTGACGATGGCGATGAAATTCGGATCCAGCTTCAGCCGGCTGAAGACGCGCCGGAGCAGGTTGCTCTGGAAGACCCGCGCGAAGAGAAAGCCGAGCGCGATTAAGCCGCCGAAAGCCAGCAGCCCGGCGAGCGTGACGTAGTGGCCGCCCACGAAAAAGAGGGGGCGCTGGAAAACCTCGAACGTCATCGCCATGAGTCTGTGCTGCATCGAGCAGTCTGCAACCGGGCACAAAAAAACACGACCGCAGTCGTGTTTTTCGGCCCGCCCGGAGGCAGGAAATGGGAAAGGTGGGTTACTGTTTCGACGCTTTGTCTTCGATGTACTTGATAACGTCGCCGACGGTCTGCAGCTTCTCCGCGTCTTCGTCCGGCACCTCGACGGAAAATTCCTCTTCGAACGCCATCACCAGCTCGACGATGTCGAGCGAATCGGCGCCCAAATCTTCAATGAACGAAGCGGTCGGCGTGACCTGTTCCGGGTTAACGCCGAGCTGCTCGACGATGATGTCTTTGACCTTCTCTTCAATGGATTTATCCGTCATAAAAACTGTTCCTTGGTTGGCGTTTGTCGCGGGCAGGCATTAAGCAGTCCCGGCAAGGATGGCAAGTAAAACAATTAGCCGCCTTGTCAACCCCGAAGGCCGGACCGGTCGATTAATTTCCCCCGCGCCGCCCGCAGCGGAATGACGCTGCGTCCGGTTTACTTCGGCACACGTTGGCCGTAGAAGGGGGGAAATGTCCGCGCCGACCAAGCCAGAAGATTTACTCGATCTCAAAATGATGCCTGCGTGGGCGAACGAACCCGCAAGCACCAACGACTACGCCAACTACGAAGGCGAAGTCGAACGCCCCTTCGATCGCGGCGGGCGTGGACCGCAACGCGGCCGCGATGACCGCCCGCGTGGGCCACGGCGCGACAACCGCGAAGGCGGGGCCCGTCGGCCAGAGCAGCGCGAGGGCGGCCGCCGCCCCGAGCAACGCCGTCGTCCTGACGGCCGCGGCCCACAACGCCGCGATGACCAGCGTGAGCCGCGCGAAGCGCCGGCGCAGTTGCCGCAGGTGGCGGTGCGTTTTCTGCCGCATCCGCCCGCGTTCGACAGCGTGATTGCACAGATCAAATCGGGCACGGTGACGTATTCCGTCTTTGCGCTCGCCCGCCTCTTTCTCGATAAACCCGAGCGCTACGATGTGCATCTGACTGCGGCCGAGGGCGCAGTCCTTCATCAACTCGGCGAACAGGGGTCGGTGGCGACAGATCAGCGCCTGCTCGAAGGGAACGCCTTCGCTTCCTCGAAGGATGAATTCTATTCCGTGGAAGAAACGCAGACGGAACCGTTGAAGGGCAACTTTACCAACGTGGCCCGTTGCCGCCTGAGCGGAATGTTGCTCGGGCCGACCAATCACCACGCCTATCAACCGCAACTGCGCAGCCTCTACGAGCAGCGCTTCAGCCGGCGGATGAGTTTTCCGGATTACCAGCGGCAGATCGAAATCGTGAGCGACCCGGCCGTGGTCGAGCAATGGAAGGAACAGGCGCGCAGCATCACGACCTACAAGACGAAAGGCCAGGACCCGGAGATCGCTTTTACCAACGCTGCGGAAGCGGAGCGGCACTTCCGACAGACGCATCTGCCGACGCTATTGCGGAGTGCGAACGAGCTGACCATCAGCGGAGTGCTGAGCCGGCGCCTGGCCGATCGCGGCCTGGGGCGCGTGATCGAGAATGCGTGGTCGGCTGAGGTGCGTTCGCCGTCGAAGATGATGCAGGAACTGGCCGCCGGTTTGCGCGGGGCGGGGCTAAATATTTTCCGGCATCGGCGCGGGATGCTCTTTGTCTCGCCGTTCCGGATTCGGGCGTTTGCGCACGACCGCGCGAGCGTGTCCGCATCCATTAATGGCATTCTGGAGAAACTCGCCGAGACGCCGGGGATGAATCGGAAACAGCTGTCGGAAAAGATGGCGCCTGCGGAAGGCGAGGCGGCCGAAGCGGAGAAGGCCAAGATGAGCCTGGCGTCCGATCTCCGCTGGTTGATCCACGAAGGTTACGTGATCGAATTTAACGACGGCACGCTCGATCTGCCGCGTCCGAAGGCAGCGCCGCAGAGCGCGAAGGCGGTAGCAGAGACAGTTGGTGCGGGCCCGGCAGCGATCGAAGAAGTTTCCGCGCAACCGGAAGCGGCCAGCGCATCGACGAGCGAAGCCAGCCCGAGCGAATCATCAGCCGAGCAAGCGCCGGAGTCCGTGGTTAGTGAAGCGACAGCCGAGCCGCGTGATGAAGGTGGGATGACGGTCGAGCAGACGATTGAGCCCATCGCTTCAAACGCACCAGTGGCAGAGGAAGAAGGCGCGACCGCAAAACAGAGTCCGCTCGGCAGCGAAAGTTAGAACGCGTTCTCGCGCCGCAGCCTCGATGTAAATAGCGAGCCGGGAAGATTACGCCACCCGCCAACGGCGCGGAACTAAACCGAAATCAGCCCGGCCTTCTTCAACGTGACGTAGGCGCCGTTTTTATTTAGCGTCTTCATCGCGCGGGCCGTGACTTTGATCCGCACGTAGCGGCGCAGCTCCGGCACCCAGACGCGATGCTCATGCAGGTTCGGGCTGAAGGTGCGCGGCACGTTCTTGGTCACGTGCCGGCCAACGCCGCCTTTTTTCTTTGCCATACCGCGCCGGTGAATCACGCTCCCGCGGCTGACTTTCGCTCCTGTAATGCTGCAAACTTTTGACATAACGATCCCTGGAAAAAGAGACGCGTAAGCTGGCGTGCATCGTCCGGGCGGTCAAACGATTCCTTCACTCGAGCGGACTTTCAGAGTTCTCTCGCGAAAGCCTTCGAAGTTTCTCCGGGTTTGAACATGCGCGGCGGGTGGCAGTCAAAGCTTGCTCACACTGGCCGACCTGCTTGTAATGGTCCGGTCTCGCACATTTATCATGGCCCGCTCCGATCCCAACAAACTCCGCATCGGCATCATCGGCGCCGGTGAAATCGTCCGTGCCCGGCATTTGCCCGCGCTCAAAAAACATCCAGAGGTGGAGATCGTAGCCGTCTCCAACTCGAGCTACGAAAGCGCGCAAAAGTTTTGCGAGGAGAACGCGCCCGATGCGATCCCGATGCAAAATTGGGCCGACCTGCTCTCGGTCGAGGACATCGACATCGTCTGGATTGGCACTCCGCCTTACATGCATTCCGCGGTTACGGTCTCCGCGCTCGAAGCGGGCAAACACGTTTTCTGTCAGGCACGCATGGCGATGGATCTGGCCGAGGCGGAAGAGATGCTGGCGACGGCGAAGCGTTTTCCGGAATTGGTCACCATGCTCTGTCCGCCGCCGTTCGGTTTGCGCGGCGATCTGCTGGTGAAAAAACTCCTCGCGGAAAATTACATCGGCCATCCGCACCACATCCGGCTGCAATGTTTCACCAGCGCGTATCTGAACGCCGATGCCCCGGCGCATTGGCGGCAGCGGATCGAGATCAGCGGGCTCAATGTCCTCGCGCTCGGCATTTACGTCGAGGTGTTGCAACGCTGGCTGGGCGACATCACCGGCGTCTATGCGCGCGGGAAGACTTTGTACGAGGTGCGGCAGGGCTACGAAGTGCTGGTGCCCGACATGGTCACGATCCTCTGCACCTTCGCCAACGGCGCGGAAGGCGTGCTCGAATTTAGCGGGATCAACGCCCTCGCGGCCGGGGATCAACTCGAGGTCTACGGCGACATCGGCACCATGACCTACGACTTCGGGACGGATGTGATCCAGGCCGGGAAGGTGGGCGATCGCGCCCTGCATGTCGTTGAGCTCACGCCCGATCTCGCCGGTGGCTGGTCGGTGGAAGACGACTTCATCGGCGCGGTGAAATCACGCGGGCGCAATCGTCCGCATCCGGACTTTGTCGACGGCGTGAAATACATGCGCGTCGTGCAAGCGGTCGCCGATTCGCGCGAGCGCAACGAGTGGGTGGCGATCGAGCACTGACCGGCGTTACAACATCGAACCGCGCATGATGAGCAGGGCGATGCTGAAATAGAGAATCACGCCCGTCACGTCCACCAGCGTGGCGACAAAGGGCGCGGACGATGTCGCCGGATCCAGGCCTACCCGCCGCAACGCGAAGGGCAACATCGAGCCCGAGACCGAGCCCCACAGCACCACGCCCACCAGCGTTATCCCGACGGTGGCGGCCACATGGCCCCAATGTTCGCCATAGACCTGACGGTGCAGATAGCGCTCGCCGATGATCGCCCAGAGCGCGACCCGCAAAGTCCCGATCGCACCGAGGAATAACCCCAACAACGCGCCCGCACTGAACTCACGCCGCATCACCTTCCACCAATCGCGCAGCGTCACTTCTCCCAGCGCCATCGCGCGAATGATGAGCGTGGAAGCTTGCGAGCCGGAGTTGCCGCCGCTCGAGATGATCATGGGGAGGAAAACTGCCAGCACCACTGCCTTCGCGATTTCCTCCTCGTAAAACGCCATCGCAGTCGCGGTCAGCATTTCACCGATCAGCAGAATGACGAGCCACGGCGCGCGCTTCCAGACCATGGTCAGGAGCGGCACGCGCATGTAGGGATCCTCCAGCGCGCCCATGCCGCCGAACTTCTGGATGTCTTCCGTCGCCTCCTCTTCCGCCACGTCGAGCATGTCATCGATCGTGACAATGCCGACGAGCACGCCACTGGAATCAATCACCGGCAAAGCCGTGCGATCGTATTTCCGGAACGCATTCAACGCTTCCTCCTGCGGATCGGTCACACGCAGCGCGACGAAGTTTTCTTCCATCAAATCGCTCACTTTCGCCTCGAGCGGGCGCACCAGGATTTCCCGAATCCGCAGATCGTCGAGCAGCTTGCCGCGCTCATCGACCACATAGATGACGTTAAGCGTTTCGGAATCGCTGCCGTGCGCGCGCACGTGGGCCAGCACGTCCTCAATCGTCCGATGCGCCTCCACCGCGATGAAGTCCGGCGTCATCAAACGCCCCACGCTGTCCTCGGGATAACCGAGGAGCGCGCGCGCGATCTGCCGTTCCTCCGGCGTGAGCAGCTGGATCAACTGCCGCGCCGCCGCGCTCGGCAGTTCCTCGAGCAGCGCCGTGCGATCGTCCGGCGACATCTCGTTTAAAATGCCGACCACCTGCTCCTGGGCCATGCCGCGGAGGAGATGCTGCTGCGCATCCACCTCGAAATATTCGAAGACGTCCGCCGCCAAATCATGCGGCAGGACACGGAAGACGATCACTTGATCGTTCTCCTCCAGATCGAGGATCACCTCCGCCACGTCCGCCGGCGGCCATTCCAAGAACAGCTCACGCAAGCCCACGAAATCGCGCGTATCGATCAGGCTCTTGATTTCTGGAAGAAGAATTTTGCCGACCATAGGCGCATGCCGCCTGCCCGCGGCAACGAGGTTCTATCACCGCGTCGGAGCAGGCGCAACGAGCGGGCGGCGGGGCGACGAGATGGATGCTTGCACTATTGAATGGATCGGCTCGGCCCCAGGCACAAAATGCTCGAGCCGTCAGCTACTGGAAGCGGAGATCAGAGCTCGAAACCAGCGCGGCGCAGGAGAGTCTGGAAGCGCGGATCACCGCGCAGACTATCGAAGACAGGATTGACCTTGGTCGAAGCGACGCCCCCCGTGGGGCGTTCAACCAGCTCACGCTCGAACGCGCCGAAAGCTTCGCCGCGCTCGCCTGCACCAGCCCAAAGCGTCGCCCACCAAAACGGAGCGACATATTTCTGGGCTTCGAGCGCACGCAGTTGCTCGACCACCGCGCGCAGATCCGCGGTGCGGCCGGCATGGCCGTAGATGAAACCGAGCCAGGCGAGGTATGCGGGAGTTGTTTCGAGGTTCGGCGTCTTCCGCAATTCTGCCACCGCTTCCGCGTGTCTGTCCATCAATGACAGAGCCATGCCCATCAAGGCGTGCGCTTCCGGGAAGTTCGCATCCAGCCGCAACGTCGCTGTAAATTGCGCCAGCGCGTCATCATAGCGGCGCGCCAGGCAATAGACTTTTCCCACGTCGCTGTTGATAATAAGGGAGAGCGGATCGAGCTCGCGCGCACGGAAGATTTCCGCGATCGCTTCGTCGAAGCGGCCCATGTAGGCCAGGAATTCGCCATACCAATGGTGGGCAGTGGCGTAATTTGGATTCAGTTCGATCGCGCGCTGAAATTCCGCTTCCGCGCGCCTCCAATTCCACTCGTAATTCATCGCCATCAGGCCTAATGAGGCATGGGCGTCGGCCAGAGTTTCATCGCGAGCCAGCGCCTGCTCGAGCAGCTCGCGGCTGTTCTTCATCGCCTCGTGGTAGTCGCTCAGGCTGTCGCCGCCTTGGAACATAATGGCATCGGCCAATCCCACCTGCGCCTGCGCGTAGTTTGGATCGAGCTGCAAGGCGCGGCGGAAGTGCGGGATGGCTTCGCGAAACCCGTCCGACGTGCGCTTGTTCCAAAAAAATCGGCCCTGCAGATATTCGCGATGTGCCTCGGGATTCACCGTCGGCTGCGCGGTGAGCGCTTGTTTTTCTGCGCCTGTCAATTTGGCTTCGAGCGCGTGAGCTATCCGCTGGGCCACGTCCCTCTCCACCTGAAAGATATCATTGAGGTTTCGATCGAAGCTCTCCGCCCAGAGGTGAGTGTCGCTGGGCGCGTGGATTAGCTGCACGGTCACGCGCACCGTCTCGCCGGATTTTTGCACGCTGCCTTCGAGGATGTGCGCGACGCCGAGACGCTGGGCGATTTCGCGCACGTTGTGCGGTTTGCCGGCGAACTCCTCTGTCGAAGTGCGCGAGATCACCTTGAGCGCGCTGACGTGCGCGAGCCGGGTCAGGATTTCATCTTTCACACCTTCCGCGAAGTAGGCGTTGAGCGGATCGGCGCTGAGATTGGCGAACGGGAGAACGGCGATACTTTTGTCGAAGACTGGCGGAGGCGTCGGCTCCGAATTGTGCGAGAAGAAAATGATGACCGCGCTGAGGAGAAGGAGGGCGGTCGCGGGCAGAAAGTAGCGCGAGCTTCCAGCTTGCCTCACCGTTTCCTGCAAGCTGGAAGCTTGCGCTACCTTTTTCGCCGGCGTGGCCCGGCCGCCGTTTTTCTCGGCGCGCACCTCGGGAAGAAAACGGTAGCCGCGCCCGGGGACGGTCGCGATGTAACGTTGGAGGCCAGGCTTGTCGCCGAAGATGCGGCGGAGGGTGGAGATGTTTTGCGCGAGGTTATTTTCCTCCACGATGCAATCCGGCCAGACTGCCTCCATCAGCATCTCCTTGTCGAGGACTCGGCCAGGATGCTCGACCAGATAGCGCAAGGTCTCGAAGACCCGCGGAGTGAGCGTGGTGGCTTTGCCGTGGCGCGAGATGAGACTGCGCTCCTCCAGATCAAACCGAAAATCACCGAACTCGTAACCGTGCGGCATCAGGGCGTTCATCCAAAGCGCAATTTCAGCAAAATTTCAGCGCTAGCTAAAGACTTTCAACGCGTCCCGGCGAGAAACTTGGCGCTGTGAAATACTCATCCGTCCTCCTTGCCGGCGCAGTTTTCTTTCTCAGCCTCGCTGCTGACTCAGCCACTCACCGGCCGCCCGCCCGCTGCTGGAGCGACATCCCCGCGCGCGACCTGGCCGAGCCTAAATCCGCCCCCGATGTTTATCGCGCGCTCCGCCTGGACCAGACCACGCTGAACGAATTACTCGGACAAGCTCCGCGCGAATTTACCCCAGCTGCGGAGAGCGAGGCGGCCGTCCTCGAATTGCCGATGCCGGATGGCGGCTTCACGCGCTTCCGCGTGGTCGAATCCCCGATGTTGGAAGCGGAGACGGCCCGCCAGTTTCCCACTATCCGCAACTACAGCGGCCAGGGGATCGATGAACCGGCAGCGACGATGCGTTGCGACCTGACTGTGAATGGCTTCCACGCCATCATTCTCTCCACCGCGGGGAGCATTTTCATCGAGCCGTTTCGGGAGGCTGCGGATGGCTCTTACATCAGCTATTTCACGCGCGACGATCCGCGCCGCAGTGCGGACCGTTGCTTCACGCCGGATGAGCACGCGAGAGAAGAGCGGGAGCCGCTGCCGAACGCTTTCCGCCAGGCCCAACTGCGCACCTATCGCCTGGCCGCGGCGGCGACGGCAGAATACACGCAGCAATTCCGCACTTCACCCTCGGATACCGATCCCACTTTGATCCAGCGCGCCGCGGGCGACATCAACACCGTCGTGATGGCCGTGAATGCGATTTACAACCGCGACCTCGCCGTGCGCATGACCTTACTCATGCGCAACGACATCATCTTTACCGATGCGATGACGGACCCATACACGAGCGGCGACACGGTGAGACTGCAAACCCAAAACCAATCAACGCTGGATGCGATCGTGGGCGACGCCAACTACGACGTCGGACACGTCTTCGACCGCGGGAATATGAACGGCGGGGGCTCCGGCCAGGCCCAGATCGCCAAGGTTTGCCAGACCGGAGAAAAAGCCAAAGGCACGACCGGCGGGCGGACCAACTCGATTCTGGCCGCGCATGAAATGGGCCATCAATTCGGCGCCAGCCACACGTTCAACGCGAACCAGTTCGGCGCCTGCTTTTCCCTTGGCGGGGTCAATCAGCGCGTGCCTGAAACCGCGTACGAGCCCGGCAGCGGATCCTCTCTGATGTCCTACTGTGGGACGTGCAGCGACGGTGCTGGCACGGCGGACTTGCAGCAATCTCGCGATCTTTTTTTTAACGAAAGCAGCCTTGAACAAATCATCGCCTACACCGGCCCCGCGGGTGCGGGAAATAATTGTGCAGTCGTAACCGACAACGGCAACAACGGCATCCAAATGGCCACCACCAGCGAGATCTACGTCCCGGTAGAGACGCCGTTCCAGCTCACCGTCTTTGCCCAGGACATCGATCCGATCAACGGCAACGTCACCGTCTCCTGGGAGGAACACGATCTCGGCCCCGCTTCCCCACCGAACGACGACGATGGCGATCGCCCCATCTTCCGCGCCTATCCGCCGACCCTGGTGCGCACGCGCAACTTCCCGCGCCTCGACTACATCCTGAACAACGGCAACGACCCGCCGGAAACCTACAACTGCGGCACGGCCATGAATCCGGTCACTTGCGTCACCGGCGAAAAACTTCCCCGCGTCCAGCGCACAGGCGGGAACGAGTTGGTCTTCCGCGCCGTGGCGCGCGACAACGATAGCCGCGGCGGCTCGGTCAACAGCGTGACGACTCGCGTCCACATCATCCAAACGAACATGGGCGGCTTCCGCGTCAGCTCGCCGGGGAATTGGGCGCAAGGCTCGCGCCGCCTGATCACATGGCAAAACGTCGGCACGAATAATCCGCCCTTCAATGTCGCCAACGTCCGCATTTCGCTTTCGACCGATGGCGGCACGACCTTCCCGACCGTGCTGGTGGAGAGCACGCCTAACGACGGTTCCGAACCCGTCTTCCTCCCCGAGAGCGTGCCGCTTAGCAGCACCGCGCGGATCAAAGTCGAAGCCATTATCTCCGGCTTCCATTCCTTCTTCGACATCACGGACACGAACTTCGCCATCATCCCGCTCTCCGTGACTCAGAACGGCGACGCCGGCGAGGGCTCGCTTCGCCAGGCAATCCTCGACGCCAACTCCGATCCCGGCCTGACCCGCATCACCTTCGATGTGCGGGTCGGTTTCGGAGTTGAGACCATCCAGCTCGAGCACGAGTTGCCGCTCATCACCGCGCCGGTCATCCTCGATGGTTGGAGCCAGGGCGGCGCGGGTTACAGCGGGCCGCCCCTGATCGAACTGAACGGCGTCAACGCTGATCCCGGTTTCATCAACAACGGTCTCACGATCTCCGCCGGCAATTGCACCGTGCAGGGGCTCATTATCAATCGTTTTTCCGGCAGCGGGATCGACATTCGCACGAACGGCGGGAACAAAATCATCGGCTGCTATATCGGAGTGAACGCCAACGGCACGCTCCTGCGGGCCAACGCGCTCAGCGGCATCCTCATTAACAATACACCCGGGAACGAAATCGGCCGCGCCGCTCCCGGCGCCGAGAATATCATCTCGGGCAACAACGTCGGCGTCCGGATCGTCGGCGCGAACGCGAGCGGCAACGAAGTGCGCAACAATTACATCGGGACAAATTCAGCCGGCGCCGATCTCGGCAATACGCTCGATGGTGTGCGCCTCGAGGGGGCGCCGCAAAACTTGATCGGCGGCACGCGCGACGCGGGCGGCGGCATCATCCTTCCCACGGGCAATGTCATCTCCGGCAACGGTGCGAGCGGTGCATCTTCCAATGGCATCGAGGTCACCGGCGCGGGCGCGTTTGGCAACATGATCGAAGCCAACCTCATCGGCTTGAATCCGGCCGGAACGGCCGCGCTCGGAAATTTCGGCAACGGAATTCTCATCGCGAACGCTCCCGGCACCGTGATCGGCGGGAGCGGCGCGGCGCGCAATTACATCGCGGGCAACCTCAACGCCAGTGGTGGCATTTATCTCAACGGCAGCGGCGCGAGCGGGACGGTGATTTTTGGAAATTACCTCGGGACGAACGTCGCCGGCACCAGCGCGATTCCGAACAACGCGACCAACATCACGGTGGAGAGCGCGAACAACCAGATCCAGGATAACCTCATCTCCGGCACTAATACCGGCGTTTATCTCGCCTTTGGGGGCGCGACCGGGAATTCGATTCGCGGCAACTACATTGGCACAAACGCGGCCGGCTCCGCAGCGCTCAACAGCACCGGAACCGGGATTGAAATTCGCAACACCGACGGTAACACCATCGGCGGCGCACAAGCCGGGATGGGCAACCTGATCTCGGGAAACTTCACCGGAATACGCATCCTCTCCTCCGTCAATCAGACCGTGCAAAACAATCTCATCGGCACGAATCCCACCGGCACTGCTGCCGTCCCGAACGTGGTCGGCCTTGTCGTCGATGGCGGGGCTAATAACACCATCGGCGGCACAATCGGCGCAGCCGGCAATGTCATTTCCGGCAACGGCACCGGCGGGAACGACCACGGCATTCGCCTCGCCAACACCACCAACGCGCTCGTCCAGGGCAACCGCATCGGCACCAACGCCGCCGGTACGGCCGCGCTCGGCAACGGCGGCCACGGCATCCAGGTTTTCAACAGCTTCAACTGCACCATCGGCGGCAACACGCCCGAGGCGCGCAACCTCATCTCCGGCAATGGTGGCAACGGCATCGCCCTCAACGCCGTGGGCACGATCGTGCGCGGCAATTACATCGGGACGGATGTGAACGGCACGGCCGATCTCGGCAATGGCCATCCCACCGGTGCGGCCGGCATCGAGATCGCGGGAAGCGGAAACAACACCATCGGCGGAACCAATCCAGGCGAGGGCAACATCATTGCCTTTAACGGCTGTGCCGGGTGCTTCGGCGTGAATGGCGGCAGCGGCGTGCGCATTTTCTCCACCTCGAATCGCATCCGAGGAAACTCGATCTTCGGCAACGTCGAGCTCGGAATCGATCTGAGCGGCGGCGCCGAGGGTGCCAATCGCGTCACGCCTAACGACAGCTGCGATGGCGATAACGGGCCCAACAATTTGCAGAACTTCCCCGTCCTCACCGCAGCCAGCGGCGCCGGCAACAGCACCAACATTACCGGCTCGCTCAATTCGACCGCGAACGCAGCCTACACGATCGATTTCTACGCCAGCCCTTCCTGCGACCCCGCCGGCAACGGCGAAGGCCAGACGTGGCTCGGGAGCACGATGGTGAATACCGATGGCAGTTGCACGGCGCCCATCAATGCCACTTTGTCGGCTGCGCTCGCCCCCGGCAGCGTCGTGACCGCGACCGCGACCGATTTCAACGGCAACACCTCGGAGTTTTCCGCCTGCGTTTCGGCCGATGTGGTGGCTTTGCAATCAGCCGTCTCGCGCAAGCTGCACAACGGCGTGGCGTTTGATGTCGCGTTGCCATTGAGCGGCAGCCCGGGAGTCGAGCCGCGCATCCAGGGGTCGACCGGCGATCATCAAATCGTCGTCACTTTCGACGCGCCCGTGACCGTGAACGGAAGCCCGCAGGCCGAGATCGTTGCCGGCACGGGCGCGGTCGGCGCGGGCGGCGTTCCTAATGGCGGCGCCGTCATCGTAGAGGGCGCGACGGTGACGGTTCCCCTAACGAACGTGAGCAACGCCCAGGTCATCCGGGTGCGGCTTAATTCCGTCAACGGGTTGGGCAGTCCCACGATTCCGATGGCGCTCCTGCTCGGCGACGCGAGCGGCAACGGCTCGGTCGCTTCGTCCGATGTCGGCTTCGTCAAATCAGTCGCGGGCCAAATGCTCACGCCGGCGAATTTCCGGGCCGACGTAAATACGAGCGGCGGAATCAACGCGACGGACCTCGGCCAGGTGAAAGCGCAATCGGGGATGATGCTGCCGTAGGCGGGAGCGGAACGGGTTTTAGAAGTTTGTCGTCTCTTCCTCCGCGATGAGAAATATCGGCTTGCCTCCGCTGGAGATCGAGATCGCGTGCGCGACCGCTTTCTGCGCGCCTTCTGACGAAGCAGCAGCTTTCAAGGTATCGAGCGAGGGGAAGTGCAGCTCGGCCATGCGGTAGAATGGCGGCGGCGAGCCGTCGGGCGTGCCGGCGATCTTCGTGGCGACAAACTTCGTGATGCCGCGCAGCGTTTCCGCGGTCACCATCGGCACATGTTCGCCGGCATACGCGCGCTCGAATGTGTCCACGTCGCTCGGATAGGGATATAGAACTACCAATTTTGCTGCTGCCATATTGACCTTTCTCTTTGGGAGGTGCGCCGCCAGGTCCTGCGTGTCGCCACGTTCCGCGGATGCGCGAGTTTTGCGCTCGTCTTCTGCGGATGGCGAAACGAAGTCAAGATTTCTGTGCCGGTGGCGCAGCGTTGCCATGGCCGCCGTTGTTTGGAAACGCCCTAAAATCCGGCGTCAGGCGCAAGCGGATGGAAGCGATTGGCGAGCGCGACCGCTTCTGCAGCCTGCCCTGTTTGGAGTAAGGTGCTGGCCGCATGGCAAGAGCGTTCCAGGGCATCGCGATGTACCACTTCCTCCGGTTCTTCGGCTCCGATCGCTTCCAGCAAGACCACGATGTCCTATAGGACCGACTGATGCTGGCAGCGACGGAGCCCGGGATACACTTTTTCGCGATGTTGAATGCGGCGATCGGTCCTGTTACGATCCGCGAGCTATGAATTGCTCTCGTCTGCGAATGTTTCCTGCATTTCCGCCGCTCCTTCTCCTGGTGCTCGCCCTCACGGCTGCCACCGCTTACGCTCAAACTGTCGGCAGCTTTGCTCACGCGAAGATTCAGAACTACCGACAGAGTAGTCCGGCCACACCGATTCTCGATTCCACGCAGCCGTTCCAGTTCGGCTCATTCGTCATGCGCGGCACCGCCACGATCGAAAGTGCCCTGCTCACCTTTCCCGGCGCGGCCAGCCCACGCCCCTATACGCGCAGGCGGGCGGGGGCACTTTCACAATCCTCGATACGTTTACCACGGCGTCGCAGCTCGATGCCGCCTACGGCAATGGGACCTATAACCTGATGGTGACGACCAGCGCCGGCGTATTCTCGCGCTCGCTCTCGCTTTTCTACTCCTTTTTCCCATTTCCCGCCGTCCCGCGTCTCACGGTTCCCGCCGCCGATTGGCAGAATGGTGTGCTCGTGATCGACCCGGCGGTCGATTACACTTTGACGTGGGCGCCCTTTACTGGCGCGCAGGTGAACGATCTCATTCAGCTGATCATTGCTGGTTCGGTGGTTAACCCGAGCCCATTCCCCGGGACTCAGACTTCCTACGTCATCCCGGCCGGGAGCTTGCAGCCGGGCACCGAATACGCCGCTAATCTCGCCTTTATCCGCGTGATCAACGTCGCGGCAGCGGACGCAGATTTCGGACAAGGGCTCGGCGCGCGGGTCAGCAATACCGGGTTCACCATCCGCACTCTCGCTCCTGTATTGGCGCTCACCTCAGCCGTCTCTCGAAAGCAGCACGGCGTGGACGGCCCCATCTTCGACGTTAACCTTCCGCTCGCAGGCACGGCGGGGGTGGAGAGCCGCACCGGTGGGTCTAACGGCGAGCACACGATCGTTTTCACCTTCAGCAATCCGGTCGTTGGCGGCAACGCGACCGTCACCAGCGGCAGCGGCAGCATCCCAGCGGCGCCGCTCTTCATGAACAACACGATGACGGTGGTTTTGAGCGGCGTGGCAAACGAGCAGCGCAGCACGATCACGTTGACGAATGTGACCGACAGCTTCGGCCAAGTGCTGCCTAATTCCGCTGTGATCGCCGGTTTTCTCCTCGGCGACGTGAATGGAAGTGGCCGCGTCACTTCAACCGACCTTGGCCCGACGAAATTGCAGTCCGGTCAGGCGGTAAACGCGGAGAACTTCCCTGCTGACATCAATGTCAGCGGTGTGATCACGGCTTCGGATGTCGGTCAGGTGAAATTGCAATCGGGCACAATGTTGCCGTAGTGCAGCGGTGCTCGAGCCGCGCCGTCTCCCGCAGGACGTGAGAAGGCTGCGTCGTCCGATGTGCGTTTTCGTCTTCAACCGATAGGCAGCCTGTCGGGCGGGGCGACGATCCGCTCTCCGCTTGGAATCCGACAGAATCTCGCCAATATGAGCGCGATGACTCCAACGCAATCGGCTACGATGATTCGACGGGAAGTGGACGGGGACGGCATCTGCCAACTCATCTTCGATCGGCCGGAATCGGGGGCGAATATCTTCGACGCGGCGACGATGGCGAGTCTGCGCGAGCATTTGGACGCGATTGAGCAGGACGCGGCCGTTAAGGGCGTGATCGTGATCTCGGCGAAGAAGTCGATTTTCATCGCGGGCGCGGATTTGCAGACGCTCTTGCGGCAGGCGCAGAACGGGGAGATGCGGCAGTTCATTGCCGACGGACAGAAGGTGTTCAATCGCCTCGCGGCGCTCAAAGTGCCGACCGTGGCGGCGATTCACGGAGCCTGCGCGGGCGGCGGCTACGAAATCACGCTGGCGTGCGATCATCGCGTGGCGACGAACGAAGCGGCGACGCGGATTGGTTTGCCGGAGACGACGCTTGGCCTTGTGCCCGCTTGGGGCGGGGCAACGCGGCTACCGCGTTTGATCGGGCTCGATGGGGCGGCGGAGGTGATTACGAAAGGGAAACTCTATGCGGCGGATGAAGCGCTGAAGCTCGGGCTCGTCGATGAAGTGGTGACGCGCGAGGAGTTGCTCGAAGCGGCGAAGAAGCTGCTCGCGAAAGGGAAGCGTCAGCCGGCCACGCCGCCGCACGTCGGAGCGCAAGTGAAACCGCCGCGCGGCGATCAGCCGGCCGCGCAGCGCGCCTTCGAGATCATCAATCGCGCGCCGGAAATCTCGATCGAGGAATCGCTCGGGATGGAAGTGGACGCGATCGTGGAGCTGGGGGAAACCGAGGGAACGCAGAACTTGATCCGCAATTTTTTCCTGGGCGACAAGTATCGCAAAGGCAGTTCGAAGAGCGCGGCCGAAAAGATCACTCACGCGGCCGTGGTTGGCTCCGGCGTGATGGGCTCGGGCATTGCGCAATGGCTCAGTTCGCGTGGTGTCACGGTGATCCTGCGCGACGTGAGCCGCGAGCAACTCGACCGCGGCTTGGCCACGATTGAGAAGACGTATGGCGACGCGGTGAAGCGCGGCATTATGACGGAAGAAAAGGCGACCGCCGGACGCGCGCGCATCGTCGCATCGACCGCGCCGGTCGAGCTGCGTGACGTTGCGATCGTGATCGAGGCGGCCTCGGAGAAGATGGAGATCAAGAAGCAAATCTTCGCTGATCTCGCGGCGAAGACGCCGGAGAATGCCATCCTGGCTACGAACACGTCTGCGCTTTCCATCACCGAACTCGGCCAGACCACGGGACAGCCAAAGCGCGTGATCGGATTGCATTTTTTCAATCCCGTCAGCCGCATGAAATTGGTCGAGGTGGTGGTGGGGAAAGAGACGGCGCCGGAGACAGTGGAGCGCGCGCTCGCGTTCACGCGTCAGATCGCCAAGCTGCCCGTGGTGGTGCAGGACAGCCCGGGGTTTCTCGTGAATCGCGTCCTCTTTCCGTATCTGCTCGATGCGGCGGAGCTTTTTGAAAAGGGCGTGAGCGCGAAAGAGATCGATGACGCGCTTCTGCAATGGGGCATGCCGATGGGGCCGCTGCGGTTGATCGACGAGATCGGCGTGGATATCACGGTCGATATCGCGGACACGCTCGAGAAACCTTACGGGCGTCGCGATCGCGCGCCGGAAATTTTGCGCAAGATGCAGGAAGCAAAGATGCTCGGCAAAAAATCCGGCAGCGGCTTCTACAAATACGAAGGCAAACAGCAGACCGATAACGAAGCGCTCGAGGAATGGCGGACGGCGACGGGCGAGAATTTCGCAGCGGAGAATCTGACCGATCGATTGGTTTTCCTGATGGTGAATGAAGCGGCGCGTTGCCTGGAGGAGAAAGTGGTCAGCGCGCCCGAGGACGCAGATTTTGGGATGATGATGGGCACCGGTTTCCCGGGTGCGCGCGGCGGTCCGCTGCGCTACGCGGATTTTGTATGGATTGAAAAAGCTCGTGACCGAGATGGATGGGTTACATTCGCGAGCGGGCGACAAATTTGTGCCGTGCGATCTTCTGCGGAAGCATGCGCAGGAGGGCACTACGTTCTACGCGCGCGAAGGAAGTTAAAATTATGAAATCCTCACTCGAAGCTCCGGAAAAACAAATCAGCGCAGAAACCAGCGCCAAGCCTGCGCCGAAGGAAGCTGCCTCGGTCATCGACACTTCCAAGATGTCGGCTGGCAAAGCGGCGGCGCTGGAGTTGGCGGAAAGCTCGCGCGATCCGCTCGACGAACGCGGGAGCTTCGCGAGCAATCTGTTCATCGGGAAGTTTGCCTTCGATCGCATCTTTCCGTGGCCCGAGCAGAGCGCAGAGGATCGCGCCGCGGGTGAACCTTTCCTCGCGCAGCTAAAGGAATATCTGCATGCGAATGTCGACGCGGATGAGATCGATCGTTCCGGCGAAATCCCACAGAAGAACATCGACGATCTTTTCGCGATGGGCGCCTTCGCGGTCAAAATCCCGACGAAGTATGGCGGGCTCGGATTATCGCAAGTCAATTACGGGCGCGCGGCGATGTTGCTCGGGAGTTGGGACGCGAACCTGACTGCGCTCGTCTCGGCGCATCAATCGATTGGCGTGCCGCAGCCATTGCTGATTTTCGGAACTGAGGAGCAGAAGGAGAAGTATCTCCCGCGTGTCGCACGCAAGGAAATCTCGGCCTTTGCTCTTACGGAAATGAACGCGGGATCTGATCCGGCGAACATGAGTTTGCGCGCGGATCTGAGCGAGGACGGCAGCCATTACATTATGAATGGCGAGAAGCTTTGGTGTACGAACGGCCTCAAAGCTGGCGTGCTCGTGGTCATGGCGAAAACCGCGCCGAAGATGGTGAATGGCAAGGAGCGCAAACAGATCACAGCCTTCATCGTGGACGTCGACACGCCGGGACTGGAGATGCCATTTCGCTGCCGGTTTATGGGTCTGCGTGCGCTCTACAACGGTGTCGTGACTTTCAAGGACGTGCGGGTGCCGAAAGAGAACGTGATCGCGGGCGAGGGAAAGGGCTTGAAGGTCGCGCTCACGACATTGAATACAGGTCGCCTCACGATTCCAGCGGCGTGTGTCGGTTTGTGCAAACGCCTGCTCGAAATCTCGCGCAAGTGGGCGAGCGAACGCGTGCAGTGGGGTTGCCCGATAGGCCAGCATTACGCGATCGCGGGCAAGATCGCGGAGATGGCGGGCAACACTTTCGCGATGGAGGCGATCACATTTTTGACCTCGGCGATGGTGGACAAAAAAGCGGGCGATCTCCGGATTGAAACGGCGATGTGCAAAATGTGGTCGACCGAGATGACTTGGAAGATCGCGGACGACGCCATGCAGGTGCGCGGCGGTCGCGGCTACGAGACCGAGCAATCCCTCCGCGAACGCGGCGATGAGCCGACGGCGGTGGAGCGTTTCCTGCGCGATTGCCGGATCAACACGATCTTCGAAGGTTCGAGCGAAATCATGCGCCTCTTCATTGCGCGCGAAGCGCTCGATCCGCACCTCAAGGTGGGCGGCGCGATCTTCAACACCACGTTGCCGATGATGACGCGCATCAAGTCGATGTTCGGCTCCGGCTCGTTCTATTCGCGCTGGTATCCGCGGCAGTACATGAAGGCGAGCGCGGGCGATCTGAGCAAGCTGCACGCAGACCTGCGGCCGCATGTGGAATACGGCGCGGCTACGAGCAAGAAACTGGCGCGCGGTCTGTTCCATTCCATGATGCGCTTCGGACCGAAACTCGACCGCGAGCAGTTGCTGCTCTCGCGTTTTGTCGGCGTCGCGACCGAGATTTTTGCGATGAATGCGACCTGCTCTTACGCGCAGCATATGATGGATAAGGGCAAGCCAGCCGCGGAGATCCTGGCGCTGGCGAATTACTTCTGCGAGTCGGCCAAGTCGCGCATCGCTCAGCATTTCGCCGGCACATCGAAGAACGCTGACGCACGCGGCTACGCGTTGGTGCAGGAGTTGTTAGGCGGCAAGCACGAGGAACTGCGCACGGGCATCGTCTAAGCGCACACGGGTTGACGTTCAGCGGCCACCGGCTACTCTCTGCGGATGAGTATGCCGCCCGTGCTCACGGAGTCGGCCCGCCCTTCCTCGCGGAGCCAAACTACAACGAGCAAACCCCAGAATCCGAACCCACAACACCCTGCCGGAGACGCGCTCAAGACGCTCGAGAAGCATATCCTGCTCGACGGCTTCAAGATCGTTTTCGATCTGGAGAAGAGCCGTGGTTCTTACATTTTCGATGCGCCGAGCGGACGGCGTCTGATTGATTTCTACGGCTTCTTCGGTTCGGTGCCGGTGGGGTTCAATCACCCTCACTTCAACAAACCGGAAGTGCAGAAGGAGATGCTGCGCGCGGCGACGATCAAGATCGCCAACTCCGACGTTTACTCGCAGGCTTACGCTGATTTTGTCGAAGCGTTCACCCGCGTGGCGCCGTTGCCGCCGCTGAGCCGTTATCTCTTCATCGAAGGCGGTGCGCTCGCGGTCGAGAACTGCTTGAAGGCGGCGATGGATTGGAAGGTGCAAAAGAACATGGCCGCCGGCCGCGGCGAACGCGGCACGGAGATTCTCCATTTCCGTCACGCTTTCCACGGGCGCACCGGTTACACGATGAGTTTGACCAACACCGACCCGAAGAAGGTGGCGTTGTTCGCGAAGTTCAACTGGCCACGCGTCTCGACGCCGTTCATTAATTTTTCTCTGCCGGAAGCGGAGCGCGAGGCCGACGTGATCGCGCGCGAAAAGAAAACCGAAGACGAAATCATGAAGTTCGTCGCGGAGCGCGGCGTCGATATCGCCGCGATCATCATCGAGCCGATCCAGGGCGAAGGCGGCGACAATCATTTCCGCAAGGAATGGTTCCAGACGTTGCGACGCATCTGTGATGAGAACGAGATGCTCTTAATTTTCGACGAGGTGCAATGCGGCGGTGGCACAACGGGACGCGCTTGGTGCTGCGAGCATTTCGGGGTGATGCCGGACCTGGTCGCGTTCGGCAAAAAGATCCAGGTTTGCGGCATGATCGCGGGCCCGCGCCTCGACGAAGTGAAGGACAACGCGGTCCGGACGCCGAGCCGTTTGAATTCCACCTGGGGCGGCAACTTTACCGACATGGTGCGCTCGAAGCACTTCCTCCAGATCATCGAAGAGGAAAACCTGATCGAGAACGCGGAGAAGATTGGCGCGCGGATCGTGGCTTCCTTGCGTGAGATCGCGATTGAGTGCCCAATGATCAGTGCGGTGCGCGGGCGGGGATTGTTCATCGCTTTCGACTTACCGGATGCGGCCATGCGCGACGCGCTCTGGAAGTCGCTCTACGAAGCGGGTCTCTTCACTTTGAAGTCGGGCGACCGCGCCCTGCGTTTTCGGCCCGCGCTCGATCTCACGCCGGAAGTGGCGGACGAGGCGATGGAGATTCTGCGTCAGCATTGCCGCAGCCTGCGGAACTGACGTATATGCACGAAACCTTGAAGAAGCTCGGCCTCGCCGAGGAAAACCTGGGCGCGTTTGATGGCGAATGGCGTGGTGGCGGTGCGGTGCTGGAGAAGTTTTCTCCGATCGACGGCAAACTGCTCGCGCGGGTCAAAACAGCAACGGAAGCGGATTACGATCGCGCCGTGACGCGCGCGCATGAAGCGTTCCTGCAATGGCGCAAAACGCCGGCGCCGGTGCGCGGCGAGACGGTGCGCCAGCTCGGCAATGCCTTGCGCGAAGCGAAGTCGGATCTGGGCAAGCTGGTCACGATGGAGATGGGCAAGATCGTGGCGGAAGGCGAAGGCGAAGTGCAGGAGATGATCGACATCTGCGATTTCGCGGTCGGCCAATCGCGCATGCTTTACGGCCTAACGATTCAATCCGAACGCGCCAGCCATCGCCTGATGGAGCAGTGGCATCCGCTCGGCGTGATCGGAATTATCTCGGCCTTCAATTTCCCTGTCGCCGTCTGGTCGTGGAACGCGGCGCTGGCGGCGGTTTGCGGCGACGCGACGATTTGGAAGCCATCGGAGAAAACGCCGCTGACTGCGATCGCGGTGATTAAGATTGCGGAGCGTGTCTGCAAAGATACCGGAGTCGATCCGGCGATCTTTTCGCTCGTGGTCGGTGACGGTCCGAGCATCGGACAGCGCATGGCGGCTGATAAGCGCGTGCCGCTCGTGTCCGCGACCGGCTCGACGCGGATGGGATTCGATGTCGGTAAAACTGTGAGCGCGCGCCTCGGCAAGAGCCTGCTCGAGCTCGGCGGCAACAATGCGCTCATCGTTTCGCAATCGGCCGACATCGACATGGCAGCGCGCGCCATTTTCTTCGGCGCAGTCGGGACGGCGGGGCAGCGTTGCACGTCTACGCGGCGCGTGATCGTGCACGAAGAGATCGCCGACAAACTGCGCGACCAGCTGCTTAGCGCCTACAAGACTTTACGGATCGGCAATCCGCTCGATCGCAAAACGCTGATGGGTCCGGTGATTGATCCGCCTTCGGTCGATAACGTTCTCCAATCAATCGCGAAGGTGAAAGAGGAAGGCGGGGAGATTCTTTATGGCGGCGAGAAGCTGAACGGCGCGGACTATCCGGGTGGCTGCTACATGACGCCGTGCCTCGCGACCGCGCGGCACGAGTTCGAGATCGTGAAGCATGAGACTTTCGGGCCGTTGCTCTACCTGATGACCTACGGCGATTTCGACCAGGCGATTGCGATGCATAACGATGTCCCGCAGGGATTGAGCTCGGCTATTTTCACCAATGACATGCGCGAAGCGGAGAAGTTCGTCAGCGCGGTCGGGAGCGATTGCGGAATTGCGAATGTGAACGCGGGCACGAGCGGCGCGGAAATCGGCGGCGCTTTTGGCGGCGAGAAGCAAACCGGCGGCGGGCGCGAGAGCGGGAGCGATTCGTGGAAGGCGTATATGCGCCGGCAGACGAACACGATCAATTTTTCCACCGAGTTGCCGTTGGCGCAGGGAATCGAATTTGGAACGCCGGATGCCGGCAGCGCGAACGCGTGAAACGACTCAACGCCACTCTGATTTCCGCGCTGGCGCTCCTCGCCACCATTCCGTCAAACGCCACGCCATCTCCGATTTCTGCGGAGCGGATCAAAGCGGACGTGAAGGAACTTTCTTCGGATGAGTTTCTCGGCCGCGGGCCGGGCGAACCCGGGGACGATAAGGCGGTGGCGTATCTGGCGGAGGCTTTCAAGAAAGCCGGATTGGAACCGGGCGGAGAGGATGGCGGGTGGTTTCAAAAAGTGCCACTCGTTAGGCTCGATCGGCTGCCGGGTGCGAAGCTGACGTTGAAGGCGGGTGGCGCGGAGATCCCGCTGGAGCTCGGGCGAAATATTTCGCTGGGCCTGCGCAACGAAGGCCAGACCATGGTGACCGACGCGCCGTTGGTTTTCGGAGGTTGGGGTGTGGTCGATTCCAAGCTGGGCTGGAACGCTTACGAGGGCGTGGATCTTGGCGGCAAGATCGTAGTGTTGCTCGCGAACGACCCGGACTTCGAGGGCGGCCGCGACCTTGGCTTTGAAGGTCGGCGGATGGCTTACTCCGGTCGAACGGGAGTGAAATTTGAGGCGGCCGCGAAAGCGGGCGCGGCAGGCGTGCTCGTCATTCACGAAGAAGCGGCCGCGAGCTATCCGTTCTCGCAACTCGGGAGCGGCGATGCTTTGCCGGTGATGGTGCTCGGGCCGCTCAAGCCTTCGGAATTGAAGCTGAGCGGTTGGTTGGCAGGGGACGCGGCCGATGAATTGCTGAAGAAAACCGGCCTGACGTTGAAGGAATTAAAAGAGCGCGCACGCAAGCCGAGCTTTCGGGCTTTCCCACTCAAGGAGGCCTTCCTTTCCGCGAGCGGCGAAGTGAAGGCGACGCCATTTATCAGTCGCAATGTCATCGCGCGCTTGTCGGGCGCGAGCCGGCCTAACGAATACGTCCTCTATGGCGCGCATTGGGATGCGAACGGTCGTAATGGAGCGGACAAAACAGGCGACGAGATTCGTAACGGCGCGGTCGATAACGCCACCGGCACGGCGGAAGTGCTGGAGATCGCGCGCGCCTTCAAGGCCGGAAAAGCGCCGGCGCGGACGATTCTCTTCGCGGCCTGGACCGCGGAAGAAAAAGGACTACTCGGCTCGGAGTTCTACGCCGCGCATCCGCTTCACCCGTTGGCCAAGACGGCTGCGCGTGATCAATCTCGACCCGCATGTCGTCCTCCCGGCGGCGCGCGATGTGGAATTGATCGGCGGCGGGCGCACGACCCTGGAGGACGATTTTGCGCGCATCGCGAAGGAGCAGAATCTCCGGGTGACGCCGGAGCCGAATCCCGAGGCCGGCTGGTATTTTCGCTCCGATCATTTCCCGTTCGCGAAGCGCGGAGTGCCGGCACTGGCTTTCCGGGCGGGGCGCGATCTGATTGAAGGCGGGACTGCGGCCGGGCAAAAGATCGTCGGGGCTTTCAACACGAATTGCTACCACCAGCCGTGCGATCAATTCGACCCGCGCTGGACGTTTGCCGGCACGGCGCAGGAGGCAAGCGTGGCTTATCGCGCTCGGGCAGGAGCTGGCAAATTCCGAGACGTGGCCAGTTTGGAAAGCCGAGGGCGAATTCAAAGCGCTCCGCGCCGAGAGCGACCCTGAACGCGCGAAGTCGATCGCTCCCGCGAGCGGGAAATGACATTTTCCAGAGAGCGGCTCTCAGCCCGCAAACTTGAAGTGCGCGCTACCATGGTTTCCGACCCGGAGCTTGGGTAAACGTGAGCGGCATCTTTACGTTGCGGACCGTTCCGGGCTTGAAGCGGCGCCGGCGCAGGGCAGTCATCGCAACGTTGTCGAGGATGCGATGTCCCGTGCTCTGGAGCACTCGCACCTCCGTCACGTCTCCGTGCGCTGGTCCACGCGGCAATCGAACAATCCCCGACCACTCATGCCTGCGCGACGTGCGGCTAGAGGAAATTCGGCCGCGGCGCGTGAACAGCGACGGATTTTGCGCGATACCCGTCCGTCCGGAATCGGAAACCTCTCGCGAAACTTGATGCCCGCCCGCAGTCGTCGGATTTCTGTTTCCAAATCCGCTTCCATCCGTTGAGGCGACGCCTGGCCACGCGTGCGATCGCTGCGTTCCTGTTCCAATTCGACCTCGATGCCGACCACAACAATGAGCACTTCGACCGCAGCGGCGAACCACTAGTACCCCTTCACCTGCGCGATGAAACGGCTAATCAGCATCTTCGTGTGCGAGCAAAATGAAAGGCCGGCGAGCTGCGCCCTACGACTTGTCGTAGACCGCTTTGCCGCTGAATTTCTTCCCTTCCGCGTTGGTTCCGTTGATCGTCACCGTGCGTGATTTACCATCGCGCGCGACGGTGATGCGCCCGGTCCAGACGACCTTCCCGTCCTTCATCGTCGTGATCTCGTTCGTGCGCTCGTCGATCACTTTGTAGGCAGCGGAATTCCAGCCGGGGTTGCCCTTTGCAGGGTAGGGCTTGCCGTCCCATTTCCCTACCCAGACGCCTTTGGTGGGTTTTCCATCCTTGTCCACACCCTCGACTGCGATCTGAATCTTGTCGCCCTTTTCGGCGTAAACGACGGTCGTGTTCTTACCCATGCCGGCCGGCGTTTTGGACTTCGATTCGTTGAGTTTCCAAGTGCCCATCTGTGGGTTTGCCCCAAAACAGGCTGCTGTCGCCATGATCGACAGGGCCGTAGCTAATGCTGCAATTTGAGTTTTCATTTGTTAGGCGATTGCGGCAGGAACTCTGCTGCCGGTCAACATCCGTTTTAACGTAACAAGTGACGCCAAAATCCCGACGTCGGCGGAACAGTCGAATGTCGTGCCAACACGTTGGGTTAGTAAGAAGAGTATTCACGCGAGAACAGGAACGCGCGGTAAAAGACAATTGAAAAGATTGACCTCCAAGCTGCTGGTTGCCATCCTCGCCTCTCAAACGCGTGTCGAGGCGCGATTGCTTCGATGTCGTTCGTCTCAAAGGGGTCATGGGTTTTTGACGAGCTTCCGTCAACCCAACAGAAAGAACCTAACCATGAAAGTAATAACCGTTTCGTTAATCGCCCTCGCCGGGCTCAGTCTCTGCGGTGCGCCTGTCGCTCTGGCGCAAGGCGGCGCAGATAACAGCGCGATTGAGACCAAGCTCAAGGGCATGGAAGATAAATGGGCTGCCGCGCAGCTGGAGAAAGATAGAGGCGTGAGCGCGGTCGGCGCGATGCTGGCGACCGACTACGTCGGGGTCGGCTCAAAGGGCGTGATTCGTGACAAGACAAGCCAGCTCGAGCACATGAAGACTGACACAGACACATACACCGCCTCGAAGAACGATAGCGTGAAGGTGCATGTCTTCGGGCCGAACATAGCGGCTGTCGCCGGAACCTCGACTGAGAAGGGGAAGGACAAGGATGGGAAGGAATTCAGCCGCTCGTATGCGTGGATCGACACGTGGATGGAGCGGAATGGTCAGTGGCAATGCATCGCCAGCTCCGGCACGGCCATCACGAAGGACTAGCCGCGTCCAATACATACGAGAACGATCGCATCGAAGCGTCCGTTGTCGCGCGGCAACGGGCGCTTTCCGCGTACGGACCGATTCGCGCCGCGAGGATGGCTACGCGGTCGGCAATGGACGTCGGGCGGTGGACGTTTTCGGCGCTCAACGCGCGCGAGGCGGGCGAATCGCGCGGGCCTGCTTGCGCGACGCGCCGGTGGCGGAAAAGCTCACGTGCGCCCGTCTGACCGCGCCGAGCCCATCATGGCGTAGACACATGACAGGCCGACGAAATTGAACAAGAGTAAGCGGCCATGACGACAGCCACTCTCGAGAACAGCCAACCATTCGCCGCGGAGTCCGACTGGGGTGCCCGCGAAAGCTGGCCGGTGCGGCGGGCGCGCGCGGAGAAATTGAAGGCGAGCAATTCCATCACGGACTCGCAATTCGAGGAGTTCACGCAGCGCGGCGCCATCGGGAGCCATCTCGAGAATCTGCAGCGCAAGGGCGGCTTCAAGGGCTTCAATCATAACGCGGTCAGCATCATTATCGCGGAGACCGACCCGCGTTTGCAGAAGGGGAGTTAAAATCTGATGCAAAGGCGAGCGGCGATCATCACGGCTCTCCGAACACCTGTCGGTCGGCACGGGGGCGCATTGGCGTCGGTTCGCCCCGACGATCTTGCCGCCCACGTCATCAAGGCCGTCGTGGCGCGATCCGGCATCGACCCCGCATTGATCGAGGATGTCTACTTCGGCGCTACCAACCAGGCCGGCGAGGACAACCGCAACGTCGCGCGCATGGCCGCGCTGCTGGCGGGCCTCCCCGCGTCCGTGCCGGGTTCGACGGTGAATCGCCTCTGTGCGTCGGGGCTGGAAGCCGTCAACATCGCGGCGCGCATGATCGAGGCGAGTCACGGCGATGTGTTCATCGCGGGCGGCGTCGAGTCGATGAGCCGTGCACCTTATGTGCTCAGCAAGGCGGAATCCGCGTTCGACCGGTCGCAGCAGATCTTCGACACTTCGATCGGCTGGCGCCTGGTCAATCCTCGCATGGCGGCGCTGCATCACCCCTTCTCCATGGGCGAGACCGCCGAGAATGTCGCCCGCCAGCACAAGATCAGCCGGGCGGATCAGGATCAGTTCGCGCTGCAGAGCCAGCAACGGTGGTCGGCGGCGCACCAACGCGGGCTGTTCGCCCAGGAGATCGTGCCCGTCGAGATTCCGCAGCGCAAGGGCGCTCCGACCCTCGTCAGCGTGGACGAGCACCCGAGGCCGGACACGACGCTGGAGAATCTCGCCAAGCTGAAACCCGCATTCTCCAAAGACGACCAAGGCACGGTGACCGCGGGCAATTCGTCGGGTATCAACGACGGCGCGGCGGCATTGCTGATCGTTGAAGCCGGGCTGGCCAAATCGCTGGGTCTTCAGCCGATCGCCTTCATCGGTCCGAGCGCCGCGGCCGGCGTCGATCCCGCGTTCATGGGGCTCGGACCCGTGCCCGCGATTCGCAAGGCGCTTCTGCGCGCGAAACTGACGCTCGACCGCATCGACCTGTTCGAGTTGAACGAGGCGTTCGCCGCGCAGGCCCTCGCCTGCCAGCGCGAGCTGGGCATCGACAACGCAAAATTGAACGTCAACGGCGGCGCGATTGCGATCGGTCACCCGCTTGGTTGCAGCGGCGCCCGCCTGGCCACGACGCTGATCCACCAGATGGCTCGCACCGGCGCCTCGCGCGGCATCGCGTCGCTCTGCGTCGGGGTAGGACAAGGCTTGGCGACGGTCTTCGAACGGGAGTGAGCCCATGCTGCGCGCGGTCATGGACACGAACGTCCTCTACTCCGCGTTCCGCTCGCGCCTCGGTGCATCCTTCGCGGTCTTTGTCGCCCTGCGGCACGACCGCTGGCGCGCTGTTCTGAGTAACCACCTCCTGCACGAATACGAGCGAACTCCTGAAGGCGCGTGCATCCGAGCTGAACCTTTCCGTTGCCGATATCGACACTCTGCTCGACGCGATTTGCGCCCGCGCCGAAGAATGGAAGCTCGCGCCAGGCTGGATCCCAATTCTCGCCGACCCTGACGACGAACCGCTCGTGCAACTTGCCTACGACTCCGGCGCACGGCGCATCATCACACACAACGAGCGCGACCTCGCGCCCGCACGCTCCCTCGGCGTCGAAGTGTTGCCTCCGCGCGCGTTTTCAGCCATGCTCGTTACGTCATGACGCTCCACGTCAAGCTTCCCGAATCACTGGCCGCGCAAGCGCGCGAGCTTGCCGAGCGCGAGCACACGACAGTAGATGCTCTGATTGCCTCCTCGCTTGTCGCGACACTCGACCACTCGCCACATCGGCCTACAATTTCCGAGCGCGCTGCTCGGGTCGATTGGGCGAGAGTGGACGCCATCCTCGCGCGCGTAGCAGAGGTCCCGCCCGAGGCGGGTGATGAGCGGTGAAGCTCGCGACACCCCGCGATGCGCAAGGCGCTTCTGCGCGCGAAACTGACGCTCGACCGCATCGACCTGTTCGAGTTGAACGAGGCGTTCGCCGCGCAGGCCCTCGCCTGCCAGCGCGAGCTGGGCATCGACAACGCAAAATTGAACGTCAACGGCGGCGCGATTGCGATCGGTCACCCGCTTGGTTGCAGCGGCGCCCGCCTGGCCACGACGCTGATCCACCAGATGGCTCGCACCGGCGCCTCGCGCGGCATCGCGTCGCTCTGCGTCGGGGTAGGACAAGGCTTGGCGACGGTCTTCGAACGGGAGTGAGTTTGGAAGTGGGCCTGACTGTCAGATCGTTCGAGCGCTGAAGACCGTCTATCTCCCGGCAGCAGATTTCTGCTCGCGGATGATCTTCGCCAGCGCTCGCAGTGACCCATTTACCGCTTTGGCGCTCGGGAAGGCGCGGGCGACGTCGGGTTCCAGCACGACAACGTTGGTTCCTTGCGCATAACGCCCAGCGTATTTGCCACGCGTGCCGTCGGCGAAATCGTATTCCGGCTGGATGTCGGGATCGATTTGCTTACCTGGTTTTTTCATACGTCCGTCGTTCGCGCCTGCTCGCAGGTCGAGCGCTGATGATGCGAATATTGTCGCCTCTGTCGGTGTGAACGACAACCAGCAACTTGCCACGGTGGGACCGGCCGATTGTGACAAAGCGCTCCTCGTCGTGAGAATGCGTCGAGTCCAGAATCGTTAATGAAAGGGAATCAGCGAAAACGGTCGAAGCGTCATCGAATCTGACGCCGTGCTTCGTGGCGTTGGATCGCGCCTTCTTCTCGTCCCATTCGAACGTCAGCGGCATCGGGGAGTATCATCTGCGATTGCGCACGATTGCCAAGCCCAGTTCCTCCTCCGGTCGTCTGTGAAGCGTGAGGCTTGATGCGCCGCGCAGGCCCTCGCCTGCCAGCGCGAGCTGGGCATCGACAACGCAAAATTGAACGTCAACGGCGGCGCGATTGCGATCGGTCACCCGCTTGGTTGCAGCGGCGCCCGCCTGGCCACGACGCTGATCCACCAGATGGCTCGCACCGGCGCCTCGCGCGGCATCGCGTCGCTCTGCGTCGGGGTAGGGCAAGGCTTGGCGACGGTCTTCGAACGGGAGTGAGTTTGGAAGTGGGCCTGACGGTCAGATCGTTCGAGCGCCCGGCGAGCCGTTTCCAGCAAACTGCTTGGCCTTCGCAGCTAGCCCAGACGTCAACGCCTGTTCAGAGGTTTATGCAAAAGCGTAAGTCGACACTCGAGGACACGCTCGGCAGACGCAGAAAAACACGAAGCTCGCATCAAGTCGGTCTCCTATAGCTGAAAGCTCGCTGACACCCTTCCACATCGGCGTGAAGTAACTGGCGACGGACCGTTTTCCGATGACGAACTTAAGTTTCGAGAGGCTTCTCGTCATTCGAAACGAAACGCGCACGAACACTCGGGTACACGTCGACCAGTTGCTGAACAGCCGCAGGCTCCGTGCGCGTCTTCAGCCTGTCTACGATCTGATCAATTCGTTCAAGCGGCATGAATTGCACGAGCCACGACAAATCGACATCACTGATTCGGACGCCTTGCATTTGCCCGCTGGACGATGTCGCGGCACTCACAAAACGCCACGCGATGTCGTTCATGTCGATGTTAGCCCTTAACCACGAAGCAGGGGCATCTACTGAGTCCCACTCTTTCCAGAAGTAGAGTAGAACGCCAAGGGATCCCTCGGTCGGCTTGCGGACAATGGAGTCTTGCAGCTCGGCTATCTTATCAGCTATGACCTTCTTCAGTTCGGGGACTAATCGATTGGGGACCACAAGCGACTCCTCACCTATTTGGGTGCGGTGTCGTTCACTACATTCCATGGCTACCACATGGAAGGGAATTGAGAGGCCGTGTGACTGCCTTATCGAAGCCATTAACATGTCAGCCCGGCTCTGCTGGTCGGGTATATTGAGAAGGCAAGTGAGGAGCAGATTCGCGATCTCACGTTCCATCTCACTCCCTAAATATGTCCAGGACCGTTCAGGCAGGTCGTCACCGAAATTGAAGAAGGCCGCGAGCACCTCGGGAAGGTGCGGATGCAACTCTTCAATATGTGCTGTCAATTCAGTGAGCAGCAAATGCAGCCGGTCGCGTTGGACGTAAGACCTCAGCGTCTGCACGAGCTTATTGCGATCAGCAGCCGCGGCGAAGACGGCTAACAATTCACTGCGTCGGAGGCTTTCTTCCGAAACTACAAGGCGAAAATAGCGTTCGAAGTAGTCGGGATGCGCAGCCCGCCTGCCCTTCAGTAGTTGAGCGCTGTCAGTCCCAGATAACTCCCACCTGCTGTTTGGAAAGATTTCGCGGAGGAGGCTCGCAATTCCGTCGCGCCTGTCTTCGACTACGGCGGTTAAGAACTTCTCTTTCGCAACAGTTCGCGCACCCTCATCGTCGCCTCGGCGCTCTGCGAAGATGCGCTCATAATCGCGCTCTCCTTTCACCAGCAACCGTTTGTTGTGGAAGAGCCTCGCATAAAGAGCCGGCTCAAACAGCCGAATCGCCTCCAAACCGAAAAGGTCTTCCGGATTAGCATCGAATGCCCGTCGATGTACGAACAAGCTGAATGAGAACCGAAAAGCGTTCATCAGTCGCCGAACCGCGCGAACGTTTGCAAGATAAGGCCGAAGCTGGTCGATCATTCGTTCCCAGCGAGTTTCGTCCCAATGGCTGCTCGCATCCCGCGAACCTGCTAGTGTCGAGAGCATTTCCTCGTGCATGAGTTGGGCGAGGTCGCCCCACGCAGGAACCGGAATGTCAAAGCTGACCTGCACGATCTTTTCAAGAAAAGCTTGTCCTCGATCTTCGGATAGTTTGTTGAGCGCTTTCACTACGACTTCTTGGTCAAACAACAGGAGGTAAATGAACCGTGGGAAGTCGACATTCGCTTTGATAAGGCGGAACAGCAGACGGATTTCTTCGGCCGTTAGACGGTCAATATCATCGACAACGATGAGGAGGTCTTCGTCGCGATCGGCGAGCGTCTGTTTGAGTTCGTCTTTCGCCTCCGCAAGCGTTTTGGTCGCGGCTTCTTTAAGCTCTTTCTCCGCGTCTGCTCCAGCAGCGACAGTGTCGGCGATCTGCTCGATACCAGCGGCAATCAGCGTACTGGTCAGCTCCGTATTCTGATCCGGCGGCCGTGGCAGCCGCGCCTGCAGCTTTTCCCGACCGCGCAATCATTCTAACGTAGGTCGCAAACTGACGGAGGCGGCTGTGAGCCTTCGCCGCGTCTTCTCCCCTCGACGGGACGCCCAACTTGGCGATCAAGTCGTGAAAGAACGCATTCACAAGCTGCTCATGCCCTGAGATCAGCCACGGGCTGAATTCGATGATCTGCGGCTTGGCTCCGCGCGTCTTACCAATCTGCTCGACCACCATGTTTTTGACAGAACTTTTGCCAGAACCCCAAGGTCCTTGCAGCGCCATTACGAAGCTGTGGGAGGCATCGATTTTGCAGATCGCTTTGGCTAACTGAACGGCAAAGCCTTTCCGGTCGAGCCGATCGTTCTTAGCCGTCGTCACCGCATTATCATTTGCGAAATTCATTAGCGTTTCTTGCAGCAGCTACTCAACTTTGCCGACGTTTACCGCGTTCGCGTGCGTCTTCGACGTGCGGAGCGACCCGTCCCAATCGATCCGTCCTTCCGCTCGCTCAGCCCATCGAAGCCAGCTTTGCAAAGCCGGACTTGAACGCCCCCACCAGCGTGTCGATCTCCGCTTCGGTCATCGGCGTGGAGAACACGCACGCACCCGTGCTGATGATGCTGCAACCTTCGTTGTAGAGGTGTTCGAGCAACGCCTTGAGTCGGCGCGACTCGTCGGGCGTCGGGTAGGCATCGCGGTAATTTCGTGGCGGCGTCTGCTTCATGTGCACCAGGAACATCGAGCCCGCCCCGGTGACGCTCGCGGGCGCGCCCGTCGCGCGGATCGCGCCTTCGATGCCGTTCCTGGCCCGATCGGTCAGCGCGTTTAGGCGCGCCACCGCGGGTTGGTCGAACTTCAGCATCGCCGCCATGCCCGCGGTCATGCTGATCGGGTTGGCCGTGAATGTTCCGGAGTGCGGGAACACGTAGCGGGGCGACTGCGGGTTGAGCACATCCATGACTTCGGCGCGGCCGGCGACGGCGCCAATGGGAAATCCACCGCCGATGATCTTGCCCAGCGCGGTCAGGTCGGGCGTGACGCCGTAGCGCGCTTGCAAGCCGGCGTGCTCGGCCCGGAACGTGATGACTTCATCGAACACCAACAGCACCCCGTGGCGCGCGGACCACTCGCGCAGCGCGGTGACGAACTCGACATCCGCCGGACACAGGCCGACGCGGTGCGGCATCAGATCGATCAATACGCACGCGAGGTCCTTGGCGTGCTCGTCCAGGATCGCCAGCGTGCGCTCGGTGTCGTTGAACGGAAAGACAACGACGTCCTTGAGCGCGGACTCGGGTGTCCCGTGCACCAGCGGAACGCTGCGCGGATGGTCGATGCCGCCCCAGGTCGCCGGCGTGGAGCCCTGGCTCACCTCGGCGTAGTCGTAGACGCCGTGGTAGGCGCCCTCGGCCTTGGCGATCTTCGGCCGCCCGGTAAATGCGCGGGCCGCCTTCAGCGCGACCATGATCGCCTCCGTGCCCGAGTTCATGAAGCGCATCTT
>CAWBFF010000009.1:0-199254 GCA_963788065.1 uncultured Verrucomicrobiae bacterium
ACGACATCAACACCAGCGGCGCGATCAACGCCTCGGATCTCGGCCAGGTCAAATCCAAGTCCGGACATTCCGTAGCGGCCTCCGCTTACGTCACCCCTGCGCGTCGCGATGCCAGAAAAATCGGCGGCACGAACGACGCGCCGCCGTTCAATGCCGGATCGGTAACGGCAGGCGCCTCGTTGGCGTGTTTTTTCCGCCTATCTGGCCCGTCGCGTTGACAGGGTGGCGCAGTCTCTTATAATCCAGACCCGCGTTGCGCTCCGCAGCGTGAATCGCTCATCGGAGACAAGTCATGCCTTCTACTCAAATCATCCTCACGGAAAACATCCCCGGGCTCGGCGCTGAAGCCGATGTCGTCAAAGTGCGCCGGGGCTTTGCGCGTAATTTTCTCCTCCCGCAAGGCAAGGCCTACGAGGTAACGAAGGCCAGCATGCGGAAGCTCGACATGTTGAAAGCGAAACGCGCCGAGCGGGAAGCGAAGGAGTTGAACGAAGCGGAAGAGATCGCGCGCCGCATCGGCAAATCGAAGATGGTCTTCACCCTGGAGACGGGCGAGAGCCGGGAAGGCTTTGGTTCTGTGACGGCGAACGATATCGCCACGCGGCTTAAAGAACGAAATCGGCGCGGACATCGATCGCCATCGCCTCGTGCTCGAGCACCCGATCAAGTCCACGGGCGAACACGAAATTTCCATCAAGCTGCATCATGACGTGACGGCGACGTTGAAGTTCAACGTCAAGTCGGCCAGCGAACCGAAACCCGAAGCAGAAGAAGCACCGGAGCCTGGAACGCGGACGCGTCGGCTCGCCCAACGCGCGACAAAAAGAAAAATGCCTGAGAGATCCCCAAGGTCGAGAAAGTCCTGAGGGGCCTCGCAAGACAGCTACGAATGGCGCGGCCGAGGCTCGGCGGCGCGGAACGGCGGAAGAGTTACTGTCGGCCGGTTATCGACAGCTTCTCCGCAGGATATTGGTCGCGCGCTGCCTCATACCATCGAGGCCGAGCAGGGCGTGCTCGGTTCCATGCTCATTTCGCCTCGCGATATCATCGCGGAGTGCGTGGAGAAAATAAACGAGACGTATTTCTACATCCCGGCGCACCAGATCATTTACGGCGTTCTGGTGGAACTTTGGAACGCGGGGCAGGGCATCGATCTAATCACGTTCACGCAGGTGTTGCGCGATCGGAATACGCTCGAAGCCGTGGGCGGCGTCGCGGCGGTAACGAATCTTTTCACCTTCGTTCCGACGGCGGCGAACGTGACCTATTACCTCGAGATCGTTCGCGACAAATTCATCCTCCGCCAGATCATTGCCGCCTGCACCGAGAGCGTGCGGCGTTCCTTCGAGGAACAGGATGAGGTCAACGATCTCCTCGATGAAGTGGAGAAGAAAATCTTCGCGGTCGGCGAGGATCGCTTCAAAGGCCAGATGCCGAGCATGCGCGAGCAGGTCATGGAAGCGATCGAGGCGATCGAGCATCTCTACGAGAACCGCGGCGCCATCACCGGCGTTTCCACCGGGTTCAAGATGCTCGATGAAATGACGAGCGGCCTGCACGCCGCGGAGATGATCGTGATCGCGGCCCGCCCGAGCATGGGTAAGACGGCCTTCGCCATGAACATCGCGGAACACGTCGCGATCGAAGGCGGCAAGCCGGTCGCGATTTTCAGCCTGGAAATGAGCGCGCAACAGCTCGTGCAGCGTCTCCTTTGCTCGCGCGCCCGCGTTAATTCGAAGAAGGTGCGCGACGGATTTCTCGCGGAGCGCGATTTCTCGTCGCTCACTTCGGCGGCGTCGAAATTAGCCGACGCGCAGATGTTCATCGACGACACCGCGGGGCTGAACATTCTCGAGCTGCGCGCGAAAGCGCGGCGGCTGAAATCGCAGCACGACATCCAACTCGTGGTGGTCGATTACCTGCAGCTCCTGCGTTCCACCAGCCGGCGCGGACAGGACAATCGGCAGATCGAAATCTCAGAAATTTCCGCCGGCTTGAAGAGCCTGGCGAAGGAGCTGAGCATCCCGGTCATCGTGCTCGCGCAGTTGAATCGTAATCCGGAAAATCGCACCGGCGACAGCAAAGGCCGGCCGCGTTTGAGCGATCTGCGCGAGTCGGGCAGCATCGAGCAGGACGCGGATTTCGTGGGACTGCTCGTCCGCGAAGAATATTACGCCGACACCGAAGAGGAGAAGCAGGAGTCCGAGGGCAAAGCCGATCTCATCATCGCGAAGCAGCGTAACGGCCCCACCGGCGACGTGCCGCTGACGTTTATCAAGGAATACACCCGCTTCGAAGATCGCGCGCGGGAAGCAGCGGAGGCGTAGCTCAGCTCTTCACGAAAGTGAAAACGCCGTAGCGCATGGCGCCGGTGCGGTAGGCGATCCAGATGCGAAGAATTGTGAGTGCGAAAATGCGGTTATGCGCGTGACGGCTGAGGAGGAAACGCGCGTAACGCGGATTGGTCGCGAGTTTGGCGATTAGGCGCCGCACGATCGCGGGCCAGGTCCGCGCCACTCCCTGCGTGATGTCGGCGAATTCCAGGAGACGAAAGCCGGTCTGCTCTCCGAGCTCCTTGTAATCGCTCACCGTTCCCATCTGCGGCATTCTGCCTTCGCGGCAGATCGGCTCCAAAAGCCAGCGTTGCGCTCGCGGGCTCGGCTGGTCGGCGGAGAGCCACGCGCAAATTACCAGGCGTCCATCCGACTGCAGAACGCGCGCGGCTTGCTCGAAAAACCCGCGGAGATCCGGCATGTGCTCGGAGCTTTCGATCGCGATCGCGGCATCGAATGATTCCGCCGGCAGATCATTCTCCAGCCAATCGCCAAGCAAAAATTGGGGATTCGCCGTCGCTGGTTGATGCGCGCTGGCGAAGGCGAATTGCGCCGGAGAAATCGTGACGGCGGTAACCTCCGCGCCGCGCGCGGCGAGCAGGCGCGAGGTCGCGCCATAGCCGCAGCCGATGTCGCAGACACGCACGCCGGGGCCAGCTTGCGCCTGGCGCGCAACCAGGTCGGCTAATTGCTCGACGGCTTGGGCGCGCGATTCATCGCCACGCAGCCAGAGCCCGTGGTGGACGTGATCGCCCCAGACGTCGCGATAAAAATGGTCGAGCTCGTCGTAATGCGACGCGACGGCCTCCCCATCGATCGGCGCACGCGAGGCGATCAATCAGTGGCGCAGGTTTCCAATTTGCGGTGCGGAACCTCTACAGCGAACGCGCAGCGTCGATGACGTGTTGCGCGTCGATCCCCAGTTCCTTCATCGCAATATCGCCCGGTGCGCTGATACCGAAGCGATCCACTCCCACCACTTTGCCGTCGAGCCCGACGTATTTATACCAAAGCGCGGAGACGCCGGCTTCGATCGCCACGCGTTTCCGGCACGCGCTCGGGATGACTTCTTCGCGATATGCAGCGTCCTGGCGTTCGAAGCGCTCGAAGCACGGCATCGAAACGACGCGCGTCCCCTCGCCGAGTTCTTTCGCTGCCACCATCGCATGTTGCAGTTCGCTCCCGCACGAGAGCAGGATCAACTTCAGCTCGCCGCTTTCCTTATGCGCGACATAACCGCCGCGCTCGACTCCCTTGCGCCGCGTTTCGCCATCGATCGTGGTTTGGTTCGGAATCGCCTGACGCGACAAAGCGAGCAGTGTCGGCCCGTCCGTGCGTTGCGCCGCAGCGATGAACGCGCCCGCCGTTTCTTCTGGATCGCCCGGGCGGATAACGTCGAGCTGCGGGATAACCCGGAGACCGCTCACCGTCTCGACTGGTTCGTGCGTGGGCCCGTCTTCACCGACGCCGATGGAGTCGTGGGTGAAGATGTAAATGTTCGGCAGGCGCGAGAGCGCAGCGAGCCGGATGGCAGCGCGGCAGTAATCCGCAAAAACCAGGAAGGTCGCACCCGAGGCGCGGAAGATTCCGTGGTAGGCGACGCCGTTCATGATCGAACACATGCCGTGTTCGCGGATGCCGTAATGGATGTTGCGGCCCTTGTGGTCCTCGCGCGAGAAATCCCCGCCGCCCTGGATGTAGTTCAAGGTCGAGCCGTGCAGATCCGCGCTGCCGCTGATAAAGAAGGGCATCTCCTTCGCGAGCGGTTGCAAGACGTCGCTGCCCGCTTTGCGCGTTGCAATTTTCGCATCGTCCGGGAACGCCGGAATTTTTGCGCTTAAATCCGCCGGGACTTTTTTCGCGATCGCATCGTCGAGCAGCTGCGCTTGCTCGGGATTTTTTTCGCGCCAGTCCTTGTACATCTTCTGCCAACGCTTGTATTGGCGGACGAGCCCCTTCTTGTGGTTGGCGAAATACTCGCGCACTTCCGGCGACACATAGTAGTGCTCTTCCGGCAGACCGAGTCCTTTGCGCGCGGCATCGACGAATTTTACGCCCGCTTCGCCGTGCGCCTTGTTGTTGCCCTCTACTTCCGGGATGCCTTTTCCGATGATGGTGTGGGCGATGATCATCTGCGGTTTGCCGTTGTCGCGGCTCTTCGCTTTTTTGAACGCGCGCAGGAACGCCGTCATATCGTGGCCATCGACCTTCTGCACATCGAAGCCGTAGGCCTGGTAGCGTTTCCCGGTGTCTTCGCTTTGGCTGACATCGGCCATGGCGTCGAGCGTGACCGCGTTGGAATCGTAAATCAGAATCAGGTTATCGAGCCCGAAATGTCCGGCGAACGCGCTCGCTTCCGCGGAGACGCCTTCCTGCAAACAGCCATCGCCTGCGAGGCAGACGATGTGCTGGTCGAAGATCATGTGTTCGGGGGTGTTGAAATTCGCGGCGGCCATCTTCGCTGCCATGGCGATGCCGACGGCATTAGCCACGCCCTGCCCGAGCGGACCGGTGGTGCACTCGACTCCCGGCGTTTCGAAAAACTCCGGATGGCCGGGCGTTTTGCTGTGCAACTGCCGGAAGCGCTTGACCTCTTCCATCGGCAAATCATAGCCGCTCAAATGCAGCCACGAGTAGAGCAGCATGCTGCCGTGGCCGGCGGAGAGGACGAAGTAATCGCGCCCGATCCAGCGCGGCTCGTCGGGGTTGTGCTTGAGCGCGTGCCCGTAGAGGACCGCTGCCATATCCGCGCATCCCAGTGGTAATCCCAGATGTCCCGATTTCGACGCCTGCACTGCGTCCATGGCCAGTCCGCGCGCTTCCGTCGCCGCCTTTGCAAGTATTTCCGTATTCAAGCTCATGCGCCGGTTATACGGGGTCTGGCCAGCAATGGAAATGAATTCCGGCGCCGCGATGCAACCTTCCTTGCAATCCGGGGAAAAGACCGCAGTGGTGAATGAGGGATGAATCAGCCGGTTTTTCTGCAACTCGTCGAGCGGCTCGAAGGTTTTCTCGGGAAGCTGCCAGCCTCAATTCAGAAGCCGGTTCTGCAGGAATTGACCCCGCTAAAGGAGCTTTTTTTGAAACAACGCGCGCCGCGTCTGGTGCTGACCGGCTCGCACAAGCTGCCGCTGCAGGAAGTGGTGGCAGCGCTCTTCGCCGCCGGTCCCCCGGAGGATTTGCGTAATGTTTTGATGGAGGTGAACCGCTGGCACGACACCAACATCGGCGGACATGGCCACCTCGCCCTCCTCGATGCGCGCGGGGCGGATGCGGCAGCGTTGCGCAAGATCGAGGAGGAATTGGGCCGCGACGCGCCAGACGCATTCCTGCATGTGCTCGATGGGAGCAACGCACCTGCGGCCTTGGTCCGCGAGACAGAAGCCCTCGCTACGCTAGTCGCTCTTCCGCGTCCCGAGGGTAGCCGTGCGAAAGTGATCGGCCTTTCGCTCCGCGCGCCAAAGCGTGCCGGCGTGGAGCACAACGGCCATGCTCATGCGGCCGACGGCAGCGCCCGCGCCCAGCTGCAGAGTGCGCTGGAGGAGAGTCCGCGTCTTCGCGAGCACCTCCTGGCTGTGCTTGAGATTGATCTACCGCCGGTCGATGGCGTCACGTTGGAGAATCCGGGCGCCGCGCGACTGATGGCCTTGCTGGCCCAGGAACTCCCGAACGAGGCGCGCGTCGAGATGATTCGCATCTCACGCGACCGGAAGGCGCAGGCTCAGGTGGCGCAGATGCTGGTTAAATCCACCAGCGCGATCTGCACCGCGGTAGGTGCGCAGCCAATCCCGCTGGCGGACTTGCCCATCCTCACGGCTCTGCAATTGGCCATGGTCTCCGGTATTATGTACATCTCGGGCCGGGAGCGGAGTGTGCGCGCGGCTACGGAATTTATCGGCGCCCTCGGGGTGAACCTCGGCGCAGGGATGGTCCTGCGCGAAGGCGCTCGTGCGGTGCTGAAGTTTTTCCCCGGCTGGGGCAACGTGGTCTGCGGCATGGTCGCCGGTGCCGGCACTTATGCCGTGGGCCGCGCCGCGATCGTCTATTTCCTCGAAGGCTTGAGCCTGAAGGATGCGCGCCGGACCTATCTGACCAGCCGGAAAAAGAAAACGCCTCCTCGCGGCCAACTTCCCCCGCGCCGGGAGACGCCTTCCGCGCCGGCTGATAAAGCGTGAATGCTCCGGGCCGGATTTTGCGTGTTGAATAAGTTGTGAATAAGAACCCGTTCCCGGTGCTTTTTGTTCACACGATTTTGTGAATAGCGCTCCGTTTCCGCGCGCCACTCGGGCATCTTTCGCGCTCAGGCAATGAAGCTTTCCGAGATTGACGCCACCCTGCGCGAGATTCGCGTCGCGCCGGTTAAAACGCTCGGCCAAAATTTTCTCCACGACCGCAACCTCGCGCGCTGGATTGTCGATCGGGCGGAACTGACGCCGGACGATTACGTGGTCGAAGTGGGGCCAGGTCTCGGGGCGCTGACGGAGTTTGCGCTCGCGTCCGGTGCGCGCGTTTTGGCGATCGAAAAAGACGGCCGCCTGGCGGATTTTTTGCGTCAGCGTTTTACGAGCGAGCGCTTGGAAATCGTTCACGGCGACGCCCTGGATTTCGATGTGCGCCGCTTGTTCGCGCAGCCGCGCGTCAAGTTTCTAGGGAACCTTCCCTACAACATTTCGAGTCAGCTGCTCTTGCGATTTGCAAAATATCCCAGTCCCATTTCGCTCTCCGTGTGCATGTTACAGAAAGAGATGGCGCGCCGCCTTTCCGCTGAGCCGGGCACGAGTGATTACGGTGCGCTCACTTTGCTGGTGCAACTTCATCATCGCGTCGAGTATTTGCGCACAGTTCCCGCGAGTGTGTTTCTGCCGCGGCCAGAAGTCGATTCGGCGATTGTAAAAATGACTCCGCGCGCCGAAGACGAGCTGCCGCCGCATAACCCGGAATTGTTTGCGCGGCTGGTTCGGCTGGGCTTTTCGCAACGGCGCAAGCAGCTTCAGAAATTGTTGCGCGATGAGATTCCGGATTGGGAGACAGCAGCTGTGGCTGGCCGCTTCGAGCCGCGGGCGCGCGCCGAGGAATTATCGCTTTTGCAGTGGGTCGAACTTTCCAATCTCGCCGAGCCCGAAGCGGAAATGACGGAGGCCTCGCCTGCATCAGAGCCGTTCGCCGTCGTGGACGAAAACGACCAAGTGATCGGGGCCGCACCCCGAGGCACGGTGCATGGGGATAACTTGCTCCATCGAGCGGTGCATATCCTCCTCTTTAACGATGCGGACGAGGTGTTTCTCCAGAAACGATCCCGGCTAAAGGACCGCCATCCCTGCGTCTGGGATTCCAGCGCGGCTGGGCATGTGGATGCAGGCGAGGACTACGACGAGGCCGCGCAGCGCGAGCTCGACGAGGAACTGGGGGTGAAGGCCGAACTGGCGCGGGTGGTGAAGCTCCCAGCCTCCGAGCGGACTGGCCAGGAATTCATCTGGCTCTACCGCGGGCGGCACAACGGGCCCTTCCGGCTCGCCCGCAGCGAAATCGATTACGGCGAATTCTTTCCCGTTCCCCTGGTCAACGAATGGCTGGCCGCGCGGCCGGCTGATTTCGCTCCAGGATTTGTGGAATGCTGGCAGGCGCTGCGCGCCAGCGAGACCCGCTAGTATCCGGCCGCCTGGCCGTCCTTCCGGCTTTCGCTCGCGCCGTAGTAAACGCGCTGCTTCTCGTCCCACATGATCGCCTGGTAGCCGCCGTAGCCGCCTAGGTCGAGATGCACTTCGTGGCCCATATTCATCAGATCGCGCGCGGTTTGATAGGGCACGCCGCTCTCCAGATTCACATGGCCGCCATCGGCCATCTTTTCACCGGTCGGCTCGGAGCTGCCTTCATGCTGCCAGCGTGCGGCGTCGCCCGCTTCCTGGAGGTTCATGCCGAAGTCGATCAAGTTGCACAGGATCTGGACATGCCCCTGCGGCTGCATCCCGCCGCCCATCACGCCGAAGCTGAGCCACGGCTTCCCGTCCTTCATCACGAAGGCCGGGATGATGGTGTGGAAAGGGCGCTTGCCCGGCGCGTAGACGTTGGCGCTCGCCGGATCCATATCGAAAAGCTCGCCGCGATCCTGGAAACCAAAGCCCAATCCCGGCACGACCACGCCGCTGCCCATCCCGCGGTAATTGCTCTGGATCAGGCTCACCATATTGCCGTCTTTATCCGCGGTAGTGAGGTAGATCGTGTCGCCGTCTTTCAGCGCCGGATTGCCCGCGTCATAGCGTTTCGCGGCGCGCTTCGGATCGATCAACTTCCGCCGTTCCGCCGCGTATTTCTTCGAGAGCAGCTCCGCCACCGGCACCTTCGCGAACGCCGGGTCAGCGTAGAACTTCGCGCGATCCTCAAAGGCCAGCTTCTTCGCTTCGATCATCAGGTGCAGCGCTTCAGGCGAATTGAAACCCATCGCCTTGAGATCGAAGCCTTCCAGAATGTTGAGCATCTGGAGAGCGGCCAGGCCCTGGCCATTCGGCGGCAACTCGAAGACATCGTAGCCGCGGTAATTGGTCGAGATCGGCTCATCCCAGGTCGAAGTGTGTTTTTCAAAATCGACCTTGCGCAAAAAGCCTCCATTGGCCGCGAAAAATTTATCCATCTGCTCAGCGATCTCGCCTCTGTAGAACGCATCGCGTCCCTTCTCCGCCAGGATGCTCAGCGTCTTCGCCAGCGCGGGGTTCTTGAAAATCTCGCCCTTGCTCGGAGCGCGGCCATTGACCGTAAACGTCTCGCTAAACGCGCCCGGTTGCTTGCTCAAAGTCGGCACGCTGCGGTCGATGTAGTAGGCGACCAATTCCGAGACCGGGAATCCATCGTTGGCGTAGCCGATCGCGGGCTGCAGAACCTGTTTCATCGGCAGCTTGCCGAACTTTTTGTGCAACTCGAACCAGCCGTCCACGCAGCCCGGCACCGAGATGGGCAACATGCCGTGCGGCGGAATGGTTTTGCGTTTCAGCTTCTCCAACTCGGCCTTCATCTGCTCGTAGCTGAGCCCGAGCGGTGCGCGCCCGCTTCCGTTCAAGCCGTAGAGCTTCTTCGTTTTCGCATCGTAAACGATCGCGAACAGATCCCCGCCCATCCCGCTCCCTGTCGGCTCCATCAAGCCAAGCGCAGCGTCGCACGCGATCGCGGCATCCACGGCGCTTCCGCCCGCCTTCAAGACGTCGATGCCGATTTGCGTAACCAACGGCACGCTGGTGCATATCATTCCATGTTGACCGAGAACCTCCGAGCGCGTGGCGAAGGTTTTGCCGGTCACGCGATCCGGCTGAGCGGACGCGAGCGAAGCAGAGAGCAGCAGCAGGAGGATGGGAGCACGCATGGGCGAGAGCCTATCACAAATGCGCGCGCTTATCCCAAGACGAGCTTCGTCCACCCATCTTTCGCGCAGAACGCGCGTTGGACGTTCCCCCTTCCCCCGCGCTAAGCTGTTCGCCATGCGCGCCAGCCACCTCGAAGAATATTATCAGTTCCTCCGTTTCCCCAGCATCTCGACCGATCCCGAATACACCGAGAAAGTCGCCGAGTGTGCGCATTGGCTGGTCGAGAAGCTGAACAGCATCGGCCTCGAAGCGAAGCTCGTCCCCACGCCCGGTCATCCCGTGGTCTGGGCAAAGAACAAACATCAGCCCGGCCGCAAAACGGTCATGATCTACGGCCACTACGACGTGCAGCCGCCCGATCCGCTGGAACTTTGGGACTCGCCGCCGTTCGATCCCGTTTTGAAGAACGGCTACGTTTTCGCGCGCGGCTCCACCGATAATAAAGGCCAGATCCTCGCCCACATTTTCGGCATCCAGGAGACGATCGAAAAAGACGGCGATCTCCCGGTTAACCTCCACCTCGTCATCGAAGGCGAAGAAGAAATCGGCAGCGGCAATCTCGGCAATTTCCTTACGCAAAATCTCGAAGCGCTCCGTCCCGACGTCGTGGTCGTTTCGGACACCGGCATGATCGCGAAGGGCACGCCCACTTTGAGCTACGGCCTGCGTGGCGTGACGGCGCTCGAGCTGAAAATCACGAGCGCGAAGATGGATCTGCACTCCGGCATGTTCGGCGGCGCGGTCGCGAACCCGATCACTGCGCTCGCGCGTTTGCTCGCCACCTTGCATGACGAGAATGGGCACGTCGCGATCGACGGATTCTACGATCAAGTGAAGCCGCTGGAAGATTGGGAACGCGAAGCGTGGCGGAATTTGCCGATCGATGGCGACAAGGAAATCCTCGATGAAACCGGCGCGCCCGCGCTTTTCGGCGAGGACGGCTACAGCACGCTCGAGCGTTTATGGGCGCGGCCGACGGCGGAGATCAACGGCATCGGCGGCGGCTACCAAGGCAAAGGGACGAAGACCGTCATCGCCAGCCATGCCATGGCGAAGATCACCTTCCGCCTCGTGCCGAACCAGGACGGGCCCGACATTCTCGAATTGGCCAAGAAACATCTGCGCAAACATCTCCCGCCAGGCGTGACGATGGAGATCACCGATGGACACAGCGGTCCGTGGTATCTCTCGGACCCGCATTCGGAAGTGGGCCAGGCCGCGCAGCGCGCCTTGCGGGAAGCGTTCGATGGCAAGGAGCCCGCGCTCATCCGCGAGGGCGGCAGCATTCCCATCACCTCACAGTTCCGCACCATCATGGGCGCGGAGACGTTGCTCCTCGGCCTCGCCCTCTCGGATTGTCGGGCGCATTCGCCTAACGAGAACTTCCCGCTGGAAAATCTCGACGCCGGCATCCGTCTCAACAAAGCCATCCTGCAGGAAATGGCCCGTTGATGCAGCGCGCGCGACGCCTGGCGCTTCCCCTCCTCCTCGCCGCCGCGCTCCTCACGGGCGATGGCGTGCGTCCAGTCCATGCGGAAGAAGATTTCGGCCAAAAGCTGAAACGCATCCTGCTGCCCACGCCGACGCCGCGGCCTAAAAAACGTCAGAGCTCCACCACAAAGAAGAAGCCATCGCCCACGCCGTCCCCATCGGCTTCGCCGAAAAAGAAAATTTCGTCCGCGAAGAAAAGTCCCACGCCCACACCAACTCCAGAGGAATCATCGACTCCAAAAAAGAAGCGCTCACCGTCGCCATCGCCCTCACCTTCTCCGAAGAAGAAAAAGAAGACTTCGCCCACGCCCGAACCAAGCCCATCGCCTAGCGCTTCCCCGGAGACCTCCCCTTCCCCGACTCCGGAAGAAAGTCCGACACCCAGTCCCACTCCGGAAAAAACACAGCCGCCGGGCGCTTCCATCTCGACGGAAGACATTATCGGCTTCGACGATTATCCGCCCGCCGTGCGCAAGCTGATCGAGCCCGCGCTCGCACTGACCAAGCGCAATCTCGATTACAAATACGGCTCGGCGGATCCCGAGCAGGGCGGCCTCGATTGCAGCGGCTTCGTCTTTTTCCTGCTCAGCGAACAAGGTCTGAAAGACGTCCCGCGCGACGCGAGCGGCCAATATGTTTGGGTGCGGAAGTCAGGGAACTTTCGCGCCGTGCTGAGCGAGGAAGACGACACCTTCGAGCTCGACGAACTCAAACCGGGCGATCTCCTTTTTTGGACCGGCACCTACTCGGTCGAAAAAGACCCGCCGATCACGCACACCATGATCTATCTCGGGCGCGAGAAGAAAACGAAGCAACGCATCATGGTGGGCGCGAGCGATGGGCGGGTCTATCACGGCGAATCGCGCTTCGGCGTGGGCGTGTTCGATTTCAAAGTCGCGCGTTCGCGCAAAGCCGAGACGAGCGGGCGCACCCCGCGGTTTGTCGGCTACGGCCGCGTGCCCGGGCTGGGCGACGGCTGAAGTTCAACCGGCCGCCCGTCCAACTTCGCGCCGTGATAAGTGCGCAGCGCGACGAAGATCACCAGCAGGCTGAGCAACACGATAATTACGCGCTGCTCCGGCACGGTAAGATCGAAGACGCCGCGCAGACGTTTCACTTTGCCGCGTAGCGAATGGGATCGACGAGGCCCGCTTCCTCAAAACCCTTCAGGCGCAGCTGACACGAATCGCAGCGCCCGCAGGCCGCGCCGTCCGCGGTTGGATCGTAGCAGCTATGCGTGAGTGAAAAATCCACGCCCAGCTCAGCGCCGCGGCGGATGATTTCCGCTTTGGAAAGGCGCAGGAGCGGCGCGTGAATTTTGAAGCGCGTGCCCTCCACTCCCGCTTTCGTCGCCACTGCCGCTAACTCTTCAAACGCCCGCAAGAAATCCGGCCGGCAATCCGGGTAGCCGCTGTAATCCACCGCGTTTACGCCAAGGAAAATATCCGGGGCGCCCAACACTTCCGCCAGCCCGAGCGCGTAAGAGAGAAAGATCGTGTTCCGCGCCGGCACGTAGGTGATCGGAATGCCCTCCGTCATCTCGGTCGCCGAGCGCTCATGCGGAACCGCGATGTCATCTGTCAAAGCCGAGCCGCCAAACACGCGCAGATCAATCTTCGCGAAGCGATGGTCGCGCACCTGCATCGCTTCCCCTACCCGCCGCGCCGCTTCCAGCTCCACGCGATGTCGCTGCCCGTAATCGAACGACAGCGCATGGACCTCGAAGCCTTCGCTGCGCCCGATGGCGAGCGTGACCGCAGAATCCAATCCGCCGCTGAGAAGAACGACGGCGTGTTTCATCTCGCCCAACGAGTTAGCGGTTTCAGGGAGCGCACCGGGGGACGTTCGCGCGACCGCTCGCAGGCGTCGAGAAGAATGGTTACACTGCGCGGGTGAAGCGGGTCTGGAAAAAAATACGTTATCGGCTGGAGTGGCTGGTCTTGATGGCGGCATTGAAAATCGTGCCGCTCCTTTCGCGGAACGCTTGCTACCGACTGGCCGGCGCGGCGGGCGCGCTTGCAGCCCGCTTTGATCAACGCGGTCGCACGGTCGCACTGGCCAATCTGGAAGCAGCCTTCGGCGATGAATATTCTGCCGAGCGCCGCCAGGAAATCGTGCGCGAATCCTACCAGCACTTCGCCCGCACCATGCTCGATCTGTTCTGGAGCCCGCGGCTCAACGCGCAGAACTATTCCGAATACATCGAGTTCGAAAACACGGAGCGCACGCGCGCCGAGATTGCGCCGAGCAACAGCTGCATCGTGGGCGCTTTCCATTACGGGAATTTCGAGTGGTTCAGCCTCGCCTGCGCGTGGCTTGGGTTTCCCAGTTCGATCGTCACCCAGGAATTCAAAAACCCGCTCCTCGATAAATTTTTCGAACAGCTGCGCGAGCGGTCGGGCCACGCCATGGTCCCGCGCGAAGGCGCCATCATCCGGCTCTATAAAGTGCTGCGGAAAAAAGGCCGCGTCGCGCTTCTCGTCGATACCACGTTGCCGCCGCACGAGCCGACGGTGGTGATCGAGTGTTTTGGGTTGAAGACAATCGTGACCGTCGCGCACGCGTGGCTGCAGGATCGGACCGGCGTGCCGATCATCCCGGCCTATTGCGAGCCGCTCCCGGCGGGTCGTTATCGCGTCGTCACTTTGCCGAAAGTGCAGCCGCCGAAAGGCGCCACGCACCAGGAGATCGCGCAGGCTTGCTGGGATGCTTTCGAGCCCGTGGTGCGCCGCAATCCCGCGCCCTGGATGTGGATGTATAAACACTGGCGCTACCAGCCCGCGGGCGCGCGCGCCTATCCATTTTATGCGCAGGAATCGCCGGCCTTCGAGCAAATCGCGGCCCGTCCGGATTACGCCAAGCTGGATCGGAGCGCGCTGCCGACGGCGGCGCCGGCCCATCCATGAGCGACTTCTGGAAAGCGCTGCGTCATCGCGTGGAATGGCTCGTCGTTCGGAAGTCCGAGTGGCTGATCCCGCTCCTGCCCCGCGGCGTTTGCCATCGGTTGGCGGATGGCTTGGGCGCGCTCGCCGCCGTCTGCCATCGCCCAGGCCGACGCATCGCGCTCAGCAATCTCGAAGCGGTCTTCGGCGCCGAGATGTCTCCGGCAGAAAGGCGCCGGACGCTGCGGCAATCGTATCAATTTTTCGTTCGTGCCATGGCGGACCTTTTTTGGAGCCCGCGCCTGACACCGGAGAATGTAGACACGGTGATCGATCTCGCAGAACTCGATCAATTATTGCGCGAACGCCAAACGCCGGGCGGTTCCATCTTCGCCTGTTTGCACTACGGCGGCTTCGAATGGATCGCGCTCGCGCTCGGCCTGCGCGGCGTGGAATGCACTGTGGTGACGCAGGCGTTCAAGAATCCGCTGCTGAACGCGACCTTCAATCGCCTGCGCGAACACGCCGGGCACAAAACCGTGCGTCGCGAAGGCGCGCTCCTCCGACTCTACAAAGCGCTCACGCACGGACGCAGCGTCACCTTCGCGGTCGATCTCACCGTTTCCGCCAAACTGCCGAGCGTGCCGATTCGTTGTTTCGGGATGGAGACTTGCGTGACCTTCGCGCACGCCTGGCTGCAGCAGCGGACGGGCGCGCCCATCATCCCGACGCACTGCGAGCCGTTGCCGGATGGGCGGTATCGATTGGTCCTGCATCCCGCGTTGCAGTTCGGGCCGGAGGCGACGCATCAGGAAATCGCGCAGGCTTGTTGGGATTGCTTTGAGCCCGTCGTCCTCCGCAATCCGGCACCGTGGCTTTGGATGTACAAACACTGGCGCTATCGCCCGCCTCAAGCCACGCGTCCGTATCCAGCCTACGCGAATGAATCTCCGCATTTCCGCAAACTGCTGGCGCGAACGGAAAAGGAAAAGCTGGCCTCCGGCTCGGCCGCGTAACCTTTCCGAGAGGAGGCGGAGCGCGGAAGGTTGACAACGAGACCCAAGCGCCTTTCCATTGCGCTCATTATGCAACTGCTCTCCCGGATATTTCTTTTCACCGCTATCGGCACGGCTGCGTTGCTGACAGGTTGCGGCACCACCTCCCCCCTGGCTGGTGGCAGCTATCGCGTGGTGGCGAAAAAGCCGCATGATCCGTCAAAGGTGCGGGTGAAAGTTTCGCTCTCGAAGCAGAACGTTTACGTGATGGAAGGCGATCGGGCTTTGATGGCGGTGGCGACCACGGTCGGGATCGCGGAGAAGCCGACCCCGAAAGGCAACTTCAACATCTACAAAAAGATCGAGAAAAAGCGCTCCGGTTCCTACGGTTTCCGAGTGCAGGGCGATCGCGTCATCCCGGCCGAGGCGGGTAAAAATATTCCCGGCCGCTACGTCGGCTATCCGATGGGCTACTGGTGCGAGTTCGCGCCCGCCTACGGCTTTCATCAGGGCTACGTGCACGTGCGGCCACGCAGCCACGGTTGCCTGCGCTTGAAAGGCGAAGCGGCGGCGAAATTCTATGCGCTCGTGCGCAACGGCACGCCGGTGAACATTGCCGATTCACAACCGGAAGACGCGACCCTCGGGCCGAAGATTCAGCGGATCGACGATTCGAAAACGCCGGACCCGCCCAACAGCGTTGTCATCAGCGACGCTGCTTTCACCGCTCCGAGCGGCCCGCTGCTCGAGGACTAGCATCGCGCGGGCTTTGCCCGATAGTGTGGGTGTGAGCACCAATCTAATCTCCAGCGGCGCCCCCGCGCGCGGGAAGGTAAATCTGCGCACGCCCGCGGTGATGACGGCCGTGCAGGAGCAGGTCGAATCGCATTACCGGAGCGACATCGTGGACAAGATTCGCCGGAACGGCGGCATCCTCCGCGTGGGCGACGTGACCGTGCGGCTGGCCAAGCAATTCGGCTTCTGCTATGGCGTGGAGCGCGCCATCGATCTCGCGTACGCTGCGCGCAAAGTTTTCCAGGATCGCCGCCTCTTCATTCTCGGCGAGATCATCCACAACCCCGAGGTGAACGAGCAGATTTCCTCGCTCGGCATTCGCAATTTACTCGGGGCCAACAAGCAGGCCGCAGTCGAGGAACTGCGCCCGGACGATGTCGTGATCGTGCCCGCATTCGGGACCGACGTCGCAACCATGCAGCAAATTAAAGAGCGCGGTTGCCAATTGGTCGATACCACGTGCGGCGATGTCATGAGCGTGTGGAAACGCGTGCGGAAATACGCCAGCGAATCCGCCACCTCCATCATTCACGGCAAAGCGGAGCACGAGGAGACGAAGGCGACCAGCTCGCGCGCGCTCGGCGACGGGAAGGGGCATTACCTCGTCGTGCTCACACTCGCGGAGACGGACTACGTCTGCGATTACATCCGCCACGGCGGGAACAAGCAGGAGTTTCTGGCGAAGTTCGAAAATGCGCATTCGCCCGGCTTCGATCCCGATCTGCATTTGCGCACCATCGGGGTGGCCAATCAGACCACGATGTTGCGCGGCGAGACGGAAGAGGTGCAGCGCCGCATTCGCCAGGCCATCATCGACCGCGATGGTCCGGAAGCGGCCGCGAATAATTTTCGCTTCTTCGACACCATCTGCGGCGCCACTCAAGAGCGGCAGGATGCTTTACGCGAGCTGCTTGATGTAAAGATGGACCTGCTCCTCGTCGTCGGCGGCTACAATAGCTCCAACACCTCCCACCTTGCAGAGATGGGCGAGGAAAAGTTGCCGACATATTTTGTTCGCAACGCTTCCCGCCTCCTCTCCCGCGAGGAAATTCTGCACTACGATCTCCACGCGAAGGATGAAGTGATCGCGAAAGATTGGCTGCGCGATGGTCCGCTCGTCGTCGGCATCACCGCCGGCGCGTCGTGCCCGAACAATCTGATTGAAGAGACGCTCATCCGGCTCTTCGAGCTCCGCGGGATCACCCGCGCGCAACTCGAAGCTGTGGCGTAGCGCTGCCTCCCGAACTGCTTTAAACAAACGCGCACAGGCGCAACGCGATACGATCTCTGATTAATGCGCGCTATCTGGAAGGGCAGTATCAGTTTTGGCCTGGTCAATATCCCCATCGCTCTCTACCCGGCGACGCGACGGGAGGATCTGAAATTTCGCCTCCTCCGCGCCTCCGATCAGAGCCCGGTGAACTATAAACGAGTGGCCGAGAAGGACGGCAAGGAAGTGCCTTGGAAAGAAATCGTGAAGGGTTACGAATTCGAGAAAGGGAAGTTCGTCATTCTCAACGAGAAGGATTTCCAGCGCGTCGATCTGGAAGCCACGCAGACGGTCGATATCCAGGACTTTGTCGACCTGGACGAGATCGACCCGATGTTTTTCTACAAGCCCTACTACCTCGAACCGCAGAAGGGCGGCGACAAAGCCTACGTTCTTTTGCGTGAGGCGCTGGCCGACGGAAAGAAGGTTGGGATCGCGAAAGTCATCATCAAGACGCGGCAATATTTGGCCGGGGTCAAAGCGATGAAGGATGCGCTCGTCCTCGAGTTGATGCACTTCGCCGAGGAACTTTCTGACGCTGGCAAACTCAATGTCCCGAAAAAACTCTCGCCCGGAAAACGCGAAAAAGAGATGGCCGCGGCGCTGGTCAAGAGCATGACCTCGAAGTGGGATCCCGAAAAATATCACGATGACTACCGCGATGCGCTCATGGAAGTAATTGAGGAAAAGGTCGAATCAGGCGGCAAAGAAATCGAAACCAAGCCGAAGGAAAAGAAGACCTCGAGCAAGGTCATCGACCTCGTCGCCGTCCTGCAGGAAAGCCTGGCGCAATCCAAGGGCGGGAAGAAAAAATCGAGCAGCAAAACGTCCGCCAAAGGTTCCGCGAAGTCGCACAAAAAAGCGGCCTAACGAGCCACCGTTCCCCTCGCCGCTCCGCGCGGTGGATTGACGGCGCGCCCTTCGCGTCTCACCCTCCCGATGTGACCGCGCGCCTCTCCGCCTCGGCCGCCCCCCGTGTCTCGCTCCTCACGGCCACATGCATCGTGATCGCGAACATGGTCGGCACAGGCGTCTTCACCAGCCTCGGTTTCCAGGTGGGCGACTTGCCCAGCGGCTTCGTCATCGTGGCGCTGTGGGTGGTGGGCGGCGTCTGCGCGATGTGCGGAGCTCTCTCCTACGCCGAACTCGGCGCCGCGCTGCCGCGCTCAGGCGGCGAGTATAATTTCCTGCGCGAAATTTATCATCCATCGCTCGGATTTCTCGCCGGCTGGGTCTCGGTCACGGTCGGCTTTTCCGCTCCGGTCGCGATCGCGGCCATGCCGTTCGGCACCTACCTCGCGCAACTCATTCCCGGCACGAACCCACTTCTCTGGGGACTGGCCGTGGTCTGGATCGCTACCTTGATAATGCTCTCCGACCTGCGCCTCGGAAGCGCATTCCAAATCGGCTCCACCTTTCTCAAGATCGCCCTCATCGCCGTCATCATCGCAGTCGGATTTCTCGTCGCGGGCAGCCAGCCGATCTCGTTCGCACCGGTCGCGGGGGACGCCGCCCGCATCGCGAGCGCGCCTTTCGCGGTCAGCCTTTTTTGGGTGATGTATGCCTACTCCGGCTGGAACGCGTCCACCTACATCACCGGCGAGCTGCGGCACCCCGCGCGCAACATTCCGCTCTCCCTCGGCCTGGGCACTTTGCTCGTTACGCTCCTTTACGTTGGGTTGAACATGGCCTTTCTGCGGACCACCCCGATCCCGGAGATGGTCGGCAAACAGGAAGTCGCGCTCGTCGCCGGGATGCACATTTTCGGACCGGCCGGCGGCAAGGTGATGGCGTTGTTCATCTGTGTCGGCCTCGTCTCCACCGTGAGCGCGATGATGTGGATCGGGCCGCGCGTGACCGTGGCGATGGGCGAAGATTTGCGCGTCTTTCGCGCGCTCGCCCGGCGGAATCGCCGTGGCCTTCCGGTGAACGCGATCCTGACTCAGTTTGTCATAGTCAATGTCATGCTCGTGACTGCGACCTTCCAGGCGATCGTCAGCTACGTGCAGTTCAGCCTCACGCTTTGCTCCGCGCTCACCGTCCTCGGCGTCTTCGTCCTACGCTGGCGGCGACCGGAGCTGCCGCGCCCTTACAAGGTCTGGGGCTACCCGATCACGCCGCTCGTCTTCCTCGCCATCAGCGGCTGGATGCTGGCCAACTTGCTGCGCGACGCCGGCACGCGCGGCCCTTCTCTGCTCGGACTGGCAACGGCGTTACTCGGCCTCGTCGTCTATTTCCTTTCGCCAAAAACCACGCCCGCCCATCCTTCCACCGCGTGAAGAAGTTTCGTCCCCTCGCCCTCTTCCTCTGTCTCTGCGTGACCGGCAATGTCGCCGCGCAGCGACCAGTGACGGTGAATGAAGTAGCCCACTTCCTCGCCGGTCTCCCCGTTGAAGGTGGCCTCGCGCCTCTCATGGAAACGGCCGCGTGGCAGGAGCAGGCGCGCGAGATGGATCGCGCGTGGAGCAGAAAAGAAACGCAGCAGATCTTCCCCATCCGCGAGTGGATGGCGATCAACGCGCAGCCTTACTTCGAGAGCCGCGACCCGATGTTTTACATGTTTGCCGGGCCGGATTTTCTCTACGCCAACATCTTCTTTCCCTACGCCCGCACCTACATTCTCGCGGGGCTGGAGCCCGTCGGCCAGATTCCCGATCTCCTCACGCTCCCGCCAGCACAACTCGAAGCCGAGCTGGCCGCCCTGCGTGGTTCCATGAGCAGCATCCTGCGCTTCCAATATTTCATCACCAAAGACATGCGCGCCGGGCTCGGTCGCGGCCAGATCTCGGGCACGGTGCCGATCCTTTACATCTTCCTCGCGCGCCTCGGCTATTACGTGATCAACGCCACGCCGGTCACGAGCCCCGCCGAAGGCGTGCAGATCATTTTCCAGGACCCGACGCGGAAGGAACCGCAGACGCTTTATTACTTCAAAACCGATCTGTCCGGCAACGGCCAGAGCGCGTTCCTGAAGTGGTGCGCGGAGAAAGGCCCGGGCTTGAGCCTAATCAAGGCCGCCTCGTTTCTCATGCATGGCGAAGGCTTCAACGGCGTGCGCAATTTCCTCCTCGAGCACAGCCGCGTCATCATCCAGGACGATTCCGGGATTCCGCTGCGCGCGTTCCCGAAAGGTTGGGACGTGCATTGCTACGGCCGCTACGTCCCACACAACGAGACCTTCGCGAAATATCATCAACCCGATCTCGCTGCGATCTATCAACGTCAGCCCACCTCACCCCTCGGGTTTGCCTTCGGCTATCATTGGCAAAAAGAAGACGGCCTCCTCATGCTCGCCACCCCCACCGGCGGCGAACCGCGCAACCTGCCGCCGGTCATGAAAGCGATTCCGCTCCAGCCCGACGAATACTGACTGTCCTACCGCTCGCGCCCTAACAGCAGCCGGAGAAACCGCGCATCGGAAAACGCGCCGCCGTTTCCGTGTCGCACAACGACGAGCCGAAGCGAGGGGATGACATAGAGCCGCTGATAGAGCGAACCCACGCACATCACCAAATCGCTCGGCGCCTCCCGGCAAATGCAGGCCTGCCTCCAATCCTGCGCCGGCCACTTCGGCGTCAGCATCTTTTCAAAATCGAACTCCCGACCACTCGGGGCAGCTCGATTATTCCACCAGCCTAACGAGTAAGCGCGATTGGCGGGCGAGCCCCGCCAGGATTGCGCGAGCGATTCGCCCGACACCACCGGCGCGCCGCCATTCAAAACCATATCTCCCAGGCGCGCCCATTGCCGCGCGCTCAGCATCCAGCCGGCGGCCAGCAGCGGATTGCCCGCGCGATCTTCCAGGTAGCGTTGCGGCCCGAGACGGAGACGGCGCAGCACCCGCTGCTCAAGGTATTTTCGCGGCGCCTGGTCGCGCAATTTCTTCTTCAGTACCGCGTGAAAAACCTGAAGCGCGCTCGGCCCATAAATGAAAGCCGTGCCCGGCGCCGCCACTATCGGGAGCCCCAGCGCGATCGCATCCCGGTCTCCGGGATCATCGTGATGCAAACGAAAGCCGGGCTCGAGGCCGCAGGAAAAATCGAGCAACTGCCGGATCGTCACCCGCGCCTTCTGCGGATCGTCACGCCATGCGGGAATCGTATCCGCCACTCGTTCATCGAGGCCGAGCAGTCCATCCTGCGCCGCTGCCAACGCCGCCAGACACCAGAACGCTTTCGTGCCGCTGTAAATTTTCCACGCTTCCTTCGCGCTCGTCGCATGCAAGGTTTTCCCGGCCTCGAGCACAAGGAGCGACGCGCCGTTGTGACTGTTTGAATAGGACGCCGCTGCCCGCACCGCCGCCGGGTCCAGCGCCGCCCACGCCGGGAGCGGGACAATCGCGAGCAGCAGCCCGAGAAAGCATTTCAACATATCTGCTCGAGCGCCCGGCTCACTGCGTGAGGCAACGCGCTCGCTCCATTTCCGCCGAGCGCGCCATCAATTGCTTCCAGCCGATAAATCAAATCCGCCACTTCACGCCGCGCGTAGGGTCCGCCTGCCGCCGCGCAGAAGTGCGTCCGGCAACCGAACGGTCGGTCGGCGTAGATCAAACAATTTCCCGTAGCGCGTTCGAGCATCGGGCAAACGCCATCCGCGTTTTCGAGCAAACGCTTGCGCCCAGTGGCGCGGAAGGCTTTCGCGGCCACGAACGCTTCGCCTTTGGTCAGATAAGGAGTCCGTCCGGTCAGTTTGAAATGGCAGCATTCCTGCACGCGCGTGCATTGGCGTTCGATTGGTCGTTTGGCCAGCTCCGCGTAAATCGCGCGCACCTCCGCCACCGCGGCGTCCGCGCTATTGCCATCGCGTCGTTTCATTAGGGGATCTGCGAATCTGCCATCGCCTGCCCGGCGATCCAACCCGTGGCCCAGGCCGACTGAAAATTAAAACCGCCGGTGATGCCATCGACATCCAGCAGCTCTCCCGCGAAGTAAAGGCGCGGGACCAGCCGGCTCTCCATCGTCTTGAAATCTACCTCGCGCAGGCTCACCCCGCCGCAGGTGACGAATTCATCCTTATTCAGCGATTGGCCATCCACAGGCAGCTCCGTCGCGCTCAAGTGCCGAAGCAACGCCACGGCGTGCGTCCGGCTGAGCGTGGTCCAAATCGTTTCCGGGGGAATTTGCGCAAGGGTGACCAATTGCTGCCAGAGGCGCGCGGGTAAAGCGCCCATCGGCGAAGCGGCCACGCGACGCTTCGGCTGCGTCTGCCGGCGCGCCTGCAATTCCGCCATTATTTCCTCCGCGTTCATGGTCGGTAGCCAGTTGATCCGCAGGGCGAATTTGTAATCAAGCGCCGCCAGCTCGCGCGCCCCCCAGGCCGAGAGTCGCAAGACGGCTGGCCCACTCACGCCGTGGTGCGTGATGAGCAACGGCCCGCGTTCGCGCAATTTCATCCCTGCCACCGTCAGCTCGACTTCAGGCACAGAGACGCCCGGCAATTCGCGCAACCACGCGGTGGCGATAAGCAGGGAGAAAAGCGACGGCACAGGCGGCTCGATGGTGTGGCCTAACGAACGCGCGATCTCCGCGCCGCTCGGGACGCGCGCGCCCCCGGTGGCGAGCAGCAGGCGATCGCAGAGCATTTCGTTTCCATCCGACAAACGCAGAACAAACTCGCCTTGCGCATTCTTCCGCGCGGCCTCGATCCCCTTTTGCGCCAGCAGCCGGACGCCAGCCGCCTTGGCCTCGAAGAGCAGGCAATCGATCACCGTCCCGGATGAATCAGTTACAGGAAACATGCGGCCGTCCTCTTCCGTCTTCAGCCGCACGCCGTGCCGTTCGAACCACGCCGCCGTGTCCTCGGCTGAGAAACGATGGAGCGCGCCGAGCAACGCGCGCTCACCGCGCGGATAGCGCGATGCAAACAGCCGCGGTTCCAGCGCGCGATGGGTGACATTGCAACGGCCACCACCCGAGATGCGCACCTTCGTGAGAAAATGCGAACCGCGCTCGAGGATGCAGACGTCGTTCCCCGAGCGCGCCTGCGCGCAGGCGATCGCGGCGAAGAAGCCGGCTGCGCCGCCACCCGCGATTACGATTCGTTCCCCGCTCACACGAACAAGTTACTGCCCGGAACCGGGAGTGATCGAACGGTCGCTCTTTTTCGGCAAAATCGTTGCGCGAGAGACGCGCTCGCGGCCGAGATATTTTCCCGCCAGCGCGCTCAACTCTTCTTTGCCGATGCCCTCAAAATCCGCCTGGCGCGAGCGCGCCCAGTCGAGCGTTTCCGGTTTCTCCTGCGCTTCGGCGAGCACCGTGAGCCAGTAGCTATTGCTGCGCAGGGATTCGCGGAGCGCGGTCAACAGCGGCAGGCGCGCGCGGTCGAGCTCATCCTGGCTGACGCCGTTGCGCGCGAGATCGTCGGCCAGCGCGACGACGGTCTTCGCCATCCGGTCCGCCATTGGCGGATCGACATCGATCGTGGCCGAGAAGTAGCCGTAACCGGGGAATGTGTCGCTCGCGCTGCTCCCCGCGCGGGGACTGTAGGTGCCGCCGATTTCTTCCCGCACTTTCACGCGGAGACGATCGTTCAAGATCGCGGCGAGCAGGTTCAAACGCCGGTTGCGGTGCACGTCGAGTGCATCATCCGTCGGCCAGTAGAGAAGCAGCGATCCCTTGGGAATCTCGGACTCGATCGTGAACTCCTTCGCGAACGGCTCCGTCGGGAACGCGACCTTTTTCAAATCATCGAGCGCAGGCTTTTCGTTGCGCGACGGGAGCGCGCCCAGAGTCTTCGCGACTGCCTCAATCGTGGCGTCGATGTCGAGATCGCCTACGAGCGCGATCTCCACTGCGCCCTTGGCAAATTGCGGCGCGAGCCATGATTTCACTTCCTCGAGATTTCGCGCCAGCATCACGTCCTTCTCCGGCATCCCGAAACGCGGATCGCCGTTCGCGAGCAAGTTGGCAATCTCGGTCGAAAGCGGTCCGGCCGCGGTGTGTTCGAAGGAGAGATAGAGCTGCTCCAATCCCTTGCGCGCCTGCCGCAAAGCCTCCGCGCGATAGCCGGAATCCGTCAGGTGCGCGGTGAGCAACTGGAGATCAAGCAGCAGATCATCACGCGTGGTGCCTCCGCTGAATGTGAACGCGTCGGATTCGGGGCGGAATTGCCAGCCGACATTTTTCCCCGCCAGGAGATTACGCAAATCATCCGCGCTATGCTGGCCGAGACCGCCCGAGGTCAACGTGCCGCCGGCCAGCGCCGACAGGCCGCGCTTTGTTGGCGGTTCGGTAATGCCGCCATCGCCCACCCGGACGTTCACGGAAATCTTCCCGGCTTCGAAGTCGGTCTTCTTTAAATTCAAGCGCACGCCGTTTTTGAAGGTGATCAGCTCAAGATCGAGATCAGCGACGTGCTCACGCTTTGCGATCTCGCCTGCTGGGCCAAAGTCCGTGTAGGCCCACGCGGATTCCTGATCGGGACTTGGCGGCGCGACCGCCACCTTGGCAGCGGTTTCGTAGGCAGATGCAATCGTCGCCTTTGCGTCACCGGATATGTCCACGTTTCCTGTCACCATGACGAAGCGACCGTTGCCGGTGAAATTCTCGCGGAGCGCGTCGCGGCATTGTTCGGGTGTGATTTTTTCGAGCGCCGGCTGGTAGAGCGCCAGTTCGTAGGCGGGCGTGGTGAAGACTTCGCCGGCGACGAGATTGCGCACGATTTCATCAGCGAGCTGGTTGGAATGGCGCGTGGGCGCGGTCTTGGCCGACTGCTCGAGGTAGTTGGCGAGATTGGCCGAGGCTTCTTTCAACTCCGCGGCTGTGAAGCCGTGTTCGAGTGCGCGGCGGAGTTCCTGCTCGCCCACTGCGAGCGCGTCCTGCCACTGCTCGGGTTTACAGGAGACGCCTACGCTCGCTTCCTTCAAAAAATTGAAACGCTCGGAGACGGAAGCGCTCGCGGCTACGAAAGGCGCGCCTTCTTTTTTCGCGAGGATGGAGAAGCGGCGGTTGAGCATGGCGAGCGCGAGGTAACGCGGAATGCGCCGTTTCTGGCGGGCAATCGTATCCGGCTCGGGCGCGTCGGGTGTGATGCTGGTGATGGAGACGTTGGTGGAGGCTGCTTCCGGCTCGGCGTGATAGATTGGGCGGAGGCCCTCGAACTGCGCCAGCTCGCCTAACGAGGGGTCGGCGCGGACCGGCGCACGCGCTTTCAGGGCGGCAAATTCGGCGGTGACCATCTTCTCGATCGCCTTCTCATCCGCGAAGTCGCCCACCACGACGACGACCATTCTTTCCGGACGATACCAGGTGTTCCAGTAATCGAGGAAACGCTCGCGCGGCGCTTTTTCGATCACCTCGGAAACGCCAATGGGGACGTGCCGCGGGAGCAACGTGGTGCTGAGCATGGCTTCGAACTGCGCGATGAACGTGCGATAGGGCACGGAATCGCTCACCCTTTTCTCTGAAAGGATGACGCCGCGCTCGCGATCGATCTCATCGCCGCGGAGCAGGAGCCCGCCCGCGTAGTCGCCCAGGACGCGCAGCCCTTCCGCGACCGTCTTCTAGGTCGGCGTGCGCGAGTTCGAGGAGATAGACCGTGCGATCGAAGCTGGTGTTGGCGTTCGTATCGCCGCCAAAGCTCATGCCCATGCGCTGGAAGAACTCGACCAGCGTACCGGGCGCGTAACGCTTGCTGCCATTGAAGGCCATGTGCTCGAGGAAATGGGCCAGCCCGCGCTGGTCGTCGCTCTCGTTGAGCGAACCAGCGAGAACGAGGAGGCGGAGGGAGACGCGGCCTTTTGGTTCGCGATTTGGCAGGACGACGTAACGCAGGCCGTTCGCGAGCTTGCCGAAGCGCGCGGCTGGATCGGGCTGAAGATCACTCCCTTCATGCGGAAACGGGGGCGCCTTTGCGACGGGTGCGGGGCTTTTCGCGGAAGCAAAAGGCGTGAGCGCAAGCGCGGCTCCGAAGAGAAGAGAGAGGTGTATGCGATTCAAAATGCGAAGAGGTTTCGTCCGGCGGTGACGGCCCGGGTTTCAAGCCGCGAATGGAGGTGTTTGGACAATCCCTGGCGGAGGACGTTCAGGAAAACGCTCAGCTAGAACTCGCTCACGTACAGGTAGAAGCCAGCGCGCACCGCTCTTGACACAAAGAACCATCCTCGCGCAGCCTGCTCTGGTGAATTCTCTAGAGAAATATTCCGGTTACGTCTACGCCCTCATGCGCTTCATCCTCGGTTTGATGTTTGCGTGTCACGGAGCGCAAAAAGTGTTGGGTATGTTTGGCGGCAAAGGCGGCGCGGAGGGGCTCATGATGGTGGGCGGCGTGATCGAACTGGTCGGCGGGCTCTTAATTGCGCTCGGGCTGCTCACCCGGCCGGCCGCGTTCCTTGCCAGCGGCATGATGGCGGTGGCCTACTTCATGGCGCACGCGTCGAACGCCCCGCTCCCGATCATCAACAAAGGCGAGCTCGCGGTCGTGTATTGCTTCGTCTTCCTCTACATTTTCTTCCGCGGGCCAGGCGCGCTCAGCCTCGATCGCCTCATTTTCAAGGGCGGCAGCAACGCGGCCTAATCATCCACGATAATGCGCACGCACCTGCCCTTCCTTCTCCGCCGTTGGATCCTACTCGTCGCCCTGTGCGGCGCGAGTCTGGCGTCCGGCCAGGATTGGGCGAAGGCGCGCCTAAATGATTCGCCGCGCCACGGAGAATGGGTGGAATACAAATCAGGCGACCGCACACTGAAGGCATTCGTCGTTTACCCGGAGCGGAAGGAGAAGGCGCCGGTCTTGCTCGTGATTCATGAAATTTTCGGCATGACTGATTGGGTGCGCGGCGTTTGCGATCAGTTGGCGGAGAACGGCGTGATCGCGATCGCGCCTGATCTGCTCAGCGGCCAGACCTTTTCCGACGTCGACGGAGCGCGCAAAGCCATCTCCGCGCTGCCCAAGGAGCAGGTGCTCGCCGATTTGAACGCGACTGCGGCCTACGCGGCGAAGATCCCGGCGGCGAACGGAAAGCTGGCAGTCGCCGGCTTTTGCTGGGGCGGCGGCTGGGCCTTCACTTACGCGACGGAAAATCCGAAACTGAAAGCCGCGTATTCGTTTTACGGCACGGCAATCGAGACCGCGGAAAATGCGGCGAAGGTGGCGTGTCCCGTTTACGGCTTCTACGGCGAGAAAGATGAGCGCGTGAACGCGACCATCCCGAAAGCAGAAGAGTTGATGAAAGCGGCCGGCAAAAAATACGAGCCGGTCATCTACGCGGGCGCGGGCCATGGTTTCATGCGCGACGGCGAATCGCCCGAGGGCAAGCCCGAGAACAAGAAGGCGCGCGACGACGCTTGGGCGCGCTGGAAAAAGCTGCTCGGCGAGTTGTAGCCGCGCGCGGACGAACGGCGCTTCCGGCTCCCTGAGAAGCGTCGAGGAATCGGAAATCTACCTGGGAGAGCTCTGCGCTTGGGCCTCGGGCGAACCACACTATCTAGTGGTCGGAGCGCTTTTCGTCCCCTCATTTGGTGTGATTCCGCTTGCCACCGCCGGCTCGAATGCGGTTTAGTTGGTGACAGGCCAGTCGCCTCTTCACGCATGCATCTCCAATCTCTCGAACTGCTCGGGTTCAAATCTTTCGCCGACAAAACCCTCTTCAATTTCAGCGAGGGCGTAACCGCTGTGGTTGGCCCGAACGGCTGCGGCAAATCGAACGTCCTCGACGCCGTTCGCTGGGTCCTCGGCGAGCAGTCGGCCAAGGCGCTGCGCGGCGGGGAAATGGCCGACGTCATCTTCAGCGGCACCGACTCGCGCAAGGCGGTCGGATTCGCTGAAGTCTCTCTCACCTTCACCGATTGCGCGCAGGAGCTGGGCGTGGATTGGCACGATGTGCGCGTGACGCGGCGCGTTTTCCGCGACGGGAACTCGGAGTATCTCCTGAACAAAAACGTCTGTCGGTTGAAGGACATCCAAAGTCTCTTCGCCGACACCGGTGTCGGCCGCAGTGCCTACTCCATCATGGAGCAGGGCAAGATCGATCTCATCCTCAGCTCGCGTCCCGAGGATCGGCGCACGGTGTTTGAAGAGGCAGCCGGGATCACGAAATACAAAGGCCAGAAGAAGGAAGCGCTCCGCAAACTGGAAGCGACCGAGGCCAATCTGCTGCGCATCAGCGACATCATTAAGGAAGTGAAACGACAGATCGGCTCGCTCCAGCGGCAGGCCGGGAAAGCGCGCCGCTATCAGACCTTGATGGCTGATCTGCAGGTGCTCGATACGCACCATTCGCGGGCCAGACTCGAGGAGTTCGAAGCCGAATTGGCGCGTTGCCAGGGTGAGATCGCCCGCTTTGAAGAAGCGGAACGCGTCACCGTAGCAAAGATCGAGACGAGCGAAAACGAGCTGTCGTCGAAGCGTGGCGTGCTCGACGCGACCGATGCACGCATCGGCGAAGCGCGCGGCGAAGTGCAGCGGTTGCAGAGCGAGATGTCGTCGCACCGCAGCCGGATTGAATTCAACCGCCAGCGCGCAGAAGAAATCAGTGAGCTGATCGCGCGCTATCGCAGCGATATCGAGGCCGCAGAAACGAAACGGACCGAGCAGGCGACGCAGATCGAAGAAGCCGATGCGCTAATTGAAAAAACCAACGCTCTCCTCGCCGCCAAGGAAGAGGAATTGAAAGGACTGGGCACGCGCTCCGCGGAGCTCCGCACCGAACGCACCGCGCGCGAAAGCGAGCTGCTTAGCCTGCAGGCCGCGCTCGCGAAAGCAGAGAACCGGCTCGGCGCGCTCCAGGACGAACTGGCTGGAACGAAGACGCGACGGGAAGCCACGCTCGTACGGGTGACGGAGCTTTCGGCGGAAATTCACGCGGCGACCACGGCCCGCGACGAAGCCCATGCCACGCTCACGCGCGCGCAGGCAGCGAGCGATGCAGAGGCTTTAAAAGTAGAGACTCTCTTCCAGGCGTTGCGTTCCGCGGAGGATCAATTGCGTCTCCATCAGGCCACGCTTTCCGAGACGGAGACGGAGGCATTCCGGATGGAACGCGCCATCGCGGAGAAGGAGTCGCGCCTCGAAATTTTGCAGCAGTTGAATGAGGAAGGCGCCGGGCTGGCGCAGGGCTCACAAGCAGTTTTGAAGGGCTTGAACGATCCCGAGCGCATCCGCCCCGCCCTGGCTGGCGCGCTTGTCGCCGGGCTGGAAGTGGAACGCGAATTTGTCCCGGCCATCGAAGCCGCTCTTGGGCGCAACCTTCACGCCGTCGTCCTGCAGGATCCCAGCCTGGCGGCGGATATTTTGCAACAGGTCGCAGGGAACAATCTCGGTCAGGCCGCACTCGCTTTGCCCGAACTGACGGCGGTGGCTACCGACGATCATTTGGTCGATCTCCCGACCGGCGCTCTGGCTTGGGCGATTGCAAAGGTGACCGCGCCGGACGCAGTCGCACCACTCGTTAGGCGTTTGCTCCGCGGGGTGGCCATCGTCTCCGATCTCGGCACAGCGCTGCGGCTAAAGAAGGAAAACCGTGTGCTGCAATTTGCGACCATGGCGGGCGAATTCGTCTCCACCGCCGGCGTTGTCTTCGGCGGCGCGACGCACAATCAGACGGAGTCGATGCTCGGGCGGAAGTTGTTGATTGGCGAAACTGAAGTGGAGCTTGCGCGGCTCACGGCCGAGTCCGCGACGCTGCAGACGAGACGCGAGGAAGTGAAAGGCCTGCTCGCGATGGCAGTGGGCGCGCTGGAAACGGCGCGCAGCCAACACCAGGAGGCACACGTCAGCCACTCCAGTTCCGCGGCGCGAATGCTTCTCTTGCAACACGAGTTGCGGGCGACTGAGGAAAAGCTGCGTCTATTGCAAAATGAGCGCACGACGCTCGAACAACAGACGACCTTCGCGGACGAGAAGGTGGCGCAGTTGGAAGCGGAAACTGCCTCGCTCAGCAGCGCGCTGCGCGAGCAACAGACGCAACAGGTCACCGCGGCGGATGCGAGCGAACAAGCGCGCCTGCACGAAGTGGAAACCTCGGAGTTGCTCCAGTCCCTCCGCCTCGCGGTCGCGACGGAACGGCAACGCCACGAAAATCTCCTCAGCCAGCGGCAGCCGATGGCGGCGCGCGCGGAAGAGTTGAGTGAATTGATCGATGCCCGCCGCGCGGACATTGCCAACTACGAGCGCCGGCTCGAGACGCAGACGATGGAATCGGAGCAGGCGGAAGCGGCTCTGGCCATGCAGACGACTGAACTGAGCGCGGCGGAGGAAAAGGTGGCCGCAATTGCGCAGGAGCGCTTCGCCCTCCTCGCCGCGGTGAACGCGACCGATGCAGAACTGCGCGCTGTGCGGAACTCGCTCAATGAATTGCGCGATCAGCGCGGACAGGAACAGGTGCGCCAGACGCAAGTGCAGCTGCGGATCGAAAACTTGCTCGAGCATGTCACGCGGCGTTACCAGATCGATCTGCGCGACTTTGCGCACGATCACTATGGCTTTCAGAAAACGTTGCGCGCGCAGTTGAAACGGCGCAGCGATCCGGAAGGTGCGGAGGCTCCCGCGGGCGAAGCGGAACCGGCCGAGATCGATCCCGCGCAACTCGAAGCCATCATCGCCGAGCTGACTCGTCAGCTCGATAATATGGGCCCGGTGAATCTCGACGCCGTCCACGAATACGACGAGCTGGAAGAGCGTTATCGTTTCCTCGAAACGCAAAACAACGACCTGACCGCGTCGCGCAAAGAGTTGCTCGAAGTGATCGCGAAGATCAACGAGACCACGCAGAAGTTGTTCGCGGAAACCTTCGCGCAGGTGCGGATCAACTTCCGCGAGATGTTCGCGGAATTATTCGGCGGTGGGCGCGCGGATCTCGCGCTGGTGGACGAGAGCGATCCTCTGAATTGCGGGATCGACATTGTGGCCAAGCCACCGGGGAAACAGCTTCAAACCGTCTCGCTGCTCTCCGGCGGAGAGCGCACCATGACGGCGGTGGCATTGCTCTTCGCCATCTACATGGTGCGGCCGAGTCCGTTCTGCATTCTCGACGAAATGGATGCGCCGCTCGATGAATCGAACATCAATCGCTTCATCAAAATGCTCGATCGCTTCGTGGAGCAAAGCCAGTTCATCATCATCACGCATAACAAACGCACGATCGCGAAGGCGGACGTGCTCTACGGCGTGACCATGGAAGAACGCGGCGTGAGCAAATTAGTCGGGATGCGTTTGGCGAGTGAGAAAGGGGCGGATGGCGAGATGCGTTCCACCCCGCCGCCGAAGGCAAAAGCACCGCAATTCCCCGTCGAGCCAGCCGAGCAGGAGAGCGAGCTTTCGCTCTCGCGTTAACGCACGTCGCCGCTCAGTGGCCGCTGCAGGCGCAGCCTTCTCCGCAGCCGCCCGGCTCCGCCACCACGACCTCCATCGCGATTTCCTGCAAGGCGAGCTGGTCGTGGATCAACCCCAGCAGCTCAATCGCGCGCGCGTCCGGCATGCCCGCGCAATGCAGTTCGATCCGCGCCTTTTTCCCGGCCAGCTCCGGATGGTCCGCGACCATTTCGCCATCGAGAATGAACGAAACGTAGGCGTTGAACTTCTCCTGCAGTTCGTGAAGGCGGAGATCGGAATCGTCCCATGGCCGCGTCTCGTTCATGACGAGAAGCACCTGATCCGTCTTCGCATCGAAGGCGAAGAGATCGATCGTGGCTGGATTAGCTACTCCTGCGGTCTCAGGTTTTGGCTGTGCTTCGGTTTCCATGCGCGTCGAACGTCGAACGCCGCACCTGCTTTCGCAAGGCTCCTGCGTTGCGAAGAAGGGTGCCGGGTTCGACATTTCACTCATGCCAAAACTACCGCTCCTCGCTTTCCTCCTTCTCACGTGTGCGAGACTGGCCTCCGCCCAGTTCTCGCCCGCCCTCCTTCAGAACAACCACTACTGGAACGACGGCAAGGCGGAGTTCAGCATCTACGCGGCCGAGATCACGCGCTACGGCGTTCCGCAAACGGGTGAGGTTCTGCATATCCTGGTGCGCGAGCCATTCGATCCGAAACAACTCGTTAAACCGGACGACTGGCAGCGTCCGGACACGATACAGGCGCTGAAGATGAACCAAATCCTGCACGTGCCGACTGGCCTTTACGTTTATCAGCAGATGCACTCAAACTTCTGGCGTGTGGCCGATGGGCAGCTGGCGAAATTTTCGCTCACGAGCAACGACAGTTGCGGCAACACCTACAAAGAGGCGCGGCGCGAAGGCGAGAAATTCATTTACGAATGGCGCACCTATTGGGATGGGATGGCGCGCGGCAGCGAGGAGATCGCGCCGCCGGCGAATGGTCATTTCTACGACGAGTTGCCGTGGCTCGTCCGCACGATCGACTTCGGGAAGAAGGAGCCGTTCGAGATTCAGCTCGCCGGCACCACGATCAATTCCAAAAAGGACACGTTCAATTTCCAACCGGCCAAAGTCTCCTTCACCGCGAACGAGCGTGAGATTATCGTGACCGTCGCGCACACGCGCGGCAGCGACCTTTTCACCCTCGATCGCGATCCGCCGCATTTGCTGCGCGAATGGAAGGCCGCCGACGGCAGCCACCTGAAAATGAAGCGCAACCTGAAGGTTGATTACTGGAACTACAACAAACCTGGCGACCGCGAGCGCGCGTTGAACGATCCGAAGCTGCGGTTGCCGGATTGAGCGCTCCCAGTTGGCAGCTGACAGATTGAAGTCGGTCCGCTCCCGCGTTACTGAGGTCGCGTGAAGAAGCCGAAGAACTCCAAACTCACCCTCCTCGGGCGCAGCGAAGCCCGCCTGCCCGCTTCGCCTAACGAGGCCGAGCTGGAGACTTTCCCACTCCCGCCCGGCGTCCCTACACCATCCGCTTCGAGACCGCCGACTTCACCTCGCTCTGCCCCGTGACCGGCCAGATGGACTTCGCGCAAATCGTGATCGAATACGTGCCGGACAAACTTTGCGTCGAGAGCAAGTCGCTGAAGTTTTACCTCGCCTCCTTTCGCAACGAGCGCGCCTTCAACGAAGCGGTGACCAATCGCATCCTCGATGATTTCGTCGCCGCCTGCGCACCGCGTCACGCCGTCGTCACCGCCGAATTCTCTGCCCGCGGCGGGATCGCGTTGACCGTGCGTGCCGAACATCTGGCTGAGGCATGAACGCAGCGGCGCCTGCGCCGTCGCCGCGCGCGGACGGAGACGCCGCGCTCACCGTGCCCACCTTCGCGGAAGCCTTCCGCTTCTGGCTCAAGCTCGGCTTCATCAGCTTCGGCGGACCGGCGGGCCAGATCGCCATCATGCAAAGCGAACTGGTGGAGAAACGCCGCTGGATCGGGCACGACCATTTCCTCCATGCGCTCAACTTCTGCATGCTCCTCCCCGGCCCGGAAGCGCAGCAGCTTGCGACCTACATTGGCTGGCTGTTGCATCGCACGCGCGGAGGTCTCGTGGCCGGGATTCTTTTCGTTCTCCCGTCCGTCGTCATTCTCTGGGCGCTCAGTTGGATTTATGTCGCCTGCGGTCAGGTGCCGTGGATCGCGGCGATTTTTTACGGATTGAAGCCCGCCGTCATGGCCATCGTGGCGGCGGCGGTTATTCGCATCGGGCGAAAATCGCTGCGCAGCGTTCCTTTGTTCGTGATCGCGGTCGCGGCGTTCATCGCTATCTCTGTCTTCCACATCCCCTTCCCCTTTGTCATCGCCAGCGCCGCGTTGAGCGGACTGCTGCTGCGCCAAGAGCCCAGCGCGGAAAAAATTCCACGAGCAACACAGCGACCGTCCCTTCGCCGCACGATCGGTATCGGCGCAGCAGGCGTGGCGATCTGGTGGTTGCCCATCCTTCTTCTCGGCGCGTGGCAGGGCTGGGATGGCACGCTTTTCCGTGAAGGCGTTTTCTTTAGCAAAGCGGCGGTCGTGACTTTCGGCGGCGCTTATGCGGTCCTCCCTTATGTCGCGCAGCAAGCGGTCGAGACGCACGGCTGGCTGCAAACCGGGCAGATGATGGATGGCCTTGGCCTGGCAGAGACGACGCCTGGGCCGCTCATCATGGTGCTGCAATTTGTCGGCTTTCTCGGCGCCTGGCATCAACCGGGCACGCTGCCGCCGCTCGCCGCGGCCACGCTGGGCGCGTTCATTACTACATGGGCCACGTTCGTGCCTTGCTTTCTCTGGATCTTCCTCGGCGCGCCATACCTGGAGCAACTCCGTGGCTACGCGCCGCTGCGCGCTGCGCTTTCCGCCGTTACCGCAGCCGTCGTGGGAGTGATCTTGAACTTGGCGTTGTGGTTTGGCTGGCATGTCATTTTCCCAAGCGGGCATGCGGTCGATTGGTTCTCGCTGGGGCTCAGCGCGGTGGCGTTCGCCGCTCTGGTTTGGGGGCGCTGGAGTTTGGTGGCCGTCATCCTGGCCAGCGGCGCGGCGGGGCTGATGTTTCGCATTCTTTGGTGAAGCGGCTACGCCGGTCCGATTGACTTGATACCTTTTGATTTTAGGTTGGCGAGCCGAGCGCGCGGCGACCCTGCACACCGTGAAAAACGTTCTTTTCGTCTGCACCGGAAACATTTGCAGGAGCCCCATGGCTGAAGGGCTTTTCCGCAAACTCCTCGGCAATCGCCGCGACATCGCGGTCGCCTCCGCGGGCGTGCATGCGGTGCGTGGCCAACCCCCGAGCCTCTATGCCGCGGAAGTCCTGCGCGCGGAAGGCGTCGATATCCGCGACCTCCGCAGCCAGCCGCTTACGGCCACGTTGGTCGATCGCGCGACGCATATTTTTGCCATGACTGGCGCCCATCTCGAGACCATCCACCTGCTCTTCCCGCACGGCGTGGAGAAGACGTATCTGCTCCGCGAATTTGAGGAACTTGGCAACACCGTCTGGCGCGATGTGCCCGACCCGATCGGCTCCGGGCGCGAAGTCTACGTCGCTTGCGCGACCACGATCAAAAACGCTTTACCCAGTGTGCTCGCCTTCGTAGAAGAAACCGAACTAGCCGCCCCCGCTATCGCTCGAGGCGGCGCCAGCTCCACCTATCCCATGGCCGATCTCTCACCTTCCTCCAACGCGCCTGCCGGCGGCAGCAGCAGCGCTACCCCGAGCAGCGGCGCTTTGCGCAAAGCCGATCCTGAGATCTTCGACGTCATCCAGGCCGAAGAGAAACGGCAACGCGAAGGCATCGAGCTCATCGCCTCCGAAAACTTCACCAGCCGCGCTGTCATGGAAGCGCAAGGCAGTTGCCTAACGAACAAATACGCCGAGGGCTATCCCGGGAAACGTTGGTATGGCGGCTGCGAGAATGTCGACGTCGCCGAGCAGCTCGCGATCGACCGCGCCAAGCGCCTCTTCGATTGCGAACACGTCAACGTCCAGCCCCACAGCGGCGCGCAGGCGAACATGGCCGTCTATTTCTCGGTCCTAAAACCGGGCGACAAAATCCTCGCCATGAACCTGGCCCACGGCGGCCATCTTACCCACGGCCATCCCGCGAATTTTTCCGGTAAATTCTACGAAGTCGCCGCTTACGGCGTCAGCCAGGAGAGCGAACGCATCGATTACGACGCTCTCGCTAAGCAAGCTGAGGAAGTGCGCCCCGCCATGATCACCGCCGGCGCCTCCGCCTACCCGCGCATCATCGACTTCCCGCGCCTGCGCGAAATCGCCGACAGCGTCAACGCCCTCCTCTTCATCGATATGGCGCACATCGCCGGCCTCGTCGCCGGCGGCCAGCATCCCAGCCCCGTGCCGCACGCCCATTTCGTCACCACCACCACGCACAAAAGCTTGCGCGGCCCGCGCGGCGGCATCGTCATGTGCAACGCCGAACACGCCAAGGCGATCGACGGCACCGTCTTCCCCGGCATCCAGGGCGGCCCCCTCATGCACGTCATCGCCGCCAAAGCCGTCTGCTTCCACGAAGCCCTCCAGCCCGGCTTCCGCGATTACCAACGCCAGGTCGTCGTCAATGCCAAAGCCCTCGCCGCCGGCCTGGCCAAACACGGCTACCGCATCGTCTCCGGCGGCACCGATAACCACCTCATGCTCGTCGACCTCCGCCCGAAAGATTTGAATGGAAAAATCGCGCAAGAAGTCCTCGATAAAGCCGGCATCACCGTCAACAAAAACGGCATCCCCTTCGACACTCTCCCCATCTTCAAGCCCGGCGGCATTCGCGTTGGCACGCCGGCCGTGACGACGCGCGGGATGCGAGAAGAAGAGATGCTCGACATCGCCGACCTCATCAACGAAGCCCTCAACAATCGCGACGACGCCGGAAAACTCGAAGCCATCCACGGAAAAGTTCGCGAGATGATGCGGCGATTTCCGTTGCCGTCCTAGCGCGACGCTCGCCCGGGTAGCAGACGAAGCGTCTCGCTTAGCCGTCTTAGTGTCCCGCTAAATTGGATCGCTCCCCGTGCTTTTTTGGATTAAAGAAAAGCGAGATCGTAGCGTCTGGCCTTCCATGCCGTTTAGCCCAAGTGCAAATCGCTCATCACGGTAACATCGCGACCTTGCCGCACTTTTTCGTCCGCTTGCGATCAGACTGCGGCAATCGCGCGCGGTTGCGAGGCGCTCGCCTGTTCTGCACACGTCTCCATGTGCTGAGCCGCGATGCGGTCGATATCGGCTAAGAGCGAGACGTGCTGGAACTGTTCGCGCAAGGCCTTGCTCGCGGGAAAGCCCTTGGAGTAGGCCATCAGCCGCGCGCGCATGGAGCGCATCGCGTTATCTTCGTTCTGCCATTCTTCGACTGCGAGTTGGCAATGGCGTCGGATTAACGCCCAGCGCTCGCCAAAGTCCGGCGTAGACCAAGCCTCACCCGTGGCTAGTTCGTGTTTGATTTGTTGGAAGATCCACGGCGCGCTCATGGCGGCGCGTCCGATCATCACGCCGGCGATGCCGGTCTCCGCGCGCCGTCTGCGCGACGTCCGCCGCGTTGGTGATGTCGCCATTTCCAATCACCGGCACGCGCACGGCGGCCACCACTTCGCCGATGACCCGCCAATCCGCCGCGCCCGAGTAACCCTGCGCCCGGGTGCGCCCATGGACCGCGATCGCGGCGATGCCCAGGTCTTCGAGAATGTGCGCCACGGCCGGCGCGTTGATGGAGGCGTCGTCCCACCCGATGCGAATCTTGGCCGTGACCGGCAAGGGCGCGACCGCGCGGACGACTGCGCCCGCGACGGCAGCGAGTGCGGGGCAATCCTTGAGCAAGGCCGAGCCGCCGTTCTTCGACACCACTTTGTTGACCGGGCAGCCGAAATTGAGATCGATGAAATCGGGCTGCACCCAGTCGATCACCTGCCGCGCCGCTTCCGCCATGTGCTCGGCGTTCCCGCCAAAAAGTTGAACGCCGAGCGGGCGCTCGCATTCATCAAAGTCGAGATACTCGCGCGTCCGTTCGTTGCGGCGAAAGACGCCTTCGGCCGAAACAAATTCGGTCACCAGCACATCGGCGCCGCGCTCTTTGCAGAGCTGGCGAAAGATTTTATCCGACACGCCCGCCATCGGCGCGAGATAAAGCGGAAAGCTGCCGGGCGCGAACCATGGGAGACGCGACGCGTTCACGCGGTGGTGGCTTTCAACAAGGCGGAGACCTCCGCTTGCAGGCTCTCCAGTTCATCGAGGCGCAATTGCACATTCGGCACGATGAAAACGTCGCCGTTCTTCGCGTGCTCGTAAATGAGAACGCTGCCGCCCTCCGCTTCCTCAGTCTTGACCGGCTTCAGCACGCGCTTTCGCTCCAGCATGACGGCGAGAACGTAGCACGCGTTCGGCTGTTGATTCTCCGCCAACAGACGACGCAGCAACTCCTCGGCGTTCTCCTTCGCGAGCGGCTCAGGCGGGGCCGGAGGCGGCGCTTCGTAGCGCGTTTTCCAAAACGAGAACGGCCGGATGTTTTCGTTCCGATCCGCCCACGCTTCTTCGCTCAAATCTTCGCGCCGAAAACCGGACCCTTCGCGAAAGAGCAGGGTGTAGAACTGTTCGCCCTCGGCGAAAGGACGGTTGGTGCGCGCGCAGACATCGGCGCGGTGCTTGATCGGCCAATCGTTTGCGAGCGGATTCATGAGGCGACGGAATGCCGGGCGGCGAAAGGGTTCAAGCTTTGCGCCTCCCGATTAGTCGAGCGCAGATAAAGCAGAGTGAGCCCGACGGCGGCGAAGAGCACGTTTGGCGTCCAGGCCGCGGCCCAGGGCGGGATACGCGCGCCTTCGCCGAGCGCGAGGAAAAGATGATTGAGGAAGTTCATGGAAAAGACCAGCCCGATGGCTGCCGCGACGCTGGAGAGAACGCCCCCGCGGGAAAACCCGATCGCGAGCGGCGCGGTCAGGAAGACGACGACGAGCGCATTCCACGGCAGCGCGATGCGGTAGTGCAAATGCGTGGTGAAGGGCGCGAGGAGGTTCGCCGGAAAATCGGAGTTCGACTGCAAGTACTGGCGCAGCTCGGGGAAGCTGAGGAAATCCGCGCGCAGATTCGTGCTGGCAAGGCGGCGCGGCGTTTCGCTCCAGTCATCGATTGTCAACCGCTCGAAGGTATCCTCGCCGGTGATGTTGCCGGCCTGATCGTAGGTGACCGTGCGCCCTTCTTGCATCACCCACGTTTTGCTCGCGGGATCATAGTCGGCGCTGGCGGCGAAATAACTTTTCACGATCGTATCGTTCGCGTCCTGTTGCAGCACCTGCACGCTGTTCACGTGGTTTTTTTCGGGCTCGAGCAATTGCATGAACCAGGTGCGGCTGTCGGCGCGGTTGCGGAAAATCTGTGCGGCGATGCCGCGGGCATTGTCTTGCACCCCGGCGAAATAAGTTTTCCGCACGTATTCGGCGTGCGGAGCGAGGGAATAATTGAGCGCGCCGCAGACCAGCGTGGTTAACAATCCCACCACGAACAACGGCATGAGCAGCCGCGGCAGGCTGATGCCGGCGGTGAGCATAGAGACGATTTCATTCGTGCGCGACATCCGGCCGAGGCTGAAAAGCAGGGCGAGGAGGAGCGAGACTGGGAGAAGAATTACGACCGTCTGGGGGATTTGCGTGAGATAGTAGCCGGTCACCATGTCGAGCGAGACCCGCTCGTCGAGGAAGGTGGAGATGTTGTCACTGATGTCGAAAATGAGCCAAATCGAAATGAAGGCCGCGATACAATAGAAGTATGCTTGCAGAAACAGGCGCAGCACATAGCGATCGAGCAGTCTCACGGGATTTTCGATTTTTGAATTTCGCTTTTCGATTCGAGGTTCGCCCCAGCCGGGCGCGCGAAGTCGCTCAGCGTCACCGACAACGCCGCAAACTGCAAATTTCGTGATCGCACTCAAAGAAACCATCGGGAGCGACTTCGTCGATCGCATCCAATCCATCTTCTCCACGGACGGATTGCTCGCGAAGGCGAAGAATTTCGAGTACCGCGCCGAGCAACAAGCCATGGCTGTGGCCGTGGCGCGCGCGCTCGAAGAGGAGCGGCATCTGGTCGTGGAAGCCGGGACGGGCGTGGGCAAATCGATCGCCTATCTCATTCCCGCCATCCTCTATGCGCTGGAGCAGAACAAGAAGGCCGTCATCTCCACCCAGACGATCAATCTCCAGGAGCAGCTTCTTTATAAAGACATCCCGATCCTGAAGAAAATTCTGCCGGTCGAGTTCGAGGCGGCGTTGATGAAGGGCCGGCAGAATTACCTTTGCCCGCGCCGGCTGGAGCGCGCGCTGCAACAGGCGGGTGAACTTTTCACCACGAGCGAGCAGACGGAATTGGCCCGCATCGCGGAGTGGTCCCGCCAAACGAAGGACGGCTCCCTCAGCGATCTGCCGCTCGAGCCCGATCCGAAAGTCTGGACGCAAGTCTGCAGCGAAGCACATATCTGCACCGCGAAAACCTGCGGCCAGACGAGTCAGTGTTTCTTCCAGCAAGCGCGCAAACGCCTCCTGGCGGCAGACGTGATCGTGGTCAATCACACCCTTCTCTTCATGCTCCTCGGCGCGCCGGAGGAACAGGAGGAACGCGAGAGCGGCTACCTGTTCCCGAACGACTTCATCGTTTTCGATGAAGCCCATACCGTCGAGCAAGTCGCCTCGCGCCAGATTGGCCTCACCATTTCGCAATACGGTCTCCGCTCCACCATTCAGCGACTCTACAACGCGCGCACGCGCAAAGGCCTCTTCACCGTTACGCGCGACTCAGCGGGCGTAACTTTAGCCGCGTCGCTCGCCGACGACGTGGACACGTTTTTCAACGCCGTGGGCGAGCGGGCGAACTTTAACAAAGGTCGCGAGGTCCGCGTCCGTCAGCCCGAACTGGTTCCGGACACGCTCAGCGCCCGCCTCGGCGCCTTGCAGGTGCGGATCATGGAAGTCGTAAAGAAGAGCGAAGACGAATTCCTGAAAGCAGAGCTGCAGGAACTCGGTCGCCGCATTCGCGATACTCGCGTCGGGTTGATGACCTTCCTCGAGCAGAGCGCGGAGGGTCACGTTTATTGGGTCGAGCGGACTGGCAAGACGGCGCAATTCCTTTCCTTAAACGCCGCGCCCATCGACATCGCGCCCGTCCTGCGGCGGATGATTTTTCGCGAGGGCTGCTGCTGTATCATGACCAGCGCCACGCTCGCCGTCGGCCAGCGCGACCTCGCCTACTTCCGGCGTCGCGTCGGCGCGACCGAAGCCGATCCGCTCCAGCTCGGCAGTCCCTTTGATTTCGAGACGCAGATGAAACTCTTCGTCGTGCAGAAGATGCCCGACCCGCGTGCCGACGGCTATATCGCCGCGCTCGCGCATTGGATCGCGCACTTCGTCGAGGAGACGCAGGGGCGCGCGTTCGTTCTCTTCACCAGCTACCGCGGCATGCAGCAAGTCGCGCAGGAAATGGCAGCGTTCTTCGAGCGCCAAAGCATGAACCTCCTCGTGCAGGGTCAGGGCGCGCCGCGCGGAAAATTGCTGGAAGAATTCAAGACCACGCCGCGCAGCGTCCTCTTCGGCACCGACAGCTTTTGGATGGGCGTAGACGTGCCCGGCGACGCGCTCTCGAATGTCATCATCACTCGCCTCCCCTTCGCTGTCCCCGATCACCCACTCGTGGAAGCGAAGCTCGAATTAATCCAGGAACGCGGCGGCGATGCTTTCGCCGAGTATTCGCTCCCGGAAGCGATCCTGAAACTGCGCCAGGGGGTCGGCCGCCTTATCCGCACGCGGAGCGATCAAGGGATCGTCGTCATCCTCGACAACCGCATCGTCACCAAAGCATATGGTCGCGCTTTCCTAAAAGCGCTCCCGTCGTGTCCGGTTAAAATTATTTAAACTGCGAAGGGGGCTCAGGGCTCAAAATTCGAGCGGCCTCCTAAATATGGTCACTTGAACATATGAATTCCTCAAGCTACATGAATGAAGTGAAGCGATTCCTTTTCCCCATCGGCCTCGCGGTGGGTGCTCTGCTGGTGGGCATCGCGATTGGACGTTCCACCGCTCCGAGCTTTTCTCCGGTTTCTTCTCCGCAGAAGACGATCGCGGTCACCACCCCTGCCCCGCTCGCACCGCCGAGCGTGGCTTTGCGCTCCGTTGTCAGCGCGCCGACTTCCGATGCGGCGGAACCGGAAGATAATGACGATACCAGCGGCGATCTCATTTCCCGGATCAAAGCCGCCCTCGCCCGTCCCGGCGGCGGACGGCGCACGTATGCCACTTTCAGTAAGCTGGCGGATGCGATCGACGCCAAGAACGTGAAGGAAGTCCTGGCCTTCGTCGAGACGCTGCAGAAGCCGCAGGAAAAAAGCATGCTCGTTTCGCTCGTCGTGGGGCGTTGGGCGGAGTTCGATCCGCAGGCCGCGATTGCCTACGCGCAGAACGTTCCGCCGGGGACGTCGCGCAATTGGGCGATCACGAGTGCACTGTCGGGTTGGGCGGAGCGCGATCCCGCGGCGGCCACGGCTTGGGCGCAACAGCTGCCGCTCGGCACCGCGCGCGATCAGGCGATGCAAACGCTGGTCTCGGCTTTGGCCGATAAAAATCCGCAAGCCGCCCTCGCCTTTCTCGAGACGCTCCCGGCCGGTCGTTATCGGCAGACGCTTTACTGGCCCATCTTCAGCAAATGGACTGCGTCCGATCCAGTCGCCGCGGCGGAGCGCGCCAGCCAGATGCCACCGGGCACGAGCCGCGATTCCGCCATCCAGGTGATCGGTGCGAATTGGGCCAATCAGGATCCCGAGGCCGCGTATGCCTGGGTCAATACGCTCCCGCCTGGTCCCGGCCGGAACAATGCGTTGCAAAACATTCTCGCCAATTGGGCGAACAAAGACGCAGCCCGCGTGTCCACGATCATCAATGAACTCCCGGCCGGCGCAGTGCGCGATGCCTCCGTCGCCAACGTCGCCCGCCAGTGGGCTTTAACCGACGCGCGCGCGGCGCTGACCTGGGCCGAGCAACTGCCCGTGAGCGATGCACAACGCAACGCCGTGCGCTCCGCCCTAACGAGTTGGGTGCAAGCGGAGCCGGACGCAGCGGCGGCTTACGTCGCCAGTTTGCCGCCGGGAAAATTGCAGGAAGAAGCGACCAGTGCGGTCGCGATGCAATTGGCCAACAGCGATCTGCAAGGCGCTGTCGCCTGGGCGCAAAAGCTTCCGGCCGGGTCGGCGCGCCAGAATGCGTTGACCAATATCATTGCGCAATGGAGCGAAGCCGATCCCGCGGCCGCGGCTGATTTCGCGCTGCGCTCGACCGATGCGGAAGGGCGGAAAACTTTGCTCGATAGCGTTTCCCGGCAATGGGCGCGGAACGATCCGCAGGCCGCGCTGCGTTGGGTGGGGAATCTGCCCGATCGCACTACGCGCGATGCGGTCCTGCCCGGCATTATCTCCGTCGTCGCGGAAACCGATCCGCGCCAGGCCACGCGCCTCGCGGCGCAGATGTCGCCCGGCGAAGCGCAGAGCGGGGCGATGGGAACGCTGGCCTGGCAATGGGCGAGCGAAGATCCGCAGGCCACGAGCCAGTGGGCCGCAGCGCTCCCGGAAGGAGCGAGCCGCGAACGCGCCTTTGAAAGCTTGGTCAATCGCTGGTCGCAGAACGATCCCTATGCCACGGGTGCATGGCTCGGCACTTTACCCGCCAGCCAATCACGCGATACCGCAGTGGCCGCTTACACCCGGCGCGTTGCCTCCACCGATCCGCTGACGGCGGCGCAATGGGCGGAAACGATCGGCAACGACAGCATGCGCAACAGCCAGATCGAATCCATTGCTGCCGCTTGGTTGAAGACCGACGCCAGCCGCGCCACCACCTGGATCACGCATTCCTCGCTTTCCGACGATGTGAAGGCGCGCCTCTTGCCACCCACGCGATGAGTGCGCCGGCGATGGCAAAGCGCGCGGCCGAGCGCGCTGCGGATACACGCCGCATCATCGCCATCCTGCATAAGTGGGGCATTCACACGCTCGGCCAATTCGCGGCGCTGGAAAAAGAAGACGTGGCCCTGCGTCTCGGCCCGGAAGCGGTGCGGATGTGGGAACGCGCCAGCGGCAAAGCGACGCGCCTGCTCAAGCTGATCGAGCCGCCGGAGACGTATGCCGAGACCTTCGAGTTCGAGCAGGAAATCGAAACGATCGAGCCATTGCTCTTCATCCTGCGGCGCTTTCTGCAGACGCTCACCTTGCGATTGGGCGCGCTTTATCACGTCGCGAAAGAGTTGCAGCTTGAGATCGTTTTCAGCAATAAGCGCAGCTACCTCCACCATTTCAAAATCCCGGAGCCGAGCAACAACGTGGAGGCACTCTTCCGCATGCTGCACGCGCATTTGGAGAACTTCACCTCGGAGGCGGCAATCGTCGCCGTCTCGCTCTCGGCCCAACCGGCGAAACCCGCGCAGCAGCAAGGCAGTCTCTTTGAGACGGCGCTACGCGATCCAACCCAGCTTTCGGAAACCCTCGCGCGACTCAGCGGTTTGTTAGGCGCGGACCGCGTCGGCACACCCGTGCTGGAAGATACGCATCGGCCGGACGCATTTCGGATGGAGCCATTCGTTTGGCAATTGGAAGAGACCACGCCGGCACTGCCGCCGCTGCCGTCCTTTGCCTTGCGTCGTTTTCGTTCCGCGCCGCCGTTGCGCGCGGCCGATAGGCGCGAAGCGGTGGCTCAGGCCGGACCGTTCCTGGCCTCCGGCCATTGGTGGGATGACAAAAGCTGGAGTCGCGCAGAGTGGGATTTGCAGCTCGCGGACGGCGCGCTTTGCCGATGTCACCAGCACGCCGAGGGCTGGGTGATGGATGGGATTTACGACTAAGGAGTGAAACGCAACTGCCATGGCCTACGTCGAGTTGCATGCATGCAGTGCGTTTAGTTTTCTCCGCGGCGCTTCCTTTCCCGAACATCTAGCCGAGACCGCCGCCAGCCTCGAAATGCCGGCCGCGGCGCTGCTCGATCGCAACGGCGTCTACGGGACGCAACGTTTCTCCACCGCTGCGCGCGAGAAGGGCATGCGCCCGATTGTCGGTTGCGAGTTAACGATGGAAGACGCCAGCGTTCTGCCGGTGCTGGTGAAGAGCAAAGCCGGCTACGCAAATCTTTGCTCGCTCCTCACCCAGGCACATCTGCGCAGCGAGAAGGGCAGCTGCGCCGTGCGCTGGAGTGAGCTTCCGGAATTTTCGGATGGCCTCGTGGCGCTACTGAATCACCCTGCCAGCGCGCCTCGCCTCCTTCACAGCTTCGGCGCGGAGAATATTTATGTGGAACTCCAACGCCATTTTCTGCGTGGCGAAGAGCGCGCCAACCAAGGTCTGCGTGATCTAGCCGCCAGCCATCGTCTGCCCATCATCGCCACCAACGGCGTGCAGTACGCCACGCCCAGCGGACGCGAAGTACTGGATGTTTTTACCTGCATTCGCGAGCACACGCATCTCGATGCCGCCGGCAAATTGCTCACACAAAACGCGGAGCGCCATCTGAAGAACGATCGCGAGATGCGCGAACTGTTTCGCGATTTGCCGGAGGCGATCACGAATACGGAACGACTGGCGGATCGGCTCGAGTTCTCGCTCGAAAACATCGGCTATGAATTCCCGGAATATCCGGTGCCGGACGGCCACGACATGAATTCATTCCTGCGCACCATCACCTGGTTTGGCGCACAGCAGCGCTACGAAGCGGTCAGCGCGAAAGTGAAACGCCAGATCGAGGAAGAGCTGGCGCTGATCACGAAGCTCGGGTTCTCCGGCTATTTCCTGATCGTTTGGGACATTGTGAATTTCTGTCGTGAGCACAACGTGATGGTGCAAGGCCGCGGCAGCGCAGCGAACAGCGCGGTTTGTTTTTGTCTCGGGATCACGCCGGTCGATCCGGTGAGCAATCATCTCGTCTTCGAGCGTTTCCTGAGCGAGAGCCGGAAGGGCTGGCCGGACATCGATCTCGACCTGCCGAGCGGCGACCGGCGCGAGAGCGTGATCCAGGAAGTCTATCGCCGCTACGGGAAACACGGCGCGGCCATGACCGCGAACGTGATCACCTACCGCGGGCGCAGCGCGGCGCGCGAGATCGGCAAGGCCCTGAATTTCTCGCCCGGGATTCTCGATCGCTTTTCGCACCTCTTCGCGAACGGCGATTTCCCGCACACGATGGATCTGGAAGCGCAAATCCAGCAGGCCGGTTTGCCCAAGGCGCATCCGCGCATGCCCGCGTTCGTCTCGCTTTACCAGGCGATCTACGGCTTGCCACGCCATCTCGGCCAGCACTCTGGCGGGATGATCATCTGCCAGGGAAAACTCAGCTCTTTCGTGCCGCTGGAGAACGCCTCCATGCCCGGCCGCGTCGTTGCGCAATGGGACAAGGACGACTGCGAGGATCTCGGGATCGTGAAAGTGGACTTGTTAGGGCTGGGCATGATGTCGGTGATGCAGGACACCTTCGAGCTCTGTCGAGAACGCGGCCGCCCGCTCGATCTCGCGCACATCCCGAAGGACGACGCCGCCACCTACGCAATGATGCAACAGGCGGACACGATTGGCGTTTTTCAAATCGAGAGCCGCGCGCAAATGGCGACGTTGCCGCGGATGAAACCGAAGTGTTTCTACGATGTTGTGATCGAAGTCGCCATCATTCGGCCCGGGCCGATCCAGGGCGACATGGTGCATCCGTATCTGGCGCGACGGGCCGGGAAAGAGCCGGTAACCTTTCTCGATCCGCGCCTGGAGCCGATCCTTGGCCGCACGCTGGGCGTGCCTTTATTCCAAGAGCAACTGCTGAAGATCGCCATGATCATGGCGAACTTTTCCGGCGCGGAAGCGGAGGAGTTGCGGCGCGCGCTCAGCTTTCATCGCTCGCAGGAGCGGATGCATAAGGTGAGCGTAAAGTTGCGCGTGGCGATGGAGAAGAACGGCGTCGCGCCCGCGGCGATCGAGAAAATTCTGCAATCGATCACCTCCTTTGCGCTTTACGGTTTCCCGGAATCGCACGCGATTAGTTTCGCCATTCTCGCATATGGCAGCGCGTATCTGAAGGTGCACCGGGCGGCGGAGTTCTACGCCAGCCTGCTCAACAATCAGCCGATGGGTTTTTACACCCCGGCCACGATTGTAAAGGACGCGAGCCGGCATGGCTTGAAAGTGCGGCCGGTCTGCGTGGTGGAATCGGACTGGCGGTGCGCAGTCATCTCCGATGAGGCGATCCGGCTTGGGTTTTGCGTGGTGAATGGTTTGCGGCAGGAGCACGCGGAAAAGTTGGTGAACGCCAGGACGGCGGCCGCGTTTCAATCGGTGGCGGATTTCAAGCGCCGCGTTCCGCTAACGAAAGAAGAGCAGCGCACCTTGGCCGAGGTCGGCGCTTTGAACGCACTGGCCGAACATCGGCGGGACGCCTTGTGGCGAGTCGAGGAACGGGAGCCGGAACCGTTGTTTGCCCATCCAGAGACAGACGAGCATCCCACCTTGCCGCTCGCTCCGATGACCATGCCCGAGCGCGTGCAGGCCGATTACGAAGCGATGAATCTGACCACCGGTCCGCATCCGATGAAGTTGCTGCGCGAGCAATTGCCGAATGCCTGGCGCGCGAGCGATCTCACGCAAGCGCGGCACGGCGCCACGGTGGAGATCGCCGGGAACGTCATCTGCCGTCAGCGGCCCGGGACGGCGAAAGGTTTCGTCTTCATCAGCCTGGAGGACGAGACCGGCGTTTCGAATGCCATCGTCACACCGGACCTCTTCGAGAAGTTGCGGCTGCTGATTACCGAAGAACCCTTCCTCACCATCGAAGGCGAAGTGCAAAACAACGACGGCGTGGTCCTGATCAAAGCGCGGCGCATCGCTCCGCTCGCGCACGCCCAGTTAGCCGGCAGCGAATCGCACGATTTCCACTGAGCGATGGAGTCACGGCAAGCCGCGAAGCGACGAATCCATCCCTTCCGCACCGTTGTAGCGTCCTTGCGCTCTGCAAAACCACTTTCCGGACTCCAAAAGCCGTTTACGAAGGGCGAAAAGCAATTTCGCTTTTAGCGGACCAGTTTCCCAATAGCTCCATCTCCTAGCAACCGCAGCCCGGCCCGCAGCCGTGCGAACCGACGGAGCCAACGGACGGACCGGCGGAGGAACCGGGGACCAGCACACCCACGCCGCCGGTGATGACGCGGCGGACGGGCTCGCCGGTCTCGGGATCGAAACGGAGGGGCTCGTCTTTCATGCTTTGCGTGACTTCAAAGCGGCGGACGGGCTTTTTCGGGTCGGTGGTTTCGTAGATGTAGGTCATGTGGAGGCGGCGGGCGCGCGGATGGGTTAGTGGCCTTTGGGAGGACCGGACATCATCGTCTCTTCGCCGTTGCCAATCCAGTCGGTGTGGAAGATGCCGGGTTTGTCGATGCGCTCGTAGGTGTGGGAGCCGAAGTAATCCCGCTGCGCCTGGAGGAGGTTGGCGGGGAGGCTGGCGGAGCGGTAGCTATCGTAATACGCGAGCGCAGCGCTGAAGGCGGGAGCGGCGACGCCGTGCTCGATCGCGGCCTGGAGGGCGGTGCGCCAGTTGGCCTGAGTCTTGGTGATGATGTCGCGGAAATAGGGGTCGAGGATGAGGTTCTTCAAGGCAGGCTCGCGCTTATAGGCGTCGGTGATGCGATTGAGGAACTGGGCGCGGATGATGCAACCGCCGCGCCAGATGCTGGCGATGTCGCCGAAGTTTAACGACCAGTTGTAAAGTTGCGCGGCGGCTCCGAGTTGCACGAAACCTTGGGCGTAACTGATGATTTTCGAGGCGAACAAAGCGTCGCGCACGGCTTCGATCATCTTGGTTTTGTCGCCAGCGAATGCCTTCGCGCTCGGGCCGGGCAGGCTCTCGCTCGCGGCGACGCGCTGATCTTTCAGCGAGCTGAGGATGCGCGCTTCGACGGCGCTGCCGATGACGCTGAGCGGCACGCCCATTTCGATGGCGTGGCCCACGGTCCATTTGCCGGTGCCTTTCTGGCCGGCTTTATCGAGGATGACGTCGACAAGCGGTTTGCCGGTATCGGCGGCGTTTTGTTTGAAGATGTTGGCGGTGATCTCGATGAGGAACGAATTCAGTTCGCCCTTATTCCAGGTGCTGAAGATGTCGACAAACTCCGCCGCGCTCGGATTGACGGTGGCTTTGAGAATGGCGTAGGCCTCGCAGATGAGCTGCATGTCGCCGTACTCGATGCCGTTGTGGACCATCTTCACGTAGTGGCCGGCGCCATCCGGGCCCATGTAGCGGCAGCAGGGCTCGCCTTCCGCGACGGCGGCAATTTTGGTATAAATCGGGGAGATCGCTTTCCAGCCTTCGGCGGAACCACCGGGCATAATGCTGGGGCCTTTCAGAGCGCCTTCTTCGCCGCCGCTGACGCCAACACCGAAGAAGTGGATGCCTTTTTCCTTCAGCGATTTCTCGCGGCGTTGGGTGTCGGTCCAAAGGGAGTTGCCGCCGTCGATGACGACATCACCGGGTTCGAGAAGCGGGATGAGCTGCTGGATGACGGCATCGACCGGACCGCCGGCCTTAACCATGATCTGCATCTTGCGCGGCTTCGCCAGAGCGCCGACGAATTCCTCCAGCGTCTTGCAACCGGTGAAGTTTTTGCCTTGGCCACGGCCGTTAATGAATTTCTCCATGACGTCAGTGGTGCGGTTGTAGACCGCAACCTGAAAGCCGCGGCTTTCCATGTTGAGGACGAGGTTTTCGCCCATGACGGCGAGCCCGATCAGACCAATATCACATTGCTTAGCGCTCATTTTGCGTATCTCCTGTTTTGCGACCATTCCGACCGCGTTATGAATTTCCAAACCGCATGCCAAACCTCGTTTGCGAAGTTTTGCTGAGCGATCTTGCGCTGTCTTCGCCCGCGGAGCAATCCCCGAGTGAGACGGGTGCGCTGGTTGATTTTTGGGGGGTGGTGCGGGGGATGGAAGACGGGGCAGCGATCGGCGGGATCCACTACGAGGCGCACCGCGTGATGGCGGAACATCAACTGCGCGGACTCGCAGCCGAAGCGGCGACGATGTTTACCCTGAGGGAAATCCGCATTCGGCATCGACTGGGCTTCGTGCCCACCGGAGAGGCATCGCTTTTCGTGCGGGTCGGGACGCAGCATCGGGCGGAGGCTTTCCGAGCGGCAGGCTGGGTGGTGGAGGAATTGAAGAAGCGGGCGCCGATCTGGAAACATCCGCAGCCGGAGCGGGCTTCATGAATTGGGCGAACCGCCTGACGGTCAGCCGGCTCGGCCTCACGATTCTATTTCTCATCGCGCTGAATTCGGAGTGGCGCTACGGCCGGACGGCCGCGCTGCTGCTATTCATCGTGGCGGGCGTGACCGATTACGTGGATGGCGAAATCGCGCGCCGTTATCAGTTCATCACAAACTTCGGGAAGCTGATGGATCCGTTGGTGGACAAAATCATGATCGCGTCGGCGTTTATTTCGCTGGTGCCGCTGAAAGCGATTCCGGCCTGGGTGGCGACTGTGGTGGTGGGCCGAGATTTTTTGATCACCGGATTGCGACTGTTGGCGAGCTCGAAGGGGGAAGTGTTGCCCGCGGAGAGTTTGGGCAAACACAAGACGTCCTGGCAAATCGTGACTGTAATTTTCTTTCTCGTGCTCCTAGCCGCACGGGAGCTGGGCTTGGCGGACGGCAGCTCGATCTGGTGGTCGCGCACGTGGGGCGATCTCGGAACGACGCTGGTCTGGATCACCGTAGCGCTCACGCTCTACTCCGGACTAGGCTACGCCTGGCGGCATCGCGCCGTGGTCGGCGACACGTAAGGAATGCCGCCGTGCATCGGCTGCGGCCAGTGTTTTGCACCGCGTCGCGGCGGCCCGACGCTAGAAGAAGCTCTGCGGAATCTCCACCCGGTCGCCCGGCTGGAGCCGGATGTCGCGCGAAGGATCGCGGCGAGCTTCGCGAATGTCGTAGACCTTAACGGTCGAACCACGCAGGACGCGCACCTTGCGTTGATCCGCGAAATCGTTGAACCCGCCCGCCGCATTGATCGCCGTGAGCAAAGTCATGTCCTCAGTGAACGGAACGCGCGAAGGCTGCCGGACCGCGCCGCCGACGTTCACGTAACGCGCGGTAGGCGCCATCACGATGGTGATGGTCGGGTTTGTGTAAATTTTGCTCTCGCGATAGCTGCTTTCGATCGAATTGGCGAGCTGGCCGGGGCTGAGACCTTCGGCTCTGACTTTGTTGATGTAGGGCATGTTGACCATGCCGTTGGCATCCACGGTATAGAGGTTGTTGACCTGATTCTGCTCGTCGGTCGGAACGCCGGAGATCTTCACTTCGAGCGGATCGCCCTGGCGGAGGGTGGCCTGAGCGTGTGCGGAAAGGGCACAGGCGAAAAGGAGCGAAAGGGAAAGTAAAAGAGAGCGCATCAATATTCCTCCGGCTCGCTGTATCCGTTGCTCGCGGTGGTGGCGGTGGCACGGCGCGATTCGCGGCGCGCTTCCTTGTCCCGCGGCTGATAGTAGCCGTAGTAGTTGGTGTAGTAGTAGTAGTTCTGATCGTGCTTGAGATCGACGTTGTTCAAAACGACGCCGAGCACGGTGCCTCCCACTCCGAGCACAGCCTGCTTGACCCGGGTGAGCATGGCACGCGGAAAACGGCGGTGCTGCACGACGATGATCGTCTGATCGACTTCACTCGCGAGGACGGAAGCATCGCTGACGCCAAGCATGGGCGGCGAATCGAAGAACACGATATCGAAGCGCGTCTTCACTTCCGCGATCATGTCGGACATGCGCTGTGAGTTAAGAATTCCCACCGCGTCGGACGGGAGGATGCCGCTAGGGAGCAGGGAGAGATTTTCGACCGAGGTCGGAACGATGACATCTTCCAGCCGCATGTCGGTGGTGAGATAATTCGTCAGCCCGACCTTGTTCGTCAGATCAAAGATCGAATGCTGAACCGGACGCCGAAGATCGGCATCCACGATCAGAGTGGTGTAGCCGCCCTGCGCAGAGGTGAAGGCGAGGTTCGCTAGCGTTGTAGATTTTCCTTCGCCCGGACCGCCGCTGACCATGGAGATGGCATTGGCCTCCGGGTTCTTGCGATTGAATTCGATGTTTGTGCGTAGGATTCGATAGGCCTCTGCATCCGGCGTATCGCCCGGCTCTTTGTGGAGGAGCTTGATGTTTTTCGGGATAATGGCGAGAACGGGCACGCCGAGGAGCGTCTCCACATCTTCCATCGTCTTCACGCTGGTATCGAGATACTCAATGAAGAAGGCGAGGCCGAGCCCGACGACCAATCCAACGAGGGCACCGAGAGCGAGATTGAGGCCGACGCGAGGACGGGCCGCATAGCTGGGTGGTTCCGCCACCTGCTTCACGCTCACCGCCATGCGAGGCATCGCGAGTTCCATCGTCTGGGTCTGGGCGCGAGTGCGGATGCCGTCGAGCAGCATCTTTTCTTTAATATAGAGATTCTTCGCCCGGGCGTAGGACGCGCTGGCGTTCTTCGAACTGACCTGCTTGGCGTTGATGGTATCGAGACGCTTCTGCAATTCGTCACGCGCGGTCCTGGCCCCAGCCAAGTTCTTTTCCAAAGCGCTCCGAATAATCGTGACCTGCTCTTCGAGCTGGCGGGTGTAAACAGTCTTGGTGGCCCGGAGCGCTTTGACCTTCGGGTGATTTTCCCCGAGACCGGAATTTAGCAGCAACGCCTCCTGCGCGACTGCGTCCTGGTAATTCGGCAGGATTTTCTGGATCGTCGGATCTTCGATCTTGAGCGTCGGCATCATCCGCATGAGGTCCTCGCCCTTCAGCTTTTCAATCTGGTCCAGTTGGGTCGAAAGGAGCGCGACCCTCGTCTCCGCGTCGTTCACTTCGCCCTCTTGCTTCACCACCATGGTGTTGACCGCGGTCGTCGCATCTTCCATTCCTTCCGGATTGAGATCGACGATGCCCTCTTCGTCGCGGATTCGGGACACATCCTTCAAGGCGTCGTCCGTTTTCGCCTGTTGCTTGCCGACTTCTTCGTTCATGCCCGCGACAGCGCGGTTCATAATCTCCCGCTCTTCTTCGACACGAGTGTTTTGATAAACAGCGACGATCTTGTTCGCGATATCAGCCGCTTCCTGGGGATCGGTGCTGAGCACGCTGATCTGCAGCAAATCGGTGTTGCGCACTTCATCGACGTCGAGCTTGCTTCGGAGGCGAGCGTAAGCCTGTTCTCTCGTCGGGCGAGAGCCGCCTTTCGCCCATTTATCCTGCAGCTTCAAATCCTCGATCACGGGATATAAAATCCCCGTGCGCTGGATGACCTGATACACCGTCGGGGCCAGGGTGGGATCATGCACCGGCATGTTCGGATCGCCATTCCCGAAGATGCGCACGTTCTGTGCGGTCGATTTTACTTCGACAAAAACGGAGGACTGAAACTCTCGGGGTTGGAAATAAGTGACCACCGCAGCGGTCAGGAGAACGAGAAGAAAAGCAACAAGGATAAGCACCCAACGGACGCGGATGACTCTCCAATAATCGAGGAAATGAAGTTTACCTTCTTCGGTATGTGACATAGAAACCCAGGGGTGGGCAGGAAGGCTACGTCAGGAATCGGCCTGACGCAAAACCGAGAGTCCGGCGAGCTCTAAAAAGTAAACGTTGCTCCCGCGTAAACCCGATTGCGCGAGTAGGAACGAAACAGAGCATCATCCGAAACGACTTCGGTATGAGTGTAGCCAGCGTCGAGGGCCCAATTGCGAGTGATGGCGTAGCGGAGAGAAAGCGAAACGTCGAAGGAATCTTCGGTGAACCCGGCGAGCACGGCGTTGCCATCGTAGTCGTCGTTTTGATACGCGAAGTTCAAGCCCGCCACGATGCGGGAGGTGAAATTATGCCGAAGCGAAATTGAGGTGCGGAACGTCTGCCGACTGAGCAACTCGGGAACGTCCGATTGCTCGATGGAATAGCGACCCGTCAGGGACACATTGGTGTTCTGGGCCACGGCGTAATTAGCCGTCAACTCGCCATAAGGGCTGGTCTGATCGCCGCCGTTGTTACCGAACACGCCGTTGTCGCAATATTCGCGAAACTCGACACCGCCACGAGCTGAGAGATTGAAGCGCGGGCTGAAACTATGGTCGAGACCGAGGAGGAAATAATGAGCGGTGGAATCGCGATTCCCAACCTCGGAGTAATCCACCAGCCCAAGCCGATATTCCGCAATCGCTGAGGTGGTGGGCAAGACGAGGAAACGGAATTCATTTCCCAGCGTGTGCTCGAAACGATCCTGAAATACGCTGATGACCGCGTCGTCATAGTTGGTGTAGCCCACGGTATAACTCGAAACCGTCGAGAAACGCGGCGTCCAGGCGTATCCGACAGAAAACTTGTCGATGGTGAAGAAGAAATCCTGGCTCTGACGTCCGAAGGCGACGGCATTGTTGTTGTTGAACGTTTGGAAATCCGGCTGCGAGACGTAGGTCCCGTAGAGATTGGCCGTCAGGGTGAGCCGCGGGGTGGCGCGGTGCGTTACGGCAAACGCGACATATGCATTCACGTCCACTTGATCGGTGGCACCAGTTTGATCCTCGCGATCAAAATAGTAGGTGACTGACGTTCCGGCGGTCAAACTGAGCTGGGTCCGCGGACCGCCGAAATTGTAGGTCAACGCGAGCGCACCGTTGATAAAACCGGAATTCTGAGTGTTGAATTGCGCGAGATTGACATTGTCGTCGTACCCGCCCCGGACCGACACCGAGACGTGGAAAGGAAAGGAAGCGAACTTCCCGAGGCCCATCTCCTTCGAATCCAAAGTGGCCTTCGAATCCCGATAAACATCCTGACTGAATCCCTGGCCACCAGCGAGCGCAACCTCAGGCCGCAGGCAGAACAAGGTGGCTACAAACGCCGCGCTCGCGACCGTGGGAAGGTTAAATTTTTTCATAGGCCCGTTTTGATACTGCAGATGTTGTCAGGCGTAGCGCAAACCATGGTGGTTTCCGTCACACGGCTCGCAGATTAGCGGGGGGTAAATTAGTCAGCAATCCTTTTTTCCCACATTTAGAAACTTTTCCTGAAGTCATGGCGCGGGATTCTGCGCTTGGGGTGCAGATGAAACGCTTTCCGCAGCGGGCTTGCCGCGCCACAGCTGCAAATGCCCTTCATACGAACCGCGCAAACTCTCGGATTTCGGATCGAGGCGAATGGCGTCTTGATACACCGCGTTCGCTTCATCAAAGCGGCGCGTCGAATCCAGGACCGATGCCAGTTCCAGAGCGTAAATCTGCTCGCGTGGCGCGAGGGCTCGAGCGCGTTTGAGGGCCTCGATCGCCGCGTCGTAAAAGGACGCTGCAGCTTCCGGAATATCTGACGCGTCACCCAATTGGGTCCTCGCGGTCCCAAGTCGGTAATAGAGATCAGGGTTCTGCGGATCCCACTCCAATCCGCGCAGCGCGTAGAGTAAACCGGCGACAGAATGGTGATCTCGCACCGCCATGCGCGCGCGCTCTGAGAAATATTCGCCTGGCAGAAGGCGGGCACATTGCACGAGAAGGATTACGCCCAGCGCCGGGAGGGCGAGACGCCAGACCATCTGGCTGCGCGGAACGGCGGGAGCCGCATCCCCACGCATAACTCCTTCGCTGGCGAGCAGACCGAAAACGAACGCCATAAGGAGGACATTGGCAGGGATGTGAAGATTGAAATCGAAAATGGAATGGACCAGATAACTCGAGACCGCGGCGAGCGCGCCCACGTTGAGCGCGAGCGCATTACTCAGGGTGCGTTGCGATACGGCGACGCGTTTCGGGCCGAGGCGGGCGAAGTTTCGCAGGCCCACCCGCAGATGAATCAGGAGGAATGCCGCCATGCCGAGCGCGCCCACCAATCCATATTCCGCGAGGAGATGGAGGTAATCATTGTGCACATAGACCGGGTCGCGCTGCACCATCGGGTCGCGGAGCAGCCGGCCGTAATATAGAAATGTGCCGGTGCCCGTTCCGAAAACCGGCTGCAGTTGCCACTGCTGCAGCGCGCTCTTCCACAGATATATCCGCATATTCGTGGTCTCGAAGGTATTCTGCGCCCGCTCCTTCAAAAGATCGCTCTTACTCACATAGAACACTGCGGCCACGAGCAGAAGACAGCCGACCAACGCAGCCAGCCCCCCGATTTTCCAAGCCGCTTTTCCGCCTGCGCCCCGCAGAATCGCGAGGCTTAAGATGGCGAACACGCCCAGACTCGTCACCGTGCTCAAATATCCGCCGCGACTCCCGGTCAGGATCAGACCCACATAACAAACCGCTACCGCATAGCCGACGAGCAATTTGCCCAATACCGGCCACCGACTCCAGCAGACGATGCTCAGCCCCATGACCCCGAGCACTTCCAGCAACCCGGCAAGGTGATTCGGGCAGACGTAGAGCCCGCTCGCGCGCCATTCATAATCGTAGCGCTGCAGCCACGAGATCGGCATAAAATTGTTCTCTTCGTGGAATTGAATCGCTCCCACCAGGACGTGCACCAGGGCCAGCGTGAGCAGGAGAGCCAACAGCCACATCCGGCTGCGTGATTCTGTGAAAACGCAGGCTGTCAGCAGGTAAACCGTCAGTCCACCGAGGACAGAATAAACATCGCTCCGCGTGATGTACTGTTCCGGCGAAAGAAAGGCGCGCGCGAGGATGTAGGCAAGAAAAACCAACGTCACCGCCAGACAGACCTGGCTCGGCAGCGGCTTGCGTTGTCGCCAAGAAAAAAACGCAAGGAGTGCCGCACCGCCCAGGAGCGAATAGGCCGGCAGGCTGAAGACCATGCGTGTGCCGCCGATCAGCACTTGAATGGTGGCGATGGCAAGGAAGAGGAGGACGAAAGCGCCGCCCTCCGTCCACGATATAAGACGCGATTTATTTCCCATTGATAAAAGCGAGCGAGGGCATCGGGCAAGCGGAGCACACCCCACGCGCCCGCACAAAAAGAAAAGCCGTTGCGCGAGGCGCAACGGCTTTTCTGAATTTAATGTTCCTCGGGACTAACGATTCGTCACCGGCGTCACCACGCAGGCGCCCAACCGCGCACCCGGGTTGGCCCGAAGGAATTCCTGGGCACCCTGAGGCGAGAAGAACCGCGTCACACCATTGAAGCAAACCGCGACAACGTTGCCTTGGCCACCGCCGCCACCGATCGAGCCCGGAGGCGGATTCAGATTTCCCGGAGGCGCATTAAAGTTGGCATCATCTTCCTGCGGAGGAGGCTCGGTCCCGAAGCACTCCGGCGCCAGCTTCGCCGCTTTTTCCGTCAACGCATTGGCACTGGCCGGTGCGCCGGCGATTGCAGACGCCAGCACTTTCTTCAATTGCGCACACGTTGCACCACCGCCGGCGCCACCGCTTCGAAGCGCGGTAAAGGAAGCTTCCAAAATATCGGTCGCCCAATCTGGATGCGCTTCCGTCGCAAAACGCACGATCGCCGCCGCGGCAGCGCGATGCGCCTTCACTGCCGCCGATACGGCAGCCAGGAAGTCGGCCTTGCTCGCGGATTCCATCGAGGTCCCCGATGGCAGGGATGACTGAAGCATCTGGGCGGGCGACATATTCTGCGCCTGGAGGAGAGGCATGCTCCCAACCCAGAACGTTGTCGCGAGAGCGAACGCCGTCAGAGCGGCAAGCGCCGTTTTGAGCGTGCGCGCAGCGAGGTGCTCGCCATTTGATACCGTGAGCAATTTTTTCATAGAGGAAGCCTTCTTGGAGTGGATTGAAACAGTGCTTGGTTATCGCGTTCCCCGCGGGCGGTCAATAAAATTCTCGCGCCCATCAACGGGAAAAGCGGGTGAAGGGAATCGAACCCTCGTCAGTAGCTTGGAAGGCTACAGCTTTACCATTAAGCTACACCCGCGCGACTTCTAAATTGTCGCGCGCAGGAAATGCTGCCAAGTCATTTCTCGAAATAAACGCGGCTGCACTTCGATTTCTTCTCCCCGCCGCCATTTCCGCCAGGCCGCAGCCCGCACCAAAGGGAAGTCTGCTTGCCATTTTCACTCGCGCAATTTAGCAACGTGAGATGAATTTTGCCGAGGGCTCCGCTATTCGCGGAGGGGATAGATTCCCGCCGGATGGCCGTTCGAAAACTTAACTGGTCAGGAGTCGTGCCCGTTGTGGTTCCCAGTTTCCTACTCGCCTCAGGCTCGCCGCGCCGCCAGCAATTGCTCGAGGAGGCCGGTCTCCGTTTCAATGTCATTGCGCCTGCCGTGGCCGAGTCCGCAAGTAGCGCGCTCACCCTGCGCGAACTGACCACCGGCAATGCCGCACGCAAAGCAATCGCCGTTGCCCGTGCGCATCCCGAGAGCGTGGTGCTCGGGGCCGATACCCTCGTCGCGCTCGGTGGTCTTTTGATCGGCAAACCGGCTAATCTGCCGGCCGCGTTTCGCATCCTGCGGCGCTTGAACGGTCGTGAGCACACCGTCTGCACTGGCGTTTTTATTTGCGCCCTCGCGCGCCGGCAGACGCTTGGCTTTCAAGTTGTCACGCAAGTGCGTTTCCGCGCGCTGACCGACGAGCAAATCCGCGACTATCTGACGAAGATTGATCCGCTCGACAAAGCGGGCGCCTACGCCGCGCAAGGTCATGGCGCCGAAATCATCGCGCATATCCGCGGCTCTTACACCAACGTCGTCGGCCTTCCCATGGGCGAAACCTTGCGCGCGCTGCGGCAGTTTGGAATTCAACCCACGCGGCGTCCGCGTCGCTGACCGAAAATCAGACGACGGTGCGGCAGCAGATTTCCAATTTATTGCCGTCCGGATCTTCAAAGAAAAACGCGTAATAGCGCGGCGTGTAATCCCCGCAAACTTCCGGGCCCTCCAGCACTTTTCCGCCCGCGGCGCGCACCACTTCCGCCACGCGATCCACCTCTTCCTCTGTCTCGGCCCAGAAGGAAATCCGCGTCCCATTCGGCTCATGCTTCGGATCCTCCGTGAACCCGAAGAACGGCGGCTTGCCCTCGCCGGGGGCATAAAAGGCGCCCCACTCCGCGTCGCTGTGTTCGCGCGTGAATCCGATCGCCGGCAACACTTGCTCGTAGAAACGCTGCGCCCGTTTCCGGTCTTTCACTCGCAGATCAATGTGATCGAAATAACGCGTTTTCATTTTCCTGTTCTTCGATTTTCCCGCCGGATCATCAACTTCAAACCGGACCACGTCTCATCCACCGCGCACACTTTCACGTCCACGAATCCCAGCGGCAACGCTTCCGCGCGGATAACGTCTTCCGTGATATCGGTCGGCACCTTGGCCGCTTTTTTCGGCCATGAAATCCAGAGAATGCCGGCGTCGTCCAGTTTTTCGCGCAGCGCGCGCAAGCGCTTTGCCAGCACCGCGCGCTCGCGCACAAAAAGGTGCACAAAAGGCGCGCCCGCCGAAAGCCGGTTCGTGATCTTCGCCCCCTCTGGCAGCGGCGCCAGCAGATCGGCGTAATCGTGCGGCGCGCCCAGGGCGATCAAACGCTCGTTAGGCCGCACGCCCAGTTTGCGCGCCAGCGGTGTTCCCGAATATCCAGGCATCGTTTCGCGAAGCTTCGACTTCGCGCGCGATCTTGGTTAACTTCCTTTCGTTTTGCAACCAAGGCTCTTCTTCTCCCTTCTCGCTCTGCTTTGTCTCTCGGCCTGCGGACGCAAAAACGAAACCGTCTCCGGCACGATCGAAGTCGATGAAGTCCACGTCGCGCCGCGCATGGGCGGCCGGGTCGAAAAAATCTTCGCCCGCGAAGGCGAGGTTCTGCGCGGCGGCCAGGCGATCATGCAATTGGACGCGGCCGAGCTGCCCGCGCAACGCGACCTGGCGCAGGCTCAGGTGGACGCCGCCAATCGCGACGTCGAGGCACAAGGAGCGCAGCTCGATTTCCTCCGCGCCGACGCCAAGCGACAGCAGGAATTATTGCGCAGCAAAACCGTCTCGCCGAACGAAGCCGAGCGCGCCGCCAGCCTCGCCAACTCGCAGGAAAAAGCGGTCGAAGGCGCACAGATGCGGGTCGCGCAGGCCAAAGCCAATCTCGCCCAAATCGAATCGCAGTTGGACGAAATGAACGTGGTTGCGCCTGCGGGCGAGAGCGTGCTCGAAATCCTGAGCGTGAAAGTGGGCGATGTCCTCGCGCCCAATCGCGAAGTGGCCACCCTCATTCTGCCCGGCTATCTCTGGGTGCGCGTTTACGTGCCGGAACCGTGGCTCGGCCACATCAAACTCGGCGATGAAGTTCGCGTCCGGGTCGATTCCTTTCGCGACCAGGAATTCAAAGGCGTGGTCGAGCAGATCAATCGCCAGGCCGAGTTCACCCCGCGCAATGTGCAGACCGTCGAAGATCGCATCCGCCAGGTATTCGGCGTGAAGATTCGCCTCGAAAATCACGACGACAAACTCCGCGCTGGCATGGCTGCCGACGTGATGTTCCCGAACATTCCCCAAAGATGAATTCGGAAACCACAAAACCAGAAATTCTAAGGGCGGTTTCGCCTCGTCTTTCTGGCTTTCTGGCTTCCAAATTTCCCTTTTAACGATGCCCGAAGCGATGATTGAGTGCGATGGCCTAACGAAACGTTTCGGCGCTTTCACCGCCGTCGATCACGTCAGCTTCTCGGTCGAGAAAGGCTCCATCTTCGGCTTCCTCGGCCCGAACGGTTCCGGCAAATCCACCGTCATCCGCCTGCTCTGCGGCATCCTCGAGCCGAGCGAAGGCACCGCTCGCATCGCCGGGCACGACGTGGTCACCGAGGGCGACGCGATCAAGGAGATGATCGGCTACATGTCGCAAAAATTTTCCCTCTACGACGAGCTGACCGTACACGAAAACCTCACCTTCTCCGGCAAACTCTACGGCCTCGCCGGTCGTAAATTGAAAGAGCGGCGCGATGAAATGATCGCCACCACTCACCTCGCGCCCTACCTCGATCGCCGGGCCGCGCTCCTCTCCGGCGGCTGGCGCCAACGCCTCGCCATGGCTTGCGCGTTAATGCACAAGCCCACCGTCCTCTTCCTCGACGAACCGACTGCCGGCATCGACCCCGTCGCGCGCCGCGAACTCTGGGACCTCCTCTTCGAGTTCGCCAGCCAGGGCATGACGCTCTTTGTCACCACCCATTACATGGATGAAGCGGAGCGCTGCTCCCACGTCGGCTACATCTACATGGCGCGCCTCATCGTCTGCGGCGAGCCCGACGATCTCAAGCGCCTCCCCGAGGTCAGCCCGCCCGGCACCCGCCGCCTGGATATCACCTGCGATCACGTCACGACCGCGCTCCAGGCCATGCGGCAAATGCCGGGCGTGGAGAGCTCCACCGTCTTTGGCCAATCCATGCATCTGCTCGTGCGCGACGACATCACCCCCGAGCAGATCGATGAAAAACTCCGCAGCGTCGGCATTGCCAAACCCGAGATTCACGAGATCGGTCCGTCGCTCGAAGATGTCTTCGTTGCGCTTAACGAACAAACACGCCGCCGAGGCCAGAGACGCCGCTTGATGAAGCGCCCCTTCCGCGGCCTCAACGCCATCCTCTTCAAAGAGTTCATCAGCGTCCTGCGCGATCCGCTCACGCTTTTCTTCATGCTCTTCCCTCCGCTGATCGAGATGGTCGCGTTCGGCTACGCGCTCGATAACGACGTCAAACACATGGCCATGGTCGTGCTGAACGAAGACCACACCGTCGAAAGCCGGCAATTCATCGATCGCTTCGTCAACACCGAGACCTTCCGCGTCGTTGGCCACGTCGAGAACGTCGAACAGCTCGCGAGCGAAATCCGCAAAGGCACCGCCTACGTCGGCCTGCAAATCCCGCCCCATTTCACGCGCGATCTGCGCGCCGGCTATCCCGCGCGCGTCCAGCTTTTGATCGACGGCTCCAATTCCACCATCGCCCTTCAGGCGCTCAACACCGCAGTCGCGCTCGCCCTTTCCGATTCCCTCAAACTGCTCATGCGCGAGAGCGGCATCCGCCACATCCCAGTCGAGGTCCGCCCGCAAATCCTCTACAACCCCACCATGCGCAGCCCGAACTTCTTCGTCCCGGGCGTGATCGGCATCGTCCTGCAAATCGGCACCACCTTCGCCACCGCCATGGCCGTGGTGCGCGAGCGCGAGCGCGGCACCCTCGAGCAATTGCTCGTTAGTCCGCTCAGCCGTTGGGGTCTCATGCTCGGCAAGTTGATCCCCTACCTCTGCCTCGGCATGACCATGGCCATCCTCCTCTTCGCCATCATGCGCTTCGTCTTCTTCGTCCCCATCGCCGGCAGCATCATCGCCGTCCTCATCTCCACCCTCGTCTATGTTTTCGCGCTCTTGAGCCTCGGTCTGCTTGTCGCCACCAAAGCGGAAAACCAGATGCAGGCGCTGCAGATGTCGATGGCCTTCATCCTCCCGAGCGTCTTCTTCTCTGGCTTCATTTTCCCGCGCGAAACCATGCCGGCCGTCTTTTATTGGCTCGGCGCGATCATGCCCACGACCTACTTCATTGCCCTCATGCGCGCGATCATCCTGCGCGGCGCCACGTTCTTCGAATACTGGCAATCCCTCGCCATCATGACCGCCATGGCCATCGCGCTCTTCTGCGTCTGCGCCCTTCGCTTCCGTAAAAAAATCGGCTAACCGCTCCCGCTTGCACGACGGAACGTGGCCGCGCGTTCGACCTCGTCATCCCGGGCCGCTCAGGCGGCGACGGCTAGTTCTAACGCGTGTTTGCTGCCGGAGCCCCGAGCATGGTCTGCTGCCCGAAAGCGTGAGTGAAGAACGCCTCCACCTTCGCCTCGTATTCCGCCTTGAGGGCGCGATGCAAGTCCACATGACCCACGTTTGGGACCAACCATAGCTCCTTAGGCGGTCTCGCCGCGGCGAAGAGGAACTGGGCATCCTCGGCCCTCGTATTCAAATCCATGGAGCCGTTGATGAGAAGGACCGGAGTTTCCACGGCCGCAATGTGATCGACCGGGCGGAGTTGATCCGGAGAAATGCCAAAGCGGAGCTGCATTTGCAGGAGCAACGGCCGCGTCAGCCATGGACCGGCAGCGCCCAGATATTTGCGGAGCCGATTATCGGTCGCGCATTCAATCGTGGGATAAACCGCTTCCAGCACCATCGCCTCCACCCGCAGCGGCGGCGCCGCGAGCAGCGCGGCCGCGCCGCCTAACGAACTACCGACGAGTCCGATCTTTTTTCCCGGCGCGATCCGGCGCAGGAAGGCGACGGCGGCGAGCACATCCCTGCTTTCCCGCCAGCCAAAGGTGATGTAATCGCCCGGCGTTTCGCCCGTCGCTTGAAGATCGATCAGCAGAACAGAGAAGCCCGCTGCCCGGAGAAAACGCGCTCGTTCCACCATACTCAGTCGATTTGCTCGCACTCCCGCCAGGAGCAGAATACTGCCACGCGACTCTGTCAGCGGGCACCACCAACCCCGCAGCTCCGCGCCCGATTCGCTTGCAATCCCGATCGGCTGCGCGTCCAGATCGGAGGAGCCATTCCGATCCCGGCCGGAATCGGTCTGGTCAAAAGCGAGCCGACTAAAAATATCCCGGCCAAGCCAAGAAGAATCAGCAGCGTCGCGGAAAACATTAAAATTCGCCCGAGCATTTTCTTCAGACTGGTGAACACGCGGCAAGTTGCCAGCCATTTCACTTCGCTTCAGCCGGGGTGGCCGCAGACCCCCGCAATTTTTTTCCGCATTTTTGCGCACTTGCGCTGCCGCTTCCGAGTCGGAAGGATTTACAGATGCGCGCACTCGATTCCCTTTTTGAAAACAATCAGGCCTGGGCAGCGCGGATTCGGAAACAGGATCCGGAGTTTTTCCTCAAACTTTCCCGCCAGCAATCGCCTAGTTATCTCTGGATCGGCTGTTCCGACAGCCGTGTGCCCGCGAACGAAATTGTCGGATTGCTCCCGGGCGAACTTTTCGTCCATCGCAACATCGCCAATCTTGTCGTCCACTCCGATTTGAACTGCCTCTCGGTCATGCAATTTGCGATCGATATCTTGAAGGTCAGCCACGTCATTGTCTGCGGACATTACGGGTGCAGCGGAGTGCAAGCGGCCTGGCGCAGATCGCGGGTCGGCTTGAGCGACAACTGGCTGCGCCATGTCCAGGACGTGCGCATGAAACACCAGACGATCCTGTCGCGGGTAGAAGAGGCTGAGGCGAGCGATCGCCTTTGCGAGCTCAACGTGATCGAGCAGGTCGCGAACGTCTGCCTCACCACGATTGTGCAGGACGCCTGGACACGCGGCCAGCCGCTCGCGGTGCACGGCTGGATTTACGGTCTGCGCGACGGATTGTTGCGCGATCTGAATACGACGGTGAAATCCCCGGATTCGGCCATCGCCGTCTACGAAGAAGCGCTGGGCGCGCTCGCCTAACGAGCGGAGTCGTCAGCGAATCAGATTCTCGAGCGACGGGTTGGCCTGCGCGCCGAGCTCCATCGCCTTCGTGTAATGCCGTTTCGCGAGTTCCTTCGCGGGCGGCTTATTGGTCGCGTAGATCACGGCCAGATTATAGTGCGCGTCCACGTAATCAGGATTGGCCGCGATCGCCTCCAGCATTTCCTTCTCGGCCGCTTCCTGCCAGCCCTTCTCGCTCGCGGTGATGCCGAGGTAATTATGCGCGATGAAACTCTTTGGATTGATCGCGAGCGCCTTCGTTAACTCCGTGACCGCCTCGTCGTATTTCGCCTGCCGGTAATAGACGATGCCGAGAGTGCGGCGGGAGAATTCATCCTTCGGCGAGAGCGTGGTCGCTTTCTTCAAGGTCAGCTCCGCCGCCTTCAGACGGCCGGTGCGAAAGTAGACAGCGCCGAGATTGGAAAGCGCGTAAAGATTGTTCGGACTCTTGGCCAGGATTTGCTCGTACTGCTTTTCCGAGGCGCGGAATTTCCCGCTGTCGAAATTCTCCTTCGCTTCCCGCGCCAGTGGGATGAGCTCTTCCGGCACGCCCGGCTTGAAAGTCGTCTCCACGTTCGGCCCTGCGGCCTGCTCCGTCCCGGTCGCGCCCTGTTTCGGCATCGCGAAACTGGCGGTCATCCCGTCCGGATTCGAATCGGAAGTCCCGACCACTGGCTGCCGCAGAAGGGCCAGTTCTTCCGTGCTCAACTTCGCGATCGGCTGCGCGAGCAATTCAATCTGCTGGTTCAGAGTATCGGATTTGATCTGCAATTTTTCGAACTCTGCCAGCATGAGCTTGCGGGCCTGATCGCGCCGCGCTTCCTCCTGCCGTTCGCGCATCACGATTGCGCGCAGCATTTGATTTTCCTTGAGCAACCGCGCCGTCTCTTCCGGATTCGCCCCGGTGGTTTTGGCCTTGGCCAGCTCTCCACTCGTTTCTTCCAGTTGCGTGCGCAGATCGGCAATCGTGCCTTCAAATTCCTTGTTCTGCTTCTGGCTCCCCTCGAGCTGCTGACGGAGCTGCTCGACCTGACGCTTTACGTCGGCGATTTCCTGTTCCTGCTGCGGCTTGTCCGCGCCGATTTCGCGCACGGATTTTTCCGCCTCGGCCAGCTTCTTCTGCAAATCGGAGTTCTCGGTCACGAGCGCCTGCACGCGTTCCTGCGCCTCTTTCGCGCCCTTCAATTGCCCGAGCAGTTCATCCCGCTCTTTCGTCACGCTCGCCACTTGGGTGTTGGCTTCCTTCAGTCGATCGCTGGCTGCGGCCTTTTCTTTCTCTGCCGTGGCGCGACCTTTCTCGGCCGAGGCTAAAGCGTCTTTCAATTGACTGATCTCCGCCCGCAACGCTTCCGCTGCCTTCCCATCGGCGGTGCCGCCCGCCTGGATTTTCTTTAACGAATCCTGGGCCTGCGCCAGTTGATCGCGCACCGTCTTTTCCGCCCCGCGCGTTTTCTGGAGTTCCCCCTGCGCCTGCTCGAGTTTCGTGCTCGTCTCCTGCAAGCGGCCAGTGAGCGTTTCCTTTTCCTTCTGCACCGAGGAGTATTCCTTGCGCGACTTCTGCAGTTCCTCCTGCAGTTGGTCCACCTTGTCCTGCAACTTCTTCGTCGCCTCTTTAATCGCGGCCTCGTTCGGCGTCGCCGCGGCGATCGGCGCGGCAGGTGGGCGGGATTCTTTCACGACCGGCAACGGCAGGCGGGCTCCGCTCGATGGCGGGCCGATCTCCACGCTCGGCTCGGCTGGCCCGGGCGTTTGCGGCAACAAAGGCGACGCCTCCTGCGAAGGCTGCGTCGTGGCCGCGAGATCTTCTTGCGTTCCAATCTTGCTCTGCACCCGCTGCACACTCTCGCCAATCTTTCGCGCCCGATAATCAACAATCGCCGGCTGCCAATCCGCGTTCCGCTTGCGCAATTCCTCGAGCAGGCTCCCCGCAGCGCGGAATTTCTGCAGCGCAGCTTTGAATTGGTTGTCGTGCTCCAGCTTCTCCCCCTGCTGGGAAGTCATGTAAGCCTTCAGGAAAACTTCGCTCGGATCCTCCGCTTGCGCCCACAACCGGAGCGGCGCTGCGAAAAGGAGGAAACCGGCGAACAAAAACAAACCGATCTTTCTCATGCGCAAGGGAAGCGGAGGATACGCGCATGGCTCGGAGTTGCAACGGCGGGGTGTCTCACGCCTCTCTCAGAGAGCGGCCATCGTGCCAGTCGAGCCGACCACTCTGCGCGCGCGCAAACGGCTTTGCCTTTGCAATCTCGCGCCCGAAAACTAAAGTCCCGCCGTCGTTGGTGGCCATAGCTCAATGGTAGAGCTCCAGATTGTGATTCTGGCTGTTGCGGGTTCGAGTCCCGTTGGCCACCCCACCCCCGCCGGCGCGCGCCTTGCCGCCGCGGGATTCATTGCTGGCACGGTCGCTGCTAAAGGAGATGGCGTGATCAATCCCATCTCCCGCCACCTCAACACTCGCAGCGAGACTTCCTTCTGGACGCGTCTCCTTTCCAACGACAACCTGGAATCCTGCGAGAACCTCGAGAAACTCCTCGTCGGCTGCGAAATTATCGCTGTCCTCGACGATCTCGATCTCCTCGCCGCTTAAGCGACGAGATCTGGCGCGCCAGTTACCGCGCCAAAAAAAGCTTGAGCAACGCTAACGTTTGTCCGGCCGCACAACGTTGAGCGCGCCGGCTTCGACGCTGAATTCTACCTTCCCCGCGTGGCCCCGTGCCTCTTCTTCGTCGGGCCAGAGTTTATCGTCGATATGAATCAGCCCGTGCCCGCCGCCGAGCCGCAATGAACGAAAGCGGCGAGGCCGAATTGGAAATTCCGCCTCCTCATTCGCCAGCCGTCGCTCGAGGTAGTCGGCCAGCCGGGCGCGATCACATTCGCCTGCAAGCACGAGATCAAACCAGCCGTCATCCGTGCGCGCATCCGGCGCCAGAGTCAGAATCGGACCGACCGAACGGATGTTGAGCGCTTCAATCATAAGAAAGCGGCCGGAGAGATCCTCTCCATCCACCGTCAGCTCCCAATCCCGCGCCTCGTAGCTGGAGAGAAGGCGGCGCAGCAGATCGACATGACAGGCGATCTCTTCCTTGCGCGAGAGCGCGTGACCGGCCGGAATTTTCGCCACCATGTTCCGGGCGCCGCCGAGATAGTCGGGCAATAGCCCCACGCCCGCTCCCTCGAAAAATAGGCGTTTGCCCCACGGCCCGCGCGCCTGGCCGACGTCGAATTTTCGACGCTGTCCGTTTTCCAAATCCGCGATCAGTTCTTCGGTGGAATCATCAAAACCGAGAGAACGCGCGAGGTTGTTCGCCGTCCCGAGCGGCAGCACGCTGAAGGGCGTCGCGCGCCCAGCCAACTGCCGCGCCACTTTTCCGACCGTACCGTCGCCGCCCGCGGCCAGCACCAGATCCGTCTTGCGCGCGAGCGCCTCCTTCCAGCCGCGCTTCTTCGTCGAGCGATACGTGACCTTGTGGCCGGCTTTCGCGAGTCGCGCCGCGAGATCCTCGCCTTCGTGCTCTTCCTTTCCCGCGGCCGGATTGTGCAGGAGCGTGACACGCATCGTAATTATCTCGCAACCCGCTGGCCGCGCGCGTGTATCGATTCGTCTTCTTTCGCCGCAGCGCGGTAGTTTTTTCTCGATTTTTCGCCCGCCGCAAACGGTGCTACCAGTCGGTGCGGCGCGCTTCGGTGTCTGTAGCTCAACCGGATAGAGCAGCTGACTTCGGATCAGCAGGTTGGGGGTTCGAATCCCTCCAGGCACGCGGGCCGATGAAATCAGAAGACTACTTCAACGAGATTTTAAGGATCGGCGGCCGTCTTGAATACGAGACGGGAATGGCATTAAAGGCGCGATGCGGGAACGATGCGATATGCATATCGAAATGGACCTGCCTAAATCCGCCTCCAGCGCGCTGCGTTTGAGGACGGCGGACTTTGCTGGGGAGATGCGGCTCGCGGCGGCTTCGAAGTGATATGAGGCGGGAATGATTTCGCAGTCGAAAGCAGCCACGCTCGCGGGAGTGTCACGCGAGGCGTTTCTGCTGGGTGCTGGGCGGTTCCGCGTCTCGGCCGTGCAATCGACCACCAAAGGGCTGGCGGAAGAACTCGCCCGTGACTGAGCGCTGGGTCCCTCAACGCCTCGCCGTTCATCTTGCTGGGAAAGTCAGGGCAAGTCGATTGGCTGCCGCGTATGAGGAAATCATCATTCCTCGCGCGCTCGCCAACGAAAACAGAAGGTGTGCTTGCTCCTAGTCAGGGGGAAGGGCAAAAACTTCCACTAATCCCACCCCGACCGTGCCGTTCTTGCCGCGCACAATTGCAGTATATAGAGCCGGGGAAAGCGTCGCGACGATGGCCGACTCTTGATCGTTAGGCGGCGGCACTCCCGTCGCGATGATCTCAGGCTGCTGCGTAGAGCGCCAGTCGTCGTTCGTCGCCAGAATCGCGCCGTTCTGATCGGCAATTTCCAGCATAGTATCCTGCAAACGCCCCGGAATCGGCACACCGCCCACGTTAAGCGACGGCCCGAGCGCACGCACGATCACTCGACGCGGAGCGGTTCCTACGAGGATCAATCCTCCAATCATGATATCGTCTCCCGTTTGCACGAAGCCGCGAGTTGAAATGTTCGCCAACTGGGAATCAACCGTTGGACCATCCAAGTCGAAAATTTCCACCAAACCAATGCCGGAGGCATTCCCTGCCCCTCGGTACAATCGCGGTGTAGCCGCTGCCATTGGCCGGGAGCGTGGCGACGAGCGCAGATTCGAGATCGTTCGTCGGCGGGACCGTGCTTGCGATGATCTCCGCTTCCTGCCCACCGGTGCGCCAGTTGTCATTCGTGGCGATCGGCCCACTCGAGCCTACCAATTCGAGTGTCGTATCCGCCAGACCGTCCCGGAACCGGCACTCCCTGCACGGTGAGCGACGGCGCGATCGGCACGCAAGATCACTTTCTTTGGTTGCGTGCCCGTGACGATGAACCCCCCGATAAGAACATTGCTTCCAGTCTGCACCGCTAGGCGGGTGGAAATATTCCCCAGTGTGCCGGGTGTCGGTGTCGGTGTCGGTGTCGGTGTCGGTGTCGGTGTCGGAGTTGGTGTCGGAGTTGGAGTTGGAGTTGGAGTTGGAGTTGGAGTTGGAGTTGGAGTTGGAGTTGGAGTTGGAGTTGGAGTTGGAGTTGGAGTTGGAGTTGGAGTTGGCCCGGCCAGAAAAGCATTCCGCACCGATTCCGTGATGCTCTCCGAGCCGTTTCGGTAGCCGCCGCGATAATAACCGCGAGCGCGGATGTAGATGTTCTGTCCGGTCGGCAAGATTCAAACCTGTCAGGGTCCAGTTGCTGCCGGTCGCGCGTGCCGTTGCCGAGGAAAGTGTAGTTCACATTGTCGGTTGAATACTCAAAGGTAACGCGCGCGAATGCGGGCTGGAGCCGCCGCGGGTCCAGGTAATGGCGGTTTGCGTCACGGCCAGGTTTTGCAGCGCGGCGGTGTCGTTGACTCAAACGAGCGAAAAGGTTGCGCGTCTGTCCGCCGATGCTTGTGAAATCGCCGCCCACCAAAATCTTGCCGTCCGCCTGCACCGCGATGGAATAGACAGTCGATCGTTCGCGTTCGGGTCGAACGAATCGGCCAGGCCGGTGGTGGGATCGAGCCGGGCGATGCCGTTGCGCGTCTGTCCGCCGATGCTGCTCGAAATCGCCGCCCGCCAAAATCTTGCCGTCTGCCTGCACCGCGATTGAATAGACATCACTTGTCTCGCGTTCGGGTCGAACGAATCAGCCAAGCCGGTCGTGGCATCGAGCCGGGCGATGCGATTGCGCGTCTGTCCGCCGATGCTGCGTGAAACTAGCCGCCCGCCAAAATCTTGCCGTCCGCCTGCACCGCGATGGCATAGACACCACCGTTCGCGTTCGGGTCGAACGAATCAGCCAAGCCGGTGGTGGGATCGAGCCGGGCGATGCGGTTGCGCGTCTGTCCGCCGATGCTCGTGAAATGGCCGCCCGCCAAAATCTTGCCGTCCGCCTGCACCGCGATGGAATAGACATACGTCGTTCGCGTTCGGGTTGAAACGAATCAGCCAAGCCGGTGATGGGATCGAGCCGGGCGATGCGGTTGCGCGTCTGTCCGCCGATGCGTCGTGAAAAACGCCGCCCACTAGAATCTTGCCGTCCGCCTGCACCGCGATCGCATAGACAACATCGTTCGCGTTCGGGTTGAACGAATCAGCCAGGCCGGTGGTGGCATCGAGCCGGGCGATGCGGTTGCGCGTCTGTCCGCCGATGCTGGTGAAACTGCCGCCCACTAAAATCTTGCCGTCCGCCTGCACCGCGATGGAATAGACAGCAGTCGTTCGCGTTCGGGTTGAAGGCGGTGTCGAGCGTGCCGTCCGTATTCAATCGGGCGATGTTGTTGCGCGTCACACCCAGAACGCTGGTAAAGATGCCGCCGATGAGAATCTTGCCGTCCGGCTGCACGGCGGTGGCGATAACAGCGATGTCGACGGCCGACGATGTTGAGATCGAGCGTCTGGTCGAGCCGGCCGTCGGTTTCCAGCCGGGCGATGCGGTTGCGCGTGACCGGCGCTCCTCCGTTCGGCGCGAGCGCGCTGAAAATGCCGCCCGACCAAAATCTTGCCGTCCGCCTGCACCGCGATCGAATAGACATCACCGTTCGCGTTCGGGTCGAACGAATCCGCCAAGCCGGTAGTGGCATCGAGCCGGGCGATGTGGTTGCGCGTCTGTCCGCCGATGCTCGCTGAAATCGCCGCCCACCAAAATCTTGCCGTCCGGCTGCACCGCGATGGCAAGAGACACCACCGTTCGCGTTCGGGTTGAACGAATCAGCCAAGCCGGTGGTGGCATCGAGCCGGGCGATGCGGTTGCGCGTCTGTCCGCCGATGCTCGTCGAAATTGCCGCCCGCTAAAATCTTGCCGTCCGCCTGCACCGCGATGGAATAGACGATCCTGTTCGCGTTCGGGTTGAACGAATCAGCCAAGCCGGTCGCGGCATCGAGCCGGGCGATGTGGTTGCGCGTCTGTCCGCCGATGGTCCGCTGAAAACGCCGCCCACCAAAATCTTGCCATCCGCCTGCACCGCGATTGAATGACACAGCACTGTTCGCGTTCGGGTTGAACGAATCAGCCAAGCCGGTGGTGGCATCGAGCCGGGCGATGCGGTTGCGCGTCTGTCCGCCGATGCTGGTGAAATCGCCGCCCACCAAAATCTTGCCGTCCGCCTGCACCGCGATCGAAAGGACGAGTACTGTTCGCGTTCGGGTCGAACGAATCGAGCCAGTGCCGGTCGTGGCATCGAGCCGGGCGATGCGGTTGCGCGGTCTGTCCGCCGATGCTGTCGCTGAAAGCGCCGCCCACCAAAATCTTGCCGTCCGCCTGCAACGCGATTGCATAGACAGCTACTCGTTCGCGTTCGGGTTGAAGGCGGTGTCGAGCGTGCCGTCCGGATTCAGCCGGGCAATGCGGTTGCGCGTGACCGCCGCTCCGCCATTAGGCGAGAGCGTCGTAAAATCGCCGCCGATAAGAATCTTGCCGTCCGGTTGGACGACGACGACTCGAATCGTACCGTTGGCGTTCGGGTCGAAACCGTCGAGCGCGGATTGAGCGCGGCCCTCGCTCACACTGGCTGCCAAGAGGATAGCCATGGCCAGAATTAAACCCCTCGTACTACCGCAATGATGCCGCGCGAGCTGACGAGGCCCCTTAACAAGAGGGCATCCTCGTGAGCCGATTGGAATTGCACCGAGCATCTACGACGAGACTATTCGATTCCAAACACCTCTACGAGTCCAATTCCTTGCGATCCGTTCTCGCCGGAAACGATAACGGTGTAAGCCCCTGCCTCCAATCCCACTTGCAAGGACGCCTCCAGATCGTTCGTCGGTCCGGCTCCCGACGCAGCGATTTCGGCAGCATTGCTGTTACTGCGCCAACTTGCGTTCGAGGCGATGATTTGCCCGTTGCGATAGAGGTCTAGTTTTGGATTTTGAATCGGATTCGCCACACCTTGCGCCGCGAGCGACGGCCCTTTTGCATTCATTAGAACGATCTTTCCGCCGTCCTTGACGATGAATCCCCCGATTAGAACCTGCTCTCCTGTGCCGATGAAGCCGCGAGTCGAAATGTTGGCCAGACGCTGAGGTATCGCCTTCGTCACCCATAGGTGTAGTGTACCTAGATCTGCTCGAAGCGGTTCCGCGGGCGGCACCGTAAGACGGGGCGAACGTGCCGGAAATGACCTCGCCAACGAGTGTCCGCACGGAGAAGGCTCCGTTACTGCTCACGGTGCCGACTCCCGCGCTTACATTGCTGGCGTTGACCGAGAACAAAAACGCCACTCCGTCGGGGTAAACAACAAAAGTCGTGAAAAATACTCCTAGGGTCGGCTCGGTGATGGCCCCGGAATAGCTACCTGCGAGACCGGACACGGGTCCATAAGACGATAATTTTGCGCCTGAGACGTTCGCACCGTTATAGGAAAGAGAAATTGAAGTCGCGGAAATCTGCCCGCTAAGAAATCGCCCCGTCACCTGTGATGTCGCAGAAAAGCTCCTGACGCGCTGACCGAGACAGGGCCAATAATGTTGTACTGCCCGGTAAGGTAATTTATGTAACTGAACGCGCCACCTGCGTTGGAGCCGATGCTGCCGAAAAAATAATGAACACCGCTTGGCTGTTGCACGTGAACAGCACCGAGCGGCCCGATTTGAGCATGCGAGATGCTGGATAGAAACGAGGCCCATAGCAGGGCGAGAAAGAGGGGGAATTTCGTGATGATTGTGGCTTTCACGCCGTTACTATCCGCCCCTCGCGACGAGAAATCGAGCACTAACACGCGGCGCCCCCGCGCGCTTGGGATTGCCGGGCAAGCGTGCGCCATTCAGGATGAATTGGAGGGCAACTCGCCGCCGAGAGGCAACTCTAGCTTCCGAGGTGGCTGCAATCGCATTGCGTTTTAAGGGCAGATCGAACCTACCGGAAATCCGGCAGGACCTTCTATCCGCGCCGCCGGCTCAATGCTTTGCACATCATCGCGCAATCATACAGGCGCTCGAGGCCAAACGATGAACCCTGCCATCGAGCGCGCCTACTCGGCGTCCTTCAATTGGTCACGTTCATCTTTGAATTTGGCAAACAGGGCCGCGATCTCGGCACGCTCCCTATCGCGCTCACGCTCCGCCAACATCGTGGCTTGGAAAATGTCCTTTGCCTCGCGTGAATTGCAGAGGTCATTGATCGTTCCAAGCGCAGCCGTAGCACAAGAGCTTTGCTGGTCATTGAGACTGGACTTCATGATCCATATCTCGCCGCCGTCGACCTCGAACTCGTGGGACACTTCGTATGGCTCAATCAATGCGCGGTGCACGTCCATGTCGTCCTTCAAATACCTTCGAATGCACCCCGAAGCTTTTTCCCAGCGCGTAGGTATCGAGATTTGCAGCCGATTCATGGCCACAGCCTAGCCGATGAACCTCTCCCGCGGCCAGCTCGGAATGTACCTAGCAGTTAAACGTCGCCGCCTTCTCTTTATCAAGCTGTAGTCGAAACAGCTCGTCGTGCTGACTTCGGATCAGCAGGTTGGGGGTTCGAATCCCTCCAGGCACGCGGGCCTTTTCCAAACGCGCTATTTCGCCTGCGTCTCCTCCAACACTTCGCGCAGCGCGGCGCGATATCGGTCCGATTCCTGGAAGTGCGGCCAATGCCCCGAATCTTCGAACCAGATCATCCGCTTGCCTCGCGGAGCTTCGAGCGCCTCGAAATAACGCTCGATCATCTCCGGCGTCACCACCATGTCATGGCGTCCGCTAAAGAAGAACACCGGCACCTCCAGCCGTGGCACCTGCTGGAAGAGATCGACCTCGAAAAATGATTCCCGCCAGAGCGTCTTGAAGGCAAACCTGGCGCCAAGCGGAATACGCACGAGATCGAGCCAGGAGTAGGCCGGCGAATGCAACGCCAGCCAGACAAACTTCGCCGGTGGCGGCGGCGTATATTTCCGCTCCCCGAAATGCTTGACCCAATGCTCCAGCCGACCCGCAAGATCGAAGTTCGGATACGGCGGCGGACCCGCGGCGCGCAGCTCTTTGATCGCTTCGGCGTTACTCGCCTTTTCCGCCGCGCCGAGCGCGAAGCGGTAGCGCACCCGCTCGGTCGCGGGCGGCAACGCCACCTGCCCGATGGCAACGTAAGCGGCAAATAATTCCGGATGCCGCGCGACCAGTTTCGCGCCCACGATCGTGCCCCACGAATGCGCCACGAGGTAGCATTTCCCACCGAAACGTTCCTCCAGCGCTTTGACCAGTTCACCCGCGTCCTCCACGAAACGCTCGAGCTTCATTTCATCCGCCGACAGGCCAAGCCGATAAGATTTCCCCGCGCCGCGTTGATCCCATTGCACGACGACGAAATCTTTTTCCAACTCAGCGTTCTGATGCGCGAAAGGCATCTGCGGAAAGCCGGGCCCGCCATGCAGAAAAAGCAGTAACGGCTTCCGCCGATCCCAACCGCGAATCTGGATCGACTGCCGCACATCGCCTAACGACACCTCCTCTAGCGAGTCGATACCCTCCGCCGATGCGATCGCGATCCGGCTTGCCGTTAGACGCTGCCAAACGAAGCGCGTCACCATCGCCGCGATAAGCAGAAGGATTGTTCCCGCACCGGCGATCTTGAGCGTCCTCACGGTCAGGAGCGCTTCGTCGCCATCAACCCCCGCCGCGGACGATCGAGATTGATAATAACATTCTGCAGCAGCTCCCGCGTTCGGCCGCGCAGTGTCTCTGGCAGTAAATCCGCGCGCAGATACGCCGTGCTGATGGCATTTGCCTCTTCGATCACCGCTACGAGCGAAACGAAGAGCACACCGCCGATCAAGATGCTGCTCTGCTCGTTCATCGTTCCTTTCTCGCGTCCCGGCCTCGGCTTGGCAAGATTGCTCCCACCGTGTGATGCACCCGTCAGCGCGTCTCGGGCAACAGCGCTTAAGGTTGTGCGTGGGTCAGAAGGAGGTAACGCGTCGTCCTGCCATTCGCCGTGACGGAAGATTCGAGATCGGACAAAATTGCGTCCGACATTTCCGAGCGCGCGCGAGGCAAATCATCTGACGGCAGAACGAGCGCATCCAGCGCTCCACTTCGCCACTGCGTGATCGCTTCGTCCATGCTTAAGAACCGAGTCCGTCGCAGGTACAAGAGGAGGCCTTCCTCCCGTCCGCCCATCACGCCGTAGCGCCAGCCATTTTCCTGCGCCCGCGCGCGCACTGCATTGCCGAAACGGACCAGCGCCGCCTCGTCATTTCGGTAACCAATAAACATCCGGTGCGCCGAATATCCGCTCGTAGCCAGACACGCGATCAAAAGCGCAACGGCACTCCAGCGCCGAATCCGCACCAGCAAATCCGCCCGCGCGCCCAAGCCCGCGTATTGCGCCGCGAGCAGCAAACAGAGCGGCGGAATGATCGGGAAAATGCGATCCACGCGTTTCGACGGAATGAGCGACATGACCAGCAGCCCGCCCAAACTCCACACCACCAACCACGCCACCTCCGGCGCAAGCGCGCGCCAGCGTTCGGATATTCCTGAACGCTCGGCGCTCCGCCAGCCCACAACCGCCAGCGCCAGCATCAGCACACTCCACGGCGCGAAGCGATGCAGCAGATGCGGCAGATAAAAGTAGAACGGCTGCGGCCGATGCACCGTCTCGCTGAAACGGCCCGCGAACTCGCGCAGCACCACTTGCTCATAGAATCCCGGCGCCCACGCGATTCCGCCCGCCACCCAAAGCGCGAAGACAGCGAGCGAGCCCAGCCACGGCCACCAGCCGCACCACGCCGAGGCGCTCGCGTCGCGCTTCCACCATCGGAACGCCACCAATCCCGGGAGCAAGAACGCGTAAACGATCGGCCCTTTGATCAACATCGCCGCGGTCAGCAACGCGAACATCATCCAGCGATCCCGCGCCCTCCACAGTTGCGCCGATCGCACCTTCTCGAAAATCGTCAGCCCAAGCAAAAACACGATCAGCGCGAGCGGCATGTCCGTGCGCACGAGCGTCGCCAGACGCGGCGACAAGAGATTGAGCCCAAAGGCCGCCAATGCCAGCGCGCCGGCCGCCAGCCCGTAAGCGTTCCGCCCCGCGCGGAAGAGGAACCAGCCCAGCGCTACCGCAGCCGCCAATGAAGGCAGACGCCAGGCGATCTCCCACGATCGCGTGACTTCGAAGATCGCCGCCGACACCCAGCCGACCAGCGGCGGCTTGGTCGCGATCTTCTCGTTAGGCGTGTGCTGATAAAGCCAATGCCCCTCCTGCACCATTTCGAAGGAAGTGAAGGCCTGCTTAGCCTGATCGTAATCGTCGAGATGCCAGGGCAGGTTCGTGATCGCGAACAGGACTGCAATCAATCCGACCACGCTCCAGACGAGCGCAGGCCGACCGCTCAGCCCCTCCGCCGATTCCGTCATTCCCGCCACAAAACCGCGCGCACCGGCGAGCCATCGCCCCCCGCAATCTTCAGCGGCAAGCCGACAAATTGATAACGCCCGGGCGCCACCTCGCGCAGGTCGAGGGATTCGATAATGCAGATGCCAGCCGCGGCCAGCGCGTGATGATTTCGCAAATCTTTCGAATCAATTTTATCCACCGAGGGAACGTCGAAGCCGAGCAACCGCACGCCGCGCGCCTCCAGCCATTTCGGCACCTCGGGCGCGATGGTCGGGATGGCTTGCGGAAAGACCTCGGAGTCCATCCAGACATTGGTCTTAAGCAACAAGCGCGGCGTCTCCCGCAACTGCTCCCCGATCGGCTCGAGATCGTCGATCGTCATCTGCGGCATGGCACCGTAGCCGTACTTGGCCGAGAGATCAGCCACCAGCGCCGGGCCGAGATAAGTATCGAGCGGCATCCCGTCTATGGTGCAGCCATCATCTTCAAAATGATAACGCGCGTCGGCATGTGACCCATTGTGCAGGCTCATGCTGATCATGCCCAGATTGACGCTCGAGCCCTCCGAGATGCGGCCATTCAACTTAAAGTGAAACGCCGTGTCGCCCGGCCAGGGGGCGAGATCGGCCGTCAGTGTACGCGAAATATCTAGGATCGTCATGTCAGGGGAGCCAGCGCTGGCTCGTCCTACTCCCTACGAGTGATCGATGGATACATCAATCGCAGGGCCCGCTTTTCTAAGTTTGCGGCTTCGATTTCACCCGCGCCACCCGGTGCCGCGCCATGGCATTGATGATCGAGGGATCGCCTTCCGCCCAGGCATTGTCGATCACCAGCCGGCGGAACCGCCACTTCATCCCATCGCGCACCAGCTCGGCTTCGTAGCGGTTCATCAAAAGCGCGAACTCCGTCCCTTGCCGCGGGCCGTCCCCCGGCATGAAATGCTGCGAAAGCATGTAGCCATGCAGAGTCGCGGTCTCGCCACTCACTTCCACCTGCAGATTATTCGGGGTGTGACTCGTATCGAGCGGGCCGATCATCGGGATCAGCGTCTGCAGAACAGCGTTGCGCCCTTTTAAGAGCGGAAAATCGAGCTTCAACTTTGCGCCCGCGGGCCGGAAATCGAGCACGCAATCTTCCGTGAACGCGGAGGCCAGCGAATCAGGATCACCGTGGTCGAGTCCAAACGCGTAGCGATAAACGGTGTCAGCGATCTCCGTGCGGTCGTAGGCGATCTGGGCCAATTCAGCGGGCGTTGCTTCCATAATGATCCAGCCCGCGCCTACGTTTCGATCAGATCGGTTAATTTCATCTTCACCGCGTCCACCAACCCTTGATCGGTCAATTTGAGCGCGGGAATGGGCGAGAGGCTGAGAAAGGAAAGCGACATGAAGGGCGCGGGCAGGTTGCTGCCCAGCTTCGAAGCGGCGGCGTTTAACGCCTGAATTTTCTCCACCACTTCCGCGAGCGGACGATCGGAAACCAGACCCGCGATCGGCAACGGCAACGCGGCGATTTCCTTTCCATCCTCGATCGCGACCTGTCCGCCACCCATCTTTTGCAGCGCCGCTACGGCGGCAACGATGTCGCTGTCATTCACGCCCACGACCACGATGTTGTGCGCGTCGTGCGCCACGGTCGAGCCGAGCGCGCCGCGTTGCATTTGAAAGCCACGCACAAAACCTAGGCCGACGTTGCCGGTGGCGTTGTGACGCTCCACTACCACCAGCTTGAGGATGTCGCGTCCGACATCGGAAATGATCGCGCCGTGCTCAATCTTCGGCGGAAGGCTGATCGAGTTGGTCACAATTTGCTCCGGCACGATCTCGATCACGCGAATCGTCTTCGCGTTCTCCGCCTTGACCGCGATGTCTTCCGCGCCGGCGAAGCGCACATTCATGGTGTTGCGCGGCTGTGGCGCGATCGCCACTTCCGGCCCGCGATACGCGCCCTTCTCCGCCACGAGTTTCCCCTTTTTGTAAACCTGCCGGACCTCGAACTTTGCCAGATCATCGAGCACCAGAAAGTCAGCCCAATAGCGCGGCGCGATGGCCCCGTGATTCCGCAACCGGTAATGCCGCGCGGTATTGATCGTCCCCATCTGAATGGCGGTGATGGGCGCCAGGCCTAACGAGATCGCTTTCCGAATCGAGTGGTCGATGTGCCCCTCGTTCAAGAGATCGCCGGGCAATTTATCGTCCGTCGCGAACGAGCAATTGGCCGAATTCTGCGGCGTCACCAGCGCGATGATGTGCTCGAGATTGCGCTCCGTGCTGCCCTCTCGCACCAGCAAGTGCATGCCGAGCCGAAGCTTCTCCCGCGCCTCCTCCAGCTCCGTGCTTTCGTGATCGGAGCGCACGCCTGCGAGCACGTAGGAGTTCAAATTTTTACCGCGCAATCCCGGCGCGTGGCCATCGATCAACTTCCCCTTCCCCGCCCGGATTTTCGCCAGCTCGCTTTCCATCCCGAGAAAAACTCCCGGGTAGTTCATCAATTCCGCCACGCCCGCGATGCGCTCGTCATTGATCATCTCCGCCAGATCGACCGCGCTCATGCGCGCGCCGCTCGTCTCCAGATGCGTCGCGGGAATGCACGACGGCAGCATGACAAAAAAATCGATCGGCAACCCTTTGCTCGCCTCGAGCACGTAGCGGATGCCTTCTTTCCCGAGCACATTCGTGAACTCGTGCGGATCGATCACCATCGCGCTCGTCCCATGCGGCACGACCGCGCGCGCAAACTCCGGCAGCGTCACCATCGTGCTCTCAACGTGGAAGTGCCCATCGATCAATCCCGGCGCGAGATAAGCGCCCGCGAGATCGATCACCTCCCGCGCTTCGTATTCGCCAAAACCAATCACGCGCCCGTCATCCACCGCTACGTCCGCTGGATGAATTTCGCCGCTGAAGACGTTGACCAGTTGCGCGTTTTTGAAGAGCAACTCCGCCGGTGTTTCCCCGCGTGCCACGCTCAGTTTGTGTTCCAATTTTCTCATGAAAGTAATCTCTCCGCCATGGCGTGCTCCGGCGTTGCCTCGGCCGGCCGCGGCGCGCTCGTGCGGCCGCTGATGGCGTTGAAAATGGCTTCCGGCGTGGCAGGCGATGCGAGCGCAACTGCGCCGCCGCTCTCGCCAAACGCCGCCACCGCGTCGCGGATCGCCTCACGCACCGAGAGCGCCAGCATCAACGGCGGTTCGCCCACGGCTTTGCTGCCGTGGATCACGTTGGGCTGCGTGGCGTTGGTCAGGAGCGCGATGTTGAACACGTCCGGCGTGTCGCCCACTGCGGGAATCTTGTACGTGTCCGGCGAGTGCGTCCGCAACCGCCCTTCCGAATCCCAGACCAACTCCTCACACGTGAGCCAGCCCGCGCCTTGCACGAACCCGCCTTCGATTTGGCCGAGCGTTACGCCCAAGTTCACCGGATCGCCAGCATCGTGCAAAATATCGACCCGCCGGGTGTGATGCATCCCGGTAAAGCCATCCACCTCCACCTCGCTCACCGCCGCGCCCACGGCGAAGTAGTGGAACGGTTTCCCCCGCCCTGCGTCGCGGTCGTAATTGATGTCGGGAGTTTTGTAGAAGCCGGTCGCGCTCAAACTGGTCCGCGCGAAATAAGCGCGCTGGAGCAGCTCCGCGATGGGCAGCCGCACCTCCATTAGCGCAGGATCGAAGAACGCATTCTCAGCGAACACGATGTCGTTAGGCGACACCGCTTTCCCGTTCTTCTCCGCCAACATATCGGCCGCGAAGGGCAACAAGCGCGCGCGCAGCGTCTCACACGCGTCCTTCACCGCCGCACCGTTCAGATCAGTTCCGCACGACGCCGCGGTCGCAGAGGTGTTCGGCACCTTGTCCGTCCGTGTCGCCATCACCCGCACTCGATCGGGCGACAGGCCCAGCTCGCGCGCGGCGATGAGCGCCATATTCGTATAAACGCCTTGCCCCATCTCGGTGCCGCCATGGTTCACCTGCGCGGTCCCATCCTGATAAAGCAGGACCAGCGCGCCTGCTTGATTGAGATGCGTGGTGGTAAAGGAGATCCCAAATTTCACCGGCGTGATCGCGAGGCCGCGCTTCCGATTCGCCTGCGCCTGATTCCAGCGCCGCAGTTCCTCGCGCCGCTGCGCGAAATCGCTGGAGTCCAGCAGCTCGCTCCAGATGCGCTGGATGCGGTTGTCCTCGATCTCCTGCCCGTAGTGCGTCGTGTTCGTTTCGCCCTGCCCGCGGTAAAGGTTGCGTTGCCTAACGAGTTCAGGCGCAAGGCCGGTTGCACGCGCCACGCGATCGATGATCTCCTCGATTACGATCATCCCCTGCGGACCGCCGAAACCGCGGAAAGCGGTGTTCGAGGCCAGATTCGTTTTCACCACTGTGCCGCTGAACTCGACCTGCGGAATGTAGTAAGCGTTGTCGAGATGGAAGACGGCGCGATCCGTCACCGCGCGCGAGAGATCGAGCGACCATCCGCCGTTGGAAAAAAGCGCCACTCTGGCCGCGAGCAATAGACCATCGGCATCGAACCCAACCTCGAAACGTCCGAGAAACGGATGCCGTTTCCCGGTGATCATCATGTCCTGATCACGATTGTAGCGGATGCGCACTTTGCGCCCGGTCTTCGTTGCAGCCAATGCAGCCAGCGCCGCCAGACCAGCCGCCTGCGTCTCTTTCCCGCCAAAGCCGCCGCCCATGCGCGGGCATTCCACCACCACGCTGCTCATCGGCAGTTTCAGCACATGCGCCACGATGTGCTGCACCTCGGAAGGATGCTGCGTCGAGGAACTGATGAAGACGGTTCCGTCCTCCCCGAGCTCCGCCCAGGCCGCATTCGTCTCGAGATAAAAATGATCCTGTCCGCCAAAGGAAAATTCCCCGCTCAATCGCCGCGGAGCCGCGTCCAATCCCGCCGCCACCTCCCCGCGCCGGATGAAATTCGCGTCGGTATGCAAACTCCCCGCGTCGATCGCTTCTTCGATCGTGAAGATTGGCGGCAACGGCTCGTATTCGACCACAACCTTGTCTGCCGCGGCGCGACATATCTCCTGCGTCTCACCCACGACCAGCGCGATGATCTGCCCGTGATAGAACGCCTCCTGATCGGCCAGCAAAATCTCATCGTGCCGCACCGCGCCCACGTCGTTTAATCCCGGCACATCTTCGGCAAGGAGGACGGCGTGCACCCCCGGCATGGCCCGCGCCGCGGTCGCATCACGCGACAGGATTTTCGCGTGTGCATGCGGCGAACAAACCGGCCAGACCTCCAGCATTCCTTCTTGTTGCGCGCGATCGTCCACGTAAATCGCTTCGCCAGTCACGTGCTTATGCGCGCTCTCGTGCGGCAGCGCCGCCGGTCGGGCCGACAAAGCGCGCGCGATCTTCTTCGCGGAGATCGGCTCGTTTTCCTCTGCGAAAAACTTGCGCAGCAAACTCTTGATCAAACCTCGACGATAGCTCGCACTGCCGCGCACATCGGAAATGGGCGCGAACTCCGCCTCCAGGATCGGCAGAATTTCCTCACAAGTTTCCGCGCGCCAAGGTCTGCCCACCAACGCGCGCTCCGTCTTCCGCGCGCGTACCGGCATCGCCGCCACGCCGCCATACGCGAGCCGCGCGTGCTCGATGATATTGTCAGCTGACAGACGAACCGCGAACGCTCCCGCGACCGTGCTGATGTCCATCTCCCGCCGTTTCGAAGCTTTGAAAAAGCGACGCACGGAGCGGGTCTCGGCCGGGAACCGCGGAAGCAAAATCGCTTTCAGAATCTCGCCTGCGGCCAACGCGGTTTGGCGATAAGCGACAAAGAAATCTTCCAATGGGAGCACGCGTTCGCCGCGCGCGGAAGCGAGCACCATCTTCGCATCGAGCGCGAGCAGGACCGGCGCGGAATCGCCGATCGGCGAGGCGGTGACAAGATTGCCGCCGAGCGTGGCGCGGTTCCGAATCTGCCGCGAACCGAAGACGAGCAGCATCGCGCGCAGCTCGGGGTATTCATCGCCCACCGCTTCGTCGAGCGCGGTCAGCGTAGCCGTCGCGCCGATCGTCCATTCCGCAGCGCTCGCTTGGATCGCGGTTAATTGCGGAATCGCTTCCAAAGAAATCAGGACAGGAAACTTTCGGAACTTCTTCGTGATCTCGAGCCCGAGCTCCGTCGCGCCCGCGATCAAGCGCGCCTCCGGATTTTCGGCCAGGAGCGCGAAGAGCTTTTCGAGCGAAGTAGGCCGGAGAAATTTCTCTCCCGCAAACGCATAGCGCGCCGCGCCCAGTTTCGCCTTGGCGGTTTTCAAGCGCTCCGTGAACTCATCGCCACCGTTGCGCTGCGCGAGCGCGTCTGCGGCCGCGTCGCGGATCGGCCGATAGCCCGTGCAGCGGCAGAGATTGCCGCAGAGCTGCTCGTCGAGCTGGGCCGCAGTTTTGAGGTCCTTCCGATAATAGCCCTCGAAGAGCGCCATGATGAAACCCGGCGTGCAGTAACCGCATTGCGAGCCAAAGTTTTCGACCATTGCCTGCTGCACCGGATGCGTTTTGCTGCAGCCCACGCCTTCCACCGTGATGATCTCGCGGCCCGCCATGAGCGGCAGCGGCACCAGGCAACTGTTGATCGCGCGCCAGCACTGCTTCCCACGCGCATCGCGGTCCGCGATCGCGACCGAACAGGCGCCGCAATCTCCCTCCGCGCAGCCTTCCTTCGCGCCGGTCAGGCCGGTCGATCGCAGCCATTCCAGCAGCGTCAGGTTTGGGGAAACGGAAGCGACGCGCGCCGCTTTGCCATTCAGCCGGAACTCGATCGCGTGGCTCACGGTTGGCGCCGGCCCAGCAGAATTTTGTAGAAGGAGCGCGAGCGAATCTCCTCCAGCGAAAGGCCGGTGGCGCGCGCTTCGTCCTCGGTAATGGCGCCGCAGGCGATGCCGCGAAGGAAGAAATTCAGCAGCCCCTGGCCGGTGGCGGCGTCATCGAAGACATCGCCGTGTAGCGAAGCCAGCGCCGCCTTTTCCACGAAGGCTTTCAGGCGATTGGAAGCGCTCGTTAGGCCGCGGAGGAAGAAATGGTAAACGGCTGCGTAACGCGTGACGAGCTGCGCCGGATGCAAATCCCAGCCCTGGTAAAATCCGTTGCGCAGCGAGTGCATGTTGTCCTCGAAACCGAGCCGCCAGGCCGCGTGGACCGACTGGCGATTTTGCTGCTTTTGTTCTTCGCGCAGTGTTTCCCCCGCGCCTGCGCGGTGCGGCGCGGCGGGAAGAATATTCGTCGCGCCATCGGAAAGATGGATGCCAGTGCCGGCGGTCGCGACCAGCATCATCTGCCGCGCAAAATCGCACGCCGGATGGCGCATCGTTTGATAGGCCGCGGTGATGCCGCAGGAGGCCGTGTAATCATAAACGCCGAAGTGGATGCTTTGGCAGCGGCCTTCCGCGGCGTCAATCAGGGAGGCGAGCGCGACTTCGCCCCGCGCATTAATGATGGCCTGCGGGGTCTCGATCATCGGTTCGATTTTAAGCGCGCCGCTCGTGAGGCCGTTGCGCTCCTCGAGCAATTCGAGAAGGCGCACCGCCGCGTGCATCTGCTCCGGCAATTGGATCTTCGGCACCGTGACTACAAAATTTTCCGGCAGCTTGCCCGCGGTCGCGGCCAGGAGCGCGGTTAGGAAAATATCGAGCGTGCGCACGCTACGGACGCGCAGATCTTCGTTCAGCGGCTTGATCCGAATGCCGAGGAACGGCGGCAGCGAGCCAGCCGCCAGACCGCGCGCCACCTCTTCCGCGCTGGACAGCGGCGTGGCCGTCTTCCTCCGCGTCCGCGCGATTGCCGTAGCCGTCTTCGAAATCGAGGCGGAAATCTTCCACTGGTTCGCGTTGGAGTTTCTCCGTCACCCGCTGGTGGAGTTTTGCCGCCGTGACGTCGTCTCCTTCCAACTCCAGCACCCGCGTGAGCGTAGCTGCATCCGGCGCGTATTCTTCGAGCGAACGCAAAGCGATTTCGCCCAGTCGCCGCGCCGAATCAGCTCGGAACAAGTGGGCTCCGCCATAGACGGTATGCACCGCCTGCCGGCGATTCGATTCGCCTGGATAACGGCGCAGGAAGGTGTGATTCGCCTCGCTCAGCGGCGCGCTGATTTTGTCGACCTCATCAGGTTGCAAAGTCATCCTCTGATCCATGGCCGTTCAAGATAGACAGCTCGCCTTGCGAATGACGAGACGGCAGTTCGAACAAATTCACGGCCTGGAAACACTGGAGTTCCGTGGGAGCGAAAGCATACTTTGAGTCATGTACGACAAGAAGAACCTCGCCCACTTAAAGAAAATGGACGCGCTCGCGCCCGCCGGCATGCAGGCTTTCTGGGCCTTCGACAAAGCAGCCATGGCGGACGGCGCCATCCCCACCAAATACAAGGAGCTGATCGCGGTCGCCGTAGCGCACACCACGCAGTGTCCGTATTGCATCGACATTCACGCCGGTCAGGCGCGCAAGGCCGGTGCGACGGATGCTGAGATTACGGAGGCGGTGGTGGTCGCAGCGGCGTTGCGCGCGGGCGCGGCGATTACGCATGGCACGCACGCCCTAACGAGCGACTAGACGCTTCGAGATTAGTACGATTTCGCCCAGACCACCCGCCGCGCGCTGGGTTGGCCGGTGAAAATGCACGTGCCGGCTTCGGGCGGCGCCGCGGGATCATCGAAGGGGATGCAGCGAATCGTGACCTTGAGATCGCTCTTCACCTGCTCCTCGACCTCGCGCGAGCCAGACCAATGCGCGAGGGCGAAGCCGCCGTGGATCTCGGGCTTGTTCGAATTCTTCGGGGTGAAGAAGGCGTAGAAGTCTTCTTTGGAATCGATGACCTTCGTATTCGCGTCGCGAAATTCCCGCGCGCGCTGAAGGAGATTCTGCTGGATGGCCTCAAGCAACTCCGGCGCCCGCCTCACGAACTCGGCGCTGGGCATGAACTCGCGCGATTTCACAGGCTGATCCCGGCGTGTCACTGCGACGTTGCCGCTCTCGAGATCGCGTGGACCAATCTCCACGCGCAGCGGCACGCCTTTCTTGATCCACTCCCAATTCTTCACTCCGCCGCCGACATCGCGCCGATCGACGTCCACCTCGATGCGGAGGTCGCCATACTTCGCGCCTCGCAGCTCACTCGCCAGTTTGTCGGCCGCGGCCAGGACCGCGTCGCGCGTGTCTTCTTTGGGCGTGATCGGAATGATGACGACATGGACGGCAGCGATGCGCGGCGGGACGACGAGGCCATCGTCATCGGCATGGGCCATGATCAAGGTGCCGACCATGCGCGTGCTCATGCCCCAGCTCGTGGTCCAACCAAATTCCTCCGTGCCTTCGCGCGTCTGGAACTTGATCCCGCTGGCGCGCGAGAAATTCTGCCCGAGGAAATGCGAGGTGCCGGCCTGGATGGCCTTGCGATCCTGCACCATCGCTTCGATGCAAAGCGTCTGGACTGCGCCGGGAAAGCGTTCGCTCTCCGATTTCTCGCCGCTGAAGACGGGCACCGCGACGTCATCGCGCACAAACGATCTCGTAGACGTCGAGCATGCGCTTCGTTTCCTCGCGCGCTTCGGCTTCGTTCTCGTGCACGGTGTGGCCTTCCTGCCAGAGGAACTCCGTCGTGCGCAGGAAGACGCGCGGCCGCATTTCCCACCGGACGACGTTGGCCCACTGATTGATTAGGATGGGCAGATCGCGATAACTCTGGACCCACCTGGCGTAGCTCGCGCCGATGATGGTTTCGGAAGTCGGCCTAACGACCAATGGCTCGCTCAGCGGACTGGCCGGCACCATTTTTCCCTCCGCGTTTACCTCCAGCCGGCTGTGGGTGACGACGGCGCATTCCTTCGCGAAACCCTCCACGTGCGCGGCTTCTTTCTCGAAATAACTCAGCGGAATGAAGAGCGGGAAATAGGCGTTGCGATGGCCGGTGGCTTTGAACATGGCGTCGAGACGGCGCTGCATGTTTTCCCAGATCGCGTAGCCCCAGGGCCGGATGACCATGCAGCCGCGCACATCGGACGAATCAGCCAGCTCCGCGGCGCGGATGACCTGTTGATACCACTCCGGAAAATCCTCCTCGCGGCGGGGCGTGATCGCGGTTTTAGGGACGGAGGCGGCTTGGTTCGACATAAAGGGCCGGCGAAATTACGCCTGCCGATTTCAAATGACCAGCCGCCATTTGGCGGACCGCGTCAGTTCCGCGCCACGAGCGTGTCGCTGCGCGACTCGCCTTCCGCGTAGCCACCTGCGAACTCCATGCTGCAGATCGTGCGGAAGCGCGCGTGAGCGCCCATGGCCGCGCCGGCATAGTTGAACTGCGGATTGAAAATATTCTTGCGATGCTTCCGGGAGGAGAGGCCGTCATCGATGATCAACGCCATTACGATCTCGCGTGCGCTCGGGCGGCCGCAGGAAAGATTCTCGCCCCAGCTCCCGCTGTACTGTCCGTAGCGATTTAGGCGGTCGCCAGTCGTGCTACCGCCGCGGCCGCGATGGCTCATGCCGCCGCCCGCCTGTTCCGCACAATGATCCACCGCGGCGCGCGACATCCCGGGCGAGAAGGCGAGCGGCTGCCGCGGAGGAGTGCTGCGCAGGAAGCGGATCGCCTCCTCTATCGCGCGCGTACCTTCCTTGCCCCGATAGTTTCCGCGGCGCGCTTCCAGATGAGCGGCATACTGCGCGGGCTGCTGGCGGGCCAAATTCATTTCGCGCACAACCTCGGACGCGGGTGTGGCGGCAGTCGCGCAAAGCGGAAGCGCTGAGAGGAGCGAGAAGAGAAACAGTGGAAAAGACCGTCGCATGGCCCCTATTCCAAGCAGAACCGGTACCGCTGGAACCCGCAGTTGACACTCTCCAGCGTCGCTCGTAATTTCCCGACCCTTTCCGCTCCATGAAGACGTTTTCTGCCAAAGCCAACGAGGTCCCGCGCAAGTGGTGGATCATTGACGCCAATAATCAGGTTCTCGGCCGCGTTGCGGTCAAAGCCGCCAACCTCCTCCGCGGAAAAGAGAAAGCGATCTACACGACGCACTGCGACACCGGCGACTTTGTGGTCGTGATCAATGCCGAGAAAGTGCGCCTGACGGGCAAGAAGGAAGAGCAGAAGAGCTACATGAGCTACTCCGGTTTCGTGGGCGGCCACAAAACGGAAAACGCCCGCGCCCGCCGCGAGCGTCACCCGGAGTTGATGGTTGAGCGCGCTATCCGCGGGATGATTCCGCACAACAAATTAGGCCGTGCCGTTTATCGCAAGCTGAAGGTTTACAAAGGCGACGCCCATCCGCACGCCGCGCAGCAACCCGCGCCCGCCACCGTCGTCTAAGCCCCCGGCATTCCTTTTTTACCATGGCAACCACCGAAGAATTTATCGCCACCGGCCGCCGCAAGACTGCCGTTGCACGCATTCGCATGACCGCCGGGAGCGGCAAGATCGACGTCAACGGCAAGACGTTTGAAGAATATTTTCCCACCATTCCGTTGCAGAACACGGTGTTGCAGCCGTTGCAGACGGTGAAGCTGACCAATTCCTACGATCTCTCGATCAATGCCACCGGCGGCGGCGCCACCGGCCAGGCCGGCGCAGTGCGTCTGGCGATTGCTCGGGCGCTCTTGCAGGTGGATGCGAACCTCCGCGGCACGCTTAAAGCCGAAGGGCTTCTCCGGCGCGATCCGCGGATGAAAGAGCGGAAGAAATCCGGCCAGCCGGGCGCGCGCAAGCGCTTCCAGTTCTCCAAGCGCTAGTCGCTGCGGTTACACTTCGCTGGATTCAGCTACGAGGTTGCAAGACCTCGCCCGATTGCTGGTTGCCAAGCCAACCTCGGCACTTAAGCTGCCCGGGTTTCCCCAAGAAAATCGTGACCGCCCTGAACCGTTTCTGCGCAATTTCCCTCGCTCTGGCCTTGAGCTTTGGCGCCGCTCGCGCTGCGCTGAGCGCGCAGGCCTACATCATCGTCGATTCCAAAAGCGGCTTTGTTTTACAGGAGCGCGGGGAGCGGCAAAAGCGCCAGGTCGGCAGCCTCACGAAAGTCGCAGCCGCGATGGTGGTGCTCGATTGGGTGGAGCATAACCAGGGCGATCTCGGCCAGGTCGCGACCATTCCGCCAGACGCCTTGGTTGGTGCAGGCGAGAACCTGATTGGCTTCCAGCCGGGCGATACCGCGACCCTGCGCGATCTGCTTTACGCGGCCCTTGTCCAGTCGGATAACATCGCGGCCTACACGCTGGCCAGCCATGTCGGCGAGGCACTGCGTTCGGTTGTCCCGTCGGCCGGCGCCGCCAGCCCGGTCTCCATCTTTGTTGGCCAGATGAATGCACTCGCGGGCACACTCGGGATGGAGCGAACGCGTTTCTCGAACCCGCACGGGATTGATGCCAACGTGAAGCCACTTCCCTACTCCACCGCTGCGGACATGGCGCGGCTGGCGCGCTACGCGATGAACAAGCCCGGCTTCCGCTTTTACGTTTCGCAAAAGGAACGCCAAATTTCATTTAACCGCGCCGGGAAGGCGCTGAATTATCTGCTCCGGAACACGAACGAACTCCTCGGCGTGAACGGAGTGGAAGGCGTCAAGACCGGCCGGACCGCGCGGGCGGGCGACTGCCTTATTCTCTCCGCGCAACGCGACGCGGAAGTGATCCAGCGCGGACCGACCACTACCACTGTCATCCCGCGCCACATTATCATCGTCCTCCTCGGCAGTGCGGATCGCTTCGGCGAGGGACGCGCCTTGCTCGATCAAGGCTGGCAACTTTACGATCAATGGGCGGCCGAAGGGCGGCCGGTTAACCCAAAGAAAACGCTTTGATCGTGTGATGGGCGAAGCCATGAAGCCCCGCATCGGAGTCCTGACCAGTGGCGGCGATTGCCCGGGATTGAATGCCGTTTTGCGCGGCGTGGCCTTGGCGGGTGAGAAATTCGGCTTCGAAGTCCTCGGCTTTCGCGATGGCTTCGAGGGGCTGTTGCCGCCGGGCGATTTCATTATTCTCGATCGCCACAGCACGAGCGGCATTATGCCGCGCGGCGGCACATTGATCGGCACCACCAATCGCGGCCATTTCGTGGCCAAGGTAGGCGCAGGCGACAAGGCTGTCATCGCGCCCGAGGTCATCGCGGGTGCGCGCAAGGTGCTGCAAGAGCAGCGCGTGGAAGCCTTGATCATCGTGGGCGGCGACGGCTCGATGACGACCGCGCTCCAGCTGCACGAAGCCGGGATCAACTGCATCGGCGTGCCGAAGACGATCGACAATGATCTCGCCGCGACGGCGATGACCTTCGGTTTCGATTCCGCGGTCGCGTCCGTGACCGATGCGCTCGACCGCTTGCACACTACCGCCACCAGCCACAAGCGCATCATGGTGCTCGAAGTGATGGGGCGCCACGCCGGCTGGATCGCGCTCCATGGCGGCATTGCCGGCGGCGCGCACGTTATTCTCATTCCGGAAATTCCGTTCGATTACGATCGGATCGTCGAGGCCTTGGAAATGCGCGAAGCCAAAGGGAGTGTCTATTCCTTGATCGTGGCCGCGGAGGGTGCTTGCCCGGCGGACGGTCAGGCGGTGAAACGCCAGGGCACGGACGGCGAAGACCGCTTCGGCGGGATCGGCGGCGTGGTGGCGGCGGAGATCGCGGCGCGGAGCGGGAAAGAAACGCGCTGCACCGTCCTCGGCCATCTCCAGCGCGGCGGCGTGCCGACGACGCTCGATCGAATTCTGGGCACGCGCTTCGGGGTAAAAGCCGTGCGCCTTGTGGTCGAGAAACAATTTGGCTGCATGATCAGCTACCAGAATTATCAGGTGCGCCACGTCCCGATCGGTGACGCGGTGAACAAGCTGCGTCTCGTGCCGCCGGATGGCGAGATGGTGCAAACCGCGCGCGACGTCGAGATTTGCTTCGGCGATTAGGCGGCGCCCGGCGGCGCCGTTACGCGGGCTCGTGCTCGGCCAGTTTATTGATCATGGCCTTGAGATCCTGCCAGTCCACGGGCTTGGTCATGTGACGAGCGAACCCGGCGGCCAGGCTCGCAGCCACATCTTCTTTCATTCCGAAACCGCTGAGCGCGATCGCGGGAATGCGGGCGCAATCACCCAAAGCGCGGATGAGATCGTGGCCGCTGCCATCGGGCAGACCGAGGTCGCTGATCAACATGTCGAAAGGGCATTCGAAGGTGGCGCCCGCTTCCGCGCCCGCGACCGAGAGCGCTTCCGCGACAGTGGCCGCGCAGGTCACGACATGGCCGGCGCGTTTGAGCAGACGGCTGAGTTGGTTCGAAGTATCGGGGTGATCTTCCACGAGCAAGATGCGGAGCGAGCGGCCGCTGCTCGCGGCGGATTTTTTAACCGGATGTAGAGGGTGTCCGGTGGCCGCAGCGGTCGCTTGCACAGCGGCGAGGCGGAGGGAAATCTTCGTTCCTTTCCCTGTCCCTTCGCTGATCGCGGCAATGGTTCCGCCATGCAATTCCACGATGGCGCGACTGATGGCGAGCCCCAGCCCCAGACCACCAAAGGTGCGGGTGCGCGACCGTTCGCCCTGCTCGAAGGCGTTAAAGATGAGCGGCATATTTTCCGCGCTGATGCCGATGCCGGTATCGCGGACGGAAACGACGAGATCGCTCCCGGCCGAGGGCACATCGCCCAATGCGACTCCGGTCTGCGGCAACGTGACCGGGCTTTCGTTGTGCACCCGAATCTCAATTGCGCCGCCGTGCGGGGTAAATTTGCAGGCGTTCTGGAGCAGATTCCAAAAGACCTGTGTCATGCGCGAACTGTCGGCCAGGACGTGCGTCTCGCCCGCGCTGATCTCCATCGAGACGCGGAGATTCTTGGCTCGCGCGGTGCCGGCACAATAATTTTGCATCGCATGCTCGAGCAGCGGGCGGACATCGACCACGCGCCGGTTTAACTCCAGTTTCCCGCGCGCCACTCCGGTGAGGTCGAGCAGATCGTCGATCAGGCGCGCCTCCACCTCGACGTTGCGTCGAATCATTTCGACGTCGCGCACGATGTGGTCGGGCATGCTTTCATCGTCCTGGAGCGAGGCGACCGCGGCCAGCACCGGCGTCAGCGGCGTGCGCAACTCGTGGCTCAGGATGGCGAGGAAATTATCCTTCGCCTTGTTCGCGGCCTCGGCCACTTCCTTCGCCCGGCTCAATTCCTCCTCGGCCTGCTTGCTCTGGGTCACGTCGATGCTGACGCCGGCCATGCGAATTGGCTGGTCGTGCTCATCGTAAAAGGCGCGGCCGCGCGACACCATATGTCGGATGGAACCGTCCGGCTGGATGATGCGAAATCCGACATCGAGATCGGCGCCAGTCTCAAGTGCGCTCTTGGTCGCTGCTGTGATCCGGGAGCGATCATCAGGATGGACGAACTCCAGGCCGGCTCCGAGTTTACCGCTGAACTCTTCCTTCGTCCGGCCGTAGAGCGGATACATGTATTCGTCCCAGCGCACTTTGCCGGTGAGGACATTCCAATCCCATGTCCCGGTCTGCGATCCCTCGAGGGCGAGACGAAGCCGCTCTTCGCTCCCGGCGAGCGCGGCGTTGCTCTCGCCGATGCGGGTGAGCATTTGGTTGAAGGCCGCGGTCAATTGCCCCAATTCATCGCGGCCGTGCTTGACCGCGCGAACGGAGTAATCCTGGCGCTCAGAGACAGCGGTCGCCACCTTGGCAAGCGCGAGGATGGGAGCGGAAATATGGCGCTGCAAGGTGCGGGAAAGGAGGAGCGCGCCGAGGAATGAGCAGGTGCCGACGAGCGCGAAGAGCGTGCCGTAGACCGTGAGGCGGGAATACATTTCGCCCAAATCCGCCTGCACGTAGATCGTGCCCAGCCGTTTCCCTTCCTGCGTGATGGGCTGGAACATGACCAGGTGCGCGCGTTCGAAAGCGTAGCCATCGCGCCCCGGGAGTGCAGGGAAATCGCCGGCTCGGTCGATCCTCAGGGAAGCTCGCGAAAAGACCGCCTGCCTCATCGTAAATCGCCGCCGCGGTCACCTGCCGTTCGGCCGCGAGCGCGCTCAGAATCTCGCGGGCATTTTTCGGATCTTCGAAGGCGAGCGCGGCCGTGCTGTTCGAACCGACGATCTGCGCCAGCACGCCCATGTTGACCGCGAGGGAGCGCCGGAAGGTGACGACCTCGTAGGCGATCAACGCGCTGCCCATGAGCAACAGCGCGAAGCTGCTGGTCAATAAGATGACCAGGGTCAGCTTGCGCTGGATGGGCTGATCGCGGAGTCGGAAGAACATTAGTTTTTGATGTCAGCCACGCGCAGGAGCTTCGAACTGACGTCTAACTTCGCGGCTCGCAGGGTTTCCGGATTGATGACCAGCCGCACGCGATTCCGATCTGTCGTCAACGCGATCATGCCGCCGCGCGTCACAAAGTCCTCCGTCTCGCCCACGGTGACGGTGCTGTCGCCGGCTACAGCGGCGAGCACTTCGTTGATCCGACCGGCTTCCGACGCGCCCACAAAAAGGAGATGGCAGGAGCGGATCTCGCGCGGGCTGCGATAGTGCTCAATCACGATCGGCCGGCCGCGAAAAGTCTCGTTCTGGACCGCTTCCTGGAGGAGCGAGCCAAAAGGATCCTCGCCCAGCACGCCGATGACGAGCGGCGCGTTCCGGCCGCTGAAGGCCGTCTCCGGCCAGCTGATGAAGCGGATAAAATTGTAGAGGAAGACGGACTTGAGCGCGTACTCGTTAGGCACGGTCTCAGCGCGAGCCATCGGCGCGAGGCCAGCCACCGGGAGCCAAAAGGTCAACGCGAGGAGAGCCCCGGCCTTGCGTGTTCGCCTCAGTAGGTCCATTTCAAGGTCGCGAAAAGACGCCGATCCACCTCGCGCGTTAACTGCGTGCTACGAAACTCGGGGTGATGCGGATCGAGCAAATCGCGACCGACGATCGCGACTTCGAAATCCTTCCGCGGCGTCCAGGCCAGGCGCAGGTCCAGCCCGAGATAAGCCGGAGTGGCGGGAAGGGGCAGATCGCTCACGTAGCGCAGAACGGCATTGAATTGGATATGGCCCGGCAAATCCATCGAGGAACGCAGAGCGAAGAAATAATCGGGATCGTTCGCTTCGCTCGAGCCTCTGTTCGGATCATTGCTGCCGGGGCTGGGCCGCAGATTTAAGTGCAAGGCGCTCACGTTCCCGTCCACCTCCCACCAATCCGTTACCCGCCAACGACCAGCCAGAGTCGCCCCGTAGGTTTCGCCTTCGAGTAAATTCCCGAACACGATCGGGCCGCCGCCGCTCACTGTCTCGATGCTGCGCAGGTTGTCGTAGTCGTTGTAGTAGAGCGCGAGATCGAGCGAGACCGCCGTCGTCGGTTGCACCCGATAGCCCAGCTCGTAGGCCATCAACACTTCCGAATCGAAACCGGGCGACCCGCGCAGAAACGGAGGCAGGCCGGTGTTCGGATTCGGCGCAAACAAATCCTGATCGATCCGCGTCGGGCGTCCGGACGGCGCGCGAAATCGCGCCCCAGATGGTTTGCTCGCCGCCCGGCGTCCAGACGAAGCGGCCGCTCGGTTGAATCTCAAACTGGCTAAAAGTGTTGTATTCAAATTTCGAACCGATCGCGATCGCGAACCGCCGCGGCACCAGCCGCCATTCGTCCTGCAGGTAAACGCTGGCCAGTTGTTCCGTCGCTTTCGCCGGGATGAAGGCGAGAGATGGGCCGAGGTTGCCGATCCGATCCGCGGAGAGCCGATAATTTCCGCCGTAGACCACATCGTGCGCGCCCACGACGAAACGGCCTTCCATTTCCAGATCGAAAGTGTCGCGATTCTCCTCGAAGATCGGCGGGATCAAACGGTGCGTCCGATCGTAATAAGTCTGCACCGCAAAACTCGCGTCGTTTCCCAATTGCCGCGTCCAGCGCGCGATAATATTCCCGCCATCCACCTCCACGTCGCTGGCGCCCAGCTGGCCAAAACTGCCCGCGTAGCCGTCCCCCTGAAGGGTGAAGGTGTCGTCGCTCCCGAACGTGGAATCCAGTCGGAAACCGCCTTGCGTGAAATCCGTTTCGTCGTGCGCATCGCCGCCTCCTTCGATCGTTAGGCCATCATGGTGTTCGCGCATTACGTAAGCGCGGTAATACGTGTCGCGGCCGATCCGTCCGCCGTAGCGGACTCCGCCATAGCCGTCTTCAGTCCCGCCCGCGGCGTCGAGCAGGATGCCCTGGGTCTCGGCCGCGTTTTTCGTGCGGATGTTGATCACGCCATTGACCGCGTTTGCTCCCCAAAGCGTGGCACCCGGTCCGCGAATCACCTCGATCTGTTCGAGGTCGGGCAAAAACGTGCGCTGCACATCCCAGAAGACGCCGGAGAAAAGCGGAGTGTAGAGGCTGCGGCCATCCATCAAGACCTGCAGTTTGTTGGCGGCGATGGAATTGAAACCGCGAGCCGAAATCGCCCACGTGTGCGAATCGATCTGCGCCACTTCCATTCCCGCGCCCAAGCGGAGGGCATCGGGCAAATTGGTTACGCCGGAGCGACGAATCGTATCCCCCGTGATGACGTCGATCGCGCTGGCCGCCTGCGAGATTGGCTCGGGCCGACGGGAAGCGGAGGAAATCTGTACGTCCACCAATTGCTCGAGCGAGAGCTTCTTCAGTTCGGCCGGCGAACGATAGGCCGCGCTGCTCGTCTCGGCGCTCGTCAGCCTCGTGCCCGAGATCGCGGAGCGCACCGCATCCTGCGCGCACAACGGCGACGCCACTGCCAGCAAGCCCAGGCAAACCACCGTGGCCAGCCCTGGGTTGCGACGCATGGGAAAACCAAAACGAGATCCGTGAGGACGAAGCCGAAGGTGCATAACAAACCGACTACTCGACATACCGATGCCGAGGTTCCTGCTTGCCGGGGAACTCGTCAATCCGAGAACTGGGAGAACTGCTGGGGCCAGCTCTGCGTCAGCGAGTTCCATCGCCCGATTTTTTCGCGCTCCGCCGGCCCTCCAGCTTGCGCCCTCCCGCGAACTGGACTACAAACGAAGCCCCACCGCGGGTTGGTAGCTCAATGGTAGAGCAGCGCCCTTTTAAGGCGTTGGTTGTGGGTTCGAGTCCCACCCAACCCACGCCTTAACGACTCGCTCAAAAGCTGAACGCCAGACCAGCGCGGAGGCGATAATCGGGCACGGCCTGGAGCGCGGTGTTTTCGATCGCGACGGGAATCTCGACGCCAATCTCTCCGCTCAAGCGGCGCCAGGAGCCGACCACGCGCGGGCCGAGAAAGACGGATGTGATGCCGGTGTCATCGGCGCGTTGGCCGCGGAAGCGATCGACGTCTTTGTGTTCGCCGGAAACGACGGCTTGCAGGCCGAGGATGGCATCGCTCCGGCGCAGAAAGTAATATCCGGGACCGCCGCTCCACGTGATGTCGTTCGCGAAATGATATTGATGACGGCCGTCGCCGCGGAGGACGAATTGCGTCTCCGCCTGGAGGAAGACGCTCCGCCAGCGCAGTGCGGCTTGCCCGCCGAAAACGCCATCGAAGGAACCGGTGCCCAGCGTGAGGTCGTGGCCGTGGATGCCGCTCTCGGGCGCGCCCGCAATTTCGATTTCGTCGAACTCCTCCCGCAGCCGGCTGCTGTCGCCAGTGGGAAATTTTACGCCGGCGAGCAGGACCACGGAAGCCGTGAACTCCGGTTCGCGCGCAACGAAGCGCGGTGATTTCCCGGCGAAGATCAGTTCGCGGCGCGCGCCCGTCTCGGTCCGCCAAAGCACGAAACGGCCGAGCAAGGAAACGTCGCCGAAACCGGTTTCGCTCCCGCGATCAATCGCGAAACCTTCCGGCCGGGCAAAGGCGCGGTGGATGAACGGCACATTGACCTGCAATCCGAAGCGGCTGCCAATGCTATAGCCAGCGACGAGTTGTGTGATTGAGCTGTCGAGATGCTGGCCGGTCGGGTTTGGCACTTCGTCCCCCTCAAACTGCAGGGTGCCGAAATGGGTAAACTGCTCGGCCAATCCCGTGTAAAAACCGCGGAGCGGGCCGGCTGACATTTCCGCTCCGGGGAGCGCGGCGTCGGCCGACTGCGGCAAGGCCTCCAATTGCGGGGTGTAACAACCGCAGAGATCGCACGCCGTGGCGTCGACTAGAGCGATAGCGCTGAGCGCAGTCGCGAGAAAAGTGAATCGAATCGTTCGCATAAAGTTCCTCTCCAGGAGCCGGCTGGGCAGAGCCCGCGGGCAATTTTGTGATGATGTGACGGCTGCGCGCGGAGAGACTCCGGGCAGCTGGTTCAAGAGCGCTTCAAACGAGCGCGAACCGCGGAGGAGGAGTGGGCGGAGAATCGAGGCGCGCGGGAAAAGCGACGCGCCAGGAAACATAGTCAAAGCGCGCGGCGGCGGGGCGGCTGCGCGCGGCAGCGACGACAAGGAACAGATGAAACTTGGGCGTGACCGGCTGGAAGCTGGTCTTCTTTTCAGACGCTTTCCCCTGCTGCACGATATGGCAGAGCGAACAGGGATGCTCGCCATCGAAAGTCCGCGCGACCGCTTCGCTGAGAGAACTCTGCGCGGAATATTTCACCAGCATGCCCGTCCATGCGATCGATTGCAGGAAGAACCAATGCAGGCCGATCGCCAGAGAAAGCGCGCCGATAAGGGCGAAGCGCGCGAGGCCGGCGATCATGGCGCGAGGATAACGCAAACGCTCGCCGGCACACGCAGATTTTTCGCGACTACACCGTGATCGTGGTGCCATCGAACTTCGTCAGGGAATACCCGCTGAACGGTTCGTTGTACGTGGCCCGCATATCCCGCAGCATGCTGATCCCGATCGCTTCGCCGAGCTTCATCGACTCGACCGCGTCCGTGCGCCAGTGCACGCCGGCAATGTTCCGCCCGGTGGCGATGTTCGAGGCCAGTTTATTCAACTCTCCACCGACGGTGAGGGCGTTGCGGGCGGACGCGATTTTATAAGGCACCAACGTTTGCCCACCATCCGCCGGGTTAATCTGCATCGGGTCCGGAATGACGGTGTCTTCGTTAAAGAACGCCTTCAACATCGTGACGCACGCGCCCGCCACCGTGGCATGGCCCGATCCGTAGGAAGGATGCTGCGGCGAACCTTCGGGGAACGCTTGCGGCAGCAAATGACTCCCTTTCTGCGCCAATGTAGTGGACAAAACAGACGAGCCGGCGAGCAGGTCCTGGTGCACGGGATAGTTCCCAAGGTTCAAGCGCATCGCCTCCACCCGCCCACCAAATGCTTCCGGCCGCAGGCGGCGATGCACCTGCCATTTTTGGAACCAGACGGCTTTGAGCGCGCGCGGCGCCGGCTCCGTCACCAGGGTGAGGAGAGCCGGATTGCCGAAGGTGCCGAAGCCCGCTTGCACGAGAGTGGAACCATCCGGTCCGTAGGGATTGCCCGCATCGAAGGGGAAGCGGTAGAGGAAGGGCGAAGTGGTTTCGTTGAGCGTGACGCCGTTGATCAGAATGAGCGAGGCGACGAAGTAAGCTTGGATAGAGCGCATCGAGACGAACGTAATGGCTGATGTCGCGTCCATTCCGGATGTAACGCACTGGCGCCTGAGTCGCGGCCGGCACGGCGAGCTGGGCGGGCACACAGCCGTTTTGCACATCGAGCCATTCGGCGAAGTTGAGCATGTAATCGCTCCCCGGCGCGCGCGCCTGAATGCGCTGGTCGATATACTGCGCGCCGTACGCGGTCGAGCGCAGGAGAAATTGCGAGATGTAAGGTCCGTTCGTGCAGCCGGGTAAATCATCGCGGAAGAGCGTTTGCGTGGTGACCTGGCCATTGCGTTTCGGGCCGCGGAAATCCGACATCTGGGAGAGATCGGCCGCGGCGGCTTGGGCCATCGGATTGGTCGCGTAATCATCGAAATTCACATCACGCAGCAGCGCCATCCAATAAAGCTCCGCCATCTCACCGGCTGCTTCCGCGCTGGCAAACGCAGGCGCGGGCCGGATCGCGAGCTGGCCGGGATCGGTTCCCTCAAGATCGAAAGCGTAGGCGGATTGCGGATTCACCAGCGGCCGCTGCCGCGCGGGATCGCTGCAACCGAGAAAAGGCGCCAGCCCTTCGAAGGCGGAGAATTGTCCATTCTGAACCGCAGCCAGCAGCGCGCTGTAGGCTGCGGGATCGACCAGCCCATTCGACTGATGGCGCAGCCCCTTGGAGAAGTTCGCCATGTGCGAACTGTAGTGTGCTTCATCGCCGTTGTCGGTGTGCGGCGGAATGGCAACGGCCCGCTCCGCTTGCGCAGCCCCGACTCGAATCTGATATGCTTGATCTGCGCGCGCGGTGCCGCTGGCGACTCCCTGACCTCCCCCTTGCCCAGTTGTGGACGGCGAATTCGAAAGTGAGCGGGTGGCGCGGAAGATGGCTGGATCCTGCGCCCGGGCAGTGGATTGAACGAGCGCGCTCAAGCCAAGAGTGCCGCCCGCCGCGGCCACGCCAGATACGCCCACGCGGCGAAGGAATTTACGGCGGGAAAGTTGCGGGGAATTTTCAGGTTCGTTCGTGTTCATAAATAAGGGGGTTTGAGCGGTCTTTTATCTGATACCCGCCGGAATTTCCAGCCTAAAGGGACGAACGCGCGAATTCTTGTGATGGCTCTTCGCTTAGAGGACGCGAAGCCGCTGCTGCAGCTCGCGCATACTGCAGGTCAACGGCACCCGCGCGCCGCTCTGCATGATCGCGAAATGATGGCTCCCGGCGCTCTGCAGTTCGCGCACCCGGCGGAGATTCACGATCGAAGAACGGCTCGTTCGCGCGAAGGTTCCCGGCAACTCGGCCTCCAACGCCGCCATCGTGGCGCGGAGGAAGTGATTTCGCTCGACCACGTGGAGCACGGCGTAATTGCCATCCGCCTCGATCCATTCGATGTCCTCGGGCAAAACGAAAGTCGTCCGCTGCCCGCTGCGCACTTGAAGCCGTCGCGCCCCAGCGGCACTGGGCGGCACGGCGATCTCTCGGATCGCAGGTGCTTCTTCGCGCAGGTGCGCAAGCACGCGGGCGATGACCCGCGCCAATCGCTCGGGCGAGACCGGTTTCAAGAGGTAATCGAGCGCGCAGGCCTCAAAGGCCCGCAGCGCATGTTGATCGAAAGCAGTCACGAAGACGATGATCGGTCGCGACGCGGCGCCGAGTTCCTCTACCACTCCGAAGCCGTCCATTCCCGGCATCTGGATATCGAGCAGGATCAAATCAGGCGTGCTTTCCCGCGCCGCCGCCACCGCGGCCGCGCCATCCGCGCACTCGCCGACAATCTCCACCTCCGCATGCTGGCCCAAGAGGCGGCGCAGACGTTGCCGCGCCAACCGCTCATCATCCACAATCAAAGTCCTGATCGTCATACCGCGCGGCGAGGCAGAATCACCTCCACGATCACACCGCCTTCCTCGCGCACCGCGATCGACGCCTCGTCTCCGAAAAGCTCCTCCAGTCGTGCGCGCGTGTTGTTTAAACCGAGTCCTTCGCGGCTCTCCGCCTTCGCCCGCAAGCCCACGCCATCATCGCTCACCACGATTCGCAGCATGTCGCCAGTAATCTCTGCGCGAATCGTCACCGTCCCGCCTTCCGGTCGCGGATCGAGGCCGTGCCGGATGGCGTTCTCGACCAACGGCTGCAATAGGAAACGCGGCACGACCGCGGCGCGCGCCGCGTCGTCGATCTGGCAACGGTATCGCAGCCGCTCGCCAAAGCGCATTTGCATGATGGCAAAATACCGTTCGATGAAAGCTGCCTCGTGCTCCAATGGGACGAGCGAAGCCGCTTTAGCATCCAGGGTGAGGCGAAGCATTTCGCTCAGCGCCGTGATCATGGCGTCAGCCCGGTTTGGATCTTCGTGCACCAACTCCGCGATGGTGTTGAGAGTGTTGAAAAGAAAATGCGGTTGCAACTGCGCAGTCAAGACGTCGAGCCGGGCGCGCGTCAGGCTGGCGGCCCGCTCGCGATCCCGGCGATAATACAGCGAAGCGTGCGCCGCGCAGATGATCATCAAATAAACCGGAAGCTGAAACGTGGTCAGGTAAACCAAATCCAGCATCGGTCGCGGCACGCGCGAACCACTCCGATCCCTCGGCGTCGGTCCGGCCGGGGGCGGCGGCGGCCGGCCAGCCGAGCGAGGCCCGCCCGGCACGGCCCGGAAGTGCGGGTCAATCGCTTCCTTCCAGCCGTGGCAGAGCACGATGACCAGCCCGCAGACGCCCAGATGAAGAGCGAGCCGGCTCTGCCAGTGGCGGCGTCCGAACGGGAAACGGTTCGTTAGGCGAAAGAGCAGTGGAGTCAGCACAATCCAAGGCGCCCAATCGCGCGCGCTGCTCCGGAGTGCGACCACGAGCGGCCCCTCGGTTGTGACCAGAAATTGCGCGCTGAGGGCAAAAGCGACCATGCCGAAGCCCGCGCCACTAATCAGCCAACCTTTGAGCAGGGGACGGAACGGAAGAAAGAAATTCATGACCAGACCAGGATGCGAACCACGCAATCCTGGCCTGTTTTCGATCCTCACTGCCATAGGAATCGAACCAGCTGGGTTGCTCACGGCCACCCAATCACTTGGCGGGCCCACACGAGCAATCCCTTTGGGATGAAGCGCCCGTTGTTCGGTACGGAATCGCAGAGAGGCGGGGGCGGGAATCGAACCCGCGAATAGAGGTTTTGCAGACCCCGACCTTACCACTTGGCTACCCCGCCCTTTCCGCGAACCGGAGCGTATGGGCGCGGGTGGAAGCTGTCAACGCGCGCACCTTCCCGTGCGTGGTGGCGCTTCGGCGTTGGACGTTCGGGGCGGGAACGTTGAACCTTCCCGCCATCATGTCTTCCCGTTCGTCGGACTTATTCGCCGCTGCTCTCCGCCGCATCCCCGGTGGAGTGAACTCGCCCGTGCGCGCCTTTCGCGGCCTGGGGCGCGAGCCGTTCTTCGTCGAGCGCGCGGCGGGCGCAACGATCTGGGACGTGGATGGACGCGAATACATCGACTACGTGGGAACGTGGGGCCCAGCGATCCTTGGCCACGCACCCCGAGTAGTGATCGATGCCGTGCGGGATGCGGCCGAGCGTGGGGTGAGTTTTGGAATTCCAAATCCGCTCGAAGTCGAGATGGCCGAACTGATCTGCCGCTGGGTTCCCTCGATCGAAAAGGTGCGGATGGTGAATAGCGGCACCGAGGCGACCATGTCCTGCGTGCGGCTGGCGCGCGGCTTCACCGGGCGCGACAAGATCATCAAGTTCGAAGGCTGCTACCATGGCCACGTCGATTCGCTTCTCGTTAACGCAGGCAGCGGCGCGTTGACCCATGGACAGCCGGACAGCGCGGGCGTGCCGGCAGCGTTCGCCGATCTCACGATTTCGCTTCCATTCAACGATATCGACGCTGTCCGCGCGGCCTTTCGCGAAAACCAAGACAGCATCGCCGCTATCATCCTTGAGCCAATTCCGGCGAACGCCGGCCTGTATCTTCCGCGCGAGAATTTCCTCGCCGAACTCCGCGAGGAATGCAGCCGCGCGGGCGCTCTCCTGATCTTCGACGAAGTGATGACAGGCTTCCGCGTGGCGCGTGGCGGCGCGCAGGAAATCTACGGCATCCCGCCCGATCTCACCGCGCTCGGCAAGGTCATCGGCGGCGGTCTTCCGGTCGGCGCCTTTGGCGGGCGGGCCGAGATCATGGATCAGCTTTCGCCGGACGGCCCGGTTTACCAAGCAGGCACGCTCTCAGGCAATCCGCTCGCCATGGCGGCAGGTCTCGCGCAACTCCGCGAACTGGAGCGGATCGACGGCTGGAGCATTTTGGAAACACTCGGACAGCACCTCGAAGACCGCACCCGGGCCGCACTGCGCGAAACGAAACTTCCGCTCACCTTCCACCGCATCGGGTCGATGTTTTGTCTATTCTTCGCGCCTGGTCCGATTACCGACCTCGCCTCCGCGCGGCGGAGCGATCGGGAGGCGTTCGCGCGCTACTTCCGGTTCTGCCTGGAGCACGGGGTTTACTTTGCCCCGTCGCAATTCGAGACCGGTTTCCTCTCCACCGCCCACGGCTCGGGGGAGATCGAACGCACGGCCGAGGTGGTGCGCGCCGCTTTGCTCGCGGACTCCTAAAATAAGGGCGCTGTTTTTCCCCTCCGAGAAAAAACACCACTTGCGCTTGTAGAGATATTGTCTACTATTTGTGAATGATCTGTCAGCTATCCGCTCTTCCCGATACCGACCTCCTGCAACGCACTGCCGTAGGCGACCACAGCTGCCTCAGCGAATTGCACACCCGTTACTCCGGCATCCTCCGCGCCACCGCCTTCCGCATCCTCAACAACGTCCGAGACGCGGAAGATGTGGTCCAGGAAGCGTTCGTGCAGATCTGGGAGAAAGCTTCGGTCTACGACGCCCGCCGCGGCAAGCCCCTCACCTGGGCCATGACCCTCACGCGCAATAAAGCGATCGACCGCCTCCGCCGCGTGCAACGCCGCCAGCGCTTGCAAGGTGAGATCGAGGAGCAGGCGCAGATTTGGGATCGCATCGTGGAGAATGATTCCTTCGACGAAGCCGCTTCCCACGAGACGCAGGCCATCGTTCGCAGCGCAGTTATCCAGCTCTCGCCGGATCAGCGCCACGCGATCGAGCTCGCCTTCTTTAAAGGCCTCACCCAACAGGAAATCGCGCAGCGTTTGCACACTCCACTCGGCACAGTAAAAGCCCGAATCCGCCGCGGAATGATGAAGCTCCGGCAAATCATTTCGACGAAACTCTGAGCGCCGCGCCCTAAAACCTTTGCGTCCGCGGGGCGCTTGGTCTAGGGAACTGCGCTGTGAACTCCCCCTCGCTGGGCCGGATTGGCGCCGTCGCCAAATTCTTTTTCGACGGCGCCGAAAAATTCTACCTCAAGGGCGTCACCTACGGTCCGTTTAAGCCGGACGCGGCCGGCTTTTACCTCGGCACCCCGGAACAGCTCGGGCGCGATCTCGCGCAGATGCGCTCGATCGGGATCAACGTCGTCCGCATTTACCACGCGCCGCCGCTCTGGTTCCTCGATCAATGCGCCTCGGCCGGGGTCCGCGTCCTCATCACCCTCCCCTGGGCCAAGCACATTGAATTCCTCCGCGATCGCGCGGGACGCCAGGCCATCGTCGATTCCGTCCGCGCCGCCGTGGCCGAACACACCGGCCATCCCGCCATCTTCGGCTATCTCGTCGGCAACGAAATCTCCAGCACCATGGTCCGCTGGCTCGGCGTGCGGCGGGTCACGGAATTCCTCGAGCTCCTTATCCGCACCGGGCGGGAGGCGAACCCGAACGTCCTCTTCTCCTACGCCAGCTATCCGCCGACCGAATTCCTCCTCCCGCAGAACATCGATTTCCTCTGCTTCAACGTTTACCTGCACGATCAGGGCGACTTCGAGCGCTACCTCCTCCGCCTGCAAAACCTCGCCGAGGACCGCCCGCTCATCCTCGGCGAGTTCGGCATGGATACGATCCGCCACAGCGAAGACGAGCAGGCCGAGATGCTCGGCTGGCACGTCGAGAGCGTGGCGAAGTGCGGCCTCGCCGGCACCATCTTCTTCTCCTGGACCGACGAATGGTTCACCGGCGAACAAGAGATCAGCGATTGGGCTTTCGGCCTCGTTCGGCGCGATCGCACCCCGAAGAAAGTCTTCCACACCCTGCGCGAGAAGCTCGGGCAGGATAACGCTGCCCTGCCCCACCCTCCGCTCCCGGCCATTCCGTCTGTCTCGGTCATCGTCTGCTCTTATAATGGCGGCAAAACTCTCGCCGCCTGTCTCGACTCGTTAGGGCGAATCGATTATCCGGAGTACGAAGTCATCCTTGTCGACGACGGCTCGACTGATAACACGGCCGAGATCGCCGCCCGTTTCCCGCGTGTCCGTTACATCCGCCAGGACAACCACGGGCTCAGCCACGCCCGTAATACCGGCGCTGCCGCCGCCCGCGGCGAAGTCTTCGCTTACACCGATTCCGATTGCATGGCCGATCGCGATTGGCTGCGCGATCTCATCCGCACCCTGCTCAGCGGCAAATACGCCGGCGTCGGCGGCCCGAACGTCTCCCCGCCCGCGCAAAATTGGGTCCAGGCCTGCGTCGCCGCTGCGCCCGGTGGGCCCAGCCACGTCCTCCTCACCGACACCGTGGCCGAGCACATCCCCGGTTGTAACATGGCCTGGTATCGCTGGGCTTTCGAAAGCGTCGGCGGCTTCGATGTTGAATATCATAAAGCCGGCGACGACGTCGATTTCTGCTGGCGCGTGCAACAGGCCGGGCACGAGATCGCCTTCAGCCCCACCGCCATCGTCTGGCATTACCGCCGCTTCACTTTGAAGGCGTTTCGGAAACAACAGGAAGGGTACGGCGAAGCCGAGTCCATGCTTCGCTTCAAGCACCTCATCTTCTTCGGCCCCACCGGGAGCGCGAAATGGCGCGGCCAGATCTACGGCACCCCGCGCTTCAGTTGGTTCATTAATCGCCCCATCGTTTACCACGGCGTCTTCGGCGAAGGCATGTTCCAATCCATCTATCCCACGCCCCAATCCGAGATCGCCGGCTACCTCAGCAGCGTGGAATGGTTCGCCCTTACCATCTTCCTCTTCGGGCTCGGCATCTTCGTCCCCGAAGTGCGCATCGTCCCTTATCTCATGTTTGGCGGCACCCTCTGCGTCGCTCTCTCCTACATGCTCCGCGCGCGGATCGAGCCGAAGTTCGACACCATCGGCGCGCGGCTCCTCGTCATGTGCCTCGCCTTTGCCCAACCGCTCGTGCGCGGCTGGTCGCGCTACTTCACCTGGCTTCAGTTTAAACGCACCCCGCGCTCCGTCATCACCACGCACGAGCTCCTCCCGCCTACCGCCGATCTCCGCGGGAATCTCACCCGCCGCAGCTATTGGAGCGAAGACGGGCAGGAGCGCCATCATCTCCTCCAATCCATCCTGCAACTGCTCGAGAGCGAAGGCTGGAGCTACTCCACCGACACCGGCTGGAACGAATGGGACATCCACATCTACGGGAACTTCTGGTGGAGCATCGCTCTCCAGACCGTCACCGAATACCACGGCGGCCCGAAATGCCTGACCCGCGTCTCCCTGCGCCATCGCTTCGTCACCACCACCGTCATCATCAATCTCATCATCCTCTCCCTGCTCACCTACCACATGCTGAATGTCGCCCAGCCCGACCTCATCGCCTGGCTCGTTTACGGCGGGTTCGTTGTCTTTCTCGCCCTCCGCGCCCGGCTCCTGAAGCGCCGCGTCGCCGAGCTCGTAGACCTGGCCGCGCATCGCGTCGGCTTGCAATGGCTCAGCCCTACCGCCACCCCCAGCCCCGCGCCTGCGGCTGAGCCGGTCGAGATTGTGGAAGCTGGCTAGGCGCTTGCTCTCAACCACCGCGCCATGCGTCATCTCCTGCTCGCCCGTTTCCTGTTCGTCCTCGCTCTCGAAGTCGTCCTCTGCGCCGCGCTCAATCTCTTCGACGATTGGACCCTGGCGGAAATGCCCGTCCGCTTCGTCGTCTGCGGGCTCGGGTGCGGCATCGCCTTTCTCCTCGCCGCCTCCTACTTCCCGCCCACCCTCTCCCTCCGCACCCAGGCCCTCCTCTTCTGGGGCGTCGCCCTCCTCCTCCGCCTCGTCGCCTTGCCCATCGAGCCCGGCGACGATTTCTGGCGTTACCAATGGGAAGGCAAAATCCAACACGCCGGCTTCAATCCCTACGTCCAGGCCCCCGATGACCCCGCGCTCGACGACCTCCGCGCCGACTTCCCGAATTGGTACAAAATCAACCACCGCCAATCCCAGGCCATCTATCCGCCCGGCGCCGAGCTCATCTTCTCCGCCCTCAGCGCCGTGACCGAGCGGCCCCTCCTTTACAAACTCCTCTTCGCCGCCGCCGACCTCGCCACCGCCGGCCTCCTCCTCCTCCTCTTCCCCAAGGCCAACCGCTACCTCCACGCCGCCTGGTACGCCTGGAATCCCCTCATCGTTTACAGCTTCGCCGGCTCCGCCCACTTCGACAGCCTCATGCTCCTGCCCATGGTCGGCGCCATCGTCCTCCTCACCCGATTCGAGAACGCCGCCGCCGCGCGCACCAAGTGGCTCCTCGCCACCGGCGCCGCCGCCCTCCTCGGCCTCGCCATCTCCATCAAGCTCATCCCGCTCCTCCTGCTCCCGTTGTGTGTCTTCGCCCTCCGCTCCCGCGCCGTCACCCTCGTGCTCGCCCTCGCCCTGCCCGCCGGCCTCAGCCTCCTTTACGGCTGGCCCCAGGTGCCCATCTGGGATGCCCTCCGCAGCTTCGCCCACGTCACCCGCTTGAACGACCTCTTCTGGTGGATCATCGAAGAAACCGTCTGGCCGAATCCCCGCCAGAAAAACTACCAATACAACCTCATCATCCTCCTCGCCGTCGGCGCCATCTCCCTCCTCTTCTGGCGCAATTGGAAACGCGGGATGCTCTGGGCCCTCGCCACCGCCCTCATCCTCTCCCCCGTCCTCCATCCCTGGTATCTCACCTGGATTCTCCCCCTCGCCGTCTGGCGCCGCGCCCAGCCCTGGCAAATCCTCTCCGTCACCCTCTTCGCCTACTTCCTCTTCTGGAACGAACGCCTCTTCCTCCTCCCCTGGCGCTCCGAGCTCTGGCTCCGCGGCATCATCACCATCCCCCCCCTCATCGCCACCCTCTTCTTCTTCGCCAAAAAACCCACGCCCCTGGAAGAATAACCGCAACGCAGCCAGCCCTGCGGTGCCGCCCAAACGCAGTTAGCCCAAGCTGCGCGCCCCAAAACGCGCAGCTGCGCACCCCGGAGCACAGCGCGTCCCGGCTGTGCGGCTGGCGGGCGTCCCGCCTGCCGAGAGCATCTGAAAGATCCTCCCGTCATTGCCCATTCGAACGCCCTCCCCGCGCCGCCGCCCCGCCCCCTTGCGTTTAGGACACCGCCCTTGGCGTTCCGGGCCGTCCCTATTGCATGCAATGAGGCCCGCTCGGGTGGCCGGACGCCTTCTCCCACCTGCAATAGACCCCGCCTGGCCGGCCGGGGCCCCCCTCCCACACGCAATGGGCCTCGCCGGGGTGACCGGAGGCCCTCTCCCACATGCAATGGGCCCCGCTTTCTTCGCCAACCACCCCCTATTGCACGGGAAAAATCCCTCACTTACCCTCTCCGGACCAACACTTTAGCCCGAAACACCCCTCTTACGCCAAATTTAAACCCGACTCCCTCCAGCCCCCAGCCTACGCGAGACGTCGTCGTCGTCGTCCGGCCCACTCCATCAGGCCCTCAGCCGCGCCCTCGCCTTCCGCGCTGACCCTCCGCGTTGCGCGTTGAATGTTCCCGCAAACCGCCTTCCGCAATCCAAAATCTGAGAACTTCCCGGCCTCACTCCCCAGCGCCTCACCGAGGCCCAGACCGCCCTCGACGCCTTCACCGGCAAAAGCGGCCCCCAAAGCGACCAGCAAAGCCTCGCCACCCAAAAGCGCGGCGCCCGCGACGCGAAATTCAAAGACGTCATGAACCTGCGCCACGAAATCCAATACGCCGCCGACGGCGCCTACCCCTGGTGGGGCGAAGGGAACCTCGGCCTCCGCCGCGAATTCCAACTCCCCGCCGGCCGCCCCCTCACCAGCTAGTCGTTAGGTTCTAACGTCCGCCACCCAGCCGAAGACGTCTGCCCCGCCCTGGCCGCCGCGTGCCTCACCCGATGTAAAGCCCTAGGTCATGTTCCGAATGCAGCACGTAGACATAAAACACGACTTTTAGTCTAGATCGCTCTCGGCACGTGAGGCGAAGCCTTTTACGTGCTGCGTCGCCGCTGCCACGTTCCTCTCCCGCGCCAAATAGGTCAGAAACTCACTCACCTCCACTTCTCCCATCTCCGTCGGATGTCTTTTGTTGTGGAAAAGAATTCACCCCGTGAGATAAAGGTGCAGACGCGTCTTTAAGTATCGTTTGCCCCATGCACTCTTGAGATATTTTTCGCGGCGCGCGGCGTCGTGGCGGTTAAGGCAGCCTTCCCAGTAGATCAGTTCAAGAGGCACCCTTCGTTTGGTCGAGGCAACCTGGCCCGCATTATGGGCTTCCAGCCGATCGGAAAGATTATTCGTTAAGCCAACGTAAAACTGCCCGTCTGCCAACGAGCGCAACACATACACGTAGTGCTTGGACACGATGTGTATCTCACGGGGTAAACCGCCGCATCCAGGCCAAATAAACCTCCTCCGTGCGCAGGCTGTAATGGCGCGTCCGCAGAACCGTGCGCACTTGCTCGAGAAATTTAGGCTTGGCAGGTCCGCTTCCTCCCGACACAGTGATTGCCATGCCTTCCTTTTACGCCGATCCCAGCGCCGCAGGCAACCGGATTAGGCGAATACCCCCTACGTATAATTATAGTTAGATGCTGAGCACGCTCGCGACTGCACTTCCCAACCGAACCCGTATCAGCTGGATTGTCGACAGCACCTTTCAACATCGGCTGCGCAGGAGACTGATCCTGCATTCTCGTTGATCCACTGCGATCATCCTCAGACCTGCCGCGCATTTCGACAGCGGCTTGGCGTGGTTCTTCCGAAGCGTCCTTCGGTATCAGCGCCGGAAGAGATCCACTGCTCGCCACCGATTCACACTCTGAGGAGCTTCAGACGCGATAATTTTAGTCGCTGATTGCCACGCCCACCATCTAACCATGCGATGGAGCGAACGGCGGACCGCTGTGCGCTCCACTTTTGAGATGACTTCCACACTTCCACTCCGAGCGACGCGCGCCCTCGTCCGCCGTCGCTCATCTTGTTCTCGTTAGATCGTGCACGTGCGCTCGTCGACTCGTAGCTTTGCATCGCGTTCTGAGTCAGCATCTGCGTGTCTGCGGCCTGCGAGTCGTCGCAGCCGCGCGACTTCGCGCACATAGGCACTCGCCGAGCCATCCGTGCTTCGCGTCAGTTGCTTGGCCGGCGCATTTCGTCGGTCATGACCGCGGATTCATGTTGTGGGCGGTCGCGCAGTTCTCCATGCGTACGCGAGCATTGTCGGCAGCAGCAGATCACCCGCTCGATCCATCGGTAGTCTCGCACGTGCTGCATGTGGATCGCATACGCTCGTTCAGATGCAATGCTTTTCGTGATTACACGCCTGCGATCTAACCAGGCGATGGAGCGAACGGCGGACCGCTGTGCGCGCCACTTTTGAGATGACTTCCACCCTTCCACTCCGAGCGACGCGCGCTCTCGTCCGCCGTCGCTCATCTTGTTCTCGTTAGATGCTGAGCGCACATGCGCAGCTCTTCGACGATATCGATTGCGCTTCGCATATCTGTCGTCCGCTGCTTGCGCAGGAGGCGCTCCGGCATTCTTCGGCACGTTAACGCGTCGCATACCGCGATTGCCGTTCTGCTGCATGCCCCTCAGCTGACCTGTCTCCGCGGCCTGCTCCGGAGCCAGCGCGGCTCAGGAACGATATGCGGCACGATCGCGAGCCGACATACAAACGTCTCCGGAGCCTTCACGACGAGCGGAACATCTCCGAAGTTGCTGCAGCTCGTCCGCTTCGAAGACAGAGGTCGCGAAGACGTTCTCGGATATACCCGTCACTGGAAGCTGTATTTCATCGACGGGAGCTGAGAGATTGACGATCTACACTTCGACTGCTCAGCTCCCACGTATGGTTGTGTGATGGTCCAAGGTTTACGAAGGATCATGAAGATTTGGCGCTCCTCGACGTCGGACGCCTTCGAGATCGCGGCCGCTTCAATACGTGACTGACTTCATCGGCTGAAGGACGCAGGTCGAGCGATTGCGATCCGTGAGAAAGACCTAACCATGCGATGGAGCGAACGGCGGACCGCTGTGCGCGCCACTTTTGAGATGACTTCCACACTTCCACTCGCGAGCGACGCGCGCTCTCGTCCGCCGTCGCTCATCTTGTTCCCGTTAGATCTAATGCGTGCGCGATCTCACCGAACTTGAGCAGCGCAATCGTGATGACTCTGCCACTCCAAGGACGGCGCCAGCGACCGCGATGAGCTTTTCTTCCTCGATTCCGGCGAAGCGAGCTTCAGGTTTGGGGCAGCGATCGGCGACGGTCCTTGGGTCCACCTGTACAAAATCTTGGCTCATGGCTCGCGGACGGTTCTATCGACGGAGCAGGACGCATCACCGAAAGATGTTCAGATGGATCGAGTTTCACGGCGTGGCGATCGCGCAACGATCTAACCATGCGATGGAGCGAACGGCGGACCGCTGTGCGCTCCACTTTTGAGATGACTTCCACACTTCCACTCCGAGCGACGCGCGCCCTCGTCCGCCGTCGCTCATCTTGTTCTCGTTAGGTGACTTCGCGCTTGCGTGTCGCTCAGCCAATCAATACAAAACAAATTATGACATCCCGCCTTCTCTTCATCGCATTCATCGCGTTTTCCGCGTTTCCAGCCCTCGCCTATTCGCAGAGCCGAGCGACGGCGACGCCGTACAGGCAGACTGCCGCTGAGCGAGAGGCGCAGGAGCAACGCGAGAAAGATGCTGCAAAGGCTTGTGCAGTGTGCGGCACTGGCTGCGGCAGCAGTGTGCTGGCGATTGTCGTTTTCGGAGCGATAATCATTGGCTTGAACGTCGCGATGCTTGTCTGGACCGCCCGCGATGCGAAGGCGCGCGGGATGGACAGTTCCGCGCTTTGGATGCTGCTGGTGATGTTTACCAGTGTATTCGGCCTATTTATCTATATGCTGTCTCGCCCGCAGGGCGAGCTCGTGGAGTGTCCGCATTGCCATGGAAAACGTCTGAAGACGAGTGCAATATGTCCGCATTGCCAGCATGCCTGAGACGTCCACACCCGTGGCTCGCGTTCACTGCGCTCATGATCATCGCATTCGCAGGCGATCTTTTCCGACAGCCTAGCGCACAGGTGAGCAGTAAATTGTATGTCGGCGCCATCGCAGACTACCAGCGGCTCAAGCCGCATCTGGGATTCCGAGGAGGCTGCAGATTCGTCCCGTCTTGCTCACGCTATTCTCAGCAGGCAGTGCGTGCGAATGGGCTGGTCAGAGGGCTGTACCTGACCTACCGGAGGATAGACCGCTGTCGTACAGATATTCCGATGGGCACCTCGGATCCCATTCTGCCTCGCCACGTCACCGCGAGTGAAACGTCACCTAACCATGCGGTTGAGCGAACGGCGGACCGCGGTGCGCTCCACTTTTTGAGATGATTTCCACATTTCCACTGCGAGCGACGCGCGCCCTTCCCCGCCGTCGCTCATCTTGTTCTCGTTACGCCTAAAGTGGCGTGCCCTGTTGTATTTGCTGCTTCTTCGCCCTGTTGCATTAGCCGCAGCGCCCGAGATCACGGACACCCCGCCTATCACGTTCTCGCCGGCCCCAACGCCATCCAGAGTTCCGTCCAGGCCCCCATCGATGAGCGTGACGGACGCGATCGACCGGTCCCAACGCTTTCTGCGGGATCATGGTTGCGACCCTTCTAAGTATTATATATCGCTAGCGATATGGGCTTGCTCCTCGGAAAAGTCCGAAGAAGATGCGTGGAGAATCGATTGGATTGCCCGCGACAATGCGACCAAGCCGCAAAAGTACCCTGATATCGGTACACGATGAAACACATGTGTTTTTCGGAGCTGAAGCCTAACCCTGTGATGGAGCGAACGGCGGACCGTCGTGCGCTCCACTTGTAAGATGACTTCCATCCTTCACTCCGAGCTGCGCGCGCCCTCGTCCGCCATCGCTCATCTTATTTCGCCCAAGGAAAAAGCTCCGCTGGACTCGTAACCTCGGACTGACTTCCTCCTCGTTGCGTGATCGCAAAGATTAAGGATATCAAGCCGCTTCTCGCGCAAGCGCGCACGGACCCTGGCGCGGTGTTCCCAGAACTGCGCAGACTGGCCGCAAGCGAGGATTGGCAGACGCGAGAGGTCGCTGCGACGGCGCTGGTCGAGATTGGGAAGCGTCACCCAGCGGCGGTCCTGCAAACGGCGGAGCGATGGGCGAAGGACTGCGATCCGAATGTGCGGCGCGCCGCAAGCGAGGGGCTGCGCGGGATCGTGAAGGCAGATCCCGCAGCAGTCCGGCCGGTGCTCGAAATGCTCCGGGCCGATCCTGCATTATACATCAAGAAATCGGTGGCCAGTGTGCTTCGAAACGCGAGCGGCAAGCACCCGGAGTTCGTGCTTGGAGTCTGCCGGGAGTGGGCGCGATCGGGTGACCCAAATACCCGATGGATCGTGAAGGATGGTTTACGGAAAATCAAAGGCGCACGTCCGCGCGAAACGGCCGTAATCCTTGAACTGATCGAGAGCCCGATCTAATGCTCGACCCATGCAATTGAAGGTGGAACTGCGTGAAGTGACGAAGGTTGATCTGCCGTTCTTCTTTGAGCATCAGCGCGATGAGGAGGCGACCCGGATGGCGGCATTCCCCAGCCGCGATCGTGATGCTTTTATGGCGCACTGGGCAAAAATCATGGGCAATAAGGCAGGGCTCTTGCAGACCATCGTCGCGAACGGCGCGGTGGCGGGAAACATCGTCTCTTGGGAGGCGGAGGGAGAGCCCAATATCGGCTACTGGCTTGGCCGAAGCTTTTGGGGGAAGGGCATCGCGAGTGCGGCGCTCGCTCAATTCCTGCCCAAGATCGAGGCGCGGCCAGTTTATGCGCACGTGGCCAAACACAACGTCGCTTCGATTCGCGTCCTGGAGAAGTGCGGCTTCCTGCGCACCCGCGAAGATGTTTGCGAGGACGGCTTGGTGGAACTCGTGCTGGAGTTGGACGATCGGCCGATCGCTTAAGTCGGAACCACAGCTGCGAGCGCGGCTTCGAAATCCGCAGGCAGCGGCGCTTCGAATTCCTGCCATTGCCCGCTCCGCGGATGAGTGAATCCGAGCTGCCACGCGTGCAACATCTGCCGCGGGAAATGTTTGGCATTCTTCGCCGCGTAGAGTTTGTCGCCTAGCACGGGATTGCCGAGGTGGTGCAAGTGCACGCGGATCTGGTGGGTGCGGCCGCTGTGCAGGGTGCACTCCACCAGGCTCATCTCCCGGCCCGGGCGCACCACGCGATATTCGGTCAGGGCGGAACGCCCGCGCGTTGTGCGCGAGATGCTCATGCGCTGCCGGTGGACGGGATGGCGCGCGATTGGCGCATCGATCGTGCCCGCGGCTTTTTTCAAACGGCCGGCCACGAGCGCGAGATAGACTTTCTTCATCGTGCGGGCCGCGAACTGCCGCGAAAGCTCGCGATGCGTGGTGTCATTCTTCGCCACCACGAGGCAGCCGCTCGTCTCTTTATCGAGCCGATGCACGATGCCCGGGCGTTCTTTCCCGCCGATGCCGGAGAGCGTGGCGCAATGGTGCAGGAGCGCGTTGACCGAGGTGTGCTCCGCGTTACCGGCGCCGGGGTGCACAACGAGGCCGGCCGGTTTGTCGATCACAATCAGGTCATCGTCCTCGAACAAGACCGGAAACGGAATCGCCTCCGCGACGGCCTCGATTTTCTCCACCGCTGGAATCACCAACTGCACGCGATCGCCCGTGCGCACCAGCTCGCGCGTGCGCGGCACCTGCCCGTTTAAAGTCACGCAGCCGTCGCCGATCAAGGCCTGCAAACGCGAGCGCGAGTAATCCGGCAGGGCCAACGCCAGATAGCGATCGAGCCGCAAGCCCGCCCCTTCGCGCTCCACCTCCAGCTCGATCATGGAGAAACACTCCCCGCGAAATCCTCTTCCACTTTGCCGCGAAAATTGCGGATGCTACCCTCACTCCGATGCCCGCCCCATCCGACGCGCCTGCCCAAGCCTGCCCCGCCTGCGGCGTTGCGGTCGACGTGGGCGATGCCCAGCCGCTCACGCCGGTCGTTTGTCCCGCCTGCGGCGAAAAATTCCGCGCCCAGAGTTCGTTCGATAATTTCCAACTCGTCGAGACCCTCGGCATTGGCGGGATGGGCGCCGTTTACAAAGCGCGCGACACGCGGCTCGATCGTTTTGTTGCGCTGAAGTTGCTGCGCAAAGAATTGAGCGCCGATCCGGTGGAAGCGGCCAGCCTCGAACAGGAAGCGCGCCTGACTGCTGCAGTCAATCATCCCAACGTGGTCCAGGTTTATTCGGCCGGTCATGCGCACGATCAGATCTATCTCGTCATGGAACTGGTCGATCACGGCAGCCTCGACGACCGGATGGCGCAGCAGGCGCAGCTTCCGGAAGCGGAAGTCCTGCGCGCCGGAATCGAGGTCGCCCGTGGTCTGCAAGCCGCGCACGAAAAGGGCCTCATTCACCGCGATGTGAAGCCGGCCAACATTCTCTTCGCTCCCTCCGGCACGGCCAAGATCGGCGACTTCGGCCTCGCCGTCGCCGCGGGCCAAAAAGCGGAAGCAGCGCAGGAAATCTGGGGCACGCCCTATTATGTCGCGCCCGAGCGATTAAACAACGCGCCCGAGGATTTCCGGAGCGATATCTTCAGCCTCGGCGCCACCCTCTTCCACGCCCTCGCCGGCCGGCCGCCGATCGAAGGCGAAACCACTTCCGCGAGCGAGCTGCGGCGGCTGAAGAGCACGCCGCCCGACGTGCGCGCGTTTGCTCCGGAGATTTCGCGGGAGACAGCGCGGCTCATTCGCAAAATGATCGCGCCCGAGCCCGCCCAGCGTTTCGCTTCCTACGCCGAGCTCATCGCGCAGATGGAGCAGGCAGCCTCCGGTCACGGCGCGACGCCGAGCGGCGGTAAATCGCGCGGCCCTCTCATCGGCGCAATCGTCGGCGTGGTGCTTATCGCCGCGCTCGGCGCCGGTTACTTTTTACTGCAACAGAAACCGGCTTCGGCCCCTGCGCTCGCTGCCACTCCAGCGCCATCCGCTGCCGCCACGCCCAGTCCCAAGCCGTCCATTAATCGCGAGGAAGAAGCACGCGCCCGCGAAGCCAAAAAGCTGGCCGACGAAGCAGCCGCGCGCGCGGCTGAGGAAGAGAAAGCACGCGCCGCAGAGCAGCAGCGGCTCACCGAGGCGGAGTCGCCTGCGTGGGAAAAAGCGCTCGCGGAAGCGCGCGCCAAAATCGCCGTCTATGATTTCGCGGGCGCGCTCGCCGCGATTAATACCGCGAATGTGAGCGCCAAGTCCCTCCAGGAAGCGCAAGCCGCCGCGCGCAAAAAATTCAGCTGGCTGATCGAATGGAAGAGCAAGCTGCTGGCCGACTTGAACGCGAAACGTTTCACCGCCGCCGTGCAGATCGGCAACACCGCTTACACCGGCGCAGCGAAGGCCGACGCCTCGCGCATCACTTTCCGCATTCCGCCCTACGGCACGGCCGAGGTCGATTGGACGAAAATCCCTGCGCCCGTCCTTCTCTCCATCTCCACCTCCCTCATCAAACCAAACGCTCCCGACGCTGCTGAGCGGCAGTGGCTCGCCGCCGTCTTCGCGGCCGAGACCGGCCAGGCCGAGAAAGCTCGCGAGCTGGCCGAAGCTGCGGCGAATACGAAGCCCGAATATCGCGAACATCTGAGCCTCCTCGTTCCCGCGAACTCGACGAAATGAAACCCGCGCGCGGGCGCGATGGTTTTTCTGAAATTCGATGTTGGACGGGCGCCATTCGGCGTTCGACCTTCGCTCCCAATTCATGAAAGCGCTTCTCGCACTCGAAGATGGCAGGATATTTGAAGGCGAATCCTTCGGCGCCACCGGCACGCGCGTGGGCGAGATCTGTTTCAACACCTCGATGACCGGCTACCAGGAGGTGCTGACCGATCCCTCGTATCGCGGCCAGATCGTGGCTATGACCGCGCCGCAGATCGGGAATTACGGGACGAACGCGCTCGACCAGGAAAGCTCGCAGCCGCATGTGAGCGGTTTTGTGATTGAGGAATTGAGCGAAATCCCGAGCAACTGGCGCTCGGAGAAATCGCTCGATGATTATTTGCGCGATTGGAAAATCCCCGGCGCGCAGGGCATCGACACCCGGGCTTTGACCCGACATCTGCGGGAACGCGGCGCGATGAAGGCTTGCCTAACGACCGAGGCGATGAGCGCAGAAGCCGCCGTGGCGGAGGCGGTGCGGGGCGAGGGCGTGATCGGGATGGATTATGTGAAAGAGGTCAGCACCGCCGCGCCCTACCAGTGGGACCCGGACGAGAGCGCGAGCGCGTTGTGGTCCGTGGCGAGCGGGAATGCGAACGAAGTGCAACGGCAGGCGCTACCGCCAGTGAAGCATCGGATCGTGGCTTACGATTATGGATTAAAGGAAAATATTCTGCGGCGTCTCCGTCAGGCTGGCTTCGGTGTGACGGTGGTGCCGGCGAGCATGAGCGCGGAAGAGACGCTCGCGCTCAAGCCCGACGGCGTCTTCCTCTCCAACGGACCGGGCGACCCGGGCGCGCTTGATTACGCCCATGCCGCCGTGCGCGGGTTGATGGGCAAAACGCCGATCTTTGGAATTTGCCTCGGGCATCAGATGCTCGGTTACGCGTTTGGCGGGCGGACTTTTAAGCTGAAGTTCGGGCACCGCGGGGGAAATCAGCCGGTGAAAGATTTGCGCAGCGGGAAGGTGGCGATCACTTCGCAAAATCACGGGTTCGCGGTCGAGGCCGAATCGCTGCCGCCGGAAGTGGAGGTGACGCACATCAACCTGAACGACGGCACCGTGGAAGGAATGCGGCATCGCGAGCTGCCCATCTTCAGCGTGCAATATCATCCGGAAGCCGCGCCCGGCCCGCACGATGCCGGCTATTTCTTCGAGCAGTTCGCGGAGTTGATCGACGCGCAGCGTTAATCAACTGGTGCGCGCACGGAGAGCGATGATCTCCCGCAGCATGCGCGTGCTGTCGCGCAGGAAACTCACTTTGCTGCCGTCGTTATGATCCCAGCGCACCGGGATTTCCCGCAGGCGTAGGCCGGCCTTCTCCGCCAGATAGAGCAGCTCGACATCGAACCCGAAACCGTCGCTCGAAGCCTCTTCGAGAATCGGGCGAAAGCGCTCCAATTGGAAGGCCTTGAAGCCGCATTGCGTGTCCCAGAACGGCAGACCGGTGGCGAGGCGCACGATGAGATTAAAGACGCGGCCGCCCTGCTCGCGATGCCAGGCCTGATGGCGTCCGATTAAATTGCGATCGAGCGCGCGCGAACCCAGAGCCACATCCACTTCCCCGGCGAAGATCGGCTCCAGCAGCTTCGGCGCTTCCGTGATGGGGGTGGAAAGATCGGCGTCGGAAAACAACGCCACCGGATGCGTGGCCAGTAGTAAACCTTCGCGAACGGCGGCGCCTTTACCACGATTGTTCGGTTGGCGCACGAGCCGGACGCCCGCGTGCTCGGCGCGCATGACCATTTCCTGCACCACGCTCCAGGTGTCATCGTTCGAGCCGTCATCGACCACGATGAGTTCGCTCGTCGGGCTAACCGCATGCAGATAGCGCAGGACCTCTCGCATCGTGTTCCCGATCCGCTGCGCTTCGTTGAAGGCGGGGATTACGAGCGAGAATGCGGGAAGCGTCGCGGCCACGAAATCCGGACTCTAGCGGGCTGGCGGCTGCGTCCAAGCCTTTCCGTGCATGGGCGAGGATTGCGCCAGGCGCACGCATTCCTCGATCACGGCCACGTGCGCCGCGATGCGATCTTCGAGCGCGAACTCCGAGGGCGTCTCCGTGGTGAAGGTGCGGTAGGAATGGCGGCGATGCAGGTAGATCGACTCGGGCATCGCGGGAAAACGCTGCGGCTTGAACTGCCGCCGCACCAACCCCGCTCGGGCGCGGCGGCGATCGATGTTCGCGCGGTCGTCGATCGCGATATGCGCACGCGCTTTGCGCAAAAGCTTTTCGCCCCAAAACGGCGCGCGCCGCATCACTTCGTAAACGTAGAACCCGGTCGCGTCGTAATCTTCGTGCAAAGTGAGCGAGAGGGCGAAGCGTTCGCCGTCGATCAAGCGCAGCAATTCGCGCACGGGCGACGGCGGGCGTTTATCGGCGAAGGTGCGGTTGAGATCGCAGCCGCTGGCGTCGTAGCGGCTGTTGTTGAGCAGGCCCCAGGGATTGAGACAGGGGAAAAGCAGAAACGGCTGTGCACGTAACTGCGCGACGTTCTTCTCCGCCCAGGCGATGAGCGCAGCCGGGCCCGCCGGTTCGTCGCCGTGAATCCCTGCGGAGATGTAGATCGCGTTGCCGTCCGTATTCGGAGCGCTGCGCAGATAGTAGATCGGCCATTGCCCCACGCGGGCCAGGATCTGCAAGCGCACGCCATTCGCGCGCGCCACGGCGCGCCAGCGGGTGAGGAGAAGTGAGTAGTCGTGGCTGCGCGGCATGAGCGTTTTCGTTTACCCCGAATCGGTGGGAAGCGCGAGCGCGAGGTCGCGCAGTTTCCGCTTTCCCGGCGAATGAACTGGGGCACGTTTTCGCGGGAGATATGTCCAGCTCGAAACAGACGGACGGGGAAGGCAACCGCTCTTTCGAGACCAATCCGGTCCTCGTGGTGCAGGGTGTCGGCCAGTTGGGGCGGCAATTCCTGGCCGAGATCGGCGGGCTGTTCTGGTTCATCGTCAACACCATCGCGGAGACGGCGGACAACGTGCGCCGCGGACGGGTGCCGTTCCGGGCCGCGAGTTTTTTCCGACACACGGAGCGAGCCGGAGTCGGCTCGGTGCCGCTGGTGGCGATGGTTTCCTTCTTTCTCGGGCTGACGATGGCGCTGCTGACCGGCTACCAATTGCAGCGCTTCGGCACGGAGCGACTCGTTCCGGGATTGGTGGCAATCGCTTTCACGCGCGAACTGGGACCGCTGCTCACCGGGATCATGCTCGCGGCGCGGATCGGCGCTTCTTTCACGGCGGAATTGGGCACGATGCAGGTCTCGGAGGAAGTGGAGGCAATCGAGGCGATGGGGATCAGCCCGCTGCGTTTTCTGGTCGCGCCGCGCATGCTCGCGTTGTTCGCGCTCATGCCGTGTCTCGCAGTCATTTCCAGCCTCGCGGCCATCTTCGCCACGGCGCTGATCTCGAACGCGTATTTCAATATTGCTTTCGTTTATTTCAACGACCTCGTCCTGAACGCGCTCCTCATTCGCGACATCATCACCGGGATCGTGAAGAGCTTCCTCTTCGGCCTGCTCATCGCTTCCATCGCCTGTTTCCGCGGGCTCAATGTGCGCGGCGGCGCGGCCGGCGTCGGCACCGCCACCACCTCGAGCGTGGTCACCGCGATCACGGCGGTGATCGGTTTCGACACCGTTTTCAACGTCGTCTACGTGGTGTTTTTCCCGTGACCGCGCCTGAGCCGCCCGTGGTGGAGCTGCGCGAGGTGCGGCTCCAATTCGATGAGAAAGTGGTCCTCGACGGCGTGTCGCTGGAGGTGGAAGAGCGCGATCGTCTCGTCGTCATGGGCCAGAGCGGAAGCGGCAAGAGCACGCTGCTCCGGCTCATCCTCGGCATCCTGGCTCCGACCGCGGGCTCGGTGTTTTTCAAGCAATTCGAAATCACGCGGCTGAAGCGGCGCAAGCTGCAGCAAGTGCGCACGCGCATCGGCATGGTCTACCAATATTCCGCGCTCCTCAGCTCGCGGAACGTACGCGACAACATCGCCTTGCCCTTGGAGGAGCTGACGAAAAAAACGAAGGCGGAGATCGATCGAATCGTGGACGAAAAGCTCGAGCTCGTCGGCATGCAGGCAACGAAGGAACAGATGCCGTCGGAGCTGAGCGGCGGGATGCGGAAACGGATCAGCCTGGCGCGCGCTCTGGTGATGGATCCAGAGTTAATCCTCTTCGACGAACCTTCCGCCGGCCTCGATCCCGTCATCAGCTCGGTCATCGATGAGTTGATCATCAGCCTGACCGAAAAATCGAACGTGACCTCGATCATCGTCACTCATGAGATGGACAGCGCGTTTCGGATTGGAACCAAGATGGCCATGCTCTACCGCGGCAAAATCATCGAGGTGGGCACACCCGAGCAGATGCAGCGCTCGGCCAATCCGGTCGTCTCGCAATTTTTGAGCGGAAGCACGGAAGGACCTATTCTGGAGGGAACCGAAGATGCAGTTACGACGTAATGAAATCCTGACTGGCCTGCTCGTGCTCGTGACAGTGGCGGTGCTGACCGGCATTCTCATCCTGCTCGGCGCGCCCGGTCTCTTTAAGCCGCTCGTGACCTACAAGATCTATTTCGACAACGCGGCCGGGATCAAACTGGGCGCGCCCGTCCTGCTCGCGGGGCGCAAGATCGGGCAGGTCGAAAAGTTGCACTCGCCCCTGAACAAAGCCGAAGAACAAGCCGCGCGCGCCGCCGCCGAAACCATCCGCATCACGGGAGCGAGCCCCGTTCCCTCGCCGCCGGCGAAGCCGAACTACGAAGCGCGGATCGACGTCCGCGTCGACAAGGAAGCGGTCGTCTACAAGGATGCGATGGCACGCATGATCACGCTCGGATTGCTCGGCGAGACGGCGATCGATTTCACGGCCGGGAACGAAACTGCTGGCCGCGCGGAAGACGGCCAAACCTTCGCCGGCGATCGCGTGCCCGACTTTGGAGAATCCATCGCCAAGATGCTCGATATCGTCCAACCCGTGGCCACGGAAGCGACGAAGACGTTAAAGGAACTTCAGACCACGGCGCAAAATTTGGCCAAGATCACAGACGACCAATCGCAGCTCAACATGGCCCTGGGTCAGATGCGGACCTTTGCGGAAAACCTCACCAGCATGACCGCGACCGACAGCGCGCTGCAATCCGCGCTCAAGAACGTGGATTCGTTGACCACGAACCTGAACAAGATCACCGGCGAACTGAGCAGCAACGATAACCTCAGCGTCACTCTGCAGAACTTTCGCGATTCCTCCGAGAAACTAAAATCGGCCATGGACGATCTGGCGCCTGACCTGAAAGCGACCGGAGCCAACGTGAAGGATCTAACCCAAACCGTGAAGACGCAGCCGTGGCGTCTGGTTTGGCCAAGCACGAAGAAGTATCCGGAAGATGAGGCGAGCGCACCGACCTCCGACACGATCACGGTGCGCAAGACAACGCGCCGGCGGCAGCCCGCAGCCGAAGCCACGCCCACGCCGCGTCCGCGCCGCGGCGTAATTTATCCGGGCGGCTAGCAGCGTCGCCTTACGCCTTCGCGAGGCGGTCGCGCAGGAAGGTCATGACCGCGGCTTCCACTGCACGCAGATCGGGCAGATTTTCCGCGAGCGCCTGTTCGGTTTTGCGGCGCAAGCCTTCGATCATTTCGCCGGAAAGATATGTCTCCAGCACGCCGGGATGGATGTAGCACTTCCGGCATACCGTCGGCGTGTTGCCGAGAATCTTCGCGACCGCGCCGACCGCGGTTTTCACATTCGACTTTCCTTCGGTCGCCGTCTGCGCTGGTCCCACCGCGTTCAAAGCCACCGCCGCCAGAACGGTTCCCGCCCAGGTGCGGAAATCTTTCGCGGTAAAATCTTCACCGGTGATTTCCTGCAGGTACGCATTCACATCCTGTGACTTGATATCGCGCACCTCGTCGTCCTCCGCGATGTAGCCGAAGAGTTCCTGGCCGGGAAGCTCCTGAACTTTTTTGACGATCCGGCCCAGTCGACGATCCGCCAGATCCACCTCGTGCTGGACGCCGCTCTTGCCGCGGAAATTGAAATGGACCTTCGAGCCCTTCACCGCCACGTGGTTGTTCCGCATCGTGGTCAGTCCGTAGGAATGATTTTCGCGCGCGTATTCTTCGTTGCCCACGCGGATGAAGGTGCGCTCCATGATGGCCACAATCGTCGCCAGCACTTTTTCCTTCGGTAATCCTTTGCGCGCGAGATCAGCCGCGACGCGCTTGCGAATCTTCGGCAAGGCCGCGCCGAAAATTACCATCCGGTCGTACTTCGTCTCCTCGCGCGCTTCGCGCCATTTCTCGTGATAGCGATATTGTTTCCGCCCGCGCGCATCGCGTCCGGTAGCCTGCAAGTGGCCGTTGGCCGTCGGGCAAATCCAAACGTCAACGTAGGCGGGCGGGATGGCCAGCCGCCGAATGCGCAGGAGGCGCGTCTCGTCTTTGATCCGCTTCCCCGCGGTGTCGAAGTACTCGAAGTCCTTACCCTTTTTCTTGCGGGTGTAACCGGGCTGTTCGTCGCTGACGTAGCGCAATCCAGCCTCCTCAGCGGCTTCGACCGGGTCCGTGACCGGATCGAGATTGGCGATCTTTTTCTTTTCGCGAGCGAGAGCGGTTTTGCTAGCCACGCCTCAGATACGCGCGAGCCGGGCCGAGAGGTTGCACGCGGTGTCGCCCGGACTACGCGCCGTAGCTCTTCGTGAACTTTTTGCGCGACTCGCCATCTTCCGCAGCGGCCGGCGGCGGTGGCGCGGCAGGCTCTTCCGAGGGCGGTGGAGGCGCGACTGGGGCGCTGGCCGAGGGCTCGGAAATCGGCTCGGCAATGGGCGCGGGCCGCTCTTTCTCACCTGCGCCGCTGCGTGAGACTTCCACGAAAGCCATCTGCAAATTCGAGAGCGTGTTGCGCAGGACGCCCGCCTCTTCTTCGCTCAAATTCCCGCGCGTCTTCTCCTGGATCATGGCGAGCTGGTCGATAAACATGCGCGCGACATCGAGGTTGACCTCCCCTTCCCCGGTCTGCGGGTTGGGAATCTGGCCGAGAAATAGCGCCGCGTTTTGCGCCTGCATCATGACGAACTCGATGAAACGCTGGGTGAGCTCGCCGCTCTGGGTGGTTTTTTGAACTTCAGCCATGGCTATTCTTGCTTCGGATTTCCGGTCGTCGCCGCGGGTCTGACCGTGGCGATGACGCAGGGTTGTTGTTGAAAATATTTTGCCGCGACGCGCTTTACATCCGCGACGGTGATCTTTTCCACCTCGCGCTCGAGCTCCTGGTAGTGATCGAAGCCGAGGCCATACAATTCGTCCAACGCGCTCACGTAGCCAAACGAATCGTTGCTTTGATTTGAGATCTGCTGCTGACCGATGAGTTTTTTCTTGGCGCGGAGCAACTCCGTTTCCGTCAACCCTTCCGTGGCCAGCTTGCGAATTTCGTCGAGCAACGCCGTCTTCACCGGCGTGAGCTTTTGCGGATCGGTCCCGAGATAAAACGCAAACATGCCCGGCACCAATCCCTGCATCTGGCTGGAGCCGACGTAATACGCCAGCCCCATCTGCTCGCGGATGCGAATGAAGAAACGCGAGCCGAGATCGCTGCTCGCCTCGTCGATCAACTCGAGCGCGTAACGATCCGCGCTGAACATGTCGGCGCCGCGATAACCGACCATGAGCACGCCCTGCGCTTTCTCTTTCAAGCTCTCCACTTCAATCGTTTGCGCGAGTGGTTCGCTCGGCGTGGCGTCGGAGAGTGCGAGCGCGCCGGGCTTCATCGTGCCGAGCATCTGCTCGAAAAGCTGGCGCACGTCTTCCGTTTTCACATCGCCGAAAACAGAGAGGACGCCGTTCTTCGCCACCAGATAGCGGTCGCGGAAAGCGACCAGATCTTCGCGGGATAATTTCTCGACAGCCGCCGCGGCACCCTTCCCGCGCAAGGCGTAGGGATGCTGGGCGAACAGCGCTTCGCGCAGAATGTTGCGCGCCACAGAAGTAAGCTGCTCGTCCTCATCCGTGATGGCCGCGAGCTGCGCTTCCTTTTCGCGAATAACTGCCGACTCGGGCAGGGTGGCGTTAAGAAGAATATCGGCCAGCATCTCGCCCGCCATGCGCAGATCGGGCTGCGTCACTTCCAGCGAGATGCTGAAGCTGTTGTTGCCCGAATCGCTTCCGATATTACCGCCGACCGCTTCGATCGTGTCCGCGATTTGTTCGGCTGTCCGCGTCGTCGTTCCCTTCAAAAGCGTCTTCGCCATCAAATGCGTGATGCCATTCGTCTCCCTCGTCTCGGCGAGCAGACCGCCGCGAAACACCGCCGTCATCGTCACCAGAGGCAGCCGCGGATCTTCCCGCACGAGAGGCGAAGGCCGTTCGAGAGTTCGACCTTTTGAATCTCGCCCGCGGCCGGTGCCGGCGGCGCTTCTTTCCGCGCGCTCAGGGCACCTTTGGGGTTGAGCGAAACGATGGTGAGATTGCGCGTGGTCAGATACGTCTGCGCGACGCGGCGCAGATCGTCCGCCGTTTGCGCCTGCGCTGCTTCGAGATACTCGCGGGTGAAATTAAGATTGCGGGTGAGGAACCAATTCGAGCCCAGGTCGGACGCCTGGCCGCGCATCGTGGTCAGAGAAGCAAGGTGATGGCTGAGCGAAATCTTCTTCGCTTTCGCGAGCTCTTCCGCGGTCACGCCGTCTGTCTTGACCTCCTCTACGATCTGCAACATGAGCGCCTGCGTGTCCTCGCGCTTTTCCGGCTCGGTCGTGGCATCCATGCCGAAAATCCCGGGGTCGCCCGGCGTGTAGGAAAAGGCCGAGACGCCGAACGCCAGGCCAGCCTCTTCACGCACTCGCCGATAAAGCCGCGAGCTGCGCCCATCGCCCAACACGGTGGAGAGCAAATCGAGCGCCGGCACATCGGGGTGCGTGATCTCCGGAATATGCCACGCGAGCGATAGCCGGGTTAGCTCCGTCGCGAACTCCTGATGCACTTCGCGCAAACCGAGCTGCGGCGGCTCCGCCGGGATGTGGAGTGGTCGCAGCGATTTCGCGGGATGATCCTGGAATAGCTCGGCCACTTGTTCCTGCACCTCCTGCGCGTCGACCGCGCCTACGATCACGAAGGTCAGATTGTTCGGCACGTAACGCGATTTGTAATACTGCATCACCTGCTCCTGCGTGAGCTGGTTGAAGATATCGAGCAGGCCGATGACCGGCAGACGATAGGGGTGACGCTGATAGGCGGTAGCGAAGAGAAGTTGGCCGGCGACGCGGTCGGCATCGTCGAAGCCCATCGCAAATTCGCGCCGGATCACTTCCTGTTCCTTGGCGTACTCTTCCGGCGGCAGAGTCGAGTTCATCATCGCATCCGCGAGAACGTCGAGCGCCGTGCTCACGCCTGCTTTCGGCACGTCGATCCAATAAACTGTGCGGTCGAATGAAGTGTAGGCGTTGATGTAACCGCCCACGTCCTGCACCGCCTGCGCGATGGCATTCGCCGGGCGAGTTCTTCGTTCCCTTAAAAAGCATGTGCTCGAGCAAGTGCGACATGCCCGCGCCGAGATGCGCATCTTCATCGACGCTGCCGGTGCCGCACCATACCTGCACGCTCGCGACCGGCGCGCTCTGGTCCTCCTGCACAATTACGGTGAGGCCGCTCGGCAGCACCCACTTCCGGGCCGACGCCGGCGGGAAAGAGATGACGGGCGACGTGCCGGCGGCGGAGCCTTGGAGGTGAGCAGGAGCGAGCATAGGCGAAAAGGGAACGCCGCGGTTGGGCGTTACCTGCTTAACTTACGACGCTTTGGGCGCCGGCAAGGCCGCGGGGAGTTTTGGCCGCGGGCGCTTCTCTGGGGCGAAGGGCTTCACGAACGCCTCCTCGAAGTCATAGACGCTCTTGAAATCTTCGATCGAGTCTTCCTCGGTTTTCCCAAAGATGCCCGCGCCGATCAAATTAAAAACCATGTGCCCGATGTCCTCGCAGCAGCGGATGCCCCAATAGGAGAGCACGGTCACCACCATGGGGCCGAACTCCTTCAAGGCATATTGCCGCACGCCTTGGAGCAGTTCCGGACCCGCCACATGCCGCACCGGCGCGCCCTTGATTTTCTTCTGCTGCTTCGTCGTGTAATCGAGCGCGTCGCGCAGGAAAACGTAGGCGTCGCGGCTGTAACGCGGATCAGTCGCGATGATTGAATCGAGGGCTTCAGCGAATCCAATTTTCTGCATGAGATAATTACCGTCCTAGGAACGGCGCGCTACCATACGCGGCATCGGAGGGCCCTTCAACCGTAGGGAAAATGCGATCACGTGTTGGACCACATCGCGAATTCCCCGGTGCCTGGCGCCTGAAAATGAAAACGGCGGCCGCCAGGGAAGTTGAAGATGTCGCGCGTGACTTTTCCGCCCAGCCGCACCACCTCAGCCCGGCTCATTTCCAATTCTTCGGAAAAGAAAACGACGAGCGGACAAGCGGCCGCCGACATCCAGTTATCGCGGGCATCGAAGAATCCGCCGGTCATCCGGCCATCGTCGAAGGCAGCGTACTCCGGGCCGTAATCCTGGAAAGTCCAGCCGAGCAGGGCGCTGAAAAAACTCTTCGTCGCAGCCAGATCGCGCGACGGCATTTCGACGTAGTCGATCGTGTTCGGGAGGGATTGGTGCATCGCTTGTTTTCTAGAATTGCGTCTGGAGGGCGTCGAGGTAAACCGAAATCGGATCGCGCCGGCGCGGCTCCGGTTCCGCGGCCAGTTCAGCCGCGCGCAGATAATCGCGGAAGGCGCCGCTCGCGCTCCGCGTCTGCGTGGCTTCGAACCAGTTCATGTAATCGGCGATCGCTTCCATCCTTCGGCTCAATCCTTCCCTCATCGCCCGCAACTCCGTCAGCCGCCGCTCGACCCGCGCGGTTTTCCGACGCAGCAACTGGCTGGCGATTTTTTGATACTCCGCAACGATCGGGCGGTAGAGCGGGTGGGCCGAGCCCGAGAAGATGAGCAACTCGTGCCCGAGACGTTTGAGGTCGGGAGCGGCGGCGGGGTCGCGCAGAAATTTCCGGAACTCTTCTAAAGCGAAGACGGTGGCCTGCGCTTCGCCCGGCACGTTGATGGATAAAATTTCCGCCAACTGGTGTTCCGATTCCGCGCAGGTGAGGACGCGGAAACGTTCGCTTCCCGCCAGGCGAACAATGCCAGCGCGCCAGTTTGTTTCCCGCGCCGTTTCGTTTTTCAGCTCGGGAAAATGCGCCGCGAGATCGGCCAGCGGATCGTTGGAGGCGCGCGGGAGATCGGCGACAAAACGGGCCAAGCGCACCCGGCCCTCGGCGTTATCCAAGAGGAGGGTGAGCAGCACGGCGGAGTAGCCGCGGTAAAGATTCTGCGAGGGGGCATCAAGCAGGGCGCGTTTTTGATGGACGAACCTTTCCAGCGTCCAGGTTTCACCCGCTACTGCCGTGGCCAAAGCCCGCGCGATAGAGTTGGTGCCTGGCCGCGAGGAGAAAGCGAGAGCGCCATCAAGCAGCCAATCCGGCGGCTCCACGTAGGCCGAACCGGCGGGCATCTCGGGCTGCGCGCGATACATCATCTCGAGCAGGATGGCGCGGAGAAGTTGGCGTTCGACCTCGGGGACGTTGAGGTCGCGCGCGAGGCGGAGTTCGAGTTGAAACTTCAGGCCCACCCCGGTCTGGCTGACGCGCAACTGCGCGCGCTGCGGATCGGGCAGGACAGCGCGGAGCAGTTGCGCTTCGATCACGATGGGCGTTCGCCAATCATCGCGCGCGCCGAGCAAGCGCAGTGTGTCCGCTTTGATTCTCTCCGCCACTTCGCAGATCGCTCCGCGCAACGCGAGGTCGCTGCCGTAAACGATGAATTGGCGGGAACTGCTCACGCTTCGTTCCGGCGCGGGGGCCGCCACGCTCAGGGCCACGCTGAACACGCAGCCCAGAAAGGCGCTCGCCGCGCGACAGCGTTGGGTCGGAAATATTTTCCTCAAAGCGGGCGCAGTCTAAACCGCGACGATCTCCACCCGCGAGACGGAAATGGCCGCGCGTGGTGCGCGCTTACGGCCGCGAGTTCGGGAAAAAAATGACCGTTTCCGGATGGACTTCGATCCCGCCCAGTTTGGCGATCGATTTGCGCTCTCGCTCCACCGCACCGCGCACATCGGCGAAGAGGAATCCGCAGTATTCCATCAAGACAGGGTGAATCGGCATGCGGCCGATGCTGCCGCCAATCACGTTCGCCACGACGCTATTATTCTCGATCCGCGGCGCGAAATCGATGCTGGTCGAAAGCGGGAAGCCATAGAGTCCACGCACCACCACCAGGTCGCAAACGCCCTCTCGCAGCGCCACCACTCCGCGGTCGAAGTCGAGGTATTTGCTCAGCGTCTTTTTTTTGCTTTTTAAAACGTAAGACAGGTAATCGTTGATCGCTTTCTCCGAATACTGGAGCGGCGCGGCTGGCGGCTCCATGGCAGCGTTTTCCAGTTCGAGATTAATCTGGGAACCGAGCCCGATCTCTTTCGATGCCTCCGGCAGATCGGGCGTTCGCAGCATCTGCACGAGAGTGGCGAAAGCGAGCGCACCGAGCAGCAGCCGACTGAACATGAGGAAGCGCCGGCGCCACATCCCGCGCCTCGGATCGAACATCGTCTTGAGGCGGCGGCGTTCCTCGCCCGGATCTTGTGGCGGTTGCACCTTCGCCATAGCCGAACGGTCGAGCCGCGCTCCGCATTCATGGCAATAAACGCGCTCGAGCTCGTTCTCGCGCCGGCATTCTGGGCAGATCAGTTTCAAGAGTCGGAGGCGGCCTTCTTCGGCGCCGGGGTGGCGGTCTTGGCCGGGGCAGGCGCGGGAGTGCTCGCGGACGAGCTTTCTTTTCCACCGCCAGATGATTTTTCGCTGCTACCGCTGGCTGCGGGCGCGGCGTCTTTCTTGGCGCCTTCCTTGTAGTTATTGCTCCGGTAATCGGTGATGTAGAACCCCGAGCCCTTGAAGATGAGGCCCGCGCCGGTGCCGAGGAGACGCTTCACCTTGCCGTGGCCCCAGCGCTTTTGCTGGCAATGCTCTTTCGGGCATTCGGTGAAGGCAGTGTCCCGCATCGATTGGAAGACATCGAAGTTCTTCCCGCATTTTTCACACGCGTATTCGTAAGTGGGCATAGGGCAAAGCGCCAGGTCTGGAGCGGGCGGCATTCTGGCCCAATGAAAGCAAAATTCAAGCCGGCCTCCCTGTGCCGTCCGCGCCTGTCGGCACGAGGGGTGATTCTTGACTTGCTGCTCGCTTTGCGTAAAGGAAACGACCCGATGTCCGCTTCCCATCTCCGTCGCTCACAAATTCTCCTCTGTTCGGCGGCACTCTTCGCCCTCGCGGCTTGTGACGAAGGTCCAGTGGGCGGCTCCACCCAATATCTGGGCGGCGTTTACGGAAACGGCGCGGTTTCTTCCAATGCCCCGCAGGACACTGTCTCGTATTGGGATGGCGACGGCGTACCCGGCAAACCTTCGGTCAAGATCAGCATCTCGGAGCAGCGCGCCTATTTTTACAAGGGCGGCGAATTGGTTGGCGTCTCTCAGCTCTCCACCGGGCGCGAGGGCCTCGGCACGCCCACTGGGACCTACAAAATCATCCAGAAGGACAAAGACCACGCCTCGAATCTTTACGGCGACTACGTGGACGCGAACGACAATGTGGTCGTCCCGAACGTGGACGTGAATAAGGATGCGAAACCGCCGGGCACCCGCTTCAAAGGCGCTCCCATGCCGTACTTCATGCGCATCGTCGGCGGAGTCGGCATGCACGCCGGTTACCTGCCCGGCTATCCGGCCTCGCACGGTTGCATCCGCATGCCGGAGTTTATGGCGGAGAATTTCTTCAACGCCGTCAACAGCGGCACACCGGTCACGGTGACGCGCTAACGCCGCCAGCCACTGGAGCGTTTCAACTCGTCCCGGTCGTAGCGGTGTTCGCGCGACTAAATGGCAAGCGCGAGGAAGCTCCGCGCCAGTCTTTCATACATCCGTGCGTCTCAGCGCTTGCGCTTCCGATGGGGCGGCGCATCATCAGGTCGCCGCTGAATTCATGATCATCATCACGCAGCCCACCGCCACGGAAGAGCAGATCGAGCAGATCGTGGCGCGGGTGCAGGAATTCGGGCTCGAAGCGCAGGTCGATCGCGGGGGTTCTCGCATCGTCGTCGGCGTCGTAGGCGAGACTCAGTTTGCGCGTGAGAATCCGTTCAGCGCCATGGCTGGCGTGGAGGCAGTCGTCCCGGCCGATCAACCCTACAAGCTGGCTGCATTCGAGACTCGCGGCGCAGCGTCCACGGTCGATATCTGCGGCGTCAGCATCGGCGGCGACGCCGCCATCGCGCTCATCTGCGGCCCGTGCTCGGTCGAGAGCCGCGAGCAGATTCTATCCATCGCGCGGAAGGTTAAAGAATCTGGTGCGCGCATCCTGCGCGGCGGCGCCTTTAAGCCGCGGACCTCGCCCTACAGTTTCCAGGGCTTGCAGGAAGACGGCCTCCGCCTCCTCGCCGAAGCGCGTAACGAAACCGGGCTCCCCGTTATCACCGAGATCATGGACGCGCGCGACCTGCCCATCGTCGAGCGCTACGCCGATTGCCTCCAGATCGGCACGCGCAACATGCACAACTTCTCGCTCCTGAAAGAAGTCGGGCGCAGCCATCTGCCCGTGCTCCTGAAGCGCGGCTTCAGCGCCACCGTGAGCGAATTCATCATGAGCGCCGAATACATCCTGAGCGAGGGCAACATGAACGTGATCCTTTGCGAACGCGGCATCCGCACCTTCGAGACCGGCACCCGTTTCACGCTCGACCTCAGCGCCGTTCCCATCCTGAAAGCCAAGACGCACCTCCCGGTCGTGGTCGACCCCACGCACGCCGTCGGCCTGAGTGCCTTCGTCCCGCAAATGTCCCTCGCGGCCATTGCGGCCGGTGCCGATGCGCTCATGCTCGAAGTGCACGACTCCCCGGACATCGCGAAGAGCGACGGCGGCCAGGCCATCCTCCCGACCGGCCTGAGCAAACTCGTTCCGCGTTTACGCGCTGTGGCGAACGCCATCGGGCGGGATTTGTAGAAACTCGCCGCGTTTCGCAATTCTCCGGACGCCCTGCCCTACTCATAGGTGATGGTAATTTTCGGCCGGTCGGAACTGGCGCAGACGTAACACAGGGGGCGACCGCTGCACTTGGGTTGCCTGCGGGGCGAGCGAGAGATAAATCGCTCGAAGTCCTCCTCGTAAAATGGGCGGCGGAGGATCACGCCGCGGCCAGGCAATGGCTCGCCCAGTTGCCGCTCGGCCAGGTCAGCCCCGCGCTGGCGCGCAACTTGACCGAGATGCGAACGCCGAGCCGATCGCCCTCGCCGTAATCAGCCAGCTTTTTTCTGGAGCGCGTCCACCAGGCGCTGCGCTTCCTCAGTCATCGTGACCAGCTCAGGCCAGGCGCGGTGATAGTTTTCGCCCGGCAATTTCCGGGTGGCGTCGAAGCCCATGTGCGAGCCGATGTTCTGCGCGCTGGGGGCATGGTCTAACGAGTCGCTTGGATTGCGAATGATGGTGCTGTCGCGCGCCGGATCGGTGTTGGCGCAGAGGCGGAAGAGGACTTCGCTCGTGTTGTGCACGTCGCAATCTTCGTCCACCACGATGATGTATTTGCTGAACATCATCTGCCCCATCCCCCAGAGGCCGTGCATGATTTTGAAGGCTTGATAGGGATACTGCTTTCGGATGCTGACGAAGACGAGGTTATGGAAAACGCCTTCCGGGGGCAGCGTCATATCGACCATCTCCGGGAAGTTCATTTTAAAGACCGGCAGGAAGACGCGCACGCTCGCGTCGCCCATGTAGAAGTCCTCCATCGGCGGGATGCCGACGATGGTGGCCGGATAAACCGCCTCGCGCCGATGCGTGATGGCGGTGAGATGGAAGACGGGATAATCCTCCAGCGGGGTGTAGAAACCGGTGTGATCGCCGAACGGTCCCTCGGGCTGGGTTTCGCCCGGTTGCACATAGCCTTCGAGGACGAAATCGACATCGGCCGGCACTTCGAGATCGATGGTTTTGCATCTCACCAGCTCGACTGATTTCTTGCGGATAAACCCAGCGAAAAGAATTTCGTCCAGCCCGTCGGGCAGCGGCGCGGTCGCGGCAAAGGTATAAGCCGGATCGCCGCCCAGGCAGACCGCCACTGGCATGCGCTCGCCGCGTTCGTAATAGACCTTCCCATGCCGCGCCCCGACCTTGTGCACCTGCCAATGCATCCCGGTGCTGCGCTCGTCATAGACTTGCATGCGATACATCCCGAGATTGCGCGCGCCGGTTTCTGGGTCGCGCGTATGCACATTCGGCAGGGTGATGAAACGCCCGCCATCTTTCGGCCAGCATTTCAGAATCGGCAGGTCGCGGAGTGAGAACTCGTTAGGCGCGGCGCCTTCGAGTTTGTGCACGACTTCCTGGCAGGCCGCCTCTTTCACCTTCTTCGGGCGCGCATGCAGCAGATTGAGCCCCTGCTTGAGCAGGCTCCAGCCCTCGCGCAAATCGGTCGGCGGCTTCGCTTTCAGGATGAGGCTGATCTCCTGCGCGAGGTCGTCGATGCTGTTCAACTTTAAGGCCAGCGCCATCCGCCGGGTCGAGCCCATGGTATTGATGGCGAGCGGAAACTTCGACTCCCGCCCCTCGATCAACGGCTTCTCGAAAAGCAGCGCCTTCCCGCCTCCAGGCGATTTCATTTCGCGGTTGGCCCATTCCGCGATGAGGAGATCGGTCTCGACCGGCGTCGTAATCCGTTTCAGTTCGCCCGCGCTGTCGAGCGCCTGCACGAACTGGCCGAAGGAAGAATAAGCCATCTCGCAGCGGCCGGGGCGCAGCCCGTTAGTAAAACCGCGGCGCGGGCAGGAATTGAAATGCGATCACGCGGCCGTTCTGAAACGACACCGTCCGATCCGGATACCGGATAATGTTGGCGCGATTGTAAAAGAACGGATCGTAGAACGGATCGTAAAAGAAGTGCCCGCGGCCGAAGCGACTGCGCCGCCCGCCGCCGTAAAATCCGAATCCGACTCCGTAACCGTAAGACGAGCCGTAGAAGAACGGTCCCTGGTAATCACCCGCCTCGGTCGCGTCGTAGATCCACGTCTCCACGATCCGTCCGCGATTGCGCCCCGGCAGACGTTGGCTCGGCGGCCCCCACGCGATGTAGACCGCGTCGCGCGAGAAGCCCTCGCGAATTTTTCCTTGCTGGGCGAGAGCCTGATCACGCGGCGAAAGACTGCGGAACGCGCTGGGATTTTCCTGAATGCGAGTCTCGATCGTGGTGCAACCCGCGAGAGCGAAAAGAAAGGAAACCGCGCAGGCGATCAGCGCCTGTTGAGTGATGCGACGCTTCATGGCGTAAGCTATCCGTCGCCGGAAAGAGCGTCAACTGGCCGAGGCGTTCGCAAGCAGACGCCGCGCAGGCGAGCCGCGGGGATTTGCCGTTACGGCCCGCGCCTTGTAGCCTTCGCTTCATGGAAGATCGCTTCGGACATCGCATCTCCTATTTGCGCGTCTCCATCACCGACCGCTGCAACGAGCGCTGCACCTATTGCATGCCGAGAGAATTGCAGGAATGGCTGCCGCGCGAAGGCATTCTAAGCTTTGAGGAAATGCTGCGCCTGGTCCGCGTCGCCACCCGCCTCGGCGTGCGTAAGGTCCGCGTGACCGGCGGCGAACCGCTGACGCGGCGCGATGTCCTGCCGTTCATCCAGGAACTGGGACGCATTCCGGGCGTGGACGATATCGGACTGTCGACCAACGGAACCTTGCTCCCGCACGAAGTGGAACCGGGTGTGACCATGGCCACTGCCCTGCGTGCGGCCGGGGTGCGCACGGTGAACATCTCGCTCGATACTCTCAACCGGGAGGATTATCGCACCGCCACGGGCCGCGATTTTCTGCCGCAGACGCTGGCGGGAATCGACGCCTCGATCGCAGCCGGCTTTGAGGCGATCAAGCTCAATTGCGTCCTGATGCGCGGTCGCAATGAAGCGCAGCTCGTGCCGCTGATTGAGTTTGCCGCGGAGCGCAAGCTTCTCCTGCGTTTCATCGAACTGATGCCGGTGAGCACGACCGAAGTGTTAAGCGAAGAAAATTTCCTGCCTGTGCGCACCGTGCAGCGACAGCTCGATGCGCACTACGGCGCCTTAATTCCCGAGCCGCAGTTCCGCACAAACGGACCGGCGAGCTATTATCAGATTCCCGGCCGCGATCAGCGGGTCGGTTTCATCGGCGCGATGACGAATCTGCATTTCTGTGAGAGCTGCAATAAGCTGCGCCTGACCTGCGATGGGAAACTGCGGCCTTGTCTCGGGAGTTATCTCGAGTTCGACATCATGCAGGTGATGCGCGCCGGGGCGAGCGACGCGGAGCTGGAGCGCTTCTTCCTCGATGTGGTGGAACGTAAACCGGAGCAGCACGACTTCCGCACCACTTATCAGCCGGGGCGGAAGATGGTCGCGATCGGCGGCTAAAGAATGGATCGCCTCTCGCACATCGCGCCCGATGGCAGCGCCCAGATGGTGGATGTTTCGGCCAAACCAATCAGCGCGCGCGAGGCGATCGCAGCGGGTCGGATCGCGCTCCGCGCGGAGACGCTCGCGCTCATCGCGGAGAGTAAGATCGGCAAAGGCAATGTCTTCGCCACCGCGCGCATCGCGGGCATTCAAGCGGCCAAGCAAACCTCGCAGCTCATCCCCCTCTGCCACAATTTAAACCTAAGCCACGTCGAGATCGACCTCACCTCGGTGGACGACGGTGTGGAAGTGAAATGCACCGCGCGCACCGCCGCGCAGACCGGCGTGGAAATGGAAGCGCTTACCGGGGTCTCCGTCGCGCTGCTGACGATCTATGACATGTGCAAAGCCGTGGACAAAGAGATGAAGATCTCGGACATCCGGCTGCTTTCCAAGACGAAGACCAGATAGAAGTAACGTCTCAAAAACCCATGGCCATCACCGTCGGTATCATCACAATTTCGGACCGCGCCAATGCCGGAGAATATGACGATCTCGGCGGTCCCGCGCTAAAAGCGGAAGCCGCCAAGCGCGGTTGGGAGGTGCAGGCCGAAGCGATCATCCCTGACGAGTTGACGAAAGTTCAGGAAACCATCCGCGCTTTTTCCGCCCAGGGTTGCGGCTTGGTTTTAACGACCGGCGGCACAGGCATTGCAGTCCGCGATGTCACCCCGGAGGCGATCCGCGGCATCATGCGCATCGAGATTCCAGGGTTCGGCGAAGCCATGCGCATGCAATCACGCAAAATCACGCCGAACGGCATTCTTTCCCGCGGACTGGCCGCCGTGGTTGATCAGTCGCTTGTCGTCGCTCTGCCTGGCAAACCCAGCGGCGCGGTCGAGTGCCTGGCCTTTGTCGAGGGCGCAATCCCCCACGCGGTCGCGCTCGCGCAACGCGTCCCGACCTCTTGTTAGGCCAAAACTCGTCGCGGCAGACGTTCGCCTAACCGAGCCCGCGCTGCTTCAATTCCCAGACGCGCAAGGCCGCCAGAAGCAGGCTTTTGGTTCGCGTCAGAGTCCCGACCGCAGCCGGTTCTTTCGTCGCGGAAGCTGTGACTTCGGCAGAGTCGATACGCTTACGGGGACGTCCGCGAGGTCGGCGCCCGGCGCTCGGCCGAACGGCGGCGTCGCTCATTGGGAGATGGCCGGTGCTGTTCATAATTTCTATAAAGCAGCTTCCAGGCCAGCGTCCCGCACGCTCCCTTTTTCCATCGCGCGCGACCCTTCAGCGACGTCCGGGAAAGCGCTTGTGCCCCACTCACTTCTCCAGTCAATTAGCGCCGTCATGGCGAATCGGAAATTAGGCTGCCTCAGCATTTTTTTGTTCGTCGCTTTGTGCACCAGTCTCGTCTTCAACATGATCCTCGGGGTCGCTTCTGCGAGCCGGCTCGGTGGTGGATCGACTAATCAGGAACAGCGTCCGCGCTTTCATGAGGTGCTCATCGATCGGCCGGCGAAAGGCAGTAGCGATAAGATCGCCGTCATCACTCTGCGCGGCCTGATCAGCTCCTCGCTCCCGGGCAATGTCGGCGAGTCGATGGTGGACGACATGCGCTATGCGCTTGGAGCAAGCGCGCGAGGACGACAACGTGCGCGCGATCGTGCTCGAGATCGATTCGCCCGGCGGCGAAGTGACCGCCTCCGACGTGATCTACGATGCCGTCGTCCGGACCCGGGCGAAGAAGCCGGTGGTGGTTTACATGGATTCGCTCGCTGCCTCCGGCGGCTACTACGTGGCCTGCGGCGGGAAATATCTGATGGCGAATGAAACGACCATCACGGGGAGCATTGGCGTCATTATCCAAACGCTGAATTACGAGCAGCTCTTCAACAAAATCGGGCTTGCCTCGATTGTCTTCAAAAGCGGCAAGTTCAAGGACATGCTGAACGGCGCGCGTCCGATTACGGATGAAGAGCGCGAATACGTGCAAGGCTTCGTCATGGGCACATACGAGAAATTCCTCGGCATCGTCGCGAAAGAGCGCAACCTCCCCGCCGAAGAATTGCGAAACACCATTGCCGACGGTCGCATTATTTCGGGGAAGGACGCCCAGCGGTTCAAACTAATCGATGGCCTCGGCCAGATCGAAGATGCCTTCCGCAAAGCGCGCGAACTCGGCAACGCGCCAGACGCCGCGGTGGTGAAATACGGGCCGCCATTCTCTATTGGCCGGTTCTTTCGCGCGCTCAGCAAGGCGGCTGATTCCAAAATCGAAGTCACGTTGCCGAAACAACTGCTGCCGCAATTGGAATCCGGGCGCGCCTATTTTCTCCCGGGCTACTACACCCCTTAAGCGCGCATCATGCCCGATGGCTTCCTTACAGCACTGGCTGCTGTAACCAACGCACTATTTCTGGTCGGCGGAATCTACATCTATCTCGCGCTGATCCGGCAGATCGCGCGCCGGCCAGTCGTGCTCGCGGATGACATCGAGCGCACGTTTGGCTTGCCGGATGTCTTCCTTGCCTTCGGCCTGGCTACCCTCTTTTTGCTGAATGCGAAAGCTGCCTTTGGACAGACTGGCAAGACCGTCCTGCAAACGAACGACTTGATCGCGAACAGCCTCGTCTCCCTCGCGCTTTTTCTTTTCATCGCGGCGTTCCTCCATTTGCGCAGGCTCTCGGTCAGCGCGCTGGCCGGTTTCGCGAAGCTACCTTTTTGGCGCGCGGCTGTCACCGGCACCATCCTGCTCTTCGCAGCGTATCCGATTATTTTCCTGGCCGATCTCCTGATGCAGCGCCTTCTCGGATCCCCTTCCAGCAAACAGAACATCGTCGAGCTGTTCAGCGACTCGCAAACCTTGAAACAGCGTGTCCTCATCATCATCCTCGCGGTCGCGATCGCGCCGATGGTGGAAGAGTTCGTCTTCCGCTTTTTTCTCTACGGCGTGGTGCGGCGCTACGCCGGGCGGTTCGCGGGGCTGGTCTTGAACTCCGCTCTTTTCGCAGTGGTGCACGCGCATGTGCCCTCGGCGGCGCCGCTGTTTGTCCTCGGGGCCTGCTTCACGTTGGCATATGAGTGGAGCGGCTCGATCCTGGTTTCGATGTCGATGCACGCGCTTTTCAATTCGCTCACGTTGACCGCGTTGGCCTTTCCCGAATTGGTCCAGCAATGAAGCTGAGCGAACTCGGCGAGGAGCGACTTTTGCAGGAGTTGCTGCCGAATTTGCCGCGTAACCCCGGAGTCGTCGCGGCAGCAGGAGACGACTGTGCAGTCGTGCGGTTGGCGGGAATGAAAGAGCGGCTGCTCTTGAAAACGGATTGCGTCGTCGCTGGGGTTCACTTTGCGCCGGAGGCCGATCCGGTTGCGGTCGGTTGGAAAGCGCTGGCGCGGCCTCTGAGCGATTTTGCCGCGATGGCCGGCGTGCCGCAATTTGCGCTCATCACGCTGATCGCGCCCGCGAGCACAACCGCGGAGTGGACGAGAGATTTGTATCGCGGGCTGGGAAAAATCGCGCGCGCCTTCGAGGTGGCGATTGTGGGCGGGGAGACGAGCGCAACGCGGGGACCGATCGCGATTTCCGTGAGCGTGGCGGGCCGAGTGGAAAAGAAGCGTTGGGTCTCGCGCAGCGGTGGGAAAGTGGGCGACGAGCTTTTCGTCACGGGACGGCTGGGCGGCTCGATTCGCGGCCGGCATCTGCATTTCGTTCCGCGGATCGAAGAGGCACGTTGGTTGACGAAGCATTTCCGGATTCACGCCATGATGGATCTAAGCGATGGCTTGGGCGCCGACCTCCCTCGCCTGGCTCGCGCCAGCCAGCTTGGCTTCACTTTGGAGGAAGCGGCCATTCCGCGCACGCGCGGCTGCTCTGTCGCGCAGGCGATCGGGGATGGGGAGGATTACGAACTGCTCTTCGCTCTCGCGCCTAACGAGAGCAGCAGACTACGGGAGGAGTGGGCCAGGAAGTTTCCAAAGTTGCCCCTGACCTGCATCGGCCGTCTCAATCGGAAATCGAAAAACAAGACTCAAAGTCTATCCGCCGGCTATGATCACTTCCAGTAGCCCGGAGCAGACCGCGGCGGCGGGTGCGGTCTGGGCCGGGCGCGCGCAAGTCGGCGATGTCATTGGATTGATCGGCGACCTGGGCGCGGGGAAAACGCAGTTCGTGAAGGGCTTCGTCGCTGCGCTCGGGAGCGATGCGGCGGTGACCAGCCCAACGTTTACGCTCGTGCACGAATATCTCGGCGGGCGGCTGCCGGTTTATCATTTCGATTTCTATCGGCTCGATTCGCCGGACGCGGTGCTGCGGCTGGGGTTCGATGAATACGCGGCGGGCGATGGGGTTTGCCTGATCGAGTGGGCCGACCGTTTTCCAGAGCTCCTGCCCAACGGCGCGATAACGATCGCGATCGAAACCAGGAGCGAAGGCGAACGTCTGATCACGGAGGCGCCGGCCGCATGAAGCTGTTGGCTTTGGAACTCTCGAGCCCGGAAGGCAGCATCGCGTGGAGCGACGATGAGGAGGAGCTTTTTTCCACCACCTTCGCGAACGACCGCCGGCACTCCGGCGCGTTCTTCGAGAACTTGCGGGCGTGCCTGGCGCGTTTTGGTAATCCCGCTCGCATCGTGGTGGGACTCGGGCCGGGCTCGTATGCTGGAACACGCATTGCCATCGCAGCCGCTACCGGGCTGGCGGCGGCGAACGGAGCGGAGCTGGCTGGGGCGGCATCGCTCTGCGCGATTGCGATCGAGGCGACGGAATACGTCGCGATCGGCGACGCGCGGCGTCAGTCGTTTTGGTTCGCTCACGTGCGCGAACGGGAGGCGCAAGAAGGACCGCTCCTGTGCTCGGCAGAGGAGCTGCAGGAACGACTACGCGGACTGGATTGCCCAGTCGTTGCCAGCGAAGCGCTGGCGGTTTATCCCGAGGCTGTGATTGCGCATCCTTCCGCGGCCATTCTCACTCAATGCGCCGTGCAGATTACACCGGAACCGCTGGAGCCGATTTATTTGCGCGCACCCCACATCACCTATCCGAAGCCGAGATGACTGCGACCAAGGCTGAGCGTTGTTGGGCGGAGATTGATCTCGAAGCGTTGCGCTTTAATGCGCGGGTGGCGCGCAAGTGCGCCGGACCGCATGCGGCTTTGCTCGCGGTGGTGAAGGCAAACGCGTACGGCCACGGCCTGGCGGCGGTGGCGGGGGCGCTGCGCGAGGACGCCCAACTGTTTGGCGTGGCGAATTTGCACGAGGCGCTGGAAACCCGAGCCGTGGTGCCGCATCCGATCGTGATTCTGGGTCCCGCCTTGCCCGCGGAGAGAACCGCCATCGTCGAGCATGGCTTCATCCCTTCGGTCTCGAGTTTTGAAGAAGCGCAGGAATTCAGCCGCGCAGCGGAGGGCGGGTCTGTGGCTGTTAATTGCGCGATCGATACCGGGATGGGTCGCATCGGCATCGCTGAGGCCGAGGCCTCGCGCGCGCTCGCCCGCATCGTCGCCCTGCCCAGCCTGAGTGTGCACAGCGTTTCGACTCACCTGCCGGCGGCGGATGAAGATGCGGTCTACACGCGCGCGCAATTGGAGCGCTTCCGCGGGATCATGACGCAGCTACGACGCGAGGTGCCGGGAGATTATCTCGTGCATGCGTTGCCGAGCGCGGGCGTTTCTGGGTTCGCCGATTCGGCCTACGATATCGTCCGTCCGGGGCTGATGATTTATGGCGCGTCGCCCGATGCGGAATTTCAGAAGCAGCTGCGTCCGGTTATGACTTGGAAAACGCGGATCGTATTGCTGCGTGAGGTGGCGGCGGGGACGTCGATAAGCTACGGGCGAACGTTTACTGCGCCGAGGGCGATGCGGGTGGCTGTGCTCGGCGCCGGTTACGCAGATGGGTTGCCTCGCGCCGTTTCCAACCGCGACGCGGCGGTGCTGATCGGCGGGCAGCGCTGCGCTTTACTCGGGCGGGTGACGATGGATCTCACGGTGGTGGACGTCAGCCATGTGCCATCCGCACAGGTGGGGGACGAGGCAGTATTGCTCGGGCGCCAAGGCGCGGAGGAAATCCTGGCCACGGAAATGGCAGCGCGGGCCTCGACGATTGCCTGGGAGGTTTTTACGGGAATTGGCAGCCGCGTTCCGCGCGTGTATGGATGAAGGCGGATGTTCCAGATCATCTTCAACGAGTTGAGCGCGGCGGAGATGTCCGCCTTGCCGAAGACGTTGCAGCTTGAATTACTGGCCGAGTTTCAGATCCTCCCGGCCGAGCTCGATCATCTGGACGACAGCCGCTTCGGCATCATTCAGCGCGAAGGGAAAAAACTCTATCGCTATCGAGCGAAGGATTACCGGATCTACTTCGAGAAACGGGCGGAAGGGATCATGGTGCACCGCGTCCTGCACAAGAACACGTTTCGCGATTTCCTTTTCCGCAGCAAACTCCCGATGGCGGAAGACGATCAACTCGGCAAGACGCGCGAGTTCTGGAAATTAATCGAGCAAGGCGAGCGGACGCGGAAAGCGTAGCCCGGAAAAACGCGGCAGCGCGCAAGCGCCACGCGCGCGCGTTACTTCATCAAGAGAACCGAACGGCTGCGCTTAATCTCGCGCGTGATCTTGCGGTGCATGTGCGCCGGCATGCCGGTAACGCGACGGGGCAGAATCTTGCCGCTCTCGGTCACGAACTTGCGGAGCAAATCAGGGTTCTTGTAGTCGATCGCCTCCGTGGCGATATCGATGCGGCGCCGCGGCATGGTGCGGTTGGCACGGCGGAAGGCGGAGCGGCGTTTGGCGGTCTTGGGTTGCATGAATGATTACCTGGTTTCGCGATGCAAGGTATGCCGCTTCAGGAAAGGATTATACTTCTTTTTCTCGAGCCGGTTTGGCGTGCGCGGGCTTTTCTTGTTCCGGGTGCTCATGTAGCGCGAAACGGGCGCGCCGAGCGCTTTCGCTTCGGTGCATTCGAGGGTGATGATTTCCTGAGCCATACTCGTTATTCCTTATTGTCGTCGCGATCGCTCTTCGACTCTTCTTCTTCGCCCTCGCCGCCGTCGTCATCGGTCAGTCCGAAGAGGGAGGTGACGGATTGGCGAACGCGAGACGCTTTGTTTTGCTTCTCGAGCTGGGATTGGCATTCGACCGTGAAGCGCGCGAACGGAATCGCTTCCAGCCGGGCGTGTCCGATTGGTTTGCCAGACATTTCGCAAACGCCGTAGGTGCCGAGATCGATGCGCTTCAGCGCCTGGTCAATTTCGTAGAGCGCATCCTGTTCCTGCGAGAGGAGGCTGAGCGCGAAGTCGCGATCGTAAGCATCGCTCCCCGCATCAGCCTGGTGCATACCGAAAGCGGAGGCTTCGCTGCCTTCCGCGCGGGAACGCAAATTGTCTTTCGCCATCCCGGCCATGGAATCGACCATGGCGTCGCGCAGTTGCAGCAGCTTCTCGCGCTGTCCTTTGGTGAAAGGATCGAGTTTCCGGGTGTCGTGATTATTGCCGAGAATGGCCTGCGTCTCGGTGAGCGGCCGCCCTTTAACGTGACCGTTAACCTTGCCCCGAGGCGCCGCGGCGGGCGCACTCTTCTTCGCCTTGCTCGCAGGAGCAGTCGCCTTCTTCGCCACCGGCTTCGGCTTGGCGACTTTGGCCGCCGGCTTTTTGGCCTTAACTGCCGCCTTCTGAACAGGCTTGGCAGCAGGTTTCTTCGCGACGGGCTTCTTTTTGTTGGGACTGGCCATAAATTTGGTGAGACGCCGAGATCAGGGGGCGGCGGGCGGACGCTTACTTAAGAGCATTTGCCCAGAGGCGCAAGGAGAGAATTCCCTGCGAAAACGGACCTCCAAATCGAGCCCGGAAAGGGGGTCGTGCCTAGGAGCTTGCGCTGGAATAGCGTCGCAACGCGAAGTTCCAAAAAGTGCGAGAGATGACCAGGGCGAGAGCGCCGGCGACGGTAAGATGAACCATGAGCCAGACCGGATCGGAGAGCGGTTTGATTAACAGCCGCGCCGGAATATTCGCCACGATGATGACTGGGACAATCCAGCCAAAGACGAAACGAAAGGCGCGCGGGAAGATGACGTCCGGATAGCGCGCGATCTGGAGGAAATTGAAATAGCCGTAGACGAGACCCTGCGCGCGCACGATCCAAAAGCTGATCGCAGCCAGCGTGAGCATGATGGAGTAGTGCACTGCCACCCCGATGACGAGAGCGATGAGATAGAGCAGGACGGAGATCGCATTCGGCACCACCTGCAATTGCACGAGCGACACGATCACGACCACGGCGCCCGAGGATGGCATTAAGCACGCTATCGAGGCCAAATTGTTTGGTGGAGACGGCGAACTGGCTGTCCATCGGCAGCAGTAGGAGTGAATCCAACTTCCCAGTCCGGACCAACTCCGGAATGTTCGCGACATTCACGAAAAAGAAGGCCTGGAAGATTTGCGCAATGATTTGATGCGTCCCGACGAGAAGCACCACCTCCCATTTCGACCAATCGCCCAGCCGATCGACGTTCCCAAAAATGATGCTGAAAAACGCGATCTGCCCGCAGAACCACAGGATCTCGACCAGCAACCAAAGCAGGAAGTTCGCTTTGAAACTCATCTCGCGGATGAGCGAGTTGCGCAGGATGATGCGATAGATTTCCCAATAGCGACGCATGCCAGATTGCTGTAACCGAAACGCGGCCAGCGCGGTCATATTAGCGGTGCTGTCACATTACGCATGAAAAAATACGCCCTCGGCGCCTTCGTTCTCGGAGCCCTTCTGCTGGTGCTCGTCGGCTTTCGTTATTGCCGCAGCGACGAGCGCGCGACCTACCAGACGATGCCTGTCACCCGCGGCGCGATCACGCAGGCCGTCACCGCGACGGGCACTCTGAACCCGGTGGTCAACGTGCAGGTCGGCAGTCAGGTCTCAGGGAACATTCAGAAGCTCTTCGTGGATTTTAATTCCAAGGTAAAGGCGGGCGACGTCGTGGCGCAGATCGATCCGGTCCTCTTCCAGGCCGCCGTCACCCAGGCGCAGGGCGATGTGGCCAGCGCGCAAGCCGCTCTGGAGTTGGCGAAACTCAACGCCGCGCGCACGCAGGATTTGTTTGCAAAGAAAAATTCCGCGCAAGTCGACGTCGATCAGGCTACCGCGACGCTCCACCAGGCCGAGGCGACGGTGAAAATCAAACAAGGCGCGCTCAATAAAGCGCAGGCTGATCTCGATCACTCCACGATCAAGTCGCCTGTCGATGGCGAGGTCATTTCGCGTAGCGTCGATGTCGGCCAAACCGTCGCGGCCAGCTTGAGCGCGCCGGTCCTGTTCACGATCGCGAACGACCTCGCGAAGATGCAGATCGACGCGAACGTGGCGGAGGCTGATATCGGCGGAGTCGAGCCCGGCCAAAAAGTGGACTTCACGGTCGATGCCTTTCCGCAGCGCACCTTCCATGGCGAGGTCGTGCAGGTGCGCAATGCGCCGCTCACAGTGCAAAACGTCGTCACTTACGACACTGTCATCGGCGTCAACAACGACGACCTGAAACTTAAGCCGGGGATGACGGCCAATGTTTCCATCGTGGCCGCGCAACGCGATGGCGTCTTGAAAGTGAGCAACGCAGCACTGCGCTTCAAAATGCCGGAGGCGAATCCCGCGCCGAACCAGCAAAGCGCCGGCAGTCGGCGCGGCGGGCGACCGCCCGGAAGTGGTGGACCGAAAAGCGGCGGCCCAGCCGCAGGGCCGCGCGACACGCGCACCGTTTATGTTTTGCCAAAGGGCGCGAGTGAGCCGAAGCCGGTCCAAATCAAAATCGGAATCAGCGACGGCGTCTTTAGCGAAGTTGTGGAAGGACTAGAGGACGGCGATCGCGTGGTGACGGCTTCACTCAGCACCGCCAAGGCCAAGCCGGCGGGGAATCCATTTGGCGGCGGCGGGCGGCGCGGATTTTAAGCGCGACCAAGATGGCTGAGGCGAGCAATGGCGCGGTGGTTCGTTTGGACGACGTGCACAAAACCTATCGCTCCGGCGAAATGGAAGTGCAGGCCGTGCGCGGGGTTTCGATCGAAATCCATCGAGGCGAATTCGTCGCGCTCATGGGCTCGAGCGGCTCCGGCAAGTCGACGCTAATGAATTTGCTCGGATGCCTCGATCGGCCGACGCGCGGCCGCTATTATCTGGATGGCACCGATGTCTCGCAGCTCGAGCGCGACCAACTGGCCGACATCCGCAACGGCAAGCTGGGATTCGTTTTCCAGAGTTTCAATCTGCTGCCGCGCACTTCGGCGCGGGAAAATGTCGAGCTGCCATTGCTCTACGGGACGCGAAATCTTCCGAACACCGAGCTGGTGGCGAAGGCGGACGCGGTGCTGGCCGCGGTGGGATTGCAGGGCCGCGAGGATCATCATCCGAGCCAGCTTTCCGGCGGACAACAGCAACGCGTCGCGATCGCGCGTGCGCTCGTAAATGACCCCGAGGTGCTGCTGGCGGACGAGCCGACGGGGAATCTCGACAGCCGCACCAGCGTGGAGGTGATGGATATTTTCCAACAGTTGAACGATCGCGGCATTACCATCGTAATGGTGACGCACGAGCCGGACATCGCGCAGTACGCGCGCCGCAATATTGTGATGCGCGATGGCCGGGTGCGGAGCGACCAGATGGTGGCGGATCGTCTCAGTGCCGCGACCGAGCGCGAGCGTTTGCTGACCGTGGCTGCGGAGGAGCAACCGTGAGACTGGATTCGACCTTCATCGTCGCCTTCCGCGCGTTGCGGCGGAACAAGCTGCGCTCCGTCTTGACCGCGCTCGGCATTATCATCGGCGTCGGCGCGGTTGTAGCGATGGTGGGAATCGGCAACGGCGCGAAAGCGCAGGTGGAAGCGCAAATCGCGAGCCTGGGCGAAAACGTCATTCTCATCTTCTCCGGGAGCACGACCTCGAGCGGCATTCGCACGGGCTGGGGCAGCGCGGGAACGTTGACGATGGAGGACGCGGCCGCGATTCGCCGGGAGGTTCCCGGGGTTTTGGCGCTGAGCGAAGAGGTGGTCTCTACCTCGCAAGTAGCGGCGGGGAATCAGAATTGGTTCACGCGCATCTACGGCGAATCGGAGGAGTATTTCGACATCCGCCAATGGCCGCTCGCGAGCGGGACGTCGTTCACCGCGCAGGACGTGCGCAGCGCGAGCAAGATGTGCGTGATCGGCAGCACGACCGCGAAGCAAATCTTCGGCAGCCAGGATCCCATCGGCCAAATTTTACGGATCAAAAATGTGCCGTTCATCGTTACCGGGATTCTGAGTTCCAAGGGGCTGAGCACGCAAGGCACCGACCAGGACGACATCGTGGTGATGCCCTTTACCAGCGCGCTCAAACGCGTGACCGGCGGCACGACGCTCCGCTCGATGAATGTGCAGGTGGCGAACGAGAACGATCTTGCGCCCGCGCAGCAGCAGATCATTTCGCTTCTCCGGCAGCGCCACAATATCCGTGAAGGTCGCGACGATGATTTCACCGTGCGCAATCAGGAGGAAATCGCGGAAGCCGCCACCGCCACGTCGCGCGTGATGACGCTCCTACTCGGCGCGATCGCCGGCGTGTCGCTCATCGTCGGCGGGATCGGGATTATGAACATCATGCTCGTGAGCGTGACCGAGCGGACGCGAGAAATCGGCGTGCGTCTCGCCGTTGGCGCGCACGGACGCGATATCCTCACGCAATTCCTGATCGAAGCGGTGGCGTTGAGTTCAGTCGGTGGACTCATCGGCATCGCGGTCGGATTGATTGCGTCGCAGATCCTTTCCGCGCTCGCGGACTGGCCCACTTTAATCTCCGTAAGCTCGATCGTAGTCTCGTTTTTCTTTAGCGCAGCCGTAGGCGTTTTCTTCGGATTCTACCCGGCGCGGACGGCGTCGCGGCTCGACCCGATCGAAGCACTCCGCTACGAGTAACGGCGCGCCTCGGCGGTCGAAGCTCCCGATGCACCGCGGGAAGAAATCGAAAATTCCTACGCGAGGGTTTTTTTTCTCGACGCTTGCGTGATTAGCCATCATAAACGGCGTTCCAACGTCGGTTTCTCGATGTCGGAAGCACCCTAATCCTATGAAGAAAAAATCTGCCCATCGATCTGCCTTTTTCATTTTCCGCGTCACCGCCGGACTTTGCCTGCTTCTCTCAGGCATCGGTATCCTGTTGCTGGTGTTCGGAGCGTTTCCATCGAAAGTCGTTGCCCAGGCCATCGGCCTTTCGGCACCGGCCAAGGCTGAGAACGCCGCCCAAGACGGCGAAAAGTTTTCGCCTGCGGATGAGAGCGGGCGTTTCGTTTATTTGATTGAATTTGCGGAGCCGGGCGTGCTCCACCGAGGCGGCCGCTCGATGGAGGCTCCCTTTGATCCGAAGACGCCAGCGATTCAGGCGGAACTGGCCACCGTCGCATCGGAGCAAGATGCTCACGTGCAGGACGATGAGCACGGCCCTGGGCCGCTCGCTTCAAGTCACACACCATTTCGCCGTCACCCATAGCGGCATCGCCACTCGCCTCACCCCAGCGGAGGCCAGCCGGATCCAGAAAGTCCCCGGCGTGAAATCGGTGGAGCGCGAACGCCTGTATGATCACGACACCTATCGTGGCCCGACTTTTATCGGTGCAGACACGATTTGGAATGGCAGCTCGGTCCCGGGCGGAGTCGGTTCCCGCGGCCAGGGTGTGATTATCGCTGGTCTCGATAGCGGTCTCGACCCCATGCATCCTTCGTTCCAGAACGATGCGGCCTGCGGCCATGGCTTGAAAGGCGCGCCGAACAAGTTGATCAGCTTCCTGGATTGCTCGACGACGGACGTGAGCGGTCTTTGCAACGGCCCCAACCCGGTCGATGACGACGGCCACGGCAGCCACACCCAAAGCACCTCGGCCGGGAACCGGCTGACCGCAGCGGCCGTCCCACCGCCAGATATTCCTCCTCCTTACACCGAAATGTCAGGCGTGGCCCCGTGCGCAAACATTCGCTCCTACAAGGTATGCCCGGGCTCGACCTGCCCCGGCGCCGACATTCAGGCCGGTATGAATAGCGTGCTGCTGCATGGCGACGTGAAGGTGATGAACTTCTCGATCTCGGGCGGCACCAGCCCTTGGACGGATAACGATCGGCGCAAACTCGATCTCGTCGGCTCAAACATTGTCGTCGCGGCTTCCGCCGGCAATACCACCACCGCCATTCCAAACCCGGTTGGGCAGGTCAATCATCGCGGCCCGTGGGTGATGACGGTGGCTGCTTCTCAGCGCGACGGTGATTTCTTCGGACGCCTCTCCGCGACCGGCCCTGGCACGCCTCCGGCCAGTGCGCAGAACATTGTCATGACCCGCGGCAGCGATTCGCCGATGGGCGCGCAGCTGACGAATTTCCCGATCCGCCATTACAGCCTGCAACCTCTGACTGGAGAAGGCTGCTCGGCGACGGTGCCTGCATTCCCAGACGGATTCTTCACCGGCTCCATCGCCCTGATTCGTCGTGGCGGTTGCCCATTCACGGAGAAGATTACCAACGCTTTTAATGCCGGAGCGACCATGGTGGTGATTCGCAATAACGCCGCCGGTGCGCTCAGCATGTCCACTCCCGGGCAGCCGGACATCCCCGCCTACAGCGTCGATCAGACGCCAGGCGACGCCTTGGCCGCGTTCGTGGATGCCAATCCCACCAACGCCACCGCCAGCTTCGTTTTCCAATCGACGGCGGACATCCTGGCCGGGTTCAGCTTCCGCGGCCCGACCGGTGCGCCCGTGCCTGATCTGCAGAAACCTGATATCACCGGCCCCGGGGTAAATATTTACGCGGCTTTCCCGCTCGGGTTGGGCGCATACGATTTCCTCAGCGGCACTTCCATGTCGAGCCCGCACGCGGCGGGTTCAGCCGCGCTCGTTCGCGCGGTGCAACCCACTTGGACCGCTCCGGAAGTGAAATCAGCCTTGATGATGACAGGGTTCGAAGGTGGCACCAAAGAAAACACTGTCACGCCATGGGACGCCGATGATGTCGGCAGCGGCCGCCTCGACCTGACGAAGGCCGCGCGTGCTGGTCTCGTCATGCACGAGACCTTTGCGAAATTCCTCGCCGCCGATCCGAGCACGGGTGGCGACGTGAAGACGCTGAACCTCCCGGCCGTCCGGAATATGAATTGCACGCCGAACTGCACTTGGACGCGAACCGTCCGCAATACCCGCAGCGTCGCTTCTTCCTGGAAAGCCTTCACCGTTAACACGACCCCAGGCTTCCAGATCACGGTCTCGCCCGCGACTTTCTCCTTCTCGGGGAACACGACCGAGACGCAAACGCTCACCATCACCGCGACGCCGACCTCGAATCTGACCTCCGCGGTTGCGTTCGGTAAAGTCGTGCTGACTGACGGCGGTAATAGCCCGAACGAACACATCACCGTGGCGATCAAGGGCCAGCCAGCCGGCACGCCGACTCCGTCCCCCACGCCGTCTGCGACGCCAACGCCGACCCCGAGCCCGACGCCGTCCGCTACGCCGACGCCGTCCGCAACGCCGACTCCGTCCCCCACGCCGTCGCCGACACCCACCCCCTCGCCCAGCATCACAATCGACGACGTCTCGATTGCGGAACTCGATTCCGGCACGCGCGCGGCAGTGTTCACCGTCTCCCTCACGGATTCTCTTCCGACCGGGAAGGAAGGCAGCTCAGGCGGAATCACCGTCCAATACGCCACGGCTAACGGTACTGCTACGGCCCCGAGCGACTACACCGCGACCAGCGGCACACTAACGTTCGCCGCCGGCGAGACCAGTAAGACCGTCAACGTCCCGATCCAGGGCGATCGGGTCTTTGAAGACGATGAGACATTCTTCGTGAATCTTTCAAACGCCACCAATGCCGTGATCGCGCGAGGCCAAGGTGTCGGAACGATCCAGAACGATGACGGAGCTCCGCCGCAGAGCGTGAACCTCTCCACGCGCATGCGCGTCGGCGTCGGCGACCGTGTCGGCATCGGCGGTATCATTGTCACCGGTTCGCTGCCGAAGCGCCTCCTTGTCCGCGCCGTGGGCCCGACCTTGGCCGCGTCCAACATCCCCGGTGTCCTGGCTGACCCAGCGCTGGAATTGCATGGACGTTCGGGTTTCACCACTGTCGTGAACAACAACTGGAAAGACACGCAGGAGGCAGAGATCCGGGCGACTGGCTTGGCGCCGACCGATGATCGCGAGTCGGCCATCCTCATCACGCTCGCGCCGGGTGCTTACACGGCCATCGTGAAGGGAAACAACAACACCTCCGGCGTCGCCCTCGTAGAAGTCTACGATTTGAGCCCGAACGGAGCGCAGGCAACCCCGACGCCTTCCCCGACGCCGACTCCGAGCGCTACGCCCACGCCGTCCGCGACGCCGACTCCATCGGCCACGGTAACCCCGTCAGCCACTCCGACGCCTACGGCGACTGTGACCCCGTCGGCGACTCCAACGCCTACGGCTACGCCAACGCCTTCGGCCACCCCGACGCCGACTCCGACGCCGACCCCCACTCCGACGCCGGCCAGCTGCATCCCGCAGAACTTCGATACCGTGACCGCTCCGGCGCTGCCCGCAGGTTGGGTCGCGGAGAACCCGATCGCGGGTGACGGGAGCATGTTTGCGACCACAACTGTGATGCCCAATAGCGCTCCTAATAGCGTCTATTTGGTCGATCAGGACGGGGTCAGCGACAAGGTCCTGGTTACCCCGGCCCTGGTCATCAGCTCGGCCAGCGCTCAGGTCACCTTCCGTCAGAACTACGACTTCGAGTTGAGCGATGCGGCTTACGATGGTGGCGTCCTGGAAATCTCCTCGCCCAACATCAACGGCGGCGCCTTCGTCGACATTACTGCTCCCGCGGTCGGTGGCAGTTTCGTCACCGGCGGCTACAACCAGACGATCTTCATCGGCGCAGACAACCCTCTCTCGGGCCGTATGGCCTGGGGCGGTAATTCCGGCGGCTACGTCACGACCACCGCCAACCTCGGACCCAACGTAAACGGGCAGACCATCAAGCTCCGCTTCCGCATGGGCACTGATCAGGCCGACGGCGGTGATGGTTGGAGAATTGATGACTTCACCGTCAGCAACGCCACCTGCGCCGCGGCTCCCGGGCCGGACAGCATCGAAGGCAATGTGGCGCCTTCGACTTCAAAGCTCGGCAACATCAGCACTCGCGCCGACGTTGGCACGAATGACAACGTCGTCATCGCCGGCTTCATCCTCGGCAACGCCAGTGGCGAGACGGGATTGATCATCCGCGGCCTCGGGCCGAGTCTGGCCAATGCCGGCGTTCCTACGCCGCTGGCCGATCCGACGCTCGAGCTGCACAACGCCAACGGCGCGCTCGTCCGGTCAAACAACAACTGGCAGGACGTTCCGGCCGAAGCAGCCGAGGTTTCCGCCGCGGGTCTGGCTCCCTCCAACTCCCGAGAGTCGGCCATATCGGTCATCCTCCAGCCTGGAACGTATACCGCCATCCTGGCGGGATTGAACCAGACTACGGGCATTGGCTTGATTGAAGTCTACGACCGCGGAACGTCGGCCCCGCCGACGCCAACGCCGACGCCGTCCCCGACGCCGACTCCGAGCGCTACGCCCACGCCGTCCGCGACGCCAACTCCATCGGCCACCCCGACGCCGTCTGCCACGCCGACGCCTTCGGCTACGCCAACGCCTTCGGCCACCCCGACGCCTACGGCTACGCCGACGCCCACCGCGACGCCGACTCCGACGCCGACCCCCACTCCGACGCCGGCCAGCTGCATCCCGCAGAACTTCGATACCGTGACCGCTCCGGCGCTGCCCGCAGGTTGGGTCGCAGAGAACCCGATCGCGGGTGACGGGAGCATGTTTGCGACCACAACTGTGATGCCCAATAGCGCTCCTAATAGCGTCTATTTGGTCGATCAGGACGGGGTCAGCGACAAGGTCCTGGTTACCCCGGCCCTGGTCATCAGCTCGGCCAGCGCTCAGGTCACCTTCCGTCAGAACTACGACTTCGAGTTGAGCGATGCGGCTTACGATGGTGGCGTCCTGGAAATCTCCTCGCCCAACATCAACGGCGGCGCCTTCGTCGACATTACTGCTCCCGCGGTCGGTGGCAGTTTCGTCACCGGCGGCTACAACCAGACGATCTTCATCGGCGCAGACAACCCTCTCTCGGGCCGTATGGCCTGGGGCGGTAATTCCGGCGGCTACGTCACGACCACCGCCAACCTCGGACCCAACGTAAACGGGCAGACCATCAAGCTCCGCTTCCGCATGGGCACTGATCAGGCCGACGGCGGTGATGGTTGGAGAATTGATGACTTCACCGTCAGCAACGCCACCTGCGCTCCGTAACACTCGTTCGCGTTCCCAGCCCATTTCCGCTGCCTGCCCCCCGGCTCTCCGAGGGGCAGGCCAGCGACGGGGCTCTCCATCAAAACACGCGAAGGTCGCGTGCGCTCCGCGATAGTTTCCTTGGAACAGCGCCGCTCCCTTCGTTTTGACATTCGCGGCCCTCAGGTAACGCTGTCGTTCATGAACCAGCCCAATCGCTTCCAGTCGCTCGTCCTTGAGGCAAAAAAACGCGTCACGGAAATCTCGCCGGCGGAAGCCCGGACCGAAACCGAAGAGGGCAAGGCCATGTTGATCGACGTGCGAGAAGCAAGCGAGTTCGAGGGTGGACACGCCCACGGTGCGCGACATCTGAGTCGCGGCACGATCGAAATCGAGATCGAAGAGCAGGCGCCCGATCTCGATAAACCGATCATCTGCTATTGCGGAGGCGGCGGGCGCTCGGCCCTGGTGGCGGATAATTTGCAGCGCATGGGCTACACAAATGTAAAATCGATGGCCGGCGGCTTCACCGCGTGGAAGGAAGCCGGACTCCCGACCGCTGGCTAGAAGCGGGAGGGCACCTCAGCCGCCGACCGCCTGGTAGTGCCCAAGGCCACGGCGCCACATGAAGTGCGCGGTGGCCCACATGATCAGGAGCCAGCCTGCTTGAATGAAGAGCGCTTCGATCATGGCGGCGCCTTTCAAGCGTTCGAGGAAGATCGCGATGGGGCAAAAGAGCTCGTAATAAAACGGCAACCATTTCATGACCGCCTGAACGCCCGCCGGCATGATATCGACCGGAAACATCTGGCCGCCGAGGAAGTATTCGAAGGAGTAGAAAATGAACACAATGGTCGAGATTTCCAAAATCCAGAACGCCATCATCGCGATGCTGTAGCTGATAAAAAACTGGATCATCGCCGACATGAGGAGGGAGATGAAGGCGAAGGGATAAGCCCACGGATCGGACGGGAACGTGAGATAGGTGCGGAAGTAAACGAAGATGAGCGCGATCGGCAAAATCGTAACCACGGTGTAAACCAGGCGGCCGCTCAGGAAAATGCTGAAGCGGTAGCCGAGATAATTGAGCGGCTTGGTCAAAAAGGAATTGATCTGGCCTTCGCGGATGTCGGATGCGATCTGCCACTCGTCCTCGGTCGGCGTGACCAAGTTCGAGACCAGGATCGTGAGCAGATAATAATAGATCATCGAGCCGTAATCGTAGCCCTGCATGCCCCCGCCCTTTTCGTTGAAAAACGGCGCGCCAGAGAAAGACGGTACCGGCGAGCGGGACTAATCCGAAGACCGCGCGGAGCAGATAATTCCAGCGGTAAACGAAGGTGTTCTGCAGGCCGAGCTTGAAGACGGCGTTGTATTTCGCGAGCTCCATTTATCGGCGCTGTTGCGCGAGCTCGGCGGCAAGTTTCATCGCCGCAATCATGCTGTCGGGCCGCGCAATTTTTTTGCCCGCAATTTCGAACGCCGTTCCATGGTCGGGACTGGTGCGAGGAAATGGGAGCCCGAGCGTGACGTTCACCCCTTCATGAAACGCGTGCAGCTTCAGCGGGATCAAGCCTTGATCGTGATACATACAGAGCACACCGTCCCACGTCCCTTCCGCCGCGTGATGGAAAACGGTGTCGGGGGAGAACGGACCCGCGAAGCGGGAATTGCCGCCGCCATTCAATTCCTCGACAGCGGGCGCGATGATCTCAACTTCTTCCGAGCCAATCGCACCCGATTCGCCAGCGTGGGGATTGAGTCCCGCGACGGCCACGCGCGGCGCGCGCCCGAGCCGTTTCTCCAGGAACGCCGCAAGCAAGCGGCCTACGCGCACGATCTCGACCCGCGTCAGCATCGCGGAGACGCGATGCAGCGGAATGTGCGTGGTCACGAGCGCGACCGTGAGCGCGCCACCTGTCAGCAGCATGGCGAAATCTTCCACTCCGCAACGGTTCGCAAAGAACTCCGTCTGTCCCGGAAAGCGAAAACCGACTTCATACATACGCGCTTTGTGGATCGGCCCCGTAACGACTGCGGCGATGGATCCCTCGCGCGCGAGCGCGACAGCCTTTTCCAGCGCCGCGGATGCAGCGCGCGCGGTAGCCGGTGTCGGTTCGCCGGGCTGACAAAGCGAATACTCGCCGATGACTTCGAACTCGCAGCCACCGGGCAGCTCCCGCGAAGCAAGCGCGGCGGCGACAATCTCCGGCCCGATGCCCGCTGGGTCGCCGAGAGTGACGCCGATGCGCAACGTTAGAAAGTGCGGATGGTGGCCTTTTCGCGCAGACCGGCCAGCCAGTTTTCCTGCATCCGCTGCGCGTCTTCCTGGCGGATTTTTTTCTCCACCTCTTCGCGGACCTGCGCAAGCGGCTTCGTTACCCCGCCGCGTCGTTCTTCCACCTTCAGGATGTAAAAGTTGCCACCCAGTTCGACGATGTTGCTGACTTTCCCCGCCCGCAGACCGAAGGCCACCTTCTCCAGCGGGCCCGCCAGAGTTTGGCGCTCGATCCAACCCCAATCGCCGCCCAGATCACGTGTGCTGTCTTCAGAATACATCTGCGCCATGCGCGCAAAATCCGAACCTTTCGCAAGCTTGCCCAGGATTTCTTCCGCCATCGCTTTTTGCGAGGCCGCATTGCCTTCGAGTGCGCGACTCGGAACCATGATCATGCGGAGCTTGACCTGTTCCTTGCTCGTAAATTCCTCCTTGTGCTCGCGATAGTATTCTTCCATCCGCGCGGGCGATGCGACCATGTTGGGATTCACGTTTTTCCCGCGCATGGCGGCGACGACAATCTTTTCGTATTCGTTCTTCTTGAACTCGCTCAGCGAGAAGTTCTGCGCCTCCAGCATCTTCATGAAGGTGTTGCGATCGCCGCCGAAGTTCTCGCGAATGATATCGTTCATGCGCTGCTCCACGAAGTAATCGGGTAATGCGTACTTTTCCTTTTTGAACGACTGCACGATGAGCTCGCGGTCGATCAAATCTTTCAACGCCTGCGCCTCTGCCATCTTCAGCTGCTGATCATATTCCGGACCGGTGAATTGCTGACGAAGAGCGCGTTCGCGCGGACCGACCAGCTGACGCACCTGCGAGTAGGTAATGACTTCGCCATTCACGATCGCCGCGATCCCATCAATCACGCGCGGCTCTTCCGCATTTACGGCCTGACAGAGGGACGATTGGAGGAACAAGAGGGCCGCGAAAAAAGCGGCGACAAACAGACGAATCATAGGGGTCAAATCTTCCTGGTTAATTCGAGGACTTCCGAAAGGTGCCGGTCGATCTTACCGGTACTTAAACGGGGGAATTTACCACCCACAAGCAGAAAATCCCCTCGCCGCGTCAGCATTAATTTGCCGTCCCGCACTTCCACGCGGGTCACTCCGGCCCTGGCTGCGGCGAGCTTGATCTCCGTCAAGGTGAGCAAATTGTCAACCGCTGCGGGGAATTTACCGAAGCGATCGCGCCAATCTTTGCGCAGCCGATCCCACTGCTCGCGGGTGCTGATTTGCGCGAGCGCACGATAGGCTTGGATGCGCAGGGCGCTATCGCTCACATAGTTGCTCGGGATGAACGCCGGGACGCGACTCTCCGCGCCGGCTTGCATGAATTCCGCCTCGTTCGTGGCCACGAAATCAAGCCGCACTTCCACTTCCAGCCGGGCTTTAAACTTCTCGCCTTTCAACTGCGCCACCGCCTGCTTGAGCAGCTGGCAATAGAGATCGAAGCCCACCGCCACGATGTGCCCGCTCTGCGCCGTGCCGAGAATGCTGCCCGCACCGCGGATTTCCAGGTCGCGCATCGCGATGCGGAAACCCGCGCCTAACGAGCTGTATTGTTTGATCGCATTGATGCGCTTGCGCGCCGCGCCCACCATCATCATTTCGCGCGGGAGGAGCAGATAGGCGTAGGCCTTGTGCTCCGCGCGCCCCACGCGCCCGCGCAATTGATAGAGATCGGCCAGGCCGAAGCGATCGGCGCGATCGATGATGATGGTATTGGCGTTCGGAATATCGAGACCGCTCTCGATGATCGTCGTGCAGACCAGGACGTCGATCTTCCCCGCCACGAACTTTGCCATCACCGCCTCCAGCGTATCCGCGTCCATCTGCCCATGGCCAAACTCGACCCGAGCCTGCGGACAAAGTTCAGAGATCCGGTCGCGCACCTTCTCGATCGATTGCACCCGGTTATGCAGAAAATAAACCTGCCCCTGCCGCTCCAGTTCGCGATTGATCGCATCCCGGATGACGCGCTCGTCGTAGCCGCAGACGACCGTTTCGACTGGCAAACGATTAAGCGGCGGCGTCTCGATCGTGGACATGTCCTTCACTCCGACTAACGAGAGGTAAAGCGTGCGCGGGATGGGCGTGGCCGAGAGAGTCAGGACATCGACGAGCTTGAACAGCTCCTTGAATTTCTCCTTATGCAGGACGCCGAAGCGTTGTTCTTCATCGATCACGACCAGCCCGAGATCCTTGAACTGGACATCACCGGAAATGATCCGGTGCGTTCCGACGACGATATCGACGCCGCCTTCGCGCAAAAGTTTCAGCACCTTCTTCTGCTCCGCCTGCGAACGGAAACGGCTGAGCATTTCGATGCGGACCGGGTAATCGAGCATGCGCTGGCGGAAAGTTTCGAAGTGCTGCTGTGCCAGCACAGTGGTGGGCGTGAGGACCGCGACTTGTTTGCCTTCCATGACCGCTTTGAAGGCAGCGCGAATCGCCACTTCCGTTTTTCCGAAGCCGACGTCGCCGCAAATTAACCGATCCATCGAGCGCGCTTGTTCCATGTCGCGCTTGGTCGCATCGATCGCTTTCAGCTGGTCGATCGTTTCCCGAAACGGAAACGAATGCTCGAATTCGCTCTGCCATTTCGTGTCTGGACCGAAGGCGTGCCCGACCTGCGTTTCGCGCTCCGCCTGCACGGCCAGCATTTTGCCCGCGTAATCGAAGATGGACGCGGCCGCACTGACCTTGGCGCGCGCCCACTTCGCGTTCGCGAGCGAACTGAGCGGCGGCGATTTCTTTCCCACACCGACGTAACGCGAGACGAGATAAGCCTGCTCCAGCGGGACGTAGAGCCGCGCGTCATCGGCGAATTCCAGTGCCAGCACTTCCTGTTCGCCCCCGCCGACGGCCGGCACTTTCATGAGCTGCTGGAAGCGACCGACTCCGTGCTCGAGGTGGACCACGAGATCGCCTTCGTTCAGTTCGCTGAAGTCAATCTGTGCGCGGTTTCGCGCCTGCTGTTCCGCACGCTGCAGACGGCGGCGGCCGTGCGTGGTGGCGCGGCCGAAGAGTTCCGCGGCCGAGAGCACCACCAGCTGTCCGGCGGGAAAATAAAAGCCGCGCGCCAGCGTGCCCAGGACGAGCTCCACGCCCTCCAGCGCCGCGCCCATGATTTCGCGGAAGCGCTCAATCTCTCCTTCGGTCTGGAAGTAGATGCAGACCGACATCCCGCTCGCCCGCCATTCGGCGAGGCGCGCCGCGAATTGCGCGCGCTTCGCTTCCACGAGCATGAAATCGCCTACGGCGAACTCCGCGACGTCTGCATCCTGAAACGCGCCCGCGTAATCCTCCTCGGCGCCGCTTTCCTCCAGCCAGCCTTCGCTGATGACGATCTGCGCATCATCTCCCTCCGCCGGTTCGAGCGCGACGCGGAGATGTTCCTTCGCGATGTAATCGCGCACCTGGCCGCCGCGTTCATCGGTCGCGCCCAGGAGCAGATCAACCGCGAGCAAATGGCGGATGGAAGTTTGAGTATCGAGATCGAATTCGCGCAACGACTCGATTTCGTCGTCAAAAAATTCCGCGCGCACCGGGAGCTGCGCCTGCCAGGAAAAGAGATCGAGAATGCCGCCGCGCACAGCGAATTGGCCGCGCGTTGTCACTTGGGCAACGCGTTCGTAGCCGGCTTTCTGGAGCGATTCCAGAAGCGGCTCCATCGGCTGCCGCGCGCCTTGTTTTATGCGGAGCGCAGCTGCCGTTAACGCGCGCTTCTTCGGCGCGGGCTGGTCGAGACTGGCGCGAGTCGCGACTACGAGATGCGGCCCCGCCTCCCGCGAGATCCGGCTGAGCAGGGCGAGGCGTTCCGCCGCGATCTCCGGATCGGGCAGAATATTCTCGACCGCTGCAAACTCCGCCTCCGGGAGGAAGAGCGCCTGGGGCCGCCAATTCAACAGGCTCTCATAGAGAATCTCCTGCGCGCGCACCGTCGGGCAGACGATCCACATCGTGGATGGAATTTCGCGCGCCAGCGTGGCCACGAGCAGCGGCTGGGCAGGCTCAGTGACGTGAGAGAAACGAATCGGCCAGGCGCGCTTGGCAACCGCGCGCAGCTGATGCGCGATCGGCTCCGCGCGCGCCACCCGCTCCGGCAGTTCTGAATTCATCTCCCGCACCCGGCCATGCTTCGCTGGATTGGCCGGGGAATCAATTTGCAGTGAGTTTCGAGAGCGAGAAGGAATGGCGGGACGGAAAAGCGGGTTGATCCGGCGTGCACCGAATCAACCCGCTAAATTTGGATTGTGAAAATGGGGATGAGAATGTCCTCCCCGACGAAACGCTCCCGCTTAGGGCCGGCGGAAGACGCGGCCCGTAGCCGGATCACGCACGAGCGCACCGCGCGGAATGCCACGCACGTCCACCAGCGCATGCGGAGGATAGGGGCTGCGGAGGAAGCCGCGACGGCCGACCTGGCGTCCATAAGGATAATAGGAAACTTCGCGTCCATCGTAATAGCCGCGTTCGTCGGCTTCGATCGAGGCGCCGATCAACGCGCCAGTGCCGGCGCCGATCCCGGCGCCAATCGCCGCGCCGCGCACCGTGCCAGTGGTGGCTGCGCCGATGAGCGCGCCCGTAGCCGCCCCGAAACCAGCGCCCTGCCCGGTGGGCGTTTCACATGAACTGAGCCCCAGTGCGCCAAGCGCAACTACGGCCACAACTGCTGAACTGAGTTTTTTCATAAGATTGAATTTCTAACGGTTGCCAGCTTACGAAGGGCCTCCCCCGGCGCTAGCGAAACTCTGCCCCGGTATGGACGGCGCCTGCGCGAAGCGTATTCGAAACGCTTTCCGACAACGCGCCGCAAACCGCGGCGTAACTACAGAGCCTTCAAAAGGTGCAACGCCACCCGGCCTGCTTTTTGCAAGCGATTCAGCCGATACTCTTTCTCGAAAACGTTGAACCCATCGCGCTCCATCCGCTGCAAAAGCGAGCGATAGACCGAGCCCATGATCTCCGCCGCCACCATCGAGCGCCGATCCTCGTCCGGGAGAGCCGCGGCGGCCTCGCCGTAGAAATGGCGGGCGCGCTCGGCTTGGAATTGCATGAGCGCGAGGAAGCGCGCGTCGTGCGTTTGAGAACGCAGGTCGGCTTCGGAATAATCGAAGCGCGCCATCTCTTCCTGCGGCAGGTAGATGCGGTCGAGGCGCATGTCTTTGCCGACATCGCGGATGATGTTGGTGGTCTGCAGCGCGAGGCCGAGCGCGACCGCGTAATCTTTACAGCGCTGATTCCGATAACCGAAAATCTCGATGCTGACGAGGCCGACTGCGCTGGCCACGCGATAGCAGTAGAGGCGTAGATCCTCCCAGGTCGCATAGCGGACCAGCGCAAGATCCATCTCCACCCCGGCGATGATTTCCTCCAGCATGGCGGGGGCGAGTTGATACTTCGCCAGCAGAGCGCGGACATCGGCCGCGAGTGCGTCCTCCCCGTTTTCCGGCGTGGACAACCACCTCCGCCAGGCGGCGAGATGGGCGGTCTTTTCCGGCACGCTCGCGGTGGCGGAGTCCGCGATGTCATCGATGACCCGACAGAAGGCGTAGAAGACGGTAATGTCCGCGCGGCGCTCCCGGCCTAACGAGACGAACGCGAGCGCGAGATTCGATTTGCTCTTCCGGGTGATGGCAGCCGCGTTCATTCAGGGAATCAATAGCGGATCCAGGTCTCTTTATCGATTCGTCCAGTCTCGCATTGGCGAAAAAGGCAGACCCAGGAGGCGAGGAGCCAGCCGGTGAGAAAGCCCCGCGCCAGGACGGCGAGCGTCTTCCAAATGATGAGCGCGGCCACCCGGTCGGCGATCGCCGCCCGCATGATTGCATCGCACGCGATGAGGAAAAAGAAATGCAGCGCGCAGATGAGGAAGAACCAGCCGAGACGGACCGAGTTGCGCCGGAGAAATTGCCAGTGCGCGCGGAACGCTTCGCGCAGGCTTTCATTATGCAGGACGAGCGAAATCTGGACGGAACAAAACGCAAGGAGGAGCGCGCTCATGCCGTAGCGCGCGGCGTCCTGATAATCGAGCACGCCCGGCAGATCGATGAAATAGGCGAGAAGCAGCGGCAAGCGCACGAGAAGCGTGCTGACGAGCACGACCAGCCCGGCCCATTTCAAGACATAGGTAAAACGGCGCATGGCGAATTGAAAAAGCGCTTCTTCGCCAAAGCCGAGGCCTTTGATCCAGGCGAGCGCGACCGTGATGAGGTAGACCTGAATGTAAACGCCGAAGAGATATTCGAAGATGAAGGAAACGGCGTCGACCGTGGCCGAGGTTTGGAAGAGCGCGGCCTCCGGCAGGACGGCGCGCCAGATCGGCAGCCGCCAAAAAACGATCGGCTTGAAGATGGACGCGATCGCGCTCAAGACGACGACGAGATAAATGGGATAACTCCAGAAGCGAAAACGTTGGCGCAGCGCCACGAGCAAGGCGCCGTGCAGTCCGCGCCAATTGCAGAGCAGAAGAATCGCCGCCAGCAGCGAAAGCGGATACGTAGTCGTCGCGTTATCGAAAATGCCGGCCACGCCCTCCAGCGCCGGCAGCGGTGTCTCCCGCCAGACGTCGCTCAAACGTGGCCAATTCCAATCCCCGATCGTGACCAGCTGCGTCGGATCGAGATCCGAGAGCTGCTGCACCGGCGTGAAAGTAGCGAAGCGGAAAACCGAGTAGGCAAAGCTGAGCAGCGCAAACGTCAGCCAGACGCGCTTGAAGCGCAGGATGCAGCGAAAGCCATCGCGGAGCGCGAGGCGGATGGGATTGAAAAACAACACCAGCCCATAGCCAAGACCGAGCCCGAGGAGTGGAAGAAAGCGCGGGAGGGCGTCGGACATCGTTCGGCAGCGTCGCTCGGAGTGTAGAGCGTCCCCGCCAGACGCCAAGCGCTCGGCGGATTACGCGCTGGAGAAATTTTACCGGATCAGACCCCAATGCCGGTTGAACGGCCAGTACACGAGCAGGCCTCGCCCAACGAGATTCTCTTCCGGCACCGGCCCCCAATAGCGGCTATCGAAGCTGTTGTAGCTGTTATCGCCCATCGCGAAATAATGCTTCTCCGGCACGCGATAGCTCTGGTCCGGCTCGGCCATGTGATTACCGGTGGCGGCGTAGCCGCGGTAGCCGTCCTGCGCAGACATCACGCGGGAAAACCCGAGTCCACTCGCAGGCGCGCCATTCACGAAAAGCTGCGGCGGGTCGATGCGCAATTCGTCGGTCGGCAGCCCGACCAAGCGCTTGATGTAATAGGGCGCGCCCGTCACCGGGTCGGCCGCGATCATCGAAATGTTGTCGGTCTTAAAAACGAAGACATCGCCGCGGTGCGGCTTCACGAAATTGTAGGTGAACTTATCCACGAACACCTGATCACCGGTGTCGATCGCGCCCCGCGCGATCACGTCTCCGCGCCGATAAATATTACCCGGCGCCACGCGGAAATCCTGCCGCAACGTATCCGGCGGCGCGTAGACGAGGAAACTCTGTCGTTGGCAAATGATGCGCGAGAAGGTGAAAAAATATCCGTACTTCTGCGGCACCACCTGCACCACGCGATCGTCCTGCTGCGAGACGACGTTGATGTAGTTGCGCCCGAGAACCAGATACTCCACCGCGCGCTGGGCCAGGTTCGGCGGCGGCCCTTCCATCGGGTGACCGATGATGCCGTTCAGCGTCGGCTGCATCGAGCCAGTCGGGATTTTAAACGGCTGCAAAAAATACGAGCGCACGCCGATCGCGACCACGATCGCGACCAGGATGACCTCGCAATTCTCCCGCCAATGCGCCTCCCACGTCACCGGCGTGAGCTTGTGCAGCTTCGCGTCCAGCGTCTCCGCTTCCGATTTGATCGCCTCGCCCTTCTTCTCCCGCAGCGCCGTTTCCAGCCGCCCGATGCCGGCGCTCACTTCCGCCCGATCGGTCTCGCTCAAGACATCTTTTTTGTAGCGCAGATATTTTTGCGCATGCCGCAGGAGCAGCTTGCTGTGTTTGACGTATCGCGGCGTGAACATGGCGGGCACGCTACGCAATCATTTGCAGTTCATCACCTGATAAATCACGGCCCGCGTTTTCCGGAGGCTTAGGATTAGCGACAACAAAAAGGCCGCCGGGGCACTCGCGCGCCCTGACGGCCTTCTGTCTCAGCTGAATCAGTCTCGCTTAGCCCATCCCGAGAGCGTCAAGCGTCGGTTCATCGATCACCGCCGTCACCGTCAATCCTTGGCGCGACTGATAACCGGTGAGCGCTTCCCGGGTCAACGGCCCGAGCAAGCCATCCACTTCTCCACGGTAATAGCCCATCGCCTGAAGTGCGGCCTGCACATCCGCGATGATGCGATCCGGTGGCACCGCGCGCGAGCCCACATAGATCGGAGCGTCGTAGGCGTAATATTGGGCCGAATCATCGTAACCCCACGCCGGATACCAGTAGCCGTTGTTGTAATAGTAATATCCTCCGCTGACCAGCTCCACGCGCTTGTATTTCGAGCGATAATATCCCTGGTCATGCCGTTCCGGGCGATACGAGCGATAGACCTCGTACTTCGGTCCCTGCCAGGTATCCGAACCCTGCAGTCGGAAGTTCGCCGAGAATGTCACAGCCGGCACCTTTTCCGGACGCGGCTGCGCGCGGAAGTTCGCGTGCTTCTCTTTGATTTTTTCCACGATCTGCGGCTCGGGCTTCTTCGCCGTCGCGGTCACCTGCGCTGAGGTGCCAGTCGTGACGGAGGTCGATGCTGCCGGGGATCCGCTTGCTTCAGAAGACGGCACGGGCGTGCCAATCGGAGTTGCGGACGCGGCTGGCGACGCTGTCCCCATCGGGGTCACGGTCGCTGTCGGAGCCGCGGTCGCCGTGCCCATCGGGGTCACCGTCGCCGTCGGCGCAGGTTTCGCTGTTCCCATCGGAGTCACGGTCGCTGTTGGTGCTGGAGTCGCCTGGGACTTGTTCCGGCCCTTGGCGTTCCGAGTTTCCGTTTTGCTCTCTGCCGGAGCAGAAGTTTTCAGCTCTGGCTCATCAACCGATGCGGCAGACTTCGAGGATTCTTCTGCGGAATGTTTGGCGCGCGATTCCTTGACGTTTGGCTTCGACGTCTCTGCCGTCTCGGCGGTTTTCTTTACCGCATCTTCGGCTGGCTTCGTCGCGTGCTGGGCCGCATCTTTCGGTTCGCCCTGCGGAGCACGATCCGGTTTTGCTTTCCGGTCCGGCTTTGGCTCTTTCTCGGCTTTTTCCGATGTGGCGGGTTTCGCTGCCGGTGATGCTTGCTCTTCCGGCTCTTGGGCCAGAGCGGCGCCTGCCAGCATCAGCGTGCAGCAAATCGTTAAACTTGTTAATTTTTTCATATCACTGTCCTTGGTCGTTGCCGGGCCGGGTTCTATTCAGTCGGAAGCGGTTAATCGCGCGATTCGCATTTCGACATATTGACCGAATGCGAGTCTGGCAGGCATCGGCTGAGGCCATGGGGCTGCAAAGAAAAGGCGTGCCAGCGGAACCGGCACGCCCCTTTGCTTTTCTGCGGCTTACGCCTAAGGCAAGCTCTGGCCGGATTGCGATTTCGCGATTCCGACGTCGGTGGCGTTGATCGAGCCACTCACGTTCACGTCCGCGCGGAAATTACTTCCGTTCACCGTCCCGGTGGATGCGCCCGCTTTCGCCTGGCCCACATCGGTGCCATTGACGGATCCGCTGGAGTTAATGTCACCCAGCAGCACGCTCATGGATATCGGCACGCTGCTGGAGTTATTGCCGGCGGTGTCGCTGACGTTGCTAAGGCTGACGCTGATGATCTGCGCGTTCGTCACCCCGCTCAGGTTGACGATGTAATTGTGCGCGTCGTTAGCATCGATTGCACTGCTGCTCACGCTGCCAACGCCGCTCGTGACGCTCGCCCCGCTGACGGTGGACAGTGTGTTCGGGAAGCTAAGCACGAGCGTGTAGTTACCACCGCTGCGGCACTCGACTTTCGATGCGCCGTTCACGAGATCGATATCGTAGGTGCCCGCGCCGCCGTGCACTTTCCGCGAGACGGCGCCGATGAGTGAAACCGGGCCGCCCGTGCCGGTGGTTTGGATTTCCCAGATGCCGCGGCCATACGTGGCGATGCGCAGGATGCGATTGCCCACCCCACCCTGCTCCTGGAAGGCCATATCGAAGACAGGTAACACCGGGAGGGTATTGCCGGGATTGTAGATCTCCCAGTTCGCGCCGCCGTTCGTGGAACGGTAAACGCCGATGTCCGTGCCCAGATAAAGAGTCGTGGCCGGGTTCGGCGCCTGTGCGCTCATCCGATCGATCGCCATCGCGTTCACCGGGATGTCGGGCAGGCCGTTGCTCATATCCACCCAAGTGCTCGCGCCGCCGGCCAGGTTGGTCGTTTTGTAAAGGTGCGTGACGTGATTGGGCGGCACCATGAATGGGTTGGCCGGCCAACTGAAATTCCCGTAGGCGACGTAGGCGGTGATCGCGTTCGGATTGGAGGTGTTTGGGTCAATCATGACCCGCCCGACGAGATCGGCGCCGACATAAACGTCCGGCGGTGTCACCTCGACCAACGTATTGGAGCCGGTGGTGGTGGCCCAGACGCGGCCGTCTCTCAAACCAACGAGACGGACGTTGTCGTTGCCCAGTGCGACGCTGATGGAAGTGATTTGTGGGCCGGCGGACTGGGTGGCGATTGGCCCCTGGCTGACGAGTTGGATGGTATCGCCGCCATCCGACGAGCGGTAGAGCCGGTCGGTGCCGAAGTAGAGCGTGTTGGGATTGCCCGGCCCGAGGACCATCGGCGGATAAAACAGCGTGCTATCGTTGCAATCGAGGCGCGTGTTCCCCGCGCCGCCGGGGACGCAGCGGCGGTTGGTCCAGTTGAGCGCTACCGCATCCGCCGTGCTGGTGACGTATTCGTACTCCGCGCGGAAGTAGGTGTGATAAATCCGAACGTTGGTGGTGTCGGTCGCGTTCGTATCGATCGCCGTGTAGCCGCCATCGCCGAAGGCAATGCGGTCCCAAAGTCCCCCGTTGGTTGCGGCGCGCTTCAGATGGGTGCCGTTATCCTGCGTTCCGCCAGTCATGTACTCGCGATCGGTCGGGTGCGTGGCGATGCTGACGTATTGCATCGCGTTGATCTTTCCAGCGGGGTTGTTGTTGGTGGCGAGATCGCCGTTCATATCCAACCAGGAAGCGCCGGTATCTGAGGACCGCCAGACGCCGCCATCGCTGCCGAACCAGACGATGTTCGGAGCCGACGGCGCCACTGTCAGCACCTGCACGTCGGCATGCAATCCCAAGTCATTCCGCGTGAAGGTGACGCCATCCACCGAGCGTTTCGAGAGGATGCGGCAGCCGTCATCGTATTGACCGCCCAGTTGAATCATACGCGCATCACCAGGTGCCATCGCCACGGCGAGATCGTGAATACACTGCCCACCGCAGAATCCATCGGCCGCGCGAATCCAGCCGCCTTGGTTCGAAGCGGTGGAATCAGCGCTCGGCCAGGTCACGCCGCCATCCACCGAACGCCGCAGCCGGCCCTGCGTGGTGCAGCCGTTGGGGTTCGGCGCCGCAGGCGCTTCGCCGGTGCCCGCGAGAACGGTGACAACGCCGCCCACCTGATTGATCGCCAGTTTGCCGTTGACGCGACCCTCGGCCACCAAGGTCCGTGTGTACGTCGCAGGGTTGCCAGACAGGGCGTTGGTCGTGCGCCAGACGCCACTGGCATCGGGCCCTCCGGGACTGAGCACCCAGGCCAGAAGCGTGTTCGCGCTCGAGTCGCTCGGATCGAACACCATGTCGGTGACGTAGGAATCATCGGTGGGCGGACCTTGCCTGGTAAAGGTGACTGCATTAGCCGCGTCGGTGCCGTTGGTGGAACGATAGATTCCATGGGTGGCTTCGCCGTCAAAGGGCGGCCGGGGCGAGAAGTTGTGCGTGATGAGACCGGCGTTGCCGACCGTCGTGGAAACGAAAATGACGTTCGGCTGCGTCGGGTGTACCAGGATCTTGCTGATGGCGGTGTATTTAAAGGCCGTCAGCACGCCATTGCCATAATCAGCCGCCGGATTGATCGGGCCGACAATGGTGGGGGACGCCGTGGTGGCTCCTTCGATTCGGTAAAGGCCGGAGCCAAACGACCCGTTCGGTGAACCGGTGCCGATGTAAACGATGTCGGGATTCGACGGCGCGAAAGCGATCGCACCAATCGCAAGCGTGCCAATCGCAGACGCTCCCACGGACTGTAATTGCACGGTATCGAACATCGGCGTCCAGGTCGGATTCGCAGCCTGCCCATTCAAGGTCCGATAAAGCCCGCCCGAGCCTGTGCCAACGAAGACGATACTGGGATTCGTAGGATGGACGGCAATCGAAACGACTATACCGGTGACCGGGCCTTCCGCCGGAGTGACCGGTGCCGGTGCCGGGCCGACCGGCGTCCAGGCGGTGGTGCTGACCTCAGGATTTTCACCCGCGCGACTCAACCGCTGCGCCTCGAGCTCACGCAGCTGCCCGGTCATCTGCGTAATCGCCACCTCGCGCGCCCTCGCCGGATCGACGGGAAATTTACTGTCGAGCCCGCGCTTCATCATCACCCATTCATTCCGCTGCTCGAGATACTCTTCTTTATCCACCTCCCCATCCCGGCCAGGCGGTAAATCCGGATCTTGATGGACGAACATCTTCCCGATTCGACTGGCCGCGAGCTGCGGCGCGAAGACAACCAAAAACAAACTGAGCGAGGCCAGAACCAAGACGGAGGAAAGGAGCAGTTTGATGGAGCGCATAGCGTGTGTGTGTGTGTTGAGGTTGTTTTCGTCAGTGAGTGATTCCGCGCGGAGGCCGGGGTTCGAGAATAGAAGCGAGATCCGCCGGAGGAAACGGACACCCGCTCCGCAGATTTCTTTGAGCGGTCGATTACCGCGAAACTTCTCTCGCGTGCGCGCTACCGCTCGATCCCGCTGCCCGCGTCCCAAATCCAAATCTGCCCATCGCTACTCGCAGCGGCGAGACGGGTGCCATCCGCGCTCCACGAGAGATCGTGAAACATGCCGGAGTTGCCGCGCAGCACGAACGTCTCCGCGCCCGTGCGCGGATCCCAAAGGCGGACGGAATTGTCGAGACTGGCCGAGGCCAGCCGTTTTCCATCCGGGCTCCAACGCACCGCGTCCACGAAGTCATTATGTCCGCGCATCGTTTGCAGCTTTTCACCCGTCGCTGCGTCCCAAGTGACGACGAGAAAATCGCCTGACGCCGAGGCGAGTTGTTTCCCATCCGGGCTCCACGCCACGCTCATGACCCAGCTGGTATGTCCCTGAAGTTTCGCCAGCTCGGTGGCATCCGCGGTGTTCCAAATTTTTGCCAGTTGATCGAAGCCGCCTGACGCCAACCGAGTGCCCTGCGAGTTCCAGGCCACGGTGCGGACGCCCGTCCGTTTCGTTGGCTCGTGGAGATCGCCTTTATGAGCCTGGAAAACACGGACCCGCGGAACGTGCTCCAGCCCTTCGACAATCCGGATCGTCCCGTCCTGCGAGCCGGCCGCGAGTTGGTTTCCATCCGGGCTCCACGCCACCGACCAAACCGCGCCGCGATCCGCGGGCAAGGCGAACACTTCGCGCCCGCTGGACGCTTCCCAAATTTTGGCACTCCCATCGAGGCCGGCCGACGCGAGCCGTCCTCCATCAGGACTCCAGGCAAGCGAGCGAATCAGACCGAACTGCGGATAAATCCCCGCTGGGTCGTGCGCTATCGATAGTCATGACAACGCGAGCAATCACCGGATCCCAAATCCGTATCTTCCCGTCGTCACCCGCCGACGCTAACCGCGTCCCATCCGGGCTCCAGGCCACCGCAGTTTCACGCACCTCTCCCGGCAGAACGCTCCACTCCTGATCGTGCGTGGAATGAAAGATTCGCATACTGCCGTCCGCTCCTCCCGCGGCCAACTGCCCGTCCGGCCCCCAGGCCAGCGAAGTAGTGGCATCGAGTTGGCCCCGCAGCGTGGCGATTTCTTGACCGGTGAGCGCGTCCCAAACTTTCACCGTTTCATCCATACTTCCGGTGGCGAGCTGGCGGCCGTCTGCCCCCCAAGCAATCGCAGTGATCCCGTGCGAATGGCGCAGCGGACCGAGTACCATTTTTGCCGACGCAATATCCCAAATACTGACAAAGAAATCGTTCGCACTCGTCGAGGCGAGCCGGGTGCTATCGGGGCTCCAGGCGAGATGGTAAATCTGATCGCGGTGCGGGCGCAGCGTCACGACTTTGCCGCCAGGCTCCGCGCTCGAGATCGTTACCGTGCCGTCCTCGTGCCCGGTGGCGAGGAACGCATTATTAGGACTCCAAGCGCCGGCGGTAGCGTCCCCAGGCATGAGTAAACTCCGCGGTCATGCGACCGGTCTCGCTCTCCCAAATTGCGATCGCGCCGTTCTTGGCCCACGCCGCCAGGCGCGCGCCATCCGAGCTAAAAGCCACGGTGAGGATGGACGTCTGCAGTCCGCGAAAAACTTTCAACTCTTGCCCGGTAGAGATGTCCCAAACATGCACCGTTCCGTCCCTGCACCCCGCCGCCAGACGGCTGCCATCCGGATTGAACGCGAGCCATCTGCTGCCGGAGTAGGGAACCTCGGGCGCTGGCGCTCGCAAAACCAAAACCGGCTGCGCGCCGCCAGGGTCCCAGATGCGGATCACACCGTCCGCCGTGCCTTCCGCGAGTCGGTTCGTGGGTAGGTTCCACGCCACCGTGCACGGCCCCTCCGCCGCTTCCTGCCCGGTCAAGATGCGCATGTTCTTTTGCGGAAGAGCGTTGAGATAAAACCACTCCCATCCGCGACGGTCGGGCGCGCCATTCTTCGGCAGCCAACGCGCGAGCAGCTCCCGCATTTGCCGCAGACCGCGGTGTTGGCGCCATGCCTGTTGCGCAAGGTGCATCTGCGCATAGAAGAGATTCTGCTCCGCCATTTCCGTCTCGCGATCCGCCCGCTGGCGCTCGCGCGTGGCGCGCACCGCCTGCCAGGTGCTCACCACCGTGCCTAGCACCAACACGAGCGCGATGCTGGACGCGACGCGCAAGAAGGTGCGGTGACGCCGCGCGAATTTTTGGAAGCGATAACCGGCACTCGGAGGCGTGGCGCTGACCGTTTGATCGGTGAGAAAACGCCGGATATCGCGCGCCAGGCTGCCCGCAGTTTCATAACGGCGCCCGCGATCTTTATCGATCGCTTTCATTACGATCCAATCCAGATCGGGCTCTACCAGACGCCCGACTTCTCCCGGCTCGGAGTGGCGCGCGCGCGCCACCGTGGTGCGCTCTTCACCCACCATCGTGCTGATGCGGGAGGAAGGTTTGGGCGGATCCACTTCGCGGATGATTCGCCGCATCTCATCGTAGCCCGCCGCGGCGAGCGTCTCCGTGTCGAAAGGCGGTTTCCCGGTCAGCAACTCGTAAAGCAGAATGCCGAGCGCGTAGATATCGCTCCGCGTATCCACGTCCAGCCCGCTCATCGCCGCCTGCTCCGGGCTCATGTAAACCGGCGTGCCGATGAATTGCTCGAAGCGGGTGAAGAGCGTCTTCTCGGTCAACTTGCCCTGCGTCGCCTTCGCGATGCCGAAGTCGATCACCTTCACCACCGGCGTCTCGCCGTGCAGGGTGATCATGACGTTGGACGGTTTGATATCGCGATGGATGACGCCCTTCTGGTGCGCGTGGTTGATCGCTCCGCAGACATCCTCAAATAACGCCAGCCGCGCGCGCGTGCCGAGTTCCTGCTCATCGCAGAAATGCGTGATCGGGATGCCCTTCACGAGTTCCATGACGAAAAACGGCCGCCCTTTGTCGGTCTCTCCCGCATCGAAAACCTGGGCGATATGCGGGTGATCCATCATCGCCAGCGCCTGCCGCTCGGCCTCGAAGCGCGCGATGACTTCGCGGGTATCCATCCCCACTTTGATGATCTTCAACGCGACCCGGCGCGACACCGGCTCGAGTTGCTCAGCCATCCACACCGTGCCGAAGCCGCCTTCGCCGATTTTCTGGAGCAGCTTATAACGGTCGATCCGCGCGCCTTCCTTCTCCTCCTCGAGACGCGCCTTCGCCGCCGTCACCGCGGGCGCGGCCGGCGAGTCGTCCATGAATTGCCCCGCCATTTCATGAAGCGCGAGCAAGCCCCGCACTTCGTGCTCCAGCGCGTCGTCCTCTCGGCAAGCGCCGGCGACAAAGGCATCGCGCTCGGCTGGCTCTCGTTCCAATGCCGCCGCAAAGGTGGCCTCGGCTCGATCCGAGGGCTTGGGCAAAGGTGTGCGCGATCGTCGAGTCGGAGAAGGGGGCGAGTCCAAAGCGGAGGGGGTTATCGAGAAATCCGCGCGCGTCGCCCGGCCAAAACGAAGACGAGCGAGTTCACGCGGAATCCCACACTACAAAACGAAATTCCCACCGGAAAATGGACAAGCGACAGGAGATTAATCTCCCTCCTCGCCGGCATCTGCGGCCTCCGATTCCTCCGGCTGCGGGGAAAGAAGCTGGAACAGTCGCACCCGCGCGACCTCCCAATGACGCCGGACCGTCTTCTCATTCACCCCGAGCGCATCTGCGATCTCTTGGTGATTGAGCCCGACGAAATAGCGCAGCTTCACGATTTCCGCTTTCAAAGGATCCTCGCTCGCGAGGTTATCCAGCGCCTCATCCACCATCAAGAGTTCCTCCGAGCGGTCCGGCGCGGCTAACGCGCCTTCGAACAATTCCACCCGCTCCATCTCTCCGCCGCGCTTCTGCTGATTCCGCCGCCGCGCGCTATCGACCAAAATGTGACGCATCGCTTCTGCCGCCGCGGCGAAGAAGTGCTTCCGATCATTGAAGGAACGCGCGCCGACTTTCAGCCACGCTTCGTGCACGAGAGCGGTCGCTTGCAGCGTATGGCCCGGCCGCTCCGAGGCCATTTTGCGCGCGGCGATCCCGCGCAGCTCGTTGTAAACAATCTGATAAAGTTCCTCGCGCGTCGCAGGAGCGTCATCCGCGCCGAGCGCTCCGAGTAATTCTGTGACATCTTTCGAAACAGGCGGATCGACGGGAGAATGTTTGTCATTTCGCGAAGAATCCACATCACTCATTCATGAAAAATGCGGGCGAAACGCGCAGCGCTCAAACTTTAACCAGCATTTTGTCGAAAAATTCCCTCGTCGCGGCTCTGCTCGCAGTTCTGCTCTGCACCACTCCTGCGCTGGCGGCTGAGCCCGCGACGAAAAGCGTTTTCCGGGTCTGCCTGGACCCCGGCCACCCGAGCGAAAATAGCGATGGCCGCGAGCTGCTGCACGGCCTGCGCGAAGTGGAAGTAAACTGGGCGGTGGCGCAGGCGTTGAAGCCGCTCCTGAAAGCGAAAGGCTACGACGTAATCATGACCAAATCGTCCCTCGACGAAAAGGTGACGAATCAGCGGCGCGCCGAGATTGCGAACGAAGCCTCAGCGGATTTGATGCTGCGCCTGCATGCGGATTCGGAAGGCTCGAGCGGGTTCACGATTTATTATCCGCGTCGGTCGGGGATGGTGAGGGGAATCAAAGGACCGTCCGCCGAAGTGATCGCGGCCTCGGAGCGAGCCGCGAAAGCATTTCATCGCGGGATGGCAGCGAACCTGGGCGCCACGTTAAAAGACAACGGCATCCGCGGCGATGAGCAGACATTCATCGGCGCGAAACAGGGCGCGCTCACCGGGTCCATCTACAGCCACGTGCCTGCGCTCCTGGTGGAAATGGTCAATTTGGCGAAGCCGGCCGACGCGCAGTGGATCGAGGATCCGGCGAACCAAACGATCTTCGCGCAAGCGCTGGCTGCCGGAGTGGCCGCCGTTGCGGAATCGACTAGGCGCTGAAGGCGTGGCGCCCGCTAACGCGGCCCGCATACTTCCGGTAATGCGCGAAAATCCACTCGACAGCGCGCAGCGTCTGCGCGATGAGCGGCGCGTATGTTTTCCAAAATATTCACCCCGCTTCTCCTTTGTTCTCTTCTCTCTTGCGCCAGCGCTTTCGCGCAAAGCCCGCGCACGCCCGCCGCAGGCAGCGAAGAACGGAAAGCGATCATGGATGCGCTCCGAGTGCCGGCGAGGAACGACATCGGGCACGACGTTATCTTCAAGGTCGATCACCTGCGCGTGGCCGGGAAGTGGGCCTTTGCCCGCGTCTCCCCGATTAATCCCGACAGCAGCGAGATCAACTTCAAGAAAACAAAGTATCGTGAACAGGTCGAGTTGGGCGCATTTGATCCGCAGGCGGAAGCTTTGCTGCGCCGCGAAGATGGCGAGTGGACTGTGCTGGAGTGGCGTTTCGGCTCGACCGATACGGAGAGCGGCGTCTGGGCTGAGCGCTACAATCTCCCCGCTTCGATTCTGCAGTAAGCGCTCGCAACCCTGAGACAATTCGCCTTCGTCGCCGCGCTCTTCATTGCCATCGCTGCAATCGTCCGCGCCGATCCGCCGGGGGTGATTTACACCCCGGGAGGCGAGCAGTGGGCGAAAGCGTGGACAGCCTTCTACAGCGATGACAACAAGGAATCGCAAATCTCGATCCCGTTGACCAAAGCCGGACCAGAGATGATCCCGGCCATCCTCGAAGCGATCGCGCACAAGGACATGAAGTATCGGCGTTACGCCATCGGCGCCCTGGGGAATCTCCGAAGCGCAAGCGCGCTCGGGCCGCTCACCGCCATCGTCGAGGATGAAGACCGTCTCGCTTACTGCGTCTTCAGCACCTGGATGAAGGCTTCCTGCGGGATGTTGATCCGGCCGATGCTCTTCATCCGCTTCTTTCCTTCTTTCTGCTTCTCCAGCAGTTTGCGCTTGCGGCTGATGTCGCCGCCGTAGCATTTCGCGGTCACGTCTTTGCGCAGAGCGGAGACGCTTTCGCGGGCAATGATCTTGCCGCCGATCGCGGCCTGGATGGCGACTTGGTAGAGCTGGCTTGGGATCACTTCCTTTAACTTCGCGGCCAGTTGGCGGCCGCGCGCTTCGGCGCGGTCGCGGTGCACGATCATGGAGAAGGCATCGACCGGTTCGCCGTTCACGAGCAGGTCGAGCTTCACGAGCTTGTCGGCGCGATAGCCGGCATGCTCGTAATCCATCGAGCCGTATCCGCGCGTGATGCGACTTAATTTTGTCGTTAAAGTCGACCAGGATTTCGTTCAGCGGCAGTTCGCAATGGAGCATGACGCGGCGGGTATCGAGCGTCTCGGTGTGATCCATCGTGCCGCGCTTTTCCATGATGAGCTGGAGGATGTCGCCGATGCTCTCGTTAGGGCAAAGCACGTAGGCGCGCACGATCGGCTCGCGGATTTCCTCAATGATGCTCGGGTCGGGCAGGTGCGCCGGATTATCCACCGGCACGGTCTCGCCCCGCGTGGTCAGGATTTCGTAAACGACGCTGGGCGACGTCGCGATGATGTCCATGTCGTACTCGCGCCGGAGCCGCTCCTGGATGATCTCCATGTGGAGCAGCCCGAGGAAGCCGCAGCGGAATCCGAAGCCGAGCGCGACCGAGCTTTCCGGTTGATAGACGAAAGCGGAATCGTTCAGGCGCAGCTTCCCGATCGCGGTCTTGAGATGCTCGAAGTCCGCGGTGTTAATCGGATAAATGCCGCTGAAAACCATCGGATGGATTTCCTGGAAACCGGGGAGCGGCTCGGTCGCGGGATTGCGCAGGTCGGTAATGGTGTCGCCGATCTTGATGTCGGCGGTGGTTTTGATGTTGGCGATGAAATAGCCGACATCGCCCGCGTTCAGTTTCGCCTGCGGAAACATCTTCGGAGTGAAGACGCCCACTTCTTTGATCTCGTGGCGCGAGTTGTTGTTCATCAACCGCACTTGCTGGCCCTCGACGATGCTGCCAGACATGACGCGCACGTAGGCGACGACGCCGCGGTAAACATCGAAGACGGAATCGAAGACGAGCGCGCGGAGGGTGTCGTCTTTCGGCTGGACCGGCGGCGGGATGCGATGCACGACCGCTTCCAGAATTTCCTCGATCCCGATCCCCATCTTCGCGCTGCAATCGATCGCTTCCTCCGCGGGGATTTGCAGGATCTCCTCGATCTGCTTGTGCACCGAGGGGATGTCGGCGTTCGGCAGATCGATCTTGTTGATCACCGGCACGATCGTCAGGCCTTGCTTGTGCGCGAGGTGAACGTTGGCCACCGTCTGCGCTTCCACGCCTTGCGCGGCGTCCACGATTAGCAGCGCGCCTTCGCAGGCCGCGAGCGAGCGCGAGACTTCGTAAGCGAAATCGACGTGCCCGGGCGTGTCCGATAAATTCAAGCGATACGTCTTCCCGTTCTTCGCCGTGTAACGCATCGCCACCGGGTGCGCCTTGATCGTGATCCCGCGCTCGCGTTCGAGATCCATCGAATCGAGGAGTTGATCCTGCCGCTCGCGATCCTGGATCGTGCCCGTCCGCTCGAGCAAGCGATCCGAGAGCGTCGTCTTCCCGTGATCGATGTGCGCGATGATGCAGAAATTGCGCGTGAGCTCGATGGACATTGGAGCGCTCACTATGCGGGCGCGTCCGGGGGAGTCAATGCGAGGGGCCAGCCGCCTTGGCCAGGCGCGGCGGAAAGTAACAGCGCCGTTACTATTCTCGATTTGAACCCCGCTCAGAATCGATCTACGCCATACGCGGAGCAAGCACCTTACCCGGAGACCTTGTATGACAAAGAAAAGTTTGCGGTTCGCTGCCATTTTTTGCGCCACTTTCATCTTGGGTTTGCTCGCGGTGGCCGCACAAACCGATCGCTTTCCTCGACCTGAACGCAGCCCCGCGGCAATCGCCGCGCCCACGCCCAGTCCCTCGCCGAGCGCCAGTCCTTCGCCGAGCGCCAGTCCATCGCCGAGCGCCAGTCCATCGCCGAGCGCCAGTCCATCGCCGAGCGCCAGTCCATCGCCCAGCGCCAGTCCATCGCCCAGCGCCAGTCCATCGCCGAGCGCCAGTCCATCGCCCAGCGCCAGTCCATCGCCGAGCGCCAGTCCATCGCCCAGCGCCAGTCCATCGCCCAGCGCCAGTCCTTCGCCCAGCGCGAGCCCGTCGCCTTTGCCAAATTGCAGTCCGACCGGCAACGCGAGCATGACGGTGGGCAGCGGTTCGTTTACTCCAAGCTCGCTCAACATTAATGCCGGCACCCAGGTCACCTGGACCAACACTGGTGGGAGTCGGGCTCGGGTGCGCGATGTGGGGCACAACTTCATCGACAGTGGCGATCTTCAACCCGGCCAATCCTTTTCGTTCACCTTCTGCCTCGCGGGAACCTACCAACTCGAAGACCAGCGAAACGGCGGCCAGGCGACGATCACCGTGACCGGAGCTGGTCCTTCTCCAAGTCCATCCCCGAGCGCCAGTCCATCCCCGAGCGCCAGTCCATCCCCGAGCGCCAGTCCATCCCCGAGCGCCAGTCCATCCCCGAGCGCCAGTCCATCCCCGAGCGCCAGTCCATCCCCGAGCGCCAGTCCATCACCGAGCGCCAGTCCATCACCGAGCGCCAGTCCATCACCGAGCGCCAGTCCATCACCGAGCGCCAGTCCATCACCGAGCGCCAGTCCATCACCGAGCGCCAGTCCATCACCGAGCGCCAGTCCATCACCGAGCGCCAGTCCATCACCGAGCGCCAGTCCATCACCGAGCGCCAGTCCATCACCGAGCGCCAGTCCATCACCGAGCGCCAGTCCTTCGCCGAGCGCCAGTCCTTCGCCCGCGCTTACCATCCTTAGAAGCGCGAATGCCAGCGCGGGCAGTAACCACCTCAATGGCGTGGCCGCGCTCTCAAACACCGATGTCTGGGTCGTGGGATTTTACAACGACGACGTCACTAGCGCTTTCCAAACTCTGGCCATGCATTGGGATGGCAGCACCTGGACGGTGACGTCGACGCCTAACCCCGCTTCGGGCGCCGGCAATCACCTCAAGAAGGTCGTCGCGGTATCGCCTAATCAACTCTGGGCGGTCGGCGGCCACAGCCGCTCGTTTGTTCTGCGTTGGGATGGGACCGCTTGGGGACAGGTGCCGCTGCCACCGATAAATAACCGTGGATTTACGGACGTGAACAATGACCTGCAGGACATCGCCGTTGTCGCCGGGAACGATATCTGGATGGTCGGTTCTGTGGACGCGCTCAACGGCGGCAGTTGGACGCTGACGGTGCATTGGGACGGCACGCAATGGCGGCAAATTCCAAGCCCCAACGTCGCCGACGGGCTTTACTCGCAAGCTTTGGAATCGGTCGTCGCCTTGGCGTCCGACAACGTGTGGGCGGTGGGCTACTACCGCGTCGGGAACGTGCATCACACTCTCATCGAACATTGGGACGGCACGCAATGGAGCATCGTGCCCTCGCCGGATAGCCCATCCGGCAGCGGCTCGCTGCTCAGCATCGCCGCCGCCGGCGCGAACGACATGATGGCGGTGGGATTCTACGACAACCCGAACGTGTACGGGAAACCCTTGGCGTTGCGTTGGGACGGCACGGCCTGGAGCTATACGCCGGTGCCGAATCCAAGCCCGTTCAACGTGAGTCCACTCCAAAGCGTGACCGCGCGCGGGCCGAACGATTACTATGCCGGGGGCATGTGGGAGACCAGCACGCAGGGGCTGGACACGTTTGCGGTGCGATGGGATGGCGCGGCCTGGACGCAGGTCCCGAGCGAAAACATGTCGGGGGACGGGACGGGCGGCAATCAGTTAAACGACCTCACTCGCGACAGCAGCGGAAACGTTTGGGCCGCCGGGAAACGCCAGGCCACATTTAACGGCGCCAATCTCACGTTGGTCGAGCGGACGAACTTCCCTGCCATTCCCCTCTCCAGCACCGGCGTGGTCTCGCGTCAGGTGCACGGCAAAGCCGGTACCTTCGACATCGATCTGCCGGCTGATGGCCTACCCGGAATCGAAAACCGGCAGCCGGCAAACGGCGAGTATGTGCTCGTTTATTCCTTCAGCGCGGACCTGACCGCGGTGGACGGAGCCAAGGTGGCCTCCGGCGTTGGGACCGTGGCCAGCCGCGAGATCGGGCCAAACCCGAATCAATGCACCGTCCACTTGGCCGGCGTGTCGGGTCTGCAACATCTCGTCGTCCAACTCGAAGGCGTGCATGGCGCGGGCGAGACCGTCCTGGCCGCCGCGCCCGCGCGGATGGATGTGGTCGTCGGCGACGCCAACGCCAGCCGCTCGGTTAATTCCACCGACATCGGCCTGGTCCGCGCGCAATCGGGCGTCCCAGTGACAGGCGCAAACTTCCGAGCCGATGTCACCGTCAATGGCTCGATCAACTCCACCGACGTGGCCGCGACCAAAGCGCGCTCCGGCGGCGGATTGTGAACGGGCGGCACTGCCAACCGGTCCGGGCAATGCAGGAAGAGCATTGCCCGACCGACGCGCGGCTGATATCGAATCACGCATGCGCAAGCTGACGATCACCACCGGGAGCGGCCCGGTCACGCACGAACTCGCGGAGGACGTAATCACGCTCGGGCGTTCGCCAGAGAATATGATCCACCTCGATGACCCGTCCGTTTCGGGTCGGCACGCGCAGCTCGAATTGGTGGGCGAGGATTATCAGCTCAAAGATCTGAACTCGACCAACGGCACCCGCGTCGGCGGACAGCCGATCACGAGCGTAATCTTGAAACCAGGCGATCGGGTGCGCTTCGGCAAGGTGGAAGCGCGTTTTGAATCCGAGAGTGGCACCGCCGCGCAGCCCCTTCCCGCCCTCGCCGGTGAAGAGGCAAAGCCGGCGGAAGTGAGCGCGCGCCCGGCGGATTTCGCCAATGCCTCGCCCTTCCCACGCCGCAGCGCGAAGCGAGATTCAGTGCGCACGGCCATCTTCGCCGCGGCCGCATTGGCAGTGCTTGCGTTCCTCGCCAGCATGATTGCGCTGCTTACGATGCAGCCGCCGAGTCTGTAAACGACGTCCGCCACGCGGCGCGCTCCCGCGCGCCAAAAATCCGCGCGTGACCGGGATGACCGCGGTGTGACATTTCGATTTAAGAAAGTGTCTTCGCGAGCTAGCGTCCGCGCTTCCACCGCTCAATCAGCAATCAAGAACCAGAAATCAGAAATGCCGCAGCGTCTTCTTCTTTGGGACATTGACTTCACCCTCCTCACCACGGGCGGCGCGGGCGAAAAATCGCTGCGGCAGATCGTGCGCGAGCGCTTCGGCAAGGAGGACGATCTCGCCGATATCGAGATTGGTGGCCGCACCGACGTCTCCATCGCCCTCAGCATTCTACGAAAATACGAAGTGGAAACGACACCCGGAAACGTCTCCGCATTTTTGGACGAATATCTGGCCGGGCTGGAGAGACTGCTCGCAGAGGTCCCGGGCCGAATCCTTCCGGGCGTCTCCGAATTGCTTCACCGCATGGCGGCGAAACCCGATCGCGTGCTCGCCCTCCTGACCGGCAATTTACGCCGTGGCGCCGAGTTGAAGCTGCAACACTACGGGCTCTGGGATTACTTCGCCTTCGGCGCCTTCGCGGACGATGACGGGGATCGCAACCGCCTCGGCGCTTTCGCCCGTGCGCGCGCGGAGGAGTTGCACGGCCACGCTTTCGCCCCGGCTGAGATCGACGTGATCGGCGATACTGGACACGACATCGCCTGCGGAAAAATTTTCGGCGCGCGCACGATTGCGGTCGCAACCGGGTCGTGGACCCGGGAAAAGCTCGCTGCCTGCGCGCCGGATTTTCTCTTCGATGATCTCTCCGAAGTCGACGACGTCATCGCAAAACTAGGCTGGTGATTGACGATCCGTCGGAGAATGAGAAATTCCCGAACCCGCCTGCCATGACCGACACTGCCCAGCCCAATGTCCTGCCGCTCGAAGGCGAAATCGATCTCCACGTTTCTCAGGGGATCGCGACTTCGCTAAAATCGATAACGGACAAAAAACCGAAGCAGCTCGTGGTCGATTTGTCGCGCGTCAGCTACATCGACAGCTCCGGTTTGGCCGTGCTGATCGAGGGAATGCAAAACGTGGGCGGCTACGGTGGAAACTTCGCTCTCGCCGGTTTGCAAGATGGGGTGCGCCCAATTTTCGAAATCGCGCGGCTCGATCAAGTCTTCCGGATTTATCCGGACGTCCCGTCGGCACTCGCTGCAACCTGACGCAAAATTTCGATCGTCCGCGCAATGTTGTGCGAGATGTCGAAGAGCGCGGCGCGCTCCAGAATAGCCGGCCGCGCCGCTCGGCGCCGCTCCGCGTGCGACCAAAAGCGAATGGCATCGGCCAGCGCTTTCGCCTGCCCCACCTCCACGACCGAGCCGTGCTCGCCTTCAGTGATGATTTCGCCAAAGCCATTCGCGTCGGTCGTGATCACGGGCAATCCGGCCGCGAGCGCCTCGAGGCAGGCGTTGGAAAACGGATCGTAGATGGTCGGCAAAACAAAGAGATCGCCGGCGCAATAAAGCGTTGCGAGGTTGTCGATCTCGCCCAGGAAGCGAGCGTGACGCGACGAGTAGGCCTTTTCGTTGCCACGGCCGGCCACGAAAAGATTCAGCTTCGGATCATCGATCTCGTCCATCGCGCGCAGCGCCGACGCGAGACCTTTTCGTTCCCAACCTGAGCCGACGAAGAGCGCAGCGATGTCGTCGTCCGCTAGATTCAGCGCGGCCCGGCTGCGCGCGCGCTCCTCGGCGGTGAAGCGGAATTGCTCGATCGGCACGCCGTTGTAAATCACTTCAATCCACTCCGCCGGATAACCGTAGAGCTCGATGATCTCGTCCTTCACCATCTCCGAGTTCGCGATCACGCGCCGCGCGCCGCGAAATTTGAAGAGCGCCTCCTCGAGCCGACGGATGCGCTGATGTTTCGAATTCAACGCGATGCTGACGTGCTCCATCACGCCGCCCGCGCGCGAGCGCCGCTCCAGCCAGGCGCGATGCACGCCATCGCCCGCGCGGAAAACATCGCAATGCCGAATGCGCTCCAGGCTCATGACCACGTCGCAACGCTCGCGCAGCCGCGCGCGGTCCACGTTATCGGCAAATTGCATCGGCGTTTTCCCGTTGCACCCAAATCAGCTCGCCATAAGGCCACTCCGCGGTCGGCCAATCCGGAGTCGTGACCAACGCCGTCTCATGCCCAGCCGCGCGCATCCCGGCGGCGAGGCGTTTCAAGTACGCCTCCGCGCCGCCGCTGCGGGAAAAACCGCGCCGGACGAATCCGATTTTCAGATGCTCTGGGTCCATCACTCGATCGAGTCGCTCTCTCTTTACTTGCGAAGAATCGCCACAATACTGGTCAGGCGATGCTCGGTGAAACTCAAAACGCGCAGCCGTCTGCGGCCGATGTGGCGCCGCCGCGCGTCCTCCCGCAGCATCTCCTCTACTCGATCTTCGCCCGCATCGGCGGCTCGGGCTTGGATACGGATGCGTTTGAAACTCTGCGCGCTTCGCATCGCGGCGGGTTTCTCGGGCGCGCGGTCGCCTACGATAATCGGCAGAGCGAAATTCCCGCGTCGCTGATCTACTCGCTGCGCTGGTCGCCCGTGCGGTTGCTCTCGTTTTTGGAGAGCCCGTATTATTACGGCGCGAAAAAGCGCTATCTCGATTGGGTCGTCTCCCGCCAGCTCGCGAGCGGACGCTATGATTTGTTTCACAGTTGGTCGGGCGATTGTTTGCAATCGCTCCGCGTGGCCAAGCAGCGCGGCATTCCGTCCCTGGTCGAGATTCCGACCTGGCATCGCGACCGGGGGAAGATCGATCGTGAACCGCCGAAACCGGTAGCGAAGAAAAATTGGAAGGAAAAGCTGCTGCTCGATCGCGATCGTTTCCTCGAGGAATACGACCTGGCCGACCTGCTCATCGTTCTCTCGGAGAAGGCAGCGGAGACATTTCTTGTGCAGGGATTCCCGAAGGAGAAGCTCTTCTATCTCCCGCGCGGCGTCGATATCGAACGCTTCCAGCCCGGGCCGCGGCCACCGGTTTTTCGCGTCGTGTTTTCCGGCGCATTGATCGAACGCAAGGGCATCCATCACTTGCTCGAAGCCTGGCATCGACTCGATCTGAAGGACGCCGAGCTGTGGTTGGTCGGCTCCGTGCACGCGGAGGCAAAGCCGCATCTCGAGCGCTTCGCGCGCGACAACGTGCGTGTGGTCGGCTTTGCCAAGGATCCGGAAAATTATCTAAAACAAGGAACCATCCACGCCTTCCCCTCCACCTGCGAAGGCAGCGCGAAAGTCACCTACGAAGCGGCGGCCTGCGGCCTGCCGCAGATCACCACGCGCGAAGCCGGCGACGTGGTGCGCGACAATGTGGAAGGCCTCATCATTCCGCCGGGCGATGTGGACCGGCTCGCGGAAGCGATTCTGCATTTGTATCGGCATCCGGAAATCGTGGAACGGATGAGCGTCGCCGCGCGAGCGCGGGTGGTGGAGAATTTCACTTGGGATCATTTCCGCACGCGCCTCCTCGGCGGCTATGCGCGCGCGATGAAGTTGGCCGGTTAGTCAGACCCGTCCGACCAGTCTGGCGCGTGAACATCCTCCTCATCCAACTCAAGCGCATCGGGGATTTAATCCTGACCACGCCCGCGATCGCGGCCGTGCGCGCACAATTTCCTGACGCAGACATTTCGCTCGTTGTCTCTACGGGCACGCGCGAACTGCTGCCAGCGATTCCCGGCCTCGATCACACGTTCGTCGCGCGCGGCAAGGTCCGCGATGCGGCGGAGTGGTTCACGCTCGCGCGGCGGAAGTACGACGTCTGTCTCGACTTCACCCACAACGATCGCTCGGCGTTTCTCACCGCGCTTTCCGGGGCGCGAAAACGCATCACCTATCAGCACGCGAGCGTGCAATCGAACGTGCGCGCGCTCAGCTACAACGTCCTCGTTTCCGCGTCGCTGCGGGATCTGCATACCGTCGATTACCATCTCGCTCTGCTCGAACCGCTCGGCCTCCGCGAAGCGGCGCCGGAACTGCAACTCCAGTTGCCGACTTCGGCGCGCGACTGTGCGCAACGCATCCTGCACGCTGCTGGCGTGCACGGAGACTTCGTACTCCTGCATCCCGGCTCGGCGCGGATCGAAAAATTTTGGGAAGCCGAACGCTGGAGCGAAGTGATCGACTTCGCGACCGAGCAAGGTCTGCCGTGTGTCGTTACGGGCGGAAACGCTGAGCTGGAGCAGACGCACCTCGCGCAAATCCGCGCCGCACGCAGCGATTGCTTTGTCGATCTCTCTGGTCGCGTTGATCTCCTCACTCTCGCCGCGCTGATCCAGCGCGCGCGCCTCCTCGTCACGGTAGATTCCGCGCCGATGCACTTCGCAGCTGCGCTGCAGACGCCGCAAGTCGTCCTCTTCGGTCCGACCAATCCGCTTCATTGGCGACCGCGCGCGAGCCCGGCCGTTATCCTGCAAGCCGGCGAAACCGCGCCGGTGACGCAGTTTTCCCCTGATCGCAAGGGCGCGGCCATGAACCTCATCTCGACTGCGCAAGTGATCGATGGTATGAAGGCGCTGCTGGCAACGCCGCGCGGCGCCCACGTATGAGCGTTCCTCAGGAAAAGAAAAAAAAGCCCTCCGTCTGGCAAACCATCCGCGTCGGCTGGCGTCCCTACCGACGCCTCTACAGCTACGTTGGGCCCTACAAATTTCGCTTCGGGCTCGGGCTCGCGTTCGGTTTCCTGTTCGGCATCGTCAGCTCCTGTTTCCCGCTCGTGGTTGGGCAGGTGACGAATTTCGTTTTCCACGGCGCGGCGCCCAATCCGCAGGATCTGATGGCGCGGCCGGATGCGCTCAACGCCGGGCCGAAGATCAACTCGATCGTCCTGATCTGCCTCGCCATCCCGCTCGTGATGGCCTTGCGCAGCCTCTTCTCCTTCCTCAACGCCTACTACATGAATTGGGTCAGCAATCGCGTCCTGACCGATATCCGCGACCAGCTCTTCGGGAAAATGGTGCGCCACTCGATGGAGTTCTTTAATCGGATGCACTCCGGCTTTCTCATGTCGCGGATCACGAACGACACCCGCGGGATGCAGGCCGCGCTCACCACCATCAGCAGCGATTTATTTAAGCAACCGGTCGCGGTCATCGGCGGCGTCACGGTGTTGCTTTACATCGATTGGAAATTCACCGTCGCCACCCTCCTCCTCTTCCCGCTCTGCATCATCCCGATCAGCATCTACGGAAAAAAAGCCAGGCGCGCCGTGCAGTCCGAGCAGGAGGACATGGGCCAGATGGTGGTGACGATGCAGGAAACGTTCGCCGGCATCCGCGTGATCAAATCGTTCACGCGCGAGGATCATCAGGAAGCGATTTTCCAGAACAGCAATCGCCTCCAGTTCGAGAACATGATGCGGATCATCAAGAGCATGGAAGCCGTCGGTCCGCTGGTGGAAACGATCGCCGCCTTCGGCGTGGGCGCGGCGATTTTCTACGTCTATTTCGCCAACCTGAGTGCGTCCCGTTTCTTCGGCCTCATCTCCGGCATTTTCCTGCTCTACGAGCCGATCAAAACGCTCAGCCGCATGCACGTGGTCATGCAGCGTTCCATCCAGGCGACGACGGAGGTCTTCGCCATCCTCGATTCGAAATCCAGCGTGGAGGATGCGCCGGACGCGATCGCGCTTCCGCCCTGCGCCGGCGCGATTGAATTCGAGAACGTTTCCTTCCGTTATTCTGGTGGCGTCAGCGATGCGGTGCGGGAATTGAATCTACGGATCGAGCCCGGTAAGAGCTACGCGCTCGTCGGCGCGAGTGGTGCGGGGAAGAGCACGATTCTCTCGCTCATTCTGCGCCTCTATGATCCGACGGTCGGTCGCGTCAGCGTGGACGGCTACGACCTACGCCAAGTCACACAGCGTTCCCTGCGCGAACAGGTCGGACTCGTCACGCAGGAGACGATTTTGTTTCACGACACGATCTTTAAGAACATCCAGTTCGGCCGCCTCGAAGCCACGCCGGAAGAAGTTTACGCTGCTGCGCGCACGGCGTTCGCGCACGACTTCATCGTGGCCCAGCCGCAGGGCTACAACACCGTGATCGGCGACAAAGGCTGCCTCCTCTCTGGCGGCCAGCAGCAGCGTCTCGCGATCGCGCGCGCCTTGCTCAAGAACGCTCCCATCCTCCTCCTCGATGAAGCGACTTCCGCGCTCGATTCCGAGTCGGAAAAACAAATCCAGGTCGCGCTCGAAAATCTTTCCGCCGGCCGCACCGTCATCGCCATCGCCCATCGCCTTTCCACCATTCTCTCGGCGGACCAGATCGTGGTTATGGATCACGGCCACGTCAAAGAAGTCGGCACGCATGCCGAGTTGCTCGAGCAGAGCGGCTACTACCGTCGGCTCTACGATATGCAGTTCAATCGCGAGCCCGAGCCGTCGCCCGGCGAAGAAGCGCCGCTGCTCGCGGAAGCGCTCGTCTAACGAGTGCTGCGCAGCAGGCGCGTCAAAGCTTCTAGGCGGCGCGCGTGTTCCTCGTCGCTCAGGACTGAGTGCAGGACAATATCGCTGGGCAGCTCCGGCAGCTTCACCCACGAGCGGCAACCGCCATACGCCGGCAACTCCGGAAACGTCCACGTGCGCGAGAGCCGGTATGCGCGCACGCACGCCACCTGAATGCCCGGCGCGTCATCGTAGTCGAAACGCTCGCGCACTACATCCGCCGCCAGCACATGCCATGGCTCCAACGCCGCCGTCGTTTTCCAATTTTTCACCACCGCGGCGAACTCCGTTTTGACGAAAAATTTGGATCGCGATTTCCCCCGCGCGCCGCTCCGGTATTTCCGCCCCTGCCAATCGCGTCTTCGCGACCTGCTCGTGAAAAAATGTCGGGAACAGGAAAAAATCGCGATGTTGAAATTGGAAGCCCTCGCGCCCTTCTGCGATGCCGCCTTTGCGCAGCAGAAGACTCTGCGCGCCGCGCCCGAGCGCTTCGCAAACGAGGCCCATTCTTTAAAACCCACGCTTTCCATTTCTCTGCGCCGAAACTAGCCTGCCCACGATGCCGCTCAAGATCGACCTCCACACCCATACCTTCTTTTCCGGTGATGGCGTCTCGAGTCCGGAGGACAACATCGCGGCCGCGCGCGCCAAGGGGTTGCAAGGTTTCGCGGTCACGGATCACAACACCTGCGATGCCGTCACCTACATGCTGGAGCGCGGGTTAATGCGCGAAGACGGAAGGCCGGTTGATGGTTTTCTCGTCATTCCCGGCCAGGAAGTGACGACGGATGAAGGCCATCTCCTGTGCATCGGCACCACGCTCCCGAACCTCAAAGGCCGACCGGCGCGTGAGGTTTGCGAGATCATCCACGAGCACGGCGGGCTCGCGATTCCGCCGCATCCATACGATCTCTTCCGCGCCGGCATTCGCTTTCCCGTGCTGGAGACACTGCCGATCGACGCGCTCGAAGTCTTTAACGCCGCGACCACGCTGCGCCGCTACAATAAATACGCCTTCGAGTACGCCCAGCGTCGCGGCCTGCCGATGACGGCGGCGAGCGATGCGCATCATTGCGAAGCGCTCGGCACCGCTTACACCATCTTAAGCACGGAGGATTTCACCGTCGCAGGCGTGCTCGCGCAGATCGTGAAGAGCAACGAGCTGAGCCAGCATTACCTCACGCCCGGCGATAGCATCCGCAAGACTTGGAACAACTGGATGCGCCTCCGCCGCCGTCCGAAATTGACGCGCGCGGCGGCCAAGTTCGAGCATCTCGATTAGCCGTTACGCCTTCGTCTTGACGAAGCCGCGCACCGCTTCGTTAAACTTCTGCGGCTTCTCCAGCATGAGGAAGTGCGAGACGTTCTCCCAGACCTGATAGTCCACCTGCGGCACGAGGCTGCGCACGAACGTCTCATACTCGGGCGTCCACGCCGGTTGCTTGGCCAGGATCACGAGCACGGGGACGTTGATCTTGTCCGGCTGCCAGAGCTCCGGCGCAGTCGTGTTTTCAAACTCGCTGACCGCCACGTGTTGCGGCGTGGCCAGCATGAGTTTTTTGATTCGCGCCTTCAGCGCTTCGTCTTTCAGCGGCTGCGTGATCGAGTCGATCAACTCCCCCGCCACCTGCGGGTAATTCGGGCCACGCATTGGCGCGATGAACTTCTCCATCCTCGCCGCATCCAGGAAGGGTCGCAGCCCGCCATCCACTAAAACCAGGCCGCGCACCTTCGCTGGGAACTCGCGGTAGAATTGCCGCACCACCGGCACGCCGTTGCTGTGTCCGATCAGAAACGCCGAGGCCACCTGCGCATCGCGCAGCACGGCATCGATCGCGCGCGCGTAGAGCGACATCGTGTAGGACAGCTCCGGCTTGTCGCTCTGTCCATGCCCGGGCAAATCGATCGTAAGGCAACGCGTCTCGCTCGCCAGCGCCGGCACCTGGCCGCTCCAGACCGTCTCGTCGCAGGCCCAGCCATGAATGAAGACGAGGACCGGCTCGCCTTTCCCATAGGCGGTGTAGTGAACCTTGTGCCCATCGACTTCGGCAAAGTGCGACTCGCCCGCCGGCGCTTCTGCGTGGAGCGATCCGCTGGCAACGAAACCTGCCATCAACATAACGAACAGTTTCATAGCAAAGGAGGCTAGCGCCGGCACGCTGCGCGCTAAAGAATTTTTCGCAGCGCGGCCGGGTCCGTTACGGGCGCCTTGCAGGTGAAATTCTCGCAGACGTAAGCGGTTGGCTTGCCGTCGATCGCCTTCATTTCCCGCAAGACTTCCAGGCGTTCGCCCAGAAACTTCTCGCCCGCCCCGTCGTCAGCGAGGATCAGAATTCGCCCCGGCAGATAATGCTGGTGCACTTCGTGGAGCAAGGCGCGCGTCCCCGCGTCGTCACGTTTTCCGGCAATGACGATCTGGCGCGGTTTGCGCAGGCTTTGGTCGAGCGCCACCAACATCTGCGGCATCGCGTTCGGCACCCGGCTCAGAGTGGCGCTGAAAGCCGCGATCGTTTTTTCCGCGCGTTTATTGAAGGCATCGTCCGAGCGGAATTGCGCGAGACGGAGCAGATTCAGCGCGGCGATGGAACTGGCGGCCGGCTCTGCGCCGTCGTTGTCCTCCTTCATCCGTAAGAGGATGCTCGGGTCGTTCCCCGTGCCGCTGAAGTAGCCGCCGTGCTCGGTGTCACAGAAGAGGCGATCCTGCGTCTCCTGTAATTGCAGGGCGAACTGCAGCCACGCGACCTCGAACGAAGCCTCATAGAGATCGAGCAAGCCCTGGATGACAAACGCGTAGTCATCTGCGAATCCCGCCACCGCGCTGCGGCCTTCGCGGTAGTTGCGCACGAGCGTGCCGCTCTTCTCCTCGAATAAATGCGTGCGCAAACATTGCGCCGCCTTCTCCGCCGTCTCGCGATACTTCGGATCGTCCAGCACCTGTGCCGCCCGCGCGAAGGCGGAGATCATCAAGCCATTCCAGGCCGCGATGATCTTGTCGTCCAAGTGCGGGCGCGGCCGCTTGGCGCGCAGCGTCAGCAGCGTCTCACGCGCCGCTGAGAGAAGTTCACGCACTTCGTCTTCCGTCTTCTCGAAGTGCTTCGCCGTCTCCGACAACGTGTGGCGTTCGAGCAAGATATTCTTGCCGACAAACTCCCCATGCGGATCGGCTCCTGCGGGCGCGTTCCCCTTGTCCTTCACGCCGTAGTGGAAGCTGAAAATCGCCGCCTTCGCGCCTAACGAATCGTCAATCTCCCTCTGCGTCCAAACGTAAAACGCGCCCTCCGCGTGCTCAGGCTTGCCATGCGCGATCAGGCTATCGGCGTCCTCCGCGGAATAGAAGCCGCCCTCCGGCGCCGTCAGGTCGCGCTGCACGTAATCGAGCACATCGCGCGCGACGCGTGCAAACTCGGGCTCGTGCGTAATCTGAAACGCATCCAGATAAGCGAGCGCGAGCTGCGCCTGATCGTAGAGCATCTTTTCGAAGTGCGGCACGTGCCAATAGGCATCGACCGAGTAACGCGAGAACCCGCCGCCGAGATGATCGTGCATCCCGCCCGCTGCCATTTTCCGCAGGGTGAAAAGCACCATCTCCAGCGCGTGCTTGCCCATGGTTGTCTCTGAATGACGCGCGTAAACGCGGAGCAAAAAATTCAACACCACCGGCCGCGGAAACTTCGGCGCGCCGCCGAAGCCGCCTTCATGCGCATCGTAGCTGCGCGCGATTTGTTGGTAAGCGCGCTCGATCGTTTCCGCTCCGAGCTCGGCATCGTCCGCCCGGCTGCCGGCCGCTTCCTGCAATGCGGCGATGATGCGCGTGCCCTGTTCCGTGATTTTCGCGTGGTCGTTTTTCCATGCCGCCGCGATGCGTTGGAGCACGCTCTTGAACCCCGGCTGTCCGTAGCGATCCTCGGGCGGAAAATACGTGCCGCCCGCAAACGGCTTCAGCTCCGGCGTTAACCAGACACTCATCGGCCACCCGCCGTGCCCGCTCGTGGCCTGGATGAAGGTCATGTAAACGCGATCGACATCCGGGCGCTCTTCGCGATCGACTTTGATGTTCACAAACTCGCGATTCATGATCGCGGCCGTCGCTTCGTCCTCGAACGATTCGTGCGCCATGACGTGGCACCAATGGCAGGTCGAGTAACCGATCGAGAGAAAGATCGGCTTGTTCTCCGCGCGCGCTTTCGCGAACGCTTCCTCGCCCCACGGCAACCAGTCCACGGGGTTATCGGCATGCTGGAGGAGGTAAGGAGATTTTTCCTGGGCGAGACGGTTGGACGGCATGACGGAGAGAACGTCGAACGCCCGACGCCGAACGTCGAACGCCGAATTCTGCCATCCCTTCCATTCGACGTTCGGCGTTAGAATGCCGACGTTCGGCGTTCAACTCCTCCGCCATGGATTCGACCACCTTCCTTCTTCTCGTCCTCGGAATTCTGGTGGTCGCATTCCTCTACTCTTCCGTGGGCCACGCTGGCGCCTCCGGTTACATCGCAGTCATGACCTTGTGTGGCCTGAGCGCCACCTTCATCCGGCCTACCGCGCTCATCCTGAACATTCTCGTCGCCTCCATCGGCGCGTTTCAATTTTGGCGCGCGGGCCATTTCTCCTGGTCGCTCTTCTGGCCCTTCGCGCTTTTCTCCGTGCCCTTCGCCTATCTCGGCGGGTCGCTGCACCTCGCCACTTGGCTGCTCAAACCACTCATCGGCGGCGTGCTCCTGTTTTCCGCGGCGCGTCTGTTTTTCCGGCAAGGCGATCCGGAAAATATCGAGGCGCCGACACTCGCCGCATCGTCTAGGCAGCGGCGCCGGCATTGGATTTCTCTCCGGCCTCACCGGCACCGGCGGTGGGATATTTCTCACGCCGCTTCTGCTCCTGGCGCGCTGGACTTATGTGAAACGCGCCGCTGCGGTCTCCGCCCTGTTCATTTGGGTCAACTCGATCGCCGGCCTTTCCGGCTACGTGATCAGCGGCCAACCGGTGCCAAAATTTATCTGGGGCCTGGCCGTCGCCGCTGTGGTCGCGGGCACGCTCGGCTCCTATCTCGGCAGCCGCCGTCTTCCTCCGCGCACCATCTCACTCCTTCTCGCCACCGTGCTCGTCATCGCCGGCTGCAAACTGCTCTTCGCCAATCCGTGAAGGCGGGATAAGCGATCGCGTTATTTGAACGAGACGCCGCCCAGCAATTTTTCAACCGCGGCGAGATAGCGACCGAAGTCCGCCGGATACTTGTTGCTGCCGTGACTCGCCATCACGTGATCAGTAAACGCGATTTCGAGCGACCACTGCGTCCCATCCATCACCGACTCGTTCAGATATTCCGGTTGCCATTTCCAAACGCCGAGCGCGTCCAGCGTTGCGCGGAACGCCCGCCAATCCGCCGCGGTCGGCCGGATGGTGACGTGCTCCGCCATCCCCTCGCCCCGCCCCGAAGCCCAATAGTCGAGCGCCCCGTCCGCGCGCAGATCGACTTGATAGGATGAGCCCATAAAACCGCCGATGCTGGCCTTGAATTTTGTCGGCGCTGACGCCGCGTCCTCAGCGGATCTCACAGAGGCCAACGGTAACCACGCAAACATCATCACCCAAAGTATGAAGAGAATTCTGCTCATGGCTTTTGCACGGCCGATTCATGCAGTGAAAGCAGCACCGCCCGTTCCGGCGACCAGGGATTGTGCGTGAAGTCCGAGCCGATCACCGCCTCAGCCGTGCGCTCGAGCAACGCCAGGAATTCGCCGACGTCGAACCCATACCGGACCGGCGCAAACGGCGTGAGATTTTTCGCTGCCAAACGAAAGAGCCGCACCGCAGGCCCGAGCCGACGCCCATGAACGCGATGTGTGGGAAACTCGAAGTGCTTCTGCAAATGCACGAAGCCACCCGCGCCCTGGATCAGGCCCTTGAAGTAGGCCCAGTCTTCCGAGGTCGTCTTGAGCCACAGATGCTCGAGCACATCGTGCGCTTCATAGTAGCGCTGCTCGTTCCAGCAGCGGAAAAAGCCGCGGTAGCACGGATGATTGGCGATATCCTCGCCTCCGCGCGGAGCCGATTCCTGCGCGGCCAGTTCCGCGACGAATCGCGAAATTCTTTCGCCTTTGCTCATCTTCGGTTTAGCTTGCGGCCGTCTGAGATGAGGGGCAAACCGGCACGCTTTATTTTCCCAATCGGGGGAGACGGGCGCGAACGCGGCCACAGCCCGGAATGACCGCGGCCGGCCTCATCTTTCTCCTGGCGGTCATCGCGGTTCTCGTCTGTCTCTCCGCGCTTTTCTCGGGTCTGGAGACCGCGCTCTTTTCTTTGAAAGCGCATCAGCTCCGGCGTTTGGAGGACAAGCACCCGGCGCTCAAAAATTTCATCCAGGCCTTTCGCGATAATCCGCGCCGCGTCCTCAACGTCCTCCTCCTCAGCGACACCGTCGTGAACGTGCCGCTGATCGTGCTTTGCCTGGTCCTGCTTTGGGAAGGGCCGCCCGCGGTGGAGCGCATCCCGCAATGGCTGGCCGCGCTCGGCATTTTCGCCATCATCGTTTTGCTTTGCGATTTGGTGCCGAAAGTCTTCGCGCTCTCGGCGCCGTATCGGTTGTCGGCCATCGGCGTTTTTACCCTCCGCGCCCTGATGCCGCTGCTCGATCGCGTGGGGCGCGGCTTGGAAACCGTCAGCTTCGCGATCGTGGATCGCATCGCGCCCGCGGCCACTCGCGCGCGCGTCGGGATTAGCGATGAAGAGCTGGAGACGTTGGTGGAAATGGGAGAGGAGGAAGGGACGCTGCACGAAGCGGAAGGCGAGATGATCCAGGAAATCATCAAGCTGGGCGACAAGACGGCGAAGGATTGCATGACGCCGCGCGTGGATACTTTCGCGCTGCCGGATGATCTGACGAACGAAGAGGCCATCGCGCAGTTAAAAGAAAAACGCCTGCGCCGCGTACCCGTCTATGCGGAGACGCCCGATCAAATCATCGGCCTGCTCGACGTGCGCCTATTCCTGCTCGATCCGAGCGAGCACTACACCGAAAATCTCGTCGCGCCTTCCTTCGTCCCGGAGACGATGCGCGCGCCCGATTTGCTCCATAATTTTCTCTCTCACCCGCAGGGCATGGCCGTCGTGGTGGATGAATTCGGCGGCACGGAAGGCATCATCACCTTGTCGGATATGATCGAGGAAATCATGAGCGATGCCGCGCCGCTCGGGCAGGCCGATCTCTACATCGAGCCGCTGGAAGACGGGCGTTTTCTCGTGAGCGGCAACGCGCGCCTCGACGATCTGGCCGAGCATCTCGGCTTCGAACTGGAGGCGGACGGGATCGACACGATCGGCGGGCTCGTCTTCAACCGGCTCGGCTATCTGCCTGCGTCCGGCACGCAGGTGGAGCTGCCGCGGCTCGCCATCACCGTGCGGCGGACGGCGCGGAAACGGATCGAAGAATTGCTCTTGGAAAAGACGACGAATTTGAGCACGGCTCGCGAAGAGCCAGCCGAGAACGGAGCGCGCGGCACGTGATCTGGTTCGCCATTTTCGGATTGGGGATGGTCACGTTTCTCTTCGCCGGGATCGAGGCCGGCCTGATGTCGATCGATCCCGTGCGGCTGCGTTACCATGTGAAGTTGCAAACGCCCGGCGCCGCCCGGTTATCTCGACTGCTCCAGGAACCCGAGCGTCTCCTCGTCACCGTCCTCCTGATCACGAACACGGCGGACATCTGCGCGCTTCTCCTCGCCACGCGCACGCTGGTGCGGTCCTTCGGCCTGGCCGGCTATCTGATCACCGTCGCGCTCGCGGTGCCGTTCCATCTCTTCTTTCTCGGCGTTTTGCCGAAGTCGCTCTTCCGCCGTTTCCCGCTGCGCGCGCTTTCGGCGCTGGGTGGTTTGTTGGAAACGGCCTCGTTCATTCTCTGGCCAATTCTCGAAACCGGGCACCGCATCGGCCGCCTCCTCTTTCCGCGCCGCGACTTTGGTCGCCGCCGTCTCTTCGCCGCGCGGGAGGAACTCAAGCAAGTCGCCGTGCAAAGCGAGCGCGAAGGATCGCTCACCGCCGCGGAGCGAGCCATGATCCATAACGTGGTCGATTTCCGCAACGTCCGAACGCGCGAGGTCATGACCCCGCTCGCGCAGTGCCGCACCGTCCCGGCCGCAGCCTCAATCGAGGACGTTTTGAATTTGAGCCGCGCCACCGGGCTCGATCGTTTCCCGGTTATCTCGCACGCTGGCGAAGCCATCGGCCTGGTCAGCGCGCTCGATCTTCTGCTCGCGCCGCATCCCCCAGCCTCCCTCGCGCGCGCCTCCCGCCGTATCGTCACCGCGACCGAGACCGAGCCCGCCTATCGTGTCCTCCGCCGCCTGCGCGCGGCGCGTCTTCGCCTCGCCGCAGTAGTGGACGCGAAGCGCAAACTGGTCGGCATCGCGACGGACGAAGAACTGGTCAAGCGCCTGGTCCAGAGCTAGTGGCCGCCGTCTCTTTAGATCTCCTCTTCTTTTCCGGAAAGAATCCGCGCCGTATTCACGAGCGCGATGTGCGAGAAGGCTTGCGGGAAATTCCCGAGCATGCGTTTCGCTTTCGGATCGTATTCTTCCGAGAGCAATCCGACGTCGTTTCGTAACGTGAGCAGCCGCTCGAATAATTCCCGCGCCTCTTCCTTGCGGCCAATGAGGTGGAGGCAATCCGCCAGCCAGAACGTGCAGAGCATGAAGACGCCTTCGTCGCCGGGCAGGCCGTCGACATTTGATTCTGTGCGGTAACGCAGGACGAAGCCGTCCTCCACCAGATCGCGCTGGATTGCCTCGACCGTGCTCACCACGCGCGGATCGTCCGGCGGGAGAAAGCCGACCATGGGCATCATGAGCATGCTGGCGTCGAGCTGCTCCGAGCCATAGACCTGCGTAAAGGCCTGTTTCTTTTCGTTGAAACCTTCCCGGCAAACCTGCTCATGCACGTGGTCGCGCAAGGCGCGCCGGCGTTCCAAATTTTCCGGCGAGGAATAGCCGCTGTCCTCACCGATCTTTACCGCGCGATCGAACGCCACCCACGCCATCATTTTCGAATGCGTGAAATGTTGCGGCTCGCCGCGCACTTCCCAGATGCCGTAGTCCGGCTGTTCCCATTTCGTTTCGAGCGCGCGGATGAGCGCGGCTTGAAGTCGCCAATCGGTTTTGCTCGTCTTGATCCCAGCACAGTGCGCGCGATACATCGAATCCATCACCTCGCCGTAGACGTCGAGTTGGAACTGGGTGGAGGCGAGGTTGCCCACGCGGACCGGCTTCGAGCCTTCGTAACCGGCGAGCCACGGGAGTTCGAATTCCGTCAGCCGCCGCTCCCCGCAGACGCCGTACATGATTTGCATCTGCTCGGGATTGCCGGCCACCGCGCGCAACAGCCATTCCCGCCACGCGCGCGCTTCGTCGAGGAATCCGGAATCGATCAGCGCCACCAAGGTCAGCGTCGCATCCCGCAACCAGCAAAAGCGGTAATCCCAGTTCCGCACTCCGCCGATCTCCTCGGGCAGCGAAGTAGTGGCCGCGGCCACAATCCCGCCCGTCGGCGCGTAGGTCAGCCCTTTCAGCGTAATGAGCGAACGCACTACGGCATCGCGCCACGGACCGTGCGTGCGGCAACCTCCCGCCCATTCGCTCCAATAGCTCTCCGTTTCTTCGAGAGCATGCTCGGGATCGATCGGCGGTGGCGCGTCCTTGTGCGAGGGAAACCAGGTCAGGACAAAGGGCACCCGGTCTCCCTCCTCCACCGTCACGTCCGCCACCGTGCGCATGTCCTCGCCCCGCGTCTCCACCGGCGTGCGCAAAATGATTGCATCCGGCCCCGCGATCGCCTCCAGCCCGCCATCCACCTGTCGCACCCACGGGACGATGTGGCCGTAATCGTAGCGGATCGTCAGGTCCATCCGCATCGGCACGCTTCCGCGCACGCCTTCCACGATGCGCACAATATCCGGCGCGGTTCCGCGCGGCGGCATGAAATCGATCAACCGCACCACGCCAAATTCCGTCTCGATTTCCGTCTCGAGAATCAGGGTATCGCCGCGATAACGCCTCCGCGTATCGATGACCGCTTCCGTCGGCTGAAAACTCCAGCGCCCGTTTTTCTCGTCGCCCAAGAGCGCGGCGAAACAGGCGCCGGAATCGAAACGCGGAAAACAAAGCCAATCAATACACCCGCTCCGGCTCACAAGCGCGCACGTCTGGGTATCGCTCAGGAATGCATAGTCTTCGATCTTCGTCATGACCTGACGAATTCAGACAGGATTGCCGAGATTTTACAGGATTAAAGATGCGGGACGCGCGGACCCAGCCGCGACGATTCCATTAATCCCGTCCAGAATTTTTCTGCGCCAGCGACGCAATGCCCTCCTGCGTCAGCCGGAAAACCGTCCATTCCTCCATCGGTGTCGCGCCCAGTTTCTTGTAAAACTGAATCGCCGGCTCATTCCAATCCAACACCGACCACTCCATCCGCCCGCAGCCGCGCTCCTGCGCGATTTGCGCCAGCCGCTCCAGCAGCGCACGGCCGTAGCCGTGTCCGCGCTGGTCCGGCCTAACGAACAAATCCTCGAGATAAAGCCCAGGCCGTCCCAGCCAGGTTGAGAAGTTGAAAAAATAAACCGCGAACCCAACCGCCGCGTCGCCATCAAACGCGAGCAGCGTTTGCGCCGCCGGGTGCTCGCCAAACAGCACCTCGCGCAACTGCTCCTCGGTCGCGACTGCGTCCTGCGGCGCGCGTTCGTACTCGGCCAGGTCGCGGATTAGTTGCAAAATTAGCGGCACATCGCTGAGCGTGGCGGGACGGATGACGAATGAAGCGGACATGATGGGATGGGACACGGAACTTCAGTTTGTCCCGCGTTCCCGTCTTGACAACCGCCACAAAAAAAAGCCATCGAGAAGATGCGCGCCGCCAACCAACGCGCACATTCATGTCATGAGACAACACCCGGGTCGCGTTTGGGCGTTCGCCGCCTCGGCGCTCGCGTGCGTCGTCCTGCTCAGCGTCCCGCCCGCGCGCGCCCAGGATGAACCGCGCCTCGTCCCCGAGCTTTCCGATTACAAGAAGCTCCTCCCCCTTTTGCCCGAGCCGCCCGCGGGCTGGAAAGCGGAGCCGGCCGAAGGCTCCACTGACAACCTCGGCGAAACCCAAATCACAACCGTCCATCGCGACTACGTGAAAGGCACCGGCGACAACGCGCCCATCACCTCCATCAGCATCCTCGATTCCGTGGCCAACCCCGAATACGTCGAAGCCACCACCAGCGCCTGGAACACCAACACCTCCGACGCCGAGGGCTACACGAAATCCATCACCGTCGCCGGCATGCCGGGCTTCGAAACTTACGAGAACGGCGACCAGCACGGCACCCTCTGGGTCATGATCGCGAAGCGCTACATCCTGCAAATTGAAACGACCGGCCAGCCCGCCCCCGAGCTGCAGGAATGGCTGAAGCGCATCGACCTGAAAAAGCTCGCGGAAGTGAAATAGCGCTCGCGGTGTCGGTATGGGTCGAGAGATCGCCCCGCGGTTGAGTTTGGAGGCGAAGCATTAAGCTTCCCGGTTCCCATGTCGGACGACCGCAAAACATCGCGACCAACGCGCGCAGATGAGCGGCATCGCCGCCGGGCGGCCGCTGGCATCATCGGCGCAGGCTGCTGCCTGACGACGGCGAACGGGACAACACGCCGGGCGATCTCAGACTTGCCCGTGAGACAATTTCACTGCTGCTCAGTCGAATATTTCAGCGGCAAGATTTTCAGTAGATGACGATATCGAGTAAACAAAAAAGGCGACCGCGTGAACGGTCGCCTTTTTGAGAGAGTGATATGCGAACTAGAGCCGGCGCCGGGCGCGAACCACGCTGTAGGCGAGACCAATTCCGCCCAGGAGCATGAGGCCGACGCTGCCGGGCTCGGGAATCGCGGTCCCTTGAATGATAAAGGGGAAATCCAACTGCGGGCCAGCGCCAGTATTGTCCAGGGCCGGCCCCCACGTCGCGGTCGTACCGATAAATTGCACGGCATTACCAGCAGGGGGCAAACCGCCGACGGCGCTCAGCGGCGGGGTAAACGAGATGCCAGTGTAGGCAAAGTCCACCCAGTAGGTGCCCGGCGCCAGCATCAGATTGACGTTGGCGGTGAGTTGCTGCAGGCGGCGGGTGGCGCCAGCAGTATCCGTTTCCGTAGTGCGGTAAATGGCCGCTCCACCAGGCCCCACGGCGAAGCCTGTGTTGCTCAAGACGTTGGTGGTGTCATTACCGAAAATGATGTTGCTGCCGGCCGCGCCAGGGGTCGCGTCCCAGATGCGCAGAGTCAGCGCGGTGGCGCCCGGGGTAGTCGCACCCGTCAGATAGCCGAAGAACTGGAACGAGCTGATCAGCCAGCCTGCGCCACTCACAGTGAAATTGTCGGCCAGCCGGTTGCCGCCTGCCCCCCCGGTGCCGAAGGTTGTGCTCCCCGTGCTAATAGCACTGCGGTGCGATCCGGCGACTGTGCCCGTCATGCCGTTTGGGTGGGTGATCAGGGTGCCGTTGCCCTGGGCGCCGTTGTCCCACAGTTGAGCGAAGGCTGGCGTCGCAGCCGTGAAAGCTGCCAATGCCGCAGCCAGGGTGAAGAATCGTTTCATATGCAATGTGTCTCCGGAAGATTGGATTTGAACTCAGTGGCTGTTTTGGCTGAACGCCCAATCGCTGTCAATGGAATTGTTGCCCGGCAGATTTTACCTGTCAGGGCGATGGATGCCGCCCGATTCGCTACAGGTGCGCAATTGCGCGGGGGAGCGATTGGCGCCGCCGCGAGCACCCGCTCGCACGTGAAATAAGACCGCGCCGTTAACAGCGCCGATGCCACGCTGGAGCGGGCCACGCCCGGGGGTGGCGATGGCGACGCCGAACGAGGTCGCCAAGTGTGATTTGAAGCGATCGGTTGTCGCGGCAGCGACCGCAGTGCCTCGCGACTGCTGGTCAATCGGCGCGGAACAGCTACGTTCCTGCTCTCCCATGTCCGACGACCGCAAAACTCCCGACCAACGCGCCCAGATGACCGACCTCGAGCGGCTCCGCCATTCCGCCGCGCACGTCCTGGCCACCGCCATTCTTGAAGATCTGGCCGGAAGCGCAATTCGCCGCCGGTCCGCCGGTCGAGAACGGCTTCTACTACGACGTCGACCTGCCGCACCGCATCTCCCCCGACGACTTCGCCAAGATCGAAGCCGAGATGAAAAAGGAAACGAAAGCGAACCACACCTTCGAGCGCGTCAACGTCTCCCGCGCCGAAGCGCTCGCCCTCGCCGAAGCCGGCGAACTCGCCGCGCTCGGACCACGCCCCGAGGCCTCGAAGTTCAAACTCGACATCATCCAGGGCATTCCCGAAGGCGAAAAAATCTCCCTCTACCGCAACGGCGAATTCACCGATCTCTGCGCCGGCCCGCACGTCATGCGCACCGGCAACATCGGCGCCTTCAAGCTCACCCACGTCGCCAGCGCCTACTACAAAGGCGACGAGAAAAACCCGCAGCTCCAGCGCATCTACGGCACCGCCTTCAAGAACCGCACCGAGATGGACGCCTACTTCGCCATGCTCGAGGAAGCGAAGAAGCGCGACCACCGCAAGCTCGGCAAAGAGCTCCAGCTTTTCACCTTCGACGACGACGTCGGCCCCGGCCTGCCGCTCTGGCTCCCGCGCGGCGCCGCCATCATCGAGGAACTGGAAAAGCTGGCCAAGGAAACCGAATTCGCCGCCGGCTATCAACGCGTCCGCACCCCGCACATCGCGCGGGAGAATCTGTATTTAACCAGCGGCCATCTGCCCTACTACGCGGAGTCGATGTTCCCGCCGATGGAGCTGACGACGGAGGCACGAGCAGCGCGACGCGAATCCGTACATGCGCGTGATGCGCGTCTAACTCCGAGATCGATGCGTGAGCTCGCTCGGAAGCGCATGAGGCAGACTCGCCGACGTTGAGCGGCGATCGAAGCGCTCGACGATCAGCGAAGATGCTCGACGCGCTCGAAGCGCACGATGAGCGCTGGCACAGCGAGCTCAAAGCTTGGCGATCGCTACTACCTCAAGGCGATGAACTGCCCGCATCACCACAAGCTCTTCGCCGCGGTGCCGCGCAGTTATCGCGACCTCCCGCTGCGCCTCGCCGAGTACGGCAGCAACTACCGCTACGAACAGAGCGGCGAACTCTTCGGCCTCATGCGCGTGCGTTCGCTGCAGATGAACGACGCCCACATCTACTGCACCGAAGAGCAGTTCGAAGACGAGTTCCGCGCCGTCAACGACATGTATCTGAAGTATTTCAAAATCTTCGGGATCGAGAAATACGTCATGCGTTTCTCCACCCACGATCCGGCCAAGCTCGGCCAGAAATTCGTCGATAACCCCGAGCTCTGGAAGAAGACCGAAGACATGGTCCGCGGCGTCCTCCAGCGCAGCGGCATCAACTACATCGAAGTGCCGAACGAAGCCGCCTTCTACGGCCCGAAGATCGACGTCCAGGTCTGGAGCGCGATCGGCCGCGAGTTCAGCATCGCCACCAACCAGGTCGACTTCGCCGTCCCCGACGCGCTTCGGCCTCGTCTACAAAGACACGCGACAACACCGACGAAACCCCGCTCTGCATCCACCGCGCCCCGCTCGGCACGCACGAGCGTTTCATCGGCTTCCTCATCGAGCATTACGCCGGCAACTTCCCGCTCTGGCTCGCGCCCGAGCAGGTCCGCATCCTCCCGATCGGCGACGAAGCCGCCGCTCGTCGATTACGCCCGCGCCATCCAAGCCGAACTCCGCGCCCACGAAGTCCGCGCCGAACTCGACGCCAGCAGCGACCACATCAAAGCGAAAATCTCCAGCGCCGAGCAAATGAAAGTCCACACCATGCTCGTCATCGGCGACCGCGACCTCGAAGCCAACGCCGTCAGCGTGCGCGAACACGGCAAAGGCAACCTCGGCGCCAAACCGCGCGACGAAGTGATCGCGG
>CAWBFF010000010.1:0-186118 GCA_963788065.1 uncultured Verrucomicrobiae bacterium
CGGCAATAATTTCAGCGCGACCTTGCGTTCCAGCGTTGCGTCTTCGGCCAGATAAACTTCACACATCCCGCCCACGCCAAGCGCAGAAAGAATCCGGTATCGCCCGAGCACGCAGCCGACGCGTTCGCGGCTCTGGCCTTCCTCCATCAAGCCCGCCGCAATGCGAGCGTGATGTCATCCAGTTCGCCATCCATCTTCCGCATCGGAGGCGAGCAGTTCTTCCACTTCGCGGCGCAACGCTTCGTCGCCGCGCGCAAGTCTCATCGAGCAAGCGCGTGCGTTCGTTCGGCGGGCGATCCGCGACGAGCTGAAAGATCTGCGCGATCTTTTCCCAGCGATCGGCAGTCAGGATGCGAAAGGAAGGCATGCGGCGGCGCTCAGTTCCTTCCGCAACCATGCCCGCGTCAGGCGCCAATCGCGATTCACCGTTTCCTGCGAAACGTCGAGCGCCTCGGCGATCTCTTCCACGGATAATCCGCTGAAGAAACGCATGACCGCGATCTGGCTGCGGCGCTTGTCGATCTTCTCCAGCCGCTGCAACGCTTCATCCACCGCGAGCATCTCCTCGCTTTTCTCCGGCGCGATCCACATCGCCTCATCCAGCGTCACCTGCACCGCGCCCCCGCCACGTTTTTCGCGCGTATGCCGCCGCGCGTAGTCGATCAGGATGTGCCGCATCATCTGCGCGGCGAGGGCGAAGAAGTGCGCGCGGTTTTGCCACTCAGGGCGGTCATTTTTCAGCTTCAGGTAAACTTCGTTGACCAGGGCGGTCGCCTGGATGGTGTGATTCGGCCGTTCCTGCGCCATATAGCGGTGCGCCATCCGCCGCAGCTCCTCATAGACGAGCGGCATCAAATCATTCACTGGCGGCGAGCCCCGGAAAATTCGCTGAGATCGCCTGGAGTCTATTCGAGAGGCATTGGCGGGGAGATTGGCAGAAGCCCCTGGGAAAAACAATCGCGCCGTCAGGCGGTCGAGTGGGCAGGCAGGGGAGACGAAGTTTTTCACGGGTCTTCCGCCTGCCACGCGAGCGGGTCGGGCATTTTCTCCCGGATGGATCGCACAAACGGGGGCGAAACACGACGCCGAAACCCGGGCAAAAGATTTTCTACAGGTTTCGCCGCCCGAAAGCGCAATAGCTCATGAAGCCCAATCATTCCCATGAAAACAACCCATCTCTCCATCGCTCCCCTGCCTGGCAACCGGAGCGCTCTCCGCGGCGTCCTCCGGACAAACCAGAACCCCGATTATTCCGCCAGCGTCGCGCCGGCCCGTCTCGCTCCTCACCGAGCCCGGCGCCGGCCCGATTCGAAATTCATGCGTGGCGCCAACGGCCTGCGTTTGTCCTTCGGCGGCCCTGGGCCTTTGCGGTCGGCAGCCGTGCGCGTCTTCCTCGGCGCCGTCCTCTCCGCCTGCCTCTCCTTCGCGGCGGTTGCGGGGGTGATTTACGTCGTCCCCGGCGGCAGCGGGGGAAATACCGGGGCGGATTGGGCCAATGCGAAGGACCTTGCGCCGGCGCTTGCGGGCGCCAGTGGCGCCGGTGCCGGCAGCGAGCTGTGGGTGAAGAGCGGCACTTACAAGCCCGGCACCACGGGGCTCGCCGATCCGCGCACCGGAACCTTCGCGCTGAAGACGGAGGTCGCGCTCTACGGCGGCTTTGCCGGCACCGAGACGGCGCGCACCCAGCGCAACTCGGACCCGGCGACCAACGGCACCATCCTCACCGGCGATCTCGCCGGCAACGACGGCGCGAACTTCGCCAACAACGGCGAGAACAGCTACCACGTCGTCACCGGCGACGCTACGGATGCCACCGCCATACTTGATGGCTTCACCGTCCGCGGGGGGAATGCGAATGGCGGCGGCGCGGTAAGCGCCGGCGGCGGGATGTATACCCTCAGCGGCAACCCGACGCTGACCAACGTGACCTTCAGCCGCAACTCCGCCTGGTATGGCGGCGGGATTTACAACGACCACAGCAGCCCGACGCTAACCACCGTGACCTTCAGCGGCAACTCCGCCGTGGGAGACGGCGGCGGGATGTACAACTACTCAACAACTCGACGCTGACGAACGTGACCTTCAGCGGCAATTCCGGCATAAACGGCGGCGGGATTCACAACGACCACAGCAGTCCGACGCTGACCACCGTGACCTTCAGCGACAACTCCGCCAGGAGTGACGGCGGCGGGATGTTCAACGGCGAACTTAGCAGCCCGACGCTGACCAACGTGACCTTGAGCGGCAATTCCGCGCAAATTGGCGGCGGGATTTCCAACTTTGGAACAGACATCTCGCTAAACCAAGTCACCTTCAGTGGCAACACCGCATCATCCAACGCGGGTGGCGGGCTCTACAGTTACAACGGAAGCATGATGCTGACCGACGTCATCTTCAGCGGCAACTCCGGCGGCGGAGCCCTTAATTATTACGCGAGCGCGACATTGACCAACGTCACCTTCAGCGGCAACACCGGCATCGGGTTCACCACGTACGACGACGGATCCGAGGAAGGGGAAGGAAATTTTTTTTTCAATCCGACACTGACGAATGTGACCTTCAGCGGGAACTCGTCCGCGGCGATATCCATCTCATGGGACAGCAACCCTCCGCAACTGCATCGTGTGGGGCAACGGCGGGGGAATTCAACTTAATCCTCTCTATGGAGGCGGGATCTCCCCCGTGAACATCTCCAACAGCATCGTCCAGGGCGGCGGCTTCCCCGGTGCCATCAACGCCGACCCGAAGCTGAGCCCGCTCCAGGGCAATGGCGGCGCGACTTTGACCATGGTGCCGCAGCCCGGGAGCCCGGCCATTGACGCGGCTGCGCCGAATCTTACCGTCACCACCGCGCCGGTCGTGGCAGGAACACACTCCGTCGCGGTAAGCAATGCCCGCGGGCTGGTGCGGGGGCTGTCGGTGGCGATCCTGGACCCCGGCCAGACGACCGCGGAGGTGGTGGAGATCGAGTCGATTTCGTTCTCACCCACCTACCCTTATCCTCAGGACAACTCCTTCACCGCCACCTTTGCCCAGGCCCATCCCGCCGGGGCGGAGGTCATCCTCGCCACGGACCAGCGCGGCTTTGACCGGCCGGTGAATAACCGGAATGACATCGGGGCGGTCGAAGCGGCTTACACCACGCTGACCGGTCCGGCGAACCCGCCGGCTTACGGGCAATCCTTCAACGTCACGGCGACCGTGGCGAACGCCACCGCCACCGGGCAGGAGAAGGTGCAGTTCGTGGTGGACGGCGTGAACTACGGCTCGCCGGTCACGCTCGAGAATGGCAGCGCCACCAAGAGCTTCAGCGGACTCACCGCGACCTCGCACCAGATCACGGCGATCTACACCAACGGCGGCGGTTCGCCGGAAGGCAACAGCAGCACGCTCACGCAGCCAGTGACCAAAACGACGCCGGTCATCACCTGGAGCAATCCGGCGGACATCACCTCCGGGACGCCGTTGAGCGCCACGCAGCTCAATGCGAGCACATCGGTCGCCGGGGCGTTTGTCTATAACCCGGCGGCGGCGACCGTCCTCGCCGAGGGCAATGGTCAAACGCTCTCGGCCACCTTCACCCCGGACGACGCCGCGAATTACGCCACCGCGACGAGGAGTGTGACGATCAACGTGCTTCAGGCGACGCCGGTGATCACGTGGAACAACCCCGCGGACATCACCTACGGTACGCCATTGAGCGCGACCCAGCTCAATGCGAGCGCGTCGGTCGCCGGGGCGTTTGTCTATAACCCGACGGCGGCGGCCGTCCTCCCTGTGGGCAATGGTCAAACCCTCTCGGTCACCTTCACCCCGACCGATACGGCCAACTACACGAGCGCGACCAGGAGTGTGACGATCAAAGTGCTCCAGGCGACGCCGGAGATCACATGGAACAATCCCGCGGACATCACCTACGGCACGCCATTGAGCGCGACCCAGCTCAATGCGAGCGCCTCGGTTCCCGGCGCGTTCGTTTATAGCCCGGAGGCGGCGACCGTCCTCGCCGCGGGCAATGGTCAAACGCTCTCGGTCACCTTCACCCCGGACGACGCCGCGAATTACGCCACCGCGACCAGGAGTGTGACGATCAACGTGCTCCAGGCGACGCCGGAGATCACGTGGAACAACCCCGCGGACATCACCTACGGCACGCCACTGAGCGCGACCCAGCTCAATGCGAGCGCCTCGGTCCCCGGCGCGTTTGTCTACAGCCCGGCGGCGGCGACCGTCCTCAACGCTGGCAACGCTCAGACCCTCTCGGTCACCTTCACCCCGGACGACGCCGCGAATTACGCCACCGCGACCAGGAGCGTGACGATCAACGTGCTCCAGGCGACGCCGGAGATCACATGGGGCAATCCCGCGGACATCACCTACGGCACGCCATTGAGCGCGACCCAGCTCAACGCGAGCGCCTCGGTGCCCGGCGCGTTTGTCTACAGCCCAGCGGCGGCGACCGTCCTCAACGCTGGCAACGGTCAGACGCTCTCGGTCACCTTCACCCCGGACGACGCCGCGAATTACGCCACCGCGACCAGGAGCGTGACGATCAACGTGCTCCAGGCGACGCCGGAGATCACATGGGGCAATCCCGCGGACATCACCTACGGCACGCCATTGAGCGCGACCCAGCTCAATGCGAGCGCTCGGTCCCCGGCGCGTTTGTCTACAGCCCGGCGGCGGCGACCGTCCTCAACGCTGGCAACGCTCAGACGCTCTCGGTCACCTTCACCCCGGACGACGCCGCGAATTACGCCACCGCGACCAGGAGTGTGACGATCAACGTGCTCCAGGCGACGCCGGAGATCACATGGAGCAATCCCGCGGACATCACCTACGGCACGCCATTGAGCGCGACCCAGCTCAATGCGAGCGCCTCGGTGCCCGGCGCGTTTGTCTACAGCCCAGCGGCGGCGACCGTCCTCAACGCCGGGCAACGCTCAGACCCTCTCGGTCACCTTCACCCCGGCCGACGCCGCGAATTACGCCACCGCGACCAGGAGCGTGACGATCAACGTGCTCCAGGCGACGCCGGAGATCACGTGGAGCAATCCCGCGGACATCACCTACGGCACCGCCGCTGAGCGCGACCCAGCTCAACGCGAGCGCCTCGGTCCCCGGCGCGTTTGTCTACAGCCCGGCGGCGGCGACCGTCCTCGCCGCGGGCAATGGTCAAACGCTCTCGGTCACCTTCACCCCGGACGACGCCGCGAATTACGCCACCGCGACCAGGAGCGTGACGATCAACGTGCTCCAGGCGACGTCGACAGTCACCGTGACTTCGAGCCGGAACCCTTCGGCCTTTGGCGATGCGGTGAAATTCACGGCCACGATCGCGCCGGGACGGTAGCGGGACGGTGCAGTTCAAGATCGATAACGCGAACTTCGGCTCGCCGGTCACGGTAGCCAATGGCGTGGCAGTGAGCGGGAGCACTTCAACCCTCGCCGTGGGTAATCGCGCCATCACCGCAGTCCTCACCAGTGCGATTGCGAACTACAACGGCAGCACCGGCAGATTCACGCAGATCGTCGCCGTTCCAGTGAAGATCACTGGCGGCGGGAAAGTAGGTTCGGCGCTCCATTTCGGTTTTAATGTGAAACCGAACGCGAGCGGGACGAGCGCGGCCGGCTACAAAGGCCACCTCGAATTCCACGACACCGCGCTCGCTGGTGGCGGGCTCAAGTTCAAGAGCAACACGATCACGAGCGAATATGCGCTCGACAGCCATCACGGCACCTTCGGCGGGACCGGCAGTTGGAACGGTGCGGGCAGTTACAGCTACGTCGTCACAGTGGAGGACAACGCCCAGCAAGGGACCGGGAACGACCGTTTCCGCCTCCAGGTTTACCACGCCGACGGTAGCGTGCGCTACGACAGCAACGTGCAAGCGGGCGCGAACAACGGCTTGCTCACCGGCGGCAAAGTCAAAATTCAGTCCGGACCGCAAACCTTCATGACTGCGTCCTTGCAAGGCGCCGGTTTGTTCCTGAGCAACACGGTGGAATTCGACTTCGACGTGCGCAAGGACGCGACCGGCGCGTTTGGGGCCGGGAGCGGGCTGCAATTCACCGACCCGGTGGCGAGCAGCTTCCTCCTGACTACCGAGTCGATCACGAGCATGGTGAAATCGGGCAACGTCGTCACCGTGATCGGCCCGGCCATGTTCAACGGCGAGACCGGTTACCGGCTGCAAATCGATTGGGACACGAACAAGAGCAAGCTCCAGGTGCGCGTTTACAACGCCGCCAACAAGCTGCTCTACGACAGCAAATCGAACGCGCTCAGCAGCGGCAGCATCACTTACACGGCCGGGAACTAAGCGCCGACGGGCCGCCCCCCGCTGCAACCAGCGGGAGGCGGCGTTCTGGGGAGCGCACGGCTCCAGCCGTGTTGGTTGGAAAGCCCGGCCGCGCCTGCTGCGCAGGATGCGTTACGGCGGCATTCTACCGAAACGAACTTCCGGCCGTGCGGAATAGGGATGGACGCGCCATCGCGCGGAGCGGTTCCAAAAGTTCGTGCCCGCAGAATGCGGGCACCAGCACGGCTGGAGCCGTGCGCTCCCCAGAGTGTTCGCACCGCGATCTGCCAGGCCTGAACGGATCGCGGCGAAAAACAACCGCGGCGACGCCGGTCCGCGGGCCCGGCGAAAGATTTCTTACAGATTCCGCCGTCCGATCGCGCAATTGCTAGTGAAGCCCAATTCCTGCCATGAAAACACGACTCCTCTCCTTCGTTCTCCTCCTTTGCTGCCTCAGCGCCGCGCGCGCCGTCACGATCACGGTCAACAGCTCCGCCGATCCGGCGGGCTTTAATGGCAACATCACCATCCCACAGCTCGGTGCGACCGTTACCCTGCGCGACGCGGTCAATGCCACCCGCAATACCGGTGGAACGAATACCATCACCTTCGCTCCGAGCCTGGCCGGGCAAACCATTTCCCTCTCGCAAGGACTTCTGTGGCCGCTTGACCCCCAAGTCGCGAATCTCACAATTCAGGGACTGGCCGGCAACAATGGGGTAACCATCGCCCGAGATCCGACCTCCCCACGGACGCAGTTGTTCCTCTGCACAGGGTCAGGCCGTTCGATGACGGTGAATGACCTCACGCTCTCGAATGGCTACGCTGATAATCTTCCCGATAATGCCAAGGGTGGTGCCTTCCAGATCGTCGGCGGCAGCAACGTGAGCCTGAACCGCTGTACGCTTACGAACAATACCGCGTTCAGGGGCGGCGGAGCGATCTTTGTAGGCAGTGGCGGCACCTTGAACGCAACGAATTGCACCATTGCCGGAAATTCCGCTTTTAGCGCTGGCGGCGCCATCCGCAACGAGGGCGCGACCGTCACCTTAACCCACACCACCATCACTGGTAATAGCATTTTCGGGGACGGGGCCGGTCTCTACACCACCAACGGCGGTGAAGTTCTGGTGAATACGATCATCGCAGGAAACCAAGCTAACAACGCGACGAAACATGATATCGGTGGCGCGAATGTCTCTGCCTCAAGTCATCACAATCTGATCGGCGACGCGGGAAGTTCGGGCGGCCTGAGCAATGGAGTGAATGGCAACATCGTTGGCGTTAGTCCGCAACTCAACAGTTTGGCCAGCAACGGCGGACCGACGCAAACCATGTCGCTCTTGCCTAACAGTCCCGCTTTGGACGCTGCTGCGGCCGGTTTCGCCAGCACGGATCAGCGCGGCGTTTCGCGTCCGCGGGGTGCAGGCGAAGACATCGGCGCGTACGAGCTTATTCCAGGTGCACCAACGCTGTTCACCAGCGATCCCGCCGCGACGTTCACGATCGGCTTCAGCAGCACCTTTACTGTCACCACCAACGGCACGAACGTTAACTATTCGGTGAGTGGCCCGTTGCCGGCGGGGATCAACTTCTCGGCCGCGGGGGTTTTCAGTGGCAACCCGGGTGCGGGAACGGAAGGCACCTGATGCACTCATGATCACGGGGACGAGCAGCAGCGGCGGCACGCTCACGCAGTCTTTTGTCCTAACCGTGGTCCACCCGATCCTCGTAACAACCGCGGTTGATGAAGATAACAGTAGCATCGACCCGGCGCTCGGCACCGGCACGAGCCTGCGCGAGGCAATCAACTTCGCGAACGGACAGTCTGTTCCACAGACGATCAATTTTGCGCCGAATCTTGCGGGTCAAACGATCAATCTTACCATCACCGGCGACCCCTTCAGCGGTGGGTCGGCATTTAAAATCACTAACAACATCACCATTGTAGGTCTCACTGGAGACAGCGGCATAACCATTCGGCGCGCCAACGGAGGCACTCTCCGCATTTTCCGAGTCACTGGGACGCTCACCCTTAGCGATCTCACCCTGGCGGATGCTTCCGGCCAAAACTACGGCGGCGCCATTTATAGCGACGGTGCCGTGCGACTGAATCGTTGCACCTTGCGCAACAACGCAGCAACCATTAGCGGTGGGGCGCTCTATGGCAACTCGGGTCCTGGGATGACGCTCACCAATTGCACATTGGTTAACAATCAGGCGCAATTTGCGGGTGGCGGAATCACTTCCGCTGTCGGTCTGACCCTCAACAATGTCACCGTAACCGGCAACACAGTTACCATGTCGACCTGTTGCGGTGCCGGCAAGGCAGGGATTCATTCCACTGGTTACCTCTTTGCCGTTAACACGATTGTCGCCGGCAATATCGGCGTGGACAACAACGGCGTGTACGGCGTTCCTTCCGATGTCGACGCCACGTACTTCGATCCCAGCACCAATCACAACCTCATTGGCACAGGCGGCAGCGGCGGATTGGTCGACGGCGTCAATGGGAACATGGTCGGCGTGCAAAACGCAGGGCTCGGAACTCTGACCTCCAATGGAGGTCCGACGCAAACCATGCGGCTTCTTCCTGGCTCTCCGGCGATCGACGCCGGCGTTGCGGTCAGCGACGTGACCACCGATCAGCGCGGCCTGGCCCGGCCCCAGGGTGCGGCCCCGGACATCGGAGCTTTCGAAGCCATTCCGGCGCCGGTCGTCACAGTGAATCCGCAAAACCAGGCGGTGCCGCTGGGAGGAACAGCCACCTTCAATGTCCTGGCAAATTATCTCTATGGCGGCACGGCTCCCAGCACGCTGTGTTGTGGCGCGGAGCTGTTACCGGGTCAATGCCTGCTTTCGCCCAATCAAGGTTATAAGCTTCTCTATCAAGGTGACGGCAACCTGGTCCTTTACCGCGCCGACGGTGTCGCACTCTGGGGCTCGGGCACCGCAGGGCAGCCAGCGGGACGCGTGAACATGCAGGCGGATGGCAATCTGGTGATCTTTGGACCGGGCGGAGCTCAGTGGGCCAGCAACACCTCTGGAAATCCAAACGCGCTCCTTTCGCTTCAAGATGATGGAAACCTCGTCATTTACGGTGCCGTTCCCGTCTTCGCGACGAACACCTCGGTATCCGCGCTATTAAATCTGATTCCGACGGTGCAGTGGCAGGTGAGCACGGATGGCGGAGCCACCTTCACAGATATCGCTGGTGCCACGCGTGTCACACTCAACGTCACCGCTTCGCTCGCCGACGACGGCAACCGCTACCGCGCAATATTCTCGAACGCCTCGGGAGGACTCGCTGCCCACCGCCTCGGCCACCCTCACGATTCTGATCCCGCAGCAGGCGCCGTCGATTACGAGCGCGAGCAGCACGACGTTCGTCGCAGGCACGAGCGGCACTTTCCAGGTGACTGCGAGCGGATATCCGGCGCCGACCTTGAACGTCACCGGCACGCTCCCCAATGGTGTCACGTTTAACGAATCCGAACTGGAATCCTCAGCGGCACGCCGGCCGCCGGAAGCGGCGGAACTTATCCGCTCACAATCACCGCCAGCAACGGCGTGGGCAGCGATGCCACGCAGAATTTCACCCTGAGCGTGAATGAAGCGCCGGCGATCACGAGCGCGAACGCGGCGACGTTTTCGTCGGCGCGTCGGGCAGTTTCGCGATGATGGCGAGCGGATTCCCGGCGCCGACATTTAGCATAACGAGCACCTTGCCGAATGGCGTGAGCTTGAGCGCGGCGGGCGTTCTCAGCGGCACGCCGGCCGCCGGCACTGGCGGAACCTACACGCTCACGATCACCGCGAGCAACGGCGTCGGCAGCGATGCGACGCAGAACTTCACCCTCACGGTGAACAGGCGCCCGCGATCACGAGCGGAGACGCGGCGACGTTTGTCGTCGGCACGCGCGGGCAGCTTCGCCATACCGCGAGCGGATTCCCGGCGCCGAGCTTCAGCACGACCAGCGCCTTGCCAACGGCGTCAGCCTGAGCGCGGCGGGCGTCTTGAGCGGCACGCCGATGCCGGGCACGGGCGGCGTTTACAATCTCGACGATCACCGCGAGCAACGGCAGTGGGCGCGACGCGACGCAGAAGTTCACCCTCACGATCAACCAGGCGCCGTCGATCACGAGCGCGAACAACGTGAGCTTCACCGTCGGCAACGTCGGCAGCTTCGAGGTGGAGACAGCGGCTTCCCGGCGCCGAGCTCGAGCGAAAGTGGCGCGTTGCCGGCCGGGGTCAGCTTCGACCAGGCACCGGCATGCTTGGCGGCATGCCGGCGGACGGAACGGCCGGGAATTATCCGATCACTTCACCGCCAGGAACGGTGTGGGAAGCGACGCGCGCAGAACTTCACGCTCACGGTCAACGACGCCGTCTGCATCGCCGCGCCGGCGACCTATCGCGTGGTTCCCGGGAGAAGGAAACGCGACCGATGTGAAGGGCGGAATCAATGGAACGCGCGCGACGGCGCCGGCTACGCCGCGGGCAAAGTGGGGCAGGGCTTCACCTTCAATGGCAGCACGGCGGTCGTGGAAGTGCCGGATAACGCGGCGTGGGATTCGGCGCGAACGACTTCACGGTCGCAGGCCTGGGTGAAGTTCAACGCCGTCTCCGGCAGCGACGTCCTCGTCGGCGCACAGCGAAGGCAGCGGGCAACGTGAACAAGTGGATCTTCTGGTTGAAGAACGGGAAGCTCGAGTTCCATCTCGACGGCAGCGCCGCGGCCGACATCACCAGCACGCCAACTTCGCGCCAGTCCTCGGTCAATGGCATCACGTCGCCGTCGCGCGGAGCGGAAACATTAGAGGTTCTACGTCGATGGCGCGCAGAACGGCGCTGACCAGTTCAACAGCAACGCGGTGCCCAATCGCAAACGCGCCGCTCACCTTGGGCAAAGCCGAAGCGCGCCGACGCCTCAACGGGATGCTCGATGAAGTGCAAATCTTCAGCCGCGCCCTGAGCGCGAGCGAAATCCAGAGCGTCTACAACGCCAGCATCAAAGGGCTTTGCTACGATGCGCTCGCAAACGATCAGCGCGGTCTCGCGCAAGACGCACGGAGCCGCGGGCGACTTCGATGTGCCGCTGCCGTTGACCGGCGCAGCCGGGAGTGGAATGCCGCAGCGGGGCGCCAACGGCGAGCACAAGATCGTGGTCGCGTTCAACAACATCGTCACCGCCGGCACGCGCCAGCGTCAGCGCCGGCAGCGTCAGTGGCGCGCCCGCGTTCTCCGGCAACACGATGACGATCGACCTGAGCGGCGTGCCCAACGCGCGATCCATCATGGTGAGCTTGAGCAACGTGCAGGACGCCTTCGGCCAAACCCTGCCCAGCCTGCTGGTGCCGATGGACGTATTGTTAGGCGACATGAACGGGAACAAAGTCGTCAACGCGACCGACATCGGGCAGGTCAAAGCGCTCTCCGGCATCAGCCCGGTGGGTGCGAACAACTTCCGCGCCGACCTGACGGTGGACGGTTCGATCAGCTCGAGCGACGTCGGAATGGTAAAGTCAGCCGCCGGGACGGTGGTGCCATAGCGCCCGTTGGCCGCATCGGCCAGACGCCTGCGCTTCGGTGGCGCAGCGCGCTTGGTCGTTACTCCGGCAAGCCGTCCATCGGCGACGCAGGAGCAGAAGAGATTGCGATCGCCGTAGACGTTGTCGATCCGCGCCACGGCCGGCCAGAATTTCGCGTCGCGCAGCCAGTCCGCCGGATAGGCGGCGCGCTCGCGGGAGTAGGGGCGGTCCCACTTGTCAGCCGTGACTTGACGCGCGGTGTGCGGCGCGTTTTTCAGCACGTTATTCTGCTTGTCGGCTTTGCCGGAAACGACTTCCTGGATCTCGGCGTGGATCGCGATCATCGCGTCGCAAAAGCGATCGAGCTCCGGTTTCGCTTCGCTCTCGGTCGGCTCGATCATCATCGTGCCCGCGACCGGGAACGACACTGTCGGCGCGTGGAATCCGTAATCCATCAAGCGCTTGGCCACGTCTTCCACTTCCACGCCCGCGCTCTTGAATTGCCGGAGATCGACGATGCACTCGTGCGCCACTAATCCGCGCCGGCCGCGGTAGAGCACGGGGTAGTAATCGCCGAGTCGCTTCGCGATGTAGTTCGCGTTCAGAATCGCGACCCTGGTCGCATCGGTCAGCCCCACGCCGCCCATCATCCGGATGTACATCCACGAGATGGTGAGAATGCTGGCGCTGCCGAACGGCGCTGCGGACACCGGCCCTACGCCCTTTTGACGATCGAGATTCGGATTTTCGATCTTCGGATGCGAGGGCAGGAACTCGATCAAATGTCCGGCCACGCCGATCGGTCCCATGCCCGGTCCGCCGCCGCCGTGCGGAATGCAAAACGTCTTGTGCAAATTCAGGTGGCAAACATCCGCGCCGATATCGCCCGGCCGGCAAAGCCCGACCTGTGCGTTCATGTTCGCGCCATCCATGTAAACCTGCCCGCCGTGCGAATGCACGATCTCGCAAATCTCGCGGATCGTCGTTTCGAAAACGCCGTGCGTGGACGGATAGGTCACCATGAGCGCGGCGAGATCGTCTTTGTGGGCGTCCGCTTTCGCGCGCAAATCAGCCAGGTCGATATCGCCATCCTTCAAGGTCGCGATCGGCACCACCTTGAAGCCGGCCATGACCGCGCTCGCCGGGTTCGTTCCGTGCGCCGAGTTCGGGATCAAACAAATCTTGCGCGCGCCCTGCCCTTGGGCGCGGTGGTATTCGCGAATCGCGAGCAGGCCGGCGTACTCGCCTTGCGAGCCCGCATTCGGTTGCAAAGAGACGGCCGCGAAGCCGGTGATCTCCGCCAGCCAATGTTCGAGCTGCTCGCACATGTCGCGGTAGCCGGTCGTCTGCGCTTCGGGTGCGAACGGATGGAGCCGTGAAAATTCCGGCCACGAAACCGGAAACATTTCCGCGCTCGCGTTCAACTTCATCGTGCAGGAGCCGAGCGGAATCATCGAGTGCGTGAGTGAGAGATCGCGCGCCTCCAGCCGCCGCAGATAACGCAGCATCTCCGTCTCGGTGTCGTGCGTGTTGAAGATCGGATGAGTCAGAAATTCGGAGGTGCGGACCGCGGATTGCGGAATGCGGAACGACGAGCCGTCCAGTGCGTCGTCGCTAAAATCGCGCACGTGGGTGCCGCGGAAAATCGACATCAGCGTCTCGATCTCGGCCTCGCTCGTCGTCTCATCGAGGGCGATGCCGACCGAGTGATCGCCCAGCGCGCGCAAGTTGCAGCCGGCGCGTTCCGCCTGGCGCAAGAGATCGGCGCTGCTCGCCGCGCCCAGCTCCACGCGCAGGGTGTCGAAGAATTCCTCGTGCGCGATTTCAAAACCGAGATTCGTCAGGCCAGCAGCCAGCTTGGCCGCAAAATCGTGCGTGCGCTGCGCGATCGCGCGCAATCCGCGCGGTCCATGATAGACCGCATACATCGAAGCCATGACCGCGAGGAGCACCTGCGCCGTGCAGATGTTGCTCGTGGCCTTGTCGCGCCGGATGTGCTGCTCGCGCGTCTGTAAAGCGAGGCGGTAACCGGGGCGGCCTTCCGCATCATGCGAGACGCCGACGAGACGGCCGGGGAGGTGACGCTTGTGCGCGTCGCGCGTGGCCATGTAGCCAGCGTGCGGGCCGCCGAAGCCGAGCGGAACGCCAAAGCGTTGGGTGTTCCCGACCACGACATCAGCGCCGAACTCGCCGGGCGGTTTGAGCAGAGTGAGCGCAAGAATATCCGCCGCCACCACGGCTAACGCGCCGGCCTCCTGCGCGCTTTTAACGAACGCCTCGTAATCGTGAATCGCCCCATCCGTCGCCGGATATTGCAGCAGAACACCGAAAGACTCCGGCCGTGCTGAAATCGAACGACGCATGATCGCCGACCACGATGTTGATGCCGAGCGGTTTCGCCCGCGTCTGCACCACTTCAATCGTCTGCGGATGGCAGAGCTCGGAAACAAAAAACGTGTCGCGTCCGCTCACGACGGCGCGAGCCAGGGTCATGGCTTCCGCGGCAGCCGTCGCTTCGTCGAGCATGGACGCGTTCGCGATGTCCATCGCGGTCAGGTCGGTGATCATGGTCTGGAAATTGATCAACGCCTCCAGGCGTCCCTGCGCGATCTCCGCCTGGTACGGCGTGTACGCGGTATACCAGCCCGGATTCTCAAAGATATTCCGCTGAATGACCGGCGGCGTAATGCAATCCGAGTACCCGGCGCCGATGAAGGTGCGGGCGACCTTGTTCCGCCGGGAAATGGCGCGCAATTCCTCGAGCGCGCCGCGCTCTGTCGCAGCGGGCGGCAGCTTCAGCACGTGATCGATCCGGATATCTTTCGGCACCGTCGCGTCGATCAGCGCGTCGAGCGTTTCGTAGCCGACCGTGCTCAGCATCTCGGCCACTTCCGGCGCGCTTGGCCCGATGTGACGCCGCGCGAACGAGTCGGATGGATCAGAAAATTGCGCGTCCCCTTTTTGCATAGGTGAGGTTACGAAAGATCGCCCGCCGTTCAAGCCGGGCGGGCTGATTCCCCTCTCAAAATTCTCGAAAATCACTGCTTTTTCGAAGCACGATTTACGCTTGTCGCAGCGGCGGACCGCTGGTTAAACTTCGCCCAATCGGTGGCCTAAGCGGCGCTAAGGGATATCCAAGGGACGGAAAAACGCGCGGCCACGGTGCCGTCTACCTGGAGTGACATTATGAAAAGTCGTCTCATCAGCAGATCGCCGGTGATTGTCGTATCGCTCGTTCCGCTGCTTCTGATCGGCTCCTTGAGCAGCGGGCTGAGCCAGGGCAGCCTCACGCCGCCGGGCGCACCCGCGCCGACGATGAAGGCGCTCGATCAAATCGAGCCGCGCACGCCGATCTCAGCTTTGCCCTTTACCATCACTACCGGCGGACACTACTACCTGACCAGGAGCCTGAGCGCGACCGGAGACGGCATCACGATCCAGGCCGACGATGTGGTGCTGGACCTGAACGGTTTCACTTTGACCGGCGACGCCGGCAGTGCGGACGCGGGCGTGCAGACCAGCGGCACGAGGGCTCGGATCATCATCCGCAACGGGACGCTGCGAAACTTTGGCACCGGCCTTTTCATCTCCAACAACGCCTCGCAGACCCTCCTAGAAGACCTGGTCCTCAACGGTAATTCCGGGGCCGGGCTGGTGGCCCTTTCCAACTCTGGCGGAGGAGTCAGCAGCTCCATCTTCCGTCGCCTGCGAGCGAGCGAGAACGGGGGCCCTGGACTCTCCTTCTCGAACGCGGCCTTCGTCGGATCCGGCCAGAACTTGATTGATCAATGCGTGGCGGTAAACAACAGCACCATCGGCTTCAGCATTTCGACCGCGGGTAATCTGATCATTCGTTGCGCGGCTTCAGGTAATGCAACGAACTACAACATCGCCCCCAATAATCGCTTTGGCATTATCGTCACGCCGCCGCAAAACCCTTCGTTGGTGAGCGGCAACAGCGGCGGCGCTGGCAGCGGCACGACTGATCCCTTCGCTAATCTCACCTACTGAGGGCGTTCCCGACGCCGCCGAATTCTTATGAAAATGATTCTGCGCAGCGAATGGACGCGGCGGCCCATCTTTTTGGCGGCCCTCCTTTTCCTATCTTCGAACCTGCAAGGTGCTTCCACCATCAGCCCGGGCAATCCCTTCAGTTACGGCGCGAACATCGGCTGGATGAACTGGCGCCCGAGCAGCGCGGATGGCGTGGAGATTGGCGAGTATGTCTGCGCCGGTTACATCTACGGCGCGAACGTGGGCTGGATTAATCTGGGCAGCGGTGCGCCAGTGAACCACATCCAATATTCGAACGCCTCCGCCGCGGATTTCGGCGTGAACTACTCGATCGATCCCGCGCAGCCGGGCTATGGCGGTGCTGCGCGGTTTCGCCTATGGCGCGAACATTGGCTGGATCAATTTCGAGAGCACGGGCAATCCGCGGCTGCGCTTCTCCGATGGCCATCTCGACGGCTACGCCTATTCCGCGAACTGCGGCTGGATCAACCTCGGCAACGGCGCTTTCACCCTCAGCACGGACTCGGTCACGCCAGGCATCGACACCGATGGCGACGGCATGGCCGACGCGTTTGAGTTCCAATTCTTCGGTGGGCTGACAATGAATGCGACGACCGATACGGACGGCGACGGCATGAGCGATCTGCAGGAGTATCTGGAAGGCACCAGCCCGACCAATCCGGGCGACCGCCTGCGCATCACCGTTTTCTCCACCAACCCGGGCGGCACAAATTCGCTCCTCACCTGGACGAGTAACGCGTCGCGTCTCTACCAGATCGAGGTCAATCCCGACCTCCTGCCCAATCACTGGACGAACGATCCCAGCTTCGGAATCCTTACGCCGGATATGGGCGCGACTACTTCTCGCACCGTGACCGCCGCCGCTTCGAGCAGACGTTTCCACCGCGTCCGCGCGATCCGGCCCTTGCTGCCGTAAAATCAGAGCGCGGACGGCGGAGCGGCGGATTAGCGTGTTTTGTGCTCCCGACCGCTAAAACATCTTCCCCTCCAGCGAGAATCCTGCTTTTATTCCTCCGCCTCACTGCACATCCGCTGTTAATATTGGTTTAGCCGTCATCCTATGAAACGTTCCACCCTCTTCTCCGCCGTCGTCGCCGCCGGTCTCCTCGCGCACCTCGCTCGCGCTCAATCCGTCACGACCGAGCCAGTCGGCTTCATGACCGATAGCCTTCTGGGCAATTCGGACACGTTCGTCTCGCTGCCTTTGATTCGGCCCGCGGCTTTCGTCGGGGGCATCCAATCCGCGGCCGGGACCACCATCACCGTCAGCGGCAATCCCTGGACGGCGGGCCAATTTGTTTACGCGGCCGGCACGCAGACGAATCACTATTACGCGTTGATCGGTCCAGCCAGCACGTCGAACCCGAAGGAGGGCCACACCTATCCCATCACAAGCAACGGCACGAACACGCTCACCGTGCAGTTGGGGCAGGACAATCTCACTGGCATCCCCGCCAACGCGCAGGTCTCCATCATTCCGAACTGGACCCTCGCCACCGTCTTTCCGTCCGGCGATCAAAACGTTTCCTTCACCGCCACGACCGACTCGACCCAATACAAAACGCAGGTGCGCGTGCCGGATGTCTCGCAGCCGGGCATTAACCTTCCGTACTCGACGTATTTCTTCAGCAACAACGTCAACGGCAGCGGACAGGTCGGCTGGCGTTTGGTCGGCGATAACACCACCAATCGGGGCGACGATCCGTTGCTCCCCGATAGCCACATCGTCGTCCGGAACCAGAACGGCGCGCCCACCCTTTCGCTCGTAAATCTCGGCGGAGTCGTGCTCAAGAAATTCTCCACCCCGCTCACCACCAGCACCGCTGGGCAGCAGGACAATCCGGTCGGCCTCCTCCGGCCGCTCGACGTTCCTTTGAATGCCACCGGCCTCAACCTGGCGGACGGCTCCTTCCGCGCGGGCGATCAGCTGCTTCTCTTCAACAACGCTCAGGTCGGCATCAACAAATCGCCTAGCGCCATTTACGTCCAGACCGCCGCCGCGAACGGTCCCTGGCGCTTGTTTGGCGATAACGTAAACGACCGCGGCAGCGACATCATCCCCGCCGGGACCGGCTTCATCATCCGCAAAGCCACCGGCAACGGTCAGCCCGATTTCTGGACCAATAGCTTCCCCGTCCAGGCCATCAGCGCCGTCTCGCGCAAGACTCATGGCAGCGCCGGCGATTTCGATATTCCGCTGCCGCTTTCCGGCACTTCCGCGGTCGAGTGCCGTAACAATGGCGGCAACCACAAAGTAATCTTCACCTTCCCGTCCGCGGTCACCTTCAGCGGCGCTGCTGTCACCTCGGGCACTGCGAGCACCGTCACCCCTTCCTCCACTTCTTCGAGCGTGGTGGCTGTCGATCTGGCGGGCGTGTCTGATGCGCAAGCCATCACCGTTACCCTCTTGGGCGTGAACGATGGCACAAACACCAACAACGTCTCCGTCCGCATGCGTCTCCTGCAGGGCGACACGAGCGGCAACGGCTCCATTAACGGCACCGATGTGGGCATCGCCAAGAGCGCGGCCAGCACCGGAGCCGTCAACAGCTCCACCTTCCGTTCCGACGTGAACGCCAGCGGCACAATCAACGCCACCGACGTCGGCATCGTAAAAGGCAAATCGGGCGCCGCCGTGCCTGATAGCGCCGATGAGGCTGACGGAAAGCTGACCGCCTCGACGGAATAAGTTCGGGTGCAACGCCTGGCGTGCCAGCTCCTCGCCGCGTTCAAAGTTTTCACCTGCGACAGTAGAGCGTCCTCTCCGGATTCGCCTTGGGCATGATTGGCCTTTCGGAGCGCCCCTCGCGCCGCTACCTTCCCCTACATGGAATCTATCCCCCTCTTCGTCGCCGCGGCGATCGCGCTCGTTTTCTTCATCTTTTTCATCATTGTCTTCCGGTTCTTCAACTTCTGGCTCCGCGCCCGCCTCGCCAATGCCCCGGTCGGCCTCTTCAAGATGTTCGGCATGAGCCTGCGCAAAGTGCCGGTCGGCATGATCGTGGATAACCGCATTACCGCCGTCAAAGCCGGCCTCGACGTCGGGCCCGAGCCGCTCGAAGCCCACTACCTCGCCGGAGGCGATGTCGGCCACGTCATCCTGGCTTTAATCGCCGCCGACAAGGCTGGTATCCCGCTCGAATTCAACCGCGCCTGCGCGATCGATCTCGCCACCAAAGGCACCGGCAAGACTGTCCTCGAGGCCGTGCGCACCAGCATCAATCCCAAGGTGATCGATTGCCCGAATCCCGCCATGGGGCGGGCCACGATCGATGGCGTGGCCCAGGATGGCATCGGCGTGAAAGTAAAAGCGCGCGTCACGGTGCGCTCGCACTTGGATCGCTTCGTCGGTGGCGCCACCGAGGAAACCATCATCGCGCGTGTCGGCGAAGGCATCGTCAGCTCGATCGGCTCCGCGCCTTCCTACAAAGAGGTGCTCGAAAATCCCGACCGCATCTCCAAGACCGTCCTCGCCAAGGGACTCGACAGCGGCACCGCGTTCGAAATTCTTTCCATCGACATCGCGGATGTGGACGTGGGCGAAAACATCGGCGCCAAACTTCAGGCCGAACAAGCGGATGCCGACAAACGTGTCGCGCAGGCGAAAGCCGAGGTGCGCCGCGCTGCCGCCGTTGCGGTCGAACAGGAAATGCGCGCGAAGACCCAAGAGCAACGCGCCAAAGTCGTCGAAGCCGAAGCCCTCGTCCCGCAAGCGATGGCCGACGCCTTTCGTTCCGGCAACCTCGGCATCATGGATTACGTGCGGATGAAAAACGTGGAAGCGGATACCTCGATGCGCGAATCGATCGCGAAAGGCGATCGAAAGACGAGCGAAAGCAGCTAGCGCATTCCCTCGGCTCGCGATGGAAAACTACGTCTTCCTCATCCTCGTCGCTGTCGTCGGGCTGATCCGCTGGATCTCGCAGGCGGCGGAAAACAAACGGAACACGGACGCTGAACGACGCGCTGGCGCACCTTCCGCACCTGTCTCCGCGGCGCCCAAGAGCAGCGGATCCCAGACGGAAGAAGAGCGAGTGCGGAAATTTTTCGAAGCGCTCGGGGTTCCGACCACGACTGCGCCGCCGCCGAAAGCACCGCGGCGCCAGTTCACTCCTCAGCCCGCGGGCCGCACCTTTCTCCCAGTCGATCCATTTCCCGTCCCGCGCGGGCGGGTGAACGCGCCCGCCGCGCCCGTCCCGGCCACTCCGCCACCGTTGCCGCCAATCCCCAAGCCGATCGCGCCCGCGCCGCCTGCTCGCGTCCGCAAGGCCATCACCATGGCGGCGCCGGCAGGCACCGCTTCCGACTTCGAGGTGCACGAAGTGGGCGCGCCGCTACTGTCGGACGCAGGGGCGCCGGCCTCATTCGCCGCTCGTTTGGCTACTCCGCAAAACCTGCGCGACGCCATTGTCTTGCGCGAAATCTTCGGTCCGCCGCGCAGCATGCAGCCGTTCAATCCCGCGACTGTCGGCTGATCGCCGCGCGCCTAAAGCGTGCGCACCGTGATTTGCACTTCCGCGCTTCGCCCCGTCGCCGCGTCGGTGACTCGCAGGCGATGTTCTCCCTCAGACGCTTCGGCAAATGCATGCCCATCCGCTTCCCGACAACGCAGCGACGCGCTCTCCCACACCAACCCCTCGCCGCCAGTCGCGGCGAGTGGAATCCGACCGCTGGAACGCACATCCGGGTCGACCAAATAGACGCTCCCGGAGCAGCGGCGAGGTAATGTGCAAATTCGAGGCCGCGTCCGCCAGAACCACCCGATCGCGCAGCGCATTTTCCGCGCTGGCGAGCCACTCGGAATACTCCGCGCCCAACTTTACCATTCCTGCTGCGTCATAATCCGATCGTTCCTCCACCGCCGGCAGGCGATCGCTCATGAACTTCTCGCGGATGCCCCGCGTGTCGTCGTCCGCTAACAATCGGCCCGTCAGCGGATGCACCGTTCGCTCCATCATTTGCGCTGGCGTGGGATACCAGCTCGTCCCTTTCACCGCGTGCAGATGATCGAAAATCCCGTGCAGAATCGGCCCCGCGCCCGTCACGCCGGAAACCTCGTGCATCGGCGCGCCATCAAAATTTCCCACCCACACGCCCACCGAATACTCGGGCGTGAAGCCGATCGTCCAGTTATCGCGGAAGTCGGTGCTCGTGCCCGTCTTGCAGGCGACCGGATAATCAAAACGCAGCGCCGAATTGATCCCGAAGGAGAGCGTCCGCGCTGCGTTATCGCTCAGCATATCCGCGATCTGCCAGACCAATTCCGGCCTCGAAAACGGACGGGAAAAAGTGGGCGCGTTCGTCAGCAGACGCCACGGGCGATACACGCCCAGCCGGGCCAGGCTGGCGTAGGCATTGGTCAATTCGAGCAGCCGCGCTTCGCAATTCCCCAGCGTCAGTCCCAGCCCATAAACTTCGGCCGGATGATGCAGTGTCGTTAGGCCAACCGCCTGCAAGCGCTCACGCAACGCTTCCGGACCGCCCGCCGCCTGCAGGACTTTGACCGCCGGGATGTTGAGCGAACTGCCCAGCGCAGTCCGGTAGCTGACCGGCCCGTAGCAGCGTCGGTTGTAATTCTCCGGCCGATAGAACCCATCCGCCGCCGGGAAACTCGTCCGCACATCAGCCACCATCGTCGCCGGAGTCGCGCCGTGCTCGAGCGCGAGCAGATAGGTGAACGGCTTCAAAGTCGAACCCGCCGAGCGTTTCGCCCACGCCCCGTTCACCTGTCCAGTGCCGGGTGCGAAGTAATCCGCCGAGCCGACCAGCGCGATGACATCGCCGCTGGCGTTGTCGATCACCACCGCGGCCGCGTCGTGCACATTGTGCTCGCGGAGTTGGCTGAGGTGATCGCGCAGAATCCGCTCCACGGTTTGATTGAGGGGAAGGTCGAGCGTGGTTCGCACCTGCGCCTGCGCGAGGTCGGACGATTCCTGTAAAACTAGCTCCGTGAAATGAGGCGCCAGAAACTGCCGACGCGTTGGTCGCAAGTGCAGTTGCTCCTCGCTGGCCACCTCATAGGCGTGTGGATCCAGCCAGCCATTCTCGAGCATCCGGCGGAGCACGGCCTGTTGCCTGCGCGCGGCCTTCTCGAAAGCGAGGTGCGGATTCAAGCGACGGGGATTGCGCGGCAAGCCCGCCAGCAAAGCCGCTTCCGCCACGCTCAAATCCGCCACCGGTTTGCCGAAGTAATAATCGGAAGCGGCAGCCAGGCCGACGTTCAGATTACCGAAATCCACCCGGTTCAAATAAGCGCAGAGAATCTCGTCCTTCGACCACAACTGCTCCAGACGCAGCGCGGTCGCGCCTTCCGTTAATTTGGTCCGCCAGGTGCGCGGCCGATGCTGCGCGATTTTGATTAGCTGCTGCGTGATGGTCGACGCGCCCGACGTCATCCGCCCGTGCGTCAATCCATTCGTTAGGGCGCGAGCCGTCGCCAGCCAATCGATCCCGTGGTGCCGGTAGAAGCGTTTATCTTCCGCCGCCAGCACCGCCTGGATCACGCGCGGCGGAATCTGCTCGATCGTCAGTTCCCGGCTGAAACGCTCTTCGACCCGAGCTTCGCGCAAGGAGATGCCGTTGCGATCCAGCAGCTCAACGCTCTGCACTGGCGGACGCAGCAGCGCGGAGGGAATGGCCACAAGCCGCAAGCCCAGAAACGCTGTCGCAAGCAGCCCGAGGACGACGGCGCTCCCCAGCGCAACAGATTGCCTCCGTCTCATGGCAGCGGCTTCGCGCTCAGCCGCGTCGTCTCCGTGGTGCCGAAACGCTCCGGGTGATACATCTCTTCGATCTTGGCGGAGGGCGCGATGGCGTCGCCAGCAGCGACGACGCGCGCGAGGTAGCGCAGCGTGTAGCGCCCCGGGTTTAGTAGATCGACGAAGAAGAGCGCGCGATCTTCGCGCAGCTCGGAATAGTCGCTTACCCATTCATTCCCGAGCGCTTCGCCGGCGAGCGTTTCCTGGGATTTGAACGCGGGATTGATCGGCGCGAGCACGCTCGGCAGCGGATCGACCAGCGCCAGATAAGTGCCGCGGCGGCGCGCTTCGACGTCCAGCGTGACGAGCACGCGATCGCCGACCTGCAGATCCGTGGCCGGCCCGAGCCGTCCATCATCTCCGATCTTCGTATAACGCCGGCTGAGCGAGTAACCCTGGTCCTGGCGCGGTTGTTCGAGCGCGCGCGGTCGCGCCGCAACCGTGACTTCTGAGTAAACCTTGCCGCCCGTTTTCTTGAGCGTGACCGGACTACGTGCCGCTTGGGCCGAGATCGGGAACGTCGCTGTGGCCAGCGGCGCCGCCTCGCTCAGCGTAAACGGTTTCGTAGTCTCCCACCACGCCACCGCTCCAGCCGCCTCCCGCGGTCCGGTCTCCACTTTTCGCAGATATTCTGAGAGGGCGAGAAACGACCAGGCGTTGTTTTGCGTGGTGCTCCAATGTCCATTGCGCTGGCGCGCGAAAAGGTCCGCCGCCAGTTCATCCACGCGCCGCGCGCTCGGCTGGTGTTCGGTCCAGGCGAGAAGCTGGATGGCGTTCTCGCGTGTGACCGAACCGAACCACTGCTCGATGTAAGCCGCGTCCACGCTCGGCCCGGCCAACAGTTGTTCGACGAGCGGCTTCGGTCCGTTGCTTTTCAGCACCGCGAGGGCGACCAGCGCGCGGTCTTCCGCGCTTAATTTGGCGCGCTTCTGCGCGAGAAGAATGTGGTATGCGGGCTCAGCCTGACCGGCGACGGCCAGTGTGTAAACCGCCAGGCAACGATCCGAAAGTCCGTAGCCCGTCGAATCAGCGGCGGTGCCGCGGAGTTGATCGCTCAGATATTTGAGCAGGCGCTTGTATTCGGAGTCGGGAACGTCGAACCCTTTGTCCTTCGCGATGGCCAGGGCGAGCCCGCCGTAGGCGCTGCCCCAGAGCATGGGCTCACGCCCGCCCGGCCAATAGCTCAAGCCGCCGCCGCTGGTTTGCATCGAGAGGAGGAGCTTGATTCCGCGGTTGACCGCCTTGGCGACTTCCTCATCGGATTGGTCCAACTCCGGCAGCGTGGCGCGCAGATCCCGCACGGTCAGCCAAGGGAGCAGACTGGAGGCGGTCTGCTCGACGCAGCCGTAGGGATATTCCAGAAGCTGACGGAGCGATTCGCGGAGCTGGCCGATGCGAGTGTTCGTTAGGCTGACGGTCACGTCGCCACTGCCTTCCGCGATTTGCGGGTCGCTGATGCGCAGCAGCTCGCCCGTCTCGCCCTCGATCCGGCGCGTTTCCACCTGTCGGATGAGGGGCGCGGGATAGTTCAACTTGATCGTCGCCTCGACCGCATCGCCCAACGTTTCCGATCCGTTCGCCGCCGTGAACTTGACTGCCCAGCGCCACTTGCTCTTGCCGGTGGCGAGCACTTCGATCGGGAGATCGACTGCGAGCGACTGATGCGGCGCGAGCGCGATCTGTCGGCTGCGCTCCGCGGCGCGCACGCGGTCGTCCACGTCGAGAAGAACTTCCGCGCTGCCGCTCGCGTCGGTCGTGTTGTGAACGACGGCGCGGAGAGTGATTTTGTCGCCCACGTTGGCGAAGGCCGGCATGGCCGATTCGATCATGATCGGCTTGTTGATCTCGAAGCCCGACTCAGCCGCGCCGAACTGGCTGCGCTTCGTCACCGCGACCGCGATGATGCGATAGCGCGTCAGGCTGTCCGGGGCTTTGAACTCGGCCCGCGCGCGGCCTTGGGCATCGGTGTGGACAGTGGCGTTCCAAAACGGCGTGGCGATAAAGTTCGTCCGCAAGCCATTCAGTTGCGGCGTGCCGCCTTTGCCATCGCCGATGAGGTAACCCTTGTTCGCGAAATCTGCCTCGGGTGCGTCTTCGCGTAAGAGCGTCGGCAACGTCAGGCTGGTGGAAACGCTCAGCCCGCGCGGCTGCTCGAAGAACGCCAGCGGATCGGGCGTTTCATAACCGGTCAGGCTGAGGACGCCTTCGTCCACTGCGTACAACGTCAGCTCGGCGTCAGCCGTCGGCTTGCCGCTGGCGTCCTTCACCTCGGCCTCGAGTTGGACGGAATCGCCTGGCCGGGCGCTGGGGCTGCCCGGCTTCACCGTGACGACCAACTTGTCGTTAGGCCGCGCGACTTTCAGTTTGGCGTAGCCGATGCGGTATTCCGGCGTTTTCACTTTGCGCGGGCTGTCGTTCGCGCCGCGCAGGAGCATGACGGAAACGAAGACGTTCGGCCCGTCGCCCTCCGTCAGCGGAATCTGCACGGATGGCGCGTTGCCGGTCAGCGGAACGATGAACGAACGCATGAGGCGGTCGCGCTCCACCGTGACCAGCGCGTCGCCGGCGATCGGAGTTTTCACGAGCAGGGTCGCAGTCTGGCCGGCCTCGTAAATGTCCTTGTCGGCGACGAGGTCGATCACGTAGGGGTTGCGGTAATTCCAATCCGTCTCCCCTTCGCCCGAGACCTCGAAAACGGTCGAGGTCAGCACATCGTGTCCGCCCGCGTCTTTCCCGATGGCTTCGAGAAGATACTCTCCCGGTTTGTCGGCGAGCGCGTTCGCGAGCGTGGCGCGGGCCGGCTTGCGATCGTCGCCTTGGCCTGGTTGGGATGGCAAGGCGCGCTCCCAAAGTTTTTCGAGGAGTGCTTTGCTTTCATACTCACTGGTGTCGCCCGCGGTGGCGATGCGATTGGTCTGCCACTTGATGCGGCTGAGCCGGATGGTTGCGGGAACGGAGGCGGCGAGTGGTTTGCCATCGGGCTGGAGCGCGATCAATTCGATCGGCAGCGGCTGGCCTTCGGCGACGACGGAATCGAAACGCCGCAGCCCAAAGTAAAACTCGGAGCTTTGCTGGACGAAGTCGCGCGAATTGGAAACGGTTTGCTGGTTCAGATCGGTCACTTCGACCAGGAGCTTGGCTGCGCGTGGTTGCGGCGCTTTTGGATTGACCGGGAGCGAGGTGGAAATTTGCGCGCGCCCATCGTCGGCAATCGCCACTTCGCCCTGCGCATTGAATTGCGAAAGCCGATCGAGCGCGCGGTTTAGGCGGTAATCCCAAATGCCGTTGCAGAAAATGAAATCCGAGAATCCCTCGGGATTAAACGACTGATCGCGCGCCACGAGCGACCAGGTGAGCTTGGCTTTCGAGAGCGGTTTGCCCATGAAATACCTGGCCTCGATCGGGAGCGCGAGTTGCGTGTCGCCCACGGTGGCGGGCGGCGCAGGGATCTTGATCTCGAAAGCGTTCGGCTTGTATTCCTGCACCTGGAAAAAACAAACGCCGCCCAGGCGTTCGCCTTTCTCTCCCGCGGCGCGCAGCCGATATTGGCCTAACGACCCGTCCGGAAGCGTGAACTCTTGCGCGAAAGAACCGTAATCGGAAAGCGTGGTCGTCTCGGTGGCGATGGTCTGGTCCTTCGCATCGGTCAGGGTGAGCGTGACCGTCTTCCCCGCCGGGATGCGCGGTTGGTCGTCGCGCGGATCGCGCGCGAAGCCTTTCAGATAAACTTTGTCGCCCGGTTTATAGACGCCGCGTTCCGTGAAGAGGAACATGCTGTTCGAGCCGCCGTCGGAATCGTAGTCCGAGCTCTCATCGTTCACCCCGAGGCGATAGAGCGGCAGCGAACTCTCGCCGGCATTGAGCGCGATGAGATGCGAGTCGGTCGGGCTTTGCGCGAAAACCCAGCGGGCCTCATCGTTCTGCGGTAGCTGCGCATTGCCGGCGGCGTCGGTTGTAGCATCGGCGACGGACTGGCCTTCGGTATCGAGCAACTGCAGTCCGAGCGAGGGAATGCCCTTGCCGGTCGCGAGGGAAAAGAGATGGAGGAACGTGCCGCTGCGATCGCGTTTCCAGATCGCACCCAGATCGGTCAACTGAATCAGCGTCTGCGTGCCGACGCGTTTCCCTTCCTTGTTGATCGGATCGATCGTCTCCGCCGTGAGCAGGACGACACCGCTCTTGTTCGCGCCGATGACTTCATCCCACTGCAGGGTGACCGTTTGCTCGGCGTCGACCGGCCCGGCGCACGGATAATCCTTTTCCCAAATCGTCCGGCCGGGAAGCTGATCGAGGTCGAGGCGCGAGTAGGATTCGTCCAAGGCGCCTTCCGGTGGCTGCTCGTATTTATCGTAGGCTTTGATCGCGACGGGGATGTCCGGGCCAGTGAAGAGTTTGGCGGAAAGGTGGACGCGCGGGACGTTGGCCGCGAGGAGGCGCAGTTGCCGCGTGCCGCTGCTCAATTGCGGCGCGGCAAAATCCTGGAAGTAGAGGCGGGGCGGCACGGGCGCGAAGCGCGCTTCGGCAGTAAACGGCGACAGCGTCGTGACCGGCTCGCGCGCGGGCAGCCCGGCCGCGACGGTGACGCGATAGGGAACGCCGAGCGCGAAATCACCATTGATCGTGACGCTGCTGTCCTCGATGAGGATCTTCGAATTGGGCGGGGCAGGGTCGAGCTTGAGCCATTTCGAAATTTCCTCGGCGGTAACTTCGCGGCCGAGCGGTTTGTTGAGATCGAGGATGAGGCGACGGCCATCAGTGCGATTGCTCTCCGCGCGGAGAGCGGTGGCGCGAAAGGGCTGGACGGTACCGATCGCGATCTCCCGCCGGGCAGGCAAAGTGATTTTGCCTTCGGCCGTGGGCAGACCGGCATCGAGCACGAGGCGCCAGGCTGCGCCGGGCGGGAGCGGTTTGATCGGAGCGATGTAGAGGACGTTGCGTGGGCGCGGTCCGGGCTTCGAGACCGGCGGGGTGCTGTCTGCGTCGGTGGAATCGGAATCCTCGCTGTCGGCCGGCGCGACTTCCTCCGGCTTCTGGCCCCAGGCGGCGAGCGAGCGATCGTCGCTTTGCCAGATGGGAAATTTCCGTTCGCGTTTCTGGGGATCGTCCGCCTGCTCCACTCGCGCTTCGATCCGTTCTCCGGCGACGTTGATGAACCGGCAATATCGCGCAGCATTGGCCGCGTCCACGTTGGCATTGAACAGAATGAGGAAGCGCGGGAAGGCGGTGGCGTTTTCCTTATCGAGGTAGCCGATCACGCTTTCGCCTTTGATGCGGAAGGGCGGCGTCTCCGCGGTCTCGCGCAGCGTGGGAGGAACGATTTTGCCCGCGGCGTCTTTCACGCCGGGGCGGAGGGAAATTCTGAATTTGGTCGCGAGCGGGAGAGTTTTCTCAGGCGCAAAAGTGCCGCTGCGCGTGCTCAGCCAGACGAAGCGGCCAGCGATGGGCGGATCGAGCAGGAGAGGGGAGACCTCGGCTGGTTTTCCGATTTGCTCGGGGCGCACCATTTCGTTGGCGAAGCGGAGCTCGAAGGTGCTGTCGGGCGTCAGAACTCGCGAGGGGAGCAAGAGTTGGGCGGGCGGATCGGCTGCCCAAACGGTGGCGGCAGCGAGAAATGGAGCGACGAAACGGAAGTGGCGAAACATAAGGGCTGACCACGATTACGGTCAGACCCGCCTGTTTCTTTCAATCAATTTCGTGGAAAGAAAGAGCGACTGCCGGCCAGCCTTCCCGACGCGCGGACGTTCCACTTTCAGCTTGCGCGTTGGCGCCGATGCGGGACGATTAGCCGCCTAAAGCCGGCGTGGCGGAATTGGCAGACGCGCTAGACTCAAAATCTGGTACTCGCAAGAGTGTGTGGGTTCGAGCCCCTCCGCCGGTAGATCTCCGCCGCGACCTTTTCGAGGCGCTTCTTTCCTGAACCTTACCGCCCCGGTGCGGCACCCTGCGAGCCGAGCGCTTGCGCGGCTCCCAGAGCTTCTGCGCCGCCACGGATGACGTTGGAGGGCGTGCCCTCTTCCACCCAACGGCCGCCCATGTGGCTGCCGGTCTCCGGCCCTTGCCAGACGAAACGTTTGCCGTTCACGATTTTCACCTTGGCGCCGCCGGGACCTTTCGCAGCGACTTGGCCGCTGGTGATGAGCTGGCCGGTGATACTCAGTCCCTGGCCCACCTTGACTCGCATGGCGACGCCGCCCTTGTCGAATTGAGCGCCGGTGACTGATCCGGAGAGAACCTTCTGTTTGCCTGCGGAAAGGACCAATTCGTAATTGCCTGGCACCGCGCTGCGGGTGTTGAACTGCACGGTGTAATCGCCTGGCGGCAAAACGGGCGTGGCAAAGGTTCCGTTGGCGCCGAGTTTGGTTTTGTATGCGACCTTGCCTGCCGCATTTGCCACCATTACATCCAACGCCGGCAGCCCGGCCCCGTAAGTAGCTGTCGCCAGCGCGATCGAGAAAGAAGCGAGAAGAAAACGGAGGGAGTTTTTCATTGACGCGAGCTTATAACGGTTCGCGCTAAAAACGCCAGAAGAAAGCGGTCGGCCGATGCCGCCCCTGAGAAAGGGAGCGGCATCTTGCTCCGCCTGCATCCACCTGCCGTAGGTCTATCCGCCGTCGGGACGGGAACCCACGTTGGCGCTCTGGTCCTGGACATGCCGGAGCACTTCGGCGTCGCCACCCTTGCGGTTGCTGGTTCGGAGGGCAGCGCCTTCAGTGCCCTCTTCCACCCACTTGCCGCCCATGTTGCTGCCGATGGCGCCGGGAACCCAGACGTAGCGCTTGCCGTTGATGACCTTGACGTTGGCCTTCACCTTCTCGGTCCCGCTGGGCGCAGCAGCATTTTCCGCGGCCAGAGCGGCGCCAGCGATTGACACCTGGCCGGTTACTTTCGCATTGGATGTTACCTCCAACGCGAGGGCCACTCCGCTCTCCAAATGTTTCCCAACGGCATTGGCGTTTCGCGGCGCGTCTTTGCCGGCTGCGAACGAGATCGCGAGTTGTTTCGCGCTCAAGCCCGCACCTTTCGGGGCGCGGAATTCGAGACTGTAGGAGCCCGCGGCAAGCTGGCCGGAGCTGAACTTTCCGTTCTGGCTTGTCGTGCCTTGATAGACGGTCTTACCGCCTTTGTTTTTGATCGTGACCTGGACACCCTCGAGGCCGGCGAACACGCTGGTAGCAGCCGACAACAACAGAGTCAGGAGCAGGGAGCGAATGAGGTTTTTCATGACTGAAAGACTACTCCTCCTTCGCCCGGTGCGACGATCAAAATCTCGCGCCCAGTGGAGGGCGTGGAGGACGTCAACTGCTCAGGGCAGAGATCGATCAAGGCCACACGATGGTCTGGGTGAGTTTGGCAATCAGGCCGCCCACGATGATGAGGAAAAAAACGCGGACGAAGCGGCTGCCTTTCTTGATTGCGAGCTGGGCGCCGAGCGTGGCGCCGATGACGTTGCTCACCGCCATGGCGGCGCCGATGCCGTAGAGCAAATGGCCGGTGGCCCCGAAGTAAATGATCGACGCCAGGTTCGTGCACCAATTGATTGTTTTGGCCGAAGCGGAAGCGGAAAGGAAATCGAAGCCCAGGATGCCGACGAAGGCGAAGATGAGGAAGCTCCCCATGCCCGGCCCGAAAAAGCCATCGTAAAAACCGAGCACCGCTCCGATGACGATGGCGATCGCGCGCGCCTTGCGCGGTCCGTGTTTCGGCCGGTGGATCAGCCCGAGGTTCTTGACCAGAAAAACGTAGAGCGCGACGGCGACGAGCAAGATGAGAACGAGCGGACGCAGAATGGCGGGATTGAGCAGCGTGACCGCGCGGGAGCCGAGCGCGGCGCAGAGAAAAGCCGCGAGGGCGGCAGGCGCGATTGTGTGCCAATCGATCGCGACATGGCGGGAGTAGCGTTGCACGGCCATGGAGGTGCCGAAGAAGGAGGCGAATTTATTTGTCCCGAGGAGGGTGGGGAAGGGGACGCCCGGGAGCAGAAGCAGCGCGGCCGGTAATTGGATCAAGCCGCCGCCGCCCACGACTGCGTCCACGAATCCAGCGGCCATGGAGAAAGCGCAGAGGAGCAGCAGGGTCATGCGAGCGTTAGTTAGGCGCTTCAGGCCTTCTCGCGCGACGAAAATTTCGCGCTCATCCCACCCGCGCGAAAAGACTTTCGGGCCAGGCTGAATTCAGATAGACGAGAGCAAGCCATGGAAAACTCTTCCAAGGTCGGAAAGTCCGGCGGCAAAAAAATCCCATCGCTGGACGAGTTCCCCGGCTATCGGCTGGCGGACATCCTCGAGGACGAATTGGCGGGCGAAATTCTCCCGGCGGACAAGCGTGTCTCTGCGCCGAGTGAGCGGGCGCGTCTGGAAGCCATCCAGAAAAAACTGCACCAGGCGCGACGCTCCGCGCTCTGCCTTTCCGGCGGGGGCATCCGCAGTGCGACCTTCGGGCTTGGGGTCGTGCAAGCTTTGGCCAAACATAAGTTGCTCACGTCTTTCGATTATCTCTCGACCGTGTCGGGCGGGGGTTATCTGGGCGGATGGTTGAGCGCGTGGATCGCGCACGCCGGGAATATCGAAACGGTGGCGCAGGGTTTGAACAAGGATCTGCGCACCTCGGATGATACGGAGCGCGATCCGGAGTCGGAACCGATTCGGCATCTGCGGCGCTACAGCAATTACCTGACGCCGAAGCTCGGCTTTTTCTCGAGCGATACCTGGACGCTGGCGGCGACGGTGCTGCGCAATATTTTCCTCAACTGGCTGATGCTGATCCCGATCGCCGCTGCTGTCCTGATGCTTCCGCGGCTCTTCGCCAGCTTCGTGGTGCGCGTGGGTCCGTCGATGAGCGCAATCGTTTGGGTCCTGGGCCTCGGGTTGGCCTGTAAATTGATGGCCACGATTTACTCTGCGCTCGATCTGCCCGCGTGGCGCAAAATCGGGGAGAAACCGGACGCGAAGGAGAGCGAACTGACTGACGGGCGTTACGGCTGGTTCTGTCTCACTCCGCTGGTGCTCTCGGCGTTGTTGCTTTCGGCGGGCTGGTTTTGGTTTGTGGGCAGCTTCCCGAAGCGCGCGGCCGATTACGTTCCCTGGGGCCGGTTGATTCACTGGTGGATTCCGATGCCGGGCGGCGCCTGGGTTTTTGTCTATGCGGTGCTGTCTGCATCGCTACCTGCGGGTTTGATTGCGGTAGTCTGGCGGCGACGCAGGGTGCTCGGCACCTGGAAGGAACCGCTGGCCATGCTGGCCACCGCGCTCGCTGGTGGAGCAGGGTTGTGGTTCGTTTTGCATTGGCTTTTCTCCGGGCTGGACCCGTACCACTTCAACGGGACGGTGGTGAACTATCTTTGCTTCGCTCCGTCGCTTGTGCTGCTGAATTTCATGCTCATGAATTTCATCTACGTGGTGACGTTCAGCCGCAGCACCACGACGGAGGATCGCGAGTGGTGGGCGCGCTCGGCGGGTTGGCTGCTCATCGCGGCCCTGGCCTGGGCCGCTGCGAGCGCGCTCGTCCTCTGGGGCCCCATCGCCTTCCAGGTGCTGCTTTACGATAAGACCTGGCTGCGAAACCTCATCGCGGGCCTGGGCGGCGCGACGGGAATCGCCACGGCCCTCCTGGGACATAACGAGCGCTCGGCGGCCAAGAAAAGGGAGGGCGCGAATGGCGGCGGGCCCTGGCTGGCTTTGGGCGCGATTGCCTTCCTTCTCTTCCTCGTGGTCTACATCGCGCTCGGCACTTCGTGGCTGCAGGCAAAAATATTCCATGTCCCGACCGACCGTCCGGCACCTGTCGCGGGAACAACGGCGCCGGATTATCGCGCCTTCTACACCGCCACGGTTCTGCAAATGGAAGTGTGGAAGATCCTCATCGTCGCTGCCGCGTTTGCTCTCGCGGGATTGCTCGTCGGGTGCCTCGTGAACGTGAACCAATTCTCGCTCCACGCGATGTACGATGCGCGGCTGACCCGGGCCTACCTCGGGGCGTCGCGGGCCGGCCGCGGACGGAAGCCGCACTGGTTCACTGGGTTTGACGCCGACGACAAACTCAAAATCTCCGAGCTCGCGCCGCGTTCGCCTAACAAGTTATTCCACGTCGTGAATGTTGCGATGAACCTGGTCAGCGGGAAGGAGCTGGCCTGGCAGGAACGGATGGCGCAGTCGTTCACCGTTTCGCCGCTCCACTCCGGCAGCTGGCTTTCCGGTTACTGGCCCTCCCGCGATTACGACGGCGGCATCGGGCTGGGCACCGCGATCACGATCTCGGGCGCGGCGGCGAATCCAAACATGGGTTACCACTCCTCGCCGCTGGTCGCGATCCTGATGACTCTGTTCAATGTCCGCCTCGGCTGGTGGTCGGGAAATCCCGGGCCGCCCGGACAGAAGACCTGGTATCGAAAAGGTCCGCCGCACGCCGCCTTGCCGTTATTGGCGGAGGCTTTCGGTTACACCACGAGCGAGTTCCCGGAAGTGAATCTGTCCGACGGCGGGCACTTCGAAAATCTCGGGCTCTACGAAATGATCCTGCGCCGTTGCCAGCGCATCGTGGTGGTCGATGCGGGCCGCGACACGGATTTTGCCTTCGAAGATTTGGGGAATGCGATTCGGAAAGTGCGGATCGATTTCGGCATCCGGATTGAAATCGTGGTCACGTTTCTGGAGCCGAATAAAAAGGGAATGCACCTGGCGCGCTGCGCGGTGGGGAAGATTCATTACGAGGAAGTGGATCGCGATGCGCCGACCGGGAAGCTGATCTACATCAAGCCGCTCCTGCAAAAAACGGAACCGGTGGACGTGAAAAACTACGCCACCGCGCATCCGGGATTTCCGCATGAGACGACAAGCGATCAGTGGTTCAGCGAGTCGCAGCTCGAGAGCTATCGCATGCTCGGTTACCACTCAATTGAAGAGATTTTAAGCGACGGCGGATCGACCGCCGCCTCGCTCGAGGATCTCTTCACGCATGTGGAAAGTCAGTCCGCCCGGATCGAAGCGCGGCTGAAGGAAGAGAAAGTCACCACCGTGCGCATCGCGGGAAAATAGAAGTCGGCCGTGCAGCCGCTCGGCCGATAGGGCCCGATTCACCTCCGAGGAGATTGCGCTCGCGCCACGATGCCGGGAAAGTCGAACGCATGCGCCCGGTGCGCCTCCGCCCGTCGCATGAACCAAAGATGAAACGCTTCGCCCTCCTTTCGCTCACCCTTCTCTCTCTCGGTTTGGGAGCCTGCAGCACGGTGCAGGATCTCGTGGTCACGCACATTCCGGAGCGGCATAGCGGGCGGCCCGCAGTCTCGGTGAATCTGCGCGAACAAGAGGCATATTTGTTGCGCGGCAAAAAGCGAACGGCCTCATCGCGCATCTCCAGCGGGCGCGAAGGCTATCGCACCCCGACCGGACGATTCCGGGTCATCCGCAAGGACGTGGATCATCGCTCCAGTCTCTACGGCGCTTACGTGGACGGAGACGGACGTGTCGTGAAGCCGAACGTAGATGTGCGGCGCCATCGGAAACCGCGTGGCACGCACTTCGTGGGCGCGCCCATGCCGTTTTTCGTCGAGTTCTCGCCTAGTTACGGATTGCACGCTGGCTATTTGCCAGGCGAGCCGGCGTCGCACGGCTGTATCCGCATGCCCTACTGGAAGGCGAAACAATTTTACAACGCCGTGCGCATTGGCACGCCCGTGACGGTGAAGTGACGCGACGGCCGTCGGAGACGACGTCCGCTACGCAGCGCCGTTGCGCGGCGCCGGCGGTTCGTTAAGCGATAGGTACGTGTACTCCTGCAAACCGCGCTCGTAGTCGGCCAGGAGTTTCATCGCGTCGTTCGGCTTGAGGCGATCGCTCTTGATTGCCGCATCGACCTGCAATTTTACCAGGCGCGTCAGCTCGATCTTGTCCCACTGCGTCAAGGCCAGGACCTGGCTGATCGTGCTGCCCTCGATGACTTCTTCAATATACCAACCGCTCTCTTCGTCGGAATCGAGGAAGACATGGACCTCCGTGACGCGGCCGAAAAGATTGTGCAGATCGCCCATGATGTCCTGGTAGGCGCCGACCATGAAGACGCCCAGGTAATACATCTCGCCCGGAACGATGGGATGAAGCGGAAGCGTTTCCTTCACATCCTGCAGGTCGATGAACTTAGAGATCTTGCCGTCGGAATCGCAGGTGATATCGACCAGCGTGCCATTACGCGTCGGCGCGGTGTTGAGCCGATGGATCGGCATGACCGGGAAGAGCTGGCCGAGCGCCCAATGATCGAGGAGGGATTGGAAGACGGAAAAATTGCAGATGTATTGATCGCTGAGAGAGGTCTCCAGTTCCTTCACTTCCTCGGGGACGTAACGCAGGCCCTTGTGGAGAGCGACGATCTGCTCGGCCAGCTGCCAATACACGATCTCGACTTTGGCTTTGCTCTCCAGATCGAGCAGGCCGACGGAAAATAACTGCTGCGATTCCTCTTTGATCTGCTGCGCGTCGTGCAGGGTCTCGCGCCGGTTATTGCGCCGAAGTTTCTGCTGCACTTCGACGATGTCCCGCACCAGTTTATGATCGGCTTCTGCTTCCACCACCTTGGCGGACGAAGCATTTTTCTCGATCGCGCCGAAGGCTTCGACGACGAGAACGGAGTGATGCGCCACGATGGCGCGACCGCCTTCGCTCACGATCGCGGGATGCGCCACGCCCTCGGAATCGCAGACGTCCATGATATTCCAGACGACGTCGTTCGCGTATTCCTGGAGGGTGTAATTGGCCGAACTGTCGAAGCTGGTGCGCGAGCCATCGTAATCGACTCCAAGCCCGCCGCCGACGTCGAGATAGCCGAGCTCATGGCCGAGCTTGGAGAGCTTCGCGTAATAGCGGGCCGCTTCGCGCACAGCGCGTTTGATGGTCGAGATGTCGGGTACCTGCGAGCCGACATGGAAATGGACGAGCTTCAGGCAATGCGCCAAGCCTTCGGCTTTGAGCAGCTCGCTCGCGGCAACAAGATTGGCGGTGTCGAGGCCGAACTTCGCATCCTCACCGCCGCTCGTGGTCCATTTGCCAGAGCCTTTGCTGTGCAGACGCACGCGGATGCCGATGTGCGGCTCGACCCCCATCTCTCGCGCCACCCGGATGGTCTGCTGCAGCTCCTCGATCTTCTCGACCACGATGATAACTGATTTGCCGAGCCGGCGCCCGAGCATGGCGGAACGAATGTAGGCGCGGTCTTTGTAGCCGTTGCAAATGATCAGGCTCTCGAGGTCCTGATGCATGGCGAGCGCAGCGATCAGCTCCGGTTTGGAGCCGGCCTCGAGGCCGAAGTGATACTCCTGCCCGGCGTCCACGATCTCTTCGATGACTTCGCGGAGCTGGTTGACCTTGATCGGGAAAACGCCGCGATAATGGTTCTTGTAGCCGAACTCGCTCATCGCGCCCTGAAACGCGCGGTTCACCGAGGTGACGCGGTGCCGGAGCAAATCCTGGAATCGGATGACGAGGGGAAAACCGAGCCCGCGCGAGCGCGCTTCCTGCACGACTTCGAGGATATCGATCGAGCCACCGCCCTCCTGAAGCGGGCGGACCTCGGCGTTGCCAGCGGCGTTTACCGTGAAATAGCCGGTGCCCCAGCCATCCACGTTATACGTCGAGATTGCCGACTCGATGTCCCAGTCGTTTTTCGGTTTTTCGGTCACGGCAGCCAACGCAATGCGCATAATCAATCAGCGAAGAGAACATGCAAGCGGCTGCGGGCGGAAATGTGCGGCGCCGGGGCGAATTTCCGCGCTCCTCTTGTTTTCCTTGGGTGAAACACATACCGTCCCCTCGATGAACAAAACGGTCATCGAGGTGCAGGTACGAGCGGTCTTGCCGACGAGCGGTGGCTGCGCGGTCTTCCTCGGCAACAACGACAAGGTGTTCATCATTTACGTCGACCAGACGGTCGGGAGCGCGATCACGATGTTCATGCGCGACGTCTCGAAGGAGCGGCCGCTGACGCACGACCTGATGGGGCACCTGATGACGGCGCTCGGGGCGCACGTCGAGCGGATCATTATTAACGATCTCAAAAACGCGACCTACTACGCGCGCATCATTCTGCGCGCGGAGAACGAGCTGCAGCAAAAGAAGATCGTGGAATTGGACGCTAGGCCGAGTGATTGCATCGCCATGGCCACGCAGCAGAAGGCGCCGATCTACGTCAGCCAGGAAGTCTGGGACGAAGTGGACGACATGAGCGACGTCCTGCGGAAGATGGAAGAGGAAGGGCTGAAGCCCGACCAAGGGATGGGGGAAGAGGAAGAAGAGTAGCGGCTGCGCTTCCCGTAAACTCAGCCGAACAACTCGCCGTAGTGCCGCTGCGCCACTTCTCCGCAGCGCGCTAGGATTTCGTTCGGCATCTCCAAGGTTAACGCCTCGGCTACGAGCGCTTCGCATTCCTGCGCGGAGAGGCTCTGCACCGCGCGCTTCACGCGGGGCACGAGGGACGCGCTCACGCTGAGCTCGTCCATCCCGAGCCCGAGAAGCAGCGGCACCATCGTGAGATCGCCCGCCATTTCTCCGCAAACGCCGACCCAGATGTTGTTGGCGTGCGCGGCGTCGGCCACCATTTTCAGCAGGCGGATCACGGCTGGATGCGTCGGCTCGTAGAGATGCGCGATACGCTCGTTCAAGCGATCGACCGCGACCGCGTATTGGATGAGATCGTTCGTGCCGATGCTGAAGAAATCCACTTCCTTCGCCAGCACTTCCGCGCAAATGGCCGCGCTCGGGATTTCGATCATGGCGCCGATCTCGGTTTTCTCGCTGCACTCCACCCCTTCCTGATGCAGCTCGCTGCGGCATTCCTCCAGGACTGCGCGCGCGCGGCGTAACTCGGCCAACCCAGAGATCATCGGGAACATGATCTTCAGGTTCCCGGCCGGGCTGGCGCGGAGGATGGCGCGGAGTTGGGTTTTGAAAATGTCGAGATTCTCCAGGGAAAAACGAATCGCGCGCAAACCCATGAAAGGGTTTTGCTCGTCGTCAGAATCCAGATGCGAAGCAATCTTGTCGCCGCCGAGATCGAAGGTGCGGACGATGAGCGGATGCGGCGCCACGCTCTCCGCTACGCGCTTGTAGATCTCATACTGCTCATCCTCCGTCGGCAGCGTCGGCCGATTCAAATAGAGGAACTCGGTCCGATAGAGGCCGATGCCTTCGGCGCCATTCTGCCGCGCGGAGTCGGCATCCTTCGGCAGCTCGATGTTGGCGGAGAGGACAATGTGCCGGCCATCGCGCGTAGTGGATTTCGTCTCGCGCAGCTCGCTCAACTGCTCCGCGACGCGCTCCTGGCGATCCTTCAGTTCGCCGTAATGCCAGAGCGTGTCCGGCGTCGGGTTGAGAATGAGCAGCCCGTTATAGCCATCGAGCAAAACTTCCTGTCCGCTCTCCAGCTTCTCCGTCACATCATGTAAGCCCACGATCGCCGGGATGCCCATGGAGCGGGCCATGATGGCGGTGTGAGAAGTCTTGCTCCCGAGGTCGGTCGCGAAGCCGAGCACACGCTCACGATTCATGGTGGCGGTGTCGGACGGGGTGATGTTGTGCGCGACGAGGATGTGCTGCTCGTTCAATCCGAGGAAGGCCTTGGGTGCCTTGCCCTGCAGGTTGCTAATCACGCGCCGGGTTACGTCCTGGATGTCGAGCGCGCGCTCGCGCAGATAGGGGTCGTCGATCTTGCTCAGCGTCTCGGCGTAGTGCGTGGCTACTTCGTGGAAGACGTATTCAACGTTACAAAGATCGGTCTCGAGCTTGCGCAGGACTTCGTCGATCAAGGTGCGATCCTCAACCACGAGGAGGTGGGCATCGAAGATGCCAGCGTCCTTCGCACCGATCGCTTCCGCGATGCGTTGCTGCATCTCGAGAATCTGGGCGCGCGTCTGGATGAGCGCGGTTTCGAAACGCCCAATCTCCCCCGCGATCTCCGCCGGTGAAATCGCGCGGCGCGCGATCTCCTCGAAATCATCGCGCACGACATGGGTCAATCCTCGGGCGATGCCGGAGGAGACGCCTACGCCGTAGAAGCGGGTTTCGGTAGTCGGGCTGCTGCTCATGCCGGTGCGAGAGTAGCGCGTTTGTCAACCAACGCCAAGGCGCAGAGCTAAGCGGGCGATAGTTGTGGGGCGGAAAGCTAAGGTAGGCGCTTACTCTTCGTTAAACCGGGCCGCGATGAGCGCTTCCAGCTCCTTCATGGCTTCGGTGGCATCGGCACCCTCGCAACGGATACGTAATTTCGAGCCTTGGCCCGCGGCCAGCATCATCAGGCCCATGATGCTCTTGCCGTTGATCTCTTCGCCTTCCTTCTCCACCCACACTTCCGCACGGAAACGACTGGCAATCCGCACAAACATCGCCGCCGGCCGAGCGTGCATGCCGAGGCGGTTCACGATCGTGACCTCCTTTTCGAGCTTGTCCTCTGGTTCGTGTGATTTGCGGCTAAGAAATCCCATTACGCTGATTTGACTGCCATGAGGTCGAGCAGTTTCTCATTAAATTCGACCGCACTATTCCGACCGAGCGCCTTTAATTTTTGATCCATGGCCGCCACTTCCACGAGGCGGGCCACATCGCGGCCCGGCCGCACCGGAATAGTGATGTGCGGAACCTGTAGTTTCAGGATTTCGTAGCACTGGCGGTCGAGCCCGATTCTATCCACCTCCTCAGCGTCCTGCCAGCTCTTTAATGTCACGACCAGGTCGAGGCGCTTCTCAGCGCGGATGCTGCCAATGCCGAAGACGGCGGCGACATTGATGATACCGATGCCGCGCACCTCCATGTGGTCGCGGGTCAGCTCCGGCGCGGTCGCGACCAATTCCCGCCCTTCGAAGGACGTGATCCTGGTCACGTCGTCCGCCACGAGGCTGTAGCCGCGCTCGATTAAACCGAGGACGCACTCGCTCTTTCCGATCCCGCTCTGGCCGCGGATGAGAACGCCGACGCCCAGGATATCCACCATGCTGCCGAACTCGGTCACGGTGGGCGAGAAATCGACTTCCATCGCGATGGTGGCGGCATTGATGAAACGCATCGTCACCATCGGAGTGCGGAAGACTGCGATCTCGGCTGCCTCGGCGGCCGCGAGGAGATCGGGCGCGAGATGTGCGCCGCGCGAGATGACGAGGCAGGGAATTTTTTGCGCGCAGAGGCCGCGGAAACGCCGGAGCCGCGCAGTCGAGGAAAGGCTCTCGAGGTAGGATTGCTCGGCCGAACCGAGGACCTGAATGCGTTTCTCGGCGAAGTATTGGAAGAAGCCGGAGAGCGCCAGGCCAGGGCGATTGATGGTGGGCTCGCGAATCTTCCGGTGAAAGCCGACGCGTTTCCCTTCCAGCTTTAGCTGCAACTTGGCCGCGTGTTTCTCGAAGAAACTTTCCACCGTAACGACGGGGACGTTCTTGCGCAGCGCCGCGCCAGTGGTGACCGACAGGGGATGGGCGGCGTTCGCGGAGGGCACACCTTCCTTTATCGCGGGCTGCCGGGATTTTCCAACCGGTAATAGCACCTCGGCCTAACAAACGGAACTGATCTCAATGGACGCCCGCGCAATCGCCTGGATTTTCCGCGAGCCAGGAGAGGGCGATTTGGCGACGGACTTCTTTGGTATCCCGCGACGTCCGCTCGGCGGGCGCCACTTCGCTCGGACGCATCAGGGAAGTCAGATATCTCCGCTCTTCCGAACGGAAGAAATTGCGCGAGCTGGGCGATGAGCGCGCGGGTGGCGTCGTGCTGAACAATGCCTGCACGCCTCGCCTGCGTGAGGCAATTTGCGGAAAGCTGAGGCACATCCCGTGGTTCGATCTCGGAAAGCATGATGGCCTTGGCCAAAGCCGCCAGGCCCATCGTCCGCGCCAGAGTAGGCTGTTTGTCCACGCAGCGTAGCTCGACGGAGACGCCGCGTTCCGGTCGCGGACGAAGATAACCGTAGGACGAACCGGAATCGCCAAAGAGCGAACGCGTAGCGATAAACTTCTGCAAGTCCTCCACCGACTGCAGCAGCGGCGGAAGGCCGCCGACGTGATCTGCCAGGCCGAGGGTGGCGTCGTAGATGTCGAGCCGGTTACAAGCGATGCCATTTTCGGCCCCATGCCGCATGGGGCTGGCCGCACCCAGCGCCACGAAGTCGCCGGTGAAATTTCGGATGCGATTGAAGATGCGCAAAGCGTCCTCGACATCATTCGCGCCGAGATTGATCTGGTCAGCCGCGATGGAACCGGCGTGCTGAGCGAAGGGTGCGCCGAGCCGTTGCCGCAAACGCTGCACCCGGGGACTATCCGACCACGTCAGATGCTCAGATTCCACGAGCGCGAGCGGTAGGAGGGCGGCGCCTACCGAGGAAAGAAGTGTGCTCAGCTCCGCGCAAAAGCCGCGCAGCTGCGCTTCCATTTCAGCCAGCGCGGTGAAGGCGCCGGTGCAGACCTCGATCTGCTCGCGGACCGCCTCTGGTTTTACGTGGACTCCAAACGCGGAATGGGCGGACAACGTTTCCACGCAATCCCGCGGCTCCAGCGTCTCCAGGTCCACCACGAAGAACTCGACCTCGACACCGATCAGCCGCCCGCGGTAGGCCGTTTGGAGGGGAGGGTTCATTTAGGTGAGGGCGCCGAGCAGCACGCGAGCAGTCGTTAGTTCGTTCGGGTTTGCAATTCCGCCTCAAACCACGCCTGCCTTGCCGCCGCTTTTCGCATCACGCCGATCAGCATGCTCACGGCCGCTTCGAAGAACTTGAAGGCCGCGGGCGATGAGCTGTTATAGAGGCGTTCAAAGGTGGGGAGGTCGCACTCCAGCAAGACGCTCTTCTCCCGCGCCCAGCCGGTCGCGCTGCGCGGATGATTCGTGAAGAGGCTGGCCTCGCCGAACATCGCCCCCGGTCCTTCCACCGCGAGTTTGCGCCGCCGCTCTTCGCGCTCGACGTAGATCTCCACTGCTCCGCAGACGGTAATGAAACACGCGCCCGGCGGTTCTCCTTCGCGAAAGAGCACAGTGCCTTTGGGAATCTGGAGCTGATTGAGCGCGGACAGCATCTGCTCCAGCTCATCGGGCTCGAAGTTTTTGAATGGAGGGAGGCGCATCAGATTCTCCCGGTTCAAATCCACGCTGGGCCGTCGGAAGGGCGTGAGATCAGTTGGCTCGCGGGTGGCGAGGCCGCCGCGGCTCTCGGGCGGATTCAGACTGGTGATTCGTGCGCTGATGATTTCGGCCAGCTTGCGCAAAACCTTCGCGGCGCTGGGCCGATAGCTGCCACGCAGCACATCGAACGCGCGGCGTTGCAGCAGCCAGCCCTGCGTTTCTTCGGTCGCGCGCGCGGTGGCGGAGCGGGCCCCGCCGTCGAGCAGAGCGGCCTCGCCGAACATCGCGCCCGGGCCGAGGCGCCCCAGCATCTTTTCTCCGCTCCCGCCCACCATGGTGGAGAGCTCAATCGCGCCGCTCTCGATGCAATACATGGCGTGCGCTGGCGTGTTTTGGCGGAAGAGAATTTCGCCCGTTGTGAGCCGGAAGGTCTCGCCGGTGAAAGCAAAATCCTCCAGCTCGGAAGGTGAAAGGCTGGAGAAAAGCGGAAGCGTTTGCAGGAACCGCGCAGGCTGGGCGTTCATGAACTCAGAGGTCCAAATCGGAAGTCTGCACGATCAGTCGCCCGTCTTGCCGGGTCGCGGTGAAGAGCGTGTATTCCGGCACCTCCAACCAAGTGGAGGTGTCGTGGGTAAGCGGTTCCGAGGCCACGATAATGGAGTCGGCGTCCTGTACCGTGCCGGTCATCTTCCATTCCCCGTCATTCGAGCCGTAGTCCTGACCGAGGGTGTACCAGAGAGAATGATAGGTCATCTCCGCCGGGGAGATCAGGCCGTCGTAGCAACCGAAGTCGAAGGTGAAGCGGGTCGCGACGAGCGAGCGGCCATCGGAGATGAAAACATTCACGCCGGAGGCGGTGTGGATATCGTGTTTATTCCGCACCTGGCGCAGGATGCGCAACGCTCGGATCACGGCGTCCGCGATATCGTCCGTGGTCAATATCGGCTCGGAGGACTGCAGCTGCGAAAGGACGAGCGCGTAGATCCATTCACTGTCGGTCGTGCCTTCGATTCGGTTCGCGAGGACCGGCCCGATGTGTTCCACCAAGTCATACTTCATGGTCTCGAAATTCTTCAGGCCGCCATTGTGCGCGAGCGCCAGGCGGGCGCCCGGATGGTAGAACGGATGCACGTTCGAGCGGCTGACATCGGCGGCGCCGGGCTGGAAATAATTCGCCCCGCGGATGTGCGCGATGACACAGCTGCTCTCCACCATCTTCGCGACCGAGCGCAGGTTGCGATCGTACATCGGCAGCGCGGTGTCTTTGTAGAGTAGCGGCTCTGCCTGCGCGTGCCCTCCGTTCTTCCATGCCGCCACTCCGCAACCGGCCAGATTCAAATGCTGCGACATGGTCGCGCTATATGCCTGGCGCACGAGGCTGCTGTCCGAGTCGTAGAGGACAACACTCAACGGAATGGCCGAGCCGAGATAACCGATGACTCTACACATGCGGCGTTATCCTGATGCTGGAGTAGGCAGCTGCGCGAGTGCGGCCTCGATGCGATCGAGCGCCTCCGCGAGGATCGCGTGGGACGTGGCGAACGCGATTCTGATGTGCCCTTCCGCGCCCGCGCCGAACCAGCGCGCCGCGCCGGGCACCACGGCGACCCGCGCTTTCTCGAGGAGATATTCGGCCATCGCGGTGCTCTCCATTCCGTAGGCGCTCACGTCGGGGAAAAGGAGGAACGTGCCCGCCGGGACCCGGCAGGTGATGCCGGGCATCGCATGCAAGCGTTCGCTCGCGTAGTCGCGCATGCGGGTGAGATGCTGGAGGAATTCTTCAAAGTAAGGCCACCCCGCGGTGTAGGCCGCTTCCGCCGCGATTTGCGATAAAGTAGCCGCGCCCCAGGCCGTGGTGCGCGCGTGTGAGACTTCCAGCAATTGCTCACGCACCTCCGGAGAAGGCGCCGCGAGGAAGCCGATACGCAGGCCCGACAATCCGAAATCCTTCGAAAAACCTGAGACCGTGATCGTGCGCGCCGCGATCTCGGGCGAGAGCGACGCGATGCTCGTGAACCTCCCCGGCGCGTGCACGATGTTCGACCAAATCTCGTCGTTCATGATCCACAGCCCGTGCTCGACCGCGATCTCGCCCAGCCCTCGCAGATCCTCCGGCGACAGCACCAGCCCGAGCGGATTGTGCGGATTGCAGACGCCGAGTAAACGCGTGCGCGGCGTGATCAATTTGCGGATTCCATCGAGATCGAGTCGTCCGGTGCGGTGATCGATTCGGCTCAACACCGGCACGCCGCCCGCGGCTTCAGCGGATGCGCGGAACAGGAAATCCACCGGATCGAAAATAATCGCCTCGTCGCCCGGTCGCAGCGCGAAACGCGCGATGACAAACATCGCCGAGGCTGCGGAATCGGCTGCTACGATGAGATCCTCGTGCGAGGCCACCCCGCGTCGCTCGACCAGCATTTTTGCCACCGCACGACGAAACGACGGTAGCCCTTCCGCCGGGCCGTAAGAGAGAACGCCACCTTGCACGTAATCGAGCAGCGCGTCGCGAATCGCGGGCGCAACCGGGAAATCGGAATCGGCGGCTGTCAGACAAAGCACGCCGGGCGGTTGCTGGGCCCAGCGCATATTGAAGGCGCGCTCGCGCAGCAGATCCATCCGCACGCTTTCGTCAGTAAACCACTTGTTAGTCATGCTCTGGCCTCTTCCTCGATCGCGCGGATTTCGCGTTGCATTTCCTCTTCCGGAAATGGCGGGTCCGGCACCCATGTCCGCTCGGAGTTCATGAAACCGCGATGGCGCTCGCGGCCGTAACGCAGGAAAATCGCAGTCGAGCTGCGGCTGCGTTGCCATTGGCGCAGCGTTTCGGCCGAGATGCCTTTTTTTGTGATGACGCTCGTAAGCGTCACCGCATCGACCAGGGCAGCGTTGACTCCTTGCGTGCTGAAAGGAAGGAGCGGATGCGCGGCATCACCGACCAGGACCACGTCGTCCCAGCACGTCGCCACCGGTGCATCCATGTCGGCCGTGCGCCAGAAATAAGAGTGCGCGAAGTCGGTTCGCCCAACCAATAGCGGCACCGGCCACGCCCATTCCGCCACCTGCGCGGCCAGCGCGCAACGGCCCTCGATGGTGTCGGGAAAATCCCAGCGGCTCGTATCGTGCGTCAGATACCAGATCAGGCTATCCGCCGAGGTCGGCACGATTCCTACCCCCAAGCCATCGCCCGGCGAGCGGAAGCGCAGCAAGGTGGAACCGAAGGACTGCACGAGGTCGGGCGCGACCAACCGGGAGATCAGCTCGTTCACACCAGAGAGACGCGGCGCGTGCTCCGGCGCGAGCTGTCTGCGCACTGCGGAATGCAGTCCATCCGCGCCGATATGCAGGTCGGCCGCGATGCGCTGGCCATCATCCAACACGCCCAAATGCGTCTCGTTAGGCCCGGGCTCGAAGGCGCGGAAAGCGCGTCCCTGTTGGACACACCCGGCCGGCAGCGCCTCGGTGAGAAGTTGCAACAAAGCCATGCGTGAGATCCCGAGATGCGGCGTGAAATCCGAGCGACGAATGGCTTTGCCCTGCGGATCGCAGATCACCGCGGCGGTCGCGGTAATTCCGAGATCGCAAACGGAATTAAAGCCGAGGCCACGCAGCGCCGCCAGCCCGTTCCCCATCAGAAGAAAACCCATCCCACGCTCGGGCGGACGCGCCGAGCGTTCGAAGATCGCCACTTCAAAACCAGCGCGGGTAAGGGCGACCGCTGCCGCCAGCCCGGCGACGCCTGCTCCGTAGATGGCAACCTTTCCGGCGGGCTCTTGGGGACGCTTCATGTTCAAGGAGGCACCTCAGGGCGGTGCCGTTGACTGGCCATTCGCTGGTTATCGGCTACATGAAACTTGATCCAACGGAATGTCTCCAGACCAAAATCATGGGCATGACAAAGCGCGTCCCGGCGCGGGCCGTTTTGCGGTAATCCACATGCCGGGCGCGGGCGAGGGTGAGTTTGTGCCGCCAAACCCGGAGGCGCCTGAACTTGAGCGCGATGCCGCGGGGTTGATCCTGCCCTTGGAGAACATTCTCCGGGAAACGCTCCGACAGAGACGCCGTGGTGCCATTCTTCTCTCGGCGGAGGACAGCGGGAAAGCGGAGTTCATTGCGGAAATCCTGCAGGGGCGACATCTTCCGGATGGGTTCAAGATCGTGCGAGTGCCGCTGCCGACGCGGGAGAATGACGCTTCGCTTGCCAGCGTCACAAGAGCAGAGGCCGCGCTCTGCGTTTTCGTTCTTGATGGACTAGAGCAGATTTCGGATGAGCAGATACGGAAGCGTTTCCTCGATTCGCTCCGCCTGGCTGTTGAAGACGACGAGCGATCGCTCTGGCTGGTCACGAGTCGTTATGATGCGGAGGCGAATCTTTCGCTGGGGCCGCGCTTCGTCGAGTTCAACCTCCGTCCCCTAACGATTGAAAGATCACGTGGCTGGCAGGCGAGGAGTGGCGTCACCGCTTTTGCGACGGTTCCCGAAGGCCGCTTCCTCATGGGTAGCGACGACGCGGAAGTCGGGCGTTGGAAGGATGAAGGACCTCGACATGAGGTCGCACTCCGCGCTTTCGAAATGTCCGTCTATCCAGTGACCAATGCGGAGTACGACCGCTTCCTTCAAGCCGTGCCTGAGGCGACGCCGCCGGCGTATTGGAATGACGAGCGCTTCAACCGCGATCGACAGCCCGTCGTCGGCGTGACGTGGGAGGACGCGCGCGCCTATGCGCGCTGGGCCGGGGGCCGCCTGCCGAGCGAGGCGGAGTGGGAATACGCCTGCCGCGCAGGCTCGATGGAGCCGCGTTACGGTCCGCTCAGCGATATCGCCTGGTGGTTTCGCAACAGCGACCTGCGCTTCATCCCGTCGGTGAGCGCGCGCCGAACGCCTGGGGATTATTCGATATGATCGGCAACGTCTGGGAGTTCGTGGAGGACGATCGCCACGATAGCTACGAGGGCGCGCCGGGCGATGGCTCGGCCTGGATCGATACTCCGCGGCGCGGCATTCGGTTGCTGCGCGGCGGCAGTTGGGCCGACCTCGAACGGGTCACGCGCGCCGCGACCCGTCTGACCGAGCATCCCGGCCCGCGCATTGCCAACGTCGGGTTTCGCGTCGCGCGCGATCTGGCCTGAGCGTTACTTCCGCACCGGCTCGATCAGGCCGAACTCTCCGCTCTTACGCTTGTAGATCACGTTCATCCGGCTGCTGCGCGCATTCAGGAAAACGATGAACTGCCGGCTCGACATCTCGAGTTGGAGAACGGCTTCATCGATGAACATCGGCTTGACCGGATACTGCTCGCTCCGCACCACCGGATGGTGCGTGCCGTCCTCTTCGCTCTCGCCCTCTCGCTCAATCGGCTCCGACTCGAGGACGTGCTCTTCCAGATGATGGACGATATCTTTGCGCGGCCGATGTTTCTTCATCAGGCGCGTCTTGTACTTGCGCATCTGTCGCGCCACCTTGTCGACCACGGCGTCGATCGCGGCATACATGTCGTCGGTTTCTTCAGTGGCTTCGATCGTGATGTGGTTCGAGCAAACCAGGATGACCTCGGCGGAGTGCCGATGTTTCTCCACTTCGAGAATGGCGTGCGCCTCGATGATTTTCGGATAATCGAGATGCAGGTTCTCGATTTTCTTGGTCACGTAATCGTTGATGGCCTCGGTGATTTGCAGATGGCGGCCGGTCACTTTCACCGGCGGATGGGCATTGGCTGTTTGCACGCGTCTCCTTTCGAGTTACATCCGGAACCGCTCGCCCAGGTAGAGCTGACGGCTGATCGGATCGTTAATGAGAAAATCTTTCGTGCCTTCGCTTTCGACGCGTCCTTCGAAGATCAGATAGGCCCGGTCCACAATGGAAAGCGTCTCTCGCACGTTATGGTCGGTGATCAAAATGGCCAGGCCGGACTTGCGTAAATTGACCACGATCTGCTGCACGTCGTAGACCGCGATGGGATCGACCCCGCTGAACGGCTCGTCGAGCATGAGCAGGTTCGGGTTGGTCACGAGCGAGCGCGCGATGGTGAGGCGCCGCTTTTCGCCGCCGCTCAAGGTGAGCGCGGTGTTCTTGGCGATCTTCTCGATTCCGAATTGATGGAGCAACTCGTCGCAACGCTGGCGCCGATCGTGTTTCGACAACGGCAGCGTCTCGAGGATGGCCATGATGTTTTGCTCGACCGTGAGCTTGCGGAAGATCGATTCCTCCTGCGGGAGGTAACCCATCCCGAGTCGGGCTCGTTTATACATCGGGAAATTCGTCACATCGGTCCCGGAGAAGAGGACGCGTCCGCTGTTCGGCCTAACGAGGCCGACGATCATGTAAAAGCTCGTCGTTTTGCCCGCGCCGTTCGGGCCGAGCAAGCCGACGATCTCGCCCGCGCGGACATTGATGTTCACGCCGTTCACCACCGCGCGTCCGTCGTAGATTTTCACCAGCTCTTCCGTCGCGAGCACGGTCTCAGCCGAGACCGGGACGGAGGGATGGAGCGGGGCCATGGGCGGAGCAGTCATACTTTTGCCGTTCATGGTTTCGGGGGCGGCTCCGCTTTCGGCTCCTGTCGGATTTCCGTTCGGCTCGGTCCCCGCGTCGTTAATTGCCCGCTCTGGTTCAAGATCATGACCGTGTCGGGGCTGGTCGCCACGTGCGTGTTCAAGCCGCTTTGCACGCGGGGCGTGCCGGTCAGTTCTACGTTGCCGTCCTTCGCCGTGTAAACCGCGCGTTCTGCGCGGGCCACGGAGCGCGTGGGTGGCGCGCCGTTCTCACCCGGCGCTTCGTGCAGCACGCCGACATTGCCTTCGGCCACCGCGCGATCCAGGCCAGTCTGCTCACCCTTCCCGAGATAAACGGTCAGCTTGTCGGCCTGCAGATTGAACCGCGGATCTTTCACCACCACCTGGCCGGTGAAAATGCCGATGTATTCTTTTGAATCGAAATAGGCCTCGTTCGCGTACACTTCCGTTGTGATCGGCTGACCCGACGAGGGCGCGCCGAACAGCTTCCCGCCCAACGCCGTCTTCAGCGGATCGCCGGCCGCAGCTTTATCTGCCGCGACGCTGGCCGCCGTTTTCGGAGCCGGCGAAGCGAGGGCGCTCGTAGCGGCGCCTTGGGCGAGGGCAGTGGCCGCCAGACCGCTGAGAAGCAGCAGCGCGCATGTCGTGACTCGAATCATTCGCCTGATTTCTGAACGAGCCTAGCTGAATCGGTGATCACCATCTTCACATTGCCCTGCAGGGTGCCGTGCCGGGCGGCGGTATCGAAACGAAGACTGTCGCCGGCAATCTTAAAATCCGTCCGCGAAATCGTGGTCCGCTCGTGCGAGGTCACGACCCGGGTATTCAAATCTAGGATCGAGCTCGGCAGATCGATCATAAGATCGACCTTATTCTCTGGCGTGTAGGTGGTCACTTTCAGGCCGGTGAACTCGACCCGTTCGGCGTCCACTCGCTTCGCTACCGCCGCCTCGAAACGGGCTTGGAGCTGGCCGTCGGCATTGTAATCGGGCAGGACGAGTCCTTTCACTTCATGGCCAACCGGCAAAGGCACCCCGACCGGGATCGGCGTAGGCCGAGCCTTTCCGCCGGGGGTGGCGGGATCTTTCGTCGGCTCCGCTCCCGCTGCTGCCAGGCCAAACGAGACGAGAAGGAAAACGACAGCGGCGGCTCCCCGTTTCCAGGAGCGACCGCTATGAGACGGCAGCATGGATAGCTCTAAACATGCGGAGGTGCTTCGGCAAATTCTTTAGCGGAATCTGGTTCGGCCCATCGCTCAGCGCTTTCGCCGGATTCTCGTGCACCTCCATGAACAATCCGTCGCAACCCGCGGCCAACGCCGCGCGCGCCAGCACCGGCGCCAGCGCGCCATCGCCACCGGTCGTCTCGCCCGCGCCGCCAGGCCGCTGCACCGAATGCGTCGCGTCAAAAATCGTCCGGTAGCCGAGTTCGCGCATCCAGTAGAGAGAGCGCATGTCGGCGACGAGATTGTTGTAGCCGAAGGTCGTCCCGCGCTCGATGAAGCAAAACTTCGTGCAGCCGAAGGCGGTGAGCTTGTCGGCGATATTCTTCACGTCCCACGGCGCGAGGAATTGACCCTTCTTCACGTTCACCACCCGCCCCGTTTCCGCCGCGGCCTGCAGCAGGTCCGTCTGGCGGCAGAGAAACGCCGGGATCTGCAGAACGTCGATCGCGGCGCCGGCGATCTCCGCTTCCTCCGGCGTATGCACATCGGTCGTCACCGGCACGCCGAGTTCGGCGCCGATCTCCGCGAGGAGCGCGCAGCCTTCCTCCACGCCCGGCCCGCGAAACGACCGCACCGAGGTCCGGTTCGCCTTGTCATACGACGCCTTGAAAATAAAAGGCACGCCCTCGCCTTGGCAGACCTCGGCGATCTTCCGCGCCATCCGCCAGGCGAACTTTTCGGATTCGATCACGCACGGTCCGAGAATGAACGCCGGCTCTTTGCCACCGATGGAAACGTTGCCGACTTTGAGCGCTTTCACTTCCGCGACGATGGCTCAGCTTGGGAAATTAGCCAGCCGCGCGAGGTCGAGGCGGCCCGTGTAAATCGCCATCCCGAGGGCGGCATGGATGTCCATCGCGAGGAGCGCTTCGATCTCTTCGTAGGTCGTGATTCCGCCGGCGGCGGTCAATTCCAGCGAGGTCTGCGCGCGCAGGCTGCGGAACCATTCCAGGTCGGTCCCTTGCATCATCCCTTCCTTGTCCACGTAGGTGCAAAGGACCGCGCCGCAGTAGGGCTCGAGCTGGCGGATGATCTCGCCCGCAGCGATGCCTAACGACTCCTGCCAGCCCTTGATCACGATCCGGCCGTCGCGCGAATCGAGCGCGAGGATGATCGCTGCGCGCCCAAGCTTGTCGGCTAATTCCTGGAGGAACTCGTGGTTCAAGCCGTCGCCGCGAAAGGCCGCCGTGCCCACGATCACCCGCTCGGCCCCGGCCGCGCGCAGCTGCTCCGCTTTCGCGACCGAACGCACGCCGCCGCCAACCCAGACGCGATGTTTCGCCGCGAGGCGCTCGACGATCGCTTCGTTCGAGCCGCGCCCGAGCGCCGCGTCGAGATCGATCACCTGGATGACGGGAAAATCGGCGAACTTCGCCAGCATCACCTCCGGCGCCTCGCCTTCGAGCGCTTTCTCGCGCCCCTGGATGAGCTGCACGACCGCGCCGTCCATTAAATCGATGCAGGGGATGATCATGGTGTCGTTAGGCGGACGGGAATGCCGGCGGCGGCGAGGTGTTTCTTGAGATCGTTCACCGTGTAGGTGCCGTAGTGGAAGATCGAGGCGGCGAGCGCGGCGGCCGCTTCGCCTTCCTCGAAAACGCGCACGAAATCCTCCGGCCGGCCCGCCCCGCCGGAAGCGATCACCGGGATGTTGACCGCGCGCGCGACCGCGCGGGTCAGCTCGCAATTGAAGCCCGGTCTGCACGCCATCGGTGTCCATCGAAGTCAGCAAAATCTCGCCCGCGCCCAGCTGCTCGCCGCGCCGCGCCCAATCGACCGCGTCCAGCCCTTCGTCGACGCGCCCGCCTTTCGTAAAAACATTCCAGCGCCCCGCGCCCGCGCTCCGCGCATCGATCGCGAGCACGACCGCTTGCGCGCCGAAGGTCTCGCTCAATTCGCTGACTAATTCCGGCCGCCGCACGGCCGCGGTGTTCACGCTCACCTTGTCCGCGCCCGCGAGCAGGACCGCGCGCGCATCATCGATCGAGCGCACGCCGCCGCCGACGGTGAGCGGGACGAAAACTTCGCGAGCGGCGCGTGCGACCACGTCGATCAAAGTCTGCCGCGCGTCGCTCGAGGCGGTGATGTCGAGAAAGACGATCTCGTCGGCTGATTGCTCGTTATACCGTTGCGCCAGCTCGACCGGATCGCCCGCATCGCGCAGCCCGACGAAGTTGACGCCTTTGACCACGCGCCCGTCGCGCAGGTCGAGGCAGGGAATGATGCGTTTCGCGAGCATGCTCAGAGGGCCGCGAAGCGCTGGATGATCTCGAGCCCGAACGGTCCCGATTTCTCGGGATGAAATTGCACGCCGAAGCAGTTGTCGCGTTCGACCGCGGCGCTGAACGGCCGCGAGTAGGCGCAGATCGCCGCGGCTTCATCGACCACCGGCACGTAAAAGCTGTGCGCGAAATAGACGTGCCCGCCCTGGCCCGCGAAAAGCCGCGAATCGCTCGCGGGCGTGATCGTGTTCCAGCCCATGTGCGGCACGTGCAGGTCGTCGGGAAAACGCTCCACGCGTCCCCGAAAAACCGCGAGACCTTCCGCCTCCGGCGCCTCGGCGCTGCCTTCGAAGAGCGCCTGCATGCCGAGACAAACGCCGAGAAAGGGCACGCCGCTTCCGATCCGCTCGCGCAAGGCCGCGCGCATCCCGAGTTCATCGAGCGCGCGCATCATCTGGCCGAAGTGTCCCACGCCCGGGAGCACGATCTTTTCGCTCCGGCCTAACGAGTCGGCATCGCGCACCAGCTCGAACTCCGCGCCCGCTTTCGCGAACGCGTTCTGGACCGATTGCAAATTGCCCGCGCCGTAATCGACGATCCCGATCACAGCAGCCCCTTGGTCGACGGCAATTGCGTTTTCAGCCGCTCATCAGTCGAGCAGGCGTAGCGCAGGGCGCGCGCGAAACACTTGAAGATCGCCTCGATCTTGTGATGGCTCGAGCGGCCATACATCACCTTCAGGTGGACGTTGGCCTTCGCGTGCTGCGCGAAGCCTTCGAAGAAATCGTGCAGCAATTCCAGCTCGAGCCCGCCGAGCTCGCGCACCTTCACCTTCGGATCGTAAGCGAGCGCGACGCGGCCGCCGAGATCGAGCGCCGCGACCGCGAGCGTCTCGTCCATCGGCTGCACGAAATAGCCGGCGCGATTGATCCCGACGCGTTTCCCGAGCGCCTTGGCGAAGAGCTGGCCGAGGACAATCCCGACATCCTCGACCGTGTGATGCTGGTCGACATGGAGATCGCCGCGCGCCTTCAGCGTGAGGTCGAACGCGCCGTGCCGCGTGAAAAGCTCGAGCATGTGATCGAGGAACCCGATGCCGGTCGCGATCTCGTATTTGCCGGTGCCATCGATCACCAGCCGCCCGCTGATCTGCGTCTCGGTCGTGTCGCGTTTGATGGTCGCTTTTCTCACAGGACTTCCTCCAGTTCATTCACACTTCCGATCACCGCCTCCGCGCCTTCGCGCAGGAGCAATTCCGGCGTCGGCGCGATCCCGATGAAACGCACGCCGGCCGCCTTCGCGCTGCGCGCGTCGTCCGGATTATCGCCGATGTAAATCAAGGTGCTTTCCGGATGCGCTGCCGCGATGAGCTGCAAGCCGTCGGGGGCCGGCTTTGGGTTTGGAATGTCCATGTCGCCGACAATGCTGGCCCACGAAATCTGCGGCACGAAACGGCGGAGCGTGAGGTCGATCTCGGCGCGCGGGCGTCCGCTGAAAATAGCCAGCGCTCTCTCCGCCGCGAGCCGCTCCAGCAGCCCGGGCGCGGGAATCCAGCTTTCGCGCGTGATCAAGCCGTCGCCGTTCGCGCCCAGAAAAAGCTTTTGGAAAACCGCCACGACTTGGGCGTAGGGCACGTCGCGCCCGCTCGTCTCGAGGATCGAGCTTTTGCGCGAGCAGCCAGTCGTTGTTCCAGCCGCCGGCGTTTTTGTATTCGGCGATCAACTCGTTAGGCGCGGCCGTGCCGGTAAAGTGCCGCACGGTCTCGCTGATCGCGGCCAGGTAGGAGCCGCCCACTTCCGCGAGCACGCCGTCCATGTCGAAAACGAGGACCTCGTTCATCGCGCCCGCTCCAGTTCCGCGATGAAACGCTCGGCCTGCGCCTGCGTGCCGACGGTCACGCGCGCGCAGCCGGCGATCTCGTGGCTGCGGTCGCGAATGAGCACGCCTGCATCGCGAAGTTGCTGGCAAATTTCGCCGACGCGCTCGCCCAGGCGGAGGAGGACGAAGTTGCCCGCGCTGCGGTAAAACGGAATGCCGAGCCGCTCGAGTTCGCCGTAAATCCAATCGCGCGCCGAGAGCACTTCGCGCACGTAGTTCGCCACGTAATCCGGATCATCGACTGCGGCGCGCGCGGCCACGGCGGCGAGCGAGTTCACGCTGTAAGGCGACTGCGCTTTGCGCGCGAAGGCGAGGTTGCGCGCGTCGGAGAAGAGGCAGCCGAAACGCATCGCCGCCATGCCGTAGGCTTTCGAGAAGGTGCGGCTGACGAAGAGATTCGGGTAGCGCTCGATCAACGGCAGCGCGGTGATGCCGCAGAACTCGAAGTAGGCTTCGTCGATCAGAACCGCGGCGTTCCGGCGCGCGCTGGAGGATCTGCTCGATCGTCGCGAGGTCCGCCGCGGTGCCGGTGGGATTGTTCGGGTTCGAGATCAGGATCGCGCGGGTCGCCGGCGTGATCGCCGCGAGCAATTCCTCGAGCGGAAACGCGAGCGTCTCCGCGCGGTAATCGACCGTCGTGATCCGCGCGCCCGCGAGCTCCGCGTAGAAGCGATACATCGCGTAGGACGGCTGGAGGATGATCACTTCCGCGTCCGCTTCCACGAAGGTGTTCAGCAGCACCTGGATCGCTTCGTCGGTTCCGTTGCTGAAAAGCATCTGCTCCTCCGCGACGCCGAAGTGCTCCGCGAGGCGCGCGCGGGCCTCGACGTATTCCGGATAAATCGCGAGCCGTTCCGCGCTGATCTTTTCGCGCAAAACTTCCGCGACGCGCGGCGAGCAGCCCTCGGTGTTCTCGTTGAAATCGAGCCGCAGCTTGCCTTCGCGGCCCGCGGTTGGCGGAGAATAGGCAGCCATCTTCTGGACGGCGGCGCGTGGTTGGAGCGGCTCGCTCATGAGAGCCGTGCCTCCACGGAACGCGCGTGCGCTTCCAGGCCTTCGGCGCGCGCCAGCGTGGTCACGGCCGGCGCGATCTCGCGCAGGGCGTCGGGCGAAAGTTTTTGCGTGGAGATGATCTTCACGAAATCGAGCACCGAGAGACCGCCGCGCAGACGCGCGACGCCGCTGGTCGGCAAGGTGTGGTTCGGGCCGGTCGCGTAATCGCCGGCCGCTTCCGGGCTCGAGGCGCCGAGGAAAACGCTGCCGGCGTGTTGCACTTCCGCGAGCAGGCTTTCGTCGTGCACGCTGAGATGCTCGGGCGCGAAGCGATTGCTCCAGGCCATCGCGGCCGCGCTGGAATCGAACAGGATGATCGCGCTGTTCCGCTCGATCGCTTCGCGCGCGACCGCGGCGGTCGTTAGGCCATTGAGCTGACTCTCGATCTCGTCCGCTACCTTTTCGGCGAGGCTGCGGGAAGTAGTCAGCAAGATGGCGCCGGCATCGACGTCGTGTTCGGCCTGCGCGAGCAGGTCGGCGGCGATCGCGCGCGGGTCGCCTTCGTTCGCGATGATCACGATCTCGGTCGGCCCGGCGACGAAATCGATCCCGACTTCGCCCGCGAGCAGTTTCTTCGCGGCCGCGACGTAGATGTTGCCCGGGCCGACGATGCGGTCGGCGCGCGGGACGGTCTCGGTGCCGAAAGCAAACGCGGCGATCGCTTGCGCGCCGCCGAGGAGGAAGACGCGATTCCCGCCGAGCAATCCCGCGGCGCCGAGAATGCCGGGCGCGGGCTTGGGCGTGGTCACGCAAATGTCCGGCACGCCCGCGACCTGCGCCGGGAGCACGCGTCATGAGCACGGTCGAGACGAGCGGATAACGACCGGCCGGGATGTAAGCCGCGACCGTCTCGAGCGGGCGCACGATCTGGCCGACGCGCAGGCCGGGCGCGAGTTCGTGCTCGAAGTCGCGCGGCTTCTGCAGTTCGGCGAAGGCGCGGATATTGGCCGAGGCGATCTCGATTGCCGAGCGCAGCTCCGGCGCCATCGTTTGCAGTGCGCTGTCTATTTCCCCCTGCGGAACGAGCAGCGACTCGCGCGCAAAACCGTCAAACTTTCGCGCGTATTCCACGAGCGCCTCGTCGCCGCGCGCGCGCACCGCTTCGATGATCGGCCGGACGACCGCTTCCGCTTCGTCGAAGCGGGCGGTCTTACGCGCGAGCAGCTCGGCGCTCTCGCTCTCGGGAATGATCCGGATCACAGGACGATTTTGTTCAGCGGATACTCCACGATGCCGGTGGCGCCGGCTTCCTTCAGGCGCGGGATGATGCGGCGCACGGTCGCTTCATCGAGCACGGTGTTCATCGCCACCCAGGCCTCGTCGCTCAACTGCGAGATGGTCGGTTTTTGCAAGCGCGGGCAGGATCGCGAGGATGTCGGCTAATTTCTCGCGCGGCGCGTTCAGCATCAGGCCGACTTTGCCGAGCGCGTTGATCGCGCCTTCGAGGAGCATCTTCACGTCGTCGAGCTTGCGGCGTTTCCAATCGTCGCTGAGCGCGGCTTTGTTCGCGATCAATTGCGTGTTCGACTCGAGCACGGTCTCGACGATGCGGAGGTTATTCGCGCGGAGCGACGAGCCGGTCTCGGTCACTTCCACGATCGCGTCGGCTAAGACCGGCGGCTTTACTTCGGTCGCGCCCCAGCTGAACTCGACTTTCGCGGTGACCTTGTTGCGCGCGAGGTAGCGTTTGGTCGTCTCGACCAGCTCGGTCGCGATGACTTTGCCTTCAAGATCGGCCGCAGAGTTGATCTCCGAGTTGGCCGGCACGGCGAGGACCCAGCGGACTTTGCCGAAGCTTTGCTTGGCGTAGATGAGATCGGCGATCGGCGTAACGTCGGCGCCGCTTTCGGCGATCCAATCGAGCCCGGTCAGGCCGGCGTCGAGGATGCCGTCCTCGACGTAGCGCGCCATCTCCTGCGCGCGGATGAGCATGCACTCGATCTCCGGGTCGTCGATCGCCGGGAAATAGGAGCGCGTGCTCGTGGTGATGTTCCAGCCCGCCTTGCGGAAGAGCTCGATCGTGGCGCGCTCCAGGCTGCCTTTGGGGATGCCGAGTTTTAGTTTCATGGTTTCGCGTAAACGGCCTTGGGATCGTAGGTCTGCGGCTCGCTTGTCACCCACTCTTCGTTTTCCAGCGTGCGAAAGAAGCAGCTCGCGTAGCCTTCGTGGCAAACGCCCGGCCCGAGCGCTTCCACTTTCACGAGGATGCGCGTCGCTGGTCGCAATCGGTGCTGATTTCCCTAACGAGCAGTTTGTGCCCCGAGCTTTCGCCCTTGAGCCAGAGCTTCTGGCGCGAGCGGCTGAAGAAATGCACCTCGCCGGTCGCGACAGTGCGGCGGAACGATTCCTCGTTCATGAAGCCGAGCATGAGGACGCGGCCGCTCGCGTGATCCTGCACGATCGCAGGCAGGAGGCCGTCGAGTTTTTGGAAGTCGAGTGATGTGGGCATAAAAAAAGCCCGCGTGACCAATCGGTGACGCGGGCGGTGAGCTGGAAGTTTTTAAGTTCGAGCGCGCGCGGTCACACCGTGCCGTGATGGCGATGGTGATGATGAACGTGCGCGCGCATTGGGAGCCGGACTATAGCACGCTTCGGCGCGGCGCAAGCAGGTCGGCGAGCGCGAAGGGCAAATAGAGCGCGGCGAAGAAGACGAGCGCGAGGCCGTGCATCTGCAAAAGGTAAAGCGGCCAGTGATCCGAGAGGAAGCTGAGGAGCGAGAAGGCCTCGGGTTTGTGGAGAAGGAAACCGTAATTTACGCCCGTGATGAGATCGACGGTGAGTGCGATGACGAAATAAAGCTCTGACCAGAGGAACGCGCGCACGATCGACATCGGATAGGGCCGGAGCCCGCGCGTGAGCATGAGAAAAACGACGCCAACAATGATGCCCGAATGCGAGATGAAGAAGGCGAAGAAGCGCGGATCAGGAAAGCCGAAGGTGAGATTGGGCGTGAGCACGGCCTGCAGCGTTCCGCCGATGCCCCAAAAATACGCCACCTCAAACCAGCGGCGATTTCCGGAAGCGATGGCGACCACGATCACCACCATCGCCCAGTCGCACATCTGCATCGGCAGCGTCGCCGACCATGGCAGATCGCTTCGCGGGCGAATGAAGAGCAGGTAGGCGACGTAATTGGCAATCAGCACCCCGGAGATCGCGTAGCCGATGGCCCGTGCGTTGTAACGTCGGGCGAGACGCGCGAGCACAAACGGCAACGCGACCGTGAGGAGGATCGCGAGCAGATGCTCGAGGCTGAACGCCTGAAAGGTCGGTGCGGTTTCCATTCTCCCGATCAGCGCGCGGCTCAGCGAATGATCCAGAGATTGCACGGAATCACATCCGTGACCCACGCGATGTGCGCCGGCAGGCCGTCCGATTCCGGCGTCGCTTCCACCGGCACGACGAGCAGATCGGCTTCGATGGCTTGCACAAAATCGGACGCAGCGAAGCCGGTGTTGCTGCGGAGGCAGCGCGGATCGATGGGCACCTCGGTCGGACCGGCGGACTCGAGGAATTCCTCCAGCGCCTCTTCTTCCTCTTCCAAAGTGCGCGCCGGCGGATGATCGGCTTCCGGCTCGAGGTTTGCGCGCAAGCGTCGCGCGGGCGGCGTCGAAGCTCGAATAAATCCGGATCACGTAGAGCGTTTCGCAATTTTCCGCCGCGGCCAAGTGAAGCGCGCGGCGAAAAGCGCGCCGGGTGTGCTCGGAATATTTCGGGACGAAAAACGCGATGCGGCGCAGAGGTTTCGGATCGCAATCCGGTTTGATGAAGAGCATGACCGAGCAATGCGCGTCGCGGACGAGGCGGCGCGCGACCACCCCGAGAAACGAGCGCAGCACGATTTCTTTCTCCAGCGCGCCGGCTACGAGCAGCTCCACCTGATTATCCGCGGCAGCGGCGAGGATGGCGTCGGCAGGGGTGCCTTGCTGATAATGAATGGTCGAGTCGCCCGGCAGGCCCAGCTCAGTCAACGCGGTGGCGAAGCGCGCGCTCGTTTCGTCGCTTTTCTCGCCCACGTAAATCAAATGCAGCTCCGCGCCAAAGCGATCGCGCACACGTTTCGCTTCCGCGAGGACCTGCTCGAAGCGAGGAGAAAAAGTGCTCGCGACCGCGACTCTGCGATAAGGGGGGTTGTCCATCGGCTGCGGCCCTACTTTCCGGGGCCGCGGGCCTTTCGGCTACAAAATTCAGCGCCGAACTGCGCTGGCTTGCGCCGAGGGGTGGGCCGTTCAACCTTGCCGCCTCATGCGACGTGCGATCTATCCCGGGAGCTTCGATCCGGTGACGAACGGTCACCTGGACGTAATCGAGCGCGCGCGGAAACTCTTCGACGAAGTGATCGTGGCCGTGGCGGTGAACGATCAGAAAAAGCCGCTCTTCGCGCTGGAGGAGCGGCTCGCCTTGTTGCAGGCCACGGTTGGCGGACTCGACCGCGTGCAGATCGCGCCGCTCGATGGGTTGCTGGTCGAGTTCGCTGTGGATCAGGGAGCGATTGCGGTGGTGCGTGGATTGCGCGCCGTCTCCGATTTCGAGTTTGAATTCCAGATGGCGCTGATGAATCGCAAACTGGAAGCGACGGTCGAAACCATCTTCCTCATGCCGAAAGAAGAGTATACGTATTTGAGTTCGCGGATCGTGAAAGAGATCGCACGGCTCGGGGGTGACATCGCGGCTTTCGTTCCGGCGATCGTGATTGAGGCCTTTGCGAAAAAGAAAAATTTCTAACGCACCTGGTTCCGCTCTGTGAAAGTTCATCTCCGACAAATCCCGGCCGATGGTCTCCATTTAGAAGGCGAGGAGGAATGCCCATTCCCCGAGCTGGCTGACGACAATATTCTGTGCGTCGGCCCCCTCCGTTACTCGCTCGATCTGGGAATTTCTGAAGGCGCCCTCTGGGCCAACGGCTCGCTCGCGCAACCGGTGGAGCTGACCTGCGTCGCCTGTCTGGAGCGCTTCGTGCACACGATCCAGGTTCCGCAGTTCGCGCTGCACACGGAGCTCGGCGGGCCGGAGACGGTCGATCTCACGCCCTTCATCCGCGAAGACATACTCTTGAATCTCCCCGCTTATCCGCGCTGCGATCGGGACGGCGGACGGGTTTGCCCGGCCCCGCAGTTGAAAACGGAAGCGACCCCGGCCGAAGTGGAAAAACGAAAGCCGGACTGGAGCGCGCTGGATAAATTAGATTTGGAATAAGCGTCGCGCGTTTGCCTTTTCCCGATTTCCTGCTTTCCTAACCGGCTCGTATGGGAGTCCCAAAACGCAAAACCTCGAAGATGCGGCTGCGCACACGCAAAGCTTCCCACCGCTGGGTGGCTCCGCAGTTGAACAAGTGCACACAGTGCGGCAGCACCGTGGCCTCGCATACGGCTTGCCCTTCCTGCGGCTACTACAAGGGACGCCAAGTTCTGACGGTAGACGCGGGCTAATCTCGGCGCTCGATCGGAAACGGGGCGCGTCGCGGTTCCGCTTAGTGCCGCGGAAACTCTAGGGCAACGTCTTCTCCCCATCCGGTTACACTCTGACCGCGGCTGCAAATTTGTTTTTGCATTCGCCGGTGTAAGTTCCCAAACTCGCGCACCAAATGAAAATCGCACTCGATGCCATGGGCGGCGATTTCGGGCCCCCAAACCTGGTAGCGGGCGCTGTGATGGCGCTCCGCGAATATCGCCACATCGAAAAACTCTTCCTCGTCGGCGACACCGCCCTGGTGGAAGCGGAGTTAAATAAGCACGGCTGCAACGATGGCCGGATCGAGATCGTGCACACCACGCAGGTGGTTGAGATGTCCGATAAACCGGTCGAGTCCGTGCGGCGGAAGAAAGATTCTTCGATCAGCCGCGCAGTTGATTTGATAAAACAAGGCGACGCCGATGCGGTCGTAAGCGCGGGGCACACCGGCGCGGCCGTCGCCGCGACTACGATCAAACTTCGCACATTGCCTGGCGTGGAGCGCCCGGGCATCGCCTCAATTATTCCTACGGAGAGCAATCTCTTCGTCCTGATCGACGCGGGCGCCAACGTCGATCCGAAGCCCATGCATCTTCTGCAATATGGCATCATGGGCTCGGTCTACTCGCGCCATGTCCTCGGGTATAAAAAGCCGACCATTGGCCTGATGTCGATTGGGGAAGAGGACGTGAAAGGAAGCGACTTCACGAAGGAAGTCTTCAAGCGGCTTAAGCAAAGCCAGCTCAATTTCCGCGGCAATATCGAGGGGCACGATCTCTTCGCGCATCCGGTCGAGGTGGTGGTCTGCGATGGGTTTGTCGGCAACGTGATTTTGAAAACCTGCGAATCAGTCGGCGACGCCATCTTCAAATGGCTGAAGCACGAGCTGACGAAAAACGCCAAGCGCATGGCCGGCGCCTACCTCGCGCAGAATGCATTTAAAGCGATCAAGAAAAAGGTGAACTATGAGGAGTACGGCGGTTCGCCGTTGCTCGGCGTCAACGGCATCTGCATCATCGGGCACGGCTCCAGCACGCCACTCGCGATCAAGAATGCGCTTCGGGTCGCGGCTGAATCCATTGAACACCGGGTCAACCCGCATATCGTCGAGGAGGTTCGTCGTTACAATGAAACCACAGCCCCGCTCGAAGCCGCGGTCCGCTAGACCGGGGCGCACCGTCTCGATCGTCGGCACCGGCAGCTACGTGCCGGATCGCATCCTGACCAACGCCGACCTCTCCGAGATGGTCGATACCACGGACGAGTGGATCACCACCCGCACCGGGATCAAAGAACGCCGCATCGCGGCCAAGGATGAACACACCAGCGACATGGCCGCGCGCGCCGCGCTCGCCGCGATGGAGCAGGCCAAGGTCAAGGCGGAGGACATTGATCTTATCCTCCTCGCGACTGCTTCGCCGGACATGATGTTCCCGGCCACCGCCTGTTTTGTGCAGACGAAAATCGGCGCGGTCAACGCCGCGTGTCTCGATGTGTCTGCGGCCTGCGCCGGCTTTCTTTTCGCGATCGAGATCGGGCAGCAGTTCATCACTTCGCACACCTACGACACCGTTCTCGTCATCGGCGCGGAGAAGCTGAGCTCGATCACGAATTGGACCGATCGTAACACCTGCGTCCTCTTCGGCGATGGCGCGGGCGCGGCCATTCTCCAGCATCGAAGCGAGAGCACGCACGGCGTCATCAGCACTCACATCGGGAGCAATGGGCAATACACCGACATCCTGTACATGCCGGGCGGCGGCTGCCGCACACCGATCACCGCCGAGAACGCGCACCAGCAGCTCCAGACGATCCACATGTCCGGAAAGGACGTTTACAAACAAGCCGTCATCTCCATGCTCGATGCCTCGAAGAAGGCGCTCGATAAGGCCGGCTTGAGAATAGAGGACATCGCCTGTGTCATCCCGCACCAGGCCAACCTGCGCATCATCGAAGCGGTCGCCGATCGTTTGAAGATTCCGCTCGATCGTTTTTTCATTAATCTCGATCGCTACGGCAACACCTCTGCCGCCGCAGTCGCGATCGCGCTGGACGAGGCGAATCGCAGCGGACGGCTCAAGCAAGGCGATTACATCCTCATGGTCGTCTTCGGCGGCGGGCTGACGTGGGCCAGCTCCGTTATCGAGTGGTAGGGCGGGTCTGCCCGCGCGGTGTCGGATTGATAGATGCGCTTAGCGGCGGCCGCCCCATTTTCGCTCTGGGCTGCCGCTGATCGTGACCCACTTGCCGCCCTGCGTTACGCCCACCCAGGCGCGCCCCTGCTGCATGTAGCCGGCATAGCGCGCATCGTCGGAGTGGGAAAAGCACACGGCCATCTTGCCATCCTTGATCTCGTAGATCAGGAGATGGACGTTCAAGGTGTCGCTCTGGACGCGGCTTTCGATCGTGTTCTGGCCGCTCACGGTGTAACCATTCGCCATCTCAATCAGCATCTGGTCGTAAGCGCCGTTGCCCTCGCTATGAACGATTTTAGCGTTGGCCGCGCCGCCGCTGATGAGCGCGGTGCGGGCCATTAGCCACGCGGAAATAGGCGACACACTAAGGGAGCGATAGAGCGGGCGCGTGAGCCCATTGCGCAGCGACTGAATTGGGAAGTTGGGCAGATTCTGAATCGTGCGGATATTCGCCTTCGCCGGGACAGGCTTGGTAGCGGGAGGCGCGGCGAAAACGGGAGGAGTCGCCGCGAGACAAAAAAGGAGAAGTAAGATCCGGAACATCTGAACGCAGGATGACGGAAATCTTCCGCGAAAGCATCGAAATTCTGACGCACCGCTTGACTCCTAGCTGCCGCCTTTGACAGCGGCAGCCAGGAGAAGAGCTTGGAACTAGCGCTTACGTCGAGCGGTTATGGCAAAGCGAAGACTTCGACCAAGGCCACACCCACCGTGTCGTTTTTCCCTCGCACCACAGCGGTCGTGTTGGCGTTCCCGGGCAAGGTGATGATGAAGGCGGACTCGAGATCGTTTGTCGGTGGTACCTGACTGGCGATGATCTCGGCTTCCTGACCGCCGGTGCGCCAGTTGTCGTTCATGCCGAGCGACATTCCTTGCGCATTGAAAAGTTCCAGCGTTGGGTCGGCCAGCTTGCCGGCCACCGGTAGCGATGGGCCGATCGCGCGCACGATGACGCGGCGAGGCACGCCGCCCAGCGGAATGAAGCCGCCAATCATGACGTTATCGCCGGCCTGGACGAAGCCGCGGGTGGAGATGTTGGCCAACTGCGAATTGACGGTGCGATCGAGATCGTAGACCTCGACCAGGCCAACGCCGGTAGCGCCGCCCGCGCCGCGCATGATGGCGGTGTAGCCGGTGCTGTTGGCGGGGAGGGTGGCCACGATGGCGGACTCAAGGTTGTCCGTGGGCGGCACCGTGCTGGCAATGATCTCGGCTTCCTGAGTGGTGCGCCAGTTGTCATTCGTCGCGATCGTGCCCGTGGGGCCGACCAATTCCAGCGTGGTGTCAGCCAGTTTCCCGGCCACGGGGAGGGAGGGTCCGATCGCGCGGATGATGACGCGCTTCGGCTGAGTCCCGGTGACGATGAAACCGCCGATGAGCACGTTGTCGCCAGTCTCCACGCGGAGACGGGTGGAGATATTGCCCAAGGTGGCTGGAGTTGCGCTCGGGCTCGGACTCGGAGTGGGCGACGCGGTTGGGCTCGGGCTCGCGGTCGGACTGGGGCTGGCTGTGGGGCTGGGACTCGCGGTCGGGCTCGGGCTTACCGTTGGGCTTGGGCTCGCGGTAGGACTCGGAGTTGGGGTGGGCGTCGGCGTTGGCGATGGAGCGGCACCGCCGAGGCGATAAACGCCGCGGCCGAGGGTGCCGGCGGTGACGAGCCGGTCCACTTGGTCGTAGTGAAGGTCGTAGACCAGCACTTGGGGCAGCGCGTCATTTTCCACCGCCCACGTCCCGACTACCGCAGGGTTGGCGAGTTTCCACACGCCGCCAGCGCCACCGGCGTAGAGGATGGCGTTGTTAAAGGTGGCGTCGGGATTGGCCAGCTCGATCGTGCGGACGCTGGCGGTGAGCGTGCCAAGATTGCCGGTGATGTCCGTCCAGTTGGCGCCTTCGTCAGTGGAAGCGAAAACTTTGTTAGCGTTATCGAGCACGAAGACGCGCCGGTAATTAAAAGGATCCATCGCAATGGCGCGCACGGTGGCGCCGGGATAGGTCACCGTGGTGATGGCGCCGCCAAGGGTGACGCGATGCGCGATCTGATTCCCAGTGCCGACGTAGAAGACGTCGGGGAAGGCGGTGCCGTTCAGGCGGCTGCCGTAAGCCATGGCGGAGTTGCCAGAATTCGTATCGTCGCCCACCGGCGTCATCCCGACACTCGCCGGTCCGAGATTCGTCAAGGTGTCGCCCATGTCCATCGACTCGTAGATGTTCGTGGTGCCGATCAGCATGCGATTTGGGCTGAGCTGATTGAGGACGTAGGGCTGGTAGAATTGCACCGTCATGTCGAACGCCTTCAAACCCTGGCCCATGCCGGCACCGGCCGTAATCATTAACCCTACGACTGTTTCATCACCCACCTGCACCCCAGCGGTGTTGTAGGTGCGCCGGGCGAAACCACCAAAGTTCTGGGCCGAATAGTAGCGAATGGATGTCCCGGGATGCGCCACTTGATCCGAGTCGATCGCGACCTTGCCGCCGTCGCCCTGCGCGGCCTGGTTCCAAATCCGGCTGGCGGAAGTTTGCTGCACGCCCACGCCATTATCCTGGGCGCCGCCCATGAAGATGAGTTTGGTGAGGGAATCGTAAGCCGCGGAGTGAATTTCGGCCGGCGCGATATTGCCATTGATGGAGCCCCAGGCGCGGGTAGCCACGTTCGGGTTGTTCAGTTTGAAAATGCCGCCGTCGCAACCGTGCAGGATGTTGCCATCGGCATCGAATTGCATGGCGCGGGAGTCGGCGTGCGGCGCGGAACCATTGGCGCCGTTGTGCGTCATGAGCTGCCAGGCGCCGCTCACGTTGCGCCAGATGTTGCCGGTGTAATTATTGGCGCCGTTGGCGTTGGGAAACTGGTCGACCATCATGTTCATGGTGATCTCGCGCTGATCCGGCTGCCGATCGCCCGAAATCCAGACGGTGTTCGGGTCCATCCGGTCGGCCAGGATCGATCCCTGGCTGCCGCCCTGACCGCCGGGGAAGAGAACTGGCGTCGGGACGCCGAGCGCCGTCCAATTGGCACCCTGATCGGCGGAGCGGTAAACGTTGGACAACCGACCCGCGGAAATAACGGCCGCGTAAACCACATCATTCCCGACGCTGCCGTGCACCGAGAGGAGGATCCGCGCATCCGGCACGACGGTGAAACCAACCCCGGTGGAGACTTCGGCCCAGGAGGTGCCGGTGTTCGTGCTGCGATAAATGCGCCCGCCCGTGGCGGTGTAGAACTGCGCATCTTGGTTGGGGCTGGGAACCAAATCAGTGATGACGCCGGCCGGAATGCCGTTGGTGACAAGGGTGAACGTAGCACCCGCGTCGGCGCTCCGATGCACGCCGCCACTGGCGCCCGCGAGCACGACCTGCTGGCCGCCTTCCATCGTTCTGGTTGGGACGATGCTGCGGACGTTTTGATCCATGAGCGCCGCGCCAATGACCGTCCAGGTGGCGCCGGCGTCGGTCGATCGCGCGACTCCGAATTGTTTGCCGCCGTTGTTGGCGAGACTGCTCACGAGACCGGAGCCGATGAAGATCACATTCGAGTCGAGCGGGCTGATCGCGATCGCGGAGAGCGAAAGGCTGGGCAGCATCCGATCCGTCATCGGCGTCCAGTTGGGCGACGCCGCCTTCGCATTTGTCGTCTTCCAAACGCCGCCATTTCCGGTCGCCACATACATCGTGTTGGCATCGGTCGCGAGCGGCGCCATCGCTTCCACCACGCCGGCCACAGGGTTCATGCCTTCGGGGGTGGTGATGCCTTCGTCCTGGCCATTGATGGTGGGCGCGGGACCGGTCAGCACCCAATCCACCGCCGCCGCGTTACGAGGTAGGGCGAAGGAACAAGCGACGATCGCGCTCAGAAGAGCAGCCGCGAACGGCTGGGAATTACGGGGGTAAAGTTTTTTCATAAGTTGTCAGGGTTTTGCCGGCGCGATCCCTCGAGGGCGATAGGGGATTTTTTCGAGATCGCGTTGCCTGCAGGTACCTGACAGGATGCCGACGACTAGCCAAGACGTATTTTTATTCGCACCCCTTTATCTTGAATTTTATTGTCAAAACAATTGGCACTTAATAGCCTGCGCCCATGTCCAGAATACTTGCAGCGCGTTGGGCCGGGCTTTTCTTCCTCGGGGCGTGCGCTCTGATCCGCACCGTGAACGGAGCCCCGGCCGCCCAGGCTCCCATCTATCCGGCAGACGCGCAGGCCGTGCGTGAGCTGTTGACCGAAAAGGGACTCGCCGCGCAATGGGAGGGCGACCCGTTTGCCCTGAGCAGCGATGAGCTGAATCAGGCGTATCCGAACGTGCGATTTTTCTTCACCTTCCAGCCCCGCCCGCTGCCGCCCGGCGCGCCGATGCCGGAGCTGCTCGCCGCCTACAAAGAGAAGATGCAGGAATATCGCAAGCATTCCCTCCGCCTGACGGTGGGGATCAATGAGAAGGGCTTCGCTGCCACCTATCAAACACCGCGAGATTTTAACGTCGGCCTGCGTTCGGTCACTTCAGCCGAAACGGCGAAAGTGGCCGCCGCCGCCATCCTCTCCTTGATGGACGCAGACCAAATCGGTCCGCGCGCGATCGGAGCGGAAGAGGTCACGGTCGAGCGCACGAAGACCGGCTGGTCTTGCCAGGTGGCCCAAGCGAAAGGCATCAAGGGAACGGTCACCTTCGATAACAGCGGCCAGTGCACGAGCGCGACCAAGCGCCTGAACTTCGTGCCGCCGATGCCTCCCTAGGCGGGCGGTAAATTCCTCGCCCTGCGGGCGCGGTAAGCGCGGCGGTAGCTCGTTGTCTCCGCGAAGGGGTGGCTCCGGCTATTGTCAAAAGCGGAACCGTTGTGGCTGGCAAACTGAGCATCGGCGGTAAGCCAGATGGATGAGTGGCTCAAGGGCCAAGCCACCGCAGCCGGGCAAAGGCGCGACTCGCAGCCCCGATCGGTATGGCCGCGTCGATGGTTTGCGTTTGCACGCCGTTAATGAGCTGGGTGGAGAGGATGGTCTCGGTCACGCCGGCGGCCGCGGTCCACTGGCGCAGGGTAGGGCTGGTTTCGTAGCCATAGCTTCCGGGTGCCATCTGGGCGCGTCGCGGAAAGATGAGGTGGAGAACATTGCCGCCGCCGGAGATCTCTGTGCGCACCTGGACGGGGTTTGCATCCGAAACGAGCGGCAAAGTGTTGAAAAAATACTCGAAAGCGGTGGCGATGCCGTCGCCGTCCGGATCACCGGTCACGTCGATGTTGATCGTGCCGAAGTTCGCCAGCGCCCACGCGTCGCTGATGTAGTCGCCGTTGCTGTCCGTCTCGGGCGGGAGCGTGTTTGACCAGCGCGCGACGTAGATCTTATCCAGCGCGAGGATGGCGAAGCCGTCGATCCCCCAGCGCACACAGCCGAGCGCCCAATCGCCGGTGTTCGTGACCGGCAGAGTGAAGGTGCCGAGGAGCGACCCGCTGTTGGGATCGAACTGGCGCAGGGCGTTGCCATTGACGATGTAGGCGCGGCCGTTTGGGAGATCGAGGCAGGGCCGGCCATTGAGACCGAGATTGGTGCGCAAGGTGAGATTATTGCTGTTCGCAATTCGACCGCCGCTGGAGAGCAGGAGATCACCGGCGCCCTTCACTTCGCTGTAGGAGCCGGTGAAAATACCTTGGGCAGACTGGATTGAAGACACTCCCGTGGGGGTGATAGATAACCGCCGCAGCTCGTAGCTCGAGCTGTAGTTCTGAAAGGAGATGAACACATTCGGGGTCGAGGTCTTTTCGATCCGGTCCGCCGTGTAAATGCCGGTCGAGGTGCCGCGACGGGTTACGCCATCATACGCCGCTGCGCCGTAGTGGTTGCTGCTCGTCATGACAAAGCTGGTGCCGTCGCCTTCCAGCACCTCAATGTCCTGCGCATAGAGCGCGCTGCTGTAGTCCACGCCCAGCGGCACCCGCACGATCGTGTAGGGCGTGGTGGTGAGGTCGATGCGCGCGACCTCGGGCGCATCGGTGAGGCCGACGTAGAGATAGCGGCCATTCGGAGCCAGCGCGATGCAGTTCTCTTTCGGCGTGCCATTGAGCGGGAATGGATCGGAGATGATTCCCGTGTTTGGATTGATCGAGACCAGCGCGCGGCCGGCTGGAGGATCGACCGTGGACGGAGTCGTCGCCCAGAGGACGTCGCGAGCGTTGTCGTAGAGTAAATTATTCGCGACGAGGCGAAGCTGATTCACGCTATCGGGCGCGGTCTGGTAGCCGGCGCTAAGCACCCTGGCATCGATGTTATTGGTGTAATTCAAATCCACCGAAGTCGAGCTCACGACCCCGGTGCAGGACACGCTCCCGGCGCTCTGCGGGGTGACGGTGATCTGAAGCGTTACGGATGCGCCCGGCGCGAGATCGCCAATGGCGAGCGACACATTTGCACCTGAAACGGTCGGCGTTCCGCTGCTCGCGCTTGTCCCCTGCACCGTTTGGAAGGCGGAGAGAACTGCGTTGAGCCCAGTGTTCTTCGCGATATTTGGTCCCTGGTTCGTGACCTGAAGAGTATAAAGAAGCGGCTGTCCCGCGGTCGCGGGGTTTGGCTGCGCGTTCACCGTGATGACCAAATCCGCGGGCGGATCATTCGGCACCAAGGCGGCGCTGTTGATCAAGACGATGGAGGTGTCGGTGCGGAAGGCGAAGCCGGTCGCGCCCCAGCGCATCAGATTATCCGCCGTCGGGACTGCCTGCGGCAAATTCAGCCGCGCGAGGCGCGAGAAACCACCTGGTTCGTAAGCGCCGAGTTTGTCGTATGGCCCGACGAAGTTGTAAGTGCCCGGCGTTTGCGGTTCGAGGAAATAGACGCGGTTGGCGGCGAGTTCCGGCCGCACCGGACCGCTGGCGGGGAAGGTGCCGAGCTTACGCAAATTCGGGCCATCAAGAAGTGCGCCGCTCGTCGACGCGATGCGATCGCCTTCGGCTATGATCTCGATCGGATAGCCGGAAAGCAGGTTGGTGTTCAATCCGATTTGCGTGATGCCGCTGGCGTTGACCTGAAGTTTCCGGAATCCGTACTCGGTGCTTTCCGCGTTAAAGCCCCAGAAAATATTCGGATCTGCGGAAGGCTCAATGCGGTTACTGCCGGTGTGGCTTGACGTCACGGTCGGGCGCGCCACGCCATTATCGAAAACCACCACACCGACGTGTCGCGGGATCGTGGTTTTCGAATAACGCGAGACGACAAGGACGTTGGGCTGCCCCGCGACGGTCGCCATGTCTTCCGCATAGAGCGTCCCGTAACTCGGATCGACGCCGATCGTGAAGATCTGTCCGATGGTGAACGCCGGCAGATCGATTCTCGCGATCGTGCCGTTGGCGTCGAGCGCTGCGTAGAGCGCTTCCCCGCCGCTGGTCAGAAAGAGCGTGGCCGGGCTTTGCCCGGTTGGCGCGCTCGCGGTGATCTGCATCGTGATGGGATCAATCGCGACGACGCTGTTGGCATACGGACTCGAGGCGGTGGCTGGGATGCTGGCGTAGATGCGACTGCGCGCTGCATCCCAGACGAGGCCGCGGGCAGCAGTGGGCAGCACGCGCATGATGTCGAAGACGCGCGAATCGCCCGACATGTTGTTCGCGGTCGCACGAATGCGCAGCCCGGGCGTGGCGGTTTGCGGAAGCGTCACCGGGCCGGTCCAGCTGCCGTTCGCTTGAAGCGTTACCGTGGAGGGGCTGACCGGCTGCATGTTGCCGTCGGGCAGCGCGAGCACGAGCTGCAATGTGCCGATGCGGCCCGCGATCACATTTCCCTCGATGTCGATCGGGGAGACGGTGATGTTTACCGGCGCGCTCAGGTTCACGATGTCGGTCAAGCCCGTGATCTGGAAGCTCGCGACCTCGTCATCGCGGATCGTGACGACGGCCGCTGCGCCAGTGAAGGTGCTGGCGCTGGCGTTAATCGTTACGGCGCGGCTGCCGTCCAGGATGGTGTTGTTGACCGGGGTGAGCGAAAAGGAATTCGAGGTCGCGCCGGCCGGAATGGTGACGCTGGTTGGCGCGCTCGCGACCGCGGGATCAATGCCGCCGATCTGAACAACAAGCGGTGCGGTCAGCGTTCCCGGAATCGTGATCGTGATGGTGGCACTGGTGTCCTCTTGCACAGTCGCGGGTGCATTGATCGAGAGCGTCCGCGTTTCGTTATCGATCGTGGTGGTAGTTGCGCTCGCGCTCATCATTCCCTCTGCCGTCGCACGCAGCGTCACTGGAATATTCCCGTCGATCCGGCTGTCGTTGTTTGCTCGCACGGTGAAGGTCACGCCGGTCTGCCCGGCCGGCACGGTGACGGTTGGCGGGAAGATCAACTCATCGGCCACATCCGCCGTCAGCGTCATCGTCAACGGAACCGCCGGCGCGCGGTCCAGCGTCAGCGTCGCATTGTTGGAGGGAGATTGTCCCTCGCTGAGCTGCGCGGGGATGGTCAGCGTCGGGATCGGCGCCTCGTCATCGTAGATCGTGACGTAACCGGGCAACGCAGTGACATCTGGTGCATTGGCATAAACGGCGACGGTCCGGGTCAGATTCACCACGGAGTCATCCGGCACCGCGAGGTCGAACGCGACGGATGTGGCGCCCGCTGGGATGGTCACGGTCGCAGGAATGTCGAGCGCGCCGGCCGGTGAGGTTGTTAGCGCGAGCGTGAGCGGAGTGGAGGGCGCGTAGGCGAGGAGCACGTAACCGGTCTGTCCACCGGTGCCTTCGATGAGGGGGCTCGGCGCTTCCACGAGCGAGGCCTGGTTGTCGTCTCCGTTCACAGAGACGTCGTCGATCGCGATGCCATCGATGGGCGCGGGCGCGTTGTCGTATTCCGAAAAGCGGATGCGGAACCCGGCGCCGAAGTTTCCGCCGAGCGCAGCCACACTCGAATCGAGCGCGACGGAAAACGTCTCCCAGCTTGAGCCCACGTTGGCGAGCGATTGCACGGCCCGCCAGGTAGCACCGCCGTCGGCGCTGATCGCCACGCCATCATAGGCGCGCGTGGTGGTGAAGTTCCCCGTGGGCGGCGCATGGGGTTCGTTGCCGAGGCTCTTCGCTTTGAAGGTGACGACGATGTTCTTCTTGTTCGAAAAGTCGAGCGTGAGGGTTGCTTCGGCCACGGAGTAGAGGACGTCGTTCACCGCATCATCGAGGACGAGATGCTGCGTGCCGGTGGCGGGCGCAAAATTGCTCGTGACCGTGGCGCGTCCGTCGTTCGTCGCCGCAACCGACCAGGCCGGCCCGAGCGCGCCCGATTCAAAACCGTCTTGGAAAAGGACCGCTGCGCTGGCGGATGTGGTTGACCCAAACAGCAGAGCGAGCGCGGCGCTGAAGAGAACGGCGCGTCTGCACCGCGTGAGGAGGAAGGAGGGGGGCTTTGTCATATCCAAGCAGGCACCTCTGCCGGCTGGATGGGGACAGAAAGTGTCCGCGTTTTACTAATGTTGCGTGAAAGACGCAACAGAATCATTACTCGAAGCTCCTCAGCCAACGGCCACCTTATCCTCCGCCCGACGCCGCGGAATGCCGAGGCTGTCGAAGATAGTCCGCGTGGCGTCGGAGCGGTTGAGCGTGTAAAAATGAATACCGGCGACGTGGTTATCGAGGAGGTCGTGGCATTGCTCGAGGGCAAAGTGGACGCCGACGCGTGAGACCATGGCGGACTCAGTGCCGCAACGCTGGAGCGCGCGCAGGAGCTTCGCCGGAAAGCGCGCGCCGCCCGCCAACTCTGCGATGCGCTGGCAACCGCTAACGGATGTGATCGGCATGATGCCGGCGATGATCGGGACGCGGATCCCGGCGAGATCGCAGCGCTCCCGGAAATCGTAGAAATCGCGATTATCGAAAAAGAGCTGGGTGACAATGTAGTTAGCGCCGGCGTCCACCTTCGCTTTTAAGTGATCCATCTCGACCAGGCGATTCGGCGTGGCGGGATGCCCTTCCGGAAAACCAGCGACGCCGATCCCGAACCCGCGTGGATCGGGATGCTCGCCGGAGTCGTTAAACTGGCGGATGAACTTCACCAAATCGACCGCGTGTTGGAAGACGTCAGCCGATTTGTCGTAGGCGGCGCCGCGCGGTGGGTCGCCCCCGAGCGCGAGGATATTGCCGATCGAATTCGTGGCGTAGCGGCGCAGGATGGATTCGATCTCGTCATACTTGTGGCAGACGCAGGTGAGATGCGGCACGGGATCGAGCTTCGTCGTGGTCTGGATGCGCTCGACCAGGTCGTGCGTCAGCTCGCGCGTGGAGCCGCCCGCGCCGTAGGTGACGCTGACGAAGTGCGGCATGTAATCCTCGAGATCGCGGATCGTCTGATAAAGACTCTCGGCCGCGGCCGGCGTTTTCGGCGGGAAGAATTCGAAGGAAAACGTCGGCGAATCCTTCTGGATGATGTCGGTGATGTGCATGCCCTGACGCGATTGTAGAGCAGAGAAGCGAATGCGTAAACGGCAGGCGCGCTCGGTGCCCCTGCTTAAGGTTACGAATCCCTAGGGCAGGGCAAAAACTTCGACCAAGGCCACGCCGGTGGCGCCGTTTTTCCCGCGGACGACGGCGGTGGTATTGGCGTTTCCGGGCAGGGTGATGATGAAGGCGGACTCGAGGTTGCTCGTGGGCGGCACCTGGCTGGCGATGATCTCCGCTTCCTGGCCGCCGCTGCGCCAATCGTCGTTCATGCCGAGGGACGTGCCCTGTGCGTTGAAGAGTTCCAGCACCGGATCGGCCAGCTTGCCGGCGACCGGGAGGGACGGTCCGATGGCGCGCACGATGACGCGGCGCGGGTTGGCGCCGACTGGGATGAAGCCGCCGATCATGACGTTGTCGCCCGTCTGGACCAGACCGCGGGTGGAGATGTTAGCCAATTGCGAATCGACCGTGCGATCGAGATCGTAGACTTCGACCAAGCCGACGCCGGTGGTGTTGTTGACCCCGCGCATGATGGCGGTGTAGCCAGCGTTATTCGCGGGGAGGGTGGCGACGATGGCGGCTTCGAGGTCGTTGGTAGGCGGCACCTGGCTGGCGATGATGGCGGCCTCCTGGCTGCTCCGCCAACTGTCGTTCGTCGCGATCGTTCCGCCGGGCCCGACGAGTTCCAGAGTCGGATCGGCGAGATTGCCGGCAACAGGGAGGGAGGGCCCAATCGCGCGCACGATGACTCGCTTCGGCTGGGTGCCCGTGACGATGAATCCGCCGATGAGGACGTTATCGCCTGCCTCAACGCGAAGGCGTGTGGAGATGTTGCCCAAAGTGGCGGGCGTTGGCGTTGGCGTTGGCGTTGGAGTTGGAGTCGGAGTCGGAGTCGGAGTCGGAGTCGGAGTCGGAGTCGGAGTCGGAGTCGGAGTCGGAGTCGGAGTCGGGGTCGGGAGTCGGGGTCGGGGTCGGACTAGAGCCAGGTGTGCACGTGAGCTTCTGATTGTCCGTTGTCAAAGTTGGCTCGATACCGCCCACGACATAGAAGCTTTCGTTCAGCACCGCACCATTCGAGATCGAGCGCGGTGCCAACAGGCTCGGCAAGGCCGACCACGTGTTGGAGGCCGGGTTCCAGGAAATAACCGAGGCTGAATTACCGCCGTTTCCCACATTTCCGCCTGCTACCACCCAGCCGCCGTTATAGAAAGCGGCGGTCGCCTGGAGGCGGGGTGCAGGCAAATCGGCGATTGCGGCGTCATTCCAAGTATTGGTGGCCGGTTCATAACGATAAGTGTTGGCCGTCGGCGCACCATCACGATATCCCCCGGCCGTGTAAATGAAGGCCCCATCCGCGACGGCGTTCAGCGAGTACGCAGAAATAGGATAGTTGGCACCGCCCGTCCAAGAGTTGGCAGCGATGTCATAAATCTCAAGCCGCGTTGGTTCCAAAACCAAAACCCCCCATGGCCCCGGCAATCTTATAGATCTTACCATTAAGGTAGACTGCGGCATGAGAGGAAGTGAAAGTCGCGCAGGGCGCCATGGTCGCATAACTGTTGGCGACCGGATCGTATCGATACAGAGTGTTGACTTGTATTCCGGACGAATTTGAGCCGCCCACCACATAAATATTCGTACCGTCATTGACCGCCGCTGCACCACTCAACGCGGCTGGCAGCGGCGCAATCAATGTCCATGCGCTTCCATCAAATTTATAGGACGTGGCAGTCGTCGACACATTGTCGTAACCGCCAAAGCTGTAAAGATAGCCGCCCAGACTGGTAACGGCGTGACTGCGAATCGGGCCAGGGGCCCTGGGAGCCTCACTCCACCCACAAGTGCCGGGGCTGGGAGTCGGGGTCGGCGTCGGCGGTGGATTTTCCAATCGAGCAATACGGTTGCGAATTACTATCGGCCCCCCATCCGACGCAATGGTCGTAAACAGGCCACCCACCAAAATCTTACCATCCACCTGGACTGCCAGCGCCCAAACAGGAGCGTTCGCGTTCGGATTGAACGAATCAGCCAATCCGCTCGCGGCTTCGAGCCGTGCGATGTAGTTGCGCGTCTGAAGACCAATGCGGGAAAAGGAACCGCCCACCAGAACCTTTCCATCCGCCTGGAGCGCGATTTCCTGCATGTATTGCCCAGTTACACCCGGGTTAAACGTATCAGCCTGGCCAGCCATATTATCGAGTCGAGCAACTAATTTGCGAACCTGGCCGCCGATAGAGTTGAAATAGCCGGCCACTAGGACTCTCCCGTCCGGCTGAACCTTGACTGAAAGGGGAGTGCTGTCCGCGTCTGGGTTGAACGCGTCCGCCAGTCCGGTGCTGGCATCCAGCCGGGCGACTCTTTGCCGCGGCTGTCCTCCGATATTGGCGAACTCGCCAACTACCACGATCTTGCCGTTCGCCGCGAGGGCGATTCGATTGACCTGACCGTCGGAGTTCGCATCGAACAAATCAGCTAATCCGGTGGTAGCATCCAGCCGGGCGATGCGGTTGCGCGTTTGTCCGCCAATAGAGGTGAAACGGCCCCCCACCAGGATTTTGCCATCTGTTTGCACTGCGAGTGAAAAGACCGCGCTGTTCGTCCCGCTCGGATTCGGGTTGAAATCCGAATCCAGCGTGCCGTCCGCGTTTAGGCGGGCGATGTTGCGGCGGGCCTGTCCGCCGATCGACGTGAAAGCGCCTCCCACCAGGATGTTACCGTCTGGTTGCAGTGCAATCGCATAGACCGAGCTGCTCGCATTCGGGTTAAAACCCAGATCGACTGTGCCGTCCGGGTTCAATCGGGCGATACGAGTGCGTACGACCGTCCCACCGCCATTGGGCGCGAGCGTGGTAAAGTCGCCGCCAATAAGAATTTTGTTGTCCGGTTGCACCACAATGACTTGAACCGCGCCGTTTGCGTTCGGATTGAAGCTATCGAGTGCCGACTGAGCACGTAGGGCGGGAGTTCCGGAAGCGAGCAGCGCCGCGAGCAAAAGCAGGATGAGCGTAGCTCTCATTCGAAATGAAGTGAATCCAGCGACATGGGTGAGAGGGGTGAAAGGATACATTCGGACTTTAACGACGGCGGATGGGTGTGAATTGATTGCGACCGATGGGATGTCATCGGCTCTAGTGCGGGAGCCGGCGTCAATTCAAGCGAGTTAATGTCCTTGTGTCGAGTAAGAACGCGCGCCAATGCAGTCTAAGTCGATCTGGCGATTCGAGGTCGGCGCGGAAATCCTGGTAGCTGTCGCCGCCGGGAACGACAAAGACCACGCCTCGCCCGGTGACAGGAGCGCGCTTTGGCCTCTGCCGCCGATGACCCGCCTCCGCCGCAGGCTACGGGCGGGGCGGGCAGACGGCAGCTACAATCTCGAACTGCCGCGCGAGCGCCGCTCGTTCGCTACGGCAAGGCGAACACTTCCACCAAGGCTACGCCGGTGACGCCGTTCTTCCCGCGCACGACGGCGGTGGTGTTGGCGTTTCCGGGCAAGGTGATGATGAAGGCGGACTCGAGGTTGCTCGTGGGCGGCACCTGGCTGGCGATGATCTCCGCTTCCTGGCCGCCGCTGCGCCAATCGTCGTTCATGCCGAGGGACGTGCCCTGTGCGTTGAAGAGTTCCAGCACCGGATCGGCCAGCTTCCCGCCGACCGGGAGGGACGGACCGATAGCGCGCACGATGACGCGGCGCGGGTTGGCCCCGACTGGGATGAAGCCGCCGATCATGACGTTGTCGCCCGTCTGGACGAGGCCGCGGGTGGAGATGTTAGCCAATTGCGAATCGACCGTGCGATCGAGATCGTAGACTTCGACCAAGCCGACGCCGGTGGTGTTGTTGACCCCGCGCATGATGGCGGTGTAGCCGGCGTTGTTCGCGGGGAGGGTGGCGACGATGGCCGCCTCGAGGTCGTTCGTGGGCGGCACGGTGCTGGCGATGATGGCGGCCTCCTGCGCGCTGCGCCAACTGTCATTCGTCGCGATCGAGCCGCCGGGGCCGACCAGTTCGAGATTTGGATCGGCCAGTTTCCCGGCGACGGGGAGGGAGGGGCCGATGGCGCGCACGATGACGCGCTTCGGCTGCGTGCCCGTGACGATGAACCCGCCAATGAGGACGTTGTCTCCGGTTTCAACCCGAAGGCGGGTGGAGATGTTGCCGAGCGTGGCGGGGGTGGGCGTGGGCGCGCCGCCAGTGAGGGTGAGATTGGCGTCCGAGATATCGAAGAAGATGTTGCCGACCGCTTCGACTTTGATGCGGCCCATGGTGGTGTTGATCTGCGGGAGCGTGATCGATTCGGAGCCGTCGTTCGGCGTGCTGTTCAAGAGGACGGTGGGGAAGGAGAGGCCGCCATCGGCGGAGAAGGTGATGCGGACATTGGCTGTGCTAACCGGAGCCGCGGTGGTGTTGGCGACATTCCAGGTGACGGTGGCAGCCGCCCCAGCGGTGAGGGTGGCAGCCGCATTCGGCGCCGTGACCACGAACGGCCCGCTGGCCGCGTCCACTGCTACCTGCATGCCGGCATCATTGATTCCGCCCGCTCCGTCGCGCACGACGACGCGGAAATTCATCGTTCGTGCCTGGGTGGGGAGATTTTCGCCCGTCACGCAAGTGATGCCAGTTTCGCAGACGGCGCCGGTCGGGGAGGTGCCGGTGAAAGTAAGTGGAGGGACGTTGGCGTTGTTCAGGACAAAAGGCAGGCTGGGGAAGCTGCGCGCGGGATTGCGGGTCGGCGCATAGGTGCGGAAGAGCGGTCGCAAGACGCCATCGTTATCGGTATCGTAGGTGCCGGCAGGGACGCCGTTCGGTCCGCTGGCCGAGGGCGCGAGGTCGTATTCTTCCCAGGAATAAGTGAGCGTGTCATTGGCGTTCGCGTCCGTGGCGCTGGCGGTGAGGGTGAAGGGTGTCTGCTTCGGAATGGTGAAATTAGCGCCGGCATTCGCGACTGGGGCGCTGTTATTCGTGGCCGTGGCGGTGCCGCAGCTGCCGCCGCCGTTCTCGTTCGCCAATTCCGCGATGATCTGGGTCAGACTGCGAGCGTGGAAAGTATCGAGTGAGAACTGCTGGAGGTTGCGGTCGCCGCAAATGCCCACGTAGGACATGATGGTGGAACCGCTCGCCACTTCGTAGGCGTTGTTCGTCGAGCGGGTGCTGCACGTGCCAGCTTCGCGGGTGTTATAGGTGTGGGAGGCGGAGAATTGGTGCCCCATTTCGTGCGCCACGTAATCCACCCAGAAGGGATCGCCCGTGGGCGGAACCCGAGCGGAATACCCCTGCGCCTTCGTCTGATTGTTGCAAATCGAGGGGCTGGTCGCGACGCCGCCGCCGCCGGTGCCGAAGAGATGCCCGAGGTCGTAGTTGGCCGAGCCGATAAGCATGTCCAATTGCACCTGGTTGAGGTCCAATTGGGCTTCCTCGTCGGTGTTGTTGTACGGGTCGGTGTTCGGATCGGGAAAGACTGTGCTCGCGCCCGAGACAAGCGTGAGCCGGACGGAAAGGTCGCGCCCGTAGATGAGGTTGATGCGGTTGATGGCGTTCATCACATCGGTCATCGCCGCGGCCTGGCCACCACGGTTCACGGTGTATTCGCCGGTGGTGGCGATCGCCACCCGATAAGTGCGGAGCATGGCGCCGTTGCTGAAGGCGGGATTGATCACCTCCCCGGCCTGCGCGTGCGCACCGCGGATTTTTTCTCCTTCGTCGTGCAGGAAGCGATCCAACTCGCAGTGGAACGATCCCGTCGCGGCGCCGGCGTCATGTTTGAAATAAACGACGTAGTGCTCACGATCCTGCGCCGAATAGGGATCGACGAAGTAAGCGCCATCAACGCTTAAGACGTAGGCGTGCAATCCTTCGTTAGACCAGCTCAGGCGGACGACGGCGGTCGGGTCGTCAAGCCCGCGCCCGGAGTACGTTTTCCAGTCCGGTTTCTCCTTCGCCGCCTGCCCCGAGATCATGGGCGATTCCTCCAGCCGGAAGCGTTCGAGGGTGCCGTCCGGTTTGGGCAGCGTGATAATGATTGAACGCGTGCGAGCGGCGGCGGTGAATTCCATCGGCGCCTGCCGGAGCAAGCCGGACATCGCGGCGCGGTCCAGCGCCAGTGTGCGATACGCCCGGGGAATGACCGTGCGTTGACCCTGCCGGGCGATGGAATTTTCTGGCACCGGACGCCAGAGATCCGACTGCGCAAAGGAGGCGAGGGGAGCAACCGCCAGGAGGAGGAGAGCGATAAATGTCTTCACGGCCTGATTTTACGGACCGAAGCCTCGGCAGAACAACACAAAACGGCGCGCCCCTTTTCGCCCCGGGAAAAAACATTACGACTTCGCGCGTTCCGCCAGCTATAACCCTCGGCCGTGAGCCTTCTCGCTTTCGATCTATTGCTGCTCGGCTGGGTGGCGCTTTCGATTCTCCTCCCGGGTTGCGCCCTTTGTTACCGCTGCAGCACATGGCGTGGCGCGCGTTTGATCGCCTATGGCGCAGCCGTCGGAATTGTTTGGCAGGCTTTGCTCGGGTTCGCAGTGGTCGTCAACCGCGGCGCGCGGGTCTCGGTGATAATCCTCAGCGCGTCCGCTGCGCTAGGCGCGACGTTCTATTTGTGGCGCGCGGGCGGATTTCGAGATATTGCGCGCTCTCTCTCCGCTCCAGTGCGCGGCGCGCTCGCTCTTTGGGCGGCGTTTGTGATCCTGTGCGTGGCGCTCACCCATCTCGCGGTTCGACTGCCGGCCGAATTGCCGGATGGGCGTTACATTTTCAAAGAGGATACGCTCCCCGTTCGCTTGCAGTACCTGACCAGTTTACCCGCCGATAATTTTCTGCCCTACGCGGTGTCGGAATATTTCCTGCGCCGCATCCCGTTTCGGAAAGAGCACCCGATCCTCCCTGGCCAGGAAGTTGGCAATCGCACTGTCCTTCTTTCGCTCGTTGCTCTGCCCTATCGAGCCGCGCTTGGCTTACCGCCGCGTTCGAAGGGCCCGCTGCCGCGCTTCAACTATGTGAAAAAAGAATGGCCGGACACTTCCGTCCTCTATCGCGAGGATTTTTACCGGCAGTTCCTCGTCGTGGGCATTTTCCTGAACTCACTGCTTTTGCTCGGCCTGATCGCTGCCTTTGCGGGGGTGTGGCGCGATCCGCGCATTCTGCCGTGGGCGGCGATTCTTTTTTGCACCAACCCGTTTCTCATCACGCAGACCATTTTCATTTGGCCAAAAGCGCTCGCCGGTTTTTTTCTTCTGCTCGCCTGGATGGCTTTCCGGCGCGGCGATCATCCCGTCATCGTCGGCGCGGCGGTGGCGCTGGCCTGTCACGCCCATCCCCTGGCGCAGGTTTTCGCGGCTGGCCTCGGTTTGCTCTACGTCCTGCGGTGGCTGCGCGGGCCAGGCGATTTGCGGGCGGTCATCCTTTTCGCGGCCAGCGTGGCGCTCGTCATGGCGCCGTGGTTTGCCTGGAAGCACTCGCTGCATCTTCCCTCGGATTTGCTGTGGCAAAACGTGGCCGGCGAGGGGACGGAGGTGGCGCTTTCCTCACCGATCAATTTCCTCTGGGTGCGCGTCCTCAACTTCTTCCGGCTACTCGCGCCCACGATGTTCGCGGTCTATCCGTTCCGTGCCGTCGACATCATAGAAGCAGTGCAAAATTGTTTGCCCGGCGTGGTTGGTCTCGTCCTCATCGTGCCGGCGCTTCGCGAAGCGGCGCGCCTTTTGCACCCGCGGACGTTCGCTTGGTGCGCGATCGCGGGCCCGCTCGCGATCATCGTGGCCATCTTCAGCTCCCCGGCTCTGCCCGTCTTTCACGGTTTCCAGGTAGCGGCCGGCGGGTTGGTCTTTTGGGGCGTGATCGCGCTGGCGCGGCAGTGTTCGACACCGGTGTTTTGGAGCGCATGCTTCGCGCAACTCGCCATGAATCTCTGCCTGCTCGGGATGCGCGCATACGTCACGGGGTTGCATTTCCCCTGACAACCCGGAATCCTGCAGCGGATGCGCAAAACAAAAATCATCTGCACCCTCGGACCCGCCACGGAGCATCCGGACGTGCTGCGGCTTTTGATGTGCCAGGGCGCGGACGTCTTCCGGCTCAACATGAGCCATGCGAAGCACGAGTGGGTGCGCGCGATTGTGCCGGAGATTCGCCGCATTGCGGCCGAGATCGAACGCCCGGTGGCGATCCTGATGGATACGCAAGGGCCCGCCATTCGCACGGGCGACCTGGCGACAAATCTCCAACTCAAACCCGGCGATATTCTCGAGTTCACGGTGCGCGGCGCGAAGAGCGAGGAGGCGTATTCAGTGGACGTGAATTACGACGGCCTCGTCAACGACATCTCTGCCGGCGACACCGTCCTGGTCGACAACGGCGTCATCCAGATGCTCGTGCTCGAGAAGCGGCAGAATCGCATCCGTTGCAAGGTGCTTACGCCGGGCGTGCTCGGCTCGCGCCGACATATCAATCTCCCGGGTGTGCGCGTGAATTTGCCCCCGCTGACGGAGAAGGACATAGCCGACGTCCAGCTCGGCGCAGAAATGAAGGTCGATTTCGTCGCGCTCAGTTTTGCGCGGCAACGGAGCGATGTGGACGAGTTGCGCAAGGTTCTGCAGACGCTGTCGAGCACCGCGCACGTCATCGCGAAGATCGAAGACCAATCCGCTGTGCGTGACATTGATGAGATGATCGCCGCTGCCGATGCCATCATGGTGGCGCGAGGCGATCTCGGGATTGAATGCCCGATGGAAGAACTGCCGATCATTCAGCGCAAGATCGTTAAGCAGTGCCTGCGTTTTGGAAAGCCGGTCATCGTCGCCACGCACATGTTGGAGTCGATGATCGAAAACCCGGTGCCGACGCGCGCGGAGATCACCGACGTTGCGAACGCGGTCTTCGAGCAGACGGACGCGATCATGCTCAGCGGTGAAACCACGACCGGGCGCTACCCGGTGAAGTGCGTGGAGGTTTTCGATCGCGTGGCGCGGCGGATCGAACGAAGCGGCGGCGCGGAGTTTGCGCGGGAGGCGGAGATTCACGATCCGCGACAGAAGACGGTGGCGGCGGCCGTGAAGCTGGCGAATTCACTACCGCGGGCAAAGCTGATCGTCTTCACTCGGCACGGCACGATGGCGCGTTACGTCTCCAATATGCGCCCGGAGCGCGCGCCTATTTTTGCCTTCACCCCTTTCGAACACATCTACCGTCAGCTCGCGCTTTGCTGGGGTACCTATCCGGTTCTGCTCGAGTTTACCGGCGATCCGAACAAGACGATCGACGCTGCGACCGCCTACTTGCGAGACGAGAGATTGACGCGGACTAACGACAATCTCGTGATTCTGAGTGACCTCCGCGCGGGCGATGCGCAGATCGATTCCATTCAGGTGCGCCAGGCCACTGGCGGCGGCGAAATGGACGAAGGCACGGCTGCTAATGCGCAGGAATCGATGATGGATTGAGCGCCGCTGCGGAGGCGACCGGCTTGCGCGCGACGAGGGTGGAGTCGTGCCACTTGTTGCTCTCGTTGTCGTATTCAGGGAGATCTTCCCATTGCGTGGTTGCTTCCAGGGTCTCGAGTCCTGCGTAACGCGCGACCGCGCGGAGTCCATCGGGATAGACCCGCCAACAATCGACCGGGAAACGATGCTCGGGACCGCTGGACGGCGCGAGGATGCAACAGAGGCCGCCCGGCTTCAGTGCGCGCGCGATTTGTTCCATCGTGAGCCAGAAGAATTCGGTGTGCTCGAAGGTTTGACCAGAGATGACCACATCGATCGAGTCGGGCGCGATCTCGTCCCAGCGATAAGGGTCGCGCAAAACGAGATCGACATTCGCCCCCGCGGCCATGTCCACGCCGAGATAATGCCAGGCCGGCTCGGCAAAGAGCGGACGATAGGAGCCGTTAATGTCCTGACTGCCGAGGTCGAGAATCTCGAGCGCTTCTGCTTCGCGGCCAGCGAGGTAAGCGCGACGAAAGGCTGCCATCTTGTCGTAAGAGCTCGGATGCATCTGGGTGGAGTGAAACGGCGCGTAAGCCTGGTGGCAAAACAAAAGCGCGCGGACGTTTCCATCCGCGCGCTTTCAAATTTTGATTCGCGAGCCGGTTAAGCCTCCACTGGCAACTCGACGTCCACCGGGCGCTCCTTCTTGCTCAGGGCGCGGCGCAGTTTCGAGAGCGCGATGTTTTGCAATTGCCGAATGCGCTCGCGCGTGACGCCGAATTTCTTGCCCACTTCTTCGAGCGTCTTCGGCTTCCCGCCATCGAGCCCGAAACGGGAGAAGATGATCTTACGTTCGCGATCATCGAGCACGTCGAGCAAGCCACCCACTTCGTTGCGCAAATTCTTATCGCGGAGGAGCTCGAATGGCGTCTGCGCTTCCTCGTCGCCTACGATTTCGCCGAACTCAGTCGAGTCGTCGTCGCTGATCGGAGCATCAAGCGAAGCCGGCCGAATCGAGACCGTCTTCAACTGCGACACTTTTCCGCTCGCGATGCCGATCTCTTCCCCGAGTTCGTCATCGGTCGGTTCGCGGCCGAGCTCTTCGCTCATCTGGAGCGAGACGCGGCGCATTTTCGAGATCTTGTCGACGAGGTGAACCGGGAGGCGGATCGTCTTCGATTGGTTCGCCAGCGCGCGCTTGATCGACTGCTTGATCCACCACGCGGCGTAGGTGCTCAGCTTGCCGCCTTTGGCGGGATCGAAACGCTCCACGGCTTTCATCAAGCCGATGTTGCCTTCCGAGATCAGGTCGAGCAGAGGCAGACCCAAATTCGCATAGTCATGCGCAATCTTGACCACGAGACGGAGATTCGAGCGAATCATGAGGGCGCGCGCTTCGCGATCGCCTTTCTTGATTTTCGCCGCGAGCTCGATCTCTTGGTCGGGCGTTAAAAGCGGGATTTGCCCGATTTCACGCAGGTAAATCTTTATTCCAGTATCGCTATCTTCAGCAGCCATAAAACTCTTCATGTAAGGGGTGTGGGGGGATTTTGTACAATCTGCCTTTCGTTACGTGTTTCAAAGGCCCAGAGGTTGCACGCATCCGACAAATTCTAAAAAATATTTAACTGGGTTAACTATTCGCAACTCTGACAGGGCTCGGCGATCTTTTGTTCAAACATTTTGCCAACCTCTACAACTGCAACCGGCAAAGCGTATTACAGACATAATACCCGCCTCGTGTCCCTCGGTAAACCGGGCCTTGGCGTCGCACCCCTCCCGGGGGAGGGCGGCGGCCGAGGTTTCGTTCTTGATTAGGAATATAGCCGACGTGTCAAGGGGTTGTTCGGCACGGGTGAAAATGCGTCTCCTGTGGCGGTTACGGCCGGTGAGTGCTTGTCCGGTCAGAAGTCTGCCAGCGAAGTCTTCTGGAGCGGATCTGCGCACGAGGAAAATGGAAGATGTTGTGGCGATTTGCCGCGAAATACCCCAGAGTCCTGCTCGCACAAGCGGAGCGTCCATTTTCATGGCGCTCCCATGTGACAATGGAGTGACAAAATGAAAGACAAAATCCGCGTTGGCATTATCGGGGTGGGCAATTGCGCCTCATCGCTCGTTCAGGGCGTAGAATTTTACCGTAAAGCCAGCGGAGACGACTTCGTCCCCGGGCTCATGCACGTCGATCTCGGCGGTTATCACGTGCGCGATATCGAGTTCTCGGCTGCATTCGACATCGCTTCGACCAAGGTGGGCCGCGATCTGGGCGAAGCCGTTTTCGCGGAGCCGAACAATACGATCAAGTTCGCGGAGGTCCCGAAGCTGGGCGTGAAAGTGCACCGCGGCATGACCCACGACGGGCTGGGCAAATATCTGAAAAAGGTGATCAAGAAGTCACCCGCCTCGACCGATGACATCATCGGGATTTTGAAGAAAACGAAGACCGATGTGGTCATCTCCTATTTGCCGGTCGGCTCGGAGATGGCGACGAAGTGGTACGTCGAGCAGATCCTCGAAGCCGGCTGCGCATTCATTAATTGCGTGCCGGTCTTCATCGCCTCACAGCCGTATTGGCAACGTCGCTTCGAAGAGCGCGGGCTGCCGATGATCGGAGACGACATCAAGTCACAGGTCGGCGCCACCATCGCGCACCGTGTGCTGACCAACCTTTTCCGTGATCGTGGGGTGCGCCTCGATCGCACGTATCAACTGAACTTCGGTGGCAACACCGACTTCCTAAACATGCTCGAGCGCGAACGGCTCGAGTCGAAAAAAATCTCCAAGACGCAGGCGGTCACAAGCCAGATGGGGCACGCATTGCCCGCGAACGATGTGCACGTGGGGCCGAGCGATTACGTGCCGTGGCTTACTGATCGCAAATGGTGCTACATCCGCATGGAAGGCACGACCTTCGGCAACGTTCCGATCAACTGCGAAATGAAGATGGAAGTCTGGGATTCGCCTAATTCTGCCGGCGTCGTAATGGATGCGATCCGCTGCGCGAAGATCGCGCTTGATCGCAAGCTCTCCGGCTCGCTCGTCGCGCCCTCCAGCTACTTCATGAAGTCGCCGCCCGTCCAGTTCACCGACGACGAAGCGCGCATCAAGGTCGAGGAATTCATTCGCGGCGAGGAGGACCTGGTCCTGCCGAATCCGGCGAAGCGAAACGGCAACGGCCACCGCAAAGTCGCGCGCACGAAGAACACCGCGAAGCCGAAACGCTAAGCGCGGTCGCTACGTTTCGCGCCGGACCTGCGTAGCCTTTTTGTCGTCCCGCAGGGCGACGAAGCCGGCGTGCCGCAGGTTGCCGGCCTCCGTCCATTCCGCAAACGCGACCTCGCAGACCAGCTTTGGTTTCAGCCAGCGACATTCTTTCATCTTCTCCGCGGTCAGGGCTTCGCCGCGGCGTGCGCCTTTCTTTTCCGGCAGGTTAACGAAGGGACATTTCTCAGTTCGCAATTTTTCCATGGCCGGGAAAATCTCATCGCGCACGCGCGGGACGAAGCCGTCCTTCACTTTGGCGACGAAGACGAGCCGCTTCTTTTCGTAAACTCCAACCAGAAGCGAATCGAAGCCGCGCGAGCCGGGCACATAGCCACCGATGACAAATTCCTGCGCGCGCTCGGCCCGCTGCTTGATCCAAGCGCCCGAGCGTTCGCCCGCTTCGTAAACGGAGCCGGCACGTTTCCCGACCACGCCCTCCAATCCGAGATCGCGCACTGCTTGCAGCACTTGATCGGCGGGCGCCTCCAGTAATGGCGAGAGGCGAATCGGGTCCGATGTTTTCGCGAGTAGAGCGTGGAGCAACTCCCTCCGGCGCTCGATCGGCGTGCGCTGCAAGTCTTCCCCAGCGCGATGGAGCAAATCGAACGCGTAATAGTAAACCGCGAGCGGGCGTCCGACGTTGTTCTGGAGCAATTGAAAGGATGGCCGCCCTTCTTCGTCAAGCGCCACGATCTCGCCGTCCAGCGTGAAATCGCCCGGCAGGTTAACGAGTGCTTCCACCACATTCGGAAAGCGAGCGTTGAGCTTGTTTTCGTTTCGCGAAAACAGCGTCACCTCATCGCCGTCCTTCAGCGCCAGGCAGCGGTAGCCGTCGAACTTGATCTCGAAAGTCCATTCGCCGTCGCTCGGTAATTTCGTCGCCGCCTTGCATTGCATCGGTTCTACGAATTTAGGCGCCGCGCCTTTTTTTTCTTTGGCGCGATCCGCTGCGATTTGATGTTGGTGCCCGGGCGATGGCTTTGCCATTGGGCGTCGTTGTCTTTCGCGATCGCCGCCAGCGAACGCCCGGAGATGGCCGACTGGTCGTCCAATTTTTTGGTGATCGGCTTCATCGCTTCGCCAGCCTTGATCAGGAGCCAGCGATTGCTTTCCGGCTCGCGTTTGTCCTTCACCAAAATCCACTCGCCCTGCAGTTTTTCGCCCTGCAGCACGAGATGCATTTTCCCGGCGTGAAACGCCGCCGCGGGGTTGCCAGTGATGTCGCCATACACGCCGTAGTCCCACACCATCACGGTCCCCCCGCCATATTGGCCTTTGGGAATTGTGCCCTCGAAGCGCTCGTAATCGAGCGGGTGATCCTCCACGTGCATGGCGAGGCGCGCTTCCTTTAACTTCGTCGGCACTCCCTTCGGCACGGCCCAGGAACGAAGAACGCCCTGCATCTCCAGCCGCCAGTCGTAGTGAAGGTGGCTGGCCTCGTGTTTCTGAATCACATAACGCAGCGGGCGGTCCGGTTCCTCGGCCGCCGCGACTTCCGCGGCCGGTTCCGCAGTCTGCTTGAAGTCGCGTTTCGCAGTGTATTCGCGGAGCGACTTGTCTTTGGTGTTACGCGGCCAGCGGCTCAACTTCGGCGGCGGACCAGCGGCGAGTGCTTTGGTAAACGCTTTCGGCAATGCCTGCTCGAGTTCGAGCACGGGCGCGAAGAGGTCGCCCAATTTCTTGATCCGCTTTAACGCCGCCGCCGGAGTGAAGAAGAGCGCCTTCTCATCCTTCCGCTTCACCGCGCGCTTCAACTCCTCCCACGTGATCGGTAGCGACACGAATGGCGCCGCGCTTTTCGCGCGCAGCGCGTAGACGGCGACGGTGGTTTTGAAATCCGAGTTCTGGCTCCAATCGATCAACACCTTCCCCCCGCGGATGCTCTTCGCCATTTCCGACACGACCTGCTTCGGCATCTGGCTTTCGCCCAATTCCGCGATCGCTTTCGCGAACGGCTGCGTCATTTCGTAGGTGACCGCGCTGTTTAGCGGCACGCTCAAATGCAGCCCCTTCGAGCCCGACACTTTCACAAACGACTCCAGCCCCCACGCGTCGAAGAGTCCCTTCAAATGCAACGCCACGGCTCCGCATTCCAGGATGCCGGCGGGCGGGCCGGGATCGAGATCGAAGACGATCGAAGTCGGCGCCAGTAAATCCGGCGCGCGCGCGAGCAGGACGTGTTTTTCGATGTCGCCCAGGTTCGCCGTCCACAGCAGCGTCGCGCGATCGTTGCAGAGAATGTAATTGATCGCCGGCCCGCCTTCGCTGCGCGGCACCGCGAAAGTCTCGACCCAAGGCGGGGTATGTTTCGGCGCATTCTTTTCGTAGAAGTGTTCGCCCGCGATTCCCTCCGGAAACCGCTTCATCGTCAGCGGCCGATCGCGTAGGTGCGGAATGATCACGTCCGCGATCTCGGAGTAAAATGCGATGACCTCGCCTTTGGTGAAACCGCTTTCGGGATAGTAAACCTTGTCGGTATTCGAAAGGACGAGCTCGCGACCGTCGACCTCGAGACGCTCTTTCTTCTTCATGGCGTGGCCGCGACGAAGTCCGCGATCCTCTGCAGAATGCGCGCGTCCACTTCGGCCGGCGTTTCCCCGCGCGTCTTCAGATCGCGTTTCAGCACCCCTAACGAGTGGTCGCCTCCGTCGACGACGTAAAGTTCATTCGGCGCGGCCATCTCCGCGCGCACCGTCGCGAGAAGATCGAGCGGGCAAAGCGGGTCGCGCGTGCCTTGCACAAACAGAATCCGCGTCCTCATTTCGCGCAGCACTTTATCGCGCAGCTTCGTCGGATCGCCACCGCCGCAGAGCGGATACCCCAGGCAAATGACCGCGCTGACCTCTTCTTCCAGCGAGAGATGACAGCCGATGCGCGAGCCCATGCTCTTGCCGATCAAAACCAGCGGCCCCGTCTGCCCGCTGCCGCGCTTCGTGCAGCGCAGCGCGATGGGCCGCGATCAATTCCGGCAATCGATCCGGTCGCCTCCGCTCGGCGCGCATGTAGTCGTAATCGAACGCCTGCACGGCGCCGATCGTTCCCAACAACTCCGCCCAGTGTCGCATCCAGGCGTGCGTTGACGGCGCCCCCGCGCCCGGCGCAAAAAGAAAGTGCGGCCTCATCCCATCTCACTGGTAGCAGATTTTCTCCGCGACGAGGCGCGCTTCTGTCGGATAATCCGCCATGGAGCGAACCAACCTCAGCGGCACCAGCCTGCGCACGGCCTTCGTTCTTCTCCTCGTCCTCGGCGTATCAGCTCTTTTTCTCGCGGTCACCTGGCCGTTTCTCAAGCCGCTCCTGCTGGGCGCCATGCTCGCCAGTTTGTCGCGCCCGCTTTACGTCTGGGTCACGCGCATGCTCCGCGGCCGGCGCTCGCTTGGCGCTTTCGTCACGTTGCTCATTCTCTTTGTTATCGTCGCGGGCCCGATCAGCGCCTTTGTCGGACTGGTCGTTAGCCAGGCGGTCAATATCAGTAACGAAGCGATCCCCTGGGTGCAGGAACACTTCGGCGCCGCCAGCACCTTCAACGCGCACGATTGGCTGGTGGCGCGCTTTCCCCGGCTGGCTCCTTATGTGCCCGACCAGGCGCAGCTGATGGAAAACGCCGGCAACGCCGCCAAAGCCGCCGGCGCCTTCCTCGTCGCCGGAGTTTCCAGCATCACCGCGGGCACGGCGGCGTTCCTTCTCGATCTCTTCGTCATGCTATACGCGATGTTCTACTTCCTGCGCGACGGGCATCGGATTGTGGAGAAAATTTTCTACTACACGCCATTGGCGCACGAAGATGAGGCGCGAGTCTTGCAACAATTCAGCTCCGTCACGCGCGCCACCGTCAAAGGCACCCTCGTCATCGGGATCATTCAAGGCGCGCTCGCTGGCTTCGGCTTTTGGGTCGCGGGGCTGGAAGGCGCGGCCTTCTGGGGCACGATCATGGCCGTCCTCTCCGTTGTCCCGGGCATCGGCGCCGCGCTCGTCTGGGTGCCGGGCGTGATCTATCTCTACATCGCCGGGCAGACGCTCACCGCCACGCTCCTCCTCGCGTGGTGCGCCGCCGTGGTCGGCACCGTCGATAACATCCTGCGCCCGACCCTTGTCGGGAAAGATGCAAAAATGCCCGACCTTCTCATCCTGCTCGGCACGCTCGGCGGGCTCTTCCTCTTCGGTCCGATCGGTTTCATCGTCGGTCCGATCGTCTGCGGCTTGTTCCTCACCGTTTGGGACATCTACGGCGCCACTTTCAAAGATATCCTGCCGCCGGTCCGCTCCCTAACGACCGGTGAGATCCAGCGGCGTCCGGAAACACAGCTCTCGGAATCGGCGCCGTCGTAGCGCCAGCTGCGCGCGGCGGGAATTTTCTTGCGTGCGGGCGCAGCTGCTCACTAGCCTCAGGGTGCACCGCCTGCGACTTGGGACGCGGGCATTTTAGAAGGAGAAAAAATTATGTCTCGCAGAATCTCTCTCGTAATCCTCCTCGCCCTGGCCGCGCTCGCTTCGGCTCGCGCGCAGTTGGTTGTCGGCAACGATCAAGCCGGCACCGCCACGATCTACAACATCAACGTCACCACCGGCGTCGCCACACCCATCTACTCCAGTGCCGGCAACGAAGCCAAGCCGTGGGGCATGGCCTTCGATAACCGCAGCAACACGCTCTATTGGAACAACGGCAACACGCTCTACAGCTCCCCGTTTGGCGCCACTCTCAGCCCCACCACGGTCGGCACCTTTACCTTCAACGGCGTCGGGGTGAACTTCGTCGGGCTCGCCTTCGCCAATGGCTTCCTCTATGGCACGCGCAACATTGCCACCGAGGCGGTCTATCAAATTGATCCCGTCACGCTCGTCGCCACCCAGGTCTACGTTTATCCCTCCACCTACGATATCGGCGGTCTCGATTACGACACCGCCAGTGGTATTTTTTATGGCCTGACCGATGCCGCGCCCGCCCCGGGAACGGCTGGTCTCTACCAGCTCGATCTCGCCGCCCAATCGATCACCTTCCGCGCCCCGTATCCGGTGGGCGAAACCGACATCGACGGCCTCGCCGTTTACAACGGTCGCGCCTACTACGTCTCCGACGGCCCCAACACCGCGCAGGCCAACTTCTACGTTTACGACATCGCCACCGGCGCGCAGATCGGCACCTTGCCCTCGCCCTTCACCGGCAGCGGCACCTTCTCCGCCGCCACTTACATCGCGCCAATTCCCGAGCCGTCGTCGCTTGCGCTGCTTGCCATGGCCGTCTTGAGCGCCGGGTTGATTAAGGCGCGCCGCGCGCGAGCCCTGCGACGCTCCGCGGAGTAAGCGTAGCGCTTCGCGAGCGCCGCCCCGGCGGTTTTGCACCTTTTCGTGCGCGCCCTTCTCTGCCAACGTCGGCCCGCATGTTGGCAAAGGTCTACTCGGCCGCCGTTTTCGGCATCGATGCCTATGAAGTGGAGATCGAGGTCAACGCTGGCCGCGGCGACCCGAAGATCATCATCGTCGGCCTTCCCGATACGGCGGTGAAGGAAAGCCAGGACCGCGTCACCACCGCCATCCGCAACAGCGGCTACTTTTGGCCGCACGGCCGGACCACGATCAATCTCGCGCCGGCCGACATTAAGAAGGAAGGCCCGAGCTTCGATCTTCCGATCGCGCTCGGCATGATCGTGGCCACGGAGGAATTCGGCGATCCGGCGTTAGAGCAATACAGCTTCGTTGGCGAACTCGCGCTCAGCGGCGCGGTCCGTTCTGTCCGCGGGGTTCTACCCGCCGCGATCGAAGCGCGGCGGCGCGGGAAGAAGGCGCTCTTCGTTCCCGAGGTGAACGCCCGCGAAGCCGCCATGGTGGAAGGGATCGATATCTACGGCGTGCAGAATCTGCGGCAGACTTACGATTTCATTTCCGGCCAGACCGATACCCTCCGGCCGACGCGCGGGGATTGGAGTGAGTTCTTCGCCAATCATCAGAACTACGAAGTCGACTTCAGCGATGTGAAAGGCCAGGGCCACGTCAAACGCGCCATCGAAGTCGCGGTCGCTGGCGGCCACAATCTGCTCATGATCGGCCCGCCTGGATCGGGCAAATCGATGCTCTCGAAACGCATCGCCACCATCATTCCGCCGATGTCGCTCGAAGAAGCGATCGAGAGCACGAAGATCCACAGCATCGCGGGAATGTTGAATAGCGAGCAAGCCTTCGTCGCCACACGGCCTTTCCGTTCGCCGCATCACACCATCTCCGATGTCGGCTTGTTAGGCGGCTCCGCCAATCCTGCGCCCGGCGAGGTCAGCCTCGCGCACCACGGCGTCCTCTTTCTCGACGAGCTCCCCGAGTTCAAACGCTCCACCCTCGAAGTCATGCGCCAGCCGCTCGAAGACGGCAAAGTCACCGTCTCGCGCGCCGCCGGCAGCGTCACCTTTCCCTCCGAGTTCATGCTCGTCGCCGCCATGAACCCTTGTCCGTGCGGCTACTTCGGCGACCTGAAACGCGAATGCCGTTGCAGCCCAGTCCAGGTGCAGCGTTACCGCCAGCGCATCTCCGGACCGCTCCTCGATCGCATCGATCTCCACATCGAAGTCCCCGCGGTCGAATACCGCGACATCTCCAGCACTCGCCTCGAGGAAAACTCGGAGGCCATCCGTGCACGCATCGTCGCGGCGCGCGAACTCCAGCAAGCCCGTTTCCATTCCGACAAACACACCAACTGCAACGCCCGGATGGGCCCGCGCCAGATCAAGCAGCATTGCTCGTTAACCGACGAATGCCAGGAGTTGATCCGCATCGCCATGACGGAGCTGAACCTGAGCGCCCGCGCCTACGACCGCATCTTGAAGGTCAGCCGCACTGTCGCCGACCTCGCCGGGTCTAACGACATCACCCCCGAGCACGTCAGCGAAGCGATCCAATACCGCACCTTCGATCGGACCTTGTGGGTCTGACACGGCAGGTCCTCGAGCTGCGCCTTGTCATTTAGTAATGACTCCCGCGTAGCGGCGCAGCTTCGGCGACACCATCGGCACGCTCAGCATCGTGCTCCCGAGCGCCATCAAGAGCGTCGCGGTGAAGGTTTCGCTCGTCACGATCCGCTTATCCAGGAGCACGTTCACGAAGATGATCATGATCAGCGCCTTCGTTTGCAGCAGCCAGGCGATGATCGACGCCTCTCCTTTTTCCCATTTCAAAATCGTGCCGGCCAGGTGGACCCCGAGCAACTTCCCCGAGACCGACGCCACCAGCAGCAGCGCCGCCGCGCCGAAGACCACCAGCCCACCCAGTTCCCAGGTTGTGCGCAGACCGGTCGAGAGGAAGAACACCGGCATGATCGCCAACAGCACATGGCCGCGGAGTTGATCCATTTGCGCCTGATTGAACATCGACGCGTCCAGGACCGCGCCGGCGAGAAACGCTCCCACCATGTAATGCAGCCCCGACCAGTCCGCGGCAAAGCCCGCCACCGCCAGCCAGATCAAGCCCACAAACCATCGATCCCGCTCCGGGATCCTGCGCATCAGACCGCGCACCAGCCAGGCTCCCACCGCGAAAGCACCCAGGAAACCGAGCTGCCGGCCCATTCGATTCCAATCCATCAAGATTACCGCCAGCACCCCCCAGATCGCCACGTCATCCAGGCTGGCGTAACGCAAAATTCGCTGACCGAGCGGCGCGCGCAGGATCTCCAGCTTCTCCATGAATAAGACCAGGATCGGCAACGCCGTCACCGCGCAGGCCATGCCGACGCCGACGATGAATTGCCACGTCGCCCCCTCCGCGCCGATCCAGCGCCCGCCCTGCCACAGCATCGCCCCCGCCGCGACGCAGCCGAAGAGCAACGGCACCCCCAGCGCCAACCCCGCCGTCGTTCCCGTCTCGCCGCGGTTCCGCCACGCCTTCTCCAAATCCAATTCGATCCCCGCCACCCAAACGAAAATCATCACCGCCCATTGCGCGATCCCATTCAGCTGCGCGATCACCGGCGCAGTAAAAACAAAATGATAATAATCGGGGAACGCCGCCCCCAGCACGCCCGGCCCGAGGAGAATCCCGCCGATGATCTGCACCACCACCAGCGGCGCGTAATACTCCGTCCGTCCCAGCCGCCAGACCAGATACGGCCCGGTATAGATGATCACCATCGCGATCAGAAAAACTTCCGAAGTATTCAAAGTTGTTTCCCCGCGCCTGTTGCCTCCCGCCGAGGCGAGAGAACTGGCGAATTATCGCCGTCCCGTCAAGGCAATGCCGGCGGCCACCTGTTCGCCGCACCAGTTACGGCGACGCCGGCACTCTAGCCGCGGCTTCCAGCGCCCCATGGAGATACTCAGGTTTGCCCGCGGCATCTCGGATTAGCGTGAACTGGGTTGGAGCGGCGCCGTTCGCGCGCGGATCTTGTCCCGGCGGAGCAAAGACAAATCTACGTCGTGGCCCTGGGATATAGGAAACGTCATTGCGACAGTTAGACGAAACGTCGTGTGCATCATCCCCAGGGGCCCGAAGAGCCGGTGCTGCATCGCATCGGCATAGCGTTCGTGGCTGAGTTGCTCGATGAGATAGCCCGCGATCTGGTAACCCGTGTTCGAGTAGGAAAAAAGTCGGCCCGGTTCGGTGAAGAAATAATCTTCATCTCGATAGGCGCGCACCTCCGCGGTGAGCGCTCCTTCGTCCTGCGCGCAGCAAATGCGTGCCGGATCGATCAGGCCCGCGGTGTGACTGAGTAACTGGTCCGCCGTCAGGCGCGACAGGCGCGGCGCCAGCCCGGGGACCGATTTCTCGAGCGGAGCGTCGAGCGCGATTTTCCCCTCGTCGGCCAGCCCGACGAGAACCGCCGCCGTCAACATCTTGCAGATCGAGCCGGCGCGAAAAAGCATGTCAGGCGTGACAGGCGCACCCGTTTCCACATTCGAAACGCCGAAGCCTTTCTCGTAAACCACGCGGTCCCCGCTCACGATCGCCACCGCCGCGCCGGGCGTTCTGGTTTCCTTCAGTTCCTCCCGAACCACCGTCTCGAGCTTGCGAAAATCGATCGGCATCTCACTCCGCGCCGCCCCGAGTGAGAATAAAAGAGCGAACGAAACGACCGCGATGACAGCGCGACCTCGCATACGCGTCCAGAGTATCAGTCGCACCCAATCGACTCCATCAGTTTCGGGCGGCCAGCGCGGCTTCTTTGATCTTAGTTCTTCCTTCGGCCTTGCGGAATTGGGTATCGTCGCACTCATGGCACCTGCCACCGTGGCCGAATACATCGCCGCGCTCCCGGCTGATCGCCGCGCCGCGCTCAGCGCCGTGCGCCAGGCGATCAATCAACACCTTCCTGACGGTTACGAAGAGGGCATCCAATACGGAATGATCAGTTGGTTCGTCCCGCTCTCGATGTATCCCGCGGGCTACGGCGAAAATCCCAAAGTGCCGCTTCCGTTGGTCTGCCTCGGTTCGCAAAAGTCCGGCATGGTCCTGCACTTCCTCTGCTTCTACTCCGATCCTGCTCTCTCCAACTGGTTCACCGGCGAATACAAAAAGAGTGGCAAGAAGCTCGACATGGGAAAAGGCTGCGTCCGCTTCAAAAAGCTGGAAGACCTCGCCCTCGACGTCGTCGTCCGCACCCTCGCGCGCGTTTCCGTGCAGGAGCACATCGCCCACTACCGCGCGGCGCGGGCCCTCTTGGGAAAAGGCAATGCCGAACGGGTTCGCGGTCGAGGCAGCAGCGCCAGGAAGTTTGCAGTAAAGAAGGCGAAAGCGAAAAGTGACCTCTGACGCGAAAGGCTACCCTACTTTCAAGAACTCCTGGTCGACGCTTAAGTTCATCCCGTGAACGACGCATTCAACTATATCGCGGTCCTGGTCTCGATCGTTTCCGGGCTCGCGCTCACCCGGCTGATGAGCGCCTTGAGCGAGATGATTCAATCGGCGAATCGCAGCCGCATTTATTGGATTCACGTCACCTGGATCCTCACCCTGGTGCTGGAAGTGATGCTGTCCTGGTGGGTCCTGTATCGCTGGCATAGCCAGACTAACTGGACCTTCTTTCTTTTCGTCTGGGTAATGATTCCTCCCACCATGCTCTACCTTGCCTCCGCCATTCTTTATCCGGGCGAACTGGAAGCGACCGGCTCGCCCACCTGGCGCGACTATTATTACAAGAACCGGCGCGGGTTCTTTTTCATCCTCGGAACCATCGCTCCCCTCGACGTCATCGATACGTTGCTCAAGGGCTGGCCGCACTTCCTGGAGCAAGGCGCGCTTTATCTGCCGTTCATTGCCGTGTGGACCCTTGGCTTTCTCGCGGCCGGAATCTCGAAGAACCCCAAGCTCCACGCCGCTGTCGCCATCATTTTTCCGGCCATGATTGTCTCCTACATTACCGTCGTGCTGCTGCGGCTCGGCTAATGCGATCGGTCCTCCGTCGCTTGGAATTCCAGAATCCGAGCTATACGCAGAAACCTTCCAAGCTCATCAGGCTGACCGGGTAAAAGGTTTCGCCCCATCTGGTCTTGGTGTTTTATTTGAGCGGTGATCGTTCACCTTGTCGACGGCACTTACGAGCTCTTCCGTCATTTCTACGGATTGCGGCGGTTTAACAAGGGCGTGGACCGCCCCGACGGCGCAGTCGTCGGGGTGTTGCAGTCCGTGCTCCAAATAATCGAGAGCGAGAGTGGCGGCACGTATCTGGGCGTGGCGACCGATCATGTGATCGAGTCGTTTCGGAACAGACTTTGGCCGGGCTACAAGACGGGCGCGGGAATCGACCGGGCGTTGCGGGCGCAGTTTGAACCGTTGGAGGAAGCGCTGGCGGCGATGGGCGTGGTCGTCTGGCCGATGGTGGAACTGGAGGCGGATGATGCGCTGGCTTCGGCGGCGTTCCTTGCGGCGAAGGATCGGAAGGTGGAGAAGGTGGCCATCTGGACGCCGGATAAGGATCTGGCGCAATGCGTGCGCGGAGAGCGCGTGGTGCAGATTGATGGGCGGCGGAAGATCGTGCGCGATGCGGCGGGGGTGCGCGAAAAGTTTGGCGTCGAGCCGGCGCTCATTCCGGATTTGCTCGCGCTGGTGGGGGACGCGGCGGATGGCTATCCGGGCATCCCGGCGATCGGCGCCAAGACGGCAGCGACGCTCTTGAATCGGCACGGCCCGATCGAGAATTTCCCGCCGGGCGTGCTGGGCGAGCGGCGCGAGCTGGCGTTGCTTTTCAAGAAGCTGGCGACGCTGCGCACGGATGCGCCGTTGTTTAAAAAAATCGAGACGCTGCGTTGGCGCGGCCCGACCTCGGAATTCGCGGCGTGGGCGAAACGGATGGAGGCGCCGCGGTTGTTGGAGCGCTGCGAAAAGGCAGCGGCGCAATAATGCTCCGTTCGAGATTGGAAGCGGCGCGCTTCTCCGTCATGATCGGCCGATGAAGACGCCCGCAGCCAAGCCAGAGATGCTGGAACGGCTGCGCGGAGGCGGGAATGATCTCGCCGGGCTGATGGCGATCTGGCGCGGGCGCGATCCAGTGGAATGGGCGGGGGCAGTCGAGGTCTACCGTTTGTTAGGCGAGCGCTTTTTGAAGCAAGGCGAGCCGTTGCTGGCCTGCGACGTGGTGCGGGAGGGATTGGGCGAAGCTGGCGCGGATGTCCGTTTGCGGCAGCTGCAAGGCCTGGCGCTGGCGCGGAGCGGCGCGATGGCGCGCGCGAGTGAAATTCTCGAGCAGTTGCGCGCCGAAAAGCATGCCGACGAAGAGACGCTGGGCATGCTGGCCCGCACCTATAAGGACCGCGCCGCGCAGGCGAGTGGAGGCGCCGAACGGCGGAAATTTTTGCGCCGCGCGGCCACGATTTACGCGCAGGCCTATCGCGTTTCGAAAGGCTACTGGACCGGCATCAATGCCGCGACGACCGCGTTGCTTTTAGGAGAAACAAGCCGCGCTGCGCGCCTGGCGAAAGAGGTGCGCGCGGCTTGCCGACGTGAGCTGCAGCGCACGCCGGGCGATCAATATTATCTCTATGCCACGCTCGGGGAGGCGGCTTTGATTCTGCAGGACTGGGAGGAGGCGGCGGACTGGTATGCGCGGGCGGGGCAGATCGGTCGCGGACGTTTCGGCGATCTGCATTCCAGCCGACGGAATGCGCGGCTGCTGCTCGGTTATTGGAAGGCAGACGGCAGCGCGATCGAGGCCTCCTTGCGGCTACCGCGCGTGGCAGTTTTCGCGGGACATATGATCGATCAACCGGGCCGGCGGCGGCCGCGCTTTCCGGAGTCTAACGAAGGCGCGGTCGCGGCGGTCATTCGCGAAAAGATCGCGGCGCTCGATCTCGGGCTCGGCTTTTCCTCGGCGGCGTGCGGCGCGGACATTCTGTTTCTGGAAGCGATGCTCGCCGCGGGCCGGGAGATATCGATCGTGCTGCCATATGATCGCGCGCGCTTCATTCGCGACAGCGTGGAGGTAAAGGGAGCGACGGGGTGGCGGCGGCGTTTCGAGAAGGTGGAAAAGCGGGCCTCGCGCATCCTGATCGCTTCACCGCAGAAGCTGGAATTGGGCGGCGTCTCCTACGAATACACGAATCAGCTTTTGCTCGGGCTGGCGACGATCCGCGCGCAACAATTGGGAACGGAGCTGGTGCCGATGATTGTCTGGGACGGCGCGGCAGGCGATGGGCCGGGCGGCACGGCCAGCACGGTCGAGCGCTGGAGCACGCTGGCGCGGCCCTTGGAGATCATCGACCCGTCGGGCGCGAAGCCGGTGTCGCGCAAAAAGAAAACCGCACGCGCGAAATCCTCCGCGAAACCTGGCCGGCGCCCGCCGCGCGTTGCAAAATTCGCCTCGCAGATCATGGCGATGTTGTTTGCGGACGCAGTGGGATTCAGCCGTTTGAGCGAAGAGCAGGTGCCTCGCTTTGTGCACGACTTTATGGGCGCGATCGGGAAACTCGTTAGGCAAGCACGGCACGAGGTCCTGGCGAAGAACACTTGGGGCGACGGGCTCTATCTGGTTTTCAACACGGCGGAGAGCGCGGCGGGTTTCGCGCTGGATTTATGCGATCTGGTGGTGCGGACAGACTGGACGGCGCGGGGCTTGCCGGAGGAGCTGAATCTGCGAATCGGTCTGCATGCCGGGCCGGTTTACGTGGGCACGGATCCGATCACCGGGGCGCGGAATTTCTTCGGCACGCATGTCAGCCGCGCAGCGCGAATCGAACCGATCACGCCGGCCGGACAGGTCTATGCCAGCGAAGCGTTCGCCGCCCTGGCGGCGGGAGGAGGCGCCGCGCGGTTCGGTTTTGACTACGCCGGGCAGACGCCGATGGCGAAGGGCTACGGCACGTTTCCGATGTATCATGTGCGGCACGCCGCGAGTCGGAATGCGCCCTGACGCGATGGAACCCGCACTACAAAATCCCGCCCAGCCCCTCGTCTTCGTCTCGCATTCGTCGCGCGACAAAGTGGTGGCGGATGCGATTTGCGCGCGGCTTGAACAGCACGGCATCCGTTGCTGGATCGCGCCGCGCGACATCGATCCCGGACGCGATTACAGCAATCAGATCGTGGAGGCGCTGGAGAAATCGAGCGTGATGGTGATGGTGTTTTCCAGCGGCTCGAACAGCTCGCGGCATGTGAAGAGCGAAATCGATCGCGCGTTTGGGTTGGGGCGGATCATTGTGCCGTTTCGGGTCGAGAACGTGGAACCGGAGAAGGGGCTCGCGTATTACCTTTCGAAAACGCATTGGCTCGACGCGGTCACTCCGCCATTGGCTCAGCACATTGATCACCTGGCGGTCACGATCCGGAAACTGGCGGGCGAGGAGAGCGCGCAGCCAGCGGCGACGCGAGCCGGCGCTCCGACGACCGCGCCGCCGGCGCCGGGGAGCAAGTTCGCCATCATAGGATTGGGCGTGGCTGCGGTGGTGGCCGTGCTGGGGACGCTGGCGCTGTTGCTCTTCATGCCGCGATCTGTGAAGCCGGGCGCGTCAGCGATTGGCTCCTCTGCGTCGTCACCCAGCGCAGTTGCGACGCCTGCCAACACAGCCCCCGCTTCGCTCGCGACGGCGCCGTTCGAGGGGCGCTGGAAAATTACCAACGCGAAGAATTTCGACGGCAAGCCATACACTGGGACGGTGCAAATTATCGGAGCCGGCGATCAGTATGCGCTGACGTGGCAGACGGGCGGTGCTGGCTACTCGGGGATCGGTCTGGCGAGAGGAAACATGCTTTGCGCTGGGTGGAGTGGGAATCTCTATGGCGTCGGCGTCTACAAAATCGGCCAGGACGGAACGCTCGACGGTACTTGGGTTTCGCCGAATCAGGGCCAAGGGATCGAGAAAGCGAGCGGCGGAACGCCGGGAAAAATCGAGGGGCGCTACATGGTGGTCGGGAGAAATCCCGGCGCGGAAAATCGCTACACCGGGGAGCTCGAGATCACCCAGACTGGCGACACTTATCAGCTGCGTTGGAAAGTCGAAAGCAGCGAAGTCACCGGCGTCGCAATCCGGATCGCGGACAATCTCTGCGTCGCCTGGGGCGACAAAGATCAAACCGTCGGCCTGATCGTCTACACCTTTGACGGCGACCATGCGCGAGGCGTGTGGACGCTGCGGGGCGGAAGCCAAACGGGAACGGAAAACTCTATCCCGCTAGTCGCTCGCTCGCTTCCATTCGCTCTGCCGTGACCAGCGCGAAGGCATCCAGCTTCTGGTGATGAGCGCGCATGGCCACTCGCCCGTTCGCCATCTCATGCTCGGTAGCACGACCACGACCGTGATCTGGATCCGGACGTGCCAAGCCAGCGTGCTTCTGTTTAGATAACGCGAAGGAGCTGAAACTGGTGACGATGTTTTTCCAAAAGCGATGGCCCGTCCTCTGGATGGCGGGGTGTATCGCAGCGGCGCTTGCGGCCGAGGCGGAGCCGGCAAGCGATGCGGCCCGCGACTGGCGCGCTCAGCATGAACGCGAAGTGCTGGAGGAATTTGTGGAGCTGCTGGCGATTCCGAATCTCGCGACGGATTCGCCGAACATCGAGCGCAACGCCGAGGCCATTCGCGCGCTCTGCGAGAAGCGCGGGATGACGGCGCAGCTGCTACGGGCGGAAGGCGCGCCACCGATCGTGGTGGCGGATCTGCGCGCGCCGGAAGCGAAGCGGACGATTGCGTTTTACGCGCACTACGATGGGCAACCGGTGGACCCGGCGAAGTGGAAGAGCGAACCGTGGCAGCCGGTGATGCGCGACGTGAGCGGGAAGGAGATCGATTGGCGCGCGGCGGCGGCGATCGATCCGGAGTGGCGCCTTTACGCGCGCTCGGCGGGCGATGACAAGGCGCCGATCGCCGCGATGCTGGCCGCGTTGGACGCGCTGCGCGCGGCGCAGGTTTCGCCTTCGGTGAATTTGCGCTTCGTATTCGAAGGCGAGGAGGAAGCGGGCTCGCCGCATTTGGCGGATTACTTGAAGAAATACGCGGACGCCTTGCGGCCTGACGCGTGGATTTTGTGCGATGGACCGGTGCATCAAAGCCGCCGGCCTGTGCTCTTCTTCGGTGCGCGCGGGGTGATCGATCTGGAGCTGACGGTGTATGGCCCGGTCAAAGGATTGCACGACGGGCACTACGGGAATTGGGTCGCGAATCCGAGCGTGACGCTGGCCCATCTCATCGCGTCGATGCGCGATGAGCAGGGGCACATTTTGATCAAGGGCTTCTACGACGCCGTGCGCCCGCCCGCGCCGTCGGAAACAGCGGCGCTCGAAAAGATCCCCAACATCGAGGCGGAACTACGGAAGGAATTTCAAATCGCGGGGAACGAAGGCGCGGGCAAACCGTTGAATGAATTGCTCATGCTCCCGGCGTTGAATGTGCGCGGATTGGAGGCCGGACATGTGGGCGAGCAGGCGTCGAACACGATCCCGACGGAGGCGCGCGCTTCGCTCGACTTCCGTCTGGTGCCGAATCAGACGCCGGACTCAATCAAACCACTGGTCGAGCAACATCTGCGCGCGCAGGGTTTCAAGATCGTGCGCGAAACGCCGAACGCCGAGATGCGGCGGAGTCAGAGCAAGCTTCTCCGGGTAGAGTGGGGCTCGGGTTATCCGCCCGCGCGGACGGCGCTCGATCTTCCGCTCTCGCGCGAGGTGGCCGCGATCATGACCGCCGCCGGGCACGAGCCGATCCTGCTCCCGACGATGGGTGGGAGCATCCCGATGTATCTCTTCCAACAGCCTAACGAGACGCCAGTGATCGGCCTCCCGATCGCGAATCACGACGATAACCAGCACGCTGCGGATGAAAATATCCGCCTGCAAAACTTGTGGGATGGGATCGAGATTTATGCGGCGTTGTTTTCCGGGCTGGCGGCGCCGTAGCCTCGCAGGCTGCGCGCTCCTTTGCTGCGCGGCGTGGTCTGGCTGCGAGCGGCCTGAGCAGATGGCGAGCGGGCCCCTCCCGCAGCGCGCCTACTTGTGGCAACGCGACTGGACGCCGGCGGTGACGGAGTCGCTGGGCGAGATCGATCGGCGGATGAGCGGAGTCGTAGTCCTGGGCGCGGAGATTCTTTGGCGGACGGAAGGACCGGAGGCGCGGCGGGCGTCGATCGACTGGGCGGCGATGAAACGCCTGCAGTGTAAGCGGGCGCTCGCGCTGCGCATCGCGCCGTTTCCGGGGCCGTTCGCGGTGGACGATGCGCGGATTGAGTTCATCACAACGGTGGTGCGGTCGTTAGGCGAGGACGCGGCTGCGCAGGGTGTGGCGCTGGAGGAATTCCAGATCGACTTCGATTGTGCGCAGCGAAACCTGGCGGGTTACCGGCTATGGCTGCGGCGGTTGCGAGCGGCGGTGCCGCGACCGATGCGCCTGGTGATAACCACGCTGCCAGCATGGCTGGCGGAGGCGGAATTCCGCTCGTTAGTCCACGAGGTGGATGGCTTCGTCTTGCAAGTGCACTCTGTCCCCGTGCAACGCGCGAACGGCGACGCGGCTTTGTTTGATCCCGCGCTGGCGCGACGCTGGGTGGCGCAGGCGGCGAAATTGGGGCGGCCGTTTAGTGTGGCCTTGCCGACCTATCGTTGCGTGGCGGGTTACGATGGCGCGGGGAAACTGCTCGGCGTTTACATGGATAGCGTGCCGCCGAAATGGCCGGCCGGCACGACCACATTGGAGTTCGCGGCGGAGGCGGATGTGATCGCCGATGCGGTGCGTGCCTGGGAAACGGCGCGACCGCCCGAGTTGGCGGAGATCATCTGGTATCGCGCGCCAGTGGCGAGCGACACGCGGAACTGGCGTTGGCCGACGCTGGCGGCGGTGATGGCGGGACGGCGGCCGCGCCATGAGTTGCGAGTCGCGCAGGAAGGCGCGAACCCGATGGACCTCGCGCTCGAGAATGTGGGCGAAGCGGAGGAATTGGTCACATCGAGCGTCACGGCGACGTGGCGCGGCGAGTCGTTACAGGCGAGCGATGCGCTGGAGGGCTGGAGGGTGGTGGCGGAAAACGAGCGCGCCACGTTTGTCCCGACGCAGCCGGCGCGGGTGCGGCTGGCGCCCGGTGGGCGGCGGAGTATTGGCTGGCTTCGATTTGCGCAGCCGACTACGATCGAGGTCCGCGTGGATAATCAAAGATGAAGCGCTGCGTAATTTTCCTCACGTTCGCTTTGTTGCCGGTGGCGCGGCCAGGGACGGCGCATGCGACCGGCTACTACGGGCCGGATTCCTATCTCGATCGGGGCGGTGAGAACGTGGTCGCGTCGCCCGAGTTCTATTGGGACCTCGAGGTAAAGCGGATCGCGCGCGACTTTCGCGCGCCGGAGAAACTACAGCCAGCGCCGCGAGTAATCGACGATGAAACGAACGGCCGCGAGGCGCGCAAAGCGGCGACGGCCAAGGCCGACGTCGCCGATTTTGCGGTCGCCTTGCGGGAAGGCCGCCTCAAGCCGTCGGATGCGGCGCGAGCGACAGCGCAGCATGAGGCCGCGCGCGCGCTCATTGCCGCGACGGATCCGGAATCGACCACGCTCTTGCCGGAAGAGTTCGAGAGCGAGTTTGCTGATTACCATCGCGGCGCGTTCGCCTGGCGGCGTGGACCGGAGCATTGGGAGGAAGCGCGCGCGGCCTGGACGAAATTACTGGCGCGACCGGCAGAAGAGCGACGCTACCGGACGGTGTGGGCGACCTTCATGCTCGGGAAGCTGGCGCTGAAAAAACTGGATCCGGAGGCGAGCGCCATCTTTCAGCGGACGCGCGTTTTGGCGCGCGAGGGTTTTGTCGATTCGTTAGGCCTGGCCGCGGAGAGCTATGGCTGGGAAGCGCGGAGCGAGTGGAAGCAGGGCCATCCCGAGAAGGCGGCGCCGCTGTTTTTGACCCAGCTTGCATTAGGCGACGAGGGCGCGGTGGTGTCGTTGAAGGCGCTTGTGCCCGATCGCGCGCCGATCGGGGGCATGCTGAACTACGGCCCGGAGCAGGAGGAACGAAGCGCGTGGACGGAAGAGCAAAAGCGCGCGCAAGCGGAGAAGGAGCGCGCGGCCTTGCAGGTGGCAGCGCGCGATCCGTTGCTGCGCCGGTTGGTGACGGCGCACCTGCTCGCGACCTCGACGGCGCAGACTTACTGGGGCGACGATTCGGGGACGTCGGCGGCGCGCTCGAAGCATTGGCTGGCGGAGATTCGGGACGCGAAGCTGGGGAAAATCGCCGATGCGGAATACCTCGGCTGGGCGGCCTATAAAGCGGGCGAGTACCAGGAGGCGGAACGCTGGCTGGGATTAGCCGACGCGCCGAGCGCGGCTGCGCATTGGCTGCGGGCAAAGCTGCAACGGCGCGCGGGCAAGATTGCGGAAGCCGCACAAAGCATGGCCGCAGCCTGGGAGGTGATTCGCGATCCTGCGACATATACCGGATGGAAGGCGGCTGCGCTGGAGGATGCGAGTGAGGACGACCGCTGGGTGCACGACGGGCCGCAGTGGACATTCCCGGAGGCAGCGGGCGGCGATCTGGCGGCCTTGCGGCTGGTGCGCGCGGATTTTGTGCAGGCCTTCGATACCTTCCTCCGCGCGGGATTGAATCATGACGCGGCCTTCATGGCGGAACGCGTGCTGACCTTGGACGAGCTGAAGCGATATGTGGAGGCGATGCCGCTGGACTTGCAAGCCGGGAGCTGGGAGCCCAAGCAACTGCGCGAGCATTGGCACTACCTGCTGGGGCGGCGGCTGGTGCGCGAAGATCAATACGAAGAGGCAGCGAAATATTTGCCCGCACCTTTCGACAAAATCGTGGGGATTTATGCGCAGGCTTTACACGACGGAGCGGACGCGAAGCTGCCGAAAGAGGAACGCGCTATGGGCTGGTTCCGCGCGGCTTGGCTGGCGCGTTACGACGGGATGGAGTTGATGGGAACGGAGGTGGCGCCGGACGCGTTCACGACCGACGGATCGTTCCCGATCAACGACGTGGCGGAAGAGCGGCTGGCCGGAAAATACAAGCAGGTGCGCTGGGATGGCGACGCGGAAAAGGTGACGTGGACGCCGATCCCGTTGCGCCCTTCGCCCGAAGAAGTGCGCCGCTTAAAGGCGAACAAGATCGCGCCCGACGTGCGTTTTCATTATCGCGTGATCGCGGGCGCACTCGCGGCGAAGGCGGCGGACTTGTTGCCCGATCAATCGGACGCATTAGCGGATGTGCTGAACGCGGCCGGGAATTGGGTGAAGGATCGGGATGAGAAAATCGCCGGTCGTTACCTGAACACGTTGGAGCGACGCGCCGCGCAAACGGCGATCGGGCGCGCGGTGAGCCAGCGGCATTGGTTTGTGGATGAGCGCGGGCCGTGGAGCGCGCGGGAGCAGGCGGCCTACGATACGCTGCACCCGGTGACGGAGCCGGCTAATTCAGACTAAGAAGCGACGAATCGCGCCGCGCTCTCGCGTTTCGGCGCGGGCTGTTCTAAAAGACGGGCAGCACATCATGAAAACCAAATTCCCCTCACTCCTCGTTCTCACGTTCTTGGCTGTTTTCGCCGGCGCGTCTGCGTCCGCGCAGTCGAACCTCGACCTGCCCGATGCCAGCCAGCGAGCCGCCGTCATGCAGCGCGTGGGGATGACCGATATCACGATCAATTACAACCGGCCGCTTGTGAAAGGACGGAAGATTTGGGGCGGGCTGGTGCCGATGGGCAAAGTCTGGCGCGCGGGTGCGAACGAGAATACGACGATCGAATTCAGCACGCCGATTTCGGTGGAAGGCAAGCCGCTGCCGGCCGGGAAGTATGGCCTGCACACGATCCCGAACGCAGAGGAGTGGACGATCATTTTTTCGAAAATGTCCGAGGCTTGGGGCAGCTATACCTACAGCGAAGCCGAGGACGTGCTGCGGGTGCAGGTGAAACCGCGCGCCCATGAGATGGAAGAGGCGCTCGAATATGATTTCGAGGATTTGCAGATCGATTCCGCGGTCGTGACGTTGAAGTGGGAGAAACTGGCGGTGCCGTTCCGCGTGGCGGTGAACGATGCGGATTCCGTCTTCCCAAGTATTCGCGCGAAACTGCGCGGACGAGACAAATGGAACTGGCAATCGCAGCTGGAAGCAGCGCAATACGCGCTCTCGAAGAAGACGAATCTGGAAGAAGGCCTCCAGTGGGCCGAGCAATCGATCCAGCTCGAAGAGCGCTTCGAGAATTTGATCGCGAAATCCGACATCTTCTCCGCCATGAACAAGGCGGAGGAAGCGAAGAAAGCGCGCGACGCTGCGATGGAGAAAGCGAGTGCGCCCCAGCTTTACAGTTATGCGCGCCAGTTGCAGCGGGAGAAGAAGGACGCGGAGGCGATGGCGCTTTTCCCCAGCATCGTGAAACGCTTTCCGGAGACTGTGGCCGGGCATCTCGCGCAAGCGCGGATCAAATCGGCCGCGGGTGATTTCGCCGCCGCGACTGCAGAAGCAAAGAAAGCGCTCGGCCTCTCGACCGACGAGGAGCAGAAGGCAAGCATCCAGGGCGTGCTCGGAAAATTGCAGGCCGGCCAGGATATCAACCGATAGGTGTAGGCACGGGAGCGCTCGCTCCCGATGAAGGAAATCGCTGGCGGCGCGATTTGGCTAGTTTGCCTCGCGTTCTCTGGGCGTGAACCAGCGCTCCGCAAAGATTTTTTCGACGGCCCTTTGACACGTTCTTCGGGTAACAAACGTGTTACCTTTCGCCCGTTGGCAGGGTGACGGTGTTCCTCTAATTCAGACACCATTGGAACCGGCGATGGTAATCCATCGCACGGTCCGAGCGTTCAAACCAAATCCACGATGAAATTTAAAATCGCTTCCTTGCTCCTTCTCGTCACCGGCGTTTGCCAGGCCCAGACCACTGTTTGGCGCGCGGCCGATAATCCGCACGTCGTCTCCGGTGTCTACACGGTCCCGGCCGGGCAGACACTCGTCATGGAAGCGGGCGTCATCGTGAATATTCAGTCCGATAGCACTCTGCAGGTGAACGGTCAGCTCAATGGCAACGGCACGGCCAGCAATCGCATCACCATTAATGGCGCGAGCAATTTCTCCTCCGCGCTCGATGTGGTCGGCACGTCTGATCTGCGCTTTACCGATGTGCGGGCCAAGGTTGTTCCGGACACCGGCGGCGTGCTCTTGTTCGCCGATTGCAACTTCTCGGGCAATGGCACCGTCTTCAATGGCCAGGTCTTGCAGCAGCAAAACTCGCGCGCGCCTTATCTGCAGTTCGATCGCTGCGCTTTCCAAGGCGACACCACCAATCAAAGCGCCAGTCTTTACGTCGCGTATTGCACGGTGGTTTTGCGTAATTCCAGCTTCAGCAACGGCTCCTATTGCAGCGTCTATCCGGGCTATCTCTACCTGGACAACGTCACCTCCGATCGCTCGACCGTTTTTGGTCTCGCGCTGGGTGCCGACTCCGATTTGTTCCTCAATAACATCAGCGTGACTAATGCCGCGCAAGGCGGCCTCCTCCTCGCCGGCGACACGCGGAACGGGACGAACGTCCTATCGGGCCGAACGTCACCTTGCAAGGGAACAAATATCCGGTGCACCTGACCATTGCCGGGTTGCATCCGGCGAGCGCGATTCCCGCGACGGGGAATATAAACAATCTGATCCACGTGAGCGATTTCGCCGGCTCCGGCGGGCTCTGGCCGAAGTTCAGCATCCCCTACTACAACGACGGGGCGCCGCTCGTGGTGGGCGACGGTTTGCACATTTTCCCCGGGGTGACCGTGAAGATGGCGCCGTTTTCCTACATGAGCGATCAAGGTTTCGGCAACGGCATGCGCGCCTTCGGGACGAAAGCGCAACCGATCACCTTCGAGCGCGCCAATGCCGGCTCGGGCTGGTACGACTTGCACGCCGATCGCACGCAAGGCGGGCGTCTCCGCTATTGCATCATCGACGGCAATACCGATGGCGTGAACGGCGGCGCGTGGCGGTTGGAAAATTGCATCTTCCGCAACAACGGAATCGGCTCTTCCGGCAACGCCATCGTGAGCGGCTCGCAGTATTTGAACAACGGCACCGGGCACTACGCAGGCAGTTCGAACCTAAACAACCCGGCGAACCCCAACAGCTTCGAAGGCAACGGCACGGGCGTTAATTATTCGCCGGATGCGCGTAACTGTTGGTGGGGCTCGCCGACTGGGCCCCGCACGCCCAGCAATCCCGGCGGCACCGGCGATCCGATCGCGAACCAGCAGACCGTGTATCAACCGTTTCTCACCGCGCGCCCCGATTACACTGACGGCCCGCCCGAAGTGAACCTGCTCGCGCCCTCCTTTCAACAGGAGGCGGGGAACAAGGTCACCTTGCGCTGGACGTCGACCGACGATGTCGGAGTCGCCTCCCACAAGATCCTCTTCTCGCCCGTGGGAAATTTCCCGGGCTCCTTTTCCACCGTGGCGACCTTGCCCGGCAATCAGCAGACCTACGAATGGACGGTGCCGGACGTTGGTTTCACCGTGAATGGCAACAACGCCCACATCAAAGTGGTGGCGGTCGATACCACCGGCAAAGAAAGCTTCGACGAAGCCGAGATCGTCATCCCAACGAATAATATCCAGGGCACGGTGACGTTTAACATCGCCCCCGGTCAGACCTTCGAGCCCGGCGACATTCTCCCCGACGGCTTCTTTGTTCCAAACATCGAGCCCTACATGACGCGGGTCGATTTCTACATCGAAGAAGTGGGGAGCGAACGCCGGAAACTCTACAGCCGCGGCGCCAATGGCGGCGGACTGCCGTTCTTCAGCAGCGACAGTGTGCGCTTTGTCATCAGCTACGGCGACACCACGAACAACCGGAAATACTGGTATAGCCCGCTTTTCAAGGTGCGGCCTGACACACATCTCAACGATGCACCACCCGCGATCACGCTTTCCACACCGCAGGCCGGCCAATCCTTCGCGCCCGGCAGCGTCGTGCCAATCTCCTGGACCGCGAGCGACGATGAAGGCCTGCGTGGATTCGATATCGTCGCCAGCTTCGATGGCGCGCGCACCTGGCAACCCATCGTGCAGAATCTGCCCGGCACCGCGCGCAGCTATAACTGGCAGACCGCGCCCGGCACGGGCTCGCCCGATGTGCGTCTCCTCGTCGTGGCCAGGGACTGGCGTTTCCAGACTACCTCGGATGGCGCCGCGCGCGTCTTCGCAACTAATGGTGACAGCTCGCCCGCGCTGCAGCTGACGAGCGCGGCTTCGCGCAAGGCCCATGGGACTGCGGGCAGCTTCGATATCCCGCTGCCGCTTAGCGGACAGCCTGGCGTGGAATGCCGCTCCGGCACCAATGGCCACACCCTTGTCTTCACTTTTACCAACCCAGTCGTAGGCGGGAGCGCAACCGTCTCCGGCGCAGCGACGGTCTCTGCCAGCCCGACTGCAAACGGAAACAACCTGATCGTTAATCTGACGAATGTGCAGGATCAGCAAAACCTCACCGTCACCTTAAACAACGTGACGGACTCCTCGGGTCAAACGATGGGACCAATGAACATTCCGATGACGGTGTGGCTGGGAGACGCCACTGGGAACGGCTCGGTCAATTCTTCCGACGTCGGGGTGGTGAAGTCGAACGTGGGGGTCTCCGTGACTCAAAGCACGTTCCGCTCGGATGTCACCGCCAATGGATCAGTTAACGGCTCCGATGTTGGCCTGGTGAAGGCCGCCACCACTCCGGCCTTCGACAAAGGGAATTGAATGCGAACAAATGACAGCATGACGGTTGTGCAGCGCGCCCTTTGGGGCGCGTTTCTTTTCGCCGCCTGCGTCGCTGCCTCTGGAAGCGTTACCTTTCATCGTCCCTCCACCCAGCATCTACGGGAGGAAGATAGGAAGGCACCATTATGAAGAATCCTATGGATCAGCGGTCGGCTTTGTTATTTTCTCTTCTGGTTTCGTTATGGGCGCTGCCTGCCGTAAATGCCCGCGCGCAGACCTGCGATGTCACCTGGCGGAAAGCGGATAACCCCCGCGTCATTTCCAACAACGTCACCATCCCCGAGGGCCAGACGGTCTGCGTAGAGCCGGGCGCGGTGGTCCAGTTTACCTCGAACGGAAAGATTACGCTGCTGGGCCGGATCGTTGCGCCAGGGACCGCCGCTGAACCAATCACTTTTAGCGGCGCGAACGTCTTCCCGAATCGGGTGGAAGTCGTCGGCACGATGGAAATTAGCCACGCCACCATCTCCGTCCCGCTGAACGTGAATCCGGGCGGTTCGCTCCTCGTCCGCGACAGCAGCTTCATCGCCCGCGGCGGCGTCTTCACCCTCGATGGCATTGTTTTCTCTTACACGCCGCGCTTCGTGCTGGTGGAGAACAGCACCTTCGACTCAAACACGCCAAACGCCGACAACGCCGCCTTCTACGTGAGCGATTCCGCGATCGTCTTTCGCAACAACGCCGTCCGCAACGGCGCTTACTGCGACATCGGCAAATCGAACCTGCTGATCGATGCGGTGACGTTCCAGAACGCCCGGTCCCAAGGTGTCAAGATCACGCAGGATGTCTGGCAGCCGCAATTCCTGAATAATCTCAGCGTCACCGGAGCCGTAAGCGCTGGCCTCTCGCTTGAGCTCGGCAATTTCGAGCTCGGACCGAACATCACGATCGCGGGCAACGAATTCCCGATCAAAGCAAACGGCGGTCTGCTTCCCGGCAGCAACGTTCCAGTGACCGGCAATCTCAATAACTGGATTGAGATCGGCGGGATGCAGCCGCATTCCATCTATGCGCCTTTCGCGATCCCCTACGTGGTCAGCGGGGCGCGGATTAGTCAGACCGAAATCCTGCCCGGCGTGGTGATGAAGTTGCGGCCGAATGTGAAGATCGACACGTTTGGCAATCCTCACGCGGAGGTGCTGGGCCTGCCCGCTGCGCGGATTACTTTCGAGCCGTTCATCCCCGGCCAGCCCTGGAATGGCCTCGAGTTCAACCAGAGCGGTGATCGTCTGGAATATGTGACCTTCGACGGGAGCGCGCAGGGTGTTTACGGCTCCGATTTTGGCGGGACCGCCTTCTGGCTCGGCCAGATGATTTTCCGGAACAACAACGTGGCGCTGAACAATGCGCCCTTCGACCTGATCTTCGTCGAAGGCAGCCTGTTTACGAATAACGCGATCGCCATCCGCTCGACCGGCAGCGCCAGCCCGCACCGGGTGAATGGTGAGACGAACCCGAACTTGTTCGAGAACAACACCCTGGCCGTGCAGGGCCTGAACGGCGCCGTGCCGGAGGTGCCTTTCAATTGGTGGAACTCACCGACCGGTCCTACCACACCGCTGAATCCCGGCGGCACTGGCGACCGGATCGAAGGGAACGCGAACTTCCAGCCGTATCGGACAACCCGGCCTGACACCTCCGATCATCCGCCGGTCGTTCGCCTCCAGCGGCGGCCGTTTCTTCTTACCTCCGGGAGTCTTGAAGGCGTCGTCGAAAACGGTCAGCGCGTCATCCTGCGGTGGGACGCGTTTGATAACGCGCAGATTACGCGGCAGAAGATCCTGCTCTCTCCCTGCAGCAACTTTCGCGACAACTTCACCGTCGTTGCCGACAACCTCCCGGGCAGCGCGCGCTCCTATGAATTCGCGATGCCGGCAGATTTCGGCACTGGAGGGTGTTTCGAAAAGGTGATCCGGGTCGTGGCGATTGATGATCGAGGCCAGGAAGGCTGGGATGAATGGCAGGTGCAGGTCCCGACTGGCACCGAATCAGGCGAATTGCAGATCACGACGCCGCTCAACGGGCAGACGTTCCGGAGCGGCAGTGAGTTCGACGTGAATTGGACGATCACCACGCCGTTCAACGATCCCACCTTCCAGGTGTTCCTGATTCTCGATGGCAACCGCAAGATCGACCTGCAGGCGAACGGCGGAAGCACCGGCACCTACTCGACGATGAAGATGCCCTACATCAGCACGGATTCCGCGCGCATCGCGGTCAAGTCGCAGGGCTCGATCAACAACGTGAAGTGGTTCTACAGCGGGCCATTCGCGATCCGTCCGGACCCGCGCTATCCCGATGCACCGCCGACCGTTTCCATGACTTCGCCTACCGCGGGACAAACGTTTACCGCCGGGCAAACCGTTCCAATCTCATGGACGGCCTCGGACGACGAAGCCATCCGCAGCTTCACGCTTCTGTATTCGACCGACGGCGGCCGAACCTGGCTGACATTGGTGGAGAATCTGCCGCCCGGCACCACCAGTTTCAATTGGCAGACGCCGCCCGGCCGCGGCTTCAGCGACGTGCGTGTGCGCGTCGTGGCGCTCGACCAGCGTTTTCAGAATTCCTCTGATGGAGCCAATCAGTCCTTCGTTCTGGCTCCTATCCCGCTACAAATAACCGGGGCGCTTTCGCGGAAAATGCACAACGGTATTCCGTTCGATATCCCTCTGCCTCTTAGCGGGGCACCCGGGGTCGAACCACGCACCGGGGGTGCCACAGGCGATCACCAGATCGTGGTGAACTTCTCCGCCGCTGTGACGGCGACGAACGCCCGGATCACGCAAGGCAGCGCCACAGTGGCGAACGTGGCCGCGACGGGATCGCAGGTCACAATCAACCTCACCGCCGTCGCTAATGCGCAGCCGGTGGCACTGACCTTTACCACCTCGCAAAATGGTGGGCCGGCTACCGATTTTACCATCCCCCTGACCATCTTGCTCGGGGACGCAAACGGGAACGGTGCCGTCAACGCCTCCGACGCTGCTCAAATCAAAGCGCTTAGCGGCCAGTTGCTCAACGCGGGAAACTTCCGTTGCGACGTCAACGTGAACGGTGCGATCAACAGCTCGGATCTTGCGATCGTGAAAGCTTCCTCGGGGATGCAGGTTTCCGCGCAGACCAGCAAGGAGGATAGCCAATTGAACGATATGCCAGAGAAGGTAACAGCGTTGTTACCTTTCAGGTCGGGGCCGAGGCGGCTGTAGCAGGCACATTTCCAATCAACCTCTCTTGAGAAATATATGCCATCACAGCTTCGATCCTTCGTTCGGGCGGTTTTCCTTTCATTTTTTGCAGCCGGGACCGTCGGCTTGGCCCAGGTTTGGGGAGGCTCGCTCGATCCTTCTTTCTCTCCTGTCCTTCGTCTTTTCGGCAGTTCGGGGAATGGTTATCCCACTGCTTATATCTCGACCATCCAACCGGACGGAAAGATTCTCGTGGGTGGCCGTTTCACGGTGGCTAATGGCGTCGCTCGCAGCGGCGTGGTCCGGTTCAATCCGGATTACACGCTCGATTCAACCTTCAACGCCGGCGATTTCTCTGTGGCGGAGCTTTTGTTATCGCCGAGCACCGGGGGATTAATCCGTGCGATCCGTTTGCAGCCGGACGGGAAAATCGTCATCGGCGGAAGCTTCCGCCGCGGAAACGAAATTACGGTGCGTTCGCTGGAAAGATTGAACCCCGACGGTTCAACCGACGGCACCTTTAATCCTCCTGCCATCACTCCGCTGGTGGGCGATCTGGTTATCCAACCCGACGGCAAGATCATCGTTGGCGGCGCTTTTGAAATCGCCGCCACCAATCCCGCCACGGGACAGAGTGTAACCTTCAAAAATCTGGCCCGGTTAAACCCGGACGGCTCCTTCGACTTCAGCTTTACCGGCAACGCCTACCAATACAGCAGCAACATCGTCCTCCAGCCGGACGGCAAGATCGTGGTGGCCAACACGCAATACTCCGGGCCGCCCTTCACTGGCACAGCGGTGGTGCGTTACAACACCAATGGCACACTCGACGCGGTGCTGGCGGAGACCGACTCTGGAGTCGAGGCGCTCGAGATGCAGCCTGACGGGAAATTTCTCATTGCCGGAGGTTTTGCCTATGTGAACTCGGTCTTTCGCGCGCGGGTGGCACGCTTGAACGCCAATGGCACTCTCGATCCGACTTTTGAGGTGGTCGATTCGCTCGTCGGCACGGTTTACGATCTCGCGCTCGACGCGAGCGGTCGGGTGACAGTGGTGGGCGATTTTTATATCTACGACGGGGTCGTGACCCAGTACAACGTTGCCCGTCTCACGCCAGCCGGACGGCGCGATACCTCGTTCAATATCGACCGGAGGATTTCCGGGAACGTCTACGAAATAAATTTTCTGCCGACCGGAAATCTCCTCCTAGGCGGCGCGTTCCCGCTGCGAGTTGATACCGTGAACTTCAACACGTTTTACGAGAACCTGGCCGTAGCCAGCCCGACGGGGACAATAGATGAAAGCCTGGCGCTGAACTTCAGCGTTACGGTGCAAGGCACGGTCTTTGACAGTGTGTCGCAAGCTGATGGCAAGGTCTTGCTCGGTGGCGATTTTCAGTATGCGGAGAATGTCGTGCGCCGGTATGTGGCGCGCTACAATCCATCAGGGACACTGGATCCGAGCCTCGATCCACAGCGCAACATCAGCATCGTCACCAGCATGGCGGTGCAGGCCGATGGGAAGATCCTGGTCGCCAACGGCGGGGCCAGCATTCTCCTGCAACGGCTGACCCCGGCGGGCGCGCTCGATACCACCTTCACGCCGCCCTTTGTTTCCTTCTCCGCCTCCATTCAGCAGCGCACCGTGATTCAAAAGATTCTCCTCCAGCCCGATGGGAAAATTCTGGTAGGAGGCAAGCTCATTACCGGCAGCGCCACCAGTCCCACGCTTTCGGGATTGGTCCGCCTGAATCCCGACGGCACGCGCGATACCAGCTTCCAGATCGTAGCCGCGCGCGGCGGAACCTACTTTGTGAACGACCTCGCCTTGCAACCCGATGGCAAGGTGATTCTGGGTGGCGATTTCACCAACATCAACAACGACTCCTCCTACTTCTACCTCGCCCGGGTGAATGCGCGATGGCACGGTGGATCCGACCTTCGCGCGGACCGCGCCCGGCGCGGTCCTAGAGCTGGAATTGCAAGCCGACGGCAAGGTCGTTTTCGGTGGGAACTTCGGCTCGCTCCGGCGGGTCAATCCCGATGGCACTCCCGATGGCTTCAACGTTCCAGTGAACGACGCGATCTCGGCCCTGGCCTTGCAATCGAACACTCGAATCCTGGTGGGTGGACGGTTCACCACGATCAACGGCGTCGCGCGTGACCGTTTTGCCCGTCTCTTCCCCGATGGGACTATTGATCCCAGCTGTATCCTCTCCGCCAACAGCACTGTCCACAGCATCTCGGTGCAGAGCGATGGCCGGATCATTCTGGGTGGCTTATTTACCCGAATCAACGGCATCTCCCGGCTGGGGGCGGCGCGCGCCTGGGGCCTGGTGGCGCCCACCTCGGTGGTTTCCCGTAAGATTCACGGGAGCGCAGGGACCTTCGATATCCCACTACCTCTTAGCGGCACTCCGGGCGTGGAAAACCGTACTGGCGGCAACCACACCGTAGTCGCGACGTTCTCAGATAATCTGAGCGGCGGCGATGCCAGCGTGAGCAGTGGCACGGGCAGCGTAAGCAGCGCTGCGGTGAGCGGAAACACGCTCACAATAAACCTCACCGGTGTCGCCAATGGGCAGACGCTGACAATCATGCTGAGCAACGTTTCCGACACCTTCGGTCAGACCCTTCCGCCGATGGAAGTCCAGATGAGCGTCTTCTTTGGCGACGTGAATGGAAATGGGACTGTCACGTCATCGGACATCGGTCAGGTGAAAGCCAACGCGGGTGCACCTGTCGATCAGTCTAATTTCCGCTCCGACGTCACCGCAAACGGCAGCATCAACGGCTCCGATATCAGCGCGGTGAAAGCCGCGGCGGGTGGCAGTGCGTTCGCCGCGTCGGGTCAGCCCTCTTCCTCGCTTGACGCTACTGCCGCCATCAAGGCGCGTTAAGGCAAGGCCGAACAAACCGCTCTAACCGCAGCGGTGGAATCGGCAGTTCGGTTACGAGGGGAAGCCGGCGAAAGTCGGTCGCCGATTCTGGTCTCCCGGGCGGCTACGGGGGTAGCGCTTGTGCGCGCTTACAGGCTGCGCTCCTCTTTCGCATGCCGCGCCTGCAGTCCGCCGAGTCGAAAGGAGCTGGCCCGACTTTTGCATCCGCGGCTGCGGCGCTGGTTTCGTAAAGCTTACCCGGACTTCACGCATGCGCAGTTGCTCTGCGTGCCGGCGATTATCGAGCGCAAATCCATTCTGCTCACTTCGCCGACCGGGAGCGGGAAGACGTTTGCGGGCTTCCTCGGTGTTTTCGATTTTCTCCTCCGCCAACTCGACGCCGGGAAGCTGGAGCGCACGGTGCAATGCATTTACGTCTCGCCGTTACGCGCGCTGGCTTACGATATCGGGAAAAATTTAAACGCGCCGATCGCGGCCATGGGTTTGGAGAAGGAGATCATCATCCATGCGCGGACTGGCGACACGAAGGCGTCCGAGCGCGCCAAATTCCGACGCAAAGCCGCGCACATCTTGGTGACAACGCCGGAGAGCCTGGCGGTAATGCTGGCGCAGGAAAGTTACGCGCGGCAGTTGGCGACCTGCCAGTTCGTGATCGTGGACGAATTGCATTCCTTCGCGGGAAACAAGCGCGGGGCTGATCTCACGCTCTCGCTCGAGCGGGTGGAGCGCTTGCGTTTGGAGCAGACGCCGCTCTGCCGCGTTGGGATTATCCGCAACGGCTGCTCCACTTGATCTGCTGGCGCGCTTCCTCGTGGGCGAAAACCGGGAATGCATGGTCGCGGAGGCCCGAATCGAGAAGCGCCAGATCGTAGAAGTCTTCTCGCCGATTCGACGGAAGCCATACCCGCCCGCGGGCTACACCGGCGCGCGGCTCTACGCTGAGCTGGCAGAGTTGATCCGCTCGAGGCGCTCAGTGTTGGTGTTCACGAATGTGCGCTCGGCTGCGGAGATGTTAGGGCTGAAGTTAAAAGAACTGTTGCCCGATCTGGCGTCGCAAATCGAGACACATCACGCCTCGTTAGACCGGAGCGTGCGGCTGGAGGTGGAGGACCGGCTGAAGGACGGTGAACTGCGCGCGGTCGTTTGCTCGACGAGTCTGGAAATGGGGATTGATATCGGAGCGGTGGATCTGGTGGTGATGGTGGCGACGCCGAAAGGCGTTTCGCGCGCCATCCAACGCATCGGCCGCTCCGGGCATTCGCTGAATCGCAACAGCCACGGCGTGCTGGTGGCGACGAACATCAACGATCTCGTGGAAGCCACCGTGACCGCGCGTCGCGTGCGGGAGCGCGCGCTCGACCCGGTGCGCATTCCGCAGCAGCCGGTCGATGTCATTGCGCAGCACATTGTGGGGCTGGCCTCGCTCGCGCCCATCGCGGCCGATGAGGTGTTCGCGTTGATTCGCCGGGCGCATCCGTTCGCCGAGCTGACGCGCGCTGAGTTCGATCAGATTGTGCAATACCTGGAGGGAGGCGGCGCGTCGCTGCGCAAGCAATACGCTGGATTGTTTGGCAAGATCGCGCTGGATGAGAAGGGCGTGATCGCGCTGGCGCATCCGCGTGTGGCGCGGGAGTTCCTGGTCAACATTGGCACAATTGTCTCGGAGAGTTTTGTGGATGTTTTTCTGCGCCGCCGGCGGCTCGGTTCGGTGGAGGAAAATTTCATCAAGCAGTTGCAGATCGGCGATCTTTTCGTGCTCGGCGGTCGCATCGTCCGGCTGGTCGATACCGGCCTGCAGGCCGCTTACGTGGAGCGGGCCGACGGTCATTTGCCAACCGTGCCGCGTTGGAATGCGGCCAAGATGCCGCTCACCTCAGGGCTGGCCGAGGGGGTGCGGAATCTGCGCGCGGAAATCGCGGAGCGGCTCGCGGGCGAATCCGAGAAATCGCGGACGCTCGATTGGTTGGTGGAAGATTACGAAATCTCGATCGCGAATGCGGAAGCGATCCTGGAGCTTTTTCGCGCGCAGCTCGCGGTCTCCGAGTTGCCGGTCGGGCGCAAGATGCTGGTGGAGGTGTATCGGGAGGCGGAGCATTTGCATTACTTTTTCCATGCGCTCATCGGACGGAGCGCCAATGACGCGCTTTCACGCATCGTCGCCTGGCGAATGAAAAATCGGCTGGGCGGAAACGCGCTGGTGACGATCGACGATTACGGTTTTCTGCTCACGCTGTTGCCGTTTCAAGAGATGCCGCTGGAGGATTGGCGGCTTTGTTTTGAACGGGAAGGGGCGGAGGAGGATTTGTATGCGGCGCTGCGCGGATCGGAGCTGGTGAAGTGGCAATTCCGCGGCGTGGCGCAGACGGGGTTAATGGTGCCGCGTCATCTGCCGGGACGCGAGCGGCGGCCAAAACAGCTGACGTGGAGTTCGGAAGTGCTCTTCCGGGTGCTCGAGCAACATGAACCGGATCATCCGCTTTTGAGCGAGGCGTATCGGCAGGCGATGCATACCTTTCTCGATGCCGATCAGGCCTTCGCGTATCTCGACGCCGTGCAGACTTTCCATTGGAAATTGCGGGAGCTGCCGGTGGTGTCGCCGTTCGCCTTCGGGATCTACGCGAGCAAGATCAAGGAGAGCATGATGCTGGAAGATCCGGGCGCCGCGCTGGAGCGGATCTACTCGGAGATGTATGCGCGGGTGGAAGCGGTCCGAGCGGATTGAGCAGGGCGTCTGAAAAGCAAGAAAGGGGCGGGCCTTTCGACCCGCCCCCTCTTGTTTACCGAGCAGCTTCTCCCGAGCCCTCTTGTGAAATTACTTCGACTGCGAAACCACTTCGTTGAGTTTGAAGATGGGCAGGAACATCGCGATGACGATGCCGCCGACGATCACTCCGAGGAAGACGATCAGGAGCGGTTCGATCAAGGAAGTGAGCGCATCGAGCATAGCTTCCACTTCTTCGTCCCAGAAGTCGGCCATCTTCTCGAGCATGGTGTCGATCTTACCCGTGGCTTCGCCGGCCGAGACCATGCGCAACATCATCGGTGGGAAGATCGGTTTCTTCGAGAGAGCGACGGAGAGGTTGTCGCCCTTTTCCACATCTTCGCCAGCGCCTTTGATGCTCATTTCCACCACGTGGTTGCCCGAGGCGCCCGCCACGATGTCCATCACTTCGAGGATTGGGACGCCGCTGCGGATGAGCTGCGCAAAGGTGCGGGCGAAGCGGGACATGCAGATCTTGTGCAGGAGCGGACCGAAAATCGGCAGCTTCAGCTTCCAGCGATCCCAGATTTGTTTACCGCGCTTGGAACGCAGGAAGGCACGCACGCCGAAGAACACCCCCGCGGCGCCGGCGACGAGGAAGTACCACTCGCCGCGCATGAAGTCGCTGACGTCGATCAGGAATTGCGTGGGCGCTGGAAGTTTGGCCCCGAAGTCTTTGAAGATTTCTCCGAAAATGGGCACCACTTTGACGATCAAGAAGGTGGTGATGGCCATCGCGATGCAAATGACGATGACCGGGTAGGTCATGGCCGATTTGATCTTCTTCCGCAGGCGCGCGCTGGCTTCGAGGAAGCCGGCCAGCCGGTCGAGAATCTCCGCAAGCAACCCGCCGTGTTCGCCTGCTTTCACCATGCTGACAAACAGTCGATCGAACACGCGCGGATGCTTCGCGATAGATTCATGGAAGGTTTCACCGCCCTGCACCCGGGTAGTGACGTCGCTGATGACCTGCCGCAGCGATTTTTGGCGCTTCGGATCGCACTGGTCGTAAAGCGCGGAGAGCGCCTGGACGAGTGAGATGCCGGCGTCGATCATGGTCGCGAGCTGGCGGGTGAACAGGACGAGGTCGGTTTCTTTGACGGTCCAGACTTTATTGCGCGACCGTTTGACGGAGGCTTTTTTCTGGAGGGATAGCACCATGAGCCCACGGCTCATGAGGCTGTTGACGGCATTATCTTCGTTAAGGGCATCTTGGATGCCGGAGACGATCTTGCCGGAGGTATCGCGGGCTTGGTAGGAGAAGGTGATCATACTATGGTAATTATAACCAGTATAGCAGCTACGATGCCAAGCCCTTCGCCGAATGACATTCCCCGCTGCGGAGTAGAGTATCTTTCCTTCGCATGAGTCCTGAAATCGAAAGCACCACCCTGACCCCCGGCCTCGCCATCTGGCATCGCTATGATCCAAAGGTCAAAGCCGACCTCTTCTCCACCCGGCTCCGGCACGCGAGTGGGGTTTATCTGATCGATCCCATCCGTCTCCCGTCCACGAACGAGGATCTTTTCCGCCGCGGTGAATGCACCGGCATTATTGTGACGAACAGCAATCACGTCCGAGCCGCTGGCGAAATGGCGTGCCTGCTCAAAGTGCCGGTTTTCGCCCATCCTAAGGCGGGCGCGGAGATGGCGGGCGCAGATCTACGGGTACTCGACGATGGCCAAATGCTCGCGCCCGGCTTGCAGGTTGCGACGATTGAGGGCGCGCCGCTCGGCGAGGTGGCGTTGCATTGCGACGACGAGGGCGGGACTCTGATCCTGGGCGACGCCCTCATAAATATGGGCTCGGCTGGGTTCGCCTTCCTTCCATCGAAGTACTGCACCGACCAAAAACTGATGCGCCGATCACTGCGAAAGTTGCTCCAGTTTCGCTTCGCGAGAATGCTCTTCGCCCACGGCACGCCCATCGCGGTGCGAGCGGAGGAACGGCTGGCGGCGCTGCTGTCTTAGACAGGAAATCTGGAATCCGATGAACGCCGTCAGTTCCCTTCCACCCGGCAACGCGGTTACGCGTTTCCTCCAACTCATCCGGTTCTCGCACACCGTCTTCGCGCTTCCCTTTGCGCTGGGCGCTTTGCTCGTCGCCGCGCGAGGTTGGCCAAACGCCCGGACCTTTGTGCTCGTGCTGATTTGCATGGTTCTGGCGCGCACCGCCGCGATGCTCTTCAACCGGCTCTCCGATTGGTCGATCGATCAGCGCAACCCGCGCACCGCTAATCGCCACCGCCTCGCTTCTCGCCCTGTTGCTGTCGTGTTCCTAATCCTCTGCTCGCTCGGCTTCGTCCTCGCGTCGTCGGCCATCAACCGCCTAACCGCGCTCCTCTCGCCGCTGGCTCTCGCGATTATCTTCTTCTACTCGATCACGAAGCGCTTCAGCGATGCGACGCATTTTTTCCTTGGCTTCGCCCTCGCCGTCGCACCAGCCGGCGCCTGGATCGCGCAAACCGGGCGGCTGGATTTGCCGCCGCTCGTGCTCGGCTTTGGGGTGATCTGCTGGGTGGCAGGTTTCGATTTGATTTACGCCACGCAGGATTATGAATTCGATCGCCGGGAAGGTTTGCGTTCGCTCGTCGTGCGGCTCGGGATCGCGCGCTCCCTGCAACTGGCGCAATGGCTCCACGTCCTCATGTTTGCGGCGCTGCTCGGGTTCGGGTTGAGCGCGCGGCTGGGGCTCGTCTATTTTGGCGCGATGCCGCTCATCGCTGGCGCGCTCTTCTTCGAGCATCGCTCGGCGGCGCGGCTCGATTTGGCGGCGATTAATCGCGCCTTCTTCCAGAGCAACGCTTTTGTCAGCGCTGTCTTTCTGCTCGCGATCGTAGCCGATCTCTGCGTTTAGCTCATCGCGTCATCCAAGACCGCGATGCGCCCGGCGTGCCGTCCGCCTTCAAACTCCGTCGTCAGCCACACCCGCACGAGCGCGAGTGCCGTTTCCTCTGGAACGACGCGTTCGCCCAGGGAGAGGACGTTGGCGTCATTATGTTTGCGGGATAAGGCCGCGACCTCCTCCGTCCAGCAAAGTGCGCAGCGCACCCCGCGCACCTTGTTAGCCGTCATGGCCTCGCCGTTACCCGAGCCGCCAAAGACGACGGCGCGGTCGCATTCCCCACGCGCAACGGCTTCCGCAGCCGGCCGAACGAACTTCGGATAATCGACCGTTTCATCGGTGAATGTCCCGAAATCTTTCACCTCGTGCCCGAGGGATTCCAGGAGCTGCTTCACTTTCTCCTTGAGGTGAAAACCGGCGTGATCTGTTCCAAGGGCGACTTTCATGCCGCATTCGTAACCGAGCAGGCTGGGCGGTGTCGAGCGAAAGCGACTAGCTGCCGTGCAGCTGCGCCAACTGCGTCCAGATTTCGCGTTCGCGCTCGGTCAATTCCTTTGGAATCCGAATCCCGATGACCACATAGAGATCACCCCGCGCGCCCGAAGCAGTCGGCAGCCCGCGTTCCCGCAGGCGAAAACGTTGGCCGGGTTGGGTGCCAGCAGGAATTTTTAGCCGGCCGGCCGTTTCCAAGGTCGGCACTTGCAGTTCCGTCCCGAGCGCCGCCTGCCATGGCTCGAGCATTACCTCGTGAATCAGGTCGCTGCCTTCCACCGAAAAATCAGGATGTCGCGCCAGACGCACCCGCAAAAATAAATCGCCGCTTTTCCCGCCGCCCGCGCCTGCCTCACCCTGACCGGCCAGGCGGATGCGTTGCCCTTCATGCACGCCGCGTGGGATTTTTACCTGATACGATTCGAGCTTTCCGCCCGAGCTCCGGCGTAGCGACACCGTGCGCTTCGAACCCTGCAGAGCTTCTTCCAACGTGACCATGATATCGGCTTCGACATCGCTCCCGCGCTCCATCCCTGATCCCTGAGGCCGAAAGCCAGCACCGCCGCCGCCACCAAAGGCAGATTGCCCACGCCCACCACCGAAAAATGCCTCGAAGAAATCGCTGAACCCCGTGCCACCAAACTCGAACTCAGCCCCGCCGTTACCTGCACCGAATGGACTTCCACCGCCGCCGCGGCCGCCGCCTTGGCCCCAACCTGGAGGCGGCTGAAAACCGCCCGGCTGATTCCAATTCGCACCCAGCTGATCGTATTGCTGGCGCTTCTCCGGATCACTCAGCACCTCGTAGGCTTCGTTGATCAGCTTGAATTGCTCTTCCGCGCTGGCTTTATCCCGCGCCTTCGCCATGTCGGGATGATGCTTCCGGGCCAGCTTGCGAAAGGCACTCTTGATCTCCGCCTCGCTCGCGGTTTTGGCCACGCCCAGCGTCTCGTAATAATCTCTAAATTGGACAGGCATTTTTGCGCAGCGGGATTCTCTCTGCTCCATCGGCTGCGCGCAACCGAGAGAGCGTTCCCGAGTTGATTCCTGGCGGGCGCATTAGAAATTCGCGCATGGTCGAGATCGGAAAATCGCTTGTCGTCTTCGGCGTCGTCCTCGCGCTCGTCGGGCTCGCGCTCTGGAGTGGGTTTGGCGCCAGCTGGCTCGGCCGTTTGCCGGGCGACGTCCGGATCGAGCGCGGCGGCGCGGGGTTTTACTTCCCCATCGTCACCTGCATCATCCTCAGCGTTATTTTGAGCGTTATCGTCTCCCTTTTCCGACGTTAAGCGGATGCCGCGCGCTCTTTCATCCTGCCAGCTGCGGCTCGCAGAGCACGTCGCTGCCTTGCGCCAATGCCGGCGCTGCCCGCGCATGATTCCACCACCGGTGTCCGGCGGGCCGATCGCGAGCCGGATCATGCTCATCGGCCAGGCACCCGGAGTGAAAGAACCGGTCCTCGGCCGACCCTTTGCCTGGACCGCGGGGCGCACTCTTTTCGGCTGGTTCCAGCAATTCTGCGGCATGGATGAAGCGGAAACGCGCGCTCGCATCTACTTCGCGGCCGTCTGCCGGTGTTTCCCTGGTAAAACAACGGCCGGCGGCGATCGCGTTCCCGCGCCGGATGAAATCCGCAACTGCGCCGGGTGGTTGCACGACGAGATGGAAATCCTGCGGCCGCGGCTTGTCATCCCCGTGGGCAAGCTCGCAATCAGTCAATTCATGGCCATCGGAAAGCTCGATCAGATCATCGGTCGCAGCTTCGAAATGCAACACGGCCGCCGCCGTTACGATCTCATCCCATTGCCGCATCCTTCCGGCGCTTCGCCTTGGCATCGCATCCCGCCGGGAAAAGCGCTGCTCGAAAAAGCGATGCAACTAATCGCTGATCATCCAGCCGTCGCCGCGCGCCCAACTCCTCGTCGTTTCGATCAATAAAGTAACTGCACCCCGCAGTAGCCGACCAACGCGAGAGGCTGGTCGTCCGGCGCGCGCACTTCGTGCCCGAGCGACGCGATCCAAACACAGCGCTCGTTGAAGACGTAACGCACCCCGAGATTCACCACCAAAATATCGTCGGTAAAATTCGCTCGCGAGGTTCCGTGCACCTCCGCCATCAGCGTGGTCCGCTTCGTTAGCGCCCTGCCGGCTGCCAGGCCGTAGAGGAATTCGGTCCGCCCTACGGTGCCGCTCAACGCACCCAACTCCAGATCGAGCGCGAACGGCCCTACCTTCTTCGCCATCTGCAGCGGCAATTGAAAACGCGTCCCATCTTCCGCCAACCCGCGCCGCACCGATGATTGAGTCAGATTGAATATGAGCCGCGGAAACATCGACACATCGACTCCGTTCGTCTCCTCATCGAGAAAGCGCCACTTCACCGCCGCCTCCGTTCCGCCCAGCCCGCCGACCACTCCGTGGCCCCGGCGCTTCCGGAACGCGGGCGCGGTTTGTATCGTCAATTGAATGTGATCGCCCAGGCCGTAATTCAAATCCACTGCTGGAAAATCGACCGCCGCTTCGTTTCGTCGCCGCTCGAAGGTGAGTGCGAAATTGTTCTCCCAATGCCCATTCCCCGGTGTGCCCGGATCGTCCGTGATCATCGGCGGTCCGCCTTGCCCGCTCGCGCCTGGCGCGGCCAACAGCACCAACGCTGCCGCCAACGGCCCGATACCAAAACGCCTTTTCACGGAGTCGCCGTCGGTCCGTAAACAAGCAGTTTCATGCTATTCGGCACGATCGTCGGGCGGCCTGGCGAAGCGCCGGGCGACGGCGCAGGCGCGGGTTGAAACTGCGCGCTTGGGAGGTAAATCCGGTGCGTCGCGGGATCGAGCGCGATCGTGCGCGCGCCTTTCTCGGTCGGCAAAGTCTGCACCGCGCTCAGCTTCTCCGGCGTTTCTTCTTTCGCGATCGTGACCGTGCCATCTCCGCCCGAGGCGAACGCGAGCTGCGTCCCGGCATCGAAGACGCAGCCGTCCACGCGTTCGCCGATCGGCGTCGTACCCACCACCTTGCCGGTTGCGGTGTCGAGCATGGTCATCAGCTTATTATTACAAGCGGAGAAGAGCCGGTGATGCACCGCATCAAACGCGAGCCCGGTCGGCTCCTCGCCCGGCGCGAGCGGCCAGCGCGCAATCACCTCGTGCTTCGCGGTGTCGATCACGGCCACCTCGCTCTTATCCTCAAGGTTCACATAAACCCTGCCCGCCGCCTCATCGGCCGCGCCAAATTCCGGACTGCCCCCGAGCGCGATTGTCGCGACGACTCTCGTGCTCTTCGCCTCGATCACGGTCGCGGAATCGCCTTTATGATTGAACACGTAAAGCTCCCCGCGCTTCGCATCGTAAGCCATCGCGTCCGGTCCCTCACCGGTCTCGATTTTGGAGATCGTCTCCAGCGTTTTCAAATCGATCACGCTTGCCTTCGCTTCCTTGCCATTGGAAGAAAAGCCGCGATTCAGCTCCGGCACCGCGAGAAAAGCATGCACGCCAGGCGTGTCGGCAATTTCGCCCGCGATCGCATTTTTTTCGAGATCGACCACCACCACTTTGGTCGCGTGCGAGAGATAGAGCCGGTGCGCCGAAGAATCGATCGAGAGGATATCCCATCCGCCTTCGCCGCCGATCGGAATCTCGCGCAGAAGTTTGTAAGGAGACTCGCTGGCCGAAACGCCTTGCAGCGCCAAAGCCAACCCCAAGACCGCCGGAGCAAAATAACGCATGAGCACTGCTACCGCATTCCCGCGAAACCGCATCTGCCGCCGCCAGCGTTCCGTTGCGCCGCTCCACCGGCAATCGTATAGCTCGACGCCATGACTGAAGCGAAGACCCCGACCCGCGCCGAAATTCCCGAAGCCGACAAGTGGGATCTTTCCCATCTCTTCGTCGCGATCGACAAATGGGAGGAAGATTTCGCCTGGATCCAGGCGACGTATCCGCGTCTCGCAGAATGGCGGGGCCGCCTCGGCGAATCCGCCAGCACCCTCGCCGCCGCGCTCGAGTTCGATAAAACGCTCGATCTGAAAATCGAACGCGTGGCGCACTTCGCCTCACTCCAACTCGCGGAAGACAGCTCGAATCCCGAATACCTCGCGCGCATGGGGCAGTTGCAGAATTTGCTCACAAAAATCGGCGAAGCGGCCGCGTTCGTCTCGCCCGAAATTCAGGCGATCAGCGACGAGCGCTTCGCGGAATTCCTGAATGACCCGGCGCTCGCCGAGTGGGTCATTGTCCTGCAAAAAATCCGTCGGAATAAGCCACACATTCTCTCGGAAGCCGAGGAGCGCCTTCTCGCCTTGGGCAGTGCGGCGATGGACGGCTACGACGAAGCGTTCTCGCAGCTGACGGATGTGGATATGAAATTCGGCGCCGTCGCCGACGCGGAAGGCCGTGATCTTCCGCTCACGCAAACTTCATTCGGTTCGTTTCTCGTGAAACGTGATCGCGGTCTGCGCCAGCGCGCTTTTCACCAATTCTACCAGGAGTTCGAGGATCACCAGTTTACGCTCGCGGCCGCGCTTTCCTATTCGGTCAAGGCGGACGTCTTCCGGGCGCGGGCGCGCAATCACTCCTCCGCCCTGGAGGCTTCGCTCTTTCACGATGACGTGCCGGTGGCGGTGTACGACAACCTCATCTCCTCGGTGCGCGGAAATCTGCAGCCGCTCTTCCGCTACTACGATTTGCGCCGCCGCGTTCTCGGGTTGGACGAGCTGCACCAGTACGACACCTACGTGCCGCTGGTGGCCGAGATCGAGACGGATGTCTCATTCGATGAAGCGATCGAGAAGGTGATCGCGTCGCTCGCACCGCTCGGTGCCGAGTACGTGGAGACGCTGGCCGAGGGATTGCGCAGCCGCTGGTGCGATCGCTACGAGGCGAAAGGAAAACGGAGCGGCGCCTTCTCCTCCGGCAGCTACGGCGCACCGCCCTACATTTTGATGAACTACAAGCGCGACGTCTTTTCCGACGTCTACACGCTGGCGCACGAGGCCGGGCATTCGATGCACACCTGGTTCGCGCAAAAATCGCAGCGCTATCAGGATTACCATTACCCGATCTTCCTCGCCGAAGTTGCCTCCACCTTTAACGAAGAGCTCCTCACGCATCATCTCCTTGCGCAGACGGAAGACCCGAACATGCGCGCCTATATCATCAACCGCGAGATCGATGACATTCGCGGCACACTCTTCCGGCAGACGATGTTCGCTGAGTTCGAAAAGATCATCCACGCCATCGAAGAGCGCGGCGACGCCCTCACGCTGGACGTATTCAAGGCGGAGTATCGTCTGCTGTTGCAGGCCTACTTCGGCGAGAGCGTCGTGCTCGATCCGCAGCTCGATCTGGAATGCCTGCGCATTCCGCATTTCTACAGCGCATTCTATGTTTATAAATACGCCACCGGCATTGCAGCTGCAGTGGCGCTCTCCGAGCAGGTCCTGTCCGGAGCGAACGGCGCTGTGGAAGCGTATCTCGATTTCCTCCGGTCCGGCGGCGCGCGGTTTCCTCTCGAGACGCTGCGAAGCGCAGGCGTGGACATGACGACAGCGTCGCCTGTCGAGAGCACTTTGCGGCTTTTCGATCGGCGAGTGGGGGAGCTGGAAGCGCTCTTGTTGTAGCGGAGGAACTCGCCGCCCGGTCTGGCAAGGCACTTGCTCAAACGAGCAGCGTGCAATTTGAATGGCACGTGCAAGCGGCCTGCGGTTATGCCGAGCTGGGAATGTTTCGCGAGTCAGTCGCTGAGCTGAATGCGATCCCCGTCCGGCTCCAGAATCGCCCAGAGGTTTTGCAGCTGCGCCTGCATCATCTCATGCGCACGCGGCATTGGGCGGACGCCTTGCGGGTGAGTCGGAAATTGTGCCGCGCGGCGCCTGATTGCGGAGCGGGATTTCTGCACGCGGGGTTTTGTTTGCACCAGCTCGGCAAGACCGAGGAAGCGAAAAAATTTCTCGTCACCGGCCCGGTCGCGCTGCTGAAAGAGCCGGTCTACTACTACAATATGGGGTGCTACGAAGCGCTCCTCGGCAACGTTCGCGGCGCGGAAGAAAATCTGCGCATCAGTTTCCGGATGGACGCCAGCTTTCGGGCGCTGGCGAAAAAAGATCCCGATCTGCAGGCGTTGCACGCGGTTATTTGAAAACTGCGCGGCGCCCCGGCGCTTCCGCCGCGGGGATGACAAGCGCAGCGGTCGCGCGTAGAAATGACGCGTGACCAAATCCAAACGTTCCCCGAAACCGACGCGCCTGATCGTAGCCGATAGCGAGCGCGATGCCGACATGCTCTACGCCACGCGGATGTTTGTGCCGGACGCGTTTATCTTTCTCGAGCAAAACGGCAAACGCACGATTGTGCTGAGCGATCTCGAGATCGACCGCGGCAAGAAGCAGGCGCAAGCGGACGAGATTCTGCCGTACAGCCAATTCGAGCGCGAGGTGCAGGGGAAGGCTGCGAAAGCGCCGGCGTTTGAAAAAGTGCTGACGCACTTTTTGCGCAAGCGCGGGGTGCGTTCCGCCGTAGTGCCGGCAAATTTTTCTTTGGGGTTTGCTGAGGAATTGGCCGCGAACAAAATTCGCGTGCAAACGAGCAAGGGCCTCTTCTGGCCAGCTCGCGAAACCAAGACGGACGACGAATTGCGTCTGATGCGCCGCGCTCTGTCCATTACGGAGAAGGGGATGGCTCGCGCCGTGGAAGTGCTCGCCGCCTGCACCGCGCGGCGGAATAAGAGGCTCGACTGGTTCGGGCGTGTGCTCACTTCTGAGATCTTGCGGGCCGAGATCGATTCCGCTGTTTTGCGAGCGGGCGGTTTACCGGCCAACACCATCGTGGCCGGCGGCGATCAAGCGTGCGATCCGCATGAGCGCGGCTCCGGCCCGCTTCTGGCGAATTCATTGATCATTATCGACATCTTTCCGCGCGACGCGGCCAGCGGTTACTACGGTGATATGACACGGACGGTGGTGCGAGGCCGGGCCAGTGACGAGCAACGACGCCTTTGGGAAACGGTGCGCGAAGGGCAGGAGATGGCGTTGAAGAAAATGAAACCCGGTGTGGACGGCTTGAAATTGCACAACGAGATCAAGCAGTTGTTTAGCGATCGTGGATTTCCGACCGAAGTGCGCGATGGCCGGCAGGTCGGTTTTTTCCACGGCACCGGACATGGTCTCGGTTTGGAAATTCACGAATATCCGCGGCTGCAGAAAACCATTCTAAAAAAGGGACAGGTCCTGACGGTGGAACCGGGATTGTACTATCCCGGTCTGGGCGGGGTGCGGATTGAAGACGTGGCGGTGCTGACCGAGAGCGGGATTCGTCTCCTCTCCCGTTTTGAAAAACGGCTCGAAATCTGAGCGTTGATTGCAGAGACCAGTATACTTCCGCGTCTCCAGCAGGCATGCCGTTCTTTCACGGCAGTGAATGAACGAATGAGGCGTTGTGGCGTCTAAACTACGTAAATAATTATGTACCCTTCCTCCGGATTTGGCTTTGGTTCTAATTGGCTCCTCCTTGTCGGACTGCCGTTGGTGATCGGGCTTTGGGCGCAATTTCGCGTCAGCAGCGCTTTCAAGAAATGGGGCGAGGTGCGCGCCAGTTCGGGCGTGAGCGGCGCCGAGGCGGCGCGCGAGATTCTCCAAGCCGCACAGATTCACGACGTCGAAGTGGTGGAGACGAACGATTATTTGGGCGATCACTACGATCCGACGAGCAAACGGCTGTGTCTTTCCTCGAAAGTTTATCACGAGCCCTCGGTCGCTTCGCTGGGCATCGCAGCTCACGAAAGTGGGCACGCTATCCAGCATGCGAAAGCCTATGCGCCGTTGAAGTGGCGGATGGCGATCGTGCCTGTGACCTCGATCGCGTCGCGCATGCTCCCGTTTGTGATTCTGGGCGGAATCTTTTTCCACATCACGGGATTGATCACGCTCGGCATTTATTGCTATTTGGTGCTGCTTGCCTTCCAACTCATCACGCTGCCGGTGGAGTTCGACGCTTCGCGCCGCGCCAAAATTATTCTCCAGCAGATGAACATGGTGCAGCCGGGGAACGAAGTGGCCGGCGTGAACCGCGTTCTGAACGCAGCCGCGCTGACCTACGTGGCCGCATTTGTCGCGACCTTGGGAAACCTCCTCTACCTGATGACAATCAGGAACCGGGACTAGCGCCATCGCCGAGAACGTGAATTCGGCCATTGCTTTGCCGCGTGCGCGGCGCCTCTCCGATTTATTGTCGTCGGGACTTCCGTCGCGTGTTAAGCCTAAGCGCAACGCGATGGACCCACCGAGAACGGACGAAGACCGGCAACTCGTCGCCCGCACTCAGGAAGGTGACGTGGCGGCGTTTGACCAGTTGGTCGTGAAATACACCCCGCGGCTTTACGGCCTGGTCTACAACATGACCTCCAACCACGAGGACACGAACGACCTGCTACAGGACGTCTTTTCGAAAGCGTACAAATCGATCCGCGGTTTTCGCGGAAAGTCCTCGTTTTACACCTGGATCCATTCCATCGCGGTCAACATGACGCTGAACTTCCTGAAGAAGCGCGGCCGCCGTTTCAATCTCAGTTTGGACGACGTGGACGCGAGCATTCAGAACGACAAAGAGTTCTTGGAATTGACCCAATCGAGCAGCCCAGTGCGGGAAGCGGATCTCTCCGAGCTCCAGGTAAGATTGAACGAGGCCATGATGAAATTGTCTGATGAACACAGAGCCGTGGTCACTATGTTTCATATTCAAGGAATGCCGCACGCCGAGATCAGCAAAATCTTGCGTGTCTCCGAGGGTACGGTACGTTCGCGGCTCTTCTACGCGAACCGCCAACTCCAAAATTATCTGGAAGAATTTCGCAAGAATCCCGTCTCCTAGCTTTCTCTCTCATGAACGAATTTAACGAAAACGACATCGGTAAGCTGCTGCGCTTGAAACGGCATGAGCAGCCGCCTCCGGGTTATTTCGATAATTTCCTCCATGAGTTCCATCGTCGGCAGCGCGCGGAATTGCTGCGGCAACCGCTCTGGCGCATCGCGCTGCAGCGGGCGCAGGATTTCATGCTGCAGTTGAATGTGCCATCGCTCACCTCGTATCCGGCCGCGGCGACTGCGATCGTGCTTTGTGCGGCGGTGCTCTCGCTCAAGATGGCGCAAACGCCTTCGCCGACCACGAACGTGGCTTCACTTAGCGTGGCGGAACAAATTCCGGGCGCTCGCGCGACGGGGGATTCCGCCTGGAGTCTTTCCACGCCGGTTAGCATGCGCAGCCTCGAGGATGACGCTGTTTTCCGCACCGCCAACGAAAGCGCCCCCACTCGCCGCAGCGCAGCGCCTCCCCGCTACGTCTTAGATAGCACTCCTGTGAGTTATGAGGCGTCGCTCAGGTTCTAAGGTCGCGCGCGCACCCCGCTTCTCGCACCTCGCTTCGGCGGTCACGCGTTTGTGCGTGCTCGCATCGCTCGTCGTCTCGGTCTCTCGTCTCACGGCGGCTGAGGAGAAATCGGCTAATTCGATCAGCCGCGAGGTGCAGGAAATCTTCGCTCGCTCGGCCAAGGCGGTGGTCAAGATTCGCGCCTTCGACAAGCACGGCAAACTTTCCGGCACGGGCTTTTTCATCGATCCCGCCGGCACTCTCTACACCGCTTTTTCTGTCGGAGCGGACGCAGAGGATTTCACAGTCGAGTTGGACGGGAAACAAATTCCCGCGCGGCAAGTGGTGGCGGATCGCCGCAGCGGCATCGCCATCTTGAAAGTGGACGTCCCAACTCCGGCGCTGCCGGTCGGACAATCCAACGGTTTGGAAGTCGCCACGCCGGTGCTCACCGTAGGCTTCCCCCTCGATCTGCCGCAGACGCCGAGCTTCGGGATGATCGCCGGCTTTGATCGGAAATTTCTCGGCCGCTATTTCTCCACTACGCATTTGCGGGTCAATCTCCCCACGCAACGCGGCGAGGCCGGCGCGCCGTTATTGAATTTTAAAGGCGAAGTCGTCGGCATCCTCGTGAGCAGCTTTGACAACGGTTCCGCTTGCTACGCGTTGCCGATCGACGCGGCGGAAAAAATTCGGAGCGATTACGTCCGCTTCGGTGAAGCGCGCCACGGCTGGATCGGGATCAACGTTGCGCAGGCGGAGAAGCCAGAGGAAGGCTCGACCGCTGAGTTCACGGAGATAATGCCGGGCACGCCTGCGGCCGAATGCGGCGCTCAGACGGGCGATATTTTGCTCAAGGTCGGCCGCACTGACGTGCACGAGCCGGAAGATGTGATCGACGCATCGTTTTTCATCACCGCGGGCGATAAGGTGCCGATCATTGTTTTGCGTGGAGGTGAGAAGCTGACCTTCGAAGTCGAAGCCGGGTTCCATCCTGCCGCGCAACGGCCGCCGGTCATTGCTTCGCCGCTCTCGCTCGGCCGCTAGTCGTTGTCCGTCGCTTCCGCCGGCCGCTGTAACATTTCGCGGAACGCGGCTTCACTCAGGATTTTCACTCCGAACTTTTTCGCTTTCTCTATTTTGCTGCCCGCCTCTTCGCCGGCCAGCAGATAGGCGGTCTTCTTGCTGATGCTGCCGCTGACTTTGCCTCCGCGCGAAATGATCAACTCCGCGATCTCGTCGCGTGGCTGAGAGAGCGTGCCAGTGATTACCCACGTGCCAGCAAAGGGCGAGCCTTCCTCGCCTTCGCCGGGAATTGGTGAATCATCGATCATCCGCACGCCGGCCGCGGCCAGCCGCGCAATGAGGGCTTTGTTTGTTTCCTCTTGGAAAAAGCCGTGAATGCTCTGGCCGACGACTTCGCCCACATCCGGGATCTGCTGCAATTCTTCAGGCGAACTGGCTATGAGCGAATCCATCTCGCGGAAATGCTTCGCGAGGGCGCGGGATGAAGTGACGCCGACATGCAGAATCCCGAGCGCGAAGATGAGCCGCCAAAGAGGACGCTTCTTGCTCGCCTCAATCCCGTCCAGCAAATTGCGAATGCTCTTCTCTCCCACGCGTTCCAAAGTCGCGAACTTCGCTTCATCGAGCTGATACACGTCACTCACGTCGCGCAGTAAACCGCGGGTGACGAGCTGCCCGACCATCATCTCGCCGAGGCCCTCGATGTCCATCGCGCCGCGGCTGGCGAAGTGCTCAAGCCGGCGACGGAGTTGCGCCGGGCATTGCGTGTTCACGCACCGCACCGCCACTTGTCCTTCATCTTTTTGCACCGCGCTGCCGCACTCGGGACATTTTGCCGGCATCTGAAACGTGCGCTCCTGACCGGTGCGTAATTCGGCGCGCACGCTGACGACAGCAGGGATCACCTCGCCTGCCTTCTCGATCACGACCACGTCTCCGATGCGAATGTCTTTGCGCTGAATTTCGTCCTCGTTGTGCAAAGTGGCGCGAGCGACGCGGCTGCCGCTGACCGTGACAGGATCGAGCACAGCAACCGGCGTCAGCACTCCTGTCCGTCCCACTTGCACCATGATGTCGAGGAGCCGCGTCTCGACCCGTTCCGCCGCGTATTTATAGGCGATCGCCCAACGCGGAGACTTCGCCGTGAAGCCCAGCGCTTTGCGTTGTGCGAAACGATCCACCTTCACCACCGCGCCGTCAGTCTGGTAGGCGAAGTCGTGGCGCACGCGATCGAGTTCGTGGATCGCCTTTAAAATTTCTTCGACTGAATCGGCCTGCCACCATTTTTCCGTGGCGGGCAGCCCCAGGCTTTGCAACCACGGAAAGATTTCAGAATGGCGTTCCGGTTCTGCGCCTTCCATCACCCCCGTCCCGTAAAACACCACGCCCAGCGGACGCGCCGCGGCCATCGCGGGATCAAGTTGTTTCAGGGAGCCGGCCGCAGCGTTCCTGGGATTGGCGAACGGCGGCAATCCTTCCTCCGTACGGCTGGCGTTAAGAGCCGCGAAGCCATCCTTGCGCATGAAAACTTCGCCGCGCACTTCGAGGATGGCCGGCGCTTTGCCCTTCAACCGATCGGGCACAGTGCGGATGGTCCGGATGTTTTGCGTGATGTCGTCCCCGACGGAGCCGTCTCCTCGCGTAGCCGCGTAACGCAATTCGCCCTTTTCATAGAGGAGCGAGACGGCCACGCCATCCACTTTCGGTTCGATCACAACCGGGATCGCCTCCTCCGGGAGCAAGCGTTCGAGCCGGTGATAAAAGTCGCCCACTTCCGCTTCAGAGTAGGTATTATCGAGGCTCAACATCGGCGCGCGGTGCGTGATTTGCGCGAAGGATTTGAGCGGCTGACCACCGACTCTCCGCGTGGGGGAATCGGGCGTGGCGAGATCAGGATACGCTTGTTCCAGCTCGGCTAATTCGCGATAAAGTGCGTCGTATTCCTGATCGCCAATCGTCGGCGCCGCCTCTTCGTAGTAGCGGCGGTTGTGTTCCTCGATCTGACTCCGGAGGACGGCGATGCGTTCGGCGGCAGCGGTGGGTTTAGGCACGCCGGAGCATACAAACGCCCGTCACGCCTTCAACGTCTGCGAGATGACGACGGGCGCGTGGTGCCGCCGATGAAAACGGAAAGCAAGTTACCGATCGCCGGGCGCGAGCGTGACCGGAGAACCCATCCAGGCTGGCTTGGAGCGCGCCGCGCCAGTCGATTTCTTCTTCCGGGTCTGAGTGGTCGAACTTTTGGCAACTTTCTTTGGGGACGAATTTTTCGCTGTCGCAGCGCTGGTCGCCGGCTTTGGCTTCGTGTCGGCTGAAGCGGTGGCCGAGAGATCAGACTTTACAGGGTTGGCCAGGATGGCGTGGACCGTAGCGGAGGTCGAGATCGGGACGGACAAGTGGCCGGTCGCGGCCGGTGCCTCCTTTTCGGTCGGCGCTGGAGCAGGAGTGCGGCGGCTTTTGCGCCAGCGTGCGCGGCTGCGCAGAACGTGCCTGGGTGGGGCGAGATTGATTTAACTTCGCGACGGTGTGCGTCCGGGATGAACCGCCGGATTTCTGCGCGATGCGGGATCCGCTCCCCGCTGCGGCACCGCCCGGTCGGCGGTCGGTGATGGCGGCGGGCCTGACCTGCCCTTCCATTTCCGGGGATGTAGCGTCCTGGGCCGGGCCGGGCTGTTGGTCGTTGAAATACTGGCCCTGCGCGTAGCCTTCGAATACTTCAGGCGTGACTAATTGCGAATGGACCGCGCCGGTGCTGTCGCGCAGCGCCAGCTTATAAGAGCCGTCGATTCCGAGGGAGCCGTAAAAAGGAAGCGGGGCGGAATCTTTGCTGACGATGACCCCTTCATTCGCGCAACTGGCGAGGAGAGAAGCTGTCAGGACCAAGAGAAAGGGGGCTGGGCGCATAAAAATTGTATCGGGAAAATGAGCCGCCCTTATAGCGGCTGGCGGTGCGTTCGGCCAGCAAATTTTTAGCGGTTATATGCGCGTCGCTCGGTCGCGAAAAATCTGGCAAATCAAAAAATAAAGCAAAATAGGCGCGACAACCCGACGGCGTGCGATCATAGGGAAACCTCAACCAAAAGGAAAAATATGCTCTGGACTATCTTCGTTATCTTACTCGTGCTTTGGCTCCTCGGATTGGTCAGCTCCTACACTCTCGGAGGATTTATCCACATCCTTCTCGTCATCGCTGTCGTCATCCTGATCATCAATTTGATTCAGGGCCGACGCACCCTTTAAGGATCTCGTCATGAAACCGACTGGTATTCTCGGCCTTGTTCTTATCGTCCTCGGCGTAATCGCTCTCGCTTACGGCGGCTTTGCCAGTTTCACGACAAAAGAAAACGTCGCGAAGCTCGGGCCTCTCGAAATTAACAAGCAGGAAGAGCATCCGGTTCCGGTCGGCCCGATCGTCGGCGGCATTTGCGTGGTAGGAGGCATCATCCTGCTCGTAGCCGGTCGTCGCGGCGCCTAGCGTCATCGCTGAGTCGAGAGCGATCTCGGCTTATTGGTATCTCATTCTCTCTGGCCCAGTCTGCGCGGAAGACACGCGCAGGCTGGAGCTGGATGAGAGCGGCGTCTCGGCTTCGTCCCGAAAACTGACCGCTTCGTCACATGCCCCTATCCAGGGCGGCGGCGCTGTGCAGATTCTGCTTTGTGTCGAGTCTTGCACTGTCCTGGGTGGACGTTGGCCATCAACTTCGGGCGCGGAAAGGCGCTCTTGAGCGGGTGTCGCTTTCTGCTAGCCTGCGGCTCTCCCTCGGTTTTTGAAATTATCCCCCAGATGCGCACTCGACTGTTGGTTTTTCTTGTCGTTCTCCTGCCGGTCCTCGCCTCCGCGGCGACCACAAACGTGACCGTCGGTCAGGGCGGAAGTAATTTCAGTCCGAGACTCGTGACCATTCAGGCGGGCGATATCGTCCGCTGGACCTGGGGCGGGAACAATCACAGCGTCACCTCCGGGAGCCCGAATTCTCCGAACGGAATTTTTGATTCCGCCATTCACAACAACGCCTTCGTTTTTTCCTACACTTTCGCGACTGCGGGGACGTTTCCGTATTACTGCCGCGTGCATGGCGCGATGATGACGGGGACAATCACAGTAGTAGCTGCCACCCCGACGCCCACGCCAACTGCGACTCCCACACCGACGGCCACCCCCACGCCGACAGCGACGCCCAGCCCGACCGCGACCCCAACTCCCAGCCCCACGCCGATACCGACCCCGACGCCTACTCCCACGCCGGAACCATTCACGACTCACCCGCTGACTTTTCCGCCGAGCACGGGCGCCGCGAATGTGCCGATCAACATCAGCGAATCCTGCGTCTCCATTCTCGACGGTCCTTGCACCTACATGTGGACCTACGGAGGGACATATCCCGGCCTCACCATTCGGCGGCCGACCGGGCAGTCCACGGACCTCACCTTCACTAACAATCTCCCTCCCTTGGCGCGTGAGCTGACCGTGCATCACCACGGAAACCATTCGCTCCCGCAGGACGATGGCTATGTGATCGGCGGTGATTTCCTCATCCCCACTGGCGCTTCACGCACGTATCACTTTAGCGGAATCGAGAATGGGGAGAACGAACGCGGCGCGATGCAATTCTATCACGATCATCGTCTGGACGAGACGGGCCTGAACGTCTGGATGGGATTGCAGGGGCTCTACATCATCGATGACCCGGCCGACCCAGCCACGCTTCCCGCTGGACCTTACGAAATGCCGCTCGTCATCGCCGACCGCCAGTTCGATGGCGATAACCAGCTCCAGTATTTCTACGACCCCTCCGGTGTGGTCGGCGACAAGGTCCTGATCAACGGCGTTTACCAGCCCTACGTGAATGTGGCCGATCGGAAATACCGCCTGCGCTTCCTGAACGGCGCCAACGCCCGCATCTATATCCTCACCTTGAGCAATGGCGACACCTTCACCCAGATCGGGACGGAGAGCGGCCTACTCCCTGCGCCAGTGCCGCGGACGGCGATGGAATTTGGACCCGCGGAACGCCTCGACGTCGTGGTCGATTTCGCTGGGAAACTCGGCCAGGAAATTTACCTAATGGACGGCTACAAAGTCGTGCCCTTGCTGAAATTCCGCGTCACTCAGCATGTGGCCACCGACACCAGTTCGATCCCGACCACGCTGCGTCCGTTGCCGCAGATCGGCCAGCCGACCGTGACCAGAAACTTCAGCTTCGATTACACCTCGAGTCATTGGACGATCAACGGCCTGCAATTCAATCCTAACCGCATCGATGCGCATCCCGTCCTCGGTGCGACGGAGAAATGGGTCTTCACCAATCCGACCGGGAGCACGCACATGGTTCACATTCACGATGTGGACCAGCAATGCGTCAGCCGCGACGGCGGCCCGTGCTATCCCTACGAGACGATGAAGGAAACGTGGAGCGTCGGCCCCGGCGAAACGCTCGAGCTGAAGCTGAAGTTCACCGATCACCTCGGGCTTTACATGCTCCACTGCCACATCCTCGAACACGAGGATGACGGGATGATGACGCAATTCGAAGTCGTTCCGCCCATCGCACCGGTCCAGGCCGTCTCGCGCAAGGTGCACGGCAGCGCGGGCGCGTTCGACGTTAATCTTCCGCTCAGCGGCACTCCCGGGGTCGAGCCTCGCAGCGGCGGCGATTATCAGGTCGTGGCCACCTTTGCGGCGCCGGTTAGTTTCGCCAGCTCCAATCTCGCCGCCGGCGCGGGCAACGTGGTCAGCACCACGGGCAGCGGCACCGCGACGGTGGTGGTGAATCTCAGCGGAGTGACCAGCGGCCAGACGATCCGGCTCAAACTCAATGGCGTGACGGATGGCCGCGCCATCAACGACATCGAAATCCCGCTCTCCGTTCTCGTGGGCGACACGGTGGAAAATCAAACCGTCAACACGTCGGACATCAGCCTGGTCAAGGCGCAGACGGCCCAAGCGGTGACGACCGCGAACTTCCGCGCCGACGTGAACGCGAGCGGCTCCATCAACGCCACTGATGTTTCAATCGTGAAGGCTCAGGTGGGGAATTTCCTCCTGCCTGCCGCGCCCCTGCAGTCCGAGCGGAAATAAGAGTCGCGGGCGCCTTATCCGCCAGCTTTCAAAACCGCGAACGTCTTGCTCCCCTTGCGATCAAGGTAAAGCAGGATGCCCTTGCGTGGGTCGGCCTTGTTCAAGGCCTCGCGGAATGTGGCCACATTCGTCACCGGTTTTCCGTCCACCTCGGTGATCACATCTTCGCGTTCGATTCCTTGCGCGGAGGCGACGCTGTTGTCGGCTACGTCCGTCACGATCACACCCTGCTCGACGTCCAGTTTCAGCCGCGCCGCGACCTCTTTCGTGATCTCCTGCACTTGGAGACCAAACTTGTTCGTGTCCTCCGGCGCCTGCGGTGGCGGGGTCGGCGTGTTCGAAGCGCGGCCAATCTCGCCCGGCAGTTCTCCGGTCTTGATCGGAACCTTGAGGGTCTTGCCTTTCCGCCACACGGTCAGGTCAACACTCTGGCCCACCTTCTTTTTCAAAATCTCGCGCTGCAATTGCGTGTCGGTCATCACCGGCGCGCCATCCACTTCCGTGATGACATCGAACGGCCGCAGCTCGCTTTTGTATGCCGGCGCATCCGCTTCGATCGTGCGCACGACCACGCCCTTTTCCAGCCCCTTAAAGAGATCGCGAATCGAGGGATCATCGCCCAGCGTCTCGATGCGAATCCCGAGCCACGGCCGGATGATGCGCTGCCCGGTGATGAGCTGCTGCCCGATCTCGTTCGCGAGATTGCTCGGGATGGCAAAACCGAGGCCGCGGTTCAGGCCGTTGATCAGCGTGTTCATGCCGATGACCTTGCCGTCGATGTCGCAGAGCGGGCCGCCGCTGTTGCCCGGGTTGATCGACGCGTCGGTCTGGATGTAATCCGAGATCGAGTAGCCGCCGTTCGAGATCAATTTGCTCCGGCCTTTCCCGCTGATCACGCCGTAGGTGAAACGTGTAATCGAGCTTGAACGGCGCCCCGATCGCGAACGCGAACTGCCCCACCCGCACCGCGTCGCTATCGCCGATCTGCACCGCGGGAAGATTGTTCGCGTCGATCTTGATCACGGCCACGTCCGTCTTCTCATCCGTGCCCACGATCTTGGCCTGGAACTCGCGGCCATCCTTCAATTTCACATCGATCCGATCCGCGCCCTCCAGCACGTGATAGTTGGTCAGGATGTGGCCATCCGCGCGGACGATGAACCCCGAGCCCTCGCTCTGCATCGGGATGCCTTGGTGCGGATTGCGCTTCCGCGCGTCGTCCGGCTGATTCTGAAACAAGAAATCCTCCAGCGATGAATTCTCCCCGTCGTTCTTCTTCGTCACCTCGATGATGACCACGCTGGGTGCGACCACTTCGAAGACTTTGGCAAAAGCATTATTGAGCGCATGCACCACATCTTTGCCCGAGTCCGCAGCAGCGGGCGCAACAGTGGCGGTGGGTCCGGTCTCGGGCTGGGCGAGGGGAGGCGCCGCCCGGAGAGATCCGTTCAGCGCGCAAGCCACCAGAATGCAAACAAAAGGGCGCATGGTAAGGAATTTGGACATCGCCATAGCATAGCCGTTCAAAGTCGATGCGCGAGGGAAGCGTGGCCGCGAGCGGAGGTCTGTGCGCAATGAAAAATTTAAAGCGCGAGCGATGATCGCGGAGCCTTTAAAAACAGCGCCGCGCACCCGAAGGTGCCTGCATTGACACGATTGTTAAGGGTCTTAACCTTTTTTTCTACTCACGAAAATGAACACTCTTGCCCCAGGCAAAATCGATGGAAAACAGTTCGTCTCGCACGCTCCCGGCTACTGGCCGGACGTGCCCGCCGCGCAGTGGAACGATTGGAAATGGCAGCTGAAAAATCGCGTCACCACGTTGGCGCAACTCGAGCAGCATCTCGAGCTTTCGGATGACGAACGCAACGGCGTCCTCCTCTCCGGCACGAAGCTCGCGCTCGCGGTCACGCCGCATTTTTTTAACCTGATCGAGAAGGACAATCCGAATTGTCCGATCCGCCGCCAGGTCATCCCGCGGGTGGAGGAAAGTTGGGAGTCGCCTTACGACATGGCCGATCCGTGCGGCGAGGATTCGCACATGCCGGTGCCCGGGCTTGTTCATCGCTACCCGGATCGCGTGCTCTTTCTCGTCACCGATCGGTGCGCGAGTTACTGCCGGTATTGCACGCGCAGCCGCGTCGTCAGCGGCGTGGGCGAACAGGAACTGCACACCGAGTTCGACGACATTTATCGTTATCTCGAAACGCACACCGAAGTGCGCGACGTCCTCCTCAGCGGCGGCGACGCGCTCCTCTTCAGCGACAACAAACTGGAAGGGATCCTGAAGCGTCTGCGCGCGATTCCGCACATCGAGTTCATCCGCATCGGCACCCGCGTCCCCATTTTCCTGCCGCAACGCATCACGCCCGAGCTCTGCGCGATGCTGCAAAAATATCATCCGCTCTGGATGAGCGTGCACGTCAATCACCCGCGCGAACTCACCACCGAAGTGAAAGCCGCGCTCGAAATGCTCGCGAATCACGGCATCCCGCTCGGCAATCAGAGCGTCCTCCTCGCCGGCGTGAACGACGATCTCGAAACGATGAAGACGCTCGTGCACAAGCTCCTCATGTGTCGCGTGCGACCGTATTACGTTTACCAGTGCGACCTCATCACCGGCTCGTCGCATCTGCGCAGCTCGGTCGCGAAAGGCATCGAGATTATCGAAGGCCTGCGCGGCCACACCACGGGCTACGCGGTGCCGCAATTCGTCATCGACGCTCCGGGCGGCGGCGGCAAAGTGCCGATCAATCCCGGCTACGTCCTCTATCACGACAACGAGAAAATCGTGATCCGGAATTACGAAGGCCAGATCTTCGAATACCCGGAAGCCGGCGGCGACAAGACCGCGACCTTCGCGCCACCGCGCGAGTATCACGACGAGTATCTGTATTCATAAGATTGTGTCGGCTCAGATTTTCGGCAGGGCAAATCTCGGAGGGCGTTGGGCGTGTCGCTGCACGTCTTGTTAGGCAACGCTCAGGCCAACGCCAGTGATATGGCCTACGTCAGGCGGAAGTCCGGTTGGATTTTCGGGTTGGACGTCTGACGTCGTTTTGTTCAAACTTCGCGCCGTAACCCCTTCCGTTGCTCATCTGGCGGCTCTGGTTGTCGCGTGTCATCGGGATCGCCGCGCCAATGCTTATGAATGTCACCACTCGCCTTCTTCGCCGTCCCAGCCTCCGTCTTACGCTCACCGTGGTTTTGTTGAGCGGAAGCTCGCTTCTTTTCGCGCAAGCGGTCGCACCAAAAATCCTCCCGCCGGGAACGCCGGCGAAGGCATCGGCTCCGACATCCGAACCTGCGCCCGTGCGCTGGCAAAGCACTGGCACCCGGCCGGCCGTGAGTATCGGCGAGAGAAGCTCGGTCTGGTTAAATTTGCAGCCCGGCCAGACGCGCGCGACGACCTTCGTGGGGACGAACTCCGCGATCCTGAACCTGCAAAGCGGCGCTGCCGAACCTACGGCCCAAATCGCCGTCGACTTCAATGCGGATGGCTACGCTGATTTAGTCAGCGCTTTTCGCGCGGCTTCGGGTAGTGGGCTGATTGCGCTGCATCGCGCGAATAGAGAAGCGTTCCAGCCGAAAGATGCGCAGGTGCTGGCAAATCTGCGGCGCGGCATTTTTCCGGTTTCGTTCGAGGCAGAAGCGACGGTGCTGAGCGTGCCGGCGGCGCCGGACTTTATCTTTGCCGGCAAGTTCTCGAAAGACTCGACGGTGGACCTGGTCTTCGCGACGCGCGGCGGGCGTTCGCTTTATTTGATGACTTCCGACAGGCAGGGCGGGTTCAACGCGCCGAAGGAGATTCCAGTCGAGGGAGCGATCACCGCGCTGGCGTCGGACCAGCTTGATGCTTCGAAAGCGTACGCCGGCTTGGTGGTGGCTGTGCGCGACGGCGGTTCATCGACCCTCTTGGTTTTCGACGGCGCGGACGAATTGCAGAAGATCTCGCCACAAAAAGTTTCGATGAATGGTGAAGTGTCGTCGCTCATCCTGGCTAATCCCGGTGGCAGCGCGCAGGGCAGAGATGCGTTCGTCCTGGCGGATGGGGCGATTTTCAGCGTGCGTCGGATCGGGAGTCCGGGCGCAGCGGTGGAGCGCGTCGCGCTGCCTTTCAACGCCATCGATATCGCGGTGGGCGAGTTTATCCGCGACCGCGAAGCGCGGGCCGAGATTGCCGTCCTCTCGCACGACGGCAGTGTTTCGTATCTGACGCGCGGTCGGCTCGATACCCGGCCCTTTACTCCAAACGAGGTGCTCGAAACCTGGAGCCGAAAGGGTGGCCGGGGTCGCAGCGCATCGGCCTCGGAAACAGCAACGAGCGATTCGTCGGACGCCTGGCTTGTTGCAGAATCCCATCAGGTCGGCGCCTCCGCGCGTCGGTTGCAAAAGGCCTACCTTACCGGCAACGAAACCGAGGACTTGCTGGTCACGGACGCGCAAAGCGATCGAGTTCGCGTTCTCTTCAAGGAACCGAGCGTCGGGAACGATCGCGCGTCGTTCACTGGTGAAACCAAAGTCCAAGACGTGGCTTTGGGCGCGGCGCCGGCGGCGGTATTGCCGATGCGTTTGAACGTGATGGGGCAGCAGGGCTTCGTGTTTTTCGCGCGCGGAAACGTCGAGCCGATTCCAGTGGTGATGGCGCCGAATGCGACCTTCGTCGGTTACCAAAACAGCCGACACAAACGACGGCGCATGCAATGCAGACTGCAGTTTGCGTGAAGCGGTGCGGGCGGCCAACGCGGCCGCCGGGTCGGATATGATCACGATCCCGAACGGGACTTACACTCTGACCATCGCGGGGGGAAGTGAAGATCTCGCCGCCACCGGAGACTTGGACATCACTGGCGCGGTGGCAGTGGTGGGGGGCGGTTCGGCCACGACGATCGTGCAAGCGGGAACCAGCACTGGCACAGGAATCGACAAGGTGTTTTCCGTGAACCCGAGCCTGGGCGCTTCCTTCGCGACTTCGTTTTCCAATCTGACGATGCGCTTTGGAAACAACACGACCGACGGTTTTGGCGGCGCGATGGATTGGGATGCCGGCCCAAGTGGGGGAACGATCACAATCGATAACGTGGTCGTAACGAACAACACCTTGAACAGCGGCGGACTGGGCGGCGGCGGATTGTTGTTCTCGAGTGCGGTGAATCAGGGCGGCGGCTCGGCCACGATCACCAACTCAACCATCTCGAATAATATCGCGACGGCCGCAGCCGGTCCGACGACTGCAATCGGCGGCGGCATTCAAGTGGGCAACACTCCGTTTTCGATGACCAACGTCATGGTCACCGGAAACACCAGCAAGAACAACGGCGGCGGTTTGTTCATCGACCCGGTCAGCTCTGCGGGCGCCGGCAGCTCGACTTTCACTAACACGACATTCACCGGCAACACCACGACGGTGGCCAATACCGACGGCGGTGGGATTCGCACTCAGCGCGGCTTGGTTTTTAACGGGACCACAGTCATCAGCAACAACACCGCGACCAGGTTCGGCGGCGGCATCTCCATGGACGTCATCAACACTTCCGTAAACCTCAACGAGGCGACGATGGTCGGGAACTCGGCAGGGACGACCGGCGGCGCGATCGAAGTCGGCTCGATCACGACCGGCAACGTGCTCAACCTCGCTTTCTCGCGGGTCGTCGGAAATACTGGCGGCGGATTTACCGGGGTGGCGACGCGAGGCGGGACGGCCAACATGAAAAACAACTGGTGGGGTTGCAACGGTGGGCCGAGCGCCGCGCCGTGTAATACCGCCGGGACTTCCGGTGGCGGCTCAGTTGACTTTACCCCTTGGCTGCGGTTTACGCACACAGCGAGCCCGGCCGCGATCGCGCTCGGGCAGACTTCTACGTTGACCGCCAGTTTTCTGACGAACTCCGCTGGCACGGCGATCGCGGCGAGCGATCTCGACGCGCTCATCGGCGTTCCGATTGCTTTTGGTAACGCGGTCCGCGGCGCGATCTCCGGTGCGCAGGCGACAATACAATCTAACGGCACGGCGACTGCCACCTTCACTGGCACATCGCTTGGCGCCGGGTCTGCCGATGCCACGGTCGATAGCGGCACCGCCACCGCCAGCCTCACGATTAGCAAAGCCAACACCACGACCACGATCACGTCGGATAATCCTGATCCGTCGGTGGTCGGGCAGACGATCACTGTCGCCTACACGGTGGCGCCGCAGTTCAGCGGCACGCCCACTGGCACGGTTACAGTGAGCGATGGGGTGAACAGCTGCATGGCCACGGTCGCGGCCGGGCAATGTAATTTGGCCTTAACGACCGCTGGCGCGCGCACTTTGACTGCGACCTATGCGGGCGACGCCAATTTCAACGGCAGCGCTTCCGCGGGCGCGTCGCATCAGGTGAACCAGGCAAATACGACAACAACGATCACCGCTGAATCCGCCGACCCGACGAACGAGGGTGAAACATTTACCGTCTTCTATGCGGTGGCGGTTACGGCGCCCGGCGCAGGCACGCCTGCCGGCACCGTGACGGTGGGCGATGGGGTGAATAGCTGCATGGGAACCGTCGCGGCCGGACAGTGCTCGCTCGCGTTGACGACGGCCGGCAATCGAACTTTGACCGCGACCTATGCGGGCAATGCGAGTTTCAACGGGAGCCTCTCGGCGGGAGAACCGCACACTGTGATCGCCCTCGTGGTGAACACAACGACGGCGATCACTTCGGACAGTCCGGACCCATCGCTGGTCGGGCAGAACGTGACCGTCAGCTACACCGTCATGCCGCAAAGCGGAAGCGGCACGCCCACGGGTAATGTGACCGTCTCAGATGGCGTGGACAGTTGCATGGCCACCGTTGCCGCCGGCCAATGCACGCTGGCTATGACGACAGTCGGCGCGCGCACTTTGACTGCGACCTACGCGGGGAACGCCAACTTTAACGGGAGCATGTCCGCGGGCGAGCCGCACACGGTTAACCAGGCGCCGGCGATCACGAGCGCGAACAGCACCACCTTTGTCGTGGGAAGCAACGGCAGTTTCACCGTGACTGCGACGGGTTCGCCGACGCCTACGCTGAGTGTGAGCGGGATGTTGCCGAGCGGGGTGACCTTCACTCCAGCCACGGGTGTGCTCAGCGGCACGCCAGCAACCGGAACGGGCGGCACTGTACTGCGACTTGTCTTCACCGCGAGCAATGGTGCCGGGAGCTGATGCGACGCAGAACTTCACCCTCACGGTGAACGAAGCGCCAACGATCACGAGCGGGAACAGCGCCACCTTCACGGAGGGGAATTTCGGCAGGTTTACGGTTGCGGCGAGCGGGTTCCCGGCGCCGACTTTCAGCGCGAGCGGGACATTGCCTAACGGCGTGACCTTGAGCAGCTCGGGCGTGCTCAGCGGCACCCCAGCGGCAGCCAGTGGCGGCGCATATCCGATTACGATTACTGCGAGCAACGGCGTCGGCAGTAACGCGCAGCAGAGCTTCACCCTCAACGTCACCGCCGCGGTCTGCAGCGCGCCGCCGGCGGATGCGATCAGTTGGTTCGCCGCGGAAGGGAACGCGAAGGATTTGTTAGGGCGCGAACGACGGCAGCTTCACCGGCACCGCGGCGTATGCTCCGGGGAAAGTGGGCCAGGCCTTTAGCTTTGCCGGCTCCAGTTTTGTCAGCGTGCCGGCTAATTCCGGTTCTCTGAATCTAACGGGAAGCGCGGTCACGATCGAAGGCTGGATCAATCCCACCGCCACGGCAGGTGCGGTCTACTTCGGCAAAACCCAGAGCGGCGCGAACGACTACCTCTTGTTGCTCGATGCCGGCCAGCTCACCGCCATCATCAAAGCGGGCGGGAGCGAGAAGATTGTGCGCGGGTTCACCGATTACCCGACGAACTCGATGCCGCTGATCCCGACGCCCGGCCAGTGGACCCATCTCGCGCTCACCTACGACGGCGCGTTGATCAAACTCTACGCCAACGGCGTGCAAGTGGGCCAGGACACCAAGACCGGCAACCTCGCTGGGAGCGCCTCGCCCTTCAATATCGGTGGCCGCACCGGCTCGCTCTTCTTCAACGGCCAAATCGATGAAGTAGAAGTCTTCAGCCGCGCGCTCGGCCAGAGCGAAATCGCTGCCATCTACAACTCAAGCCTGGCGGGGAAATGCCGGCCGGCCTTGAGCCTGAACAACGCCGTCTCCCGCAAAACGCACGGCGCGGCGGGCATCTTCGATGTGCCGCTGCCATTAAGCGGCGCGCCCGGAGTGGAATGCCGCAGTGGAGGCGCGAACGGCGACCACACAATTGTGTTCACGCTGAGTAACGGCGTCGTCAGCGGCAACGCCAGCGTCACTGGAGGCGCCGGCTCCTTGAGCGGCAGCCCCACCTTCACCGGCAATAAGATGACGGTGAACCTGACGGGAGTGACCAACGCGCAGCAGATCACGGTGCAACTGAGCGGCGTGACGGACGCGATTGGCCAAACTCTAAGCACGACTACCGTGCCCATGAACGTCTTGTTAGGCGATGCGGACGGCAATAGAGCCGTCACCGCCTCAGACATCGGCCGGGTAAAGGAACAATCCGGCGGCAGCCCGGTCACGCAGGCTAACTTCCGGCTCGACCTCACCGTGGACGGCTCGATCAATGCGACCGACGTCTCGATGGTGAAGACCGCCGCCGGAACCACTGTGCCGTAGGCGTCAAGGCGCTCGTAGAAACAAGCGTTCGCGATTTAGGTTTGCGGAATCCGGCCGGCTCTTGTTAGGCTGCCGCGCGTGAGACGATTCGTCTGCGCGGCCTTTCTGGCCGGTGCGGTTTTCGTGCAGGCGGAGACGCCGGTCCCGGCCACCTTGGAATTTGTCTTCGACTCCGCCGCGCCGAATGGAATCAAGACCGCGGCCAGCGGCGACGCGTCTTACGTGAAGACGGTGCGCCACACCGGCGGCACGATTGAAAACGGCTGGTGGCACGTCGCCGCCATCGATGCCTTCGGCCAGGGCAGCCTGCAATTCGAGCTTGATCGCGCCAACCTTGCCGGTGATCTCGCCCTCGTCCTCCATGCCGACTGGCAAAAGGATACCGACGTCGCCGTCCAACTCTACGACGCCCAGGGCCGCGCGCTCGCGCTTGATCTTTTCGGCGAGATGCGCCGCAACGCGCAGAGCGTCGGCACCGATACTTTCGTCATCCCGCTCGAGCGCTACCCGGCCGCCACCTCCATTATGGTCCGTCGTTTGAGCGGCGAGTTGCGCATCGCGAGCGGCGGCTTATTCCCCGTCTTGAGCGAGGTCACGTCGAAGGCCGAGAACGAAGAGGCCCTCGCGGCGCGGCTCGGGGTCATCCTCAGTCCGCATCACTGGATCTTCTCCTCCACCGGGAAAGAATTCCCCGCCACCGCCGACAATTCCCTCGGCACCATTCACACCGTCCCGTCCCTCGAAAAAAGCAACGCCCTCGGCGCCGCCATTCTCAAGCAGCCGAACTATCCCGCCTACCGTCCGCTCTCCGATGGTCCACTCGTTCCGCCGAAGGTTTCCGCTTCGAACACCACCAGCTTCATTGTCTTAAACGCCTTGCGCGCACTCGCCCTCCGCGCCGGCGGGAAGATCAAACCCTCCATGGGCAGCAGTGCGGCGGTCGCAGAACGCCTCCTGGAGGAACAGGAAGACATCGGGTTTATGAGCATCGCCCTCAGCTCCGCCGAGAAGGAGAAATTCTTCCGCAGCCACGGCCATCCCTTGGTCGAACTGCGCTTCGCGCGCGATGCCCTCGAGATTTTGGTGAACGCCAGCAACCCCGTCCGTTCCATTACCGTCCCGCAGCTCGACGCCATCTATGGCACCGAGCTGCGCGCTGGCGCCCCTGCCGCGATTGAAGATTGGAGCCAGGTCGGCGGCAGCGCGCAGCCGATCAAAATTATCGGTGGCGAACTCAGCTGGGGCACCACCCGCACCTTTCAGCAGCTCGTGCTGAAAGGCGGCCCCTTCCGCGCCGAGATGCAAAAGGAAGATGTCGTCTACAGCCAGGGTGTTGAATCCGAAGTCGCAAAACAACCTGGCGCCATCGGCTTCGCTACTTTGCGTCCCCGCGTTGCCGCCGTCCGCGCCCTCGGTCTCGCGCCGAACTCCGGCGAGCCCGCCGCGCATACCACGGCGGAGGATATCTACTCCGATCGCTATCCGCTCCAGCGGAAGTTCTTCCTCTACCTCGCCGCGCCGTCTTTTCGTGAGAGCGGCGCTTTCCAGCGCGAGCTGGTTAACCTTCTCCTCTCCGATGTTGGGCAAACTCTGGTCGCGCGCGCCGGCAGCCTGCCGCTCATGGCCAGCGAAGTCATCGCCGAGCGAAGCAAGCTCGGGTTGCCACAATAAAAGCTCTACGGCTCCGGGAGCGATGTTGCCTCATCGGGCGCTCGCAATCGGTCACGCAATTTCCCGATAAAAATGGCTTGTTCCCGCGCGCGAAACGCGGAGCGTTTCCCCATGGCAGGACAAGGTTCAACCGGCAACGTGATCGCAGCGCTCTGCAGTTTCTTCATTCCCGGCCTGGGACAATTGATTCAGGGGCGCGTGATGATGGCTCTGATTCAGTTCGTGCTCGCGGGTCTGCTCTGGATCGTGCTCCTCGGCTGGCTGGTCCATCTCTGGTCGATCGTGGACGCGGCCATGTTCAAAGGCTCGGCCTAGCGCAGACGGAGTTCAGACGGCTGCCAGTCGAGACCGCGCGGCCGATTTCACTGCGCCTAACGACACCGTGTCAGGGCAAAAGGAGCACGCGATAGAAACGTCGCGGCAAACTTCCGGCGCCCGCATCAGGATCGACTACGGAAACGATTTCGCCCGTTCCCTCCACAATGTCGGCGCCTGTGACAGATATCCAGGTTGTGCCAAGCAAATCATCGTTGCGTTCCACCCGATAGAGTCGGTCGGCGATGCTGGTGAAGCTGATCGTGGGCATGCCGCCAACGATGGCGAAGCCGGTGATCCGGGTCGGCGGCAGCAGGAGAAAGCCGCGCACCTCACCGCCGGGAAACGCCGTCGTGTGGATATTGAAATAGGCGCGCCCTTCCTCGAGCGCGGCGAAGAGCGCATTCGATGCGCCGGAGATGGTCCCGCCGTGGGCGGCGATGAAGTCCGGATTGTAGGAGGATGCGAGCGTGAGGTCGAAAGTGTGATCGTAGCTGCCACTGGTCACGCCGCTGGGGAAACCTGAGAAACTCGGCGTCTGCGTAGCGACTCCGGCGGTGCCGGATTGCGGAGCGGCAGTGGGAGCATGGATATGCGCGGCGGTGACGTTGCCTTGCAGCGCGTTGAAGTCGGCTTCCACGCGCATGGTGAAAAGATCGAGATCGATGGTCACCGTTACCTGTCCATCGCCCGGCGAAGCGTTAGGCGGACTTTCGGCCACGCCGCTCAGACTGGCCGCATAAATTCGGTCGTGCGCGCGCGCCGTCAGCGGCAGAACGACAAGCGCGGCGAAGAGCAAAATGAAGCGGCAGGAGCGAGGCCTCATCTTTCTCTTTTAGATGACGAGCGGATACGATAGCGAGGCGTTTATCGAGCGTCCGGGCGCTACTACCGCCTACGCAGAACCGGCTAAGCGCGAACGCCGCGCCGGCGCGCGCGCCAAAGCGAACTTGCCAAGAGCAGAGTCCCAGCGCCGCCGAAGAGCAGAAGTGCGCTGGGTTCCGGAATGGCGGTGACGGTGAGGCCGATGTTGGTGCCGTTCAGGTCGAAGGTGCCGTTGAATCCGGGCGGGACGTTGCCCAAGGCGAGATTGCTGACCGACAGCCCGGGCGCGCTCGCGAAATCCACCAATTGATAGCGCATGCCGACCATGGCGCCGGTAATCGAGATATCGACGAGCACCTGGCCGGGGCCGGTGAAGTTGAGGTTGCCGCCAATGACGAGGCGGTCGGTGTTCATCGCGGTCGAGCCGAGCGTGAAGGCGAACCGGGAGTTCCCGGTAACATTCAGATCGCTGCCCAAGGTGAGCGTGGCCGGGGCGAGCGCGCCGTAGTTGCTCGGCGCGACGCGGCCACCCGCGGCCACCGTGACTGGACCGCCAATGCGGCCGGTGCCAGCAAGCGTGCCGCCATTTTGCACCGTCACTGCACCCATGCCAGTGGCGCTGTTGGCGGGGCCGACGGTGTTGCGCGCGATCAAGGTGCCGCCGTTGGCGATGGTGGTGGTGCCGCTGTAGGTGCTGTTGCCGGAGAGGCTGGTGGTGCCGGCATTGACCTGCGCGGTGGCGAAATTCGAGAAGCTGCCGGCGTAGCTGAAGGTGTTCCCGGCGCCGGGGGAAAAGATGAGCGCGTTAGTGCCGCCGACGCCGCCGTTGACGCTGCCGTTGATTGCGGCTGCGCCGCCTTCGATCGTCAGGGTGTTGTTGCCGCCCTGCAGGTCAATGGCGGCGCCGTTGCTGCCGGTGATGGTGCCGCGATTAATGACCATGTCGCCGCCGTTGCCGGTCTGGATGGCTGCTCCCGCGGTGCCGTCCAGGTTTTCGCTGCCGCTGATCGTTCCGCCAACGTCATTCGTGATCGTGTTGGCGAAGGTGCTGATGAAAACAACGGCCGGCCCCTGCGCGCTGCTGATGAGGCCGCGGTTGGTCACGGTGGTCGCGGCGATGGAATTGCCGCGCGAAGAATCGTCGATCAGGATGCCCTGGCTGAAGCGCGCGTTGCCGACCGTGTTACCCGCGGTGATCTCGGCCCCGGCTTCGTTAACGATGGTGCCGCCGCCGGCCGCGATGCCGTCGGCGCCGTTGGGGAAGCCGTCGCTGCCGACGCCATTGGCGCCGAGAGCGCGGATGAAGCCCCTGTTGGTCAGGTTGAGCACGCCGTCCACATCGATGCCGTCGCCGTCGCCATTGGCCGAAACGCCGTCCCAGGATCCGCGGATGGTGGCGCCGGCGTTATTGATTACGGTCGCGACCACGGAGGTGGCCACGCCATCGATGTTAATGCCTGATCCGTTCACGCCAGCGATGACGCCGCCGCTGTTGTTCGTGACGTTAATGGCGAAGGTGCCGGGAACGGTCACGCCGCCGGTGATGCCGGCGCGGCCCTGGATGGTGCCGGAGTTCATGATCTGAATTCCCGTGTTCGTCTGCGCATCAATGCCATCGCTGCCGCTCGCGTTCCCGGCACTCTGCACCGGCGTTGCGCGGATGGTGCCGGCGTTCATGATCATGCCGTTCACGCCCGGCCGGACGGCGTCGCTGCCGGTCGCGGTGAGGAAGCCGGAGGAGAAATTGTTCAGGGTATTGCTGCCGGTCAGGATCGCGCCCCAATCGATCGCCTGCCCGCCGGTGGAATCGAAGGTGCCGTAGTTGTTCAGGACGATGCTGGCGTTCGCCTGGTTAACCTGAAACGCATCGTCGCCCACGCCCCGGACCAGCGCGGTGCTGTTGCTCATGCTGCCGTTATTGACCGTGGCCGAGACGTTGTTGGCGGTTAACCGAATGGCGCGGCCGGTGCCGGTCTGTTCGATGGTGCCGAAATTGTTCAAGGTCGAGCCCCCGGTAATCGTCACCGCCACCGCGCCTCCGCTCACCGAAAGAGTGCCGGTCGCGCTCACCGTGCCCGTGCCGCTGGCCAGCGTCTGCGCCGCGTTCACCGTCCCGGTGATCGGGTCCGGGCCGGGCATCAGCTGCGCGTGAAGATTCGGCGCGACCGCACACGCGGCGGCGAGAAGCAGAGCGACGAACGGAGCGGTTAGGCGGACGGAGTTTTGTTTCATAGGGATATGGTGCTGCGCGACGTGGAAACGAGCCGGCAAACTGCGCCGACAACGAGAGATCGCATGTCGAGCCCTCGATGCGCGCTTCGCCACGGAAGCAAAGACGCGCGCGGGGACAGGGGAATGCATGAGCTAGGATGGCCCGATCGAATCCGGGAGTCGATTATAGAATTGTAACGGTTTGGTGGCGAACTTTGCCCGTGCTGGAGGAGCCATTTCCGCGCCATCTCTGAAAGCGCGTGACGCCTCTCTTGTTGCACGCCGCGCCACGCCCGATTTTTGGATTGTCTTACCCGGGCCCGATGTCTAACAAGTCGTTTTCATGCGCTTCCTCACCCGCACCCGACTCTTCGCTTGTCTCGCGGCCCTCGTCCTCCCCTTGTCCGTCAACGCCGGCAGCTTTTCCCTCAGCGAACAAAGCGCCAGCGGCCTCGGCACGGCTTTCGCCAGCGGTGCGGCCCAGGCCGACGACGCCTCCACCCTCTTCTTCAACCCCGCCGGCATCGTCCGCCTCGATCAAGGCGAAGTGCAGTTCGGCATCCATCTCATTGTGCCGAGCGCTGACTTCAATAATCAGGGGTCGCGCTACGTGCTCCCAGGCACGCCTTTCAATAACGCGCCCATCTCCGGCCCGAATGGCCGGGACGCCGGCGTCACGCGGGAGATTCCGAATTTCTATCTAACCCAGCCAGTCTTCCGCAATACCGCCTACGGCGATCTCTCCGTCGGCCTTGGGGTGACGGTGCCGTTCGGTTTGGAAACCAGTTACGGCCCGGGCTGGGTCGGCCGTTACCAGGCCTTGCGGACAAAGCTCTCCACCTTCGACATCCAACCCACCGTCGCCTACCGCATCTTCGATCGGCTCTCGTTTGGCGCCGGGCTCGATATCCAATACGCCTCCGCCCGCCTCACTCAGGCGATCGATTTCGGCTTGATCGCGCAACCGCTCCTCGGCCAGTTCTACGCTCAGGTCCCAGCCGCCGCTCGGGCCGCGACTCAGGCCGCCTACCTCAATGCCGGGTTCGCTCCCGGCCGTCGCGACGGCGTCTCCGAAGTCACTGGCAACGACTGGAGCGTCGGCTTCACCCTCGGCGCGCTTCTCGAGTATTGGAAAGGCGAAGAAGAGGCCTGCCTGCAGGACGGCCGCTTCGGCGTCAGCTTCCGCTCCGGGATCGACCACGTCCTGGAAGGCGACGGCGATTTCCGTGGCGTTCCCATCATCACCGCGCCCGGTGCACCCGCTCAATTTCCGCAGCCCGGCGCGCTCCAGAGTGTCTTCTTTAACCAGAACGCCACCGCCGCGCTCGATCTCCCGGAGATACTCCACTTCAGCATCTACCAGCGCTTCTACCGGCAGTTTGCCATCCTGGGCGACATCTCCTGGACGCATTGGAGCCGGCTCCAGACTGTCCCGATTGTCTTCTCCAATCCCGGCACGCCCGCAAGTGTGCTCCAGATCAACTACGACGATGCCCTGCGCTACGCCGCCGGTTTCGAGTATTACCCGACCAAGCGCCTGACCTTCCGCACCGGCTTCGCCTACGACGAAACGCCCATCGCCAGCCCGGCCTTCCGCACCCCGCGCATTCCGGATAACAACCGCTACTTCCTCTCTGCCGGCCTGCGTTGGTCGGTGACTGAGTCCATGGATGTCGATCTCGGTTACGCCCACCTCTTCGTGGATAGCCCGAGCACGCGACAGACCGACACCCAAGGCCACCAACTCCTCGGCACCTACGATGCCTCCGTCGATATCGTCAGCGCCTCGCTCACCTACAAATGGGGCGGCCGGCGCGAAATGCGCGAGGCCATGGGCAAAGACTCGGGCAGCTACCGGAAATAGCGGCTCTCGGGTTGTGCTGAGCCAGGCTGAGGGATCGGGCGTAACGGGCGAACGCCGGTCTTGAAGATCACGCCCGCGGACGGACTTCGCTCCGGGGTGCAACGGTGCTGCGGGGCAGTGCCTGATGAAAAGCTTTCCCGGCTGCGGGAATGGGGGCATCGTGCGCTCGTGCCGGACCGGATTATGAGATTACTGGGTGCGACTTTACGCGCGCTCACTTTGGCGGCGGTGCTCGGCGCTGCCACTGCGGGGCCGGCGCGGGCGGAGGTGAAGCCGGAGATCACGGCGGGCCCTTCGAAGGTGTCGTTCCCGAAGCCGGTGAATGATTATGCGGACAAGGAGCTGGGCGGGCCGATCGCGATCCTGAAACACCGGGCGACGGTGGAGCCGTTCAACGTGGTGGCGACGTTGATTTTCTTACTGGCGATCCTGCACACATTTTTCGCGCACAAGTTTATGAAGGTGGCGCATCGCTGGCGCGATGAGCATGAGCATGTGATCCGGGCGGAGGGGCGGACGGCGGAAGCGAAGCCGCAGGCGGACGCGAAGCCGGACGTGAATTGGAAGGCGGAGGTGATGCATTTCCTGGGGGAGGTGGAGGCGATCTTCGGCATCTGGGTGATTCCGCTCCTGATTGCGGTGACGTTGTATCGGGGCTGGCCGACGGCGGAGAATTACATCAGCCACGGGGTGAACTTTACCGAGCCGATGTTTGTGGTGGTGATCATGACGATCGCGGGGACGCGGCCGGTGCTGCGTTTTGCGGAGCAGATCATGCGGATGCTGGCGAGCTTGGGCGGTTGCACGCCGGCGGCGTGGTGGTTCTCGATCCTAACGATCGGGCCGTTGCTGGGTTCGTTCATCACGGAGCCGGCGGCGATGACGATCAGTGCGCTGCTTTTGGCGCGGCAGTTTTATGATTTGAATCCGGGGCCGAAGTTTAAGTACGCCACGCTGGGGCTGCTCTTTGTCAACGTGTCGGTAGGCGGGACGCTGACGCATTTCGCGGCGCCGCCGGTCTTGATGGTGGCGGCGCGGTGGAACTGGGATTTTCTCCACATGGTGGAGCATTTCGGTTGGAAGGCGATGGCGGGCATTATCTGCGCGAACACGATTTATTATCTGGTCTTTCGGCGCGAGTTCGCGGGGATGCGGCGAACGGAGGAGGATCAAGCGCGCCCGCAACGCTGGAGCGATCGGACAGATCCGGTGCCGTGGAGTGTGACGGGGCTGCATTTATTTTTCCTGGCCTGGACGGTGTTCACGGCGCATTACCCGGCGCTCTTTATCGGCGGGTTTCTGTTCTTCCTCGCGGTGGCGGTGGCGACGGAGCATCACCAGAATGAAATCAATCTAAAGCCGCCGTTGCTGGTGGGTTTTTTCCTGGCGGGCCTGGTGATTCACGGCGGCTTTCAGGGCTGGTGGATCGCGCCGGTGCTGGCGAGTCTCGGACATACGCCGCTCATGTTTACGGCGATGACGTTGACGGCGTTCAACGACAATGCGGCGATCACTTATCTGGCGTCGCTCGTGCCGGACTTCTCGGAGTCGCTCAAGTATGCGGTGATGGCGGGTGCGGTGGCGGGCGGCGGCCTGACCGTGATCGCGAATGCGCCGAACCCCGCGGGGCAATCGATCTTGAGCCGATATTTCGGCGATGGCGTTTCTGCATTCGGGCTCGCGCTCGGCGCGCTCGTGCCGACGGCAATCATGATGGCTTTTTTCCTCGCGTTTGATTGAGCGCGGAGATGCTTTCGCGAAAGAAATATGCGCGCGCAAAAACACGAGCCGCCGGAAAAAAAGCGCGAACGTTTCGCTTTTGCTTGTGTCGCGGAGTTCCGTATGAAGAGATGTGGGCGACGGTCTGGCGAGGAATCGCCATCACGTGAAGAATTTTCTTTTGCCAACATGATGTCGATTAATAGAGTGGGCGCTTCCGTGGCTCCACGACATCATCATTTCATTCTTAAAGATGGAGCTGACGCACATCCTGCATCGTGCGCTTGTCCGTTTCTGAATTGGCGGCTGCAACCGGAGACAGCGGTTCGCTAATTTTCTATGGCGAACTTTTTTCCACGCTGGTCGAATTGGCTGCCACTGAAACTGGCAGTCATCGGGCTCGTGGCTGTGACCGGGTTGACTGCGGCGACGTGGTACTATGTGACGCCGAAATATACGCGCGTCGGCTACCAGCCGATCCAGCCGGTACCGTTCCCGCACGATCTGCACGTGACGCAGCTCGGGATGGATTGCCGTTATTGCCACAGCTTCGTGGACGTGGCGGCGCATTCGAATCTGCCGAATACGCAAACCTGCATGGCCTGCCACACCCAGGTGCAGAAGGAAAACCCGAAGCTGGCGCCGGTGCGCGAAAGCTGGAAGACGGGCCAGCCGGTGCAGTGGGTCCAGATTCATCGCACGCCGGATTACGTTTTCTACAATCACGCTGCGCATGTGAATCGCGGGATCAGTTGCGCGAGTTGCCATGGCGAGGTGAATCACATGCCGGTGGTGTATCACGCGAAGCCGCACAGCATGGCGTGGTGCCTGGAATGCCATCGCAAGCCGGAGAATTTTCTTCGTCCGATGGAGCAGGTGTTTAATCTCGATTGGAAACCGGCCGACGTGAAGCCGGCGGAATTCGTCGCGCAATACGGTCAGCCGAAAGACGTGACGGAAGATTGGTCGAAGAAAGAGCGGCTCACGCAACAGGAGATCGGTCAGACTTTGAAAGAACGCTGGAACATTACGCCACCGTTGAACTGCCAGGGGTGCCATCGCTAGCATGAAACGCGTCTTCGAACATCCTCCCGCGGCTACCACCGGAAAGCGCTACTGGCGCAGCGCCGGCGAACTCAGCGACACGCCGGAATTCCGCGGCTGGCTGGAGAAGGAGTTTCCTGCAGGCGCGGCGCAGTTGGAAGGCGATGAATGGTCGCGCCGTGGGTTCTTGAAATTAATGGGTGCGTCGATGGCGCTGGCGGGCTTTGGGTTGAGCAGCTGCCGCCGGCCGGAAGCGCATTTGGTGCCGTTCACGAAAAGTGTGGAGTGGGCCATCCCCGGCAAGCCGCTCTATTACGCGACTGCGATGCCGCGCCGTAACGGTGCGCTGCCTCTGCTCGTGAGCACAGTCGATGGCCGTCCGATTAAGATCGAAGGCAATCCGCTCCATCCGGCCAGCGGCGGCGCGACGGACGCCTTCGCGCAGGCTTCGATTCTCGATTTGTATGATCCTGCGCGTTCGCAGCATTTCATCGAGCGGTTCGAGAAAAACGAGAACGGGATCAAGAAGCGCACGGCGGAAAAGCGCGATCGCGCGGCGTTCGACAAATATCTGGACGACTTCCGCACCCGAGCCGCGGCCGATGGCGGAGCGGGTCTGGCGTTCCTAGTGGAGGAAACACATTCGCCGACGCGCGAACGTTTGCGCGCGGAACTGGAGAAGACTTTCCCGCGGATGCGCTGGTGCCAGTACGATCCGCTCTTGAGCGAAGCGCAAAATTTCGCCACGCAAATCAGCTTCGGCGACAACTCGCGCCTCATCCCGCGCTTCGATCGCGCCGACGTGGTGCTTTCGATCGGCAGTGATTTCCTCGATTGCGGGGAAGGGGACATCGCCTCCTCGCGCGCCTTCGCGGCGCGGCGCCGGGTCACCTCGGCCAAGGATTCGATGAATCGACTCTATGTGGTCGAGAATCGCTACACTGTCACCGGGGCGATGGCGGACCATCGGCTGCGCTGCCCGGCCAGCCAGATTCCCGCTTTCATCCACGCCCTCGCCGGGAAGATTGCGGCCAGCACGCAGGATGCGGGGTTGGGCTCGGTCATCGGCACGCTCACGCCGCCTGCCGGGGCGATGCAGTTCGACGACCGCTGGTTGACGGAATGCGCGAACGACTTGTTAGCCAAACCGGGCGCCAGCCTGGTCGTGGCCAGCCCACAGCAACCGGTTGCGGTGCAGCTGATCGCCTACGGCATCAACGCGGCGCTGAAGAATATCGGCAGCACGCTGCTGGTGCGTGAGCTGCCGCGGAATCCGCGCACGAACAGCATCCTGCAATTAGCCGCGGAGATGAATGCGGGCAGGGTCAAGCAACTCGTCATCATCGGAGGCGATCCCGTTTACAACGCGCCGCGCGGTCTGGCGGAAGACCGGGAGACCAAGCAGTCGCTCAACTGGGAGGATCTGCAGAAGAAGGTGCCGGAAGTGGTCCGGGTCGGCTACTACGAAGATGCTACTTCGGCGCTGAGCAAGTGGCATGTGCCCGCTTCGCATTATCTCGAATCTTGGGGCGACGCGCTGAGTGCGGAAGGCGGTTATCTCGCGATTCAGCCGATGATTTTGCCGCTCTTCGGCGGCGTCTCCGATCTCGAAATTCTCAATGCGTTTCTCGGTCGACCAAAAGTCGACGGACCGGAAATGGTGCAGGAAACTTTCCGCGCGACCGCGCCCACGGGAGATTTCAACGCGGCCTGGTCCAGTCTCTTGCGCGACGGGTTTGCCAGTCACATTCCGGTGCGCGACAAGGCGCCTAATTTCAATTCCAACAACGCCGGCGGCATTGCGCATAATCTCTGGTCCACTGCGGCGGCGCCCACGGCGGATTCGCCGGAGATCGTGCTCGTGCGCAGCTACGGCATCGACGATGGCCGCTATGTGAACAACGGCTGGCTGCAGGAGATGCCGGACCCGATCACAAAGCTGACCTGGGACAATGCCGCGATGATGAGTCCGGCGACGGCGAAACATTTCGGAGTGACCAGCGGCGATCTGATCGAGATCACGGTGACGGAGACGGGCATGGGTCCGGATCAGAAGCCGTTGCAGCGGCAATTAGTTATCGCGGCTTTGGTTGTGCCTGGGCACGCCGACCACTCCATTTCGATCGCGCTCGGCTACGGTCGGGCGGTAGGTCCGCGTGGGCCATTGCCCTACGCGGGCGAAAACGCGGCGGTCAATCCACCGGCGGGCGATACCGTGGGGTTCAACGCCTACCTTCTCCGCACCAGCACCAATCCGCATTTCATCACTGCCGACAATAAGACCGTGAAGTCCGTGGCGGTGCAGAAAGTTGCCGGCAGCTATCAGCTCGCGATTACACAGGAGCATTGGAGCATCGAAGGTCGTGGGCTGGTCCGGGAAGCGACAATCGAGCGCTACCGGGAGGATAATAATTTTGTGGGCGAGCTCGGCGGCGATGCCGAACTTCCCCCGAGCCTGCCCACCATCTACAGCCATCCGAAATTGGACGCGCCGCAGCAGTGGGGCATGTCGGTCGACCTCAACACCTGCACCGGTTGCAGCGCTTGCGTCGTCGCTTGCCAGGCGGAAAACAACATCCCGATCGTTGGCAAATTGCAGGTCACGCACGGGCGCGCCATGCATTGGATGCGGATCGATCGCTACTACGCGAGCGAGAAGGCGTTCAACCAGGATCGCGGCGAGTATCCGGAAAACCCGGAGATGGTGCACGAGCCGATGATGTGCCAGCACTGTGAGAACGCGCCGTGCGAAACCGTCTGCCCGGTCAACGCCACTGTGCACAGTGAGGATGGCCTCAATGTGATGGCTTACAACCGTTGCATCGGCACGCGCTACTGCGCGAACAACTGCCCGTTCAAGGTGCGGCGCTTTAACTTTTTCGATTACAACCAGCGCCCGGTTGGGAAGAAAAAAATCGCGGGAGCGTTCGGCGTTTACCAGGAATACCTCGGGCCGCTCACGGAAAAGGGCGCGCCGGACACGATCAAGTTGCAGAAGAATCCGAACGTCACCGTGCGGATGCGCGGCGTGATGGAGAAGTGCACCTTCTGCGTGCAGCGGATCGAAGAAGCGAAGATCGCAGCCAAGGTCCGGGCCGGTGCTTCCGATAATACGAAGATCCCGGCCGACTCATTTACCAGCGCGTGCGCGCAGGCTTGTCCGACGGAGGCGATCGTCTTCGGCGACATCGCGGATCCAAATAGCCGGGTCTCGAAGATGAAAGCACAGGACCGAAATTATCGGCTGCTCGAATATTTGAATGTGAAAACGCGCACCAGCTATCTCGCGCGGCTGCGTAATCCGAATCCGAAAATGCCCGACGCGCACTTGATCGGCGTGGCCAGTCCGCACGAAGAAGAGGGCGGGCATGCGCCGGCGGGCGAACATAAATACGACGAGCACGATCGCGGAACGCTCAATCCGTCGCCTGCGTCCGAGCCTCAGCACAAGGAAAACCCGGAACACTAAATGGACGGCGCCACCACAGCTCCAGACGTGATCAAAGGCGAAGCTTCCGCTTCGGTCGAGCGTCCGCTTGCGCGGGTCCCGTTGGTCTTAAACAAACGGAACTTTAGCTGGATCACGGAGAGGATCACTGGCGTGATCGAAGGCCCCGCGCCGCGCTGGTGGTGGGTCTCGTTCGCGGTCAGCGCGATGGTCGCGGGGATTGGTTTGTTCTGCCTTGGCTATCAAATTTCCACTGGCGTCGGCGTTTGGGGATTGAACCATCCAGTGGGCTGGGCGTGGGACATCACCAACTTCGTTTTCTGGATCGGTATCGGTCACGCGGGCACTCTTATTTCGGCGATTCTCTTTCTGCTCCGGCAGAAGTGGCGCACTTCGATCAACCGTGCCGCGGAAGCGATGACGCTCTTCGCGGTAATTTGCGCCGCGATTTTCCCGGGTGTGCACGTCGGACGCGTCTGGATGGCGTGGTTCCTCGCTCCGTTACCGAACAACTACGGCATCTGGCCAAACTTCCGCAGCCCGCTCCTCTGGGACGTTTTCGCGGTCTCGACTTATTTCTCGGTTTCCGTCCTGTTCTGGTACACCGGCCTGATTCCTGATCTGGCTACATTGCGCGATCGCGCAACGACCCGGATCAAGAAGCTGCTCTACGGGGTGTTCGCGGTCGGCTGGCGCGGTTCGAATCGGAACTGGCGCCATTACGAAATGGCGTATCTGCTCCTGGCCGGTCTCTCCACGCCGCTCGTGCTCTCTGTGCACAGCGTCGTGTCGTTCGACTTCGCTACGTCCGTCATTCCGACGTGGCACACGACGATCTTCCCGCCTTACTTCGTGGCTGGCGCCATCTTCGGCGGCTTCGCGATGGTGCTGACGCTGCTCATCCCGGCGCGCGCGATTTACAAGCTGCACGACATCATCACGCCGCAGCACGTGGACAAGATGGCCAAGGTCATTTTGCTCACCGGCTCGATCGTCAGCTACGCCTACGCGATGGAGTTCTTCGTCGCCTGGTATAGCGGCAACCAGTACCAAAAATACGCGTTCTACAACCGCATCTTCGGTCCCTACTGGTGGTACTGGTGGGTCGGCATGCTCTTCTGCAACTTCGTTGCGCCGCAGCTGTTCTGGTTCAAGAAATTCCGCTTTAACATCTACGTCGTTTACTTCGTCTGCATGTGCGTGAACGCCGGGATGTGGTTCGAGCGATTCATCATCATCGTGGGCGGTCTGCACCGCGATTTTATCCCGTCGTCGTGGGGCATGTTCTATCCGACTTGGGTGGATATCTGGACCTTCATCGGCACGTTCGGTATCTTCATGTCGCTCTTCCTGCTCTTCATTCGCTTTCTCCCGATGATCGCGATGTCGGAGGTGAAGATCGTTCTTCCGGAAGCGGATCCGCATCATCATTCGCCTGAGGGTCATCACCCCGTGCAGGCTGGCGGAAAGGAGCGGACATGAGAACGCCCTCCGGTAATAAAGTTTACGGAATGGCGGCGGAATATCCGACCGCAGCGGCGCTATATCATGCGGCGGAACGAGTGCGCGACGCGGGCTTTAAGCGCTGGGATGTGCATTCGCCCTTTCCGATTCACGGCATGGATGACGCGATGGGCTTGGGAAAATCCTGGCTGAGCGCGGCGGTGTTGATCGGCGGCATCACCGGCCTTCTCACCGCGATGGTGCTGACCTTCGGCCCGTCGTGGTTCATCTATCCGTTGATCGTCCACGGCAAGCCGTTCAACTGGAAGACCGTGCCCGCCTTCTTCCCCATCATGTTTGAGTTGACCGTGCTCTTCTCCGCTTTCACCGCTTTTTTCGCCATGCTTATCATGAACGGCCTCCCGCGCTGGTATCATCCGATTTTCAATTGGAACCGGTTCCGGCGCGCGACGAATGACGGCTTTTTCCTCGTGATCGAAGCTCGCGATCCACGCTTTACCGAGACGGAAGCGCGCGAGCTTCTCGAACAGAGTGGCGGCCAACACATCACCGTAGTGCACGAAGACTGATATGTTGCGCGGCTTCTTTCTCATCTTCTTGCTCATCGGCGTGGCCATGATGGCGTTCCTCGGTTTCCGCGGACAGAAGAGCACCGGCTCGCCCATCGAGGTTTTTCCCGACATGGTGCGTCAGCCCAAAGTGCGAGCGCAGGCTCCGCTCGGATTTTTTGCTGATAATCGCGGCGCCCGCGTGCCCGTGCCAGGCACGGTGCCGATGGGTTACGACATGCCGCAGTCCACGCAGGAAGCTGCGCCTGGCGCGGCGCCAGTTGCTCCAGGGCGGGGCACGCACGGCATGACTTTCGGCACCGGGACGGATTATTACAGCACCGGCAAGATGGGCGAAAACTGGGGGACTGGGATTCCAATGGAGGTGACCTCAGAGTTCATGGCGCGTGGCGCGCAGCGCTTCAACATTAACTGCGCGGTCTGTCACGGTGCAGCTGCGGCTGGCAATGGCATCGTCAAGCAATACGGGCTCGCCACGGTGGTGAGTTTGCAGGACGACCGGATTCGCAACATGGCCGACGGAGAAATCTTCAACACCATCACCCACGGCAAGAATACCATGATGTCCTACGGCCCGAACGTGACCGTGAACGACCGCTGGGCGATCATTGCCTACCTGCGCGCGTTGCAACGCAGCCAGCACGGAACAGTGGCGGATGTGCCCGAGGATCAGCGCGCGGAACTTGATAAACCGGCTGCACCGCCAGCCGCTGAGCCTGCCACCGCGGAGGCGCCCAAGAAATGAGCGAACGAACTCACGCCGTCCCAACGCCGGAAGGGGAATACTTTGAGAAGAATCGTTTCGGCGGACTCTCCCTGCTGCTTGCGCTCGTCGCTGTGGTGGGTCTGGGGTTGAGCGTGCTCGGGGCGTTTTTGTCGCCGGAGCAGTTCGCGTATTCCTGGCTTTTCGGGTTCGCTTTCTTCTTCACCCTTTGCGCGGGCTGCTTTTTCTGGATCATCGTCCATCACGCCGTCGATGCGGAATGGTCGGTCGTGGTCCGGCGGCAATGGGAAAACATCGCCTGCCTCCTCCCGGTGATGGCCATTTTCTTCATCCCCGTTTTTCTCTTCCGTAATTACCTTTACGAATGGCTCACACTGCCGGTCGGCGCGAACCCGCTCCTCGACGCCAAACGCGCCTTACCTGAATCTGAATTTCTGGATCATTCGCGCGATCTTCTTCTTTGGCTACTTCACGATCGCTGCGTGGCTTTTCCGTCGCATCTCCGTCAGCCAGGATAAGGATGGGAACCCGGCCTCCACTTTGCGGATGCGCCGGCAGGCTTTCGTGTGTCTGCCGTTCTTCGCGTTCGCTCTTACCTTTGGCGCGTTTGATTGGCTGGCCAGCCTCGACTTCAAGTGGTTCTCCACCATGTGGGGCGTTTACATTTTTGCCGGCGCTTGCGGCAGCTCGATGTCGCTCACCGTGTTGGTCATCACCGCGCTCCGCAAAGCCGGCTATCTCCGGGAGACGGTGACGGTCGAGCACTACCACATCATGGGGAAATGGATGCTGGCCTTCAGTGTTTTCTGGGCCTACATCGGCTTCAGCCAGTACATGCTCATCTGGTACGCCAACATTCCTGAGGAGACGGAGTACTTCATCCTGCGCAATACCGAGTCGTGGAACGTGCTCAGCCTCATTCTCGTTTTCGGGCGTTTCTTTTTCCCTTTCGGATTGCTGCTTTTGCGCTCGACCAAGAAGAAGATCGATACGCTTTGCTGGCTCGCGGGGTGGATTATCATCATGCAACTCCTCGACATCTATGTCGTCGTTTTGCCGGAGCTGCACCGCACCGGCGTGAGGGTGAGCCTGCTTGATTTCGTGCCGTTGATCGGCATGGGCGCCACCCTGGTCTTCGTATATCTGCGCCTCGTGGCAAAAGCCTCTCTCTTCCCCGTGCGCGACCCGCGCCTAATCGAATCTCTTCGCATCGTGAACTGACCGTGGCTAAAGACGATATCCAACTCAGCTTCGATCAACCGCGTTCCGCCTTCGGAACCTGGCTTGGCGTGGTCCTGCTCTTCGCCGTCTTCGGCCTCTTCGTTTGGGCTGTCCTCGGAATGATGCCGCGGGGCGACAAATACGAGGAAAAGCGCGCCGAAGCGCGCGTGGGAAAATTGAAGACTGCGGCTGAAGAAGCCCAAGCCTCTTTGCATAGCTACGCCTGGGTCGACAAGGAAAAGGGCGTCGCCCGTCTGCCGATTCAGCGCGCGATGGAATTGACCGTCGCGGATTTGACTCAGAAAAAACCCGCACCTGCTGGGCCTATCGCAACTCCGGCAGCAGCACCCGCCGCGGGCGGCCCTCAAGCAGGAGCCCCCACCACTCCTTCCGCAGCTCCTGTTGCGCCCCAACCGAGCGCATCTGCCCCTCCGCCTGCGACTGCGCGGACTGGCCCCGGTTCCGTGATGGGTGGTCAGCCGACTGGTGCGGCGAACCCTGTCGGCGCCCCGCCGGGCACCCAGCCTGGTCCTTCCGCAACTCCAGCGGCAACCGAGCCTGCGCCGTCCGAGCAACCCCCAGCCCCGCCCGGAGCGCGCGGGCCCACACCCGTTCAATCGCCGCCCGGCACGCCGTTGCCCGTTCGGCCAAAACAGCCATGACGTCTGCCCGTTTTTCATCATGACTCCCGCCGAGATACCACTCACTCCGCCCAGCTCCGCTCCGCTCGCTCAAACGAGTGAGGTCGAGGTGACGCGTCGCGACGTCGAGCAGGTGGAGCGCGCGTTGATCGACGCCTCGACCCGGCTCCCGGTGCTGATATTTTACAGTTCGGCGGTGGTGTGGTTGCTCATTGGCACGCTGCTCGCGTTGCTCGTTTCCTTCAAACTTCACATGCCCGATCTGCTCGGAGGCATCGGGTTCCTCACTGGGGCCGGCTGCGCCCGGCCCAGATGGATGTGATGCTGTATGGCTGGGCTTCAATGGTCGGCATCGGGACGGCCATCTGGCTCATGGCCCGGCTCAGCCGAACGACGCTGCGCCATCCTCTCTTGTTGGTGGCGGGTGCTGGTTTCTGGAATATCGGCGTGGCTATCGGGGTGGGCGCGAATTCTCGCCGGTCACAACACCGGCTACGAATGGCTCGAGTTCCCGCCTTTCGCCGCCATCATCCTTTTCGTCGCTTATTCGCTCGTGGTCTCATGGGCTGTTCTCATGTTCCGTTTTCGGAGGAGCGAGAATATCTACATCACCCAGTGGTATCTGCTCGGCGCTTTTCTTTGGTTCCCGTGGATGTACGGGGCTGCGCAGATCATGCTTTTTGTGGCTCCGGTCCAGGGCGTCATGCAAGCGGCTGTGAACTGGTGGTTCGTGAACAATTTCCTTTATCCTCTGGCTCGGATCGATCGGCCTGGGGACCGCTTATTACACAATCCCAAAAGTTATCGGTCGCCCGGTTTACAGCTACCACCTGGCGGCGATCGGATTTTGGACTTACGCTCTCTTCGCCAGCTGGACGGGAATGCAGCGAGTGGTCGATGGCCCGTTCCCCGCCTGGATGGTAACGGCGAGTATCGCGGCCATGATCTTCGTCGTCATTCCGGTCGCCACGGTGGGGCTCAATCATCACATGACGATGCGGGGGAATTTCCCGCTTTTGCGCTACAGCCCCGCGCTGCGTTTTACCGTTTTCGGCGCGATCGCTTACACGGTCTTTAGCTTGGTCGGCGTTTTGATTTCGCTGCGCTCCGTGGCTGGTTACCTCCACTTTAGCGAGGCCAGTGAGGCGTATACGCTGCTGGGAGTCTATGCCTTTTTCAGCATGGTGATGTTCGGCGCGATGTATTATATCGTGCCCCGGCTTGTCGGGCGGGAGTGGCGCTACGCCTCTCTGATCAAACTTCACTTTTGGGCTTCGACTTACGGCATTGGCTTACGGTGTTGATGCTCTTCGCCGGCGGTATCGTCCAAGGGGTGGATTTGAATAACCCCGGCCTGCCGTTCACTGAGAGACGCAATCCATCCTTCCTTATCTGCGCGGGCGCAGTCTCGCTGCCCTCCTCTTGACTGTGGCGCATTTCCTGTTCCGCCTGGCATTTCGGGATGATGCTCTTCGGCCTCGGACGCACCGCGAGCATGCCGACCTTTTTGAATCCACAACTTGAAGAATTGGAGGAGCGCGTATGAAGGGACTATCGGCCATTGATTCTCGGCATCCTCGGCACTTTCGCCTTTTCCTGGATCGGGCTCACCATGATCCCCAACGCGCAGATCGGTCATCTCGATCCGCAGGTGGACGAAGACGGAAATGATCCCTACCCGGCGCCCAAGTCCGGAATGGCGGAGCGCGGTCGTCTGGTCTATGCGGATAACGGCTGCTTCTATTGCCACAGCCAGCAGGTGCGGGCGGATTACGCCGCTGCCGATATCGAGCGGAAATGGGGCGAACGCCGCAGCGCTCCGCGCGACTATCTTTTCGAACGCCCGGTTTTGTTAGGCCGAAGCCGCATGGGTCCAGATCTGGCCAATGTCGGCGGACGCGCACCAGTCGAGGACGCTGCAGACGGCGGGGCGGCGGCTGCAGCTGCGAGTGCCAGCCCCACCACTTCAACCGCACAGTCACCTGCCGCAGGCGCCCTTCCGGCTCCAGGTGCTGCTCCATCCGTCCCTCCTACCGTCGCGACTGCTGCGGCAGCTTCTGGTGTGTCTGCTGCCCCTTTACCGGTCGCACCAGCTACTTCTGCCGCGGGCAACGCCGCTCCCGCATCTGTTGCGGCGGCGCCTGGTGGAGAAAAGGCCGATGCAGGCATCGGCGCTTCGATATCTGCCGCCGGCGAGCCGGCGCCTTACACTACAGCTTGGCACCACCAGCATCTTTACGCCCCGCGCAGTATCGCCCCCGATTCGATCATGCCGACATTTCGGTTCCTTTACGAAAAACGCCGCGTTGGCGGGCAGCTTTCGGCCAATGCCTTGCACTTGACCGGTGATGCGGCGCCGCCGGAAGGCTGGGAGATAGTCCCGACTTTCGACGCTGAGTGTTTGGTCGCCTACTTGATGTCGCTCAATCAGTCCCATTCTTTGAATGAGGTGAAGATCGACCGCAGTGGCTGCGGCTGTCGCGCCTGAAGCTGGAAAGGGGGCGAAATGAATCCGCAGAGTGGAATTTCGGAAAACCGTCCTCATCAGGGCATGGACTATCACGAAACCGAAGACGTGCAGCAGGTGCACGCGGCCATTCAGCGCGAGAAGCGTGAGCCGCGCGCTGGCCTTGAGCCTCTTTCGATCTGGCTAATCGCGGTTTACGGCCTCGCGATCTTCTTCGGGGCCGCGTATCTCGGCCGCTTTGCCGGGAACTTCCAAGGCGATGGGCTGGATCCGATGGGTGGCGCGCCTCGGGCGACGCGGGCCGGTGCGGCGGGCGGGCCGGCTGCGCAAGTCGCTGATCTTGGCCCGGTCGGCCGCGGGAAGAAGATTTTCTCGGCGAATTGCGCCACCTGCCACCAAGCCAACGGGCTCGGAGTTGCTGGTCAGTATCCGCCTTTAGCTGGATCCGAATGGGTTCTCGGCGGCACAAAACGCCTTGGCATGATTTTGCTCAAGGGGCTCGAAGGTCCGGTTTCGGTCAAGGGCCAGATGTATGGTTCCGCTGTCATGCAGCCATGGGAAAAGACGCTCACCGATGCAAAGATCGCAGACGTCCTCACCTATATTCGTCAAGAGTGGGGCAACACGGCTCCGCCCGTTGCGCCAGAGGGCATCGCGGCTTTGCGCAAGGAGGTGGCAGGTCACACCGGTTCGTTTCATGCTGATGATTTAAAGGCGATTCCGGAGGACGCCATGCTTCAAGGCGGCGACGCGCAAGGTGCCACCACGGGAGCTCCGCCGGCAGGCGGGGCCAGTCCGCCTCCCACTGGAGCCACTCCTCCTTAGCTGATCAAGCGAAGAGTAGCTTGGCATTCTGTTACGCTTGCGGCTCCCGCAGAAGTCATTCCGTGGGTCTGGATGCGAGGGCGAGCCGAACGCACTGTTTGGTAAGCTTCGTCACGCGTTTTATCAGCTTGGCTGTCCGTTAGAGCTGTATGTCATTCGCTATATGGATATTATGGCCAATAAATTCGGGCACCAGTGAGCCTCCCGCCGAGTCTTTGTAAGAAATTTTGACAGAAGTGTCTCCTCATTGACGCTTGGCTCCGAGGCGCGCCAACCTGCGCTTCGAGAAACGGCGCGGGCAGCACACGGCATCGAAATTGCTGCAAGATCATTGATGTTTGCCTTCGTAGCCATCTGCCTCGCAGGATCCGGAATCGCTGGTCTCCTCGTGCATGAGCTGCGTAGGGCCCCGTTGGGTTACCAGGACGAGCGTGGTTTCCATCTGCTCCGAAAAGGACGTCTTTCTTTCGCGGCCCATCTGCATTCTGGCCAGGGCGCAAGGCGTCCCTCCCCTCAGGCAGCGAAGTCCGCCGCATAGCAGGGTCCGGCCATACCGCCTCGCTTTTCGGGGCGGTCGTTCCGTGCCAGGAAGTCCATTCTTGGAGCGACGGCTTTAACACCTCCAAACTTTTTTTGGAGTGTTGCGATATTTTTGGGAACTTCGTCCCAAATTTTCCTTAGTAAATAGTGATGTCGTCCCTTGTCCTCACTGAGCCCGCCTCGTCTCCCATGAGCGTGGCTGTGGTTGATGATGACGATTTCATCCGGGCCGGGATTGAAGCCATTCTGAAGCGTTCTACGAAGTGCTTTATCTGCGCTTTGGGAAAAAACGAGCGCGACGCTAGGAAAATTGTTGAGAAACACCGGCCGAATATCCTGATTTTGGATCTCTTTCTGGGCTATCGGGATGGGATTTCTCTGATCAAGGACCTCGTGATTCAGAGCCCGAATGAAGCCATTTTGGCACTCTCCGACTACCCGGACATTAGCTACGCTGATCGCGCCATCCGCGCTGGAGCGCGAGGTTTTCTTCTGAAAAGTGCCAGCGGCGAGCACCTTTTGGCCGCATTGGAATGTATTCAGGGAGGAGAAACTTATCTGCCTCGCCCTTATGCGCTTCGGTTAGGAGGCAAACCGGTGCGGAGAAGTCGCGGCTGCGATGTGCAGGTTGATCGCCTGACCGACCGGGAGCTCCACGTATTCCAGCTCATTGGTATCGGCCTCGGCACCGGCGAAATCGCCCGCCAACTCGGGCTCAGTCGAAAGACGGTAGAGTGTTACAACGATCACCTGAAAGAGAAGCTCGGCTGCGAAAATGCAGCGGCCCTGAAAGAGAGGGCGGCCCAATGGATGGCAGCAATCGAAACTGCGCCGCCGTCCGTAGACATACTTCCGAAAAAAACGGAAACCGGGGACGTTCCCCTATATTCAGCGAATTCCGAATAGAACATTCTCACCAACTCGTCGTTTGCCTAATTGTCATAATTGTTAGGCAAACACCACATATACCAGAGCGATGAAAGGAGATCCCGTGCGCGAAAAAGCGGACGATGCGACCAAGGGCGGCAGCCTGCCGACATCCTTCGACCACTTCGAACGCTTCGTGGCGATGGAGACTTCAGCCTCTGAAAGACCCGAACTCGGACTGTCTTTCGAGAAGGATTCGCAACGTGAGCAGGCGAAAAGCATGGCCAGGGCGACCCAGTTGCTTTCCCATTGGTATGCCGTCTTGGTCGGGCGCCTGACGGCGTCGTTGGAGACAGCTACGGTGGCAAGCCCCCCCTACCACGGAGCATTTCCTAACGAGTCCTCGCGGGCGAACGACGCGCAGGTCAGCGCGATCCCTGTCTGGAAAAGAGCCCTTGATCTCGCGGTCATTACCCTCTCCTTGCCGGTTTGGCTGCCGCTCATGATGATGATCATGGTTTTCATCAAAGTCTGCTCTCCAGGGCCTGTTTTCTATCGGCAGGAAAGGGTCGGGCTCGGCCGGAAGCGTTTTCCCATATTATAAATTTCGGAGCATGCGGGTGAATTCCGACACGACTACGCATGAATTCTATTTTGAGCGCCTCATGCGCAGCGACGCCCCTATGGTTAAGCTGGACGCGGCGGATGAACGCATCATCCCCGGCGGCCGCTTCTTGAGAGCGTCCGGGCTGGATGAGTTGCCTCAGCTCTTCAATATCATTCGGGGAGACATGAGCTTGGTCGGGCCGCGTCCCTGCACCCTTCGTGAGTTTTTGAAATATGAGCCGTGGCAGCAGGAGCGCTTTAACGCTCCCCCGGGCCTGACCGGCTATTGGCAAGTGAACGGCAAAAACCGAACCACCTTCGTTGAAATGATCAACATGGACATCCTTTATGCGCAACAAGATGTCCTTGGGATTCGACTTCTGGATCATTCTGAAGACCTTTCCCACTCTCTGGCGGCAGACTGCCGCGATGAGATCCAAGCGTACCGGGGTTGATCGCGCCTTGCCAGGGGTACGGTCCCCGGCGCAGCCCGCGGCCTCTTCATCCAACCACTAAAGGATCCCCCCATGACTCGACAAATTTCCCTTGGCGTGGTCGGCTGTGGTTACTGGGGCCCTAATTTGGTCCGGAACTTTCGGTCGCTTCCCCAGTGCAAGGTCAAGGCCATTTGCGATGTGAGCGTGACCCGCCTGCAACACTTGCAAGGCTTGTACCCAGGGTTGGAGGCAACAACGGATTTCGATCAATTTATCAGTGATCCTGCGCTGGATGCCGTCGTTGTCGCCACGCCCGTCCGATATCACTATCCATTGGCCAAGGCGAGCCTGCTCGCAGGCAAGCATACTTTCATCGAGAAGCCGATGGCCTCCACCTCGGCCGAATGTGAAGAGCTGATCGAGATCGCTAAGAGTCGCGGCCTCATTTTGATGGTGGGGCACACTTTCCTGTATTCTGCCCCCGTCCGGAAGATCGTGGACTTGGTCGAAGCCGGCGACATCGGCGAGATTCGCTACATCAACTGCCGCCGGTTGAATCTCGGGCTTTTCCAAAAAGACATCAACGTCGCCTGGGATTTGGCGCCGCACGATATCTCCATCATCTTGCACGTGCTGGGCGAATTTCCGGTGAGCGTGAATTGCTCCGGCAATGCTCACGTCACTCAGGGAATTGAGGACGTGACCAACATGTCGCTATCCTTCCGCAAGAAGCGCTTTGCCACCATCCAAAGTAGCTGGCTTGAGCCCCGCAAAGTCCGCGAGATGACCATCGTCGGCACTCGTCGCATGATCATCTACGACGATCTGCAGAACCACGAAAAGATTCGAATCTACGATGTGCGCGTGGAGCGCCCGCCGCACTACGATTCTTTCGCCGAATTCCAGTATTCCTACCATTACGGGGACAGCTACATCCCCTACGTCCAGCAGGAGGAGCCGCTTAAGTTGCTCGCACAACATTTCATCGAATGCATCCTGAGCGGGACCGAGCCGCTCACAGGCGGCACCGCCGGCTTGGAGTTGGTAAGGATTCTGGAAGCCGCGAGCGCTTCCCTTCAGAACAAGGGGAGTTCGGTCAGCTTCCCAGACTCGCGGAATGGCCGAAATGGCAGCTTCTCTTCCCCGGACGGTTCCAGTGCGGCTGCCCCCCTCGGCACGGTGGAAAGAATGTCTCCCGAGCCAGCGGCGACATGAGCGACCGAGCGGTTCAGCTGATCGCTCCCGATGTTAAGCTTGGTCGCGACGTTCGGATTTTCGGCTTCGTCAACCTCTACGGCTGCGAAATCGGCGACGAAACTAAGATCGGCACTTTCGTGGAGATCCAAAAGGGCGCAAAGATCGGTCCTCGCTGCAAGATCTCCAGCCACACCTTCATCTGCGAAGGGGTGGAGCTGGAGGAAGGGGTGTTTGTCGGACACGGAGTCACCTTCATTAACGATAAACATCCTCGAGCCACCACCAGCGGCGGGTCGTTGCAGACCGAAGCAGACTGGGACTGCCAACGCACGGTGGTCCGGCGTGGGGCCTCGATCGGTTCTGGCGCCACCCTCCTTGGCGGCATCACGATCGGAGAAAATGCCACCATTGGCGCCGGCAGCGTCGTCACGAAGGACGTGCCTGCGGAGGCCGTAGTGGCTGGAAACCCGGCCCGACAATTGGTTTCAGCTTAGCACGCGACTATGAAGAGTTCCTTTCCTCGATCTCCGCGCCCATCACGCACCGCTCCGCGCCGAAATCGATCAGGCTATCGGCGAGGTCATCGACTCCGCCGCCTTCGCTGGGGGCCCGTTCGTCGCCGCCTTTGAGAAAGATTTCGCCGCCTATTGCGAATGCCGCCACGCCATCGGGCTGGGCAACGGCACCGACGCTCTCTGGCTCGCTCTGCTGGCCGCTGGGGTTGGTCCTGGGGACGAAGTCATCACAGTGCCCAGCACATTCATGGCTACCGCGGAGGCCATCAGCTACGCCGGTGCTCGACCAGTTTTCATCGACATCGATGAGCAGACTTACACCATGGATCCTTCGCAACTCGAGGGAGCGATCACGGCGAAAACCAAAGCCATCATTCCGGTGCACCTCTTCGGTCAATGCGCCGAGATGGACCCGATTCTTGAGATTGGCCGGCGTCACGGCATCTGCGTGATCGAGGACGCTGCTCAAGCCCACGGCGCCGAATACAAAGGCCGCAAAGCTGGCTCCATGGCGAGCGCCGGTTGCTTCAGTTTCTACCCGGGCAAAAACTTAGGCGCCTTCGGCGAAGCCGGCGCGGTCGTGACGAACGACGATCTGCTCGCCGAAAAAATCCGCGTCCTGCGCGATCATGGCCAGGCGCGGAAATACCATCACACTATGGTCGGATGGAACTGCCGGATGGATGGCATTCAGGCCGCCGTCCTTCGCATCAAACTGCGGCATCTCGATCGCGCGAACGCAGCTCCGCCGCCGCCACGCCGCCTATTACGATCAGGCCTTGCGCGAAATCGAGAACCTCATCCTGCCCGATCGACGCCGATTACGGGAAACACGTTTATCACGTCTACGCCGTCCGCGTGCCGGAGCGGGATAACTTCATCCGCCGTCTTGGAAGGCGAGGGGATTGCCTGCGCGATTCATTACCCGGTGCCGGTTCATCTCCAGGAAGCCTATCGCGATCTCGGCTACCGCCCCGGCGCATTCGAAAACTCCGAGCGAACCTCCGCCGAGTTTGTCTCTCTCCCGATGTTTCCGGAATTGACGCGCGACCAGTTGGACGCGGTGATTCACGCGGTCGAGGAAGCCATCGCGTCCGACGCCCTCGCGCAGGCTTCCACCTAATGAGTCGCGCACTAACATTGGACGCGCCACCTGCGTCCGTTCGCCCGCGGGTATTCGCTGCCGGCTCGAACAAGCCTGCAGACCTCCAGAATCTTGCGATGACTTCCGGTCCGGTTAAGGCTCGAGCGCATCGATCCTCTTGCTGGATCCGAATGGGATGATTTGGCTGCGTCCCACTCAGGCTCGACGATTTTCCACAGCGCAGCCTGGGCGCGCGTTCTCGTCGAAACCTACGGCCATGTGCCACATTATTTGCGCTTCCACCGCGGACCGCAGACCACCGCGCTCCTGCCTCTGATGGAGGTTGCGAGTCCCATCACCGGGCGCCGCGGCGTTTGCCTGCCTTTCAGCGATGCCTGCGCTCCTCTCCTCTTCGAACGCGACGCCATGTCCGCAATCGTTGACAAACTGGTGCGAACTTGCTCGCCAGAGACATTGGAGGCATATCGAACTGCGCGGCGGCGTCCTCACGGAGCACGACAACTCTCCGCCCACACTTCTTCGGACACAGCCTCGATTTAACCCAAGGTGAAACGGCGCTGTTTTCCAATTTCGACAGCAGCGTTCAGCGCGCCATCCGAAAAGCGGAAAGAAGCGGTCTTACGGTCGAGATCACACGGACTGCGGAGCGATGGAAGAGTTCTACCGGCTGCATTGCGCTACGCGGCAGAGGCACGGGGTTCCACCACAACCACGCTCCTTCTTTCGCCAGATCGAGAAGCAACTCCTCCGGGAGAATCTCGGCTTTCTAGCTCTCGCCCGCCTCCACGACCGCCCTGTTGCGCCGCTGCTCTTTCTCCAATGGGGACCACTGGCTATTTTCAAATTTGGCGCTTCAGACAGGGCGTGGCAGGCGCTTCGTCCCAACCACCTCGTGATGTGGACCGGGATCCGCCATCTCCTCGAGACCGGAGCTGCCGTCCTCGATTTCGGCCGGACAAACGTGGGCCAGAAAGGGCTGCGCCGCTTCAAGCTCTCGTGGGGGGCGCACGAGGAGAATTTGTCGTACCTCCGCCTCTCCCCGACCAGATGAATTCTTCGTGCCCGTCTATGGCAAGACCACATCAGGTTGGCACGAAACGCTTTTCCGTCATCCTCCCCTCCAGCCTGAATCGTCTGGCCGGCTCCCTGCTCTACCCTCATCTGGACTAAGACCATGTCTCCATCCCCCGTTCGTACGTTGCCTCCCAGTCCCGTGGAGTCATCCCACTCCTCCCTGGGGGTGCACGACATCCTCTTCATCCTTTTCAAGTATAAGCGCACCATTCTGCTTTGCGCCTTGCTTGGCCTCGCCGCGGCCGCGGCCGTCTTCTTCCTTTACCCTCCCGTCTATCAGTCACAGGCTAAGCTTCTCGTCCGCTACGTCGTCGAGCGGAGCGCGGTCGACGCTGTAGATAGCACCGCCAACACCAGCTGCGAATCGCGGCAATCTTCCCACTGCGGCTATCGCTTCCGAAGCGGAAATTCTCACCAGCTGGGATCTGGCCGTTCAGGTCGCGGAAGCCATCGGGCCGCAGCGGTTGGTTCCGGACGCCAAGGCGCCGGCCTCAAGTGCCCGCGCTGCCGCTGTCATCATTCACGGCCTGAAGGTGGACGCGCCTAAGAACGGCAACATCCTCCTCGTCTCCTACGAAAATCACGATCCCGCCCTTGCCACCCAGGTCTTGAAAGAGCTGGTCAACCGCTACTTTATCAAACACCTCGAGGTGCATCGCTCAGCCGGTGCCTTCGACTTCGTCACCCAGCAGACCGACCAGGTGCGCGCTCGCCTCAATCAAACCGAGGATGCACTGAAACCGTTGAAGGCCGATGCAGGCATGGTTTCCCTCGCAGAAAGCAAAGCCGCCATTAGCGCCAGTCTCGCCCGTACCGAAGAACAGTTGAATATGGCCGAGGCCGAATTCGCGGAGCAACAGGCCCGGGTGCTGGCCTTAACCAATTCCGGAGCCTCGGTAACCTCTAAACCGAAAAACGAAGATGCCTCCGTCGCCGCGTCCAGTCCCTCTGCTGAGGACGCCCAGAAATCCGCCCCCGAGGCCACCCCCGCCATCCCGCCCGCGCAAATCGCGCAGTATCAGGATTTGAGCACTCGTCTGGAGCAGCTCCGTCAATCCAAGGTCGAGCTCCTCTCGAAATTTAAACCCGGCAGCGTTCAGGTGAAAGTGGCGCAGACGCAGTTGGAAGATCTCGAAAACCAGCGGGCCGAGTTGGAAAAACAATTCCCCGGCCTGCCTCTCACGCTCACTCGCACCGGCGCGCACCGGCCGAGTAACCAACGATCTCGCCACCGAGCGCGCTCAGCTCGCCGGTCTCGCCGCCAAGCTGGATGTCTTGAAAGCACGGCTCGTCGCGGCGCAGGCGCGCTTCAAGAAGCTCAACGATATCGGGCCACAAGTAGCCGAGCTGGAGCGGCGCAAGGAAATCGAGGAAGCGAACTACAAATACTTCCAGGCCACCCTGGAGAAATCCCGCATCGACGAAGCCCTCGATCCTTCGAAGATCCCGAACATCAGCGCCGTCCAGAAACCGTCGCCTCCCGCCATCGTCACAAATGCTCGCAACAAGCTCGCCCTAGGCCTGGCTGGGGGCGGCCTCGGCCTCGGCCTCGCCATCGCCTTGTTGCTCGATCTCGTCCTCAATCGCACCGTCAAACGGCCGATGGAATTGGAGCGGCAATTGCAGACCCCGATCCTGCTTTCCATCCCGAATACGCCGAAAAACGGGCACCTCTCTTTGCCTGCCGGGACCGACGAAGATGACCTTGCCTTGGAACCTTACCGGAACGGTCGCGGAGCCAACGGGTCCGCGATTGCCCCATGGTCGCCCGGCCATTTTATCCGACCTTATTGCGAAGCCATCCGTGACCGGCTCGGTCTTTATTTCGAACTGAACAATCTCACCCACAAACCGAAGCTGGTCGGCGTTACCAGCTTCTCCCACGGTGCCGGCACCTCCACCCTCGCGGCCGGTCTCGCCAGTGCCCTCTCCGAAACCGACGAAGGCAAAGTGCTCCTGGTCGATGTCAACCTCGGCCCCGGCGAAGTCCATCCCTTTTTCCGCGGCAAACCGGCCTACACCCTGGCCAACGCCCTTCAGCCTAGCAATTCGATCGATGCCGCGTCCGACAATCTCTATCTTGCCACGGTCGGCTCGGCTAAGAGCGGGCCAGCCCAGCTGGGCCTGAAACGCTTCTTCGATCTCATGCCGAACCTGAAAGCGAGCGAGTTCGATTACATCATCTTCGATATGCCGCCGCTCGAGCAGACCAGTCCCACCTGGGCCTTGAGCCCTTTCATGGATAAAATGCTGCTCATCGTTCAGGCGGAGACCACGAATCGCGAAGCCGTCAAGCGCGGCTACCGCAAGCTCATCGCCGAGCGCGACAACGTGGGCGTTGTCTTCAACAAAGCGCCCTCCTACGGCCCCCGCTGGATCGACGGCGAAAACTGATCGTCTCGGTCCGTTCCGCAGCGGCTCGCACTTCGCGGCCGCCCCCCACCTCTCGCATGGTGAGAAACGCCATTTATTACGGCCTCAAGCCGCTCATCCCGAAAGCAGTTCGGATGCAGGTGCGTCGCCATTTGGCGCGCCGCACTCTGCGGCGAGTTGGGGATATCTGGCCGATCATGCCCGGTTCCGAGCGGCCTCCCGAAGGCTGGCCTGGCTGGCCTGAGGGAAAGAAATTCGCCTTCGTCCTTACCCACGACGTGGAAGGACCGGAGGGCCTGGCCAAATGCGAACAACTCATGGAGTTGGAGATGGAGCTCGGCTTCCGTTCCTCCTTCAATTTCATCCCCGAAGGCCCTTACCGGGTCCCGGCTGCGCTGCGCGAAGAATTGGTCCGGAACGGCTTCGAAGTCGGCGTCCACGACCTGAAACATGACGGCCAGCTCTATCGTTCCCGCGCCGAGTTCAAGAAGCGCGCCGCGCGCATCAACCAATATCTGAAATCGTGGAACGCCGTCGGGTTCCGTTCTGGCTTCATGTTCAACAATCTTGATTGGCAACATGAGCTCGAGATCGAATATGACATGTCCACCTTCGACACCGATCCTTTCGAGCCGCAGCCGGAAGGTCGTCACACCATCTTTCCCGTCCTGGGTGGCTCGCGCTCCGATACGCCAACGGGGCCCGAAACTGGTCGGCCGGGTTACGTCGAACTCCCGTACACCTTACCGCAGGATTCCACCCTCTTCCTCCTCCTCCGCCAAAGCGATCCCGGCGTCTGGCTCCGCAAGCTCGACTGGATCGCCGCACAGGGCGGAATGGCCCTCCTTAATGTTCATCCCGATTATCTCTCCTTCACCGGGAAAGATCGTGCAGGACTGACCTACCCGATCGACTATTATCGCACCCTGCTCGAGCACGTCACGGCAGCATTACGGCAATAACGTCTGGCAACCTTCGCCGCGCGATCTCGCCCGTTTTGTCGCTCGTCTCACGCCGCGCCCCGTCCTCCGCTTCCGGAAACGGATCGCGATGGTCACTCATTCCTTTTACGAGAGCGACAACCGCGTCATGCGCTACGCCGAAGCCTTGGCCGGGCGCGGCGATCAGGTGGATGTTTTTGCCCTGCGCCGCAGCCCTGAGCTTCCGGCCGTGGAGACCATCAACGGCGTCCGCCTCTTTCGCATCCAGGACCGCCTCGGCAAATCCGAGCGTTCCAAGATCTCCTACCTCTGGCCGCTTCTGCGTTTTCTCGCCGTCTCCTCCGTCTGGCTCACGCGGGAGCATCACCGCCGCGCCTACGACCTGGCTCACATCCACAATGTCCCCGACTTCATGGTCTTCGCCGCCTGGTATCTGAAGCTCAGCGGGAAGCCCATCCTCCTCGATATCCACGACATCGTGCCCGAGTTTTTCGCCAGCAAATTTCGAATCCCGCCACGCGGCCTGCTCGTTCGCCTGCTCTACTGGATGGAGCGCGCCTCCGCCGCTTTCGCCGACAAAATCATCATCGCCAATCATCTCTGGCTCGAGAAATATGCCGCCCGCACCGGCGCCAACGGACGCTGCTCCGCCTTCATCAACAACGTGGACCGCACCGTCTTCACGCTCGCGGCCGCGGCAGCGCGACCGACGGCAAACAAATCATCCTCTTCCCCGGTGGCCTGCAATGGCATCAGGGCGTCGATATCGCCCTCCGCGCCTTTCAGCAGGTCCGACGCGAGTTGCCCACCGCCGAGTTCCACATCTACGGCGACGGCAATGCGAGGCCGTCGCTCGTCGCGCTCGCCGCGGAGCTGGGCTTGAACGGCAGCGTCAAATTTCGCAGCCCGCTCGGGGTCCGCGAGATCGCCGCCGTCATGGCCGAGGCCGATCTTGGGCGTCGTCCCGAAACGGGCCGACTCCTTCGGGAACGAAGCTTACAGCACCAAGATCATGGAATTCATGTCCGTCGGCGTGCCGGTCGTGGTCTCCGACACCAAAGTCGACCGCTATTATTTCGACGACACCGTCGTCCGCTTCTTCGAATCGGGAAATCCGCACGCGCTCGCCCAGGCCGCTCTGCAACTTCTGCGCAACGGGCAGGCCTCTCGCGAGCTGACTCTGCGCGCCTCTGCTTACGCCGCCCAAAACTCTTGGGAGAGTCGGAAGGCCGACTACCTGGCCTTGGTGAATGACCTCTGCGTTCGCCGGCAAAAGGAGCCGGCCAAGGCTCCCCTGCGCAAGGCGGCCTGACCCGCATGGCAGCCGACCGGGACTTCCCGCGGGCCACACCAACAAATCTGTCGCCACCATGGCCATTCCGATCCGTTTCGATCGACTGCTCACTACGGGCGTGGTGCAGCCGCTGCTCCGCGCGGCCGGCCTCTTCCAACCCGGAGAATCGCGTCGCGCGGCGGCGGGCGGGAGACGCCTTCCCATCCTGATGTATCACAGCATTTCGGAAGATCGTGAGCAAGGTGTGGGTCCCTACTACCGCACCGCCACCAGCCCGGCCCGTTTTACGGAACAGATGTGCTTCCTCGATGAGAATGACTGGCAAGCCGTTAGCTTGAGCGATGGGCTCGCCTGGCTTCGGCAATCACCCACCGGCGGACAGTTCAACCAACCGCAACTTCCAAGCATCCGGCGCCGCCCAGTAGCTGTCACTTTCGACGACGGCTTCCGCGATTTTTACTCCACCGCTGCTCCCATCCTCCGCCAGTTCAGCTTTGGCGCCACCATGTTTCTCCCCACCGCCTTTGTTACGGATGCCGGCCCGCCGCGCCAGTTCGCGGGGCGTGATTGCCTTTCCTGGCCCGAGGTGAGAGATCTCCACCGTGCCGGCTTTGAGTTTGGTTCGCATACCGTCACTCACCCCAAGCTGGTGGATCTGCTGTGGACGGCGGTGGAGGCAGAGCTGGCCGATTCGAAGTGCGCGATCGAACAGCGGCTTGGCTGCGCTGTTCCCACCTTTGCCTATCCCTACGCCTTTCCTCAGAGCCACGCTCCATTCGTCGACCGCCTCCGGAGTTCTCTCGCTCAATGCGGCTATTCCGCTTGCGTCACGACAACGCTGGGGCGCGCGACCGCGGAAGGCGACCCTTTCCGTCTGCAACGGCTGCCCATAAACGGGGAGGACGATACCGCTTTGTTTGGCGCGAAACTCGGGGGCGCTTACGACTGGCTCGCCTGGCCGCAACGCGCCACAAAAACCTTGCAGCGGACGCTCGTCCGCTCCGTGTTTGCTGCCGAAAAAACGTGAACGCGCTTCGCTATGTGATCGTCACGCCGGTGCGGAACGAGGAAAACAATCTCCCTCGCACCATCGCCTCATGCCTGGCTCAAACCATCCAGCCGGCCGCGTGGATAATCGTCGATGACGGCTCCACGGACGACACGGGACAGATTGCCGACACTGCCTCTGCCCAGCACGATTGGATTCAAACCATTCATCGCCCCGATCGCGGCTTCCGCCAGCCCGGAACCGGCGTGATGGAAGCATTCCACGCCGGGCTGGCTCTGGTCCGCGATCAGGCTTGGGATTTCCTTGTCAAACTGGATGGCGACCTCGCCTTTGAGTCCGACTACTTCGAAAAATGCTTCGAGCGCTTCGACCGTGACCCTCGCCTCGGGATCGGCGGGGGCGTGATTTGCCGCCGCGCCGGCCAGGACTTTGGTGGTGGAGAGCGCGGGCGATCCACCGTTTCATGTCCGGGGCGCCACCAAGATTTATCGAAAAGTCTGCTGGGAACAGATTGGCGGGCTCATTCCCATGCCAGGCTGGGACACGATTGACGAGCTAAAAGCGAACATGCTCGGCTGGAAAACGATGACGTTTCGGATCTGCCCCTCCATCAACTCAAGGATACCGGCTCTGCCGATGGCACCTGGGCGAACTGGGTCAAAAACGGCCGCGCCAACTATATCACCGGATATCATCCGATTTTCATGCTCGTGAAATGCCTCAAAAGACTTTTCGCGCGGCCATACCTCGTTGGGGCGGGAGCGCTCGCCTGGGGCTTCCTACCGGCTACGTCCGGGGGCTGAGGAGGGTGGATGATGCCGATCTGATTCGATATCTCCGCGATCAACAAATGCGCCGTCTAACCTCCCGCGACAGCATTTGGGCCTAATTCGGATGAGAGTAATGTCCGCTCCCGCAGAACCTTCTCAATCGATGAGCCGATTCCGGCCCGATGTTTCCATTATCATAGTCAACTGGAACTCGAAGGAGCACGTCCGACGCTGCCTTACGTCCCTCTTCGAATACACGAAGTCCTTTAGTTGGGAGATTCTGGTTATCGACAACGCCTCGTTCGATGGATGTGAAGAAATGCTTGCTCGGGAATTTCCCGCCTGCGTTTTCATTCAAAGCCCGGACAACCTCGGCTTCGGTCGCGCCAACAATCTCGCCGCGGGCCATGCCCACGGTCATCTCTTCCTCAATCCTGATACCGAACTGCTGGAGAACTCAATTCCCATCCTTCGGGAAAGCCTCGAAGGGCGGCAGATGCCGGCGTCGCGGGATGCCGCCTCCTGAACGGCGACGGGTCCTTGCAGAAGAGCTGCGTTCAATCCTTTCCCACCGTGATAAATCAACTGCTGGATTCGGAATATTCTGCAAAGGCTGTTTCCGAAGTCGCGGTTGTGGGGGAATGCCGTCCTGTCTTCGGGCGCCGTCGCTCCCACGGAAGTTGAAGCCCTTTCCGGCGCTTGTCTCCTGGTATGCGACGAAGTGTTCAGGCGCGTCGGGGGCTTCACCGAGTCCTATTTCATGTATGGCGAAGATCTTGATTTGTGCTGCAAAATCCGACGGCTGGGCAAAAAGGTGCTTCACGTCCCGTCTGCGACGGTCGTCCACTACGGTGGAGGCAGCGAGGCCACCGGCACAGCGCACTTTCCAATGTGCGGATGCGAGAGGCGGTCTATCGCTTTTTCCGCCTCAACAGGGGTTTGACCAGCGCCTTCGCCTATCGCCTGGCCATGGCAATCGGAGCCCTTATCCGACTTCCTTTGCTCTCTTGCCGACGGATCGATGCTTAACGCTTCGCCGGCCGAGAATAGCGGCTCATTCGCGAAGTGGACCGCGATTCTGCGCTGGAGCCTCGGTCTCGGAGACGTCGAAAAGCCGCGGGCGCCCCGAGCGCTGGATGCTGCCGTCGCCGGTCATTGATATGTGTGGAATAGCCGGGAAACTGTTTTTCGATCCCGAGGCTCGCGTCTCGCCGGACGAGATCGGCGCGATGCTCGATCCCATGCGCCATCGCGGTCCCGATGGTGACGGGATCCATCTCGATCGCAATCTCGGCCTCGGTCATCTCCGCCTCTCCATCATCGACCTCCACACCGGTGACGAGCCCATGCCGAACGAGGATGGAACGGTCTGGATCACGTTTAACGGCGAAATTTATAACTACAAGGAACTGCGGGATCGGCTCATCGGGAAAGGCCACATCTTCCGGTCGAAGACCGACACCGAAGTCATCATTCACCTTTACGAAGAATTGGGGGTCGAATGTGTCCAGGAACTGCGTGGCATGTTTGCCTTTGCCATTTGGGACTCCCGGCGGCGGCGCTTGTTTGTGGCGCGTGATCGCGTCGGAATAAAGCCGCTCTACTACGCTCATTCTTCCCGCTCTTTTTCATTCGCTTCAGAGCTGAAGGCTCTCATCACCGACCCGGTCCTTGATCGCGAAATCGATCTCCAAGCCGTCCGAACGTTCCTCTCTTTTCAATACATCCCGGGGGAAGCCACCCTCTTCAAATCAATTCGCAAGCTATTGCCGGGGCACTATCTCACGGTTGAAGACGGCCGGGTCAGCCACCGCCAATATTGGGATCTTCACTTTACCGAAGAGCGTCACAGCCGTTCGTTTGAAGAGGCGACCGAGGAGCTGTCAGATCTTCTTGGAAGACCGTCAACGATCATCTGATGGCCGATGTTCCGGTAGGGGTGCTCCTTAGCGGCGGCGTCGATTCCTCTGCAATTCTGAGTCTCGCAGCCCGAGGATCTGGAAAAAAGATCAGCACCTTCACCGTAGGGTTCGATGGGGCAGATGTCGTGGACGAGCGGCCTTATGCGCGGGAGGCCAGCCGCATGTTTGGGTCGGAGCATCATGAAACCACGATTACGGCGGACGACTTCTGGAATTTCCTGCCGCAATACGTCTGGCACATGGAAGAGCCCGTCTGCGAGCCGCCTGCCGTGGCCCTCTACTACGTCTCAAAGCTCGCTCGCGACCATGTCAAAGTGCTGCTCTCCGGGGAGGGTGGGGACGAAGCATTCGCCGGTTATCCGAATTATCCCAACATGATGCGATTGGATCGAATCGGCCGCGCGCTCGGTCCGCTCGCACGTCCCGCAGGGGCGCTCGCTGGATGGTGGCAGAATCATCGGCGACGAGCGGATCGAGCGCTACGGCAGCGCCCTCGGACGCCCGCTGGCTTCGCAGTATTTCAGCCGCACCTCAGGGCCGACCGCTTTTTTTAACCGGGTCGGATCGATCCTCTTCAGTCCTGAATTTGCCGACGCAAACCGCGCGTCCTCCCCGGCGCGGCTCATGGAAACCTTGATCGGCGGGACTGAATGGCGCGCCGCTTCTGGACCGGATGCTCTAACCGACACGAAAACCTGGCTGCCGGACGACCTCCTGGTCAAAGCGGATAAGATGACCATGGCCAACTCTCTCGAGTTGCGCGTGCCGTTGCTCGATCACAAAGTGTTGGAATTCGCCGCCTCGCTTCCGCCCGATTTCAAGGTGGGAAACGGCCAGACCAAACGGATTTTGCGGGCCGCTTTCGCCCGGGGTTTGCCCGGCCCAATTCTCAACCGCAAGAAAGCTGGCTTTCCTGTCCCATACGAAGGCTGGTTGCGTCGCGAATTCAAAGGCGAAGTTGCGGACACTTTGCTCTCGGATCAAGCGCTGTCTCGCGGTTATTCACGACAAGATGAACTGGAACGCTTACTGAAAACCAATTCGCTAGGACCGGGGAATACGCGAAGGAAGTGTTCGGTCTGCTCGCCTTGGAACCGTGGTACTGGGGTGTTTGCGGATGCCCGCCCCGCGAACTCTTGCAGTGCGAATCAGACTTCAGAAATTCTTGCCTCCGCAACTTTCCGGACTCCGGATTTCACGATCGCCTCACCACACGAAGGCATCCATGAAATATCGCCTAATTGATTTAATCCAACCTTTCTCTGAGCAATCGCAACTCAGAGCAAACGTAACGAAACAAACCGATGTTCCATACGACGTCGTAATCAAAAGGGTGATGTGCAAAAGCTTTTGCGGTCTGAAGAACGTGCGTGTAAATGGTGCCGGGATCACTCCCGCTGATTGCGCCCGGTGCTTTTCGGAGGAAATAGTTGATGGCGAGTTGGTATCGGATGAGAGAAAGAGTACCCGATCATTGCGGGGATTCCTCGTATGCTCCCAGAAAATTTGAAGGGCTTCTTGGCCAAGAATCAAGCCACCTTTTCCCTGGAGTGGCAAATGTTCAGACCGGGCGAACGAAATTGGGGACAAGACATAGAATTCCGAAAGAAGCTTTGGCTGCGAGGGATGGGCGTTACGCCCGATGAATTGCGAGGGAAACTGATACTGGATGCTGGATGCGGCAGTGGCCTATTGTCCATGGAAATGGCGAATAGTTTCGGAATGGAGGTAGTGGCGCTCGATTTGGCCGATGGAATCGAACAAGCCTACCAGTTGAATAAAACCCATTCTTGTATTTTGTGCAGGGCTCAGTCCTAGACCCGCCTGTAAAAGATGGCGTTTGTGAGTTTGTTTATTGTGCTGGCGTTCTAATTCACTTGCCGGACACAAGAGCGGGCTTCAGATCACTAATCCGTTGTCTGAGACCAGGCGGGCGTTATCTAGTTTGGGTCTACCATCCAATTGACAAGGCACACCACCCGAGAGATTTCCACAAAATGCGGCTCTATAACTGGATACGGGCGAATTTCACATCACGGTGGCCGATCAGTCTACAGTATGCGCTTTATCTGACAATGATCATCCCGTTTATCATCAAGCGGGATCTGGGAAATCTCTTCCGCGCCAAGCGAGATGATCGAACTTGGCGGGGAGAAATGCAGGCCTTCGTCGACATGTTCTCACCGGTCTATCAGAACACGGGATTCTGAGGAACAAGCGCTATCTTGGTTCAACCAAGACGGGTTTGTGAACTGTGTTATTCCTTATCAGGAAGAATATGGATTTAGCGCTCGTGGTGATAAGTCCGCCTGACCAGTAAGAAAAGACTTTTCTGCAAAATCTGAGTGGGGACCACCATTTGTGGACTCTACCAATCTCACAAGTTGCCGGACGATTTGGTCGGCTTCTTAGCTCCTGATCACATGAATCCGATTGGACTATCCATTCTCACGGTCGTCATCGTCGTCGGGCTGGCTGCCCCGCGACGGTGGGCGATCTTGGGCATAATGGCAGCGGTGCTATACCTTACCCAAGGGCAACAATGGGAGGTGGCGGGTTTAACTTGTATGCGATGCGATTTGTGGAGCTTGCAGGGTTCATCCGGATTATGGTCCGAAAGGAGTTTTCGTTTGCCCGTTTGAACCGGATCGACCAACGTCCCCTCTCGCCTGCTTCATTCGTCGTCTTGGCTCAGCTCGGCCCGCTCAGCTGTCACCCAGCGCAGCGGCGATGCGCGCGATGCGCTCTGCGGGCCGGTGCAGGTCCTGAGCGGTCACGAACAGCACCCGCCAGCCGGCAGCCTGCAGGGCCTCGATGCGGCGCCGGTCCGCGGCGATGTTCCGGGTGTGCCACGCCCCCTCGTACTCGAGCGCCACCTTCTGCTGCGGCCAGGCGAAGTCCACCCGCGCGACGAACCGGCGGCCGACCCGGACCTCGTGCTGCGCGACCGGCTGCGGTAGCCCTGAACCTCGGACGACGAGCCTCAGCCGGGTCTCCTGCGGCGACCCGGCGCGACCGTCGGCGAGGTCCGCGGCCGTCCTGGCCCGTCGGCACCCGCGTCCGGTCATGGACGCCGCGGCCTCCCGGAGCCAGTCGGTCCTGGTGACCCGTGCGTCGAGGAACCGGTCCAGCAGGACGACGCCCTCGACCAGCGGGAGGGTCGCGGCGAGGTCGAGGGCGGTGACCTCCGCCGTCGTCACGGGCAACCCGCCCCGTCGGGTCACCGCGGACGGGGGGAGCAGGCGGCGGCGGATCGTGACCGCCGGGGTGCACCCGCGAGCCCGCGCCGGGCAGGACCGTCAGCTCGACCGGGTCGGTCGGCCCGGCGAGGTCGGACAGTCCCCAGACGACGGCGGCGCTGGCCCCGGAGACCACGGCGTGCGGCAGCACGAGCTCGACGGCAGCGCGGACGAGCAGGGCGTGGTCGACCACGACCTCGGCACCGACGTAGATGCCCGGGAGCACCCGCTGCCAGGCGGGACCCCGCAGGTCGTCGACGGTCAGCAGTCCGCGCTCGACCGCCGTCCGGCCGCGGAAGGCTTGGTGCACCAACTCGGGCGGGCGACGAACCGGGGGCACCCGGTGAGCCTCCACCAGGCGCGGCCGAGGGCGGGCGTGCCTGTGGACGAGCGATTGAGTGACAGCTCGGCGGGCGGGAGCACGACCTCCGTGCCCCGCCAGCTGTCACTCGGTGGTCAGACGGCGGGGGCGGCGACGAGGTCGC
>CAWBFF010000011.1:0-43503 GCA_963788065.1 uncultured Verrucomicrobiae bacterium
CGGTCCGGTGGCTGTCGCCACCGGCTAATTTCCGTCACGCCTCCGGCGCTTCCAACGAAATGCGGCAGTGGTCAGACGTCTGAAACGAAGCGACCGGAACCAGTCCCAAGTGGGACCAGTCCCGGGCCGTGTTTTGGAGCGGAAGCGTTTGTAAATTTAGAATTCGACCCTGAGCCGGCGACTGCTGTGGCCGGTGGCATGATCGATGCTGCCGCCGCCGAAGGGGAAGATGCGGGAGTAGTATTTTTTATCCGCGAAATTCGAGATGCCGCCGATGAGGCGGACGTTTTTTGTGAGGTAGAATTCGCCGGAGAGGTTGAAGACTTCATAGGACGGAATCTCGGTGGGATTGGGCGGAACGTTGGCCGCTGCCGAGGTTGGAATCCTGCCAGAACTGGTCGGAGATGTAGACCCCGGAGAAGGTGACGTTGAAGCACTTGTCGCGTTTGAAGGTGACGCCACCTTTGAGGACGACGTCGGGCGCGTACAGCGGGTTCGTCGCCGACAAAGCTGCGAGGGGGTCACGCCGCCGACGATGACGGTTTGGGTGCTGTCGGTGAACTCGGCGTCGAGGACTTGCAGGTTGCCGAAGACGATGAACTGGAGTGGGCGCAACGGGGCGGGATGGTAGACTCTCTTTGGCCATCGATTTGCCGTCGGATTTCGCACCGTCGACTCGCCCTGAGCTGGAGGTCCTGTTGGAAGGGGGGCGAGGAAAGTCGTAGGAGACTTCACCTTCGAAACCGCGGTGGCGGGTGCTGCCGGTATTGACCAGGAAGGTATCGCCCGGATTGGCTCCCGGGACGGCGCGAGTCTCGGTGCGGTTGTCGAATTCCATCCAAAAAAGCCCCACGTTGTACCAAAAGCCTTTGAGCGGAGTGCCGTGGACGCCCAGCTCGATATCGAGCGAACGGAACGGGTCGGGATCTTGCCCCGGGAGCACCGCGCGTGGCTGGTGCCTGCGACATCGAAAAACCGGGTGGGCCGCCAGCCGGAGGAGGCGCTGAAGTAGGTTTCGTTGTTGCCGGCGAAATCGTTGCCGAGGCCGATGCCCCAAAGCGGAATGAGCTTGTCGGCGTCGCGATCGTTGGGCAATCCACGGCCCAGGTAGGGCGCGACCCGGGGCGTCGACATTGACCGTTTCGTGATCGAGCCGGAAGGAGGGCACGATGTGGAATTTGCCGAGGCGGAAGAGGCTTTCGATGAAGAAAGATTGGTAATCGGCGGTGCGATCCTGATCGAGGGTGACGGCGGAGGAAGTGGTGCCGCGCGGGGCGTAGAGGTAACCGGGGCCGGTGTTGGCGGTATTGAGGGTGTAACGTTGGAAGGGCGCGTCGCCGTGGTAAACGACACCGCCGAAGGTGAGCGCGCTGCCGCGGAACATTCCGTCACCGCCCCAGCGTTTCCGGGCGCGCAGATCGACGCCGCCATTGTTGAACTCTTCATAGCCGACGGTGGTGTTGGTCGGAAAGGTCGAGCCGAAGGGGTTGGTCGTCGGCGAGACGCCGCCGAGATTGGCCGCGCTGCGGGAATCGATATCCTGGTGGGCGTACCAGCCTTTAGCCTGGATGAGCCAGTCTTCGCCGAGTTGCAATTCGTAACGCAGAACGCCGGTGTAGCGATCGACCCAGTTGTGATTGTAGGGGGTGACGGCGCGGTCGGGATCGAGTTGCCACTGCTGATAATTGAGCCGGCCTGGATCTTCGCCATCGAAGCGATTGGCGTGGATGTCGAGGGCGAGGAGCTGATGCGAATTGGGACGCTAGCCGAGTAGCCGTCGGCCTGCCAGAGATCGTATGTGTTAATGTCGCGCTGGGCATCGGAGTACGGTAAAAGCCGCCCATCCGGAATTCGACCGGGCCGTAGGCTTCTTCAACGGAGCCGTAGCTGGAGTAGGTGTTATCGGGACCGCCGGTCTGTTCGAAGTATGCACCCCATGGGCTGCCGGGGCCGGGCGCTCGGTCATGTAGTTGATCGGCGGGGGCGGGCCCCGGCCCGTAGAGCAAGCTGCTACCGCCGCGGATGACCTGGATTTCGCTCACGCTCTGCGGGACCGGCAAGTAATAGAGCGTGGGAAAACCGATCCAGTCGCCCATGAGCGGGATGCCGTCCTGAAGGAAGAGGGTGTAACCGGTTTCCTGCGGGTTGCCGAGGCCGCGGTAGCTGAAGTTTATTGCCCGGGGTTCTGCTGTTCGCTGACGATGAGACCGGGCGCCTTGGTGAACTGCTCCTGGAGGTTGTTGTTTTGATCGGCGGTTGCTTGTCGAGTTTGATCGTGGTGGCCTTTTTCGTGACCGTAATCTGGGTGCCGGAGACTTCAGGCATGATGTGTTCGAGCTTGGCGCGATAGCCGGGGTCGGGCTGGCGAGAGGCCGCCCGGTGACGACGATGCCTTCGGACTGGGTCACCGATTGTTGGGCGGGGCCGGACAGTTTAACGCGACCAAAGCCACGGCGGCCAGAATGAGAACCCTGGCCGCGGCGCTGGAGGCTCGCATTTTTCTACGAAGGGAAAGGATCATGCGGGTCGGAATTACAGGATTGTAATCTCCCCACGCAAGAGAATTTTTCACGAAGCCGCCAGATTTCCGCGCTGCGCCAGATGGCGGGAGCTACGAGAGCACTTCAGAGCGCCCATGCAGGACCTGTTGCAGTCTGGCGCGCTTCTCTTCCAACAGCCCTTCCGTGGCAGCGCGGACGGCTTCCAGGAGGTCGTCCGCCTCGCGGAGACGGGCGATGGAGACGTAGTCGGCCCCGGCTTCCATCAGCACCTCCGCCTCGGCCAGAACGTCGGCGGTAGCGATAACCTGGGCAGTGGGATTCAGGGTGCGGATCAATTTAACGAGTCGTTGATTGGTGATCCCTTTGAGGACGGAATCAGGCACGGTGCAGATGAGCACTCGGCGTGCTCGACCCCGGCGTGCAGCAGCGTGTCGCGCTGGGAGACGTCGCCATAGATGACGCGGACCTTGCGTTCGATCAGCCCTTCGCGCGCGACCGGGCTGAAATCGACCACCGCGGTGTGGTCGATCAAATCGGGCGCGTGGCGTTGCATTTCCTCGAGGAGAGAGCTGGCGGTGCGGAAGAAGCCGAGGAATAAAATCCGCGCCTTGGTGTGGCCGCCGCCGCCCTCGGCGTGGATGTCGTCGGTGGAATGGTCGAGATCGCGCAGGCCGCGGCGTTTCAACCATGGAATCACGCGGCGCGCGAAGGTATCGGACTTCGACATCCCGAAGGTGGAGACAGCGGCGAGGAGGGTAAAGGCGAGCGCCACCATGCCGGTGGTGGACGGGTTGGTGAAGTGCCCGGCCTGCGCGCCGAGCGCGAGGATGACGAGGGAGAATTCGCTCACCTGGCTGAGATTGAGCGCGGGAATGATGCTGGTGCGCAAGCCCTGCCGCATGAAGTAGAGCGGCGCGAAGGTGATGGCGAATCGGCTCACGAAAACGAAGGCAGCGAAGACGAGCGCCCAGCCGACAAGGACGGGTGTGGGCATGGGGATTTGCATGCCGAGGCCGACGAAGAAGAGCGTGACGAAGAAGTCGCGCAGGCTCGTCACTTTAGCAGTGACGTCGAGCGCGTAGGGGAAAGTGGACAACGCCACGCCCGCGATGAGCGCGCCCATTTCGCGCGAGAGATGCAAACGTTCCCCGAGTTCGCCGAGGAGAAAACACCAGGCGAGCGCGCCGACCTGGACCAGCTCCGGGGAACGCGCTACGCGCCGGAAGATGATGGGGAGCAGATAGCGGCTCACGACCAGAGCGACGGCCACGAGCAGGACCACGCGCACGAGCGAGAGAAGAACAATGGTGGGCGCGAGATTTTCCAGGTTCGGCTGGACGGCGAGGAAGAGGATGGCGGCCAGATCCTGGAGGACAAGAACGCCAAGGGTGATGCGGCCGGTAAGCGTGTCGAGCTCCTGTTTTTCGTAGAGGACTTTGACGATGATGACGGTGCTGCTGAGCGCACCGGCCACGCCGAGATAGAGCGCATCCCACGCGCCGCCGCCGAGACCAAAGCCGCAGAGTCGGAAGAAGAAGACGCCGAGGATGGCGCCGCCGCAGATTTGGACGAGCGCAGTGAGCGTGATCGAACGCCCGGCGCTGACGATTTTTTTCAGATCGATCTCGAGACCGATCATGAAGAGGAGGAAGATGAGGCCCAGCTCGGCAATGGCGGAGATGCTCTCGGTCGATTCGATCAAGCCAAACCCGGCCGGGCCCAGCGCAAAGCCACCGACCAGATAAGCGAGGAGGACGGGCTGGCGAAACTGCTGCGCGACCAGGCCGAGCACCCAGGCCGCGGCGATGGCGTAGGTGATATCGCGGACGAGCTCGTGCATCGAACGGTGGGAGAGCGCGGGAACCTGGCGGACGCGACCTGCGCTACTTCTTTTTCCCGAGCATCTCTTCGCGCTTGGCTTTGAACTCGGTGCCCGGATTCCATTCCGGCCACTGGTCGCCGTTCGCCACTTGATAGCCGACTTCGAAGAGGAGTTGGATGTCCTCAACCGCGCCGCTCAAGTCCCAGTCCGGATCCACTTGATCGGAGGGCTGATGATAAATTTTCTCCACGTATTCCTCGCGCTTCTGCTGACCGAAACCAGGAGGCTTGCTGGGGAAATCGTTCCCGCGGCCGGTGTAGAGAGCGGGCACGCCAAGTTTCGAGAATTCAAAATGATCGGCGCGATAGAAGCTGCCGCGTTCCGGCTTGCTGTTCGGCGTCATGACGCGGCTGTGGCGTTTGGCGGCGTCGGAAAGCATGTCGTCGAGAGTCGAATTGCCATCGCTGATGTCCTCGATGTCGTGCGTTTTTCCCCAGGCGCCGACGCCGTCGATGTTGATATCGGCCAGCGTTTTCTCCAAGGGATAGAGCGGATTCTCCGCGTAAAATTTCGCGCCGAGCAAACCCGATTCTTCCGCAGTCGTGGCCATGATGAGCACGGAACGCTTCGTCGGCTGGGGCAAGTTCTCGTGCGCCTGCGCCAGTTCGAGAATCGCAGCCACGCCGGAGGCGTTATCGAGGGCGCCGTTGTAGATGTTGTCGCCGGGGAGTTCGGGATTGCGTCCGAGATGATCCCAGTGCGCGGTATACATGATCCACTCGTCTTTCAGCTTCGGATCGCTCCCTTCGATGCGGCCGAGAACGTTGTGCGATTTGAATGAGCGCACCTTTTGTTGCAAGCCAAAGCTGGCTTTCGCTTTCAGCGGCACCGGCCGGAAATCTTTGCTCAGCGCGGCTTGCTTCTGCTTCTCGAAATCGAGGCCGGCTTTTTGGAAGAGCGCCTTCGCGGTCGCGAGCGTGATCCAGGAACGGATCTGGACGTGATCCATGTTTTTGTTCTTCGCATCGATCTCAAAATTCTCCGTGCCCCAGCTGCTTGCCACGACCGACCAGGGATAAGCGGCCGGCTCCGTTTCGTGGATGATGACCGCGGCCGCCGCGCCCTTCTCGGCCGCGATTTCGTATTTGTAGGTCCAGCGTCCGTAGTAGGTCATGGCCCGGCCCTTGAACATTTTTGGATCGAGCTTCGTCGCGTCGGCTGGATCCGGGATGGCCGGATCGTTGATCAACATCAGGATGGTTTTGCCCTTCACATCCACGCCTTTGTAATCGTCCCAGCCGTATTCCGGCGCGACGACGCCGTAGCCGACGAAGACCACCTCGGAATCCGCGAGATTGATTTTCTCCTGCAAGCGCGCGGAGGAGGCGACGTAGTCTTCGGGAAATTTCAGCGCCATCTTTTCGCCGCCGGCGGTGAACGACGCTGTCGGTTGCGTGATGATGCCGGCCAGCGGGACCTCCTGCGTGTAGGTGCCGTTTGGATTACCGGGTTTGAGGCCGAGCGCTTTGAATTGCTCGGTGAGATATTTCACGGTCAGCTCCTCGCCTTTGCTCCCCGGCGCGCGGCCTTCGTATTCGTCGGAGGCGAGCACCTTGATGTGGCGGAGGAGATCGTCGGCGTTGATCGCTTCGAGCGCGGCGGGCGGCGGGAGTGTGCCGGGCTCGGCCGCGGAGGCGATGAGACTGGCGCCCGCGAGGAGCGTCAAGGCGAGGAAGGACAGTGGAGCGAGTTTCATAATATTGATTCGAGAACGCGATACGCGTGCCGGTTGTAGCGGGTCATTGCGCCAAGTGCACGTGTTTGTAGGGATGATGATCGAGCAAAGTGGGATTCCAACCCCGGACGCTGGGGTGAATCAGGAAGGTGTGCGTGTAATGGAAGAGCGGAATGATGGGCGCTTCGCGCAGCAGGATCGCTTCGGCCTGCTGAAAGAGCGCATAGCGCGCCGCCTGTTCTGCAGTTTGCGCAGCTTCGCTGATGAGGCGGTCGTAGTCAGCATTCCCCCAGCCGGTGTAATTGTTTCCGCCACCACTTTTCCAGAGATCGAGGAACGAAGTCGGATCGAGATAATCGCCGATCCAGGTAGAGCGATAGACCTGATAATCCATCCGGCGTCGCGTATCGAAATACACCTTCTCCTCTTGATTGGTAAGCGTGACGCGGGCGCCGAGATTGGCCGTCCACATTTGCTGCACCGCTTCGCAAGTGAGGCGGTGATTCTGCGAAGTATTAAAGAGAATATCGATCGGCGGCAGGCCGGCGCCGCCCGGATAGCCAGCCTGCGCGAGCAGCTCGCGCGCTTGCGCGGGATCGAACGGCAGTGAGGTCTCGCAGGTGTAGCCGGCGGTGTTCGGCGGAGTGAAATAACCGGCCGGCAACATGGCGTTGCGCCAGACGGCGTCCGCTAATGTTTTCCGGTCGAGCGCGAGCGCGAGCGCGCGCCTAACGAGCGGGTTATCGAGCGGCGGACGGGTGACGTTGAGTCGAAAGAAGTAGGTGCCCAGATAGGGATCGATGCGCAGGACCTCCGCGCGTTCGCGGCGATATTTCTCGATCCGGTTTACGGGGACCGATTCCGTCACGTGAATCTGCCCGGCGCGGAAAGCGCGCTCTTCCACGTCGTTGCTGTCGATGGTGTGGAAGACAATGCCGTTGAGCCGGACCGTCGCCGCATCCCAGTAGGTCGCGCTTTTCGCCACGCGCACGCGATCGTTCAAGCGCCACTCTTCGAGCGTGAACGGTCCGTTGCCGACAAAGCGGCCCGGTCGCGTCCAACGCGAACCGCGCTCGAAGGCGGGACCGTATTTTTCGATGGTGCGAATGGGCACCGGGAACCACGACCAATGCGTGAGGAGGGAAAGGAAATACGGAGTCGGATTGGTCAGCGAAACTTCAAGGGTGGCGTCGTCGAGTGCGCGAAAGCCGACCTCGTTGAAATCTGTGATCTGCGATTTGTGAAACGCCTCTGCGTTCGCCACCGGATAAAGCATGTAGGCGTAATCGGAGGCCATGGCGGGCGAAAGGATGCGCCGATACGACGCGACGAAATCCGCCGCCACAATGCGTTCGCCATTCGACCACTTCGCGTCCGCGCGTAGATGGAAGGTGTACACGCGACCGTCGGGCGAGATATCCCAGCGTTCGGCCACGCCGGGCACCGGGTGCAGATCGCGCGGATCTTCCGCGACCAAGCCTTCGAAGAGCGCGGCGAGAATATTCCCGCCGCTGACCCCGCGAACGAGGTGCGGGTCGAGATCCTCCACTTCCTGGCCGTTGCCCTTATGCAAGATCTGGAGGCGATTGCCCTTCTCGACATTGCTCTCGGGCTTCTGGCAGGACGCGAGCGCGAGGCTGCCGATGAGCAAGACGGCGCCGAGCGCGCGAGGTGGCAATCCGATCACGGCCGAAGATTGACTAGAAGGCGAGGGGGATAAAGGCAATCATTGCGCGCGGCCGCGAGATGGCCGCTGATTTCCATGCGCGACTTTTTCGAAAAATTTCTGGTGGCGTTCATCCCGCTCTTCGTCGCGATCGATCCGATCGGACTCGTCGCCATCTTCATGGGGTTCGCGCCAAACGCGTCGCGCGAACATCGGCAACGCCAGGGCCTCCTCGCCGTTCTCACGGGGCTCGGTGTTGCCATCGGCTTCATTTTCCTGGGCCGCGCCATCTTTGCCGCGCTCGGAATTTCGGTGGCTGATTTCCAAGTGGCGGGCGGACTCATCCTCCTCGGCCTCGCGGTGCGCGATCTTCTCGGCTTCGATGAGAGCACGGGGAGCGGCAACCTGGATTTCGGCGTCGTCCCGCTCGGGATGCCGCTGATCGCGGGCCCGGCGTTGCTCACCGCGCTGCTGCTCTTGATCGACAGCGTGGGTGTTCTGTTCACCATTCTCTCGCTGCTGGTAAATCTCTTGCTGGTCGAAGTTGGCTTCCGCTACGCCCGGCGAATCGAAGCCTTGCTCGGCAAGCAGGGGCTGAAGGGAATCTCGAAATTGATCGCGCTCCTCCTCGCGGCGATCGCGGTCAGTCTGATCCGGCGCGGCTGGCAGGCGTGAGTGAATGTGCCTAGACTGGAAAGCCAATGTTTTCCGCCTTGAAAGAACGACGGCGCCGCCGTCTGCGCCAACAGCCCGCTTCGCCCGAGTGGCGGGAAATCATTGCGCGTAATTTGCCGTTCTTCTCGCGGCTTTCCTCAGCGGACCAGGCGGAATTGCTCGGCCACGTGCAGGTCTTCCTCGCGGAGAAGCGCTTTGAAGGCTGCGGCGGTTTGGAGTTGGACGACGAAATTCGCCTAACGATCGCAGCCCAAGCCTGCCTGCTTCTCTTGCATCGGCAGACGGATTACTACCCGCGGCTCATCACCATCCTGGTCTATCCGTCGGGTTTTATCGTGGACGATAGCCAGCCGCTCGGCGACGACATTTGGCAGGAGGGCAGGGAAGCGCGCCTCGGCGAAACGGGACGCCAGATGGGCTCGATGGTCCTGGCGTGGGACGCGGCGCGCCACGGTGCGCTTGATCCTTCGGATGGGAAAAATCTCGTCCTGCACGAGTTCGCGCATCAGCTCGATTTCGAAGACTTCGCAACCGATGGCGTGCCAGCGCTGCGTTCTCGAAGCGACAAACGATCCTGGGCCGAGGTGATGAAAATCGAATACGCGAACTTGTGCGCGGCCGATGAGACCGGCATTCCGACGTTGCTTGATGGTTACGGTGCGACCAATCCCGCGGAGTTCTTCGCGGTGGCGACCGAGGCGTTCTTCGAACGGCCGCTCGCGCTCCGGCAATCGCGTCCGCGGCTCTACGAGGAGTTGCGCAATTTCTTTCGGCAGGATCCGGAGCGGTACTCGAGCGAGCCGTCGTCGATGACGCATTAGCGGAGCGCGCGCTGGGGCGCGGGTCCGATATGTCTCGCGATGAAATATTCTTCCGCGTAGACCTTGGTAATGAAGAATCCCCAAGGGCTCACGGTTGCGTCTCTTCTACTCACGGCGACCCTCGCGGTCGCGCAGTTCAGCCCTGGGCCTAATCCGATCCCGAGCGGAACCACCACGGGTGCGCAGACGCTCACAAGCGGGGCTGCAACGGTGGATGCGGGCGGCGCGATCAGCACCAGCGGCGCGACGCTCGCCTTGAGCATGACGGGCACGTCCAGCCTGCTCAACAACGGCACGATCGAACAAACGGGAAGCGGTCGCGCGATCGACAGCGCGGCGGGCATTTCCAATCTCACCGTCACCAACAACGGAATCATCAGCGCGGTGTCGACTGACGCCTTCCGAGTGAACACGAATTCGTCGGTCGCGCTGACCAACAGCAACGTGATCCGGGTGACGGCTGGCGGGCAGGCGATTGATTGGGCGGCCATTACTGGGGCGAACAATTCCTTAAACAATCTCGCGACCGGCGTGATCTCCGCGGTGGGCCAGGATGCGGTCCGGCCCGGAGCGAGCGGCTCGATCACGAATGCGGGTATGATCACGGCCACGCCGACAGGCACGACGGATCCTTCCGGCAGCGATGGAATCCAGGCGGACAACTCCGGAGTGAAGGTGACGAATATGGGCAGCATCATCGGCCGGCACGGAATCACCGGCGGCACGCCAGGTTTTGGTATTGAAGTGCAGAACGCAGGCACCATCTCGGCGGTGAACGGCTCCGGCATTAACATCGATGACCTCGGCACGACCGCGAGTGTCACGAACGCGGCCGGCGCGACCATTCAAGGCGCGGTCACCGCGGAGGCGACGAATGGCGACGGCGATGGCATTGACGTGGACGGCGTTCTGTCTTTGACCAACTCCGGCGATATTCTCGGGCGCGGCGCCAAGGGCGTCGGCAGTGATGGCGGGCCTAACAACACCGAAGGTCTGGCGGCGGGCGGCGGCAGTATTATTAACACCGCAAGCGGGCGAATCATCGGCACCGCTTCGGGACCCGGCGCGCCTAATGGCGACCCGACCCGGCCGGGCAATGGAATCTTGATCGACGACAGCAGCATGGGCAACGCCATCGCGGTCACCACGGTGACGAACAGCGGATTGATTCAGGGCGCGAGCGGCGTCGGTATCCGGATCATCAGCGCGCTCGCCAACACCATCACGAACAACGCTGGTGGTATGATTAGCGGCGGCGGCTTGGGTGCGTTGGGCGCAGCGATCCAGACGGGAAACGGCGACGACGTTTTGACCAACGCGGGCACGATCGTCGGGAACAACGGTTTCGCGGTCGATCTGCAAGGCGGCAACAACACGCTTAACATTCTCGGCAACGCCGCTTCCGTGACCGGCAACATTTCCGGCGGCGCGGGCGGCGGCAATAACGTCCTCACAATCGACCCCGGTTCTGGCGGCAGCTTCAGCTACGCGGAGACGATCTCGGATTTTAGCAGTGTCGAAATCAAGAGCGGGACGGTCACGCTTTCGGGCGCAAATAATTACGCCGGCAATACCACGATCAGCGGTGGCACGTTGCTCGCGCAGAATTCCACCGGCAGCGCGACGGGAGCGGGCGCCGTGGCGGTGAACAATGGCGGACGGCTCGGCGGCAGCGGTACGGTCGGATCGGTCACGGTGAACGTCGGTGGCACAGTGGCGCCGGGAACTTCGGCCGGCCGTCTTACCGTCAACGGCAACTATGCTCAGGCAGGCAGCCTCGCGATCGAGATTGGCGGCACGACCGCGGGAACGCAGCACGATCAATTGGTGGTGAATGGCCAAGCCACGCTCGGCGGCACGCTAAACCTGAGCCTGATCTCCGGATTCACGCCCGCAGTCGGAAACACTTTTCAAATCATTACCAGCACTTCGGCGAGCGGCGGTTTCGCCACGATCAACAGTCCCGGTTTTACCGTCAGTCCCGCGGTCAGCAATGGCGGGGTTGTCTTGACGGTCACAAGTGTCGGCAACGCCACGCCGACACCTACCGCCACGCCTACGCCCACAGCTACACCGACTCCGACGGCAACGCCCACGCCGACCGCGACGCCGATCTCATCCACTCGTTTGGCGAACATCTCCACGCGGCTGCGCGTTGAGACCGGCGACAACGTGCTCATCGGTGGATTCATCGTCACCGGCACCATGCCCAAACGCGTTATCGTCCGCGCGATCGGGCCGTCCCTTCCGGTGGGTGGCAAGCTGGCCGATCCGATCCTCGAGCTCCGCGATGGAACAGGCGCGCTCGTGGCCATGAACGACAACTGGCGCAGCACCCAGGAAGCGGAAATCATCGCTTCCCAAGTCCCGCCCACGAATGATTTGGAGTCGGCCATCGTGGCCACGTTGCCGGCCAATTCTTCGAACTACACTGCCATCGTCCGCGGCGTGAATAACGGCACCGGCATCGCCTTGGTTGAAGCTTACGATCTCGATCAAGCAGTCGATTCGCGCCTGGCCAACATTTCGACCCGCGGCCTCGTGCAAACCAGCGACAACGTCCTGATCGCGGGCACGATCGTGCTCGGGACCGCGCCGCAGCGAGTGCTGATCCGCGCGATCGGGCCCTCGTTGCCCGTGGCCGGAAAACTGGCCGATCCCACGCTGGAATTGCGCGATGGGAATGGCGTGCTCCTGCAAGCGAATGACAACTGGCGGAGCACGCAGGAGGCGGAAATCATTGGGACAACCGTCCCGCCGACAAGCGAACTGGAGTCAGCACTGGTCGCAACGCTGCCGTCGGGCGGCGCGCGCTACACAGCGATCGTTCGTGGCGCGAATAACGGGACGGGCGTTGGGCTGGTGGAGATCTTCGGGCTGCCTTCCGGAATGGCGGCGATCACCAGCCCGACGCAGGGCATGACGGTCGGCAGCGCGTTCATGATCGAGGCCACAGCCGCGCCAGCGCGCGGGACGATCACAAGCGTGTCGTTCTACGATGGTGGCACTCTAATTGGAACGACGACGACCAGTCCCTATCGCTTTGGCTGGACCAGCGCGTCGCCGGGCAGCCACTCGCTCACGGCCGTCGCTCTCGATAGCGCCAATACCATGACCACCTCCGCACCGGTTAACGTTACCGTCGTCGCGGGCGCCGGCTCACTGACGCGCGGCCCTTATTTGCAGAAGGCGGCGCAGAGGCAGATGACGATCCGGTGGCGCAATACGCTCTACGATCTCGGGCGCGTCCGCTACGGCACCATCGCCGGGACGCTCGACCAAACCGTGGATGAAGCGGCGGCGCCGGCGTCGCAGTTCAATCACGAAGTCAAGCTTACCGGGCTGACTCCGAACACGACCTACTTCTACAGCGTGGGCTCCGGCACGGATACGCTCGCACCTGCTCCGCCGGATAACGGGACCGACTTCACCTTCACCACTCCGCCTGCGGCCGGGTCTTCGGTTAACACCCGCATCTGGGTTCTCGGCGATGCGGGGACCGCCGGCTACGGCGACCCTGCACGCGCCGCGCAGCAAACAGCGGTGCGCGATGCGTTCTATACTTTCACCGGCGCGCGCACGCCGAACCTCGTGCTTCAACTCGGCGACAACGCCTACAACTCTGGCCAGGATAGCGAATTCCAGGTGGCCGTGTTCGACATGTATCGCACCATGCTGCGGAAGACGCCGTTCTGGTCCTGCCTCGGCAATCATGAAACCGCGCAGGCCACGGCGTTCGTCGATACGTATCCTTACTTCGATATCTACACCCTGCCGACCGCGGGCGAGGCCGGCGGCGTGGCTTCAGGGACGGAGCATTACTACTCGTTTGATTACGGGAACATTCACTTCATCGCGCTCGATTCCATGACGGCTAATCGGGCGGTGGATAATCCGGCCACACCCGGCATTAATGAAGACGGCCCAATGGCAGCGTGGCTGCGAACCGACCTGCAAAGCACCACCGCCACCTGGATCATCTGTTTCTTCCACCATCCGCCCTACACCAAGGGTTCGCACAACTCGGACACCGAAGGTGAGCTCATCGAGATGCGGCAAAACTTCCTCCCCATCCTCGAAGCGGGCGGCGTCGATCTGACCCTCGCGGGACACAGCCACAGCTACGAGCGGTCCTTCCTGATCGATGGCCACTACGGCCTCTCGGCCACGCTCACGAACGCGATGAAAATTAATGGCGGCGATGGACGCCCCGGCGGCAACGGCGCTTACATCAAACCGCTGGCGGGCGCGCGCAGTCATCAAGGCGCGGTCTACGCCGTCGCCGGCTCGGCGGGGCAGGCGACCTCCAGCCAGCCGGATTTTCCTCATCCCGCGCATTTCTTTTCCGTGCTCAACCTCGGCTCCCTCGTTCTCGACGTGAACGGCAACCGCCTCGACGCCACCTTCCTGCGGGAGAACGGCACGACCCCGGACACCTTCACCATCATGAAACAGTGAGGAGTCTGATGCCGCTGCGATCACATCGCTGCTTCAGATTTCGTCCGCTGGTGTGGCTGGGCAGCGTGTGCGTTCTAGCGTTAAGCGGATCGCTTTACGGACATGGCGGGTATCACGAGCGCATCGCGGCGCTGACTGCGGAGTTGGAGAATGACGCTTCCAATCCATTGGCGCATCTCGAACTGGGGAATCTGCACGGACAGCACGGCGACTTGCAGCTTGCGCTTGCGGACCTCGAGCGCGTGGACAAACTCGCGCCCGGAAAATTCCTGACCGATCTCTCGCGCGGTCAAGCCTGGCTGACGGCGGGCGATTTCGCGCAAGCCAAGTCAGCGCTCGATCGCCAACTTCTGACGCATCCAGAGTGCGCGCAGGCTTGGTTGCTGCGGGCCCGCGCCCGGCGTGGAGTGGGGGAGAATGCCGCCAGTCTGGCCGATTATCGCGAAGCTCTCCAACGCACCGCAGCGCCGGAGCCCGACCTCTTCCAAGAAGTCGCCGACGCGCTCGCGGCTCAAGGTTACCAAGCGGAAGCCCTCCAAGTCCTGGCGGCAGGGATCGTGCGGCTGGGACAAATTCCTGTGCTCACGCTCCGCGCGTTGGATCTGGAGATTGCGATGAAAGACTTCGACGCAGCGCTAGAGCGCGTAGAGGCAGCGCGCCGCAGCGCGCCCCGCCCCGAGCCTTGGATGGCGCGCCGCGCTAGCGTCCTCGCCCAAGCCGGCCGGAGCGATGAAGCGCGCGCAGCCTGGGCAGCGCTCGTGCAGCATCTCGAAGGGTTGCCGGAACGCGAGCGCGGTTCCTTTGCCATGAGCAAGTTGATGGAGGAAGCGCGCCAGGCACAGGATGCAATGTCCAGCGCACCACAGCCGCATGATCGCGAGCGTTAGATCTAGCGCGCGCTCGTCTTAGCGTGCCGGCGGCGTGTCTGCCCGCTTTCCGCCGTCAGCGAGTCGGCTATGGCGCGCGCCATAGGCGAAATAGACGACCATGCCGAGCGCGAACCAGATCAGCAATCGGCGCCAGGTCGGCCAGGGCAGCGCGGCCATGAGCGCGAGCGCGGACAACGCGCCCGCCGGCGCCACAAACCAAACCCACGGCGTAGCGAAACGCCGCTCCAGATTCGGCTCGCGCACCCGCAACACGAGCACCCCGATGCAGACGATGACGAATGCGAGCAGTGTGCCGATGGAGCACAGGCTGCCCGCTTCGCGCACACTGAAGATCGCGGAGAAAACAGCGACCCCGATGCCAGTGATGATCGAAGTGATCCACGGTGTGCGGAAGCGCGGATGCACCCGGTGCACGATAGGCGGGAGCAGGCCGTCTTTTGCCATGCTGTAGAAGACGCGCGATTGCCCGAGCAACATGACGAGGATCACTGACGAGAGCCCGGCGACCGCGCCGAATTTGATCATCATCCCCATCCAGCCCAACCCAGCGCGATCCGCGACGACTGCGATCGGGTCCGGCACGTCGAGTTGTCCGTAAGGCACCACGCCGGTCGCGATAGCGGAGACGATGACGTAGAGGATGGTGCAAACGACGAGCGAACCGATGATCGCGATCGGCATGTCGCGTTGCGGATTCTTGGCTTCTTGCGCCGCGGTGCTGACCGCGTCGAATCCCACGTAAGCGAAGAAGACGATGCCGGCGCCGGTCATGATGCCACTCCAGCCGAAGTGCCCGGAGACGCCGGTGTTGACCGGGATGAAGGGGTGCCAGTTCGCGGAGGTGATAGCTTGATAGGCGCCGAAGATAAAGATGAGCACGACCGCGAGCTTCACTATCACGATGAGATTGTTGAACCCGGCGGATTCCTTGATCCCGATCACGAGCACGGTGGTGACCAGGAAGATGATGATGACTGCAGGCAGGTTAAAGATCGCCGTCGCGTGCGCCATACTGGCGGGGTCGAATCCGGCTTGTTTGATCTGCTCCAAGAGAGACGCGCTCACTGCGACCCAGCCGGCTTTGATTTTCAGCAACGCCGCGACCGCTGCGGGAATTTGCACCAGCTCGGTACCGCGCGCGGCGGACAGCGCGGGCGGAACGTCGATCCCGAAATCGTGGAGAAGCGAGACCACGTAGCCAGACCAGCCAATCGCCACCGTGATCGCCGCGACCGCGTATTCGAGGATGAGATCCCAGCCGATGATCCAGGCCACGAACTCGCCGAGTGTGCAATAGCCGTAGGTGTAGGCGCTGCCGGCCATCGGCACGAGCGAAGCGAACTCGCTGTAACACAACGCCGCGAAGACCGACGCGATTCCCGCGAGGACGAAGGAGAGCACCACCGCGGGCCCGGCGTTCTGCGCCGCGACAGTTCCGGTTAGGACGAAGATGCCTGTCCCAATGATCGCGCCGATGCCGAGCGCCGTCAGGTTCACCGGACCGAGCGCTCGCTTGAGACTGTGATCGCTCACCGCCTCCACTTGAAGTTCCGTGACACTCTTCCGCCGGAAAAGATTCATAGGTATGATTGGTTCCCTTGCTGCATGTCTGGAACGCAGACGGCAGTCAAGACAACTCTGAGGCCGCACACCGCGCTGGCCGCGCCTCGCTTACTTCGGTAACTGCGCGATCCACTCGCGGATCGTCGTGCCCATCGTCATCGCCATCGGTGGACTGCTGTTGCAGAGAATCACGCGGGTGTAGCGACCCGCCGGATCAATCCCCAACTGTGCATTCACTCCCGGAGCGCCGCCTTGGATTCCGAAGGCGGCGAATTTATTCTCATCCGTCGGCGCCGGCGCATCAGGCGGACGAGGGACCAGATCGCGCAGAGTTTTCACTGCGTGAACAACTTCCCGATCGAGCCGACATCGTAGACTGTCTCTGCGGCGTTCGGGATTTTCTTCTCCCGGTCGGCTTTACTACAAACGGCGTCGATGAGGATTTCGCCATCGGCCGCTGCCGGAGAAGCGCTTGGCGGCCGCGAGTTCGTCGGCCAGCTTCTTGATCGCAGAAACACCGCAGCATCTAAGGCTCGAGGCGGGTGCGAATAGTAAGCGCGCCCACATAATGCGGACGGCAAAAAATCAAAACATGGATTCCATTAACAAAAATCAACCCGAAGAAAACCACGCCGATCTCTCCGGCGAGGACGCAATTGCCAAGATCCGCGAGCTGGTCGATAAGGCGCAGACCTGTTTCTTTTGCACCGCCGAAACGATGGAGGGATCGAGCGGGACCCGCCCGATGAGTGTGCAACAGGTAGACGACGCCGGACACCTCTGGTTCCTCAGCGCGAACGACAGCCACAAGAACGAAGAGCTCCAGCGCGATCCCAACGTCACCCTTTATTTCCAAGGCTCGGCGCACTCCGATTTCCTCGTCCTGAAGGGCACTGCCTCGATCACGCGCGACAAAGCGAAGATCAAAGAACTCTGGGAGCCGATCGTAAAGACGTGGTTCACGGAAGGCGTGGATGACCCACGCATCACCGCCCTCGAATTCGTGCCGCGCGACGGATATTATTGGGACACAAAACACGGCACCGCCGTCGCCGGTGTAAAGATGCTCATCGGCGCCGCCATCGGCAAAACTCTGGACGATTCGATCGAAGGAACGCTGCGGCCTTAAGGTCGGCCGCTGCCCGCGCGGCAGCTCTCGAAAAGGAACCAGACGCGGCGCTCGGTCTCGTCCACCCAATTTTCGATCAGGCTCGCGGTGGCGATATCGTCATGCTCATCACAAACGGAATGCGCCTCGCGCATGCGGCGCGCGAGCGTTTCGTTGTCATCCCGCAACTCCGCCAGCATATCGAGCGGCTCCACGTAGTCGGCGTCGTTATCGGAGATGGTTTGCAGACGCGAGACATGCCCCGCGGAGCGCAGCGTCGTGCCGCCAATTTTGCGCACGCGCTCCGCGATCGGATCGGTCATGGCAAAAAGCTGGGCCGCTTGTTCGTCGAGCAGCAGATGGTAATCGCGGAAGTGCGGTCCGCTCATGTGCCAATGGAAATTTTTGGTCTTGAGGTAAAGCGCCAGGACGTCAGCCAGGATGCTATTCATGACCGCGGAAATATCCTTCGTGGCTTTTGCGCTCAGATCGCTCGGCGTGCGCAAGGGCGCTTTCATTTTCTGACGAAGGGCAGTCTTTCCGTTGTTCTTCATGCCGCAGTATCGCGTGGAATCTTCGCTTGCCAAGGCGGGGGCGCGGCGGATCGGTTCGTTCGGCATCTCCAGTTGCGAAGCGCGCAGCCACTCTTCTAGTCTGGCTTGTCGGGCGCTGTCCGGTCCATGAATAAGCCCTCTCTTCCCGACCAGGCGAACAGCCGCTTCGTTTATCTCGCAGCGTTTATTTCTGCGCTTGGTGGCCTCCTGTTTGGCTACGATACCGGTGTCATTTCCGGTGCGATCCTTTTCGTGCGGCAGGATTTCTCGCTCTCCGATGGGATGGTTTCGGTAGTGGTGGGCTGCGTCTTGCTCGGTGCGCTCCTAGGCGCGGTGGTCGGCGGCACCGTGGCGGATCGCTTTGGACGTCGCCGCGTCATCATCGCCACGGCTGCGCTCTTTTTTATCGGCGCCATCGGGACTGCTCTGGCGCCGAATGAGATCTGGCTTATCGCGGGACGCGTCTTGTTAGGCGCCGCCATCGGCGTGGCGTCCTTCACGACTCCGCTCTATATCTCCGAGGTTTCGCCTCCTGCTCTTCGCGGTCGCCTGGTCTCGCTTAATCAACTCGCCGTGACCATTGGCATCGTTGTCGCTTATCTGGTCGACTACGGGTTGGCGGACGCGCGCGCTTGGCGCTGGATGTTTGGATTAGCCGCCATTCCCGGCGCGCTGCTCGGGCTCGGGATGCTTTGGCTGCCGGAGAGCCCGCGTTGGCTGCTCGGTCAGAAGCAACGCAAAGCAGCCGAACAGGTGCTCAAACGCATTCGTGGCCGCGCTGAGGTGGACGAAGAATTCGCCGAAATGCAGCGCAACCTGAAGGAGGACAGCAGCGGCGATTGGCGCACGCTTTTCCGCCCGGCGATGCGCGCTGCGCTCCTGGTGGGCGTGGGTCTCGCGGTCGCTCAGCAAGTCACCGGCATCAACACCGTGATCTACTATGCCCCGATGATTTTCGGTTACGCCGGCATTACCTCCGCCGCCAGTTCCATCCTCGCGACCGTCGGCGTCGGGATGATCAACGTGATCCTGACCATCGTGGCCTTTCTGTTGGTGGACCGCGTGGGTCGTCGCCCGCTTTTATTGGTAGGCCTGGCGGGAATGATCGTCGGCCTCATCGCCCTTGGGTTGGCCTTTGCCCAGCCGAGCCTGGCGGGACCGACGCTCGGTTGGATCGCAGCCGGTAGTCTCGCTCTATATGTCGGCTCGTTCGCTGTCGGTTTGGGGCCGGTGTTCTGGCTGCTGATCTCGGAGATTTATCCGCTCAAGATTCGTGGGCTGGCCATGAGCGTGAGCACGGCTTTCAATTGGGGTGCCAATCTCTTCGTCACGCTGACCTTTCTCGCTCTCATTCACGGAGTCGGGCGCTCATTTACTTTCTGGATTTATGCGGCGGTCGGAGTGGGCTCGTGGCTCTTCGTTTGGTTTCTCGTTCCGGAAACCAAAGGGACGCAGCCTCGAGGAAATTGAGGCTCATTGGCGTGCTGGCCGATCCTCTCGCGACCTAAGAAAATAGACGCGGCCGCGTTGCCTTGGCGTGGAGGAAGGGAAATAGGCTCACGCAAGATTGGCATTGCGATGCCAGGGCACGGTGATCATTCTCGACTGGTCGGCATCGAGGAACGCCATGGAAATTCTACGCATCGTTTTGCAGCTCATCGTCGCGCTCGGCATCCTTAATGTCTGGCTGGTCCGCTCCGGCCAATCGACTTCGTTCCGCGGCGGCGACGCGAAGTCGCTCCGCGAAGAGTTCGCGTCCTATGGCTTGCCGTTTTGGTTCATGATCGTTATCGGCGTGCTCAAGGTCAGCCTGGCTTTGCAACTCATCGCCGCGATTTGGTTTCCGCAGCTTGCCACACCGGCCGCGATCGGCTTGGGCGTGCTCATGCTGGGTGCGCTCGGCATGCACTTGAAAGTGCAGGACCCGGTGAAAAAATCGCTCCCCGCGCTCACCGTGCTGGCGATGTGCGTCGCGATCGTTCTGCTCTAGGTCAACTCTGCCATCGTTCGCAGTTCGCGATCGATCCGGCGCAGCCAGTGGCGGAGCCGACCTTCCGCGACCTCTCCGACTTCGAGCGTCGAAGCAATCGGATCGTCAAACGCAGGCACCGCCCGTTCCAGCCGCGTCGATGTCATGTGCTCCAAAGCCGCCATCAGCGCCCGCGTATTTTCGGAGAGCTGCCTAACGACTCCAGCGAGCGGGGTTGCGCCACCTTCCCCGTCCGGCCACAGACCAATTAACTGCCGCGCAGAAAACGCGATCACATCCACGCTGTGCGCCAGCCCCACCTGCTCGCGACCCTCCACGGGCAGGAAACGTCGGCGGAGCGGATCAGCCGCCGCGCGCATTTCCTGCAGCTTGGTATCGAGCGTCCGCATCTCGCCTGCCAGGGCGTGCAGGGTGCTTTGCCCACGACCCGCCAGCTCCAGCAGATCCGCGCATTTTTGCAGAACGGCGAGCGCCGCAGTTCGCACTTTCTCGCCGGTGCGCGCAGGAAAAATAAAGCGCGCACTGAGCACGCCGACGACCGCGCCCACGATAGTGAGCAAGAGACGCAATTCCAACAGGCCCGGCGTGAGCAATCCCAGCCAGCTGTAAAGCACCGAGATCAGAAGCGTGAACCAGAAGATCATCCAGGCGTAGGAAATCCCGAAGAGCAGGTAGGCGAAAAAGATGCAGACGTAGATGAGCACGATCTGCAACCAGGCGTAACCAATCACCGCTTCGCCCAGCGCCAACCCGACAATCACGCCGATGAGCGTGCCGAAGATGCGCTGCCACGCTTTCACCAAAGTTTCCGAACTGGTCTCCGTCTGCGCGAAAACAAAAAACGCCGCGATCACCGACCAATACCAGCGCTCGCGCGAGATCAACTCTCCCGCCGCGATGGCGAGCGCGCCGGCCAGGCTGGCCTGCAACGCCAGCCGGAAGCGCAGTTTTTGCTTCGGCGCTGCGCTATCCTCGTTCTCCGCTTCACTAGCCGCAGCGACGTCTAGCACCGGGGAATGCGTATGCTCGTCGCGCCGGGCGAGCGCGCGGCCGAAGTCGCGCAGCGAGTGGCCGAAGTGAATTAGAGCCGCGGAGTTTTTCAGCCGACCGGCGGCGCGGCCTAACGACTCCAATTGTGCTCCGACCTCGCCGCAGTGCACCACGCTTTTATCGCAAAAATCTTCCTCTTCCAGGCAGCCGAGAACGTGGCCGAGACTCTCCGCCAGCGTCGCGCGCAACTCCGGTGTCGTCTCGCCTGACTCCAGCAGTCGGCCGCTCGCGTCCACCATTCCCTCCAGCGCCACCTCCAGGTCCAGGACCCAGAGCCGGATCGAGCGCGGGCCCGATAAGCTCGCAGCCTGATCGCGCGGTGACATGGCATGCTCCCACGCCAACGCGAGATTGTTTAAGCGCGCCACTTCAGTGCGTAATGCGCGCGGCTCCGCGGCGCTCCATTGCCCGCGTTCGATCGTGGTGCGCAGTTGTGTGGCCAGGCGCCGCAGTTGCGCGCGATAGGCCGCGAAGGCCTGCCGCTCCTTCGCTTTCGGATTATTCGGCAACAGCCAAAACTGCAGGACGTAGGCGATGATCACCCCCACTGCGATCCCCGCCACCAACCAAGGGAGGTCGGCAAATTTCGCCCGGAAAAAGAGCGAGACGAAATAGGAGAGGAAGGCGATGAAGCCGAGCGCGAGATAGCGCGGTCCAAATTGACGGACGAAGACCGCGCCGAAAATGATCGCAACGAAGACGAGATTGTTCAGCCACCAGATTGGAGCGACCAGAGTCCCCAGTGCCAGCGTGGCGGAAGCGACGAGCGAGACGATCAGCATCGTGCCCCGTTGGGCTGAAGCCTTCGGATCGTTCACCAACACGGAGCCGAGCACGGCAATGAAAATGCCCACGAACGCCACCGTCTCTGGTTGGTGAAACCAGCGCACCGCATGGAAGAGGAAAAAGCTCGCCGCGATCGCGGCCAACGTCGCACGCGTCGCCCGCCAGAAATTGGCACCCTCAGGGTCGAGCGTGCGCGCCTTGTCCCGCCAATGTTTCCACTGCAGATAACTTCTTAATTCCATGGCTCCTTCGCTGAGACGTCTTAAAAAGCGGCCAGGCAGAGATAGGCGTTCAAGAGCAGATACAGAACTGCCGGGGTGGTCTGGAGCAGCGTGTCTTTGATTCTGATTCGCACTGCGACCGCGACGAGCATCATCAGCGCCAGTCCGGCTGCGGCCGCGCGCCCCATCCACGGATAGCTGAGTCCGGCCACCAAACCGATCGACGCACAAATTTGCAGACCGCCCACCAGCATGCGCTGCGCCGGCATGCCGTAGCGTTCAAACTCTTTCCGCAGGTGGCGAGAGAGAAAGCAGCTCACGCCATAACCGAAAAACGAGACCGCGGAGAATGCGATGAGGACGAGATTCAAGGCGCCACCATAGAGCAGGCTGGCGCTTCCGCCTAACGTCGCAGGCCGGGCGGACGGCCTCAGCGTATTGACATCGAGCAGGCCTTCAGTTCTCTGAGACATGGGCCATTCCTCGAAAGTTTTTGCTCTGACTTTGGTTCTGTCTGGCATCGTTTCTTCTGGGCCCGCTTTCGCGGCCAATCCCTCCTCGCCCCTGAGCATCGGCGAGACGTTCACGATCGAATCCAAGGCCTTGGGCGAGACGAGAACGATCAATGTTTACCTGCCGCCCGGTTACGCGAAGTCGAAAGAAATGCGGGTGCCGGTTTTGTACATGCCCGATGGCGGGATGGCGGAAGACTTCCTGCATGTCGCCGGGCTGGTGCAGGTGTCGGTCGGCAACGAGACCATGCGCCCGTTTCTGCTCGTCGGAATCGAGAACACCGAACGGCGGCGCGATATGACCGGTCCGACCGAAAATCCGGAGGACAAGAAGATCGCGCCGCACGTCGGCGGCTCCGCGTTATTCCGCAAGTTCCTCCGCGAGGAATTAATGCCGGAAGTGAAACGGCGTTACCGCACGACCGATGAAACCGCCATCGTCGGCGAATCGCTCGCCGGGCTCTTCGTGATCGAAACTTTTCTGCTCGAGCCGGACCTGTTCGACAGCTACCTCGCCTTCGATCCCAGTCTCTGGTGGAACCGGGACGCACTCGTGAAGCGCGCGCCTGAGCTGCTCAAAGGCCGACCGGAGGGGAAGAAGAAACTCTACTTCGCGAGCAGTGACGAGAAGGGGATCATCGTCAACACCGAGAAGTTCTCGGACTTGTTAGGCACCGCGGCGCCCGCCGGCCTGGAATGGCACTACGAAAAAATGCCCGAGGAGAAACATTCCACCATTTACCACCCGGCGGCGTTGCGCGCGTTTCGTGCCGTCTTCGCGCCGGTCGTAGAGAAGGCGCCGTGATTTTTTGCCCGAGCGGTCAGGGCATTTTGACCGCCAAGAGCGAGACGTCATCCACGAAGGTGTCCGCGCCGCGCCGGCGTTTTAATTCCTTGAGGACTTCCTCCAGCGGTTGCTTTGTGAGGGTGGCACGCTGGAATAAGCGCGCCAATTCCTCGACCGAAAGGATTTCCTCGGTCGCCCCCCGGAGCTCGTAGGCGCCATCGCTGTAGACGTAAAGATTGTCACCGGCGCGGAAGGGACGGCGCACGTTTTCATATTCCGCCCCCTCCTTGCAACCGGTGGCCATTCCGTTGCTGGAGAGGAGCTGAATGTCTCCATTGTCGGCGATCAAAACCGCTGGCGGATGGCCGGCGGTGCTGAAAGTGAGCTCGCGCTGCGCGAAGTCGAGCACGCCATACCAGATCGTGAAAAAGCGTCCATGGCGATGGAAGGGGAATTCGCGGTTCAACGCTTCGAGCACTTCGGCCGCATCGGCAAAATCTACCCCCGGCAGCGCGCGCGAGCGCAGGACATCGAGCAACACGACCGAGAGCAACGCTGCGCCCACGCCGTGCCCGCAGATATCGAGCACGTAAAGGGCGACCTTGGTTTCGCTGAGAAAATGATAGCCCAGGCAATCGCCGCCCAATTGCTCCGAGGGCAGATAGCGCCAGTCAATCGCGACCGGTTCGTGGCAGGGCGGCGGGATGAGCGAGCGCACATACTTGGCCGCTTCCGCGAGTTCATCGCTCAAACGCCGCTGCGTCTTCAGCAGCTGCGCCTGCAGGTCGATCAGCTCGCCCATGCGCAGTTCCTGCTCAATCACCTCCGCCAGGCGCGAAAGGATCTGCTCTTGCGCGGGCGAAAAATCCCGCGCCACGCGATCGGCAATGCAAAGCGTGCCCACCTTTTCGCCTCCGGGCAATCGCAATGGCCGTCCCATGTAGGCGCGCAGAAAAGGATCGCCCGTCACCAGCGGATTGTCGGCAAACCGCGCGTCCTGGTGCGCATCCGGAACAATCAGCGCGCCCTCGCCAAGAATGGCGTGCGCGCAGAAGGAAAGCTCGCGCGGCGTCTCATGCACTTCGAGCCCGACGGTCGACTTGAACCATTGCCGCTCGCGATCCACGAGCGAGACGAACGCCATCGGCACCTGGAATATTTCGGCGGCCAGTTGCGTGATCCGGTCGAAGCGCTCCTCCGATTGCTCGGATAAACGCAGCGCGCGGAGCGCCGCGAGACGGTGCTTTTCGTCCGGCGGCAAAGCGGGGCGCTGCATAAGGGAGCACGTTCCCCGCTGGCGCCTCTGGCGCAAACCAACGTTCGCTCAAGATCTTATGCGTCTAAGACGAGCACCGGGATTTTCAAAATTCGCGAAAACCTGCCTGCCGGCGTAAGCTCCGCGCTCACAAAATTTTTATGATTAACGCTTCTTCTTACGCTGCCTTTGATCCGAAAGCGGACCTAAAACCTTGGGACTTCCAGCGCCGCGACGTCGGCGACGACGACGTCCAGATCGACATCCTTTTCTGCGGCGTTTGCCATTCCGATCTCCACTATGCCCGCAGCGAGTGGATGCCGGTGACGTATCCGCAGGTGGTCGGGCACGAGATCGTGGGCAAGGTCGTTTCGGTTGGGAAAAACGTGAGCAAGCACAAGGTCGGCGACATGGTCGGCGTCGGCTGCATCGTTGATAGCTGCCGGCATTGCGAGAACTGCGAGGAAGACCTGGAGAATTACTGCACCGGCAGCGGAATGCAGGGCACCTACATGGGCGTGGAAAAGCAGACCGGCAAGCCAACGCAGGGCGGATACTCGACCGTCATCGTGGTCGATGAGCATTACGTTCTACGCGTGCCGCAAGGGATGGATCCGGCCAAAGCCGCGCCGCTGCTTTGCGCGGGCATTACGCTTTACTCGCCGCTTCGGCACTGGAATGCCGGTGCCGGGAAAACCGTCGGTATCGTCGGCCTCGGCGGACTCGGCCACATGGGCGTGAAACTGGCGCACGCCATGGGCGCGAAGGTGATCCTCTTTACCACCTCGCCCGATAAAGTTGCCGACGGCAAGAAGCTCGGCGCCGATGACGTCATCATCTCCAAGAGCAAAGAGGAGATGGCGCGCTACACCGGCCAGCTCGACCTGATCGTGAACACCGTCTCGGTCTCGCACGATCTCGATCCCTACATCAATCTTCTGAAGCGTGATGGCACGATGGTGTTGGTCGGCGCGCCTGCGACGCCGCATCCTTCACCGCAGATTTTCAATCTGCTCATGCAACGCCGTTCGATCGCCGGGTCCGGTATCGGTGGAATTAAGGAAACGCAGGAGATGCTCGATTTCTGCGCTGAGCATGACGTTATGCCCGAGATCGAAATGACTTCGATGCAGGACATCAATCAGGCCTGGGAGCGAGTCGTGAGCGGCGATGTGAAATACCGCTTCGTCATCGACATGGCGACGTTGAAGGCGGAGAAAAAGGCGGCCTAAGCAACGCCCTCCAGCAACGCGCTCGCTTCGTTCCAGACGCGCTTGACCACATCGGCCGCGGGCTCGGCGCGGGCGAGCGCGGCGGATTGGCCGGCCCAGGCTTGCATGCGCTCGATGTCTTCATCTTGCCTGCGCCTGCGCGGTCATGGTCCTCGTTAGGGCGCGCTGAATGGGATAGGGCGCGGGCTTCGGCGCCTCGGGCGCGCTGGCGCGCACGCGCAAACTCCGTCGCGACGCCGCGACCGAGCCGGCCGGTAAAGGCGCGCGTCAGGAGGGTTCGTTCGGGCGGCAAGTCGGCCAGCGCATCGGCCCACGCCGGCGGCGTCTGAGCTTCCGGGCAGCGCAGAAAGGCCGTGCCCATGATAGCCGCGCTCGCGCCGAGCAAGAGCGCAGCCGCGACGCCGCGTCCATCCGCGATTCCGCCCGCTGCCACCACCGGCAACTGCACTGCATCAACAATCGCCGGCACGAGCGCGAACAAGCCAACGAGCCGCGCCTCGGCCGCGCTCGCCTCGAAGGCGCCGCGGTGTCCGCCTGCTTCCATTCCTTGCGCGACGATCACGTCCGCGCCGGCAGCTTCCGCATACTTTCGCTTCGGCCACGGTCGTGGCGGTGGCGAACCAGGCGATCTTCTGTGCTTTTAACTTCGCCACAAATTCCGCCGGAAATAATCCCATGATGGACGACACCGCCGCTGGCCTCGCTTCCAGCAGAGCTGCGCATTGTTCGTCGAAATCCGGCAACGCAATCGACTCCGCCGCATCCTCCGGCACCGCCGGTCCCCAGCGCGCGAGAAATTCGCGCATGCGCGCTTCCACCGCAGGGTCGCCGCATTGGAGGAGGATCAGGGATCCAGAGATTAAGTTGAAACGCCGCGTCGCTCGCCGCACGCACCTCTGCCACCCAGGCAGCGATCTCCTGAGGCGACAACAGCAACGCTCCGCAGGCGCCCATGCCGCCCGCTTGCATGACGGCAGCCGACAAAGACGGCGGGCAGGATCCCGCCATCGGCGCCAAAAGGATCGGGCGCCGGAGTCCGAATCGCTGGCAGAAAGCCGCTGCTCGTTGGCGAGGCGCACTCATGCGTTGGCCAAATCATAAGGCTCTCGAGTAAACGCGGTCAAAGGACCTTTCTCCCGTGGGAGCTACGCGTTTGCCGGCTTTCTCAAAAGCCATCCGGCCAAAGTGCTCGCGCTTTTCGCACCCGCGATTTTAGCCGAGCCTGCGATTTCAGGGTTGATGACTGAGAAATCAAAAACCACGAACCCGGACCTCGACACCACTCCATACTGGCTCGCCAGCGCGTCGAGCCGCGCTTTTCCCAGCGTAACCCAAGCGCTCACTGTGGACGCGTTGGTCGTTGGCGGAGGCATCACCGGGGTGACGACCGCGTATCTCTTGCGCCGCGCGGGGATGAGCGTGGCGTTGATCGATCGCGGGCGGATCGGGCGCATCGATACAGGACATACGACGGCGCACCTGACGGCCGTGACCGATGTGCGGCTCCATGAATTAGTCGATAATTTCGGACGCGATCATGCCCGCGCGGTCTGGGATGCTGGCATGGCTGCGCTGGAGCAGATCGAAGCGATCAGCGCTGAGGAGAAGATCGAGTGCGAGTTCACGCGTGTGCCCGGTTATCTGCACGCGCCGGTCGCCGCAGACGGAGAGACGGATCCCGCGAAATTTCGGCAGGACGCCGACCTGGCAAACGAGTTCGGATTCGATGCCGCCTACCTCGACCACGTGCCGCAGATGGAGCGCCCGGGCGTGCGCTTTTCCAATCAGGCAAAATTCCATCCGCTCAAATACGTTTTCGGTCTCGCGCAGCGAATCCCGGGCGCGAACAGTTTCGTCTTCGAAGAGAACGAAGCGGGCGAGTTCGATCCGGAGAAGCGACGAGTCAAGGTCAACGGACACTGGATCAACTACGGCGTCGTCATCCTCGCTACGCATAACCCGATCCTGGGCGAGTCCGGGATGATGAGCGGGATGACATTCCAGACCAAGCTCGCGCTCTACACCAGTTACGTTGTCGGGGCGCGCATTCCGCGCGGCAGCCTGCCGGTGGCCTCGTTTTGGGATACGGCCGATCCTTATCAATATCTCCGGATCGATCGGAGAGGGGATGAAGATTACGCCATTCTCGGGGGCGAGGATCACAAGACCGGGCAGGTGGAGGAGACGGAAATACGCTACCGCCGCCTGGAGGAGAGAATGCGCGAGCTGGTGCCGGAGGCGATCGTCGAGCATCGCTGGTCTGGGCAAGTGATCGAGACGAACGACGGACTTCCCTTCATCGGCGAAAGCAGCCCGGGGCAATTCATCGGCACGGGCTTCGCAGGGAATGGCATGACCTTCGGCACGCTCACCGCGATGATGGCGTCTGATTGGGCGGCGCAGAAAACGAACCCGTGGAGCGAGCTCTTTTCGCCTTCGCGCAAAAAGCTGATTGGCGGCACCTGGGATTACATCACGGAGAACAAGGACTATCCGTATTACCTGTTGAAGACGCGGCTGGCAGCGCCGGAAGGCGAATCGCTCTCCGCCCTCGCGCCGGGCGAGGGGAAGATCTTGAAGTTGAACGGCCGCAAAATGGCGGTCTATCGCGACCCGTCGGGGAAGGTAGAGAAGTGCTCCGCGGTTTGCACCCACATGGGCTGCATCGTGCGCTGGAACACAGCCGAACTCACTTGGGATTGCCCTTGTCACGGCTCGCGTTTCCGCACGGATGGCCAGGTCATTTCCGGCCCCGCGGAAACCCCGCTCGCGAGCTGATAAAACGCCATGGACGCGATCGACACCTTGCCGCCCTTCGATCCCGAGACGGATGACCTGCAAGTCATTATCGAAACGCCAAAAGGAAGCCGGAATAAATTCAGTTGGGACGACGAGAAGAAACTTTTCCGCCTCGCCGGCGTCCTGCCCGCAGGGACGTTTTTTCCTTACGACTTTGGTTCAATCCCCAACACCAAGGGTGAAGATGGCGACCCGCTCGACGTCCTCATCTTGATGGATGAGCCAGCCTTCGTGGGGTGCCTCGTCGCGGCGCGCCTCATCGGCGTCATCGCGGCGAAGCAGACGGAGAAAGGGAAGACGGTGCGCAATGACCGCCTGCTGGCGGTGGCGGTGGGATCGCCGACCCACGATCGCTTGCGGTCGCTCGCAGAGGTGGCGCCGGAGGCATTGGATGAGATCGAGCACTTCTTCATTTCCTACAACGCGGCCAAAGGGAAAAAGTTCAAGCCGCTGGGGCGCTTCGGCCCTGCGCGCGCGCGGGCCTTGGTGAAGCGCGCCGCGAAGTAGGCCCGTCCATGCCCACTCGCACTGCGGCCGCAGGCGCGCTCCTTCCCGCAGCCGAACGCCGGGCGAAACGAGAAGCGCGGCGCGCCGAACAACGGCGGCAGAATACCGACCGCGCCGCGAGGATGCGGGCGGCTCGTCTGGCGGCGGCGCGTGTGGTCCGGCCAAGTTCTCCGGTACGCCTTCTGGAGCCACCAAAAGTAAATGTGGGATGTTCCGGATGGTTTTACTGGCATTGGCGCGGTCAGTTTTATCCCGCAGCGCTTCCGACCAACCAGTGGTTCCGGCATTATTGCGAACACTTCCGAACGGTGGAGCTGAATGCTCCGTTTTACTCATGGCCAACGCCGGCCGCGGTCCGCATTTGGTTGCGGCAAGCCGGTCGAAAACAGTTCGTTTACACGGTGAAGGTTTCGGAACTCATCACGCACGTGAAACGTTTCATCGGAACGAAGACGCTGGTGCGCGACTTCGGCTACATTGCGGATCTGCTCGCGGATCGGATGGGTTGTTTTCTCTTCCAGCTTCCGCCCAGCTATCACTATTCGCCGGCCCGGCTCCGGGGAATCATCGCGCAGCTCGATCCGGCCCGACGCAACGTGGTGGAATTCCGTCACCGCAGCTGGTGGGACGAGCGAGTCTACGCGGCGTTCCGCGAGCAGGGCGTGATCTTCTGTTCGTGTAGCGGACCGCGTCTGCCCGATGCGCTGATCAAAACTGCGGATGAAGTGTATCTCCGCTTTCACGGGGTGACTCGCTGGTATCGGCACGACTACTCGAGAGCGGAGCTGGCCGTTTGGGCGGAAAGGATAAAGGCGAGCGGCGCGACCCGCGTCTGGGCTTACTTCAATAACGATCGCGACGGGTACGCGATTAAGAATGCAAAAACGCTCCGTCGGCTGCTCGTGGATTTCTAAGTCGGCAATTTTTAGCCGAGCGATTTGTCCCCTCCGCGAGTTCACGCGTATAATTGGGGCCAACGTATCCAATCGAAATGAGCAACGACGCATCCACCGAAGCCAAATGCCCCTTTAACCACACCGCCGCCACTGGGCGTGCCCCGACCGATGTCGATTGGTGGCCGAACCGGTTGAAGGTGGAATTGCTCCATCAGCATTCCGCGAAATCGGATCCGATGGGTGAAGATTTTGATTACGCCGAGGAATTCAAGTCGCTCGATCTCGCGGCGGTGAAGCGCGATCTCGCGGCGCTCATGACCGATTCCAAAGATTGGTGGCCCGCTGATTTCGGTCACTACGGCGGCCTCTTCATTCGCATGGCCTGGCACAGCGCTGGCACATATCGCACCGGCGACGGCCGAGGCGGGGCCAGCCGTGGGCAGCAACGCTTTGCACCGCTCAACAGTTGGCCCGACAACGTCAGCCTGGACAAGGCGCGCCGTCTCATTTGGCCGATCAAGCAGAAGTATGGCCGGAAGATTTCGTGGGCCGATCTCATTGTGCTCACCGGCAACGTGGCGCTCGAGACGATGGGATTTAAGACCTTCGGTTTCGCCGGCGGCCGCGAGGACACGTGGGAGCCGGATCGCGACGTCTATTGGGGCCGCGAGACGACGTGGCTGGGTGGCGACATCCGTTACTCGCACGGCTCGGAGGGCGTGGAGAAGGGCGGCGGCGTGCTTGTTTCCGATGACAATGCGGATGGCGACGTCCACACGCGCGATCTCGAGAAGCCGCTCGCGGCGGTGCAGATGGGATTGATCTACGTCAATCCCGAGGGCCCGGATGGCAATCCTGATCCGGCTCTTTCTGCGAAAGACATCCGCGACACTTTTGGTCGGATGGCAATGAATGATGAGGAAACCGTGGCGCTGATCGCCGGCGGTCACACCTTCGGCAAGACGCACGGCGCAGCGGAGTCCACGCACGTCTCGCCGGAGCCAGAGGGGATGGGCTTGGAACACCAGGGCTTTGGCTGGAAGAATAGCTACCGCACCGGCAAAGGGCCGGACACCATCACCAGCGGATTGGAAGTGACCTGGACGGATACGCCCACGCGCTGGGGCAACGGTTATTTCGAACATCTCTTCGGCCACGAATGGGAGCTCACGAAGAGCCCGGGCGGAGCGCATCAATGGGTCGCGAAAGACGCGGAGCCTACCGTGCCCGATGCCTATGACCCGGCGAAGAAGCATCGGCCCACGATGCTCACGACCGACCTCGCCTTGCGGGTGGATCCGATTTACGAAAAAATCTCACGCCGTTTCTTCGAGAACCCGGACCAGTTTGCCGACGCCTTTGCGCGGGCCTGGTTCAAACTCACCCACCGCGATATGGGGCCGCGGGCCCGCTATCTCGGGCCGGAAGTACCGGAAGAGGAATTGCTCTGGCAGGATCCGATTCCGGCGGTCGATCATCCGCTGGTCGAGGGTGTGGATGTCGCGGGACTGAAACGCAAAATTCTCGCGGCCGGTCTCTCGGTTTCGGAGTTGGTCTCCACCGCCTGGGCTTCGGCCTCCACTTTCCGCGGGTCGGATAAACGCGGCGGTGCGAATGGCGCCCGGGTTCGACTCGAACCGCAGAGAAGTTGGCCGGCCAACCAGCCGACGCAGCTGGCGAAGGTGCTGGAAAAATTGGAGAGCATTCAGCAGGAATTCAACAACGGCGCCAACGGCGGGAAGAAAATTTCCCTGGCTGATCTGATTGTGCTCGCCGGTTGCGCGGGCGTGGAACAGGCGGCGAAGAACGCCGGGCACGAAATCACGGTGCCGTTCACTCCAGGCCGAATGGACGCGTCGCAGGAGAAGACCGATATCGAAGCGATGGCACCACTGGAACCGCTCGCCGATGGCTTCCGAAATTTCCTCAAGGCCAACTACACGATCCCGGCGGAAGCCCTTCTCATCGATCGTGCGCAACTGCTGACTCTGACCGCTCCTGAAATGACTGCGCTGGTCGGCGGCCTGCGCGTTTTGAAAACGAACGCGGATCAGTCGAATCATGGCGTCTTCACCGATCGGCCCGAAGCCCTAACGAACGATTTCTTCGTGAACCTGCTCGATATGGCTACGGAATGGACGCCTACCTCGAAAGCCGCGGACCTGTTCGAAGGCCGCGACCGCGAGACGGGAAAAACGAAATGGACCGGCACGCGGGTCGACCTCGTCTTCGGCGCCAATTCCCAGCTGCGGCCCTTGGCGGAAGTGTACGCCTGCGCCGATGCGCAGGAGAAGTTCATCCACGACTTCGTGGCCGCCTGGACCAAGGTGATGAACCTCGATCGCTACGATCTCGCTTAACTCACAGGTCTGTCGGTGACGCCGTGCTCCGTGCGCGCTGAAGGTAATGCTCCAGCCGCACGGGTCCGAGCTCCATCATTCCGTCCATAAAGCGGCGCAGCTCGAACTTGTCGCCCTCGGCGGCGCGCGCGGCCTCATACACTTCGGTCACCTTGGCGTAGCCGAGGTAGTAGGTGGTGATCTGTGGCGAACTCGTGAGGGTTCGCATCCACATATTGTTGGCTAATTGTTCGCCCTGGAGCGCCTCCTCTTTCACGAACTGCACCATCTCCTCGCGCGACATGTTCTCGGTGTGGACGCGGATATCCACGATCGTGCGCGCGATGTTTTCGAGTTGCTTCTTCAGATGCGCCAGGCGCGGTAATGCTCCGCCCCAGCCTTTGTCGAGCAGCAGCCGCTCGCAAAAAGTTCCCCAGCCTTCGATGTAAATCGGATCCGGGAAAACCGCTCGCACCTTGTGCGGGTGATGCGCGGCGAACTTGAGCTGCACGTAGTGCCCGGGGATCAGTTCGTGCGGCACAATCATGCGGCTGAAAGGGCGGCTAAAATCGCGGAAGAAAGCCGCGCGCTGTTCGGTTGTCGCGTCCGCTGGCGGCACCGGCAGAAATAGGATCGTCTTGGCCTCGGGCGCAAACGGTCCCGCGGGATAAACTCCGCCCACGCTTTGGCCCACGAAATACGCCGGCGCCCGATCAAGCACCAAGGTGAGGGGATCAGGCAACGTCATGATTTTTTTCTCCCGCACAAACTTCTCGATCTCGGTCACATTCGCTCGCCAACGCGCGGCATACTCATCGACGTTTGTGTCCCGATCTTCGGCCACGCGGTCGAATAGCCGCCGCAGCAGAACAGCGTCGTCCGTCGGCGGTTTCTCCTCGCTCATCAACTCCCGCCAGACCGTGCGCCCGAACGCAGCCGCTTCCTTCTTCTTGGCCGAGAGATCCGCTGTCGCTCGTTGCAAAACCTCGGGTACCGGTTCGCTCACTCCCGTCCCGAGCCGAAACGTCGTTGCATATTCCTTTCCTAATCTGGGCGAGCCGGTCGCCCGTGCTTCGAGCTTTTCGATCGTGTCGGCCAGCGCCGAGATCGCATCGGCCGCCTTCACCCCCTCAGCGTTCGCATCCGCTCCCGCGCCTACGGCTTGCGCGAAACCTTCGCGGTAAAACGTCGCCGTCGCGCGGAGTTGCCCGACCGCGAGCTTGCACCATTCCGGCGGGACCTCAGCGCTTTGCGCGCGCGCGAAATTCTCGCGTCCAGCATCCGCGAATGCCGGCAATAATTTTGCGCGAGCGCGCACACTTTCCCGCCGCTCCGCCAGCGGCGTATCATCCCGCACCAGAAGGAAGACGGCTGCGTTCGCAATCACATCCGACCAGTAAAGTGGGTCGCGTTGCGGCCGCCGCAGCACCGTCTGGGCGTGCAACTCTCGCTCCACTTCGGCCAGCAACGCTTCTGCATCCAGGCGATCGTCGAACGATTGGCTGGATTTTCCCAGCAGCTTCGTCAGCCGGTCGCGTTCCGAACGATTGAAGGCCACCCAGCGCTCCAGGTTTTCCGGCGAGAAATCTTCCAACTTGCGATCGAACTCGTGATTGCCGGCCTGCGTGGCGCGGGTCGGAAACATGGCGAGGTAAGCGCTCAAGTATTCCTCCGCCACTCCGGCCGCCGCCCGCTGCGTTGCACCGAATGCAATCACCAAGCCGAAGATCCAAAAACAACAGCCGCGCATCCCCGCACCGTGCAAGCTGCGTCTCTTCGCGTCACGTTCATTTCAGTTTTTCTTCTGCACGCTTCCGCCATTCAAGCCGCGTTCAAACCGGGCTTGAGCCCAGGCGCCAACCCGCTATCCTCGCGCCTTATGCATCGCGACTATCAACGTTGGTATCTTCACCGCCTCAATCGCGAGATGGGCGTCGTCGTTTACGGCCAATACGGCATGCCCATCCTCGCTTTCCCGACCAGCGGCGGCGACGAATGGGAGCAGGAAGGGCAGGGGATGATCCGCACCCTCGGGCCTTATCTGGACGCCGGGCGCATCCGGATTTTTTCGATCAACGGCGTGAACAACGATTCGTTTCAGAACAAGAGTGCGCATCCGTTTCATCGGAGCTGGCTGCAGGCGCAATACGATGACTACGTCGCGAACGAAGTCTTCCCCTTCATCGATGCGCAGTGCCAGACGCCCGGCATCCCGATCACCACTTACGGCGCGTCGCTCGGCGCCTTTCACGCCGCGAATACGCTCTTCAAGCATCCCGATCGCGCGAAGCGCTGCTATGCGCTCTCCGGCGTCTACGACATGCGCGATTCCATGGACGGGATGTTCGACGACAACTTCTATTTCAATAACCCGGTCGATTACATCGCCAACCAAAGCGACCCCTGGTTTCTCCATCAGGTACTCGACCTGCGATATCCATCTCGCGACCGGTTGCGGCGCATGGGAAGTGCCGGGCCCGACCTATCATTTCTCCGCCGTCCTCGCGAGCCGCGGCATTCACCATCACCTCGACGATTGGGGACCGAAAGGCGGACATGAGTGGCCCTACTGGCATCACCAGATGTGGGAATACGTGGGCGCGCACTTTTAGGGAGCGAACTGCGTAGCGGCCTTCCGCGCGCCTCGAGCTTGAATTCAACGGAAGCTACGATCGTGATCGATTCCGGGCTTCGCTATTTTCACCGATCTTTTGTGCGCGGTGACCGTTGCGCCGCTCTGCACAACACGAAGAAATTTTTGCCAAAAGAAGGCGGCGGACGACTCTGCAAACCATCTCCATGCATTTCTTGATTTACGTCAGCATCGCGGAGAAGCCGTTCACCAGTGCGGAGTTGCTTGATCTTCTGGAGCACGCGCGGCGGAACAACGAGAAAGCCCACGTGACCGGCATGCTTCTCTACAAAGAAGGAAACTTTATGCAGGTTCTCGAAGGCGAAGAACGAGTGGTGAAAGCGCTCGCGGCCAAGATCAGTCGGGACCCGCGGCACAGCAAAATGATCACAATGCTCGAAGGACCGCTGCCGCAGCGCGAGTTCCCGGAATGGTCCATGGGCTTTGCCGATCTCGATGCCGTGGAGGCGAGCGCCACTCCCGGATACTCCGAGTTTATGAACACCGCATTGACCGTGGAAGCGTTTGCAGGACGCCCTACTCGCGCGCAACGCTTGCTCGCTGCTTTCAAAAGGTCCTGATAATCCTGGAGGAATCTGATCGCCGCGCGCGGCCGCAGCCTTATGGAAGCTTCATCCTCCGCCGTCAACTTTCGCGTCTGGCGCTTGCTGGTCACGATCGCGGTCATCTGCGCCCTTTACTTCCTGCAGGAAATCATTCTGCCGGTGGCGGTCGCCGCGTTGATCACTTTTGTCCTCACGCCCGCGGTCGCGCGTTTGGAAAAATGGCTGGGTCGAAGCGCGGCGGTGCTCATTACTGCTGCCATCACATTTAGCGTCGTGGGGATTCTGACCTGGGTCAGCGCCATCCAAGTGTTCGATCTCGCGCGTCAGCTTCCCACCTATCGCGCGAACCTGACGGCGAAAGTTCGGGCGCTGAATTCCTCCGGCGGCGGACCGTTTGGCGGCGTCGCCAAGATGTTGAAGGAGATCGAGAAGGATGTGGACGCGCAAGAGGCGGCGACTGCACCAACCGCGCCGGCCGCGCGGCCGATGCCGGTGGAAGTAATCGAGCATCCGACGCCGGGGCCGGCGCGCCTCTGGGTTTTCGCGTCGTCCGTCATGGGACCGATCGGACACGCGGGCGTGGTCGTTATTCTCGCCATCTTCATGCTCTTCAAACGCGACGATCTGCGCGATCGCATCATCGGTTTGATCGGCAAAGGCCGGATCGGGGAAACCACGAGCGCGATGCGCGACGCGGCCAAGCGCGTGAACAAATTCCTGCGGATGAATTTGCTCGTGAACATCTGCTACGGCGTCCCCGTGGCGATCGGGCTTTACTTCATCGGCGTGCCCGGGGCGCTGCTCTGGGGTCTGCTCGCCACGGTTCTTCGCTTCATTCCCTATCTCGGTCCGCTCATCGGGATGGCCTTTCCGATCGGGCTATCGCTGGCGGTTTTCGATAATTGGACTGGACCGCTGCTCACCTTGGGCCTGTTCCTCGTGCTGGAATTAATCATCGCCAACGTGGTCGAGCCTTGGGTCTATGGCTCCAGCACTGGCATCTCCGCTTTTGCCCTCATCGTCGCCGCGCTCTTTTGGACGTGGCTCTGGGGTACGATCGGGCTGGTGCTCTCGACGCCGCTGACCGTCTGCCTCCTCGTCTTGGGAAAAAACGTCCCGCAACTCTCATTCTTCGGCACTCTCTTAAGCGAGGAAGGCGCCCTCGCTGCGCATGAAATGTCTTATCATCGACTTCTGGCGGGCGACCGCGGGGCGCTTAATCGGATGGTGCAGGAGCAGAGCAAAACCGAGACGCTCGACTCGATCTACGGTGCCACTTTGCTCCCGGCCTTGGGCATGGTGGAGGACGACCTGCAGCGGCGAGTGATCGATTCTACGCAGCATCAGTCCGTCATCGAAACTTTGAGCGAGGTGGTGGATCAACTGAATCTTCACGCCGCGTCCGTAAGCTCCATCGCCATTCCAGCGGCCGATGCCTTGCCCGCGGTCAGCCTCCGTATTGTCTGCACACCCGCGGAAAGCGCCGCCGATGAGCTGGCCGCGGCGATGCTTGCCCAGGTCGCGCGGGCGCATGGCTTTGAGGCGGAGGTCACGTCCGCCAGATTCCACGCCGGAGAAATCCGCACTCTGATCGAGGACAGAAGGCCGGATTGGGTTTGGATTTGCGCCGTCAATCCCCGCGGCTTCTCGCGCGTCCGGCACCTCTGCACAGAGCTGCGGAAACAGATTCCTGATCTGCGGATTTCCGTCGGTATCTGGCAAGGCCAGGAACACCTCGAAGGGGCGCTAGAAGGATTGAAACAGAGTGGAGCCGAAAGCGTGTCGTTAGTCTTCGGCGAAGCGTTGCTTCGAATGGAGGCGCTCCGTTCGTCCTTTGGCGACACCTTCACTTCCGCGCCGATCCCCGACGACGAGGCCGCTCGCCTGAATGCCTTGGTGGACCTCGGATTGCTCAATCAAGGACGCGACGAGCTCTTCGATCGGACGACCGCGGAGCTGACAAAAATCTTTGAAGTCCCGATCGCACTCGTCAGTCTGATCGATTCCGGGTGGCAGCATTTTGCTTCTCAGTGTGGCCTGCCCGCGGACCTGGCCACGGATGGCAAAACTTCGCGCGAAGTTTCAGTCTGCGGTCATGTCGTGGCGGCGAATCGCCCCCTGATCATCGAGGACCTGGCGCGCGACCGGCGCTTCGCGGGCAACCCGCTTCTGCGCCAGCGGAATCTGCGTTTTTACGCTGGCGTGCCGCTCCGCACCAGCGCCGGGATGCCCATCGGCTCGCTCTGCATCCTGGATACGCGGCCGCGCACGATCACGGAGCGCGAGATCCGCCTCATGCAGATGATTGCGGAAGGCTTGATGGTTGAAATTGAAGCACGCGCGGCCGAGCGCGCACCGGTCAGCGCTTAAGCCGCGTCGTCAGGCCGGGTCGCGGCTGCGTCACTCTTCGCTTGCAGGACGCGCGCAATACCGCGCGGTTGCGGAACGTCGCCTTTGCCCGCGGGCCAGCCTTCTCTTTGCCGCGCGCGATCGCCGTCCGTTTCTTCGGTCTGGTCGTGAAACAAGATCTGCTGCGTGGGGAACGGAAGATCGACGCCGTTCGTGACCAAATGTTTTTTCACGGCCGCAAGCACCTTGTCCCGCGAGTCAATCAAGTCGGCGCGACGCGGCGGATCGATCCACCAGCGCGCGCGCAGGTTCACGGAGCTGGCCCCGAATTCATACACCAGCACTTCGGGTGCGGGATCGGCCACCACCATTTCCACGCCGCGAATCGCCTCCAGAATCAGCGCCTTCGCCCGGTCGATATCATCGCCGAAACCAATCCCGATATCGTACTCCACCCGACGTAACGCATAGGCCGTATTCACGATTACGGGGTTGGTGAAGAGTGCGCTATTGGGCACGACGATGCGGCGGCCATCGTAGGTCCGAATCGTCGTGGCGCGGATTTGCACATCCTCCACGTTGCCTTCGTATTCTTCCATTCTGATCTGGTCGCCGATCTGAAACGGCTGGTTCCAAAGGATCAAAATGCCGGCGAGAAAGTTTTGCAGGATGTCGCGGAACGCGAACCCGATCGCCACACTGCTGATGCCAAGAAACTCCACCAACTGCGCCGGTTTAAAGGAAGGAATGGCGATGACGAGCGCGACCAGTGCGCCGAGAAAAATGATCGCGCCTTGCGCGAGCCGGCCGAGGACGAGCCCGATATTCTGGTGCCGCTGCCGACGGATGGCGATGCCGCGCACCCCGGCGCGCACGCCTTTCGCGGCGAAATAAAAACCGAAGAAAACGAGCAGCGCGATGATCAGGTAAGGCAGCCGCTCGAGGAAGCCATTCACCATCGCCTGCACACCTTGGAACGCTTCGGAGAAATGGAAGTTCATGGGGGGAAAATTGTCCGGCGCGGTGGAATCTGGTGACGGTGCGCGATGGAGCTGCTTACATCATCGTGTGGCCGGCAATTCGCAAGAACCAAGAGACCTCTGGCGCATCGAGCCGCTCTCGGAGTTTTCGGCCCCGGCCACGCCGACGAAGGAGACACTGCGCCGAAAGTTCGTGCAGATGCTGCAGCGCTTTCGGCCCTCCAAGCGGGCGTCGGCGGCGGAAGCGGCCGGCGATTTGCAATCTGCTCCCGCGACCGTGCTGGATCGCGCGGCGCCCATGCCGGCGCTGGAGCCATTCTTCGCCGCGATCGATGCCGCGGTGGAAAAATGGCTGGCGCATCCGGGCGAAACGAAGCGCGCACTCGTCTTCGTTCTGCCGCTGCACGACGAGTTTGCACTCATGGCGCACTGGGCCGAGGGCCGGAAAAAGAAAATGGTCCGCGCGCCATCATCAGCAGCCATTCTCGCCAAAGATTTCGCCGCCCTCCCGGAGATGGAGACTGAGGGCGAACTACTCGTTATCCCGGAGCTGGAAGATTGGTTTCTCCGTCAACATTCCGGCCTCGCGCTGGTCCGCGAATTGATCGCGCGCCTGAGCAAGGCGAAAGCCCGCTGTGTCATCGGCGTGAACAGTTGGGCCTGGAGTTTCCTGGCGCGCGCGGCGGACACCAACGTCGAGATGCCGGTGCCGTTGACGCTGGCTCCGTTCGACGATAAGGCGCTCTGCCTTTTCCTGAGCGAATTAGCGGAATCGAACCGCGCCGCGTCTGTCGTCTTTCGTAGCGATAGCACGGGCGACGTCCTCTTTGATCCGGCCCAGAGCTGCGGCAGCAACGCGGATGCACCTGCACGCAATGGCGACGGGAAGTTCCTCAAACGACTCGCCGCAATCAGCCGCGGCAATCCCTGGCTCGCCTGGCACATCTTTCGCAGCAGTATGCGGATCGCGGCGGAAAATCCTGATGCGGAAAAAAAGCCCGCCCGCGAAGTCAGCGATGCGCGCGAGACGGTTTGGATTAATCCCGTTGCGGAAGTGGCGCTGCCGGAGCTGCCGAAAGACGTGCGCGCGGCGGCCTTGCTGGTCTTTCACGCTTTGCTCATCCACGGCGACCTCGCCGTCGCCGAGTTGGAAAATGTCCTCCCGCCGATTCACACCTCGCACGTCGTCCACCGCCTCGCGGCCGATCGGCTTCTGCTCGAGCGCAACGGCAAATGGCGCGTCGCTCCCGAAGCCTACCCCGCAGTGCGCGATGCGCTCAGCCACGCGGGTTACCCTCTCGACGATCTCTAAGCGCTCATGGAACAAACCAAGCAGCAGGCGGCCAAGCTCTTCCTTGATTTCAAGGACATCGGCTTCTTCAACATCTTCCTCATCCTGCTCGCCACCTGGGCGCTGATCGCGATCATTCGCCGTCTCTTCCCGCTGGTCGCGGAACGGACGCCGAATCGGGCGCGCATTTTCGTCCTCGGCGCGGTGCCGATCTTGCGTCTCGTCCTCCTCGCCATCGCGGTCATGCTGATTGTTCCGCTCATCATCAACCCGACGATGCAGAATCTCTTCGCCATCTTCGGAGCGGCGGGCGTGGCGATTGGTTTCGCTTTCAAAGATTACGTCAGCAGCTTGATCGCCGGCATCGTCGCCGTGACGGAGCGCCCTTATCGGCCCGGCGACTGGGTGAAGGTGGACGACGCCTACGGCGAAGTGACCTCAGTCGGCCTGCGTTCCTACCGCATGGTCACGCCAGACGACACCGTTGTGACCATTCCGCACCTCAAGCTCTGGGACACAAACATCTACAACTCCAATGACGGCGCGCCCACGCTCCAGTGCGTAGCCGATTTTTACCTCGAACCCGAACATGACGCCGCGCTCGTTCGGCGCACGCTGCGCGACGTCGCCCTAACGAGCGCTTACCTCCAGCTCGAGCGTCCCATCGCGGTGATCGTGGCCGAAAAACCCTGGGCCACCCACTACCGTTTAAAGGCCTACCCGATCGACGCGCGCGACCAGTTCCAGTTCACGAGCGACCTGACCGTGCGAGGAAAAGAAGCTCTGCAAACGCTCCACATCAGCGCTGCACACGCCCTCGCCGCCGCACCAGATGACAAGGCGAGCGATTGACGAACACCGCGCGAAAGTTCGCCGAAGCCGCGCGGTCGGTCTGCTTCTCCGGCTGAGCGCTGCGGCTCGGCTACTTCTTTTTCGTCGTCTTCGCGCGGGCGGCTTTCGCCTGCTTATCGCTTAACACCGGCTGCATCCGCGTGTTCTTCTTGGTTGATCCGGCCACTTTTGTTTTCGGACGATTGGCGGAGTCGGGCAGCGCTTTTTTGGCCTTGGCCTGGACAGTCATTTTCTTGGGCATGCGTGAAGAGACACCCTTCACGAAAGTTTGCATCTACCCTTCGACTTGCGCGCGCTCTTGCCGGCACGGAATTACGAACCGCGGAGGAGCGAGCGCGCGGTTGGCGCGAGGAACAACACCTCAGGCTCACCATCGCTTAGACCATTGGTCGCAGCGGTCATCTCTTGAACCGGATACTCGCTTTTGAAAGCTGCCGGATCAGGAAAGCGAACGAACAAGATCACGACGTTTGTCTCCGCGCGGACCGGGAGAGCCGGGAAAGTATTCTCGTAATGCGCCGTGACGAACGCGCCTGCTACGACCAACCCGCGCTGTCGACAGAGGTCGGCCATCGTCCCGGCGAGCGAGCTTGCGGAGTCGGCGGATGCGCCTGCCTGCAGATGAGAAATGATGGCCACGATGACGCCGCCGTCGTTCTCCGGGCCGGCACTCTCCGCGCGCACCAGGCCCGCGAGACGAAAGCCATTCTCCATGCCCGCCGGTCGCAGCAGGAGGACGTTATCAGAGTCGATCATCGTCGCGTTAGCCGCTTCTCGATGCGCCTTCCAGATAGGTCCGCCGTAGAATTCCTGAAGCTGCTGCGCCCTCGCTTCCATACTTTGAAAACCGCGCAGCCAGACAAAACGGTCGGGCTTCTCCAGGTCGCGGAAAGTGCCGATGATGCGCATCCCGACGTCCTCCTGCGTCTCGATGAGCTCCCGCTCGAAGAGCTCGATCAAGGTGTCCCGCGCGCCTGGGTGCAGCGTGTATTGCCGTAGCTCTACGATCGGACAGCACGTCTCTTCATTGGACTCAACTTTCATGGTGAACGAAAAATGATTTCCCGCGCCGCGAAGGCAACTCGGTTTCTGCTTAGACCGTGACCACGATTTTGCCGATCTGCTGGTTGCTCTCCATGTAGCGATGCGCTTCCACCATTTGCTCGAGACCGGAAAAAGTCTTGGCGATCATCGGCTTCAAGTCGCCCGCAGCCAGCCCTTCGACGATGAACTGCTTCGCCTTCTCGAGCTTCCGCGGGTCGCTGGTGATCTCGAAGAGCAGATATCCGCGCACCGTCAGCGATTTCCCGAGCACTTCGATCAACGGCAACGGCGTCGGCTCGGTGCTGAGCGCGCCATACTGGAAAATGATTCCGTGGTCGCGAGTCGCTGCCGCCAGCTTGGCCAAGGTCGGACCCGCCACCGGATCGAACACCAGCCGCGCGCCTTTTTTGCGAGTCAGCTTCATCACCTCTGCGACCAGATCTTCTTCTTCGGTTGCAATCACGTGCGCCGCGCCGGCATCGAGCAGCGCCTGGCGTTTCTCGCTTGTCCTTGTCAAGGCTACCGACTTCGCGCCGATCCGGTTCACGATCTGGATCGCGGCCAAGCCCACGCTGCTGGAAGCCGCCGGGATCAGGACAGTGTCGCGCTTCTTCAACTTGCCGATTTCCACCAGCGCGCCGTAAGCCGTGGCGAATTGCATCCAGATGGACGCGGCTTCCTCCCACGAAAGCGAGGAAGGATGTTTCGCCACCGCGGTCGCCGGGACGAGGGCAAGCTCGCCGTAGACCCCGTAGTCATTTAACGGAAACGCTGGGATCGTGCTCACCGCATCGCCTACCTGCAATCCTTCCACCCCTTCGCCTAACGATTCGACCGTGCCCGCTGCTTCATAGCCGAGGCGGGCCGGAAATTTCGGCTGCTCCAGGTATTGCCCGGAGCGAAACATTGCCTCCGCGCGGTTCAGCCCCAGCGCCTTTACCGCGATGCGGACCTCGCCTTTTTTCGGTGCCGGCACTTCCACGTCCTCGACGCGCAACACTTCAGGTCCCCCGGTTTCATGAAATCGAATCACTCGCGACATAGTATTTTCCTTTCTCGTTAGTGGCGGGTGGCCCGCCAGATACCGCCCACATCGCACCGGACTCGCGTAAGGCAAACGCGCGGTCAGATGACGAGCGCAGGGATCACCGCCGTCGTTCGGCCTTAGCGCCGCTTCGTCATATTCTTGCAACGGCTTGCATCTGTTCGCACCGCTCGGGGCACTCTTAGGGAGCCAACCCTTGGAGTCGACGAAACGCGAAAACGCTAGGAGGGTTCGCCATGTTGCTGGCGGGATTATGGGGGTTGATCGCGGGTTCGGCGCTCGTGCTCGGCGCTTTGGTTGGGTTCCATTTTAAGGTGAGCGCGCGGATCATTGCGGGCATCATGGCCTTCGGCGGCGGCGTGCTCATCTCGGCGCTTTCGTTTGACCTGATGGACGAGGCTTATAAGCGCGGCGGGTTCGACTCCACCGCGCTCGGCTTCCTCGCCGGCGCCACCATCTACACCGTGGCCAACTGGCTTCTGAGCCGCGCAGGCGCGAAGCATCGGAAACGCTCCGGTCACCACACCCAGCAGCCGTCGGAGCAGGAGCAGAGCGGCAGCGGCCTGGCCATCGCAGT
>CAWBFF010000012.1:0-170344 GCA_963788065.1 uncultured Verrucomicrobiae bacterium
TGAATAAGACCAAGCGAGCTAAAGGTGCGCGATTTAGCGCTGCACGCGATTGGCTGGCGGCGGCGATGCTGCTGGTGCTGGATCTCGTTGCCTGGGTGGCGATTTACTCCGTCGCGACTTCGCTTCGCGGCGATGTCTCTTACGTCAGCCCGCTGCAACTTGTCCTCATCGAAGCGCTGCAACTGGGCGTGATCGTCGGGGCGCTCTTTGTGATCGGCGGGTATAACCGCTATACAGAGATGCGGGGGCTCTCGTATGCGACGGAGCATATTCTGGCGTTGGTGGGTGCGGCGGTGGTCTCGACGTTTCTGCTTTATTCGGCGGCGACGTTTGATCAGACGATGAAGCCGAGCCGGAGTGTTTTGCTCCTCAGTTTTGCGGTTTTTCTGCCGGTTTCGCTGGTTTATCGGCGGGCGATTCGGGGGGCGGTGGCGGCTTCGACGGCGAATCGGGCTTTTCTGGTCATCGGAAGCGGGGCGATGGCGGCGGAGTTCTATCGGACGTATAAGGGTTCGGTTAACCAGGAGCGGCTGGAGTTTGTGGACCTGGATCGGGAGCGGGTGGGGGAACATATCGCTGGCCCGGACTCGCCGATCATCGAGGGGGATGTGGCGACGAAGCTGGCCCGGCTGGATGTGAGCTATAGCGGGGTGGTGATCGCGGAACGGATCGATCGGTTGCGGCCGGATCTGCTGGAGCGGCTGGTGCGGACGCAATTCCAGCGGGTGCGGGTCTATACGCTGGAATCGTTTCATGAGGCGCATTGGCGGCATGTGCCGGTGCAAGCGATCGATCCCTTCTGGCCGTTGCAGATGGGGTTTCAGTTGGCGCGCAATTCGCCTTACCACTATGCAAAGCGGCTCTTCGATCTCGGCCTCGCGAGCGTTTTGCTGGTCATTACTGCCCCTTTGTTTGGATTGATCGCTCTGGCAATTTGGTGGGAGGATCGTGGCGCGGTGATTTTTGAGCAGCCGCGGGTTGGCCGGGATAATCGGCTCTTCACGGTCCTGAAGTTCCGGACGATGAGAATTCAAACCGCGAACCGCGCCGTAACGCGGGTGAAGGAGCGGCCGGGCTTTCCAACGCCGGATGCGAATTGGGAAGTAGGGGAGGATGGTGTTGCTAGCGAACACTCAATCAGCACTCAGCATTCAGAGATCAGCAATTCGGAAGAAGACGATATCTATACCCGGGCGAACGATCCGCGCATTACACGAGTCGGCGGTTGGCTGCGCAAGCTCCGGCTCGATGAGCTGCCGCAACTTTGGAATGTGCTCCGGGGCGAGATGAGCCTGATCGGGCCCCGGGCGGAGTGGACGAGGTGCGCAGAACGTTACGAGCAGAGCATTCCGTATTATCACTTCCGGCACCTGGTGAAACCGGGGATCACGGGCTGGGCCCAGGTTAATTATCCGTATGGGGAGAGTGATGCAGGACGCGATCGAGAAGCTAAAATACGATCTATATTACATTAGGAATTACAGCCTGAAGCTGGACCTGATGATTGTCTTGAAGACGGTGTTCACGGTTCTGTTCGGGAAAGGGCGGTGAAAGCGGAGGAGGGTAGAAGGTGGAAGTGGAAGGTAGAAGGTAGAAGGTGGAGGATTATGAATGGAAAACGATAGGCCTGTCGTGCGTTCGACGATTGCGTCGAGGCAAAGGACCTCGTCGTTTACCAGGCGGCCTTCGAGCTTGCGATGGAGATCTTCGAGGTGACGAAGCAATTTCCGTCCGATGAAAAATACGCGCTGACCAGTCAGATTCGGCGTTCTTCACGGTCGGTGTGTCTAAATCTCCGCGAGGCTTGGGCGAAACGTCGCTACGAAGCGCATTTTTTGAGTAAGTTGACCGACTGCGATGGCGAGAATAGCGAGACAGATTCGTCTTTGGATTTTGCGGAACGGTGCGGCTATATCTCGATGGAGCAACATTCGAAGATGACAACTGTTTGTAGCGGGATCGGCCGGATGCTGGGCTCTATGATGCGAAAGTCGGAATCCTTCCTAATGAGCAGATCAAGGTTGAATGTGAATTTTGGCGGCCGAAACTATCTGACGTCTGACCTCCGACCTCCAGAAAACCGTCTGATGCGACTACTTCGCGATTCAGGCGGTTTTTTTGCTGCTGGCTGCGCTGCTGTATGCTCCTTGGGACTACGGCGGCGTGACGGAGACGGCGATTGCTTGCCTTAATTGGATTGCTGGCCGCAGCGCTCGTGACGTGGACGGCTTCGAGCGTGGTTAATCGTTATGGGTTATTGGTTATTGGGGAGAGTCGGAGACGCAGAACGGGTCGGGCTGGTCCCGCGCCCGCTGCACCTGATAACCAGGAACAAACAACCACTAACCAGCAGTCAAAGCTGCGCTGGGCGCTGTGGGTGCCCAGCGCAGCTTTGCTGCTGCTCGGCTGGTTCATGGTTCTGAACGCGAAGGCGCTCTACGACTCAGAGCTTTTCATTTTCGTAGCGGTCAAGAGTTGGTTTCCCACTGCGCCGGGAGCGCTGGATCAGGCGGCGAGCGCGGCCATGATGGTGCGGGCGACGGTGTTGCTCGGGACGGTGTTGCTGGTGGCAGACTTGGTCCGCGATCCGCGCTGGCTGATGCGACTTTGGTGGACGATCGGATTAGTCGGGAGGCGCGGTGGCGCTGATCGGACTGGTGGAGAAGGCGAGTGGCGCCTCCACGGTGTTGTGGCGGGAGGCGGCGCCGACGACTACGTTCTTCGGGCCTTTCTATTATCATGGAAACGCAGGCGCGTTCATGAATCTGACCCTGCCCGTGACGATTGGTTTGGCCTGGCGGGCGGTGACGCGGTTGCGGTCGCCGCTGGTGCAGGCGCTTTGGATTACGTTGGCCACGGTGAGCGCGGTGGCAGTGTTTTCAAATACGTCGCGCATGTCGCAGGTGCTAGGCGGGGGAATTCTGCTTGTTTTGGCAGCCGGGCTTTTGCCAAAGGCGTTTGGACTGGCTCGGAGGCGGCTGGAGTGGCCGACCCTCGTGGTGGGAGCAGTGGTGATCGGTTTCGCGCTTTATGCGGTGGTGCAGCCAAGCCGGTTGGACCGTGCCCTGCAACGGTGGGAGAAGGCGGGAGAAACGGTGCCGCAGGATGCGCGTTGGACTGTGGCGCAGGCCGCGTGGCGCGCACTGCCCGAAGCGGGTTGGAGTGGTTTCGGCCCGGGAACGTTTGCGGTGGCTTTCCCCTACTTCACTGGAGGGACGGGCGAGAAGACGAATGGGCGGTGGATCTATTTGCACCAGGATTATCTTCAGCTCGCGATGGAATGGGGTTGGCTGGGGGTTGCGTTGCTGGGATTGGTATTGTTCGGAGGAATCGTTGTTGGCGCTGTTGGCGCGATGACGGCGGTGAAACACGTAAAGGATAGAGAGCGCGCAGAATCCGAAGTTCGGATGGACGCCGCGGCAACGGCTTCTGGTCCCGATGGCTTTGCTGGGGCTCGGTTCAGTGGCGCTGCACGCCCTAGTGGATTTCCCGCTGCAAATTCCGTCGATCCAATTATACGTGGCAACGTATCTGGGGATCTGCTGGGGAAGCGCGCAGTGGGATGGGGGGGAAAGTAGGAAGTAGAAAGAAGAAGTAGGAAGTAGGAAGTAGGAAGTGGCGCGAAGATGCTTCGCGCCTTTTTTGTGTCCGCGAATCATGCGGCGGCTGTCTGACTTATTTTAGCCTTGCAACTTCCCGCCTCGCTTAGGACCGTAGCTGCCGTAGGCGCCTTCACCTTTGCCGTAGCCCGGAGAGGCGTAGTAGTAATAATAGCCGGCACCGCGGCGATGCGGCAGGCGATTAAGAATGATGCCGGCGGGCCGTCCGCCCGCTCCACTTAGCATGCCAAGAGCGCGTTGCACGGCGTTGCGCGGGGTCTTGCCAGCGCGGACGACTACGCAAACGGTTTGCACGAGCGGGGTCATGAGCAGGGTGTCGCTGACGGCGAGAATGGGAGCGCTATCGATGACAACGCGGTCGAAGTGCTGAGAGGCGTCGGCGATAAGACGGGCGAAGGAGGGGCCGCTCAGGAGCTCAGCGGGGTTCGGCGCGCGGCGCCCACCGGTCAAGACTGAGAGCCGACCCGCGGAAGTGCCAAGCGGGGGGAGCCTTCACCGGCGAAAAGGTTGGTTTCAAGGCGACCAGCGGAAACAGAGCGAACGGCGAGGCTTAAATCGGTCGCCCCCACCAAATAATCGACGATCCCAGGAGTGTCTTCGCTGGGAGCGTCCGGATTGGTGGAGAGGAAGATCTTATGCAGGCTGGGGCGGCGCAGATCGCCATCGATGAGCAGGACGCGATAACCCTGCTGGGCCAGAGCGAGGGAGTAGTTGGCGCTGGAAAAGCTCTTGCCCTCATTCGGCACTGCGCTGGTAAAGAGAAACACTTTGCGCTCCGCTTCCGGGCCGAGGAGCGAGAGCGAGGCGCGAAGATTGCGGAAGGATTCCGCTGCGGGACCTTCCGGCGCTTCAGCCACGAGTCGGTAGGTGGCAGTGGTGGCGGGAGTGGCGTTTTCGGATGCGGCGCGCGCATCGCTTTTGCCGATTTCGGGAATTGCGGCGACTACGGGCAAACCAAGAGTCGCCTCCGCTTGATCCACCGTTTTTAGCGAGCGATCGAGCAGGTCAGTGGCGTAAACGAAGGCAAGTCCGGCGGCGAGCCCGCCGAGCAGACCCAAAAGAATGGTTTTCATCGGCTTCGGGCTAACCGGTCGGCCCGGGAGCGGTGACTGTTCGATGACGGTGACGGCGTTCGTTTTGACGTCCTTCGTCAGATTTGTTTCCTTAATTTGCCGGAGGACGCTTTCGTAGAGCGCGCGGTCGGTTTCGGCTTGGCGAGCCAGTTCCTGATAGCCGATGGCGGCCTTGTTGAGGGCGAGGGCGGATTTCTCCTGTTCCTGAACGGCGATTCCGAGATTACGCTCGGCGGCGCGAGCTTGTTCAAGCGTATTGCGAAGGATGGCGGGCTGCGCGAGCGCCGTGCGTTTCAACGCTTCCCGAGCTTCGTCCAACGCCGCTTTCGCGGCCATCATTTTGGGGTGCTTCTCTTTGTAGCGCTGCTCGAGCATGGCGACCTGGGCTTCGAGCTGCGCGACATCGCGGCGGCGATCAGCCACGGATTGGGAAGCGGCGATCCCGGGAACGGAAAGGAGGGCGGTAGTGTCTTCGCCAATATCGTCGATTTGTTTCAACTCGGATTCGATCCGCATCCGATCCGATTTCGCAGTCGTCAGCTTGGTGCTCAATTCCTGCAGCTTATCTTCAACCAAGCCGCCACGGCTGCCGGTGCTGCCGGCGCCCGCTTGACTGCCCGTAGCGCCTGCGCCTCCGCCGAGCTGGAGCGCATCCGGCGTGTTCGCTTTGTACTCGGCCACGGCCGCTTCGCTTTTTTGCAGATTCTTTTTCAGGCGCTCTTCTTCCTCCATGAGGTAACGCAAGGTGTCCTGGCTGCCGAAGGCGCGGCGTTCGATGGAGAAGCGGATGTATTCACGACCGACGGCGTCGGACAATCTCTGCGCCACGGCGGGATCGCGATTGGTGACGTAGACGTCAATCAAACGCGTGCCGCGGCGGATGACCGGCTTGATCATGGTGGAGAGTGCGCGGGCGAGGCCTTCCTCTAGGGGGGTGAAGCTTGGGGGTAAGGCGAGACCGCTCGCGGGCGACGAGGCGGGAGTGGGCTGCGCGGCGGATTTGGGCTGGTCCTTTCCATCTTCTTCCGTAACGGACCGACCTAAGAGCGTCCGCCCACCGTCAGCGGCTAGACCTTCTGCACGGACGACGCGGGCCAGGAGATTGGCGTTGGTCAGGTTCTGCTCGATCGTCCGCATGGCTTCCTGACTGGCGAGAAACATCGTCCGCATCCGGCTGGACTGGTCATCGGAGCGGATGGGCGTGGGATCTTGGACGTCCACTTCGAGAACGATGTGGCCTTGGTAGAGTTTCGGGGTGCGGGCGAGATACCCGAGGGCGAGGAAGAGACCGGCCAAAAGGCAGAGCGCGACGATCCACGCCTTTTCGAGGAGGGAATGCCAGAAGTGGAGGAAATCGAAGCCCCGACGTTCGAAGGCGGAATCGATGTGCGTGCCGGTAGTGGGAGAGAATACTCGCGGCGGCTCAGCGGCGGGTGGCTGATTGACCGAGGCGGCGGGCGGCGGAAGTGGGGACATACGTTGGCTACAGAAGAAAGCTGGGACCTATTGGCAATAAAAAATCAAAAGGGCGAGGGAGCTACCGGACGATCACAGCCGTTCTCGCCCGGACCGGCCAGCAAAAGATGGCAGCGTTAAGCCTTAGAAAATGCTTTCTCCGACGGTAATCGTATCGCCGGGCCGCACTCGGAAAGCACCGCTGCCTTTTGCAACCTTTCGGGCATCCACCTGCAAAACCTCATCCCCATTAGCCGCTTGTCGGCGCACGCTGATCCGCCCCGGGGCCGCGATGCGGGTGTAGCCTCCAGCCATTGCGATTGCCTCGAGAAGATCGACGCCGCCCGGGCTGCCGTCAGGCATCTCGAAGCTGCCCGGGCGATTGACCTGGCCGAGGATGGTAAAGCGGCGCTTGGCGTAGCCCACGAGAGTGACGTTTACCTTCGGGCTGACTAAATAATCTTTCGCGTAGAGTTCGGTCAGACGGGCGGCAGCCTGCGTGAGCGTCAGTCCGGAAAGGCGGACCGAGCCGAGGAGGGGAAGGCTCAGGTTGCCCTCGCCATTGAGGCGGCCATTGGTCCGCAGATCGTCCTCGCCAAAAACCTCGACCGCGACCTGATCATTCGCGCTCAAAACGTATCCCGCAGGTGCGCTGACCCCGCCGCTTTGCGAACCGGAAGAGGCGGGGGCGCGGTCGGTTGCAGGTGGCGGAGGCGCTGGTGCGGCTGGCCCACTTTGCGCCCATCCCGGCTCGGGGAGCAGAGCAAGCACCAGAAAGAGCAGGCCCCGGTGAAGCCACAGTGAAGCTGTCGCTGACATCCGCGGGCAGGCGCTCCTAGTAAGTGAGGGAAGCGCGCAAGCCGAACTGATTGTCATCAAAACCGAAGGAGTTTGCCGAGCTGTTATTTTCCCGGTGCAAATAATAGGCACCCGCCGTCAGGTAGGACGTGATCGTGACATCAACCGCCGGCTGCACGAAGAAGTAATCGTCGTTGCGCGTAGCGTTAACGGAATTAACCGTGCGGAAATACTCCGAATTCTCGTAGCCAGCCGCGACCCCGAAATAAACCCGACGAAGGAAGCGCTGACGAACGCCGAAAGTGATATTCGTCGAAGCGAAATCCTGACCGGCGAACACGGCCGAGTTCAGGGTCCGTCGTGTGCCGCGGGCGGTGATCGTGGTGCCGTCAAACGGTTGATAGGCAAGCCCAAGCTCATACACCGGAGAAACGCGATCGCTATCGCGGCCATTATTATCTTCGTCGAACTGACGGAATTCCACGCCCGCTGACCCATTCAGGCTGATTTTGCCAGTCAATTGATAAGTGAGGCGCACATTTGCCTGCTCGAAGGTTTCGTCGGGGCTCGGCGCATCCACCCAATTATATCCGAAAGTTCCGCCGACGCCGATGACCAACTTCGGACTGAAGGTATAGTTGACGAAGAGATCGCCGCCGAGGCTGGTCGAGCTGATCAGATCCTGGTAATCGTACGCGGTGAGATTCAAACCGCCACTCAGGAATGTTTTTCCCGTGAGGTCGTAGGTGAAATTCGCGTGCGTGACGAAGATGTTGAGTTGGGTGTCTCCTCCCGCATCGAGATTCACGGCCGGGGCCACATTTCCACCTCCGATGGCAGTCGCGCTGAGGTTCGATCCATCCAGAAGTTGGACATCCTGGCTGAGGCTCAAGGTCAGACGACCGAAGTTGTAGAAACCCTCCAGGCGCACGAGGTGCTGAACCGCATCGGAATTCGTATTATCGACGAACAGGAAAATACTTGGGGCGTAATCGAGTCGAATGTAGTTCCGATCGCGGCCGACGATGTCGCCATATCCGAGAGTGACGCCGGGCTCGATCGCGAAATAGTAGTCATCCACACGATTATTGCGGGTGAGAAAGATGTTGTCGTCGTAGACGCCGCGGATGGTTAAGCGCAATCCATACTGGAACCGCTTGGGCACGGCGGAGACTTCATCGCCGGGATTGATCTCAACACTAGCTTTCTGGGATCCTTTATAGTCGAGGCCCATCTTGCCGCCATCATAGGAAGTTGGTCCCTCACCCGGTGGAACAGGGGCTGCGTCCACTGTGCCGGAAAATTCGGGACGTCCGTCCCCTTGTTGCAAACTGATCGGCGCCGCAACGCTCCCGCTGTACACGTCTTGGGCGCGCGCGTCGATCAACCCAAGAAGTAAGCACGAAGCGAAAACGGAAAAGGACGAAATCTGGGCAAACGTTCCGTTTTTGAGCGGTGGGTTTTTCACACGGTTAAATCGATTCTGGGCGAGGAGTTGGGTGGATGGACAAGGACGCTATTACAAGAATCAGGGACGCACCGGGCTGACCGGGGCACCTTGGTTCGAGATGTTGCCGGGGTTAATAGTACCAATGGCGGTGCTATTGATATTGCCGGCATCCACTCCCGGGGGCCGGAGAAACGCCATCTGCGAGTCGTCTCCACTGACACCGGCCGCGGCAAGAATACATTCTTTCGCGTTCGACTCGGCCTGAACCGCGGCGCGCACAATCGCATCTTTGGCAGCCGGAGCGGCAGCAAGGGCGGCGTTGATGATAGGAGTGACCCAATTGCAATCGCCCGTTCCATTGGCCGAAGGGCGATGCGCGCGGAGCGCAGCTACTGTGATTTGCGGCGCAAGGTCGGGACGCAAGCTGATCGCGCTGGTGACGTATTGCGGAAACTTCGACTCGTTAACTCGGGTGAGGACCGCGCTAAAGGCTTTGATGAACTGTGCAGCCGAAGCGCTCTCCGTCGCCGCGCCTCGAGCCGAGACCGCGCGATTGATTTCATCCGCTGGTGCCGCGGAGGCGATTGACTGGAAAAAGCAAGCAACGGACAGCGCAGCAACGCAAGCCGCAGAAAGCGAAAATTTTCGGGTGAGTGGAGTGTTCATAGATAGCGGCCCTTCAAAAAGGTTGGTTACGGTTTCGGATTGTATGGTCTCGTAGGGAAGGAGCAAGCGTTTTCTACTTGTAATTGGTAAACTTTTACGCTCTCAAAGTTGTCGCCAAGGGAAGGGGGTCATTCGTACGCGAATCTTGAAGCTGTAGCAGGTTCCGCTCCGCGCTGAGCGATAGCTCCGCGTCATCTTGCGCCTGAGCGTCGTCGGCCACGTCGAAAAGTGTCGCCGCGGGCGAAGGCCAGTCGCGGAAGCACCCTGCCTCAATTTCGGATGCGGCAACCTCTCCAGTTGCGAGAAAAACAAATGCACCGCGGAGGCAGGTAACCCGGGTCCGCTCTGGGCTCACGCTCAGACGACATGTTCCCGGCACCCTCGAGATGAGAACGCCGTGGGGTGTGTCGATTTGCCATTTGCCAGCGGCAGACTCGAATTGGATCACGATATCCGCTGTGCCAAGCAGTAGCTGGGCGCCGATCCAGCGGGACATTGCCGCATCGGAGGCATTGCCGTCTTTTTCGAGGAACAACGTCCGCAAAAGGAAATGCGAATTCGGGCCGAGCTGGACGAGCGCGCCTGGGAGAAGCATTAGTGCGGCTTCGCCATCGACCCCCGTCCGAAGGACGTCGCCTCTCGCAAGGCGCGATTGCTCGGCGACGGAGCGAGCCTCGCCAGCGTTCGAGCGCTCGATCGAGACCGTGCCGCCTTGAGTCAAAATCGTGGCCGCGACTTCTCTCGTGACTTTGCCGGTGCAACTGGTGACCGCGACCGCGGCGAGACCGAGCAGATTCAAGCCAAGGCGCAAATTCATTGGATCAGCGCCGAAGCGCGGAACGACAGCAACGCTCAAATTGGGCATCTCGTCGGCCCAATGCCACTCGGGCCGGCACCGGGCGGAGTTGATGGCGATGGTGCTCACTACTTCTTACTAAGGAAAAAATAGGAGGGAGTTCCATTAAGAGTGAAAATTTCTTAAATTATTTCCCGTGCCCAGCGGCGACGACCACATCGCGGAGATTTGTGATCGAGACAGAAGTTGGCAGCGCATACGGGGATCGAACCCGTGCACCAGCCTTGAGAGGGCTGTGTCCTAACCACTAGACGAATGCGCCGTCGCTGGGCGAAAATAGGTTGGGCTGACTGAATCGGCAAGCGCGCGATGTGCGGGAGCGCGTTCGATTCACTCCTCCGGCAGGCGCGACACTCCCTTGGGAGTCGGGGAAGGCGAGGGAGTCGCTGCGACGGTGATAGTGGGCGCGCCAAGCGGCTGCACACCGTTATCGGGGCGAACGCGCGGCTGAGGCAGGGGCTGGATGGCTTCGCGTTCGCGATCGGCCAGATATTCCTTCATATCCGGCGCAGCCAGCGCCCTCATCTTTCGATAGGCGAGTTTATAATAATCTTCGAGCAGCTTACGCCTTTTTAAATCGGTCGGCGCAGATTCGGCCGCCTTGATTGCCTGCTTCAATACCGGGTCGTTTCGAACTTGGTTTCGGAGGCGGCGCCATTCGATGTGCTTGCGCTGCAGTTCGCTGCTGGGATCGACGGGCGGCTGCTTGAACCCTGCGTCCAATTGTTCGATCTCGGGAACAACCAGGAGAGCTGGCGAAGTGGCCGGCGCAGGAAGAAGGTCCGGCGCGAAGAGCGAGGTCGCAGGAGTGGGCGCGGGAGCGGGAGACGTCGCAAGAGCGGGGGCGGATGGCGACGCGTCGGTGCTCGGCAGGGGCGCGTCCTGTTGCGCGAGGACGAGCGAATTACAAAGCGCGCCAAGGGCGCAGCCGAGAAGCGCACAATTTCATGAAGAAGGATACTGACGCGCGGCGGCGATGAAATTCAAACGCGTGAAAGTACGCCCCTCAAACTTTGCCGATGCGGCTGGGGTCGCTGCGTGGTATGGGTGTCATCCGTTTCGGCGGGGTGTAGCTTAGCTTGGTAGAGCGCCTGGTTTGGGACCAGGAGGTCGCAGGTTCAAATCCTGTCACCCCGATTTTTTCCCCGTCTCGCTTTCGCGGGTCGGTCGTCGCCGCAATCTCTAGCGCGATTCCGCGCGAGCGTCACCGGCCGCCAACATCCGCTTCTGTTTGCGCATGACGAGGAGCATGGCGCAGCCGCCGATCGCGCCAAAGCTGGCCATGGTGGGATACCACACGCTCCATCCGAAACGATCAATCAACCAGCCGGTCGCGGGCAGCGCGATAGCCGCGCCGTAGTACTGAAACGAATCGATGACGCCGGAGGCGAAGCCCGCCATCTTCCGTCCGCCGATATCCATCGGCGCGGCGGTGCCCACGATCGCGTGGGTGGAATTCGCCGTAAGCGAGATCAGGACAAGAAAGAGACAGCCGATGAAAATCCCGAGCGGCGTGGGCCCGACCGCGCCGGAGAGGATGACCACAGCCGCGATGATGATCACCACCGTCTCGAGGAAATAGAGTCCCATCGCCACCGGCGAGCGGTGCCCCTTGAAGACCTTATCGGAGATGATGCCGGCCGAAAAAGAACCCAGCACCGCCACCAACGGCATCGCATTCAACGTCCAAAACACGGCAGCCGGTTTCGCTTCCATGTTCAGCTTCAACTGCTCGACGAAGTAGAGAATGGCGAGCTGGTCCGAACTATTCCGGACCGCTCCGGTGCAGCCGTAAGCGACGGCGTAAAACCAAATCAGCGGATGCGTGAAAATGGTGAGAAATGATTCGCGCAAACTTGCGGTCACCTCTTTGGTTCCGGGTTTGCCTTCGGGCTCAATCACGCCCGCGTAGCCCGCTTCCTCCGGCGTTTGCTTTACAAAAATCGCGAGCAGAATCGCGACCACGGCCACGATCAGCGGCGGAATCCGGAAGAGCCAGCGCCAATCGCCCGCCGCCACCACCCAGACTCCCACACTGAATCCCGCCAGAATGATTGGCGCGAGATTCGCGATCCCGAACTGCCCGAGCTGAATCATGAAACCGAAAATCCCGGCGAACGTCCCGCGTTCCGTGCGTCGGAACCAGGCCGCGTTCATCTTGATCATGCCCGGGGCGCCCCACGATTGCAGATAGCCGTTCATGAGCCAGATGAGCGCGAAGGTGGCGAAGGTGCCGGTGAACGAAGCGAAACCGAACACGAGATTCACCGCGATGGTGCCGACCGCGCCGATGAGCATGGCCGGCTTGCCGCCAATGCGGTCGGTCATCAAGCCGTTCACGAGCTGACCGGTGCCGTAGGCCAGCGCCCACGCGCTCAGCATCTGCGTGATTTGAAAAGTATTGAAGCCGAACTCCTCCTTCAGCCCGGGCGTGGCGAAGCGGAAATTATAGCGGCACATGTAATAGGACGCGTAGAGCAGGCCAATGAGAAACCAGTTCAATCCGCGCCGCGGACGGAATCCGGGCGGGTGCTGCAGGAGATGGGCATCGGTCATGGAAGCGGCGAGCATGCGTACGATCCAAGGCCGGATACAATTCGAAAACGCAGCCACCGCGGAACCGCCAGCCAACTCTCCAGAAAACGCAGTCTCCGTCTTGCCTCGCTGCCGGCTGCATCCAAGATCTCCGTCGCAGCGTTTTGTTCGAAAGCATGAAGCCCGTCCGCACGATCAAATATGTTTCCCGGCAGACCGGCTTGTCCGTTCACGTCATTCGCGTTTGGGAAAAACGCTACGGCGTCGTCCGGCCGATGCGCGCGCCTAACAATCGCCGGCTTTACACCGAGGAAGATGTGGAGCGCCTGCGTCTCCTGCGCGAAGCGACCCAGGCCGGGCATAGCATTGGGCAGATCGGCACCTCGACCCTTGCGGAGTTGCAACGGCTGGTGCGCGAGGCGGAGCCCGCGCCGCCACAGCCCGGCCGCGCGCGCGCTCAAACCACTCCAGAAGATCATGCGCAGCGCGTCACCCGCGCGCTGGCGGCAATCGAACGGCTGGATGCGCTGGCGCTTTCCCGCCTTCTCGATCAGGCCGCGGTCGATATGGGTTCACCTGCCGTCCTGCAAAAATTTATCGCGCCGCTCGCCGAACGCGTGGGTGAACTCTGGCGCAACGGCGACCTGACCATCGCACACGAGCACTTCGCCACCGGGCGGATCACGGAATTTCTTTCCGCCTTCGCGCGGCCTTACGCCGAAAATATCGCCGCTCCGCACATCGTTCTCGCTACGCCTCCGGGGCAATTGCATGAGCTCGGCGCCATCATCGTCGGCGCCGCTGCGCGCAGTCATGGCTGGCGCACCACCTATCTCGGCGCGGCGTTGCCGGTTGAAGAATTGGCGGGCGCATTACGCAATCTGGAACCGCGCGCGGTCGGGTTGAGTATCGTCTATCCGCCGGACGATGAAGCCATGCGGCGCGATCTGGTGAAGCTGGCGGGATTGCTGCCTACCGGTTGCGCCTTGATCATCGGCGGCCGTTCGGCGAGCGCCTATGCGGACACGGCGGCCAAGATCAAAGCGATCCAGGTGGCCGGCCTGTCGGATCTATTTCCCGTGCTCGATTCCCTGCAACGGCCCGTCCGCGCGGGCGCGAAGCGGCCGTCGAAATAGGCTTGCGTCGCGCTGCTCTTCGGGTGACCGGATGGCATGGCCTTGGAAATTCAGAGCCTGCACATCGGCATGAGAGTTTTGCACCCGCGCTACGGCGTGGGAGTGGTGCGCGCGCTCACTGAACACACTGCGGAAGTCGGATTCGACGACGCGCCGCGCACACTCGATCCGGCCTCGGCTGGGCTGACCTCGGCGGAAGCGACCGCGACGCTGAGCGAGCTTCAGGTTCCGCTGGAAAATTTGATCCGCCAGACCGCGCAGAGCGTGGTCGAAGCGCTCGGGCTCGAGAAAAGCGATCAGCTCGTGGAAGGCCTGGCGGCGCGCTGGCAACGCGGCACGCTGGTGCTGCAATCGGCCGACAGTACCCTGCAGCCGAAAGAGGTGCCGCTGGAGACGTTCTTCCACAAGATCGTCATGATCCGCAACAACCTCCGCGTGCTCGAACAGAAGGTGAACGCGAACGATAAATTGAGCGACGCCGACAAGTTCGACCTCCAACAGTACATCACGCGCTGCTACGGTTCGCTGACCACGTTCAACGTCCTCTTCAAAAACAAGGACGAACAGTTCCGCACCAACTGACGAGTCACAGCGGCGCCGACGAATCGCTGTTCGTTAGGCGATGACCACCGTCTTCACATTCACAAACTCGCGGATACCTTCCGCGCCGAGTTCCCGCCCGAAGCCGGAGCGCTTCACGCCGCCGAATGGAAGCTGCGGAGAGGAGGCGACCATGCCGTTGATGAAGACCAGGCCCGCCTCCAATTCCGTCGCGAATAATTCCTGCTCAGCTTCCTCCGTGGTCCAGGCGTTCGCGCCCAATCCGAACGCCGTGTCGTTCGCCAAGGCGATGGCCGCCTCGGCATCGCGCACCCGGAAGAACGCCGCCACTGGTCCGAATATCTCCTCGCGCGCCGCCGGGGAATCGAGCGGCACATCCACCAAGACCGTGGGCGCGTAGAAAAATCCGGGGCCGTCCAACTTCCGCCCGCCGAGCAAAACCTTGGCGCCCGCCTCGATCGTCTTCTGCACCTGCTCGTGCAACTCCTCGCGGATTTGCGCGGTCGCGAGCGGCCCAATGTCGGTCGCTTCGTCCAGCGGGTCGCCCACTTTCAGCGCATGCATTTTGACTACAAACTGCTCGACGTAGCGGCCGTAGATTTCCTCCGCGACGATGAAACGTTTCGCCGCGATGCACGATTGCCCAGCGTTCACCGTGCGCGATTTCACACCGGTCGCGACTGCGTTCTCCAAGTCGGCGCTCGGCATCACGATGAATGGATCGCTCCCGCCTAATTCCAGCACGCTTTTCTTAATCTGGCGCGCGGCGCGACTCGCCACTTCTGCGCCAGCCTGCTCGCTTCCGGTCAGCGTGACAGCTTTGATGCGCGGATCATCAATCACCGCTGCGACCTGATCGGAGTCGATCAGGAGTGTTTGAAAAACGCCGTCCGCGAAGCCTGCTCGCCGAAAAATATCTTCCAACGCGAGCGCGCACTGCGGGACATTGCCGGAGTGTTTCAGCAGGCCAACGTTGCCGGCCATGAGCGCAGGCGCGGCAAACCGAACGACCTGCCAGAAGGGAAAGTTCCAGGGCATCACCGCCAGAACGGGTCCGATCGGATCGAAGCGGACATAAGTGCGGCCGGATTCCGCGAAGATGCTTTGCGGTTGCAGGAATTCCTCGCCGCGGCTGGCGTAGAAGCGGCAGCCGCTCGCGCATTTCACGATCTCCTCGCGCGCGGCGCGGATGGGTTTCCCCATTTCCAAAGTCATGGTGCGCGCGAGCGAGTCCTGTTCTTTTTCGAGAATGTCGGCCGCAGCCCGGAGTGCATCGGCTCGCTCTCGGAAAGTGGTGCGGCGGTGGATGACAAACGCAGAGGCGGCTCGGGCCAGTCGGGTCTCCAGTGCGTCCTGGCCTAACGGGTCAAAAGTTCGAAGCGTCTCTCCGGTGGCAGGGTTAACGGATGCGATGGCCATGAGGAAAAGCTATAACCGGAGACCCTTTGGAATCAAAAACCGATCGAGCAGATCGAAGGACCATTGCACGAGGAGCGCGAGCAGCGCCGCCGGGATCGCGCCCTGCAGGATGGTAGCGTGGTCATTCAAATTCAGCCCGCTGATGATCGGCTCGCCGAGGCCGCCAGCGCCGATGAGGGCGGCGAGGGTGGCAGTGCCAATATTGATCACCGCGCTGGTTTTTATGCCGGCGAGGATGGTGCGGGAGGCGATCGGCAGATAAATCTGGCGCAGGCGCGCACCAGTCGTTAGGCCGAGCGCGATGGCTGATTCTCGAATCGGCTGCGCGATATCCTGCAAGCCGGTCGCGGTGTTCCGTACAATCGGGAGCAGGCCATAGAGAAAAAGCGCGGCGATCGCGGTGCGAGCGCTGATGCCGAAGAATGGCACCGGCACGAGGAGGGCGAGCAAGGCGAGCGATGGAATCGTTTGCACCGCGCTGGTGACGGCGAGAATTCCGTGCCCGAAAGGACCGCCGCGGCTGGCCAAAATTCCGAGCGGCACGCCGACCACGATCGAAAGCAGGAGAGCTACGCCGGCCAATTCCAGATGGCGCGCAGTCCAGCCGGCAATCCTGGAGGTGAGTGACGCGCCGCCGCTGTCGCGGACGCCGAAATATTGCGCGGCAGCGCGCGCGTAGTCGGTCGTACGCTCAGCCTCTGCATTCAATCGGATCATGCGCGCTTCGTTGATGGTTCCTTCCAACTGCCGCAAAACCGCGAGCGCCTTCGGGTCCATCGCAAGCCGATGAAGAAAGACCGCTTTGTATTGTGGGAAGAAATGCTGGTCGTCTTCGAGCGCGACGAGGTCATTCTCTGCGATTTTGGCGTCGGTCGAATAGGCGTCCTTCACGTCGATCGAATCATTTTGCAGCGCCTGATAGCCGAGGCCGTGGTCGATGCCCTTCAGCTCCTGCGTCGGTAAATGATAGCGCTCGGCGAGCGGGCGCCAACCGTCGCGACGCGCAATGAACTCGTGGGTGAGCCCGAAGCGTAGTTCGGGATGCTGGCGCAGATCGCTGATGGTGCGAAGGCCAAGCGCCTCCGCTTTCGTCCGACGCATGACGAGCGCATAGGTATTGTTGAATCCGAGATCGCCGGTCATTCCGACGCCGAATTTTTCCAGCGCGGCGCGGATCGCTTCGGCTTCGTGGACGTCGGGCGTTTTGAGAATTTCTTCCGCGATCGTGCCGGTGTATTCAGGATAGCAATCGATCTGCCCGGTGCGGAGTGCTTCCCACAGAATAATGGTGCCGCCCATGCCCTGGCGGTGTTGCGCGGGGATTTGGTGGGTCTCGAGCGAACGCTTCGCGATCTCCGCGAGGACATACGACTCGGTGAATTTTTTCGAGCCGATGACGACGGGCTGGGCGCCGGCCGTATCGATGAGCGCGAGCGAAAGGCAAACGAGGAGGAGAGACCCTTTCATCCGAAGACGACGCTCCTTTGCGCGTTGATGAAGTCGGTCACGAAATCACTCGCCGGACGTTCGCGCAGATCGGCCAGCGTTCCTTTCTGCACGACGCGGCCTTCATTAAGCAAAACGATCTCGTCTCCGAGAAAGGCTGCTTCCGCCAAGTCGTGCGTGACGAGGATCGTTGTTTGCCGCAGGCGTTGGAAAATTTCCTTCAGATCTTTTTGCAAGGCGGCGCGGACGAGCGGATCGAGCGCGCCGAGCGGTTCATCGAGCAAGAGCAAAGTGGGGGAGAGCGCGAGCGCACGCATGAGGCTGACGCGTTGCCGTTGGCCGCCGGAGAGTTCGGCCGGATAGCGATCGAGCGCGTCTTCGGGGAAACGAGTCAACGCGCAGAGTTCCTCGATTACAGCGGATTTGCCCAGGTGCCGCGCCATGAGCAGAACGTTGCCGCGCGCGGTTAAATGCGGAAAGAGACCGCCGTCCTGAATGACGTAGCCGATCTGATGTCGGAGCGGCGCGAGGTTGGCCGCGGAGACGGTCGCGCCGTCGATTTTAATAGTGCCGCTGTCGGGTTCGAGCAGCTGGATGATGAGCCGCAGGATGGTGGATTTGCCGCAACCGCTGGGGCCGATCAGAACCGTGGTGCGTCCGCGTTCGAACTCGAGATCGATTGGATGCAGAGCCGTGGCCTGGCCGTAGTTCTTGCTGACGCCCTGCAATGCGACGAGCGCGTCCATGCGCTACTCTCTAGCGCTCAATCCGCGGTGACGAAATGGAAAACGGCGAACCATTTCTGCTCATCGCTCCAGGTGCGCGACAAACGGAATCCCGCGGAGGCGGCGAGGACGGCGAAGCCTTCGATGGTGTGCTTGTAAGAATATTCCGTGATGATTTTTTCGCCGGGCTCGAAGAGAAATTCGCGCCCGCCGAGGTGCACCGTTTGTTCCCGCGCGCTGATGAGGTGCATCTCAATCCGGCCCAGCTCGACGTTGTAAATCGCCCGATGCTGCCAGGCGGCCAGATCGAAATCCGCATCCAATTCGCGGTTCGCGCGCACGAGCAAATTGAGATTGAACGCAGCCGTGACGCCGGCGCGATCGTTGTAAGCGGCTTCCAATACCTCGCGCGACTTTTGCAGATCGACTCCAATGATGAGCCCGCCGCTATGACCGCAGAGTCCGCACACGCGCGTGAGAAAATCGCGCGCGATCTCGGGCTCAAGGTTGCCGATGGTGGAGCCCGGGAAATAGACGGCGATGTGTTCCGGGGTTCGCTGTGGCACGGGTAGATGGAGGTCCTGCAGGTAGTCGGCGCAAACGGGAAGAATCTCGAGGGCCGGCATCTGGAGGCTGAGCGCTTCCGCTGATTCCGTCAGGCGCTGCTTAGAGATATCGACCGGCACATAGGCGATCGGATTCTCGAGTTGTTCGAGGAGCATGCGGGTCTTGATGCCCGCGCCGGTGCCGAAACCGACCAGCTCCGCGTTTGCCCCGATAGAGGCCGCCATCTCCGGCGCGTGCTTTTCGAGAATGTCGGTCTCGGTCCGCGTGACGTAATACTCCGGCAGCTCGCAGATCTTCAGGAAGAGATCGGACCCAGTCTCGTCGTAGAAAAATTTTGAGGGCAGCGTGCGCGGCGAACTGGAGAGACCGGCGAGCGCTTCCGCGAGGAAATCGGAAGCGGCTGGTTCGAGATCGAGCACCGCAACGCCAGCGGCAGGGCGGATCATGAGAGATCCCGCGCCAAGCGCAGGCCGCTGAATTGCCAGCGTTTATCGGGCGGGAAAAAGTTACGATAAGTGGCGCGGAGGTGATTGCGGGAGGTGGCGCAGGAGCCGCCGCGCAGGATCATTTGGCTGGACATGAATTTGCCGTTGTACTCGCCGAGCGCGCCGGGAGCGGCGCGATAGCCGGGGTAGGGCAGGTAGGCGCTGCCGCGTCCACTCCCAGACGTCGCCAAACATTTGCGAGAGCTCGCCCTCCGAAGTGGAAGCGGCGGGCACAGGATGGAAATTTCCGTTGTCCACGAAGTTGCCCTCGATCGACAACCCGGCGCTGGCGCGTTCCCATTCAAACTCCGTCGGCAAACGCGCACCCGCCCAATTCGCATAGGCGTCCGCTTCGAAATGGCTGATGTGCGTGACCGGTTCCGCGTCCGTGACCGGACGGAAACCAGAGAGGGTGAAATTCCACCAGGCCCCATCGCGACGTTCCCAGTAGAGCGGCGCCTCCCAGCGCTGATCCTGCACCGTGGTCCAGCCTAACGAGAGCCAATACTCGGGCCGTTGATAGCCGCCCGCCTCCATGAACGCCAGGTATTCGCCGTTCGTGATGAGTCGATTGGCGAGCGCGAACGGTCCGACCAAAGCGCGATGGCGCGGCCCTTCGTTATCGTAGGAAAACTCCGAGCCCGCGTGACCGATCTCGACGATGGCTTCGTCGAATTCGAGGAACTCGAGCGGCGAGATTTTGCTGGACGTTTTCGTCAGCTGGCGCTCCTCGAAAATCGGATGGAGCGGATTCTGCGCGAAGACGTGTTTGATATCGGTCACGAGCAACTCCTGATGCTGTTGCTCGTGGTGGAACCCGAGAATGAGGACAGGCTCCATTTCTGAGAGCAACACGTCGTCGGCGCCTTCGATCAGGTCGGCAACATGCTCGTTGATTGATTCGCGGTAGCGCTTCGTTTCCTGCAAGGTGGGGCGCGAGATGAGGCCGCGTAGATCGCGCCGATGCATGCTGCCCGCGGCGTTGTAGTACGAGTTGAAGAGGTAGGCATACTCTGGAACTTCGGAGCGGTAGCCCGACGAGTAGGCCTTGAGAATGAAAGTCTCGAAGAACCAGGTGGTGTGCGCCAGATGCCATTTCGCGGGGCTCACGTCGGGCATCGATTGCACGACACAATCTTCGGGCTGCAGGCTGCGGCAAAGCCGGGTGGTGAAATCGCGGATGGCGCGGAAGCGCTCGCGCAATCGCTGCGCGCGCTCCGGCGCGGAGCGGTCGTTTGCCACTGGCGGCGCGGCCAGCGTCGAGGCGACGGTGGAGTCCACGCGTCAGCCTTCCTGTTCTTGATCTTCGCGGGCGGCTTCCACCATGCGATCGTGCACGGCTTCCTCGAGGCCACCGGCCACGAGATGCGCGCCCAGGCTTTCGTCGTCATCCTCGAATTCGGTGCGGGCGGCGCGATGTCCGCTTTCGCCGGGAACGCTGTCGCGCTCGCTCATGCTATCGACTACAGCATCGGCATCGTCCGCCGCCGCCACTTCATCGAGATCAAGTAATTCCCGGCGGGCCTGATCCCAATCCGCGTCCGTGTATTCGTTCGGCTTGCGCTCATTGATGAGAGCGATTTCGCGCGCACGCGTCTCGATCATTTCGGGAGTGGGCGCACCCATCCCATTGCCGTGCACAGATATTTTGCCGATACCGGACTTCGAATACTCAGTCATAAAATCATATACGAACGGAGTGGCACCTCTGTGCGCATGAAAAGAGTATCAATCGAATGGCACCAAGGCAAAGCCCCATTGCAGCCGAAGGCGGAGTCGATGAAAGACGGAGGAGTGCGGAGCGCGATCTTACAACTGAGCGGAGGCGGCCGGTTGGCCTACGATGAATACGGTGATGCCGCGGGGCAGCCGGTAATCTTTTGCCATGGCTGGCCCAGCTCTCGTTCCATGGCGCAATTGACCGAGCGGCCGCGCGCGCCAGCGGTGTGCGCATCATTTCGCCGGACCGGCCGGGCATTTGTGACTCATCGTTTCAGGCGGATCGCACGCTGCGGGATTGGCCGGAGATGGTGCGTGCGTTGACCGCGCACCTGTCGATCGAGCACTTCCGCATGCTCGCCATTTCTGGCGGCGCGCCCTACGCCTACGCGACGGCAGTGGCGATGCCGGAGCGAGTCGCGGCCGTGAGCGTGGTGAGCGGAGCGCCGCCGATCGCGGAGCTGACGGATCGCGCCGGCTTGTGGCGTTTGCATCGCTGGATGCTGGCGTTGCACGGGACGCGGCCGGGTTTGCTCCGCGCGCTCTTCCGCGCGGCGCGGCCGTTTGCGGCGGCCAGGATGTCGCTCCGCGCCCGGCCGTTTCTGCGCGTGGCGTTGCAACGGATGGACGCGGAGGCGTTGCGCGATGCGCCGGCTTTCGAGGCGTGTTTCGAGAGCTCGCGCCGGGCCTGGCGCGCTTCATTGGAGGGGGTGATTGCCGATGCGGAAATTTACGCGCGGCCGTGGGGATTTCGGCTGGAGGAAATCGCGACCCCGGTGCGCCTTTGGCATGGGACGCGGGACCGGACGTTTGCGTTTCGGCTGGCGGAAGAAGTGGCCGCGCGATTGCAGAATTGTGAACTGCGAATCGTGGAGGATGCCGGGCATTACTCGCTGCCGATCCGCTACATGGGCGAGATTTTGGCGGACTTGATGAGCGTGTAGCGCGCGGCTCGCCACATTTCCATGGCAATCGCGAGCCGACCCGTGGACACTGGGCTAGTGGAAGATTTTACCGCAGGGATCACGCATGAACAGCCGACGCGCCGGCAATCCAGCCTGGGCGCGGAATGGGATCAACGCATTCACCAAATGGTCGCCGATTGGGGCGCGCCGAAATCGCCCGAGCTGGTAGAGGAGATGATCATGACCGCGCTGAAAATGGCGCGCGACGGGATGGGGACGGCGGACCTCAAGCTCATGAACCGTTCGCTGAAAGAGATGCGCTACGCGGCGAAGGTGTTTTCCAATTATCGCGATTTCCGCAAGGTCTGCGTCTTCGGCTCAGCCCGCACGTTACCGACTGCGCCGGACTTTCAGGTGGCGGAGGAATTCGCGCGCCGCATCGTGGCGGAGAATTACATGGTCATCACCGGTGGCGGCGATGGCATCATGGGTGCGGCGCAGCGGGGCGCGGGCCGCGAGCACAGCTTCGGCCTCAACATCCGGCTGCCTTTCGAGCAGCGCGCAAACGAGACGATCCACGGCGACGCGAAGCTGGTTAACTTCAATTACTTCTTCACCCGCAAACTGAACTTCGTGAAGGAGACGCACGCGCTGGCGCTTTTCCCCGGCGGCTTCGGCACGATGGACGAAGGCTTCGAGGTGCTGACGCTGATGCAGACGGGCAAGGCGCGCATCATCCCGGTGGTGCTGGTGGATCGGCCGAACGGCAGCTACTGGGAGACGTGGATGAAATTCATCACCGAGCATCTCTTCAAGCTCGGGTTGATCGGCGAGGAAGATTTTTATCTCTTCAAGATCGTGCACAACGCGGAAGAGGCGGTGGCGGAGATTTTGCAATTCTACAAAATTTACCAATCAGCGCGCTGGGTCGGAGATCAGCTGGTCCTGCGCCTGACGCGGCGCTTATCGGATGCGGCGGTGACGGAGTTGAATGACAAATTTTCCGACCTCGTGCGCAGCGGTCAGATTCGGCAGGGGACGGCGTTGCGACAGGAGAAGAACGAGCCCGCGATTTGGGATTTGCCCCGGCTCATCGTCACTCCGCACCGCCGCGCCTTCGGGCGCTTCCGACAGCTGATCGACGCGATCAACTTGTCGTCGACGGAAGCGTAGCGGAGCCCTTTTTCTCCACGATATAATCGTGGATCGTGTTCACGCTGCGGAGAGCTGTCCCGGCCACTTCGGAGTTCGGCACGCCGACGCCGAACGTTTTCTCCATGCTGACGACGAGCTCGAGCGCGTCGATAGAATCAAGCCCCAAGCCGTCGGGTCCGAAAAGCGGCAGGTCATCGCCGATCTGGTCGGCTGTGGTCTGCAGCATCAGATTCTTCACGAGCATTTCCTTGATGCTCTGGCGCAAATTCGGGTCGGACATAAAAACGAAGGGCGAAAGTGTCGCAACCTGTCGCGAAGTCAACCGCCGGCCATTCGTGCATTAGCGCGGAGAAAAAACCGCGCGCACCGGAGGTGAGGGCTTAAGCCTGATTGCCAGGCTCGACTGTTTCCTTCGCTTCCGCGCGCGGCACGGAGTCGCTGGTCGTGCTGTTCTCGATTCGCGGCACGGTGGACGGGGCTGGTTTTGCGGCGACGTCGGTCTTGCCCGCGGAATGAAGTTCATCGCTGAACTCGTCCTTCGCTTTTTGGAATTCCTTGATCGCCTGGCCCATGCCGCGCGCCAACTCCGGCAGCTTTTTCGCGCCGAAAAGGACGAGGACGATGAGCAGGATCAGGATGAGCTCCTGACCGCCGATGTTCATGAACGCGAGAAACATCATACGTGGCTGCAACGATCAGGCTCGGGGCTGAAGATGCAAGGCAATTTACGGCGGGGGACTGCACTTGGCCATGGGGTTTTGGTCCGCGATTAGGCCTCGGAGGCTCGGCGACCGTAGATTTCCGGTCGCCGATGCGCGAAGACATCCATGCGACCGCGGACGGCAGAAAGGACATCGGTGGAGAGTTCGGCCATGACCAATTCTTCGCGCTCAGCCGAGGCGGCGGCAACTACGACGCCCGCGGGGTCGATGATCGCGGACGAACCGCAGCAAGTCATACCGGCAACGGTGCCGACGCAATTGGCCAGAATGAAATAGCTCTGGTTTTCAATCGCACGCGCGCGAGCAAGCAGGCGCAAATGCTCTACGCGCGGGAATGGCCACGCGGAGGAATTGATCAGCACGTTCGCGCCCAAATCGCAGGCGAGCGCGCGATAGACTTCCGGGAAACGCAGATCGTAGCAAATACTCAGGCCCAGACGCCACTGGTCGCGCGAGAAGGTGGTGAAGTCCGCACCCGCGACAAAGGTTTCGCCTTCGCCGCTGGTCGCGAAGAGATGGGTCTTGCGATACTTCGCGACAATTTCACCGCGCTCATCGATCGCCACCTGCGTGTTGTAGATGGTGTCGCCTTCGCGTTCTGAAAGTCCGCTGATGATGCTGAGCGAGAGCTTGCGCGCAGTATCCTGCAAGGCCGGGACCGCGCCTTCAGTCCACGGTTGCGCATGTTCCGCGATGACCGGCATGGAGTAGCCGGTATCGGACATTTCGGGAAAGACGATCAACGACGCGCCGTCTATTTTTCGCGCGCGCGCAGAAGTCGCGCATCTTCGCGACGTTTGCGGCCACGTCGCCCAAGGCGCACGTAATCTGAGCCGCGGCGACTTTCATGCGGGGCGCTTGGTGGAAGGACGCGAACTAACGCAATCCACTGTCGCAATCGATCTGTTTGGTGGTCATCCGTCCCGCAACTACTTCAACCGGGAAGGGCCCCCAGCCGCCGAACTTGTGCTGCTGATCGCGCGCCAGCACGTCGTATTTCCCCGGCGGCAGTTCGACGCGGTATTTTCCCTCGGCGTCGGTCGTGAATGCCGCGACTTCCTTTGTGTCTTTGCGCACGACGAACGCGGTGTTCGGGAGTGGCTTGGAAGAAACTTCGCCTTCGCGGATCGGTCCGCCTTTGATCGGGCTGATTGTCACCACGCCTTCAAGTCCGGTCTTGCCGCCGGACGGCGTGGGCGAGGTCTCAGCAGCCACAACGCAAGCGAACAACGCCAGGCCAAATGGAATCAACGGCAACGCCAACAAAGTTTTCATGAACCAACGCTCGCGCAGAAGAGCGCCCGAGGAAAGGGCGGCGCTTGGAAGACGCGCAGTCAGAGTGCAGGCCGGCGGTTCGTCCTACACGTCGAAATACATCGCGAACTCGTAGGGATGAGGACGGACGCGCAGGGCGTCGTATTCCTTTTGTTTCATCTCGAGCCAGTTCTTGATGAAGTCGGCGTTGAAGACGTCGCCTTTGAGGAGGAAGGCGTGATCGGCTTGCAGCGCCTGGATGGCGCCACTAAGCGAATCGGGCACGCTCGGGACTTGGGCGAGTTCTTCGGGCGGGAGTTCGTAGAGATTTTTGTCGAGCGGATCGCCGGGATCGATGCGGTTTTGGATTCCGTCCAACCCGGCGAGCAGGAGCGCGGAGAAGGCGATGTAGGGATTGGCCGCCGGATCGGGGGTGCGGAACTCGATGCGCTTTGATTTCGGGCTCGCGGAGTAGGTGGGGATGCGGATGGCGGCGGATCGATTGCGCGCGGAGTAGGCGAGGTTGACCGGCGCTTCAAAACCGGGGACGAGGCGCTTGTAGCTGTTCGTGGTCGGATTGGTAATGCAGGTGAGCGCGGGCGCGTGGCGTAAGATTCCGCCGATGAAAAACAGCGCCATCTCGCTCAAGCCCGCATAGCCGTTGCCGGCGAAAAGCGGTTTGCCATCCTTCCAAAGCGACATGTGGGTGTGCATGCCGGAGCCATTATCGGCGAAGAGCGGCTTCGGCATGAAGGTGACCGTTTTGCCGTGCCGCTTGGCCACGTTGCGCACGATGTATTTGTAATACTGAAGATGATCAGCCATCTCCTTCATGGGCGCGAAGCGGATGTCGATCTCGGCCTGGCCAGCAGTGGCGACTTCGTGATGTTGGCGCTCAATGGGGATCCCTGCTTTTTCCATTTCCAGGCACATCTCATTGCGGATGTCCTGCTGCGTGTCCGCGGGCGAAACGGGGAAGTAGCCTTCCTTCGCGCGGATTTTGTAGCCGAGGTTCGGATACTCTTCTTTGCCGCTGTTCCAATGCCCCTCCGAGCTGTCCACGAGATGGAAGGAGGAATTCGAGGTGTAGCCGAAGCGCACTTCGTCGAAGATGAAAAATTCCGCCTCGGGGCCGAACGACGCGGTGTCCGCGATGCCGGTGCTCTGCAGGTATGCCTCCGCTTTTTCGGCCACGCCGCGCGGGTCGCGATCGTAGGGCTCGCGCGTGATCGGATCGACGATGGTGCAGATGAGGCTAAGGGTGGGCTCGGCGATGAAGGGATCGATCCAGGCCGTAGTCGGATCGGGAATGACGAGCATGTCGCTGGCGTTGATCGCGCGCCAACCGCGAATGCTGGAGCCATCGAAGCCGAGGCCCTCAGTGAAGATCTCCTCGTTGTACTCGGTCAACGTCGTCGTGAAATGCTGCCAGGCGCCGGGCAGGTCGGTGAACTTGAAGTCCACGAGTTTCACCCCGTGATCTTTGATCATTTTCGTGACGTCGGAGGCGGACGTGATGTCTTTGGCCATGGTAGTAGGGAACAGGTTCAGGGTTCGGAATTCAGAGGGGAGAAAAATGACAAGGCCCGATTCGCCGAGGACGAACCGGGCCCTGCCATTCCGGAAAGTCTAGACCGCCTTTTCGCCAATCTCTTCGGTGCGGATGCGCACGGCGTGTTCGACAGGAATAACGAAAACTTTGCCGTCGCCGATCTTGCCGGTTTTGGCGGCGCCGACGACGATCTGCACAGCCTTGTCCACCATGTCATCGGCGAGCACGATCTCGATTTTCACCTTCGGCAGGAAATCGACCGTGTATTCGCTCCCGCGATAAATTTCGGTGTGGCCTTTCTGGCGGCCGAAGCCTTTCACCTCCGTCACGGTCATCCCTTCGATCCCGAGTTCGGCGAGCGCTTCTTTGACTTCCTCGAGTTTGAACGGCTTGATGATGGCTTCGAGTTTTTTCATGGCGAGTAGGGGCTGGCGCAGCCGCGAAACATCGCAATCAGAACGAGCATCGCGGCACGCGCTGTAATAACAACGCGGCCAGAGCCGCGCAACTCCGAAAATTTTCCGGTCGCTGCGCCGCGTGACGGGCTCGATTTCTTGCCGCATCGGAGGTGCGGTTTATACTGCTCCCACATGCCCGCCGAGCCTTTCGTCCACCTCCATCTGCACACGGAATATTCCCTCCTCGATGGAGCGGTGCGGACGCAGGCGTTGATGAAAAAGGTGGCGGATTACGGCATGCCGGCGGTGGCGATGACGGACCACGGGAACCTCCACGGCGCGATCGAATTTTATCAGGCGGCGAAGAGTCTCGGGGTGAAGCCGATCATCGGTTGCGAGACGTATATGGCGCCGGGCACGATCAAAGATCGCCCGAATAATCAGCGCGACGCGGCCTACCATTTCACCCTCCTGGCGAAGGACGAAGTCGGCTATCGGAACTTGGTCAAACTCATCAGCACCGCGCATCTGGAGGGGATGCATTACAAGCCGCGGATCGACAAAGAATTGCTCGCGCAACACGCGGCCGGACTTATCGGCATGAGCGGTTGTTTGAAGGGCGAGATCAACATGGCGATTCAGTCGGATAACCTGGCGAAAGCCCGCCAAAGCGCGGCGGAGTTTCGCGACATCTTGGGCGCGGAGAATTTCTTCCTCGAGCTGCACGATCACGGCATCGAAGCGCAGCGAAAATGCAATGCCTCATTGCCAACCATCGCGCGCGAATTCGGGCTCGGCCTGGTCGCGGCGAACGACGTTCATTTCCTGGAGCGCAGCCATCACGAGGCGCACGATGTCATGATTTGCATCGGCACCGGCAAGAACGTGCAGGACGAGCGCCGGATGCGCTACGTGCCGGAGCTTTATTTCAAATCGGGCGCGGAAATGCGCGCGATCTTTCCCGATCATCCCGAAGCGATCAGCAACACGGTCGAGATCGCGGAGCGCTGCAATCTCACACTGGAATTCGGAGTCTCAAAATATCCGGATTACGTGCCGCCGCCGGGGAAGACGCGGGAGGAATATTTTCGCGAGCTGTGCCTGGCCGGCTTCCGCGCGCGCTACGGTGCGCGGGCTGAATCGGAACCGGAGTTGCGCCGTCGGCTCGACTTCGAGATCGACGTCATGCAATCGACCGGTTTCGTCAGCTACTTCCTGATCGTTTGGGATTTCATCCGGCACGCGAAAGAGCAGGGGATTCCGGTTGGGCCTGGCCGCGGTTCGGCTGCGGGATCGATGGTCGCCTATGCGCTCGGGATCACCGATGTGGATCCGATTAAGTTCAATCTCCTCTTCGAGCGCTTCCTGAATCCAGAACGCGTTTCGCCGCCGGATATCGACATCGATTTTTGCCAGAGCCGGCGCGGGGAAGTGATCGAATACGTGCGCCAGAAATACGGCGAACGCGCGGTCGCGCAGATCGTCACCTTCGGCACGTTGGGCGCGAAAAGCGTGATCCGCGACGTCGCCCGCGTCATGGGTCTGAGCTATGGCGATGGCGACCGGATCGCGAAGATGGTGCCGACCGGTCCGGGCAATCTCAACATCACACTTGAGCAAGCGGCGGAGAAGAATCCTGAGTTGAAGAAGAGCATCGAAACCGAGGCGCCAACGCGCCAGCTCTGGGAGCACGCCACGCTTCTCGAAGGCCTCTCGCGCAACGCTGGCATTCATGCGGCCGGCGTCGTCATCAGCGACCGTGATCTCTCGGAATACATCCCGCTCATGCGCGGGAACGACGGCGAAGTGGTGAGCCAGTTTGCGATGGGGCCGTTGACCGATCTCGGCCTGCTGAAAATGGATTTTCTCGGGCTGAAAACGCTGACCGTGATCGACGATGCGGTGAAATTGATTCGCGCGCGCGAACCGGGATTCGAGATTGAGAAAGTCCCGCTGGACGACTCCGCGGTCTTCGAGTTGCTCAATCGCGCGGAAGTGGTCGGCCTCTTCCAACTCGACGGCGGCATGGCGGGATTCTGCAAGCAATTCGACTTCCGCGCGCTGGACGACATCGTCGCGCTCAACGCGCTCTATCGGCCCGGCCCGATGGACCTGCTTCCCGATTACATCAAGCGGAAACGAGGCGAGACGAAGATCAAATACGCGCATCCGCTCCTCGCGGAAGTCTGCGCCGACACCTTCGGCCTCATGATCTATCAGGAGCAGGTCATGGCGGCGGCGCGCATCCTGGCCGGCTACTCGTTAGGCCAGGCCGATTTGCTCCGGCGCGCGATGGGGAAAAAGGACAAAAAGAAAATGGCGGAGGAACGCGAGACGTTCATCGCCGGTTGCGCCGCGGCAAATGAAATCGCGCCGAAGAAAGCGAACGAGATTTTCGATTTGCTGGAGAAGTTTGCCGGCTACGGCTTTAACAAAAGCCATAGCGTCGCTTACGGCTGGATCAGTTATCAGACGGCGTATTTGAAGGCGCATTACCCGGTCGAGTTCATGGCCGGGCTGCTCAGCAGCGAGATCAACAACACCGACAAGATTTCGACCTTCGTCGGCGAATGCAAACGGATGGGCATTGCGATTTTGCCGCCGGATGTGAATCGGAGCGGACTGAAATTCACTCCGGAGCCGACCGGTGACGGAACGGCCATTCGCTTCGGCCTGGCTGCGATTAAGAACGTCGGGCAGGCGGCGATGGAGACTGCAATTCGCGAACGGGAAAACGGGGGCGACTTCGCTTCGCTGGAGGATTTTTGCGCGCGGCTCGATTCGCGGGTCGCCAATCGCAAAATGCTGGAGAGCCTGGTCAAAGCCGGCGCGTTCGATTTCCTCGGGCGGGAGCGAGCGGAGCTGTTCGAGTGCATCGAGGATTCGCTCGCCGCCGCTTCGTCTTCGCAACGCGATCGGGCCAGCGGACAGGTCTCGCTTTTTGATGATCTCCCTGCGCCCGCGCCCAAGACCGGCCTGCGCGCCGTCACGCCCTGGACGCAGCACGAGACGATGTCCTACGAAAAGGAGTTGCTCGGTTTTTATGTCACCGGCCACCCGCTGGATGCTTACGCGGGGACGATTGCGGCGGGAAATTATCGGACGATCAGCTCGTTAGGCGAATTGGCCGACCGTGAGACGTTCCGCATGGCCGGCGCGATCACGCAGGTCGATCGGAAGTTCACGAAAAAGGAAGGCAAACCGTTTGCGGTTGTTTGGTTGGAAGACGTTACCGGCACGCTCGAAGTGGTGCTGTGGAATGAAGTTTATGTGAAGGTGACGGAAGCGCTCGCGCCCGGCCGCGTGATCGCAATCCAGGGGACGGTTGATCGGCGGGACGATTCCATCCGCGCGACCGCGCAGAAGGTGAAAGTGCTGGCGGCTGATCCGCCGAAACCGACGAATGGATCCAGCGCGCCAAAGCCCAATGGCAATGGCGACGCGTTCGTCTTGCGATTCGGGAGCGATGCGACGTCCGGAGATTTGCAGACGGTGCGCGAGATTCTGCGCAGCTCGCCGGGATTCATGGGCGTGCGGCTGATGTTCGAACGGGCCAATGGCGAGATTCTGCGCGTGGATGCCGGGAACGAATTGCGGATCACGCCGAGCGCGGAGCTGAACGAAAAGCTGGCGCGCTGGCGCTTGGCGAAGGACGCGAGCTAAGGCCGCGGAATCGGCGCGGGCGCGAAGACGAGACGCACCGGGCGCTCGGTGTGGATGCGTTGCTCGAGCTGTAGGCGCAAGGCGGTTTCCGCCTCGCTTAAGAGGTCGCTTTGCATCGCTTTCTCACGCGCGAGCGTGGGCAATGCGCTCAACTCTTTCTGCAAATCCTCCGCGGTGATTCGATTCCAGAGCCCGTTCTGCAATTCGAGCACCTCGGCTTTTTCCATTTCGACGCTGAGGATTTTTGCGTGCGGCACTTGCACGACGATTTCGTTATCGCGCACATCGACCGCTAAGATTTCTCGAAAATCGAAGCCCACTTTGACCGCGAAAGTGCCGTGAAGTTTAACCCGTTTCGTGCTCCCAGCCCAGGTGTGCAGGAACTCGTGCTCGACCTGCGTCTGCCGGGAGAGGAGAGCAAGCTCGGCGATGCCATCGGTGCGTTCGAAATAGACGCGGTTATTGATCGTGACCCGCGGCTGCAATTGCGCGAGCTGGACGAAAGCGTCGCGCGCTTCACGCCCGATTCGCTCCAGCTCAGCAGCGCCGGCGCGCGCGTTGCGGAGCGGCCAAGTCTCGATGCGCCAGAAGAAAAATCCAAGTGCGAGGAGGACGAGTAGGACGATGAAAGTGAACGCCAAGGCCCAGGAGAATTTCCGTGCGGGACGCGGCTCCGATTCGTTCATGCGATTCAGCGGAAAAAAAGTACCGCCCCCCGCGTCCCGAAGGACACGAAGGGCGGCTGTTCCCCCCAGAACAATCTTCTAAAACTGCGGAGGAATAAGCGAACTTGCGGCGGGCCGCAACAAATTTTCTCGGGAAGTTGTGCGACGAGTGCGACGGGCTGCTCTAAACTGGCGCGATGAAGCTCGGGCTGCGCTATCAGACCACGTATCGCTACGAGAAAACGGTCGGTTTTTCGCCGCATGAAATCCGTCTTTTTCCACGCCCAGATCGGTTTGCGCGCGTGCGGCGAATCGACTTTTCCGCGGGCGGAAACGGTACCGTTCGTTATGCCCGCGATGTCTTCGATAACATTGTAGCGGCCTGCTTTTTCCCGGAGAAGATGCGCGATCTTTCCTTCGCGCTCGAGATCGATCTCGACCTGGAGGAGAAGGATGCGTTCGATTTTATTCTCGAGAGCAGCGCGGTGGATTTCCCATTTCGTTACGACGAGGAATTGGCGAGCGTTTTGCATCCGTATCTGCAGCGGCAGACAGCGGACGTGCTGGATATCCCCGGTTGGAAAGCGCCGGCGCGCGACGAACCCCACGGCACGGTGAGCACGTTGGTGGCGCTGAACCAGGCACTGCACCACGGCATCGGCTACGAACGACGGGAGGAAGGCGCGGCGCGGTCGCCGGCGGAGACCTTGCAACTGCGGAGCGGGGCGTGCCGCGATGTTGCGGTACTGCTGGCGGAAACGCTGCGCGCGGCGGGCCTGGCGGCGCGGCTGGTGAGCGGTTACCTGCGCGAGACGGATGCGGAAGCACGGCGCGCGGAGGGTTCGCTGCATGCGTGGACGGAAGTTTATTTGCCGGGCGCGGGCTGGGTGGGGATGGACGGAACGAATGGCGTTTTCTGCAATCACAATTTCATCGCGGCGGCGGTGGGATTGCGGCCGGCGGATGTGACGCCAGTGAGCGGCAGCTATTACAAGGACAGCGAGGTGGCGTCGGAGATGACGTGCCGGTTGGAATTGCTCCAGTTGTAGTTCTGCAGTCCGAGCATTGCCGCTGCCCGGCGCCCTTTGATGATCACCGAACTACAGTTGCGCCACTTCCGTTGCTACGATGCGCTGCGCGTCGAGCTGGCGCCGGGATTCAATTTTTTTCTGGGCGCGAACGGGCAGGGGAAGACGTCAATCTTGGAAAGCGCGTGCGTGCTGCTGCGTTTGCAATCGCAGCGCAGTTCGACGTTGGCGCCGCTGATTCAAATCGGGCAAAAATCGTTCGTCGTCGCCGGCGTGGTGGATCAACATGCGCTTGAGTTCCGTTACAGCACACTGCGGCGGAAGCTCGCCTTCGATCATGTGGAGCAGAAGGGCGTAGCGGAATATTTGCGGCTCGGCCGCGTGGTTTCCCTCGCTAATACCGACATCGAGCTGGCGCGCGGTGGCTCGGAATTTCGCCGGCGATATCTGGATTTCCTCGGGGCGCAGATTGAGCCGAGCTATCGCCCGACGCTGCGCGCTTACGAGCGGGCGCTGCGTTCGCGCAACGCGCTTTTGAAATCTCCCACGCCCAAGCTGCGCGAGTTGGCGGCTTATAACGCGCCGCTGCTGGAACACGGCGCGAAGCTCTCTGCTCTGCGGGCCGCGCTGGTGGCGAAACTCGCGGAGCCGGCGGTGGCGGCGTATCGCGAGATCAGTGGGAGTAGCGAGGAATTGGGGATGCAATTTCTACCCGGGAACGAGGACGATTTCGCGGCCGATCTCGCACGGTCGAGCGGCCAGGAAACGCGCCTTCGCCAGACCGTAGTGGGGCCGCATCGCGATGAGATTGCTTTGCAAGTGGAAGCTCGGCCCGCGGCGCAATACGCTTCTGAAGGACAACAGCGGACGGTGGCGTTGGCGTTGAAAATCGCGCAGGCGCGCGTGTTCGCCGCGGAGGAAGGCGTCGCGCCGCTGCTCTTGATCGACGATATTTTCGGTGAGCTGGATCCAGCGCGTCGGAATCGGTTACTCGATTCGCTTCCGCGCGAGGGACAGAAGCTGGTCACTGCCACGGCGCTGCAATGGCGGGAAGCGGCGCTGGAAGGTCCGGTTTTCGAGCTGCGCGACCGGGCGCTGCACGCCACGAATTGATGCACGCGCAAGCTTGCGAAGGGCGCGCGCGGGGATTCTAGTTTCCTTATGCGGAACACCGAGCCGGGTTTGCCCTTGAGCTTTGCCGGCTCGCTCCTCGTGGCCCACCCGAACATGCTCGACCCGAATTTTCGCCGGGCCGTGCTTTTCATTTCATCGCACGATGCGACGGAGGGCGCGCTGGGCGTGATTTTAAATCGCCCGCTCGATAAACAAGTAGCTGACCTGGTGGGCGACGTGCCGCCGGAAGGCCTGGCGGATGTGCCCGTGTTCTTGGGCGGTCCGGTCGGAAAAAATCAGCTTATGTTTGCCGCCTTCGAGTGGGAAGCGGCGAACGGCCTGCACTTGAATCACAACGTCAAGGTGGAGGAAGCGCACGAACGCGTGGCGGACGATCCAAATTCGATTCGCGCCTTCGTCGGCTACGCCGGTTGGGGCGCGGGCCAGTTGGAAGCAGAGATGAAACAGAACGCCTGGATTTTGCAAAAGCCGAGCCGGGCCGCGCTTGCGCCCGAGCGACTGCCGAAGCTGTGGTTTGAAATCATGCGCGGTCTCGGCCCTTGGTATAAAATGCTGGCGGCGGCGCCGGACGATCCGTCTTTGAATTAGCCACGAGCGATCAGCCGCGACGGACAGATTTCGCTAGGCGCGACCGGCTCTCCCACCTATCACTATCACTTCTCACCAACCACCCTTTCCAAAAAAATGATCATCGGCGTCCCGAAGGAAATTAAAGAGCAGGAGCACCGCGTCGGACTGGTGCCCTCGACAGCTACAACTTTGGTCCGCCGCGGCCATAAAGTTTTGGTGCAAAAAAATGCGGGCGCTGGCTCCGGTTATCTGGATCAGGATTACATCGATGTGGGCGCGACCATCATCGAGACCGCGGAGGAAGTTTTCCGTCAGGCGGAAATGATCGTGAAAGTGAAGGAGCCGCTCCAGGCCGAGTATCCGCTCCTGCGGAAGGGGCAAATTTTGTTCACCTATCTGCACCTCGCGGCCAGTCGGCCGCTGACGGATGCGCTTCTCGCCTCCGGCGTGACGGGTGTCGCCTACGAGACGATCCAGGTCGGCAATAAGCTGCCGTTGCTGGAACCGATGAGCGAGATCGCGGGCCGCATGTCGGTGGTGATGGGCGCTTATTATTTGGCAAAACACAACGGCGGCAGCGGCGTGCTCCTGGGCGGCGTGCCGGGCGTGATGCCGGGTCGGGTGGTGGTGATTGGCGGCGGCACCTCGGGCGTGAATGCCGCCCGCATGGCCGTGGGGTTGAATGCCGATGTCACGATCCTGGAGTTGGACGGCGAGCGCATGCGCTTCCTCGATCTCACGATGCCGAATGTGAACACGCTCTACTCGAACGAGGCCAACCTGACCGACATGTTGCCGACGACCGATCTGCTCATCGGCGCCGTCCTCGTGCCTGGGGCGAAAGCGCCGAAGCTGGTTACGCGTGAGATGTTGAAAAAGATGAAACCCGGCAGCGTCTTCGTCGATATCGCGATCGATCAAGGCGGTTGCGCGGAAACCTCGCGGGCCACGACCCATCTCGATCCCGTTTATGTGGAGGAGAACATAATCCACTACTGTGTCGCGAATATGCCGGGCGCCTACGCGCGCACGTCCACGCAGGCGCTGAGCAATGCGACTGCTCGTTACGTAGAGTTGCTGGCCGATCTCGGCCTCGAAGCCGCGTGCAAGAAACAACCCGCCTTGCAGGGCGGCATCAACACACGGGACGGCCGTTTGACCCTGAAAGCGGTGGCCGATGCTCATGGCATGCCGCACGAAGCAGCCTACTGACCAACAAGGGTTTCCGCTGCGGTCGGCGAGCATTCCGACCATTGATAGGTCCAAAACGAAGGGTTGCTTCGATTCAGCCTTCGTCCACACTGATGGGCAACTATCTTATTATGAAGAAATACATCTGCATCCTCGCTAGTGCCGCACTCTTTACCGCGTGCGAGCAAAAAACTGAAACTGTCAACCCGGCAGCGCCCGCGGAAAAGACTGAGCACAACACAACGATTGTGAATCCGTCTCCGGCTGAATCGCATTCCACGGACACCAGCACGACCACGAACACGACCATCGTGAGCACGCCGGCACCGACAGCCGTGATGACGCCGCCGCCGGCCACCACCGACTCGACGACGACCACGACCACCACTTCTTCGACCCCGGCTCCCTAGTCGCGGAACCTTCTAACATCGCGAAGTCTTCCCGTGGTTTATCCGCGGGAAGACTTTTGCTGTACGGGGATAGAGCGCGAGAATTTTGCCCGCCTCCTCCCCGGATCTGCTACAAGGCGGGCGTGAGCCAACATGATGCCGCACCGGGATTGGACTTCAGCCGCGCCCGGCGTTTAACCCGCCCCGCGGAATTCGCGCGCGTGCGCACCGAAGGCAAAGCCGAGCGCGGGCGGCTGCTCGTGCTGGGTGTTGTGGCCAGCGACGAAACGCAGCCATTTCGTGCAGGCTTCATCACCTCACGGCGTGTCGGAGGTGCGGTCGTGCGCAATCGCGTGCGCCGCCGCCTGCGCGAAGTCGTGCGCCGCCACCAATGGGAAATTCGGTCGGGCGTCTGGCTGGTCTGCATCGCGCGGCCCGCGGCTGCGCAGGCCAGCTATCAGGCGTTGGAAGATGAGTGGTTGCGTCTCGCAGGGCGCACTTTTATTCTAGCGCCCTGATGCTCCTGATCGTCCGGTTTTTCATTCGCGCCTACCAGGTGACGATCTCGCCTGTGCTCTCGTGGCTCGGCGGGCCGGGGAGCGGTTGCCGATTTCAGCCGACCTGTTCGCATTACTTCCTGGAGGCGGTCGAGCGGCACGGAATTTTGCATGGCAGTTGGCTGGGCCTGAAGCGTCTCGGACGCTGCCAGCCGTGGGGCGGCGAAGGGCATGATCCTGTGCCGCCGGCTCGGGCCAACCATCTCGTTTGTGAATAGCCTCGCGAGGCTTGTTTATGGATCGCCAAGCATGGATTGCCGTTGGGCTTTGCGTCCTGGGTCTCATCGGCTGGCAGGTTTACATGACCCGCTATGCGCCGCGTGTGCCAATGACGGCGCCCGCAGTGGCCAGCGCATCGCCCACGCCTTCTTCCGCAGCCGCTAACGCGAGCGCTGCGCCGTCCGCTCCGGCGACGACCCCAGCTGCCGTGACCGCGGCGGCTACGCCCGGCGCCACACCGGAAACGGCTGCGCGTTTTGATGAGAAGGTGCTTTCATTGCGCAATCCGGACCTCGATCTGCGCCTAACGAATCGCGGCGGCGGAATTAGCGAAGCGCATCTCCTGAATCATCAGTCGGAAAAGGGGAACCACGAGGTCATCCTCAATTCGCCCGATAGCCTCCCGATTGGCGCGCTGCTCGAGCAACCCGGCGTTTCCGCCTTGCCGGAATTTACGATCGCGCAGCAGGCCGACGGCAGCGTGCAATTTGAGCGCACGACGCCGGAAGGCGTGAAAATCCGAAAACGTTTCGCGTTCCCGCCCCCGAACACGGCGAAGGATAATTACCTCGTGGAGATGGAGGTCGATTTCCAAAACTCCGGCACACAGCCCTACACGAATCCGGGGTTTTTCGTCGGCCTCGGCTCGACCCGCCCCGTTCATCCGAAGGACATGACGGCCTACACGCGCCTCGTCTGGAGTCTCGATGGCAAGGCAAAGGGCATCGATGTGAATTGGTTCGCCGCACAGAAATATCCCGTCGTGGGAATTGAAAAGCGCGCCGAACAGCAGGCTTACCGCGAGAAGGTGAACGGCGCCGAGTGGGGCGCGATGAGCAATCAGTTTTTCAGCTCCATTGTCACGCCTTTGAATGGGAAAGGCTCGGAAGTCTGGGCGCGCCGCTTTGAACTGCCGCACACCGGGGAAGAACTGGCGCTTCTCGGGATGGAAGGCGCGCTAGGAATGCCGGGATTCACCTTGCAACCGGGCCAGAGCAACAACCTGCGTTTCCAAATTTACGCTGGCCCGAAACTTTACGCCCAACTCGCCAAACTCGAGCACAACGAAGCGGAGATCATGAACTTCGGCTTCTTCAAATTAATCAGCCAGGCGCTGCTGAATTTCCTCAACCTGATCCACAGCTGGGTGAAGAGCTACGGGCTCGCCATCATTCTCCTTACCGCCTGCGTGAAAGGCGTCCTGTGGCCGTTGCAAAACAAGGCTAACAAATCGATGCGCCGCATGTCCGCGCTCGCGCCGAAGATGCAAGCGTTGAAGGAAAAGTACAAGGACGATCCGACGCGGATGAACTCGGAAGTCATGAAGCTCTACAAGGAGCACGGCGTAAATCCGGTCGGCGGTTGTTTGCCGATGATGATCCAGATCCCGATTTTCTTCGGCCTCTTCAGCATGCTCGGGCAGGCCGCGGAATTGCGGAATGCTTCCTTCCTCTGGGTGCACGATCTTTCGCAACCAGACACTCTCTTCACCATCCCGGGGCTGGGTTGGATTCCCATTCTAGGCAATCCGCCGGTCGGGCTCCCGATTAACATTCTGCCCATCCTCATGGGCGCATCCAACGTCTGGCTGATGCGGATGACGCCGAACACGGGTGACGCCATGCAGCGGCGCGTCATGATGTTCATGCCGCTGATTTTTTTAGTTTTTTGCTACAATTTCGCTGCGGCTCTGGCACTGTATTACACCACGCAAAACCTGTTTACGATTCTGCAACTTTGGCAGAATAAAAATCAGCCCATGCCGGTGATCGCGACCGCAGCGCCGGCCGGGAAGCGTGCAAAAAAGGGAAGATCATGACGCCGAAAGAATTGCTCGATACGATCCTCGGCTACCTCGGTTTTGTGGTGCAGATCGAAGAGACTCGCAATGATGCCGGGGGCCTGACCCTGCAAATTTATACCGAGGAAAGCGAGCGCTTGATCGGACGGGACGGCGAGACTTTGGAAGCGACGCAATTCCTCCTCAACCGTCTCATTCAGGCCAAGGATCGCGACGCGGAAAAGGTCATTGTCGACTGCGAGATGTATCGCTCCATGCGGGAAGATCGCATCGTGCAGCGCGTGCGTGAGATCGCCGAGCGGGTCCGGATTAGCGGCCGCTCGCTCCAGCTCGAGCCAATGAATTCCTACGAGCGGCGCATCGTGCACAACGCCTTCAAAGACGATCCGGACGTGGCGACGTGGAGTCCATCCGACTCCGCGCGGATCAAGCAAATCACGCTCTTGAAGCGGAAGCCGAACAAAGAACCTGCGGCGCAGGAGTAAAGGGAAATTTCCCCGTTCTGGATTTCTCCTTCTCATGCTAAGGAGAGGGATGTCCGAACATAAAGCGACTCTCAAATGGGAACGCGGCGACGCTGAGTTCTCGTATCAAAAATATCCGCGCGATCATTCCTGGAGCTTCGATGGTGGCCACAGCATGACCGCTACTGCGGCGCCCGCCTATCTGGGCAATCCGGCCAATGTCGATCCGGAAGAAGCGTTCGTAGCCTCGCTCGCGAGTTGTCACATGCTCACGTTTCTCGCCATCGCCTGTAAGCAGAAGTTCGTCCTCGAGAAATATGAAGACGAGGCCGTCGGCCACATGGAGAAGAACGCGGAGGGCAAACTCGCGATCACGAAGGTGGAGCTGCATCCGAAGATCACCTGGGGCGGCGAAAAAGAGCCAACCGCGGAGGAATTGGAGAAGCTGCATCACGCGGCGCACGAGAATTGTTTCATCGCCAATTCGGTCAAGACCGAGATCACGGTGAAGTAGTGCAATTGCCAACTCGCGCGCTCGCGCGGCTGCGGTAGTCGCATCCACTATGGACCAAAAGACCATGATCCGCAGCGCATGGAGCGCATCGTCAGCCTGTGCAAGCGGCGCGGGTTCATCTTTCAATCCGGCGAAATCTACGGCGGGCTGAACGGCTGCTGGGATTACGGCCCGCTCGGCGTCGAGCTGAAGCGAAACCTGAAGGATTATTGGTGGCGCGTGATGGTGCGGGAACGCGACGACGTGGTGGGGATGGACGGCTCGATTCTGACGCATCGCGCGGTGCTGAAAGCGAGCGGGCACGAGGAGACGTTCAGCGATCCGATGGTGGATTGCCGGACCTGCAAGGCGCGGTTGCGGGCCGATCAGGTGCCGGAGAAAAACGGGGTGAAGCAGTGCCCGAACTGCGGCGGCAAGGACCTGACGGAGGCGCGTCCGTTCAATCTCATGTTCCAGACCAATGGGGGCGTCGGCGGATCCGAGATTCGATAGCCTATCTCCGTCCGGAGACAGCGCAGTCGATCTTCGTCGCAATTCAAGAACGTCTTGGATACGTCGCGGAAGAAGCTGCCGTTTGGCATCGCGCAGATTGGCAAAGCGTTTCGGAACGAGATCAATCCCCGCAATTTCATCTTCCGCTCGCGCGAGTTTGAGCAGATGGAGCTGGAGTATTTCTGCGCGCCGGAAGAGGGGATGAAGCTGCTCGATTACTGGCTGGAAGAGCGGTTGAAGTTTTACGAGAACATCGGGATTCCGCGCGCGAAGTTGCACGTTCTGACCGTGCCGGATGCGGACCGGGCGTTCTATTCGAAGGGCACCTACGATATCGAATACGAGTTCCCGTTTGGCGTGCAGGAATTGGAAGGCGTGGCCTATCGGACGGATTACGATTTGACGCAGCACCAGAACGGCAGCGGGAAGCCGCTGGATTATTTCGACGAGGAAACGAAGGCGCGTTTCATCCCGCACGTGGTGGAGCCGAGCGCGGGCGTGGATCGCACGCTGCTCGCGTTGATTTGCGAAGCGTACGACGAAGAGACGGTCACCGATGAGAAGGGGAAATCGGAAACGCGGATCGTGATGCGTTTCCATCCGCGGATGGCGCCGATCAAAGTGGGCGTGTTCCCGTTGCTGAAGAACAAGCCCGAGCTGGTCGCGAAAGCGCGCGAAGTGCAGGCGCTGCTGCGGCCGCACATGGCGGTCTTCTACGATGAGAGCGGCGCGATCGGGCGGCGGTATCGGCGGCAGGATGAGGCCGGGACGCCGTTTGGCCTAACGATCGATTTCGAAACGCTGGGCGAACGCGGCGATGAGCTGCGCGATACGGTCACGCTGCGGCATCGCGACAGCATGAAGCAGGAGCGGGTGAAGATCGCGGATTTGCTCGGCACGATTTTGCCGCAGGTAAGGTAGCGCAAGCTTCCAGCTTGCTGTTTTTTTCAGCCTGCAACCTGGAAGGTTGCGCTACCTTGCCGAGCGAGGGCGTCGACGCGGCGCCGGCCTTGTGCTATACGAAAGACCATCGGCATGCGCCCATTTCTCCAACTCCTTCTTGTGCTGTCGCTCCTCGGCGGGCCTCTCGGCTCGGCCCCGGCGGTTTGCAGCATGGATGGAGTGGAGGTTTCGGCGGTCGGCTGCGGGGATTGCTGCGCGAGGGTGAAATCCTGTTTGATGCCGCAACCGGAAACGACGCCGCTGACGCTGCCGTCCGCGGCTGATCGTCAACCGCACGCGATCATCCCGCCGGTGGCGGCGGTGCTTCTCGACGACCTTCCGGTTCCGCAGCGGCTGGAGCGGACGATGATGGCGCAAGCCCGCCCGCACGTCCCGCCGCGTTTGGCGTTTCTCTGCCAGTTGCTGATCTGATCCCGGCTTTCAGCGCCGGAGGTGTGTCCATTTTTGGTTGGGCGCACGCGAATGATCAATCACAGCAACCTTTTTAGCAGAGAAACGTCCTCATGAATCTTAACCATTTTATCAGGAGCAAGGCGGGCCTGGCCGGGCTCGTCGTGCTCATAGCCATCAGCCTTGTGGCGTGGTGGCTGATCGCGCGCCGCCATTCCAACAGCGGAACCGGAGCGGATCGGAAGGTCCTTTACTACCAGAGCCCGATGCATCCCTGGGTGAAATCCGAGACGCCGGGGAACTGCACCGTTTGCGGGATGCAATTGGTGCCAGTCTTCGCCGGCGAGGCATCACAGGCGGGCCCCACCACGGACATCGTGATGTTGCCCGCGGGCGCACCGAACGTGACCGGAGTGAAGACGGTGCCGGTGGAGCGCCGTTCGCTTCGCGCACGCTGCGCGTGGCCGGAATGATCGAGGATGATGATTCAAAACACCGCATCTTGAGCGCGTTCTCTGGCGGTCGGATCGAGAAACTCTTCGTCAACTACGAGGGCGCGGAGGTGAAGGAAGGCCAGCCGATCGCGACCTTTTACAGCAAGGATGTCCTCGGAGCGATTCGCGAATACAAGGTCACGTACGCCGAAGGGCCGAGCCCGCGATTAACCGCCACGCGAATGCGCTTGCAGCAACTCGGCCTGAGCGAGGATCAAATCGCGAACGCGCATCAGCGCAGCGAGAGACGATGTCTTCATCGAGATCCTCGCGCCGATTTCGGGCACGGTGGTGAAGCGTTACGTCTACGAAGGGCAATACGTGAAGGAAGGCGAGCGGCTTTTCGAGATCGCCGATTTCTCGACCATGTGGTTTCAGTTCGTCGCCTACGAACAGGATCTGCCGTTGCTGAAAGTCGGGCAAAAGGTGACCATGCACCACGCCGGCGTTGCCGGACAAAGTTTTCACGGCCGACGATCAAGTTCATCAATCCAAATCTCGACGACACCACGCGCTCCGCGCGAGTGCGGGTGGAGATTCGCGAATCCACGAAGCGCGCAGCTGCGTCGCACAAACTTTACGCGGAAGGCGATGGTGGCGATCGAAGCGCCGGAGGTGCTGGCGGTGCCGCGCTCTGCCGTGCTCTGGTCGGGAGCAAGTCCGCGCCTTTACGTGGAGCAGGAGCCCGGCGTCTTACCAGCAGCGCCGCGTCATCCTCGGCCGGCCGGGCGACGACTTCTGGGAAATCCTCGAGGGGGTGAAGGAAGGCGAGCGCGTCGTGACCAGCGGCAACATGCTGATCGACGGACAGGCGCAGCTCTCGAACGTAGCCGCGCCGGAAGAGGAGTCGCCGCCTTGCCCGATCCGGCGATGGCGATGGACGCGGCCGAGCACGATGCGCTCGAAAAATTTCTGCGCAGCGTGGCGGAACTTTCCGCCGTGCTGGCGCGCGATGACCTCGCCGCGTTCAACACCGCGCTGGACCCAGCTGCCGCCCGCGCCCGCGAGTCTCGTCGCATCAAGGAAGAGCGAGCGACCGGGCCGTGCCCGGATCTTGCTGGCGCGCGGCGTGCGTTTCTGCCCGCTGAGCGAAGCGGTCGCCGACTATGCGCTGCGGGTGCGCGGCGCATTTCCCGGCGCTGAAAGTTTTCCGCTGTCCGATGAGCGACGAGGTGGGCGGCGGGCATTCCGAAGAACGCGAAGTGGATTCAATTCACGGCGAGCCTCCGCAATCCTTCATGGGTCAGCGAAATGCTGGAGTGCGGGACGGAGGTGAAGTGAGGCCGTGATCAATCGCCTCATCGAGTGGTCGCTGCGCAACCGTTTTCTCGTCGCCTGCGCGACGCTTGTTCCTCATCGCGCTTCGGCATTCGCGCTGTCTTGCGCACGCCGGTCGATGCCATTCCGGATCTGAGCGAAAACCAGGTGATCGTCTTTGCCGACTGGACCGGGCGCAGCCCGCAGGAGGTCGAGGATCAGGTCACTTATCCGCTCTCGGTCAATCTCCAGGGCCTCGCCGGCGTGAAGACGGTGCGCGCCAACTCGATGTTCGGCTTCTCGCTGATCACGATCATTTTCGAGGACGGGATCGATAATTATTTCGCGCGGCAGCGCGTGCTGGAGCGGCTGAATTATCTCGGCGGCACTCCTGCCCGCGGGCGTGGAGGCGAAGCTGGGCCCGGACGCCACCGGCCTCGGCTGGGTCTATCAATATTACCTCGACGGTCGATCCCGACGCAGCGCGCCGAAGGGCGGCTACGATCTCGGCGAGCTGCGCTCGCTGCAGGATTGGTTCGTCCGCTATCAACTCAATGCCGTGCCAGGGCGTGGCGGAAGTGGCGAGCATCGGCGGCTTTGTGAGGCAGTATCAGATCGAAGTCGACTCGCAGAAAATGCGCGCGCTCGGCGTTTCGCTCGAACATGTCATGGAGGCGGTCGAGCCGAGCAATCTCAACGTCGGCGGAAAGACCATCGAGGAAAACGGCATGGAGTTCATCGTGCGCGGCGTCGGCCTGGTCAAGAGCGTCGCCGACCTCGAAGAAGATCGTGCTGGTGGAGCGGGACGGCACGCCGATCTATCTGCAAGGACGTCGCGCGCGTCGAGATCGGCGGCGATTTCCGCCGCGGCGCGCTGGACGTGGATGGCAGCGAAGTGGTGGGCGGCATCGTCGTCATGCGCACCGGCGAGAACGCCCACGACGTCATCCGGCGGGTGAAAGAGAAGATCGCCCAGATCAGCCCCAGCCTGCCGCCGGGCGTAACCATCCAGTCCTTCTACGATCGCAGCGAACTGATCGACCGCACCATCGACACCCTGAAGCACGCGCTGACCGAGGAAATCATTCTCGTGACGCTCGCGCACATCATTTTCCTCTTCCATTTCCGCTCGCATCCTCATCGTCACGCTTGCCGCTGCCGGTCTCGATTCTGATTTCGTTCATCCTGATGAGGCAGTTCGGCATCACGTCGAACATCATGTCGCTCAGCGGGATCGCCATTGCCATCGGCGTGCTCGTCGATGCGGCCATCGTGATGACGGAAAATGTCATTCGACACGCGCGAGGAGGCGGAGAAGAAAAAGGGGTGGCGGCTTATCGCGCGAGCGAAACGTTCGACGTCGTGCTGGCGGCCTCGCAGCAGGTCGGGCGGCCGATCTTTTTCGCGATGGCCATCATCATCCTCGCCTTCGTGCCGGTCTTCGCGCTGACCGGGCAGGAGGGGAAATTCTTTCATCCGCTCGCCTTCACCAAGACCTTCGCGATGATCGGCTCGACGCTGCTGGCGGTCACGATCGTGCCGGTGCTTTGCACCTGGCTGGTGCGCGGGCCGTTTCATTCCGAGGAACGCAATGTCGTGATGCGCCTGCTGCTGCGCGCTCTACGACCCGGCGCTCGATTGGGCGCTGCGGCCACCGCAACACGGTCCTCGCCGGCGCCGCGCTGCTGCTTGCTCGCCGCGGTGGTCGTCGCGTTTGGCTTGCCGCGGCGATGCATCGCGCGCTCGGGCTTGCGCCGCCGCTGCAGCGGCTCACCGCAGGCATGGGCAAGCGAATTCATGCCGCCGCTCAATGAAGGCAGTCCTGCTTTTCATGCCGACGTTTGTGCCCGCGACCTCACTGAGAGGTGAAGCGGGTCATGGCCTGGCAGGATCGCGTGCATCCGGAGACGCCCGAGGTCGCCTCCGTCGCCGGCAAGCTGGGCCGCGCCGAAACCGCCACCGATCCCGCGCCCACCGAGATGATCGAGACCACCATCATGCTGAAGCCGCGAGTGCGAATGGCGCGCGGGCATGACGAAGGAAAAGCTGGTCGATGAGCTGACGCGAAAAGATTGCGGCAGGTGCCCGGCTACGTGCCCGGCTTTCTCCAGCCGATCGAGAACCGCGTGCTCATGATCTCCACCGGCATTCGCGCGCAGCTGGGCGTGAAGATTCTCGGCGACGACCTCGACGCGCTGCAGAAGAAGGCTTTCGAGGTCGAGCGAGTCGTCGCAGAAGTCCCCGGCGCGACCGGCGTCGCGCCCTGCCGCGTGCAGGGCAAGCCGTATCTCGAAATCGAGGTGAACCGCGACGCGATGGCGCGCTACGGCCTGCGCGGCGCAGGATGTGCTGGACGCGGTCGAGGCCGGGCATCGGCGGGAAGAATGTTACCACCACGATCGAAGGCCGCGCAGCGCTATCCGATCCAGGTGCGGCTGGAGCGCGAGCGAGCGCGAAGACATTGAGCGGCTCGAGCGACGTGCTGGTCGCCACGCCCGCACGGCAAGGTCATTCCGCTCGGTCAGGTGGCCGAAATCAAGCGCGTGGAGGGCGCCGAGCGAGATCGCCAGCGAGAACGGACGGCTGCGCGTCTTCGTCCAGGCCAACGTGCAGGATCGCGACCTCGGCGGTTTCGTCGAAGAAGTGAAAGCGCGCGCATCGAACGCGAAATCGTGCCGACGCTGCCGAACGGCATGACGATCGAATACAGCGGCGAGTTCGAGAACCAGATCCACGCCGCGAACGCACCTTGCGGCTCATCGTGCCCAGCGGTGCTCTTCATCATTTTCCTGCTGCTCTACATCGTCTACCACAACGCGAAGGAAGCGGCGCACGTCATCCTCGCCGTGCCGTTCGCGCTCAGCGGCGGCGTGTTTTTGCAATATCTGCTCGGCTACAATTTCAGCGTCGCGGTCTGGGTCGGCTACATCGCGCTCTTCGGCACGGCCATCCAGACCGGCGTGGTCATGGTCGTTTATCTGGAGGAAGCGGTGAAGCGACAGCGCGCCGCGAACGCGGCGCCGCTTTCAACCGCGACCGATCTGATCGCAGCGGTCAAAGAAGGCGCGCGCCTGCGCTGCGCCGAAGGTCATGACCGTCGCGACGATCGTCGCGAGTCTGCTGCCGATCATGTGGAGCACGCGCACCGGCGCGGAAGTGATGAAGCCGCTCGCCACGCCGGTCATCGGCGGCATGGTCAGCAGCCTGCTCCACATCCTCATCGTCACGCCGGTGATCTTCGTCTGGCTGCATTCGCGAGAGCCTGGCCTCGCCGCACCATGACGAGGCGGCTGAGGTGGTTTAGCGTTTCGAGCGGATGGACGCCGAGGCGTTTCGCGAATATTGCCTGCGGAAACCGGGCGCGACGGAAGATACGCCGTTTGGCGAGGAGCATCTCGTTTTCAAAGTGGGCGGGAAGATGTTTGCCCTGGTCGGGCTGGATGAAGTGCCGGCGACGCGCGAATTTGAAATGCGATCCGGATCGGGCGCTGGAGTTGCGCGACCGCTATGCGGAGGTGCGGCCGGGTTATCACATGAACAAGAAGCATTGGAACACGGTGGAGATCGGCGGCGGGATTCCGGAAGCGGAGCTGCGGGCGATGATCGACCATTCCTACGAACTGGTCGTTAGGGGTTTGCCCAAGGCGGCGCGGGCGAAGTTGTAGCGCGCGCTACAACGGGCGCGTTTCCACTTCGCCGAGTTCGAGCTGGAGGGCTTCGCGGGCGACGTGCAGAAAGTTATCGGGCGGATCGGTCAAGGCGACGCGCAACTGCGCCGCGCCGCCGGATCGGCCTGCAACGATTCCCGCGCCAGCATTTCGCGCACGGCGAGGGCGCAGTTTTCCGCGGAATCGACCAGCGTGACGGCGTCGCCTAACAAGCGGCTGATGGCCGGCCGGAGCAGCGGATAGTGCGTGCAACCGAGGACGAGCGTATCGATGCCGTCGTCGAGCGAGCGGCTGGAGATACTGCATTAAGACTTGATCGGTGATCTTGTTTTCGAGCCAGCCTTCTTCGATCAGCGGGACGAGCAGCGGGCAGCGGCGCGCGCTGACGTGGACCTCCGGGTTCAGCTCGCGGATGGCGCGTTCGTAGGCGCCGCTTTTGATCGTGGCCCGGGTGCCGATGACGCCGATGTGGCCGTTGCGCGTGGCGGCTGGCGGCGGCTTGCGCGCCGGGCAGGATGACGCCGGTGACGGTGACGGGCAGATGCGCCAAACCGGGAAGCGCGACGGCGGAGGCGGTGTTGCAGGCCACGACGATGGCCTTGGCGTTTTCCTGGAGGAGAAGGGTGGCGATCTCGAGGCTGTAACGCTGCACCGTGGTCGGGCTTTTCCCGCCGTAGGGAACGCGCGCGGTGTCGCCGAGATAGAAGATCGACTCGTTAGGCAAGAGCTTGCGCAATGCGCTCACGACGGTGAGGCCGCCGATGCCGGAATCGAAGACGCCGATGGGGCGGGAATCGCCGCGCCCGTTGGACGACGTGCCTGGAGCTGTTGGGTTATTCGCCGCCATTGATGGAGAGGGAAGGTTCCTGCGGCGGACGCTGCGCAGGCGGCTGATCGGCCAGGAGCGGCTCGGTGATGGAGCGGGTGTGCGGGGGGAGGTTGGCGCGGACGACGGCGAAGGTGGTGTTGGTGGAACGATAGGTGACGGCGGCGTTGTAGCTGTGCACGCCCTTTGGCAATGGCGTCGCCGAGGGCCTGGCGGTATTGCCGGGTGGCGATGCGGCGGCCTTCGTCGGGGTCGTTCAGAAAACCGGCTTCGACCAGGACGGCCGGGATGCGGATGTGGCGGAGGACTTTGAAACGGGCATGGCGAACCCCGCGATCGTAGGGGCCGGCGGCGGAGAGGATGCCGGCGTGGACGGCGGCGGCGAGGGCGATGTTGCGGTTATCCTGCGCATTGCCGGCCCCCTTTTCGGCGCCGTTTTCCGAGGCGTAATGCTCGCTTCCTTCGGCGGCGTTCGAGGCGATGCCCTCGGGCGCGAGGATGTAACTTTCCATGCCGTTGCCGCCGCGGCCGGAGTTGAAGTGAATGCTGACGAAGACAGCGTTGCTGAAACGGTTGGCAAACGCGATGCGCTCTTCGAGGGAGCGCGCGGTGTCATCGGAGCGGGTCATCTCGACCTTGAACCCGGCGCGAAGCAGTTTTTCGCGCGCGGTCAGCGCCACTTCGAGGGCGAAGTCTTTTTCGCTGCCCCAGCGGTTGGCGGTGCCTTGATCGGTGCCGCCGTGGCCGGGATCGAGCACCACGGTTTCGACCGGCTCCGCGTTGTCGATTCGGCTGGGGCGCAGGATGGGCTCGATCAATTTCCCGACATCGAAAGCGGAAATGAGCTGGCCTTCCGCGCGTTCGAGGAGCGGGAAGTAAGTGAAGAAGCGGACGCCGTTGATGAAGAGCTCGCTCATCCCGACTTGCGCGCGGATGCCGCGCTGCGCGCTGCGCAGGGAGATGGTGCGGTTGCTGCGGTTGTAGTCTCCGAATTGATAGAACTCGGCCAGGTTGGCGAAGGTGACGTAATCGCGATTTTTTTCGCGCAGCACTTTCCACTCAGCCGCGGCGGCGCTGGAGCGAAGAAGCGCGGCGGCCACGAGCAGAGAAAGGAATCGGGCCGGCCGCATGAACCGAGAAGGTGGCTTTTCCCAGACGCGTCGCAACTATTTCACCCGCTGCAGAGGATGGCTTTTCGTTTTGCAATCAACGCCGGTGCTCCGATGATTCTGCCCCGTGTCCGAGTTGCCCAAAACCTATGATCCCTCCGCCGTAGAGCCAAAGTGGTATGCCCGCTGGCTCGAGCGCGGCGATTTCCATGCCGACGCGAAATCGGAGAAGCCGGCGTTCTCGATTGTTATTCCACCGCCTAACATCACTGGCGTGCTGACGTTGGGGCACGTTTTGAACACCACAATCCAGGACATCCTCGCTCGGCGCGCGCGAATGACGGGGCATGAAGTGCTTTGGTTGCCCGGGACGGATCACGCCGGGGTGGCGACGCAGACGGCGGTAGAGAAGCATCTCTCGAAGACGGAGAAGAAGAAGCGGCAGGATTACGGCCGCGAGGAATTTCTGCGGCGTGTCGTGGAATGGCAGGACAGGCATGGCGGCATCATCATCGAGCAACTGAAGCGGCTCGGGTGTTCGTGCGATTGGGCGCGGCTGCGCTATACCTTTGACGACGGCTACGTGCGGGCGGTGCAGCAGGTCTTCGTCGATCTCTACGCGAAGGGGCTGATCTACCGCGGGAAGCGCATGATCAATTGGGATCCGGCGGCGCAGACGGCGCTTTCGGATGAGGAGGTGATCCCGACGAAACAGAAGAGCGTGCTCTATTATGTGCGCTACGAGATCGTCGAGCAGCCCGGGCGTTTTCTGGAAGTGGCGACGACGCGGCCGGAGACGATCATGGCCGACGTGGGTTTGGCGGTGCATCCGAACGATGCGCGCTACCAGGCGTTGATCGGGAAGAAGGTGTGGCGGCCGCTGGTGCGCGAGGAGATTCCCGTGGTGGCGGATGACGTGATCGATCCGGAATTCGGCACGGGCATTCTCAAGGTCACGCCCGCGCACGACAAAGTGGATTTCGAGATCGGGCAACGGCACGGATTGCCGGTGATGGATGTGCTGCATCCGAATGGACGGATCAATTGTCCCGCGCTGCCGGAGCTGGACGGGATGGAACGGTTCGAAGCGCGGAAGCGTGCGGGGGAATTGCTGGCTGAGCGCGGGTTGCTGGCGAAAGAGGAACCGTACGAGAACACGGTCGGATTCAGCGAACGCGCGGGCGTGCCGATCGAGCCGCGCTTGAGCGAGCAATGGTTTCTGCGTTATCCGAAAACCGAGGAAGCGCTCGCTGTGGTGCGGGAGCATCTCATTCGTTTCTTCCCCGGACATTGGGAGAAGGTTTACGCCCAGTGGCTGGAGAACATCCAGGATTGGTGCATCAGCCGCCAAGTCTGGTGGGGGCATCGCATCCCGGCGTGGTATGGACTGGACGGCGAGATTCGCGTGGGCCTGGAAACTCCGGGCGAAGGCTGGCGGCAGGACGACGATACACTCGATACCTGGTTTTCCTCGTGGCTCTGGGCTTACGAAACGATGGATGCGGAGACGCGGGCGAAGTTTTATCCGACTTCGGTCTTGGTGACGGCGCCGGACATTATTTTCTTTTGGGTGGCGCGGATGATCATCGCCGGGCTGGAGTTCAAGCCTGGCCAGAGCGAGCAGGACGCAGACAACATTCCCTTTCGCGATGTCTATTTCACGGGGCTGATCCGCGATCGCTCGGGACGGAAGATGAGCAAGTCGTTAGGCAACTCGCCCGATCCGCTGGAGTTGATGGGCAAGTTCGGCGCGGACGGGGTGCGCTTCGGGTTAATGCGGATGGCGCCGAGCGGGCAGGACATTCGCTTCGATGAGAAGCAGATCGAGGAGGGACGGAACTTCGCGACCAAGCTTTGGAACGCGGCGCGTTTTCGGCAGATGCATGGGCCGAGTGAGGCTGCGCCTGACTTGAGTGGGCACAAGCTCTCGATCTACGCGGTCGAAGTGCTGGCACGGTTGGATGAGACGATCGGCAAAGTCGAGGAAGCGTACGACGGCTACCGTTTCAACGAAGTGGCGCAGGCGCTCTACGATTTTTTCTGGGGCGATTATTGCGACTGGTTCGTAGAGGTAGCCAAAACGGACATCTTCGCCGAGGACGCGTCGCGAAAGGCGTCTGTCCTCGCGGTGATGGATTTCGCGCTCTCGGCGGTGCTGCGGCTGCTGCACCCGTTCATGCCGCACATCACGGAGGAGCTTTGGGCGTTGCTCGGTTTGGGCGACGGCTCGATCCAATTCGCGCAGCCGCCTCCGCGCGCCGGTTACGAGCCGAGTGAGCGCGTGGCGGCGATCTATGGATTAGTCCAAGCGGGCCGGAATCTGCGCGCCGAATCGCGCGTGCCGTCGAATCAGAAGGCGCGCTTCGTTTTGCAGACGTCGGTCGATTGGATCGCGGACGAGCTGCCGACCATCGCCCGTCTCGTGAATGCCGAGGACGTGGCGCTCGACCCCGCGTATGATGCGGCTCCCGGCGTGCCGATCGCTGCGACCGCGCTCGGGAAATTGCACTTGCTCATAGCGGGCGGCGACACGGAAGCGGAGCGCGAGCGTCTGGCCAAAGAAATCGTGAAGCTGGAGAAGGAATTGGAAGCGACGCATCGGAAGCTGGGCAACGCCTCATTTGTCGATCGCGCGCCGGCCGAAGTGGTGGCCGAGCATCGGCAACGCGAAGTGGATTTCGCCGAGAAGTTGAAACAACTCAGAGCCGCGCAAGCGAGCTTGCCCGAAGCGTGACGCTGTTGCCGGCGATGCTGGCGCCGTGGCGCCGGAAGTAAGCTTCGAGCGCGGGCGTAAACCAGCGGCCATCGAATTCCTGATTGAAGCCAAGCTGAACGCGGCCGCGCGGCGTGAGGTATTGGGCGGCGTCTTTTAGGAAAAATTCCCACTCTGGCGGGCCCCAGACATGGTCGGTTTTGTGGTCGTTGAAACAGATCATGTGCGCGGTGATGAGATCGAACTTCGCGCCGAAATCCGGCAACGGCTGGTAGCGGTCGATGCGGCCGACGACGCGCGGAACGCCAAGCAATTCCGACCAACTCGGTGAACATGACCGGCTGATCGAGATCGAAGCCGAGCACGTCGTGCCCGATGCGTTTGCAGATGTAGAGGAAATAGCCGGCGCCGCAGCCGAGATCGAGGATGCGTTTGCGTGATCCGAAATCGAGTTCGAGATCGCGGACGCGGCGGAGGTTGATCTCGATCCACTTTCGCAGCTCGAGATATTTTTCCGGCGCGTCGCCGGGTTCAGCGAGCGCGTAGCGGCGCTGGATGGCCGCGAATTTTTCCTGGTCGATGCTGGCGATGATGCGGTCGGCATTGATCGGCAAGAGATAGCGCCAACTCAGCAGAATGCGGCGGCTGTGGCGGCGAATGCTGCCGAGCAGGCGCGGATCGCCGAGCTTTTTGATCTTGTCCGCAAGACGCATCCGGGCGACTCAGGACTCTCCGCGCGCGTCGCGATGGAGGGTGACGCGGTTACCTTCCACGCGCGCGCCGCGGCGCAGAAAATAATCGCGCAGCTCCGGCGTATACCAGGTGCCGTCGAACTCCTGATTGAACTCGAGATGCGAGACAACCGCGCGGCCGGAGATGGCTCATGGCGTCGTTGAGGAAGAACTCCCATTCCGCCGGGCCCCAGACGTGGTCGGTTTTGTGATCGTTGAAGCAGATCATGTAGGCGGTGATGAGATCGAAGGGCGGGCCGAGGTCGGGGAGGGGGACGTTGCGCTCGATGCGCCAGATCACGCGCGGCACTTCGAGGAGCCGGGTGAGATCGGCGAACATGGGCGACTCATCGAGATCGAGGCCGAGGACGTCGTGCCCGAGCCATTTGCAGATGTAGAGGAAGTAGCCGGCGCCCGAGCCGAGATCGAGGATGCGTTTGCGTTCGCCGACGTCGAGTTCGAGATCGGCGATGCGGCGGATGTTGACCTCGAGCCAGCGCTTCAACTCCAGATATTTTTCCGGCGCCTCGCCGGGATCGGGCACGGCGTGGCGCGCGTGAATGGCGCGGAATTGCTCGGAGTCGATCCGCGCGATGATGTCCTCCGGGTTGATGCGAAAAACGAAGCGCCGCGTGAGCAGAAAACGCCGCGCATGGCGTTTCATGCTCGCGGGCAGGCGAGGATCGGCCAGCTTTTTGATTTTGTGCGAAAGGCGCATGGGGGCTGAGCGGGTTCTTACGGGCAAGCTTCTCCGAAGTCAAAAGAGGTAGCGCTTGGCGAGCGCGCGAGCGTCCGCTTAACTTCGGGCGACTTCTTGCATATGGCGCTCTGGAAACGATTGCTTTGGATTCTCGTGTCGCTGCTCGGGTTGGGCGCGCTGGCGGTGCTGGCGCTCTCGCGGGGCGAGCCGGTGAACGCGCTTTGGATCGTGGTGGCGGGGATGTGCGCGTTCGCGATCAGCTACCGTTTCTACAGCAAATGGCTGGCGACGAAGGTGCTGGTTTTGAACGACGAACGCGCCACGCCGGCGGTGGTGCAGGACGATGGGAAGGATTTCGTGCCGACGAGTCGCTGGATGACGTTCGGCCATCATTTCGCGGCGATCGCGGGGCCGGGGCCGCTGGTGGGTCCGGTGCTGGCGGCGCAGTTTGGGTTTTTGCCGGGGACGCTGTGGATTTTGATCGGCGCGACGCTGGGCGGCGGGGTGCACGATATGATTGTGCTCTTCAGTTCGGTGCGGCGGCGGGGGAAGACGCTCGGCCAGATGGTGAAGGAGGAGATCGGGCCGGGCGTGGGCGCGCTCGCGCTCGTGAGCGTGCTCGCGATCATGATCATTTTGATGGCGGTGCTGGCGCTGGTGGTGGTGCAGGCGCTGGCGAAAAGCCCGTGGGGCGTGTTCACGATCGCGACCACGATTCCGGTCGCGATCATCATGGGGATCGGGCTGCGCACGGGACGGATTCAATGTGGGCTGGATCACGGCGTTTGGGTTGCTCGGGCTGGCCTTCGGCGTGTGGGGCGGGCAATTTCTCGATCAATTTCCGACGCTGCAAAGCTGGTGCACGCGCGATGGGAAATGGCTGGCCTGGGCGCTGATGGTTTACGCGTTTGCCGCTTCCACTTTGCCGGTCTGGCTGCTGCTGACGCCGCGCGATTATCTGAGCACGTTTTTGAAACTCGGAACCGTGGCGGCGCTGGGCGTGGCGGTGGTGGCGATCCGGCCGACGCTGCTCATGCCGTCGATCTCGCGCTTCATCGATGGGACGGGGCCGGTCTTCGCGGGGCCGGTGTTTCCGTTTGTTTGCATCACGATCGCTTGCGGGGCGGTCTCGGGGTTTCACTCGCTCATCGCTTCCGGCACGACGCCGCGGATGATGGAACGCGAGTCGCGCATCCGCGACATCGGCTACGGCGCGATGGTGACGGAAATGATGGTGGCGTTGATGGCCATGATCGCGGCCTGTGTGCTGGAGCCGGGCGAATATTTCGCGATCAACATGAAGGGCGCGCCGGCGGAAGTGGTGGCGAGCGTGAGCGCGGCCGGATTTCCGGTGACGGAAGCGGGGATGCAGCAAGCTGGCGGCTGATCTCGGCGAGGAAACAATGTTCGGCCGCGCGGGCGGCGCGCCGACGTTTGCGGTGGGGATGGCGCACATGTTTGCGCGGGTCTCGGCGAACCCGACGGCGCTCGCGCTTTGGTATCACTTCGCGATCATGTTCGAGGCGCTCTTCATTCTGACGACGCTCGACGCGGGGACGCGGGTGGGGCGTTTTCTGCTCCAGGACTTGTTAGGCAATGTCTGGCGACCGCTCGGCGATACGACCTCGCTTTGGGCGAACATCCTGACCAGCGGCCTGCTGGTGGCGGCGTGGGGCTGGTTCCTCTACCAGGGGGTGATCGATCCGCTGGGCGGGATCAACAGTCTCTGGCCGCTCTTCGGCCTGGCGAATCAGCTTCTCTCCGTGATCGCGCTTTGCCTCGGCACGACGGTGCTGATCAAGATGGGCAAGCTGCGCTACATCGGGGTGACGCTGGCGCCGCTCGTTTTCATGTGCGTGGTCACGTTCTCGGCCGGCTACCTGAAGATTTTCTCGCCCGATCCGAAGATCGGTTTTCTGAGCGGAGCGGATTCACTGGTGCAAAGCGCGCCGACGACCGCGCCGGAACGGGCGGCGGGACTTGATCCGGCAGGCTGGGGTGTGGCGGGTGGATGCGCTCGTGGCCGCGGGGATTCCTGGTGCTGGTTCTGCTGATCGTGGCGGGCAGCGCACGGCAATGGTGGGGCCTGATGCGCGGGACGCAGCCAATGGTGCTGCACGAGGGCGAGTTCGTCCCGCTTTCGCATACGGAAGCGGCCTGAGAAACGGAGAGCCGCGACGCGCCTAGCGGCGGGTAAGCGGGACTTCGATTTCCTGGTCGCGCCGGCCCATGATGACCTTGCCATCGCGGATGGCTTTGACCGTGATCTGGTAGGTCTGGCCGCCGAGCTGCAATCCAAATTGCTGGCCTTCCTCCATGATCCGGCCGTTCACGATGGCGAAGCGGCCGCCGGCTTGCACGGTGATGGAGGTGACGAGAAACGCGCTCGGCGGGACTTCCGGACCGGCATGCTCCGAGCCTGATTCGGTTGTCTTGGCGGCGGGTTTCCAGCCGATCGGCCAAAAGGGATTGCGGCTCATGTTCTCAATCTGGAAGGAGGATTGATTCTTGAGTGTGATCTTGGCGGGAGCCGGCGCCGGCGGCGTGGCCGGCGCGCCGCGGCGGACAAACGCCCGGCGAGCAGGGTGACGAGGGTAAAAATCGCGAGGGGCTTGCTCATTTCTTTTGGATGACGTTCATGGCCACGAGTTCGACTTGTTGGAATTGCGGCTGGTCGGGCAGGGTGTGAATGGCGATCTTGCTGATCCAAAGGAGCGGTTCGGAGTTTTCCAGCTCGGCGAGGGCGGGGCCGAGGGTGGAGTATTCGGCCTGGGGCAGTTCGATGAGCCAGCTGTACTTGCTCCAATCGGTCAGCTCGGTTTCGGTAAAGACGGCATTGTTGCCGAGGCGGGCGACGGCTTTGTCGATCTGCTGATTGGCGAAGAAGGCTTTGATGCGGGGCGGGAACCAGGCAATGGGGGCGCCATCCGGGCTGAGGGCTTGGAAGGCGGCGTAGCGCGCGGTAGCTTCCTGCGCCTGGCCTTCGAGATTGCTCGCGCGCATCATCTCGCTCTTCGAGCTGCCGAGCTTGGTCTGCAGATCGGCGATGCTGTTTTCCATCGAGGCGCGGCTCTTATTGAGCGGCCCGAGGAAGAAATTGAAGTAGACGTAGGTGAGGATGATGAAGCCGATGACGCTGAGCACCAGCTTCTGGATTTGATCCTTGTTCAGCTTGATCTGGTTCATGGTTTGGGAGTGGCGGAGGTGGTCGCGGAGCTGACGGTGCCCGGGTGGAAGGTGACGCCGATGATGTAGCGGGCGACGGGCATGTTGGCGCCGGCGACGTTGATGAGCGTGTCGAGATCTTCCAGGGTTTTGAATTCCACTTTCACTTCGCTGGTAGCTCTGGCCGAGCTGTTCGTTCAGGAGCTGGCGCAATTCTTCAGCCGCGGCGCGGGGCTCGCGGCCGGCGGCGGTGCCTTCGATCGTGACGGTGACCATTTTACCGTCATCGCTGACGGCGCCGTCGATGTTCGTGAGCTGCGCGTTCGGAGCGACGCAGCGGGAGAGCTTCTGCAAGAAACGGCGCCCAATAGTAGCGGTTTTCGACGATCTCATTCAGCACTTTGGTGGTGTTGATGATACGGGTGAGCTCCTCGGAACGCTTCTGCGCGGCGGTGACTTTCGGTTCGATCTTGGCCCACTCCTGTTGCACGACGGAGTAGCGGCTCTTGATCGACAGCGTCTGGTAAGCCTTCCACATGTAGCAGAGGAGCATGATCGCGCCGATCGTGCTCAGGAGCATGAGGCCGAGCTTAAGGGGATCGCGTTTGCGTTGACGCTGTTCGGCGATCTCCTCGTGGAGAAGATTGAGGTGGAGGGCCATAACGGGAGAGATTAATTCCGCAGGTATTCGAAGGCGGCGCCGCAGGCCACGTTCAAGGAGACAAATTCGTTCGGCAACGCGGCGCGTTTCGCGGCCGGCAGTGCGACTTCGCAGGTTTCCAGCGGATCCCAAATCTCGCAGGGCAAGCTGAGTTCATCGCTCAACGTCTGCAGGATTACCTCGGTGCGGGCCAAGCCGCCGGAAACAAAAATTCGGTGAATCGTCTCCTCGTGCTGGCCTTCGAAGAAGCCGATCGAATTGCGCACTTCGGTCGCGAGCCGGGTGAGTGATTGGCGGCAGACATCGGCGATGCCGGCGTCGCCTTCGCGCAGGAGCACCTGAGCGGCGCTGGAATCGAGCGCGCCGTCGGCGGTGAGCGCTTCGTTGAGCTGCTTGCCGCCGTAATCGATGCTGCGGATGAGAACGAGTTCGCGCTTGCTCCCGATCAGGACGGTCGACTGGAGGTGGCCCATATCGAGGAGGAGGAAGGTGTCGTTGGCGAAGATTTCCGGATAGGCCAGCTCGAAGGCGTTGAACGAGCAGATCGGCGCAAGCTGGAGGATATCGGCCGAGACGCGGGCCTTGCTCGTCGCCTCGGAAATTTGTTTCACCATCGGACGGAGCATGCCGCCGACGAGGTATTTGGTTTGCCCGTTGCCACGGGCAGAGACGGCGCCGTCGCCCACTTGCGGGGAGGTCTCCTCGCCATTGGCGCTGCTGCGACCATTGGTGCGCGGCCGTTAGCGACTGGCGCGCAATCGAGGACGAAATCTTTGCACTCCTGGTTGAGCACGTTGAGGCCATTGAGCCGGAGCGCGCTGCGCAGAAGATCGATCGGAGTCTCGGGTTGCTCGATGATGCGAAGGAGCGAACCGGGATCGGAGACCGCGACGGCGCAGCCTTTGGCGCTGGTGCCGAGTCCTTTCAGGAGATGCTTTAACTCCTGCGCGAGTTCGTCGGCGGTGCTGAGTTCCTTGGGGACCTCATGCGAGGCGTAGCTCGTCAGGACGTAGCGGGCATCGCCTTTGCGCTGGAGCACCACGCCTTTGAAGACATGTTTGCCCAGATCGATTCCGATTACAGAGTTGCCGCGTTTCGCCATAGTGGTGATCATCCCTGTAGCGGGAAGCGTGCCCACTCTGCGCCTTTCCCGGCTTTTCCCCGGAATGGCTGCGGAAAACGAGACCGCCTCCGCGGCGCAGCCCGCCAAAAGCCCTCAGCTCGCGCGGTAGCCGAAGAACTCCCGCTGCTTGATGATCGCGACCACTTCCGGCGGCACCATTTTCTCCCAGCCTGGGTCGCCTGATTGTAATTTGGCCAGCGCTTCCGGCGGATGGATGCGGAGGTAATCGGGATTATAATCCGACACCTCCTGGATGAACTCGTTGTCGATCAGGTAATGGAAAAGGGAGCGTAGATTCGGCGCCACCTCGATTTTGGTCGCGGTAACGAGCTGCCCGGTTTCCTCATCCACCATCGGGTAAACGTAGAGCTTGAGGCCGCTCTTAAACATCCGGCCCAGCGCCTCCAGGATTCCGCCCTCGAGGTTGAGGTAATATTTCTCGTCGAAAATCTCGAGCAGGCTCGGCACGCCCATGACCAGGCCGATCATCCGGTTCGTGTAGCGGGTCAATAGGCCGCGAGACGGTAATATTCGCCAAACTTCGAAATCAAAACCGTCCGCCCAAGCGCGCCGAGGATATCGACGCGGGCCAGGAAATCTGCGTGATTCAATTGCCCTTCCGAGAGCAAATTCTCCAGCGTCATCTCCATCAGCACGATCATATCCTCCTCGCCACAGCTTGCGACTGCTGCAGGAAGACACTGCGCGCGCCGTTCAGCATGTCATTCGTCGCGTAGGTGACCGGGCGGAAATTGCCGCGCTCGACCAGGATGGCTTTTTTGTAAAAAACTTCCGCCGGCTGCACGCTCTCGCCGTCGGCCGTGAACATGATCGCGTTCGTCAGCCCCTGGCTGACCAATTGCAAACTCATCAGGCGATTGTCCACGCCCGCGAAGGCCGGGACCGGAAAACTTGATCATGTCCACCTGAATGCGGTCCTCGGCCAGGTTTTCCGGAAGCGACGCGATGAACTCTTCCGGCCGATGATGGAAGAACGCGCCGTAAAGGAGGTTCACCCCTACGACACCGAGCGCTTCCTGCTGGTCCACGTTCGATTCATCCAACATCCGAACGTGGATGATGATCTCGCTCGGTTCCGCCCGCGTTTCGGCTTGGAAACGAACCCCGAGCCAGCCGTGCGCTTCGTTGTGCTGCTTGAAACTCCGCGCCGCCACTGTGTCGGCAAAAACGAAAAAGGTGCGCTCGCGGCCGAGTTTTTCATCCAGTCGCTCCACGAGCAGACCGTATTCGTGGTCGAGCATGGTCTGGAGCCGCGCCCGGCTCACGTAGCGATCCGTCGTTCCGTAGATCGCGTCGCTGAAAGTCATGTCGTAGGCCGACATCGTTTTCGCGACCGTCCCCGCCGCGCCGCCCACATGGAAAAAACGTCGGGCCACCTCCTGCCCGGCCCCGATCTCGGCAAAAGTCCCGTACTTCATGCGGTCGAGATTGATTTGGAACGCCTTCTTGTTCGTCCCGACGTCCATTTCCGCGTTCATAGCTGCAAGATGTGGACAAATGCGGGCTACTCAAGACCGCCCCGCGAATTGCGAGGGCACGCCGCGGCAGCGCGCGCCGCCGCTACAAGCGCACGCGCTCCGCGCTCTCGGCCGGAATCCAGCCGCGGAGATTGTTCGGCAGCGCGGCGTAAATCCAATCGCCACGCTTGCTCAGGATTTTGATTCCAGTGCCGGGCGGAAGGACGAGCACGCTGGGCGCGTTGTCCGCGGTCGCGACCCGGGCTTCCACTTTCGGCGCGACCACGATCGCGAAGGTGCGACCATGCGGGCCGATCTCCAATCCATACAATGCGGTCGCGGACCCGAGACTAACCAAGAGACCGACGAGCGCGACGAGCAGGAGCGGAGTCGAGCGCCGCTGTGCAAACAACCATCCGAAAAAACAAAACGCCGCGACCCAGAGACTGACTCCGGCGATGATCGCATACTGCCTGCTCGTCAGATGATCGGTGAATTCGTTCCACCACAGGCTCTGCAATTCCAGCGCGCGCGCCTTGTCGCGGGTGAGGTGGAGATTGGCCGCGGCTTCGGGATGATCGGGCTTCAAGGTCAGCGCGCGCTCGTAGTTGAGAATGGCGCGGCCCAGATTTCCGTCGCGAAACCAGGCGTTGCCCAGATTATAAAACAACGCCGCGCTGCGTTCCCCGGATTCGAGGGCGCCTTGGTAAAGCTGGATTGCTTCGCGAAAATTTCCGGCGCTGTATTCCTGTTGCGCCTTCTGGAGGTCCGCCGATTGCGCTGGCGCCGTCTTCCCCGCCGTTGCGAGCGCGAGAATCGTGAGCCCAAGGGCGAGCGTCTTTCGAACCAAGAAAAATCGTCATACGTGCAAGCCCTCGACCAACTGCAAAATCTCTCTCCGCTGTTCCTCCGAAATCTTTTCGCCGCCGTTGCGTCCGCCGCTGTAGCGCAACTCATCGCTCTGCTCGAAGAGCTGGCGCATGCGGGCTCGCGCCGAGTCATCCAGGCGGAAGGCGGAGGCGGCCATCTCCGCGTCCACCACGTTGGGATTGGTGTCCCGGGCCAGCGCGGTCTTTACCTGCACCGCGCGCGTAGGCGTGGGCCATGTATTCCTGGGGCGGTACTGGAATTGCCCCGCAGTTTTTTCTCCAACTCCGCGGCCTCCTGGCGGAGCCGCGCGCGGCGATTAGCCTCCCGATCGCCGCGGCGTGATTGCCGCACCTTCCACGCGATGAATCCAAGCAGCGCGACCAGAGGCACGAGCTGAACCAGCCAAAATGCGCGCTGCAGGTAGAGCGGAGTGAAGCTGGCCACCAAGTCGGTGCGCTCGTCCAATTGCGGAAGGATATCATCCACCGCCTTCGCCGGCGGAGGGGTCGCAGCCACGGACGGCGCAGCGTTTGGTGCGCGCAGCCGTGGTGGTCTGCGCGGGCGTCGGCGTGGCCGGAGTGCCGCCTTCCATCTGGAGCGCGGTCGGTTCGCTTTTCAGGGTGACGTAAGTTTCCTTTACCGGATCGAAGTAGGAGAAGACGAGCGGCGGCACGGCCGATTTTTTTTCCTTTGCACTCACCACAGTCTCGAATGTCTTGGCGCCGCTAATCCCGACATCGTCGTCCTGTTTGAAACTGTCGGAGGGCGGATACTGGTGCCAGCCCCGCGTGTCCTCGAGGAGCGGAGCGGTCACGCGATCGAAATTACCGCGCCCTATGATCGTGGCCGTGACCGTGACCGGATCGCCCACTTTCGTTTGCTTCGGATGCGCGTCCGCTTTCAAACTGAAATTACCGACCGCGCCGGCAAATCCGGTCGGCGCGTTCGGCGGCAATGGCTTCACCTCCAGCGTAGCCCCGTCGCTTTTCAGATGCACTTCCTTCTGCATGGAAGGCGCGAAGGCAGGGTCGTTAAAGAAGTTGTTGAAGAACGGATCGTCAAACGGCCCGCCGCGGGGCACGGCTGGGAAGCGGCCCGCGCCGGTTCGCGGCACGCGCACGACGGGATTGATCTCCGCCGGGCCGATCTCGAGTTTGCCGGTGCGCGCGGCGGAGATGGCCGTTTTGAAAATGAACACCTGATAAGTGCGCCCGTTGATCGTCTCGATCGTTTGCCGCGGCTCGGTCATTTTTTGGGTGGTGAAGCCCTGGCCGGCGACCTGAATGCCACTGCCGAGAGACTCCACCGGCGCGCGCACATTGAGGCCGAGGCGGATCTGCACGGGCACCACCTCGCCAACGTAAGCGGTGGCCTTGGGCAGGATCATTTCTACGAAGCCGATCTGCGACGGATCGATATTCGGATTGCTACTGCCAGTGCTTCCGCGGGGAGCGCGCGCGCTCCGATTGGAGGGCGACGCCGTGACATTCAACGTCAACTCCGGCGTGCTGATGGATTGCCCGCCGGCCTCGATCATCTGCGGCGGAATCTTGAACGTCCCCGCGCGCTGCGGCGTGACCGCGTAGGTGAAGGTGAAGCTGTAGTTGATGTTGAAATTCTGCATCTGATACTGCCGCGAAGTGCCGGCAGATAGGATGTCGAGCCCGTCCACGGCGATCTCGGCCGGCGGCTTCGGATTGGAAACGCCGGTGACCTGGATTTCCATTGCACCGTCTGCCCACGACCGCCTCCGAGCTGCTCAGGACGGCGGTGGCCCGGGGCGAATCAGCGCGCGCCGAGCCGACTGCCGCGAGCGCAAGCAGGGCGAGGCAGAAGAGTGTGATTCGAGAACGCGACGCTGCCATTACATTTTCATCGGTCAGAGACGGGAAACCATCAACCGTTCGTCCCTACCAATCCTTATAGACACGACGAACCTTTCTGCGTTCATCCAGTTGCACGCGCTGCTCTTCGTCTTTCATCGATTGCAGGAGACGCTCCGCCTGCTCGGCGCTCATCTGGCCGTCCGGTGGCGGTTCGCCTTCCGCTCCGCTGCGCCGGCTGCTTCTTCCGCCGGCTTATCGTCGCCTGCGCCTTTCACTTCGCCTTGCTGCTTGCTCGGCGTTTCTAGAGGAGTGGCGCCGGGAGTGGGTGAACTGGTCGGGCTTTGCTCCTGATCGCCTTCGCCGGGCGCGGGCGTGGGCGAGCCGCTCTTGCCTTCCTTGCCCGGAGAGGGCGAGGGCACGGTGTCTTCGCCCGGGGAGGCGAGGGGAAGGACTGGCGGCTTCGCTCGGCGAGGGAGTGGGGGAGCTGCCTTGCGATTGCTGATCCTCTGAGGGCGTGGGGGAAGGCGTTTGGCTTTCGCCGGGCTGTTGCTGCTCGTCTTTGCCCTTTTCGTTCTCGGGCTTCTCCTGCTTTGCTTCGGGCTTCTTGTCCTGCCCGTTCGCCGGAAGGATTCTCCTGCTTCTGGTCTTTCTTCTCTTTGTCCTTGTTCTCTTCGTTCTCTTTTTTCTGATCGTTCTTGTTCTGCTGATTCGGGGAGGGCGACGGCGTCGGGCTCGGCTGTTGTTCCTGCTGTTTCTTCAGCTCCTCGATCTTGTTCTTCACAAATTCGAGATTTTCTTTCGCCTCTTTGTTCTCGGGTTCGAGCTTCAGCGTCTGCTCGTAATGTTGGAGCGCGTTGTTCCAATCCTGCAATTTCTCGCTCGGGCTTCTTCTGCTCTTCGCCGCGCTGGTAAAGCGTGTTGCCGAGATTGTAATGGCTCCGGCTTTGCAGTTGCGGACTGGGCGAAAGGAGCGCCTGGCTGAAGGATTGCAGCGCCTTCGCGTAGTCCTTCATTTTGTAGGCGGCCGCGCCGGCATCGAATTGGATTTTGTCCGTCGCGCGCGTGTCCGGATGTTGCTGCAGCGTCTGCTGGAATTGCTGGTAGGCCTTGCCGAATTCCTCGTTGCGATACGCCTCCAAACCCGGCGACGCCGCCCGCGCCGAACCGACGGTGGCGAGAAGCACAAGCGCCAGCGTGGCCGCGGCCATCTTCGCGCGCGATTTTTCGGCAACCGGAAGTGCACGGCGTCGGACGCGCTTTCGTTCGCTAATCAACATCGACACTGCGAGCGCGAGCAGCGCCCCGCCGAGCGGCCATTGATAACCGCTCGATCGGCTGGCGTGACATCTTGGTATCGATCTCGCCCGCCTGCATTTTGGAAAGGCCGTCATCGTAGAGCTGGCGCATCGTGGCCGGGCCGTTGCCGAGCGGAAGAAAAACGCCCTCGGTGGCCTGCGCGATCTCGCGCAAGCGCGTTTCGTCCAGCTTCGATTTCACCACTTCGCCGGCGTTGTCTTTCACAAAAGCCGTCCCGCCGCCCTGCGCGGCTAGCGGAATAAGCGACCCTTCCGGCGTCCCCACGCCGACCGTGAAAATGCGCACGCCAGCCTCGGCCGCGTCCTTCGCCAGCTGCGTGGCGTCGCCGGCCAGCTCTTCGCCGTCGGTGAAAATGATGAGGGCTCGATTACCAATCGCCGATTTGCCGAAGGTTTTGATCGCGAGCCCGATTGCCTCCGAGATGTTGGTGCCGCCTTCGGGGATGACGTTCGTGTCGAGATCGTTCAGGGCTTCGACGGCAGCGTTGTAATCGATCGTGAGCGGCGCCTGCAGAAAGGCGCGCCCGGCAAACGCGATCACGCCGATGCGATCGCCTTGCAGTTCGCCGATCAAATCCTGCGCGCTCAGTTTGACGCGTTCGAGGCGGTTGGGCGGGATGTCGTTCGCGAGCATGCTGCGCGAGGTGTCGACCGCGATGATAAGGTCGAGGCCTTTCCGTTTCACCTCTTCGTAGGTGTAGCCGTAGCGCGGTTGGGCCAGGGCCGCGATCGCGAGCGCGAGGCCAAGAAGGATCAGTCGCGAAACGAAGGAGACGGCGGAAGCGGTTCACGGTGGCCCCGAGCTGCGGCAGCAGGCGGGGCGCGACGAATTCCGCCAGCCGCGCGCGGCTGCGCCGCTCCGCTTGCGCGAAGAGAAGCGCGAGCGCGGGCACGACGAGCAAAGCCCAAAACCATTGTGGTGCGCCAAAGGTCATGTGCTCGTTAGGGCAATTTCTTCCACACGGTTTGCGTTAACAAAATCTGCGCGACCAGCAGACCGCAGCCGGCCATGAGGCAGTAGGGGAAGAGATCGCGATACTGCTGAAATTTCTTCATCGTCACAGTCGATTTCTCCAGTCGATCGATGTCCGCGTAAATCTCTTCGAGGGATTTTGTGTCGGTCGCGCGAAAGAATTTTCCGTCCGCGATCTGCGCCATCTCCTTCAAGCCGGCTTCGTTGAAATGGACCGGTTGATTTTGATACATCAGGTTGCCGGAGAGATCGGTCAGGAAACCGCCGCGCCGATCGGGCACGGGCGCCGGCGCGAGGCCATTGATGCCGGCGCCGATGGCGTAAAAGTGAACGCCGAGCGCTTTGATTGCCTCCGCCGCAGTGGTGGGCGGAACCTTGCCGGCGTTGTTTTCGCCATCGGTTAGGAGGACGATAACGCGGCTCTTCGATTTCTTATCGTTCAACCGATTGGCCGCAGCGGCCGCAGCGGAGCCGATCGCGGTGCCGTCTTCCACCAGGCCGATCCGGACGCGCTCCAGGTTTTGCAGCAGCCACTCGTGATCGAGCGTCATCGGGCTCACGACATACGGCCGGCCGGCGAAGGCGATGATGCCGATGCGGTCGTTAGGCCGGCCTTCGATGAACTTGCGCGTGACCTCGCGGATCGCGTCCACCCGCGTGGCCTGTTCGCCGCCGATGGTGAAATCCTTGATCAACATCGAACCGGAAACGTCGAGCGCGATCATGATGTCGATCCCGCTCGCCTCTACTTGCGTAAGGCTCTTGCCAAGGCGCGGGCGAGCGAGCGCGATGATCAGGAGGGCGAGGCTGAGAAAGAGCAGCGCGCGGAGAAATTTTCCGGCGCGCGCTGCGTTCGTTTTGCCCAGACCACGCAAAACCGCGGTGGAGGAAAAGATGAGCGCGGCAGCCGGACCGCGCCGCCCGCGCAGCCAGGCGAGAAGTGGGAGCGCGAGCAGCAACAGCAGCAGCCAGGGATTGGCGAAGGTGAGGGCGCTGTCGCGCGGCCACCAATCAAGCAGGTTCAAGTTGCCCTCCTTGCACGAAGCGCGTGGCCTCTTCGAGCAGCAGTTCGCTGTCGGCTGTGGTCGCGTCGTAGCGCGCGAATTTGATCAGGTCGCAACGGTTCAGGAAATCGCCGAGAAGCGTTTTGTCGTCTTCGGAAAAGGGCGAAGTCCGCGCCAGCGCTTCGAGAAACTCGACCGACGTCTGTCGCGTGACCGGCAGTTGATATTGCTCCATCACGTAGCGGCGCAAAATATCCGAGACGCGGATGCTGAACTCATACGGCGTGAGCCGCTCGATCTCGCTCCGAGCGCGCTGCAATAGCTCAAGCGCGCGGCTGCGCGGCGATCGTTCCGGCCGCGGGCGGCGGCGCCAGCGTTGCACCCACCAGACGATCAAGCCGAGGAGGGCGAGCCCGACGAACACCGCGACAAATATCACCCACGGCGGGAGGAGCGAGTACTCGACCGGTGGCGAGATGTCGTGAAATTCCTGGGCGAGAAATAATGGCATAACAACGGGCGTCATCGCACCGCCAGGCGCCGCTCGCGTTGTTTGAAAAACGAACGCAGGGCGGGCAGATAATCCTGGCCCGTTTGCAGGGCGATGGTGTCGATGCGGTTGCGATGCAGGGTGCGCGTCAGCTCGGCGGACTTCGCTTCGGCTAATTCCGCGAAGTGGGAGCGAAAGGCGCGGTTGCCGGTGTTGATCTCGATCTGTTCGCCCGTCTCGGCGTCTTCCAAGGTGATGATGCCGATGTTCGGCAGGAGTTGCTCGCGTTCGTCCTGCACATGGATGGCGATGAAATCATGGCGCCGTCCGCTCACCGCCAACTCGCGCGAGAAATCGCCCGCTTGAAAATCGGAGACGAAGAAAACGACCGACGCGGCGCGTGACCACTTTGTTGAGATAACGCAGCGCGAGCGCGGGATCGGTCCCGCGGCTCTGCGGTTCGAAGAAGAGAATTTCGCGAATCAAACGCAGCGCGTGCGAGCGGCCTTTCTTGGCCGGGATGTAGAGCTCGACCACATCGGTGAAGAGGAGCAGGCCGACCTTGTCGTTGTTGCGAATCGCGCTGAAGGCGAGGAGCGCGGCCACTTCCGCGGCCAGCTCGCGCTTCGATTGCATGTTGCTCCCGAAATTGCCGGACGCGCTGACGTCCACGACCAGGATCACGGTCAGCTCGCGTTCTTCGGTGAATTTTTTCACGAAGGCGTCGCCCATCCGCGCGGTCACATTCCAATCGATGGCGCGGATTTCGTCGCCCGGCTGGTACTCGCGGACCTCGTCGAAGTTCATCCCGCGTCCCTTGAAGACGCTATGGTAGTCGCCCGCGAAAACGGTCTGGACCAAGCCTTTGGTCTTGATTTCGAGCGCGCGGATTTTTTTGAGAATTTCCGCGGGCGTTTGCGTCTGCTCGCTCACGGCACAGGCAAACCTGCGAAGATGCGGTTGATGATGGTTTCGCTCGAAATCGTCTCCGCTTCCGCTTCGTAGCTGACGATGATGCGGTGGCGCAGGACATCGTGGCCGATGCTTTTCACATCCTGCGGGGTGACGTAGCCGCGGCCGTTCAGGAACGCGTGGGCGCGCGCGGCGAGCGCGAGATAAATGGTGGCGCGAGGCGAGGCGCCGTAGCGGATCAGGCCTTCGAGTTGCAAATTGTAGGAGGCCGGCTCACGCGTGGCCCAGACGACATCGACGATGTAATCCTTCACCCGATCGTCGATGTAGATGCTGTTCACGACCGCGCGCGAAGCGATGATCTGCTCGGGATCGACCACCGGAGTGACGGTGAGATCGGGCGCGGAGGTGGCCATCAAATCGAGGATGGTGCGCTCTTCGGATTTCTGCGGATAGCCGACGTTTAACTTCAACATGAAGCGATCGAGCTGCGCTTCCGGGAGTTGATACGTGCCTTCCTGTTCGAGAGGATTTTGCGTGGCGAGAACGAGGAACGGATCGGGCAGGGGATAGGTCTTATCGCCGATCGTGACCTGCCGTTCCTGCATCGCTTCGAGGAGCGCGCTCTGCACTTTGGCGGGAGCGCGATTGATTTCATCGGCCAGGATGAGGTTGGAAAAAAGCGGACCGAGCTTGGTCGTAAACTCGCCGCTGCGCGGATTGTAAATGAGCGTGCCGATGAGGTCGGCTGGGAGAAGGTCGGGCGTGAATTGCAAACGCTGGAAGCCGGTCTGGATCGCCGTTGCCAGGGTTTTGACGGTGAGGGTTTTGGCCAAACCGGGCACGCCTTCGAGCAGGACGTGGCCATTGGCGAGAAGCCCGAGCAACAGTCGATCGACCAGATATTTCTGGCCGATCACAACCTTGCCGACCTGTTCGCGGAGCGCGGGAATCCATTGGCCGAGTTGCTGGACTTCCTGGGTAATTTCCTGCGTCGTTTTCATTGGAACTTGGTGAGACAAACGCCGGGGAAAGGCGTTCGAAAATTGATGGTTTTTCACGCGCCCCGCGCTGCGTCGGGCTTCTATCCTTGTGAATCGCAGGCGAAGCAACTAGGCAGTCGTGTTCCTCGAATGCACGAACCGACCATGGAAGCTCGGCCGGTGACGGCGCCATCGGATGACTTAGTGCCGACCGCGGAAGGCAAACGGATCGAGGTGATGGACGCGTTGCGCGGGTTCGCCTTGCTGGGCGTTCTGATGGTGAACCTGCGCGATTTCTCGCTCTTCGAATTCCTGCCGGAAACGGCACGGGCCGCTTTGCCGACGGCGGGTTTGGATTACTTCATTGCGCTGGGGATGGAGGCGCTGGTGGACGGGAAGGCTATGACTGTGTTCACCATTCTGTTTGGGGTTGGATTCGCGCTCCAGTTTCAAGGCGGAACGGAAGGGGGCGGCCGGAAGGTTTTGTATCTGCGCCGGTTATGCGTGCTGCTGCTGATCGGGGCGGTCCATGCCTTTTTTTGGTGGGGCGATATCCTGATGCTTTACGCTTTGACCGGGCTGCTCCTGGTGCCGCTGGCGTCGTTGCGGGCGCGGACGCTGGCAATTCTGGGCGTGGCGGTTGCGCTGTTCTCCTCGCCGTTGCTTCGGCCGTGGATGAACGAGTGGCTGCCGAAGATTGCCACGAGCAAAGAGGCTTTCGCGCTCGCACTCAACGCCTTTAGCTCCAACCAATGGGACACCCTCGTCACGACCAACGCGGGGCATGCTCTGTGGGCGCGTCTTTCGGCGTGGGGCCTGCCGTTCTTCACCCTCGGCCGGCTGCTCGTGGGCGTGGCGCTTGGATACGCGGGGGTTTTGCGCAACCCGGAAGGTAGCCGGCTATTTTGGCGTCGCGTCGCGTGGGGCGCGCTTTCCTTGGGGATACTGCTGACGATCTTCGCGATGTTATGCGATCACCGCATGCTCGCGCCGGATTCTCTGTGGTGGAAGAGCGGGGCGGGGCGCAGCCTGGTCCGAATCGCGCGCAGCGGCGGGTCGCTTTTTCTTGGGCTCGGTTATGTGGCGATCTTTGTCCTGCTCTTTCTGCGCGCGCGCGGGCGACGCTGGCTGCAGGTGTTTTCACCAGTCGGACGGATGGCGTTAACGAATTACCTGACGCAAACCGTGCTCGGGATCTCATTGTTCTACGGCGTCGGCTTTGGCATCGGACCGCGCTTCGGCTTGAGCGGAGTGCTGGGAGCGGGCGCGGTGATCTTTGCCGTGCAACTCTGGTGGAGCCGCTGGTGGCTCGACCGTTTCCGCTTCGGACCGGTGGAATGGCTCTGGCGTTGCCTGACCTACGGGCGCCGCTTTCCTTTGCGCCGGGACGCGTCCGCCTAACGAATCAGCGCCGCGCCGCCGCGCGCTCGGGCGATTCGCTCCGCGCGCGCGTGCTGAGCAGGACGGGCAAACCGGGGTAGGCCTCGACCTGCCGGATGCGCCCTTCGAGATAGCGGCCGTAGCCGTCGCTCAGGAGTTTCGGTTGGTTGACGAAGAGGATGAACTTGGGCGGATCGATCGCGCGCTCGGCATCGCCTTTCGATTGCGCCGCGTAGAACAACTTCAAGCGCTTGGTGCCAATGGTGGGGGGCGGCGCGGCGTCGAAGGAGGCGCGGAGCATCCGGTTTAAGACGCCGGTGCTGATGCGGACGCCCGCCGCGCGCCGGACTTCCGCGATCAAATCGAAAAGCTGGGTGACGTTTTCGCCGGTAATGGCGGAGGCGATGAGGACGGGCGCGTAATCGAGGAAGAACAACTGCTCGCGCACGGTGGTGACTATTTCCTGCATCACGCTCTTCGCGCCGCGCGAAGGTTTGACGAGGTCCCACTTGTTTAGGATGACGAGCGATGGCTTGCGCGATTCCTGGATGAGGCCGGCGATGCGCTTGTCCTGCGAAGTGACGCCGCTGGTCACGTCGATCACCAACACGCAGAGGTCCGCCCGGCGAATCGTGCGCTCGGCTCGCATGACGCTGAAGACTTCCACCGAGGTGGAGTGCTTGCTCCGGGCGCGCATGCCGGCGGTATCAATCAGGAGAAACTCCTGCCCATCCCGCTCGTAGGCGATGTCGACCGCGTCCCGCGTCGTCCCGGGGATCTCGCTCACGATGGTGCGTTGATCGCGCAGGATGGAATTGATGAGCGACGATTTGCCGGCGTTCGGCCGGCCGATGATGGCGAGCGCGATGGGGCGTGTTGGGTTGGGCGTCGGCTGTTCGGCGTTCTCCTCTTCCGCCGGCAGAAGCTCCTCGATCGTTTCGAGCAACTCCGAGATGCCGCGCCCGTGCGCCGCGCTGATCGGGATGGTGCGGGGAAAACCCAACCGCGCGAAATCTCCTTCGAGCGCCTCGTGATTGGGATGATCGATCTTGTTTACCACGAGCACGACCGGCGTGCGCGCCTTGCGCAGCATGCGCGCCAGTTCCTGATCGATCGGCGCCATCCCGTGCTGCGCGTCGACGACGAAGAGGATGAGATCGCTCTCCCGCATGGCCGCGTCGGCTGCGGTCCGCACTTGGGTAGTTAATTCCGTTTCGCCCGCGCCGCCGATTCCGCCCGTGTCCCAGATCAAGAACGGCCGCGCGCCTTTCGTGCACGGCGCGGCCAGACGGTCGCGGGTGATGCCGGGTTGATCGTGCACGATCGCGATGTTGCGGCCGGCGAGGCGATTGAAGAGCGCGGATTTGCCGACGTTCGGCCGGCCGACGATCGCGACCCGATGACTGGAGATCTGGTCCATGCGCTCAGCTCGGGTTGCTCTGGCCGAGCGCGCCGAGCTGGCGGAATCCATCCATCACGTAGACGACTCCGGAGATTAAAGTGAAAAGGCCGGCCGCGAGAACGACGTAGAGGAGCGGGATGAACATGAGCTGGAGCATAACCCACGCAATCGCTGCCATCTGCAGAAACGTTGCCACCTTCCCGGTCCAGCTCGGTTGCACCTGCACTTTGCCGTTTAAAAGATGCAAAATCGCGCTCCCAATCAGAATCACGGCATCGCGGCTGATGACGAGAACCGGAAACCACGGCGGGAAGCGTCCGTATTGCGGATCGACGTCGCTCCAGTTGCTGATGCTGAGGGTGATGATCGCGCTCAAGAGGAGGCCCTTGTCCGCGATCGGATCGAGAACCACACCGAGCGCGCTCTTTTGGTTGTAACGCCGCGCGATGTAGCCATCCAGCCCGTCGCTGACAGCCGCGAGCAGGAAGATCGCGATCGCCGTGTAGCGCTGCCATTCCTCTGGTTCGCCGCGCGTGATGCTCTCGCCGTAGTAGATCGCCATCATGACGAACGCCGGAATGAGGAGAATGCGGACGAGGGTAATCTTGTTGGCGGTCGTCATGCGCGAGCGCGCGAGCGTTCACCGAAGAATTACGTGCTGAGAGCAGCCGAGCAAATGGAAGCCACGCCGGCGCGCTCTGCCGGCGAGGATCAATCCTTCTGAAAACAGAGCACGATCGCGGTCGGATCAGTCGGCGGCGAGAGATACGCGTCTGCCAGGATGAAGCCTTCCGTTCGCTGTTCCTCGTAGGTTTTGTTCAGGGTCTTTCCGACGGGATTGGCGATCGCGGCCCCGACGCTTTCGCGTTTGCAAATGGCGCTCAGCGGCAGCGTAAGGATTTTGTTGATCATCGCGTTCATAATCTACTACGGAAAATTTTGGGCAGAGTTCCCGTCAAAGTTAAAAAATCTTGTGGCTGAACCAAAAAAGTTGGTGGCTGTGCAAATAATTTGGCCGTCCGCGCGGAGGGCGTAAGATCAAGGCCGCGCCGCCGCTGTGGCGAAATGGCAGACGCAACGGACTTAAAATCCGTTGGGCTTAACGGCCCGTGCCGGTTCGAGTCCGGCCAGCGGTACGGCGTTGGGTTCTCGCGCGCGAGCTCCGGTAGCGGAACGCGGGTAGAGGATGATTCCCTCCTTGCTCATGCTCACGCGCGCGTCCTTATCAATATGAGTCTCGGTCTCGCGCTGGCGCCGCAGCGCCGGGTCTTCGCCGGTTTTTTTCTCTACGCGTTCTGCATGGGGAGCCTGCCGCCGCGTTTTCCGGAGTTGCAACGAATGATGGGGGTGCAGGAGGGAGCGTTCGGTCTGGGCCTGATCGGCGTGGCCGCGGGAACGTTGATTTCGTTGAGCGTGGCTGGGCCCTGGCTGGAGCGGCTCGGGCATCGACGCTCGCTCCTCGGATTGCTGCCGCTGCTCGCGCTTCTGTATGCCGGCGCGACTTGGGCTCGTGGGCCGCTCTCGTTTTTTCTGCTGCTCCTTCCGGCGGGGCTCGCGGTCGGCGGTCTCGAGATTATCCTGAATTTAGAAGCCGACCGCACCGAGCATCTGGTCGGTCGCCGGATCATGAATCGCGCGCATGCTTTCTGGAGCTTTGGTTTTTTCAGCGCTGGGATCCTGTCTTCAGCGATCGCGCAACTCGGAGTGGGCCCGCGGGTGCATCTGCACTTGATGGTGCTGCTGGTGATCGGCGTGGTGGTGTTGCTCCTCGGCCGTTTTGAGGCGGCGCCGCATCGCCCGACGGTGTCAACCTTGCAGCCGCCGCCGTTCGCGCGCCCGACGCGCGCGATTCTGCTCCTCGTGGGCGTGACTTTGAGCGCGATGATTATGGAGGGAGCGGGCGTGGATTGGTCGGCTATTTATATGCGCGACCTTTTTGCAGTGACGCCGTTTCTCTCGGGGTTTGCCGTAGCGGTCGGCGCGGGTGCGCAGGCGGTGACGCGCTTTTTTGCCGATGCATTTGTGGAACGCCATTCGCCCACGACTGTCTCGCGATTGTTGTTGTTGCTTCTTGGGGCGGGCGTAGTGCTGGTCGTAGTCGCCTCCCGCGCACCGATCGCGCTCTTAGGCTTTGCGCTCATCGGCGCCGGGACGTCTGTAATTTTTCCGCTGGCCATGTCTGCTGCGGCACAGCTGACCGATCGTGCGCCAGCGACAAATGTCGCTTCGCTGGCGCAAATTTCGTTCGTGGCCTTCCTGTTGGGGCCGCCGCTCCTCGGTTACGTGGCGGAGCATTGGGGCATCCGCTGGTCGTTTGGTGTCGGGCTGCCGTTGATTTTTTTGAGTCTGATTTGTGCGCGGGCCTTGAAGGGAGCGCGGGGGAAAACCTTGCCGCATGCTGGCGTCGACGCCATATGATGAGGCCATCCCATCCCGATTTATGAACGATAAACCCCTCTACCTTCCCATTTTGCTCGGTACTCCGCGGCAGGGCCGCCAAAGCGAGCATGTCGCTAATTTCCTCCTCTCGGAAATGCGCAAGCGGCCGGAGATCGAATGCGAGATCATCGATGTCCGCACGCTCAAAATGTCGCTCAATGACGCTGGCGCGCAGATGCAGGACCCGGCCTATGCCGAACGGATGGTGCGCGCGGACGGGCTGGTCTTGGTGGCGCCGGAATACAACCATTCCTTCCCCGGCCCATTGAAGCACGCGCTCGACATGTGCCTGAAGGAATACATTCACAAGGCGGTCGCGTTTTGCGGCGTTTCGGCTGGACCCTTTGGCGGCGCGCGGGTCATCGAGGCGCTCGTCAACGTGGTGCGCGAGCTCGGCCTGGTTGCGACGTTCACCGATCTGAACTTTAGCCACGTGCAGGATGCCTTCGACGATGCCGGCGCGTTAAAGGACGAAAAATACGTCGGCCGCGCGGCCAAGTTCATCAACGAACTGGTCTGGATGTCGCGCGTGCTGCGCTCCGGGCGCGAGCAAGTGCCGCCGCTTTAGCTCATGCGCCTGGACGAAGCGGACCTGGAGGAAACGTTCGCCCGCTCCAGCGGCCCCGGCGGGCAAAACGTGAACAAGGTTTCCACCGCCGTGACTCTGCGGCATCGGCCGAGTGGGATGAGCGTGACGGTGCAGGATTCGCGTTCGCAGGCGATGAATCGCAAGCTCGCGCGCGAGCGTCTGGCGGCAGCAATCGTGCAGGCGCGGGAGCGCATCCGGGACGAGCAACGTTCCGCGCGGGAGAAACTACGCCGGCAAAACGCGCCGCGTCCGCGCGGGGTGAAGCGGCGCATTCTAGAGACAAAGCGGAAGCGTTCGGCCTTGAAGAAATTGCGGAGCACGATCGGCGATTGAGCGGCGGGCGGGTTTCCAAGCGGCCCTTCATGGTTAAGGTTGCCCGAGCATGAGTAACTTCGAACTTCTCGGGCTCCCGATGGATGAGCTTCAGGTCTTCCTCGCCGGTGGTCACGCCGACCCTTTTCGCATTCTTGGCCCGCATCGCGTGGGCGATAATCTGGTCATCCGCGTCTTCCGACCGGATGCGCAGGAGGTGCGGATCGCCGTGGCGGGCGGGGACGAAGTGACGGCCAATCGCTTGCATGCCGATGGCTTTTTCCAGGCGGTGCTGCCGGGGAAAACTCGCGAGCTGGATTACCAGCTACGCGTGATCGCGCGGGACGGAAGCGAGCTGACGACGCGCGACCCGTATTGTTACGGGACGATCATGGGCGAGCTGGATCTGCATCTTTTTGCCGAGGGGAATAATCTCCAGCTCTGGAAGCAATTCGGCGCGCAGCTGCGCAACATCGGCGGCGTGGACGGGGTCTATTTCGCGGTCTGGGCGCCGAACGCGCATCGCGTCAGCGTGGTCGGCGATTTCAACGGCTGGGATGGCCGGGTGCATCCGATGCGGCGTCTGCTCGGGAGCGGCGTGTGGGAATTGTTTGTGCCGGGAGCAGGCGAAGGGGTGCACTACAAATTCGAGATCCTCGCGCATTCGGGCGCGGTGCTGTTGAAGAGCGATCCGTTCGCGTTTTTCAATCAGTGGGGAAAAGAGACGTCCTCGCTGGTTTATAATCTGCGCCGCTACCAATGGGCGGATAACGAGTGGATGGAGCAGCGCCGGACGAAGGATTGGAACAAGAGCCCGGTCAGCATTTACGAAGTGCACTTCGGCTCGTGGCGCCGGCATGAAGGCGAGGCGAATCGGCCCTACAGCTATCTCGAGCAGGTGGAGGCGCTCCTGCCTTACGTGGTCGAGATGGGCTACACGCACATCGAGTTGATGCCGATCGCGGAGCATCCGTTCGAAGGGTCGTGGGGTTATCAGGTCACGAACTACTATGCGCCGACGAGCCGTTTCGGATCGCCGGATGAGTTCCGGCATTTCGTCGATAAATGCCACCAGGCCGGGATCGGCGTGATCATGGATTGGGTGCCGGCGCATTTCCCGAAGGACGTGCATGGGCTGGCGGAATTCGACGGCACCGATCTCTACGAACACGCGGATCCGCGGCAGGGCGAGCACCAGGATTGGGGCACGCTCATCTTTAATTTCGGTCGCAACGAGGTGCGCAATTTCCTGACCGCGAACGCGCTTTTTTGGCTGGAGGAATATCACATCGATGGACTCCGCGTGGACGCCGTGGCGTCGATGCTTTACCTCGATTATTCACGCAAGGCGGGCGAGTGGATCCCGAACGCATTCGGCGGACGCGAAAACCTGGAGGCGGTCCACTTCCTCAAGCAGACCAACGAAGTCTGCTACGGCCGGCATCCCGGCATCATGACCATCGCGGAGGAATCCACCGCGTGGCCTGGCGTATCGCGCCCAGTCTATCTCGGCGGCCTCGGGTTTGGAATGAAGTGGAACATGGGTTGGATGCACGATTTCCTGCATTACATGGCGCTCGATCCGATCTTCCGCCGCTATCATCACAACAGCATCACCTTCTCGATCATGTACGCGTTCAGCGAGCATTTCGTGCTCGTGCTTTCCCACGATGAGGTGGTGCACGGCAAAGGCTCGCTCATCGGCAAAATGCCGGGCGATGAATGGCAGAAGTTCGCCAACCTGCGCCTGTTCTTCGCCTGGATGTTTGGGCATCCCGGAAAAAAATTGCACTTCATGGGCTGCGAGTTCGGCCAGGTGCGCGAGTGGAATCACGACCGCGGGCTCGACTGGCATTTGCTGCAATCTCCGAAACACGACGGCCTGCGCCGCCTCGTCCAGCATCTTAATTACACCTACAAAAGCGAGCCCGCCCTCTGGGATCAAGACGACACGCACGAAGGCTTCGAGTGGATCGATTTTCACGATGCCGACAACAGCGTGGTCGCGTTCATGCGCCGCTCGAGAGAGGGCGAGATCGTGGTCTTCGTCGTCAACGCCACGCCGCAAGTCGTGCACGGCTACCGCATCGGCGTGCCGGAAGCAGGCTTCTACCGCGAGATCATCAACACCGACGCCGAGACGTACGGCGGCAGCAACATCGGCAATATGGGCGGGCTGGAAGCCTCGAGCGAGTCGTGGCAGGGCCGCAGCCATTCGCTCATGATCGAGCTTCCGCCGCTGGCCACCCTCGCCTTCAAATTGGAACGCCCGGCGGTTGAGGTCGCGACTGTTGTGGCTTGACCGCGATGGACGAATTCAGCCACGTTGTCCGCTTCCAAATTCCCATGAAAAACAAGACCTCCGCCGCCTTCACCCTGATCGAACTGCTGGTCGTCATCGCCATCATCGCGGTGCTGGCTGCGCTCGCCGTCCCCGCGCTGACCAACGCGCTCACGCGCGGTCAGATGACGGGCACGATGAACAACGCGCGTCAGCTCTACCTCGCCGGTTTCCAGATGGCGACCGATGGCGCGACGAATTCGGATCCGAATTACTCTTGGCCGGGCGGCGACCCGAGCGTGACTACGTTGCAGGACTACTGCTCGAAATTGGTCGAGAACGATTATCTGAAAGCCGGTGATTTGCAGAAAGTTCTCAATGCTCCCGGGACCACGCTGCAGGTGACGCCACCGAGCGGCGCCAACGGCACCATTGGAATGACGGGTACGAGCGCGCTGAAGGTTTACCGAATTCGCGAGAGCGATGCTTCCAATACGATTTTTGCGGTCAGCGCCAACTACACCTACAACCAGGCGCTGCCTGCCAGCGCCGTTCCGTATGGCGACAAGGGATTCGTGGTCATGCGCAAGGGAGGCGACGCTTCCATTTTTCGGAAAAATCAGGCCACGCAGACGAACACCGGAGGCGACCTTCAAAAGTTTCAAAACGCTATCGGCGTCTTGACCGTAGAACCGCCTGCGCACCGAACCGCCCACGACGGAGTCAGGCAACATGGTGCTGACCGGTCCGACCGGCAATTAACTCGTCACTCGTTCAGCTCGCCCCAGACCGGCTCTTCCAATTGGAGCGCCGGATCGTCGATCTCGCTGCGATTCGTTTGCTCGTATTGGGGCGAAACCTCGGCCCACGGGCGTAGGCGAACGGTGATGCGTTCCCCGACGCGCAGCCGCGCGGCGCGCGTCCACACATTGTCGCGCATGCTCCAGAGGTAGACGATCGATTGCAGGGCTCCGGATTCGCTGGAACCGGAGATGCCCATCTCGGTCAGGTGCACCGCCATGATGTGATCGGCGTACGGAACGGAGCCGGGGCGGGGGACGCTGGCGAGGGCTTCGACGGTGCCGGTGACTTCCACTACCGTGCCCGGCGGGTGGCGAATAAAAGCGCGCCGGCGCGGGCTGGCCAAGCGCGAGGTCGAGCAGCTTCCAATTCCCGAAAGCCAGCTCGCGCGCGGCAAACTCCCAGATCACTAGCTTCTTGCCCGCGAGCCGATCGTGACCACGGGCGAGCGCGTTGGCCAGCATCTCGCGCGTGGCGAAGGCGCCGTCGCTGTTGCGCAAGATGCAGTCGAGCGGCGCCCCGCCGAGCGCTGCGCTCAGACGTTCAGGCAGGCCGGCCGATTCCCCCCAGCCGAGCGCTTCGAGCGAAAAAATATTGGCGAAGCTGTCGCCCAACAGCAGCACCTCCGCGTCGCTGCTTGGACGCCAGAGTCCGTTGCCTTGCGTGACCTGTTGAATGGTCACGGCCTCCGGTCGGGAGATCGTCTGGGTGGCCGGTAATTTCAGCATGTGCGCAACGTCGCCGAGCGCGGAAATCTCGAGCGGTGCAGCGGCAACGGAGTTCTTGTTTCCGACCGCGCGCTTCGGATTGCGCGGCCAGTTCGCGCGCGACGAGTTCCATGGTTTCCGGGCGCCAGTGGGTATCGGTGCGGAGGTAGAGCGGTTCGCCTGGCGTCTTCGCTTTCTGCTGCATGAAGAGCGGCGCGGGATCGAAGACCCGCACGCCGGCCGCGGCGAGCCGGCTCTGGAATTCGGCGAACGACGCGTTCTGCAACGCCTCGTTAGGCCGCGCTTTCCGGCTCAGTTTGTCGCCTTCGATCGACGCTTTCGTCGGGACGGGAAGCACAAGCAATTCGATCCCGCGCGCCGCCAGTTGATCGCGGAATTGCACGATGGCGCGGACTGGATCCGGCTGCATGCTGGCGGCGTGGCGGCGCAGCCGCAGTTGCGCGGGAGTGAGGAAGCCGGGGCCGGTCACGTAATCGACATCCGGGCGGTAGAAGAGCCAGCCGTCACGCCCGAGATAGACTTGCTCGTTGCCCGCGCCGAGCCGGCCGACGAGGAAGGACTGCACGCCGGGCAAGAGCCACTGTGACACGACCGAATCGCTCTCGAGCGCACGCTCGGCGCTCTTCAATTGCTCAGCGTGCGGGAGAACATTCCAGACTTCGCGCAAGCCGCGCGCACGCGCGAGTTTGGCCGGGGCGGGGAGGGTTTTGAAAATGTCGAACATCGGCAGGCTCGCGCCGGTGGGTTGGGCGCGGCGTTCCGCGACGAATTGAAGAATCGGGACGCTAACGATGGTGAGGAGAAAGGCCGCGATCAGAAACGTCGGCGTGCCGGACGTGAAGACGGTGCGCTTGAGCGCGAGATCGGCTTCCTCTTCGCGCGAGAGTCTCGGATTCGTCTCCGGCGTTGGCTCGTCATAGCTCGGCAGCGAACGCTGCGGGCGCCGCGGTTTCCACGTTCCGACGAGGGCTTTAATGATGCGTTTGGGCATGGCTACATCAAAAGATGAAATAGATAAACGGGTTGTATTCCTGCGTGGCGAGGACCACCAACGCCAGCCAACCGAGCCCGCAGCAGATCGTCGCTTTCGGCAGCGTGAGCTGTTGCGTCCAATCCCAGGTTTGTTTCCCCATCCAGACCACGATCGCGGCCAGTGCCACCGAGATCAGATAGTAGGGCTGATAAATGATTCCGCTGATGAGCGCGGCCCCCGGCTGCCCTTGGTGCAAGCCAAACATGCTCCCGAGATACGAGATGGCCCGCGGCAGATCCGCGGCGCGGAAGAAGACCCACCCGAGAAGAACGATGATGAACGTGATCGCGATGCGCAGCGGCCGCGGCAGGTTGTGATAAACGCCTTCGCGGCCCTGGCTGCGTTCGAAGGCGAGCATCCCGCCGTGCATCGCGCCCCAGATGACGAAATTCCACGACGCGCCGTGCCACAGTCCACCGAGCAGCATGGTGACGATGAGATTGGCGTAGGTGCGCGCGAGCGTGCCGCGATTTCCGCCCGAGCGGAATGTAAAGATATTCGCGCAGCCAGGTGGAGAGCGAGATGTGCCAGCGCCGCCAGAAATCCGTGATCGATTCCGCGCGATACGGCGAATCGAAATTCTTCGCGAAGACGAAGCCGAGCATGAGCCCGAGCCCGATCGCCATGTCCGAGTAGCCGCTGAAATCGAAGTAGATCTGGAACGAGTAGGCGACTGAGCCGAACCAGGCGTCGAGCGTGCCGACCGTGCCGGCATCGAAAGCGGTGTCGGCTATTTTCCCGCAGGGATTGGCGAGGAGGATTTTCTTCGACAGCCCAAGCATGAAGAACGCGACGCCGCGCGCAAATTTCTCACTCGTTAGGGTGCGATGCTTCAGTTGCTCGGCGAGGAAGGAGAACTTCAGGATCGGCCCCGCGACCAGATGCGGGAACATGGAAACGAAGCAGGAGAAATCGACGAAATTGGCCATCGCTTCCGCTTCGCCGCGATAAACATCGATCGTGTAGCTGAGCGCCTGGAAAGTGTAAAAGCTGATCCCGAGCGGGAGGACGACGCGGAAGAAAGCGTCGAACTGCACATTGGCCCAGCCGAGCGCTTCCACGGCGGCGTTGTAGCTATCGACGCCGAAGTTGAAGTATTTGAAAAAGCCGAGCACCGCGAGATTCGCGACCACGGAAATGACGATCGCGGCGTGCTGCGTGCGCGAGCGTTTCGCGTGGCGCGCCAGCGGTATGACCGCCCGCCCGCGGAATTTCCACACCCGCCAAGAATCGTGCGCGATGACCAAGCTCATGACCCAATCGATCGAAGTCGTCGCGAACATGAGGAGCATGAAGCGCGGCTCGGCCCAGCCATAAAAAATGTAGCCGGTGATGATCAGCCAAAAATTCCGCCAGCGCTGCGGCGCTCCCGCCAGCGCGTAGTAGCCGAGGAGCGCGAGGGGCAGAAAGTAGAAAATGAAAATGTGAGAGCTGAAGACCACGCGCCAGCAACCTGCGGATTGTCCCGCAGAAAAAAAAGGAAAAAGACGGCGCACCGCCCGTAGTGACTGCGAGGAGGCGCGGCGCGGAACGGATTTGCGGGCGCGCGCGTTCCGGTTTCCCTTTCACCCTTCCATGCCGACCGCACGTTGCTTATGCCCACTCTTGATCCTTGCGCTGGCGCCTTTTGTCGCGGCCGAGCCGAGTGCGCCGGCGCAAGGCTTCCGCAGCGAACTCGCGGGCCTGGTCGCCGGACTGGAAAAGAAAAATGCCGCCGTGTTGAGCGGCGCAGAGGGCTGGCTCTTTTTGACAAGCGAACTTCGCTTCCTGGCGCAGGGTCCTTTTTGGGGCAACGCCGCCGCGCAGACGGCGCGCACGCGTAAGCCGGAAGCGGCCGATCCGATTCCGGCGATCGTTGATTTTCATCGCCAACTGAAGGAGCGCGGGATCGAGTTGCTCCTCGTGCCGGTGCCGCCGAAGGCCGCCATCTTCCCGGAGAAGATTGTGGCCAGCACGGGAGTGAAGCCCACGGAAACCGCACCGTATCTGGAAGAATTCTACGGCGATCTGCGTGGTCGCGGGATCAATGTCCTCGATCTTACCGCGCTCTTTGCACGCAATCGCGAAAGCCCGCGCGGCTCGGTTTATTGCCGAACCGATAGCCACTGGTCGGGCATCGGCTGCGCGCTCGCGGGCGAAGCCATCGCGCAGGAAATCCGCGCCCGAGTGACCGCGCTGCCGCCGCCGCAGGAACATGTGCGCGAGTGGAAGGACGTGAGCGTCACGGGTGATCTCGCGGCACTTCCCGGAGCGGGCGGACGCATCGCGCCGGAGACGATCGCGATGCGCCAGTTGAAGACGCCGGTGGCCGCAGACCCGAACAGCCCCGTCCTTTTGTTAGGCGACAGCCACACGCTCGTCTTCCATGACTTCCTCGCGGAACGGGCCGGCCTGCTCGATCAGCTGACGGCTGAGCTTGGTTTCGCGCCCGACTTGATCGGGACGCGGGGTTCCGGCGCCACGCCGGTGCGGATCAGCCTCTACCGGCGGAGCCGGAGCGACCCGCAATTTCTGGCCCGGAAGAAGATCGTCGTCTGGTGTTTCGCGGCGCGCGAATTCACCGAGGCGGATCAAGGCTGGGTCGTGCAGCCGATTGCCAGGTAATCCGCGGATGGGCCCTCTCCGGTTTTCCAGCCTAACGAGTGTGCTACGCCTCGCCGTCTCCGGCCTGGTCGTGTGCTGCGCGCTCTCGCCGGTCGCGCGCGCGAACAACGCCATGGCCGAGGCCACGCCGCCGCCCAGCGCTGCGCCGGCCAATCCCGGAAAGTTGAACGTCCTCATCCTGGGCGATTCGCTGGCTCTGTGCGGCTTCGGCAAACGCCTGGACGAACGTTTCCGCGACGACCCGCGCGTCGAGGCCACCTTTACCTACATGGCCTGCGGGACGAACCCGCTGAGTTGGTTGAAGGAGAAACCCTACGCCAAGGTGAAAACGCAGTGCGGCTATTGGGCGATCGAGTCAGCCGGCCAGAAGGAGCCGCACGTGTTGCAGGATGTTTACGGCATGACGGCTGGCCATACGCCGAAGGCGCACATGGTGCCGAAATTGGAAGACCTCATTACTGCGCTCCACCCCGACATTCTCGTGGTGCAGACCGGGAGCAATCTCTTCGGCCTCTTCTCCGATGCCAAAACCGTTCGCCCCTCGAAGCACGTCGCGGCGCTCGAGAAATATCTCAGCCGCTTCAAAGAAGCCGCGCTCGCCCCGCCGTCGCAGGTGCGGAAAATTTATTGGGTCAACCCGCCCATCTCCGGGCGCGTAGCCGGCGAGGTGCAGGATTTCCTCTACGAACAGGCGCGCGCGCAATTGCTCCCGGAGATGATGGTGATCGATAGCCGCCCGCTCGTCTCCTATCCCTATCAGCACATGGAGCCGGATAAGGAGCACTTCCTCGGCGCGCAAATGGATGAATGGGCGGACAAAATTTTCGACATCATCGATCGCGATCTCTCCGCGCAGCCGTTGACGGCGCTGAAGCCTTTGTCCAACCAATCAACCCAGCCTGTCGCTCTCGCCACAGCGGCTCCGGCCCGGGCCGAGCCCGTGCAGACTCCGCCGATCGCGCGGGCGTTGCCAGTCGCGCCGGTGCAGATCGCGCGGGCCGAGCCCGTCACGCCCGAGGTGATCCCGCGCGCCGAACCCGTGGCCACCTCTCAGCCCGCGCCCACGCCTGTGAGCGCGCTCGCACCCACGCCGGAGCCGACGCGGCATGAGCCGTTGCTCGTTCGCGCGCGGCTCGTTTTCAAATCACAGCCCATGCCTCTGCGCGAACTGCTGCCCTACCAAGAATCCCTCGTGGCCTACGTTTACGACATCGAAAAAGTGATGAAAGGCCACTACGAAGAGAGGCAAATCCTCGTCATGCACCCGGCCCACATCGCGGCCAAAGCGCAGCGGCTAAAGTATCGGATTGGCAAACGCTACAAATTGCGGCTTGATCGCATGGAGGGAACGCTGTGGGACACCGCCAAAGCCAGAGACGAATCCGGCCAAATCAATCTCCAGCCCTACATCCAAGTGGAGGACAAAAAGCGACACCCGGAACACAGAACACGATGACCCGCAGCGCGCTCACCCTTTTCGCTGCCGCCATTTGTGTCGGTTGTTTTTTCCTTGTGACCAACGGCACCGCCCGCACTCCTGCGAAACCGCGCAATGTCGAGATGCGCCCAGTGCCGATGCGCGTCCTCATGATCGGCGACTCGCTCTCCGCGGGGCCATTCGGCGAAGCCGTGCAGCAACATCTCGCGCAGAAGTACGGCCCGCAAAACGTCGCCGCATACGCCGCCTGCGGTTCGTCGCCGGAGCATTGGCTCGCGGCTGAGCCCGGCTTCTACACCCGCTGCGGCTTCCGCGAAGCGGCCCCGGGGCGGCGCCCGTTCTACACCGATGGCAAGTCGCGCCAGCGAATCCTCACGCCAAAGCTGGAGACGCTGGTGGCGCGTCATCGCCCGCGGGTGGTGATCGTGCAGTTGGGCACCAATTGGATGGACCGCGATTTGAGCGACGCGCAGATCAGCGCCTTTGCCGATCGGTTCATCGCTGCGGCGCGCGGCCCGAGCGTGCGTCAGATTATCTGGATCGCGCCGCCCGATTCGTCTGCGCTGCGCAATCGGCAAGGGAAGATCCATCGTCTCATCCAGGCAGCGGCCGCGCGGGATCGTTTTGAGGTGATCGATTCCCGCCAGCTCACTCGTTACATTCCAGGCAAAACCGGCGGCGACGGCATCCACTACAACAGTGAGGCCTCCCGCGCTTGGGCGTTGCGCGTTAACACCCGCCTGGAAGCGAAACTCGGCGGCCAGCTGGCTCGCAATCCTTAAGCGCTCGCCGCTCCCTGCGCCGCGTCGCGTGTTCGGTAGTTCGACACAAACTGCCGACGAAATTCACCGAAGGTCCCGGAATGGATTGCCGCCCGCGCGCGCGTGGTCAGGTCGAGATAGAAATGGAGGTTGTGCAGCGTGATCAGGCGCAGCCCGAGAATCTCCTCCGCCTTGATCAGGTGCCGGATGTAACCGCGCGAAAACTCCGCACACGCCGGGCAGGTGCAGCCCTCCTCGATCGGCCCCTTTTGCAGCGCGAACTCGGCGTTCTTCAGATTCAACGTTCCGCCCGCGGTGAAGACCGTGCCGTGCCGCGCCAGCCGGGTCGGCAGCACGCAATCGAACATGTCCACTCCGCGCGCGATCAACTCGATCAGCTGCGGCGGCGTGCCCAGCCCCATCGCGTAACGCGGCTTATCCGCCGGCAAATATGGCTCCGCGTTTTCCACCGCCAGCATCATTTCCGGTTCCGGCTCGCCTACGCTCACGCCGCCGATGGCGTAGCCATCGAACCCGATCGCTACCGTCGCCTCCGCCGCTTCCCGCCGCAGATCGGCAAACGTCGCCCCCTGCACAATGCCGAAAACGAGCTGGGAGATTTCTGATTTCTGACTTCTGATTTCTGATTGGTCTTTGCAGCGGCGCGCCCAGCGCACCGTCATTTCCAGGCTTCGCGCCGCATACTCGCGCTCGCACGGCCAGGGCGGGCATTCGTCGAGCACCATCGCGATGTCGCTCCCGAGCGTGGCCTGGATTTCCATCGCGATCTCCGGAGAAATAAACGTCGGTGTCCCGTCGAGATGATTCTGAAAGCGGACGCCTTCGTCCGTGATCTTGCGCAGCTTCGCGAGCGAGAAAATCTGGTAGCCGCCGCTGTCGGTCAGGATCGGCCCATCCCAATTCATGAACTGGTGCAGCCCGCCGAAATGCCGCATCGCCTCCAGCCCCGGCCTAACGAAGAGATGATAGGTATTCCCGAGAATGATCTGCGCCTTCAATTCCCGCAGCTCCCGCGGGCTCACCGCCTTCACCGAGCCCTGCGTCCCCACCGGCATAAACGCCGGCGTCTCGATCACCCCGTGCCCCGTCGTCAGCCGTCCGCGCCGGGCCTTCGACTCCGCATCCGTGCCGATCAACTCAAACATCAGCGCTCATGTTCCAGCGCCCCGGCCGATTGGCAACCACTGCGCATCGCAGGATTGGAGACGGCCCGCCCTTGGGCCGAAGGGTGGAACCGAGATCGGTCGCGTTTGAGATTTGCCCGTTGGGCCCGCTTTCGCTCCCACTAGACTTTGTTCGATGGCGCGCTCGGCTTCCCAGCTGGCGCCTGCCGCTTCTCGGCTTTCCGAATTAATTCCATGTTGTGCGCCACCTCGCGCGCAAGCAGACGCCGTGCTTTGCCTTGATTCCAAATTCCGGCGCACAACCCCGTGATGCGAGGCCACTCCCACGAGGCGATTTCGGGAGAATCTCCAGACGCACGAGATGGTTGTTCGTATGTTCGGCGAGCGCGCGTTGCCCGATGCTTGGGTGGTCGCGGGCCGCGGCTCAACTTTGGCGGGCTTGGGCTAGACCTTTATTGGCTTTTTCGGCAGGACGTGGCCCCGGGGTCTTAGTCTCCCGCGTTGCGGTGCCAGGGTGGCTCCAGGGTAACGGAGTGTCTGCCCGGCCCGAGCACTCTCGGGATACGTCCGCGCGCGGGATCGTAGGGCGAGACCGTGGTCCGCTCGGTCGTTTCGAGGAGGGCGAGGTCGCGAGCGGCGATGGCGCGTGCGGCTTTGACGGGATCTGGCGAGTTGACCGGGAGGTGGACGGTCACGCGGCGGAAGGGGAAGGCATCGCGCAGGGTGAATTCGTCCACGTGCTCGGGAGCGCCGGACTCTGCGGCGGGGCGGACGATCTCGCCCTCGAACTCGCAGTGGAAGAAGTAACCTTCGCGGCGCACGATTTTGAAGTCGCCCGGGTACATTTGCCGGGAGCTGCCCCGGGAATCGAGCAGGTTCGTGGCGAATTGCGGGAAGGGATGGAGCGGTTGGTCGTCGTCGATGACATAGTCGATCAGGCGCTGCCAGTCCTGGGTTTCGAAGTTCATAGGGGCGAGGGTAAGTTGCCAATGTTCGCCGACCTCGCCCGGCGGCGGGCCGGCATCGCCATCCTCGGGGACGTATTGGGCGTCGAAGGTCCACCATTGGTGGCCCACTACGAGATCGCTTGGTTCGCCCAGAGTAACGTGGAAGCCGCTCTGGGGGGTGACGAGCCTATAGCTGCGGGCGCCAAACGTAAGCATGCCGTTAAATATGCACTGACCATCCTCCGGTGCTCAATCTTCGAAGTGCGCGCCCGGGTGGCGGACGCGGTGGGGCCGGCCCATCCAGACATCGACGCCGGGCGAGTAATGGGCGCCGATATATTTGGCGCTTTGCCACCATTCGCCGGACGCGGCGATGAGGTCGTCGTTCTCAATCTCGACCCTCGCTTCCGCTTGTTGCCACGGCAGGTGCCAGATGCGGAAGAAGCGTTTCGAGCGGCCCGCGGGTGTGAACGCGGTGTAGCGCTCGATGAGATGTTCCGCGAGCGATCCGGGCGCGCAGGTCTCGTAGTTTTCGGCGGCGACTTCCGCGCGGTAATTGAATGCGCCCTCCGCCGCCCGGACGTGGCCGCGCAGGCCGGCGTCGCGGTAAGCGATCGTGGCGTGATGGTAGGGCAATCCGAAGACCGTTGGCCCGAGGAGCACGCTCAGCCGGTTGTCGAGCCATTCGTGCATGAAATAAATGGCCGGCTCGCCCCGGTGGCGCACGTAGGTGCGGACGTTGAGGAAATTATGCGTCGCGATGGGGCGGAAGAGCAGTGCGCCGAGGCGACCGCCCAAACGCGGCCGCATCTCGCGCAGCCGAAACGCAACCAGGCTGACGAAGGCGCGGCCATCATAGAGATCGAGCGCGTACGGCACTGCGCGCTGCAGGACGGCTGCCGAAGTTTCGTAATGCAGGAAGAGCGCGTTGTCCCAGCTCGCGTAGAAAAGCGGCTCCCCGCGGATCGAAAGCAAACGGCGCCGCGCCTGTTCGCCGATCTCTTGGGGAGGGAGCGTTTTCACATGGCCTCATCCGCCGCCGGCGGGCTTGGCTGCGTAAAGATCGGCCAGTGCCGAGCGCAGATCCGGGAACTCGAAGGCAAAACCTTGCCCGAGGAAACGTTCGGGCAGGGCGCGAAAACCATGCAGGGCGAGATCGCCCTCCGTGCCCATCAGCCACGCGCCCAGCCTAACGAGTGGCGCCGGCGCCGGTGGGCTCCACGGCCGATGCAGCGTGCGTCGCAATTCGCGCATGAACTCCGCGTTCCGCACCGGCGTGGGGCTGCAGACGTTAAAAGGGCCGCTGCATTCTTCGTGTTTGAGCGCCCAGAGGAACATGCGCAGTAGATCGGCAAGGTGGATCCAACTCATGTATTGCCGTCCGTTCCCGACCGTGCCGCCGAGGAACAGACGCGTGATTTTCTCGAGTGTGCGGAGCGCGCCTTCGCCCGGCTGGAGGGCAAGGCCGATGCGCATAATGCTCTTTCGCGTCGCGGGCAACACCAGCGCATCGCAGGCGCTTTCCCACTGCTCGCATACGCGGGCCGGGAAGCCCGAGCCGTGCGGCGAATCCTCGGTGCAGACGCGATCGCCGGCGTTCCCGTAGATCGCGAGGGAGCTGGCTTGCACGAGAACCTTTGGCGGGTGGGCGCAACGCGCGATCGCCTCGCCGAGCACGCGCACGGAGTCGACCCGCGAGCGGATGATCTCCGTGCGCGCTTCCGGGGTGTAACGGCAGTTCACACTTTTGCCAGCGAGATTGATTACGCCCTGCGCGCCCTCCAACTCTGCGGCCCAAGCGTCCAGCGTTCGTCCGTCCCACATGGCGAAGCGGGCCGCGCTCGTGGCTGCTTTCGGATGCCGGCTTAGGATGACAATCTCGTAGCCGGCCTCGGACAGCGGTTGCGTGAGGGCGCTGCCAATAAAGCCGCTCCCGCCCGCCAGGATCACTCGTGGCCGTGCGGTCACGCTTGCTCCTTGCTGGTAACGCCGAGAATCTTGAACGCCTTCTCGCCCAACCGGGCGAGTTTCAGCAGCGCCGCGGTCGGCAGTTTGTCCAGCTGCTCGTGGACATCGTTCCCGAGTTGAAAGAATTCGAGCAGCTCTTCGAGCCGTTGCTTCGTGGCCTGCTCGGCTTTCTTTGAAGAGCCCTCGATGAATTCGCGCAGGACGCGCACCGTGGGATCGATCTCGCGCCGTTTCCGTTCGCGCGCGATGACGCGGAACATTTCGAAGACGTCCTGCATCGACTCGAAATGATCGCGGCGATCGCCGGCGAGATGGACGAGGCGGACGACGCCCCAGTTTTGCAGCTCGCGCATACTGGTGCTGACATTGGAGCGCGCGACCCCGAGCGTTTCGGCGATCTCATCTGCGCGGAGGGGGCGATCGGAGATGAGGAGGAGGGCGTGGATTTGGGCGACGGTGCGGTTGATGCCCCAGCGCGTGCCCATTTCGCCCCAGTGCAGGACAAACTTCTGGGCGAGGGGTTCGAGCGGAGATTCTGAGGTATCGGGCATTTCTGTATTAACAGAAATACATGAAAGTCGCGGCTCGTCCAGTTGTTCTTTTCTCGTGAGCGGATCGGTCAGCGCGCCGCGGAGAGGCGAGTCGCCTGAAAAAGGGAATCCCGGCCCGGCCCTGGTAGCGGCGGCCGAAGCCGCAGTGCACGCAGAGGGAGTTTTCCAGCCGAAAATGCACTTGCGGCCTCACATTCCTTTCCTATATTGCGCGCTCCCCGCATCAGGTGCGTGAGGAATGTAAACGCCGGCCTGTGCGGTTTTTTTGTCGCCCGAATCCTGAGATCGGGCGGCCTTTATTTTAACGAGATGCCCACAATCAATCAGCTCATTCGCAAAGGACGAAAGAAAGTTTCGGTGAAATCAAAATCACCGGCGCTTAAGAATTGTCCGCAGCGCCGTGGTGTTTGCACGCAAGTGATGACGCGCACACCGAAGAAGCCGAACTCTGCTTTGCGCAAGGTGGCCAAAGTGCGTTTGACCAACGGCCAGGAAATCATCGCCTACATCCCGGGTGAGGGACACAATTTGCAGGAACACTCGATCGTCCTCGTGCGCGGCGGCCGCGTGAAAGATTTGCCCGGCGTGCGTTATCACATCGTTCGCGGAACGCTCGACAGCCTCGGGGTTGATGGACGGCGCCGCAGCCGTTCGAAATACGGAGCGAAGCGTCCGAAAGCCGGCGCCGAAGCCGAAACCAAAGGCAAGAAGAAGTAGATCTTAACCTGATACATTCCCATGTCCCGGCGTCGCAAAGTTTACAAAAAAGAAGAGAAGATCGATTCGCGTTACGGCAGCGTAGCGGTCGCGCGTTTGATCTCTACGGTGATGAAGCGCGGCAAGAAGTCGCTCGCGGAACGCATCGTTTACACGGCGATCGATAAATCGCGTGAAGGCTCCGATGCGGTCGATCCGCTCGAAGTGGTGAACAAGGCGCTGGAGAATGTGCGCCCGCGTCTTGAAGTGAAATCACGCCGCGTCGGCGGTGCGACTTATCAGGTGCCGATGGAAGTGACCCCGGCCCGCCAGGTCTCGCTCGCGATGCGCTGGATCGTGACCTACGCCGACAATCGCCGCGGCTTGCCGATGGCGGACGCGCTCGCGGCTGAATTAAAGGACGCCGCCGCGGGGCAGGGGAACGCGATCAAGAAACGCGACGACACTCATAAGATGGCGCAAGCGAACCGCGCCTTTGCACATTTCCGCTGGTAACAATTTTTTGGTCATGGCTACTGCGACATTAGACAAACCCAAATCGACGAATCCCAATTCGCCGAACCGCAAGTTCCCGCTCGAGAAGACGCGGAACATCGGGATCGCCGCGCACATCGATGCCGGCAAAACGACGCTGACCGAGCGCATTCTTTTCTACACCGGCATGATCCACAAGATCGGCGAAGTGCATGAAGGCACGACCGTGACGGATTGGATGGAGCAGGAGCGCGAGCGTGGCATTACGATTACTTCCGCAGCCACCACCTGCTCCTGGATGCAGAAGCCGGAGCCGGGCGTTTACAAGATGTACGACGGCATCAAAATGCGCGTCAATATCATCGACACGCCGGGTCACGTGGATTTCACGGCTGAGGTCGAGCGCTCCTTGCGCGTGCTCGACGGTGCGATCGCGGTTTTCGACGCAGTGGCGGGCGTGCAGCCGCAATCCGAAACTGTCTGGCGGCAGGCGAACAAGTATCTCGTTCCGCGCATCGCGTTCATCAATAAGATGGACCGCGTCGGCGCTGACTTCGATGCGGCGATCGATTCGATGCACAAGAAATTGGCCGCGAATGCGTGGCCGATTCTGATTCCGCTCGGTAAAGAAGATTACCTCAAGGGCCAGCTCGACGTTGTGAACCGCAAGGCCGTTTTCTATCTCGACGACGACTCGATGGGTTCGGTTTACGAAGTCCGCGAGGTTCCTGAAGAGAATAAGGAGCAGGTCGAGAAGGCTTACGCCACGCTCGTGGAACAGATTTCCAACATTGACGACGAAATCGCGGAAGCGGTGCTCGAGGAGAAAGAAATCACGCCGCAAATGCTGAAGGCGGGGATTCGTCGTCAAACGATCGCGAATAAATTTGTGCCCGTTGTGGGTGGCTCCGCGTTCAAGAACAAGGGCGTCCAATATCTTGTCGATGCGGTGATCGATTATCTACCGGGTCCGCTCGATATTCCGCCCGCGGTCGGCATGGAGCCGGACACGCACGAGAAGATGGATGCGCCGACGGATGACAACGGCAAGTTCTGTTCGCTCGCGTTCAAGCTGTGGAGCGATCCTTTTGTCGGCAAGCTCGTATTCTTCCGCGTCTACTCCGGTTCACTTTCGAAAGGCGATAACGTTTACAACCCGCGGACCAACAAGCGCGAACGCATCAGCCGGTTAATCCAAATTCAGGCGGACAAGCGCGAGGACATCGACACCTGTTACTCAGGCGACATCGCGGCCATCGTTGGAATCAAGAACATCACGACCGGCGACACGCTCTGCGACGAAGATCATCCGATCCTGCTCGAGCCGCCCTCGTTCCCTGATCCCGTTATCTCGATGGCGATCGAGCCGAAGACGAAACAGGACCAGGAAAAAATGGGCGTCGCGCTTCAGCGCCTCTCCGAAGAAGATCCGACTTTCAAGGTTTTCACGCACGAAGACACCGGTCAGACCATCATCGCGGGCATGGGCGAGCTCCATCTCGAGATCATCCGCGATCGTATGTTGCGCGAGTTCAAAGTGGACGCGAACTCGGGCAAGCCGCAGATCGCGTATCGCGAAACCATTACTTCTCCGGCGGACGGCGAGGGCAAGCTGATCAAGCAGTCTGGTGGTCGCGGTCAATACGGCCACGTCGTCATCAAGGTGCAGCCAAACGAACGCGGCAAAGGCATCACGATCGAAAACAAGGTCGTGGGCGGCAACATTCCCAAGGAATACATCCCAGCCTGCAAGAAGGGGATCGAAGAAGCGATGTTGAATGGCGTGATCGGCGGCTATCAAGTTATCGACGCCAACGTCGACATCGTGGACGGCTCGTATCACGACGTCGATTCGAACGAAATGGCGTTCAAACTTGCGGCTATTTTTGCGGTCAAGGACGCCTTCAAGAAAGCGAAGCCGATCCTGCTCGAGCCGATCATGAAGGTCGAGAACGCGACTCCGGAAGAATATCAAGGCGACATCATGGGCGATCTCAATCGTCGCCGCGGCAAAATCGGCAGCATCGAAGTGAAGGGCAACCTCACCATGGTCCAAGCCGAAGTGCCGCTCGCGGAAATGTTCGGTTACGCGACCGCGATTCGCTCACTTTCCAAAGGCCGTTCGAGCTACTCGATGGAGCCGTCACATTTCGAACAAGTCCCGCAGCAACTTGTGGCGGCCGTGCTCGACCAGAAGGAGACCAAGTAACATGGCCAGCGGGCAACGTATTCGTATTCGTTTGAAAGCGTTCGATCACCGAATGCTCGATCAATCTGCCGTCGACATTGTCGAGACAGCCAAGCGCACTGGCGCCCGGGTGGCGGGACCGATTCCGCTGCCGACCTTGATCGAGAAGTTCACCGTGAACCGCTCGCCGCACGTCGATAAAAAATCGATGGACCAATTTGAAATTCGCACGCACAAGCGCCTGCTCGACATCATCGAGCCGACCGCAAAAACGGTGGATGAGCTCAAGAAACTCAACCTGCCGGCCGGCGTGGATATCACGATCAAGATTTAGCGCCAGGGCGCCTGAAACATTTGCAAGTCTACGAACATGAGCATCGGACTATTAGGAAAGAAAATCGGCATGACCAGCATCTACGATGCGAACGGTCGGCTGCGTCCGGTGACCGTCGTCGCCGCGGGCGATAACGTGCTGGTCGATCGGGTGACCGATGAGCGGAACGGCTACTCGGCGATCAAGGTTGGTTTCGACACGCAGAAGGAATCGCGCATGAACAACGCGAACCTGGGCGAGTTCAAAAAGGTCAACTCTGAGCCGAAGCGGCTCGTGCGCGAGTTTCGCCTGAAAGAAGATGCGCCGGAAGGTGACATCAATCTGAGCGTGACGCAGTTCGCGGAAGGCGACTGGGTGGACGTGATCGGCAAGTCGAAGGGCAAAGGCTTTCAGGGCGTCATGAAGAAGCACAACTTCCATGGCCAGGGCGCATCGCACGGTTCGAAGACGCATCGGCGCAACGGCGCCATCGGCAATCGCTCCACTCCCGGCCGCGTGTTTAAGAACATGGGCATGCCCGGTCACATGGGCGACGAGCGTGTGACTGTGCAAAACCTGCAGGTGGTGCAGGTGCGCGAGGCCGAGAAAGTAATTTTGATCAGCGGCGCGGTGCCGGGCGCGAATGGCAGTTATGTGGTCGTTAGACCGGCAATCAAGAAGCCGGCGGCGACGCCAGCAGGAGAGGCTAAATGAGCGCGACAGTTTTAACAGCAGACGCCGCGAAGAACGCGAAGATTACCTTGGTCGAAGGCGGGCGTGGGACGCAGGCCGTGCATGACGCCATCGTCGCCATGCGCGCAGCGCGCCGCAGCGGTTCGGCTAACACGAAGACGAAAGCGGAGGTCAATCTTTCCGGCGCCAAACCCTGGCGTCAAAAAGGGACGGGCCGCGCGCGTGCGGGCTACAAGTCCTCGCCGATCTGGCGTGGTGGTGGCGTGGTTTTCGGACCGAAGCCGCGTGATTACACAAAGAAGGTTTCCAAATCGACTCGCCGTCTCGCGTTCCAAAAGGCGCTGACCGAACGGATCAACGCTGGTGATGTGCTGACCCTCGAAACTTTTGCGGTGAAGGAAGCGAAGACGAAGAGCTTCCTCAACCAACTCAAGGAACAGACGGATGCGACGAAGGTGCTCTTGATTTCCGACGCTTTCGACGAGCAGACGTATCGCGCCGCGCGTAACGTCGGCCCGGTCCTTTTGGTCACGGCAACGGATGTGAACACGGAGCAGTTGCTCGCGTTCGATAAAATTTTGGTTACGAGCAAAGCGCTCGAACAACTGGCGGGAAGGACGACAAAGGAATGAACGACCATTTTGATTTAATCCAGACTGCGTCGCTGACAGAGAAGTCCTCGCTTCTGAGCGAGAAGCTGAACAAATACGTCTTCCGCGTCGCGCCGCGTGCAAACAAAATTCAGATCAAGGCGGCAATCGAAAAGATTTTCAATAAGAAGGTCGTGGCGGTGAACACCTGCAATTATGCCGGCAAAAAGAAGCGCGAACGGCGCGCTGATTTTGGCCGCAAGGCGCATTGGAAGAAGGCCATCGTCACCCTGAAAGAGGGCGAGAAGATCGATCTCGTTTAATTCGTTATGGCATTACGTAAATTTCGTCCCCTTACTCCGGTGCTGCGTTTTCAGCAGCTCCCGGCGTTCGAGGAAATCACCAAGTCGAAGCCGCACAAGGCGCTGATCGAAGTCAAGAAACGCAGCGGCGGCCGGAACAACAATGGCCGTTTGACCTCGCGTCACATTGGCGGCGGGCACAAACAGAAATATCGGAAGGTTGATTTCAAGCGCCGCAAGCATGGCGTGGCCGCGGAAGTGGTCGGGATCGAATATGATCCGAATCGGTCGGCACGCATTGCGCTGATCAAATACACGGACGGCGAGATGAGCTACATCCTGGCGCCAAACGGTCTAACGACCGGCGCGAAGGTAATGTCGGGCAACGCTGCTCCGCCGGACCTCGGCAACTCGCTGCCCTTGAGCCAAATTCCGCTCGGGTCGAACATTCATAACATCGAGATCGCTCCCGGTCGCGGCGGCCAGATTGCGCGCAGCGCGGGTCAGCAGGCGACCTTGAGCAACCGCGAAGCCGGCTACGCGCTGGTGAAATTGCCTTCCGGCGAGATTCGCCGGATCCACGAGACCTGCTGCGCCACGATGGGCCAGGTCAGCAACGTGGATCATATGAACGTGGTCAGCGGCAAGGCCGGCCGTTCGCGTTGGAAGGGCATCCGCCCGACCGTGCGCGGCATGGTGATGAACCCGATCGATCACCCGAATGGCGGTGGCCAGGGTAAATCAAAGGGCGGTGGCGGACGCCAGCATTTGACGAGTCCGTGGGGCCAGTTGGCGAAGGGTTTCAAAACACGTTCCAAACACAAGCCGAGCGACCGTTTCATTATGCAGGACCGGCGCGTGAACCGGAAGAAGAAGTAATTTGATATGGGCAGATCGTTAAAAAAAGGACCGTTCGTCGAGCCGTATCTTCTCGAGAAAATCGACAAGATGAATGCGGGCGTGAAGAAGCCGATCAAGACCTGGTCGCGTCGCTCCATGGTGACGCCGGATTTCGTGGGCCACACCTTCATGGTGCATAACGGCAAAACATTTACTTCTGTCTTCGTGACGGAAAACATGGTCGGTCACAAGCTGGGCGAGTTTTCGCCCACGCGAATCTTTAAAAAGCACGGCTCGCACACCGCGAAGGTGACGAAGTAGTGATGTGAATTTTCGGTTTTCGATTTTCGATAGGCGATCGCCCGGAGCGGGAATCGCCGGTCGCGGATCGATCATCGTGTTGTTAGGGAGCGTTTTGTCAGCTGGAGAGCTGGCGGCGCAGGGAAATAGTTCTTTGTCAGAATCCAAGATTGAATCGGAAGCAGTCAGAACGCTGACGGCGAGCCTGGCGGAATCGAATGCGGAGGCGGAATTGTTTCGCCGAAAGTATTCGGAGCTGCAGCTGCGCATGGAAGCGCTCGGGCTGGAGGCGGCGGATAAGGATCGCGGAAAATTGGAGCAACGGCTCCTGCACGCGGTCAGTGATTTGAAGTTGGCGCAGAGAGAGCAGGCAGAATATCGCGACCAGATGCTGCGGTTGACGGAGGCGATGTTGAATCTGCTCAAGACATCCACGGGCGGCGATGCCAAAGCGCGCGCGGAAGTAGAGGCGCAGGTGCGAAGCACGAATGCGTTGCTTGCGCAGGCGACGAAGCCGGCGGAGTCGGTGCCGGGTTTGATGGACGGCAGCGTGGTGAGCGTGAAGGACGAGTGGTCGCTGGTGGTCGGAAACCTGGGCGAAAAGCAGGGTGTAAAAATCGGGATGCCTTTGCGCGTAGTGCGAGATGGGCGGATGATCGCAACCCTCCGGGTGGTGGATGTGCGACAGAGAATCTGCGGCGCGGTGATTCAGGAAATGGATTTTGGAAAAGAGAAAATAAAAGTGGGCGACCGTCTCCAGGCGGATGCCCGCAATGATGTGAGTTTGAAATAAAATGGAAGTTCGATCGATTTACAGATACGCGAAGATTTCGCCCTTTAAGGTGCGCGAAGTGACGCGTGCCATTCAGGGCCTGCCGGTTTCGGCAGCGCTCGATCTCGTCGCGTTCAGCCCCAAGAAGGCCGCGGGGTTGATCCAAAAAACTTTGAAGAGCGCAGTCGCGAATGCGGAAAACAACGCGAACCTGCGAGTCGATGGCCTGGTCGTGAAGGAAGCGACTGTGGGCGAAGGCCCGACGCAGAAGCGGATGATGGCGCGCGCTCGAGGGAGCGGCAGCCGCATCCTGAAGCGCAGCGCGCATATCCGGATTATTTTGACGGACGAGATCGAGATCAAGAAGCGCGATAAGAAAAAGGGCGGCAAGAAATCCGCCGCGAAAAAGGCTCCACGCACGAAGGGCGCAAAAGCCGCGAAGGAAAACAAGACCGAGACTTCGTCAACGGAAGCGACCGAGCAGAAATCAGAAAGCTAAGACATGGGCCAGAAAGTTAATCCAATTGGTTTCCGTCTCGCGGTGAATCGCGACTGGCGTTCGCGCTGGTACGCCTCGCCGCAGGAACTGCCGGCGTTTCTGCACAGCGACATTAAGATTCGCGATTACGTGAAGAAGAAGCTGCAGTTCGCGGCCGTCTCGAAGATTATCATCGAACGCGCCTGGAACAGCATCCGCGTGACCATTCACACCGCGCGGCCCGGCATCGTGATCGGGCGCAAAGGCGCTGAGATCGAGAAGATGACGGAAGAGATCTCGAAGATGGCGCAGGGAAAGCAAATCAAGATCGACATCCAGGAAATCAAAACCCCGGAACTCGACGCGCAGCTCGTGGCCGAGAACGTTGCGCTGCAAATCGAACGCCGTATCGCTTATCGCCGTGCGATGAAGAAAGCGGTTTCGATCGCGATGGATTTCGGAGCCCAGGGAATTCGTCTGCGCAGTTCGGGACGTCTGAATGGTGCGGAAATTTCGCGCTCGGAGTGGTATCGCGAAGGCAAAGTGCCTTTGCACACCCTGCGGACACCGATCGATTACGGCTTCGCGGAAGCCAACACAGTTTACGGCAAAATCGGCGTGAAATGCTGGCTTTGTAAAAAAGAAGAAGCCCCTGCCGAACAACCGCAGGCCGCCATCCCGCCCCCACCGGCGCCGGCTGAAGCCTAACCAATAGATTTTTAACGAGGAGATACTGACATGGCCTTAATGCCCAAACGCGTAAAGTACCGGAAGACCCAGCGGGGAAGCCGCAAGGGGACGGCGTCGCGCAATCTTCGGATCGATTTCGGCGAATTCGGTCTCCAGACGCTTGAGCGGGCCTGGATCACGAATACCCAGATCGAAGCCGCGCGTATCGCGCTAACGCGCAACATGAAGCGCAAAGGCAAGCTCTGGATCCGGATTTTCCCGGACAAGTCTGTGACCTCGCGTCCGCCGGAAACCCGGATGGGTAAAGGCAAAGGCGCGCCAGAATATTGGGTGGCGACGGTCAAGCCGGGGAACATTTTGTTCGAGCTCGATGGCGTGACGGAATCCGTCGCCCGCGAATCGCTCCGCCTGGCCGCGAATAAGCTCCCGGTGCGGACGAAATTCCTCACCCGACATCACGTGGCTACGGCCTAACGAGACATGAAATTCAAAGAGATCAAAGAACTGAGCTCGGAAGAGCTGCAATCGAAGAAGCGCGAGTTTCGCCAGGAGAGCCTGCACCTGCGCTTGCAGCAGCAGAGCGGACAGCTCGAACAACCGAGCCGGTTGCGTTTGTTGCGCCGCCAGGTGGCGCAGATGGAGACCGTGCTTTCGGAGCGCACGCAGAAGACGGAGGCGAAGTAATTTTTATGGCTGAAGCAACTGAACAGCAGGCCACCGCGCCAGCGCCTTCGACGGAAGTGGAATCGACCCGCGGGACGCGGAAGACGCGCACCGGCGAGGTGATTTCTGCGGGCATGAACAAGACGATCGTGGTTCAATCCGTGACCCGCGTGCCGCATGCGAAGTTCGGCAAGATCGTAAAGCAGAAGAAGAAATTTTACGCGCACGACGAAGAGAACAAAGCGAAAACAGGCGACACGGTTCGGATCATGGAAACCCGCCCGCTGAGCAAATTGAAGCGCTGGCGTTTGGTGGACGTGGTCGCGAAGTAGCCGCGGAAAAACAGGAGAAATTTTATGGTCTATATCAGATCCAGACTCGACGTGGCGGATAACAGTGGCGCCCGCATGGCCACTATGATCGGCGTTATTGGCCAGGGGACGAGCCGGTGCGCCGGCATTGGCGACGTCATCACGGCAAACGTGAAAGAAGCGAGCCCAAACGGGACCGTGAAAAAGGGTGAAGTGGTGCGCGCGGTCCTTGTTCGGACCCGGCAGCCGATCAAACGTCAGGACGGTTCTGTCCTGCGCTTCGATAACAATGCCATCGTCATCATCGATAAAGATTTGAACCCGCGCGGCACCCGCATCTTCGGGCCGGTCGCGCGTGAATTGCGTGAGCGCAATTTCATGAAAATCGTTTCGCTCGCGCCGGAAGTATTATGAACCGCATCAAGCTGCACGTCCGCAAGGGCGACCAGGTGGAAGTGATCTCGGGGAACTTCAAGGGTTCCTCGGGCAAGGTGCTTGAAGTGATCGCGAAGAAACAGCGGGTGCTGATCGAAGGCGTGCGCATCATCAAGCGGCATTTGAAGAAATCGCAGGATAATCCGCAGGGCAAAATCGCCGAGCGCGAGGGACCGATTCACATCTCGAATGTGAAAGTGCTCGAGCGGTCGGAGCGCGACGGAAAAGGCAAAGGCAAGAAAGAGAAAACGGCCAAGCCGAAGGCCGCGGCCAAGAAAACGCCGGCCGCGAAAAAGAAATCCGCCAAGGAAGAGGCGTAAGCGATGAAGAACGAATTTTACGACGATTACAAAAACCGGGTCATTCCTGCCTTGCAGGAACGCCACGGCTACAAGAACACGCATCAAATTCCGAAGGTGGAGAAGGTGGTCATCAACACGTCCGTCGGATCGCAATCGGATGTGAAGCAGGCGTTGGAAGACGCGAAAGCCGAGCTGGCTTTGATCAGCGGACAAAAACCGGCGGAGACGCGGGCGAAGAAGAGCATTGCGAATTTCAAGCTGCGCGCGGAGCAGGCCATCGGCGCCAAGGTCACGTTGCGCGGCGAGCACATGTATGAATTTCTCGAGCGTCTGATCAAAACGGCGCTTCCGCGCATTCGGGATTTTCGTGGCGTTTCGCCGAAGGCTTTCGACGGCAACGGCAATTACACGCTGGGCGTTTCCGATCAGTCGATCTTCCCCGAAGTCGAGCTCGATAAAATCAAGCGCAACATCGGTTTTGATGTTACCATCGTCACCTCCGCGCGGACGAACGAAGAGGCCAAGTCGCTTCTGAGTGAAATGGGAATGCCGTTCAGCGACCGCGCGAAGAAGGTCGCCGCGGCGACTCCGTCCGAGAGCGGACCCGTTGCAGCGTCCGCAGCCTAATTTTTCATGAGCACTGTTACTGACCCTATCGCCGACCTTCTCGCTCGCGTGCGCAATTCCGCGGCCGCGGGAAAGCACGAGATGTTTGTTCCGTATTCCAAGATCAAGGCGGAGATCATCCGCATTTTGAAAGAAGAGGGATACATCACGGATTACGCGCTCGACAACGAAGCCGCGCATCCGCGGATCAAGATCACGAACAAGATGGCGAATCGGACCAGCGCCATTACCGGTTTGAAACGGGTGAGCCGTCCGGGCTTGCGGCGTTACGTTGGCGCACAGGAGATTCCGCGCGTGCTCGGCGGGATGGGCGTATCGATCCTCTCCACTTCGCGTGGAATTCTTTCCGGCCGCGAGGCCAAGAAGCAAAACGTCGGCGGCGAACTGCTGGCTTACATTTGGTAAACGGTTATGTCACGAATTGGCAATAAAGAGGTCGTGATTCCCGACAAGGTGAAGGTGAACATCGGCAACGATGGTGCCGTCGCAGTCGAGGGACCGAAGGGCAAGTTGAACTGGACGCTGCCGAAGCAGATCAAGGCCAACATCGCCGACAACAAAATTTCGATCGTGCGCGAGGCCGAGACCCGCGCGGTGAAGGCCTTGCACGGTCTCTCGCGCAGCCTCGTCAATAACATGGTCCTCGGCGTGAGCACTGGCTTCACGAAGGATCTGATCATTGAGGGCGTCGGCTTCAAAGCGGCGGTGCAGGGGCAAATGCTGAACATCAGCCTCGGTTTCTCGCATCCGATTTTGTTCCCGATCCCGAACGACATCAAAATCACCGTGGCCGACAACACGAAAATCAGCATTGCCGGCATCGACAAAAAAGTCGTTGGCCAGGTGGCAGCGGATATCCGCCGCTATTACCCGCCTGAACCCTACAAGGGTAAAGGCGTGCGTTATGCCGGCGAAATTATCCGGCGCAAGGAAGGAAAGACCGTCCAGTAGTATGAAGAACGATCGCAAACAGATCAGACACCGCATTCATACGCGGATCCGGAAACGCGTCAGTGGCACCGCCGAGCGTCCGCGTCTCGCGGTCCATTTTTCGGGCAAGCACGTTTACGCCCAGGTCATCGACGACGATGCGGGCCGGACTTTGGCCGCGGCGGGCACGACGGAAGAGTCGTTAGCCGGCAAAGGCAAAGCGGCGGCGAATCTTGCTTCCGCCACGAAGGTCGGCAAAGCAGTCGCGGAGCGATTGCTCGCGAAGAACGTCGATAAGGTCATTTTCGATCGCGGCGGATTTCTCTATCACGGCAAAGTGAAAGCCCTCGCCGATGCGGCGCGCGAAAGCGGACTCAAATTTTAAGAACCCATGGCACAACAACACGGCGGCGGACGACGTCAGGAACGTCAAACAGACAAGAGCTCAGCAGCGCGGGGCGACACGACGGAGAAAGTCGTGTTCATCAACCGTTGCGCGAAGGTCGTAAAAGGCGGCCGGCGTTTCAGCTTTAGCGCATTGATTGTGGCAGGCGATCACGACGGCCAGGTTGGCGTCGGCTTTGGCAAGGCGAACGAAGTCGCGGAAGCGATCCGCAAAGCTTCGGAAGCGGCGCGCAAAGGCATGGAGAAGATGTCCGTGCACGAAAACACCATCCCGCACGAGACGATCGGCGAGTTCGGTGGCGGACGCGTTCTACTGCGTCCAGCGTCGCCTGGAACTGGTGTCATCGCCGGCGGCGGTGTGCGCGCGGTGGTGGAAGCGGTCGGGATCAAGGATGTGCTCGCGAAGTCGTTAGGCTCGAGCAATCACGCCAATGTGGTGAAGGCGACGATCGAAGCGCTCCGCGGTTTGCGCCGCAAAGATGAAATTTTCAAAACCCGCGGCATTCGCCCCACGGCTCCGGTCATGGCGACTGCGGACGGAAAGGATGAACAGTCATGATGCGGTTGCATAATTTGAAGCCGCGTCCCGGCGCCAAGCACCGCACCAAGCGGCTCGGCATCGGCGAAAGCTCCGGCCACGGCAAGACGAGCGGCAAAGGACACAAGGGCCAGAAGGCGCGTTCCGGCGGCAGCATTCGTCTCGGATTCGAAGGCGGACAGATGCCGCTCATCCGGCGTTTGCCGAAGCGCGGGTTTAACAACAAGCGCTTCCACAAGAATTACGCGATCATCAATCTCGATGCGCTGAAGGATTTGGACGCCGGCACGGTTGTGAATGAAGAGATGCTGCGCGAGTCGAAGATGATCCGCGGCAACGTAGTCGGCTTGAAAGTGCTCGGCGATGGTGAGCTGAAGAACGCGCTGAAGATCGAGGCGCACAAAGTGAGCGCGTCCGCGCGCGAAAAGATCGAAGGCGCTGGTGGCACGATCACGTTACGCGAGACGAAGCGGCCCGATGGTCCGCGGCACGAAGCGAAAGCCAAGCCTGCTTTGGAGACGGCGGAGAAGGCTCCGGCGAAGAAGAAGCCAGTGGCCGCAAAAAAATCTTCCGCCAAGAAATCCGGCGCGAAAAAGAAATCCAAGAGCTAAGGCCTTGAGCGGCTCCAGAAAGATTTAGTCGAATGGTCTCGGCGTTTCTCAATACCGTCAAGATTCCGGAGCTGCGGCGCCGGATTCTGTTCACCCTCGCGGTCATCGTCATCGTGCGCCTGGGCGCTGCGATCAGCACGCCGGGCGTGAATCCGGCGGTGTTGCAAGCCTGGTTCCGCGATGCGCTCAGCCAAAGTTCCGGCGGCGGAGTAGCGGCGCTCTTTAATTTGTTCAGTGGCGGCGCACTGGAAAACTGCGCGGTCTTCTCGCTCGGCATCATGCCGTACATCAGCGCGTCGATCATGCTGCAATTGCTGACGGCGGTGATCCCGAAGCTCGGCCGGCTGGCGAAAGAAGACGGCGGGCGGCAGAAGATCATGCAGATCACGCGCTACGCGACGGTCGTGCTCTGCATCGTGCAGGGTTACCTGCTGGCGATGTCGTTTCAGCATCCGGAGTCCTATCAAACGATGTTGCCGGGCATCACGGAGACGGTCTCGAAACTTGGCATCCCATTGGTAGCGGATCTCGGGATGACGTTCCGGATCGTGACGGTATTGACGTTGACCGCGGGCACGCTCTTTTTGATGTGGCTCGGTGATCAAATTACTGAGCGCGGCATCGGCAACGGCATTTCATTGATCATCACCGTGGGCATCGTAGCCCGCTTGCCCGCCGCCTTGGCGCAGGCTTGGAAGACTTTCGTACCTTCCGCGGAGACCGGTTCCAGCCAGGTCAATCCGGCGATCTTGGTTTTGATGATCGCATTTCTGTTCATCGTGATCGCAGCGGTGATCGCGGTGACGCAGGGCGTGCGCAAGATCACGGTTCAGTACGCCAAGCGCGTGGTGGGCCGCAAGATGTACGGCGGACAAACGCAATACATGCCGTTGAAGGTGAACTACGCGGGCGTGATGCCGATCATCTTTGCGTGGGCGTTGCTCCTATTCCCAAACACTATCGTGACCATGGCGTTCCCGAATAGTCGGACGGCGCGCATGATCTCCGATGCGCTTTCGCACGGCTGGCCGCACTATCTGGTTCTTGCGTTGATGATCTTTTTCTTCAGCTATTTCTGGGTGGCGACGCAGTTTCAACCTTCCCAGATTGCGGATGATTTGAAGAAATACGGCGGCTATATTCCTGGCGTGCGTCCGGGCAAACCGACCTCGGAGTTTCTCGATTACACCATGACGCGCCTCACGTTTGCTGGCGCCATCTTCCTGACGTTGATCGCGATCTTGCCGCAGCTGATGAGCCAGGGCTTGAATGTCCCGACGATTACCGCGCAATTTTTCGGCGGCACAAGTTTGCTCATCATTGTGGGCGTGATTCTCGATACGATGCGGCAAGTGGAAACGCATCTGATCCAACGCCACTACGACGGTTTTCTGCGCAAGGGGCGGATCCGCGGGGCTCGTTTCGACCGCGGGTCTTACAACCGCGGTGAGAGCGCGAAAGAAAACACGTTGATGTGGCTCTACGTCGGGATCGCTGTGCTCGTGATTGGTGGCGTGGCAATTTTCGTTTACGGTCGCTAAGTGAAACGGCGACTCGTCCTTCTCGGCGCGCCTGGTTCCGGTAAAGGAACCCAGGCCGAAATGATCACGCGGCATTTTGGAATCCCGGTCACGTCGCCGGGTGCGATCCTGCGCCGGGAGATGGATCTGGGGACGCTTCTCGGCCTTGAGGTCGCGGAACAAACCAAGCATGGCGACCTGGTTTCCGATAAAATCATCATCGATTTAATTGAAGATTATGTGCGCCTGCACGGCGCGCAGGGATTCGTTTTCGATGGTTTCCCGCGCACCATTCCGCAGGCGGAAGCGCTCCGGGGGATTTTGGAACGACACCATACGCCGCTTGATTTGGCGATCTGGTTGGATGTTTCTGCGGAGACGATTAATGATCGCATTTCGCATCGCTTGCAGTGTCAGGCCTGCGGATTCACCACCAGTGAAAACGCGGCGGGATTTTCCGAGCGCGCGGTTTGCCCCTACTGCGATGGTCCTCTCTTGCGGCGAACGGACGACGACTCCGGCATCCTGCTGAGACGGCTCTCGGAGTTCAACAGCAAGACTCAGCCGTTGGCGGATCATTATCAGACGACGACTTCGTTGCGCAAGATCGATGGCAATCGCGGGCGGGACGAAGTCTTCGCTGACATATCGCGTCTGATCGAACAGACGGCATGATCCCGATCAAGAGCGCGCGCGAAGTCGAAAAGATGCGGCTCGCGTGTCGGACGGCGAGTGAAATTTTGGAGCGAGTCTCCGAGATGGTCCGGCCCGGGATCACGACGAAGGAAGTGGACGAAGCCGCTGCGGATCTCATGGGTGAAGCGGGCGTGAAGAGTGCGTTTCTCGGTTATCGCCTCGGACATCGCGTTTTCCCTGGAAACATTTGCATCTCCGTTAACGACGAGATCGTGCATGGGATTGGCAGCCAGCGACGCATCCAATACGGCGACATTGTGAAACTCGATATCGGGGTGATCCAGGACGGTTGGGTAGGGGACACCGCGTCGACGGTGCCGGTGGGTATGATCGACGACCGGACGGAAAAATTGTTGCGCGTGACGGAAAATGCTTTGCGTCGCGCGATGTCGCTTGCATCGGAAGGCGTGCGGTTGGGCGATGTCTGTTCCGCAGTCGAAGAGGAAGCGCTGGCCAACCGTTTTAGCGTGGTGCGTGAATTCGTCGGCCACGGCGTCGGCCGCAAGCTGCATGAAGAACCGCAGGTGCCAAACTACGGACGGCGCGGCAGCGGTCCGCGGTTGAAATCGGGGATGACTTTGGCGATCGAGCCCATGATTAATGCCGGGTCGGCAAACGTCCGCTTGTTAGACGATGGCTGGACGGTCTGCACCGCGGACGGAATGCCATCGGCTCATTTTGAGCACACGATTTTGATCACCAAAGAGGCCCCGGAAATTTTGACAACGCGTGGGCAAACGCAATTACGATGAGTGCGCGTGCAAATCGTCAATCCGACCTTGCGGGCAGTGGAAGTTCTGCTAACTGTTTCCCCCTACGATTTGTCGGGGAAGGCGAGAGTATTTCGCCAGCAGTGACAACGCGGAGCTGATCTCCGCGTTTTTCGTCTCGTGATATGAAAGTTCGACCTTCAGTAAAAAGACTCTGTGTAGCGTGCAAGATCGTGAAGCGCAAAAATGTGGTGCGCGTGATCTGCACGAACCCGCGCCATAAACAGCGCCAGGGCTAAACGGGGAAATATTAAAAACCGAAATCCAAAACTGAGATATGCCACGACTACTTGGAGTTGAAATTCCCTCGGACAAGCGAATCGAAGCTTCGCTGACCTATATTTACGGAGTCGGCCCGACCACGGCCAAACGAATTCTCGAGCAAACGAATATCGATCCGAATCTGCGCGCGAAGGAGCTTTCTCCGCAGCAGCTGAATGATATCATTCACGCGATCACTGGTAACAAGCATCTGATCGAAGGCGATCTGCGGCGCGAGTTGCAAAGTAATTTGAAGCGGCTGCAGGCGATCAACTGCTACCGCGGTATTCGTCATCGCCGCGGCCTTCCAGTCCGCGGACAACGCACTTCCACCAACGCGCGCACGCGCAAGGGGCCGCGCAAAACGGTGGGCGTGATTCGAAACAAGGATGCGAAAGCCGGCAAGACCTAAACCGCAGCGCAACGATTTTAGAAATTAGTCATGGCAGATTCAGAAGAAAAGAAACCGGCCAAAGCCGCCGGCGAAAAGAAAGCGAAGCCCGCTCCCGAAGTGGAAACCCCTGAAGGTTCCAAGCCGGAAGCCGTCGCCTCAGAGGCTCCCGCTGGCAGTTCCAAGGGTGAATCCGCGCCGCCTGAGCCCGTAGCCGCTCCCGCCGCGTCTGAATCGCCTGCAGCAGAAGGTGCAGCGCCTGCCGCTGCCGCTGCTCCAGCGCCCAAAGCCGCCAAGAAAACTGCCAAGGCCAAAAAAGCGGAAGCTGCGCCCGAGCCGGTGAAGGAGAATCTCTCGCTCGACCCGAACGACGTCGAGAAGCCGAAGATCATCAAGGCGAAGGGGAGTAAGAACATTCACGCCGGCATCGCGCACGTTCTCTCTACATTTAACAACACCATCGTCACGATCACTGATCTGAACGGCAACGTCATCGGCTGGTCGAGCGCGGGTAAAGTTGGGTTCAAAGGTTCGCGCAAGAGCACCGCTTACGCTGCGCAGATGGTGGCGCAGGACGCCTCTCGTCAGGCGATGGGACATGGCTTGAAGGAAGTGGAAGTTCTGGTCCGCGGGCCGGGTGCGGGCCGCGAGTCGGCCGTGCGCGCTCTCCAGGCGATCGGGCTCGATTTGACTGTGATCCGCGATGTCACTCCCGTTCCGCATAACGGTTGCCGGCCGCCGAAACAGCGCCGCGTTTGATCGGCTCACCCTTTACGACTCACGATTCTTAACTGCCCATGGCCAGATATACCGGACCTAAAACCAAAGTGGCGCGACGTTACGGCGTTCCCCTTTTTGGACCTTCAAAATCTCTCGAGCGCAAAAACTATCCGCCCGGCATGCACGGGCCGAAAGGTTCGCGCCGCAAACAGTCCGACTACGCGGTCGCGCTCGGGGAGAAGCAGAAGCTTCGCTATCAATACGGATTAATGGAGAAGCAGTTCCGCCGGATTTTCCAAACCGCCTTGCGCAAGCGTGGTGTGACGGGTGAGACGTTGCTCCAGCTCCTGGAGACGCGACTCGATAACGTGGTCTTCCGGCTCGGCCTGGCGAACACTCGCAGCGCCGCCCGGCAATTGGTTTCGCATGGGCACGTTCAAGTCAACGGCCGCGGCGTCAATATCGCTTCTTACAATGTGAAAGCTGGTGACGAGGTGACGGTGAAAGACAAACCGAAATCCCGTCAGCTTGCGCTCCGAAACCTCGAGCTGACGCAGATCGCGCCGGTGCCGGATTGGCTGGTCGCCGATCGCGACGCGCTGAGCGGAAAAGTGGCTCGGATCCCGACGCGCGATGAGATGCAGCCGATGGTCAACGAGCAGTTGATCGTTGAGTTGTACTCGCGTTAAGCCGGGCGATCACCGCTCCCCGTTGACGGGGCTTTTGGCCTCCAGCAACTCCAACGCTTTGCTGTAGCTGCGTCGCTGCAGGTAGTGGCGAAGCTGCGGATCGATCCGCGGAGGCAGTTCGCGTTCGAGTCGCTCGATTCGCTCCGAGACTTCCTGTAGCCGGGCCATGTGTCGGTCCGCGTCTTCGCGACTCTGTGCGTCGCCGATGATGGTTAAGCGTTCGCGCAGAGCGGCCGTGAGCGCGGTGAAGTTTTCCTGCATGGGAAAAGCTTGAAATGCGCAACCGTTTCGCGCAAGCGTCGACTGTGCCTACCGCAGCCGCGAAGAGAATCCTGATCGTCGATGACGATGTCGCGCTCATGCGCGTGACGCGGGAAGCGTTGACCTCTTTCCTGCGCTGCGAAGTCGATACCTCGCCCAATCCGGAATACGGCTTCGAGCTGGCGCTGAAGAAAACTTACGATCTGCTGATTTTCGATTTCTCGATGCCAATGATCGACGGCGCGATGCTCTTTTTCCTCATCGGCAAGGTGTATGAGAACGCGCAGCCGCCGCGGCGCTTGCCGCCGTTGCTGCTCGTTTCCGGCCGCGGCGAAGACGAGCGCGCTCAGGAATTAATGCAGGAGGTGGGCGTGCGCGGCTTTCTGCCCAAGCCCTTCGCGATCAATCGACTAGTGGAGAAGGTGAAAGAGTATTTGCCCGGGATTGAGACGGTCGAGCGATAGCCGGATTCACGGCATTATTTGCTCGACAATGGCAGCGGCGAGGGAGGACCCTGAGGGTCCTTCCAAATCTGCTTGCCATGAATACATCAATTCGCGGTTTGTTTTGCACCCTCCTTCTTACCTTCAGCGCCCTGAGCGTGAAGGCAGAACTTATCGTCGCGCTCACCCCAGCCCCTGAGCAATGGCTCCTCACCTTCACCAGCGAGAGACCCGGCGCCATCCTGAGCGCGGTGCCAATCGTCGGATTACTGGCCAACGAGCAGGTGCTCGGCATCGATACTCGGCCGGCCGACGGCGATCTCTATGCGCTCACCAATCTCGGCCGGCTTTACCTTCTCAATGCCACGGATGGCATGGCGACCTTCCGCGCGGCCCTCGGGCCCGCCCCGGGCGATCCGTTCACCATGCTCATGGGCACTCGGTTTGGCCTCGACTTCAACCCGGTGGCCGATCGCCTGCGTGTGGTTTCGGATGCCGACCAGAATCTCCGCATCCATCCGGACACGGGCGCGGTGACCACGGACACCCCTCTGAGTTATGCAGCTGGCGATCCCAGCCAAGGGCGGAATCCGCAAATTGTCGGAGCGGCCTACACGAATAATGACACCGACCCCGCCACGCCGACCACGTTGTTTGCTCTCGAGCAGGAGCTTTACAACAGCAAAGTCATCGGAGGCGCTCTGACTCCGGCCCTCTCCCTTGTCCGGCAGGGTGGCCCCGACGGCGTGCCCTCGCCGAACGGCGGTGTCCTTAACACGGTCGGAGCGTTCGGACGCGATGGCGTCACCATCCGGGGATTCGATGTCGGACCGTCGGCCAAGGCTTTCATTGGGGTCGAATTGGAAAATCTGGCCGATCCCTCGGTGAATCCCTTTTTCGCTCTCGTGAAAGTTTTGCTGGCGCCGGATCCGATGGACCCCGTCGGGCAGCCGGCCGGGAAAGATGAGTCGTTGGGCTACGTCGGTGATGGCCGGGTGGCGATCGCCGATATTGCCGTGGTCCCGAGCGTTCAGTTCGATATGCCACTGCGGGGCGTGCGCGAAGGAACGCCCACCGTTACGCTGGTCGTCTCGCGCCACGGTGGAAGCGCCAATGTAGCGACGGTGAATTTCGCGACGCAAAACGGCACGGCGACCGCTGGCCAGGATTATCTCTCAAACAATGGGATCCTCACCTTCAACCCGGGCGAGGTGCTGAAGATGGTCACGGTCGACCTGCAAGATGATAACGTAGCGGAGGGCGATGAATCGTTTCAAATCGCCTTGGCGAATCCGCAGGGGGTTACGTTGGGTGGCGCCTCCTTCGCGCAGGTGCGCATCAGCGCGAATGATTTCACCGATCGAGAAGGTCCGGTAGTCACGCACTTTGGTCTCACCGGGCCGTCGCGCGGCATCACCGGTGCGGTCGTAGGATTCAGCGAAGATCTCGACGCGGCCACGGCCACGCACCTGGCGAACTACACGCTGGTCGGAGATTCGGGGGGCCGGAAAACGCCCGTGACCTTCGAAAGCGCCACTTACGACGAGAACACACGCACCGTGACTCTCCGGGCCACGCCTTTCCGACAGACCGAGTTGCGGGGCTTCGAGTTCACCGTCCGCGGCAAGAAACCGAAGGGAAATGAACCCGCGGCCACGGGCATCCGGGACGTGGCAGGCAACCTCCTTGACGGCAGGGATAAAGGGAAGAATGGCGAGGACGCTGACCTCGATTTCGATGTCCTGCACGGCGAGACAATCACGATCACGGATGAAGACGGCGATCGCGCGACAATAGGGATTACCGGTGGCGGATCGATCGATGCATCGGTGCTGAAGGGCAAGTCGCGCCGGACCCAATTTTGGATTCTGGATCCGATTGCGCTGCGGAGCACTCTATCGGGCAGCGTCGCCTCGAAGCCGAGATCCGATGGCATCGTCGTCATTGCGGAGATCATCGGCCTGGATAAGAAGGAATTCGCCCCGCTTTTGACCAACCCGTCCTTTCGGGTCAATACGCTGACGTTTAGCAGTAACGCGACCGGACGCTAGCGATCCGCCTGTTCTTGGACAACGCCTTCCGGCTCCCGGAGGGTGTCGGGTCAGGTTGCTTTTTGGGCGGCTTCGTCGCTCAACTGACGCTTCGCTTCCAGCCAATCTTCCGCGGAGTCTCCGGGGAGCGAGAGCTGCATCCGGCGCTCGGCGATGAAATAGGCGCGCAACTGGATGTCCGCATCGGACGGCTCCGCAGCATTGTTCACCGGCGGCGTAGCCGTCCTCTTTCGGACGGCGGTTTTTCGGGGTGGAGTGGGCTTCGTTTTCTTCTTCGCGGCGCCTTTACGAGCCGCGGTTTTCAGTGCGACCGTTCGCTTGTCGGGCTTAACTTTGGTCAGCGTTTCAGCCGGTGCGGGCGCAGACGCGGTCATGCTGGGAGCGGTGGAATTGGTGGAATCGGTCTTGGTTTTCTTAGGCACAGGGCTGAAAGATTTAATTTCGAATCGATCAGCGGAGAGACCGTTGATTGCAAGCGATTTTCGTAAAGCGGTTGCGTAGCGCGCGCCTTTTCGCCTACGGTGGCGACCGTGCGGCATTTTGTATTCCGGTGGATGGTTACCACAGTGGCTGTGATGGTTGCGTCCGCGCTCCTCAACGGCATCCGCTATGACAGCATCGGTGCTCTGATCGGCGCAGCGCTCCTTCTCGGCATTATGAACGCCTTCGTCCGGCCGTTATTGCTCCTCCTGAGCGCGCCTCTCATTTTGCTCTCGCTCGGCTTCTTCATTCTCGTGATCAATGGACTGCTGCTCCTTTGGGTTCCCACCTTTGTCCCCGGATTTCACGTGGACCGTTTCGGGTCCGCTTTCTGGGGCGCCATCGTGGTCGGGTTGGTCAGTTGGATGTTGAGCGCTTTCTTTCGCGGAAGCGATGGGCGGGTCCATGTCTTGACGCACCACACCCAAATCAAACGAGTTGAGGGTCGGGTGGTGGAGCCGGGCGAAGGTCGGCTAAAATGACGTATTGCCTGGGTATGCTCTGCCGACAGGGCGCAGTTTTTTTGTCCGATTCCCGCACCAGCGCCGGGATGGATAACATCACCATGCGGAGCAAGATGCGGATCTTTGAAAAGCCGGGCGATCGCGTCATCTGCATCATGAGTTCCGGGAATCTTTCCCTGACCCAGGCCACGCTGGCCATGCTGGATGAGGATCTTGTCCTCGGTGATGGCGACCCGAAGAAGAAGCACATCATGAATCGGCAAACGCTCTACGAGACCGTGCGCTACGTGGGGACGAAAGTGCGCGCGGTTGAGAAACGAGATCGAGCCGCGCTCGAGGCCGACGGGTTTTCGTTTAACATCAACCTAATCGTGGGCGGGCAGATTGCGGGTATGTCGCCCGAAGTGCACCAGATTTACCCGCAAGGGAACAGCATCCACGCCACACGCGAATGTCCATTTTTGCAGATCGGCGAAGCCAAATACGGCAAGCCCATTCTGGACCGCGGCTTTAATTACGAAACGAAGCTGACCGACGCAGTGAAGTTTGCCGTCGTCTCGCTCGACGCCACGATGAAGAGCAATGTCTCCGTGGGCCCGCCGGTGGACATCCTTTGTTATCGGAAAGATGCGCTGCAGGCGAACCGGCGCGCCCGACTCGAGGAACACCATCCCTACCTCGATGAGATCGGACGCTTGTGGCAGGACGGAGTGATGAAGTTGGTCAGCCAGATGCCGGAGCCGGATTTCGGCAAACGGCCTTCGTTGGGTTTCGCGAGCGCAGCCTGATCAGGCCACGCGGACGTGTCCGGCGGAAAATGTGCGGGCAAATTTCGCGCCTGCGCGCCGCCCAGATGAGACGTGTTTCTCCTCTGTAGACCGTCAGATTCGTGATCCGCGGCGCGCGCAGCCGAGGACCCGAAAAAACGAACTCACAGGAAACGGGAGAGGGCTGGTCTGCTTCCTGCTTTAAGCCTTCCGCAGTCATCAATCTCCTTAACCACTATGTCCATTCGTCTTAAAACCATCCTCTGCGGGGCGGCGACCATGTTCGCAGCATTGTCCGTTTCCCATGCGCAGCTCAGCTCCACTGCGCCGGCGCCGCTCTCCAACTCGCTCGAGACCGTGCCGGCCGCAACGACCCGCGAAGTTCCGAAGCCCGCCGCCACGCCGGCCCTCTCGGCTGCCGCGCTGGGTGACAATTCTTCCATGATGCTCGTCCAGGCCTCCACCGCTCCTGCGCCCAACGCAGCGCCGGTGGCCGCGGCCAGCGAACCCGAAGCCGCTCCGGCAGCCGATACCGGCGGAGTCGGCGTGCGCGAATTCCAGGGCGACGATGTCGGCCAGGTTCTGCGCCTCCTCGCTCGCCAAGCCAAGGTCAACATGGTCGTGAGCGAAGCCGTTATCGGCACGGTCACGATGCGCCTGGAAGACGTGACCGCCTTGCAGGCGGTGGAAATCATCGCCAAATCGAAAAGCCTTTTCGTAGATAAGATCGAAGGCGTTTACTACGTAAAGACTGCTGCCGAACGCACCGCGGAGCCGACGGAGAGCGACAGCTACCAGTTCAGCTACGCTCGCGCCAAGGAAACCGCGGAACTCATCGCCGCGCAGCTCGCGAGCAAAGACGCGCCGCAAGTGGACGAACGCACGAACACGATTTTCTATCGCGAGACGCGCAGCAACATCGACCACATCCGCAAGCTCCTCGTCCAGATCGATCGCCCGACCAAGCAGGTCATGATCGAAGCGCGCCTCGTGGAAGTGAACGCCAACCCGCGCCAGAGCTACGGCATCAACTGGGCTGGCACGCTCAAGGACAAGACGGTCAGCTACGGCCCGAATACAGGCGGCACGTTTGACCTCCCGAGCTCGAACAACAATTTGGTGGGCAACCTCGGCAACCTCATCGGCGGCCAGTTCGCCATCCTCTCGGTTCCTCAGTTGTCGGTGACCCTGAACGCGATCAACGAAGACGCGGACTCCGAGTTCCTCGCCAATCCGCGCATCGTCACGGCGGACAACATGCAGGCCAAGATCGAGATCACGCGGAACCAGCCGGTGCCGCAGCTGAACTTCAACGAACAAACTGCGACTGCGGTCTTCGGTGGATTCACCGACAAGAAGTTTGGCAATACGTTGCTGGTCAAACCGTTGATCAACAAAGACGATTTCATCACCTTGTCGGTCAAGCCGGAGATCAGCAACAAGGTCTCTGATGCCACCTTCACCTTCGCGGGTGCCACGGTTACCAGCCCCGTCATCGATACACGCACGCTCGACTCGAATGTCTTGATCAAGAGCGGCGACACGCTGGCGATCGGCGGTCTGCTCCAGGACGAGCAAACGAAAGCGCGGACGAAGGTCCCGGTCTTGGGCGACATCCCGGTGCTCGGCTACCTCTTCCAGGAAAAGCTCAACGCCCGCACCAAGCGCAACCTGCTCGTCTTCGTCACGCCGACCATCATCGATCAGCGCTACGGCACTGGCCTCGAAGATCAGATCAGCGGCGTGCATCACAGCGGCGAGGAATTCGCCGATCCGAACGGCTGGCGCAACAATGCCAAAGGAGCGATTCGCATTGTGCCGACTTCCAATCGCCAACTGGCCGCCGATTATCCGAAACCCGGCACGCCGCCCGCGCCTGCCAAGACCGGTAGCAGCCGCGTCCGCTTCATGGCCGACGCTAAAGACCGCGAATTTTAGTCCGAACAGATTGTGGGGTTGAGAGAGGGCGGGTTCTCGCGAGAGGGCCCGCTCTCTTGATTTTATTACGTGCCTTCAGAATCAGCGCGCAATCACGTCGCGTAGAGCGTCGTTTCTGTTGCGCCTCTTCGGCAGCGCGTACATCATAGCGCGTCGCTTTCTCCGCCATTTCGTGATGAATTTTTCGCTCATTCCCGACGATCTCCGCCCCATTGCCGAGAAGGTGGAATCCGGCACCCGGCTCTCGGATGCGGATGCGCTGGAATTATTCGCCACGTCCGATTTGAACGCCCTCGGGATCATGGCCAGCGCGGTGCGCGAGCGCAAAAACGGCAACGTCGCCACCTACATCCTCAACCGCTACATCAACTACTCGAACGTCTGCATTCTCTCCTGCCAGTTCTGCGCTTTCGCCGCGAGGAAACGCGATGCGCATGCCTTCGAACTCGCCACCGATGAAATTCTGAGCGCGGTCCGCGACGCGCTCGCGCTCGGCATCACCGAGGTGCACATGGTCGGCGGATTGCATCCGACCCTGAAGAAAGATTGGTATATTGACCTGCTGAAAAGACTGCGCGCTCTCGATCCCGATCTCATCATCAAGGCTTTTACCGCGATCGAAATTCGCCACTTGGCCCATCGCGTTTTCAAACTGTCGATCGCCGACACTCTCGCCACCCTGCGCGATGCTGGTCTGGGGGCGCTGACTGGTGGCGGCGCGGAAATCTTCGACGCCGCAGTGCGCGACGAACTTTGCCGCGGCAAAGAGACCGCCGCGGAGTGGCTCGACGTCCATCGCACCTGGCACGAAATGGGTGGCCGCAGCACCGCGACGATGCTTTACGGACACATCGAGAACACTGCCCACCGCGTCGATCATCTGCGGCAGCTCCGCGAGTTGCAGGATCAAACGGCTGGCTTCACCGGCTTCGTCCCGTTCGCCTTCGAACCGCAGACGCCGATCCTGGCGCACGTGCCGCGCGCCTCCGCGGTCGAGCAGTTACGCGTGCTCGCAGTCAGCCGTCTCTACCTCGATAACTTCGATCATCTCACAGCCTACTGGGTTTCAATGGGTCTGCCGCTCGCGCAGCTTTCGCTCAGCTATGGCGTGGACGATCTTCACGGCACCATCATGGAGGAAAAGATTTTTCACATGGCGGGCGCCAAGACACCGCAGGAACAGACGGTGAGCGCGCTCGAGAATGTGATCCGCGAAGCGGGCCGCGAACCGAGGCAGCGCGACAGCTACTATCACCATCTCGGTTCCGCCAGCCGTCCGGCTGTGGCCACGGCCGAGCCCGATCTGGTGTGCGCCTGACCGAACGCGGCGCCCTTCCCGTGCGCCTCGGTTGCGTCAAATATCTCAACGCGCAGCCGCTCATTCACGGCTGGCCCGGCCCCGTGATCTTCGATCATCCATCGATTCTCTGTCGTCAGCTCGCGGCCGGGGAACTCGACGTTGCACTGGTTTCATCCTTCGAATATCTGCGCAATCCGGTTTATACGATCGTCGAGGACGTGGCGGTGGCGACCGATGGCGCGGTGCACAGCGTCTTCCTCGCGCACAAAGGGCCGATTGAAGAAGTGCGCGAGATTGCGCTCGATCCCGCTTCGGCCACGTCGGTCAATCTTCTGCGCTGCCTGCTCGCGGAGCATGGCCTCACGCCGTGTCTGCAAAGCGAAACGGCGGAAGCGCGCTTGATGATCGGCGACCAGGCGATCGCGTTTCGCGAGCAGCACGGGAGCGAATTTAATTACTGGGATCTCGGCGCGGAATGGAAACGCAGCCACGGGTTTGCCTTTCGTTTTCGCACTTTGGCTCATTCGCCCGGAAGTTGCCGACGCGGCTGCCATCGCGCAGCAACTGCGCGCGCAGCGCGACGCTAATCTCGCCCGGCTGGACGAGGTCATCGCTGCGCAGACGAATTTCTCGCGAGGGTTTGGCGAATTTTATTTCCGGCAATGTCTGCGCTTCCATTTCGGAGAAGCCGAAAAAGCCGGCCTGCTGCGATTCCGTACGCTATGCGAAAAACACGGCGTGCTTCCTCCAAAGCGTCGCTCCTCTTCGCGTGATTTAGCGGAGAACGACGATCGGTTCCGCTGGCCTGCAAGCGGTCTGCGAATCGGAATCTCTGGTTGGACCTATCCGCGTTGGCGATCGGTGTTTTATCCGCCCGGCCTTGCGCATCGGCTGGAACTGGCCTTCGCCAGCCGGCAGTTCAATACCATCGAGATCAACGGCTCGTTCTATTCGCTGCAGAGGCCGTCCAGTTACGAGCGCTGGTATGCAGAGACGCCGCCTGGGTTTGTCTTCAGCGTGAAGGGCCCGCGTTTCATCACGCATATGAAGAAGCTGCGCGATATCGAAACGCCCCTGGCAAACTTCTTTGCTTCAGGCGTGCTGCTCCTGCGCGAAAAGCTCGGGCCCATCCTCTGGCAATTCCCGCCCAACTTCGCCTGGAACGAAGAGCGTTGGCGCAGCTTCTTCGAGATCCTCCCGCGCGATACCAAGGCCGCGGCCACGCTGTCGAAAAAGCACAACGAAAAGCTGAAGCATGGCGCCTGGACGGGGACTGATCGCACGCGTCCGCTGCGTTACGCGGTCGAAATCCGCCATCCCGAGTTTTCTCGTGTCGGAGTTTTTCGCGCTCTTGCGGCAACACCGGATCGCCTTCGTTTTTGCCGACACCGCTGGCAAGTGGCCCTACGCGGAAGAGCTCACCGCGGATCTCGTTTACATCCGGCTCCATGGCGCCGAGGAGCTGTATGTGAGCGGCTACACCGAAGCCGCGCTCGATTGCTGGGCCGATCGGATTCGGCGCTGGCAGAAGACGAAGACTGTCGCGCGCAGCGTCTTTGTCTATTTCGACAACGACGCCAAGGTGCACGCGCCGTTCGACGCGCGGCGTCTCGACGCGCGGCTGCAACCTTAGCCGTGTTGTCATCCCTCCCGCCCGCGAATAAAATGCGCGGTGGAACGACGTTGGATCATCGCCCCGCCGCCACCTGCGGCTGATAGCGGCATCCCATGGGCGGAAATCTGCGACCTGCCCTGCATGGTCGCGCTCTTGCAACGGAAAGGCTTTCGCTGCGCCGATGATGTCCACGCCTTCCTGCGCCCGCGGCTGCGTTCGCTCAGCGATCCTTTCCTCCTGCCAAATATGGAGGCGGCGGTGCAGCGCATTTTGCTGGCGATCGATCGCGCGGAGCGAATCGTTCTCTTCGGCGATTACGATGTTGATGGGGTCACGTCGCTCGCGCTGCTGTCGGGAATGCTGCGCGCCTACGGTGCCGATCCCGCGCTTTTCCTGCCGCTGCGCATGGAGGAAGGCTACGGGCTGAGCGCCGAAAGTGTGGAGCGTTGCGTGCAGCAGCATCGCCCGCAACTCCTCATCACGGTCGATTGCGGCACGTCGTCCATCGCGGAAGTGGCCACGCTGCGGGCCCAAGGCGCGGAGGTCATTATTCTGGATCATCACGAACCAAAAGATGCGCTCCCGGATTGCGTCGCGGTGGTTAACCCGAAGATCTCCGCGGCCTGCGCTTTCCGCTATCTCTGCACCTGTCGGCGTGGTTTTCAAAGTGTGTCACGCGCTCTTAAAGACGCGACCGGTCGAGCGCTTCGATCTGCGCGCGCAGCTCGATCTGGTCGCGCTCGGCACCGTGGCCGATATCGTTCCGCTGGAAGGCGAGAACCGCACTTTCGTGCATCATGGTCTGCGGCAACTGGGGCAATCTCAACGCCTCGGCCTGCGGAAGTTAATCGAAGTGGCCGGAGTGCGCGCTCCGCTGCGGGCGGAAGACATCGGCTTCCGGCTCGGGCCGCGGCTGAACGCGGCCGGCCGTCTGGCCACCGCCGAGAGCGCTTTGCGCCTTCTCCTCACGGCGGACGAGAACGAAGCGACCGAACTCGCGGCGCAGCTCGACCTGCAAAACCGCGAACGCCAGGCGGTGGAGAGGGAAATCTTTGCCGCAGCGGAGGAGCAGGTGAGCGCGTCGTTCGATCCGCAACGCGACGCCGCGATCGTGGTCGCGGCGCGTGGCTGGCATCCCGGGCGTGCTCGGGATCGTGGCCTCGCGCCTGGCGCGGAAATATCACCGGCCCACCATCGTCATCGGCCTCGATGACAACGGAATCGGGAAGGGGAGCGGGCGGAGTATCGAGGGGCTCTCGCTCGTCGCTGCCTTGGGCCGCTGTGATAAATGGCTGGAGAAATATGGCGGCCATGAAATGGCGGCCGGCCTGACTTTGCGCGAAGAGAACCTCGCTTCGTTCTCGGAAGAATTCCGCCGCGCCGCGCGCGAGATTTTATCGGAGGAAGCGCTGCAGGCCCGGCTGCATCTCGATCAAGAGTTGGCGTTCTCCGATCTGAAAGCGGAATTGCTGGAGTGGCACGAAGCGCTCGAACCCTTCGGAAACGGAAACGCCCAGCCGGTTTTCGTGGCCCGACAAGTTGAGCCCGCGATCGCGCCGCGAGTTTTGAAAGACAAGCATCTCGTCCTGCGTTTGCGGCAGCAGAACTACCATGCGCGCGGGATTTTCTTTGATGGCGCGAGCGAGCCGCTGCCACCGCCGCCATGGGACGTAGCCTTCCGCATTCAATCCGATGTCTACGACGGGCAGAAGCGGCTGCAGGTGCACGTGCAGGCGCTCCGGGCTGCGGGCACGGTCGAATGATGCAAATCTCGCAGCCACTCGAAGAATGCGAATGGGTGCCGCGCCCGCGGCTTCTGCCATTGCGCCGGCTCGGCATCACCACGGTGGGCGAGCTGCTCACGCATTACCCGCGGCGCCACGAAGACCGGCGAGAGTTCGCCGGGTTCCCGCGCGACGAGAGCCTCACGCCGATCTGCATCTGCGGCGAAGTCACGAAAACAGCAGTGCGGCGTTTCGGCGGTTGGAAGAAAATCTTCGAAGCCACCTTGCAGGAAGCCGATGCGCACGCGCTGAGTCCGCCGCTTGTGCTGCGCTGGTTCAATCTGCACTACGTGCAAAAAATGATCGCGACCGGCCAGCGCCTGGTGGTTTTCGGAAAGCCGAAAATGCGCGGCCAACGCATCTGCATGGAGCACCCCGAGTTTGAAGTGATCGAGAACGATGAGGAGGAATCGATTCACTTCCGCCGGATCACGCCCATCTATCCCGCCACGGAAGGACTGCCGCAGCGCACCTTTCGCGGCCTTGTTTTCCATGCGCTGGAAAACCTGGCGGACGATGAGGTGGCGACGCTGCTGCCTCGCAATCACGGCACTGGTTCACGACGCCTCGCCTTGCAGCAAATTCATTTCCCCGATTCCACCGAGACGCTCGCCGCTGCGCGTGAGCATCTGGTTTTTTCCGAGTTTTTCGCGATGCAGATGATGATCGCTTCGCGCCGCGCGCAAGCTGCCGCGCGCCCTGGCAAACCGCACTGCGGCAGCGGCGAATTGCTCGAACGTTTTCTGCAAGCCTTGCCCTTCGATCTGACGGAAGCGCAGGAGCGCGTCCTCGCTGAGGTGCGGCGCGACATGGGTTCAAAGCGGCCGATGAACCGGTTGCTGCAAGGCGATGTCGGCTCGGGTAAAACTGTGGTCGCGATCGGCGCTATCCTGCTCGCGATCGAAGCCGGCTATCAAGCTGCGCTCATGGCTCCGACGCAAATTCTGGCGGAGCAACACTACGCTGTGCTCGGCCGTTGGCTGGAGCCGCTCGGCGTGCGCATGGCTTTGCGGACCGGCACCCGCAGCGAAGAAAACGCGCCGCTGCCGCTTTTTGCCGGCGATGAAAAATCGGGAGATGCGAAGGCGGATACGCCCCAGGTCATCATCGGCACGCACGCGTTGCTGTATGAGGGCGTCGCGTTTGAGAATCTCGGTTTGGTCGTGATTGATGAGCAGCACAAGTTCGGCGTTTCGCAGCGCGCGTTGCTGACCGCACGCGAGCCGGCGCCCGATGTGCTCGTGATGACAGCGACGCCGATTCCGCGCACGCTGACGATGACGGTTTACGGCGATCTTGATGTTTCCGTGATCGACCAGATGCCGGCGAATCGCGGCCGGATTGTCACGGCTGTGCGCACTACCGCGAAGCTCGGCGATGTCCTCACGTTTCTCCGCGCGGAACTGGAGGGCGGTCGGCAGGTTTACATCATCTACCCGTTGATCGAGGAGAGCGACAAACTGGACGTGAAGGCGGCCGCAGTGGAGTTCGAGCTTTGGCAGGAGCGATTGCGCCCGTTTCGCTGCGACCTTTTGCACGGCCGCATTCCTGGACCGGAGAAACAGGCGATCATGGAACGTTTTCGCCGCGGCGAAACCGGGGCGCTCATCAGCACGACTGTGATCGAGGTCGGAGTAGATGTGCCGAACGCCACCGTGATGCTGATCGAGAACGCCGAGCGTTTCGGATTGGCACAGTTGCACCAGTTGCGCGGCCGGATCGGGCGCGGCGAGCACAAGTCCTATTGTATTCTCCTGAGCGACGAGAAATCGCCGGAGACGTTGGCGAAGCTGGCCGTGCTGGAAAAAACGAGCAACGGTTTCGAGGTGGCGGAAGCGGACTGGGAGCAGCGCGGGCCGGGCGATCTTCTCGGCACCGCGCAGAGCGGATTGCCGGCGCTGAAGTTGGGAAATTTGAAGACCGATATGGCCCTAATGCAACGCGCACGCACCGCCGCAAATGCGATCCTGGAGTGGGATCCAAAATTGGAGGCGCCGGAAAATCAACGTTTCCGCCCATTGGTTGTCGAAGAACAGGGGCGAACCTTCTCCCACGTCAGCTGATGAAAAATCTACTAAAATTTCTCCTCTTTGTCGGCCTCCTGGCCGCAGCCATCTCGGCCCTTTACGACTACCGCTTGAGGCACGGCGGCCTGAACCTGGCCGCGCGCGCCACTCCGGAAAAATACACGCTCGCTTCCAATCCGAGCGTGGATCCGAAGACGGTCGGAACGCTGGACGCGATTAGCCGCGAGCGCCGGAGCTTGGTCACAAGCGTCATCCCATCAGTCGTCAGCATCCGGACCTCGAAGCGAGTTCCCATCCGCCGGCAATACATGGATCCCTTTGAGTTTTTCTATCGCAACTCGCGCCAGTTCCGCAATCGGCGCGAGGAGGAGATGGTGCAGAATTCGCTCGGCTCAGGCGTGATCGTTTCGGCGGAAGGCCACATCATCACGAATAATCACGTGGTCGATCAGGTGGACGAGATCGAGGTGCAGATGCACGATGGCCGGACGCGGAAAGCGCGTTTGGTAGGGGCGGATGCGCAGGTCGATTTGGCTGTGCTGAAGGTCGATGAGCCGGGCGTGAAGCCGCTCAAGTTCGGGGATAGCGATGCGGTGCAGGCGGGGGACTTTGTTCTCGCAGTGGGCAATCCGTTTGGGTTCGAAGAGACGGTGACGGACGGCATCATCAGTTCGAAGGGCCGGCCGAATCGCGTGGATGGCTTTGGCGATTTTCTGCAAACCAACGCCGCGATTAATCCGGGTAATTCCGGCGGGCCGCTGATCAATCTGCGCGGCGAGATCATCGGGATCAACACCGCCATCATCTCGCGCAGCGGCGGTTCGCAGGGCATTGGCTTCGCCATTCCCTCGAACTCGGTTAAGAACGCCCTTGAGAGTTTGCTGAAGCATGGGCGCATCATCCGCGGTTACCTCGGCATTCAAATGCGTCCGCTCGCACCCGGCCGCACCGATCAGCCGACCGATGGTGTAACGGTGGACGATGTCGTGGCCGGCTCGCCGGCGGCGGACGCGCAGCTACAGCCGGGCGACGTGATCAAGAAATTCGACGGGCACGAAGTGAAGACGTTCCCGGAATTGAAGAGCCTCGTTTCCCAGACGGAGTTGACCAAGAAGATCGAGCTCGAAGTTTTGCGGAACGGGAAGGCGGTGAAGCTGGAAACGCAGCTCAAAGAGCAACCGATCGATTACCAAACCGCGGGGGTCGCGCCCCGCCAACCGCGCCAAGTTCCCGGCACCATTCCGCAGGGGCCTCAGCCTCCGCAGACGCAGCCGGCCCCGGGACCGGATGAGCAGGACCTGCAGGACGAGGCGCCGCTCGCTGGCGTGCAGGTGGGCGAACTGACCCCGCAACTTGCGCAGCGGCTCGACATCCCGGCCGGTGTGCGCGGTGTCATCATTACCAACGTAGAGGAGAACTCGGCGGACCTGCGGAAGGGCGACGTGATCGAGGAAGTGGACCAACAGCCGGTCACTTCCGTGGCCGATTACCGTAAGTTGGTGGGTACGCTCGATCCGAACGAGGCGCACGTTCTCTCGGTGTGCCGCGGGCGGACGCGCTCGTTCGTTGTCCTGCGCGCCCGGTAAGCGTTCGCGTCGAGCGCTTTCTCCGCGGGCACAGGTAGGCACGCGCATCGGCTTCATTTTGCGGTGAATAATCGCCGCGGCCTTCGGGTCCAAATTTCCTTGAACGGACAATTATTATGAAACGAATTCTTTTTGCGCTGGCGATCTTCGCGCTCCTGCTCCCGGCCACTCGTCAGGCGGAAGCAGCCGCGGATGTATCGGTAAATTTCTTCTACGACCACCTGGGCGATGACGACGGAAGCTGGGTCGAGGTGGCGGATTACGGCTATTGCTGGCAACCGAGTGTCGCGGTGAGCGATCGGGATTGGCGGCCGTATGCCGATGGCTACTGGGCCTACACCGATCTGGGCTGGACCTGGGTGTCCTACGAAAAATTTGGGTGGGCGACTTATCACTACGGGCGTTGGGCACGCTTGCGCGACCATGGATGGGTTTGGGTGCCGGGTCGCGAATGGGCGCCTGCCTGGGTGTCGTGGCGGACGGGCGGCGACTACGTGGGGTGGGCGCCGCTCCCGCCGCGGCGCCACGACAGCGGTGGCGAGGTTGTTTACGAAGGTCGCCCGATCCGTGGGCAGGTCGACCTCGAGTTCGATATCGGGCCGGCTTATTACAACTTCGTCGACGTGCGCTACATCGGCGAGCCGGTCCTGCGCGAACGCATCTTCGCGCCCACGCAAAACGTGACCTACATCAACTCGACGGTGAACGTGACCAACATCACCTATGAAAACTCGCGCGTTTACAATCACGGTCCCGATTACGACCGGCTGAGCTCGTACTCCACGCGGCCGATTCAGCGGCTCACATTGAAGCGCGAGACCAGCGTTGATCTGAGCGCGGCTGCGAGATCGGGCGCGATCACGAAGGTCGAGGGCAATATCTTGATGGTAGCGGCACCGCAGGAGTTTTCGAAAGCAGCCGCGTCTGCGGCGCCGAAACGGTTGAAAACGAAGATCGCCACCGCGGAACTGCAGACCGGCTGGTCTGATGTCTCCGACGAGAAAGTGAAGACCGAGCTGCGCGAAAAGATGAAGAAAGAAGATCCGAAGCAAGTGCCGCCATCGGATCTGAAGCCGCAGCATCCGGCGGCGGGGAATACGCAGCCGCCTGCGCCGACCGCCTCAGTCGCTCCGGCGGAAGCCACGCCAGTCTCATCGCCGGCGGAGGAAATGAAGAAAGGCAAAATCAAAGACGTCGAGAAAGGCAAAGATAACCAGAAGCCGCAGAAAGAGCGCGGCAAGAATCGCAGCCAGCAGGCCGCTCCTTCCGCAGCTCCCACCGCGGCGCCGCAGGCTGAATCAACGCCTGCCTCCGACGCAGTCGCGCCCAAAGCCGATGTGAAAGGCAAAGGCAAACGTGATCGTCAATCAGCCGCGCCCGCGGAAGACGTCGCCACGAAACCCGGACGTGAAAAGCACGAGAGCCGAAAGGAAAAAGAGCCCAAAGAAAAATCGATGACGCCGGTGAACGAGCCGCGAATCGAAACGCCTCCAGCCCCGCGCAGCGACGCTGCCAGCGAACCTCAGCAAAGCGACCAGAAGGAACGCGGCGCGAAAGAGCGCAGGCCGAGGGCCAAACAAAACCGCGAGCCGGAGCAAAGCGCGAACGTTCGCGTCCCTCAGGCCGCCCCGGAAGCTGCACCACAGGCTGCGGAACCGGCCGCCCGCAAGGAGCGGCAGGCTCCGCCTATTCAAGCCGCGCCGCCTGATCGCGCAGCGGCGCCCGCGCCGGCCGAAAGCGGACACGGTGGCGACGGACGGAAAGAAAAAGGAGAGAAGAAAGAGAAAAAAGGCAAAGACCAATCTCCGCCCGACCAAGGCTAAAAGTCATTCGCAAAAACCTGGAGCGGCCCCGGAGCAATCCGGGGCCGTTTGCGTTTGGCGGCGCTACAACAGCTCCGCGATTTGCACCGCGTTAAGCGCAGCGCCCTTGAGCAACTGATCGCCGGAAACCCAGAAGGCGAGCCCGTTCTCCAACGCGCAATCGATTCGGAGCCGCCCGACTTGGCAATTATCTTTCCCCGCCGCGGGCAACGGCATCGGATAAACATTCCGTTGCGGATCATCGAGCAGATCGAGACCGGGCGATTTGGCCAGAATTGCACGCGCCTGCTCGAGATCGACCGGGCGCTCAAACTCCGCGCTGATCGCGATCGAGTGCGCGCGATACACTGGCACCCGCACGCAGGTGACCGAGGCGCGAAAATCCGGCAGATGCATGATTCGTCGGCCTTCGTGCTGCATCTTCATTTCTTCCTTCGTATAGCCGCTCTCCAGAAACGAATCGACATGCGGGAGGACATTGAAAGCGATCGGATGCGGATAGATTTCCGGCGTCGCCGGCTGTCCGTTGCGCGCTTCCTCGACTTGTCGTTTCAACTCGGCAATCGCGCGCGCACCGCTCCCCGAAACAGCCTGATAACTGGAAGCGAAAACGCGTCGTACGCTAAAGGCGAGATGAAGCGGATAGAGCGCCATGAGCGCGACCGCGGTGGTGCAATTCGGATTGGCAATGATCCCGCGATGCCCCCTCGCATCCGCGCCATTAATCTCGGGAATCACCAGTGGCACCTCCGGATCCATCCGGAAGACGGAGGAGTTATCGATCACCACCGCGCCGGCGTCCGCCGCGATGCGAACATAGCGGCGCGAGAGATCGCTGCCCGCGCTGAAAAAGGCGAGATCGATCCCGGCAAACGAGTCGTCGCCCAGCTCCGCCACGGCGATCTCCTGCTCGCGAAAGCGCAACGTCTTTCCCGCCGAACGCGCGGAGGCGAGCAGGCGCAGATTCGCCACTGGAAACGCTCGACGTTCCAGCACATCGAGCAGCTCCGCGCCGACCGCGCCAGTCGCGCCCACGATCGCGATGTTGTAGCTTTTTTCCACGAGGGCGCCATTCTATCGCCGTCGCCTCCATGAAGCAAAGTGCTCCCATCAGCATCCGCGTTTCCGTCGCGCAGCAGCGCTTAAGCGTGAAGCGCGGCCGCGCCACCGTGCGCAGCTACCCCATCTCCACCTCGAAGTACGGACTCGGTTCGGAGGAAGGCAGCTTCAAAACTCCGACGGGTCGCTTCCAAGTCGCGGAAAAATTTGGCGACGGGTTGCCGATCGGGACCGCTTTCAAATCCCGGGAACCACTCCTGGCCACGCCGGAGATGTTGGCGGCGGACGATCTTGTGATGTCGCGCATCCTCTGGCTGGACGGATTGGAACCGGCCAACGCGAACTCACGCGCACGCTTCATTTACATCCACGGCACCAATCACGAGGACGAAATTGGGCGGCCCGCCAGCCATGGCTGCATTCGGATGCGGAACGCCGACGTGGCGGAACTTTTCCAGCTGATTCCGGTGGGGGCGAAGGTCGTAATCGCGCCACCGCGGGCCGGGCGGCGGGTTGTAAAAAAGCCCGAGAAAAGCGTTGCGCGAGGAAGACGACCTGCCTAAATGACGGCAGCAACTTGCTCGGAAAGGAGGCGAAACAATTACATGAAACTCTTGAAAGCAGTGATGATTCTGGCCATCGCGGCCAGCGCGTTGAGCCTGGGCGCGTGCGCTCAGAAAAAAGAAACGATGTCGACCGCGTCGACCAGCAGCACCTACTCGAAGTAGTTCGCTTCCTAGTTGTCCGCTCCGGATAGCTTTTGATCCAAGGCCAGGCCGTTTATTCGGCCTGGCCTTTTTCGTGGCGGGGAACGAAAGCGCAGGCGTCGCTTCCCTTTTGCGCGCGCCTGCTTAAGATGCGCCGATGGAATTAGCCGGCCGCCCGCTCTCCCTCACCGAACTGGCGGGCGTGGCATGGCACGGCGAGCGCGTGGAGATCGCGTCCTCCGCCCACGCGCAGATTCACGCTTCCCGGCGCGTGATCGAGAAAATCACCGCGGGCGATGCAGTCGTTTACGGGGTTAACACCGGCTTCGGCAAACTCTCCGAGGTTCACATTGAACGCGGCGATCTGCGGCAGCTGCAATTAAATCTCGTCCGGAGCCACGCCTGCGGAGTGGGCGCGCCGCTGGCCGAACCAGAAGCGCGCGTCATGATGCTGCTCCGCGCAAACGTGCTCACGCTCGGCTGCAGCGGGATTCGGCTGGAAGTGGTCGAACTGCTCGCGGAAATGCTCAACCGCGGCGTGTATCCGATGGTGCCGGAAAAGGGCTCGGTCGGGGCCAGTGGCGACCTCGCGCCGCTCGCGCATCTGGCGCTCGCGCTCGTCGGGGAAGGCGAGGCATTTTTCAAAGGTGAACGCCTAACGAGTGCGGAAGCGCTGCGCCGCGCGGGGCTGCAACCGGTCACGCTGGAGGCGAAGGAAGGGCTGGCTCTTTTGAATGGGACGCAGGCGATGCACGCGGTCGGCGGGCTGGCGTTACTGCGCGCGAAACGCCTCTCGCGTCTCGCAGATGTGATCGGCGCGATGAGTCTGGAGGCGTTGAAAGGCACGCCAACCGCTTTCGATCCGCGCATTCAGGCGGCGCGCCCTCATCCCGGTCAACGCGCGGCGGCGGAGCATCTTTGCTGGTTGCTGCGCGAGAGCGAAATTCGCGAGTCGCACAAGACAGGTGACCCACGAGTACAGGACGCCTACAGCCTGCGCTGCATGCCGCAGGTGCATGGCGCGGTGCGGGGTGCGCTGGCGCATTGCGAAGAAGTGCTGGCGGTCGAGTCCGGCTCCGCCACCGATAATCCACTCGTCTTTACCGGTAACGACGATGTGCTTTCCGGCGGAAATTTTCACGGCGCGCCGGTTGCGCTGGCGCTCGATTACGCGGCGATCGCGTTGACCGATCTCATGAGCATCAGCGAACGCCGGACGGATCGGCTGATTAATCCGGACACGAGCGAGGGGCTGCCTGCGTTCCTGGCGAAGCGCGCGGGCATGCAATCCGGCTTTATGATTCCGCACGTGGCGACGGTCGCGTTGTTGAACGAAGCGAAAATTTTGGCCCACCCAGCGAGTGTCGATAATCTGCCGACCTCCGGCGGGAAAGAGGATCACGTCTCGATGGGGATGACGGCCGCGCTCAAGCTGCGCACGATCGTGGAGAACGCCGAGAATTTGTTCGCGATCGAGTTGTTGGTCGCGGCAAGTGCGCTCGAGTTTCGTCGGCCGCTGAAGGCGGGACTCGGCGTCGAGGCTGCATTTGAGAAATTGCGCGCCCTGGTGCCGGCGTTGGAAGATGATCGCGCGATGTACGGCGAGATCGCACAGGTGGCGGCGGCGATTCGGACCGGAGAATTCGACAGCGAAATGGAAAAGCTATGAGCGGAAAGCGTGTGATTCGGGCGCCGCGCGGCGTGGAGATGAGCTGCAAAGGCTGGCATCAGGAAGCGGCCCTGCGGATGTTGATGAACAACCTCGATCCCGAGGTGGCGGAAGATCCGGACCGCTTGATCGTGTATGGCGGCACAGGGCGCGCGGCGCGGAGCTGGGAGGCGTTTGACGCCATCGTGCGGTCGCTGCGCGAACTGGAGAACGACGAGACGCTGCTCGTGCAATCAGGGAAACCGGTGGGCGTTTTCCGGACGCACGAGGAAGCACCGCGCGTGTTGATCGCGAATTCAAATTTGGTCGGGCAGTGGTCGAATTACGCCGAGTTCAACAAGCTCGAGCGGCTCGGCCTAACGATGTATGGGCAGATGACGGCGGGCTCGTGGATTTACATCGGGAGCCAGGGAATCGTGCAGGGCACGTTCGAAACTTTCAGCGCCGCGGCGGTGCGGCATTTTGGCGGTTCGCTCGAAGGCAAGCTGGTCGTCTCCGGCGGGATGGGCGGGATGGGTGGCGCGCAACCGCTCGCAGCGACGATGGCGGGCGCGGTTTTTCTCGGCGTGGATGTCGATCCAGCGCGGATCGAGAAGCGGTTGCAGAGCGGCTATTGCGATAAGATCGCGCGTTCGCTCGATGAAGCGATGCAGCTGGTGGAAACGGCGCGCGCGCAGGGCGAGGCGGTTTCCATCGGACTGGTCGGCAACTGTGCCGATGTGCTGCCAGAAATGGTGCGACGTGGAATCGTGCCGGACATTTTGACCGATCAAACGAGCGCGCACGATGCGCTCAACGGTTACGTGCCTAACGGGATGTCGCTGGCGGAGGCATTCGCTTTGCGAACGACGAAGCCGGACGAATACATCGAGCGCTCGATGCGAGCGATGGCCGAGCACGTGGAGGCTATGCTCGCCCTGCAGAAAAAGGGCGCGATCACGTTCGACTACGGCAATAACATCCGCACCCAGGCGAAGAAGGCCGGGGTGGAGAACGCGTTCGATATTCCGGGGTTTGTGCCGGAATACATCCGGCCGCTCTTTTGCGAAGGAAAGGGGCCCTTTCGCTGGGCGGCACTGAGCGGCGACCCGGCGGATATCGCGCGGACCGATCGCCTCGCGCTCGAAATGTTTCCCGACAATGTCATCCTCGCGCGCTGGATGAAACTGGCGAAGGAGCGGATTCAATTTCAAGGGCTGCCCTGCCGGATCTGCTGGCTGGGTTATGGCGAGCGGGCGGAGTTCGGCGTGGCCATGAACGATCTCGTCAAGCGCGGCGAGGTGAAAGCGCCGATCGTGATTGGCCGCGATCATCTCGATACCGGCTCGGTCGCGTCGCCTTATCGCGAGACGGAAGGGATGCTCGACGGGAGCGACGCGATCGCGGATTGGGCGTTGCTCAACGCTTTGATTAACACCGCGGCGGGCGCGTCATGGATTTCTATCCACAACGGCGGCGGGGTCGGCATCGGCTACTCCCAGCATGCTGGCATGGTGGTGGTGGCGGATGGCAGCGACGCTTCCCGCAGACGGCTGGAGCGCGTCCTAACGAGTGATCCCGGGATGGGCGTGATCCGCCACGCGGACGCCGGCTACACCCGCGCGATCGACTTCGCGAAATCCCATGATGTGAAAGTTCCGATGGAGCCGCGGGGGCGCGATTAGCTATGCAAAAAATTATCGAATGTGTCCCTAATTTTTCCGAGGGGCGCGACTTGGAAGTGATCCGGCAGATTACCGCGGCGATCGAGTCGGTGGATGGCGTTTCACTCCTGAATGTCGATCCGGGCGCGAGTACGAATCGGACAGTGGTTACTTTTGCGGGCAGCCCGGAGGCGGCAGTGGAGGCGGCCTTTCGGGGGATTCAAAAGGCGGCGGAGCTGATCGATATGCGGAAGCAAACCGGCGCGCACCCGCGGATGGGCGCGACCGATGTTTGTCCGTTCATCCCGGTGAGCGACGTCAGTTGGGAAGAGGCAATCGCTTGCGCGCATGCGCTAGGGAAGCGGGTGGGGGAGGAGCTGAAGATTCCGGTTTATCTCTATGAGAAAGCCGCGAAGGACCCGGCCCGCTCGAACCTTTCGATCATCCGCGCGGGCGAGTACGAAGGATTTTTCGAGAAGATAAAAGCGCCGGAGTGGAAACCGGATTTCGGTCCTGCCGTGTTCAGCGAGCGTTCCGGCGGAACGGTCATCGGCGCGCGGGAATTTCTCGTGGCCTATAACGCGAACCTGAACACAAAGTCGGTGCGGCGCGCGAATTCGGTCGCGTTCGACGTGCGTGAAAATGGGCGCGTGCAAACTGAGGATGGCACGCCGACGGGAAAAAAGGTGCTGGATGCGGACGGCGAGCCGGTGCGCGTGCCCGGCCTGCTGAAGCACGTGAAGGCGATCGGTTGGTTCGTGGAGGAATACGGCATGGCGCAGGTCTCGATGAACCTGACCAATCTGGAGGAAACGCCGCTGCACGCGGCGTTCGACGCCTGCGAGGAATCGGCTACGAAGCGCGGGATGCGCGTGACCGGCTCGGAGATCGTGGGCATGCTCCCGAAGAAGTGCCTGCTCGAAGCCGGGAGACATTATCTGCGTCGGCAAAAATGGTCGGAGGGCGCGTCGGATGAGGAGCTGATCGAGATCGCGGTGCGCTCCATGGGATTGGCCGAATTGAAGCCGTTCGATCCGGAGGAAAAGATCATCGAACTGAAGATGGCCGCCGGGGCGAAGAAGGCGCTGGTGCAGATGAACCTGCGGCAGTTCTGCAACGAAACGCTGAGCGATTCGCCCGCCCCGGGAGGCGGCTCGGTCGCAGCGCTGATGGGCGCGCTCGGTGTCTCGTTAGGCGGGATGGTGGCCAATTTATCTGCCGGCAAACGTGGATGGGACGACAAACTTTCCTTCTTCAGCGAATGGGCGGTGAAGGCGCAGGCGCTGAAGGACGAATTACTCTTCCTCGTCGATGAAGACACGGCGGCGTTCAATAAAGTGATGGACGCTTTTGCACTGCCGAAAGAATCGCCGGAAGACAAGGCTGCGCGCTCGGTGGCCATTCAAACGGCGAATCAATATGCCGCGGAGATTCCGCTGCGGGTGATGGAGACGGCGTTCCGATCCTATGAGTTGCTCGGCGCGATGGCGGAGCAGGGCAACCCGGCGTCGATTTCCGATGTGGGAGTCGGCCTGCTCGGCACTCGCGCGTGTATCGAAGGCGCAGCGATGAACGTGCGGATCAACCTCGGCGGTCTGAAAGATGAGAAAGTGAAAGCGGCCCTGCGCGCGAAGCTGGAGAAATTGAACACAGAATCCGCGGCGCAGTTTCAGCAGTGCAATCAGATCGTGCAGGAAAAGCTGGGTTGAAGACGCTGGCCGTTCTCCACGCCGCGCAGCTCGTGACCCTCGCCGGGCCGAAGCGGCCGCGGGTGGGCAGCGAGTTGAGCGAGCTGGCTGTGATTCCCGATGGCGGAATGCTCGTGCGCGATGGCGTGATCGTGGCGACGGGACCATCCGCAGAAATCGAACAGCGAGCGCCGGCTGAGGCGGAGGTGGTGAATGCAAGCGGTCGTGTAGTGCTGCCGGGATTCGTGGATGCGCATGCGCATCCGGTCTTTGGCGGAGATCGGGTGGATGAATTTGAGATGCGCGCGCGCGGAGCGAGCTACGAGGAGATCGCGGCGGCGGGCGGGGGAATTCGTTCGACGGTGGCGAAGACGCGGGCCGCAAGCGCGGAGGAGTTGTTAGGCCAGGCTTTGAAGAGAGCGGGATGGTTTCTGCAGTGTGGAACGACGACGGTGGAGGCGAAGTCGGGCTATGGGTTGTCGCTCGCGGAGGAGTTGAAGATACTGCGGGTGATTCGCGCTTTGAACGCCCGGACGGCGCTGGAATTCGTGCCGACCTTTCTGGGCGCGCATGCCTTCCCCGCGGAGTATCAGAGCGACCCGCAGAGCTATGTGGAGTTGGTGATTAACGAGATGCTGCCCGCGGTGGCGTCGGAAGGCTTGGCGGAGTACTGCGACATTTTTTGCGAGCGCGGCTACTTCGATGTGGCGACGGCGCGGCGTATTCTCACGGCGGCGAAGGCGCACGGCCTGGGGTTGCGCATGCATGTCGATCAACTTTCCAATTCCGGCGGCGCATCGCTGGCGGCGGAGTTGGAGGCGGTAACGGCGGATCACCTGGAGCAGACGGAGGATGACGGCATTGCGGCGCTGAAGAAGGCGAAAGTGCAGCCGGTGTTATTGCCGGGGAGTGTTTATGCGCTGGGGAAGACGCGTTACCCGCGCGCGCGCGCGATGATTGACGCTGGGCTGGCGGTGGTGTTGGCGACGGATTTTAATCCCGGCTCTTCGCCTTCGCCTTCCATGCCGATGATGCTCTCGCTCGCGGCGACGCAGATGAAGATGACGCCGGCGGAGGGTGTGAGCGCGGCGACAATCAATGCCGCATACAGCTTGGGACGGGGCGATCAGATCGGTTCGCTTGAACCGGGGAAGCTGGCTAACTATTCGATCTTCAATTGCGAGGATTATCGCGAACTCGCCTACTGGTTTGGGATACCGCAGACGCACGCGGTTTATGCGAAGGGCGAGTGCGTCTTTCGGGCGGCCTAGTTTGCGCTTGTTGCGGCGCGCCGCTACCGTCGCTCCGCTCATGAAAGTCGAAGTTGAAACGCAGCCGCAAAGTGTCGCCACGCTCCGGATCGAATTGCCCCCGGAAGATGTGCGCAAAGAATGGGACGCAATTGCAGGAAACTACGCGCGCTATGCGCGCATCCCGGGCTATCGCACCGGGAAAGCGCCGCGGGCGGTGATCGAGAAGAAATTCCGCAAGGAAATCCAGGATGAGCTGACGAAAAAGCTCGTGTCGAAGAGCTATCACGAGGCAATCGCAGAGAAGCAGCTGCGCGTGATTTCGTTAACCAATCTGGAGGATGTGGAATTTGGGGACGATCGCTCGATGCGTTTCCGGGCAACAGTTGTGACCGCGCCGGAATTCGCGCTGCCGGATTACAAGAGCATCCCCGTCGAGCTGCCGAGCGCCGAGGTGACGGAAGCGGACGTGGACGTCGCGCTCGAACGGTTGCGCGATCAATCGGCGGATTTCACTGACGTGACGGACCGTGCGCTGGCGTTGGAAGATTTTGCCGTGATCGATTTTGATGGCTCGATCGACGGGGTGGCGATCAGCGAACTCGTGCCCGACGCGAGCAAGAATTTGCACGGTGGGAAAAAGTTTTGGCTGCGCGTAGCGCCGGATAATTTTCTGCCGCAGTTTGTCGAGCAAATGGTCGGGATGAACGCGGGCGACACGCGAAGTGTGCAAGTGGAATTCCCGGCTGACTTCCCTGTGGCCGAACTCGTGGGGAAGAAAGCGGACTACGCGGTGACGTTGAACGAGATCAAGCAGAAGGTGCTGCCGGAATTGGATGATGCGTTCGCGGGCCGTTTGCTCAAGGACAAGACGCTGGCCGATCTGCGTCATAGCGTGGAGCACAATCTTGAGCACGAGAAGGAACACGAGATCGAGCGCGAGAAGGAAGCGCAGGTCGTGAAGTTTTTGCAGGAGCAGATCACCTTCGATTTGCCGCCGACGTTGTTGAAACAGGAGACGCGGCGGGCTTTGAATGAACTCGTCCATCGGAATCGCGAGCGCGGGGTGCCGGATGAAATGCTGAAGGGGAAGGAAAAGGAGTTGATCGAAGGTGCGGGCTCGCTCGCCGCGCATCGGTTGAAGACGAACTTCATCCTGCATCGCATCGCGGAGCAGGAGAAGATCGAGGTGACGCGGGAGGAGGTGGAGGAGCGGATCCGCGAGCAGGCCGCGCAATACAATTTGTCAGTGGAAAAGGTGCGGAAAGATCTTGAGGAACACGACCGTTTGGACGGTATGGCGGAGGAGATCCTGCTGGGCAAGACCCTTGATTTCCTGAAGGCCAATGTTACGGTCCAGCCTTCATTAAAATCGCCCGAGGCGAGCGTTCCGGCGGAAGAAATATCATGACCCTAACGAATCGAAATGTATCTCAAGTGCTCGTGCCAATGGTGGTGGAGCAGACCGGTCGCGGTGAGCGCAGCTACGACATTTATTCGCGGCTGTTAAAGGACCGGATCGTGTTCATTGGCACGCCGATTGACGATCATATCGCTAATCTCGTCATCGCACAGATGCTCTTTTTGCAGATGGAGGACGGCAAAAAGGACATCAGCGTTTACATCAACTCTCCCGGCGGATCCGTGACGGCGGGGCTGGCGATTTACGACACGATGCAATTCCTGACCTGCGATGTGACGACCTATTGCCTCGGCATGGCTGCGAGCATGGGGGCGGTGTTGCTGGCGGCGGGCACAAAAGGCAAGCGCTACGCGTTGCCGAATTCCGACATCATGATTCATCAGGTCTCGGGCGGCGCGCAGGGACAAGCCAGCGACGTGGAGCGAACGGTGGAATACATGTTCAAGCTCAAGAAGCGGCTCATCCGCATCCTCGCCGCGCACACGGGCCAGCCGGAAGAAAAAGTGAAGCTCGATTCCGATCGGGATTATTTCCTCTCTGCTGCGGAAGCGAAAGAGTATGGCCTGGTGGATGAGGTCATCAAGTCGCGGAAAGAATCCAAATTGCTCGACGGAACAGCCCCAGATCGCTCGACCGCAATCGCGGAGGCGGCGCTGCCCCAAAAAGTTGAGGAATAAAAACTGCTCCCCGGAGGAGTAACTCATGGCTCGCGCTTCCAATCTCACAATGTGTTCCTTCTGCGGCAAAAGCCACGCGGAGGTACGCAAGCTCATCGCAGGGCCGGGCGTTTATATCTGCGACAGCTGCATTAACGTCTGCAAGAGCATCCTGGATAAGGAGTTGACCGAGGACGCCCGCCGGCAATCCTCGAATATTCGGGTTCCGAAACCGGCGGAGATTCGGCGCTCGCTGGATAGTTACGTCATCGGGCAGGAGGTGGCGAAGAAGACGCTCTCGGTTGCCGTCCATAATCATTTCAAGCGCGTTCTGCAGACGGCGCCGGCGGCTGATTCATCAGCGGCTTTTCAACCTGATCCGTTCGCGGAGGTTGAAATCGAGAAGAGCAATATCCTGCTCATCGGCCCGACTGGCTCTGGGAAAACTCTACTGGCCAAAACGTTGGCCAAGGTCCTCGACGTCCCGTTTTGCATCGCAGATGCGACCACGCTGACCGAAGCCGGCTACGTGGGCGAAGACGTGGAGAACATCATTTTGCGTCTGCTGCAGAATGCTGATTACGACGTGAAGCGGGCGGAGATCGGGATTGTTTACATCGACGAGATCGACAAGATCGGCCGCAAGACGGACAACGTCAGCATCACGCGCGACGTTTCCGGCGAAGGCGTGCAACAGGCGTTGCTCAAGATTCTTGAAGGCAGCACTTGCAACGTTCCGCCTCAAGGCGGTCGGAAACATCCGCACCAGGAATATATCCAGGTGAACACGGAGAAGATTCTCTTCATCTGCGGCGGCGCGTTTGTTGGCTTGGACAAGATTGTCCAGAAACGCATCGGCAATCGCACGCTCGGCTTCAACAGCCCGGACCTCGAAGCGGAAGACGCCCTCGCGAAGGTCGCGGTCCGTCACGTGGAACCGGAGGATCTTCTCAGCTTCGGTATGATTCCGGAGTTCATCGGTCGTCTCCCCGTGGTGACGGCGCTCGACGCGCTGACCGAAGACGAGATGGTCATGATTCTGACCGAGACGAAGAACGCGATGATCAAGCAGTACACCAAGCTCTTTGCGATGGAAGGCGTGCGCTTGAGTGTGACGAAAGACGCGTTGCGCGCGCTGGCCGCGCAGGCGGTGACCAAAGGAACGGGCGCGCGTGCGCTGCGTTCCATGCTGGAGCGGATCATGCTCGACATCATGTATGAGGTGCCGAGCCGCGAAGACATTGCCGAGGTAACGATCAATCGTGCGGTGGTCGAGGGGAAGAAGATGCCGCTGATTCGGAAGAAGCAGGATAAGGACGCGGCTTAAGAAGAAAGCGCCGCGCGCTTTCGGTCACCAGTTCGGTGTTGGACGTTGAGCATTCGCCGTTGGACGTTGCGGCCTTGTCATGAAGGTCGTCGTCATCAATACCGGCACGGAACTGTTGCTCGGCGCCGTCATTAATTCGCACCTTGCCTTCATCGCTCGCGAAATTTCTTCGCTGGGATTGCGAGTCGACTCGCAAATGACTGTTCCAGACGGTCCCGCCATCCAGGCGGTCCTCAAGACAACGTTCTCCGCTGCACAGATCATCTTTGTCACGGGCGGCCTGGGCCCGACGACTGATGACATTACGCGGGAGGCTGCTTCTTCTCTGCTTGGTCTCCCGCTCCGTCGGGATCCGGAATTGGCGGCGGTAATCACCGAGCGTTTGCGCGTGCGTGGTTTTCCCATGACTGATCGCATCCTCCGGCAGGCGGAGGTGCCGCAGGGCGCGCGGGTCTTGCCGAATGCCAATGGAACGGCGCCGGGTCTATATTTGGCGGCGCGAGGCAAGGGGATGGACGCGACGCCGCATCTATTTCTGCTACCTGGACCGCCGCGAGAACTGGAGCCGATGTTTGCCGAATCGGTCCTGCCGATCTTGCGCGAGATTGCGCCACGGTCGGACGATTACGGTTGCCGCACCTTCCGCCTGGCCTGCGTGGGCGAATCAATGGTGGAAGCGGCAGTGGGGCCGCAGCTACTCGAGATCTCAAAGTTGGAACTGGGATACTGCGCGCGGCCTGGCGAAGTGGAGGTGCGCGTGATTGGCCCCGAGTCAGCGCTCGCCACCGCGGAGTCGATCATCCGGCAGGCGTTTCCGCTCGCGGTCTATTCGGACGCTGGGGAAAACCTGGAGACTGTGGTGGTGGAAATGCTGCGCGCGCGTGGCAGGTGGCTGACGACCGCGGAGTCATGCACCGGCGGATATTTGGCGAACCGGCTTACGAATGTCCCGGGTTCGTCCGCTGTCATTCGCGGGGGATTTGTGACCTACGCCAACGAACTGAAAACCGCTGCGCTCGGCGTTAAGGAGGAACTGATCGTGCAGCACGGAGCAGTCAGCGCGGAAGTCGCCGGAGCCATGGCTGAGGGCGCGCTGCAGGCGGGCAAAGCGCATTTTGCCTTGGCGACCACGGGCATTGCTGGCCCCGATGGCGGCTCAGAGGCCAAGCCAGTCGGGACCGTTTACATTGCCTTGGCGTCGGACGCTGGAGAAACAGAAGTGCTCCGTCGCCGATTTCTCGCGGAGCGGCCCACCTTCAAGCATCTCGTCTCGCAAACCGCCTTCCAAATGCTGCGCGAGCGGCTCCTCAAAACCGACGCGCCGGAGTAAGCTCTACTGCACCACTTCGACGGGCGTGCCGATTTTGACCCGGGCGTAGAACATTTCCGCCGCTTGCGGCGGCATGCGAATGCAGCCGTGCGAAGCGGGATAGCCCGGCAGAATGCCGATGTGCATGCCCACTCCGTCGCCGGTCAGGCGCATGAACCATTTCATCGGCGCGCCCACGTAGTGGGTGCCGCTGGGTGCGGAGTCGATCCGCAGACTTACCCCGCGGCGCACGGTGCGGCCGCCGCGATCGACGAAATCCCCGTAGACGCTGGAGCGATGATCCTTGTCCTTTTCCATGACCGAGAACTTGCCGGTCGGCGTCATCCCCGCGCGTTTTCCGGACGAGATCGGCGAATCGATCGCCACTTCCTCGCCGCGGAGGAGGTAGGCGCGCTGCTTGGAAATGGAGACGACAACGCGGGCCTGATCGGGGGTGAGAGATTCGTAAACGCCGTTGTTGATCTGAATGGGCGCCTGGCGGCTGATCAACTCCGAGGCCTTGCGCATCGCAGGCTTCGGCGGCAGGTGTGGCCCGGGGCGCGGCGGCGACAACGCCTCGCGTCCGCGGGATGCCCGGGCGCGAAATCGTCGGGCGCGGCGTCTGCGCGAGAGCGGAGTGGGCGAGGGCACCGAAAAGCAGGGCCAGCGAGAAATGAAGAAGCGGTGCTCTCACGTCCCTTAATTTTGAGCGTAGCTCTGGACGCGCTGCACCCAGCCCGGGAGCCAGCGCGCTTCATTGCGGGCGGAGGGCGAATTTTTGACCCGCCGGGTCAGAACCTGACGCGCCGCTTGACTGAATGCGCGCGCCGCGGCGGGGCCGCTTTCACTGCCGTTCATACTTTGGAGCACTTGAAGCAAGCCCCACCCTTGCCCTTGATAGCGCTCCGTGTCGAGCACGCCTTCGCCTTTGAAGTTAACATAATCGACCAAAGCGTAGCATCCCTGGCCAGTGCTGGCGACGCGCTCAAACTGTCGGCGAACGTCAGCACGATCCGCCGCCGGAGCGGCTGCGAGCATTTTCGGTAGAGCGGCTTCGAGGCGCTGGACGAGGAACTGCGCCTGGAGATCAATCGTATCCACCAAGAAACGCCGCAACGCCTGCATGTCGGCCCCCTCGCGCGCGGCCAAAAATTCCCCCCGCGTATTCCATGGGCAGGCGTGATGGCGTTGCAGCAGTTCCGGAAGTTTGGCACCGCGTTCGGAAACGTAGCGGACGAGGTCAGGGAAGCTCTCCTCAAACGGCCCGCGTGCACTCTTGGGATACCAGATGAAATGACCGATGCCGAGCGAGGCAAAGTTTTCCCCAGCGTTCCACGAGGTCAGGCCGGCTATCGTGCCCGCGCATTCATTCTGCCAGACTTTTTTGCCGATTCGTTTCGCATCGGCGGAGGAGAGGTCAATCGCGTCGGCCGAGACCGCTCCGGAAACCAAGGTCGCAAGCAGAAAAAGCGCGCGCGCCCGCTTTCCACTCCGCCATCTTGACGGGCGGACTTTCTCCACTAGCGTGCACCCTTCTGCGCCCCGCCTCGTCTGGCCGGTCGCAGAGTTGTCTAAATTGTATATGAAAAATTCCTGCATTTTTTTGGCCATCATTGCGTTCGCTTCGACTGGTTTCGCCCAGAACAAGACCGAGTTGAAGAATGAAAAAGACAAAGTGAGCTACAGCATCGGGCTCGATATCGGCAATACCTTTAAGAAGCAAAGCATGGACATCAATCTCGATATTTTGATGTCTGGCCTGCGCGACGCCCTCGGCGGCGCGAAACCGCTCATGACCGAAGAGCAAATTAAGGAAACGATGACCGCCTATTCCACCACCATGAGAGAAAAACAAGCGGCGCAGGCGAAGGAAGAATCGACCAAGAACTCAGCGGTGGGCGAAAAATTCCTTACGGAAAACAAGACCAAAGAAGGCGTGAAGACGACGGCCAGCGGTCTGCAATACAAGGTCTTGAAAGAAGGCAGCGGCGAGTCGCCCAAGGCCACCGATACAGTCGAGGTCAACTATCGCGGCACGCTGATCAACGGCACGGAATTCGACAGTTCCTACAAGCGGAATGAGCCGGCCAGTTTCCCGGTTAACCGCGTCATCCCAGGTTGGACTGAAGCGCTCCAGTTGATGAAGCCCGGCTCGAAGTATCAGCTCTTCATCCCTGCCGCCCTCGCCTACGGCGAACGCGGCGCGGGGCAGGATATCGGGCCGAACGAAACGCTTATTTTCGAAGTCGAACTTCTGAATGTGAAGCCAGCCGCCGCCGCCGCGCCAGCTGCAGCCGGAGCCGAGCCTGCCTCTGCCGCCGCGAGTCCTGCGGTTGCCGGCAAGCCCGCAGTTGCTGCTTCGCCCGCCGCGTCGGCCAAGCCGACCGAGAAGCCGAAGAAGTAGGGGGTTACGCCGCTTTTTCCCACGACAGGCGTGGGGCATCGCTCCAGAGATCTTCCAGACTGTAGAAGTCGCGCTTCTCCGCATGGAAGATGTGGACGATCACTTGCATGTAATCGAGCACGATCCATTGGCTGGCTGGGAAGCCATCCACTGCGGTCGGGCGGACGGCGTGATCCTTTTTTAACTGCGACTCGATTTCGCCCGCGATCGCTTTGAGTTGCGGCTCCGACGCGGCTGAGCAGATGACGAAGAAATCGGTAAAGGTCGAGATCTCGCGCAGGTCCAGCACCACGATTTGTTCCGCCTTCTTGTTCGAGGCGAGTTCGGCGCAGGTTTTGGCTAGTTCTTCGGAAGTGATGCTGATGGCTCCTGGTAAAGGTGGCGGCGCTGGATGATTGCTTCGACCGCCGCCGGTACGAGATACTGAATGGAACGCCCGGTGGCAACCCTGTTTCTGATCTCTGTCGCGGAAATATCGATCTGGCGCCGGATCATCGGAAACTCCATTTCGCCCTCGGCCGCGCCTCGCTCGAGCACGACGAACTGAACCAGCGCGCGCAGTTCGTCGATTCGCTTCCAAGTGGCAAGCGCGGGCAGATTGTCCGAGCCGATGAAGTAGAAAATCTCCCAGTCGGGATGCTGTTGTTTTAGCTCCAGGATGGTGTCGATCGTGAAAGAGGGACCCGCGCGTAGCAGTTCCGCTTCGTGGATCGCGAAACGCGCTTCGTCCGCAATCGCACCGCGCAGCATCTCCAGGCGAAGCGCAGCCGGGGTGGGCTGCCGCGCTAGTTTGTGCGGCGAGACGGCGGCCGGGACAAACAGCACCTGTTCCAGCCCCAGTTTCTCCAGCGCTTCGCGCGCCAGGATAAGATGCGCGTGATGGATAGGATCAAACGTCCCGCCGTAGATGCCGATCTTCTTCAAGTGGCGGCCACTATCGGCGAGAGTGGCGCAAGCTTCCAGCTTGCGGTGAACGCTGGCAGGGCGCGCCACATTGCGTAAGCTCGCGGCGCATGAAGCCCGATCAGCTTGGTCAACTCCTCCTCACCGGCGTGCCCGGTCCTGAACTCGACAAAGAAAGCGCGGCCCTCTTCCGGCGCGTCCAGCCCGGCGGCTACATTCTCTTCGGCCGCAACATCACGAGCGCCGCGCAGTTGCGGAAGCTGATCGACGACCTGCGCGACCTCAGCGACGTCGAACCGATCATCACCATCGATCAGGAAGGCGGCCGCGTGTCGCGTCTGCGTTTGATCGGGAACGAACCACCGAACGCGCAGCAGTTGCGCGAGAAGGGTGACGTCGAACTCGTTAGGCGGCACGGCGAGATCACCGGGCGTTTGCTCCGCCTCTTCGGCTTCAACCTCGACCTCTGCCCCGTCCTCGACATTTCCTTCGACGACGAAGCGGACAACTCCCTGCGCGGCCGCTGCTACGGTCGCGATGTCGCGCAAGTGGTGCGCCTGGCCGGCGCCTTCAACGAAGCGTTGCGCGGGGAGGGGATCGCGAGCTGCGGCAAACATTTTCCCGGCTACTCCGCGGCCGAAGTCGACGCCCATCACGACCTCCCGAAAATCGAGCGCTCGCGCGAAGAACTGGAGCGCCACGAGCTCGCCGTCTTCCGCCACTTCGCCCCGAGCGTGGATAGCATGATGATCTGCCACGGCTGGTATCCCTGTTTTGAACCCGAGAAACTCCCGGCGTCGTTCTCCTCCCGCATCATCAGAAACCTGCTGCGCGAAGAATTGAAATTCGAAGGCCTCATCATGACCGACGACCTCGACATGGGCGCGATCTATAATGAGTACAGCCTCGACGACACCATCCGCCATTCTCTCGCGGCCGGGAACGATCTCGCCATGATCTGCCATCGCGTCGCCGCCATCGGCGAAGCGCGCGCCACGCTCGCCACCTTGCCCTCCTCTCAAGTAGAAGCTGCCTTGCAGAGCGTGGCTCGCTTCAAGAGCCGGATGTCGCCGCCTACGCCATTTTCCGAAGCTGCCTTCGCGGGGCTGAACGACGAGATCTGGCAGCTTCGCGTTGCCGTCCTCGGCGAAGCCGGCGCCGCCGAACGCAGCCCCGAAGACGGCAAGCGCTCGCCGGTTGAGACGTATTAGCAGGGCGATAGCAGACGCCGTTGACGCCGCCACGGGCAGCCCATAACCTTCGCGCGTGCAACCGGAACTGGAGCAACTGCTCATCCTGCAAAATCGCGATCAAAAGATTCGGCAGATCCGCGCGGAACTGAAGACCGCGCCGGAGCAGCGCGCGCATTTAGAGGCGCATCTCGCGGCGAGTGCGGCTGGCCTGGAAGCGGCCAAGATGAGGGGCCGCCATCTTGAGGTGGAGCGCAAGAAACTGGAGCTGGACGTGGGCACGCGGACCGAGAGCATCAATCGGCTGAAGACTCAGCAATACGAGACGCGCAAGAACGAGGAGTTCCGCGCCATGGCGAACGAGATCGAGCGCTATCAAAAAGAAATCCGCGGGCTCGAGGATCAGGAGCTCGAGCTGATGGAGCAGGCCGAGACGGTGAAAGCCGAGGTGGCGATCGAAGATAAAAAAGTAGGGGCGGAACGTGAATCGGTGGCGCGTCAGCTCGCCGATTTGGAAGCGAAGACGAAGGCGTTGAACGAGCAGCTCGAAGCCTTGAACACGGAGCGCGCGGAGATCGCGAGCCATGTGGATGAGGATGTGCTCGATCGTTTCGAGCGTCTCTTCGCGAGCAAGGGCAACGCCGCTGTGGTCGCGCTGGAGCACGAAGTCTGCACCGGCTGCCACATGAAGATCACAGCCCAGACGTCACATCGCGTGAAGAGCAAACGCGAAATCGTGAGCTGCGAGCAGTGCGGACGGATTCTGTATTCCGCGGAGTGAAGCGACGATCTGGTTCGCTCAGACGTTGAAGCGGAACTCGACCACGTCGCCGTCTTTCACCACGTATTCCTTGCCTTCGATGCGGAGCTTGCCGGCTTCGCGCGCTTTCGCGGAAGAGCCGAGCCCGATCAGGTCGTCGTAGTGCACCACTTCGGCGGCGATGAAGCCGCGCTCGAAGTCGGTGTGGATCACGCCCGCGGCGGCCGGGGCTTTATCGCCTTCGTTGATCGTCCAGGCGCGCGTTTCTTTTTCGCCCGTGGTCAAATAAGTCCGCAGCCCGAGCAGATGATAGACAGCGCGGATGAGCGCGCTCACGCCACTGCTTTCCACTCCGAGATCGCGCAGATAATCCCGCGCTTCCGTTTCGCTCAGATCCACTAGTTCGCTCTCGATCTGCGCGCTGATCACGATCGCTTCGCTGCCAAAATGATTGCGCGCGTACTCCTCCACCGCGCGGACGTGCGGATGGTCTTTCGCTCCCGCCAGTTCCGACTCGGCGACGTTGCAGGCGAAGATGGTTGGCTTGGAGGTCAGGAGGAAAAATTCGCGCGCGGTGACCTTTTCATCATCCGTCAACGCAGCGGTGATGGCGGGTTTACCAGCGTCGAGATGCGGCAGCAATTTTTCGATCAGCGCGCTCTCCGCTTTCGCGGTCTTCGAGCCGGCGCGGACTTCCTTTTGCAACCGCTCGTTCCGCTTCTGCAACGAAGCGAGATCAGCCAGGACGAGCTCCGTGTTGATGACCTCGATATCGCGCACCGGATCGATCGTGCCGCTGACGTGATGGATGTCGCCGTCCTCGAAACAACGCACCACCTGCACGATCGCGTTCACCTCGCGGATGTGGCTGAGAAATTGGTTGCCCAGTCCTTCGCCCGCGCTCGCGCCTTTCACCAAGCCCGCAATATCGACAAACTCGATCGCGGCCGGGATGATCTTCTGCGAACCGGAGAGCTTCGAGAGCACTTCCAGGCGCGGATCGGGCACGGTCACGACGCCGAGATTAGGGTCGATCGTGCAGAAGGGGTAGTTCGCGGCCTGCGCTTTACGAGTGCGCGTGACCGCGTTGAAAAGCGTGGATTTCCCCACGTTCGGCAGCCCGACAATTCCAGCGCTCAGCATAAGGCGCGGACGTTACGCCGGGAGCGCCGCGGCTGCAATGCCGCCTAAGGCGTCGGCGTTTGCCGGGAGGCGAACAGAAGGCGCAGACTGTTCAGCACCACCACCACCGTGCTGCCCTCATGCGCGACCACGCCTAACGAAAGAGGAATGCCGCGACTCAGCGCCAGCAGCGCCATCACCACGACAGTGCCGAGCGCGATCGTGATATTCTGGCGGATGATGGCGCGCGCCCGTCGGCTCAAATCGTAGGCGGTGACAAAGTTCTCCAGCCGATCATTCATGAGCACCACCTCGGCCTGCTCCATCGCGGCGTCCGATCCGCGTGCGCCCATGGCGACGCCCACATCAGCCGCAGCCAGGCAGGGCGCGTCGTTCACGCCGTCGCCGATCATTGCCACCTTGGCGCCTGCTTTCTTCAATTCCTGCACAGCCGTCACCTTGTCTTCCGGCGAAAGCTGCGCCCGCACTTCATCCACGCCCGCTTCACGGCCGATCAGCTCCGCTGTCTGCTGCCGGTCGCCTGTGAGCATGATCACGCGCATCCCGGCATGCCGCAGCCGGTTCAACATCCCGCGCGCTTCGCTCCGCAATTCGTCGCGTAAGAGCAGACGACCACACAGTTGCGGTCCCGCCACCCACACTTCCGCGACGTCGGTCTCCTCGGCCGGCGGCGCGTCATGCGATGCTTCTTTCAAAACGCTGCGCACAAATTCCCGGCTCCCGAGGACGTAGAGCAGGCCGTTGCGGCGCGCCGTCACGCCGCTGCCGGCGCGCGATTCCGCATGGGTGAAATCCTCCGCCGTCGCGCCGCGGCGCGTACCCGCGCGTTGAATGGCGCGGGAGAGCGGATGATTGGAGAGCCGCGCCAAATTATACGCCGCGCCCAGCACAGCCTCCTCGTCGCCAGCGTAGACATCGATCCGGACCAACTCCGGCTCGCCGTGCGTTAGGGTTCCCGTCTTATCGAGCGCGACCGTTTTCACATCGGCCAACGTCTCGATGGCCGCGCCGCCACGGAACAAAACGCCGCGCCGCGCTCCAGAAGCGATCGCCGAAAGAATCGCGGACGGCACGCTCAAGACGAGTGCGCAGGGGGACATAACCACGAGCAAAGTCATCGCGCGATAAAACGCGCTCGCGCCCGCGCTCGTGCCGAGGAAAGGCGGCCAGCCCAAGGCTAGCCAGCCGACCGCGAAGAATCCCGCGCTCAGCGAGAGCACGAGATAAGTGTAGGGCGTGCCGAAGCGATCGCTGAAGCGCTGCGACGGCGCTTTGAAATGCTGCGCTTGCGCGATCAAATTGATGATCTTCTGCACCGCGCTTTCCGAGGCAGGACGGAGCGTTTCTCCATCGAGCACGCCCCAAAGATTCAAGGTGCCGGCCAACGCGACGTCGCCCACGTGTTTCGGCATTGGCCGCGATTCGCCGGTCAGATTCGATTCATCGCACGCGCTCTCGCCCCGCGTTACGCGGAGATCCACTGGAATTTGCTCGCCCGCGCGCACGCGTAACCGCATGCCGGGTGTGAGCGCTTCGACGGGCCGTTCAACTTCCTGCGCGCCTTCCAGAACGGTGGCCGTCTTCGGCGCGCCGCGGAAGAGCGCGCTGATTTCGCGTTGCGTGCGCGCGCCCGCGAAATGCTCCATTGCGCCCGAAGCCGAGAAGAGAAAGAGGAGCAGTGCGCCTTCACTCCACGCGCCGATGAGCGCCGCGCCAAACGCGACTGCGAGCATGAGGAAATGAATCTCCAACTCGCCATGGCGCAGGCGTTCCCAGGATTCGGTCGCCGCATCCCAGGCTCCGGAGATGTAGCTGACAACGAAAAGCCCGAGCACAAGCATGGGCGCGGCTTGAAATCTCTGCGCGCCTAACGCGGCCAGCCCGGAGACCAGGCAGACAGCGGAGAGCAGCGCGAGCCGCTTCCATTCATCGGGATTGGCGTCGCTCGTAGTCGGTCCGCAACAGCCGGCGCGCGGCCAGCCCACGGCATTCCATTGCCAAAAGCCGACGGCAGTGCGGCAGGTGAGCTTTTCGATCACGGTGCTGCCGAGCACATCTTTCACCACCACATTGGCCGCGCCCACTTTGCTGGAAGGCGGCTCGCCGCACTGCTCGCAATTACCGCGCGCATCCAGAATGCCGCACTGTTGCTCACGTTCCGCCACCGCTTCGCTTACGCGGTCGGCAATGCGCCGGCTGCGATCGTCTCCCAAGGTGGCGATGGAAAGAAGATGGTTCTTAGGTTGGAAAGCGACTGCCTCCAACTGCGGCTCCTCGGTCAGCAGACGCGCGACATTGCGGTAAACGCAATTCCCGTCCGAACGCGGCCCCGCCACACCGGTTGATCCGGAATCGGTGGGCTTCTCGTCGGGCATGACGGAGGAAGGATACGCGGTGGGAGCGAGCGCTCTAGCGAAAAGGTGAGAATCGGGCCGGCGAGATTTTGAACTCGCGACCTATCGCCGCGGCGACCGCACTGTTTAGCGACGTTCAGCCACGGCGCTGTGTGAGACGTAAACGCAGAACATAAAGCGCGGCAGCGAAGGGGAAATCGGGCCGGCGAGATTTGAACTCGCGACCTCTTGAACCCCATTCAAGCGCACTACCAAGCTGTGCTACGGCCCGTTTCGGAGCGGCACTATCAGCCGCAGGGCGCGCGCTTGGCAACGCAAAGTTTTTTCGGTTCGCGTGTCGCGCGGGTTCAATCCAATTCTGCTACGCGTCTGCCGACCACGCGGTTAGGAAGACGTCGATCAGTTCGGGCAACTCGTCGCTATAGCCGCCCTCGAGAATCGCGCCCGCGGGAATGCCAACCTCGCGCAGCCATTGCCCACAGGTCGCGAAATCCTCCGGCGCGAGCGTCATCTCGGTGATCGGATCGCCCGCGTAGGCATCGAAGCCGGCGGAGACCAGCAGCAGATCGGGTTTGAACTTGAGCAGGGTTTGCAGGGCGCGTTCGATCGCGGCCATGTGCTCGCTGCGCGCAGTGCCAGGCGCGATCGGGAAGTTGTGGATGTTGGCGAAGGATTGCGCGCCCGTTCCCGGCCAGCCAGGCAATTGATGAATGGAGGCAAACGCGATGCGTTCGTGACCCGCGACCAGCGCCTCGGTGCCATTGCCGTGGTGCGCATCGAAATCCCAGATCGCGACGCGCTCGACGCCTTCCTCGAGCGCAGCGAACGCAGCCACCGCGATGTGATTCAGATAACAAAATCCCATCGCGCGGTCACGCAGCGCGTGATGGCCGGGCGGCCGCATCAAACTAAACGCAAGCTCGCCATCGCGCGCCGCCTGCGCCACCGCGATGGCGCTCCCACTCGCCCGGGAAGCGTGCGCTAAAATCTCTGGATACGCCGGACAATCCGCATCGAATGCCGCATGCGGCGCGCGCAAGGAATCCAAGTGTTCCGCGCTGTGCACGCGCAGCAAAGCAGTTTCGTCCGCCGCGGGAGCAGCGCGCCATTCCCAATCGGGATGGCGCTGCTTCAGTATCGGCACGGTGCGCGCAATGCGGGCCGGCCGTTCGACATGGCCGGGCTGGGAATACTCTACGCAACGCGGATCGTGGAAGATGACCATCAGAATCGAAAGTTGTTGTACGCCTCATGCGTGCCGATCCAGAACCAGTAAAGATCGCCGCCGCGTTCCCTCGCTATTGCTCGATAGCTGCGGCCCACATCGGCGGTATACACGCCGCCTTTCTTCTTAAAGCCTAACGAGGGATGCTGCGGGTTGGCTTGGAGGAGGGCGAAATTTTTATCGGCGAGGCGCTGCACCGGCGCTGGCAGGCCATGATAGCATTCCCAAAACGATACCAGTGCGTGGGACTTCACGGCATGGCGGTGAAATCTCCGGCATCAATCTCGGCGTCGAGTTTTTGCAGGGCCTCGGCATGTTTTCCGCCAGGGGAAAAATCACTCTCGATTTGCTCGTCCCAAATGAGGCCGTCCTGCCGCGCGATGGAGGCGGCGAGCTTTGCCAACTCGTCCGGCTTCAGCTGCTTCACTGCTTCTTCGATTTCAGCCAAGCTCATTCCAAAACGGTAAGCGCCGCGCTACCGCACGCAAACGCGCCCGCAGTCGAAACATGAGCCCGATTTCAATTCAAGGAGCCGGATTGGCCGCCTGGCTTCGGCGCTTCTGCCGGGATCGGGTGCGGTTGCTGGTCTGTGCCGGACGTTTCGGGCGCAAGGCCGCGGCGTTCGAGAAGCGGTTGGATATCCGTCTCGCCGCCGGTGAAATCCTTAAACAGTCCGAGCGCGTCGCTGCTGCCGCCGCGGGAGAGGAGGGTGCGGCGGAAACGATCGCCGTTCTCGCGTTTCAGGCCACCGTTTTCCTTGATCCATTTCACAGTGTCGGCATCGAGGACTTCGCTCCAGATGTAGGAGTAATACCCGGCCGAATAGCCTCCACCCCACGAGTGCGAGAAGTAAGGCGTGCGATAACGCGGCGGGACGGGCTCGAAGGCGACGCCGGCTTTCTCGAGCGCCTGCGCTTCGAAGGCGAGCGGATCTTTCGGAATCTCGCTCGGCTTCAGTTGATGCCACGCCTGATCGAGGAGCGTCGCTTTCAGATACTCCGTGGTCTCGAAGCCCTGGTTGAACTTTTGCGAAGCCAGCATCTTATCGAGCAGCTCCTTCGGCATCGGCTCGCCCGTCTTGTAGTGCTTGGCGTAGTTCTTCAAAATCTCCGGCCAGACGGCCCACATCTCGTTGACCTGCGACGGGAACTCGACGAAATCCCGCGGCACATTCGTGCCGGAGAAGCGCGGATATTTCACGTTTGAAAACATGCCGTGCAGCGCGTGTCCGAACTCGTGAAAAGCGGTCGTGACTTCGTCGAACGTCAGGAGGGTCGGCTCGCCTGCGGGTGGCTTGGGAATGTTGAGATGATTGGCCACGACCGGCTTGGTGCCGAAGAGGCTGTTCTGGCTGACGTACTCGTTCATCCAGGCGCCGCCGCGTTTCGAGGGGCGCGCGTAGTAATCCATGATGAAAATGGCGAGCGGTTGGTTGTCGGCATCCGTCACTTCAAAGACGCGCACGTCTTCCTGGTAAACGGGGAGATCCTTCAGTTCCTTGAACGTGATCCCGTAGAGTTGCGTGGCGGCGTAGAAGACACCGTCGAGCAGGACATGGTTTAATTCGAAATAGGGACGCAACTCCGACTCCTCAAATTGGAAGCGATCCTTCTTCACTTTCTCGGAGTAAAAGCTCCAATCCCAGGCCGCGACCGGGAAATCGCCGCCCTCTTTCTTGATCATGGCATCGAGATCGGCCGCTTCCTTTTTCGCGTTCGCGATCGCGGGCGGCGCGATTTCGCCGAGCATCTTGTTCACGGTGCTGATGTTCTTCGCGGTCTGATCTTCCAGCTGGTAGGCGGCGTGATTTTCGTAGCCTAACAAAACTGCACGCTCCGCGCGGAGTCGGGCGATCTTGGTCACAATCCCGAGAGTGTCGAACTCGCCGCCGTGGCTGTTACGGCCGAGTGAAGTTTTCATGATGCGCTCGCGCAGCGCGCGGTTTTGCAGCGAAGAGAGGAGCGGTTGGCCGCTTGTGTTCTGCATCGCGATGACCCATTTGCCGTCCAGTTTGCGTTCCTTCGCGTCGCTCGCGGCGGCGGCGATTTCGTTATCGGTCAGACCAGCGAGCTGGGCGCGATCATCCACCGTGACCGCAGCCGCGTTCTTCTCCTTCTGCACGTTCTGCGAAAACTTCGTTTGCAGGGTGGCCAGTTCGGCATTCATCGCTTTGAGCTTTTTCTTGTCGGGCTCGGAGAGCTTGGCGCCAGCGCGGACGAAATCCTTGTAGTAGCGCTCGAGGAGATATTTCGCCTCAGCATCGAGACCGAGCTCTTCGCGCCGGTCGTAGAGCGATTGGATGCGGGCGAAAAGTTTGCCGTTAAGCAAGAATCGCGTCGCGATGGGCGGAGAGCTTCGGCGCCATCTCGGCTTCGGTCTTTTGCAGAACAGGGTTGGTGTGCGCGCCGGCGAGATTGGAGAAGATGTTATCGATGCGATCGAGAGTGCGCCCGGTGCGCTCCATCGCGACGAGAGTGTTGTCGAAAGTCGCTTCGTCTTTTTGGTTCGCGATCGCTTCCACTTCTTTCAAATGCTCGGCCAGAGCGGCGGCGTAGGCGGGCGAGAAGTCTTCGTTTTTGATCTTATCGAAGGGCGGGTAATGGAACGGCAGCGTGCTCTCGCTCAGGAGCGGATTGTCCTTCGCGTTGGCCGATTTCTTGGACGGGGCAGGAGAGGGTTTGGCGGCAAGCATCGTGGTAATGAGACTGGCGCTGAGCAGAAGGGTGACGCCGCAAGCGCGGCCCGAGCGGAGGAGTTGGGATGGTTGGAGCATAATAAATAACGACGCTTCAGCCGATCGACGACGTGCTGAAGAGCCCCGAACCTGCAACAGCGAGGCGGAAATTCAAGGCGCCGTCTCCCGCCGAAGTCGTCCCGCGCAACGGCAGCGCGGGCTGCGATTCAATGGATATGAAAACGAAAAACCTTTTAACAGTGACAGCGCTGACGGCGTTAATGATCTCTCCGGCACTCCGGGCCGCCGAAGTGAAGGACGAAAAAACCGTGAGCGAAAAGACGGCCGAGGTTTGGGACAAGACCAAGGAAACGGCCAAGGATGCCGGGGAAGCCATTGCCGACAAAACCAAGAAGGCGGTTTCCGCGGTCGAAAACGCGATCGATAAACCGGACGCCGACGCGCATAAGGTCAACGTGGAGGTGACCGACAAAGGGATCGAAATGCCGAAGAGTCTGCCCGCCGGCAAGACGGCGTTCATCGTCAAGAACGCGGGCAAAGAGAAGCACAACTTCGAGATTGAAGGCGCGAACCTGGAAGAAAGCTTTTGGCTCGCAATTAGCCCGGGCGACAGCAAGACGATGCAGGTGGACCTGAAAGCGGGCACCTACGAGGCCGACTGCAAATTGCACAGCCCGAAAGAGCCGCGCGTGAAGCTGGTGGTGAAGTAGGCAGACCCCGCGGGGCGTGCGCGGCTCTCCGTTTCGGGGAGCGCGGGCGCCCCGCCCCGGCTCCCCGGAAAGAGGGCACGGCAAGACGGACGCGACCCGGGGGGGGACGAGGGCGCGCGAGGCTTCAGGTGAATGTGGAAGTCACCTGCAGCCGTGGCATGCAGGCTCCTTCATCAATCAGCGCGTTTTCGAAAAAAGGCGTCGGACTAAATGGCCCTTCCACATCCAAAGTCCCGAGAGGGCTACAACAGGAAGATAAATAAATCGGAAATAGGGGAGGTACTGCACGGTCTCCGAGGGTGGCCCATAAATATAGCCAAGCAACGGTAGGGCGAAGACTAGATGAATCGTGCGAAGAATCGAGCGCTTGGTCGTGTCTTTCATAGGCGAGCGTTGGTTTTGCGGGTCGGCCACGCGTGGTAACGTCTAACGAGAACAAGAGCAGCGACCGCTGGCGAGAGCGCGCGTCGTGGCCAGAATTGAGGTGGGAGTCATGGAAATCCAGGGGTATGCCGGCCAGCGGTTGGCTTCATCGGCTGGTAGGGCGTGGGGTCCATCATTCGCGCCAGTTTCTATGATGTCGCTGCGCAGGCGCATGCGGCATTCGTGCATGTCGCTCCTCTAAGCGATCGACCAACCACTCACACCATTCGTTAAACTTCGGATTGTTGGTGGCAACTCGATAATGCTCCGTCCATTCTTGGGCGCGTGACCAAAAACCCATCGCCACGCCTCCAATGAGGTGATCGATCGTCTGCAGCTCAACGATCCGACAAAAAACAATGTAACCGATAGTCTCGAGCCGGATGCTCAACTCGAAAAGTGCCTGCTCCACGTCGGACCCTCGGGCAGTGACTTGTTCCAACTTTGCGTCCGACGGTAGACTAAAAACGAGTCCAAGCGCTTGGATCCACTTCTCGTTCTGCGTCGTCTGAATGACTGCGATGGCCGCCTGATCACGCCGGGCTCGGTTCGCCGCTCGGACTTGTAAGGCAGTGAAAAGTAAAGCGCCCACGATCGCAATCGTAGAGATCAAGTTCAGCAGGGACGCAAGATCGAGGTGCGGCATCGCCTAACGAGAACAAGTTGAGCGACGGCGGACGAGAATACCGCGAGCCGGGCGGCTGCGGGATAAACGGCATAGCCGCGAGGGTAGCGGAGACGGAGCGGGAGCGAAGGAATCAACGCACGTCGCTCGGAGTGAATGTGTCGAGTGCCATGTCAACGGTGGCCCGCACCGCGGTGCGCCGTCCGCTCCATCGCCTCTTTGCTACGATCTTTAAGCCTGTTCTGAGCATGAGCGATTAGAGCGTGGCAGCCCAACGGGCAGCAGCCCGAAAGGTCGTCGAGTTAGAAACGGGCTCAAGCAGCAGATGGACCAGCACAAAAAAAGCCAGCACGATGACATAGGGCAGACGCACGCGATCCGTCCGCCATTCCACATAAATCAAAGTGAGCGCAATGATCTCCATCGCCACCAAAGCGACGTTGAGCCCCACCGTGAAGTCATGGACGCCGGGCACCCACAGCACTACGCACCGCTCCGTCTTCATTTTTCGGCAGGGTAATAATAGACTTTGGAAATCAACCCGCCGCGGAACTCATAAACGGAGAGACTCGCTTGAGACTTCGGGCCAGATTTGGCCGGCCAAGCGGCGCGCTCCAGCGCCGCCACCCGGGACGTTGTCACTCGCACCCACTCCAGCTCTGATTTGACGCCCGGCGTGGCTTCGAAGTAAGCCGCCAAACTCTCGCGCAGTTTGGCCTTGCCTTGAGTCTCAACGGTAATTTTGTCGCCGGCCACATTGAGCCATTGAATGTCGTCGGAGACCATGCTCAGCATGGTGTCGATGTCCTGCTTGTTGAACGCTGATACATAATCGCGCACGCGCTGCTCGATCGGTTCAGGCGCCTCTGCGGCGAAGGACGCGGCCGTGGCCGCAAGGTGAAGCACTGTGAGCAGGATGAGGTAGGATCGTGTGTGCATTGGCTATTAGTGGTATGCCGGTGCGGGCGAAAACGTGATCAGCCTGGGTGACATCTCACAGACTGGCGCGCACCGCCGTGCGGGAGCGAAGGATTCTACGCGTGGGGCTGCGGGTTGAAATGTGGAAGTCATCGGGAGCGAGAACGTGCAGCGGCCAGGGGTTCGCTGAATCGCATGGCTTGGGCGGCGTTCATGATGAAGTTTCTTCAGACGCCAGCTTCGAAGGCGTGTCCTTCTGACGATCTACGGCCGCAATGCGTCTGTCGAGATCGGCGAGCGCGGCTAAAGCCTATTCTGAAGTAAGCGCTGGCTCTCCGGCCGAACGATTAGGAGCGGCGGCGCCGATCGCCTCCATCGCTTCCTCGGCAAACTCCTGTAGCAGCTGCTGCTCACGGTCACTGAAGCGACGCGGTTTCACATCCAGGAGGCAAAGGGAACCGATCGGCTGGCCATTGCTGGCGCGCAGGGGAATGCCGGCGTAGAAACGCAGGCCGCGTTCTTTCAGGAGCGGGTTATTGGCGAAACGCCGGTCGCGCGCCAGGTCCTCCACGACGAGCGGTTTGTTCTCGGCCACGACATGGCTGCACACGGAAACATCGCGCGCCGTTTCGCGCGCCTGCGCCAGCTCAGCGGGCAGGCCGCTTTGTGCTTTGAAGAATTGCCGGTCGCGATCGACCAAGGTCACCAGCGCGATCGGCACGTCGAAGACGCGCGTGAGGCGCGCCGTGAGCCGATCGAGGGCGGGGGCGTTGCCGCGCATCAAATCCAATTCCGCGAGAGCGGCGAGGCGCGCTTCCTCGTCCGCGGGGAAGGGAGCGGCTTGCATGGGCTCATCGCGCACGGGCGAGAGTTTGGCCAATTGCACCACCGCATCGGCCAGCGACGTGATCACCTCATCCGCTCCGGAATCGCGCAGGCGCCGCGCGGCTTCGCTTATATTTTCCGTCGCGCCCCAGAGCCCGATGACGATTTTCAATTTCGGAAACGCGGCCCGCATTTTCACGCACAGATACCGCGCATGAATCACCGTCGAGGGCGCAACCACCGAGATACAAACCGCGTCGGGCTGCGCTTCTTCCACGAGCGCGATCAATTCTCCTGCCGCTAGTTTCGCTGGCGCGTTCTGCGCTTCGAAGCCTTGCTGCCTGAGCAGCTGCGCGAGCATCGCTCCCGCCAGTTCATCGCGCTCGGCTCGAGACGGCAGGCAGTACACCCGGCTCGCAGGTGCGGGCGCAGGCGGAGCGGTGACGGCCGCGACCGCTTCGTCGGCAGTGATCTTCGAGGGAACCGGCGGCCGCGTTCCCAGATCCTCCACGATATCGCGCAAGCTCTGCAGGACGAGGTTGCGCTGCTCTTGATCGAGCAAATCGCGCCGGTGATCCGTCTCCGCCGTGCTCAGGACGGGCACGAGCATGGAATCGTAGAGCGCGGTGAGCGAGTTCGCTTTCAGATACGATTCCACCAGCTCCATCTCATCCTGTTCCCCGACCGTGAGGAGCCGATGATAGCAGTCCTCCGCGGGCGTGAGCGCCTCCTCATCGCTGAGCAGGATGCTGAGAAAGGTGAGCCGCGGCACGTGTCGACCCATGACCACGAGGCAGACCGTCAGGGGCGTGGCCAGGACCAATCCCACCGGTCCCCAGAGCCACGTCCAGAAGACCGCGCCCACGATGAGCGCCATCGAGGAGACGCCCGTGCTCGAACCGTAGAGCCACGGTTCCATGACGTTGTTGCTCAACAATTCGAGCACAATAAAAAGCCCGATCGTGAACAGCGGCATCATCCAACCTGGCGAAACCGCGAGCGAAAGAATGATGGGAAACGCGGCCGCGATCCACGGGCCCACATACGGAATGAAACGGAGAACGATGGCGAACGCGCCCCAGAGCACAGCGTTGGGCACGCCGATGAAGTAGAGCCCGATCGCCACCGGCACGCCGTAGCTCACATTGACGATCAACTGCATCAGCAGATATCGCGAAACGCGGTCCGCGGCGTCATCCATCGCGCGCGTGGTGGTGCTGATGCGCCCCTGGCCGATGAGACGGATCAGGCGGCTGCGCAGATCCTCCCGTTGCAGCAGCATGAAAATGACGAGCAGGAGGACGAGCGCCGCCGTCCCGAGCGGTCCCACCACCGGCGCGACGATCACGCGCACCAGTTCGAGCGGATTGGCCTTCGAGGTCTGCACCACCTGGACCGGCGGGGGTGCGGTAGTGGGCCGGGTCGCGACCGCGGTCGAGGGCTTCCCCGGAGTTTGGGTCACGCTGGTCGGTTCGCTTCCCGGCAGATCTTGCTGTAGCTCCGCCACCGTCTCCGAAAACTTCTGAAACGCCCCACCGCGGGGCGCTTTGAAAGAGCGCAGCTTGCTTTGGATATTCTGTTTGTAATCGGGAAGCTTGGTCGCGAGGTCGACCATTTGCCGGGTCAAGACCCAGCCGCCCGCGCCCAGCGCGCCGAAGATGAGCAGCACGACCAGGAGCACCGCGGCGATGCGCCCGACCCAACGCCCGAGCCGCGTCACGAGCGGCGAGAGGAGAAACGTAAGCAGCGCCGCAAGCGAGAGCGGGATGAGGACATCGCGCGCGAAATAAAGCGCAGCGACGACGAAGGCCGTGACGGCGAGCGTCCACAGGCCGACCAAAGCATCGGCGGATTTCGTTTTGCTCAAGGGCGCAGCCATCGCAGTGCTATCGATGAGAACCCTGCGCGTTGCGAACTGTCTCCACGCTGGCTATCGCGAATGGCGGACGCGCCGGTCGTCTTTTCCGCCTGAAATGGGACGCTGGTCACGAGAAATTGTGATTTGGAAAGGCGTTATTATTGGTCACCAGAGAGTCGTGATCGGTCACTAGCGAGTTGTGATCGACTGCCAGAGAGCTGTGATCGGCGACTAGAGTTTTGTGATCGGTCGCCAAAAAGTCGTGATCGGTCGCCCGAGAGTTGTGCTTGGCCATCGAAGAGTCGCGATCGGCTATTAGAGAGTTGTGATCGCTCGTGCGTGAGATTGAATTGGACGCGGGAGGTCTCCGGCAGCCGACAATTTCTCCATGGCGGGCCGCCCCGACTAGCTGCGATTATCCCCACGTCAAAATTTGGTCGCGAACGATCCCCGCCGAACCGGTGGCGGCCGTTCGGCGAACTTCTGATTCTACTACTCAAAAAATATTGACAGGACGGCGGGCAGGTAGCTTAAATGCGCTCAATAACGGGCGCGTAAAACGAGCCTAACGTTAGGCTGGGCGTGCTCGCATCACTCAAGCACAAACCATATTCCTCCCATGGCCAGCACTTCAGAACAAACTTACGGCAACCGTCTCCAGCACGGGCGCGATTTAGCCACCGCCCTCACCGGCATTACTGGCTACAAACCGGACAACACCGATCTCACGGCGGCGAATCTCGACGCGCTCTGCGACGAGGTGGAGCAATCCAACACCGGCGTGGCCGTAAAAAGCCAGGTCTTGTCCGATCAGCGCAAGCTGCGGCGCACAGCTTACTTTGGCGATGCCAAGACGGGTGTGCCTGGACTGGCCACGCTGGCCGGACGGGTGCGGGATGGCGTCGGCGCGATGCCGGGCGGAAAGAAATCGACCAGTTATCCGCGCATCCAAAAGCTGACGCAAAAGATCAGCGGGTACAAGGCGCCAAAGAAACCAGTGAGCTCTTCACCGGGCCAGACCCCGGATGAGCGGCGCAAGGTCTCCCAATCCGAAGCCAGCTACGGCTCGCTCGTGCAACACGGGCGCGACCTCGCGGCCGCCGTGAGCAAGGTGGCGGGTTATAACCCAGGCTTTCCCGAACTAGCGCCGGAGGCCCTGGCCGCGACCATGAAAACGTTATCAGAACATAACGACACCGTGACCAAGGCTTTGATGGACGCCGATAGCGCAATCAAGGCGCGCTCGAAAATGTATGAGCAGCCGGAGACCGGCTTGCGCGCCCGTTTCCAGCAGGCGAAAGCGGCGGTGGCGACTCAGTTTGGCCGCCGGAGCGCGGAATACAAATCGATCGCCAGCCTGCGCTACTAAGCCGGCAAATCCCCGGGGCGGTTCAGAATCTCGGCCAGCGCGCGTAACGGGGTTTCGGAGTCAGCCGGTCTCAGGTCTCTGGGTCACCCTGAGGATGGTGCAAATACCGTGAGGACACGACAGGATGCCCAGAACGGCCCAGACCCACGGTCCCTAGTTCCGAACCGCACCTTTCGAAGGCGAAAAACCGTGTCATCCCCGGCCTGAGCGTGTAAACCCGGCCCGAACCCAATGAACCGGCTCTACTTTGGCGATAACTTGGATTGGCTGCGCAATCGCGAGGAATTCCCGAGCGAAAGCGTGGATCTGGTTTATCTGGACCCGCCGTTTAACTCCAACGCGGATTACAACGTCCTCTTCCGCGAAGCGAGCGGCGCGGCCAGCCAGGCGCAACCCCTCGCCTTCACTGACACGTGGAGCTGGGCGGGCCGTTACGCCTTCAAGCTATGGCACGAGAAAGATTATCCGCGCCTGCAATTACTGACGATCGAAAGCCTTCGCAACGGCAGCGAGCGAGTGGACGCGCCGCTCCAGATCAACCCCTTCGCCATGGCCGCGCGGGAGAAGAAGGCGTACGAACAAACGGAGATGCTGTGAGTAAAGAATTTTCGACCTACAAAATTTTAGTCGTCGAAGACGACATTCGTATTGCGAACGATTTCGGAGATTTGCTCCGAAAGGATCTCAAATGTCTTGTCGATCTGGCGTTCGATGGAGCGGAAGCGCTTCGTTGCGTGGATAATCAGACACCTGACTTAATCGTGTTAGACGTTCGACTGCCCATCCTCAACGGTTTTAGAGTATTGGAAGAACTGAAACGACGGGGTGTAACGACCCGTGTCATCATGGCTTCAGGCGAATATGTTGATGTCGCTACTGCCGTCAGGGCAATCAAGGCTGGTGCGTGTGATTTTTTGATCAAACCCATTTTGCCACAAGAGCTTGTGGCATCGGTGAAGCGCACGCTCGTCCTGGAATCGACTATCAACCTTTCGATTCTGGAGGCGCAGCCCCCACTGGTCTCTCAGCTGATCGAGTTGCTGGAAAAACGGCCGGCGGGCCGGCCGTCGGCCTCGGAGCAACCGCATTCCGAAATCGAGCCACAAAGTTTTCGGGAGAAAGTTTCCCGGCATTGGCTTGTGGGATTGATTGTCATCGTTGTGATGGTTTGTGGAGTAGTCTGGCAACTTTGCCAAATATTGTATGTTGCGCCTCGCGATTTCGAAATATCACGCCTCCGCGAGCAGAAAGTAGCTGCTGAGAAGGCGGCTGCAGTCGAGACGCCGCCGAAAGGGGCCGAGTGAAAACCTCCAACCATGGTATCGGACATTCGGGGGCTTTGCAGCCATGAGTGATCTTCGTATGCAACGTCTCTCCTTTTTAAACGACAATCGCGTTCCCAAAGAGACTTTGGGAACGAGGGGACAGTGGCCGCTGAAGGATAAGTGAGCGCCTACGTTGCGCTCTTTCGCTTACGGTTTGGCGTCGCCACGTGAAGGGTAGCATAGGCATCCCTGCCTGGGTGGCCAACGGGCGTCTCGCCCGGTGACGTCCGCGACGCGGATCGACAGCAGACACCAGGCGAGACGCCTGGTGGCCCCTCAGCCAGGACGGCTGTGCTACGGGGCGGAGGCGCCGCGCGCTCCCGAGGGAAACGCGGCGCGCGGGGCGTCAGAAGCTCTCGTCTCCGTCGTTTTCTTTCTTGGTCTCGGTGGGCGGCTCTCACACATCTTGTCTTGCCAGACAACAGAGTGCTACCATTGGGACGTGCCCACAATTCTCCGTGAGCGCGGATACCGCTTTTTCTTTTACATGGCCGACCGATTTGAGCCGCCACACGTTCATGTGCAGCGGGGAGATGATGCGGCCAAGCTCTGGCTCGATCCGCTCGAGTTCGCATTCATTGAAGGCTTTCGCCGTCACGAGGCAAACGAGATTCTCCGCATCACTGAGGCACATCTGGACGAGTTCCTCCAATCATGGTATCGGACGTTCGGGGGCTTGCAGCCATGAGTGATCTTCGCATCCAACGTCTCTCCTTTTCCGGCGATGCCATGACGGTGGCGTTCTCAGACGACCGCACCGTCGGTGTCCCGCTGCGCTACTTTCCTCGCTTGCAGGCGGCAGCGGCGGCAGAGCGCGGTCGCTGGGAGCTGATTGGGCGCGGGCTCGGCGTCCATTGGGAGAGTCTCGATGAGGACTTGTCGGTCGAAAACATTCTGCTTGCCTACAGTCGCTCTAAGGGAGGCGAGTACGCGCACGTTTCGCCCCGCAAAGGCACCTAACAGACGTCTAACCGATCTTCCTCGTTCCCAAACTCCTGTTTGGGGACGGGCCTGCTCCCGAAACTCCGTTTCCTCATTCTCGCGTCGGAAGGGCGTAGCGCGGAAAACAGAGCCTTGCGGCTGTCGGGAGGGGCTGCGTCCGTCGCACACGTTGTAGCGTTAAAACAGAGTTTGAGGACGATTGCGTTCCCAAAGAGACTTTGGAAACGACGGGCGGGCAGCAGCGTGTCGCGCGAGGCGCACGAAACAGCGGGCGGGCGCCTGCGCTTTCCAGGCAGGAGTCATCGGGCGAGACGCCCGGTGGCCCCACAGCCGAGACGGCCTTGCTACGGGGCAGAGGCGAGGCGTGCGCGCTCCCCGGATGGGAAGAGCGAGGCGGAGTGCGGGCCGTTTGGATCACAAGAAGAACCGACATACTCTTGAATTGTTCCCGGATTTTCCCTACGTCTGTCTGCCAAAGACGGCTAAGATTCTTGAGTTCATGACGGTGGCGATTATCCTGCGCGTATGCCGATGACGATGGATCAAATTGCGGCGGAGGCGCTCACGCTTCCGAGCGAGGAACGAGCCCTCCTGGCTGACCGTTTGGTCGAGAGTCTCGACGCTGCGGAGGCCAACCGCCTGGACCGGCTGTGGGCGAGCGAGGCCAAACGCCGACGTGATGAAGTCCGCCAGGGCCTGGTGCAGACCATTCCCGGCGAGGAGGCGCTGGCCCGCGTGCGACGTTCGCTCGGACGATGAGGTTCGAGTTTCATCCGGAGGCGCTCGAAGAATACGACGAGGCTGGCCACTTTTACGCGAGACAACAGCCCGGTTTGGAGTTGCGGTTCATCGTCTGCGTCGAGGAGGCCATCGAACTTATTCTTGAAGCCCCTCATCGGTGGCGTCCTTTCGATGAGGATGTGCGGCGGTGCCTCACTCGCGTCTTTCCTTATGGCGTTCTCTACACGATCGAACCGGATTACATCCTTATCGTCGCCGTAGCTCATTGCAGCCGCGAACCCGGATACTGGAAGCGACGAATTGCCTAACCACCGATTAGCAAGAGGTTGGTCGCAAGCGGCGGGGCGCGTCGGGGTCAGTCGCTGGGGCTGGGTGATTTTGCGGGCCGGTCCGGTGGCTGTCGCCACCGGCTAATGGCCGTCACGCCTCCGGCGCTTCAACGAAATGCGGCAGTGGTCAGAGGTCTGAAACGAAGCGACCGGAACCAGTCCCAAGTGGGACCAGTTCCGGCCGTGTTTTGGAGCGGAAGCGTTGGCCGGGAATTTCTAGAACTCGACGGAGAGGCCGGCGTAGCCGCTGCGGCCGGGGGCGGGATCGATGCTGCCGCCGGCGAAGGGGAAGACGCGGGAGTAGTATTTTTTGTCCGCGAGGTTCGAGATGCCGCCGATGAGGCGGACGTTTTTTGTGAGGTAGAATTCGCCGGAGAGGTTGAAGACTTCGTAGGACGGAATCTTGGCGGGAATCGCCAGTGTGTTTGCGGTAAAGGGTCCCGCCTGGTTGGAGTCCTGCCAGAATTGGTCGGAGATGTAGACGCCGGAGAAGGTGACGTTGAAGCATTTGTCGCGTTTGAAGGTGACGCCGCCTTTGAGGACGATGTCGGGCGCGTAGGCCGGTGCGTTACCGACAAAGGTGCGCTGAGGTGCGGGGCCGGGGACGAGTTGCGCGCTATCGGTGAATTCGGCGTCGAGGACTTGCAGGTTGCCGAAGACGACCAGCTGGAGCGGCCGCGAGGCCGGCGCCGGGCTGTAAACGGCTTTGCTGTCTTTCGGATCGACGACGGGTTCTGGCGCGAGGTCGTGCTGGAAGGACGCGAGGAGATCGTAGGAGACTTCGCCTTCGAAGCCGCGGTGGCGGGTGCTGCCGGTGTTAACCAGGAAGTTATCGCCCGGGTTAGCTCCCGGGACGGCACGAGTCTCGGTGCGGTTATCGAATTCCAGCCAGAAGAGGCCGACGTCATACCAAAAGCCTTTGATCGGAGTGCCGTGGACGCCTAACTCGATATCGAGGGAGCGAAAGGGATCGGGCTCTTGCCCGGGCAGGACGGCGTTTCTCGTGCCCGCGACATCGAAGAACCGCACGGGCCGCCAGCCGGAGGAAGCGCTGAAGTAGGTTTCGTTGTTGCCGGCGAAGTCGTTGCCGAGGCCGATGCCCCAGAGTGGGATGAGCTTGTCGGCGTCGCGATCGTTCGGTAATCCGCGGCCCAGGTAGGGCGCGGCGGTGGCATCGACATCGACGCTTTCGTGATCGAGGCGGAAGGAGGGGACGATGTGGAATTTGCCGATGCGGATGAGGTCTTCGATGAAGATGGATTGGTAATCGGCGGTGCGGTCTTGATCGAGCGCGACGGTGGCGGAGGTAGTGCCACGCGGGGCGTAGAGGTAGCCGGGGCCGGTGTTAGCGTTCGTGAGGGTGTAACGCTGGAAGGGTGCGTCGCCGTGGTAAACGACACCGCCAAAGGTGAGCGCGCTGCCGCGGAACATGCCATCGCCGCCCCAACGTTTCCGGGCGCGGAGATCGACGCCGCCGTTGTTGAATTCTTCATAGCCGATGGTGGTGTTAGCGGGGAAGGTGGTGCCGAAGGGGTTGGGGGCGTTGACCGCCGCCGAGATTGGCCGCGCTGCGGGAATCGATGTCCTGGTGGGTGAACCAGCCTTTGGCCTCGATGAGCCAGTCTTCGCCGAGTTGCAATTCGTAACGGAGGACGCCGGTGTAGCGATCGACCCAGTTGTGATTGTAAGGGGTGACGGCGCGGTCGGGATCGAGTTGCCACTGCCGATAATTGAGCCGGCCGGGATCTTCGCCGTCGAAACGGCTGGCGTGGAGGTCGAGGGCGAGGAGCTGGTGGGAATCGGGCCGCCAGCCAACGTAGCCATTGGCCTGCCAGAGGTCGTATTTGTTAAGTCGCGCTGGGTATCGGAGGTGCGGTAGAAGCCATCCATCCGGAATTCGACCGGGCCGGAGGCTTCTCCAACGGAGGCGTAGCTGGAGTAGGTGTTATCGGGACCGCCGGTCTGCTCGACGTATGCTCCCCACGGGCTGCCCGGGGCCGGGCGTTTGGTCACGTAGTTCACGGCGGGCGCGGGTTCCGGTCCGTAGAGCAAGCTGCTGCCGCCGCGGATGACCTGGATCTCGCTCACGCTCTGCGGCACGGGCACGTAGTAGAGCGTGGGGAAGCCGATCCAGTCGGCCATGAGCGGGATGCCGTCCTGAAGGAAGAGGGTGTATTCGGATTCTTGCGGGTTGCCGAGGCCGCGGTAGCTGAAGTTGTATTGCCCGGGGTTCTGCTGCTCGCTCACGATGAGGCCGGGCGCCTTAACGAATTGCTCCTGGAGGTTGTTGTTTTCGATCGGCGGTTGCTTGTCGAGTTTGATCGTGGTGGCCTTTTTCGTGACGGTGACTTGCGTGCCGGAGACTTCAGGCATGATGTGTTCGAGCTTGGCCCGATAGCCGGGCGTTGGGCTGGCGAGAGGCCGCGCTGTGACGACGATGCCTTCGGACTGGGTCACCGGTTGTTGGGCGCGGGCGGAGTTTAACGCGACCAAAGCCACGGCGGCCAGAATGAGAACCCTGGCCGCGGCGCTGGAGGCTCGCATTTTTCTACGAAGGGAAAGGATCATGCGGGTCGGAATTACAGGATTGTAATCTCCCCACGCAAGAGAAATTTTCACAAGCCGCCAGATTTCCGCGCTGCGCCAGATGGCGGGAGCTATGAGAGCACTTCAGAGCGCCCGTGCAGGACCTGTTGCAGTCGGGCGCGCTTTTGGTCCAACAGCCCTTCCGTGGCAGCGCGGACGGCTTCCAGGAGGTCATCCGCCTCGCGGAGACGGGCGATGGAGACGTAGTCGGCCCCGGCTTCCATCAGCACCTCCGCCTCGGCCAGAACGTCGGCGGTAGCGATAACCTGGGCGGTGGGATTCAGGGTGCGGATCAGTTTAACGAGTCGTTGATTGGTGATCCCTTTGAGGACGGAATCGGGCACGGTGCAGATGAGCACTTCGGCGTGCTCGACCCCGGCGTGCAGCAGGGTGTCGCGCTGGGAGACGTCGCCGTAGATGACGCGGACCTTGCGTTCGATCAGCCCTTCGCGCGCGACCGGGCTGAAATCGACCACCGCGGTGTGGTCGATCAAATCGGGCGCGTGGCGTTGCATTTCCTCGAGGAGAGAGCTGGCGGTGCGGAAGAAGCCGAGGAATAAAATCCGCGCCTTGGTGTGGCCGCCGCCGCCCTCGGCGTGGATGTCGTCGGTGGAATGGTCGAGATCGCGCAGGCCGCGGCGTTTCAACCAGGGAATCACGCGGCGCGCGAAGGTATCGGACTTCGACATCCCGAAGGTGGAGACAGCGGCGAGGAGGGTAAAGGCGAGCGCCACCATGCCGGTGGTGGACGGATTGGTGAAGTGCCCGGCCTGCGCGCCGAGCGCGAGGATGACGAGGGAGAATTCGCTCACCTGGCTGAGATTGAGCGCGGGAATGATGCTGGTGCGCAAGCCCTGCCGCATGAAGTAGAGCGGCGCGAAGGTGATGGCGAATCGGCTCACGAAAACGAAGGCAGCGAAGACGAGCGCCCAGCCGACAAGGACGGGTGTGGGCATGGGGATTTGCATGCCGAGGCCGACGAAGAAGAGCGTGACGAAGAAGTCGCGCAGGCTCGTCACTTTAGCAGTGACGTCGAGCGCGTAGGGGAAAGTGGACAACGCCACACCCGCGATGAGCGCGCCCATTTCGCGCGAGAGATGCAGACGTTCCCCGAGTTCGCCGAGGAGAAAACACCAGGCGAGCGCGCCGACCTGGACCAGCTCCGGGGAACGCGCTACGCGCCGGAAGATGATGGGGAGAAGATAGCGGCTCACGACCAGAGCGACGGCCACGAGCAGGACCACGCGCACGAGCGAGAGAAGAACAATGGTGGGCGCGAGATTTTCCAGGTTCGGCTGGACGGCGAGGAAGAGGATGGCGGCCAGATCCTGGAGGACGAGAACGCCAAGGGTGATGCGGCCGGTAAGCGTGTCGAGCTCCTGTTTTTCGTAGAGGACTTTGACGATGATGACGGTGCTGCTGAGCGCACCGGCCACGCCGAGATAGAGCGCATCCCACGCGCCGCCGCCGAGACCAAAGCCGCAGAGTCGGAAGAAGAAGACGCCGAGGATGGCGCCGCCGCAGATTTGGACGAGCGCAGTGAGCGTGATCGAACGCCCGGCGCTGACGATTTTTTTCAGATCGATCTCGAGACCGATCATGAAGAGGAGGAAGATGAGGCCCAGCTCGGCAATGGCGGAGATGCTCTCGGTCGATTCGATCAAGCCAAACCCGGCCGGGCCCAGCGCAAAGCCACCGACCAGATAAGCGAGCAGGACGGGCTGGCGAAACTGCTGCGCGACCAGGCCGAGCACCCAGGCCGCGGCGATGGCGTAGGTGATATCGCGGACGAGCTCGTGCATCGAACGGTGGGAGAGCGCGGGAACCTGGCGGACGCGACCTGCGCTACTTCTTTTTCCCGAGCATCTCTTCGCGCTTGGCTTTGAACTCGGTGCCCGGATTCCATTCCGGCCACTTGTCGCCGTTCGCCACTTGATAGCCGACTTCGAAGAGGAGTTGGATGTCCTCAACCGCGCCGCTCAAGTCCCAGTCCGGATCCACTTGATCGGAGGGCTGATGATAAATTTTCTCCACGTATTCCTCGCGCTTCTGCTGACCGAAACCAGGAGGCTTGCCGGGGAAATCGTTCCCGCGGCCCGTGTAGAGAGCGGGCACGCCAAGTTTCGAGAATTCAAAATGATCGGCGCGATAGAAGCTGCCGCGTTCCGGCTTGCTGTTCGGCGTCATGACGCGGCTGTGGCGTTTGGCGGCGTCGGAAAGCATGTCGTCGAGAGTCGAATTGCCATCGCTGATGTCCTCGATGTCGTGCGTTTTTCCCCAGGCGCCGACGCCGTCGATGTTGATATCGGCCAGCGTTTTCTCCAAGGGATAGAGCGGATTCTCCGCGTAAAATTTCGCGCCGAGCAGGCCCGATTCTTCCGCAGTCGTGGCCATGATGAGCACGGAACGCTTCGTCGGCTGCGGCAATTTCTCGTGCGCCTGCGCGAGTTCGAGAATCGCAGCCACGCCAGAGGCGTTATCGAGGGCGCCGTTGTAGATGTTGTCGCCGGGGAGTTCGGGATTGCGTCCGAGATGATCCCAGTGCGCGGTATACATGATCCACTCGTCTTTCAGCTTCGGATCGCTCCCTTCGATGCGGCCGAGAACGTTGTGCGATTTGAAGGCGCGCACCTTTTGTTGCAAGCCAAAGCTGGCTTTCGCTTTCAGCGGCACCGGCCGGAAATCTTTGCTCAGCGCGGCTTGCTTCTGCTTCTCGAAATCGAGGCCGGCTTTTTGGAAAAGCGCCTTCGCGGTCGCGAGCGTGATCCAGGAACGGACCTGGACGTGATCCATGTTTTTGTTCTTCGCATCGATCTCAAAATTCTCCGTGCCCCAGCTGCTTGCCACGACCGACCAGGGATAAGCGGCCGGCTCTGTTTCGTGGATGATGACCGCGGCCGCCGCGCCTTTCTCGGCCGCGATTTCGTATTTGTAGGTCCAGCGTCCGTAGTAGGTCATGGCCCGGCCCTTGAACATTTTCGGATCGAGCTTCGTCGCGTCGGCTGGATCCGGGATGGCCGGATCGTTGATCAACATCAGGATGGTTTTGCCTTTCACATCCACGCCTTTGTAATCGTCCCAGCCGTATTCCGGCGCGACGACGCCGTAGCCGACGAAGACCACCTCGGAATCCGCGAGATTGATTTTCTCCTGCAAGCGCGCGGAGGAGGCGACGTATTCTTCGGGAAATTTCAGCGCCATTTTTTCGCCGCCGGCGGTGAACGACGCTGTCGGTTGCGTGATGATGCCGGCCAGCGGGACCTCCTGCGTGTAGGTGCCGTTTGGATTGCCGGGCTTGAGGCCGAGCGCTTTGAATTGCTCGGTGAGATATTTCACGGTCAGCTCTTCGCCTTTGCTCCCCGGCGCGCGGCCTTCGTATTCGTCGGAGGCGAGCACCTTGATGTGGCTGAGGAGATCGTCGGCGTTGATCGCTTCGAGCGCGGCGGGCGGCGGGAGTGTGCCGGGCTCGGCCGCGGAGGCGATGAGACTGGCGCCCGCGAGGAGCGTCAAGGCGAGGAAGGACAGTGGAGCGAGTTTCATAATATTGATTCGAGAACGCGATACGCGTGCCGGTTGTAGCGGGTCATTGCGCCAAGTGCACGTGTTTGTAGGGATGATGATCGAGCAAAGTGGGATTCCAACCCCGGACGCTGGGGTGAATCAGGAAGGTGTGCGTGTAATGGAAGAGCGGAATGATGGGCGCTTCGCGCAGCAGGATCGCTTCGGCTTGCTGAAAGAGCGCATAGCGCGCCGCCTGTTCTGCAGTTTGCGCAGCTTCGCTGATGAGGCGGTCGTAGTCGGCATTCCCCCAGCCGGTGTAATTGTTTCCGCCACCACTTTTCCAGAGATCGAGGAACGAAGTCGGATCGAGATAATCGCCGATCCAGGTAGAGCGATAGACCTGATAATCCATCCGGCGTCGCGTATCGAAATACACCTTCTCCTCTTGATTGGTAAGCGTGACGCGGGCGCCGAGATTTGCCGTCCACATTTGCTGCACCGCTTCGCAAGTGAGGCGGTGATTCTGCGAAGTATTAAAGAGAATATCGATCGGCGGCAGGCCGGCGCCGCCCGGATAGCCAGCCTGCGCGAGCAGCTCGCGCGCTTGCGCGGGATCGAACGGCAGTGAGGTCTCGCAGGTGTAGCCGGCGGTGTTCGGCGGAGTGAAATAACCGGCCGGCAACATGGCGTTGCGCCAGACGGCGTCCGCTAATGTTTTCCGGTCGAGCGCGAGCGCGAGCGCGCGCCTAACGAGCGGGTTATCGAGCGGCGGACGGGTGACGTTGAGTCGAAAGAAATAGCTGCCCAGATAGGGATCGATGCGCAGGACCTCCGCGCGTTCGCGGCGATATTTCTCGATCCGGTTTACGGGGACCGATTCCGTCACGTGAATCTGCCCGGCGCGGAAAGCGCGCTCTTCCACGTCGTTGCTGTCGATGGTGTGGAAGACAATGCCGTTGAGCCGGACCGTCGCCGCATCCCAGTAGGTCGCGCTTTTCGCCACGCGCACGCGATCGTTCAAGCGCCACTCTTCGAGCGTGAACGGTCCGTTGCCGACAAAGCGGCCCGGTCGCGTCCAACGCGAACCGCGCTCGAAGGCGGGACCGTATTTTTCGATGGTGCGAATGGGCACCGGGAACCACGACCAATGCGTGAGGAGGGAAAGGAAATACGGAGTCGGATTGGTCAGCGAAACTTCAAGGGTGGCGTCGTCGAGTGCGCGAAAGCCGACCTCGTTAAAATCGGTGATCTGCGATTTGTGAAACGCCTCTGCGTTCGCCACCGGATAAAGCATGTAGGCGTAATCGGAGGCCATGGCGGGCGAAAGAATGCGCCGATATGAAGCGACGAAATCCGCCGCCACGATGCGTTCGCCATTCGACCACTTCGCGTCCGCGCGCAGATGGAAGGTGTACACGCGACCGTCGGGCGAGACATCCCAGCGCTCGGCCACGCCGGGCACCGGGTGCAGATCGCGCGGATCTTCCGCGACCAAGCCTTCGAAGAGCGCGGCGAGAATATTCCCGCCGCTGACCCCGCGGACGAGGTGCGGATCGAGATCCTCCACTTCCTGGCCGTTGCCCTTATGCAAGATCTGGAGGCGATTGCCTTTCTCGACATTGCTCTCGGGCTTCTGGCAGGACGCGAGCGCGAGGCTGCCGATGAGCAAGACGGCGCCGAGCGCGCGAGGTGGCAATCCGATCACGGCCGAAGATTGACTAGAAGGCGAGGGGGATAAAGGCAATCATTGCGCGCGGCCGCGAGATGGCCGCTGATTTCCATGCGCGACTTTTTCGAAAAATTTCTGGTGGCGTTCATCCCGCTCTTCGTCGCGATCGATCCGATCGGACTCGTCGCCATCTTCATGGGCTTCGCGCCAAACGCATCGCGCGAACATCGGCAACGCCAGGGCCTCCTCGCCGTTCTCACGGGGCTCGGTGTTGCCATCGGCTTCATTTTCCTGGGCCGCGCCATCTTTGCCGCGCTCGGGATTTCGGTGGCTGATTTCCAAGTGGCGGGCGGACTCATCCTCCTCGGCCTCGCGGTGCGCGATCTTCTCGGCTTCGATGAGAGCACGGGGAGCGGCAACCTGGATTTCGGCGTCGTCCCGCTCGGGATGCCGCTGATCGCGGGCCCGGCGTTGCTCACCGCGCTGCTGCTCTTGATCGACAGCGTGGGTGTTCTGTTCACCATTCTCTCGCTGCTGGTAAATCTCTTGCTGGTCGAAGTTGGCTTCCGCTACGCCCGGCGGATCGAAGCCTTGCTCGGCAAGCAGGGGCTGAAGGGAATCTCGAAATTGATCGCGCTCCTCCTCGCGGCCATCGCGGTCAGTCTGATCCGGCGCGGCTGGCAGGCGTGAGTGAATGTGCCTAGACTGGAAAGCCAATGTTTTCCGCCTTGAAAGAACGACGGCGCCGCCGTCTGCGCGAACAGCCCGCTTCGCCCGAGTGGCGGGAAATCATTGCGCGTAATCTGCCGTTCTTCTCGCGGCTTTCCTCAGCGGACCAGGCGGAATTGCTCGGCCACGTGCAGGTCTTCCTCGCGGAGAAGCGCTTCGAAGGCTGCGGCGGTTTGGAGTTGGACGACGAAATTCGCCTAACGATCGCAGCCCAAGCCTGTCTGCTCCTTCTGCATCGGCAGACGGATTACTACCCGCGGCTCATCACCATCCTGGTCTATCCGTCCGGTTTTATCGTGGACGACAGCCAGCCGCTCGGCGACGACATCTGGCAGGAGGGCAGGGAAGCGCGCCTCGGCGAAACGGGCCGCCAGATGGGCTCGATGGTCCTGGCGTGGGACGCGGCGCGCCACGGCGCGCTTGATCCTTCGGATGGAAAAAATCTCGTCCTGCACGAGTTCGCGCATCAGCTCGATTTCGAAGACTTCGCAACCGATGGCGTGCCGGCGCTGCGTTCTCGAAGCGACAAACGATCCTGGGCCGAGGTGATGAAAATCGAATACGCGAACTTGTGCGCGGCCGATGAGACCGGCATTCCGACGTTGCTTGATGGTTACGGTGCGACCAATCCCGCGGAGTTTTTCGCGGTGGCGACCGAGGCTTTCTTCGAACGGCCGCTCGCGCTCCGGCAATCGCGTCCGCGGCTCTACGAGGAGTTGCGCAATTTCTTTCGGCAGGATCCGGAGCGGTAATCGAGCGAGCCGTCGTCGATGACGCATTAGCGGAGCGCGCGCTGGGGCGCGGGTCCGATATGTCTCGCGATGAAATATTCTTCCGCGTAGACCTTGGTAATGAAGAATCCCCAAGGGCTCACGGTTGCGTCTCTTCTGCTCACGGCGACCCTCGCGGTCGCGCAGTTCAGCCCTGGGCCTAATCCGATTCCGAGCGGAACCACCACGGGTGCGCAGACGCTCACAAGCGGGGCTGCAACGGTGGATGCGGGCGGCGCGATCAGCACCAGTGGCGCAACGCTCGCCTTGAGCATGACGGGCACGTCCAGCCTGCTCAACAACGGCACGATCGAACAAACGGGAAGCGGTCGCGCGATCGACAGCGCGGCGGGCACTTCCAATCTCACCGTCACCAACAACGGAATCATCAGCGCGGTGTCGACCGACGCCTTCCGAGTGAACACGAATTCGTCGGTCGCGCTGACCAACAGCAACGTGATCCGGGTGACGGCTGGCGGGCAGGCGATTGATTGGGCGGCCATTACTGGGGCGAACAATTCCTTAAACAATCTCGCGACCGGCGTGATCTCCGCGGTGGGCCAGGATGCGGTCCGGCCCGGAGCGAGCGGCTCGATCACGAATGCGGGTATGATCACGGCCACGCCGACCGGCACGACGGATCCTTCCGGCAGCGATGGAATCCAGGCGGACAACTCCGGAGTGAAAGTGACGAATATGGGCAGCATCATCGGCCGGCACGGGATTACCGGTGGCACGCCAGGTTTTGGAATTGAAGTGCAGAACGCAGGCACCATCTCGGCGGTGAACGGCTCCGGCATTAACATCGATGACCTCGGCACGACCGCGAGTGTCACGAACGCGGCCGGCGCGACCATTCAAGGCGCGGTCACCGCGGAGGCGACGAATGGCGACGGCGATGGCATCGACGTGGATGGCGTTCTGTCTTTGACCAACTCCGGCGATGTTCTCGGGCGCGGCGCCAAGGGCGTCGGCAGTGATGGCGGGCCTAACAACACCGAAGGTCTGGCGGCGGGCGGCGGCAGTATTATTAACACCGCAAGCGGGCGAATCATCGGCACCGCTTCGGGACCCGGCGCGCCGAATGGCGACCCGACCCGGCCGGGCAATGGAATCTTGATCGACGACAGCAGCATGGGCAACGCAATCGCGGTCACCACGGTGACGAACAGCGGATTGATTCAGGGCGCGAGCGGCGTCGGTATCCGGATCATCAGCGCGCTCGCCAACACCATCACGAACAACGCTGGTGGTATGATTAGCGGCGGCGGCTTGGGTGCGTTGGGCGCAGCGATCCAGACGGGAAACGGCGACGACGTTTTGACCAACGCGGGCACGATCGTCGGGAACAACGGTTTCGCGGTCGATCTGCAAGGCGGCAACAACACGCTTAACATTCTCGGCAACGCCGCTTCCGTGACCGGCAACATTTCCGGCGGCGTGGGCGGCGGCAATAACGTCCTCACAATCGACCCCGGTTCCGGCGGCAGCTTCAGCTACGCGGATACGATCTCGGATTTTAGCAGTGTCGAAATCAAGAGCGGGACAGTCACGCTTTCGGGCGCAAATAATTACGCCGGCAATACCACGATCAGCGGTGGCACGTTGCTCGCGCAGAATTCCACCGGCAGCGCGACGGGAGCGGGCGCCGTGGCGGTGAACAATGGCGGACGGCTCGGCGGCAGCGGTACGGTCGGATCGGTCACGGTGAACGTCGGTGGCACAGTGGCGCCGGGAACTTCGGCCGGCCGTCTTACCGTCAACGGCAACTATGCTCAGGCAGGCAGCCTCGCGATCGAGATTGGCGGCACGACCGCAGGCACGCAGCACGATCAATTGGTGGTGAATGGCCAAGCCACGCTCGGCGGCACGCTAAACCTGAGCCTGATCTCCGGATTCACGCCCGCAGTCGGAAACACTTTTCAAATCATTACCAGCACTTCGGCGAGCGGCGGTTTCGCCACGATCAACAGTCCCGGTTTTACCGTCAGTCCCGCGGTCAGCAATGGCGGGGTTGTCTTGACGGTCACAAGTGTCGGCAACGCCACGCCGACACCTACCGCCACGCCCACGCCCACAGCTACACCGACTCCGACGGCAACGCCCACGCCGACCGCGACGCCGATCTCATCCACTCGTTTGGCGAACATCTCCACGCGGCTGCGCGTTGAGACCGGCGACAACGTGCTCATCGGTGGATTCATCGTCACCGGCACCATGCCCAAACGCGTTATCGTCCGCGCGATCGGGCCGTCCCTTCCGGTGGGTGGCAAGCTGGCCGATCCGATCCTCGAGCTCCGCGATGGAACAGGCGCGCTCGTGGCCATGAACGACAACTGGCGCAGCACCCAGGAAGCGGAAATCATCGCTTCCCAAGTCCCGCCCACAAATGATTTGGAGTCGGCTATCGTGGCCACGTTGCCGGCCAATTCTTCGAACTACACTGCCATCGTCCGCGGCGTGAACAACGGCACCGGCATCGCCTTGGTTGAAGCTTACGATCTCGATCAAGCAGTCGATTCGCGCCTGGCCAACATCTCGACCCGCGGCCTGGTGCAAACCAGCGACAACGTCTTGATCGCGGGCACGATCGTGCTCGGGACCGCGCCGCAGCGAGTGCTGATCCGCGCGATCGGTCCCTCGTTGCCCGTGGCCGGAAAACTGGCCGATCCCACGCTGGAATTGCGCGATGGGAATGGCGTGCTCCTGCAAGCGAATGACAACTGGCGGAGCACGCAGGAGGCGGAAATCATTGGGACAACCGTCCCGCCGACAAGCGAACTGGAGTCAGCGCTGGTCGCCACGCTGCCGTCGGGCGGCGCGCGCTACACGGCGATCGTTCGTGGCGCGAATAACGGGACGGGCGTTGGGCTGGTGGAGATCTTCGGGCTCCCTTCCGGAATGGCGGCGATCACCAGCCCGACGCAGGGCATGACGGTCGGCAGCGCCTTCATGATCGAGGCCACAGCCGCGCCAGCGCGCGGGACGATCACAAGCGTGTCGTTCTACGATGGTGGCACTCTAATTGGAACGACGACGACCAGTCCCTATCGCTTTGGCTGGACCAGCGCGTCGCCGGGCAGCCACTCGCTCACGGCCGTCGCTCTCGATAGCGCCAATACCATGACCACCTCCGCACCGGTTAGCGTTACTGTCGTCGCGGGCGCCGGCTCACTGACGCGCGGCCCTTATTTGCAGAAGGCGGCGCAGAGGCAGATGACGATCCGGTGGCGCAATACGCTCTACGATCTCGGGCGCGTCCGCTACGGCACCATCGCCGGGACGCTCGACCAAACCGTGGATGAAGCGGCGGCGCCGGCGTCGCAGTTCAATCACGAAGTCAAGCTTACCGGGCTGACTCCGAACACGACCTACTTCTACAGCGTGGGCTCCGGCACGGATACGCTCGCACCTGCTCCGCCGGATAACGGGACCGACTTCACCTTCACCACGCCGCCTGCTGCCGGGTCTTCGGTTAACACCCGCATCTGGGTTCTCGGCGATGCGGGGACCGCCGGCTACGGCGACCCTGCACGCGCCGCGCAGCAAATAGCGGTGCGCGATGCGTTCTATACTTTCACCGGCGCGCGCACGCCGAACCTCGTGCTTCAACTCGGCGACAACGCCTACAACTCTGGC
>CAWBFF010000013.1:0-15588 GCA_963788065.1 uncultured Verrucomicrobiae bacterium
CTCGCTGGCCTTTTATACGCTCTATGATCAGAGCGCGATCCAGTATCTCGGGACTCGGCAGTTTGCGAATCGGCGACCGAGAACAACGTCTTCGTCGCCGTTTTGGACAATGGCTTCGGCGTGACGTTGCTGCGAATCGATGGCAGCGGGAATCTCCTCAGCCTGCGCGATTCGCGCGACGGAAGTTCGGGTCGGTCCGAAAGCGCAGTCGCCATCGTAGCCACGCCTGACGGAGGCTTTGCCACCCTTAGCCGGGTAGGCATGAACGGCACTTTCGGCGTGGTGCTGCGCAAGTTTAACTCCAGCCTCGTGCCGATCTTCGAGAAGTGGATTCAGCGCGCGAATCCCGTGAACACGAATTCGAATCAATTCGTCGGCGACGATCTGGTGGTCGAAACGGATGGCGGTTTCCTCATCAGCGGAAACACGGCCGCGAATGAGGCGGGTAGCCCTCCGGCGGCGAGCGGCGGCGGGGCAGAGGCGACGATCATGCGAGTGAGCGCGGCTGGGGATCTGGAGTTTGTTTCTGTTCTCGGCGGCCCGAAGAACGAAGGCCGGACGCAAAACTCGGGACAGCCGAGCAGCGCCACCTTTGTCGTGCGCGCGGGAGACGGCGGCTACGGCCTCACGACTTCCACCTTCAGCTATCGCGGCGAAGTGAATCCGGAGAAGTCCGATTGGTGGACGGTGAAAACCGACGCTGCGCGTCGCGTCCGAAACTTTAGCGGCATCATGACCGACCTGCCGTTGAATTGGTTCACGCTGACGAACGCGGCGAATACGGGCAGCGCCAGCCCCGCCTTCACGCGGGTGCCGGGCGATCCGACCACGGTGACGACGTCCCCTCAATTCATCTTCGAAAACCTCGCCAACAATGTCGGCATCAATCTGCCGGACGTGATCTTCCAGGGTTCGTCGCCGCGGATCGTGAGCAACCTCACCGCGGAAGCCGTGGTCGGGCAGCATTTCGCTTATCACATTTTAGCCGCCTACTTTCCTGCGGGCCAGACGTTGACCTACAGCGTCACCGGATTGCCGGCCGGATTTCGTTTCAACACCGCGACGGGAGTGATCTCCGGCGCGCCGCGGCCCGGGAGCGAGACGACCACTCCGCTTCTCATCACGATCACCGCCACGGACGGAGTCGAGACCGCGCAAGCCACCCTTCGTCTTTCGATCGGCAGCGGTGTGCCGCAGTTCACGGTCAATGGAAGCGACCAGCCAGCGTTTCCCACTCCTGCCGGCACTCCCGTCGTCGGGCAGGCGGACAAGCCTCTCGTTTTCGCCGCGAAATATCCGGGCCGCCGCGCCAGCCAGGTAGTGGGCGTGCAAGCCACCACCACGCCGAACGACGAGGCGAGCTGGAGAAGACTCGAGACCGGCACCGACGGTTACATGACGCTTAACGTCGCCACGCAGCGTTACGTTCTCTCCTCGACAAATTATCCTGCGCTTAACGGCGTCTACTTCCGGGCCCGCGTGACGGCGGACGGCCAGCCGGAGGTGAAATCGAACGTGGTCGGCCCGTTCGATCTCGGCAGCGCGACGCCGCGCGTTGGGCAAACCTTGTTTCACATCATCCGCAACGGACGCCGGGCGGATCTGGACTTCCGCGTGGACATGATTTCGCCGCGCACGGACATGGCGGTAAGAGTGCAAAGCACCAAACGTCCCACCGAGGAAGCTTCCTGGAGCGATGTGGCCACGCCGAATGCCGGGCGCATGACGCAGGATGCCGATCCGAAACGTTTCTCGCTCACCACCAACGGCCTGGCGCCGGACGACGGGCTCTACTTCCGCGCCGTCGCCACCGCGGCCGGCTCGGTCTCTTCGTTGTCGAACATCATCGGGCCCTACGCGATCTTCGCCGAGACGCCGCCGCTCGTCACCATCACCTCGCCCGCGCGCTCAGGCTCGAACGGGAGCAGCAGTGCCGACCCGCTCATTATCAACACCGACGCGAACGGGGTGGCGCGTTTCCGGATCGCGGCGACAGCGACCAGCAATAACTTCATCAAGAGCCTGAAGCTTCTGATCGACGGCTCAGTCCTGGAGACGGTCACAGCCGGCGCCACGCAGGCTTCGATCGAATACACCATCAGCGGTTTCGGCGATCACATCATCCAGGCGCTGGCGGTGGATGAATTCGATCTGACCGGACGCGCCGGCACGTCGCCGCTCTTCATTCGCATTCTACCTCCCGGCGGTGTGTCGGTAAAAAGCAACGCCACGGACGCGACAGAGTCGGCTACGACGGGGGCGGTCTTCCTGGTGGCAAACTCCGGTGGTCTCTGGACTGATCCGGCGACCTGGAATCGGGTCTCCGGATCCGGCTCCATTCCCGGCGCCAATGACTTCGCCATCATCGATTCCTCGACCGTGCGCCTCGACACGCAACAGGCTGTGGGCGTACTCGCGATTCGAGATGGAGGCCGGCTGGTGGGTCCCGGGCGCTTGCGCATCTTCGACTACGCGAACGTCTTTGGCGGTTCGTTCGACTCGGGCGTGCATCTGATCGTGGGACCCGGCGCGCGGCTCGAGGCGTTAAACGCCAACGCGTTCAGCTTTAACGGCGTCCTGGAAAACTTCGGCAAAGTGAACATCTATTCTGAGCAAAATATTTCAGGACTGACTGAGCTGATTAACCAGGGAGAAATCGTTTTCCAGCGACCAGTCTCCTCCGTGGTCGCCAACCCTGCCTTGCTGCCGCTAAACCCACCGGTTCTCTCGGCGAATCTCATCAATAACCTCGGCCGCATCTCCTCGCTCATCGGGCAGGACGGCGCTGGTTTGATTAATCCAGCCGGAGGCAACCTCATCGGCCAGGATGGTGCGGGCATCATCTCCGGCGGCGCGGGAAATATTATCTCCGGAGGTGCGGGCAACATCATTGCCAACGATGGCGCCTCGTTGATCGGGCAGGATGGCGCAGGGATTATCTCCGGGGGCGCGGGCAACATCATCTCGGGTGGCGCAGGCAACATCATCTCCGGCGGAGCTGGGAATCGCCCTACGCAGGGCGAGCCGGATGTCGTCAACGGCTCAGCCTTCTTCGTCCAGAGCGGCGGTGAAACAGATCTCACCAGGATCGTGTTGAACGGGGACGTCACCCTGAACGGCGGCATCTTGAGCGGCTCCGGTTTGGTGGCCGGGAGTCTAACCAATGAAGCGGGCTTCCTTTCGCCCGGCCGTTCTCCTGGCTCAATCACGGTCGCGGGCAGCTTTGCGCAGAATGCCAACGGCACCCTCGTGCTGGAGGCGGCAGGCGGAGAAGCAGGAGACTTCGATCAGGTCCGCGTGGCGGGGGCGGCAACGCTCGGCGGCCAGCTCGTCTTAAAGACAAGCAACGGCTACGTGCCGTTCCCTGGCGATCCCTTTAACCCGCTCGGTTATGCGTCGGTCAGCGGCTCCTTCTCCACCATCACGTCCAACGCACAAGTTGCGATCAACGCCACCGGCATCCTCACCACGCTCGACCCGAACGTCGCGAACCCGCCCGCGCCGAGGCTCCGCAACGTTTCCACCCGCATGCGCGTGGAGACGGGTGACAATGTCTTGATCGGCGGCTTCATCATCACCGGCACAGCGCCGAAGAAAGTCATCATCCGCGCGATTGGTCCGTCGCTACCCGTCCCGGATCGCCTGGGCGATACGACTCTGGAATTGAACGGTCCTGGTGGGATGCAGGTGTTTAACGACAACTGGCGGACCTCGCAGGAAGCCGAGATCATCGCGACCACCGTGCCGCCGACGAGCGACCTGGAGTCAGCCATCGTCGCGACGTTGGCCCCGGGCGGTTACACCGCGATCGTGCGAGGCACTGGCACGGCCACCGGCGTGGCGTTGGTGGAAGTCTACGATCTTGATGACGCTGCGCCTGCCACCTTGGCGAATATTTCTACCCGAGGCCGAGTCAATACCGGTGACAACGTTATGATCGGCGGCTTTATCGTTGGCGGAATGCAGCCGGCCCGTGTCCTCGTGCGTGCGATCGGGCCTTCTCTGCCCGTGGCCGGCGCGCTGGCCGATCCGATCCTGGAAGTGCACGATCGAAATGGAAACACCATCCTGAACGACGATTGGCGCGCGACGCAGGAGGCGGAAATCATCGCCACCACGGTGCCGCCGACGAACAATCTGGAGTCTGCGCTCATCGCCACCTTGGTCCCCGGGAACTACACCGCAGTCGTGCGCGGCAAGAACGAAGGGACGGGCGTGGCCTTGGTGGAAGTCTTCCGGCTGCAATAGCGGCGCGTCCTGCGCTACTTCAGCGCAACGCGGCTTCGCACCGGGCAATCTCGCGCATGAGATCGTCTGCCTGGGTCGCGTCGGCGCTCCCGCACCTGCGCGAAACGCTGCTGCGCTTTCGCCTCGGCGAGGCGGGCACGATATGCTTCCCAGCGTGCCACGATCACCCCGCCGAAGAGGATGAGCAAAATTAGCGTGGCCGCCGCGACGCCGAGCTTGTTCCGCTGAATGAATTTCGCCGCGCGGTAGGAAATCGTGTCCGACCGCGCCATCACCGGGCGTTGCTCCAGATGCCGCCGGATATCCGCGGCCAGCGCTCCCACAGTTTCGTAACGCCGGCGGGATTCTTTGAGTAGCGCTTTAAGAATGATGTTGTCGAGATCGCCACGGAGACGCCGTTTGCTCGCGGAATCGGCTGCCGCCGCGCTCGGCCGCAACGGCTCCTCTTCCGCGACGACCCGCTGCAATTCCGTCGGCTGTGGATGCGGGGTCGAAAAGAGATGCGCGTTTTGTCCGGTCAGGACTTTGTAGAGCAGCGTTCCGAGCGAATAGATGTCGCTCCCAGTCGTGATGGGCTCGCCCCGCACCTGCTCCGGTGAGGCATAAGCGGGTGTGAGCCGGTGCTCCCCGGTCATCGTGAGCAGGAGCGCTTGGTCATGCGGTGCGAGCAGCTTCGCGATCCCGAAATCCAGCAGCTTCGGATCGCCCTCTGCGTTCACGAGAATGTTCCCCGGTTTCAAATCCCGGCGCACGATCAAGTGCTGGTGAGCGAACTGCACCGCTCGCAGATCTTCAGGAAAGCTTGAGCCGCGCTTCCACAGTCAATGCGTGAGCCGAGCAAAACTGCGTCAGCGTTTTGCCCTCGACGTATTCCATGATGAAATACGGCAGCCCGTCCAATTTCCGAACTGACGTAACGGCCAACGGATTGATCAGCGCGACGGAAATCGGGTTGGGTAAATCACGATCGGGCGTGAGTGTGCCGTGAGAGAATGGTCGAGCCCCTTGTGCTTGGAACCGTGGGCTGACTCGATGACAGTGCAGCCTTGCCCGGGGAGTTCCACCATAACGTGTATGTCATCCTGCTGGACCCGCGGGCGGCGCGGCATCCCTCGGTCCGGCGGGTTAATCCGAAACGCGATCCTGCGAAGCCGTGCGTATATGTCGGGATGAGCGGGCTGCCGCCCGAGCACCGCTTCGAAAATCATAAACACGGCTATAAAGCGGCGTGGGTCGTCGAGAAATACGGCGTGCGCCTCCTGCCGGAACTCTTCGAGCATCTCAATCCGATGCCGTACGCCGCGGCACTGCAGATGGAGATGGACCTGGCGGAGGATTTACGGCGCGAGGGATACACCGTGACCGGCGGGCATTGAGCAATGGCCGGCCCAATCAAAGCGCCTTTCTCGTGAAAAAATGCGAATAGACGCAAACGGGCGGCGTCAAAAACGGCTCACCAATGGAAATCTGCGTCCAGCCCAGCCCAACCGCTCGATTCCCGGTTGCATGGTTTTTCCGACCGACTTCCTCTGGCGCGGACCGGTCTGCGCGGGTAGGGTCGGCCGCTTCGGAAACCACTGCGCGCATGGATCGTAACGCTCAAGCCTGGCGCGCACTCATTGCGGGATTACTGCTCACCTGCGCGCAAATTTTCGTTGCGGTCGTGCTAATCGCGCCTCCGGGAACGCTGGCGCAGCGCTACCAAACACTTGGTGCAACACGACAGCTACTGGTTCGCGAGCATCGTGGACCACGGCTACCAAACCGTCCTGCCGCCGATTGCGCGGAAGATGATGGAGGTCTCGAACGTCGCATTCTTCCCGGCCTATCCGGCGATCGCGGGCGCTCTGCATCACTGGTTTGGCCTAGGTCTTTACCCGTCCCTTCTCGTGACCGCGCAGCTGGCCGCCTGGGGATTCTGGACTTATTTTTTCCTCCTCTGCGATCGCTGGAAAGTGCCGGGCCTTCTCCAGGGTTTCGGCGCGGCCGCGATCGCGGCGCATCCGACGGCCTTTTTCCTTGTCGCGGGATATTCGGAATCGCTCTTTATGATGGCGCTGCTGGGCTTCATCTATTGGAGCACGGCGGAGGGATGGACGGCGAAAATTTTGGCGGCGCTGCACGGAATCGTGATGTCGGCTACGCGCATCGTCGGGCTGCCGTGCGCGGCGTATCCTGTGGTTAGACGAGTTTTCGCGGAAGGCTGGGCCGGACTGCGCGATGTCCGCGGCTGGCTGCGCCGCTACGCCGGGCCGGTGATGTTGATGGCGGTGGCGACGCTGGGCACGATCGGATTTTTTCTCTACTGCCTCGCGCGCTGGGGACGCTGGGATCTCTACATGCTGACGCAGCAGGCGGGCTGGCAGGTGTTCCCCGATTACCTCGCCATTCTCAAACCGGCGAGCTATCGCTGGCTCATCCCGGCCTGGCGCGATCCGACGGAATGGAGCCAAATGACGATGACGCTCGGCGCGCTCCTTTTCCTCGCGGTGGGTTTATGCGAGCTCCTTTTCGCTTTGCGTGGGCGCACCGCCTGGCAGGCGCGGGTGGGGCTCTATTTCATCGCTTTCATCACTTTTTACATCGCCGTCAGCGGTGTCGCCTCCGTCCAGATGGAGAGCATGCTGCGATATCAGTTTTGCGCACACGCACTAATCGTGCTGGCGCTGATGCACTTTTTGACGCACCTTCGCACTCCGCCGGCCCCGGCGCGTGCGTTCGGCATGGTCGTGGCTGGCTGCCTCATCGCAGCCGGACTGAGCCTGCAAGGGTGGTGGGTCTGGAACTTCACGCGGGGAGGCTGGGTAGCTTAAACAAACATGAAAACCAATGTAGCAATTATCGGCGCAGGACCGGCGGGACTCACCGCCGCTTATCTGCTCTCAAAAAATAACGTGGACGTGACTGTGCTGGAGGCGGACCCGGTTTACGTCGGCGGCATCTCGCGCACCGCCACCTACAAGGGTTTCCACTTCGATATCGGCGGGCATCGCTTTTTCTCGAAGTCGAAAGAAGTTAACGACTTTTGGCAGGAAATCTTGCCGGACGACATGCTTGATCGGCCGCGTTCCTCGCGGATTTTTTACGGCGGAAAATTTTTCGCCTATCCGCTGAAGGCGGTGGAAGCGCTCGTGAAGCTCGGCGTTTTCAAGAGTACGCTCTGCGTCCTTTCCTGGATGAAGGCACGGGTCCTCCCGGTCGCGAATCCGACAAACTTCGAGGATTGGGTGAGCAACCAATTCGGCAAACGGCTCTTCAACACGTTCTTCAAGAGCTACACCGAAAAAGTCTGGGGCATGCCCTGTAAAGAAATCTCGGCCGATTGGGCCGCGCAGCGCATCAAAGGCCTCTCGCTCGGGAGCGCGATCAAGAACGCGCTTCTCCCGCAGAAACAGCCGAAGGATTCGAGCAAGGTGATCAAGTCGCTGATCAACTCCTTCAAATATCCGCGGAAAGGTCCCGGCATGATGTGGGAAGCGTGCGCCGAAAAGACGAAGCAGCTCGGCGGCAACATCGTGATGGGCGCGAAAGTGGTCGGTTGCGAATACGACCAAGCCGCGGACTCGTGGAATCTCCGTTTCCAGGATGGAGACGGCAACGTCCAGACGCTCGCCTCCGAGCACGTCATCTCGTCCGCGCCGATGCGGGAATTGGTCAACGGCCTCCAGCCGCCCGTTTCCGAACGCGCCAAAACCGCGGCCAATAGCTTGAAGTATCGCGACTTCCTGACCGTGATGTTGATCCTGAAAAACCGCGACGCGTTCGAGGATAACTGGATCTACATCCACGATCCGAGCGTGCAAGGTCGGCCGCATCCAAAACTTCCGCAGTTGGTCGCCCGAGATGGTGCCCGACCCGGACAAGGCCTGCTACGGGCTCGAGTATTTTTGCTTCGAAGGCGACGGGCTTTGGGATTCAACCGATGCCGAGTTGATCGAGCTGGCGAAGAAGGAGCTGATGCAAATCGGCCTCTCGAAGGAAGGCGATGTCATGGACGGCACGGTCGTGCGCCAGAAGAAAGCCTATCCGGTTTACGATGACCATTACTCCAAACACGTCGCCACCGTGCGCGACGAACTCGCGGCGCGTTTCCCGAATCTGCATTTGGTCGGCCGCAACGGGATGCACAAATACAACAACCAGGATCACGCCATGATGACGGCGATGCTCTGCGTGGAAAACATCCTCGCCGATACCGAGCTCTACGATCTCTGGCAGGTGAACGGCGACGCCGAATACCACGAAGGCGGCGAGGCCGCAGTTGAGGAAATCAGCGGAACGGCCCTGCGCCAGGTGCCGCGGCGTTTGCCGGTCACGCCCGAATTGGCGCCTGAACAAACTTAAGGCAGGCGCTCGCGTCTGCTAATCGGAAAGGTAATCCCCCGTTGGATTTCTCCGGCGTTGATCGGGCGGCCGGGCGGTATCCACGCTCTGCGTTGACCTGCCTTTCCTCGGTCAGGTCGTCCCGACAGTTGCTTACTTCAGCATCATCATCCAGATGTCGGATTCCTTGGTCGTTAGGCTGTAACAGATGGTTCGGTTATCACGGGAGAGATCAAACCGGTCGATCTCGTACGGGGCCGCGCTCAGGATTTCCGATACTGTTTTTGATTGCCGGTCGATCAGGTAGAGCTTGCCCAGATTGTAAAAAAGCAGCCGGGAACTGTCGTTTAACCAGACGGGGAAGTAGCCAGTCTCCGAAAGCTTTTCGAGTTTTTGCGAATCAATGGAATAGACGGTGATCCCTCCCGAGTGACGCACGCTCTGCTGCCGACCGGCCAGGCTCTGCCCATCGGGTGACCAGGACCAGGCTTCAAACCATGCCCGTGTTTCATCGGGTGGTTTCGATTTGGGGGGAGCTTGTTCGGTCCATGGCCGGTCGAGCTGGAGGATTCGCGCGTTCTCGGCCCGGGGAGAATAGGCCAGACGCGAACCATCGGGGGACCAGGTCGGGAACATGGCGGAGTCGGAAGTAAAGGTCACCTGGCGCAAGCCGCTGCCATCGGCGTCGATCGACCAAATCTCCCAGCTCCCGCTGCGGTTGGATTGAAAAGCAAGCCGCCGCCCATCGGGCGACCAGCGCGGCAGCCGGTCTTTGAAGACGTCGTTGGTCAACTGGCGGCGATCGGTGCCATCGCTCCGGCTCACGAAAATGTCCTCCTGAGTTTCCCCCGAACTGCAAAAGGCGAGCCGTTCCCCATCCGGAGAAATGGCGGGGTCTGTCGTCTGCAAGGAGCCCTCAGTCACGTGGACCGCCTCGCCGTTCGCTTTTCCCGCCACCGGATCAAAGCCGATTTGCCGCAGGTTATTCTTGTTGTCGAATTGCGCATAGAGCATGCGGCTGCCGTCTTGCGAGAAGCTCAGATGGCCCAGGTTGGCGGCGGGAATGGTGACCGACTCCGGTTGGCTTAACACTTTGCCCGTGGACTCATCAATGGCGACGCGCCAGAGATTCATGCTGCCTCCATGATCGCTCACATAATAAAGGAAGCGGCCATCGGGAGACCAGACCGGGTTCCAATCGTGCGCCTGGAGTTTCAACGGGCCAGTTTTCGCCTCGTCCCGGGTCACCTGCACCGGCTCACCGCCGGCCGCCGCGACCGTCCAGATATCGCGTTTGCCCGTGGGGACGCCCCAATAGGCTATGCGCTGGCCGTGGGGAGACCAACTTGGTTGGACCGCATCCTTGGACGGAATCAGCCGTTTCACTCCGGTGGCGACATTCACACTCCAGAGTTGACTAACGGAGGTGAAACGGACTCTCGGACTGGCGACGCCTTCGGTCGCGAAAGCGATTTCTTTTCCGTCAGGCGACCACGCTGGGTTGTAACCGAAATCGGTCAACCGCCGCGTATCTTCTCCCGTCGAGCCGGTGACGAAAATGCCGCCCCCATCCCGCTCCGAACGAAAGGCGATATATTCGCCATCGGGCGAGAAAACTGGCTGGGTGTCGTCAGCCACCGAATCCTTCGTGAGGTTGATCGCATTGCTGCCGCCGATCCGCTGCAAATAAATGTCCCAATTTCCGGAGACGGCGCTGGCATAAACGAAAGTCTTGCCATCAGGGGCCATGCTGGGGAATTGCTCGGGGCCGCGCCCTTCTGTCAGGCGAACGAAATTGGCTGGAGTTGGCGCATGCGCGTTTGCAGCCGCGCGCGGGAATTGGCGCCACAGCGCGTAACCGACCAGGACGAACGCAGCCGCGGCGGCGGCGATGCGCAAGAGGCGGGCACGTCGCGCTCGACCCGCGGCACGTGCCGCTTCCGTCGCGCTGCTTCCTTGCGCGAGACGACGCAGGTCCGCCTGGAAATCGGCGGCGCTTTGGTAGCGTGCGCTGGGTCGCGCTCGAGCGCGCGACGCAGGACCTGCTCGAACCCGCGGCGGCGCATCGGCGATCGGCGGGATCGGCTGGTGCAGAATCGCATGGTAAACCGCGGCCTCACTTTTGCCTTCGAAGAGACGCTGTCCGGTCGCGAGTTCGTACAGGACCACGCCGAGGCTGAAGATGTCGGTGCGATGATCGAGCGGCTGCCCATGGCCTGCTCGGGCGACATGTAGTTGACCGTGCCCATGACGCGGCCGGACTCGGTCAGCGTCGAGCGGAGCGCGCGTCGCGCTCGTCAGCTTGGCCAGGCCGAAGTCGAGCACTTTGATGAAGCCGTCGCGGCGGAGCATGATGTTGGCCGGCTTGATGTCGCGATGGACGATGCCGGCGGCGTGCGCCGCGCGCAGCGCGCCCGCGGCCTGACCACCGATCTCGAGAACTTCCGCGATCGTGAGTGGGCTACGGCCGAGCGTTCGCGCAACGTTTCGCCTTCCACATATTCCATGGCGATGAAGCGTTCGCCTTTCCATTCGCCGATCTCATGAATGGTGAGGATGTTCGGATGATTGAGACCGGAGGCGGCGCGCGCTTCCTTGGCAAAACGCCGCACGCGCTCTGGATCCTGGGTGAAGGCGCGCGGCAATAATTTCAGCGCGACCTTGCGTTCCAGCGTCGCGTCTTCGGCGAGATAAACTTCCCCCATCCCGCCGGCGCCAAGGGCAGAAAGAATCCGATATCTTCCGAGCACGCGACCGACGCGTTCGTTGCGCTGGCCTTCTTTGATCAAGCCCGCCGCAATGCGCGGCGTGATGTCATCCAGTTCGCCGTCCGTATCCGTATCCGCATCCGAGGCGAGCAATTCTTCCACCTCGCGGCGCAATGCTTCATCGCCGCCGCACGTCTCATCGAGCAATCGCGTGCGCTCATGCGGCAGGGCGATCCGCGGCTTCATGAAAGATCTGCGCGATCTTTTCCCAGCGCTCGGAAGTCATGGAAAGTGCGGAAGGTAAACGCTCATGCCGCGGCGCTTAGTTCCCGCCGCAACCAGGCGCGCGTCAGCCGCCAATCGCGATTCACAGTTTCCACGGAAACCCCCAGCGCCTCGGCAATCTCATCCCCGGTCAAGCCGCTGAAAAAACGCATGACCGCGATCTGGCTGTGGCGCTTGTCGATCTTCTCCAGACGTTGCAAGGCGTCATCGACCGCGAGCATCTCCTCGCTTTTCTCCGGCGCGATCCACATCGCTTCATCCAGCGTCACCTGCACCGCGCCGCCGCCCCGTTTGTCGCGCGTATGCCGCCGCGCGTAGTCGATCAGGATTTGCCGCATCATCTGCGCGGCGAGGGCGAAGAAGTGGGCGCGGTTTTGCCACTCAGGGCGGTCGTGTTTCAGCTTTAGATAAACTTCGTTGACCAGGGCGGTCGCCTGCATCGTGTGATTCGGCCGCTCCTGCGCCATGTGGCGATGCGCCATCCGCCGCAGCTCTTCATAGACGAGCGGCATCAAATCATTCACTGGCGACGAGCTGCCGGAAATTTCGGGAAGATCGCCTGGAGTCTCTTCGGGAGGCATCGGCCCGGAGATTGACAGAAGCCACCTGGGAAAAACAATCGCGCCGTCAGGTGGTCGAGCAGGCAGGCAGGGCGACGAAATTTTTCCCGGGTCTTCCGCCTGCCACGCGGCAGGTCGGGCGTTTTCTTCCCGGGTGCTCGCACAGACGGCGGAAGAAACACCGCGCCGGAAAGCCGGCGAAAGATTTTCTCAGGTTTTGCCGCCCGAAAGCGCAATAGCTCATGAAGCCCAATCATTCCCATGAAAACAACCCATCTCTCGATCGCTCCCGTGCCTGGCAACCTGAACGCCCTCTGCGGCGTCCTCGGGACAAACAAGAACCCCGATCATTCCGCTGGCGTCGCGCCGGCTGGTCTCGCTCCTCACCGAGCCAGGCGCCGGCCCGACGCGAAATCCGCACATGGCGCCAGCAGCCTGCGTTTGTCCTTCGGCGGCACTTTGCCTTTGCGGTCGGCAGCCGGGCGCGTCTTCCTCGGCGCCGTCCTCTCCGCCTGCCTATCCCTCGCGGCGGTCGCGGGGGTGATCTACGTCGTCCCCGGCGGTGCGGGGGAAATGGCGGATCTGGGCCGATGCGAAGGACCTCGCGCCGGCGCTTGCGGGCGCCAGTGGCGCCGGTGCCGGCAGCGAGCTGTGGGTGAAGAGCGGCATTTACAAGCCCGGCGCCCGGGCTCGCCGATCCGCGCAACGGAACCTTCGCGCTGAAGACGGAGGTCGCGCTCTACGGCGGCTTTGCCGGCACCGAGACGGCGCGCACCCAGCGCAACTCGGACCCGGCGACCAACGGCACCATCCTCACCGGCGATCTCGCCGGCAACGACGGCGCGAACTTCGCCAACAACGGCGAGAACAGCTACCACGTCGTCACCGGCGACGGGACGGTGCAACACCGCCATACTCGATGGCTTCACCGTCACGCGGCGGTAATGCGAAGGCGGCATCCGGTAAGGGCGGCGGCGGATGTATAACCGTCAGCGGCAACCCGACGCTGACCAACGTGACCTTCAGCGGCAACTCCGCCGACGGCGGCGGGATTTACAACGAGACGACAGCAGCCCGACGCTCATCAACGTCACCTTCAGCGGCAACTCCGCCGCGCCGACGGCGGCGGGATGTGCAATTCCTGCAGCAACTCGACGCTGACCAACGTGACCTTCAGCGGCAACTCCGCGCAAAGCGGCGGCGGGATGTACAATGACGACGGCAGTCCGACGCTGACCAACGTGACCTTCAGCGGCAACTCCGCCAGGAGTGCCGGCATCATAATGTTCAACCGCGAACTTAGCAGCCAGACGCTGACCAGCGTGACCTTCAGCGGCAATTCCTCGCAAATTGGCGGCGGGATTTCCAACTTGGAACAGACATCTCGCTAAACCAAGTCACCTTCAGTGGCAACACCGCATGATCCAACACGGGTGGCGGGCTCTAATTACAAGGAAACATGATGCTGACCGACGGCATCTTCATCGGCAACACCGGCGACGGAGTCCACGTGGAGGACGGGAGCGCGACATTCACCAACGTCACCTTCAGCGGCAACACCGGCATCGGGTTCACCACGTACGACGACGGATCCGTCGAAGGCCAAGGATTTCTTTTCAATCCGACGCTGACGAACGTGACCTTCAGCGGGAACTCGTCCACGGCGATATCCATCTCTGGGACAGCAACCCTCCGCAACTGCATCCTGTGGGGCAACGGAGGGGGAATTGAACTTCACCCTATCTCTGAAAGCGTGATACTCCACGGTGAACATCTCCAACAGCATCGTGCAGGGCGGCGGCTTCCCCGGTGCCATCAATGCCGACCCGAAGCTGAGCCCGCTCCAGGACAATGGCGGCGCGACTTTGACCATGGTGCCGCAGCCCGGGAGCCCGGCCATTGACGCGGCTGCGCCGAATCTTACCGTCACCACCGCGCCGGTCGTGGCGGGAACACACTCCGTCGCGGTGAACGATGCGCTCGGGCTGGGGCCGGGACTGTCGGTGGCGATCCTGGACCCCGGCCAGACGACCGCGGAGGTGGTGGAGATCGAGTCGATTTCGTTCTCGCCCACCTTCCCTTATCCTCAGGACAACTCTTTCACTGCCACCTTTGCCCAGGCCCATCCCGCCGGGGCGGAGGTCATCCCGCCACGGACCAGCGCGGCTTTGAGCGGCCGGTGAATAACCGGAATGACATCGGGGCGGTCGAAGCGGCTTACACCACGCTGACCGGTCCGGCGAACCCGCCGGCTTACGGGCAATCCTTCAACGTCACGGCGACCGTGGCGAACGCGACCGCCACCGGGCAGGAGAAGGTGCAGTTCGTGGTGGACGGCGTGAACTACGGCTCGCCGGTCACGCTCGAGAATGGCAGCGCCACCAAGAGCATCAGCGGACTCACCGCGACCTCGCACCAGATCACGGCGATCTACACCAACGGCGGCGGTTCGCCGGAAGGCAACAGCAGCACGCTCACGCAGCCAGTGACCAAAACGACGCCGGTCATCACCTGGAGCAATCCGGCGGACATCGCCTCCGGGACGCCGTTGAGCGCCACGCAGCTCAATGCGAGCGCATCGGTCCCCGGCGCGTTCCCCCCCCCCCCCCCTCCCCACCCCCCCCCCTCCTCTCCCCACCCCCATCTATAGCCCGGCGGCGGCGACCGTCCTCGCCGCGGGCAATGGTCAAACGCTCTCGGTCACCTTCACCCCGGCAACGCCGCGAATTACGCCACCGCCACCAGGAGCGTGACGATCAACGTGCTCCATGCGACGCCGGAGATCACGTGGGGCAATCCCGCGGACATCACCTACGGCACGCCATTGAGCGCGACCCAGCTCAATGCGAGCGCGTCGGTGCCCGGCGCGTTTGTCTACCGCCCAGCGGCGGCGGCAGTCCTCAACGCTGGCAATGGTCAAACGCTCTCGGTCACCTTCACCCCGGAGCGACGCCGCAAATTACGCCACCGCGACCAGGAGCGTGACGATCAACGTGCTCAAGCGACGCCGGAGATCACGTGGAACAACCCCGCGGACATCGCCTACGGCACGCCGCTGAGCGCGACCCAGCTCAATGCGAGCGCTCGATCCCCGGCGCGTTGGTCTACAGCCCGGCGGCGGCGACCGTCCTCAACGCTGGCAACGCTCAGACTCTCTCGGTCACCTTCACCCCGGACGACGCCGCGAATTACGCCACCGCGACCAGGAGTGTGACGATCAACGTGCTCCAGGCGACGCCGGAGATCACATGGGCAATCCCGCGGACATCACCTACGGCACGCCATTGAGCGCGACCCAGCTCAACGCGAGCGCCTGGGTGCCCGGCGCGTTCTCTATAGCCCAGCGGCAGCGACCGTCCTCGCCGCGGGCAATGGTCAAACGCTCTCGGTCACCTTCACCCCGGACGACGCCGCGAATTACGCCACCGCGACCAGGAGCGTGACGATCAACGTGCTCCAGGCGA
>CAWBFF010000014.1:0-177645 GCA_963788065.1 uncultured Verrucomicrobiae bacterium
ACGAATTCGGGGGTGATTTCTTTTGGGATGGTGGCGCCGAAGCTTTCGCCGGGGTGTTGGTGCTGGAGCGAGTCGCGGCCGGAATTAAGATTTAAGAAGGATGAATTATGAAGGTCCGGAGTCGCCGTTTCCTTCCCCTTTCTTAATTCTTAATTCTTCATTCTTAATTCGCCTTCCGTTCTCGCGGATGGCGATGAATTCCATCTCGGGCGTGATGATGCCCTGCCGCGCATACCAGAGCTGCGTGACGGGATGGCCGGCGCTGGCGCGGAGCGGACGGCGGTTTGAGCCGTTGAATTGCTCGAGGCGATTCTTGCGCTCGGCGGTGCTGGCGAATTCTTCGTGGCCGCGCGTGAGGTAGCCGTTGTCCTCGGGCTTGATCTCGCGGCCGTCGTACTCGGCGACGTCCCCGCGCGCGCGGATCCATTCGGCGCGGACGGGCGCGAAGGCCTTCTGCGGAATCAGGTGTCTGCGCGGATCGCCCCAAGGGCCGCTGCAATCGTAGACGCGCACCGGCTCGTTCGGCTCGAGGTTGCCGCTAAAATCTTTCGTCGGCGCGAGGCTGATCTCGCGGAACGGGACGCGGACGTCGGGATGGATTTCGCCCTCGACGTAAACGCGCGCGCTGTTCGGCATGACGTAATCGGAGGATTTTGGTTCGAGTGGATTCTTTGGTTGCGATCATAAGTAGGTTGGTCCGCAGATTACGCAGATTTTCGCAGATTTTTCCTGATCGAATCTGTGCGAATCGGGGCCATGGGAATCTGTGGATAGAACTGTCTTCAAAACAAAAAAGCCATGCGCGGAAAACGCATGGCCAAAACAACTCCTCGCTCCCTACGGCGGCATTACCCGCATCAGGTTTAAGGGGTCTCCGACGATTTCTTCGCCGAACTCTCAGCCATGGGCTCCCCCGCAGTTGAGAGAACGATGCGGGACGGAGCGGGCGAAGTCAATGCTGGCGAAGACCGCGCGCATCACGCCGACGCGCGCGGTTCCCCAGTGGTCGCGCGGCCGCTATTCTTTCTTCTGTGCGTCGGTCGTCGCTCCCTCGGCTTTCACATTCGTATGAAAAATGGCGAGCCAGGCGCCGTTCTCCTGTTTCCAAACCGTGCCGGCATTGAAAACGCCGGAGGCGTCATGGCCGTCCACCGTTCCCTGCAACGTGACCTTGTACGTTGCGACCATGACGTCCTTCTCGTCGGAGTGCGCCTTGAAATCGCTGATCTTGAACGATTTCATCTCCCACTTCTGCATGTCCGACATTTCCTTCGCCATATCGGCGATGCCGTCGGAGTAAACGCCGACCGCGTCGTGATCGACCACTTTCTTGAAGTCGTCCGGCTTCTTGTCTTTGAAGGCCTGCCAGGCGGCGTTCTCCTTGGCTTCAATCATGGCGGCGTCGGGCGAGGCGAACGCGGCGAGGTTGGTCGCCAGGAAGACAGCGAGGGCGCAGCTGAGGTATTTTTTCATTCTGATGTTTCTTTCTTTTATGGGGTTCTTGTTTGCGGCGAAATCCGAGACTGCACTGCCGATCGTGCGAGGGTGGAACCAGCCTAACGACCGGCGAAAAAGGAGTCAATCACCCGTATTCACGTCGCAAGCGCCTGGATGTCCGGAGGCGTCTCGCGAATTTGTGCAGGCAGTTTAGAGTCGGGCAACGCATGAGCCGGATTCGACTTCTCTCTGAAATACTAGCCAGCCAGGTGGCGGCCGGGGAGGTGGTGGAGCGGCCGGCGTCGGTCGTGAAGGAGCTGGTCGAGAACAGCATCGACGCCGGCGCGGCGCAGATCGAAGTAAGCATTCGGCGGGGCGGGATTTCGCTCGTGCGCGTGGTCGATGACGGCTGCGGGATGGACCGCGACGATGCGCTGCTCTGCCTGGAGCGCCACGCCACGAGCAAGATTCGCTCGGCGCAGGATTTGGCCGCCATCCAAACGCTCGGCTTCCGCGGCGAAGCGCTACCCAGCATCGCGAGCGTCTCGCGGTTTCGCCTAACGACCCGCGAAGCGGGAGCGATCGCCGGGACGGAGATCGTGGTCGCGGGCGGACGCATCGAGACCGTGCGCGACGGCGGGGAAGCGCCCGGCACGCAGATCGAAGTGCGCTCGCTTTTCTACAACTTGCCGGCGCGGCGGAAGTTTTTGCGCGCGGAAAATACCGAGAGCCGGCAGGTCGAACATCAGATGCATCTCCAGGCGATTGGCCACCCGGAGGTCGCGTTCGCCTTTGTGCGCGATGAGCGGATCGCGCTGCAACTTCCCGCCACAGCTTCCTTGCGCGATCGCATCCGCGATCTGCACGGCAACGAGCTCGTGGCGCAGCTGCTCGAAGTGCGCGTCCCGGCGAAGGCAGGTGGCGTGGCGATCGCCGGCCTGATCGGGCGCGCGGGCGTGAGCCGGCAAACGCGCGGGCAGCAGTTGGTCTTCGTCAACGGACGCGCGATCGAGAGCCCGGTCCTGACCGCGGCGCTGCGCGAGGGCTATCACACGGCGCTGATGAAGGGGCAATTTCCGGTCACGTTCCTCTTCCTCACGCTCGATCCCGCCGCGGTGGATGTGAACGTGCATCCGGCAAAACGCGAAGTGCGTTTTCGCGATCCGAGTAGCGTGCGCGAAGCGATCGTGCGCGCGGTGCGGGAGACGTTGGAAGGCGGGCGGCGGGATTGGGAGGAGCAATTTCGCGCGCCGACCATCATTGGCGGACCGGTCCCGGCCACCTCCGCCTTTGTCCCGCCGCCCGCCGCGCGCGCCGCTGCTCGAGCCATCGCTGCCGATGGAGGCAGGGCACGAAAGTGTGCAGGCCACGATCTCCACGACGCCTGAGCGCGCGGATGAAGAAATAGCCGTCGAACGTCCCGCCTATACGCCGTTCGCACCCGAGCACGAGACGCCGCGCGGCTCCGAGTTCCAAATCATCGGCGTGCTGAACAAGCTCTACATCCTGATGGAGAACAGCAGCGGCCTCGTGCTGGTGGATCAGCACGCGGCGCATGAGCGCATCCTTTTCGAAGAGCTGCGGCGCCGGATGGAAGAGCAGGGGGTGCCATCGCAGCGGCTCCTGCTCGCGCACACTTTCGATCTCCCGCCGCGCGATGCCGAATGGGTGGAGCGCAATCTCGCCACGCTGCAGAAGATGGGGATCGGGATCGAACCGTTCGGCGCGCAGACCTTCAAGATCGACAGCCTGCCCACGTTCTTGAGCGCGCCCGATCCGGTCGCGTTCATGCGCGGAGTCATCGATGGCTTGCGCAGCGCAAGCAACAGCAGCTCCGCGCTGCGGCTCGGCGAAGACATGATCGCAAAGACGGTCTGCCGTCACGCCGTGAAGGCGAACGATCCGCTGCGCTATCTCGAAGTGGAGAAGTTGATCCGCGATCTGCTGGCGTGCGAGCTGCCGTATTGTTGTCCGCACGGGCGGCCGACCATGATCCAGATCTCGCACAGCGAGTTGGAGAAGAAATTCGGGCGGAAGGTTTGACTTAGCTCTGCGTTGGTCGGCTTTCCGCGGTCGTTTCCATTCCGCGGCAGCGATTCAACGCTCGTGACGAGAAGCACGTCTACGATTTCGAAGCATCTTCGAACTATCGACGACGAGCCGCCGCCCGTCGGAGACAGGTGCATAAAGTCTGGATGCGGCACATCGACGAATCTTCCGTTCGCCATGTGCACGCGGAAAGGCTCGAAGGGACGGCCTCGTAAACGACGATCTGCTCCCGGTCATCGCTCTGCAGCAAATTTCCGCGCCGCGGATCGCAAGCTACTCGCGCCAGTGCTTCGCGATCAGCGCTTTGATCTCAGGCGTTTGCAGCCGGAAATTCTCCTGCTCGCGCGATGGAATCTCAGGGAACCATTTCCAAAAAAACATCCCGGCGAGGAAGGGATGCTTTTCCGGCAAGGCGAGTGCCGCCTCGATGCAGCGCGACTGGATTTCCACCGCGTTGTCGCCGCCGGTCTTGAAACTCCACGGCTCGGCCGCCGCCTTCGCGCTCTCGTTGTATCCGATCTCGACGAAGATGAATTGCTTGTTGCCGTTGCGTTTCGAGAAACGCGCCAGCTCCGCGCAGCGCTGGTCCCACGCTGCGGCGATTTCCGTCTCGCTCGGGTTGGGCGTTTTCGTGAGCGGAAAATACGCGAGCACGCCGATGTAATCGAGCGCGTCCCAGAATTTCACATTCTCGAAATCGTTCCAATTCCCGCCGTAAGTCAGCTTGCCAAAATAGACCGCGCGGACCGCGGCGATGATCTTCAGCCAACGCTCGGAGAATTTTTCGGCGTGGGTAAATTCGAGCCCCACGCAAAAGATGGGGGCTTGATGCGCCTGCGCCACGCGCGCCATCTCCACGATCCAGCTTTCGTAATCGGCGAAGAAATTATCCCACTCCTCCGGGCGCGCGAAATCGATCTCGCCCCGCCAGAGAAACTTCGTCCCCCAATACGCGATATGCGGGATGACCATGACCGACATCCCGCGCTCGCGCGCCCAATCCAGCGGCACGGTGATGTGGCGATTCTCGTCGACCGTGCGGAAGCGCACGTGCCCGTCCTCCGCGATCCGCGCGTAGGGGTGGATGGCAAAGCTGTTCACGCCTAACGACTTTAACTCGTCAAGCGTCTGCGCCATCTCCGGCGTCTGCCATTCCGTGCCCCACGTCTGCGCAGAAACGGTCACGCCTTTGAAAAAGGGCAGGGGATCGGCGAGGGCGAGACGTGCGGTTGTGAGCAGGCTAAGAAGAATGAGCGCGCGCGTAAACGTTCGGCCCTGATGACGGAGGCTCCTTGCCGTGCGACAGGATTGCGTTGGTTCGATCAGCGGCTGAGCCATCCGTGTAGATTCAACATTTTGTGCTACAATCGCAGCCGCTCATGGATGTGCAAAGCGTCAACGTCCTCGGAATCGGAATCAGTGTTCTCGATCAAGAGCGCGCGCGTGAAGTGCTTTTTTGCGCTGCGCGAGAAGGCCGGCGGGGCTACGTGGCCGTGACCGGCGTGCATGGGGTGACGGAGGCGCAGAACGATCCTGGGCTGAAGCGAATTCTCAACGAAGCGTTGCTTTGTACGCCGGACGGAATGCCGATGGTCTGGATGGGACGGGCGCAGGGCGAGCCGACTATCCGGCGCGTTTATGGTCCGGATTTGATGTTAAACCTATGCGCGCATTCTGAGCCGGCGGGGTTCACCCATTTTCTCTACGGCGGGAAAGAGGGCGTGGCCGATGAGCTCTCTGCGACACTCCAAGCCCGCTTTCCGGGATTGCGGATCGTCGGCACGTATTCGCCGCCCTTTCGGCCGTTGAATCCCGATGAAGTTGCGGACCTCCAGGCGAAGGTGCGCGCGGCGCGGCCAGATTTTTTTTGGGTGGGGCTGAGCACGCCGAAGCAGGAGCGGTTCATGGCGGCATACCTGGCGCAGCTCCCCGAGGCGAAGATTTTTCTCGGAGTAGGCGCTGCCTTTGACCTGCTGACCGGTCGCCTGCGGCAGGCGCCACGCTGGATGCAAGGTATGGGATTGGAGTGGTTTTTCCGGTTGACGCAAGAGCCGAAGCGACTTGCGCGGCGGTATCTGATTAACAATCCGCTGTTTGTGTTCCGCGCCGCCGCGCAGCTCACCGGATTTCGAAAATACTTGCGAAACTAAACGCCGTGCGGAATTTCGCCCGATCATGGCGCAGGATCTGAATGTTGTTTGCGGGGCGGGCGGTTTCATTGGTGGCCACCTCGTGGCTGACCTGTTGCGCAAGGGGCGCGCGGTGCGCGCGGTGGACCTGAAGCCATTTGACGAATGGTTTCAGAAGTTTCCCCAGGCGGAAAACCTGCAGCTCGATCTGCAGGATCGAGCCGCTTGCGACGAGGCCGTGCGTGACGCTGCTGAAGTTTACAACTTGGCCGCGGACATGGGTGGCATGGGCTTCATCGAGAACAACAAAGCGCTCTGCATGCTCAGCGTCCTGATCAATACGCATCTGCTCATGGCGGCAAAGGATCGGGGAGTTGCGCGTTTTTTCTATGCCTCATCGGCGTGCGTCTACGCGGCGGAGAAACAGGTGGACCCGAACATTACTGCGCTCAAGGAGGAGGATGCGTATCCGGCGATGCCGGAAGACGGATACGGCTGGGAAAAACTGTTTAGCGAGCGCATGTGCCGACATTTCCGCGAGGACTTCGGCATCGTGACGCGCATCGCGCGCTATCACAATGTCTACGGGCCGCAGGGCACCTACGATGGCGGACGCGAGAAGGCGCCAGCGGCGATTTGCCGGAAGGTGATCGAAGCCAAACTCTCTGGTCGCCACGACATAGAAATCTGGGGCGACGGCGAGCAGACGCGCAGCTTCCAGTGGATCGACGATTGTGTGAAGGGGACGCAGATGATCATGGCCGGCGACTTCGCCGACCCGCTCAACCTTGGGAGCAATGAATTGGTCAGCATCAATCGATTGGTCGATCTCGCGGAAGAAATCGGCGAGGTGAAGCTGAAGCGGCGCTACAATCTTTCCGCGCCGAAAGGCGTGAATGGGCGCAACAGCGACAACACATTGATCAGAAAAATTTTCAATTGGGAGCCATCCACACGACTGCGCGACGGTCTGGAGCGGACCTACCGGTGGATCCACGACGACATCATGGCACGCCGGTCGCAGGAACGGTCCGCGTTCGCCCCCAGCGTCCACTAGTCGATCGTCGGCTCGTGGCCGATGCTTGATTGCGCTCGCGCATTCTCCGACTAGTTTTTCCGCTCTTCATGAGCACCGCTGACGCTGCATCTGCTACCGCCCGAAAAACTTGGGATTGGATCAAGGACAACCCGGGGCAGGCGTTTCTGCTCGCATCGATCGCCGCGACGTTCGTCTATTTTTACGGATACGCCCGGCTCTATGCGGGGTGGCCCATCGGCAATTGGGCCTGGGTGCGATACAAGCCGGAGTACAATCAGGAACACAGCAAACTCATCCCTGCGGTGTTTCTATTTTTGATTTGGTATCACCGCGCGGCCTTGGCGAAGGCGCGGATAAAGGGAAACAACTGGGGGTTGGTTTTGATCGCGCTTGGGATCGCGCTTTATGTGGTGGCCGCGCGCGCGCTGCAAGCCCGACTCGCTCTTACCGCCCTGCCGTTCCTCTTTTCCGGCGTGCTCCTTTTCATTTGGGGCAAAGAGGTGGCGCGCATCCTCCGTTTCGCTTCCGCGTTCCTCATCTTCCTCGTCCCCTTGGGGGCGATCGAGCAGATGAGTTTCCGGCTGCAATTTGTCATCACCGGGATTGTCGAAAAACTGAGCGGCATCTTCGGGATCAAAGTTTACGCGGTCGGCACCACGCTTCGCGCGGTCGATGGGAGTTGGGGCTTCGATATTTCCGAGGGCTGCAGCGGTATTCGCTCGCTCATCGCGATGGTCATGATCACGGCCATTTATGTCCACATCGTCGAGAAGCAGCTCTGGAAAAAGGCGACCATCTTCGTGCTGTCGATTGTCTTCGCCATTATCGGAAACGCTGGCCGCATTTTCACCATCATCATCATCGCGAAACTCGGGTTTCCCGAATTCGCCGGTGGGCTCTACCACGATTATTCCGGATTCGTCTTTTTCCCGATCGCGCTCGCGGTCATGCTTCTAACGAGCAAACTGCTCAACCTCGCGCCCAGCGACGTGAAAGCAAAAGCGACCGCGCTCACCGCGAAAGAAAAGGAAACGTATGACTATTAAACGCCTCGTTTTCCTGCAGGTCCTACTGGCTCTCGGACTGGGCGCCGTATTCCTTCTACCGAAGGTGGCCAATTCCACCCCGCAAGGCGTCGAACTCAAGCTGCCCGAGTACATTGGCAAATGGTATGGCGAAGATCAGGAGATCAGCGAATTAGAGCGCCAAATTTTGGCGAAGGACACGGAGTTTGCGCGTAAACTTTACACCGACGGATTGGGCAACCGGATCTTCGCTTCCATCGTCCTTTCCGGGCGCGATCTCGATAACAGTATCCACCGTCCCGAGCGCTGTATGCCGGCGCAAGGTTGGAGCATTGCCGACTCCCGCGTGATCACGATTCCAGTGCCGGAAACAGGCAAATCGCAGGCCGCCACGCGCCTCCACAACATGCGCAAAGTGCCGACAAACGATGGGGGCACCGTACCCGTTTACAACCTGACCTACTATTGGTTCGTGGGTTGGAATATCACCACGCCCTCGCATATGACGCGGACATACATCGACATTCGCGACCGCATCCTCTACGGCTACAACCAGCGTTGGGCCTACATCACGATCGCCTCGACCGTCACGAAAAATCTGCAGCCGTTCGGCAAAGACGAAGCAGAAACGGACGCCATCTTGCAGGAGTTCATCCGCGAGCTGGTGCCGCAGATCGTCACTCCGCCGCAGGAGTCGCCGCTTTCCGCCAAATTGTAAACGCGGGCAGATCGCGCACGGCCAGATAATGCCCCGCGGCCAGAAACGGCCCCAAGGCGTCGATCCCGCCTTCGTAAATATCTGGCTTCGACGCGATCACGATGTCAGGCGGCGCAAGCGCGGCCAGTTGTTCGCGATCGGGATGAATTATGAGCACTACGCCTTTTGAGTGGGGAGACGGAGGCCTGACGGGCACTCCATAATAACTTGCCGCCGCTTGATCGGCGGACCACCAAACCTCTTCCTGCTGAGCGAGCGCGGTCGTCGCGATCTCAGCCGCCGTGCGGTAATCGTCCTTCCGGTGCGCTCCGCTGAAACGCAGGGAGAGGCACGAGACCAGCCAAATCACGCACATTATCGCCCCTGTCGCGACGCCCGTGCGGCGACGGCCCAACCGTGCAATCCCGAAAGCCAACAATCCCAGCGCAAGGGGAACCAACGGAACGAAATGCCGTCCAAGCAGCCGGAAATCGCGCATGTAACCGAGCCCGATCAGAAACAGACCCGGAGGAAATGCGTAGATGAGCATAGCGATCCAACCCCGTCGTGGAACGCTTCTTCCTACACTCCACAAGCCCCAGCAGAAAATTCCCAAAGCGAGAATAGCTACCGCGATCAGCACCCCGAGTCGGACAGCCCCCAACATGAAAAATGCGGCGAAACCATCCTGCCGGATCTGGAGCCGACCTGGTCCCAACCCGGCGATGCCGGAAAATTCGTAGGAGATGAAGGCGAGATTCAAGAGGCGGGTGTTGCCCACGCCGGACGCGCCGGTGCCGAGCCAAAGCGTCCAGGCGTAATAACCCGCCAGGACCGTGAGGCAGGAAAGCGTAGCGGCGATCGGCGCGAACAATTTCGCCAGCCGTACCATCGACAGATCATTTCGCAGCAGGAATAACCACGCGGCGGTGATGCCGCCGGCCCAGATGACGCCAAGCAAACTGCTGCCGCACAGGATGAGTATGCCAATGCCGAAAAGCCACATCGTGCCGGACCGCAACGCGGCCGGAGGGTCCTCCGCTGCGCGGAAGAGCACGTAGCAAAGGAGACACGCTCCGGCGTACTGCATGGCGTAGGGCCGCGCATCATTTAGGTAAAACCAAAGAATGGGGCTGATAGCGCCAAGCAGGACCGTGAGCGCAGCTGCGCGTGGATGTCGGCGCAGAGCACAGCAAAGGGCGACCTGACCGATGCAAAACCACAAGATATTTACCGAGCGGAGGGCGAACTCGGTATGGCCGAAGAATTTCTCCCAAACCCACAAATGGAGCATGTAGAGCGGCATCTGCAGATCGGACCCTTTCTCCGCCAACATAATTCCCCACCAGGAAGCCAGCGAGGGTTGCATTGCTTTGAGTGCACTGTTCGCCTCATCAATCCAGAGGCTTTCGCGGCTCACGGCGGTGAAGCCGGCCACCAACGAAAGCACCACGGTGAAGATTAAGAGCGCGCGGCGATCTGCCGCCAGCCGAGAGCAGGACATGTCTTGAATCAGGAGCGATTCCCCACCCGGTGAATTTGCCGCAACATCTCCCAGCCCATCCTGGAAATCTTCCTCAGATGAATGCTGTTCACTCCGCCTTCGCGAGCGCGAAATCTGATCGGAACATAGGCCCACTGCAAATTCCGCTGGCGTTTGAGCGCGAGAGTCAGCGCGATGTTTTGCAGATCGAAGTCTGGCGGCACGTCATTGAGCGCTTTCTGTAACGCCCTCCGTTTCAAAAGCCGGAAAGGGACGTTCACGTCTTTCAAATCCCTGCCCGTGACGATGGCAATGAGCGCACGGCAGGCGGTCGAGATCAGCTTTCGGATCACGCCATCATCCCGCACCACGCGTCTTCCGAAAACACAATCGGCATCGCTCCGCCGACGCCAGAATTCTGGGAAATACCCGGGATCGCATTGTCCATCGGAATCGATCTGCAAAATCCACGGCGCATCCCCGGCGAGCGCTTCCTCATAACCCCGACGGCAACTGCGGCCATGTCCGGAATTCGCCTGATCCAAAATGAGCAGACGATCCGCAAATTCCACAGCGCACTCCTGCAGCAACGACAGAGTCTCGTCGCGCGATCCGTCGTTGATCGCGATCAAACGATGGGACACGCCTGCGTGCGCGAAGGCGTCGAGCCATTCGCGAACCACCCGCACGATATTGGCCGCCTCATTGTAGACAGGCATCACGACCATGAGTTCGACTGGATTCATCGGAACGGGAGGGTGGCCGCACGCTTACGCGGCTGTAGCCGCATTGCGTTGCGGCGCATCCCGCCGCGGGTCCGTAGCCCGAGCCTTCAAACCCGCAGCAATCGTCTGGACGGATGGCCAATCGGCCAGGGTTTCGTCGGACATGTAACGTGGGTGCGGCCGATAGCCGCGAGGGATTCTGGCACTGGCAAGAATTCGGACATCCGGAGGCGCCCACTCCTCGATCGGCGTGGTGCGGGCTAGAGCGGTTGTGCGACAACCGAGAAAAGCGGCGAGATGCATGGGCCCGGAATCATTAGTGATAACATGTTCTGCGGCTCGTAAGCAGGCGACGAGTTCGGCGCTCACCGCGCGGGTGACGTCCTCTTCGCGAACCCCGGCGGGCAGAGAATCGCCCGGACCCGCGATGAGTGCGACCTGCCAGCCATCATTCTCCAGTTGATCCCGAAGCGGGAGGACATCAGGAAATTGTTTTGAACGCCATTGCGCGCCGAGATGAATGACCACGCTGCCGTCGCTTGGAGCCTCGGCCTGCAGGCGGCGGTAGGTCTGTTCAATTTGAGAGAACGGAATGCCAGCGAATTTGGCCCAAGACCGATAGCGATTCTGGACGTCGAGAAGACCGAGCGCGAACGGAGCGTTGAGGAGGGAATTCTTGCGCGCGAAAAAGCGCAGCCAGCCATTCATGCGAATCTGCGCCTTCGGGAACGCCTTCCGCGCGGCCGCATAATCGCGCGCATCCCCGCGAATGCTGAGAACGGTGGCAAAATCCTCACGCGGCGACGGGGAGATTGTCCCCGCCGAGTCGAACGGGTTTACGCGATTCCGTGTCGTGTAAGGAAGGTCCACCGGGATAAACTCGAGATCCGGCCTGTCCGGTAACGCGGCTCGCAAAAGCGGGTGCCATTGAGAATGGCAGGCGAGGGCGGCAGCAGCAGGAAGCTCGCGCAGGATCGAGGCGGCGATGATGACATCGCCCAGACTCCACGGCTCGAACAGGACGAGGCGGTCGGGCGTTCCTCCCGTCATCTCCGCGCCGTTTCAAGCCGGCGACGTGGCGGCGCCATGCGGGGCGGCGCCGGACGTGGAGCCGGCCGCAGCGCGTGCTTTTCCTGGAGGCGATCCTGAAACGCGCAGACCGCAATAAATCCATACATGATTTCAACGCCGGGGTAGGTGCCACTGGCCCAGCCGAGGAGAATCCAGTTGGCAATTCCGAACACCCCCAGGAACGCGAAAGCGTGACGGTGGTCCGTGATTTTCTCGCGCCACAGGATCGGAACCAGGCGGCGCAAGAGAAATGCGAAGACAAGGAGATACGAGATTAGGCCCACCAAACCGGTAACCGCGGTTACAGTCCACCAACCGGACTCGTAGGCTCCGACTTTTGATGATGAAGCCAAGAGATCCTCAAAAGTCGTCTTGCCTTCAACCTGGCTATATCTTGCCGAATCAAAGGGACGGATCCCGGTGCCGAAGATGAACGTGTTCCATGACCGGGTCCAATTATTGAATCCGATTTCGCGTAATTGTTCATGCCAGATGTCGCTCGTGGCGGTGCGGCCGTAACTGTTCGCGACGCCCTTATCGAACAGGAGGACGGATGCCGAACGCTGGACTGCTTCAGGCATGCCGTTGAGGAGCGATGGATTGAGATTAATCGTGAAAAGCAACCCGCCGACCACGAGGAGTAGGAGGATAATGGGAACAACCTTGCGGTAAAGAAAAGCGATCGATAAAGGCACCAAACCAATGGTGACAAGCACGCCGCGGCCGGACCCAAAAAGCAGGGCCACGAGGCTGCACAAGAAAACGCCCCCGTGAAATCCTCGCCGAAGAAATCCTTTGTGAATGAGAAAATAACAAGCGGCGAACATTCCTAAACTGAGCGCGGAAGCCCGGATATCGGCACTGCGGGTTTCTGTCGATCCCGGGAGCACGTAATTGAGCACTGGGATATACGCGAACGCACTCGAAAAGTAGGTTAGGAGGCCGATGAGCGCTCTTCCAAAAGCGGCGACATAGCTGATCGCGAGCGCGGCGCGAACGTATTTCGTTGAGCCGTAGCGCCAGAAGGCAATGACGAAGAGGATCACCCAGAGCGCGTTGAAATAGGCGCGGCTCACGTTGCCGAAACCGGGATCGTTCTGGAGACGATTGTAGATGTTGCTCCCGATCCAATGCGCAAAGAGATATGCGCTGAGAAAATACATAGCGAACGGGAAGCTGCCCGGTCGCTTCTGGAGAGTCCCTTTGAGCCGGACCGCTACAGCCAGCCCCAGAGGAACAAACGCACCCAAAAGCGCAACCTCGTGCGGATATAATTTGAAGCCGAAATAGAAATATCCCCCCACGCCTGCGGCGGCGGGCACGATCAGCCACCACCGTCGTCTGGCCAAAGATACCCAGGCGAAAATCCCTATCGCGGCGGCCAAAACAATCGCCGTTGTGACCGAATCTTCCCCGACGAGAAAACCAAACGCGAGGGCACCGATCAAGCCCAGGAAAATTACGAACCAGACAAAAATCCGTTCCCCCCCAAGGCGCAGTGCGACATCCATCGGCGATATCTTAATGAGGCAGGACGGTCCTGCAAACCTTCCGTATGGAACGAGGTCACCCCATCTTCGGCCAGCGAGGTTGAGCCGCGCTTCTTTCCGGCCCTTCAGTTTTCACGAAGGGAGATAACCCGTAGCTCATCGCGGATCCGTTGGGACACGATTTGTGCGTTTTGTGCCCAGGTGAAATTTTCGGCGCGCCGGAAGCCAGCCTCCTTGAGGCGACTTCGCAAACCTTCGTCCCGGACGATTGCTTCGAGTCCCTCGGCGATACTGTCCACGGCTGCAGGGTCAAAGAGGATTGCAGCGCCCCCGGCCACCTCGGGAAGGCTGGTGCTGTCCGAGCATGCTACAGGGAGGCCGCAGCTCATGGCCTCGATCACCGGCATTCCGAAACCTTCCGCAAAGGACGGCTGCACGTACGCAAATGCGCTTCGAAAAGCCCAAGCCAGATCGGTCGAAGGGACAAAGCCAGGGATGATGACATCCCGAGAATGCCCGGTCCGGGCGCGAGCGGGCTCGATGACTTCTCGCAGATAATCTGAGTCCCCGGGTCCAAGCAGGACGAGAGGCGGTAGCGTCGACATCCGCTTGCGAAGCAAGCCCCAAGCATCAATCAAGCGCCGTTGATTCTTGTTCTCCGAAAAATCTCCCACGTAGAGAATGAATGGCCGCTCCCGGAGGCCGGTAGCCCACTCGGGAATCCGGGCCGGGCGAGCGGGAATCGGCGCGCAGCCGCACGGGGCAATCACCCATTTCGCAGCGCTCGCCGGATCGGCCTCCATCATGCGCCGTCGTCCATAGTCTGAGAGGATAAAGAGCGCCCGGGAACGTCGGCGCGACATTTTCCAGAGCTGCCCGATGATGGCGGACTTCATACGGATCCATGGCTTTCGAGTCTCGGGCAGATGATGAAATTCATTAGCGTCAAAGTAATTTGTCACCACTGGCGGGCCAAAGAAGGGAGTGAAGAAGGCCGTCGCCAAGCCGAGCGCGCAGTTTTGCTGAGACCACAACCTCCCTAAACGAAAGGAGACGTGCAGGCTCAGGGGCGCATCGGGAACGACGATCGGGTCAAAAGAGGCAAAGAAAGGTGAGTCCGTCAGCGTTCGGGGCGTGGCAACCAGGACCCAATCCCATTCCACATTCATCGCGAGAAGTGCGCGCGCCTGATTCTCGACCAGTACGGCCGTGCCCGGCGCGCGTTGCCGGAAAGCGATTGGCGTAAGGTCGATTCCGACTTTGAGGCGAGTTGAAGAAGAATTGTTCATCGATCCGCGTTTCCTCCGAACAACACGATCGTCCTGAGATGGAGGTGACATCCCAGCAGCCATCGTTTCCGCGGAAAAAAATCCTTCTCGGGTTCGTTCATCGCTGCGCGGTTTTGGGCGTGAATCCTCTAGGCGCGTTCGCTCTGGCGACAGGTGTCCTGGATCAGCTGGCAATATCTATCAATCCCAAAAGGTTCTGTGAAAACAGGAGATAGCGGCGTGCAAAAGGCCGTTTCATCCTCGGCCGCGAGAAGCAGTTTTTCGACGAGACCGCCCTCATTACTGGCATCGAAAAGGCAACGAGGATCCTGGACGACCTCGGGAAGACTGGAATTGTTTGAGGCGAGAACGGCGGTTCCCACGGCCATCGCTTCCGCAGGAGGCAAACCAAATCCTTCCATCAGCGACGGATAAACGAGCAACGACGCCGCACGATAAAGATCGGGCAAATCGGCGATCGCGATCTTGCCGGGCATGAGAACATCGGCCGACTTCAGTTTAGTCGCTCGCAGCGCGCCTAAGACATTGCATGTCACCGCGCTACCCTCGCTTGGGATTTCTCCTGCGAGCACGAGTGGAGGCAGGGAGTGTTCCTTCTGCGCGGCTGCGTAGGCGCGGATGAGAAACTCGACGTTTTTGCGCCTATCGAATCCACCTAAGTAGAGCCAGAATCGCGGCGGCAATCCCAGACGATTTCGGAGGTCGGCGATTCGTTCCGGGCGCGCGCGCTCCAAGAAAGATTGATCAACCCACGGCGAGAGGATTCGGATTTTTGCCTCGGGAATGGAAGTTTTCGCTACCAGATCCCGTCGGGAAAATTGGCTTTGGGTCAAGACCAGCGCCGAGCGGGTTGCGAACCGTTCCGACGCAAGAAGGTTCCACTTCCGAACGAACGAGCGGCCATAATATTCCTCGAAGGTCCGATACAGGCAGTCGTGAATCGTGACCACAGTAGTCGGCGGTCGATGCAATCCCGCGATTGGCGCGGGAGAATGAAAGACCGTTTCGCGCGAGAGCCGGGCCGCATAGGACAGGATCCGGTTCGACCAGTAGACGCTGTTCAGTAGGGGCCTTCCGAAATTCCATTTTCCTGTTAAACGAACGAGGAGCGCTTCAGGAATCTCGGGAGGTAAATCGAAATGAGCGGGAACGATGACACGAAACCGCAGCTGGGGCGCCCGCCGTAGGAGGCCTACGATTATTCGATACGTGTATGCGCCGAGTCCCACATCGAGATTCCCCAAAGCCAATCCGCTAATCATGAGAGGCACGTCCTCCACCAACTCGTTGGACGGGTTCAAGATTTCCCTCGCGCTCCTGCTATCGCCTCATGGAGAATTTTATCGAGGTTTTGTTCGCGTGTCGTCCATTTCGCCTTTTCCAAGCCGCGTTTGCCACGACGGTGCCGTTCGGCCGGGTCCTCGATGCACTCGCGCACGGCGCGGCCCAATGTTTCAGTGTCGCCGACCGGTGCGAGCCATCCGGTGACGCCATTTTCCACCAACTCAGGCACAGCACCCGTCTCGTAAGCGATGACCGGGAGACCAAAGCACATCGCCTCTTCAATCGCTATCCCGTAGCCTTCCCAATGGCTCGGGAAAAGGAATGCGTCCGCCTTCCGGAAATTGTCGATCAGAACTTCCTGGCTTACGGCTCCGGTGAATTGAAGTCGAAGAGTCGGGAAGTTTCGAGAGGCGGAAATCAAGGCGGCGAAGTATGCGCTGTCGCGATCGCAAACCCCCACGCAGGTGAAGGAGACACGACGTCGATCCGCGCAGCTTCCGAGCGCTTCGATTGCGTCCAGAAGACCCTTCCGGGGTTCAATCGAACCGACGAAGAGGAACTGGACCTCTTGATCGCTCACTGCTCTCGCGATCTCGGGCTGTGGTCCAAACCTTCGACTCACCGGGATGATCGCGGTCAGCTGTGCGCTGCGCCCAAGTTGTTCAAGGTGGTTGGCCGTACTACGGCTAATTGTCAGGGCGAAATCATAAGCGCGGACCATAATTCGCTCAATCGCTTGCCGAAGTGATCCGCCTCCTCGCATTTGCAAAAGGGTGTAATCCAGATGGTAAACTACGCCGATGAAACGGCATCGGTACAACCACTTCCACAGATTGATGGCGAGGAAACAGTCACGGTAAACGCCGTGATCGATGAAAAGCACCGACCCGCAAGGAAAGAAGCGAAAGAGGTTCGCCAGATTGTTGATCAATCCGGCGAGTAGTGGGCGCTGAAAGGTCGCGAGGCCTCGCAGTTGGGGAATCACCACATGGACGCGATGAGATCTCTCCAGTTCTTGCACGAGCATCCGATCGCAGAGCGTTCCGCCGGTCGTAATCTTAAAGATATCGCCGCAGACGAAGTAAATGTCTTCGCCTCGTGTGTCGCTCATGAGCAATCCAGGCCCAAATTTGGCCGCCATTTGTGCTGCCGCCAGATGGGCCAATCGAGGATGCGCCGCAGCCAGGCGCGTCGGCCCAGTTTCAATCCGAGAAAGACCCACGCGTGCGCATTCTTGAATCCCTGGCTCTTCGCCATCGCAACGAGCAAGGCGGGTGGATAGAGACGGCGATGCGTCAAGTCCATCAGGAAAACGCTCGTCACAACATCGATATCCGCCGGATTATTGGTGATAAAACGCGCCCTCACATCCGGTGCACAGATGGTCTTGACGAGGCGGAACAATTCGAAGACCTGCTCGGCCTCGAAATGCTCCAGGACGTGCGCGCAGTAGACCCCATCACACTCTGCCGCACAGGCGCGACCCTCTTCGCTGGCGAAGAAGCCGAAAATGTCATTTACGACGTAGCGCACGCCGGCTTTTTCTCCGACCTCGATCGACTCCCGATGCTGCTCCACTCCGACGCCATCGATGCCGGCCGCCTTTAGTTCTTGCAGGAAAAATCCGCGGCCAGCTCCCAAGTCGAGGACCTTGGAACACCCGGCGAAAAACGAAACGTGGCGCTGGTGAAAATTCCGCAGTGCGGCGTCAGTGGGCGTAAATTGAAACGGATTAAAATTGTACTTGGCGAAGTCCATCGCAGATTTTCAGCTTCTCTCAGATATGGTCGGGCGTCGAATTAACCAGAGTTTTGGCACGGACGAGTGCTGTAAGTTGGCTCGGGACCAGCCAGAGCGCGCTTAGTGCCTGGCACGCGATCGGCGCGATAAGGATTCCCCAAAGCCCGAAGTGAGAACCTAGAAAAAACGCACTGACCGCGGTCGCGATGCCCGCGCCGACCATCACGCGCAGATGAGGAAACACATTGCAGCTCGTCATCACAGCTGCGTTCAGTCCGATGAAAAGGTCCACCCCCGCCATCAGAAAGAGCAAAGCAAGCTGGGGTCTCGGCAGCGCCGGCGTTCGCGATCCAATTAACTTCAGCAGTTCGGGCAAAATTGCCCAGGCGCAGAGCGCGGCTCCAGCAAAAGTCATCATTCCCCACGCGATGCGTTGGACGGCGAGGTGCCCGATTTCTCGACGCTTTCCCTCCGCCCACAAGGCGCTAATCGTAGGGTAGCGCGCCAAGAGCCAACTCTGCGCGGCGGAGTGAATGGTAAACGCGACCAGACTGCTCAAAGAGAAACTCGCCGAGGCATCGAGGCCTGCCGTCTGCGCACAGGCAAAGACCAATCCCTGCGTTCCGATCCATGAGCCAAAGAAGATGGCGCCGCTCTTCCAAGTCGATGACCAAATCGGCTGCCATGGCGGACGAGTGGCTGAAGCCTGGAAGATTTGCCGAGCGGCGTTTTGCACCATTCGCCGCGACCGATAGGGCAGGTAGAGCAGCATAACGGCCTGACCCGCCGCGAGAGCGACGAGCTTCCCGCCCAGTAGTAAGCCGCAGAGGGTCACGACGTAGGAAAGAATGATCGCGGTGAATTGGATGTGTTGCGATTCGCGCACGCGCTGCAAGCCAAAGAGGAGCGGATTCCAAAAGAGCCCGCGCATTCTGATTGTCGTCGCGACGGACAACATCAGAAACGCGCAGACGGGTCCCGGTTGGAGCATTTCCTGTGGATGCGCCAGCGCCAGCCACGACCCACCGCCTACGCATCCAGCTACGACCAGCCAGCCCAGCCACGCGTAGATGCGCTCGGCCACACCGATGAGCCCGTGGATGGCACCCCAGTTCGGCTGCTTATCGCCACCCGCGGCCTCCGTTGCGATCAGGCCGGCGCCGGCAAAAAAGAAGGTGGCCTGCCGCGCGATGGCCGCAGAGAGACCAAATTCCACCAGCGCGATCATCCCGACCAAATTGAGCATCAGATACCACAAGCCCAGGGTGCTGCTCGGCAGCAGCCGCAAAGCGATGGGCAAAACGATGAGGAAATTCGCCAAGCGCAAAGCGGTCACCGCCCACATCCAAATCACCGCGGATTGGAGGAAACGCTGCGCGAGATTTACGCCGCGGCGAAAGACAAGCTGATCGCCGTTCATCGACTCTTTGCCCCGCTAGGCCGCGCTGGCCCGTTTGCAAATCGCATACATCGCCACGGCAAAATGCCAATTGAGCAAGCGCGCCATTGTTTTCTGAAGCGCGAGCTTCGCTTTCATCTTCGCGTCGCGGATGGAATACAAATCGTCCACACCGAACTCCACGGGAGTAAAGTGCGCGGCGCGCAGAGTCGAGCGGAGCGTGCGCGGTCGAAAGTAGGTTAGATGAATCTCACCGCCGAAGGGCAGGGGACCGAACGGACGGGCGGGGCCGGGACGTCCGAGACGGTCGCGAAACAAAAAATTTTCCTCATTCGGGACCGCGAGAGCGAGGAAGCCACCTGGGCGAAGGAGAGAATGGAGCTTGGCCAGCACCGCGCGCGGCTCAGGCACATGTTCGAGCACATGCCACACGGTGATGAGATCAAAGCTGGCTTGGGGCAGATCGATCTCAGTGACCTGTCCCATCCGCACGTCCAGTCCCTGGCGGCGCGCATAAGCGGCGCCGGTCTCCGACACTTCGGTCCCGATGACATCGTACCCTGCGGAACGGCAAAGCTGGAGGAACCGACCATCTCCAGTCCCCACATCCAGCAGCTTGCCCCGGGGTTGAAAGCGTCGAATCAGGGCGGCGCGACGATCCCACATCAGCGCACGGGCAGCCTCCTCGTCCTGCCAGGCAGCGAACGTGCCCCCAGTGTTATAAGAACGCGCAATCTCAGCCTGGGTCGGCCGTGGATTTCGGAAAAGAAGATGGCATGCACTGCACTCCGCGATGTCCGGCTCGCGGTAGGTTCCGATCGCCTTTGAATTGCAGCCCGGGCAGTGCTCCAGGGTTTCAAAGATGCCGAACTGGTCAGTCATACTGGCCGACTATCCCGGTTCAGTCGCGCCGCGCAAATCAGGGGCTAACGGCGTCTCAGAGATCGTTATTCGCGTCGATGGAGAGACAGCTGAAGTTTTCGCAGCACTTCGTTTCTTGACCGTATCTCTGCGACTGGCAGTCGCGCCGTCGAGATCGGTGCTAGTGCGCTGTCATTCCCTCCGGAAAGAAGAGCTTCTCCTGCCTCCTTTTGGACGTGGGTATAGGCCCGGATGTTCCGCCACTGCGGTGCGGAGCGGACGAGAGAAAACAGGAGGATCGCGGAAAGCGCGACCACCACAGGCAACGCCACTCTGGTTTGGCGTTGATGAAGTCTCAAGGCCTGCTGGAGCAGCACGAGATTCGCGATCCACAGCATCATTGCGATGTGATAATAGCGGGCATCGCTGCCTTGAGTGTAGCCTAGCTGCATTCGCCCGATCCCCGCCGCGCCTGCGCTCAAAACAGCGTATGCTCCCAGCGCGAAAATTTGCACCAGTGCCGGAGTTCGTCGTCGATAAAGAAAAAGTCCGAGCCCTCCGAGCGTGACTACGCCGATCGCTCCGGCGGCTACCGCGAGGAAATGAGTCGGTGGTGCGATTGGGGTTCCCAGGAAGTTCAAAACATACAACGTCAAGAGTCCTAAGTGCTGCAGGATCTCTCCCCTGACTCCAGCCGGAACGGCGACGCCATTCAGGGTGGTGCCGATGACGACGATCCCGACGCCAGCAAACGCCAGCGGCAGCGCCGACTCGCCGCAGATCAAGGGGCCGCGCGGAAAGAATAATCAACGGCGCCAAGAACCAAAAAAGGATGCCGTTGCCATACGAACCTGTCGCAATGATCCCACAAAATATCGCGGCACCGGCCCGTGTGAAGGTGAGCGGCGATAACAGCGTGATTCCGGTGACGAATGCGAGAATGCTGAGCAGGAGGGTAATCTGCCACGCCCAGAAGTAATCGATCCAACCGTTGGTGGAAAGCACCAGCCAGGCGCTGGCGACGAGCAGAAACGGACTCAATCTCGGCTCCCGATTTTCGCGCGCGAGGTTGCGAAGAAGGATGCCGATTGGCACCATGAGAGCGGCGCACATAATGACATTGACCAAGCATTGGACGGGCAGGTTCCAATGCGTCAGCCAGGCTTGGGAAAGCATGGCAATGCGGCCGAAAGGGATGCGATGCTCGGCGAAGGGGGCCCACAGGTCTTGCCACGTGAGGGTGTGCGCGGCCAGCTTTTGAAGGAGCGGGATCACCTCCCAGTCGTCCGAGACAGGCACGTCGTAAGCGAAGAGAAGGACCAATGCGACCACGTGGGCGAGGGGCAACAGGAGCAGACCCACGGTGAGAACAGTCACGCCCCGAAAATTTCCTCGCCCAATCCCGAGCGCAGACAGTGTTGCCTTCACGAGCGGTCGTTGCTCTCAGCCCCGAACTCACCGCGCAGGACGGAACTCTCCGCGAGTGGCTGGTAGCACGGATAGCGATGTCGAATGGAGATGTTGGCAGCGTAGGGCCGGAGTTTTTCCTTTGCGCCCAGTGGAAGGAGCGTGCGCAGCAAATGCCGGAGAGGTTGCGCGTCAGCGAAAGGTGATGGGCTCTGCTCTCCCGTGTGCTCCCAGCGGTGCGAGTAATCGCTCTGCTGCGGTGGCTGAGCGAATATTTCCTGCTGCGCCAATTTTTTCGCGAGGACAAAAAGGCAGGTGGGCCGGTTATTTTGAATTTCGACCCGGCCGCCAAACTCCTTCGGATCCATCACGCGATACCAGGTTTCCTTTTCCTTGGTCAGGAACGCACGGATTGCGAAGCCGTTTTCGGCCGAGAAAACCCGGAAGAAAAGCTCGGGACTGAATTGGTAGAAGCCGTGTCCGCAATAGTTGTTGGCGGGAGTGACGGAGATGAAGTGACCGCCGACCGCGAGCAGCTCCATGCAATTGCGAACGGCCTGCGGAAAATTAAAAATGTGCTCCAGACAACCGCCATCAAAAACCGCGCTAAATTGGCCCGCGAGCGTCGGGTCGATCGGGGCGTTCATGTCGGCAATCACAGCGGCGCCTTCGTAATCCGAGTTGTCGATTGCGACCACTTCCTTCGCGCCCAGAAACTCAAAGAGCTTCTCTGCGTGATTGCTTGATTCAGTCACAAACTGCGTCGCGGAGAGCTTTGCCTGACGTGAATCGAGCAGCTGTTGCAGGATACTGGCGTCCGGGGCAAAGCCCTGCCTTCCGAGCGTGGCGGTCTTCTCAAAGGACACGCCCGCAGCCTGCGCCGCGAAAAGGAATTTGAGGGCAGAGTTATCGATTCCCACGGTGGTCAGAGTTCAGTACGAACGACGGCGAACCGATGGTCTAAGACGGACGACTGCAGAATGCAAATCACGAGCGGCTACGGGGAATTGGCTGTTTACGCGCTCTCTAGCCGAGCCGATGGTCGCGCGGAATGCGCCTATCACGGCACTCCGCACTCGTCCTCGTCATCTCTGCTGGCGTCTCGATCTTTTCGTCTCCGCCAGCGTTCGCCGGAAGCGTTTGGATCGCTCTCCGGGACGACCATCACGCTGGCACGGGATCGGAGGTCGATCCGTTCAACGGGAAAACGGCAGAGAGATTGGATGCTCTCCTCCAATCCATCGAACCGGGAACGACCATTCACTTCGAGAAAGGAACTTTTTTGACGCGAGGTATCCAGGCCAAAGACGGGTGGCGTATTCGAGGGCGTGGGAAAGACGTGACCACCCTCAAATTGAAAGACGGGTCAGCGATGGTCGGTGGTCAGGAGAATACGTTCGTGATCGCGAAATACTTCGACGGCGTCTGGCTGAATTACTTCGAGTTGTCCAATTTGACGCTGGATTGCAATCGCGATAATCAGCCGGTCTTCGTCGAGAATCGGAGAGGGTTTGCGTTAGACGCTTATCTCATCGCGGCCAAGAGCGCGAAGATCACCAATGTTCGCGTTCGCGGCACTTGGGCGAACCCGGGAGAAGGTTTCCCGTGCATGGTGATGCACGATGGTAGTTCAGAGAATGACGATCGGATAGAAATCTCAGGAGTGGAGAACTTGAACCCCCGTGGCTACGTCACCGCCATCAGTGTGTCTGATCAGAGTGGGGGAAGCGCGCGCGGATTTATCCGAAACTGCCTAGTCACAGACCACAAAGACGGATCCGCCTTTGGCTCGGGTGGCTGGGGCGATTTCGAGGTGGCGCATAACGTGACGGAGAACGTCGCGATCCCCATCGTGATCGACACGCACGATTACCGAAACGTGCGGATTCATAGCAACCACTTCTATGGCTGCACCTTTGGAGGAATGCTGGCCAACGGCGGCGGGGTTTATGAACGGATACGAATCTATCGCAATTTTTTCGAGATGGGACCCAAAGCTGGGCCGTGCATTAATGCGGGCAATACCGCGATCACAGGCGAGGTGCGCGCGAATATCATTGTCCAGACGGGTGTGAAGGAGCAGGTAATCGCTCGAGGGCCATCGAGTCGAATGATCGAGCGGGACAATGTCATTCGCCGGGCGCGAAAGGGAAGTCAGGCGAGACGTTGATTTTTGTAAAGGAACTCGCCGGGAATGTGCCTTCGCCGGCGTCGACTAACTCGAAACCTGCGGCCGTCAATCTCTCTCGAAAGTTTCTCAGTCTTTCCTCGGACGTTTCGTGAAGTTCCACGATCAAGTAGCGACAGCATTTCAAACACTCGTGCGCACTGCCTTCGAGGACTTCGTATTCCGCGCCTTCGATATCCATCTTGCAGATGTCGATGGGGCCGGCGTCAAAGTGGCGCTGAAAGAGATCATCGAAGGTATAGCCCTCGATTGTGTAATCGGATTTCCCCGGCTCAGCCGAGTCGCCCGATCGGTAGATCGAATCCGAGATATCTCCCCGTCCGAGCGAAAGCCGGAACTGCTGCCGTGTCGCGCAGACAGCTGCGTTGATCGCTGTGCTGCGGTTGGGAATGTTGCGGCCGATGTTGTACTGCAGTCGCCGAAATGTGTTCGGATTCATTTCCACGCACACCAGTGGCTCCGGCCGCTTCCCTTGCTGCACCAGCATAAGCGGAAATCCCCCGCCATTCGCGCCCAGATCGAAAACCGAAATGGATTTTCCCAGCGACATCTGAGGAAGGAACCGCGTGTAGATATTAGAGATAAGGCAGAGCCGCGTTCCGTTGTGATCTCCGGCATCATGATCGATGAGAAACTCCATCTCGCCGAGGCGGTACACCGCTACATCCGCTCGCGGCCTGATCAGTCGGTCGAAGATCAATTGCCATCGGTTGTCGAATCGCCAGAGCGCACGCAGGCCGATGAATTTATTCAGGACACTCATTGAGGCGGATCAGAGGAAGTGGCCACGGGATGGCGGCGGCGCTGGTAGAGGCGTCGCAACGCAAGCATCAAGCCCCGAGGCGCGATCATGATGGGAAAGGTGCGGAGCCAAAAAGACGGATACTTCCAGTAATAAGACACGCAGAGCACGAGGGCGCGCAGGGTAAAGGAAACAGGCGCGCCACGGCGTTTGGCATCGATGATGTGGTGGCGCGCATGCGTCCGTGCGACTTCGCTCATGCATTGCCGATACGTGCTGGATCCGCGACCGAAGACGTCGCCGGTGATGAGTTCGTAGCTGCAAACATCCATTTTCAAGCGCCCGGTCGAGCCGAGTTCGCGAAATGAATCGTTGTCGGCTCGAAAGGCAACGCATTCCTCCGCACAAAAACGCCAGCGCGGCGCAAGCTTCATCATTCGCGCGATGACGTAGAGCTGCACGTAGTTCGTGAAATACTTTTCGAGGTTCGGCGTGTCGCGCGCGATTTTCGTCCAGACCGAACGGTTGATCACCTGGCAGGAAAGGAAGCCAATGCGGTCGAGCAACGCGAGAAAAGCGGCTTCGGCGTCGGTGAACGTTGTGCTCTCGGTGGTCTTGAGCGCGCGGACAGGCAGGCGGTGCGCGAGCGCGTGGTCGTAAGCAATGCGACCCGTAGTCATACCCGTGAGTGCAGGGTCGGATCGCAGTTCGCTCAGAACGCGCGCCAAGGCGCCCGACTCCATGCAATCGTCATCGCTGAATAACCAGCAGAACTCGCCCCGCGCCCGACCGACCACGTGAAGGACATTTCGATCGTAAAATAATGGGGGATCGTGGCGCTCATAGAGGAGGCTGGGAAGCCGCTGTTGGAACCCTTCCACGACCTCTCGGGTGGCATCAGTGGAGCCGTCGTCTGAGATGACAATCTCGACGTTCGGTTGAATCTGCCGCGCGATACTTTCGAGTAATTCACGCAACATCGCGGCACGGTTACGCGTGGGGATGCAGATGGAGAGGACGATGGACGATTGCACGCGGAAGCGCCGAGTTTAAGCGATCGACGCGCTGCCGTATAGGGGCGTGAATCCCAAACTGCGTTTGGGTTTGGAATACGCTCGGGCTCGTTTATTCTCGCTCGCTTCCAACGCCAGAGTTTTTCGCTATCAACCTTTTTCGCCATGCTCTCCGTCCTCTCGCGAAGTTTGATGCAGTTCCTCGCGGAACCGCGGACTCGCGGCTTGGATTTGGATGATCCGGAGACGACCGTCCGCCGACGCGACCTGGCGATCAGCAAGAAAAGCCTGAATCTCTCCTATCGGAAATGGTATGCCCAATTTCAGGAGATCGATCGTCTTGCGCCACCGGGGATTCGACTGGAGCTGGGGAGTGGCGGCGGTTTTCTTGCCGACGTAATTCCTGGGCTGGTAACGACGGATGTCCTGCCGCTGCCGTTCGTCGACATGGTTTGTCAGGCGGAGAATTTGCCGCAAGCAGACGGGACGGTCGGTGCGATTTTCATGATCAATGTGTTACACCACGTCTGTGACGTGGAGCGCTTTTTCGAAGAAGCGCAGCGCGTTCTGGTGGGGGGCGGGGTGGTGGCGATGATCGAGCCGTATGTCTCGCCGTTTTCGCGTTTCGTTTACACCCATCTCCATCACGAGCCCTTCGATACTGCCGTGACTATCCTGGAAGCTCGAGGCGTCCGGTCCTTTGAGCGGGGGAAACGATGCGCTGCCGTGGAATATCTTTGTGCGAGATCGGGCGATTTACGACCGGCGCTATCCCGGCTTGGTCGTGGAGGAGGTGCGACCGCACACCTTTCTTTCTCACCTGTTGAGTGGTGGCGTCACCTTGCGCAGTCTGGTCCCGGCCAGCTTCATTCCCGCGCTGCAGCGGATGGAAAGCCGCCTGGGCCCATCCATTCGTCATGTAGCGGTGTTTGCGACGATCCTCCTGCGGAAGCCTCGCGAGGTGGGAGGCCAACCACCGGGTGAGACAGCCGTTGAGCAACCATGACGCAGAAGCATTCGGGGAGATCGTCTCGGTTCGAGCGAATGGTTTTGCGCGAACGCGCCGGCGATCGCTATTGGACAAAAGAAGACCATCTGGGCGAGCTGCGCTGCTGGTGGCGCGCGCAAACGGTCCGGCACACCTTTCACGTCCTGCCGGGGGAGACGTTTCTCGAATTAGGCGCAGGGTCGGGAATGCTGACGCGGCCCCTTGCTCGGGCGACCCGAGGGGAGTGTCCCATTACGGCTGTGACGTTCGGTCCCGATCTGAAGATCAACGCTTCTGAACCATCGTCCGTCACGCCAATCAATCTGGCGGATTTCCCCGGCGAACTATCTGGAAAAACTTTCGACTACGTGGTGGGGACCAACCTCCTGGACTCTGACAATGCGGCCGCAGTGTTGGGAGAAGTGCAAAAATTTTTGAAGCCAGGAGGACGCCTGCTTCTTTTTGAATCGAACCCGTGGAACCTGCTTTTTCGCCTTCGCCGAATGTTGGCGAATCTCTTCCCCCCGCTGCGGAGGGGAGATGAACGCAGAATCCCAAATCGGCCCCAACTCTACGAGCTACTTTCCGAACTTGGTTACATCCGCGTCTCCGCCATTCCGTATGATTTCCTCTATCGGCCCATTCCGCGCTGGCCGTTGGGGATTGTCAGGAATCTGAGCTTGATTCTGGAGAACGCCCCGCTGCTTCGGAGTTTTGCGGGAACGATTCTGGTGCATGCGCAATTGCCACCGAAGGACCTGCCCCGTCCTCCGGTGAAAATGACCGAACACGAAAACCTCCACCGGAAGATTTCCATCGTTATCCCGTGTCACAACGAGGAGATGAACGTCGAACCGCTCTATCGCAGTCTGCTGCAACACTACGACGACTACGTCCATGAAATCGTCCTCGTCGATGACAACAGCACGGACGGAACGCGCGAGGTGCTGGCCCGCCTCGCCTCTGCGGACTCGCGGGTGAAGCCCATCATTCGCCAACCGCCTAACGGGGTGGGGAGGGCGTTGAGCGATGGGATGAAAGCCGCGACGGGGGATTACATCCTTCTGATGGATTGTGATTTTACACAGATTTTGCCTGAACTCCGCGACATGTTTGACGCTGCGGCCGCAGGAGCGGACGTCGTTTTGGGCAGCCGCTTTTCGCGCGAGAGCGTCCTGATCAACTACCCAATCCAAAAAATTCTCTGCAACCGCTCGTTCCATCTCCTCGCCAGTCTGCTTTTCTTTCGCCGCTTAAGAGATTTCACGAATAACCTGAAACTGCTGCGTCGTGAGGTTGTGCGAAATCTGGATCTCCAGGCGGCGTGGTTTGCTGCCAATGCGGAGACAGGGCTCAAACCTTTGCTGATGGGATATGATGTTCGAAGCGTCCCGATTTCGTGGATTAACCGAACGCCAGATATGGGCCAGTCGAGCTTTTCTTTGGTCACGAATGGCTTGGGCTACGCTCGCGTTCTTCTAGATTTAGTCTGGAGAACACGGTTTGGATTCAAGACCCTTCCGCGCAGGAGCGACGAGACGGCTCCAGCGCCGGGAACGGTCGAGCGACGAAAAGATTGATCCGTATGCGAATTTTGATCAGCGGCCTCTGCGGTTTTGTGGGGAGCACGATTGCGCGCCGGCTGCGGGAGGTGTTGCCCGCCGCTGACGTTTTCGGGTTCGATAATTTTAGCCGACCTGGGAGCGAGCAGAACCGGCTCGTTTTGCGCGGCGAGGGGATCGCGGTGCGGCACGCGGATCTGCGCTGCGCGAGCGATATCGAGGCGTTGCCGGAGGCGGATTGGGTGATCGATGCGGCGGCCAATCCAAGCGTGCTCGCAGGGGTGGATGGGCGCACGAGCAGCCGGCAACTGGTGGAGCATAATCTCGGGGGCACGGTCAATCTTCTGGAATACTGCAAGGCGCATCGCGCGGGTTTCATTCTTCTCAGCACGAGCCGGGTTTATTCGATCAAGCCGCTGGCGGAATTGAAGGTGGCAGGTGGAGAGCAACGCGTATCGGCCGGACGCGTCGGAGCGACTCTGCCAGCCGGGCTTTCCGCCGCAGGGGATCTGCGGAGGAATTTTCCTGTGCGCCGCCGGTTTCGCTCTACGGCGCGACGAAGCTGGCTTCGGAATGTCTCGCGCTGGAATACGGAGAGACGTTTGATTTTCCGGTCTGGATCAATCGCTGCGGCGTGCTCGCGGGTGCGGGACAATTCGGACGCGCGGACCAGGGGATTTTCAGTTTTTGGATTAACTCCTGGCTGCGACAGCGTCCGCTGAAATACGTCGGCTTTGAAGGGCGAGGATTTCAGGTGCGCGATTGTTTGCATCCGCGAGATCTGGTGCCGCTTCTGCGAAAACAGATGGAGACGCGCGCGGCGGCGGAGCGCGTTGTTAATGTGAGCGGCGGGACGGAAAACAGCATGTCGCTGGCACAGTTGAGCGCATGGTGTGCGGAGCGTTTCGGTCTGCGAGAAGTGGAAGCAGACGCGCAGCCACGGCCGTTCGACTTGCCGTGGATGGTCCTCGATGCGCGCCTGGCGCAGGAGCAATGGGGTTGGAAAGTGGAAACGCCGCTGCCGGACATCCTGGAAGAGATCGCTGTCCACGCCGAAAACAATCCGGACTGGCTGGAGCTGTCGAATCCATGAAGCCGAGCAGCGCGGCCGTCCCGCTGACGTTGCTTTCCGTGGTGATTCCGGCGCGGGACGAGGAGGGCTGCATCGCCTCGACGGTGGAACATTTGCGGGTGGAACTCTCGCTCCGGCAGGTGCCGCACGAGATCGTGGTGGTGGACGACGGGAGCACGGATCGGACATGGGAAATTCTCACTGAATTCGCGGCGAAATTTCCGGAAGTGCGCGCGATCCGAAATGAGCCGCCGCACGGTTTCGGTCGCGCGGTGGTGTGCTGGTCTCGATCAAAGCCGCGGCGACGCGATCGTGATCATGATGGCGGATGAATCGGACGATTGCCGGGATGTGGTCCGCTATTGGGAGAAGCTGAATGAAGGCTACGACTGCGTGTTCGGCAGCCGTTTCATGAAGGGTGGGGGAGTGATCGATTACCCGCGGGTGAAGCTGCTTCCTGAATCGCCTGGCGAACGCGTTCCTGCGTTTCCTTTTCAACATCAAATTGAACGACACCACGAACGCCTTTAAAGCCTATCGCCGCACCGCGATCGATGGGAGCCGGCCGTTGCTCGCGCCGCATTTTAATCTCACGGTCGAGCTGCCGCTGAAGGCGATCGTGCGCGGCTATTCGTGGACGGTGATCCCGATCACGTGGCGCAATCGCCGGCACGGCACGGCGAAATTGAAGATCAGGGAAATGGGCAGCCGCTATCTTTTCATCTGCCTCTACGTCTGGCTGGAAAAATACTTCAGCCGGGGCGATTACCGGAAATCATGACCGCGCATTCCAGCGCCGATCTGCAGCGAATTTACGAGGCGCGTTTCGCAAAGACGGCGGCGTATCGGAAGCGCGTTTGGCAGGTGCTGGTGCCGGAGTTTTTTCAGCAATTTGTCGCGCCTAACGACACTGTGCTCGATCTCGGTTGCGGCTACGGCGAGTTCATCAACGAGGTGCGTTGCGGGAAAAAGCTGGCGATGGATTTGAACCCGGACGCGCCTTCGCATCTCGACGCGTCGGTGAAATTTCTGGAGCAGGATTGCTCGGTGGAGTGGCAAGTCGAGCCGGCCTCGCTCAACGTCGTTTTCACGAGCAACTTCTTCGAGCATTTGCCGGGCAAGGAAGCGCTCGGCCGCACGCTCGATGAAGCGCACCGCTGCCTCGCGCCCGGCGGGCGGCTTATCGCGATGGGGCCAAACATCCGCTATTTGCCTGGCGCGTATTGGGATTTTTGGGATCACTATCTCCCGCTGACGGAGATGTCGTTAGGCGAAGCGGTCACAAATCGCGGGTTTCGAGATCGTGCGCTGCGAGGGGCGTTTCCTTCCCTACACGATGGTGAAGCAGCGCGAATATCCGGACGCATTCCTCAAGCTTTATCTGGCGCTGCCGTTCGCCTGGCGGTTTCTCGGAAAGCAATTTCTCGTGGTCGCGAGAAAGCCATAGGACGTAATCAGGTCGATCACGAGGCTGCCGAGCGCTGCCGATTCAAGCGTAGCAGGCACCAGCCGAAATCCAGGACGCGGTGCTCTTTGTCCGCGAGGAAGGCGTCCGGGATGGAGTAGAGGCGGTTGCGGCCGACCTCGGCGATCCCGGATTCTCGGAGGAAAGTCATGTGCTTGGAGATGCTGGTCTGCGATTGCCCGAGAAGTTCAGCGAGTTCGACGACGGCGTAGGGACGTCCGCTGGCCAGTTCGCGTAGGATCGCCCATCGGATCGGCGAGGCGATAGCCGACAGGACTCGATCCAGGATAAGAATCGGCGTGCCGGCGCTATCTTCCAAGTTGGGAGGCACAAGTTGAGGTTACGGATTGAGAAAGATGAGGACAAGACGGAAGAATTCGACTCGTAAGCGGAGGAATTAAACCTTGAGCGCGAGTGGTTCGACCGCATCCACGACCGATTGCGCCGGAACAGCGAAGAGTTCCGCTGGGCGAGGGCCGAAGTGGGCTTCCACGATGCGGGAAGACGCTCGGCGAATGCCAAAGCGGACTCGAATCTCGCTATCGTTCACGAGGTCAGCGGATCGCGGTCGTCAGCTCGCGGGCAACTCTTCGGTCAGCTCGCGGGCAACTCTTCGAACTCACCGCGTTCGCGGTTTTTCCGCACGCGATCCCAGGGGAAGCATTTGCCGTTCATCGCCACGTAGACGCCAGCGGCAGCGTCTGCACGAAGGAGAGCGCGCTGCCGAGATTGAAGAGGCCGTCGGAGCTGCCGAAAGCGTAGGGAATCATCGCGCCGGTGAGGACGATGGTCTTGCCGGTGACGCTGCGCGCGAGGGCGGCGGCGGTCTCCGTCATGGTGTCGGTGCCGTGGGTGATGACGATGCGGTCTTCCTCGCACTGCGACGCAATTTTGCACGATGAGCGCGCGGTCGGCGTCGGTCATTTCGAGGCTGTCGATCATCATGACGGTGCGAATGGTGACGTCGACCCGCGAACGCCCGAGCCGCAACATCTCGGCGATGTGCGTGTCCTTGAAGAAAAGCTGGCCCGTCAGTTCGTTGTAATCTTTATCGAACGTGCCGCCGGTAACGAGGATGCGGATGGGCATAAATACAGTGCTGTTTGAGTCGGACTCCGAAGCGCCCGGAGACTAGCGTTCGCCTGCGGGCGCTGCAACGCCGGCGTTTCTTCGTGCTTGTCGAATTGGAAAGCATCGCGGATTGATCGGCAGGACGACCATGGCCGAACAATCGAAGATTGCGCTCATCACCGGCATCACCGGACAGGACGGCTCCTATTTGACGGAGCTGTTGCTCGAGAAGGGCTATACCGTGCACGGCGTGGTGCGCCGGACGAGCAATCTCCTGCGCTCGCGGATCGAGCATTTGCGCGCGGATCCGGCGATCGGTGGCTCGCGCTTGTGTTTGCACTACGGCGACCTGAGCGATGGGACGACGCTGCGGCGCATTTTCGCCGAGGTGCAGCCTTCGGAAGTCTATCATCTCGCGGGGCAAAGCCACGTCGGGCTCAGCTTTGAGATTCCGGAATCGACTTGCGAGGAAGTGGGAATGGCGACGCTGCGCTTGCTCGAGATTTGCCGCGATCAAAAGCAGCCGGTGCGTTTTTATCACGCTTCCAGTTCAGAGATTTTCGGGAAAGCCGAGCACTCGCCGCAGACGGAAGAGACGCCGTTCCGGCCCGCGAATCCCTACGGCTGCGCGAAGGCGTTCGCGACGCAGTTGGCCCGCGTCTATCGCACTTCCTACGGGCTCTTTGTTTGCAACGGCATCCTCTACAATCACGAGTCGCCGCGGCGCGGGGAGAACTTCGTCACGCGCAAGATCACGCGGGCGGTGGCGCGCATTGCGCGCGGGCTCGATCGCGAGCTGGTGCTCGGGAGTTTGGAAAGCCGACGCGATTGGGGGCACGCCCGCGAATACGTGGCCGCGATGTGGCGCATGATGCAGCACGAGACGCCCGACGATTACATCGTGGCGACGGGGAAGACGCATTCGGTGCGCGATTTTGTGGAGGCGGCGTTCGCGGCGGTGAATCTGAAACCGGATGATTACGTGAAGCACGATCCGGCGTTCGATCGGCCGGCGGAACCAGTGGACCTGGTTGGTTCCCCGGAGAAAATCGCGCGCACGCTGGGCTGGCGGGCGGAGATCACGGTGGCCGAATTGGTGCGCGAGATGGTCGACGCGGAGCTGGCGGAGATTGATGGTCGAAGCCTAGAGCTTCGCCGGCCGGCGTTTCAGGCCACTCGGTTGCTGCGAGATTTTGCTGTAGAGACTGAGCGCCGCGCCGACCACCTGGTCCATGTTGTAGTACTTGTAGGAGGCGAGCCGGCCCACGAAATACAGCCCCGGCGTGTCGTTCACCAGCGCCTGATATTTGGCGTTGATCTCGGCGTTTTGCGGGCGCGGGATCGGATAATAGGGATCGCCTTCCGCCTGCGGATATTCATAAACGATGCTCGTCTTCGCGTGCTGCTGGCCGGTGAGATATTTGAACTCGGTGATGCGGGTGTGCGGAATTTTTTCGTCGGGATAATTCACCACCGGCGCATCCTGGAAGACTTCGCGGTCGTGCGTCTCGTGCCGGAATTCGAGCGAGCGATACGGCAGCGGACCGAAACGGAAATCGAAAAACTCGTCGATCGGTCCGGTGTAGATCATTTCGCGATACGGCACGGAGTCTTTGATCGCGCGATAATCGGTCCCGAGCTGGAGCGTGATGTTTTCGTGATCGAGCATGTTTTCGAACATGCGGGTGAAACCGTGGAGCGGCATTTGTTGGTGCGCGTCGGTGAAGTAGCGGTCGTCGCGATTCGTGCGCGTGGGGACACGGGCCGTGACCTGCGCGCTCAGCTCCGAGGGATCGAGCCCCCATTGTTTGCGGGTGTAGCCGCGGAAAAATTTCTCGTAGAGTTCGCGTCCCACCGTGTTCACGACCACATCTTCGGAGGTGCGAATATCGGTCACGGGCTCGCGCACGGAGGCGAAGAATTTCTCCAGCCCGGCTGAATCAAGATCGAGCCCATAAAGCCGATTGATGGTGTCGAGGTTGATCGGAATCGGGTAGAGCGTGCCATCGATCGAGGCGCGGACGCGATGCTCGTACGGCCGCCATTCGGTGAACTGCGAGAGATACTCGAAAATCTCGCGCGAGTTCGTGTGGAAGATGTGGGGCCCGTATTTGTGCACGAGCACGCCGGCGGCATCGGGATGATCGTAGGCATTGCCGGCGATGTGCGGGCGGACGTCGCAGAGCAGCACTTTCTTCCCCGCGTCGCGCGCCAGGCGTTCGGCGAGCACGCTGCCCGCGTAGCCGGCGCCGACAATGAGGAAATCGTACATGGATGCTGCGAGTAAGGGCGGCTGTTTCCGGGCGGAATGTAGGGAGCGGCGGCGCGCCTGTCGCCCGAATTTCAATGGGCGCGCGGCCGGCTTGCGGTTTCGAGCGCCCCTTCTAGTATGGCCCGGTTCGCATCATTATGAATGACTATCTGATTTCGATTTTGCTCGGCGTGATCGAAGGCGTGACGGAGTTCCTGCCCATCAGTTCGACCGCGCATCTGCGCATCGCGGAGGCGCTCCTCAGCCTCAATCTCCAGGACGATTTCTGGAAGATGTACAGCATCGTCATTCAACTCGGCGCCATCCTCGCCCTGCCGGTTTATTTTCGGCAGCGCATCCTCGATTTCATTTCCACCTTTCCGCGCGGCGCGAACGGGCGATCGCAACGTCTTCACCCATCCGCTCGGTCTGACCATGATCGCGTTCGTCGTGACCGCGATCCCGGCGTTCCTCTTGAAGAAGACGATCGGCGCGAACCTCGAAAATCTGAGCGTCATGGCCTGGGCCTTGATCATCGGCGGCGTGGTCATGTGGGTGGTGGACGCGCTTTGCCGGCGGCCACAGATCGAGCGGCTGGAGGAGATGAATCTGCCGCGCGCGATCTGGATCGGCGCGGTGCAGATTTTATCGGCCGTTTTTCCGGGGACCTCGCGCTCCATGTCCACCATCGCCGCCGGTCAGGTGGCCGGGCTTTCGCGCTCGGCGGCGCTGGAGTTTTCCTTCTTCCTCTCCATGCCCACGATGGTGGTGGCGACCGGTTACGATTTGCTGAAAACGATCATGCCGCACAAACACGAAGCCGCGGAGACGGCGCTCGCGCCGCGTGGCGATGACGTCGCACAACTGGATCGTGCTCGCGATCGGCTTCGTGGTTTCGTTCATCGTCGCGCTCGCCGTCGTCGCCTGGTTCATGCGCTGGGTGCGGGCGCGCGGGTTCGTGCCGTTTGCGATTTACCGCATCGCGGCCGGGATCGTGGTGCTGGTGCTGATCGCGCGCGGCTTGGGCTAAAGGCGCGCCGCCGCCGGCGGGTCAGGCTTTGACCAGGAGGATGACGATGATGATGAGCACGACCAGACCGCCGCTGGGGAAGTAACCCCAACTGCCGCTATACGGCCACAAGGGCAACGCGCCGAGGAGAAGCAGAATCAGCAGGATGAGCAGGATGGTTCGCATGGCGCAGAGAGTAGAAGGGCGGCAATTCGCCTGACAATACTTTTTTCGGAAGATGCATTCCGGGCAGACGCCGGGAAAAATCTTGCGGTGAAATCGCGACCTCCTATCGTCAGCGGAGTCCCGCATGTGTCCGCTCCCGGATGCGTCGGGACGATTTGCTGTCTGTTTCTTTTTAAGCCATGGCCAACACAATCCTGATCGGCGCGCAGTGGGGCGACGAAGGCAAAGGCAAGATCATCGATGTCCTGACCGCGAAGGTGGACGTGGTCGTGCGCAGCCAGGGCGGGAATAACGCCGGCCACACCGTCATTCATCGCGAGCCAGAAGTACGTCCTGCATCTCATCCCGTCCGGCATTCTGCGGCGCGGGAAAGTTTGCGTGATCGGCAATGGCGTCGTCATCGATCCCGTCGCGCTCGTGGCTGAAATCGAAGGCTTGCAGAAGATGGACGTCGCGATCGGCAAAAATTTGCTCATCAGCGATTGCGCCCATCTCGTCCTGCCCTATCACCGCGTGCTCGATGAGCAGCGCGAGCTGCGGAAAGGCCGCGCGAAAATCGGCACGACCAAGCGCGGCATCGGTCCCGCCTACGGCGACAAGGCCGCGCGCACTGGATTGCGCATGGCGGATTTGATGCAGCCGGCGCTGTTCACCGAAAAGCTGCGCGCGAAGATCCGCGATAACAACGCGATCCTGAAAACCTACGGCGCGAAGCCGATCAACTTCCGCCAGGTGAACGAGCGCTATCTCGCGGCGGGCGAAAAATTGCGGCCCTTCGTCACGAACACCGTCGTCTGGCTGCATCGCGCTTTGCAACGCGGGCGCGGCATTTTGTTCGAAGGCGCGCAGGGCACGTTCCTCGATATCGACCACGGCACTTATCCGTATGTCACCTCGTCGAATACGACCGCGGGCGGCGCGTGCACCGGTTCCGGCGTGCCGCCGCATCGCATGGATGTGGTGCTCGGCGTGGCCAAGGCCTACACCACGCGCGTCGGCGAAGGCTCGCTCCCGACTGAGGATGCGGGGCTGGCCGACATGTTGCACGAGATGGGGCGCGAGTTCGGCGCCACCACCGGGCGGGCGCGGCGCTGTGGCTGGTTCGACGCGGTCGCGGCGCATTACGCGACGATGATCAACGGGATCGACGAACTCGCGATCACCAATCTCGATGGACTCGACAACGTGGATCCGATCCGCATTTGCGTCGGCTATCGCCTGAACGGCAAACGCCTGGATGTCCCGCCATCCGACGCGGCGCAGCTGGAAAAGTGCGAGCCGATTTACGAGGAGATGAAGGGTTGGAAAAAGCCCACGCATACCGCCAAGACCTGGGCCGAGCTGCCCGCCGCCGCGCGCGCTTACTTGAAGCGCATCGCCGAGTTGACCGGCGCCAAATTGACCATCGTGAGCGTCGGTCCCGCGCGCCGCGAAACCATTTTCCTCGATCCCGCATGAGCGCGCCCGCGCGAGCCATTCCCCGCCACGTCGCCATCATCATGGATGGCAACGGCCGCTGGGCGAAGAATCGGGATCTGCCGCGCATCAAAGGCCACGAGCAAGGCGCGGAAGCCGTGCGCGAATGCGTGGAAGGCTGCGGCGATCTCAAGATCGAGTTCCTCACCCTCTACGCGTTCTCCGCCGAAAATTGGCGGCGGCCGAAAGCGGAAGTGATGGCGCTGATGCATTTGCTCGAGCGCTTCCTGAAAGAAAAAACGCCGGAGCTGCTCGAGAAAAACGTCCGGCTGCAAGCCATCGGCCGCTTAACCGATCTGCCTGGGAGCTGCCAGCGCCAGTTGCACAAATCGATCGAGCGCACCGCCGGCAACAACGGCGTCACCCTCATCCTCGCCCTCAGCTACGGCGCGCGGCTCGAGATTATCGACGGCATCAAAGAGCCTGCTCCGCCAGGTCGAGGACGGCCACATCGACAGCGCCATGATCGACGTGGAGATGTTCAGCAAACATCTCTACACCCGCTACTACCCCGACCCCGATCTCCTCATCCGCACCTCGGGCGAGATGCGGCTCTCGAACTTTCTTCTCTGGCAACTTTCCTACACCGAGATGTATGTCACGCCGAAGCTCTGGCCCGATTTCACCAAGCAGGACCTCTTCGCCGCAGTCGAAGAATTTGGCCAGCGGCAGCGCCGCTACGGGTTGGTCACTTAGCGCTTCCTTCTGAAATGAAAAAGAAACTGTCGACCGCAGAAAGCTCGGGATTGCTCAAGACGCTGGAAGCTCGCTTCCACGAAAACATGAATCGCCACCGCGGCCTCGATTGGGCGCAGGTGAAAGCGAAGCTGGTGGCGAATCCCGCCAAGCTCTGGTCGCTCCAACGAATGGAAGCGACAGGCGGCGAGCCCGACGTGGTGGGGCAGGACAAAAAGACGGGCGAATACGTGTTCAACGATTGTGCGCCGCAAACACCGATTGGTCGGGTGAGCCTTTGCTACGACGATGCCGCGCTCCAGGCGAGGAAAGAGAACAAACCGAAAGACAGTGCGGTTGGAATGGCGACGGCTATGGGCGTCGAGCTTTTGACCGAGGAGGAATACTTCACGCTGCAAAAGCTGGGCGAGTTTGATACGAAGCGATCGAGCTGGATCAAGACGCCGGACGAGATCAGGCGGCAGGGCGGCGCGCTCTACTGCGACCGCCGCTACGGGCGCGTCTTCGTTGGGCACAATGGCGCGGATTCCTACTACAGCGGCCGGGCATTCCGTAGTTCGCTCCGGGTGTAGAGCGCCGGACGGGCCTTCGCATCTCGCGAAAATTTCGTCGCCACCGGGCGTCCACTACGCGGTGCCCATCCGTTTTCTTACTGACGCTACAACGATAGCGGTGCGCGGTGTGACCTCCCCGCGCGCTTAGGGGGAAAGGCGGATCGCACACGGGGTGCGATCCGCCTCATCTTTTTTGCGACGAGGGAATGCCAGGCGTTCAGCGCGCAGCGCAGACCTCACGGACGCATCCGCGGAGCCAGCGATGCGCCGCATCTGTATCCAGCCGCGGATGCCAAAGCAGGGAGACCGTGATTTCCGGGGTGGGGATGGGAAGAGTGAAGCTCTGCATGCCATCGCGCAGATTTCCGGTGTGTCGTTCGGGAACGCTCGCGATGAGGTCGGAAGCGCGGGCGAGCGCGAGCGCGGTCGTAAAGCCGCTGACGACGACGGCGATCTCTCGCGTTAATCCCGAGCGCTTCGAGTGCCTCATCGATCGGTCCCCGGTCGAGCCCGCGCCGCGAGATGCCGATGTGTCTGCCCGCGGCGTAACGAGCGGGCGTGATTTTGCCTTTGGCGAGCGGGTGTCCTTGGCGCACGACGCCGAGGAAGCGGTCGCGGAACAAGGCCTGCGCGCGCAACTCCGGTCCCATCGTCCGGCCGACGACGCCGGTCTCGAGATCGACGGTGCCTTCGCGCAGCGGCGTGCTGTCCTTATCCGACTTCGGCGCGAAGCAGAGCCGGACGCCGGGCGCTTCCCGGCTGACGCGAGCCATGAGAGTCGGGTCCGAAGTTTTCCACGAAGCCTTCGCTGGTCCGCAGAGTAAAGGTGCGGACGAGTTGGTGGAGATTGAGCTTCTCGGTTGGTCGCAGAACGGCTTCGCTTTCCTGCACGAGCTGCGCGACGCGCTCGCGGAGTGCGATTGCGCGCGGCGTGGGCACAAGCGCGCGTCCTGCCCTAACGAGCAGTGGATCGCCGGTTGCGTCTCGCGCAGGCGCGACAGTGCGCGGCTCATCGCCGAAGGGCTGAGGCGCAAGCGCTTCGCCGCGCGCGCGACGCTGCCTTCGGCAAGGAGCACGTCGAGGGTGACGAGCAGGTTGAGGTCGGGGCGCGACATGCCGTGCAGGCTTAGCACAGTCCGCTCGGGATGTGGCGCCAAATGCACGAATACAGTGCAAACGACGCGCCTTCCGCCATTGCGGTGCAGGCGCACAGTGGCGTCATGTTCAAGACCATCTCGACGGATCCGGCGCCGCCTTCGCTCCGGTGGACGCTGGCCAGCCTTGCGCTTTCCATGCTGATGCCGTCGCTCGATACCAGCATCGCCAATGCAGGTCTGCCGGCGCTGGCCACGGCGTTCCACGCTTCCTTCCAGGCCGTGCAATGGATCGTGCTCGCCTACCTGCTCGCGATCACGACGTCTGATCGTGAGCGTGGGGCGGCTCGGCGACATCGTCGGCCGGCGGCGGCTGTTACTGATCGGAATCGGAATTGTTCACGGTGGCCTCGCTCCTATGCGGCATCGCGCCCACGCTCTGGCTGCTTGATCGCCGCCCGCGCCGCGCAAGGCCTGGGCGCGGCGATCATGATGTCGCTCACGGTGGCGTTAGTCGGTGAGACGGTGCCGAAAGGAGAAGATCGGGCGCGCGATGGGCTTGCTCGGAACGATGTCCGCGCTGGGGACGGCGCTCGGTCCATCGCTCGGCGGCGTTTTGATCGTGGGCTTCGGTTGGCCGGCGATTTTTCTCGTCAACGTGCCGCTCGGCCTCATGAATCTTCTGCTCGCGCTGCGTTATCTGCCAGTGGATCGGCGCGAGCGCACAACGGAGCGAGCCGGCTTCGACAAGGTGGGCACGCTGCTGCTGGCGCTGACGCTCGCGTCCTACGCGCTCGCCATGACGATGGGGCGCGGGCGTTTCGGCGCGCTCAACTTCGCGACTGCTCCTGGCGGCAGCCGCTCGGCCTCGGAGTCTTCCTGTTGGTCGAAGCGCGAGCCGCTTCGCCGCTGCTCCGGCTGACGATGTTCCGCGAACCGTTGTTGAGCGCGGGGCTCGGTATGAGCGCGCTCGTCTCGACCGTGATGATGACGACTTTAGTGGTCGGTCCGTTCTATCTCTCGCGTGCGCTCGGGCTCGATCCGGCCCGGGTTGGCCTGGTCCTGTCGATCGGGCCGCTGGTGGTCGTGCTCTCTGGCGTGCCGGCCGGTCGAATGGCGGACCGCTTCGGTGCGCCGCGCATGACGACGGTCGGCCTGACCGCGATCGCGGCGGGCGCGTTCCTGCTCTCCGTGTTGCCGACGACGCTCGGCGTCTTCGGTTACATCGCGCCGATCGTCATCATCACTGCCGGCTACGCAATGTTCCAGACGGCGAACAATACCGCCGTCATGACCGGTATCAGCGCCGACCAGCGAGGCGTTATTTCCGGCATGCTCAACCTGGCGCGCAATCTCGGGCTTATCACCGGGGCCTCCGTGATGGGGGCGGTGTTCGCGTTCGCCTCAGCGACAACCGACGTGACCACGGCGCAACCCGCGGCGGTTGCGACTGGGATGCGGACCACGTTCGCGTGCGCGGCGCTACTGGCTGGGGCCGCGCTCGCCCTCAGGCTCTATGGCGACCTGGAAATTCTGCCGTGCGGCTGGCGCCGCAATCTTCTGCTGCTGCTGCTTCAGCCAACGCTTGATCATGTCGTACTGAGCGTCGTGCTCTGCGCGTTCCTTGCCCTGGCGGAAAGTGGCGTAGTTGTGGCCGCCATCCGCGAGCATGGAATTTGTCGCGACGCGATACTCGCGCGCGGGATCGAGCGCCTCGTCGCCGACGCGCACTTCGGAGACGTCGCTTGTCGGTCGTGGGTGAAACGCAGGCCGCTCACCTGGATCATGCCGCCGACTTTGCGCTGCGGATCGTCGGTGTAGGCGTTCTCGACCGCCTGCTCGAGGATCGCGCGCACCTGCGCTCCGGTCAGTTTCATCGTCACGACTTTGGATTCGTGCGGAACCAGGTTGCGCAGATCGGAGGCGGTGATCGGTCCGGCCGGAATGGCCACGCCGTAGCCGACTCCGGGCAGAAACGCGATGTCGCTTTCGGTTTCGCCGCGCACGATATCGGCAAACAAAGAGTCGGCCGGCGATTGCTGATCGCGCTTGCGGGGTTTGGCGCCGGCGATGGTCTGCGCGCGCACGATCGGGGCGGCGGCTTCGCCGAGACGGCTCTTCCAGTTTCGTTTTGAAAGGCGCTGTCGATTTCCGAGATCAACTTCGCCGTCTGCCGGATCGGAAGCGACTTTGTCGTGATCGAGCAGGATGAGTTTGCTCTCGGAGCGAACGATTTTTCCATTCGCGACGGTGAGATCGAGCCGGCCGAGATCGGAGCCATGCGCGCCGGCTTGGACGATCATCGTCTCGCCCTCCTTGATCGCCGGCTCCACGCGATTGTGGCTGTGGCCGCCGACGATGACGTCGATGCCTGGAACGCTTTTCGCCAGCTTGATGTCGGCGCCGAGCCCGTAGTGAGTGAGCGCGATCACGATCTCCGCGCCTTCCTGCCGCATCTTCGGCACGAACTCGCGCGCAACCGGCGGGATGTCGCGGAACTCCAGCTCGGCGACATTCTTCTTCGCGGTCGTTAGGGGAGTGTTCGGGATAGGCCAGGCCGAGAATCCCGACCTTCACCCCGTCGATCTCGCGGATGAGATAGGGTTTCGTGAAAAGCTCGCCCGTCTTTCGATCGCGCACGTTCGCCGCGAGGATTGGGAAGCGCGCTTCGGCGGCCAGTTCTCGCAATCTCGCCGCAGTGAAATCGGGCTCATGGTTGCCGATCGTCATCGCGTCGTAGCCGAGCGCGTTCATGATTTGCAGAACCGCTCCGCCTCTTCGTTTCGTCGGCGATCATGGTGTCGCCGATCGCGTCGCCGGCATCGAGCAGGAGAACGTTGGCGCCGTTTTCCGCGCGGACCTGCTTGATCGCGGTCGCGAGATGATCCATCCCGCCGATCGTTTTGCCGGCAAGTTCGCCTTCCCATCCACGCCACGCTTCGATGTGACCGTGGATGTCGTTGGTGTGCAGGATGGTGATCATTTTTTCCGGAGCGGCTTCCATCACGGCGACGCCGGCAAAGGCAGCGAGCGCGAGAGAGAGGCGGAGCGCCCACGCGCTCATATGCCGCTCTTGAGGTAGCTCCAGCCCGCTTCCTGTTTGCGCACCACTTCGGCCACGCCGGAGTCGGTCGTGGTGGCGGATGGGAGGAGCTGGTCCTTCGTCACGTTTTTCTTTTTCATCGTGTTTTCGCAGGCGGCGAAGACGACGCCCTCGTCGGCCAGCTTCTTGATCCGATCCGCGAGCGAGTTGTCTTTCGCGACCAGCATCCCGAGCCCTTTGCTGTGCGCGACGACTTCGATCTCGGTGGAATCGCCGAGCGCCTTCCTCACGTTTTCGACGTTGTTCAGGACGCCGGTCCATTGCTCGGTGCCTTCCATCGTCACTTCGAAGACGATCCGGTGAGTTTTTGCGGTGGTTTCAGTTTGGGCATTCATGGTGGTGAGCGCGAGCGCGCAGAGCGCCGCGGCGATTATTGTTTTCGTTAGGCTGTTCATAAATTCATCAGGCAAAAGCTTTCCAGTTTTCGGCGATGACAAAGACGGCGACGGCGAGGACGAACCACGCGAACCCGTGGCGCAGACGCTCGGCTTCGATCTGGTGGGCGAATTTTCTCCCCGCCAGCATGCCGACGATGGCGAGGGCGAGGAACATTCCGGCGACGCCCCAGTCAAAATGTGTCCGGCGCAAGTGGCCGAGCAATCCGGCGGCCGAGGTGACGGTGATGACGACGAGCGAAGTGGCGATGGCGCGTTTCAAGGGAATGCGCGCCAGAAAAATCAGCGCCGGCACGATGAGGAAGCCGCCGCCGACGCCGAGGAAACCGGTCAGCGTGCCGACGAAAAGCCCGGTCGCGGTGCAGGCTCAGCCAATGGCATTCGGCGCGTTGTATGCGAAGTCTCTTCGGGCCGCGGGCGAAACATGCGGAGCGCGACCACGATCATGAGCCCGGCGAAAATCAGAAGCAAAACCGGCGGCGAAACGAGGTGAGTCAGTTGCGAACCGGCGAGCGCGCCGATCACTCCGGTGATGCTGAAAAGAATCGCGGCCTTCCCGTGCACGTGTCCGCTGCGCGCGCCGAGAATGCTCCCGAAGAGCGTCGTCCCGCCGACCACTGCGAGCGACATGCCGACCGCTTGTGAGGGGGGCACCTTCGCCGCATAAACCAGCACCGGCAGGGTAATGATCGAGCCGCCGCTGCCTAACAATCCCAGCGAGACCCCGATCGCGAGAGCGAGGAGGAGCGCGAAGATCATCATGGGATCGCGACGCGATCGCTTAAAGCACGCGCTTTATTTTTTCTTCGAAGCCGGCACGGTCGGTCGCGCCTTGCAGGGCGTCGACGACGTTACCTTTGCGATCGATGATGAAGGTCGTCGGCAGCACCTGGATGCCGCCGTAGGCGACGGAAGTTTTCTCGTCCCCCATCACGACCGGGTAATTGATCCCGTATTTCTTCGCGAAGCTTGCCACCTTGGCCGGGCCGCCTTCATCCATGGAGACGCCGAGGACGACCACGCCTTGGGCGGCATACTGTTTTTGCAAGGAGACGAGATCAGGAATCTCCGCGCGGCAGGGCGGACACCAGGTGGCCCAGAAATTCAGCACCACGATCTTCCCTTTGTAGTCCGAAAGTTGGACCGGTTTGCCTTCAATGCTCTGCAATTTGAGAGCTGGCGCCACCGTCTTGGCGGCGGGCGCGGGGGCGGCGAAAGTTGTCAGGCACGTTCCCAGCACGAGCGCACTGAGAGTGAGGATGAGTTTGTTTTTTTGGATCATAAAATTAGCGAACGGTCAGTTTCTCGAGCGCGAAGAGGCACGCCGATGAGGAGAACTGCGAAGCCGATGGCGAAAGGGAGCCGCGCGACCTTGATCGTGTCGGGCAGGGTGACTTTGCCGAGGTCTTTCCAGTTCATCGCCTTCAGCCAGCCGGACATTTCGGCGTAGAGATAGGAGCCAACGATGAGGCCGGTCATGCCGAAGAGCGCGTCGAAGTTTCCCTGGCCGAGCGCGGCCGCGGCGGTGCCGGGGCAGTAGCCGATGAGTGCGAAGCCGGCGCCGAAGACGAGCCCGCCGATGATCTGCGGCCCGAGGCGCGTCGGTTTCAGGTGGAGGTTCACCTTCGCGGCGGCGTGCAGCGGATAAATCCCGAGCATGCCGACGACGATCGCGCTGAGCATGATCTTCGCGACGGTCCAATCCTGGAGGAGGAGCTGGCCGATGAGGATGTTGAACTTGGCCGCGCCGCCCTTTTGCAGGAGGAAACCGAAGGCGAGACCGGCGACGAGCGCGAGGAAGAGCTTGGCCGGCGGGGCGATCGCGGCCTCGGGTTTTTCGCTCCCTTTTTTCACGGCAGAACCGGGGTCGATCATAGGAGGTAAAGCGGGTAGGCGACGGCGATGCCGCCGATGAAGAAACAGATGACGGCGATCCACGAGCCGAGGTTGAGCTGCAGCGCGCCGCTGATGCCGTGGCCGCTGGTGCAGCCGCCGGCGAAACGCGCGCCGAACGCCATCAGGACGCCGCCGGCGAGGCCGAGCGCGGCGTGGAGGGCGAAGGATTGCTCACCGAAACGCGCCACCCAGAAAGCGGGCAGCCATTGCCCGGTGAACTCGCCGCCGGTGGTCGCGGAGATGAACGCGCCCGCGATCGTCGCGAGCACGAGCACCGTTTCCCAGCCGAGCTTGGGCGGGTTGTCTTTGTAATACTCGAGCGAGTCGGTGTGCTTCCGCGCGAAGAGCCGGCCGATGCCGCCCGCGACCGTCGCGTAGAAGGACGAGGCGCCGATCGGCTTGTTCGCGAAGTAAAAGGTAAACCAACTGAGCACGCCAATGCCCGCGCCGACGAGGTAGGGCGACCAGGCCGGACCGGAGAACTGGAGCGCGTTCACTTTCGGCTCCGCCGCAAAAGCGAGCGACGGCGCGGCGACGAAAAGGAGGACGAGGAGTCGGGTCATCATGAGATCTTTCCTTCCACTTCGAAGCCGGCCTTCTTCCAGGCCTGCCAGCTTCCCGGGATGTTGCGCACATCGGTGAAGCCTTCCTGCTTCAGCATGCTCGTGGCGATGCTCGCGCGGTAGCCGCTGTCGCAATAGACCGCGGTCGGTTTCGTCTTGTCGAACGGCGCCGCTTTCTCGCGAATCTCCGGCAGGAAAAGATGATGCGCGCCGGGGATGTGGCCGCCTTTCCATTCGTCCGGCGTGCGCACGTCGAAGATCTGCAGCTCGCCCTCGGCGGCCGCATTGACCTCGTGCACGCTCATCTGCGGGACGCGCGCGATCTCGAAGCCGGCGTTGTCCCACGACTTCATCCCGCCGACCAAATAGCCGGCAAACTTCGTGTAACCGGTGCGGATGAAATAGCGGACCACGTCCTCGAGCGCGCTGTCTTTCTCGAGCACGAGCAGGACCGGCTTTTCCGGATCGAGCAGCCAGCCGGCCCAGATCGAGAGCATGGGCGAGCCGCCGATGTTGAGCGCGCCGGGGATGTGTCCGCCGCCAAAGCCGAGCATCGTGCGCGTGTCGATCAGGACGTTCTCCTTCTCCGCGATCGCTTCCTTGAACGCCTTCGGCGGCAGGCCGGGCACGCGCGGGAGATTGCCGATAATCTCGGGCCCTTTCGCGTTCACCTTTTTCATCCGCGGGTAATAAGTCGGGACCGGCGGCGCGGTGCTGAGCGCGTAGTGCGTGAACTCCTTCACGTCGTCGAACTGCAGGAAGGGATTGGTCGTCCGCTCGTAGCCGATCGTGCTCACAAGACGATCGCCGATGTCCGCGCCGCAAGGCGAACCGGCGCCGTGCGCGGGATGGATCATGACGCTGTCGGAGAGCTGCAGGAAGTAATCGCGCAGGGTGTGAAATTGCTGCTTCGCCAGCTTCTCCGATTCGCTCGAGCCGAGCAGATCAGGCCGCCCGGCGGAGCTGACGAAGAGCGAGTCGCCCGTGAGCACGCCCCACGGTTTCTCCGGCGCGCTCCTTCTCGGCCAGCTCGTAGCTCATGTGCTCCGGCGTGTGCCCGGGCGTGTGCCGCGCGGTGATGAACGGTGCTGCCGAGCGTGAAAGTGTCGCCGTCCTTCACCTTCTCGGTGTCGAAGCCGTAACGCGCCCCGCCTTCGTGGCTGGCGAAGATCTTCGCAGAATCGACCCGCGCGCAAAGTTCGCGTGCGCCGCTCATCAGATCGGCGTGAATGTGCGTCTCGAAGATGTGCGTGATCGAGAGATTATTCTCGCGCGCCATCTCCAGGTATTTGTCCACATCGGGCGTCGGATCAAAGACGGCCGCCACGCCCTCGCTGTCGTCGCCCACGAGGTAGGAAAGCTCGGCAATGCCGTCGGTTTGGATGCGTTCGAAGATGAGTGACATGGGATCAGATATTGGGGTTGTGCAGCGCGGGCTGCCGATTGTTTGAGAAAATTCGAGTGAGAATGGTGACGGCCACGATCGCGGCGATGAAGAGCCACGGGGAAAGGCCGGTCACATCGGACATGGTCACCTTGCCCCAATCGCCGAAGCCGGTGATGAGGCCTTGGAGCGAGGGAAACGCGAGCACGTAAACGAGCGCGCCCACGAGCATCCCGACTACGCCGACCATTGCATCGCGACGCCCTTCGCCGCACGCGGCGACGCTTGTCCCTGGGCAGTAGCCGAAGATCGCCATGCCGACGCCAAAGAGGAGTCCGCCAATGATCACGCCGCCGAACGCCGCCGCCTTGATGTGGAGCGAGACCCAGCCGAGCGCGACCATCGCCCAGACGCCGACTGCGCCGACCGCGACCGCGGTCAGCATCACTTTCACGACGGTCCAATCCTTGAGCAGGAACTGGCCGACGATGACACGGAATTTGGCCACGCGTCCTTTCTGCAGGAGGAAGCCAAAGAGAATGCCTGAGAGCAGGCCGAGAAGGAGTTTCTGCGGAGAATCAAACATGGCGGCGGCCCTCCTTTCCGTAGATGGCGAAAGCGGCGAGCAAGCCGCCGAGAAAGAGAAAGACGACAAAAATCCAGCTCGAGACCGCGAGCTGCAGCGCGCCGCTGATTCCGTGCCCGCTGGTGCAGCCCTGCGCGAGCCGCGCGCCAAACATCATGAGCGCGCCGCCGGCGAAAGCGCCCGCAAATCGCAGCGCTGTGCTTGAGCCAAAACGCCAGCGCCAGAGCGCCGGGACGCTCTGCTCCGTGCGGTCATCGCCCAGCTTCGCGCTCGCAAATGCGCCGATGAAAATGCCGACGACCAGCATCCATTCCCAGTCAATCTTGGGCGGTTTTCCCTCCGCTTCCTTCTTCTAGAAAATACGGATTGGTCGCGGCAGCACTTGGAGCGACTGCGCGATCGATCAGCGCCGCCGTGTTCTCGTAGGATGTGGAAACGCCCAGCGGATGATCCGCCGTTATGAATACCAGCCAACTAAGTATGCCGATCCCGACGCCGACCACATAGGGCGACCAGGATTTTTTCCTCAACGGGTTGTTCATCGTTCCCTCCTTTGGATTATTTCGGCGGCTGTGAAACCAGACCTGCGATCGGCATTCGCCTCCCAGCTATCCATTTATCGCTCTACGCGGGCGGATTGGTCCTCTGCAATTTCCGAGCGATCCGTCCCGGCCGGTTTCGCGTTGGTGCCGCCGGAAGCGAGGAAGAAGAGTGTGCCCATGACGGCACCGTAGATGGCGCCGCGCCACCACGTGGACGTCAGCGGGCAGGCGCCGGAACTGCATTGGCCGAAATAGCCCAAGGCCGCTCCGAGCAACGCGCCAATGAAAATGGGCAGATAGGGCAAGATGACAAAGCCGAACGGTAGTTTCATATTCAATTTCGTGGTTGGACTCTGATCGGACTGTAATAGTATATATCGATTTAGTAGTATGAAGCGCGTGTCCCCAAAGTCAAAAAAAAGGCGGATCTTTTCCGCGGAGGCTCTTCAGTTCGTCGCCGGGCGCTTCCGTGTCCTGGGTGAACCCTTGCGCCTGACGCTCCTCGTCGCGCTGGAGCAGGGAGAAAAAAACGTGACTGAACTGGTTCAGGAAACGGGGGCGACCCAGGGCAACGTCTCGAAACACCTCGGGATCTTGAGCGAGGCCGGGATCGTTTCCCGGCGCAAGGAGGGCTTGAAGGTTTTCTACTTCATTTCCGATCCGCAAATCATCGAACTCTGCGATCTGATGTGCACCAAGCTGAAGCAGGAGTTCAGCAATAAGTCAGCCCATTTTCGCTGAGGCGGCGCGGCGTTCTACACGAAGGCAGCGGCGACGGTGTCGGCCAACAGTTTGCCTTTTTCGGTCAGGACGAAGTGGTCGCCGTGCGCACGGAGCAAGCCCAGTTCGGTGAACTCGGCACGTTCACCTCGCCACGGCTCGAGCCATGCCGCCGGCACCCCCCAGCGGGTGCGAAGCGAGAGCGCGATTTGTTCGGCGCGTTTCATTTCGGCGAGTGAGCGGTTCGGTGGACGCGATGGCCGATTCGCCGGCGTGGATGCGGTCGCTGTAGATGCGGTAATCGGCCACATTCTGCAGGCGTTCGGAGCCGATGGTGGAGAACGCGCTAGGGCCGATGCCGAGATAATCTGCGCCGGACCAATAGCCGCGATTGTGCGCAGATTCGTGGCCGGCCTTCGCGTAATTCGAGATTTCGTATTGGCGGAAGCCGCCGGCTTCGAGCATGCGCATCGTCGTCTCGAAGAAGCGCGCGTCGGTTTCGATATCGGGCCGGTATTCGCCGCTTGCGCGCCGGAGGAAAAACTCCGTGTCCTCTTCGTAGGTGAGGCAGTAGGCAGAGACGTGGTCGGGCTGGAGCGCGATTGTTTTTGCGAGAGTGGCTTCCCATTGCGCCAGCGTTTGGCCGGGGAGGCCGAACATGAGATCGATGTTTACGCTGGCGATCCCGGCGGCGCGCAGGATGCGGAAGGAATCTTCTGCCTGCGCCGCGTTGTGCTCGCGGCCGAGGAGGCGGAGGAGTCCGTCGTCCCATGATTGCACGCCCAGGCTGACGCGGGTGACGCCGCGATTCTGCAGAAGCGCAGCTTTGCGCGAGGAAACGCTGCCGGGGTTGGCCTCAATCGTCCACTCGCGCAACTGGGTAAGATCGAGCTGATGCTGGAAGCCGCCGAGCAGGAGATCGAGCTGCGCCGTCGAAAGCGCGGTCGGGGTGCCGCCGCCGAAGAAGATCGTCTGCGGCTGTAAATCGAAGGCGTCGCCTAACGACCGGAGTTCAGTGAGCAGCGCATGGCAGAAGCGTTCCGTTTGCGCGGGATCGGCCCGTTCCTTGTAGAAGGCGCAATACGGACAGATGCGCGCGCAAAAAGGGATGTGGACGTAAAGATGGCGCACGGCCGTGGTCGAAGGTCGACGCGGGACGTGGGACGTTGGAGAATGCAGGCGCGTCTCGATTGCCACCCGCCACTATCCGGTTGAACTCCTCGTCGTCCATTCCGATCAAACGTTTGCGCGGTGCCATCCTGCGGGAGGTTTCGCGCTCGTTTTATCTTTCAATCCGCCTTCTGCCGGCGCCGGTGCGTGAACCAATCGCGCTCGGGTATCTGCTCGCTCGGGCCACAGATACCATCGCTGACACCGCGGACATCGACGTTGCGCTGCGCTTGCAGCGGCTACGGGAATTGGCCGCCCTGATTCAAGGGGACGCGCCGGCGGAGACAGTGGATTCGTTGCGCTTCTTTGCCGGGCTACAAAAAAACGCGGCGGAGAAGGCACTGATCGAACGCCTGCCGGATTGCCTGCGCTGGCTGGACGAATTGTCGGAGGAAGATCGGCGCGATGTGCGCGCGGTGCTGGTGCCGATAAACGAAGGCCAAACGTTGGACGTGCAGCGTTTTCAGGATCCGACGCGCGTAGTCGCACTCGGGACGGCGGACGAACTCGAGCGCTATACCTATCTCGTGGCGGGGTGTGTCGGCGAATTTTGGACGCGCGTCTGCTGGCGCAAGCTGCCGCGCTTCGCGAGCGAGACGCAGGAGATGATGCTCGAATGGGGCGTGGCGTACGGCGAGGCTTTGCAGCTCGTGAACATCCTCCGCGATGCGGGTGCGGACCTGCGGATGGGACGTTGCTATTTGCCGGCGGATGAACTGGAGGCGGTGGGCACCGCGCCGGCGGAGTTGCGGCAGAGCGCGGCGCGGACGGAACCGGTCTTGCGGGCATGGCGGGAACAGGCGGAGCAGGGGATCAGGGAAGGCGTGGCATACGCGTGCGCGATCCGACCATGGCGAGTGCGCCTGGCGACGGCGCTGCCAGCGTTAATCGGCGCGCGGACGCTGGCGCTGCTGCGCGATGCGGGGCCGGATGTTTTTCACCGGCGCGTCAAGGTGGAGCGTGCGGAAGTGCGCCAGATTCTAATCTCACTCGTTAGCCGGCTGGCGGCGCCGTCGGTCATCCGCGCGTTGCACGCGCGGCTGTCGCTATAAGAAATAGCGGCGCTGTTTTTCGCTGATCGGGCGCTCGAGTTTTTCCAGCACGAGCATCATGTCCTCCCAGACTTTGCGCTTCTCGGTCGGCGCCTGGTTCCGCAGCAGATACGAAGGGTGATAGGTGATCATGAGTGGCGTGTCCTCGAAGGCGTGCCACTTGCCGCGCATCTCGCGCATGGTGCTGTGCTCGCCAAGCAAGCCTTCGACCGCAGTGGCGCCGAGAGCGACGAGCACCTTCGGTTGCACGATTTTGATCTGCTCGATCAGGAACGGCCGGCAATGCTGCATCTCTTCGGGCGTGGGCGGGCGATTGCCGGGCGCGCCGGGCGGCATGTCGGGGCGGGATTTGAGGATGTTGGCGATGTAAACGTCGTCGCGCGAAAATCCCATCGCGGCGATGATTTTGGTCAGGAGTTGGCCGGCGGCGCCGACGAACGGTTCGCCTTGGCGATCCTCATCTGCGCCGGGCGCTTCGCCGATGAACATGAGCTCGGCGTCGGGATTGCCCACGCCGAAAACGGTCTGGGTGCGTGATTGCGCGAGGTGAGGGCAGAGATCGCACGTCTCGACGCGCCGGCGCACTTCTGCGAGCCGATCGACCTTGCCGGGCATCGCGGGCGCGTTCGGGGAGGGCTGGCGTAGGCGGAGCAGCGTAACCTGCGAGGCGCGCGGCAACCGGCCACCGCCCGCGCGGATTTTCTTCAAACCGTCGAGCGCCAGATCGAGCGCGGCCTGAAAGGATTCCATCGCCTGATGATCGGAAGTTTTGCGCGCGGCAGCAATTCCTTTGATGCTCCGGGCATGAGTTTGCGCCTGGCCGACTACGATTATGCGCTGCCGGAGGAGTTGATCGCGCAGCGGCCGCTCCCGCGACGGGACGATTCGCGCATGATGGTCTTGGATCGGACGACGAGCGTGATCGAGCATCGCAACTTCTCCGAGATCGAACGCTTTCTTGCGGCCGGACGATTTGCTGGTTTTGAACAACACCCGCGTGATTCGGGCGCGGCGATTTTCGGATGACGGCGCGATTGAGTTTCTGTTCTTGGAAAGTCTGCCGGGCAATCGCTGGCGGTGCCTGGTCAAACCCGGACGGAAGATGCGGGCCGGGGCGAGAACGGAGCTGAGCGGCGCAGTCGCGCGAGTGGAGGAAATTTGCAAGGACGGCAGCCGGGTCGTCGCGCTCGAGGGTGCTTTCGATCTGGAGAGCGGCGGTGCCATTCCGCTGCCGCCCTACATGCAGCGCGCGGCGGATGCGGAGGACACGGAGCGTTATCAAACCACGTTTGCCGAGGTGCCGGGCGCGGTCGCCGCGCCAACGGCGGGCTTGCATTTCACGCCGGAACTTTTGGGTCGGGTGCGGCATACCTTTGTGACGTTGCATGTAGGAACGGGAACGTTTGCGCCGGTGAAGACTGAGAACATCGCTGAGCACAGCATGCACGAGGAGCGCTTCACCATTTCCGAAGCGGCCGCGCAGACGATCAATGCCGCGCCCCGCGTGGTGGCGGTGGGGACGACGACGGTGCGCGTGTTAGAGGCGGCTACACGCGATGCGAACGGGAAATTGCTCCCGCAGGAAAACGCGACCAGCATCTTCATTTACCCGCCACAAAAAGTCCGCCACGCCGACGTGCTCCTGACGAATTTCCATTTGCCGCGCTCGACGCTGCTGATGTTGGTGAGCGCGTTTGCGGGGCGGGAGTTTGTTTTGCGCGCGTATGCGGAGGCGGTGCGGGCGCGCTATCGCTTTTATAGCTACGGGGACTGCATGCTGATCTTGTAGCGGCGGGCTGTGCTAAGCTGCGCGGCCATGAATCCATCCGATCAACCGCAAGGCGAGCTCGTCATCCAAACCATCGCGATGCCGAAGGACACAAATCCGAACGGCGATATTTTTGGCGGCTGGCTGATGTCGCAGATGGATCTCGGCAGCGGCATTCTGGCCGCGAAGACAGCGCAAGCCCGCGTGGTGACGGTGGCGATGGAAGGGATGTCGTTCCTCGAGCCCGTGCGGGTGGGGGACACGGTGGCCTGTTACGCCTGGGTGGAAAAAGTGGGCCGCACCTCCATGACGATCCCGGTGGAGGTGTGGGTGCGGCGTTACATGGACGGCCGACAGGTGCGGGTGACCCGCGCGGTTTTCATCTACGTGGCGGTGGACGAAACCGGGAAACCGATTCCCGTGCGACGGGAGCCGGTCGGTTGAGACTCAGCGTGAGCTGTCGGCTGGAACCGCCTGCGGTCCGGTTTGTGTGCTCTCGATTGGGTCGCTCGGCTTGGGCGTGATCGGCATCTGGGGTTTGCCGGATTTGAACTTCTTCTGAATTTTTTGCCGGGAGACGCTCGATTTGCGGAGGTATTTGCTATAGGCGCGTTCCTGCCGGCTTTGGTGCGAGCAGCCGCTGCCGGTGAAGGCAAAGGCGGCAATCAGGATGAGAGTGGCGGATTTCATTCGTTAGGCGACTTTCTTCGATTCGGTCGGGACTGACAACGTCAAATGTCCCTTCGCCTTGTGTGAAGCAGAAGTTATGCGTGATCTGCGCATGATCTCTTGGGCCAAACCGGAGAGTGCGAGCGCTCGAGACCGCAGCTAAGATTCCGCCATGCGTCGGGTGGCCTATCTTTTCGAGCGCTTCCCGTCCTTCGGCCAAACTTTCTGTTACCGAGAAGTGGCGGAGATGGTGCGGCAAGGGGTGGAGGTCTCGATCTTCTCCATCCGAAAACCGAAAGGCGAACCGGCGCAGGATTGGGATCCGGCGATCATCGAGCGCGTCCATTATCTACCGGAGGAAGCGGACTTGCTCGCGCAAGTACAACGCTCCATGCGAGCTGGCGACCTGCCGGCGGAGGTGGTGCGGGCGATTACCGACTGGGGGAGGCAGCCCGACTTTCTCCGTCTTTATCAGGCGGCGTACATCGGGCTGCGGCTGCGAACCGCCGAGATTTCACGTGTGCACGCGCATTTCGCGGGGATGGCGGCGCGCACGGCCTATTGGATCCGCGAGTTCTTTGGCATCTCATTCAGCGTCACCGCGCACGCCAACGACATTTTCGCGCCGCGCGATTTCGTGGTCAGCTTGGAAAAGATTTTCCACGCGCGCAGATGCTGTCGTTACGGTGAGCGATTTCGCGGTCGAACAGCTGCGGCAGCGCTTCCCCTCGGTGGCCGCTAAAGTGCATCTCGTTTACAACGGGATCGATCCGACTGCGTTCCAGCCCGCGGATTTCTCCTCCGCCGTTCCGGGGATCATTTCCATCGGTCGGCTGATCGAAAAAAAGGGCTTCGAGACCTTGATCGACGCTTGTGCCCGGCTGCGAGACGCCGGGCAAGCCCTTTCGCTGCGAGATCATCGGCGAGGGGCCGCTGCGAGACTCGCTCGCGCAGCAAATCGCGACTGCGCGTCTCGGCGACGTGGTGACATTAACCGGCCCGCTGCCGCAGTCGGAAATCGCCGCACGGCTCCGCGCATCCCATCTTTTCGCGCTCCCGTGCACCACAGAGGCGGACGGCGGGATGGACAACTTGCCCACCGTCATCATGGAAGCGATGGCCGCCGGGCTGCCGGTGATCTCCACGCCACTGGCCGGGATTCCCGAAATGGTTCGACCCGGGCGAGACTGGGGCGCTGGTGCCGGAGCGAGATCCGGCCGCGCTGGCGGAGGCGATGGCCGCGCTCCTCGACGCAGCCGGCGGAAGCCCGCCGTCTGGGCGACGCGCGGGCGCGAATCCTGGCCTCGGAGAAATTTTCCATCACCGCTAACGTCGCGCGCCTTGCGGCGAATTTTGCTCTGACGATTGAATCCATCCCGCCCGTGCCTTCGGATAAGCTGGCGAGAATACGCTTGCCCTCTAGCAGCAGGCGGTGCGAAATCTGACCTATGAAAATGCTCCCGCGCTTGTCGCTCTTCCTGTTTTGCTCGCTGGCTGCCGCGCAGCTCGCGCTTGGGCAATCGTCCGGCTGGGTGTCGGATTACAATCGTCTCCTCGGGAAATACGCCACGCAGCGGCGGGGTGAAATACTCCGCGTGGAAGGCGAACGCCGCCGACATGCAGTCGCTGCAGAAAGTAGTGGACGCGATCGCGCAGGAGAAACCCTCCGGCGGAGCCGAAGGAGCAGCTCGCCTTTTACGTCAACGCTTACAACGCCTGGATCCTGCACGAAGCGCTTGGGGAAATATCCGACCGAAGAGTGTGAAGGACACGTTCTTCACGTTTCTTCACCAGCAAACGCATCAAGGTCGCCGGGCAGCAGACCAGCTTCAACGCGCTGGAAAAGGAAACCATCCGCGGGAAATTCAACGACCCGCGCATCCATTTCGCGCTTAATTGCGCCAGCCGCAGTTGTCCGCCGCTCAATTCCGGAGGCGTTCGAAGGCGGGCAAACTGGACGCGCAATTCGAGAAGCTGGCGAAGAGCTTCGTCAACTCGGAGAACGGCGTGAAGATGTCGGCCGATGGAAAAACGGCAGAGCTCTCAAAGATTTTCGATTGGTATAAGGACGACTTCAAAGGCGGCGCGGTAAACTTCATCAACGAGCGCCGCGCCAAACCGATCCCGAAAGACGCGAAAATCACCTACCAGGATTACAACTGGTCGCTGAACGAAGCTCGTTAGGCTCACCGCATGGTTTCCCTCGCCGCTGAAGAAAAGATCGAACGCCCGTCGCGTTGGCGGCAGCGCTGGCACGCCTTCCGCAATCCGATCGTGGAAGAAAAAGCGCGCGTCTTGCGCGAGCGCTGGGACGCGCTTCCGCGCGAGCTGCAGACGAACAATCAGATCTCCGGCCGCCACCTGACGCATTGCGGATTTACCCTCGGCGCGAGCTATTGCTCCTTCCATTGCACGCACTGCTACCTGCCGAAGAACGCCAACCAGATTCCCATTCCCTCGCTCGCGCAGGTCAAGGAACAGATCGACGCGAACCGGCGTTTCCAAGGGCCGGGTGGGGGATTGCAAATCACCGGCGGCGACGTGGCGGACGCCTATTGGAAATCGGGACGCGCCGATGAGTTGATCGAGATCATTCGTTACGCCTACTCGGTCGGTTCCATTCCCATGCTCATGACGCATGGCCAGACCTTGATCGAGCAGCCGGAATATCTGGAGCGGCTCGTGGTCGAAGGCGGGCTGCGGCAGATTTCCGTGCACGTCGATATGACGCAGGCCGGGCGGCATGGTTATCCGATCGGCCGGATCAAATGCGAAGCCGATCTGCATCCGGTGCGCCAGGCGTTCACCGATCTCGCGCTGCGCATTCGGGAGAAGACCGGCTTCATTCTCGAGTACGCGCTCAGCTTTACCGTCACGCGCCGAAATATCGACGACGTCCCGGAAGTCATTCGCTGGTATCTGGCCGATCCGCAGCGCAGCTACATCTGGCGCATGCTCAGCTTCCAACCGGAGGCGGACACCGGGCGCACCATCTTTTCGCAACGCCCGATCACTTCGGCCGATGTGTGGGAGAAAATTTGCGAGGGCACAGGGCTTGCCGCTGCGGCGCGATGTTTCCATTTTCGGGCATCCCGGATTGCAACAGTTGGGCGTCGCTCCTCATCGCGCGGCCGTCGGGAAAATACTTCCCGCTCCTGCCCGACGATCCGAAATTCGACGCCCTGCTCGGCGAAGTGCTGGCGAAAATCGGCGGGCTCTCGCTGGTCAACGATGATGCCGGCACGCCCGCCTATCGGCTGGCCGGGATCCTCTTCCAGCATCCGATTTTGATGGCGCGCGTCCTCGCCCAGATGCTGCGCTACGTCACCTCGCGTAATGCGCCGCGCGAGATTTTGCAGTCGCTCCTGCGCGGCAAAGTCCACACGCTCGGCGTCGGCATGCACAATTTCATGGATGCCAGCCAGGTGGCGCGGGCCGACTCCGACCCGGTGATCAAAGCGCGGCTCGATTCGTGTGTGTTTAAAGGCGCGGTCAAGCGTAACGGCGAGTGGGAAGCCGTCCCCATGTGCTCGATGAACCAGCAGACTTGGTCGGAAGTGTACGACGCGCGTTTGCAGGATCCTCAGCTGCTCGAGCAGCCGCAGGTGTATGCGCCCGCAGAAGCGGAAGCGAGTGCGCCCTTGGCGTAAGCGCCCCGCCCTACAACCACTCGCGGACCGCTTCGACGGCGCGCAGATAAACGCGATGCGTGCCTCCCCGCATCAGCTCTTCCCGCACCAGCGCCACGGGATCAAGCCCGCTCGCGGGCATCAGTTTGCGCATCCGTTCTTTCCCTTCGAGATGATGGGAAATCTCGAGCAGGTCCGCGTCTGGCGGATTCACAACCCGAAACTCGGAGGTGCCGCAGAAAAGGCTGCAACGGCCGACGGGATCACCCGCTTTTTCCTGGAGTGCGATCACCATCGGGCGCCCACTCGGATCGGTTACGTTCAAGCGGTGGTCGTCTCCGCCATCCCCGAGCAGCCAGCCCATTTGCGCGGAGAGCCAGCCGACGAGCAACCCGGCAGTCGAGCGATAGCCGGGCGCGTAATCGATTTCCAGTCGATCGATTTCCGCCAAGGAGCGATAAGCAGAACGTCTGATCGAAAAATTGCGCAAGCCCGAGGCGGAAATGGACCAGTCGCGTCCAGTTCAAATCGCAAACGATGACCCGCTGATTGGATTCATCACGCGCCGTATCGACCAACGCCATCTGCTGATCGAAATCGCTCCAGCTTTGGCTGTCGAAAATCAGTCGATCCACCCAGGCCCAGAGCTGCGGGTCCATCGGGTCGTGGAATTCGCCCTGCCACCAAAGGTAAAACGGCAGATCGGAATCGAGATGGGAAAAGACGATGTTCGGCAGGAGCCGCGAGAACGAGCCTTCGAGCGAAAACGAGATCTGCTCCGAGCAGACATGCGCGCTGCCGGCGCGGCTGACGTGGCAATGCGCGCTGATCCACGCTTCCACGCGATCGTCCGCGCGCTCCGGGATTGGCCGCGATGACGATGGCCCGGCAGGCGTGCTCCTCCGTGATCTGCGAGATGATCTGCGTGTTGGCGGCGAGCGAATCGGGCGCCTCGCTGTAGACCGCGAGATTAATGAGCGACGCGCGCGCCATCATCGCGCCGCCCTGTTCCCAAAGCTTCTTCAGCTCGCGATCGATCTTGCCGATCTCGACCGGCGTCCCGGCGGTGAAGGTTGGAGCGGCGGCACTCATTACAGCCTCCGCCAGGCGCGACCATCGCGGGCCAGCAAATCGTCCGCTTCATCAGGACCCCAGGAGCCGGCCGGATGTTGGAAGAGCCCCGGCTGATTTTCGGCCGCGACCCAGGCGTGCTCGATCGCGTCGATGAATTCCCAGGCTTCCTCCACTTCATCGCGCCGCGCGAAGAGCGTGGCATCGCCGCTCATGGCATCGAGCAGGAGGCGCTCGTAGGCCTCCGGGCTCGCCTTGCCGAACGATGTCCCGTAATGGAAATCCATCTTCACCGGTTCAATCCGGAAACTCGTTCCCGGCACTTTCGCCTGCATCCGGAGCGAGATGCCTTCATCCGGCTGGATGCGAATCACGAGCACGTTGTGATCGAGCGCCTGCGATTCCTTGTTGAAAAGAACGGACGGCGCCTTCTTGAAGTGAATCGAAATCTCGGTGCCCGATTTTGGCAAGCGTTTGCCGACGCGCATGTAGATCGGCACATCGGCCCAGCGCCAGTTATCGATATGCAAGCGGAGCGCCACGAACGTCTCCGTCTTCGATTGCGGGTTGACGTTTTTCTCGTCGCGATAAGCCGGCGCCGGTTTGCCGCTGATCGCGCCCGCCGAATACTGGCCGCGCACGACATTGCGCCCCACTTCCTCCGCCGCTGAAATGGCGGAGCGAGCGCACCACTTTCACCTTCTCATCGCGCACGCTGTCCGCGCGCAGATCGGTCGGCGGCTCCATCGCCACCAGGCAGAGCAGTTGCAGGAGATGATTCTGCACCATGTCGCGCAGCGCACCCGCGCCTTCGTAGTAACCGGCGCGCCCTTCCACGCCCAGCGTCTCCGCCGCCGTCACCTGCACGTGGTCGATGTAACGCGTATTCCAGAGCGGCTCGAAAATCGCATTCGCGAAACCGGAGAACGAGGATGTTCTGCGCGGTTTCCTTTCCGAGAAAGTGATCGATCCGATACGTGCTCTCCTCGGGAAAAGCGCGCTGCACGATCTCGTTCAAGTGCTTCGCGGTGGCCAGGTCAGTCCCGAACGGTTTCTCCACGATCACGCGCGCCCAGCCATTCTCAGGGTTGTTCAACCCGGACGCCTTCAGGTTTTCCAGGATCGGCTCAAACTGATCCGGCGCGACCGCGAGATAGAAAAGCCGATTGCTCCCGATCCCGCGCTCCTTCTCCATCTCCTCCATCCGTGTGCGCAGACGGTCGTAGCCCTCGGCGTCGCCGAATTCGCTCGTGTGATAATAGAGCGACTTCGCGAAGCCATCCCAGATCTCGTCGCGCACCGTCTGCCGGGAAAACTTCCGCACCGCCTCGCCCATCTCCTTGCGAAAATCGTCATCGGACTTCTCGCGCCGAGCCATGCCGATGACCGAGACCTGAGGCGGCAACTCGCCGTCGGCCGCGATGTTGTAGATCGCGGGAATGAGTTTCCGCATCGTGAGATCGCCCGTCGCACCGAAGATCACGATGGTGCAGGCGTCGGGCACACTGCGTGAAACAATGCCTTCCCGAAGTGGGTTGGACTGAGCGGAGCCGGTGCTTTGATTCATGGATGCGGGAGCTTTGTTTTCCGCAGGCTATCCAGATATTTTCAAATCTGTAAGAGGAAAATTGCGGCACCGCCATTATTCACTCAGATCGAGGCGTCTCCGACTGCCTCAATCGATTGCGCACGTGGGTAATTTGCTGCTTTAAGCGTCTAAGCTCTGGGTCCACTCGAGGAATCTGGCAGGGGCGGCGTTCCCGTGTTAGCAGTCACGGCTTCACTTCTCATGTTTTCTCAACTCGGCGATAAGCTTCAGGACATCTTCAAGGATCTGCGCGGCCACGGCGCGATCACGGAGACGAACATCAACGACGCGCTCCGGCAGGTGCGGCTGGCGTTGCTCGATGCGGATGTCGATTTCCAGGTCTCGAAGCGTTTCATCGCGCGGGTGAAGGAGAAGGCGCTGGGCGAGGAAGTGCTGCGCAGCGTCACGCCTGGGCAGCAGATCGTGAAGATTTTTCACGATGAATTGACCACGCTTCTCGGTGGCGATGCGGCTCCGCTGAATCTGGAAAAGCCGGCGCGCATCCTCATGGTGGGATTGAATGGCGCGGGCAAGACGACTTCGTCGGCCAAGCTGGCGAAGCTGCTGAAGAAGCAAGGTCGGCGGCCGCTTTTGATCGCGTCGCGATTTGCATCGGCCGGCGGCGATCCAGCAACTGGCGACGCTGGCCGGTCAGGTGGACGTGCCGGTTTACACTGCCGCCGCCCGAAGAGAAAGACGTGCGCCGTTCCGCGGCCGCGAGCCTGGAATGGGCGAAGACGCAGACGGGTGACGTGCAGATTTTCGATACGGCAGGGCGGCAGGAGATCGACGAAGCGCTGATCGAGGAGATCAAGCAGCTGAAGGAATTTCTGAAGCCGCAGGAGATTTTGCTCGTGGCGGATGCCGCGACCGGACAGCAGGCGGTGAGCGTGGCCACGCATTTCAACGACGCGCTCGGCTTGACCGGCATCATTCTCACGAAGCTCGACGGCGATGCGCGCGGCGGCGCGGCGCTCTCCATGCGCGAAGTGACGCAGCGCCCGATCAAGTTCGCCGGCGTAGGCGAAAAGCTGGATCAATTCGAAGTCTTCGTGCCGGATCGTCTCGCGGGCCGGATTCTCGGGATGGGCGACATCGTCGGCCTGGTTGAAAAGGCCGCGGAAGCGTTCGACGAAGAGGAAGCCGCGCGGATGGAGAAGAAGCTCCGCACCGCGTCGTTCGATTTCAACGATTTCCTGGCCCAGTTCAAAATGATGCGCAAAATGGGGCCGCTGGAGAATATCCTTGGCATGATCCCCGGCCTGAGTAACGTGCAGGGCCTTTCGGTCGACGAGAAGCAGATCAAACGCACAGAAGCGATTGTCCTCTCGATGACGAGCGAAGAGCGCGCGCGGCCGGACATTTTGAATGCTCGGCGGCGAAAGCGCATCGCGGATGGCAGCGGCAGCACGGTCACGGAAGTGAACGATTTGCTCCAGCGTTTCAATCAAATGCGAAAGATGATGAAGAACGCTGGGAAAATGAAAAAGATGATGGCGCAAATGGCGCGGATGAAAAATTAACGATATGGCAGTCTCAATCAGATTACGGCGCGAAGGCGCGAAGAATTCCCCTTACTACAAAGTGGTGGTGGCCGATAGCCGCAGCCCGCGCGACGGCAAATTCATCGAGATCGTGGGCACCTACGATCCGAAGAAGACCGGCCACAACAGCGCGATCAAGCTCGATCGGATCGAGCATTGGATTTCGAAAGGCGCGCAGCCGTCCGACACCGTGCGCAGTCTGATGAAGACAGAACCGCAAGGTCGCGACCGCGCAATCGGCGGCCACCGAAGAAGCGGTCGCGAGCAATTAGGCTCCGCGCATGAAGTTTCGCGCGGCCGTCTCATTGCCGGCCGCGTCCGTCCGCTCCGCGGTTGATGACAAAGGAGCGGGCGTGGCTAGACTATCGCTGTGAAACCGTTCCTCGAATTCGTCATCCGTTATCTGGTTGAATTTCCCGACGAGGTTCTGATTTCGGAAATCCCCAACGGCAACACCACGGTCTTCCGTCTCGCCATGCGGCAGACGGATGTGGGGCGGATCATTGGTCGCAATGGGCAGACCATCCAGGCAATCCGCGCTTTGCTGGCCAGCTCCGCCGCGCGCCATGGCCACCGCGCCACGCTCGACATAATCGAGTAGCGGCGTTTCGCACTATCCGCCGGGCGGGCGTTCGAAGTTCGCCAGCGGTTCGATTCCGCGCCGGATGGCGTCGGCTCGCTGCACGCTGAGCAGCGCGCCTTCGCGATCGCCGACGATCATCTGCCGTTTCGCTTGCTCTTCGAGGAATTGCACCTGCCGCGCCTGTTCGCCCGCCCACCACGCCTGCAGGGTGCCTTTGCTTAAACTCGGCGCGCGCCGGGCCATTTCTTCAATCGTCACCTGCATGCGCGGATCGCCCCACCATTGGTCGCGCTTCGTCGCCAGGACGTAATCGCTCATCTCCGCGGACTCACGCACCACGCCGCCCGAGCGACGAGCACTGTAACTCTGCACCGCCAACCAAAGCACCGCGGCGAGCGCGAGCAAAAATGCGGCCAGGGCCAGGCGGGACCGCGGCCGGCGCGAGCGCGCCACGAGCAGGCTGCGAATGGTTTCGCTCATCTCCTGCGTGCGCGCGCGCGCGGCGGGATCGGCGATCGTTTCTGCGTTCGCGGCGACGAGGAGCTGCTCCAGTTCCCGTTCAGAGCAACGCAGAACGCGCTGGGTCTCGAAGGCTGCCTGCACATCAGCGAGCGTTTTTTTCGAGGAGTGGCTCATGCGCGACTTCAGGAGATTCCTGCAGACGGGAGGGGCTGCCCTTTTACCCGGCGCCGTTCTCGCGTTCAAGCCGCAAGTTCGGCGTTGGACGTTCGGCGTTCGACGTTCGACCTTCCGAGCCATGCGGATCGATATCCTGACGCTCTTCCCGGAAATCTGCCGCGTCCCACTGGGCGAGAGCATGATGAAGCGCGCCCAGGCTTGCGGCGCGCTCGATCTGCACATTCACAATCTGCGCGACTGGACGACGGACAAGCATCGCATGGCGGATGATGCGCCCTTCGGCGGCGGGCAGGGGATGGTGATGAAAGCGGAGCCGATTTTCGCCGCGGTGGAGCAGTTGAAAACGGAGAGCGAGCACGGTGCTGCTGATGACGCCGCAGGGACCGAAAGTATTTCACGCAGTCGACTCGCGCGAACGCGAGATTTCGCGCAGCATTCGCATCTCATCATCATCTGCGGGCATTACGAAGGGATCGATCATCGCGTGACCGAGCACCTGGCGGACGCGGAGATCTCGATTGGCGATTATGTCCTGACGAATGGCGCGATCGCCGCTGTGGTGGTGGTGGACGCGGTGGTGCGGTTGCTCCCGGGCGTGCTCGGCCACGAACTTTCCGCCGGCGACGATAGCTTTGCCGAGGGCTTGCTGGAAGGCCCGCAATACACGCGCCCGGCCGATTTCCGCGGCTGGAAAGTTCCGGATATTCTCCTCTCCGGAAATCATGCCGAAATCGCGGCCTGGCGGAAAGAGCAGGCGCGCCAGCGAACGAAGGAGAACCGGCCCGATCTGCTCGGATAACGGAACGCGCGGGCGTTCACTCAGAGTATCGACCGAGGACGATGCAGCTGTTGATCCCGCCGAAGCCGAAGGAATTGCTCAGCACGTAGTTCAGCCTCGCGGCGCGCCCTTTGTTTGGCACCACATCGAGATCGCAAGCGGGATCGGGATTGTCGCGGTTCAAGGTTGGCGGAAGCCAGTCGTGCTCGATCGCCAAGCGCGCAGATCGCCGCCTCGATCGCCCCGGTGGCGCCGAGCGGATGCGCGGTGAACGCTTTCGTTCCGCTGACCGCGAATCGCCGCGCGTGCTCGCCGAAGACTTCCTTCAACGCCATCGTCTCGGTGCTGTCGTTGAGCTGCGTGGAGCTGGCGTGCGCGTTGACGTAATCGATCTGCTCGGGCGCGAGGCTGCGCGTCGGCCAGCGCTTCGCGCATCGCGCGGATGCAGGATTCGCCGCCGGGCAGGGGCGAAGTCATGTGAAAGGCGTCGTTGTTCAAACTGTAGCCGAGCACTTCCGCGTAGATGTGCGCGCCGCGTTTGCGCGCGTGTTCCAATTCTTCGATCACGAGCGAGGCCGCGCCTTCGCCCATGACAAAGCCATCGCGCGCGAGATCGAACGGGCGGCAGGCCTGCGCGGGATCGCCCGTGAACTGGCTCATCGTCTTGATAATGGCGAAGGCGCCGAAAGTGAGCGGGCTGAGCGGAGCTTCCGCGCCGCCGGCGATGATCACATCGGCGAAATCATCGCGGATGTAGCGGAGCGCTTCGCCCACCGCGACCGTGCCGCTGGCGCAGCTGTTTGAGTTCGTCGTCCCGACTCCGCGAAAGCCAAACTCGATCGCGATGTTCGAATGCGCGGAGCCGCCGAAGACTTGCAGCGCGAGCGTCTGCTTCACGCCGCGCGTGCCTTTCTTCAAGAAAATGCGCGTGCTGATCCTCCGCGTTTGCGATCCCGCCAAGCGCGGTGCCGAAGCTGACGCCGACGCGATGCTGCGGCTGTTTCGCGCGACCAGGGCAGGCCGGCATCGTCCAGCGCCATCTTCGCGGAGGCGACGGCGAATTGCGCGTAGCGATCGAGCCGCTTCAGCCGGTGCGGCGGGAAATGATTCTCCGGCACCCAATCGCGAATTTCGCCGCCGCAGTGCGCGTGGAAGGCGGTGGTATCGAAAGTGGAGATGCGCCGGATGCCGCTCTGCTCCGCGCGAATCCCGCGCCAGAATTCTTCGCGGCCCGTCCCGATGCAGGTGATGGGTCCGAGGCCGGTGATGACCGCGCGCCGTTGTTTTCCGTTTCGCATGGCCATCGGTTAACGCCTGCGTTTCGAGATGAGCTTTCATGTGGCGCAAAGTTTCGCTCGCGATGTGATGAATGAAGAAATTTCCGATGATCAGGTCGGCCAGCGGAGCGAGCGGCGGGAAGCGAAATTGCAAATCGTGCACGATCTGCACGAGCACGCCGGCCGGCGTGTCGGTGAAGGTCCAGACCACGCGCATGCCTTTGGTGAAAGCTTTGAGATGATGGAAACGCACTTCCATTTTATCGCGATCGATCACCTGTTCGGACGTCCAGGAAATCGGAATGCCGGAGCGCGTCGCCGCCATGACCACCAGGTTCCGCGTCGGGCTGCGTTCGAGATAATGGATATAGCGATAGTGCGGCAAAATCGCCGGCCAGCGCTCGAGATTGGCCGCGGTTTCGAAGATCGCCTCCTTCGGCGCGTGCATGATGATCGAGTTGCCGGTGTGCATGCGACTTAAAGTGGAGCGCCACCGGTAAGCCGCCCGAGCGAACGACGGCAAAGTTTGCGCGGTAAGCGTTTTGTTACCTTTCGGCGACGGATGCGGTAGGAGAGGAAGCATTCCTCGCCGACCACGCGCATTTCGCGTGAACGAGAAGCGCACGCTCGCCGGCAGAAATTCATCGCTCAATCCAGTGAGCGTGGGCGCTTTCTTCCCGCCGAAAAGGTGGGGCGCGATGGTGAGATTCAGTTGATCGATCAACCCGAGCTCGATCATGGAGCGGAAGAGGGCGGCGCCGCCTTCGCATGCGACCGAGCGCACGCCGTACTCCTGAGCCAATTGCCGCAACATCCAGGTAAGATCGACGGACGCGGCTTCGGTCAAATGCAGGGTCGCTTTCTCGCGCAACGCCTTCTGATGCCGCTGCGGCATGCGCGTGGTGGAGAAGATGACGATGGGCGCGATCTCCGAGCCGAAAATTTTGAGCGAAGCGTCGATGCGGCCTTCGTTCGAAACGATCACGCGCAGGGGCGACTCCGTTTGCCCGCGCGCAAGGCGTTCTTCGCGCAACTCGCCTTTCGGCAGGCCGAGGCGGACGTTGTCCTTCTTCAAGGTGCTGTGACCGACGAGGACGGCGTCGGCGAGCGCGCGCTGCCGGAGCAGATGCAGCTTGTCTTCGCGCGAAGTGAAATCGACGGGCGTGAACTCGCGCGTGGTGATCTTGCCATCCGCCGTCATGGCAAAGGTGGCGGCGACGAACGGCCGACGCGCGCGGCGCGGCCTAGCGCTTCTTCGCGCTTGACGATGTCATGCTCGAGGGTGGCGACTTCGCGTTGCATCTCGCTCAGCTTGACGTGCCCGACCGCTCCGCTCGGCCGGTAAAGGAAATAAACCAGACCGCCGGGGAGGCGCAGGTGAGCATGATGAGAAAGCTGAGCGAGCCGATCAGATTGGCCACGCCTTCCTTCACGCCAGCGAGGTTATGGAGCATGATCTGGAGCACGATCTCGCGCCAACCCGCGCCGGCGAAACTGATCGGCAACGAAGAGATGGTGCGTTCGATTGGCATGATGGCGAAAAAATCGACCACCGGGACGGGCGTCGGCGGAGTGGCGCGCAGGTCCTCGGCATGCAGGGCGTGGGCCACGCAGAGGAAGGTCGTAAAAGTGGCGAGATGCGCGACGACCGACATGACCAGGGCAACGAGCGTGGCCTTCCAGTGACGCGCGTAAAGATGATACGCGGCCGAGACTTCGATCAATTTTTCGCGACCCGGAAAACGCTGCGGCAAGAAGCGGAGGAGATGGAAGCCGCTGATGAGAAATGAGGTGACGAGACCGAGGACGCCGCTGCCGAGGACGAAGAGCAAGACGTAAAGCAGTTGCCGCGTCTCTGGACGCTGGCCAGCCAATGATACCGCAGCGAGATGAGCACGCCGGTGATGCCGATCGAGCGCGACCAGCCCGATGATGCGATCGAACATGACGGCGAGGAGCGCGCCCGCTTTTTTATCCGGCGTTTCCTTCAAGAGGAGATAACTCTTGATGATGTCGCCGCCGGTTCCGCCGGGCATGAATTGGTTGTAAAACATGCCGATGAAAAAGAGCGCGCCGACCCGCGCGTTCGATAACCAGATGCCCTGCACGCGGAGCAAGACCTGCCAGCGGATGGCGGCCGCCATTTCCACCACGAAATAGGCGAGGATGCCGAGCGCGATCCACCAGTAGTTCGCGAGGTGGAGCGCGGTTTGCATCTGCGCGCGCTTCTCCGGATCGCGAAAAACAAAATAGAGAAGCGCGACCGTGACTGCGATCTGCACGGTGGTGAGGATGATTTTTTTCATGCGCCGAAACGCTCCTTCCAGATGGCGACCGAGCGGAGGATTTCGTCGGCGGTTTTGCGCGGGCTCATCTCCCAGACAAACAAGCAGGTCGGGGGTAGGAGCGGAACAAGTTTCTCCAAATCGACATGCCCGGCGAAGGGCGGCTGATGATCCTGGCCCGGCCAGATCACGTCCTGCAAATGACAACCGAAAGCGCGCGGGCCGATCAGGCGCAGCCACTCCTCGTGATCGAGAAAGCCGAGATTTTCCTTGATCTGGATGTGGCCGAAATCGTGCCAGTAGCCGGCGAAGGGCGAGTCGAGTTCATCGAGGAGCGCCGGCAGTTCGCGCTCGTTCGGCATTTCCTCGTAGCCGCGGCGGCCTTCCACGCCGAGACGGACGTTTTTTTCCGCGGCGTATTCCACGATGCGCTTCAGGCAATCGCGCACGCGCTCGAGATGCCAGGGCGCTGCTTCCTCGCGCTTCTGCACCGCCTTCAATTTCCTCCGCACGTAAGCGCGCGAATTCAGTTCGCCTTTTTTCGCCAGCGCGAGCAGCTCGTCGGTGATCGGATTCATCGGCACTTCGCCGCAATGCAGGACGATGTAGGGCGCGCCGAGGCGGACTGCGAAATCGATCGTCTGCAGGGTTTGCTTGACCGCGCGCTCGCGTTCGCGCGTCGTGCCGGCGGAAAATTTGTAGCAATCCGGCGAGGCATGCATGACCTCGACGGGGAGCGGACAGAAGTTGTGCAGGCTGCTGAAGGTGACTTCGCCCGCCTCATACATTTTCTGAATGCCGGGCATGAGCGAGATGCGGGTGCCGTGCCCCAACTCGATGTGGCTGAAGCCGAGCTCGCCTTTGATCTCGCGCAGCATCTCATCGCCGCTGGTGTGCCGGCCGGAATTCCAACAGGTGGAGAATGAAATCGGGTAAGCCATTTCAAGCCGCCGAGGCGGAAGCGGTTTCCGGCTCGGACTCCGGCGCTGGCATGGGATCGAGCGGGCTCGCGTCCACCGTGCGGCCCGCCAGGTTCATGATGAAGAGCGCACCGACGCCGAAACAAACGGAAGCGACCATCAAGGCATTGCGCATTCCGATTAAATCCGAAAGCCCGGTCGTGAGCAGGCCGGCGATGGGCATGAGGCCGAAGAAGCTGAGCCCGAAGACGGCGGAGATGCGGCCGCGCAATTGCGAGGGCGCGCGCTCCTGCACGATCGTGCCGGCGAGCCCGAAGTTGGTCGAGAGCGCGGTCGCGAGAATGGCCATGCAGAGCGCGGTCAGATAAAAATCCGCCACGCGCGACATGACGAAAAAGCGCGCAGGCCACGATGACGGCCGCGCCCGTCATGAAACGGAAGCGCCAGTGCCGCGCGATGCTGAGCAGGCCGAGCGAGCCGATGAGCGAGCCGGTGCCGGACACCGCCATGAGGTAGCCCATCCGGTCCGCGACCGAGATGCAGAATATTCCGCACATAAAGCGGGAGCATGACGGAGAGAAACGGGAAGATGAAGATCGTGGTCAGCGCGATCAATCCGATCATGCAAAGCATGGTGCGATCCGAGCGGACGTAGCGCAGACCTTCCTTGAAGCCGCTTTTGCGTTGCTCTTCTTCTTCCGCGGTGCCGATTTGCCGCGCCGGCAGCGTGAGCAAAGCGATCATGAGCGCGAAGAACGAAAACGCGTTCGCGAAGAACGCCGCGGCCGCGCCCACCCACGCCACCATCATCCCGGCGACCGAGGGGCCGATCAACCGCGAGCCGTGGAAGACCGAGCGGTCGAGCGCGATCGCGGTCGCGATTTGATCGCGCTTGACCAATTCCGGAACGAGCGCGGAGATCGCCGGCATCTCGAAGGCGATGCAAACTCCGAGGCAGGCTGCGAGCACCACGACGTGCCAGACCTGGATGAGGCCGGTGAGCACGAGCGTTCCGAGGATGGCCGCCAAAATCGATTGCACGATTTGCGCGGCGATCAGGATCTTGCGCTTGTCGTAGCGATCCGCGACGGAGCCGCCGATCATGGTCAGCGCGAGAGTGGGAATGCCGGCGGCGAAGTTCACCATCCCGAGGAGGAGCGCCTTGTCCGTGAGCGTACTCATCACCCAGGCCTGCGCCATCACCTGCATCCAGGTGCCGGTGTCGGAGACCGCCGAGCCCATGATGTAACGGCGAAACGGTCCGGCTCCGAGCAGCTCCAGCGCGCGGCGGCGGAAAGGGAGGTCGCTGGATTCCATGTGGGTGAGACAGATACGCGGGGAGCACCCAGCCCGCAACGCGGCGGAAGGCGTCAATCGTCCGTCAACAAATCCGTCCGCGCGACGCGTTCGCCTTTGAACAGGACGACGGAAATCGCGGAGAGCGCTTTCACGTCCTGAAGGGGATTGCCATCCACCACGAGCAGGCTCGCATCCTTGCCTTCGCTGACGGTGCCGATGCGATCGTCCGCGCGGAGGAGACGCGCGGCATTCAGCGTAGCCGCTTGCAGGGCGACCTCGAGCGGAATGCCCGCGGCCACCCAGAGCTCGATTTCGTGTTGCACGGTCGGGCCGTGGAGGACGAGGAAGTTGCCGGCATCGGAGCCGGTCACGAGCATCACGCCGGCCTGCCAGGCGCGGACGAGGTTGCGCCCGCCCTGCTCGACCGACATCGGGTAATGCGAGATGCCTTCGCGGATCGGGGCGAATTGCGCGCTCTTCATCGCGTCCGCGGTGCCGCTGAGCAGTTCCTTCGGCGCAGTTTGTTGCACGAGCGAGCGCTGGAGCAGCGAGGCATCGCCGCGCGCGAAGCTGGTGAAGCCTTCCGCCACACTCAAGGTTGGATCGAGCGCCACGCCTTTCGCTTTCATCTCCGCGAGGACGGGGTCGGGGATTTCATCGAGGAACGAGCCGTGTTCGATCGAGCTCGGTTGCAGAGCGACCGCGTCCGCGACGTCGGTTGCGTTGCCGGTGTGGATGGAACTGGGGAGACTCCGAGCGCGCGCCTCCGCCACGACTGCGCCGAGAATCTTCAGGTCCATTCGGTTGAATGGATAAGCTGGCACACCGGCTTCCAGGATGGCTTTGATGGCGTTGACGCCTTTGAGCGCGAGTTCGTCCACTTGCTGGCGCGCTTCCGCTTCGCTCTGGGGCGTGCGGACAAATCCGGCGTTGAACGCTGGCCGCATCGCTTCCGGCATGAACTTCGCATACTCGGTGCCGTGTCCGCCTTCCGTGGTGAAAAGCGGTCCGCAGAGGAAAAGCTCCGCGCCGAGCTTTTCGCCGCGGCCGAATTTCGCGCGCAACTTCAGCATGCTCTCGAGCGAATCGCCTGCGCTCCGCACCGCAGTCACGCCGCTGTAAAGATAAGCGGCGAGCGCGCGTTCCTGATTCTTCGGATCGAACGATTTTTTCTGGTCGTCGTAGAAGCCCCCGGTCGCGCCGAGATGGACATGCATGTCGATCAGGCCGGGCAGAATGGTTTTGCCGGCGGCTTCGATGGGCTCGGCGTTCAGCGACTTCGCGTCCGGTGCGGCGCCTTCGTAAATCTTCGCGATCTTTCCGCCGCGAATCAGGACGGAGCCGGATTCGATCACCTTCCCGTCGCCGACGAAAATCCGGCCGTTCTGGATGAGCCAGGAACGCCCGCGCTTCAGATCGCGTGCGAGTATTTTCGCCTTGGCCAAATCCTCGCGGCTCCAGGCCTGGTAAGCGCCGAGAAAGAGAAATGGGACCAGCGCCACCAGCACCCAAAGCTTCGCGGCCGGCCGCAATTTCTCGCCCTTTTCCCAGCGGAAGAGTTTGGCCGCGATGAAGGTGCCGATCGCAGCGGTGATGAGGAGCGCGAGGATGGCGGGCCAATTTTGCCAGGCGGTCTCGTGTCGCAAAAGGATGCCCGACATGCCCGACATGAGATGCGTCGCGGGGATAAATTGCGTGACACTCTGCAGCCACTCCGGAAAGAGCGTGATCGGGATGGTCATGCCGCTGAGAAAAAGCATCGCCATGTAAAGCGGCTGGATGAGGAGATTGCTTTCCTGCGAAGAATTGACGACCGACGCGATGATCAAACCGATGGCGCGGAAGGCGACCGCGCCCACGCTGACGAAGATGAAGAACGAGAAGAGATTCTGCGGAATCGTCATGCCGTAGAAACGATTCGCGAGGACGATCGTGAGAACGATCGCGGGAAAAAACAGAAGCACGCCGGTCGTGATGGACGCGACGAGCAGCGGGAGCGGCGTAATGGGCGTGACCTTGTAACGGCGGAGCACGTTGGCCTCGCGATCCATGACTGCGCGCATCCCAGCGCCGAAGAGGCCGTTCCCGAGAATGCCGAGCGCGAGGACCATCGTGACCACTTGATTGATGGCCGCGCCCTGCTTCGCGTTGAAGAGCTGCGCGAAGACGAAAAAGAAAATAAGCGGGAAGAAGTAGTTGAAGAAGAGGACGGCTTTGTTGCGCAGCGCTAGCTTCAAATCGATGCGCATGAGAGCGAGGAAGGCTTTCATATTAGTCGCGCAATTTCTTGCCGGTTAATTCCAGAAACACATCTTCCAACGTCGGGCGTTTCAGATGCACGTCATCCAGCTCGAGGCCGTGGCCGTCGATCCATTTCACGAGATCGACAATCGTGCGGCCCGGCCGCTTCGAGCTGATCGTGAGGTGGCGCCGATCTTCGCTCAAGGTGCTCCGGATCGCCTCCGCGAAAGCCGGTAGCTCGCCTGCGGGCGCCGGCCGGCTCAGGGTGGCTTCGATCCCCGATTGGCTGGCGCTTTTTTCCTGCAGCTCGCGCGGACTGCCGATGGCGATGATCTGGCCCGCATCGATAATGGCCACGCGATCGCAGAGCCGTTCCGCTTCCTCGATGTAATGCGTCGTCATCAGAATGGTGCGCTTTTCACCGCGCAGTTCCTCGATCAGGTCGCGAATTTCGAGCCGCACTTGCGGATCGAGGCCGGTGGTCGGCTCGTCGAGAAAGAGCATTTGCGGATCGTTAACGAGCGCTAGGGCGAGCGCGAGCCGCTGCTTTTGCCCGCCGGAGAGCGTGGAGTAGAACTGATCCTTCTTCTCCCAAAGCTGGAGACGTTTCAGCAACATCTCCCCGTCGAGTGTGCGGGTGTAAAGTGCGGCGAAAAGCTTCATCGCCTCGTGCACCCGGATCTTGTCCGGTAAATTCGTCGCCTGCAGACAAACGCCGATCCGGTCTTTCAATTTTTGCTTCTGCCGATCGGGATCGAAGTCGAGCACCTTCACGTCTCCGCCCGTGCGCCGGCGCAGACCTTCGAGAATTTCCACCGTGGTCGTCTTGCCCGCGCCGTTCGGCCCGAGCAAACCAAAGACCTCACCCGCGTGCACCTCGAAGTCGATCCCTTTGACCGCTTCAAAGCCGTCGTAACTCATCCGCAAGCCGCGGACGTGGATGGCAGCGTTCTCGTTCATGTGGCGGCCCGCCCGCGCACGAAGCGCCAGGCGAGAAAGAGCAGGGTCAGCGCTGCGATCCACGCGCAAAGGTGGGCAAACCATTCGCCGTGGCGCACGTAGAACGTGGGCTGGTAATTGATCGGCACGCGCAGGTCGCCGTTGAGCACGCCCTCGGTGAATTGGCTCCCGGTATCGTCGAGCAAGATCTGCGTGACGCGGCCGAATTCATTGATGAAGCAAGTCACGCCGGTATTGGCAGATCGGACCATGGGCAGGCGCGTTTCTACGCAGCGGAAGATGGCATTGTCGAGATGCTGTTGCGAGCCGGCGGAACGCTGAAACCAGCCGTCGTTCGTTACGTTCGCGAGCAGGTTTGCGCCGCCCAACACAAACTGCCGCGCCAGATCGCCGATCGTGTCTTCAAAGCAAATCAACGGCGCTACGCGCACGTTGCCTCCGGTTAATTTGAAGACCGTGGCTTCTTTGCCGAACGCGAAATCCTCCGGCACTTGATCGCCGACGATCCACCCGATGCCAGGGAGCGTGTGTCGCCCGGGCACATACTCGCCGAACGGGACGAGATGCATTTTGCGATACGTCTGGATGCTCTCTCCGCGATCCGAAACCAGCATGGCGGCGTTGTAGGCGGCGCTCTCTTCGAAATCAAGCGCGCCGAGGAGCAGATCGACGCCGGCGCTGACAGAGAAGTTGGTGACAAAGCGATAGCTCGCCTCGTCCTGCAGCAGCGGCCCGGGGAGCGAGCTTTCCGGCCAGACTAACAAGTCTGGCGCGCCGCGCAGCGCGAGCTGGCTCAGGCGGGTGAACTTATCGAACGTCGCCTGCACGAAGTCGCGGTTGAACTTCTGCTCGCGCGGAATGTTCGGCTGCACCGCCGCCACGCGGACGGTGGTCGAAGGCACGCGCACTTGCACGGCGCGCACGCCGAAGGCGCCCACGGCTACGATCGCCGCCAGCGTAATCGTGAGATCGTAGTGCGGGCGGACCGGTTTCACCTGCGTCTCATCCAGGAAACGCCGCACCGTCGCGACCACGATCACGTTTGTGAACGCGACCAAAAAGGAGAGCCCGGCCACGCCGGTGATTTCCGCGATTTGGATCATGGCCCACTGCGCATGGAGGGCGTGGCCCAGCGTGTTCCAGCCCCAGCCGGAGAAGACGAGGCTGCGCAACAATTCCACCGTGACCCAACCGCTCGCGAGCAGAAACGCGAGGCGAAGATTGCCGAGCGAGCTTAGCCAGGGCGAATTGCGGAGCGGCGATTCTGGCGTGGTCTCGGCGGCCACGCTGACGCCGCCGCGGGCGCGTTTCGCTTCCAACTTTCGCGTGACCGCTTCCAACCCCGTGATCGGCCGCGGCGCGCGCGGGCGAGGACGCAAAGCGCCGCAGAGCCAGGTCCAGCCAGCGAAATAGAAAGCCATGTAAAATCCGACGAGGACCGTTCCCGGCACCGTCACCGTGGTGAGCCACGAGAAGACGCCCCAGAAAAACACGAGTCCGGCGAGGTAGCCGAGAAGCAGATCGCGCAGCCAACGCCGCTTCGAGTCGGCCCCGGAAAACCAAACGGCCGTGAGCAGGGGAGTGAGCGCAACCCAACAGAGCCAGGCCTGATCGAAGGGCGCGAAGCAGGCGCGGTAAATCAGGCCGCTCGCGAACGCGGCCAGCCACGGCCAGACGCGTAGCGCTATCTTTTTTAGATCCACAGCCAAGGGAGCCGCTACCCGCGCCGCTTGCGCCCACCGCGGTCTTTGTCACGCGAAAGGGCGGGATTGGAAGCGGCGCGCAAATCACGCGCGTGTGTTTGTGAAACGCGGAAGTAGCTGCACTCGACATCCTTCACGGTCTGCACGTTGGATCGGTTTGAGATGACGTAGCCTTGTTCCATCAGGTCGCGCAGCGTCTCGACGCACTCCATTGTTTCCGAGTCTTCCATCTTGCCCAGCAGAAGCCTTCCGAAGACTGGAGTGCCGCTCATGCCGATGGCTTTTAGCATCCGGATCTCGCCCCCGTTTAGTTTGATTTCGCTCATGATTCGTGGCGTTCCATTCGTTCGCCTGCGTCTTCTTGCAACCAGCGCCAGAGATTCTCTAGTCGCTCACCGACTTCCGTTTTGCTTGCGCTTAATTCCTCCGTGCTTAAGCGACCGTGCGCCGGGCGCCGCTGCGCGAAGAGGTAATACTTGATCTTGGGTTCCGTCCCCGAGCCGCGGACGGCTACGCGGGCGCCATCGGCCAATTCGAAGATGAGCATCTTCTCCTTCGGGATCACGTCGCCCTCCACATCGCGGAAGGTTTCTTTTTCGAAATTCTTCACCGCCGTGACCTTTGCTCCCAACATCTCGTTAGGCGGAGCTGCTACATACGACTGGAGGAGGCGCTTGATCTTATCCGCTCCCTCGGCGCCTTCGAAGGTCATGGCGCCGTTCTTCTCCAGGAAATAACCAAAGGTCGCGTAAACCTCATCGAGCAGCGCATCGAGCGTTTGCCCGCGCGCTTTCGCATACGCCGCCACCTCGCAGAACATGAGCGCGGCGCCGTTGCCGTCCTTGTCGCGCACGAAGTCCGCGCCGCTGTAACCGTAGCTCTCTTCGCCGCCGAAGACGTAATAGGACGAATGCTGCAAACGCAGCGCGCGCGTCTCGTCCTCCGAGATCGTGGGGTAGAGGCGGCCAGCGTCGTCGTCGGGCAGCGCGCGCTCATACTTCCCGAGCTTGGCCCCGATATACTTGAACCCGGTCAGCGTCTCCACGCAGCGCAGGCCGTAGTGTTCCGCGATCGCTTTTTGCAAATCCGTAGTGACGAACGTCTTGATAATAACCCCGCGAGAGGCGTTTTCCTTCGTGAGGATTCCGCGATCGAACAGCGTCTTGGTGCGGTAGTAGGCGATGAGTGAGCCGATCTGGTTGCCGGTGAGCAAGACCATCTCGCCGTTGCGCGAGCGCACGGCCACGCCCACGCGGTCGCAATCCGGATCCGTCGCGACCACGAGATCGGCGCTCTCCTCCATCGCCTGTTCCATGCCGAGCCGAAGCGCTTCCGCGTTCTCAGGGTTAGGCGATTTCACCGTGGGAAAACGGCCGTCGAACTGGTCCTGCGTCGCCACCGTGGTGAACGAAAAGCCCAGCCGCTCCAGCAACGGCTTGATGATCACACCGCCTGTCCCGTGAATGGGCGTGAAGACGATGCGCAAATCTTTCGCCGCGCTTACCACCGCCGGATCGAGCACGAGCGTCTCCAGACGCGCCATGTAAGCGTCGTCAATTTCGCGGCCGAGCGTGGTCACCATCCCGCGCGGCGGTCGAGCGCCTCGGACGTCTCGGAGTTTACCTGCGCGATGATGCCGCTGGCATGCGGTTCCACCACTTGGGCGCCGTCGCTGAAGTAAACCTTGTAGCCATTGTCGTGCGGCGGGTTGTGGCTGGCGGTGATGACAATGCCGGCGCTGGCCGCGAGGTGCCGCACCGCGAACGATAGCTCCGGCGTCGAGCGCGGCCCATCGAAGATGAACGCGTCGCAGCCGTTCTCCGCCGCCACTTCCGCCGCGAGCGCAGTGAACTCCGTGGAGAAAAATCGCGTGTCGTGCGCGATGACCAGCTTCGGCCGGTCGCTTCGCTTTTCCTGCGCGAACCAGTTCTGCAAATAAACCGCCAGCCCGCGCGTGGCGCGCCGGATGTTGTAGAAGTTCATCGCGTTCGTCCCCACGCAGGGGAACTCCGGACGGCCGAGCGCGGCGGGCGTGCCTTCCTCTGCCTTCGTCAAAACTTTGCCGATGGTGCGCCCGCGCAGGCCGCCCGTGCCGAAAGCGAGCGTCTTGTAGAAGCGATCGTTCAGCTCATCCCACTCCTGCGCGGCGACGAGCTCGGCCAGGACGCGGGGATAAAGCTCCGACGGCGCACCTTGCAAAAGCAGCGCAATATTCTGCGCCGCAGACTCCATTAACCGGCCGTCGCGGACGGCTTGCGCGAGCTTTTCGCTTCCCTGAAACATCGTCGGCAACCATTCCGGTACGGTCGCGCTTTGCAAGCCCAATGAAGCCGGTGAAAGCTCCCCAACCCGATGCAGCAACCGGTCGATTCACCCGCCTGTAATCCGCCGACGATGGCGGAGACAGAGCCCGCGCGCGCGCCTGCCAACGCCGCGGTCATGCCCATCCTGGCCGCGCTCAGTTTTGCGCATCTGATCAACGACACCCTGCAGTCGCTCATCCCGGCGATCTACCCGATTCTGAAAGACGCACTCCAGCTCGACTTCCGGCACATCGGATTGATTACACTGGTGAACCAGCTCACCGCCTCGCTTCTCCAGCCGTTCGTGGGGCTCTACACCGATCGGCGGCCGCAGCCGTATTCGCTCGCCATCGGGATGGGTTTCACTCTGGTCGGCCTCGTGATTCTGGCGCTCGCTGGCAGCTTTTCGCTCGTGCTAGTGGCGGTGGCATTTGTCGGCATCGGCTCGTCGGTTTTTCATCCCGAGGCTTCGCGGGTGGCGCATCTCAGCTCGGGCGGGCGCCATGGTTTCGCGCAATCGATTTTCCAGGTGGGCGGCAATGCCGGGAGTTCGCTCGGCCCGCTGCTCGCGGCCGTCATCGTGGTCGCGCGCGGGCAATCCTCCATCATGTGGTTCTCCCTGCTCGCGCTGGTCGGGATCACCGTTCTCACCGGGGTCGGGCGCTGGTATCGCGGAAACCTGGCGCAACGCGCGCGCTTGGCAGGCGCGGATGCCCACGCGCATTCGCGCAGATCGCCAGTGCCGCGCAGGCGCGTCATCGTTTCGCTCAGCGTCCTGATCGTGCTGATCTTCTCGAAGTATTTCTACCTCGCCAGCATCTCCAGTTACTACACGTTTTTCCTGATCGAAAAGTTTGGCCTCTCCATCAAGAGCGCGCAGCTCCATCTCTTCGTCTTTTTGTTCGCCATCGCCGCCGGCACGTTTCTTGGTGGACCCATCGGCGATCGCGTCGGCCGGAAAGCGGTCATCTGGGCGTCGATCCTCGGCGTGGCGCCGTTCGCGCTGGCCTTGCCTTACGCCAGTTTGTTTTGGTGCGGTGTGTTGTCCGCGATCATCGGTCTGATTCTCGCGTCGGCGTTCTCGGCCATCCTGGTCTACGCGCAGGAATTAATCCCTGGCCGCGTGGGGCTCATGGCCGGCCTCTTTTTTGGGCTCGCCTTTGGCATGGGCGGCATCGGCTCCGCTGTGCTCGGAGTGTTGGCCGATCGCCACGGCATCGCCTTCGTCTTCCACATCTGCTCCTACCTTCCGCTCATCGGCCTGCTCACCGCGCTCCTGCCGAACATTGAAGGCGCGGCGCAGCGTGAACGGCGCGCGCGCGCCGGACGGTAATGAATCGCGAGACCGAAAATGCTGCCGTCGCGCAGCTGGAAATGATCGCGCGCTATCACATGCCGTTCGGCATGTTTGGGCCGAAGCATTACCCGCCGAAAGGCGTGCCCATTTACGATCTCCCGGCGGAGTATCTGGCCTGGTTCGCGCTCAAGGGCTTCCCCGAAGGACGCCTCGGCGAGCTGCTCCGCGTTGTCTACGAAACGAAAGCGAACGGCTGCGATGGCGTCTTCGATCTGATTCGCCACAAAGCTGGCGGCCGCTACAAACTCCGTCCGCCGTCGAAGCGAGCCTGGAAGTTCGACTAGCGCCGAAACGTCGGACTTTACTCCAGCCGTTGGAGCGCGGGCAGGCCGTAGTTGGTTTGCAAACTCTCCGCTTCACGCGCGACCTGCGCCGCATCGAGAGCGATCTGCTTCGGATCCTCTTCGGTTTCTACTTTGATGAAACCACCTTCCAGCGGCTCCTGCACCGCGGCCGCCAGATCGCGCAATGATTTCACCTCTTTGCCGTTCACTTTCTTCACCGTGAGATAGGCGATGTCGTCGTAGCCGAGCGTGCTGTTGGTCGGCAGAACCTGAGTGAGAATGACGACGCGGCGATTGCCTTCCGGGAAAAGTTCCGACTGAAAGCGATCAAAATAAACGTAGCGCTGCGGTGCGTCCTTTACCCAGTTGCCGCCCCACTCTTTGAGAAACTGGCGCGACAGTTCCTGGAAGACGAGCCCGCCGAGCACATAGTACGAGGGAGGCTGATCGAGGTTGTAGGGCGGGACGACGTAGTCGGCCGCGGAGCGATGTTCGAGCACGAGATCGAGCCGCAGCGGCTTCCCTTCGCGCTGGATTTGGATCGGCAGTTTATCGCCGACGAACGCGCGCTCGCTGATCAAATTCGTGAACTCCGTCTTGCCGTAGAGCGGATCGACGTAGTTGCCATTCTGATCGATCTCGAAGTCGCCCACCGACACGACGATGTCGCCCACCCGCATGCCCGCTTTAGCGGCCGGCATGTTCGGTTCCAGCTCGGTCACGTAAACGCCGCCGGGCTTACCCGTTTGTCCGGCAAACTTCCGCAGCTGCGGATCGCGCGTGGGGAAAAATGAAAACCCCGCGGAGGGAAATCCGCGATACGTGTCCGTCTCCGCTTCCTTCAGGAAATGCGCGATGATCGGCGCCGGGATCGCATCGACGACTTGCGAGCGAGGATCGTAGCGTAGGAGCAGGCCGGCCAGCTTGTTGTCCTTCACGATCGGGACGGTGTAGCTGTTGTCGCGATACTGGATCGTCATGCTGATCCGGTAGGTGAGGAACTGGCTCACGTCGGCCGGGTAACGCGTCATCTGCACGGTCGTGACCAGCCCCTCGGTCACGACGAGCGCGCCGGTGGCTTCCAATTGCAACGCGGCCACGCGATCGCCCACGACGGTGTCGGTGGCGAGCTTGAGCGGCGTGAGGCCGTCGAGGAATTTTTTATCGTTCGGCTCGATCAGGGCGAGGTTCGCTTCGTAATCGATCACGACCACGTCGGCGCCCGTTTTCTCGCCGGACTCGGCGCGCTCGAGCTCGACGTAGTTTTGGTTCGCTACCAAATCGGCTGTGACGAGGACGCGGTTTTTCGGAAGCACGGCGCCAAGGGCGCGCTTCGAGAACGGCGCTCTCTTCTGCCACGGCCGCGTGTAATCGTAGGGCTGGCCGGTGACGTTGACGCGGACGAGAGAGAGCTCCTTCGGCTTCACCGCGGAGGACGGGCACGGCGTTGGTCGCCACAGGCTGCTTAGCTTCCACCGGAAGGAGAGCGAGCAGGACGAAAACGAGAACGCGGAGGTGCATGTTCATTCCGCAGCCTCCTCGCCTTCGAGCGATGATTTGGGCGGGAGTTTGTCGCTCAGGTTTTGCTCCTTGACCACGTTGTAGCGCTTCTTGATCCGCTCTCGGGCTGATTCCACTTCCTGGCGGTCGAGCACCAAGGGCGGATCGTCGCCGATCATGCGGATGACGAACCGTTCCGGCGTTTCCGAAAAGGCTTTCGCCAAGTCTTCCAGAGGTGCGGATTTTCGTGCCGTTAACTTCGTTCACGATGCTCCCGCGATAGGAGGTGGTGTAAGTGTTGATCGGGTCGGGCAGGATGTTGGCCAGCACGATCACTTCGGGATGTTCCAGATAGATTTGCTCGGAGACGAAGTAATCGAAGTAATGCCGCAAACGCAGATCCTGCGGCTGATACGCCTGCATCATGTCGAGCGAGAGCGGCTGAAAAAGGAGGCCGCCGTAAACCACGAATCGCGACGGGGTGTCGTAGGCGTGCCCTTGAAAAAGATATGGCCAAAGCGGCTCCAGTTCGATCGTCACGCTCAGCGGCTGCTTGTTGCGCACGAGGTCGAGTTTCACTTTGTCGCCCTTGAATTTTCGCTCCACCACTTCCGGCATCTCCACGCGTGCGCCTTCGAGATCGACGAAGGAATCGCTCGCAATCGGATGGCCATCGATTGCCACCAGGACGTCGCCCGACTGCAGCGTCTTCGAGGCGGAGCCGCCGGCGATGACGCTGTTCACGAGCACGCCCCGATCGTCATCCGCCAGCCCGAGGAAGCGACGTTGCGCAGGATTTTGCAGCTTGGAATAAGTGATGCCGAGATCGACGTAGCGATCGTAGCGGCCATCCTGCACATCCTTTAGGAAGCGCTCGACCACCGGCGTCGGAATCATGTAGGCGACGCCTTGCGCCACATCGCCGCTATAGCCTTGGAACGCGACCCCGACGACTTTCCCATCCTGCATCACGGGCCCGCCGCTGTTGCCGGGATTAATCTGTGCGCTGATCTGGATCGCGAGGTGCTGATCGATCGAGGAGTGGGTGTAGAGCTGAAAGTCGATGCGCGAGACGATGCCGGTCGTGACGGACATGCGCTGGCCGCCGATCGGATAACCGTAGGCCGAGACGGTCGATTCCAACTCGGGAATTCCGCCCAAGGGCAGGGGGGCCATGTTCTTCGCAAAATCGGGCGACGACACTTCGACCAAAGCCAAATCGCAATCGTGCGCCACAAACAAGACGCGGGCCGGATATTTCTTCGGGTCGCCCTCTCGTTCGACCGTGAGGTAACGGCTGTCACTCACGACGTGGGCATTGGTCATGATGCGGTTGCCGGTGATGACGAACCCCGCGCCGATTCCCCGCTGAATCCCGCCAGAATTCCAAGGCGCCTTGTAGTCCGGATCCACCCCCGTAGCGGAGATGCGGACGAGGCTGTTTTGGATCTTGGCGTTAGGCGGCGCCGCGAGACTGGTCGCGCAAAGAAAAGCCGAGCAAAGCAAAAGGAAGCAGCGGGACATGCGCAAGAGTCCGGGAAGATGAAACAGATGACCCGGAAATCAAATTCCGGCCCGCTCGAGCAGCGAACGCATGACCTTCTCCGCTTCGAAAACTTCGCGGGCGACCGCGCGCGCGGCGCGGGCGTGATGCGCATAATCGGCGTTGATCATCTTCACCGCTTCAGCGATTTCGCCTAACGAGCGGAAGCCAATGAGCCCGCCGTCGCCGCCGTAGTGTTTACTGAAGCCGGTTTCCTGAGTGATGACCGGCCGCCCGGCCGCGAGATAACACGCGCTCCGGTCGCTGAACCAGCCGGTGCGCAGCCGCACGTATTGGTCTTTCGCGACCGTGAACTCGCCTTTGGAAGCTTGGATGTATTCGAGATAGCGGCGGTGATCGATCGTGAGGCGATGCGGATCGCGCAGACGCCAACCGTGCGCTTGGAATTTCTCGGCGACCTCAGGCGGTTTGATGTCGCTGGCCAGTTCAAACTCTTCGCCAGCTCGCTGCGGCGCCGCGATGAAACGCAGGAACTCGGGGGATTTGCTCCAGAGATATTTCTGCCCGCGCCAGACGATGTCTTTCTGTCCGCTGGTGCTCCAGTTGGCCACGGAAGTGAAGACGGCATCGCGCTGGCGGGCGGCGCGTAGTCTTCCAAAAATCGGTCACGACCGGTTGGCGCGTGGTGAGCCATTTCAGGCCGTGCAGCGGGACGGGAAATCGACGGGTGCCGATGTTTTCGCCGAAGGTGAACAGCGCGTGATGACGTTGCAGATATCGCAACGTGCTGTCGTTTTCCTGGTCGACTTTGATTTGTTCGACGCCGGGATCGCTTTCGACGTAGAGGATGCGCTCGCTCTCGGCCAGGTCCTCATGCAGGTCGAGCGAGCCGCAGACATTCAGGATCGCGTCCGCTTCGCGGTAAAGTTCGCGCACGCGTTTCCGGCTAAGGCCGATGGTCGGGTGATCATCGAGATAGCGCGCCCCGTATGCCCATCGTCCGGCAAAACCAAACTCCTCCGCGAGCGCGCGCAGAGTATTGGCGGCGTAATCGTAGGTGATCTCAATCTCGTACTTCTCCGGGTTGTAGGGAGCACGAGCAGAGTCCTCGATGTAGTAAACTTCGTGGCCGAGGCGCAGCAGGCCGACGATGTAATGAATGTGCTGCCAGACCACGCCCGCAATGGGGCAGGCGGCCATGAAGCCCATGACGACGATGCGTTTTCGTTTCATGGAGTGGTGGGATAATTTCCCGCCGCATAGAGCGCTGCGTACTGTCCGCCGCGGGCGAGCAATTCCTCGCCCGCGCCATCTTCCACGATCCGTCCGCGTTCCAGCACGATGATCCGATCGACGCCGTGGATGGTGGCGAGGCGGTGCGTGACGATGAGAGTGGTGCGGCCGCGCATCAGTTCTTTGATCGTGCCCATGATGGCGGCTTCCGTCGTCGGATCGAGCGCGGAGGTGGGTTCGTCCAGGAGGAGGATGGGCGCGTCTTTTAAGAAGGCGCGCGCAATCCCGATGCGCTGGCGCTGGCCGACGCTGAGGTGGCCGCCGCGTTCGCCGACGGAGCTGTCGTAGCCTTGCGGCAGGCGATTAATAAACTCATCCGCCTGCGCGCGGCGCGCGGCTTCGCGAATCTCCTCCTCGGTCGCGCCGGGCCGGCCGTAGGCGATGTTCTCGCGCACAGTGGTGGAAAAAAGGAGCGTGTCCTGGAGCACAATCGCGACCTGGGCGCGGAGGGATTTTTTCGTGACCTTTCGGAGGTCGCGCCCATCGAGCGTGACGTGGCCGGCGGTTGGATCGTAGAAACGCGGGACGAGGCTGAGGAGCGTGCTCTTGCCCGCGCCGGTGCCGCCGACGATGCCAATGATCTGACTGGGTGCGATCTCGAGATTGATCTCGGCGAGGACCGGTTGATCGGCGGCTGTAGCCGAAGTGCACGTCATGCATCGCAATCGCGCCGGCCGTTTTTGAAATCGTTTCCGCGCCGGGCGAATCGACCACGTCATCCGCGCGATCGAGCACCTCGAAGCAACGCTGCGCTCCGGCCGCGGCGCTTTCCATGGCCCACGTGGTGTAGGTGAGCGATTCCAGCGGTTGATAGAGCATCAGGAGATAAGCGCTGAAAACGAGAAGCGCGCCCAGGGTGAGCGTCCCATTCAGAACGTGGAGCGTGCCGACGAAATACATCGCGGCCGTGCCGAGCACCATGAGCGTGCTGATGACGAGCGCGCTGCTCACGTTCGTGAGGGCGAGGCGCAGATTCGCCTGGAGGCTGCGGTGCGCCTGCTCCTGAAATTGCCGCACTTCCCAATCCTCCCGTCCGAAGGCGTGCACCATGCGGATTGCGCTCAGGCCTTCCTGGGTTTGCGCGAGCAGGGCGCTGTCGCGTTCGTGGATGACGGTCGATTGGCTGCGAATGCGCTTGGCGAAATAATAGATCGCCCCGGCGATCAGCGGGACCACGCCTAACGAGAGGAGCGTGAGCTGCCAGTCGATCGTGATCATGACCGCGAAGGTGCCGAGCAAGGTTACGACCGAGGTGAAGATGTTCGTGAACCCCTGATTGTAGATCGATTGGATGGCCTGCGAATCGTAGGCCACGCGGAAGCTGGAATCGCTCGAACGCCGGGCATCGTGGTATTTGAGCGAGAGCGATTGGAGATAGGCGTAGAGATCGGTGCGGAGACGGAAGAGCGCGCGGAGGCCGATTTTCACGAAAAGAAAATTTGCCGCCATGTTGGCCAGACCCCAAAGCACCTGGATGACGACAAGCGCGAGGCAGAGGAAAGCGAGAGCCTGGGCGCGGTCGAATTTCGCGAAGAACGCGCCCACGCCGCCGGCTGCGGGCAGCGCCGGGATGAGTTGATCGACGATGATCTTGAAGGGCCAGGGTTTGAGCAGATTCAAGCCGATCCCGCACAGGCTGAGCGTGAGGCCGAGCACGGTCTGGCCGAGGAAGGGCCGGTAATAGCGGAGCACGCGGCGGTAGATCGACATTGGGAATTTCGGATTGCGAATTCGGGATTTCGGCTTGAACTAAGCGGCTCTCAGCGTGGCTGAGGCTAGATCAGAAGTCGGAAATCAAAAATCGGAAATCAGCGCATGCATCAACTTCTCGAACTCTGGTTTAGCTGGGTCCTGAACTGGGGCTACCTCGGCATCATCGTCTTGATGGCGATGGAAAGCTCGATCTTTCCCGTGCCGAGCGAAGTGGTGATTCCGCCGGCGGCGTTCCTCGCGGCGCAAGGGCATTTGAGTTTTACCGGCGTGGTGGTGGCGGGGACGGTCGGCTCGTATCTGGGATCGGCCATTACCTATTGGATCTCGCGCGCGCTCGGCCGGCCGCTCATCATGCGCTACGGAAAATTCTTCCTGCTCGGGCCCGAGAAACTGGCGCGCGCGGAGGCGTGGCTGCTGCGTTATGAGGCAGGCGGGGTCTTTTTTGCGCGACTGCTTCCAGTTATCCGCCATCTCATCTCTATTCCGGCCGGAATCGTGCGGATGAATTTCTGGCTCTTCAGCACGGTCACGATCGTGGGTTCCGCCATTTGGTGTTACATCCTGGCGCTGTTGGGCGACAAAGCGCACCGGCTCCGCCCGGATTTGATCTCGAATCCGGACGCCATGGTGGCGTTCATCAAATCGCAATCGCTCTGGATCATTCTTATCATCGTGGTCTTCGCCGCGCTCTATCTGGTGGTGATGCGATTGACAGCGCGACGCCCGGTCGCCTGAGGTGTTCGGGCACTGACACTATTGTCAGCGTTTTTGCGGTCGAGAGGGCATTGCGGGCGCCCGTCGCACGGGGAGCCGACTTCTTTTGAACGGTGGCACCGATGCTGCTCTCTAATCGGGCATCAACCCTATGAAAAAGAACACCCAAATCCTGAAATCGCCCCAGAAGCTTTCCCTCGGCGATTTGATCCTCGCTGTCAGCTCCTGCACCCGGAACACCAAAGAAACGGTCGCCGCCGTGGCTGATCTCCTGGCCAGTGGCCAGGTCCGCGTGCAAAGCAACGGCCGCTTCAACCGCGCCCGGGTTTTTTAAGCGGAAGCCACCAGATAGTCTCTCGATAAGCGTCGCCTCGGCAGCCGGAACTGCTGACGCGACGCTTTTTGATGTCTGTCGCTCGCGCGAATCTGACGCGCTGAGCAACAACGCCGTCTATGCCGCGTCCTTGTCGGCCGACGGGACGCGTCGAGCTTGTTCGATCAGTGATCGAGCGGTTCGCGCGCTTCCACTTTCGTGACCGTCTTTTCCATTCCGCCCGCTTCCGGAATTGTCTTTTCCTTCCAGAAAACGCGCACCTTGCGCCCCTTCAACTTAACGGGGCTGTCGAGAAACGACTGCACCGATTTGTCCACCTGGAGAATGATGAAGGATGCATCGGCCCCAGTCTTCGTCTTGATCTGGAAATGAGCGTAATCGCCCTGTTCGATGCCGGCGAATGTCCCCTCCGTCGATCCGCTCGCGCCTTCCGTCTTCTCCTCCGCGCGCAACGACGCGGCGCTAAATGAAAAACAGAGGAGCAAAGCAAGAGCAACGCGGGAAAGATTCATCCTTCGAATTGACCAGATGAATCTCACCGCGCAATCCTCCGATGCGCGCTCGGTGTTTCAGAATGCATTGGCGGGCACAGGCGACAAGCGATAAGCATCCCTATGAGCGAAACCTACGTCCCCATGATCAGTTCCGGCACGGCCGGCCCCCTCGGAGTTCTCCACCTCCCGCGCCTTTGGCAAAAGCTTTCCCTCGAAGCGCAGGGCAAAATCGCGCCCGGCTATCCCGGGATGGGCCGCGGCTACGACGCGATGACCTGCGCCGCGCTCGGTCTCGATGAAGCGGCGGTGCAGACATTCGTGAAGGAAAAAAAACCGACCTACACGCAATTCGAAGCGTGGGTGAAAGAGAACGCCACCTCCCTGACGCCGGAGGCGATCGAGAAACACAACGCCGCCGTCACCGGTTACATTCACGACGACGAGACGCGGCAGGAAATCTTGAAGAGCTGCAATCTGCCGGACGATGCTTCCGCCGCGAAGGACGCGGTGAACTTGAACAATCTGGACGATTGGAACGCGTTCCACAGCGCTGTTCTGAAATAGCCGCGGGTGGCGTTTCACAGACTCGCGCTGCGCACGACGGGGCAGCCTGGTATTCCGAAACCCGGAGCTGAGGAGGAGTTCACCACCAAGCACTGAGGTTACGCTGCACGTTTCAGCTCGCTCCAACTCGCTGGCCTGCGTCTGTTCGTCATGTGGATTGGGGATTCTCGTAAACTGCTCAAAACGTCAGCTTTGAACTCTCGCATGTGAGCTCCGGACCTCTCCGAGGAAGGCTCTGGGGCTTTCACGCCAGACCTCGGTAGCTTTCGCTTGAAAGGGTATGAACTCTGGTCGGGAAGGGCTTCGCTTTCGCTCGAGTGTGAGGAGGCACTGGATCGAATGCTCCCAGGCTTTCGTGGGAAGGTGGGGATGCTTTCGCCGGAAGGCTCCGGGCCTTTGCATGAGAGGGCTAGAGGTTACACGCCAGAGGTGTTCAGCATTGCGAAATGCGCTTTTCTTTAGCTGCGTTTGACACAAAAACGCTTTCCGCCGGAAGGGGGCGCTCTATCTTCGGCGGGTGATCGATCGTTATTCCCGGCCGCCGATGCGGCAACTCTGGTCGGAGCAGCGCAAGTTTGAAATCTGGCTCGAGATCGAGATCTTGGCCTGCGAAGCGATGGCCGCGCTCGGGCAGATTCCGAAGGAAGACGCGGCTGCCATCCGCGAGCGGGCGCGGTTTTCGGTGGCGGAAATCGCGGAAATCGAGAAGCGCACCAATCACGATGTGATCGCGTTCTTGGAGAACGTGGCCTCGTCGGTGGGACCAGCCGCGCGCTGGATGCACCAGGGACTGACGTCATCGGATGTTCTCGATACCACGCTGGCGGTGCAAATGACGCAGGCGGCGCGCATTTTGGCGGAGGATTTGCGGGAGTTGCGCGCAGTGGTGGCGGAGAGCGCGCGCCGCCACAAAATGACGCCGATGATGGGGCGCAGCCACGGTATCCACGCGGAGCCGGTGACGTTCGGGTTGAAAATGGCGCTGATGTACGACGAGTTCGGCCGCGCCGAGGAACGGCTCGCGCAGACGACGGAGCGGATTCGGGTGGGGAAGCTGAGCGGCGCGGTCGGCACGCACGCGCATCTCGATCCGGCAGTCGAGCGTTCGGTCTGCGAAAATCTGGGGCTGAAAGCGGCCGCGATTTCCACGCAGATCATTCAGCGCGATCGGCACGCGGAGTTCATGACCACGCTTTCTCTCATCGCCTCGAGTATCGATCGCTGGGCGACGGAATTCCGGCACTTGCAACGGACGGAAGTGCTCGAAGTGGAGGAGTTCTTTAGCGAAGGCCAGAAAGGCAGCTCGGCCATGCCGCACAAGCGCAACCCGATCACGGGCGAGCGGCTGAGCGGTCTGGCGCGGGTGATTCGCGGGCACGCGGTGACTGCGCTGGAGAATGTGGCGCTCTGGCATGAGCGCGATATCAGTCATTCCAGCGCGGAGCGGATCATTCTGCCGGACGCCTGCACGCTGCTCGACTACATGCTGGTGAAATTGCGCGAGCTGGTGCAAGGCCTCCAGGTTTATCCGGAGCGCATGGAGCAAAACATGGCGCTGACGAAAGGCCTTTACGGAAGCCAATCCGTCCTGCTCGCGCTGACCCGCGCGGGCGCGGAACGCAAGACCGCCTACGAAGCCGTGCAACGCGCCGCGATGCGCACGTGGAAGGGCGAGAAATCATTCGCCGAAAATGCGAAGGCAGAGCCGGAGATCGTGGCGCTCATTCCCGCGAGTGAGATCGACGCGCTCTGTTCGTTGGAGCCGCATTTGCGGCATGTGGAGACGACATTTGCCGCGTTGGGATTGTAGGGAAAACGCGCGGAAAAAATTGCGCGGGGCCTTTTTGGTTGCTGCATTCGGCGCGGGAACGGTAGAAGAAGCAGCCCTGCGCTCCTTCCTGTGAATTCCGCGACTCGCATCTTCAGTCTCAACATCGGTTCGCAAACCGTCGCGCTGGCTGAGTTTCACGCTCAGGCGCAGGGCGGTCTCATCCTCGTGGGCTATCGCATGCGGGAGCTGGTGGGCGAGGCTGGAAACGAGGCGGCGCGCAATCTGCAAATCGCCGCGGCCCTGCGCGAGATGATGGCTGAGATGGGCGTGAAAAAGGGCACGGTCGCTTACGCGGTGGCGGCGCAGTCGGTCTTCGCGCGCTTCGTTAAATTGCCTTCAGTCGAGGAAGAGAAGATCGAGCGCATCATCGCTTTTGAAGCGCAGCAGAATGTGCCGTTCCCGATCGAGGAAGTGGTTTGGGATTACCAACTCGTCGGCGCAGATTCCGATGAGCAACTGCAAGTCGTCCTCGTCGCGATCAAGTCCGATCTGCTCGAAGGCGTGAACGGCGCGGTCGAGGAAACGGGCCTGCAAACTGCGGTGGTGGACGTGGCCACGATGGCGCTCTACAACGCCTTTCGTTACAACTACAGCGACCTGAGCGATTGCTCACTCCTGGTCGATCTCGGCGCGCGCACGACCAATCTGCTTTTCATCGAATCGGGGAAGATTTTCTCGCGCAGCCTGCCTATCGGCGGGAGCACGATCTCAGCGGCGATCGCGAAGGAGTTCGGCGAGCCGGCGGCGGCAGCGGAATTTCGGAAGCGGCGCGATGGCTTTGTCAGCCTGGGCGGCGCGTATGCGGAGCCGTCTGATCCGGAAGTGGCGCGCGTGTCGAAGATCGTCCGCGGCACCATGACGCGGCTGCACGCGGAGCTGGTGCGCTCGATCACGCATTACCGCTCGCAGCAGCAGGGCGCCGCGCCGACTCGGGTTTTTCTCTGCGGCGGCGGCGCGAGCATGCCGTATATGCGCGAGTTTTTTCACGAGAAACTCCAGCTGCCGATCGAGTTTTTCCATCCGCTGCGCAACGTCGCGGTTGCGGAAGGAATGGCCGGGAGTGACGTCGGCAAATCCACGCATCTTCTGGGCGAACTGGTCGGGCTGGCGCTCCGCACGGCCACGACCTGCCCGATGGAGTTGAACCTGCGGCCGGCGAGCGTGGCCCGCGCGCACGATCTCACGCGGCGTCTTCCGTTTTTCATCCTGGCGGCGGCTTGCGTCCTCCTCTGCTTGCTCGGTTGGGGGTTCTATTATTTGCGAGCGGCCAGCCTGGAACGGCGTGCCACCGCCAGCGTCACCACAAAAGTAGAGGCAATGCGGGGACTCGCCGCGCAGATGGATGCGGTGCGGAAGCAGACGAGCGCGCTCGACGCAGTGGCCACGCCGCTGACGGACGCGGTCAACGATCGGAGCTTTTGGGTGGAGATCATCGAGGATCTGAACACGCGGCTGCCGAAGGAGAATATCTGGATCACCGAACTGGTCGGGACGTCAGGCGGGAAGATGGTGGGGGGCGAGCCGCGGGCGGGACGCGCCGAGCCAACGCCCATCCCGACGGTGGCGCCGAAGCCGGTGAAGGGCGCGAAGCCGGGTGCGCCACCGGAGCCGATGCTCGACGGGATTTTGGTGCGCGGGCTTTATTTGTTTAACCCCAAGCAACAGGAAGTGGTGGTCGATTATTTCCGAGAGCTCGTGAAGTCGCCCTATTTCGAAATCGATCCCAAGAACCAGTCCAAGGTAATTCGGCCGACAACTCCGAGCAGCACGGAGTGGGCGTTTCCTTATGAACTGCGTCTCGATCTCAAGGAGCCGATGAGCCTGCCATGATTTGGTTCCAGAAAAATCGCGTCCTGGGGAGTTTCCTCGCCGGCTTCGGCGCGGCCACACTCGTCTGCCTCCTCTTCCTCTGGATCGCTCGGAGTAGATGCGTGGACGCGCGGACGGAGTTCGATCGCCAGGCCACCGAGCTCGCCACCCTCCAACGCCACAATCCATTTCCGAACGAAGCCAATCTGCGCAAAATGAAAACGCAGGCGGAGGAATACGGCGTGGCACTCGAAGCGCTGAAGACCGACTTGAAGGCGCGCACGCTGCCGGCGGCGGCGATGGCGCCTAACGAGTTCCAGACGCGGCTCAATCAGGCGCGCGCGGCCTTCGCGGAGAAGGCGCGCGCGAACAAGGTCAAGTTGCCGGAGAATTTCTTCCTCGGCTTCGACGAGTTCGCCGGCGCGCTGCCGGACACGGAGGCGGCGCCGTTGCTCGGGCAGGAATTGGCCCAGGTGGAAATGCTGCTCAATCTCCTGATCGATGCGCGCGTGGACGAGATCGTTTCCTTTCGGCGCGTGCCCCCGGTGCGTCCGGCCGCGACGCCTACGCCGGCGCCGCGTGGAGGAAAGAAGCCGGCGAGCGCTGCGGCACCGAGCGTGCCCACGGTGGAGCGCAACGTAGTGGAGGTGGCCTTCAATGCCGCGCCCGGACAGACGCGGCGGGTGTTGAATCAAATCGCGACTGCGCCCCAGCAGTTTTACATCACGCGCTCGCTGCAGATTTTGAATGAAAAGGAAACCGGTCCGGCGCGCGAAGGCGAGGGCGCGACCGCGGCCGCCAGCACACCCGCGCCTGCAGCGGTGCCGGGCGCTTCTCCCGGCGCCAGCCCGGCCCTCAGCTTCATCGTTGGCAACGAGCATCTCCGCACAACCGCCCGGATCGAAATGGCGAGGTTCACCTTTTAAAGACATGAACTGGGTGCGCTCACACTACGATCGGGTGGCCGTCCTGGCGGCGGCGGCGTTGCTCATGCTCTGCGCCTTTTTCATCTGGCGCAGCGCGGCTGGTTTTGCCGAGAGCTTCGCGAATTTGCAACCATCGGGCTCCGGGAAAGCGGCGGCGCCAACCGAGAAAGCCGTCGAGTTGCAGCAGGCGATGGCGAAATTGAAGGAGCCGCCGCAATGGACCTTCGGCGGACGCTCCGGGCTCTTCGTGCCGGAGAAACATTTCATCGGGCCGAACGGTTTCCCGGCCACGCTGCAGACGACCGAAGTGCATCCGCCCGTGCCTAACGAATGGCTGGATCAATTTGGCCTCCCGATCGCGGAAGCAGACGTCTTGACGCAGGACCCGGATAACGATGGCTTCAGCAATCTGGAGGAGTGGCAGGGGCACACCAATCCGACCGAGAAGGAGTCGCGCCCGCCGTATCTCTCGAAATTCAAGATCAAGTCAGTCACGACCGAGCCGTTGCCGACCGTTTTCTCCTCGTGGACGGGCGACACCTTCGCGATCAATTTCATCGACAAGGCGCACCCGGCGGGAGAGGGAGGCCGGGCCAATATCGATCGCTCTCAGCCGACCCAATTTGTGCGGTCTGGAGAAACCATTCGCGGCACGCGTCTGCGCATTGTCGGCTTTGCGGAGAAGACCGCGCCCGACAAATACGGCACGGATCAGGACGTCTCCGAGTTGCGCCTCAAAAACCTCGACACGGGCGAGGAAGTGACGCTGGTAAAAGAGCGGCCCGCCACCTCGCCGCAATCGGTCGGAACCTTCGTCTACACGTGGGGCGAGCCGCGCGAGATGGTGCTTAAAAAAGACCAGGAATTCTCATTGCCGCCCGAGACGGAAATCAAGTACAAGCTCATCGACGTGCAGCCCGGCCGAGCGGTCATCGTCAACACGCAAAAACCTGAAGAGCGGATCGAGATCGTTCCGCCTGCCCCTTAAAATAAAGATGACGAAAAAGCCTCTCACGTTCCTCCTTCCGTTAGCCCTCGCCGGTTGGCAGACGCTGGCGCTGCCGGTGCGCGCGCAGGGTGGCGCGGAATTGGCGGCGCAACGCGAAATCGCCCGCCGCGAAGCAGCTCTGCCGCAGGGGAATGAGGCGCTGGCCCGGGGCAAGCTCGCGCTCGCATCCGGTAACGTTCTCCAGGCGCACGAGGACTTTCGCCTGGCGGTGAGCTACCTGCCGGACGCGGTCGTGAGCGGGAAGGCGCACGACGAGGCGGTGCGCGGGTTTTGCGAAAGCGGAATCAAGCTGGCGGAGATCCGGGTGCAGGAAGGCAAATTTGCTGAAGCCGAAGCGATCTGCCGTGAACTGCTGAGCGACGTTTACGATCCGAATTGCCGGCCGGCCATGACCTTGCTCGCACGTCTGCGCGAGCCCGGGCAGATCAACAAGACGATGGGCCCGAAGTTCATCGGCAAGGTGGAGGAGGTGCGCCGACTCTTGATTGATGCCGACGGCTATTTCAACAGCGGTCGCTACGATCTCGCCTTCAAGAAATACGAGCAGATCCTGAATCTCGATCCTTACAACACGGCGGCGCGCCGCGGGCAGGAGAAGATCAACAACCAGAAAACGCGTTACGGCGAAGAGGCCTACAACGAGACGCGATCCCGCGCCGTTTGGCAGGTCCAGCAAGGCTGGGAAAATCCTGTGCGCCGCTACGGCGAAGCCAACACGCCGGTAGTGGACGCTTTCGCGCGCGACGCTTCCGGTACTGCGCGAATTTCGAACAAGCTCGCCACCATCATCATTCCCAAGATCGATTTCCGCGACGCCAGCATTCGCGAGGCGATGGATTTCCTCCGCCAGCAAGCCGCCGCCAACGATCCCTCGGAGGATGGGCGCAAAGGCCTCGATATTGTTTTGCGCATGAATCAAATCGGCACGCGCGCGCCGGAGGCGGGCGCCAGTGTCATCGCGCCATTGCCGGCTGGTGATGAAGGGGAAAACGGAACCGCCGTGGCACCTGCGCCCGTGCCGGTAGCAGCCGCGCCTGCGGCGGGAGGAACGTCGGTCTCGCCGGGCGATGCGCGCATCACGATCACGCTCAATCAAATTCCGCTCGGCGAAGCGCTCCGCTACGTGGCCAGCCAGGCTGGCTTGAAGGTGAAAGTGGAACCCTACGCCGTCTCGATTATTCCGGTGAGCGAGCAGAGCAACGACATGTTTACGAAGGAATACCGGGTGCCGCCTGGTTTCATCAGCGGAACCTTGAATTCCGGAGCGAGCGCGCTCGATCAGCCAGCGCGCGAAAGTGGCGGCGTGCCGACCGCAACGGGCAAAGACACGCAGGAGTCCACCGGCGGACGACAATTGGTTACGCGCGAGACAGCGAAGGATTTGCTCTCGGCCCAGGGTGTCTCGTTTCCGCCCGGCGCCAGCGCGAATTTCCTCCCGCAGAGCAGCCGGCTCATCGTGCGCAACACGCAGGATAATTTGGACCTCGTGGATGCTCTCGTGGAGCAGGCCAACGTCTCCGGACCGAAGCAGGTCGAGATCGAAGCGAAGTTCGTCGAGATCACGCAGAACAATCTCAAGGAGCTCGGCTTTGATTGGTTGCTCGGGCAATTCAACATCGGCAACCAGCGCCTCTTCGGCGGCGGCGGCACACCGGGTACTGGCGCAACGCAGAATCCGGGCGACTTCCCGTTTGTCGCTCCGAACGGAGTGCCGGTCGGGCAGTTCCCGGTCACGAACGGAAATCGTAGCGGCAATCTCGCGATCAGCGCGAACGCCATCGATGCGCTGCTGTTCGGAACCAGCGGGGCAAGCGCGCTCGCGCCGGGCATCTTCGGCTTAAGCGGTGTCTTTACGGATCCGCAATTCCAGGTCGTCATCCGCGCCCTCAATCAGAAGAAAGGCGTAGATCTTCTCTCCGCACCACGCGTGACGACGAAGAGCGGGCAGCGGGCGTTAATCGAAATCGTGCGCGAGTTTCGTTACCCGACGCAGTTCGACCCGCCAAAACTTCCGACCGGCTCGGGCGCGCGCGTGCTCGATATCGGCAGCTCACTCACGGGCGCGAGCACGGGCGCATTCCCGGTAACGCCGACGACTCCGACGGCGTTTGAGACGCGGAACACCGGCGTGACTTTGGAGGTGGAACCGGTGGTGGGACCTGATGGCGTCACGATTGATCTCAACCTCGTCCCGCAGGTGGTCGAGTTCGAAGGCTTCATCAATTATGGCAGCCCGATTCAGTCGGTCTCGACCAATGCGCTTGGCATCGCCTCGTCGTTTACCCTCACACCGAACATCATCAACCAGCCCATCTTCAGCGCGCGCAAGATCACGACCAGCGTCAGCGTTTGGGACGGCCAGACCGTCGTCCTTGGCGGCTTGATGCGCGAGGACGTGCAGAAGACAGAAGATCGCACGCCGATTCTGGGCGACATCCCGGTGGTGGGCCGTCTCTTCCGCACCAACGTCGATCAACACTTGAAGCGGAACCTCATCATCTTCGTCACCGCGCGCCTGATCAATCCGGGCGGTCAGTTGGTGAATCCGGCCGATGAAGCGGAGGAGACAGAAGACGTTATTGAGCCGCCGCAATTGCCGACTGTTCCGATGTATAAGAAGTAACGCCCCACCACATGAAATATCTCTTTGTCCGCTTCTGGATTGTCCCGCTTTCTCTGGCCACGTTGTTCGCATCGCCTGCCTCGGCGAAAGACAAGAAGCCGAAAGAGCCGGAGCGTCAGTACACCACGATCGCCAGCGTGACCCCGGATTCGCTTACGATCACGGAAGGGAAAGTCTCGCGCACTCTGGTGATTACCTCCTTCACCGAAATTCTGGTCAAAGGGCGGAAAGCCACCCTCGCGGATCTGCAGCCGGGCATGTTGGTCGGCATCACCTTGGGGACTGACCCGACGAAGCTCAGCCGCATCAACGCCGGCGATCCGCCCCCGCGTCCCCCTTCAAAGAAGAAATAGCGTCCGCTAGAACGCGAGCGCCTGCGCCTTTCTCGCCAGATCGAGGAAGCCCGCGCGATAGCCGAACTGATCGGCCCCGCGCGCGTCGTGCGCCCAATCCAAGACGGAGGCAACGGTGCCATCTCCCTTGTGCGGCGAATCGCGCAGGATCATTCCGAACTCAGCCACGGCCGCGGCAAAACGAAAGTCGGGCGACGCGTGAGCAAAGCTGGTGCCGCTGTCGCGCAGCGGCCGTTCGATCAGCTCGCTCTCGTCGCTATCGGGCGTTTTGTAACGCAGCTTCACCGTGAGCAAATCTAGCGACGGATAGCGATGAGGCTGCGGCCAGGACATCCGGGCCTTTGTCTTTCAAAGCATCGACCGGCGGCGCGTCGGCGGCCGGATCTGCAGTGGTGCCGCGGGGCACGACTTCATAGAGCGCAGTGACGGTGTGGCCAGCGCCAATTTCGCCCGCATCGATCTTATTGCTCTTGAAGTCTTCCTTCCGCAGGAAGCGCTTTTCGTAGCCGATCAGCCGATAGGAAGCGACGTAGAGCGGGTTGAATTCGACCTGCACTTTCACATCCTTTGCGATCGTGACTAGCGTGCCGTTCATCTGCTCGAGCAGAACTTTGCGGGCTTCGTCTAACGAGTCGAGATAGGCGTAGTTGCCGTTCGCCTTGTCGGCTAATTGTTGCATGGTCGAGTCGTTCAGGTTGTCATCGCCCACGCCAAGGACGGTGAGGAAGACACCGCCTTTCGCCTTCTCTTCCGCCAGCCGAACGAGTTCGCCCTGGCTGGTCACGCCGACGTTGAAATCGCCACTCGTGGCGAGGATGACGCGGTTGACGCCGCCTTTAATGAAATGCTCCGCCGCGATTTGGTAGGCGAGCTCGATCCCGGCCGCGCCCTTGGTCGAACCGCGGGCTTCGAGATTTTCGAGCGCGCGGAAGATTTCCTCTTTTCGATCGCCGGTCGTGGAGGGTAACGCCAGGCTGGACGTGCCCGCGTAAACGACAATCGCAACGCGATCATTTTCGGTCAGCTCACTCACTAGCAAACGCATCGCCTGTTTGAGAAGCGCAAGACGGTTGCCGGGCTCCATCGAGTCAGAGACATCGAGGAGGAAAACGAGATTGCTCGCGCCGCGTTTGTCAGAAGCGATTTCGCGGGCCTTTAAGCCGATCCGCACCAGCCGATGGTCCGGCGTCCACGGGCAACCGGCCACTTCCAGATTGATCGAGAATGGCTCGCGGCCCTTCGGCTGGGGATAATTGTAGGAGAAATAGTTGATCATCTCCTCAATGCGGACGGCATCTTTCGGCGGCTTTTGTCCAGCGTTCAGCATGCGGCGGATGTTCGCGTAGGAAGCGGTATCGACATCGACCGAGAACGTGGAAAGCGGGTTCGTTTCCGCCGAGAGGAACGGATTCTCCTCGTAATGACCGTAGTCGACGGTGGTGGAAAATTCTCGATGTCCCTCTCCCTCCACGAATTCTGGCGGCGCCAACTCCATCAACACCTCGGCCGGCGCCGAGGCGCCGGTGACGGCAGTCCGCTTGAGCGTGTGATTGGAAAACGTCACCGCAGCGATAACGGCGGCGACTGCGATGGCGGCGGCCAGGCCGATCGACATCCAGCGCGAGTCTGACCAAAAACTGCGCGTTCCCGGCAGCGGCATGATGTTGACCGGTTTGTTCGAGGCGTCTTTCAATTCAGCGGCGAACTCCGTTTTGAGGAGCGCGGCCATCTGACGCGTTTCTTGCACGAACGCCTGGGCTTCGGCGGATTGAGAGACGGCCTTTTCCATGGCGCGCCGCGCTGATTCGGGTAGTTCGCCGAGAGCGTAGGCGGTGAGGTTTGGATCTTCGAGATTCATCTTCATGTCGTGCGAGGGGTGAATGTGAGGAAATCGCGCGAGGCGCCCGCGTAGCGCTCGCGCAGAGTCTTGAGCGCCGTGTGCAAGAGCACACCCACATGGCTCACGGAGAGCTTCGTGATGTCGCTGATCTCCTGGTAGCTGAGGTCGTTTTGAAATTTCAGCTGGAGGACTTCCTGCTGCTGCCGCGGAAGGGTGGCGACGATGCGCAGCAGGAATCCGCGGGCCTCTTTGCGCTCGAGTTGTGCGAATGGCGCCGCCTCATCACCCTCGCGTTTTTCGAGAATTTCCTCGTCGAGGTAGGTCAGGCGCTTTTCCTTCCGGCAGACGTTGAGGGCGCGGTTGCGGCAGACGGTGAAAAGCCATTTTGTCGGCGCGTGATCGGTTTGCTCCCGCGAGCTGCGCTGGAGTTCGATAAACGTTTCCTGCACCACGTCGCGCGCGCGTTCGCGATCGCCCGTGATGCGAGTGGCATATTGCAGCAGCGGCAACTCGAAGCGCCGGAGCAGCTCCTGTATGTCCGGTTCTCCGGTTCCGTTTCGCATCAGCGCCTCAAAAGCTTAGACTCCCGAGCGGCGGAAAACTTAAGACTTTCTTTCGCGCAGAGCGTTTGGCGGAGGGGGTGGGATTCGAACCCACGAGGACTTTCGCCCTGCCGGTTTTCAAGACCGGAGCCATCAACCACTCGACCACCCCTCCATTAAAACAGGCCGGCGCGGTAGTATTGTTCCACCGGCGCGCCGATGAGCAACTGGGACGGTCAGTGACGCTGGACAGGCCCACATGTTCACGCGAACATGCAGAATGGGGAAGCGTTTAAATCCTGCTGCGGCCTGGCGCGCCTACGCGGATTCAGCGACCGCCGAAGTGCCTCATGCCCGCGGGGCGACTGGCAACCCAGCCAATCGTTTCGAGAAAATGCATCTGGAGCTCGATCCGATCGATCCGGCGCCGGGTGAGGAAGATGCGCGCCCGGCCGTGGCCACGCAATTTTTCCGCGACGGGTCCAAGACGATCATCTCTCGGAATGACAGCCCGGACGTGGCTTTTGAGCGCAGCGTCAATCCATACCGCGGCTGCGAACACGGCTGTGCCTACTGTTTCGCGCGGCCGACGCATGAGTATCTCGGGTTTTCCGCGGGCCTCGATTTCGAAACGCGCATCATGGTGAAGGAAAACGCGCCGGAGTTGCTCGAAGCCGAGCTCTCGTCACCGAAGTGGCAGCCGCAAACTGTCGTCCTCAGCGGCGTGACCGATCCCTACCAGCCCGTCGAGCGGCGGCTGCGGATCACGCGGCGCTGCCTCGAAGTGCTGGCGAAATTTCGCAACCCGGTCGGCATTGTGACCAAGAATCGACTGGTCACGCGCGACATCGATGTTCTCCGCGAATTGGCCGAGCACCATGCGGTCGCGGTAAACGTGTCGGTGACCACGCTGGACCGCGATCTGCAAAAGATCCTCGAGCCGCGCACCTCGCCGCCGCAGGCCCGGCTCGATGCAGTTGCGCAGCTACGCGCCGCGGGGATTCCAGCCGGTGTGATGGTAGCGCCGATCATTCCAGGCATTACCGATCATGAGGTGCCGGCCATCCTTGCCGCTTGCGGGAAGGCGGGCGCGCAGTTTGCCGGATATGTCGTCCTGCGTTTGCCGTGGGCGGTGGCGCCGCTCTTCGAACGCTGGCTGACCGAGCATTTCCCGGCACGGAGAGAGAAGGTGCTGGGACGGCTGCGCGATCTGCACGGCGGCGAAAAAGTTTACGATGCGCACTGGGGCAAGCGGCAAACGGGCGAAGGAGTTTTCGCGGAGCAAATCGAAGCGATCTTCCGCGTCGCTTGCCGGCGGGCCGGAATTGGCGAGCGGCCGAAGCTTTCGACCGCCTCGTTTCGGCCACTGGTGGAACAGTTGCGCCTGTTCTCTTAGTTCAGCGGAGGCGTGGGGGGGGTTGCCGAATGGCCGGTTCGGGGCGAAGATAGCGGTCTCGTTTTCCCGGCCTCCGTGTTCTCCCGGCGCCTCTCACCTTTCTGCTCCTATGTTTAAACACGACAAACTCAATCTCTCTCTCTTCGTTATCCTCGTCGGCCTGCAACTGCTCGGCGTGGCCGCGCTCTGGACGCGCTTCCAATGGAATTATCTGCCGATCATGCTTTTCATGTATTTGTGGGGCGGGATCAGCACGACGCTCTATCTGCACCGCTACCTCACCCATCGTGGCTTCGAAATGCCAGGCTGGCTGAAGTTTTTTTTCGCCAGCGGCTCGGCAGTGGCGCTTTCGGGCGATCCGGTGACCTGGGTGGGGGACCATCGTTATCACCATCTCAAATCCGATACAGACGAAGACATTCATAGCCCGATCCACGGTTTCCCTTACGCGCACATGATGTGGCTGGTGCGCAAACCGGAAGGCTTCCGCGATCGCTCGCTCCGTTACGCGGCGGACGTGCGGAAGATTTGGTATTGCCGGCTCTGGGAGCGCCCGTATTTCTACGTCATCCCGCACTTGCTGGTGGCAGCGGTTCTCTTTTTCACTCTTGGCGCGGTCGGTCTGCTCTGGTGCCTCTATGTCCCGATGCTGGTGGTTTATAATTTCACCTGGGCGGTGAATTCCATCTGCCACATGGACAACCTTGGCTACCGCTCGTTCGAAACCACGGATCACAGCAAGAACAACTTCTGGGTCGGTTTGGGCGCGTTCGGTGAAGGTTACCACAACAATCACCACGCCCAGCCGCGCTGTGCGGCGCACGGGCGGCGCTGGTGGGAGTTCGATCTCACGCGCTACATCATTTGGGGACTGGAGAAGGCCGGCCTGGCCTGGAATGTTCATTGGCCGAAGCCGGAAAAAGTGGAAGCCGTCGCGCCCGTCTCAGAAGACGAAGCCGGTGCGATGTTGCTCTTCGGCGCGCGGATCAAGGATCCGTCGCTCGACGCCCCCGCGCCCGAGGCTACGACGCGGCGCTAAGGAATTCCGCCGGATCGCCGGGTTCTCTGGGAGCGAGTGGTGGTTTACTGCGCGATATAATATACTTCCACCACGCAGACGCCCGTAGAGTGGTTCGCACCGCGTACGATCGCGGTGTAATTCCCCGGCGGCAGGTTGGCGAGGATGGCAGCTTCTCTCGAGTCAGTAGGAGCGAGAGCGCTGGCGGCGATTTGCGTGCCTTGGTTTGAGCCCCAGTTGTCGTTTCCGTAAATGAGCGACCCGCTGGAGTTGTAGAGTTCCAATACCGGATCATCCATGGCGCCGGCGACGCCGTAAGCGGCAAGGGACGGACCGACCGCTCGCACCACGACCTGGCTGGGCTGATCGCCGCCGATGATGAAGCCGCCGATCATGACGTTGTCGCCCGCTTCCACTCGACCTCGGGTCGAGATATTGACGATTTGGGACTTGGCCGGTTCCGCGTCGTAGAGCTCGAAGAGCGCAATGCCCCGGCCACCTGTCGCGCCAGAGACCACTGCAGTGTAGGCACCCGGCGCAAGCGTAGCGACCATGCCCGCTTCCCGCTCGTCGCTGGGCGCGAGTCCCATCGCCTCGAGTTCAGCGCTGCCGGTGCGCCAATTGTCGTTAGAAATTAGCAATGCTCCGGTGGAATCGTGGAGCCGTAACATTGGATCGGTCAGCGCTCCGGCCACGCCCGCGGCAGCGAGGGAGGGTCCTACGGCCCGCAACACGACCTTCTTTGGGTCGTCACCCGTGATGATGACACCGCCGATGAGGAGGTCTTCGCCTCGCTGGACGGAAACGCGGGTGGAGACGTTGAGCAGACCTTTACGGTCGATGACCACAGGGTCGGGAGTGATTGTCGGCTCCGGTGTTGCGGTCGGCCCGGGCGTGGGCGTGGGCAAAGGCGGCGTGGGGGTCGGGGTTGGGGGAGGCGGCGGCGGTGTCGCGGTGGGTGTTGGCGTCGCGGTCGGCACAGGCGTCGGAGTGGGCGTGGGACTCACCACTGGGACGAGATACGAGACTTCGTTGGACGGGAGGCTTTCCAATCCAGCGGAATTGTAAGCGGTCACCACGAAGAAGTAGGTGGCGCCGGGCGTCAGGTTGGGAATGATGGTGGTGGTGGCGTTACCAGCGTCTTGGGAGAGCGCGTAATTTCCCGAGGCGTTACCATAAAGAAGCCGGTAGCCGGTCACATCGGGTTCTGCATTTGCATCCCAAGCGAGCGTCACACTGGAGCCGGCTATCACGGAACCCGGTCCGGTAAGAGCAAGAATGACCAAGAATAGGGCGGAGAAAAGGCGTGCTGGGGACATAGGGAACCTAGGTGGACTATAATTTCCATAGCATGCTCCATGCCTTTCCTTTCGTGTGCCCGCCCCGGCATCCCAACAGGCAGCCACCTGTCCCGTGGCGATTAGTAAGCGAGATTCGGGGCCAGCCACTGCGCAATCTCATCCAACGAGACGCCTTTGCGTTTGGCGTAATCGCGCACCTGATCGCGTTCGATTTTCCCAACCGCAAAGTAGCGCGATTCCGGATGCGCGAAATAAAGTCCGCTCACGCTCGCACCGGGATGCATGGCAAACGACTCCGTCAGCGTGACGCCCGCGTTCTCCTCCGGGCGCAGTAATTCAAACAGCGTCCGCTTCTCCGTATGATCAGGGGAGGCCGGGTATCCTGCCGCCGGACGGATGCCGCGGTAGCGCTCCCGGATCAACTCCTCGTGTGAAAGCTTTTCCTCCTGGCCGAAGCCCCAGGCGTGACGCGCCTGCTGATGAAGATATTCCGCAAACGCTTCCGCCAGACGATCGGCCAAGGCCTTTACCAGGATGGCGTTGTAGTCGTCGTGCGCGTCGGAAAAGGTTTTCGCCAGTGCGTCGGCGCCGATCCCAGCGGTAACGGCGAAGCCGCCCAAGTAATCCGGGCGCCCGGATTCCTTCGGCGCAATGAAGTCGGCCAGGCAACGATTGGATTGCTCGGCTGGCTTCTGCATTTGCTGCCGGAGGAAGTGGAAAGTCGCCAGCCGAGTCTCTCGCCCTTCATCCGTGTAGATTTCCACGTCGTCCCCAACAGCGTTCGCCGGCCAGAAAGCGTAAACGCCGCGCGCGGTGAGCAGTTTTTCGTCCACGATGCGTTGGAGCAATTTCTGCGCGTCCTCGAAAAGTTCGCGCGCCTGTGTGCCGACCACCGGGTCATCGAAGATCGCCGGGTAGCGGCCGCGCAGTTCCCACGTGTGGAAGAAGGGCGACCAATCGATGAAAGGCACGAGGGTGGCGAGCGTAATGTCCCCGTCGGTCCCGATCGCGCGTAGCCCGGTGAATTCCGGCTTGGCCGGCACGTAGCCGCTCCAGTCAAACGCCGTGCGGTTGGCGCGCGCTTGCTCGAGCGTGACCGTCTTGCGGTCCTTCGTCTTCGCAGCGTGGGACTCGCGGAGGGCGGCGTAATCTTCGCGTGTCTTCGCGTCGAACTCGGCCTTTGATTCTTTGTTTAACAAGCTGCTCACCACGCCGACGGCGCGCGAAGCATCGAGCACGTGGACAACGCTGCTTTTGTAATGCTGCGCGATTTTGACCGCGGTATGCGCGCGACTTGTCGTTGCTCCTCCAATTAAGAGCGGCACGGTGAAGCCTTCACGCTCCATCTCCTGGGCCACGTGCACCATCTCGTCGAGCGAAGGTGTGATCAAACCACTCAACCCGATCACATCCGCGCCCCGTTCCCGCGCCGTTTCCAAAATCTTCGGCGCCGGCACCATCACGCCGAGATCGATGACTTCGTAATTGTTACATTGCAGGACCACGCCCACGATGTTTTTGCCAATGTCGTGCACGTCGCCTTTGACCGTCGCCATGACGATGCAGCCTTGAGTCTTCGCGCTTCCGGATTTCTCCGCTTCCATAAACGGCATCAGGTAAGCGACCGCTTTCTTCATGACCCGCGCGCTCTTCACCACCTGAGGCAAAAACATTTTCCCTGCGCCGAAGAGGTCGCCGACCACGCTCATCCCTGCCATGAGCGGCCCTTCGATCACCTCGAGCGGGCGTGTGCATTTTTGCCGTGCTTCCTCTGTGTCTGCATCGATGAAATCCACGATGCCTTTAACGAGGGCGTGCGAGAGGCGTTCCTCGACCGGGGCGCTCCGCCAGGCTTCTTTCTCAACCGGCGCCTTGTCCTTGGCTTTCACGCTCTCCGCGAAATCGACCAACCGCTCCGTCGCGTCCTCGCGCCGATTCAGGAGCACATCTTCCACCCGCACGAGCAGTTCCGGCTCGATCTCTTCGTAGACGGCCAACTGCCCGGCGTTCACGATCCCGATATCGAGCCCGGCACGGATGGCGTGATAAAGGAAGGCAGAGTGCATCGCCTCGCGCACGGCGTTGTTGCCGCGGAAGGAGAAGGAAACATTGCTGATCCCGCCGCTCGTCCGCGCACCTGGCAAATTGGCTTTGATCCAACGCACTGACTCAATGAAGTCGACCGCGTAATTGCGATGCTCCTCCAACCCAGTGGCAACGGTCAGGACGTTGGGATCGAAGATGATGTCGGACGGCGCGAAGCGAGCTGACTCCGTCAGGAGCCGGTAGGCGCGCCCGCAAATCTCGATCCGGCGCGCGAGATTATCGGCCTGCCCCTGTTCATCGAAAGCCATGACGATAGCGGCGGCGCCGTAGCGCCTAACGAGTCGCCCGTGGCGGAGAAATTCCTCTTCGCCATTCTTCAAGCTGATGGAATTAACAACCGCCTTGCCCTGGACGCAGCGCAGGCCGGCCTCGAGCACGCTCCACTTCGAGCTGTCGATCATGAACGGAATCCGGGCGATTTCTGGCTCGCTCCCGAGAAGGTTGAGGAAACGCGTCATGGCGGCCTCGGAGTCGATCATCCCTTCGTCCATATTGACGTCGAGAATGTTGGCGCCGTTTTTCACCTGCTGGCGCGCCACCGCGACGGCGCCATCGAAATCGCCGCCCAGAATCAGCTTCGAGAATTTGGGCGAGCCGGTGATATTCGTCCGCTCGCCGACGATCACGAAGCCCATCTCAGCCGTGATGTTGAGCGGCTCCAACCCCGAGAGCTGGAGGGGTTGTTGCTGTTGCGTCGATTCCATTTCACTCGACGACCCAGCGGACTTTCCTTCGCTCAACTGCCGCGGTGGTAGATCGCGCACCACTCGCGCAAGTTGGCGGATGTGTTCCGGCGTCGTGCCGCAGCACCCGCCCACGACATTGAGCCAGCCGTTCCTTGCCCAATCGCGCAACTGCGGCGCCAGGCTTTCAGGTGTTTCCGGAAAGCCGGTTTCGGACAGCGGATCAGGCAAGCCAGCATTCGGATAGGCGCTGGTATAGAGCGGGGCGTTGTGGGCCAGCTCCTCGATGTAGGGCCGCATCTCCTTCGGCCCGAGCGCGCAGTTCAATCCCACGACCAGGGGATGCGCATGTGCAATCGAGGTCAAAAATGCCTCCACCGTCTGACCGCTCAGCATTCGCCCGGACAAATCGGTCACCGTGCCCGACACCATCAACGGGAGCGTCCGCCCAGTTTTCTCGAAGCTTTCCGCGATCGCGACCAATGCAGCCTTGGCATTCAGAGTGTCGAAAACCGTCTCGACCAAGAGCAGATCGACGCCGCCTTCCATCAATCCCATCACCTGGTCGCCGTACGACTGCCGGATCTGATCGAAGGTCACCGCGCGAAAGCTGGGATCGTTTACGTCCGGCGAGAGCGAAGCGGTCACCGGCATGGGACCAAGCGAGCCGGCTACAAAACGCCGCTGGCCGGTTTCATTCCCGCTCTGGTCGGCGGCTTGCCGAGCTAGCTGCGCCGCGACCACATTCATCTCGTGGGCGAACGCACGCAGGGTCGGATCATCGACCACCTGTTGGAAGAACTCCGGATCCTTCCGGCCGTTGCTGGGTTCGCCGGGGAAAAGGAAATCATGCAGGCCGATGGTGGTGGCGCTGAAGGTGTTCGTCTCAAGAAGGTCGGCGCCCGCTTCCAGGTATTGGACGTGAATCTCCTCCACCACTTCCGGTTTGGTCAGAAGGAGGACTTCGTTGCTCCCCTTGAGATCCTTGCCTTTCCAATCCGCAAAACGCCGGCCGCGGAAGTCTTGCTCCGTCAGTTTGTAGCGCTGCACCATGGTGCCCATCGCGCCGTCGAGCACGACGATGCGTTCGCGCATAAGCGCTTCGAAAGGATGAAGAATTTCCGCGGACATCGCGGCGGAACTTAAGGCCGGGGCGGGGGATTCAGCAAGGAACAAATTGACGCATCATGATGCGTGGATGTGTTTCCGTTGCAGCGCAGGAAAATCGCGCGCGCTCTATCGCACAAAGCGCGAGCTGGCTGGCTCACGGCTCGCGCCTGAACTCGCCACCCTCGTTTCCGTGTCAAAATCTCCGCGGCCATAGCGTTCCTCTACGATCGCCTCGGAGATTTTCGCAGCCAAGCGGTCGCGGTAATCGGCTGTCCGCGTTTGCCGACCCTCGCTCCGGTTGCTGAGGAAGCCGCACTCGACCAGCACGGACGGGTAAACGGCGTTGCGGATGACGCGGAAATTCGCGGTCTTCACCCCGCGGCTGCGCGCGCCGGGCAGGGTCAGGAGTTTGCTCTGGATGCGCTGGGCGAGCGCGCGCGCGTAGGGCGACGAGTAGTAGGTCTCGAAACCGTGGATGCCGCGCCGGCGCGAGTCGTTAAAATGCACGCTTACGAAAATCGAATTGGGCTGCTGGTTGCCGATCGCCACCCGCCGATCGAGCGGCACAAAGGTATCCGACGTGCGCGTCATCACCGTCTTAAAACGGGAAGCGCGCAACTTGTCATTCAGGCGCGTGGCTACATCGAGGGTCACGATTTTTTCCGCGGGCGCATAGCGGCGAGTGGCGCCGCTGTCCTTGCCGCCATGGCCTGCGTCCACCACTACAGTATCGAATGAACGAAGAGTATTTTTGCGCGTCACTACCTGGGTGGTGGAGCAGCTGACGAGGCTGCCGAGGCTAAGGAAGACACAAAGGAGCCGGATCGATTTTGGCATGTGCCTTGATAGACGATTGGCTCCGCGATGTCATCTGTTTCCGCGACGTGGCACTGCGGTATCCGCGCTCATGCTGCGGAAAAAGCGCTTGTGTTTTAGCGCTCCAGATTTAAAGCGACTGACTGAATTATGCTGACACGATTTGCGCTTCTGCCTCTCATTCTCGCGCTCAATTTTCCTGGTTGTAAGAAAAGCCCCGACGCTGCCGCCGGCTCGCCGAAGACGACCGCGACACCAGGCCCGAGCGTGGCTGCGATTGCCGCTGCGACGCCCGAGCCGACGCCGAGCAAACCGGCGATCGATCAAAATGCGCAGGTGGTCGTGTTTGGTTATCACCGCTTCGAGAAGACCGTGCGCCGTCCCGATACGGAAATGACGCCGGAGATGTTCGAAGCGCAGATGAAGGAATTGCAGGACAAGAAGATTCCTGTAATCGGTCTGCAGGATTTTCTGGCCTGGAAACGCGGCGAGAAAAACATCCCGCCGCGCGCTGCTGTCATCACTTTCGACGACGGTTGGAAGTCGCAGTACGAAGTCGGCTGGCCCATTTTGAAGAAATACGGCTACCCGGTCACCCTTTTCATTTACACGGAAGGCGTGAAGGGAATGAAGTATGGCGGCGGCGCGGCCATGAGCTGGGAAATGCTGGCCGAACTGCGCGATGCCGGAGTCGATATTCAGGCGCACTCCGCCACCCACCAGGATCTGCGGAAGCCGTACGACAAGGTACAAAAGAAGCGCCTTAACCCTGAGGAATACGAGGCGTGGCTCCAGGGGGAAGTCGCCGGCTCCAAACAACTGCTCCAGCAAAAGCTCGCCATCCGTGTGAACTCGTTCGCGGTCCCGTTCGGCTACATCAACGACCACGTGCGCGACATGATCATGAAGGATGGCTACGAGGCGATCTTCACCGTTTACGGCCAGCATCTCGGCTACGGTTCGCCGAACAACTCGTTAGGCCGTTATCTCATGGAGGGGAACAAGCCTAAGGTTTTCAGCGATGCGCTCGACTTCGGCAGCTCTTCCGGCACCGCTAGTGCACCGGTAGCCGAGGTCTCCACCACCGGCCTCGCGGCGCAGCCGGCCGATGGCGCGACCATTAATACTTCACTGCCCTTGATCAAAGCGAATCTCACGAGCATGGGCCCGATCGATAAAGGCAGCGTGCAAATGCGGCTCAGCGGTCTTGGTCTGGTGCCGGCGAGCTTCGATGAGAAGACGCAGACCATTTCCTATCAGGTCACGCAGAAGCTGCGCGATAAGAGCTGCACCGTAATCCTCGGCGCGAAGTCCAACGGCAAAAAAGTCGAGGCAACGTGGACATTCTTGATTGAGGAAGGCGGAGCAGGCGCAACGCCGGCGAAGAATTGATCGGCGCTCCCATTTCCCCCTAAACATCTCCCGCCGCTCGCATGGAATTTCCGAAAGCTGAGATCGAAGCGCTTTGGTGTCCGTGGCGGGTCGAGTATTTCGAGCAGGAAAAGCCTAACCCGGATTTCCTCGCCGACGCAGCCCGCGCCAGTGACGATGCGGCTCATCTTGTTATTGCCCGGCGCAAAAACGCTTTCCTCATGATGAATCGCTATCCGTATGCGGTGGGTCACCTCATGGCGGTGCCTTATCGGAAAACGGCCGACGCGGCATCGTTAGGCGAAAATGAAGTCATCGAGCTGTGGAGCTTGTGCATGCACGGACAGCGTCTCCTGCGGGAGACGGTGAAAGCGCAGGGATTCAATATCGGCCTGAACCTCGGCACCTGCGCAGGCGCGGGCGCCCCCGACCATCTCCACCTCCACATCGTTCCCCGGTGGAACGGAGACACCAACTTTATGCCCGTCCTCTCCGGCACGCGGCTTTTCTCGGAGAGCTTACAGAGCCTCTATGTGAAATTAATGAATGCGCAATCCCGCCAGGCCGAATCCGTCCCGCACCAATCATGAGCAACGAAATTCCAGCGCCACGCGGAGGCATGGGATGCGTAGGGAAAGGGTGCAGCACGTTTTTCGGGTTGCTGATTTTCCTGGCGATCGCCCTCGTAGCGGGGACTTTTTGGGGCCTGCATTATCTGCGCGGCTACTCGTCGCCCGCGCCGCTTCCCATTCCGGTCGTGGAGGAAGAGACGTCCATCGCCGAGCCAACCGCGACACCTTTCCCGGTGGCTGTGCAGCCAATCGTGACCCCATCGATCGCCCCGGTGAATCCCACCGCTGCCGCCCACAGTGAATCCGACTCCGATAACGACGAAGCCGCTGGTGCGCGATTGGAAGACATTCGAGAAAGCGGCCAAGGGTGGCGAGCCGGCCCGGATCGAACTGACCGCGAGTGAAATCAACGGTCTGATCGCGAATTCGAACGGACGCGGCAAGGTCTTCGTCGACATCAATAACGATGTGGCCCAGGTGCAGGTGAGCCTCCCGCTCAAAGGCGTCTTCGCGTTGGATGGCCGCTACCTGAATGGAAGCCTGACCGTGACGTCGTCTCCTGACGGCGACCCGGCGAAAGCGCAAATTTCCAACATCACTGCGAACGGCCGGACGCTTCCAAACGCCTTCATCGACCAAGGCGTTTTCGGCTGGCCCTCGCTCCGCAGCGTGGTCGCGAATTGGCTGAACGAGCAAAACATCGGAACGTTCCGGATCGAGAATAATCGAGCGATCGGCGAAACGCGCTGAGCGTTTGTTATTCCATGATCTCGCGGACGAAGACGTTCAGTTGTCCGTCGGATTGCTTTCGCACTTCCGTGATTTCGTAGGGGCGCGCTTGATCGCGCGTGACCGTGGCGCCCTGCGCGGGCGGCTTTGTCCCCGAAGGATATTCGACCACGATGCGGGTGGAAGAGGGCGCGCCCAACCGGAAGACTGACTCGGTGAGATTGCTTTTCGGCCGGAGCACGGCGCGGTTCGATTCCGCGAAGTTGACGACAAATTGGCCGCGCAGATAAACGCGCTCGCCGGCCAGGCCGCGTTCGGCGACATCATTTAGGTCATCCGTGGTGATCAAACGACCGGCTGGCATTTTTCCAGCCGGATAGGTTTTCCAACTCCCGCCGCCGGCGGTCGAGGCCAGCGCCATCTGACCCGTGACCGGTTGCGCGGCGAGCGCCGGCACCGAAGGCAGCGGGTGAAGCAACGGCGATGGCGCGCGCGGGCGTGGCAGTGGCCAAGGCTGCGGGCGTGGCAGCTACGCGCGGGGCAGGGGAAGGGGAGGGCTTGGCGTTTTGCGCTAGCTTCGCATTCCTCGGTGTCGGGGAGGCTTTGCTCGCGAGAGCTGGAGTGGCAGCGGGCGTTTCGACCGGTTCCGCAGCTTCGACGCGGACGAGTTCATTGCTGGAGGCCGACGTCGGAGGCGTCGCTCCGAAACCAGGAATGCCAACCGCAGCCGTCCGCGGCGCCGCTTGCTGGCGGTAAGTGGCATAGCGAATCTCCGCTTTCCGCCGCACCGAATCTTTCGTGATCGGCCATCCGCCCGCGAGGTTTAGGAGGAAGGGCGGTTCAAGGCTAAAGGTGCCGCGCCCCTGCGTGACGGTGTAGCTGCCGTAAAGCAACGGCACCGCGGTGATCATGACGCGCCCATCGCCCAGACGATCCGCGTGGATGACGGCGGAAAGATCGTGCCCGCGATCGAGTTTAATCTCGAGACCGGTGGCGAGTGTTTGCTTCATTAGCGGCACCGCCTGCGCGTCGGCCGGATACACGTGCTCGAGCAGAAGCTCGCCGTAATCGACCGCGTTAGTCAGCGCGACGACGCCGGAGTTAAAGACATCGTCGTGCCCCAGCTCGCGCGCATCCATGATGGTGAACCGGCCGATAACATACGGGACCAGCCCCGCCATCTGCTCATAATTGCGAATGTAGTTGCGGGCCAGCACGGCATTGTTGCGCGCCAATTCCGCTGGCCCCATCGCGCTGTAGCGTTCGTAGAGTTGCTTGCCGCTAAGGAATTCGCCGGCAGGCGCAGCGGTCAATTGGAAGCGCCGTGGCTGCTCGATTTTATGCAGCCGCTGCAGGATGCGGTAGCTGTCCGGCCGCTCCGGTTGTCCGAAGATGTAGAAACTGCCGAGCCACGCGGCCAGCGCCAGCCCGCTCAGGAGGAGGATCGCGATCGTCCAGGCGAAGAGATTGGCCTTGTGCCGCGGCTGTCCGTAAGGCTCATCGTAACGGAAGAGAGATCGGTCCATCTAAACAGGCCCGGCCGAAAAAGCCTCCGTCCTCACGCCGACTGAGCGGGTTCGAACGAGGTCCCGCAGCCGCAGGTGCGCGCGGCATTCGGGTTCACGATTTGAAAGCCGGTCCCAGTCAACCCGTCGTGATAATCCAGGGTCGCGCCGCGCAAGAGCTGCGCCGCTTCTCCATCGACCAGAAACTCAACCCCATCCCGCTCGACTACAGCGTCGCCTTCTCTCCGCGCATCGAGCGTCATCTCATAGGACAGCCCGGAGCAACCGCCTTTCGCGATTCCGACTCGCAGGCCTTTCCCTTGCGCATCATCCTTCTCGTCCAGGAGAGAACGAAGATGCCGCGCGGCGCTTTCCGTGACGTTGATCATGGGTAAAGCGAGCGTATCGCGCTCCCCGATCAAGTCAACCGAAGGGCCGGCGCGAACATTGCTTTCAAGGTGCAGGCACGACACGAAAACTGAGGTATGTTTCGCCCAACCGCATGAAGCCCGAGCCCGAACAAAATGGCCACGAGCGCGTTCATTCGCTCGAACTGAAAGCGATCCTATTGGTCGACGACGACCAGCAACTCGCCTCTGCGCTGCAGTGGATTCTGGCTGACGAAAATTATCTCGTCGACGTGGCTTTTGATGGCGAGGAAGCGCTGCTGAAAGTGAAGGCGCACGAGTACGACGCGGTGATCTGTGACTTAAAAATGCCGCGCCTGCGCGGAGATCAATTTTATTTCGCCGTCCGCGATCTGCGTCCCACTTTGGCCGATCATTTCATTTTCATCACCGGCTTCGCGGGCGATCCAAACGTGCACGCCTTTCTCACGCGGCATGAGGTGAAGTACCTGGTGAAGCCGTTTCCCGTGCTCGGTCTGATCGACTGCGTGCGCGAGATGTTGCGCTAAAGCGACGCCGAGGTGTTTGCCGCCTACTGGTGGGCCGCTAGAATTTTCGCGAAACGCCAGACGTCTGTGAACGTGTTGTAGAGAGGGGTGGGCGCGGCGCGGATGACGTTTGGCTCCCGGAAATCGCACTTCACGCCCGCCGCTTCCAATTTAGCGAACAACTCCTTCGCGTGCTCGTGCACGAGGATGGACAGCTGGCAGCCGCGCTCGTTAGGCGCGCGTGGCGTGATGACGGTGAACATTTTTCCGGGAATGCGATCGAGGAGGAACTCCAGATAGGCGGTCAGCCGGACCGACTTTGCGCGCAGCACTTCCATCCCGCCGGCTTCATCGAAGAGGGCAAATGAAGCGCGCAACGGCGCCATCGCGAGAATGGGCGGATTGCTCAGCGCCCAGGAATCCGCTGACGGCACCGGGATGAACTCCGGCTCGAGCTGCATGCGAAAGCGGGTCGCGGGATCGTTGCCCCACCAACCGGCTAGGCGCGGCAGGTCGCGATTGGTCGCGTGCCGCTCATGCACAAAGGCGCCAGCCACCGCGCCCGGTCCCGAGTTCAAATACTTGTAGCTACACCAAACGGCGAAATCGACGTTCCAATCATGCAGCGCGAGCGGCACATTGCCGACCGCGTGGGCGAGATCGATTCCTACCGCGCAACCGCGCTCTTGCGCCTGCGCCGTAAGCGCCGCAAGGTCAAAAAACTGGCCGGTGAAGAAATTCACTCCCGCGAAAAGAACGAGCGCGATTTGATCGCCCTCCTTCTCAATCAGCCGCGCAATCTCCTCCTGACGAAGCGCCAATTCACCTTCGTGTGGTTTCACCAGCACCAACGCGGTCTCCGGGTCGAAGCCATGGTGCGCGACCTGCGATTTGACCGCGTAGGTGTCGGAGGGGAAGGCGGGATCTTCCATTAAGATCTTAAAGCGCGTCTTCGTCGGCCGATAAAACGTTGCCATCATCAGGTGAAGATTCACGGTCAGGCTGTTCATGCAGACCACCTCGTGCGGCCGCGCTCCGACCAGCCGCGCCGCGCCTTCCCGCACCGTCTCGTGGTAGGAATACCAGGGCGTGTTCGCTTCCAGATGCCCGTCCACACCCAAGCCCGCCCAATCATCCAGCTCTTGCTCGACCAGGCCGCGGGTCGTCTTCGGCATCAAACCCAAGGAATTACCGACAAAATAGATGACCGGCTGCCTGTCTCCGTGCGTCGGAATGTGGAAGCGATCACGAAATTCTCCGAGCGCATCCTCCGCGTCGAGTTGCCGGGCAAAATCTTCGTCAGGGGAGAAAGTCATGCCGTCACCGATAGCTCAGTGGCGGCTCAGAGTCACGCCGCCCATTGGGGCTCAGCGTTAAACCGGATGCGATGGCGCTGGTTGCACCGACGAGAAGTCGGCTCGCGAATCGGAGCCAACACAATTCTATTTTATATGACATATATTGTCTGATGTAATGCCGAGGTCGGTTTGGGGTCGATCTTTTCCCGTGCCGACCTAGTCTCGTTCTCAATGCATGGCAATCCATGGTTGGAAGACCGCGCGCCGCAGTCTGATGTCGAATGGGAGCGCTACTACGATTTGCGGTGGCGCGTTTTGCGCGGGCCGTGGGATCAGCCTCGCGGGAGTGAACGCGATCCGCGCGATCCGGAAGCGGTTCACGTGGCAATTTGGAACGGCAACGCACCGGTCGCTGCCGGACGACTCCATTTAAATACCCCGGCAGAGGCGCAGGTTCGCTACATGGCCGTCGACGCCGCCTGGCAAGGAAACGGACTCGGGGCCCGCATCCTTTCAATTCTCGAAGACCGAGCGCGGGAGCTGGGTGCAGAGACTGTCGTGCTCAACGCTCGGGAGGAAGCGGCGGGATTCTATCGTCGTCACGGCTATCGAGAGCTTGGCTCAGCAGAACTCCTTTTTGGAATGATTCCGCACCTTAGAATGAGCAAAGACGTGAGAATGCCAGGAGGTCAGGATTAAGATAGTCTAGAGATGCGTAATCCTTTGGGTGGCAACACAATGCGGATGTTGTTACGCTCGTCTGGGACAACGATTCGCAGGACAAGTTCACTATGCCGTTTTCTCAGTAAGTATATTTGTATGATACTCGCGCTGAGTTTCAATCTACTCAACGGATCGAGGTTGCCCTGTCGTCGCTACTCACTTTTCGGCGGCGACGCTATCTTCGGTCCAGCCCAAAGGCCAGGTGCGTCACTTTGGCAGCCTTGTCGACGTCGAGTTCGTCGAGAACGACGGCGATTTTGATCTCGGAAGTGGAGATAAGTTGGATGTTAATCCCAGCCTGCCCTAGGCAATCGAAGAGCCGGGCGGCGACGCCGGAATGGGAACGCATCCCGATTCCCACCACACTGAGCTTGGCGACGCCGTTTTGCGCGATGAGCCGGGTACCGGCCATCCCGGTGACGATCGGACGGAGGAGATTCTCGGCGGCGGGGAGGTCGCCTTCGTTGATCGTGAACGACAGATCGGTCGTGTTTCGCTCGGACGCGCTTTGCACGATCATATCGACCATGATGTTGGCCGCGGAGATGGCGGAGAAGATTCGGCTCGCCATGCCCGGCATGTCCGGGACGTCGTCAAGGGTCACTTTGGCCTGTTTCCGCTCGATGCTAATGCCGCGGACGACGACATCCTCCATGTTGGCGGTCTCTTCCTTGGCCACTGTGCCGGCGTTTTGATTGAAACTGGAGCGGACCTCGAACGGAACGCTGAACTTCTTTGCAAACTCGACCGCGCGCGATTGCATAACCTTTGACCCCGCGCCGGCCATCTCAAGCAGCTCGTCGTAGGAAATTTCGCCAAGCTTGGACGCCTCCGCCACCACACGCGGATCGCAGGTGAAGACGCCGTCCACGTCGGTAAAAATCTGGCAGGCGTCAGCGTTTAAAGCACCCGCCAGCGCGATCGCGGTCAAATCCGACCCGCCGCGGCCGAGCGTGGTCGTGTCACCCTCGACGGTCTGGCCCTGGAAACCGGCGACGACTACGATGTAATCTTCCGAGAGGAGTTCATGGACGCGCTTCGGGCTGACATTGGCGATCTTAGCCCGGGTGTGGGCCCGATCGGTCAGGACGCCGGCTTCGGCGCCGGTGAGGGAGATGGCTTTGCCCCCAAGGGCATTCACTGCCATCGCCACGAGGGCCATGGAAGATTGCTCGCCGGTAGCGAGGAGGCTGTCCATTTCGCGCTCGGAGGGATGGGGTGAAACTTCGCGCGCGAGTTTGATCAGGCTGTCGGTTACGCCTGCCATCGCGGAAATAACGGCGACTACGCGGCAGTCATCGCGCTGCGTTACGAGGAGGCGTTCCGCCACCTTGCGGATGCGCTCGGGGGTGCCGACGGAGGTGCCGCCGTATTTTTGCACGATCAGGCGCATGCGGAACCGATGTGAAGATGAGCACGCACGAACGGCAATGGTTTTCGCTGATGTGGCAGCGCTGTCAACCGCACGCTCTCTAGAAGCCGATCGCGCGCAGCACGTCGCTCTCAGTCGGCGGAACGGCGCGCGCGGAATCAAATCGCACGGCTTCAGGATCCTTCAAGCCATGCCCGGTAACGGTGCAAACGATCCGGCTGCCTTCTTTCAGGCCGGCTATGAGCGGAAACGCCGCCGCGGTGCCGCGGTCGCAGCTCTTGAACAGACCCGCGATGGACGCCGCGCTGGCCGGCTCCACAAAGATTCCTTCGTGGCTGGCCAGCCACTGTTGAGCGGAGAGAATTTCCTCATCGCTCACCATATCGATCGCGCCCCCGGAATCCCGAATCGCCTCGTTCGCCGCCTTCCAACTTGCAGGATGACCGATGCGAATGGCCGTAGCGATGGTTTCCGGCCGTTCAATTACTTTCCCGTGCACAATGGGTGCCGCACCTTCCGCTTGAAATCCGACCATCGCGGGCAGCCGCGCGGCCTGGCCAGTGGCGTGGAATTCCCGATACCCAGCCCAGTAGGCAGTGATGTTGCCTGCGTTACCCACCGGCAAAAGGTGCAGGTCGGGCGCGTCGCCCAGTTCCTCTATGATCTCGAAGGCCGCGGTCTTCTGACCAGCGATGCGATGCGGATTGATCGAGTTCACGATCTCGAAATCAGCGCGCCGTCCGAGTTCGCGTACGACTCGGAGGGCGTCGTCGAAGTTTCCTTCAATCGCGACCACTTTGGCACCGTAGGCGTAGGCCTGGACGAGTTTGCCGGCGGCAATTTTCCCAGCCGGCAGGATAACCGCGCACTTGATGCCTGCCCGCGCGGCGTAGGCCGCGGCGGAGGCGGAGGTATTACCGGTGGACGCGCAAACAACCGCAGCCACCCCGCGTTCCATCGCCTTCGAGACGGCCACCGTCATGCCGCGATCCTTGAAGGAACCGGTGGGATTCAGCCCCTCGTATTTCACAAAGACCTCGCACCCCTTCCCCACCCGCGCGCTCAGGCGCGGAGAGAAGATGAGCGGCGTGCTCCCCTCGCCCAACGAGACGATGGGCGTGGCGCTGTTGACCGGGAGATACTTCTGAAATCGGGCGATCACGCCGCGTTCGGGAGTCATTCGCTTCTTGTATACACGATCTCCGCCGCCGCGGTAGCAGTGCCTCGCGGAGAGTTGAGAGTTGCGAGCGCAGCGTCCAGAGTGAAACCCGCCCCGTAAACAAGATCGGCCTCCCCCACTCTCACCTTAAAGAAAACTCTCACCGCCATTCCTCATGCCCGCTCTGAGCAAAGAAGATAAACTGCGTCTCCTCACGATCCTGCTCGAAAGCCGTCACGGCGATTTACGCGAACAGAATCTGAACCGACAGGGCAAGGGACATTTCCACGTCTCCGGAATGGGCCACGAAGGCCTGGCTGCGCTCGGGGTGGCGATGCACGAGGGCGATTACGTCTGCCCGTATTACCGCGACCGCGGATTGGTGCTGAGCCGCGGCGTGGCGTCGCGCGAGCTGGCGCTCGATTATTTCGCGAAGCGCAAAGGGCAAAGCCATGGCCGACAGATGCCGTCGCATTACAGCTACGCCGCGCGCGGGATCTGGAGCGTCCCCACCCCGACCGGCGCCCAGCTTCTCCCCGCCTGCGGCATCGCGTGGGGCATTCAGCTCGACAAAAAACCGAACGTCGTCGTGACCACGATCGGCGATGCGGCGACGCGGCAGGGCGACTTTTACGAGGCGGTTTGTTTCGCCAAGGAGCGCCAACTGCCGGTCCTCTTCGTCGTCGAAGATAACAAATACGGCATCAGCAGCCCGACGAAAAACATCACGCCCAAAGCGCCTCGATGTCTTCCAGCCTAACGACTGGCAGGAGGTCGACGGGAGCGACGTGCAGAAGATCTACGACGCCGGCGTGGCCGCGTTCGAGAAGATGCGCAAAGGCGGCGGGCCCGCATTTTTCTGGGTCAACATGGAGCGCCTCTCCAGTCACACCAGCTCCGATGACCACAAGCTCTACCGCAGCGCGGAGGAAATCGCGGACCTGGAGAAAGGCGATCCCTTGCGCATCTGGAGCGAGCGTCTGATCGCTGAAAAAATCATCAGCGCGGAAGAGTATGAGAAGCTCGACAAGGAAATCAAAGAGCGTGTCCGGACGGAATTCAACGACGCGGATCGCGCGGAAGATCCAAGCGCGGATGAGTTGGAGTTGCAGGTCACAGGCGAGTTGCCGGAACTGGATGACGAAGTGTTACCCGCCGGCAAATACCGCATCGGCGACACCGTAAACAAAACGCTCCGGCTCGGACTGGAGCGCGATCCGCGGCGCATCATCTTCGGCGAAGACGTGGAGGATCCGAAAGGCGGCGTCTTCCGTCTCACGCAAAAGCTTTCGACCGAATTTCCCGATCAGGTCTACAACTCGCCGCTCGCGGAATCGACCATCATGGGCGTGGCCTGCGGGCTCGCCTCGTATGGCAAACGTCCCGTCTTCGAGTTGCAGTTCATCGACTTCATCGGGCCGGCTTGGAACCAAGTCGTGACCAACCTTTCCAATTTACGTTGGCGCTCGTTCGGGAGTTGGACCTGCCCGATCGTCATTTACGCGCCGTATGGCGCCTATCTTCCCGGCGGCAGTCTTTGGCACAGCCAGGCCAATGAAGCCGCGCTCGCGCATTTCCCCGGCATCAACGTCGCGATCCCCAGCACGCCGGAAGACGCCGCGGGGTTGCTCTGGACCGCGATGCATTGCGAAGACCCGACCTTCGTCCTCATTCCGAAACATCTGCTTTGGGCGGAACACGAATCGACCCAGCCCGTCCGCGCAGTGCCGCTCGGATCGGCGCGGAAACGTCATGCGGGCTCTGATGTCACGCTCGTCGCCTGGGGCAATACGGTCGAGAAATCGCTCGAAGCGCTGGAAAAAATCGGAGACGAGGTCAGTATCGACCTCCTCGATCTGCGTTCGATCGTCCCATGGGATCGCGCCGCCGTCGAAGAATCGGTGCGCCGCACTGGCCGCCTCATCGTCGTGCAGGAAGACGGCGAGAATTGCAGCGTCGGCCAAATGATCATTTCCCATCTTGCCGGTCAACCCGACATCTGGGGAGCACTCGTTAGTCCGCCGATCCTGGTCAGTAAAACCAACGTCATGATCGGCTACAATCCGATTTACGAATATGCCGCCCTCCCCGACGTAGAGCGCATCGTCGCCGCCGTCCAGCGCGCCATGTCGATGAAGAGCGAGCGCGTCGCGGCAGAGGTGGCAGCGCCAACCGTAGCCGCTGCCGCTGCGAAACCGCAGCCCGCGAAATCCGCGGCCACGAAGCCGACGAGCGCCAGTCACAGCATCATCGTCCCGATCATGGGCGAAGGCATTCGTAATGCGAAGGTCGTGACTCTCCTTAAACAACCGGGCGACTCCGTCGCGCTCGACGATCCGCTCTGCGAAGTGGAGACCGACAAAGCAGTTTATCCGATCGAAGCATCGTTTGAAGGAACCATGGGCGATTGGAAAACCGAAGTCGGCGCCACGGTCGATATCGGGCAGGACATCGGCACGGTTATGGGTTCCGGCGCCGCAGTCGCAGAACAGGTGGAAGACGCCTTCGAGGTTCCAGCCACCGAGCCTGCCAAAGCGAAACCGGCGCCAACTGCGCCCGCTCGCTCCCGTTCGATCGAGCCCGCGCTCACGCCCACTATCACACGCCGCCTTGGCCGCGTCGTCCCCGCCAATCTCCAGATCGACGCCCGCTGGGATTCCATCCGCGACGCCCGCGCGGCCGCGAAAAAGGCTGGGGGCAAGGACGCCGCCTCACCCTCGGTGATGGTGGCTTGGGCGGTCGTGAAGGCGATGGAGAAGCACGCGCCTTTTCGCCGCATCATGCTCGACGATGACAGCATTGAAGAACACAAAGAGTTTGATCTCGGCATCGCCGTCGCGCTCGAGAACGACCGCCTTGCCACCGCGGTCGTAACCAAAGCCAACACGCGGGCGTGGCCTGATTTTGTGAAGCGCTACAACGAGACCGTGGAAGAAACGCGCGGCGGCAGAGTCGATGCCGTGAACGCGCCGATCGTGATCAGCAGCCTCGGCGCCTTCGGCGTGCGCGCCGCAGCGCCCATCGTTGTGCCGCCTTCCGTTGGGACACTCTTCATCGGCTCCGCTCACCAGGAATTGCTCGGCAATGGAAAGAACGGAGAGAGCGCCGAGGTCATCACGCTCTCGCTCACCTTCGATCACCGGGTCGTGAACGGCGCCGGCGCCGCCAGCTTCGTGCACGACATTAAAGAGGAGATCGAGCGTTTCCGGATTCCCGAAGGCAGCGCCGTCGCGTAGCGGCTGCGCTACTTAATCGCGCGGCTGATGGCCCACGCCACTTCTTTGCCGGTGACGAAGCAATGCGCGTCGCCGCCTTTTGGATCCACGATGAACTTGCTGCTCTCGAGATTGTGAAATTTTCCGGGCTGCCAGGCGTACTGCCCATTCACCGCGAGCATTTCCTTCGGCGTCTCCGCGACTTCGCCCGGCTGCATCTGTTGCGCGCCATTGCGGCCGAGCCCGCCGAACTTGTCGTTCTTATCGCCGAACGCTGACGCCACCGTGCCGCTCAAGCGCGACGCCGTCGGATAGGCCAGCCCCACCGCGCGGTCGTTAGGCGTGAAGGTGACCAGGATCGGACCTTTCACGCGACGCTTCTCGACCACGTCGCGAAAAAATCCGCTCATGCTTTTCGAGAAGCCGTTGTGCGAAAACGCCGTCTGTAGCAGCGAGAGCGTTTGCAGTTTATCGGTCGTGGACGCCATCGCGGCCGCAGCCACCACTCGCCCGCCGAAGCTGTGCCCGACGAGATGAACCCGCTGCACTTTGGCGGCCAGGCGGTCGACCATCGGCCCGACGCCTTTCTTTCCCACCGTGCCGGCCCGGTTCTTCATCTCGTAGTAGGTGAGATAATTTCCGAGCCGCATCGCCCCGGATTTGATCCCGGAAAAAAGATCGCCCAGCCCTGCCGCGCCCCCGCCTCCGGGATTCGTGGCCAGGTGCGGCAACGACGCGCCGCCTCCACCACCGCCGGCCCCGGCAGAGACGATCGGCGTCTGCATCTTCAATTTCTCCAGCATGTCCGCGCCGTTCATTTTGAAGAAGAGCTTCGAGTTGTCTTCATCGCTCGCGGCGCTTTTGTCCGGAAGGCTGCGCAGGAGATCCACGAATTGCTCGCGCGCCGTCGGATCGCCCTCGAGTTTGGCGATAAGGTCTTTCGCCTGCTTTATCTTCGATGCGCTCGCCGCGCCGAACATTTCGCCGAGGCCATCGAGGAGTTGGCGCAAGGTTTCGTCGGCGGCAGCTGTGTTCGTCCGCAGGCCGGCAGCTCCACTGCCCTGCTCCACACTCGCGGCCGCGACGACGTTGTTGAATTGCTTGGAGGGCCAGATCACGCCCACGATGGCGAGCTTCTTCGCCTGCAAGACGTCGGGTGCGACGGCGGCGAAATTCGTGAACAACTCACGGTAGAGCGTCTCTGCCGAGACCTCGTCGTTATTCCAACCGTGCGCCGCGACGATGATGTCTGTCGTCCCCGCGGGCACGGTGACTTCGTTTTCATTTAAGGCTGCGCCGCTCTTATCGAAGCGGGCCGCGACATAAGGGATTCCGGCAATGTCTTTCATGGGGGGAGGTCTGGGTCGATCTCAGATGGATTGGATGGCGCGCATGAGATCGATGAGACCCGCGCCTTGAAAATAACGATCGCGTTTCAGATCGGTGGCGGTGGCGAGGAAGATCGCCTTCACCTTCTCGGGCTCGCCGATAAACTCGCGCCGCACGGAAAGAAATGCCGCGACCACCCCGCTGACATGCGGCGCGGCCATGCTCGTGCCGCTGTCCTCCACGTAGGAGCAGACTTTGTCCGGTGATTTATCCTTCATCATCTGGCCGGTGGCGCAGGAGAGAATCTTTTCGCCCGGCGCGACCAGGTCCGGTTTTAGCCGGCCATCGCCCGTCGGTCCTTTCGAGGAAAAATACGAGACCCCATACACGTGCGGCATTTCGCGATGGGTCGAGCCGACGGTGATGGCCAGCTCGGCGTTGCCGGGATCGTTGATCGTCACGCCCATGCCCGCGTTCGTGGTCCGTTGCTGCGCGGCGACCGCGCCGTAGCCGGTGTTCCCCGCCGCCACCACCACGACCACGCCCGAGCGCGAGAGCCGATCGATCTCCACACAGAGCGGACTCTTGCCACAGGCGAACCATTCCGGATCGAAATCGTAGCCGAGGCTGATGTTCACCCCGTGCACGAGCAGGCGCCGGCCGTGCCCGTTTTTCTCCTGAATGTGCGCCAACGCGGCGATCAGATTGCTCACCTCCCCGTGGCCGTCATCGTCCAGGACTTTCAGACTAACCAGTCGTGTGCGCGGAGCCATGCCGCGGATGGCGTCGAGCGGGATCGCCTGCGTTTCGATTCTCGGCAAGCGCCCCTCCTCGTAGCCGCGCACCGAGCGCGTGACCGCGAGCATGTTCTTGCGGCTCTTCGCCGTCCCGTCGGATTTCTGTTCCCCGGCGATAATGCCGGCGACATGCGTGCCATGGCCGAACCGATCGATCAACGCCGGCTGCACGCCGGTCGCGTCCGGGGTGTCGGTGAAATCAGCGTGCAGCGATGACGCCGGATCGATGTTGTTCCGTAGCGCGAAATGCGGGTGCGCCACATCGATCCCAGAATCCATCACCCCCCAGGTGATATCCGTCCCGAGCGCGGCGAAGGAATTCTGCGCCGCATCGGCCTTCACCGTGGCGAGCGATTTCACGATGCAAGCCGTGATCGGGAAATCCGGCCAGATGCGATGGATGGCGCGGTAGCGGCTCGCGTTCCTGTTCGCATCCGCTTCCACCGCCCGGGCTCCGCGCGTCTTTTGCTGCGCGGAGCCGGCGCCTTTCTCCGTCTTCTCCTGGCGGGCAGCCTGCAGCGCGAGCTTCCCCGCGCTCTCCGCGTCGAGGCGCACTAATTCTTTAATCACGCGGCCTTCCAGACGCGCGAACACATACTGATTGCTCAGCTTGCTCTTCTCGAGGTGCACCTTCTGCTCGTCGTCGTTACTGACTCCGACGTTTTCCTTTGCCTGCGCAATGCTCTCCACCACCCACGCATTCGCCGCTTCCCGCCCAGGCGGATAATCGAGATTCAGATCAATGATCACCTCGAACCTCGTCGGCACGATGCGCAAAATCGGCCGCTCCGGCAGGTCGCGGCCGAGGGCGAGGAGCTTCCGCGCCAGCCGGCTGCTCAGGTGCGTGAAACTATACCGCCCCTCCGACTCCTTCGACGGCGCCTCGATGCTTTCCCGCCGATCGCTAATCTTCAGCCGCGCCTTCGCTTCCTTTAATAACTCCTCCGTCCGCTCCCGCGCCGCCGACAATCCTCCGGGAAATCTCGCATCGTAGAAGATCGCGGTGGTAAAGCGTTTCTCGATCCCCGGCCACCGCTTCCGGGCCTCTGCGATCATTCTCACCTCCGCCTCGATCTCCTCCAGAAGCGGAATGGCGATCACGCTCCGATCCAGTTTATCCGGATCGAAAGCAGCGCGGGATTGGGAAGCCTCGCCGTCGGCCATATTGGCTTAACCGGGGGCGCGCCTTACTTGCCCGGCGTCTCGTCGTTCCACGACTTCGAAAGCCGCGCACCCGGGATGGAGGGCAACGCGTTCCCCGTATCCGCGTAGTGCGAAGTGTCGTTAAAAAGCGAGAGACGCGCGCGCGTCGGATCTTTGAAATCCACGATATTCAGCGAGGCCGGGTTCAGATCGAGGTTATCGCGGTAACGCCGCGGATCGAAGCCGAGGAGCGAGCTGAGCAGTAGCCGGATCGTCGCCTTATGCGAGACGACGAGGATTTTCTTATCCGTATGTGCGCGGACGATATCGAGCAACACCGGCAGCGCGCGCGCCGTCACGTCCAACCCGCTTTCCCCACCCTGCGGCGCGAAGGTGTAAGGATCCCGCTCCCACTCCGCCGCTTCCACCGCGAAACGCTCCTCCACTTCCGTCCGCGTCAGCCGTTCCCAGCGCCCGTGCGAAATCTCGCGCAGGCCATCGCGCTTTTGCACCTCCAGCTTATGCGGCTCCGCCAGGATGCTGGCCGTCTCCACCGTCCGCCCCATCGGCGAAGCATAGACCGCGGCGATGTCTTCGTTGCGCAAACGCTGCGCCAGACGACGCGTTTGCTCGCGCCCTTCGTCGGAAAGATCCACATTGGTTTCGCCGGCAAAACGATCTTCCGCAGAAAGCACGGTCGCGCCATGCCGGACGAGAAATACACGCGTAGTAGGAGAGGACATGGCGGCAGGATGAGTGATTTCCCGCGCGGGAGCCAGCACGAAGCGCAGCCATTTTTCGTTGGCCCGTGCCGAAGGCCCCAATCTCCGCGAACCACCTCCCGTCCATTGCACCTCCGGACCCCTCCGCCGGCGCGCCGCCCCGCCCCGTTGCACTTAGGAAAGCGCCCCTCACGCCCCGGGCGGCCTCCATTGCATGCAATAAACCCCCCTCCGCTTGCCCAGCATCCATCCGCATGCGCAATAGACGGCGCCCGGCCGGCCAGGAGCCCTCCCCCACCTGCAATAGACCCCGAACGCTCCGCCAACCACCCCCTATTGCAGCGCCAAATGCGCCCATTACCGACTCAACCCCAACCTTTTATCCCAGAACCGCCAAATTGAGGCTCGACTCCCCCCATTTCCGGCTCAAGATCGACCCAGCGTCAGCGCACAACCAACCCTCAACCCCTCCAAACCACCATGCCCTTCCGCCACCTCCCCGACAGCCACGCCCAGCGCCTCACCGCCCTCCAAAAAGCCGGCGAAAAATGGAACGCCACCAGCGATCCCGCCCAGCGCCTCATCACCCCCGAGCACTTCGCCGCCATCGATCCCGGCAAACCCGACAACCTCCACGGCCGCTACCGCCGCGATGTCGGCGAAGCCGCCGCCGCCCTCGCCGACCAGGCCGCCCACACCACCGCGCACGATACCGCCCACGCCGCCCTCAGCCAGCTCGACTCCCACTTCATCCAGGTCTTCAATCTCGCCATCGCCCGCGGCACCTTCCCCCGCAGCGCCCGCGCCTACTACGGCCTCGAGATCAACCACTCCGACGTCCCACCCATCAGCACCCACGACGACGCCCAACTCTGGGCCGGCAAAATCGTCCTCGGCGAAGCCGCCCGCCTCGCCGCCAACCCCGGCGCCACCCTATGGCCATGCCCAGCGCCAGCGAAGTCGACACCGCCCGCACCGCCGCCGCCGGCGTCCAACAAACCCAATCCGAAGCCAAAGACGCCTTCGACAAAGAACAAGCCGACGTCGCCACCAGCCAACCCGAAATCGACGCCCACATCCTCGACATGTGGGACACCATCGAATTCGCCCTCCGCAAACTCGACGGCCCCAGCCGCCGCCGCCGCGCCCGCGAATGGGGCGTCGTCTACATCAGCCGCCCCGGCGAACCCGAAGACCCACCCACCGACCCCACGCCTCCGCCAGCGCCTCCCACTCCCTGATGCGCAAATATTCCTTTTACGCCCAGACGCAACCCTTGGAATACAACGAATAGGCGAACATCAGTTTCGTATAATATCTGTTAGATCGACCGCTGCCATGCGCACCTTACATCGAGCGGCTGGCTGCATGCTGCTGATCGTCATGTCTGCGTGCGCCACGCGAAAACCCGAAGAGAAGGCGGCTGGAGCTGATTTTGTTCGCGCCGCCCTAACCGGCGCAACGCAGCCCGTCACATCGGCGAAAGAGTTTCCGCCGGTCGTGCTGAGGGAGCTCGCAAAGCTAGCCGGAGTCCAGAAGATTCAGTTCGCAGATGCCGGCGCAGACTACAACGCGGTGCCGAAAGGTCGCCAGCTGCTCTTCGCCAGTCGCTCGAAAGAGTTTTTCGTCGTCTGCTACAAGGTCCGCAACGATTCAATGGCTGCGGGATCGCGTGCCGTGGTATTGTCGCTCTACAGTTCGACGTACGTCATTCCTTTACTCGTGGCGCAAGATGTCACCGAGTCGCAGAATCTGGCTCAGCTTCGCACCGCGTATGAGCAGGGAAAGCTCAGTGAGTATCGGCCGACATACATCGATTTCTGAGCGCCAACGATCTAACCATGCGATGGAGCGAACGGCGGACCACTTGCGTTCCACTTTTGAGATGACTTCCACACTTCCACTCCGAGCGACGCGCGTCCTCGTCCGCCGTCGCTCATCTTGTTCTCGTTAGATGCTGAACCTCTCGCGTTTCACGGCGGTCATGCTGATTGGAGTGACGGCTCATGCCGTCACTGCTGCGCAGCCGATCAATATCGAGCAGATACAGAAGGCATACGCTGACAACAATCGGCACGATGTGCCGATTGTCTTGTGGACGGAGGGCGGTGGTGCGCCCGGCGTGAGATTTCTCCTCTTCGCAAACGGGGACGTGCTCGTGCCAAACGCCCATGCAAAGAGCGGGCTTGGGAAGAGCCGGCTCAGCGCTGAGGAGGTCCGTTCGGTTGTTGCGAAGCTGTCAGCTCAGCCCGGCTTTGGGACGCTCGCACGGAGCTACACCGCTCGTAACGCTAGCGTTGAGCTCCCCGACAACACGATTTCTTTACGGCTTCCCAAAAGGTTTCCCGTCACTGTGACTGTTGACGCCGCTTTGACAACTGGTTCGTCGGATCGGACGCCGCGAGCGTTCATTGAATGCATAAACTTGTTGAGGACGTTTATCCCCGCACATACTACGCCGTGGGACCCGGGATACGTTGAGATTGGATGGTCGGACTTCAGTTACGCGCGCGAACGACCGCGCGCATGGCCGAAAGAGTGGCCCGGACTCACCGGACCGCTCGCACGGAAAGTGAAGGGATGGGTCATCCAGTGGATCGTCCTCTTTCCTTCAGCGCGTGTGAACGAGCTAGACAGGTTTTTCGACAGTGAGTTACAGATGCGTCCGATACTAGTTGATGGCAAGAAGCTGTCTGGCGGCTATCGTTGGCCTCTGCCGAGTGAGAAGGCGTGGTCCACTTGGGATCAGTGAACGCATCTAACCAGGCGATCGAGCGAACCGCGGACCGCTGTACGCTCCACATTTGAGATGACTTCCACACTTCCACTCCGAGCGACGCGCGCCCTCGTCCGCCGTCGCTCATTTTGTTCTCGTTAGATGCGCCTGTAAACCAAAGATGAGATAGATAACATCCAGCTTTTTTAAGCTCCGTATCCAAATAAGGCTAAAATTATGACCGCGCACAATACACTTAGCAATCTGGATGTCCCGCCATCCGTAGGCATGTTACAGATGATCTCCGGCTTCTGGATTTCGCGCGCTATTTATGTCGCGGCAAAGCTCGGCATTGCCGACCAACTTCGTGATGGGTCTAAAGACTGTTGACGAGCTTGCTGCTGCCACCGCAAGCCATGCTCCATCCCTTTATCGAGTCTTGCGTGCGCTCGCGAGCGTAGGTGTTTTCAGTGAGAATACACAGAGAGGCTGTCGCTTTGACACCACTGGCCGACACTCTCCGAACCGATGTCTCCCGGATCGCTTGCGCGCTTTTGCCACGGTCGAATTAGGGAGAAGAGCATTATCCGGCGTGGGGCGAGTTACTGCATAGCGTAAGCACTGGCGAGATCGCTTTTGATCGCGCTTTCGGCATGCCTGTCTGGAAATTCTTTGAACAGAATCCTGAAAACGCGAAAACGTTAATGATGCGATGAGCGGGTTTACTCTTGCCGTGAATGATGCAGTTCTGTCCAGCTACGATTTTTCATATTATTGGCAAGATTGTGGATGTGGGAGGCGGGCATGGCGGTATTCTCATCGCTTCAATTCTCAGGGCAAATCCAAAGATGAAAGGCGTTCTCTTCGACGCGCCTTCCGTTATCGAAGGCGCACAGCATCGCATCAGAGATGAAGGTATCGCCGAACGATGTGAAGCAGTAGCCGGGGATTTTTGACTCAGTGCCTAGCGGCAGCGATGCCTATATCGTCAAATGGATTATTCACGATTGGGATGATGAGAGGAGTGTTACCATCCTTAAGAATTGTTATCGTGCCATGGCAGACAACGGCAGGCTCTTGCTCGTCGAAGCCGTTGTCCCACACGGCAGCGAGCCGCACTTCAGCAAATACATGGATTTGAACATGCTAATCATGACGGGTGGGCGCGAACGCACTGAAGATGAATATCGAACACTATTAGAAACATGTGGGTTTAAGCTAACAAGAATAGTTCCAACGAACTCCCCGATGAGCATAATTGAGGGGGAGCGCGGATAGTTCGGCACCCTAGGAGTCGCTAGCGTCATGTTCACGAGCCACGATCCAATCATCTAACCAGGCGATGCAGACATGTGGTTAATTCAAGTAGTTTGTTTTCATAATCGGTGTTTTTGATCTGTCCCCCCGAAGTGGAGGGGTTTGGGGAACCGTGGTTCCCCATGCTTCCCGCCCTTACGGGTAGCTCTGGAGCAGATAGAGTTTTTTCTCGATAAAGACGGTTTTGCTCGGGTAACCCTGGGCTTTGAATTCGTGGAGGCCGAGCTCGGTGGCGAGTTTGCTTGGTGGTGAGACGAGCGACGGGGTCGAGGGCGCCGCTCGGGTGGCCCATGAGCAGGTGCCAGAGGGCGACGCAGAGCTTCCGCGCCACTGCGACGCAGGCTTTGTTCCGGCCGCGGCGGGCGGCGACGGCCAGGCCCCACTGCTGCAGGGGGTTGTCGACTTGGAGGAGTTTCTTGGCGGCTTGGAGAAGGAGGGCGCGGATCGGGCCTTTCCCATGGCGCTCTAAGGCGGTGCCGCCTTCCTAGTTCCCGGACGCCGATCAGCTTCAGAAGGCTTTTATTTCTGGCGTCCTCGAAGCAATCGATGACACCTAGGCGCAACTTTGCAGTGTAACATTGGGCGTTAGAGCCCAAGCGAGCACGCTTTCTTTCGCCTCTTCCAGGAAGGCGATGATCTGCTGGCGGGAGACGCTCGGAAAGCCGTCGCGAAAATCGTCGATCGAATCGCCGCCCTCGAGGTAATCGATCAGGTTTTGAATCGGAACGCGCGTGCCAGCGAAGCACAGTGCGCCGCTCATGATCTCGGGATCGATTTTGACAACGGAACTCATAGCCAGCTGGCCTTAAGTTAGGGGGCCCACGGTAGGATGGCAATGCGGAGGGATGGAGGGCCCACGCAGCGATCGGCTTTACTCTTTCTCGTCCCCCAAATCGTCGAAGGTTTCTTCGTCGGGGATGGATTCGACGATCTGGCCGTCGGGGCCGTGGGTGGTAAGGAGGCCGCCGCGGGCGGTGGCGCAGGCGACGAGGCCGGTGGTGCCGCCCCACTTGAGGTGGAGACCGCCGCCGTCATGAACGGAACGAAGGGCGATGCGCTCGACGCCTAGTTCGTTGAAGAGGCTGAGCTGGCCGCCCTCGCTCCCCCCAGCGATGCCGGCTTGGGCGAGGCCATCGCCCCCGGTGACGATTATGGCGCCGCCTTCGGGTCGCGCCAGGAGCTGGACGACGTGGGCGTCTTCTTCGTTGCCGAGGATAAGGGTGGCGTTCGGAGTGTCATCGGCTCCGACAAAGAAGGCGGCGCGGTCGCCGTGGCGGATACTGAAGCTGGCGCCATCGGGAATGGCGTTGAGGATGGCGACACGGTCGTTGGTGCTGCGGGCGGTGATGAAGCCACCAGAGGGGGGGGCGGAAAGGGTGGCGAGGCTGTCGCCGTTGACGTGGGCGGCGCCGAGGATGCCACCACCGTCCTTGATGTGGAGATGCAAATGGGAGGCGGGGTCGGGGCCGAGGACGCGGAAAGAGCCGCCTTCTTCGTCGATCGTGAGATCGATTGCGGCGCGGCCCTCTTTGTCATGCAGGGTGATGCTGCCGCCAACCTCGGGGAGATCGGAGATGATGATGGCGCCCTTGGCGTCCGCCGGAGAAATGCGGCCGACGGAGATGACGTTGCCGGCGGGTGTGCTGGCCAGGGAGAGGGCGATTTCGCCATTCGCATCGGCAAGGAGGAAGGAGTTGCCCGCGGGGTTGCTGCCCATGATGGCGCCCTTCTCGCCCTGGGCGTTGTGGGTGATGACGTTGCCGCCATGGGGGGTGGCCGTCATTTCGGCGCTAAGCTCCTGCTGATGGAGGACGGCGACGGCGCCGTGCTGATCGCTGGAATAGAGGACGGCGCAGGCATTCCCCGCGGGATCGAGAGCGGTGACGTTGCCCCCGTTGGCCGCACCTTTCATGACGGCGCGCGGGATGCCGCCAGGCGAGAGAACGACAGCGTGCCCATGGCCGTCGTGTTCCAGAAGGTGGACGACGGGCTCGTGGTCGGCCCCGAGGAGTTGGAGTTCGCCGCAATTGCCGGTGACGCGAAGCATGACATGCGCGCGCTGGTCTTCGCCCCAAAGCGCGACATACGGTCCGTCCTCTTGGATTCCGATTATGCCGCTTGGTTGCTCGGAGTCGCGCCGCCGCAGGTTGACGAGTTCGCAATCCAGCATCCAGCAATGAAGCTGGGTTTCGACAACGGTACCGGCGTCGTCCCGCTGCACGGTGAAGAAGAGGGCGGCTTCTTCGCGCAGACGGGCGACTTCATTGCGCAAAGCGGCTGACTTCGGCCTGGAGATCGGCAAGGGTGCTCATGCCGAGAAGGTAGGAGAAGGGGGGCAGCTTTGGCGAGCCTGTCGCGGGACTGAAGGGCGGAAACTGAGCGACCACTAACATTTCCAACCCGCGGCGGCTCGACCGGCGCGTGTGCCGGTGGCGAAACAGCCTTGCAGCAGATAGCCGCCGGTGGGCGCTTCCCAATCGATCATCTCGCCGGCCACGAAGAGGCCGGGGAGTCTGTGCAGCATGAGGCCGGCGTCGAGTTCGTCCAGGCCACGCCGCCCGCGGAGGAGATGGCTTCCGCAATCGGGCGCGGACCGCGCAGCGGGAGTGCGAAGCCTTTCACCCGCGCGATGAATTGCTCTGCATCCGCCGTCGCTTCCGGATGGAACGCTTCCATTAACGCCGTGGCCGCGGGGCTCAGCTTCAACGCTCGCGTCCAATCTTGTGGCTGAGCCGCGGCGAGACGTTGCCGGAGGGCGTCCACGGTCAGTTGCGGTTTCAAATCGAGGAGGAGGCTGGGCTGCTCCATGGCGCGCAGGATGGGCCCGAGCCGATAAACGGCGCCGCCTTCAATCCCGTAGCGGGTGATGAGCAACTCGCCGGAGACAGATTCGTCGCCGGCGGTGACGGCGAGATTCTTCAGCGGCAAACCTTCCGCTCGTTCGAGCAAGGCCGATGGCCAATCGACGTTCCATCCGCAATTCGCTGGCGCCCACGGCGTGATCTCGATTCCGTGCGCGGAGAGGAGCGCGGGCCACGTGCCATCCGAGCCTGTCTCAGGCCACGACGCGCCGCCAAGAGCCACCACCACCGCACGCGCGCGGATGTCGAAATTTCCCGCCGTGCTTGCAAAGTCGATGCGCCATCCTTCATCCACGCGCGCGAGTGCTCGCAGTCGCGCGCCCATTCGAAACTCCACCCCGCTCGCCCGCAAGCGCGCCACCCAGGCGCGCAGCAGCCCAGCGGCTTTTTGCCCGCGCGGAAAGACGCGCCCGCTCGATCCGACATACGTCTCCACGTTCAAGGCCGCGGCCCACTCCTGCAGCGCGGCCGGGCCAAACTCGCCTAACAAGTCGCGCCATCTCTCCTGTTCAGCGCCGTAGCGCTGCGGGAAATTCTCCACCGGCTCGCCGTGGGTCAGATTCAATCCGCCCCGGCCGGCAACGAGAAACTTCCGGCCCACCGACGGTTGCGCGTCGCAGAGAATCACCCGCGCGCCCGTGGCCGACGCCACCTCCGCCGCGCGCAACCCCGCTGGGCCGCCGCCGATAATCACCACCGCTTGTTCGAGTTCAGGCAAGAGCGGAATCTGGTGCAAATTAGAACATCGCACCACCATGACCTCTGCCACGCCACCGCGCGCCATCATCCATCTCGATATGGATTGCTTCTACGCCGCGATCGAGGTGCGCGATCGGCCGGAGTTGAAAGGCAAACCGGTCGGCGTAGGCGGCGCGCGCGATCGGCGGGGCGTCCTGACCACCTGTAACTACGAGGCGCGGAAGTTTGGCGTGCACTCGGCCATGCCGACCTTCATGGCGCTGCAGCGTTGTCCAAAGCTCATCATCCTCCCGACGCGGTTCGATGTTTACCGGCGGGAGTCGGCGGCGATCCGCGCCATCCTCCATCGCTTCTCGCCCCTCGTGGAACCGCTCTCGCTCGACGAAGCGTATCTCGACGTCACCGGCCACCGCGGCGTGCCGGCGGCGCTGGCGCAGATCATCCGGCAGCTGATTTTTCAAAAGACGAAACTGACCGCGTCCGCCGGGATCGGGCCGAACAAGTTGATCGCCAAAATCGCCAGCGATCTAAACAAACCGAATGGGCAATGCGTCGTGACGCTGGCGGAAGTGCCGGAGTTTATGTCCGCCTTGCCGGTGCGGAAACTGTGGGGCATCGGCGCGGTTACCGAGCAAAAGATGGAGCGACTGGGCGTGAACACCTGTGCGGATTTGCAGCGTTTCACCCGCGCAGAGTTGGTCGAGCACTTCGGCAAGTTCGGTCTCGAACTCTACGAGCAATGTCGCGGGGTCGATCACCGTCCGGTCGAGCCCGATCGCGAACGGAAATCGCTCAGCAACGAAGAGACGTTCTCCACCGATCTGCACACGCTCGCGGATTGCGAAGAGAAGTTGCCCGAGCTCTTCGCGGAATTGGCGGCGGAACTCGCGCAGAAAGCGCCGGAGCGGGTAGTGACGAAGATTTTCGTGAAGCTAAAGTTTAGCGATTTCACCCGCACCACGGTCGAGCGTGCCGGCCTGCCACCGGTGCTCGGAGAATATCGCAATCTGCTACGCGAAGCTTTCGCTCGCACCGGCAAGAGCGTGCGCCTGATGGGTGTCGGCGTTCGTTTCGCCGAACGCGAACTGGCGGCGGCCCAACTGACGTTGCTTTAAACTCCGGGGTTCGCCTTCGCGTTCCACGAAACGAATGTAAGGTCTCCGACCATGCCCGACGCCACGCCTCTCCTTTTTACGCCGCTCACCCTTCGCGAGGTGACCTTGCGCAATCGCATCGGCGTGTCGCCCATGTGCCAATACTCGAGCCAGGACGGTTTCGCCCACGATTGGCATTTGGTGCATCTCGGCAGTCGCGCGGTGGGCGGCGCAGGGATGGTGATGACGGAAGCGGCCGCGGTGCTGCCCGAGGGCCGGATCAGCCCGCAGGATCTCGGGCTGTGGAAAGACGAACACGTGGAAATGCTGGCGCGCATCTTCCGTTTTCTCACCGAACAAGGCGCGGTCCCGGCGGTGCAATTAGCGCACGCGGGAAGGAAAGCCAGCACAGCGGCCCCGTGGCTGGGAGGCGACGCGGTGGAGGAAAATCAGGGCGGCTGGCGGCCGATCTTCGCCCCGAGCGCCCTGCCTTTCGACGCGGAAAGCATCGTGCCCGAGGCGCTGGATCACGCCGGCATCCAACGCGTGGTCACTGCGTTCGCCGAAGCCGCGAGCCGGGCTTTGCGCGCGGGCGCGCAGATCGTCGAGATTCACGCGGCGCACGGTTATCTGGTCCATGAATTTCTCTCGCCGCTGAGCAACCGTCGCACCGACGAGTATGGCGGCTCGCTGGAAAATCGGACGCGGCTGGCGCGCGAAATCGTGGAGGCGGTGCGTCGGGTTTGGCCCGAGCAATATCCACTCTTCGTCCGCATCTCGGCGACGGACTGGATGGATGGCGGTTGGGATATCGATCAATCGATCGCGCTCGCGCAGCAGATGAAACCGCTGGGCGTGGATTTGATCGATTGCTCCTCTGGCGGCGCGGTGCCGGGTGCGAAAATTCCCACGGCGCCCGGCTACCAGGTCCCGTTCGCGGCTCGCATCCGGAAGGAGGCTGAACATTGCCACCGCGGCGGTAGGAATGATTACCGACCCGTCGCAAGCCGATGAGATTCTCGAAGAAGGAAAAGCGGACATGATTTTAATGGCGCGTGAGTTTCTGCGCGAGCCTTACTGGCCGCTGACGGTGGCGGTGGAAGTGGGCGCCGAGCCGTCGCCGCCCGTGCAGTATGGTCGCGCGTTTGCGCGGTCGTGATCCCCCCGATGTCCTGGCCGGTTATCCTTTTCTACAAATACGTCGCGATCGCCGAGCCGGCGACGTTTGCGGCTGAACAGCGCAGGCTTTGCGAGTCGTTAGGCCTAAAGGGCCGCGTCCTCATCGCCGCGGAGGGGATTAATGGCACGCTGGCCGGTCCGTCCGTCGCGATTGCCGAATATGTAAAAACGCTGCACGCCGATCACCGCTTCGCCGATGTAGAGATGAAAGTGAGCGCGGGCGATGCGACCACGTTCCCCAAGTTAGTGGTGAAAGCGCGGCGTGAAATCGTGACGCTGGGATTGCCGGATCTCGCGCCGAGTCGTGAACGCCAGCTCCCACCCGCGGAGTGGAAGCGGATGTTGGAGGAAGACCCCGATGTCGTCCTGCTCGACGTGCGGAATCGTTTCGAATCCGATGCCGGACGATTTGCGGGCGCGGTCGTCTGCGAGATCGAAAACTTTCGCGATCTCCCGGCGTACGTGGACCGCTTGGAGCCGTTGAAAGAGAAGACGGTGCTGATGTATTGCACGGGCGGCATCCGCTGCGAAAAGGCCTCCGCGCTTTTGCAGAGCCGCGGTTTCAAGGACGTGTTCCAATTGCACGGCGGCATCGTCACTTATCAGGAGCAATTCGGGAACGAGCATTGGGAAGGCGAGTGCTTCGTCTTCGATCAGCGGATGACCGTGCGGGTGGATGAAGGCCTGGTGCAGATCGGCCGCTGCGCGCATTCAGGACAGACGACGAGTCGGTTTGTGAACTGTCTGCATGATCCGTGTCACAAGCTCTTCTTGCTCGCAGAGGAGACGGAACGAGCAAATCCGGATTACCAATTGTGTCCCGAATGTCTGGCGCAGGGAATTCGCTTCGCCACCGCCGAGTATCCGAAAAAGTCGGCGGTTTAGATCCGCTCGCCCACGTAGATCATGTGGGCAGCGCGCTTGGCTCGCTCGTGGGCTTTGGCCGGATATTCCTCGGTGAGGAAGCCGGCGCGAGTGAGAGACCCCGGGAATTCTGGCTCGCGTTCGGCAGACCAAAACGCCACGCGGCCGGTGGGCGTGAGCGCGGCGCGAATCAGATCGAGACCGCGGCGGCTGTAGAGCCGCGAATTCTGCTTTTGCACGAACGACGTCGGACCGTTATCCACGTCCAGCAGGATGGCGTCGTAAGGTTTCTTCCCGCTGCGTTTGATGATGGCGAAGACATCGGCCACGAAAACTTCCACGCGCGGATCGTTGACCCACCCGGCGTGTTTCGGGCCGAGGAGTTCGCGATTCCAGCGCACCACTTCCGGTAACAGCTCGGCCACATGCACCACGCCCCCCTGCCCCATCATCTCCAGCGTGCGCTTCAAGCTGAACCCGAGACCCAGGCCACCAATGAGGACGCGCGGCGCGGGCAAATCGCCCAGATATTTGCAAGCATACTCCGCCAACAACAACTCTGAGCTCGTGGCGCTCGTGCTCATGAGTTGCCGTCCGTTCAGCTTGAGAAAATACTCGCCGTCATGCTCGTGCAGAATGAGCCGCGAACCGTCGGGCGTTTTCACTTCGCCTAGATTGCGGAACGGAATCATCGCATGAGCTTCGCCAGGTCTTTCGGGAGCGGCGATTCGAACTTCATCTCTTCGCCAGTGACCGGATGCGGGAAGGCCAGACCGCTGGCGTGAAGCGCGAGCCGATGCGCGGGATTCGTTTTCGCGTGATATTTCTCGTCGCCGATGATCGGATGGCCAAGGTCCGCCAACTGCACGCGGATTTGATGGCGTCGGCCCGTCTCTAATTCCAACGCTACCAGTGTCCGCTTCGCCGCCCGTGCCACGACTCGATAGCGCGTGATGGCATGGCGCGTCTGCTCGCTCGCGGGCGCGGATCGGACGCGGTAAGGGCTCGATTCGTCGAGATGCGAATCGAGCACGCCGGAGTCTTTCTGCATCTGACCCTCGACCACCGCTTCGTAAGTTTTCGTGACTGATTCCCATCCGCCTTGCAACGCAGCCTTCGCTTCCGGCGTTTTCGCAAAGACCATCAAGCCCGAGGTTTCCTTGTCGAGGCGATGCACAATCCAGATGCGATCGCGCGCGTGGTCCTTACCTTGGCGCAGGTAATCGGTGAGCTGGAAATACGCGGTCTTCTCGTCTTCCGCGAGGCTGGCCACGCTGAGCAGATTCTCCGGTTTATCGATCACGATGAGCGTGGCGTCTTCGTGGTAAATTTTCATCCCGGACGCGAGTTTCGTCTTCGGGATGGCGAAGCGATCGGAGCGAATGGCGACGACATCGCCGGGCACGAGCCGCTGATCGAATTGGCTGGTGGGCCGGCCATTTACCGTCACAGCCTGATACTTCAGCCAGGTGCGAATCTGCTTCTTCTTCTCGTTAGGCCACTGCGCGAAGAGATAACTGAGGAGCTCAGCCGGCTCTGCCACCGTGAGAGGTTTCGGCATGGCGCTATGGCGTCGCCCACGTCGGCGGCCGCTTCTCCAGAAAAGCCGCGACGCCCTCTTTGGCCTCGGCCGATTCCCGCGCCTGCATGTGGTGCGCGAGCGCGCGGGCGTGATCTTCCTGCACGGACGTGGGCCACAATTCCGCGAGGAGCCGCTTGGCGCTGGCCAGCGCCTTCGGTGCGCCTTGCAGGACGGACGCTGCGATTTTTTGGGTCTCCGCCTCCAGCTCGTCGGCAGAGACGACGCGATTTACGAGCCCGATCTGCTGCGCGCGGGCGGCCTCGATTAACTCTCCGGTGAAAAGCAATTCCCGGATGTCGCGTTCGCGCAATTGCCGCCGCAGAAAAGTGAGCACCAGACCGGCGACCAGTCCGCGCCGCGCTTCCGGATAACCGATTTTCGTTCCCTCCGCCGCCACGACAAAGTCGCAGGCCGACATGATCCCGGCGCCGCCCGCAACGGCGGCGCCATGCACTACGGCGATCGTGATCAGCCGGGTTTCGCTCAGCGTGAGCAACATCTTTGCAACGCCATTGGCAGAGTCGTGCGCCTTGCTCGCATCCGCGGTCTCATTCAAATCCATCCCGGTGCAGAAACTGAGACCGGCGCCCCGCAGAATCAGGACGCGCTGCGATTCGTCCGCGGCGGCGGTTTCGACGGCTTGCACCATTTCGCGCATGAGCTCGATCGTGAGCGCGTTGCGGCGTTCGGGCCGATTCAGCGTCAGCGTAGTCTGCGCCCCATGGGTGTCGATCAAGAGGATTGGCATTGCCTATTAGTCCGTGGCAGTAACATCCCGCGCAATGGAAACCGTCAAGCTCATCGAATGCCCGCGCGACGCCTGGCAGGGATTGCCGCGTCAGATCCCGACCGCGCGGAAGGTGGAATACTTGCGCGCACTGATCGACGCGGGGTTCCAGCACCTCGACGCGGTCAGCTTTGTCTCGCCGAAAGCGGTGCCGCAAATGGCCGACAGTGAAGACGTGCTCGCTCAACTCGGACGCGTCGGAGCCGTGGAAATCATCGGCATCGTCGTGAATGAAAAAGGCGCCGAGCGCGCGATCGCGACCGGAGCGGTCAATACGCTTGGATTTCCGTTTTCGATTTCGGAGACATTTCTGCGCCGAAACCAGAATCAATCCCCGGAGGATAATCGCGCGGCGTTGCGGAAAATCAGTGAGCGCGCACGCGGGGCCGGATTGCAGGTGGTCGCCTACATTTCGATGGCATTCGGCAATCCGTATGGCGATCCGTGGAATGAAGGGCTGGTCGCGGAAGCGGCGCGATTCATCCGCGATCTCGGCATCGCTGCCGTGTCGTTAGCCGACACGGTCGGAACGGCCGAGCCGGAACTGGTGGAGCGCGTGGTGGCCGCGGTGACGGCTGAAGACACCCAGTGTGAGGTCGGGGTGCATCTGCACAGCACTCGAGCGGGTGCTGTCTCGAAAGTTTTGGCGGCGTTTGATGCAGGTTGCCGCCGCTTTGATTCGGCGATCGGCGGGCTGGGTGGCTGTCCCTTTGCTCAGGATAATTTGATTGGCAACATCCCAACCGAAGAGGTTTTGCGCGCGCTTGCGGAGCGCGGCGTGCACTTACCCATGCGAGATAAGGCGGCGGACATGATGGCGCTTAATCAGAAAATCGCCGATGAGTTTGTGGCGTAGAAATACCGATTGTCAGCGGTAGAAATACCAGATAGAGTTAAACCATGTCAGTAAGTTCGGTAACGCGCAGCAGACTGATGCCGGCCCGGGTGGCAGCGATCGCCGCCCTACCGCCGCTGGAGCAGATCGAAACGATTCGCAAGGGAGTCGCCGCGCAGGTATTCGACCAGATCGCCCTGGCCCTCGGCCTGGGTAAGGAGACGCTTGCGCGCAAACTCAACATCAACGCGCAGACGCTTCGCAAAAGGAAGTCGCGCGTCCTCTCCGCCGATGAAGCGGAGAAGAGTCTGCGAGTGGCGCGCCTCTACGCTTTCGCTGCCGATGTCCTGGGCGGCGAAGAAGATGCTCGGGATTGGCTCAACCAGGAAATCCCCGCGCTCGGCGGGAAACGCCCGCTCGATTTACTCGACACCGATGTGGGTGCGCATGAGGTGACGAATCTTCTCCAGAGCATCAAGTGGGGAATGTATGCGTGACCTTTTACCGCCTCGAAGCACTGACTCGGAAAGAGCCGAGCGACGCGTTTAGCGGCGAGGGTGGATTGCACGCCGCGGGGCGTTGGAACTCGCTCGGGTCGCGGATCGTTTACACCTCCAGTTCCGTCGCGCTCGCCTGCCTTGAGACTCTGGCGCACATGCGTCCGCCGCGGCGTTTAATCGAGCGCTGGCTGTTTACGATCGAAGTTCCGAATCAGTGGATCGAAGAATTGGAGACGATGCCATTGAGTTGGGACTCGGAACCTGCCGGCGCCGCCAGCCGCACTGTCGGCGACCGCTGGATCGCAGAGCAACGCAGCGTGGCGCTCCTCGTGCCCAGCGTCATCATTTCCGTGGAGCGGAATGCATTGATCAACCCGCGGCATCCGCGTTTTCGGATGGAGTGGGTGCAAGCGCCGGAGCGCTTCGATTACGACCCGCGATTGCAGTAGAGCTTACTGGCGTTTGCGAGTCGTCTTCGCGCGCGGCTTGGCTTGAGGGGAAGACGACGTCCGAGCCGGGCTCGGAGCCGCAGCGGCTGGCGGCGCGGAGACGGTCTCCGATATCCAGCGCCCGAGTTTGCTCCCCGGCGCAATAGGAGTCCAGAAATAGCGCTGGCCATTGATGATCCTAGGCGGGTAAGTGGCCGGCGTGGGAAGCGGTGCTGGCGAATTCGCCGGGACGAGGCGCGGGGGAGTCGGATTGTTGACGCGGGGAGCCGGCGCGTTCGGCACAGCCGGAAGCTTCGCGGCCGCCAATCGCACGACCGGGGACGGGGCTGGAGTTGGACTGGGGCGACGCAATGGAATTCGCGGCGCGGGTGTCGCCTGGGCAAGAGGGACGGGCGGCGTAACCATGCCGATGTTGCGAGAGACAGCGGGAGTGGGCGATGGCGGTTGCACGTAAACCATGCCCCCGCGGGCGGAGACCTGGCCCTTGATTCCAGTGCCCCTGCGCACCTGCGCCTGCATCGCCAGCGCCACCCCAGGGCGGATTACGGCGTCCCCAAGCGGTTTCGCACCGGCGAGCGCGAGAAAATAACGCGCCGAAGTAGGCGGAGCCCCTTTCGGTGTGCGCAGTTCTACCGTGTAAACGCCGGGCTCAAGCGGGCCGGTGGCGAAACGCCCTTGGCCGTCAGTGAATCCCCGAAAAACAATCGACGAACCTTTTAACGCCACAACCTCCTGGCCCCGGACGAAGTTCGCCGCCCACGCCGCGTGGGTGGTGAGCAGAAGGAGAATAAAAAAACGAAAAGGCACAGTCATACAAAACAAGGATGCGATAAGAGGGTTGGTTTCCGCAACCTAAACCGCCGGCTGAAGGGTTTCGCGCGCGTCAGACTTGCACCACACCGGTGTGGAAGCGCGCTTTCGGCATCGGACGCGACACGTAAGAAAGGAGGCGGATGAGCACGTCGCGCGTTTCGTGCGGTTGAATAATGGCGTCCACCCAACCGCGGGCTGCGCCGTAGCGGATGTCGGTTTGCTCTTCGTAGCTCTTCTTCACCGTGGCGCGCAGTTCTTCGAGTTCCTCCGGCGTAGATTTTTTGTCACCACGATCTCGCGCGCGCGCCAACACACTGAAGACGGTATCAGAAGCCTGTGCGGCGCCCATGACCGCGTATCGCGAGTGTGGCCAGGCGAGGATGAATCGCGGATCGTAGGCCTTCCCGCAGAGCGCGTAATTCCCGGCGCCGAAAGAGCCGCCGACCACCACAGTGATTTTCGGCACGGTGGAATTGCTGACCGCGTTCACAAGTTTGGCGCCGCTACGGATGATGCCGCTTTGTTCCGCGGCGCCGCCGACCATGAAACCGGTGACGTCCTGGAAGAAAATGATCGGCAGCCCGGTCTGGTTGCAATCGAGGATGAAGCGCGCGGCTTTATCGGCGCTGTCGTGATAGATCACGCCGCCCATCTGAATGCCTTCCTTCTTCGTGCGCGCCTGCTGCCGCTGGCTGGCCACGATGCCGACCGGTCGGCCGCCGATTCGCGCGTAGGTGGTGACAAGCGTTTTGCCGTAGTCGGCTTTGTATTCGTCGAGCGAATCGGCGTCGATGATCGAGGCCAGGAGATCTCGAGCGTCGTAGGGCTTGTGGCCGTCAATGCTGATGACGTCGTAAACGGCGTCGGGCGATTTGGCAGCTTTAAATGGCTCCGGTTCCGGCGCGCGCTTGGCCGCTTCCGCTTCGGGCAGAAGCGCAACGAGAGAACGCAACCGCTTCAGACACGACTCGTCATCCTTCTCGTGGAAATCGACTGTGCCGCTAATTTCCGCGTGCATGGTCGCGCCGCCGAGATCCTCCTGTTCAATCACCTCCCCGATTGCCGCTTTCACGAGCGACGGGCCAGCGAGGTAGAGGCCGCTGCCTTCCGTCATGAGAATTTTGTCGCACAGGACCGGCAGGTACGCGCCGCCAGCGACGCAGTTCCCCATGATGGCGGCGAACTGCGGGATGCCAGCAGCGGAGATGACGGAGTTGTTGCGGAAGATGCGCCCGAAATCGTCTTCATCGGGGAAAATCTCGTCCTGCATCGGGAGGAACACGCCCGCCGAATCGACCAGGTAAATGATCGGCAGGTTGCACTCGAAACCGATGCGCTGCGCGCGGATGAGCTTCTTCGCCGTCTGCGGAAAGAAGGCGCCGGCCTTCACCGTGGCGTCGTTGGCGATGATCAAGCACGGGACGCCGGCGACATTGCCGATGCCAGCAACCGCCCCCGCGGCGGGGATTTTCCCCCACTGCTCATACATTTTGTATGCAGCCCAGAGTCCGAGTTCGAAAAAGGGCGTATCCTTGTCGAGCAGCTGCGCGATGCGCTCACGCGCAAAGAGACGGCCGAGCTTGTGCTGGCGCTCCTGGCCGGCTTTGCCGCCGCCCTCGCGGAGCATCGCCTCCTCATTGGCGATCATCTCGCAATGGGCACGGAGCGGGCTGGCGGTGGACGAGGAAGGACGAGACATGCGAGAAAATGCCGAAGAACGAAGCCGAACTCGCGGCCTTAGTAAACGTCCTCGTTCTCCGAGGAATAGATCGAATCGCCGCGAATAGTGCGCAGCCGGGCGCGACTGCCGCGCTCGGATTCGGGGCGGTTGATTCTCTCCATCGCGAGACGGACAAGTAACGGCACCGCGGCCAGCACCCCGAGCGAAACCAGCGCGATCGCGGTGGCCTGGCGCACTGGACTCTTGATTTTGTCCGCCACGAGCATGCCGATGCCGAGCCCGAAAGCAGTCCGAGTCAGGACGAGCAGGCCATCGAGTGGAAGCTGCTCGTTGCTTTTCGGAATGGATATCGAAAGGGACATCGCCTATTCTTATACGTTTCGTTTCCGAAAAGGGAAACGGGAAATCTCGCGAGCCGCGCGTTTGGGTTTGCGACTGCGTTTTACGTCTCAATGTCGCAAGCAATTTACGTTTTGATCCTCGCTGGGGGCAGCGGCGAACGGTTTTGGCCGGTCAGCCGGCGCAGCCGTCCGAAGCAACTTCTGAAGCTCGTTTCCGAGCGCACCCTCCTCGAAGACACCGTCCGACGGCTCGAGGGAATGGTGCCAACTGAGCGGATCTTGATTCTGACTAATGTCGAACAAGAAGCCGCGGTCCGCGCGCTCCTGCCGGATTTTCCGTCCGCCAATATTGTGGCCGAGCCGGCCAAACGCGACACGGCAGCGGCCGTCGCGCTCGGCGCGGGCTGGGTGGCGGCGCGGGATCACATGGCCACGATGGTCGTCCTGCCAGCCGATCACGTGATCAAAGATACCGCCGCGTTCCAGGCCACGCTAACGACGGCAGCGGAAGCGGCCCAGGCCACCGGGGCGCTCGTCACCATTGGCATCAAGCCCACCTGGGCCTGCCCCGGTTTCGGCTACATCGAGCAAGGCAAGCCGCTCGCCAATCACGCAGCCAGCCCGGGACCAGCGGTGCATCACGTCATTCGTTTCCGGGAAAAGCCGAACGCGGAGCTGGCCGAATCATTTGTCCGCAAAGGGAACTTTCGTTGGAACGCCGGCATGTTTGTCTGGGCTGTGCCGACGGTGCTGAGCGAATTCAACCGGCATGCGCCCGAACTGGCTTGCTTCATCGCGCAGCTCTCGGCGCCAAAGATGTTCGAGGAGATTCTGCGCACGAAGTTCGCCGCGCTGCCGAAAATTTCCTTCGATTACGCCATCATGGAAAAAGCCGATCGCGTGCTCGTGGTCGAAGCGGCTTTTGATTGGGACGATGTCGGCGGCTGGCAGGCGGTCGCCTCCTACTTTAACAACGACAAAGAAGGCAACGCGGCGAACGGCGACCTCACGGCGGTCGATTCGTCCAACAACATCATCTTCGACCAGGATGGAACGAAGGTGGCCCTGCTCGGCGTGCACAATCTCATTGTCGTTCGCACGGCGGATGCACTGCTGGTTTGCCATCGTCACCAGGCGGAAAACATCAAGAGTCTGATCGGCCAATTGCCGCCCGAGCTGCAATGAGCGGCCTCGCAATTGTGCCCCGGGTTTTGGGCGTGGATTTCGGGCGCGCCCGGATCGGCGTGGCCATCTCCGACGAGCTGGGGATGTTGGCGCACCCGCTCGAAACAATTCCCGGGGCGCGGATCGATGCGGCCGCGCAGCGTGTAGCCGAATTGGCGCGCGAAAAAAAGGTCGAGCGCATCGTGCTTGGTCTGCCGCGTCACATGAATGGCGAGCTGGGCGCGGCGGCGGAAGAAGCGACGGCGTTTGCCGAAAAATTGCGCAAGCTGCTCCCCTGCCCAGTCGTGATGTGGGACGAACGCCTCACCACCACCGCTGCCAATCGTGCCCTGCGCGAATCCGGCCGGAAAACGCGGCACACGCGCCAGGTGGTCGACCAAGTAGCCGCGCAAATGATCCTGCAAGGATATCTCGACCGTGGACCGGGCGCCGGGCGTGATTCAGCGGGTGAAATCCCCAATGCCGAGCCGGCTTAAGTTCGTCGTTTCCTATCACGGCGCGCGATTCGCCGGGTGGCAAAGCCAGAGCAACGGCAACGCTGTGCAGGATCACCTCGAGCGCGCGCTCGCGGTGGTGACGAATGAATCGCTCCGCGTCCATGGCGCGGGCCGAACGGATGCCGGCGTGCACGCGCTGGCCCAGACCGCGCACGTCGATCTGCCGGACCGCTCTTTAACCGGCGCGCAATGGCCAGGCGCGCTGAACGCTTCGCTTCCGCCGGAAATCCGCGTCCTGCGCGCGCGTTACGTGCCGCAAAGTTTTCATGCTCGCTTCTCCGCGCGCGGCAAGCTTTACCGCTATCGCATTTGGAATGATCGGGTGCTGTCGCCCTTTGAATTCGAGCGCGCCTGGCACGTTCCGGCCCCACTCGATTTCGATGCCATGAGCCAGGAGGCGGAGGCCTTCGCCGGGCGGCACGATTTCGCATCCTTTGCCGCTAATCGCGGCCGCCCGGAACATGACACCCATCGCACGATTGATTTTGTGCGGTTGCGACCGAGCGGCGGCGCGGTTTTGATCGATGTTTCCGGCGACGGCTTCCTCTACAAAATGGTGCGCTTGATGGTGGGCGCCCTCGTGCGCGCTGGGCGCGGCCAGGCGGCGCTGGGCGAAATTCGCGAGCGTCTTCACCAGCCGAACGGCGCTCCTGCGGGCGCCCGTTTTGCCGCACCCGCCAGCGGTCTATTTCTCGTCCGCGTGCGGTACTGAGCCTGCTACGTCAAGACCAGCCCACAGATTGGCAGAAGATCTGCTTTGTGGAAATTATAATGACGCCCGCCTTCGCGCCCTCTCCCGAATCGCCAACGCCAGAGAGGTCTCGCTCCTTCCTGGCCCGCAGCATGGCCTGGCTTTTTAGCCAAAGACATTTTCACGTAAAATTACTCTCAGGAACCGCGGCTGGCGTCGTGGTCATCATTTTCCTCGCCGGAATCTTTCTTCTCGTCACCTACCGCAGTCATCGTCAGGAAATGCTGCGCACACACACGGTCGAGGTCATGCGCTTGAGCAGCGTAATCGAAAACGACATCGCCGCTCTGGAGTCCAGCCAGCGCGGATACCTCCTCACTGGGAACGCTGCCTACACCGATGCGTTTACGCGGCAGCGCGCCGCGCTCAAAGACCGGATCGAAGAACTGACCACTCTGATCCTGGAGAGCCCTGCGCAGCGCAAGCGTGTGATGAAAGTGCAGGAGGTCGTGCAACGCTGGCTCACCGAAGTAGCTGATCCCCAGTTGATGGCCCAGCCGGCTCCGAGCGTTGCGTCCACTTCGCCAAAGATCAACCGCCTGGGCGACACCGTGTTGGATGAAGCGCGCGAGCTCCTCCACATCCTGCAGAATCAGGAGCAGATCATCCTGAACGAGCGCATGCGAAACCAGGAGTGGGCCGCGCAATCGACCCAGATTCTGGATTTGCTCCCAAAACTCGAGCGTTCCGTGATTGAACTGCAAAAAGAAAAGCGCGCCTTCCTCCTCACGGGTGATAATAGCTTTGCCGAAGCCTACAAACGCGCCGCCGCCGCCTTCTCAAACTACCACGGGTATCTTTCGATCTTGGTCACGAACAGCGGCGACCAGGCCGCTCTCCTGGCCGACGTGCGCGCGAAGTTGGAGACCTGGGCAACCGAAATTTCCCTCCCGGAAATGAACGCTAAGCGCGCCGGCCGCGACCCGAATATTCCGTCCCTGTCGGAACGCGGAGAAACGCTGATGCGCAGCATTCAGGATAAGATCGCGCTCTTTCAGAAGAACGAACTCGACGTCTACGAAGACCGCGCTGCGATCGCGAGCCGCCAGCGTATCGTCCGCACCACCGCTCTCGGCGTCCTCTGCCTTCTCGCCGTCAGCCTCCTCGTCGTCTCCAATAGCTACAGCTGCGTGCTCGTACGCCGGCAGTTAACAAAGCTCGATGGTGTGGAAACGCGTATTAAATCCATCATCCAGAACATTCTCGACGGCATGATCACGGTTGATGCCCAGGGCGTGATTTGTTCCATGAATCCGGCCGCCGAAAAAATGTTCGGCTGCAACGACAACGAGATGATCGGCCACAAATTTACCAAACTGGTTCCGAAATGTTATCCGCCCGAGCCCGACAGTCAGCCCGCCGCCTGCGCCTGGCCTGATCTGGCCCGCCACACCGGCAGCTCCACGCTGGCCGTCGGCCGCACCCGCCGGAACGCCACCTTCCCGATCGAGATTTCGCTCAGCGAGATGGTTGTGGACGGCAACCTCCTCTACGTTGCCATGGTCCGCGACGTGACCGAACGGCGCCGCTTCGAAACCGAAATCGCCTCGGAGAAGGAAAGCCTCGCCGTCACCCTCCGCTCCATCGGCGATGGCGTCATCACCACCGACGTGCAGGGCCGGATCATCATGATCAACAACGCCGGCGAGACGCTCACCGGTTGGGAATCCCGCGAAGCCATCGGGGAGCCGCTCAGCTCGGTCTTCAATCTCCAGATCGACCTCGCTGCCCAGGCCCGCGCCCAGCAGAGTGGCTACCGCAACGAAGCGCAGTCCATCCTTTTAACCCTCCCCGAGAACGCCACCCTCATCTCGCGCACCGGCACCGAGCACGTCATCGAGCAGGTCGCCTCCCCCATTCGCGACAACAAAAACGAAGTCATCGGCGTCGTCCTCGTCTTCCGCGACATCACCGAACGTCAGCGCAACGAAGCCGAGCGCCGCAAAGCCGACACCCTCGAACAGCTCGGCCTGCTTGCCGGCGGCATTGCGCACGATTTCAATAACCTCCTCACCGCCATCATCGGCAACATCTCCCTCGCCAGCCTCATTCTCCCGCCGGGCGACGAGATGGGCAGCCGCTTGAACGACGCTAAAAACGCCTCCCTCCGCGCCCGCGATCTCGCCCAACAACTTCTCACCTTTGCCCGCGGCGGCGCGCCGATTAAGAAGACTGCCTCCGTCGCCAAGCTCATCCAGGACACCGTCAGCTTCTCTCTCCGCGGCACGCAGAGCCGGAGCGAATTCACCTTCGGCGAAGAGCTCTGGCCTGCCGAAATCGATCCCGGCCAGATCAGCCAGGTCGTCGGCAATCTTGTTGTCAACGCCGACCAGGCCATGCCGAATGGCGGCACCCTCCGCATCTCCTGCGATAACTTCATCTACCACCCCGAAACCAACGCGCCCGTCCCCGACCTCCTGCCCGGCGACTACATCCGCATTAAGATTCGCGACGAAGGCGTCGGCATTCCCGAAGATTACCTCAAACGTATCTTCGATCCCTACTTCACCACCAAAGCCAAAGGCAACGGGCTCGGCCTCGCCACCACCTACTCCATCATCAAGAATCACAACGGCCTCATCACCGTCGATTCGAAGGTCCACTTCGGCTCCACCTTCACTCTCTACCTCCCCGCTTCCCGTCATCACGATCTCCCGGTCGAACCCGCCGGCACGATCAACCCAGTCGTCACCGGCACCGGCCGCGTCCTCATCGTCGATGATGAAGAAGCCATCCGCGCTCTGGTCGAGTTCACCCTCGACCGCCTCGGTTACGAAGTCAGCGGCGCCGAAACCGCGCTCGACGGTGTCAATCTCTACCGCGAGCGGATGAACGCCGGCCAGCGTTTCGACCTCGTCATCCTCGACCTCACCTTGCCCGGCGGCATGGGCGGCAAAGAAGCGCTCAAGCACCTCATCGAGATCGATCCCACCGTCAACGCCATCGTCTCCAGCGGTTACGCCATGGATTCCACCATGGCCCGCTACCAGGACTTCGGCTTCCGCGGCGTCATCGCCAAACCCTACGAAGCCGCCGAACTCGGCCGCACCGTCCACGAAGTTATCGAAGCCGGCCGCGTCCACCTCACCACCGATTTCGAAGGCGGCCGCCTCGCCACCCGCGTCGCGTAGCCATCCGACCGCTCTCTCCGCTTGCCGGCGTAGAGCGGGAACTCTACTGTGCCGGCATGCCGGAAACTCTAGCCGCCGCCGCTGCTTACGATTCAAAGATCGAGGGCAACGTCATCATCACCCGCGTGGATGCGGCGATGAAGTGGATGCAGAAGAATTCGCTTTGGCCGATGCCGATGGGGCTGGCCTGTTGCGCGATTGAATTGATGGCTACGGCCGCTTCGCGTTTTGATATCTCGCGCTTCGGCTCGGAAGTGATGCGGTTTCTCGCCGCGGCAATGCGACGTGATGATCGTGGCCGGCACCGTGACCTACAAGATGGCGCTCGCCGTGAAGCGAATTTACGAGCAGATGCCGGAGCCGAAATGGGTCATCGCCATGGGCGCGTGCGCTTCGACTGGCGGGATGTATCGCTCCTACGCGGTCCTGCAAGGGATCGATCGGCTCCTGCCGGTGGACGTCTATGTTTCTGGCTGCCCGCCGCGGCCGGAGGCGTTGATTGAAGGGCTGATGAAGTTGCAGGAGAAAATTTCCAAAGAGCCGTTTCTGCGCGAGCAGAAGCGCGAGTTGCTGAAGCGTTACGACGAAGCCGCGGCATGACTGGCCCCGAACTTCTCGTCTCGCTGAGCCAGTTGTTCGGCGCGAAGATCCAGCATAAAACGGAATTCCGCGGCGAGACCACGTTCACGATCGCGCGGGAGGATTTGCGCGAGGTGGCGCTGTTCTGCCGCGACGAGCTCTCGTTCGATTACCTGCTCGATATTTCAAGCGTGGATCATTTCGGCGAAGATCCGCGCTTCGAGGTGGTCTACGAGCTTTACTCGATGAAGCTTTCCACGCATCTGCGCTTCAAGCTGCGGCTATCGGAAGACGACCCGACCGCCGATACGGTTTCGGATATCTGGCCGACGGCCAATTGGCACGAGCGCGAGATGTTCGACATGATGGGGCTGCGTTTCAATAATCACCCCGATCTGCGTCGCATCCTGATGTGGGACGGCTATCCCTACCATCCGCTCCGCAAAGAATTCCCGCTCGAAGGTTTGCCGAGCGATATGCCGGACGTGGCCTTCACTGCGGCAGCGCCGCTGGAGGGCGGGCCGTTCGTCACGCTTCCGAGCACAGCGACGACCAAGGATCGCGAGCCGCGCGCGCGCCGCCCGCTGGGAGACTAGACACCGGCTGCGGCGAGGAGGCGTCTGAAGTCGGCCGTGGCGGCTTGTCCAGTCGCCAGGACTTCGCTGTGATCCAACACTGCGTCCGCGATGCCCGCGGCCCAATTCGTTAGGCAGGAAAATCCGGCTACTTCGAGTCCACAAGCGCGCGCCTGGATCGCTTCGAGCACGGTGGACATGCCGATCGCGTCCGCGCCGAGCGTGCGCAGCATCCGCACTTCAGCGGGCGTCTCGTATTGCGGGCCGAGCAGTCCGGCATAGACACCTTCGGGCAAACTGATGCCGGTCTGGCGCGCAGCTTGAGCGAACGATTGCCGCCAAGCCTTTGAATATATCTCGCTCAAATCGAGAAACTCCGGCCGCCCAATGAGCGGTGTGGTGCCGGTGAGATTCAAATGATCGCTCAGCATCATCCACGAACCCGGCGCGAACGCAGGGTTCGCCGTTCCGGCCGCGTTGGTCAAAATGATGCGGCGCACGCCGGCATGCGCGAGAAGGCGGACGGCCGCCGTGACCGCGTAGGCGGAGTGGCCTTCGTAAAGATGCATCCGCCCTTTCGCGAAAAGGAGGCGCCGGCCATTCAATTCTCCCAAGACAAATTCGCCAGCGTGCCCTTGCACGGTGGGCGCGGCCAGCTCTTCGAAATCCGCCTGTGCGATTCGATCGACGATCGTGATTCCGTCCACGAGCGCGCTCAGCCCCGACCCGAGCACGATTGCCGTCTCCGCGCCCCACTCTCGCAGGCGCTGCCGCGCGTCTTCACTCACGGACAAATCAAGCCGCGGAAACCGGCGGCGCGGTCTCCGGTTTCTTGGTCGCCGCCATCACGTCGGGTCGCAGACCGTCCTCACGTGGCAGACTGGTTTTGGTTTCCTGTTTCGGATAAGCGATGCGCGTGTGCAGCATGGTCATGAGGGTAAAGCGGAAACGCTCGGCGATCGTGCGCAGCTCGGAGAGAGTGAGATCGGATTCGTCGAGTTGGCGATCGGCGATGCGTTGCGCGATCAAGTCGCTCACCAATTGCTCGATCTTCTGCGGAGTCGGTTTTTCGAGACTACGCGAAGCGCTTTCCACCGTATCGGCCAGGCTGACGATGGCGCTTTCCTTCGTCTGCGGCTTCGGCCCGGCGTAGCGGAAGCTCTCTTCCTTCACTTCCGGCACATCTTCTTCGCGCAGCTTCATGATCTTCCCACCGGCGCGCGCGTCCTCCTGTTGTTGCAGGGCGCGCTTGTAGAAATAATAGACGAGCGAGGTGCCGTGGTGCTCCTGAATGATGTCGACAATGCGGCGATTAAGGTTGTGCTTGAGCGCGAGGTCCACGCCTTCTTTCACGTGCGCGAGAATGATGAGCGCGCTCATCGTCGGTGCGAGATCGTCGTGCGGGTTGCGCTCGAAGTTCATGTTCTCGGTGAAATATTCCGGCTTCACCAGCTTGCCGATGTCGTGGAAATAGGCGCAGACGCGGCAAAGCGTGCCGTTAACGCCGATCGCTTCCGCCGCGGCTTCGGCCAGGTTCGCGACCACGAGACTGTGGTGATAGGTGCCGGGCGCTTCGATGGTCATGCGGCGCAGCAGCGGATGATTAAGATCGGACGCTTCCAGCCACGAAATATCGGTCGTGATACGGAAGAGGTTTTCCAGGATCGGCAGCACGCCGCCCACGATGGTGGCGGTGAGGATGCCATTGCCGATGGCGAGCGCGCTTTGCAAGGCCAGCTCCTGCCAGTTGTTCGCGGCCGGGGCGAAGAGATTGATCGGCCCGATGACGCCGAAGGCGAGCGACAACAACCAAAGCGCCACGCCCACGCCGAAGCCGGCGCGAATCAGCCGGCTGCGCCGCCGCACTTGCAGAGTGAGGAAGACGGCGGTGAACCCGCAAATGATCGCAGTCGCGACGAGCGGCGCATCGAAATCTCCGAAAAGCACGCGGCTCCAAAGGCTGACGAAGATGGCGGCGTAGAGGCCGTGATTTCTCCCAAGCAGAACACTCAAGATCAGCGGCGCAAACGCATAGGGCGCGAGGAGCGCGGCGGTCTCGGGTTTAAGCCAGCTGACCGTTTCGCTTTGGCATAAGACCAGGACCAGCTTGGTCGCGGCCAGTTGGATAAACATAACGCCGAAGACGAGCAGCAGCCGCGAACCGCGCAGAAACGTGGTCGGCTGATTGATCCAAAGCTGCGTCACAGCGGCAGCGAAGAAGAGCATCGCGACGACGAACTTCTTCGTCGGCTCCGGCTGCTCGCCGCTGAAGAGAAGCAACGCGAGGCCAGCGAGAAAAATCGCGAAAATCGTTACCTTCGCGTAAGGCGCATACTCGAGCCGCTCCAGGAGTTCGTTCGAGGCGCGCCGGCGTCGCGTTTTGCCGGAAGCGAGGCCGCGCTTCACGAGGCGGCTTCTTTTGAGAAAATCAAACATGGGTGGCTACTTGCGCCCCGCGCCGCCGGAATTGGCCGGCGAGCGATGTTGTTGATACGCATTAATGATGGCGCGGACAAGCTCGTGTCGCACCACGTCGCGCTCATTGAAATAGATCATCGCGATGCCGGAGACGGCCTTGAGCGCCTGCAGCGCCTCGACCAGACCGGAGCGTTTATTTGACGGCAGATCGATCTGGGTCACATCGCCGGTGACGACGCATTTCGAATTTTGGCCGATGCGGGTGAGCAACATGAACATCTGCTCGGTGGTGGTGTTTTGCGCTTCGTCGAGAATAACAAAGGCATTGCTCAAGGTGCGGCCACGCATGTAAGCGAGCGGCGCCACTTCGATCGTCTGCCGCGCCACGAGGCGTTCGATTTCCTCCGGCTCGAGCATGTCGCGCAGCGCGTCGTAGAGCGGACGCAGATACGGCGTGATCTTCTCCTGGAGATCGCCTGGGAGGAATCCCAGCGCTTCGCCGGCTTCCACGGCTGGGCGCGTGAGGACGATGCGGCTGACCTGTTCTTTCTTTAACGCCGCCACCGCCATCGCTACGGCCAGATAAGTTTTGCCCGTGCCGGCGGGGCCAATCCCGAAGACGATGTCGTGCTTTTGAATCGCCTCCACGTAATGTCGCTGCCCGATGGTGCGAGTCACGATCGGTGGCTTGCGCGCGGAGGTGGCGATCTTCGTGTCCACCGCCTCGGTCAGGTCTTCCGATCGCGCTTCGCTCACGGCATTGAGCGCGTAGGTAAATTCGTGCTTATGAATATCGACGCCTTTCTGCCGCACTTTTTCAAGCTGATCGAAGACGCGCTGGACGCGGTCGATTTGGTCCGGTTCGCCTTCCACTTTTAGCCAGCCTTCGCGAGTCGTGAGACGGACCCCGAGCGTTTCCTCCAGGGTTTTTAGAAGCTTGAGATCGCCAGCGTAGAGAGCCTCGAGGGCGCGCGCGCTCTCGAACTGCAAAGTGCGGGATTCGGTCATCGGCATGGGTGAGACGCCCGCCGTGGCGTCCAGAGTCGTCTAGCGGAAGCCGTAAACCAAAGCCCAATGCGTGCGCTCGTCGGTCGATTCCTCGATCGTCACGATAATAAAATAGCTGCCAGTCGTCTGCGGCACGATGTGAGCGGCGGCGAACTGGCCTTTTTGCCAGCTATCCGGCTGCTCCACCAGTTTGCCTTCGGCGTCATAGATGTGCACGGAAAGTTTGGCCTTCTCCACTTCCGTCCCAAGCCAGAACCAATATTCGTTGCCCTTGAAGAGCTGTTGTTTGACGGCCTTCTTCTCCGCCACGCCGAGATCGCCGCCCCAGTAATCTTCGCGCACCTGGTAGCCTTCTTTGACGTAGGGCTCGGCCGCCTGCAGCGCGAAGGATTGGGCATCGTCCACCGAAGCCATTGCTCGCTGACCGACCGCCAAAAGCAGCCCCAGAACGCAGGCCGCGCGCAGAGTTCGTTGAAAAGAAAAGTCCATGGTCGGGGCTAGCGAGTTTTTGTGAAAATGGCGTCGTCGAGCCGTGACGTGATTTCATTGATCCGTTTGACGGCTTGCGGTGAAATGTTGGCCCCGCCCACGCTGATCAGCGGGCGGACTTCCTCGAGCGCGGATTGGATTTCCTGAAGGAGTTTCATGTTGAACTCGGGCATGGCTTGCAGGCGTTCCTGGAAATACATGAGCAGATCCGGTTGATGGAGAAGCTCCGCGCCATCCTCGGAGAAGCGCTTGTTCACCACCGCGGTCAGCACTTCGGTGCCACGCAGCCAACCGCCGAGGCTCACGAGGTGGGAGAGCTTTTCGTCATGCACTTCGTTCATCGCCTGCTGGACGCTGTTCTGGGTGCGATCCAATTCCTGGCGCACGCCCGGCCAGTTGCGTTTGTCGGCAGCTTCCGTGATCGCCTTCGCGTGCGGCGTGATTGAGTTCCCCACCCCGATGCCCTTGGCCAGGCTGAGCACACGCTGGCCGATGTCCTTCACTGCGGGAGCGTCCTCCGCTTGGACCGCGATAAATCCATCGGCGATGACGGTGCCGAGGAGCAACGCGATGCGCGGACGCTCGGTGAAGTTGCTCCCCTTCTCGCTGCGCACGTAGTCGCGCCAATTGACGCCGCCGAGTTTGTTCAGCGCACCGAAAACTTCGTTAGGCAACGGCACCACCACGTTGTCGACGCGCTTCGATAGCTGTTTCACGTCGATCTGTTTGGGCGCTTCCACGCCCTGCGCGGAAAGGGTCAACCCGAGGAGGGTCAGGAGTGTCAGTTTGGAAAATTTTACGGGAGAGATCATCCGGGCGTTGGACTGTTGATTTCGACTTCTATTCAGAATTGGTGGATAACTGTAGGCAGAACTGTTAGCCACACAAATCGCCCCCTGCGTTCCATTTTCTCACCCCATAATCGCATGAACTTGAAGAGCCGGAGGCATGGATCGGAATTTCTTTTGCCGTTGGCCGGCGTCCTCGTATGAGCCCGGGGCGCTTGAGCGAAATCCTGACCGGCGCACGCGCCAAACGCATCCTCGTCCTCGGCGATCTCATGCTGGACGAGTTTGTTTGGGGGAAGGTGGGGCGCATCTCGCCCGAGGCGCCCGTGCCAGTGGTGGAGGTGACGGGCGAGAGTTCCTATCCTGGCGGCGCCGCTAATGTCGCGCGCAATCTCCGGGAGTTTGTCGCGCGGACGTCCGTCATCGGTTTGCTCGGGACGGATCGCGGCGGACAACAGTTGCGCCAGCTTTTGGAAGCCGATGGGATCGACACTTCCGCTGTGATCGAAGACGCCGACTTCCCCACCATTGTAAAGACCCGCATCGTTGCCCGGCAACAGCAGGTCGTGCGCGTGGATCGCGAGCAAATCCGGCCGCCCGATGCGGCGCAGATTGCGCGCGTGACGGAGAGCGTGCGCGAGCAATTGCCGCAGATCGACGCCATTATTCTGGAGGATTATGGCAAGGGATTCCTGACCTCTGAATTGGTGGACCAGATCTGCGTGCTCGGTCAGCAGGCCGGCAAAATCGTGACCGTCGATCCCAATCCCCGCCATCCTCTCGCCTGGAAAAATGTTACCGCCGTAAAGCCAAATCGCGCGGAAGCTTTCCTCGCTGCTGGGATTCCATGGAGTGATCCGGCCGAGCCCGCGCAGGCCGATCGCGCGCTTTTGCAGGTCGGCGCGGCGCTACTGGAAAAATGGGAGACGCGCCACCTTCTCATCACGCTCGGTGAGCAAGGCATGATGCTTTTCGCACCAGGGACCGAGCCCCTTCACATCCCAACCCGCGCCCGCCAGGTCTTCGACGTCTCCGGCGCCGGCGATACCGCCATTGCCCTCTTCACTCTCGCCCTTGCCTGCGACGCATCCGCAGCGGAAGCCGCAGAGGTGGCTAATCACGCCAGTGCGGTCGTCGTTGGAAAACTGGGGACGGCGACGGTCTCGCCTGAGGATTTGCGCGCCTCTTTTGACGATGATGCCGCGTGACGACGCCGCGGGCTACCCTGCGGTCTTTCTCGATCGCGACGGGACGATCATGCGAGATGTCGAGTATTGCGGCGATCCGGCGCGCGTAGAGCTTTTTCCGGGAGCCGCTGAGGCGCTGCGCACCTTGAAGGCGGCTGGTTTTCGGATTGTCATTATCACCAACCAAAGCGGAATCGGGCGCGGCTATTTTACCGAAGAACATTACCGCGCAGTCGAGGCAGAAGTGGAGCGGCAGATCGGACCGGGCGTCGTCGATGCCACTTACTTTTGCGCGGACCATCCTGATGCCGCAACGGAGCGGCGGAAGCCTGCGCCCGGGATGATTTTGGAAGCGCAACGCGAGCACGCGATTGATTTGGCCCGCTCGTTTATGGTGGGCGACAAGCCCATCGACATTGAATGCGGACAACGCGCAGGCGTGCACACAATCCTCGTCCGCACCGGCATCGAACAAACAGCGACGCCGACCGGAGCTGACTGGGAGGCGCGTGACCTCGCTGAGGCCGTGGCCATTATTCTTCGCCATGCCAACTAAAGCCGTCGGCGTCATTCCCGCGCGCTGGGGTTCCACTCGTTTTCCCGGCAAGCCGCTCCATCTCATCGCCGGCCAGCCGTTGCTCTGGCATGTGTGGAATCAGGCGCGACGGGCGCGCAAACTCGACGCGATAATTGTGGCCACCGACGACATGCGCATCGCAGAAGCGGCTTTCGGTTGGGGCGCAGAAGTGGCCATGACCTCGGGTCGGCATCGCAGTGGCACGGATCGGATCGCGGCAGTCGTGGCGAAGGCGCCGGAGTTCACCCATATCGTAAATATTCAGGGCGACGAACCGCTCATCGCCCCAGTGCTGATCGATCGCCTCGTGCGCGAAATGGAGCGCGATCCTGCGATCGAGATGATCACCGCGGCGCACCCTTTCGAGAAGGGAGCCGACGTGCATTCACCGCACCAGGTGAAGGTGGTGCGAGGCACGAACGGATACGCCCTCTACTTTTCGCGCAGCGCGATCCCGTTTCTGGTGAAGGCGGATCAGAAGACCGAGGTGACTTATTTTCGCCACCAAGGCATCTACGCTTACACGCGCGATCTCCTCCTGCGCTTCGTTCGCTGGAAGGCCTCGCCTCTCGAACGCGCGGAGGCGCTGGAGCAATTGCGCGCATTGGAGAATGGAGTAAGAATCCGGGTGCTCGTGACGAAGGGCGGTTCGCCGGGAGTGGATACACCGGCGGACGCAGAAGCGGTTGAGCGGGAACTTGTTCGCGCCGCGCGCCCGCGACTTCGTCCGAAATCGAAAAGCGCGCGATGAAGTATATTTTTTTAACCGGTGGCGTGATCAGCTCGTTAGGCAAAGGCCTCGCGGCTGCCGCCCTTGGAACGCTCCTCGAGCTCCGCGGCTTGCGCGTCGTTTTCCAAAAATTCGATCCCTATTTGAATGTCGATCCAGGGACGATGAACCCGTTTCAGCACGGGGAAGTTTACGTCTTGAACGACGGCGCGGAGACCGACCTCGATCTCGGGCATTACGAGCGCTTCACCAATTGCGTCCTTTCACGGCACAACAATCTGACCAGCGGTCAGGTCTACGAGAGCGTGATCCTGAAGGAGCGGCGTGGCGATTATCTGGGCAAGACGGTCCAGGTGATCCCGCACGTGACGGATGAGATCAAGAACCGGATCCGCGAGGTTTCGGCGGAGAGCAAAGCGGACGTCTTGATCACGGAAATCGGGGGCACGACGGGCGACATCGAAGGGCTGCCGTTCCTCGAAGCGATTCGGCAATTCATCCTCGAAGCCGGGCCGCAAAACGTGATCAACATGCACGCCACGCTCGTGCCCTACATCAAGGCGGCGGGCGAATTAAAGACCAAGCCGACCCAGCAAAGCATCGCGAAGTTGCGCGAGATCGGCTTGCAGCCACAGGTGCTCCTCTGTCGCACTGAGCAGACGCTCGACGTCGAGACGCGGGAGAAGCTCTCGATGTTTTGCAATGTCTCGCCCCGGGCCGTGATCGAGGCGCGCGATGTGCAGCACACCATCTACGAAGTCCCGCTCATGTTGCACGAGGAAGGGCTGGATGAATTGGTTTGCCAGCTCCTCAATCTCCAGGCGCCGCCGCCCGATCTGAGCAATTGGCGGAAATTCGTCGAGCGCATCGTGAGCCCGAAGAAGCAGGTCAAGATCGCGGTCGTCGGCAAATACATTGAACTCCAGGATGCCTACAAGAGCATCTATGAATCGCTCACCCACGCCGCCGCGAGCGAGGATTGCGGGATCGACCTGAAACTAATCGACGCCGAAACGCTGCAAGACGGCGTGGACGGTCAACTCAAGGACGTCGCCGGCGTGCTTATCCCAGGGGGTTTCGGCGAGCGCGGCGTGGAAGGCAAAATCAAGGCGACCCGTTTCGCGCGCGAGCACAAAGTGCCGTTCCTCGGATTGTGTCTCGGCATGCAAGTGGCGACGATTGAGTTTGCGCGCAACGTCTGCGGGATCGAAGGCGCCAACAGCACCGAGTTTGACGAAAACACGGCTGAGCCAGTCATCTGCCTGCTCGACGAACAGCGCGACGTGCGCAAAAAAGGCGCCAGTATGCGCCTCGGCACCTGGCCGACCAAGATTGCTGGCGGAACGCTGGCAGAGAAAGTTTACGGCAACTCCGAGGTGCTCGAGCGACACCGTCACCGTTACGAGTTCAACATGAAGTATCGCGAACGGATGAACGAAAAAGGGTTCACCATTTCCGGCACTTCGCCCGATGGCGCCCTCGCGGAATTAGTGGAGCTGAAGGATCATCCCTACTTCCTGGCCTGCCAGTATCACCCGGAGTTCCAGAGCAAGCCGAACCAGCCTCATCCGCTCTTCAAAGGCTTCATCCAGGCTTGTCTGGCCCACCAGGGTTGAACCAATCAACGCGCGGCGGCGCGCCGCAACCGGTCCATGATCGCGCGCCCCAACCCCGCTTCCGGCACCTCTTCCGCCACGATCAAATCGAGAGCCAGCTCGTCGAGTTCGCGGAGGCAGCGAAACAAATTAGCTGCCGCTTCCCGCGGGTCACGGTCCGCGCTGAGCGAGCGGACATCGCAGAAGCGTTCTGACTTCGCCTCGCCAAAAGTAAGCGCGCCCACCCGCTGCCCAGCCGGGAGCGGAAACGAGTCGATCTCGGCCGTGAGAACGAGCGGCGTCCGCGGCGCATAGTGAGAACGAAGTTGCCCCGGCGCCTCTGGTTTCTCCCGCATCTCCGCGGTCCGAATCTCGCCGAACAGAGCGAGCTGCTCGGCTGTGATCGGGCCGTGCCGCAAGATCTCGATCCCGCCCCCACGCACGGCGATGATGGTGGATTCCAAGCCGTGCGCCGTGGCCCCGGCATCGACGATAATCGGGATACGGTTATCTAACTCGGCCAGCACATGCGCCGCCGTAGTCGGGCTGATTCGGCCGAAGCGATTTGCGCTCGGAGCCGCCAACGGGCGATCCAGTTGCCGAATAATTTCGGCGAAAACAGGATGAGCGCTCATGCGCACGGCGACAGTTTCCAAACCGGCCGTGACGAGATCGGGAACGATTGGCTGGCGCGGCAAAACAAGCGTCAACGGTCCGGGCCAAAACTCTCTGAATTAACGCCTGCACTATTTCCGCTTCTTGCGCGCCCGTTTTCGTAACACGCGAAAACCAATCGCCTTCCGGAAGATGGACGATTAACGGATCGAAACGCGGACGCTCTTTCGCTTCGAAGATTTTGACGACCGCATTTACGTTCAATGCGTCTGCCGCCAGACCGTAAACCGTCTCCGTGGGAAGCGCGATCGCATCGCCCGCACGCAGAGATTCCACAGCTTCAGCTGTGGCCTCCGCGGACAAAATCCGCGTCTTCACTGCGTGCGCGAACGCAGCGCGTTCCGCGCTTCCTGCACCCGCTGCATCGCTTCCTCCGCGGTGTCGCCGACCGCCGTAAGATGGCCCATCTTGCGACGCGGGCGCGGCTCGCTTTTTCCGTAGAGATGCAGATGCACGCCCGGCACCTGCAGAGCACTTTCCCAATCGGGTTCCCCACCCTGCCAAACGTCGCCGAGGATGTTGGCCATGGCCGAAGGCCGCAGGATATCGGTCGCGCCTAACGGCAACCCGCAAACGGCGCGCAGTTGTTGTTCAAACTGGCTGGTCGCGCAACCCTCGATCGTCCAATGCCCGGAATTATGCGGACGCGGCGCCAGCTCATTGACCAGGATCTCGCCGTTCGCCTTAAGAAACATCTCCACCGCGAGCAAGCCGACCAACTCAATCTTTTCCGCGATTGTGCGCGCCAGCTCCGCGGCATCGGTCTCCACCTTCGGGTCCACTCGCGCCGGGACGACGGTCACGTCGAGGATGTGATTCTTGTGAATGTTTTCGCAGACCGGGAAGGTAGCCATCCGGCCCTCGGGATCGCGCGCGACGAGAACGGAAATCTCCTTTTCGAAATTCACCGCGCCCTCGAGAACAAGTTCATCCGCCGAGCTCGCGCTCCAGATTTCGTCGAAATCCTCCCGCGAATTAATCGTCTGCTGGCCTTTCCCGTCGTAGCCGAAGGCCGCAGTCTTGAGGATGGCCGGTCGGCCGATCTGTTCGATCGCCGACTCGAGTTCGTGAGCGCTTCGCACGGCTTTGTAGGGCGCGATCGGGAAGCCAGCAGCAGCGAGGAAATTTTTCTCGCGCAGACGATTCTGCGCCAGATGAAGGATGGCTCCAGCGGGCCGCACCTCGCGCTCGTGTTCGCACCATTCGACCGTCTCGATCGGGATGTTCTCAAACTCAAAGGTGATCACATCCACGTCGGCCGCGAAACGCCGGACGGCCGATTCGTTATCGTACTCTGCGATGCGGGTAAGGTCGGCAAATTGGCCGGCCGGGCTGTTCTCCTCCGGGGTGAAGATTTGCACGCGATAGCCCATCCGGCGCGCCGCGATGGCAAACATGCGACCGAGCTGGCCGCCGCCCATGACGCCGATCATCGCCCCGGGAAGATATTTCATTCGAGACGCTGGGCCAGGACGGCATCCGTTTGCGCGGCGCGGAAGGCTTCCACTCGGGCGCGCACCTTTGCATCGGTTAAGCCGATAATGCTGGCCGCGAGGAGCCCGGCGTTCTTCGCGCCAGCAATTCCGATCGCCAGCGTTCCGACCGCGACGCCAGCCGGCATTTGCGCGATAGAGAGAAGCGAGTCCAGGCCCTTCAGCGCTTTCGATTCCACCGGCACACCGAGGACCGGGAGCCAGGTTTGCGCTGCGATCATACCCGGCAGATGCGCCGCCCCGCCCGCGCCCGCAATGATCACACGGAGGCCGCGCCCGGCCGCATCACGCGCGAAATCGGCCATCAATTTCGGCGTGCGATGGGCGGAGACGATCCGGTGTTCGCTCGGGACAGCCAGCTGCTCCAGCATCTCCACCGCGTGCCGCATCGTCTCCCAATCCGACTTGCTGCCCATGACGACGGCGACGAGCGCGGCGGAGGATTTTGGCTTCGACATGGGGACCGTTCATGAGTTGGCGGAAGGGCGCGGGTTGTAAAGTGATTTCGCGCACGCGGGCGTGAGCTACCTTGGGCGATGGATCGCGGGCCAGCTATCGTTCTCATCGGTCCCATGGGCGCGGGAAAAACGACGATAGGTCGCGCGCTCGCCCAGCTCACCGCCCGCCCGCACTTCGATACGGATGGAATGGTGGAAGCGGAAGCGCGGCTCTCGATCGCGCAGATTTTCTCCCACGACGGGGAAGAACGCTTCCGCGAGCTGGAGACGGAAGCGCTGGGACGCATTCCGACCGACTGCGCTGCGGTTGTGAGCGCGGGCGGCGGGATCGTTCTGCGCTCGGAAAATGTGGAACGGATGCGCACGCTTGGTTATCTTATCCACCTCACCGCGGACGAGGAGACGCTTCTAGAACGAGCGCTGCGCGACGGCTCGCGTCCACTTCTGCAAACAAACGATCCGCGAAGGGCGCTCTCGACACTCCTCCGCACACGCGAACCCTTCTATCGCAAAGCGGCGGATCACACTGTCGACACCTCGCGGCTGGAGCCGGACGAAGCGGCGGCCGAAATCAAATCCTGGATCGACACCGCTAGATGAGCGAGGAGCTGAAATCGCAAATCGCCGCGCGAGCGCTCGATCTTGGTTTCGACTCCTGCCGCGTAGCGCGAGCCACGCCGGCTCCGCATGGCGCCGAATTTTCCGAATGGCTCCGCGACGGTGCCGCCGGCGAGATGGATTGGTTGGCACGCGGCGAGGAGAAACGCGGCGACCTGCAAAAAGTCCTGCCGGGCGCGCGCTCTGTCATCGTGGTGGCGCTCAACTATTGGCAAGGCGAAGGCGGCCCCGAAGGAGGTGGCCGCATCGCTCGCTACGCGTGGGGCGATGATTACCACGAGGTGATGTTGGCGGGCTTGCGGCAGCTCGATGAATTCCTGCAAACGCGCGGCGGCGTTCAAAAATGCTACGTGGATACCGGCCCCATCCTGGAGCGCGACTACGCGGCGGAAGCCGGAGTCGGCTGGCACGGGAAGAGCACCATGTTGCTCGATCGGAAACTGGGCACCTGGTTCTTTCTGGGTGAAATCCTGACGACGCTCGAGTTGGCTCCGGATGCTCCGCAGGTCGCGCGTTGCGGAAGCTGCACCCGTTGTATGACGGCTTGCCCGACTGGCGCGATCACAGCAGCTCACCGCCTCGACGCTCGGCGTTGCATCTCCTACCTCACGATCGAACTCAAAGGCTCCATCCCGCTGGAGTTTCGCCCTTTGATCGGCGACCGCATTTATGGATGCGACACTTGCCTCGACGTTTGCCCGTGGAACCGCTTCGCCGCTGTCGCCCGCGAGAGCGCCTTCATGGCCCGACCGGCGACAAGCGCGATGCAGCTCCGCGATTTTTTGGACTTGGACGACCAGAAATTTCGCGCACTCTTCCGCGGTTCGCCGATCAAGCGCATCAAGCGCCGCGGCTTTTTGCGCAACGTCAGCGTCGCGCTCGGCAATGTCGGGACGACGGAAGATTTGCCCGCGCTCCGTCGCGCTGCGGCTGATGCGGAGCCGTTGATCGCCGAGCACGCCGCGTGGGCGATTGATCGGATTCTGCAGCGTTAATCAAGCGGCCCGCACATCCGCTAGACGACGTGCGGCGGAAGCTGGACAGGTTTACTTTGCACGGGCCGAGACCGTCCTTTATAGGTCTCATCCCCAGAGTTTTCGTTCCCTTTCCGATGCATCAACCCCTCGCGACCCCCAGCGCTGCGACCAAACCTTTGAAGAAGCCGCGTTCCCGGCGGAAGCGCTTCATCATCTTTGGCGTCATCGGACTCTTGCTGCTGTGGCTGATTGTTTCGATCGTGTTGGGGAAACGGGAGAAGCCCATTCCCGTGGTCACGGAGAAAGCTTCGCGCCGCACAATCGTGCAGAGCGTTTCGGCTACCGGCAAAGTGCAGCCGGAAGTGGAGGTGAAAATTTCACCAGAAGTCGCGGGCGAGATTACCGATCTCCCGGTGATGGATGGGATGGCGGTGAAAAAAGGCGCGCTGCTGGTCAAGATTAAGCCTGACTCCTACAAGGCGCAGCTCGACGGCCAACTCGCTTCGATTAGCGCCGCCAAAGCCGTCAACGCCCAGATGAAAGCGGCGGCGGATAAAGCCGAACAGGATCTGAAGCGGAGCGAGGATCTTTTTCGCAAAAAGATGATTTCGGAATCGGAGTTCGTGGCCGCGCAGACCTCGAGCGAGATGGCCAAGTCCACTTACGACAGTTCGATGCATGAGATCGAGCGGGCCGAAGCGGGATCAAGCCAGGCGCGCGATCAACTTTCCAAAACCACAATCTATTCCCCCATCGACGGCACGGTGACGGTTTTGAATAGCAAGCTCGGCGAACGCGTGGTCGCGACTAATCAGTTCGCCGGCACCGAAGTCATGCAGGTGGCGGATTTGAGCCACATGGAAGCGCGGGTGGACGTGAACGAAAACGACGTGGTCAAAGTCGTGACAGGCGACAAGGCGATCGTGACGATCGACGCTTACGGCGACCGGAAGTTTATCGGCAAAGTCACGCAGATCGCGAACAGTGGAAAGACCAGCGGCACCGGGACGCAGGAAGAGGTGACTAATTTCGAAGTGAAGATCGCGCTCGAGAGCGCCGACGTCAGCCTGCGCCCGGGTTTGAGTTGCACGGCTGAGATCCAGACGGACATCGTGAAAGATGTGGTCGCGGTCCCGATGCAAAGCGTCACCATCCGCACCGGCGACACCAGTTTGAGCCCGGAAGAAATCGAGCAGCGCAAGCAAAAGAAAGCCGCGAGCGATAAGGGCGACAATGCCGCTGAGTTCACGAACCAGCGCCTGGCCCGGGCGGAAGAGAAGGAAGAGCGCGAATCGTTGAAAAAGGTCGTCTTCAAGAAGAACGGCTCCAAAGCCGAAATGGTTTCGGTCACAACCGGAATTGCCGACGACACCTACATGGAGATCAAGAGCGGCATCCAGCCGGGCGACGAAGTTATCTCGGGCAGCTACAGCGCGATCAGTCGCAAGTTAAAGGACGGCGCCAAGGTGGAGATCGAGAAAGAGGAGAAGAAGAAGTGACGCCGCGGGAGGGGCGCCCGCGTTGGCGTCCGCGGCCCGTCATCATCCGGGTTCGGATACATGATAGCCTCCGATAATATCCGCCCCCACGGCCCGGTCGTGATCGACATCGAAGCGATCACGAAACACTACGTGATGGGTGACGAAACGGTCCATGCCCTGCGCGGCGTGACCTTGCAAATTCATCGCAACGAATATCTCGCCATCATGGGGCCGAGCGGCAGCGGCAAGTCCACTCTCATGAACATGCTCGGCTGCCTCGATACGCCGAGCTCGGGCCACTACGAATTCAACGGCAAAGACGTCTCGTCGATGGATGGCGATGAGCTGGCCGAGATTCGAAACAAGGAGATTGGTTTCGTGTTCCAGACTTTTAATTTGCTGCCGCGTTCCACCAGCCTGCGCAATGTCGAGCTGCCGCTAATTTATGCGGGGATCGATCCGGTGACGCGCGAGGAGCGCGCCGCGCAGGCCTTGCGCGATGTGGGCCTGGGCGAGCGGATGCTGCACAAGCCTAACGAGCTCTCCGGCGGCCAGCGCCAGCGCGTCGCGATCGCACGCGCGCTCGTGAACAATCCCTCCATCATCCTCGCGGACGAGCCGACCGGGAACCTCGATTCGCGCACTGGCGAAGAGATCATGGCGCTGCTGGAAGATCTATATCAGCGCGGCAACACCGTCATCCTCGTCACGCACGAGCCGGACATCGCGCGGCATGCGCGCCGGGCGGTGCATTTGCGCGATGGCTTGATCGAAAGCGACGGTTTGATGGAACCGACCGCCGCCGCAGAGTCGCTTACCGTTCATTAGCGCAACCGCCGCATGAAGCGTTTCCTTTATGAGCTGACGGAAAGCTGGAAGATTGCGGCCAGCCAAATGTTGGCGAACAAGACGCGCTCCATGCTTACAGCGCTCGGCGTTATCATCGGCATCGTAGCAGTCACGCTCATGGGCACGGCGATTACCGGCATCCAGTCGGGCTTCGACAAGAGCATGTCGATCCTGGGCGACGATGTCCTTTATGTGAGCCAATTCCCCTGGACGCCGGGGCGCGATTGGTGGCGCTACCGCGACCGGCGCGAGATCAAGACCGACTACGCGGAGACGATCAACCGCCTCATCGATGCGACGCCAAACTCGAACCTGATCGTCGCCGTCCCTACCTCGAACATCCTGCGTTCCGTCAAACACGAGGACAACCAGGTCAGTAACATTTTCATCCAGGGCACGACAGCCGATTATCCGCTCATCTCAGTGGTCGACTTCGAGGAAGGCCGCTTCTTCAATGAATTGGAAACGAAGAGCGCGGCGAACGTTTGCCTGCTTGGCTACGACGTGGCGGACGCGCTTTTTCCGGGGAGCAGCCCAATCGGGAAAGACGTCCTGATCAACGGCCAGGGCTTCAAGGTCCTCGGCGTGGGCGCGCGCCAAGGCTCGTTCCTCGGCCTCTTCAGTCTCGATTCGATTGTGATCGTTCCGTTGCCCGCCTTTAAGAAATATTTCAGCGCCAAGAGCGAATCCGATGTGCGGGTGAAGATGAAAGACAAAACCAAACTGGCCGAGGCCAAGGATGAGCTGACTGGCTTGATGCGCCGCGTGCGCGCGCTGCCGCCGGAGAAGAAGAACGACTTCGACATTAATGAGCAACAAGCGTTCAAGAGCACGCTCGATCCGGTGAAAAACTCGATCGCCATCGCCGGGCTTTTCATTACCGGACTCTCGCTCTTCGTAGGCGCGATCGGGATCATGAACATCACATTCGTGAGCGTAAAAGAACGCACGAAAGAGATCGGTACACGCAAAGCACTCGGCGCCCGGCGCCGCACCATCCTGCTCCAGTTCTTGATCGAATCGACCGCGCTGTGTTTGGTCGGGGGCGTGATCGGATTGCTCTTCGCCTACGCGATGTGCTTTGGCATTGGCGTGGCCTTCCCATCGTTTCCGATCGAGTTCTCGGTCGGTCTTGTGCTGGTCAGCGTTCTCGTGTCGGTGATGACAGGATTGGTCTCCGGTTTCGCGCCCGCGTGGTCGGCCTCCCGCCTCGATCCCGTCACGGCGCTGCGGTATGAGTGACGATAATTTTAGATGCTAGCCATGCCATTTCGCGAAATCATTTCCATGGCTCTGCAGTCGCTCGGAGCGAACAAGCTCCGCTCCGGCCTGACCATGGTCGGGATTACCATCGGCGTGTTTTCGGTTATCTCGGTCATGACCGCGATTGGCGCTTTATCCAGTTCGATCGAGACCGGGATCAGTTTTCTCGGCTCAAATATTTTCCAGTTCGCGAAGTATCCGGTGAGCGGTGGGCAAGGCGGCCGCAACGCGGACAAGTACGACAATCGGCGCAACATCAGCTACGACCAGGCGATGCGCTATTACCGGCTCATGGATGGGATCGCGCGCGAGGTTTGCCTGAAGACTTTCTTCTTTAACGGCCAGGCCACTTACGGCGGACAGAAGACGTCGCCCAGTCTGACTGTCGCCGGGTCAAACCAGAGCTTCCTCACCGCCAACACCTACACCCTCGCCTACGGCCGTAACATTACGGAAGAGGATGTCGATTTCGCGCGCAGTGTCATCGTCATCGGGAAGGCGATTGAAAAAGGCTTGTTCCCGCAGGAGTCGCCCATCGGGAAGGTGATCAAGCTAAGCGGGCACCCAGTGACCGTGATCGGCGTGCTGGAGAGCAAAGGTAGCGCGTTTGGCCAGAGCCAGGACGATATCTGCGTGATCCCGATCACGCGTTTCTTCGAGAACTTCGGCTCGGCCAAACGTTCCGTGAACATTGCCACCCAAGCCTCCTCGCAGGAGTCTTACAATCGTACGTTGGACAAAGCGATCGGGGCGATGCGAATCGCGCGTGGCCTTCAGCCGCAAGACGAAAACGATTTCGAGATCTACTCCAACGACTCGCTCAAGAATGCCTTCGCCTCCATCGCAGACGTGGTGCGGGTGGGAGCATTCGTCATCAGCCTCATTGCGCTGGTCGCCGCGGGGGTCGGGATTATGAATATCATGCTCGTGAGCGTCACCGAGCGGACGAAGGAGATCGGCATCCGCAAATCGATCGGCGCGCGCAGTCGAGATATCTTGCGCCAGTTTCTGGTCGAGGCGGTCGTCATCTCCGAGGCCGGTGGCATTCTCGGGATCATCCTCGGCGTGTTAGGCGGCAATCTCCTTGCGAGTTGGTTGCAGGCTGAGCTTATCTTTCCCTTCGGCTGGGCGATTGCCGGCCTGGTCGTTTGTTCCGGAATCGGGATCGGCTTCGGCTTTTATCCCGCCTATCGGGCTGCTTCGCTCGATCCCATCGAAGCTCTTCGCTTCGAGTAAAGGCAGCTGCTCCGCACCTAGGCGGGCCGGGGGCACGCAACTTGCGCTAGTGAGTTTTGACATGTCTGGGGATTCTAATATTCTCGCGCCTTTTCTAGCTCCTTCCCGTGCCCTCCCTCCCTTTATCGTCTCCTGGCGCCAAGGGTAGCATTCTGCTGGTCGAGGAATACGACGCCCTCGCCGCCGCCATCCTTTCCGCGCTGAAAAAGTTCGCGCCGGGCCACGCCGTACGGAGCGTGCCCTCGCTCGTGCGGGCGGAGATCGAGGCCCGCGCGCATCCGCCCGACTTGCTTATCCTCGACTTCGATCCGCCGCTCGCGGGCGCGCTCGATTACCTGAGTCGTCTCCGCGAGATCGCGCCCGCCGCCCGCGTCATCATCATCTGCGCGGGGCTGCCGCATGAAGTATTGCGCGAGCGGCGCGCGCGGCACGCTCTCGGATTTCTCGAGAAACCCTTCCAACTTCCGGACTTTGGCGAAGCTGTCCGCGGGCTCCTTGGCTTAACCGCTACCGGGTCGGCCAACGTCGCGCAGGGTGCTCTAAGCGATCTGAATCTCGCCGACATCATCCCGCTCCTCGGCCTTGCCGGCGCAAGCATTGTGCTCGGCCTGAGGCCGAACGGAGAGGAGCGCGACGGCGAAATTCATTTCGTGCGCGGCCAAATTCGCCACGCTTCCACGAGCGGACTGCAAGGTCTCGACGCGCTACGCGAGATGCTGCGCTGGTCTGCGCCCGAATTCTACAGCTGCGTCGCGAGCGAAGAAGGAGTCCCGCGGACATTGGAGGGGAATTGGCCTTCCATTCTCAGCACCGTTCTCCGTTCCATGCCGCGGACGCGCTTGATGCTTCCAACACCGACGCTGTCCGCCCCTTCCCCTACGCAAACAACGGCTCCTGCCGAGTCGGTCGCAGTGCGCGACGGCAAGAAGGTTTTGATCATCGACGACACGGAACTGCTCCGCGTCTTCGTCGAGGAAATGCTGTCCTCTGCGGATCCGCGGATGCAGATCGCCAGTGCGCCCGATGGCAGCACGGGGCTGAAGCGATGCGCGGAGTTTCGGCCCGATCTCATTTTACTGGATTTCAGCCTGCCCGATTTCAACGGCGACGAGGTTTGTCGCCGGCTGCTCGAAGACGAGACGATGCGGCAAACTCCCGTCATCATGATGTCGGGCCACACCGCGGAGATGGCTGCCGCGGCCGAGACGTATGAAAATATCGTCCTCACTCTTCCGAAGCCCTTCATCTCTCAAAGTTTGATCGACGCCGTCAGCCGCACCCTGTCGAACCCGACGCAACCCGCCCTGCGCAAACGGCGCCGCCCTGATCCGCCAACTCCCACGCCGACACCATCAGCACCCCCTGCGTCAAAGAGCGCGGAGCCGCCATCGCCTCCGCCGCGATCTGCGAAGACAAATGGAGAAAACCCAGCCGCGGTCCCAAGCGCGGAGCCGGTCGAAGGTATCTCATCGCAAGCCGCGACCGCCCTTACCGCGCCGCCCGAGGTGCCCCCCACGCCAGCGCACATTCCCGTGGCGAGCAGCGATCGCGTGGTCCTCAGCATTCCGCTTAATGTCGTCTCGATGCAATACACCGCCGGGCTCCACATTAAGGCGATCCGGGCCCGGCCACCCTCGGCGGCGGTGTTTCTCCATGTCGATCCTCGCGCCGTGGCGGCTATTCGCTTGCCAGAAGCAACTTTCGAAATCGATGACGTCGCGCTCGATGCCCGCGGTCAGATGGGGGTCGTTCGCGTTATCCCGATCCCTCGTGCCGCAAGCGCGCCTCCTTTGCCCCCGCGGGTCGCGATCGAAGACTTGGAGGTAGTGCCATCCAACGGTCTCGGCGCGATTCAGTTCACGCCTGCCTCCGGCCAGCCGCTCGCGATTCAGCTCTTGGCCGCGTTCGAATTGGGCGGCGTCGAGCTTTCCCCCAGCTTCACCGTCTCACATCTCGTCCTTCACGCGCGCGGCGGACGGTTGCGCGTCATCTTTCCCGGGCAAGCCGGCCGCGTTGGAATCTGTTTTGAAACGGCGCAGCTGCTCCTCGATCGTTCCGGTCGGATCGCTGAAGTGCTGCTCGATTCCGTTGTCGCCTAAACGCCGGGGCTACGCCTCCGCCGCCGTGCGCTCGCCGAAATGCCCGCGGGCCAGGCAGCCACGGAAATACTCAATCGTCTCCCGGATGCCTTCCTGGAAATCGACACGCGGCTCCCAGTTCAAAATCTTCTTCGCGCGCCCGATATCCGGTTGCCGCACTTTCGGGTCGTCCACCGGAAGCGGTTTGTAAACGATCTCCGATTGCGCCCCGATGATTCGCCGAATCTCTTCCGCGAACTGCTTGATCGTCATCTCGCGCGGGTTGCCGATGTTCACCGGTTCGTGAAAATCCGACTGTGAAAGTTTGAAGATGCCGTCGATCAAATCGGAGACGTAACAGAACGACCGCGTCTGCGAGCCATCGCCAAACACCGTGATCGGTTCGCCTGCGAGCGCTTCTCCGATAAACGCCGGCACCACGCGCCCATCGCGCAGCCGCATCCGCGGCCCGTAGGTGTTAAAGATGCGCACGATCTTCGTGTCCATCCCGTGGAAGCGGTGGTAGGCCATCGTGATTGCCTCCGCAAAACGTTTCGCCTCATCGTAAACTCCGCGCGGCCCGATCGGGTTCACGTTCCCCCAGTAATCTTCCTTCTGCGGATGGACGAGCGGATCGCCGTAGCACTCGCTGGTGGAGGCGAGCAAGAACGCCGCGCCCTTCGCCTTCGCCAATCCGAGCGCGTTATGCGTGCCGAGCGCGCCCACTTTGAGCGTCGGGATTGGCAACTCCAGGTAATCAATCGGGCTGGCAGGCGACGCGAAATGGAAAACGTAATCGAGTTTTTCTTCGGGCAGGAAGATGAAGTTCGAGACGTTGTGCTTCACGAAGCGGTAATCTTCGTTCCCGGCCAGATGCTCGATGTTGGCCAGATTGCCGGTCACGAGATTATCGATCGCGATCACCTTGTGCCCTTCCGCGAGCAGGCGATCGGTCAGGTGGGAGCCGAGGAATCCGGCGCCGCCGGTGACGACGGAGATGGGTTTGGAAGCAGCGGACATGTGGGCGCTTACTTAAAGCGCGCCCGGCGGCTTGGCGAGGAGGAAATGGCGAGGCGCGGGGTCGGATGCGCCCGCGCGAGCGCAGACCCGGGCCAACTTTTTTTCGTGCAATCGCGCGCGGAAATCGATAAGAGAGAGACCTCTCGGAGACACATCATGAAAAAAACGCTCACCTTCTCTCTCGCGTTCGCGGCGCTCCTGTTCTTCGGTAACTCCGCCGCGCACGCGCAAACCTTCGTTTACAACACCAGCTTGAGCGGCCCGAATGAAGAGCCACCCAATGCCTCGCCCGGAACAGGCTTCTCCACCGTCACGCTCAACCTGACCCTTCACACCCTGCGGGTGGTGGTGAATTTCTCCGGCCTCACCGGCACCGTTTCCGCGGCGCACATTCATGCGGCCACCGCTACGCCTTTCGCCGGCACTGCTGGAGTCGCGACGCAGACGCCGACCTTTTCCGGCTTCCCTCTCGGCGTCACCTCCGGGAGCTACGACATGACCTTCGACCTGACGATGGCTTCCAGTTGGAACTCGGCTTACATCACCGCCAACGGCGGCACTCCGGCCACCGCTGAAATGGCCTTCTCGCAGGCGCTGGCGCAGGGCCGCGGATATCTTAACATTCACAGCTCGACCTTCGGCGGCGGCGAAATCCGCGGCTTCCTCGCTGTGCCGGAACCGGGAACAGCGGCGCTGCTCGCGGTCGGCGGGTTGGGAATTCTCATCGCAAGTTTGCGGGCGCGGCGCCGGGGAATCTAGCCGGCGGTTCGCGTTCCGAATCGTCACGCGGGAACGCGTTGCAATCGTCAGAGCTGCGCAAATGCGATGAGGCGCGGCGCATCCCCGCGCCGCAGCCTTGCGAAGGTGGGTCCGACGTTGGACCTTCGTTTTCTTCCAACCTGAACATGCGCATTCTTTCCGGCATCCAGCCCAGCGGTCTCCTCCACATCGGCAATTATTTCGGCATGATGCGCCCCGCGATCGCCCTCCAGGCTGAGGGCGAGGCGATATATTTCATCGCTGATTACCATGCCCTCACCACCCTGCGCGATCCCAAAGCCCTGCGCGAAAACAGCCGCCGTGTCGCGTTGGATTTCCTTGCTTGCGGCCTCGACCCGGAGCGGTCCGCCCTCTTCTTGCAAAGCGACGTTCCGCAAGTCACCGAGCTGGCCTGGATTCTCTCCACCGTCACGCCCGTTTCGCGTCTGGAATTGGCTCACTCCTATAAAGATAAAGTCGCGCGCGGCGTCGCGGCCAACACCGGACTCTTCACCTACCCGGTCCTGATGGCCGCCGACATTCTGCTCTACGACAGCGACGTCGTCCCGGTCGGCAAAGACCAAAAGCAGCACGTCGAAATCACGCGCGATATCGCCACGCGCATGAACGAAACCTACGGCGAAGTCTTCAAGCTGCCCGAAGCGCGCATCCAGACCACCACTGAGACAGTGCCCGGACTCGATGGCCAAAAAATGAGCAAGAGCTACGGCAACACCATTGAAATCTTCGGCGAAGAAAAAGAGACGCGGAAACGCATCATGAGCATCGTGACCGACTCCACGCCAGTCGAGTCTCCGAAAAATCCCGTCCAGTCCACGATTGTGCAGCTCTTCTCGCTTTTCGCCAGCGAGACAGAGACGGCCGCGATGGGAGATGCCTTTCGTCAAGGCGGAACAGGCTACGGCGAATTCAAGAAGCAACTCGCGATGCGTTTGTGGGATTACTTCGAACCGATGCGGAAACGGAGGAGCGAAATTCTGGCGGATCCCGGCTACATCGATGAAGTGCTCAAGCAAGGAGCAGCGCGCGCGCACGAAGTCGCAGACGAGGTCATGGCCCGGGTTCGGACCGCGGTTGGGCTCTAACGGGCTGATCGGGCAAAGCGTTCCCGGTGCCACCGCGACTGTGCTACGAACCATACTGCGCGATATCCCGAGGGCTTCGTCCAATTTCTCCAGCATGCGCACCGAAATGACAGCGTCGAGATATTTGCGGCTCCAATCCGCGTCCGTCGCCGGCTTCGCGGAAGGATAGGCGGCTCGCACCTTTTCGTCGCCGCGGATTTCGCAGCCCGCCTGCGCCAGATCCGAAAGGATCGGCACGACATGAGACGCGGCGGCTGCGCGATCAATCAAGAGCGTCTCGGTCGCTCCACAAGCGCCGGTGCGGCGCATCTTCGCATTCAACACAATTGCGCGCGACGTCCCAGGGCGAGCGCCCCGGACGATACAAGCAACACATCCTTACCATCCGCGCGAAGTTAGGCCGGGTCGGCCATCAGACTGCTGAGCCACTATCGCCGCAGCCCGCCAGAGTTTGGCTCCACCAGCAAACGAGACCCTACCTGACGATGAGACGTCGAGCGCGCAAGATGATTGGTCATATGAGGCTCAAACAAAATCCGGCGTCGCCCAGTCGGGCACTAGCTTCCGATTCACGTAGAGACCGTCGGACATGGACGCGCGCCCGTTCAGACACAGCGGGCGAGAAGCATTCGCCAGGAAAAAGCCGTGCTCCTGTGTGAGCAGCTGATGGACTTCGCCCAGCCACGAGCCGCCCTGGTACTGCGGCATGTAGTTGAGCTCGATAAGCAGAAATTTCGTCCGCGTAAGCGTCGCGCGCGCTCCGGCCAGCGCTTCCCGTTCGAAACCTTGCACGTCAATTTTGAGGAGCGAAATCTCCGCCAATTCCGCGAGCAACGAATCAAGCGTACGCAGCGGCACCTCCACTTCGCTCTCCACCGTCCAATTGCTTCCCACCAGCTCGCGCATGGCCTCGCGCGGTTGCAGGACGGAGGCGCCGGTCGTGTCGCGCGTCACGCGGAAGCGCGTCACGCCGTTGCGGTCTCCGATTGCGACGCTGTGCAATTCCACGCCGCGGCTTGTCGCAAAGCTGTTCTGTAATTGAGCAAACGCCCGCGACTCCGGCTCGATCAAAATGTGGTGATCTGGCCTAACGAGACGCCGCAACATGCCAGACCATTGGCCAACGTTGGCGCCCACATCCACCACCGTCCGCAGCGCTGGCCGACTGCGATGGCCATGCCGCTGCCGCTCTGCTCCTGCTCCGACGGCTGCTGGGTATGGTGACCCGAGCGTTTCCGATGCTTCGCGCCTGCGCGGCTCAGGAGCCAGTTGGCCACGGTGTAGATGGTGGCGCCGGCGAGGAAGCCGAGCGCGGTGGAGTCGAACCCGCCGCGCTTATAAGCCTCGTCCATCAGGTCAAACGAAAGCGCCGAGATGAGCACGCCGCCGCCGAAGGCCATGATGCCCGCAATGATCCGCGCGCTCACCTTAAAATGGAACCCAACCAAAGCGCCGAGCACGAGCGCCGAACCCGCGATTAACCCCCATAATCCCGCCAGCAACATGGCGAACCCTCCCAGCGTTTTCGCGTTTCGTCGACTCCAAGGGTTGGATCCCTAAGAGTGCCCCGAGCGGTGGAAACAGATGCAAGCCGTTGCAAGAATAAGACGAAGCGGCGCTAAGGCCGAACGACGGCGGTGATCTCTGCGCTTGTCATCTGACCGCGCGTTTGCCTTACGCGAGTCCGGTGCGATGTGGGCGGTGTCTGGCGGGCCACCCGCCACTAACGAGAAAGGAAAATACTATGTCGCGAGTGATTCGATTTCATGAAACCGGGGGACCTGAAGTATTACGCGTCGAGGACGTGGAAGTGCCCACGCCGAAAAAGGGCGAGGTCCGCATCGCGGTAAAGGCGCTGGGGCTGAACCGCGCGGAGGCAATGTTTCGCTCCGGGCAATACCTGGAGCAGCCGAAATTTCCGGCCCGCCTCGGCTATGAAGCAGCGGGCACGGTCGAATCGTTAGGCGAAGGGGTGGAAGGATTGCAGCTGGGCGATGCGGTGAGCACAATCCCAGCGTTTCCGTTAAATGACTACGGGGTCTACGGCGAGCTTGCCCTCGTCCCGGCGACCGCGGTGGCGAAACATCCTTCCTCGCTTTCGTGGGAGGAAGCCGCGTCCATCTGGATGCAATTCGCCACGGCTTACGGCGCGCTGGTGGAAATCGGCAAGTTGAAGAAGCGCGACACTGTCCTGATTCCCGCCGCCTCTAGCAGCGTGGGCTTGGCCGCGATCCAGATCGTGAACCGAATCGGCGCGAAGTCGGTAGCCTTAACAAGGACAAGCGAAAAACGCCAGGCGCTGCTCGATGCCGGGGCGGCGCACGTGATTGCAACCGAAGAAGAAGATCTGGTCGCAGCGGTGATGAAGCTGACTCGCAAAAAAGGCGCGCGGCTGGTGTTCGATCCGGTGGCGGGTCCGACCTTGGCCAAACTAGCGGCAGCGACTCGCGACCACGGAATCATTTTCCAGTATGGCGCGCTCAGCACCGAGCCGACGCCGTTGCCGTTGATCGAAGTGCTCGGGAAATCGCTAACGGTGCGCGGATATCTGCTCTTCGAGATCACCAGCGACCCGCGGAAACTCGAGAAGGCGAAGCAGTTCATCGTCGAAGGGCTGGCTGCGGGCGACTTGAAGCCGATGATCGCCAAGACTTTTTCCGGTCTCGAGCAAATGGTGGAAGCGCATCGCTACATGGAGAGCAACCAACAGATCGGCAAAATCGTGGTCACGGTCTAAGCAGAAACCGAGTTGCCTTCGCGGCGCGGGAAATCATTTTCGTTCATCATGAAAATTGAGTCCAATGAAGAGACGTGCTGTCCGATCGTAGAGCTACGGCAATACACGCTGCACCCAGGCGCGCGGGACACCTTGATCGAGCTCTTCGAGCGGGAGCTCATCGAGACGCAGGAGGACGTCGGGATGCGCATCATCGGCACTTTCCGCGACCTGGAGAAGCCCGACCGTTTTGTCTGGCTGCGCGGTTTTCAAAGTATGGAAGCGAGGGCGCAGCAGCTTCAGGAATTCTACGGCGGACCTATCTGGAAGGCGCATCGAGAAGCGGCTAACGCGACGATGATCGACTCTGATAACGTCCTCCTGCTGCGACCGGCGGGCATGGAGAATGGCTTTCGTCTCGCGGGCCTGGTGCGCGCGGAGAGTGCCGGCCCGGAGAACGACGGCGGCGTCATCGTGGCCATCATTTCTCACCTGCAGGCAGGCGCATCCGCCGATCCGCAAGCTCGCTCGCCGGGACGATGGCCGACCTCTGTCGACAGCGCGGGTTGGTCGTAGCAGGCGCGTTCGTCACGGCGCATTACGAGAATACTTTCCCGGCTCTCCCGGTCCGCGCGGAGACAAACGTCGTGATCTTGTTCGTTCGCTTTCCTGATCCGGCAGTTTTCAAAAAAGAATATCCGGTTCAAGAGATGACCGCTGCGACCAATGGTCTAAGCGATGGTGAGCCTGAGGTGTTGTTCCTCGCGCCAACCGCGCGCTCGCTCCTCCGCGGTGCGTAATTCCTTGCCGGCAAGAGCGCGCGCAAGTCGAAGGGTAGATGCAAACTTTCGTGAAGGGTGTCTCTTCACGCATGCCCAAGAAAATGACTGTCCAGGCCAAGGCCAAAAAAGCGCTGCCCGACTCTGCCAATCGTCCGAAAACAAAGGTGGCCGGATCAACCAAGAAGAATACGCGGATGCAGCCGGTGTTAAGCGATAAGCAGGCGAAAGCCGCTCGCGCGAAGACGACGAAAAAGAAGTAGCCGAGCCGCAGCGCTCAGCCGGAGAAGCAGACCGACCGCGCGGCTTGGGCGAACTCTCGCGCGGTGTTCGTCAATCGCTCGCCTTGTCATCTGGTGCGGCGGCGAGGGCGTGTGCAGCGCTGATGTGGAGCGTTTGCAGAGCTTCTTTTCCTCGCACGGTCAGGTCGCTCGTGAACTGGAACTGGTCGCGCGCGTCGATCGGGTAGGCCTTTAAACGGTAGTGGGTGGCCCAAGGTTTTTCGGCCACGATCACCGCGATGGGACGCTCGAGCTGGAGGTAAGCGCTCGTTAGGGCGACGTCGCGCAGCGTGCGCCGAACGAGCGCGGCGTCATGTTCGGGTTCGAGGTAAAAATCGGCTACGCACTGGAGCGTGGGCGCGCCGTCATTGGAGTTGTAGATGTTTGTGTCCCAGAGCTTGAGGTGCGGAATCGTCACAACGGTGTCGTCTGGCGTGACCATGCGGTAGGAACGCAGGCCGACTGAGGTCACTTCGCCGTAGGCGTCGTCCACCTTCACCCAGTCGCCGGGCCGATAAGGGCGCTCCGTCACGGCGACGATGCCGGCGATCAAGCTGCTGACGTAATCTTTGAAAGCGAAACCAATCGCCACGCCCGCCGCTCCGAAGATGGCGAAGAGATTCTGCATCGTCGGGTTGATGATGAGCGGAACAATCAGCACGACCGCAATGGCGAGGAGGACGAGACGCAAGATCGGCACCGCGCCGAGGACGAAAATGCGCGCCCGATTCGGCGTCCTTTCCGCGACCAGCGGGAAGAGACGGCGAATGATCGCGATCAGCGCCCAGGTGGCGAGCAGGATGAGGAAGATGTTGAAGAAGCCGATGTCCTTGAAATCAAGGAAGAGCTTGGCCGCCTGCTGCTTGGTTTGTTCCATGAGCGCTTAGAGATCGTCGAGAGGGTAACCCGCGTGGCTGAGCGCATCGCGCACTGCGGGGTAGGCTTCGGGAGCGACGCGCCATTTGCCGTTGCGCTCGAGCAGAAGCCGATCGGCCGCGAGGCGGTGGACGACGTGCGAGGTGTGAATCGGCGGGAGGACATTTTCCAACTCGGCGACGGCGAGGTCGCCGTGGATGAGCAAAGCGTGAAAGACCAGCAAGGCCGCCGCGCGCACGTCTTTCGGCAGCTCCGGCAGCGCCACTTCCGCGACGGGATTAATCCAAACCGTCTCGCGCGCATCGCTGACTTCGCGGGCGGGCTTTTTTTCCGCATCAGGATTTTCCGCCGCGATCCGCATACTGCTGCGAAAGATGTGCCAGGCGAGCCAGGGATTGCCGCGGCTGATTGCGGCGAGTCGTTTGAGGAACTTCCCGTCGCCATTGCGTGCAGGTGCATCCGCGTTGCTGCCGCAGCTCTGGGCCGGATCAAAGAGGACGTCGCCCGTGCTATCGCTACGAAAGACGACAGACGCGGCGCGGTTCGATTCCGCTAATTCGCTCAGGAAAAGGCAGAGCGCCTTATCGTCGAACGGAGCCAGCGTCAACGGCACCGGCATCTCGACGTTGGTGTCCGCCGCGCGCGCCAGGAAACTCCAGGCCCAACTGTTCACGCCGATGACACAGCGGGCTTTCGCCTTGCTCAGGCGCGCGATCAATTCGCGGACCAGCGCGAGGCCGGAATGTTGACGGAGAAACCAATCTTCCAGCTCCGGGATAACGAGTAGTTCGCCCTCAGTCTCCATCTCCGGGAGGGCGGCGAAATCTTTGGCGAGAATGGCTGCTGATGATGGCGCGCGGACCATTTTCTTTTTCCGGCCCTCGGCCCAGTGCGCCATGAGTGCAAACTCGTCGTGCAGCGGCAGAACGAAGACGAGTGCGCGCTTCGTTTCGCCCGGATGCGCCAGCCATTTTTCCACCGCGGCATCGATCGCGGCGAAGAATGGCTCCAGCGCCGGCATGGGCGCCGCGCGATCCAGCACGGTCGCGGGAGCAGATTGCAAATCGCCGGCCGCTTCCGCCGCCGACGCCCGCTTGGAGGGCCGAAAGCGCTGCAGCATCTGCACGAACTTTCGGCGCAGTGTCTCCTTCGTCGGCGTGGCCGGAGCCGAAAACTCCGAGAGTGGCTCGATGCGCCAGAGGTCTCTTGGTTCTTGCGAATTGCCGGCCACACGATGATGTAAGCAGCTCCATCGCGCACCGTCACCAGATTCCACCGCGCCGGACAATTTTCCCCCCATGAACTTCCATTTCTCCGAAGCGTTCCAAGGTGTGCAGGCGATGGTGAATGGCTTCCTCGAGCGGCTGCCTTACCTGATCATCGCGCTGCTCGTTTTCTTCGGTTTTTATTTCGCCGCGAAAGGCGTGCGCGCCGGGGTGCGCGGCATCGCCATCCGTCGGCAACGGCACCAGAATATCGGGCTCGTCCTCGGCCGGCTCGCGCAAGGCGCGATCATTTTTCTCGGCGCACTGGTCGCGCTCGTCATCGCCATTCCTTCCTTTAAACCGGCGCAGTTGGTGGAGTTTCTTGGCATCAGCAGTGTGGCGATCGGGTTCGCGTTCCGCGACATCCTGCAAAACTTTCTCGCCGGCATTTTGATCCTTTGGAACCAGCCGTTTCAGATCGGCGACCAGATCAGAATGGAAGAATACGAAGGCAACGTGGAGGATGTGCAAATCCGCGCCACGACGATTCGGACCTACGATGGCCGCCGCATCGTCGTGCCCAATAGCGCACTCTTCACCAACCCCGTGATCGTGAACACGGCCTATGCGTTGCGCCGGGTGGAGTACGATATCGGGATCGGTTTCGGCGATGATATCGACCGGGCGAAGGCGCTAATTCTGGAGGCGATTCGCGGTGTGGAGATAGTGGTGGCCGATCCCGCACCGGAAGTGCTGGTGTATGAATTCGGGGCCAGCTCCGTGAACCTGCGCGCGCGCTGGTGGATCGATCCGCCGCGCCGCGCCGACTTGATTGACTCGCGGGACAAGGTGCTTGCGGCTGTGAAAAAACATTTGGTCACGAACGGCGTCGATCTTCCGTTCCCCACGCAGCAGATCTTGTTTCACGACCAGACCGAAGAAACGGACGGCGATCGCGCGCGGCAAAGAGAAGGCTGGCCCGCGGGCAAAGGCGACGTTCCGCAACCGCGCGGTATTGCGCGCGTCTTGGAAGCGAAGAGCGACGCAGCCGCGACCCGGCCTAACGACGCGGCTTAAGCGCTGACCGGTGCGCGCTCGGCCGCGCGTGCTTCAATTTCAACCATCAAGCCTTCCGCAATCATCTGCATGAGGCGGATCTCGCGCTCCGTGATCGTGCGCGGCCGCGTATCGAGGATGCAGAGCGAGCCGATGGGCATCCCGGCGCTGGTGCGGAGCGGCACGCCAGCGTAAAAACGCAGATTCCGCTGGCGCAGAAGCGGGTTGCCCGCGAAGCGCCGGTCGCGCGCCAGGTCCTCGATGATCAGGGGGCGATTCGCCGCCACGACATGACCGCAGACTGAAACTTCGCGCGAAGTTTTGCCATCCGTGGCCAGGTCCGCGGGCAGGCCACACTGAGAAGCAAAATGCTGCCACCCAGAATCGATCAGACTGACGAGTGCGATCGGGACTTCAAAGATTTTTGTCAGCTCCGCGGTCGTCCGATCGAAGAGCTCGTCGCGTCCTTGATTGAGCAATCCGAGGTCCACCAAGGCATTCAGGCGAGCGGCCTCGTCGTCGGGGATCGGCGCGGAAGTGAAGGTGTCGCCAAAGGACGAACGGAGCGCCTCCATTCGAAGCAACGCTTCGCCGAAGACTAACGACACGCTTTCGGCTCCACTCTGTTTCAATCCTTCGAGCGCCCCTTCGAGGTGTTCCTGGCCTTGCCAGATACCGACGGAAATCCGCAGATCAGGAATCTGTTTCCGCAGCTCTGTGCAGAGGTGCCGGACGCGCGAGAAGCCGCGGGGATTGACGGCGCAAATCCAAACCCAATCCGGCCTTCTGTCCTCGATCAGAGTGCGGATTTCTCCGGCGTGGAATCTGGCGGAGGTGACCTCCGCCTCAAAGCCATGCGCCCGCGCGACCTGGGCAAGCATCGCCGCGGCCAGCTCATCGGCGGCGCTTTCCGCGGGTGTGCAGACAATACGGAGGCTGACCGCGGGCAAGGCATCGGCCGCTGGAATGGCGATGGAGCTTACGGACGCGGCGTGAAGATTCAGTTGATCCACCACCTCGCTCAAAGTTTCGATGACGGACTGATGCTGCGTAGAATCGATCACTCGCCGCTGCAGGTCGTCCTCCACCATGCCCAAGGCCGGGAGCAAAGTGGCACCGTAGATCGAGTCGAGCGTCTCGGTTTTGCTCTGCTCCTGCACCATCCGATTAAGCGCCCCGCGGTCGCCCGCCAGAAGTCGATGATAAGACATTTCATGCGCAGCGAGGGCGCCTTCCTCGCTTAAGAGAGTGCCGAAGAATGAGAGTTGCGGGACGTTTTTTCCCAAGACGAGGAGGCAGACGGTCAGCGGCGTCGAGAGAACGAGTCCGATCGTACCCCAGAGCCACGTCCAAAAGAGCGCGGCGACGATGAGGGCAAAAGCGGAGATGCCAGTGCTGGAGCCATAGACCCAAGGCTCGACCACGTTGGCGATGATTAATTCCAGCACGAGAAACAGGCCCAAGGTGAGCAGCGGTCCAGTCCAATTATCGAAAACCGCCAGCGATAGCCCGATCGGAAAGGCCATCCCGATGAGCGGACCGAGATAGGGAATGAAGCGAAGAACCGTTGCGAGCAGACCCCAGAGCAGCGCCCCGGGCACGCCGATGAAGTAAAGCCCGATCGCCACGGGGACGCCGTAGCAGATGTTCACGAGCAAATTCATCCGCAGGAATTTGTTCACGCGCTTGGCCGCGTCGCGCATCGCGCTCGTGGTTTCCCCGATCCGGCCTTTACCGATCAAACCGATGATGCGATCGCGCAGATCGTCGCGTTCGAAGAGCATGAAGATGGCGAGAAGAACGACCACGCCCGCGTGTCCGATCGGTCCCATGACGGACGACGCGAAAACCCAGAGGCGCGCCGGCCCCGGCGTCGGATGCTCGATTACTTCCACCGGCATCGGCCGCGCGGCCGGCGCGGTTGGTGCAGTCGCAGCCTCTTGCGCGTCCACATCCTTCTCGATCTCCTTCAACATCTTGGCGACGCCGCCAAACGGTCCGCCGCCGGAGGAATTCAGCGCCCGAACTTTCGCCGTCAGGTTCGCGCGATAGGTGGGAAGCTGACGCGCGAGATCGAACACTTGGATGGCGCTGACCCAGGTCAGAATCCCCACGACGCTAAATGTGATGGCAGCAGTAATGAGCACCGCCGCGCTTCGACCCAGCCATTTTTCCAAACGCGCGACCGCGGGCGTGAGGACAAAAGTGATCAACGCGGCGACCGCCACCGGCAGAATGATTTCCTGCAGGAAGTAAAGGGCGCAGATGACCGCGATCGTGACCAGCAAGCGCCAGACGCGAAAGTTGACGGCGGAGGATGAAGCTTCCATAAGGATGCGGCCGCGCGCGGCGATCAGATTCCTCCAGGATTATCAGGACCT
>CAWBFF010000015.1:0-57521 GCA_963788065.1 uncultured Verrucomicrobiae bacterium
GTCTTATAATCTCGGCATCGGAATCCGGAATTTGTACGGCTGACCTCATCTCTGTCCGCAGTCGGACGGCGCAGCGCGCCATCCCTACCCGAGTGCGGGTGACGCTGCGGGCAACTTGCGAGGTCGCTCCGTTAAATCTTTTCCCAAGCGCGGGCGGCTACGGGGTCGCGGCCTTCGTCGAATTCGATGTGGTCGAGGAGGGTCTCGATCGGTTTGCCGGTGAGGCCGCTCTCCTGGAGGCGCTGGGCGAGGACGTGGCTGCGTTCGTCGCGCCAGCCGAGCTTGGCGATGAAGCGGTTCCAGACGTGGCATTCTTCGTCGGTGCGCGCGGTGCCGTGGGCGTGCGCCCAGTGCAGAATGGCTTCGTCGGTCTCGCCGGCGAGCGCGCGTTCTTTGATCCCGGCATAGGGGACGCCGAGGAAGCGGGTGCAGCGTCCATCGAGCGTGAACTGGTGTTCGCCGAGCTTTTCCACGTAATCGGGCGGGAGCTGGCCGGCGGCGTGGAGGCGGATCTTGTCCAACATGCGTCCGAAATAAATGAGGCGGCCGACTTTATCGTAGCCACTGCGCAGACCGGGAATGTTTGGCATACGGGAGAACAATAACGACCCGCGCCGCGCTGGCGAGGGCCGAGCCCGCCCGAACCCGATGGCAGTTTGACACTCCCGGCGCTCGGCCGCAGATCAGCCAGGCCGACAAAAATCTCGCATGCGCACGATCTGGATTCTCGGAGATCAACTCTCGCCTACGAACTCCGCGCTGGCCGCGGCCGACCGCAGTGGAGACGTGGTCTTGATGGTGGAGTCGAAGGCGCGCGGAAACGCGCTGCGCTATCATCAGCAGAAGCTGGTGTTGATTTACGCGGCGATGCGGCATTTTGCAGCCGAGCTGGAGCGGGCGGGATGGCGGGTGGATTACGTGCGGCTGGAGGACGGGCTGACGTTTGAGAAAGCCGCGCAGCGGCATGTGCAGCAGTTTTCGCCCGAGCGGATTCAGCTCGCGGAGCCGAACTCATTTTTCGAGACGGACGCTTTCGCGAAGCTCGGGCGAAAGCTTGGCGTCCCGATCGATCTGGTGCCGACGGCGCAATTCCTCTGCGGGCGCGAGGAGTTTCGGCGCTGGGCGGGATCGAGCCGGCGGCTACTGATGGAGAATCATTACCGCCGCATGCGGAAGCAGACCGGTTTGCTCATGCAGGCAGACGGCGAACCGGAAGGCGGCCGCTGGAATTTCGATCCGGAGAACCGCCATACGTTTCGTGATTGGAAGAAGGCGGACGCGGTGGTGCCGGAGCTGCCGCGTCTGAAGCACGACCAGATCACGCGGGAAGTGATCACGCTGGTGGCGCGAGAGTTTGCTGGGAATCCCGGTAACGCCGCGGACTTCTGGTTGCCAGTCACGCGCGCGGGCGCGCGGAAATGGCTGGCGCGCTTCATCGCGGAGCGGCTGGCGCGGTTTGGCGATTTCGAGGACATGATGGCGAGCGGGCACGCGGCGCTTTTCCACTCTGTGCTCTCGCCGTTACTGAACATCGGCCTTCTCACCCCGCGCGAGTGCGCTGAAGCGGCAGTCGCGGCCTACCACGAAAAGCGCGCGCCGCTGAATGCGGTCGAAGGATTCGTTAGGCAGATCATCGGCTGGCGGGAATTCATCAACGGCATCTACTGGCTGCGCGGCCCGGAGTATCGCGAGCTGAACGGGCTCGCGGCGACGCGTCCGCTCCCGGAGTGGTTTTACACCGGCGAGGTGCCGATGAATTGCCTCGCGCAAGTGCTGCAGCAGCTCGTGGCGATGGGTTGGAACCACCACATCCAGCGCCTGATGGTGCTGGGTAATTTTATTCTCCTTGCCGGCATTCGGCCGCAGGACGCGCTGCGCTGGTTTTCCGAGATGTATGTCGACGCCTACGACTGGGTGATGGCCGCGAATGTGATCGGGATGATCTGCCACGCGGACGGCGGTTACATGGCGACGAAGCCCTACGCGGCGAGCGGGGCTTACATCGATCGCATGAGCGATTACTGCGCGGGTTGCCAGTTCTCCCCGAAGATAAAAACCGGGCCGAAGGCGTGCCCGTTTAACTACCTCTACTGGAATTTCTTTGATCAACATGCCGCGCGTTTCGCCGGGAATCCGCGGGTGAAAATGCCGGTGAACTCGTGGTTGAAACGCCGCGAGCCGGACAAGGAGGCGGTGCGTGATTCGGCGCGAGAATTTCTCGCTGAGTTCGTGCCGGACGCTGCGGCGGGAAATGATTAGCCGCCGCTGAGTTTGCTCAGAATAAATGCGGCGAGAAAGCCGAGGACGGTAATGATCCCCGCGAAGTCGTGCGCCTCCGCGAACGCTTCCGGGATCATGGTGTCGACGAGCATGGAAAGGATGGCGCCGGCCGCCGTGGCCGTTGTGCCGGCGATGACGTCATCCGAAAAATGGCTAAAGAGGCCGTAGCCGGTGAGCGCGGCGAAGCCGGAGATGAGCGCGATCCCGCCCCAAATGCCGAAGACGTAGAGCGCGGAGCGGCCCGCCTTTTTCATCCCGGCCGCGCTGGAGAGTCCCTCCGGGATATTGGAAAGAAAAATAGCCACGACCGCGACCACGCTGACCGCGCCGCCTTTGAGCAGGCTCAAGCCGATGACAATCGACTCCGGGATGCCATCGAGAAGCGCGCCAATGACCCGGCGCGAAGAGATCGAGTCCGCTCGCCTCCGCGTCGCCCATAAGCGAAGCGCTGCGCCACCAATCCCGCAGCTGCATTTCACGCCCGTGCCTACGCAAAGCGCGACCGCTCCGGGCCGTTTCCACGAGACCGTGCGGCAGGAGTTGCTTCAGCGTCTGCCGCCACGCCCTCACGCGACCGGCCCGACCTGTGTCGTTGGCCGATTCGGCGCGGGCGTTTTCAATTCAGCGAAAACCAGCCGCCCGGCGGCGGACTGCAAGGCGCTCGTCACCACCACCGTGGCGGTGGAGCCGAGTTGGGCACGGGCGTGATTGACCACGATCATGGTCCCGTCCGACAAATAGCCGACCGCTTGATGCGCATCGCGCCCTTCCTTCACCAACGCCAGTTCCAACTCGTCTCCAGCCATCACCGCCGGCCGCAGCGCGCGCGCCAGGTCGGTCAGATTGAGCGCAGGCACGCGCTGCAAACGCGCCACCTGGCAGAGCGCGTTGTCGTTCGTCAGCAGGCGCGCCTGAAGAATCTTCGCCGTGCGCACAAGGCGCGCATCGATCGGCAATTCGCCATCATCCGCCGTGTCGTGAATGGTCAACTCCACTTCGCGGGCGCGCTGGAGCTGATTCAAAATCTCCAGCCCGCGCCGGCCGCGCTCGCGCTTGATTGGATCGCGCGCATCGGCCAGCAGTTGCAATTCGCCGAGGATGAAACGCGGGACGATAAGCGAGCGGCTGAGGAATCCGGTTGCACAAAGTTCCGCCAACCGGCCATCGACGATCACATTGGTGTCCACCACGAGCGGTTCGTGCTGCGTGGTCTCGCGCGCGAAGCGCACGTAGGGAATGATGAGCGAAAATTCATCGCGACTGCTGCGCATCGCCAACATCATGCCGAGATAGCCAAAGGTGCAGTAAACGATCAGCCCGGCCGCCCACTGCATGGTGTCGGTTTGGTAGCGTAAAATCTGCGAGCGCAGAAGGAGATTGGAAAACAAAAGGCCGAGGAGGAGCCCAAAAGTGGCTGAGGAAAAGGCGCGCAACGCCAGCCCTTTTAACAAGCGATCGACCAGCACGACGAGCAGACCGAAAGTCACGCCGACCGCGATGCCTGGGAGAGCGGCCCGCTCCATTTCCACGCTCGCGATCCCGCCGATCGTGCCGCAGAAAACGACGAAGAGCGTGCGGAGCAGATTAACGGTGAAGAGAGGTGTCATTAGCGGCGTCTCCGTTCCGGCGCGGAATTCTCCCCCTGCGTGCGCGCAGCCCGCTCCTCGGCTTTCCGCGCACTATCACGATAAAAAAGCACTCCGTGATCACGCATGTTCCCCACCAAGTCCCGCAAGTCTTTGGCCAACTCCTGATCGGTCAGGATGGTCGCCAGCAACCCGTTTCCGCTCCTCGCCACGCGAAGCAACTCGGTCGCTTCGCCGATCGTCTTACGCGCATCGGCGATGGCAAGCTGGACATCATCCGCCGCTTTCTTCGACGAACCCATCGTCGCATCGGCTTTCTCCAGCACGCCTTCAATTTTCTTCGAGGACTCCGCCAGCGTGCTGCTCGTCTGGTTCAGTCGATCGAGCGTGGATTTAAGGCTTTCCATGTTGGCGGTCGAGAGCGCCTGCTCGTTTAAGCGCGTGAAAGTGCCATCCACATTTTTGACCGTGTCGCGCAGATCTTTCACCAGCAGCCCCCCTTCCCGGGTCAGGTCATCCATCCCCGTCTCCCGCGTGCCGGCCACTTGCGCGTCTTTGTGCAAAAAATTCGTGGGCTTGCCGGACGGCGGTCGCACATCGACAAAGCGATCGCCGAGCAGTCCTGAGCTGCCAACGAGAAACTGGCTGCCGACTGGAATCTGGACGTAATCAAAAATGCGCAGCGCGACGGAGACGCCTTCGGTCCCCGGGCGCAACTTCGGCCCGCCGAAAACGCGACCGATTTTCGCACCGGCCAGCAACACATCCGAGCCCCGGAGCAAGCCGCTCGCGTTCGGGAATTGGACCGTCACTGTGTAGTAGGTCTTGAAGCCCTCGTTCACTCGCCCGAACTGCACGACGAGTGCACCGAGCACGGCCAGCCCCACGAAAACGAAGAGGCCAACTTTGAATTCGAGACCTTTGCCGCGCTGGTTCATGAAGGCATAACTTCCGCAGATCGCGGGAGGGATTCCAGCTTAACACGCCTTTCTCTCGCGTCAGGAGAGAACCTGCGCCTCACGCGACTGCGCCTAGCTCGATCGCCCGAGCAAAAAATCCTGGATGAGCGGATCGCTCGAGCGTTCCAGTTCCGCCGGCGTGCCGAAAAAATAGATCCGGCCTTCGTGCAGATAAGCGATGTGATCCGCGATGTGGAAGGCGCTCTTCATGTCGTGCGTCACGACAATGCTGGTGACGTGATAGCGTTCCTGCAGCCGCCGGATGAGTTGATTAATGCTATCCGATACGACCGGATCGAGCCCGGCTGTCGGTTCATCGTAGAGCACGCACGACGGCCGGCGAATGATGGAACGCGCCAGACCCACGCGTTTCTTCATTCCGCCGCTCAGATTGACCGGCATCTTTTCCTGCTGCCCTTCCAACTCGATCACTTCCAGCATTTCGTCCACGCGCGCCCGGATCGCTTCCGCGTCGCGCTCGCCCGCCTCGCGCAGCGGAAACGCGATGTTTTCTTCCACGGTCATGGAATCGAAAAGCGCGCCGCCTTGAAACAAGATCCCAATCTTGCGCCTAATGCTGGCCAGCTGGCGCTCAGTCAAACCGATGATGTTTTGCCCTTCGATCCAGATCTCCCCAGCGTCCGGCAACATCAATCCAATGAGATGCTTCAGCAGCACGCTCTTGCCGCCACCGCTCCGGCCAATAATGACGAGCGTCTCTCCTTTCGCCACTTCGAGATCAATCCCGCGCAAAATCTCCTGTGCGCCGATGCTCTTCGTCAGCCCACGCACGGTGATCATGGGGCCGACGGGTTTGGTCGGCGCGTGGTCCTCAGCCACGGCGCTCATTGATACCCCGCCGGGAAGAAAACGTTGAGCAACATGGTGAGGAAAAAATTAAAGATGAGCACGGCGAGCGAGGCATCGACCACCGCCTCCGTCGTCGCCTTCCCCACCCCGACCGCGCCTTCGCGCGTGGTCAATCCTTTGTGGCAACTGATGAAGACAATGAGCAGCGCGAAGCAAAACGCCTTCGCCAGTCCCATGGTGATATCCCGCATCTGCGTCCAGCGGACCATATTCGCGACGTAGTAGGTGCCGTTCACATCCAGCAAACCAATCGCCACAAAATAGCCGGCCGCGATTCCCACGCCGATGCACTCCGCCACCAGCAACGGCATCGAGACCATCATGGCCAGCACTCGCGGCACGACCAGGTAATCAATCGGATGCACCGCGAGCGCACGGAGGGCGTCGATTTGCTCGGTGACTTTCATGGTTCCGATCTCCGCCGACATGGAAGCGCCGACGCGCCCGGTGACCATAAGCGCGGTCAGCACCGGCCCCAGCTCGCGACAAATGGAAACGGAGACAACTGCTCCGACGGCTGAGCCCATTCCGAGTTTGTTGAACTGGAAAAACGTCTGCGCGGCGAAGACCGCTCCGGTAAACGCGCCGGTGATCACGACCACCGATTGCGAACGCCAACCGATCTCGACGATTTGGTAGAGGAACAGCCGCCACCGAATTTTTTGTAGAATGATGGAGGCAAAAGTCTCGCCGGCCAAAACCACTACTTCTCCGAGGTAGGTAAAGAAGCGGATCACGGCCGCCCCGAGTGCGGTGATGAGGCGGGACATGATCGATGACCTCAGCCGGATGGGTGGGCGAGAATGGCGTTACAAACTGAGCAATTGCGTTTTCGAGCGCGGTCGCAATTCCGGCGGGATGGCGCCGACGAAGCGCGGCTCGAGTCCGAGCTTCCGAAAGACGGCGCGAATCTCGCGCACAGTGACCGATTGCTCCTCGATCTCGAGGTAGATCAGATCGTGATTGCGATCGACCTTATAGCGCAGGCCGGGGAGCGTATCGAGGGCGTGGTCCAGCTCGAGAATCTTGTTCAAATCCCGCACGCCCGGCGCATAGACTTCGAGTTCGTGCATGGCCCGAGCTTAAAAGCTCGCCCTGCCGGATGCAAAACCAGTTTGGCGTCCTCCTCTTCGATTGCGCGCGCGCAGGGTCTGCGATATGGGAGCGGTGGTCCGATATGAAACACTCTCTTCGTTTGCTGCTTCCGCTGCTGGGCTTGGCCGTTTTCCTGGGCGGGTGCGCCGGTCCCACCGCGGGCATTCAAAGCGCGCGCCTGGCCACAGCGGCTTCCATTCAAAGCGAGCCGCCGGGCGATTACTACATCGGCCGACGTTACTACAAACCGCAGTTCAAGTTCTGGGGTTACATTCGCCGTCCGGGCCAACCTTGGGCCACTTCGCAGCTCGTGATGCTGAACGAGAAACAAAAACTGGCGCCCGACCGCGAAGCGAACCAACTCGGGAGCGACAACAATTTCGAATACAAAGTCTACGGCGGGTTCAGCGGCGAAAAAGTTTACGAACCGGCCAGCAATGGCTTTTACCCTGAGTTCGTCCTGAAGAATTACGAGCTTATCTCCAATCATCCGCCCGCCATCTTCAAGAGTCAGCGCACAGGTCGCGCGGCCGACGCTCGCGTCTGGATTGAGAAGCCCGAATAAAACCGTCAAACCACCGCCGGCGCGCGATCCGCTGGCGGAGGACTTTCTGCGTTTCCTTACGGTGGAGCGCAACGCTTCGCCCCGCACACTCCTCGCCTATCGGCGCGCGCTCGCAGCCTTCCGGGCGGATGCGAGCGCTCCGCCCTGGAAAAAATGTCAGGCCGACGATTTTCGCGATTACCTATTCGCTGCGATGAAGAAGCGCCAGGCGCGCTCTTATATTCGCCTGCAATTTTCCGCCTTCCGCACCTTCTACCGGTTCCTGGTCGAGCGAAAAGGTCTGCGCCGCGATCCCGTGCGGGAGCTGGAGCTGCCAAAAGCGGAAAAGAAACTGCCGCTAGTCCTGACGCGGGCACAGATCGACGAGTTGCTCTCCGCGCCGTTGCGGGTGCTGAAACATCAGAGTGCTCCGACATGGATGCCCATGCGCGATGCCTCCATCATGGAGATGTTTTACAGCAGCGGCCTGCGCTTGAGTGAACTGGCCTCGCTCAATGTGGCCGACGTGGATATCTACACGGAATCCGTGCGCGTGCTGGGAAAGGGCCGGAAGGAACGCGTCTGCCCTGTGGGCGCGCCAGCCCTCGAAGTGCTCTCGCGCTATCGGTCGGCCGCCAAGGTGGAGAGCGGACCGCTCTTCATCAACAAAACGCGCAGCCGCATTTCCCCGCGCTCGATCTGGCTCATTCTAAAACGCTACCTGCGCCACACCAGCATTCCCATTTCCCTGAGTCCGCACAAACTCCGGCACAGCTTCGCCACGCATCTGCTCGATGGCGGTGCAGACCTGCGCAGCGTGCAAGCTTTGCTCGGCCACGCGAGCCTTTCGACCACGCAAATCTACACCCACGTCACGGTGGAACGCCTGAAGCGCGCCTACGACGACGCACATCCGCGGGCGTGATTCCAACCTTGGTCGGCAGCCTTGGGACCGGATAGCTTTGCGAACATGGCAAACGGTCTCGCGAACTTCGGCCTGGCATTCTGGTCAGCTCTATCAAGGCGGCCGCGATTGTCTTCGGCTGCCTTTGGCTTTGCACAGGGCTGCACGCTGCCGTCTTCACCGTCAGCAACACCAACTCCAGCGATCCGGGATCGCTGGCGCAGGCCGTCAGTGACGCCAACTCAGTTCCGGGGCCGCATCAAATCAAATTCGCGATCCCCGGAACCGGAGTTCACAGGATCGACTTAAGCAGCTCGGGACTCGTGCTTGAGAGTGATTCCATCACCATCGACGGGTACACACAGCCGGGCGCGAGGCCGAACTCACTGAGCGTGGGAGATAACGCCGTCATTTTGATCCAGCTCGATGGCGGCGGTCCGTCCGCCCCGGGTTTCGTCGGGCTCAATATCCTCGGCAACGATTGCGCCGTCCGCGGTCTCTCGTTCACCGGGTTCTCAGGGCCGAGTCGGTTCGACGCCGCCATTTCCATCGGTTCTTCCTTTGGCGTCCCGGAGGGGAATCGTGGGACCCGCATCGAAGGCAACTTCATTGGTCTGGCGCCCGATGGTGTCACCCTCAGCGGCAACAATTATGGGATCTCCATCGGGACGATGTCCTCCGGCCACTTCATCGGCAGCAATACGGCAGCAGGCCGTAACGTCATATCCGGGAATGGCATAGGGATCGAGTCCCCAAATGGCATCACGATCGTTGGCAACTACTTCGGAACAAACGCCAGTGGCGCTGGGCAAGGTTATGGAAACAATACGGCCATCAGGAACGGATTTAATGGCATCATCGGCGCCGCGGAGCCGGGTGCCGGGAACGTGATCACCGGCAATGAAGTGGGAATCTTTTGCCTCGGCGAGAACACGACGATTCAAGCTAACCTGATCGGTCTAAGCGCTGATGGCGGGCCTTCGGGGGGCAACGGAATCGGAATCGTCACTACGGGTCCCGCTCGCATCGGAGGAATAAACCCCGCCGAAGGTAATGCGATCGCTTTCAATCGCACGGGAGTTTCGGTTGCGGGGAGCATGAGCAGCATCTTGTCCAACCTGTTTTACGGCAACGCCACCATCGATATCGATCTGGCTGGCGATGGACCGACCGCCAATGACTTCGGCGACCGCGATACAGGCCCGAACAATTTGCAGAATTTTCCGGTGATCGCTTCGGTCGCGCGAAACCCTGGAGAGACTGTGGTGTCGGGCGGTTTGAATAGCACCGCCTCCACCGCTTTTACCCTGCAGTTCTTCGCCAGTGGGCCGGCCTCCGCGCCGGGTCAACGACTCCTCGGCACCAGGACGGTCACGACCAACAGCGCGGGCGACATTTCGTTTCAGTTCACCTTCCCCGTCGCCACTTCTCCCGATGAGTTTATCACCGCCACGGCCACCGATCCGAATGGCAACACCTCGGAGTTCTTTCCACGCAACGGCGCGGTCGAGCTGGCCAACATTTCCACCCGTGGCTATATTGGCAGCGGTGATAACGTCCTGATCGGCGGCTTCATCTTGTCGGCGAGCGGTCAGCGGAACTTCGTTATCCGGGCGCTGGGACCATCGCTCAACCTCAGCGGCGTGCTCGCCGATCCGCAGCTCGAGGTGAGAGGGTCAGATGGCACCCTCGTGGCGCGCAACGATAATTGGCGCGACTCGCAGCAGGCACAGCTTATCGCCACCGGGTTGGCGCCGCCCAATGATCGGGAAGCGGCGGTTGTTCTATCCCTTTCCGGTCCCGCCCAGAGTTACACTGTCCTGGTCAGCGGTGTGAACGGCAGCTCCGGCACTGGGTTGGTGGAGGTCTACGCCTTGGGAAATACCTCCGGCACTTCGAAAAAGCTCCTTAACGTCTCCACCCGAGGACGCGTCGAAACTGGAGGCAACGTCCTGATTGGCGGAACCATTATCCAAGGCAGCGCCGTCCAAAGAATAATTGTCCGCGCGCTTGGGCCCGATCTGGGGCGAGCAGGCGTGCCCGGCTCGCTCCAGGACCCGACTCTGGAGTTGCACGATGCGCAAGGCACTCTTCTGGCCTCGAACGATAACTGGCGCAGCGATCAGGAACAGGAAATCATCGCCAGCGGCCTGGCGCCCGGGGACGATCGCGATTCTGCCCTCGTCGTCGCGTTGCTGCCGACGAGCTATACCGCGATCGTGCGAGGAAAGAGCGCGACCTCGGGGATTGCGCTGGTGGAGATTTACAAGCTCGAATAATGCGGACGCAATTGGAGCGGGCGATACTCTTGTCGTGCACCTTGAACGTGGAGCGGCTTGGCGCGGCGACGCGCATTCCACGCCTAAGGTCCGACTAACTCGCGCTCGCCGTTTCGCTGCTCTGCGGTTCGGCCACGTGGAAAGCCAGCTTGCCGTCGGCCGCGGTTACTTCTACCAGATCTCCACCCTTGATTGTGCCCCTAAGCAGCTCTTCCGCGAGCGGATCCTCCAAGTAGCGCTCGACCGCGCGACGCATCGGTCGCGCGCCATAGGTGGGGTCATACCCTTTCTCGATCACGAACTCGTGGGCCGCGGAATCGAGGACGATCTCGATTTCCTTGATCCGCAAACGCGCCTTCACCTTGTCCACTTCCAAATCGACGATCCGCATCAGGTCAGGCTTGGTCAGAGTGTGGAAGACGATGATTTCATCGAGGCGATTGAGGAACTCTGGCTTAAAGACGCGCTTGGTTTCATCCAGAATTTTCCCACGCATCGTTTCGTAATCGCCGGAGTCCGTCTGTGCGCCGAAGCCCAGCGTGGTCTGCTTCTTGATCAGATCAGCGCCGACATTCGAAGTCATGATGATGATCGTATTTCGGAAATCAATTTTCCGGCCAAGCGAGTCCGTCACCTTGCCGTCTTCCAAAATCTGGAGCAGCAAATGCATCACGTCCGGGTGCGCCTTTTCGATTTCGTCGAAAAGAACGACCGAGTATGGCCGCCGCCGCACGGCTTCGGAAAGCTGACCGCCTTCCTCGTAGCCGACATAGCCTGGAGGCGAACCGATCAGCCGCGAAGCCGTGAATTTCTCCATGTACTCCGACATGTCGATTTGGATGAGAGCATCCGCGTCGCCAAACATGAATTCGGCCAATGTGCGCGCGAGATAGGTTTTGCCAACGCCGGTGGGTCCGAGGAAAACGAAGGATCCAATCGGACGCTTCGGATCTTTCAAATCGGCACGGGAACGCCGGAGCGCTTTGCTGATCGCGCTAACGGCTTCGTCCTGGCCAATGACGCGGCCCTTCATCTCCGACTCCATCGCGAGCAGCTTGGCCGTTTCCTTCTGCTCCATTTTCTGGAGCGGAACGCCGGTCATCTTCGAGATGATGTTCATCATGTCGTCCGCGCTGACGAGCACTTCCTTCTCTTCCCGCTCTTCGCGCCATTGCGCGAGAATGGCTTCGAGTTTATCCTTGGTCTGCTTTTCTTTGTCGCGGAGCGCGGCGGCTTTTTCGAAATCCTGAGCCTTGATTGCGCCTTCTTTCTCGAGGCGAATCTCTTCGATCTCTTTCTCGATTTCCTTCACGTCCGGCGGACGGGTCATAGCGTTGATGCGAGCGCGGGCGCCCGCTTCGTCCATGACGTCGATTGCCTTGTCAGGAAGGAACCGCCCCGTGATGTAACGATCGGAGAGTTTCACCGCCAACTCCAGCGACTCATCGGTCAGCTTCGCTTTGTGGTGCGCCTCATATTTTGGACGCAGCCCTTTCAAAATCAGGATGGCTTCCTCCACATTGGGCGCTTCCACCTTCACAGTTTGGAAACGGCGCTCAAGTGCGGCGTCTTTCTCGATGTATTTGCGATATTCGTTGAGGGTCGTTGCGCCGACGCATTGCAGCTCGCCCCGGCTCAACGCGGGCTTGATGATATTCGAGGCATCCATCGCTCCCTCCGCAGAGCCGGCGCCCACGATGGTGTGCAATTCGTCGATGAACAAAATCACGTTCTTCGACCGGCGAATCTCGTCCATCACAGCTTTGATTCGCTCTTCAAACTGTCCGCGATATTTCGTTCCGGCCACCATCAAGGCGAGGTCAAGCGTGACGACCTTTTTGTCCCGCAACAGCTCCGGCACGTTGCCGCTGGCGATCTCCTGCGCCAGGCCTTCCGCGATCGCCGTTTTGCCGACGCCTGCTTCGCCGAGCAGCACCGGATTGTTCTTCGTTCGCCGGCAGAGCACCTGGATGACGCGCTCGATTTCGTTGTGCCGCCCAATAACCGGATCCAGTTCGCCTTTTTTGGCCAGCTCAGTGAGATCGCGGCCGAACGCTCGCAAGGCGGGCGTCTTCACATCCTTCTTGCCAGACGGTTCACCGCCACTGTTTTCGTCCGCTTCAGGCGGAGTGAAATTTGGATCGAGTTCTTTTAAGATTTCATTCCGGGTGCGTTCGATGTCGACTTCCAGACTCTTCAATACGCGTGCCGCGACGCCTTCGCCTTCACGCAACAGCCCGAGCAAAATGTGCTCAGTGCCAACGTACGAATGATTGAGCGCTTTCGCTTCCTTGCCCGCGAGCGCCAACACTTTCTTGACGCGCGGGGTGTACGGAATGTTCCCGACCATCTTCGTTTCGGGACCGGAGCCCACTTGCTTCTCGACTTCCATACGGACGGTCTCGAGATCCATTCCCATCTTTTGCAGCACGTTGACAGCAACGCCCTGCCCCAGCTTAATCAGGCCAAGCAAGAGATGCTCGGTCCCGACGTAGTTGTGGTTGAAGCGGTCGGCTTCTTTGCGCGCCAGCGCCAAAACTTGCTGGGCTCGGGGTGTAAAATTATTCATTATTTTGAGGCTCAGAAGTCGCGCCATTCTCCGACTCCCGGGCCACCTTAATAATATCAGGTTTCGGGAACGCCCGCAAACGTTCGCGGATAATTTGGGCGCGCAATTCGTCGCGCTCCTCCGCATTCAACTTCTGCTGCGAGCTCTTTTGTAAATGGGCCGGCTGCGTGTCGATGAAGAGTTCGTCGATCGGAAGACGGCGATCGGCCGGGAAGGCTCCCAGGTCGACGCCGAGCTTGATGATCGAGAGAAGATTGAGCGCCTCCTTCGAAGTCATGGCGTGCGCGAAGGTGAGGACGCCGTAGGCGCGACCGATCTGATCCCAAAGCGTGTTCGATTTCTTTTGGATCAAGGTCTGCCGCGCGTCGTGTTCCTTGTCGATGATCGTCTCGATGACCTTGCTCAGGCGACTGATGATCTCATCCTCCTTTTCGCCCAACGTCGTCTGATTGGAAATCTGGAAGAGATTGCCCATCGCTTCCGTGCCTTCGCCATAAAGACCGCGCACAGCGAGGCCGATCTTATTCACGGCCTGGATGACCTGGTTGATCATCTCGCTCAAGACCAGACCCGGCAGATGCAGCATAGCGGAAGCACGCATACCGGTGCCGACATTCGTCGGACAGGCCGTCAAATAACCGAGCCGGGCATCGTAGGCAAAATCGAGAGTGCCCTCGAGCGTGCTGTCGACTTTATCGACTAATTTGAACGCGTTCTTCAGCTGCAAGCCCGATCGAATCGACTGCATGCGCAGGTGATCCTCTTCGTTGACCATGATGCTGAGGGTTTGGCGGCGATTCATGACCACCGCACTGCCCACGCTTTTCGCGGCTTGCTCGCGGCTGATGAGATGGCGCTCGACCAGCACCTGCTTTTCGAGCGCAGAAAGATCCTGCAGCAACTCCGAGAACGAATCCTGCATCTCCGGCAACTCCTCCACGCGCGGCTTGATTAACTCCAACACCTGCGTGCGTTCGGCTTTTTTGGCCCAGCCCGGAAAAGGACGATGTCGGAGATTGCGCGCCAACCGGACGCGGCTGCTGATGACGATCTGATGGTGCGGCCCTTCGCCGCGCAACCACTCCCCGCCGCTCGCCATAACGTTTGAGAACTTCATCGTTAGTCCGCCAATTGCATTCCGAGTTGCTTGATCTGATCGCGCAACTCGGCCGCGCTTTCATAATTCTCTTCGGCTACCGCCTTTTCCAAGCTCGCCGTCAAAGTCCGCATCTGATCGCCCAGCTCGATCTCTCGATGAGCGCGCTGCGGTAATTTCCCGACATGCTCGGTCCCTTTATGCATCGCCTTCAAGAGGCTGCCCAGCCCTTCGGCGAAAGTCGCATAGCAGGCGCTGCAGCCGAGGCGGCCGGTTTTTTTAAAGTCGGCCTGAGTGAAGCCGCACACGGCGCATTTTTCCGAAGGTGCGCCCTTTTCGATTTCCTCCGCGGCGCCGATGCCGAGAAGCAAATCGGCCAGCGCAAATCCAGTCGGATCCTGCACGCCCTTTTCCTTGGAGCAAGCATCGCAGAGGTTCACCTTCTGCATCTTGCCTTCCAGAATTTGCGTCAGGAAGACCGTCGCATCATTGCATTTGCAAACGTCGCACAACATCTCTCGTAGTTAGACTTTCCAGGGCCGGAAAAATTTCACCCGATAATTTAGCACCTTCTGCGCCGGAGCGCTCTCTCCTTCCCCGCTTTTAGGAGTAAATCGGTGTGCCCTCGGCCCGGACCAGCTCACGGAAACGGGTAATTAGGCGCGCGCTCAGCTCGCCCGGTTTGCCGTTCCCAATCATCCGACCATCCGCTTTGATCACCGGGATGACCTCGGCTGCGGTCCCGGTCAGGAAGCACTCGTCGGCCACGAAGACGTCGTGCCGCGAGATATCAGCTTCCTTGATTGTGATTCCGAGTTCGTCGGCGATTTCGAAGACGACTGCGCGGGTAATCCCACGCAACGCGCCCGCGCTGATCGGCGGCGTGAAGATCTGTCCTTTCTTGATGATAAAAACATTGTCCGCCGTGCATTCAGCCACGTTCCCGGCGTCGTTTAGCATCAACGCCTCGTCCGCGCCGGAGAGGTTCGCTTCGATCCGCGCCATCACATTGTTCAAATAATTGAGCGACTTCACCGCCGGGTTCAGCGTGGCCGCGCCAGCGCGTCGCGTCGGGCAGGTCACGATCGTGAGGCCGTTGCGATACACTTCCTCCGAATAAAGCGCGATCGTGGCGGCGATGATGATAACCGTGGGACGTTTACAGTGCGCTGGGTTCAACCCCAAGTTGCCCACACCCCGGGTCACAATCTGGCGAATGTAGCCATCGCGCAGATCATTCTTGCGCACGGTTTCGAGCAGCGCCTCCGTCATCTCCTCGCGGCTCATCGGAATCTCGAGGCAAATGGACCGCGCCGAATCCCAGAGACGATCGTGATGCTCTTCCAGCCGGAAAACGCGGCCGTTGTAAATGCGGATGCCTTCGAAGATTCCATCGCCGTAAAGCAGGCCGTGATCGAACACGGAGACCTTGGCTTCGCTCTCCGGCACAAACTTCCCGTCGAGAAAAATCGTCGACTGCTTGGGAGCAGGCGCCGCGGTCGTAGCCGCACGCGTTTCGTTAGCCGGTTTCACCGCTTCTTTTGAGCCGGTCGCGCCGCGCGTTTGGGGTTCGTCGATCACCATCGTATCGGCTTCACTTGTTTTTGTTGGCACGCAAAAACGTTCGGCTCTCTGGGAGGCAATTCAAGAATAAATCCTTACGCCAACGTTCCATCCACGATGCGCAATTCACGATCACCGCGCGCTGCCAGTCGGCTATCATGCGTCACCACCAAAAGCGTTTTCTTGCGGTCGCGCGCCAGATTCAGGAGCAGGTCGATAATGGTATCACCAGTCTTGGAATCGAGGTTTCCGGTCGGCTCGTCCGCGAAAATAATGTCGGGATCATTCGTGAGCGAACGCGCGATCGCCACCCGCTGCTGCTCGCCGCCGGAAAGCTCCGCGGGCAGATGATGCATCCGCTCCGCCAATCCAACGGCGGCCAGACTCTCCGCGGCCGATCCGCGATCGGGATGTCGACCGATCAGGCCCGGGAGGGTCACGTTCTCAAGCGCGGTCAATTCCGGAAGGAGAAAGTATCCCTGGAACACGAAGCCCATCTTCTCATTACGCAGTTTCGCCTGGGCCGAAGCGCTGCCCTGATAAAGCCGCCGGCCTTCAAACTCGACCACGCCCGCTTCCGGCCGCTCCAACCCGGCCAGCGTATAAAGCAACGTCGTCTTGCCCGCTCCGGAAGCGCCGACGAGAAAGACGGCCTCGCCTTGGTTTACCTCCAGAGAAATGCCACGCAGCACCTCGATGCGGCGCGGACCGATCCGGAACGATCGTTGCAGATCGCGGGCTACTAACTGCGCAGATGCCATGGGCGCAGCATTCGCCGAAACAGCCACGCTGCGCAATCGTGATTAGGTCAGATCGAGCGCGGCCAAGGTCGGCCCATCAATCGCACGGCTCACTTCCAACCCCGCGTCGCGCTGAAAACGACCGAGCGCATTGCGGGTTTCGGGTCCGATCAAACCATCGATCGATCCGTCATAGTAGCCTTCGTCGCTGAGGGCTTTTTGGACATTGATGATCACACGCTCCGGATCGAGATCATTGTAGCCGTAGATCGGCTCGTCGAACTGATAACTCGAATACTCAGGGTCGTATCCATACGCCGGATACCAGTAGCCACGATCCCAATAGTAATAACCGCCCGCGAAAAGCGCGAAGCGATCGTAATTGTTCCGATACCAGCTGCGATCGCGCCGATCGTGGCGGTTATGGCGCTGGCGAGCTTCGCCAAACGACCACGCGAATTCGCTCGGTCCGCGCCGGGTGACGGTGCGACGTGAAGTGCCGCGTCGTCCAAAGTCGCTTCCACGATCTCTCGAGCCGGTGCGCACTTCCACGTTGGCGTCGATTCGCGGATCAATGACCGAGCGCAAAAGAGACGCGGCGTCCTGCAAGTTTCGGTCGCCTCGATCAGAGCGATCGCGGTTGCGACCGCGGTCGAAACGGTTGCCACGATCACCACGATCCGCGCGGTCGTCGCCATTGCCCCGCTCGCTGCGGCTGCCCCAATCACCGCCGCGGCGGTTTTCGCCTTGCCCGCGGTCACGGGGGACATTCGCCGGGACCTGGTCCACCGCCGTGGGATTCGGCGGCGCAACGTTTACCCGGTTGGGATTGCCTTGTCTCGCACGGCCCGCGCCTTCGTCCCCCTCACGAGCCCGATTCCCCTGCCCACGGCCGCTGCGCCCGCGATCTTCCTGGTTAAAACCCTGTGATCTTTCGGTGTGCTTCCGCTCCTTAGTGATCTGCTCGACCTCAGTTTCTTCCCCGAGTGCGAAGGATGCGACACTCAGACAAAGGGCCAATGCGAAAATACGTTTCATAATTTTTTTCTTCTTTCGGCCACCATATCCGGGAGGGTCATGGACGCGAAGTGTTTAACGACGTGCCTAAGTCAAACCCAGCGCCGCCAGGGTCGGCCCATCGATCGCACGACTGACGAAGAGACCGCGATCGCGCTGATAACGCGCCAATGCCGACCGCGTCATCGGCCCGATCAGACCATCGATCGATCCGCGATAGTAGCCCTCGCGCCGCAGCTCCACTTGCACGTTCACGATCACTTGATGTGGATCGAGCGAATTGTAGCCGTAGATCGGCTCGTCAAACTGATAGGTCGTGTAAACCGGATCGTAGCCATACGCCGGATACCAATATCCGCGGTCGAAATAATAGTAGCCGCCGGCGAAGCGCGCGAAGCGGTCGTAGCGGCTGCGATACCAATTCCGATCGTGGCGTGATCCGCGGTTGTGATAGCGCCGCGCTTCATTGATCGACCAGGAGAAATTTGCCGGACCACGCCGTTCGATTCGGGCGCGAGTGCGATTTCCGGAGAAACGAACCTGCGCGTCCACTCGTGGAGTGATCTCGCGTTCGATATCCACCCTGCGCTCTCCGCGTCCTCGGTCTCCCCGGCCTTCCTCCCGCACAAATTTGCGCTGTTGTTTCTCGAATTTTTCCTGCGCGTGGCGAGCCTTCTTCACTCGCTTGTCTTCTTTATTTTTTGCCGAAACGACCATGGTTGAAGCCAGGCCGAAGCAGATTGCTAGTGTGAGTATGCGTTTCATGAATTTTCCTTTTTCGATGCAGCTTTCCTAAATTATTGCAGGCCGAGCGCGTCGAGCGTCGCCTCGTCGATTTCTCCCGTGACGGGAAGCCCGTTGTCGCGCTGGTAATCGAGGAGCGCGCGGCGCGTGGCGGGACCGTAATCGCCATCTACGCCACCGGCATCGTAGCCTTGCCGCTGCAGCTCACGCTGCACGCTGGCCACCACGTCCCCCGGCTCGAGATTGTTATAGCCGTAAATCGGGGCGTCGTAGACGTAAGTGCTGAAGTACGGATCGTAGCCATAGGCCGGATACCAGAACCCCGAGTTCCAGTAGTAATATCCGCCGCCGAAGAGCGCGAAGCGCGTGAAGTTATCCCTCCACCAAGCGCGGTTGTGGTGCCGGCGATCCCAATTGCCGTGATGACGCCCGCGATGCCCCTGCCAAACACGGTTCTGCCCAAAGTTAGCATTCCGCTGGCTACCATTCGCGGCGACGCCGCTACGAAAACCGCCCGTGCCCGTGCGTCCCCCGCTGCGGAATCCCGAGCCGCGATTGCCTTGGCGGACGCCACTAAAACGCAGTCCGTTATTCCGACTTGAAGACCGGACGCCGGCCTGCACTGAGCTAGATGTGGCCACGGGATTCGTTTGACCCGCGAAGGTCGCCCCCAACCCAGCGTTGCCAGTGCGGACGCGATTGCGAACCGCATCGTTCCTCCACGTCGCGCGATTTCCACCACGGCGAACACTGATGTCGGAATTCGAAACGCCCGAGCGACCGAACGCCCGCGCCTGCGACGCGCCGGAATAGGAAAACCCGCGCCGTCCCTGCTGCCCACCGCGGGATATAGAATGACCTCGCGACGCGGCCACCGCTGAAACGTTGGGCACCGCGCCCTGATCTTGATGATGTCGGCCGCCTCGCCCCCGCTGTGCAGAAGCCACCGGCACAAGCGCAAAGGCAAGGAATAGATGGAGGAGGGCAAATCTTTTCATGGGCGTCTTGAAAGTTAGACCCCGGCAGACGGCTTTTATTCAACCCCGCAGCCACGCGGCGGTTACAGCCGTCTAATTGGCCGCTGGCGAATGCGCGTGTTGCCGCACCGCTTCGAAGAGTACGATCGCCACCGCGGTGGCCAGATTCAGACTTCGCGTGCCCTGCATCGGAATCGTCAGCAATCGATCCTGATGCGCGCGCAGCAACGGCTCGGGCAACCCCTTGGTCTCTCGTCCGAAAACGAAAAAATCTCCGGGGCGAAAAGCTTCATCATGATAAGGGCGTGAAGCTTTGGTCGTGAGGAAAAAATAGCGCGAATCCGCGACCTGCGCGGCCTGTAGTTCGTCGAACGAACGCCAGAGCTTCACCGCGACCTCTTTCCAATAATCGAGCCCCGCGCGCTGCAGTTGCCGATCGTCGATCGCGAACCCGAGCGGCTGCACAAGATGGAGAGTGGAACCGGCCGCCAGACAGAGACGCCCGATGTTGCCCGTGTTCGGCGGAATCTCTGGCTCGACCAGAACGACGTTGAACATTGGAAAGTGAACAGGGCTCAGGTTTCAGAAATCTGCGTCCTGAACCCCGAGCCCCGTATCCTGACCGCTCTTTTTCTAGCCCAACTTCCCGGCGACGAACTTCTCCAGCTTCACGATATCGGCCGAGAACTTGCGGATCCCCTCCGCCGTTTTCTCGGTGGCCATGGCGTTGTCGTTAAAGAGATAGCGGAATTTTTTCTCGTCCATCTCCAGGCGCTCTACACCGGCATTCTTGGAGCGGTTCGGGCCGATCTTGCGCTCGACCGGCTCGTTCGACTCCTTCAGTTTGGTCAAGAGATCCGGGCTGATGGTGAGCAAATCGCAACCGGCCAGTTCGAGAATCTGCCCGACGTTGCGGAAGCTCGCCCCCATCACTTCGGTCTTGTAACCGAACTTCTTGTAATAGGTGTAAATCTCCTGCACCGAGAGCACACCAGGATCTTCCGCGGCGGTGTATTCGCGCTTGTTCGTAGCCTTATACCAATCGTAAATCCGACCCACGAATGGCGAGATCAATTCGATGTCCGCCTCCGCGCAGCGCACCGCCTGCGGGAGCGAGAACATCAGCGTCAGGTTGCAATTGATCCCCTCCTTTTCCAACACTTCGCCCGCCGCGATGCCTTCCCAGGTGGCGGCGATCTTGATCAGCACGCGTTGCCGATCGATCCCGCGCTTCTCGTAAAGCTTGATCAGTTGGCGGCCCTTGTTGATCGAGCCCTCTACATCGAACGAAAGCCGCGCATCCGTCTCTGTCGAGACGCGGCCCGGAACGATCTTCAAAATCTCGCAACCGAACTGGACCAACAGATGATCCATAATATCCTCGACCTGCGCTCCGCCAGAAAGGCCAGAGCTTTTCCGATCCGCCAGTACTTCATCGAGCAGATGGAAATACTGCTCCTTCTGCGTGGCCGCATAGATCAGGCTTGGATTGGTTGTCGCATCACGCGGCTTGAATTCGCGAATGCTCTCGAAGTCGCCCGTGTCGGCGACTACGACGGTGAATTTTTTCAGTTGTTCAAGCTGGCTGGCTTGCGTTCCGGTTTCGTTCTCAGCGGGGACGTTAGTGCTCATAATGAATGAAGGTTGCGAGGGAAGCAGGATGCTTCGCTTGAGGTGGATCGTAGTCATCCCGCGCGGAGGCACAATCCTAAAATAAGGTACCAGCCTGAACCGCTGGATCATCGGGTAGGCCAGCCTATGGGCTTGGCGATGCCGAGATTGATTTTCACTGCGCGGAAGCCGAAAGCTTGGGCCTCGCTTCGCCTCAAACCCGCTGAATGAAAGTCGCCCACTTGCCAAGTTCTCATCCTGGCAAATTCGCCGGGCGCATTAGTCCAGGTTTGCGGCATATCGATGCTCGAACGCCTCCTGCGCGCGCTACAGCGGCTCGGGTTTCGTGATGCGCTCATCCTGTCTCGCTATCCCGCGGAGATCAGCGCGCACCTGGCCGAACCGTCGTGGGCGCGCGAGCATCTGACTCCGCACGTCCTCGAGCACATCGAGGAACTTCCTTTCGCCGAACGCGTCCTCGCAATTGACGCCGGGGGGTACTGCGACCCGCGACTGCTCGCTGTCTTGGCCGACCACGCATCGACCGCGTTGCTGATTGACTCCAATCCGCCGGCCTGGCAGCACGCCTCTCAACCGCAAGCCGCCCTCGTCACGTCGGAATGGTTGAGCGAACTTTCGGCAGAGCCGCCGCTTTTCGATGCGCTGCGCCGCGCCGCGGACGCGGGCGAAATCGAGCGCGTCGACGTGCACGTGCAGGATGCCTACCTGCCCGACGCGCGACGCTCACTGCGTCCGTTATGGTTCTCTGCTCCGGTGACGGCAGAGGAAGTGCGAACGGCGGAGCGGTTGATTCTCGACTCGACCCAAAACGGAACGCTCGACTTTCCCGCCTACGTGCACGCACCGATCGAGACCTGGATCATCTCCCGTCTCTGCCGGACGAGGATAACACCGAATCAAATTACCATCTTCAGCGCGGCCATCTCCGCTGGTGTGACGCTGCTCTTCGCGACAGGTCACCTGATTCCCGGCACGCTCCTCGCCCTTTTGGTGGGAGTGCTCGACGGTCTCGATGGGAAGCAGGCACGGGTGAAAATGGAAACCACTCCAGCCGGCCGCCTGGAGCACGCACTCGATTATGTCCTGGAATTATCCTGGTGGACCGCGCTCGCCTACCACTTCGCCGGCGCCCAGAGATCGCCCGCAGCTTATGCGTTGCTCTGCCTCCTCGTCGCTTCCGACCTCGTGGATCGAGGCGCGAAGAAAATCGTGAAACGAAAAACCGGCCGCAATCTCGACGATGTCGCGCCCATCGATCGGTTCGTTCGCCTCATCGGCGCCCGTCGCAACATCTACGTCTGGATGCTGGCGGCGGGCTTAGCGCTCGGCGCTCCCGACCAGGCTTTCGTCGCGCTCTGCTGCTGGGGCGCTTGCACCGCCGCCGTCCATCTCGGGCGGGTCGCCTGGATTAGTCGCAAGCGCTTGCCGGAATAATGCCGGGACGCGCTTGGCGCGAGCGACGATTTCTTTTCCCACCACCCGAGCGGGATTCTCCACCAACAGCGAAGTGCTGACCGCGCAATAAACGCCGCAACCAGTCTGGCAATCCTTTTTGCGGTAGTTGGCGAAAAGATCCGCGAGTGTGATGTCCATGATGGACTTCTCAGTTTTCACCATGCTGCATTCCCAAAATTTTCCCTGCGCGGAAACGAAGAAGAGCTTGTAACCCGCCATGCAGGTCCATTCCGTCGGCTCGCCTTTCAGCAGGCTGAGCTGGTAATCAAGGATGGCTTCGTTGGTGTGAATTTTTTCGCCGTTTTGTTTTCGCTGAATCATCCACTCGATGAAATTCTTCAACGCCTCGGGCGAGCCGCGCTGCACGCGGTAAAAGCTTTTCGGATCGGCGTGAACCAAACGCACTTCTGTCGGAATGCCGCGCGCCAGGCCCGTCTCCAGCACCGCGGTCGATTCCGGCAAGGTGTCCTCACAGAGCACGCCGGTGATGTGCAGGCTGACCTTCGAATCGTTGAAGTACTCCAGCTTGGGCAGGACGGTCTTAAAGGTCTTTTTCGTGATCGGGCTCGGTGTCATCCGATCCACGCTGATCTGCATGACCTGCAGCCCGGCCTCTTCCAATTCCGCCAGACGTTTCCGCGTCAAAAGAAAACCGTTGGTGGTCAGGCTGGTGGCGAAACCCAGCTCGCGGCAGTAACGCACCAATTCAACGATGTCCGGGTGCAGCAGCGGTTCACCGCCCACCAGGGCGATGCGCATCGTGCCCAGCTCGCGAATTTTCCGCAGCCACATCTTCAAATCCTCCAGCGGCGGATGCGGGACGGAATTGTCGTATTCGGTGCAGTAGCTGCAATCGAGGTTGCAGCGATCGGTCACGTAGAGGCTGCATTGGAGCGGCTTGCGATCGACCAGGCGCCGGGCGGATTCGAGCAGATTGTAGCCGGAAAACTCACGGCCGATTTTGTTGAGCAGCTTCATGGGGAGAACGAAGGCGTCTCAACCACTCATCGACGCTGCGGAAGCGCCGGCACCCTGCAGGATCTCGTCGATCCGGCGGAGCTCGTCCTCGGCAAAGGTCAATTTGTCGAGCGCTTTCACGTTTTCTTCCACCTGATCAACATCGGAGACGCCCATCAACGCCGTCGTTAAGTCCGGCCGTCGCAACGTCCACGCGATCGCCATCTGGCCCAGCGTCTGCCCACGGCTCTTCGCCACTTCTTGCAGTTGCTCGACCCGGCCGCGCACTTTGCCCGTGATCTCCTCCCGCGCCTGCCGAGTCCAAACCCGCGCCGCGCGCGAACCCTCGGGCACGATTTTCAGATATTTCCCGGTCAGTAATCCCTGCGCCAAAGCGGAAAAGCCAATCACCCCGATGCCGAGTTCGTGCGCCGTGGCCATGATGTCCTGCTCGGCGCTACGCCGGAGTAGATTGTAACCGACCTGGATCGCAACGATCGGCGCCAGATTTAATTCCCGCGTCAGCCGCGCGGCCTCGCGCAATTGCGCCGCACTGTAATTGCTCAAGCCCAAATAAAGCGCCTTCCCTTCGCGCACGATCTGATCGAGCGCGCGCAGCGTCTCCTCCAACGGCGTCGCGGGATCGGGTCGGTGGGAGTAGAAGATATCCACGTAATCCAGCCCGAGGCGCTTCAGCGATTGCTCGAGTCCGGTCACGAGCGCTTTGCGGGACGCGCCCTGGCCGTAGGGGCCGGGCGACATCGGCAGGCCCACCTTCGTCGCGACCGCGATCTCTTCCCGCGGCATCTCGCGCAAGGTGCGACCGACCATCACCTCCGCGCGCCCCGGCGGCGTGCCGTAGCTGTTGGCCAAATCGAAATGCGTGATGCCGCGATTAAACGCATCGAAAATACAGCCGCGCGCCTGCTCCGGTCCCACGTAACCGCCAAACGTTTCCCACGCTCCGAGCGAAATCGCGGACAGCTTCAACCCCGACGCCCCGCAATTGCGGAACGGCATCGCTTGGTAACGACCGGGCTCGGGCGCGAATTGGTGCCAGCTCAGCCGATCGCGTTGCACCGGACGCGCTCCGGTAGGCGCGATGGCGTGGCCTTGGCGCTGCACCGGCTTCACGCCCGGCGGCGTCCGTTTGATGAATTCTGGTTTGCTCATTAAATCAAATACGCGACGCGCCTAAGCGGACACGGCCGGTTGGCTCTGCCCTTTCCGCGAACGCAGGGCGTGGCGGACAAAATTATTTCCAATCTCCCACATCGGTCCGGGGAATTTGCGGCAATCGGTCAGGACTTCATCAAACGCGGTGACGAAGCGATCCACCTCGCGTTCACCGATGATGAGCGGCGGCAGAATCTTCACCACGTCCATCGCGTGGCCAGCCACCTGGGTGAGAATGCGATGCTTGCTCAGCATCTGCGTCACGACCATCTGCGCGAAGAGAACCTTGTCGACCTTGTGCAGAAGCTTCCAGCCCAGCTTCAGCTTCAGCTCGCTCGGCTCCTGAAATTCAATCGCGATGATCAGGCCCTTGCCGCGCACTTCCTTGATGAAGGAATGCTTCGCGCGCAGGGCGTCGATCCGTTGCATGAGCAGCTCGCCCATGCGCGCGGAATTTTCGACCAGCTTCTCGTTGTCGATCACGTCCAGCGCGGCAAGTCCGCAGGCCATCGCAAGGTTGTTGCGCCCGAACGTCGTCGAGTGGACCACGCAACGATCCATCCGGCTGAAGGTCTTCTGGTAAATCTCGCGCCGGGCCACGATCGCGCCGCAGGGCACGTAGCCGCCGCTCAGGCTTTTCGCGAGCGTGATGATATCCGGCTCGAGGTCCCAGTGTTGAAACCCAAACATCTTTCCCGTTCGCCCAAGTCCGGTCTGAATCTCATCGGCGATGAAGAGCGTGCCGTGCTTCCGGCAAAGCGCCTGCGCTTTAATATAGAAGTCGGTCTTCGGCGATTTGCAGCCTTTGCCTTGCACCGGCTCAAACACGAACGCCGCCACGTCCCCCTTGAGCAATTCGCGTTCGAGCGCCGCGATGTCATCGAGCGCGATCCGCGTATCCCATTCGTCCATCAACGGCCCGAAGCCCTCCGTGAAACTCGCGCAACCCATGAGCGACAAGCTCCCAAGGCTCAGTCCGTGGAACGCGCTCTCCAGCGAAAGCACACGCTTCCGTCCGGTCGCGGCGCGGGCGAATTTCAGCGCGCCCTCGATCGCTTCCGTGCCCGAGTTGCAAAAGAAAACCGCGTCGAGATGCGGCGGCGTGCGTTTCGTTACCGCCTCCGCCAAGAGGCCGCTGAGGAGTGAGCAATCCATCTGCACCATGTTCGGCAGATCCATCTCCAGCACGTCCGCGATCGCCTTTTTCACCGCGGGATGGTTACGGCCAATGTTGAAAACCGAGTAGCCGCTCAGGAAATCGAGGTAATCCCGATTATCCATGTCGTAGAGATAAGCGCCCTCCGCCCGCGCATACACGCGATCGAAGCCGATCACGCGCTGCGCCGCCACCAGCGTCCGATTCAAGTGCCGCTCGTGCAGATCGTAATTCTCACCCAGGCGCGCGGCGATGATCTCCTTCAGCTCAATAGCCATGGAAACGCTGTAGGCGAAATGACCCGCGAAAGCAACTGAACGCCGGGGCATTATCCGCCTCGCCGTCCCCGATCTCGCGCCTTCGATTCGTCGCACGAAGAGTGTCACGCCAATTCCGCGTTGAGCCGCTCACCGCACCGGCTAACGTGCGCTGCACATGCCCGCTGCCTCCGATCCTCCGATTACTCCCGACTTGATCAAGAAGCACGGCATTCTGCCGGACGAGTACGAGCGCATTCAGAAAATTCTCGGCCGCGAGCCGAACTTTACCGAGCTCGGCATCTTCTCTGTCATGTGGAGCGAGCATTGCTCCTACAAAAACTCGCGGCGTGAGCTGAAGAAATTCCCCACCACTGGCCCGAACATTCTCGTCAAAGCCGGTGAAGAAAACGCCGGCGTGGTCGATATCGGCGACGGCTGGGCGGTGGCGTTCAAGATCGAATCGCACAACCACCCGAGCGCGATCGAGCCGTTCCAAGGCGCGGCCACCGGCGTGGGCGGGATCATCCGCGATATCTTCACCATGGGGGCGCGGCCGGAATTCTCGCTCAACTCGCTCCGCTTCGGCCCGATCACCGGCGACTCGCCGAATGTAAAAACGAATCGCCGCCTCTTCGCTGGCGTCGTCGCGGGAATTTCGCATTACGGGAATTGCATCGGCGTCCCGACGATTGGCGGGGAGATTTATTTCGACGAAAGCTTCGAAGGCAATCCGCTTGTGAATGTCTTCTGCCTCGGTGTCCTACGGCACGAGCAGCTCGCCCGCGGCGCGGCCAGCGGCGTTGGCAATCCAGTCTTTTACGTCGGCGCGGAAACAGGACGCGATGGCCTGGCTGGCGCGGCCTTCGCTTCCCGCGAACTCACCGAAGAATCGCGCGAAGATCGACCCGCGGTGCAGGTGGGCGATCCCTTCAAGGAGAAGCTACTCCTCGAGGCTTGCCTTGAGTTGCTCGCCACCGACGCCGTCGCTGGCATTCAAGACATGGGTGCCGCCGGTCTTACTTGTTCAACCTGCGAGACCGCCAGCCGCGGCGGCACTGGCGTGGAGATTGACCTCGCGAAAGTGCCGAAGCGCGAGACGGGCATGACGCCTTACGAAACGCTTCTGAGCGAATCGCAGGAACGCATGCTGATCATCGCGAAGAAAGGGCAGGAGCAAGTCGTGCTCGATATTTTTGAGAAGTGGGATGTGCCCTGCGCGGAAATCGGCCGCGTCACAGACGACGGGATGATGCGGGTGCTGAATGCTGGCGTGGTCGCAGCGGAGATCCCAGCCAAACCCTTGGCCGACGAAGCGCCGCTTTACACGCGCGAAGCCACGCCACCCGCACCAGCCGCCCTGCTCGATTTCGCCAGCTTGCCGGAGATCGACGGCCACGACGCGCTCCGCGCACTACTGGCGGACCCGACCATCGCGTCGAAGAATTGGGTCTACCGCCAATACGACCACATGGTGCGGACCGGCACAGTCGTTAGGCCGGGCTCCGATGCTGCTGTCTTCCATGTCCGCGCGGCCGACAAATTTCTCGCCGCCACCACCGACTGCAATTCGCTCTACTGCGCGCTCGACCCACGCGAGGGCGGCCGCATTGCCGTGGCGGAAGCAGCCCGTAACCTCGCCTGCTCCGGCGCCGTGCCGCTGGCCGTGACCGACAACCTCAACTTCGGCAATCCCTACAAGCCGGAGAATTTCTGGCAGCTCCGCGAGTGCGTGGAAGGCGTAGCCGAAACCTGCCGCGCCTTCGGCACCCCGGTCATCGGCGGCAACGTTTCCTTGTATAACGAGAGCCCGGCCGGCGTAGTCGATCCGACACCGACCGTCGGGATGGTCGGCTTGATCGAGAAGGAAGACCACATCACCACCCAGTTTTTCAAAACCGCTGGCGACGTCATCATTCTGCTCGGCGAGATCGGCGATGAGCTGGGCGCGTCGCGTTTCCTGAAAGTCTGCCACGGATTGAAGGCCGGGCAGCCGCCGCGGCTCGACCTCGCACGCGAGCAAGCTGTGCAAAACGCCGTCCGCGATCTGATCCGCGCTGGCCTGGTGCGGAGCGCGCATGACTGCTCCGATGGCGGCCTCGCCGTCGCGCTGGCCGAGTCCTGCTTCAATCCCGATGGCCTCCTCGGCGCGGCTGTGACACTGGAAGGCAAATTGGAGGTTTGCTCTGCGCTCTTCGGCGAAGCGCAATCCCGCATCATCATCTCAGTCGAGAAAAGCTCGCTGGCATCAGTCCAGGAAAAACTGGCCGACGTTCCCCACCAGGTTCTCGGCACGGTGGGTGGTGATGCACTGAGTATAGGAGTCGGAGAAAGCCGCTACCGCTGGCCGATCGCCGAGCTTCACGATCTCTGGTTTCACGCCATCGCCCGCGCCGTCTCGGAGTGACCGCACAGGCCGATCGCATCAACCCAAAGCTACTTTGCCTTTCCGCGAAATGCGCGATGCTCGTACGTGACCGACCCTGATATTCCGCAGCACGAATGCGGCATTTTCGCCGTGCACGGCCACCCGAATGCGGCCGTCCTGACCTACTACGGCCTCTTCGCGCTCCAGCATCGGGGCCAGGAAAGCGCCGGCATCGTGACCAGCTCCGGCAGTGGCTCTTCGTTCCAAATGCACCGCGGGATGGGCCTCGTCTCGCAGGTCTTCGGCGCCGATGAATTGGAGAGGTTAAAAGGGACGCGCGCCGTCGGGCATGCCCGCTACTCGACCACCGGTTCCAGCACCTTAAAAAACGCCCAGCCCTTCGTGGTCGATTGCTTTCGCGGCCAGATCGCCGTCGCGCATAACGGCAACCTGATCAACGCGGCCATTCTGCGCGACGAACTCGAACGCAAGGGCTCGATCTTCCAAACCACGGCCGACAGCGAAATCATCCCGCATCTCCTGGCCCAGCCGCTGCAGAACGGCGGCAGCCCGCTCAGCGTTCTCCGGCGGTTGGAAGGCGCGTTCAGCCTCATCATTATGAGCGAACGAGAGATCGTGGCGGTGCGCGATCCGTTCGGCTTTCGTCCGCTCGTCCTCGGGCGGCTGGATGGCGCTTACGTGCTCGCGTCGGAAACCTGCGCGTTCGATTTGGTGCACGCAGAATTCATTCGCGAAATCGAGCCGGGCGAAGTGCTCATCATCAGCGACGACGGTCTTCGCTCAGAGTGGCCCTTCCGCGAGGAACAGCACGCGTTCTGCATGTTCGAGTATGTCTATTTTTCGCGGCCGGATAGCATCCTCGAAGGCGTTAACGTAGCCAAGGTGCGGACCGAGATGGGACGCGAGCTCGCCCGGCGTCATCCAGTCGAAGCGGACATCGTCGTGCCAGTGCCCGACTCCGGAAACTACGCCGCGCTCGGCTTTGCCCAGGAATTGAAAATTCCTTACGAGCACGCCTTCGTCCGCAACCATTACATCGGGCGCACCTTCCTCCAGCCGAGCCAGCTCATCCGCGATTTCGATGTGCGGGTGAAGTTGAATTTGATCAAGGAAGCGGTGGAGGGAAAACGCGTCGTAGTGGTGGACGACTCGATCGTACGTGGAACGACGGCGCGTGCCCGGGTAGTAAATTTGCGCGAAGCCGGCGCGAAGGAAGTGCACATGCGCGTAAGCTGCCCGCCGCACCGCTTTGCCTGCCATTACGGAATCGATTTTCCTGATCCGGAAAAGTTGATCGCGAACCAGCTTTCGATGGAAAAAATTTGCGAGTATCTGGGCGTGGACAGCCTCGGTTATCTGGATCTCGACGGAATGGTGCGAGCCACGGGCAAACCGGAGAACGAGTTCTGCCTCGCCTGTTTTACTGGCAACTATCCCCTGCCCGTCGATCCGGAACTCGACAAGTTCATCATGGAAAAACGCGAGGGCCGCTCGAAGGCGCTGGCCGCGGAGGAAGCGCATCCCACGCTCTTCGCCGATCTGAAATAGGAGCGGATTTTTCTGCCTGCGATGAAGAAGAAGGCCTACGCGCGCGCCGGAGTGGACGTGGATCTTGGGAACTTGGTGAAGCGGCGAATTCAGGCGCGAGTCAAGAGCACGCACGGCCCGGAAGTGCTCGGCAAGATTGGTGGATTTGGCGGCCTCTTCGCGCCGAACTTCTCTGGCATGCGCGAGCCGGTCTTGGTCGCGAGCGTGGACGGCGTTGGCACGAAATTGAAGGTCGCCTTCGCGCTCAACCGCCACGACACCGTGGGCGCTGACCTTGTGAATCACTGCATCAACGACATCGCGGTGCTGGGCGCGCGGCCGTTGTTTTTTCTCGATTACATCGGCGCGGAACGCCTCGAGCCGCGCGTCTTCCATCAAATCCTTTCCGGCTTTACCCGCGCTTGTCGCGCAGCCGGTTGCGCCTTGATCGGCGGCGAGACCGCGCAGATGCCCGGCATGTATCGCAAAGGCGAATACGATCTGGCGGGCTGCATCGTGGGCGTGGTCGATCGCCGGGCGATGATCGATGGCAGCCGCATTCGCGCGGGCGACGTCATCCTCGGCCTGCCTTCGAACGGGCTGCATACGAATGGCTACTCGCTGGCGCGTAAGATTTTTTTCGAAACCATGCGGCTCAAGCCCGCTGCGCATTTACCCGGTCTAAAACAGTCGTTAGGCGACGAGCTCCTGCGCACGCACAAAAATTATCAGCCGCTCCTCGCGCGCCTGCCGGTCCGCGACCTCCACGGCCTGGCGCACATCACCGGCGGCGGCTTGATTGATAATCTGCCGCGCGTGCTTCCCGAAAAATTGCGACGCGGTCATCGATACCAAAGCGTGGCGTGTCCCTCCCATCTTCCAGATTCTCGCTGAGGGCGGCCGCGTGCCGCGCGAAGAGATGTATCAGGTCTTCAACATGGGCATCGGCATGGCCGCGATCGTCGGCGCCAAGCGGGCGCGCGAGATCGCGCGCCAGCTTCGGGCCCGGCCGATCGGCGTGATCGCCCCGGGCACAGGCCACACCCGTCTGACTTTCTAGTGCAGGAACCGGTCACTTCGCATCAACGCCGGCCGCGCTACCGCGGGAAGAATCCGCGGCGTTTCACGGAGAAGTACAAGGAACAGAATCCCGAGCGCTACGCGGAGACCATCGCCAAAGTAGTCGCCTCCGGGAAAACGCCGGCCGGTACGCACCGCCCGATCATGGTGGCGGAAATCCTCGAAGTGCTGGCACCCCAGCCGGGCGAGACGGCGGTTGATTGCACGCTCGGATACGGTGGGCATGCCCAGGCCATCTTGCCGCGTCTCCAGCCGGGCGGCCGTCTCATCGGCCTCGATGCCGACCCGCTTGAGCTGGCCAAAACCGAAAGCCGCCTGCGCGCGCTCGGCTTCGGCGAGGAAATGTTCAGCGGGCGACGCTCGAATTTCGCCGGGTTACCGAAAGCGCTGGCTGGGTCAGGGCTTGTGCATGCGGATCTTATCCTGGTGGACCTCGGCGTTTCCTCCATGCAGTTGGACGACCCGGCGCGCGGATTTTCTTTTAAAGTCGACGGCCCGCTCGACATGCGGATGAATCCGCTCCGCGGTCAGCCCGCCTCGACGCTGTTGCAGCAGTTATCGCCAGCAGCCTTCGCGCAGTTGTTGGCCGAGAACGCGGATGAACCGCACGCGCCGGAGCTGAGTGAGGCGTTGGCTGGCCGGTCGTTTCCGACCACGCTCACTCTCGCAAACGCGATCCGGTCGACCTTGCCACGATTAAGACAAGCCGAGCGAGAGCTCTCAGTTCGTCGCGTTTTTCAAGCGCTGCGCATTGCGGTGAATGATGAATTTGGCGCGCTCGATACTTTGCTCCGTGTCCTGCCCAACTGTCTGCAAGAGGGCGGCCGCGTCGCGATTCTCACCTTTCATTCCGGCGAAGATCGGCGCGTCAAAAAGGCTTTCCAAGCGGGCCTGGCCGACGGCTCTTATGGAGCAATTGCTGAGCAGGTCATCCGCCCGGGCGCGGAGGAGCGCCAGGCAAACCCGCGTTCCGTTGCCGCCAAACTGCGCTGGGCGCGCCGTGCCACTTTATGAAACTGGCGCAGAATCAGGTTTGGCAGCAGGGCGAAGAATATCTCCGCATCGTGGAGCTCGAACGGCTTGAGGTGCATTACAAGTTGTCGAGCAATCTCCTTACCGGCGCCGGCGCGCATCTTCGAGTGAGCAAGAAAGAATTCTGTCGTCTGATCAAAGGCGCGAGAGTGCTGACGCAGGAGGAGGTGCGCGCGATTTGGTTGCAAGAAGGCGGCCCGGCGGCGCCACCAGAATTCAATGCCTGAAATCCGTGGATGCGGAGTGCGGGGTTACGATTGCAGAGTGCGGAAATGAAAACGATGGAACTTCTCCCTCCCGCTGACACGATGTATCGCGCGCTCGTGGCCCGCGACTCCACCTTCGAAGGCATTTTTTTCGTAGGCGTGCGCACCACCGGCATCTTCTGCCGGCCCACGTGCCCGGCTAAGAAGCCGGCGCGCGAGAACGTGGATTTTTTCGCCACTCCGAGTGAAGCGCTGCACGGTGGATATCGGCCTTGCCTGCGTTGCACGCCGATGGACCCGGAGCAGCGGCCACCGAAATTAATCGAGCGCCTGCGCGCGGAGGTGGAACGCGCTCCGAGCGGCCGTCTGACGGATAAAGAATTGGCCGCGCTCCAGATCGATCCTTCGACTGCGCGGCGACAATTTCAGCGCCACTACGGGATGACCTTCCAGGCCTACCATCGTGCCCGGCGGATGGGCCTCGCCCTGCGTGAAGTGCGGCGCGGCGAGAGCGTGAGCCAGGCGAAGAGCGAGAGCGGCTTCGATTCTGCGAGCGGTTTTCGCGAAGCGTTCACGCGCGTGTTTGGCGATCCGCCGAGCAGCGCGAAAACGCAACCGGCGCTCTTCGCGGAGCGCATCGACACGCCGCTCGGCGCCATGCTCGCGGTCGCCGGCGACGAAGGATTGCGGCTGTTGGAATTTACCGATCGCCGGGCGCTCGAGCGGGAATTGAAAATCCTGCGCCAACGTCTGCGCACCAATGTTGTGCCGGGCGAGCATCGCTATCTCGAGCAGGTGCGCACGGAGTTGAGCGAATACTTCGCCGGGAAGCGCCGCGATTTCGAGACGCCGCTCGCGCCCGTCGGTTCGCCCTTTCAGTTGCGCACTTGGGAGACGCTCTGCTCCATCCCGTATGGCGAAACGCGCTCCTATTCCTGGATGGCCGATCGCCTCGGCAATCCCGGTGCGCGCCGCGCGGTCGGTCGCGCCAACGGCACCAACATGCTCTGCCTCATCGTCCCTTGCCATCGCGTCATCCGCGCGGACGGAACGCTCTGCGGCTACGGTGGCGGGCTTTGGCGAAAAAAGTGGCTGCTCGACCACGAGCAGCGCGCCAAGACGAAGTGACGCCCTACCAGCGCTCCCAATCCGCCAGCGCCCCGCTCTGCAACTCCACCGGGTCGGCGCCTCTGCGAAAGAGCCGCGCCCCGGATGTTCCGCGCAGGGTGCAGGCCGTGCCTTCCATCCGCAGCAACGCTCCTTCCCGCAAGCCGAGGACCGGCGTCGCGTTCTCCTCCAAAAATTGCAAGATACGCTCTTCGCGCGTTTCGCCCATGTGGGTCGAATCAGGCAGCGGATCGAGATAGTGCGGGTTGATCTGGAACGGCACCAACCCGAGCGCTTCGAATGACGGCGGTTGCACGATCGGCATATCATTGGTCGTGCGAATGGTGGGCCCGGCCACGTTCGAGCCCGCACTTGAGCCCATATACGGCATGCCGTCCGCCACGCGCGTCCGAATCGCGCCTAACAAGTCGAGTTCGTAAAGCCGGTCCAGCAACCGAAAGGTATTTCCGCCGCCGATAAAGATGGCTTCCGCCTCCGCTACGCTCGCCTGGGCGTCGCGGGCTTCATGCAGCGAGTCGAGGGCGAATCCCATGGCCTCGAAACGTGTCCGCACTTTCGCTGCATAGGCCGTTTGATCTTGGAGAGCGAACGGCACGAAGAGCACCCGCTGCACCCCGTGCAAAAAATCCGTTACTTCCTCGGTCGCATATTCCAGATAGCCGCCTCCGAAAACCGTCGAGGTGCTGAGGAGGAGAACGCGTGGCGTGGTCTTCATTCGCCCATCATCGCGCGGATTATTCGAGGTGTCGCGCAACCGCCGGCTTGCGATTGCGGAGCGGCCTGAGCAAGATCGGGAGCCATGAGCCGAGTACGTTTATTGGTGGGCACGCGTAAGGGCGCCTTCATTCTGACTTCGGATGGGAAGCGCGAGAATTGGACGGTGAGCGAGCCGCATTTTCCCGGCTGGGAAATGTATCATCTCAAAGGTTCGCCGATCGATCCGGATCGCCTCTACGCCTCGCAGACGAGCGGTTGGTTTGGGCAACAAATGCAACGCTCGAACGACGGCGGCAAAACTTGGGAACCGGTCGGGAACGAGTTCATCTACGACGGCGTTCCCGGCACGCATCAATGGTACGACGGCACGCAGCATCCGTGGGAATTCAAACGCGTCTGGCACCTCGAACCGTCCCTGAGCGATCCGGACGTCGTCTATGCTGGCGCGGAAGACGCGGCGCTCTTCAAGAGCAGCGACGGCGGGAAATCGTGGCTCGAATTATCCGGCCTGCGCAAACACGACACCGGGCCGAAATGGCAGCCGGGCGCAGGTGGCATGTGCCTCCACACCATCATCCAAGATCCGGGGAATCCGCAGCGTCTCTTCGTTGCCATCTCGGCCGCGGGCGCGTTCCGCAGTGACGATGGCGGGCAGACCTGGAAGGCGATCAATCAAGGGCTGCGCTCCGAGTACATTCCCGACCCGAAGGCGGAGGTCGGCCACTGCGTCCATCGCATCGCGCTTCATCGCTCGAAGCCGAACGTTCTCTTTATGCAGAAACATTGGGACGTAATGCGGAGCGAGGACGCGGGGGATTCCTGGCACGAAGTGAGCGGCAATCTGCCGAGCGATTTCGGGTTCCCGATCGACGTCCACGCGCATGAGCCGGAGACGATTTACGTCGTCCCGATCAAGAGCGACTCGGAGCACTTTCCGCCCGAAGGAAAATTGCGCGTCTATCGCAGCCGCACCGGCGGGAACGAATGGGAAGCGCTGACCAAAGGGCTGCCGCAAAGCGATTGCTACGTCAACGTTCTGCGCGACGCCATGACGGTGGACGCGCTCGACTCTGCGGCATCTACTTCGGCACCACGGGCGGCCAGGTTTACGGCTCGGCTGATGGCGGTGATACCTGGAAGGCGATCGTGCGCGATCTGCCGGCAGTCTTATCAGTCGAAGCGCAGACGCTGCCATGATTCGCGTCCAACTGCCGCATCACCTGCGGACTCTGGCGCGGATCGACGGCGAGGTGGAGTTGGAAATCGCCGAGCCGATTACGCCTGGCTCCATCCTCGATGCGCTGGAGCAGCGCTATCCGATGTTGCGCGGAACGATGCGCGATCACGTCACGAAAAAACGCCGGCCGCTGGTGCGCTTCTTTGCCTGCGAGGAAGATATCTCGCACGAGCCGCCGGATTTCATTTTACCGAAAGCAATCGCCACGGGCACGGAGCCGTTCTTTATCCTGGGCGCGATTGCGGGAGGTTAGCGTCGGGTCGTTTGTATTCCTTTTATGAGCCAATCTTTCGAAAGTTCCCGCGCCGCCGAACCGGTCGGCGCCTTTCCGCACGCGAAACGTGTCGGCGATTTGTTATTCCTCTCCGGCATCGGCCCGCGCGTGCGCGGGAGTAAGGAGATCCCAGGAGTGACTCTCGACGCCGAGCGCAACATCATTGACTACGATATCGAGCAGCAATGCCACGCGGTTTTCGAGAACGTCCGCCTCGTGTTGGAAGACGCCGGCGCGAGCTGGAACGACATCGTGGACGTCTCCGTTTTCCTGACCAACATGAAAAAAGACTTCCCGATCTTCAATCGCATCTACCCGGAATATTTCGCCGGCGAAGGCAAACCCAACCCGACCCGCACTACGGTGGAAGTAGGGGCGCTGCCCACGCCGATCGCGATCGAGCTGAAGGTAATCGCGGTCGCGCGCTAGGGCTGTGATTCAGGCCCGGCCGGCGGGTCGGCCGGTCCAAATCCGAAACGCTCGCGCACAAAGTAGAGCGGCCGCCGTTTTACCTCTCCGTAGATGCGCCCGACGTACTCGCCGATGATGCCTAACGAGATAAGTTGCACTCCGCCCATGAAAAGAATGGCAACGAAAATCGACGCCCAACCGCGCACCCATTGCGACGGATCGGCAAAGAAACGCAGCACGATCGCGTAGACGATCCCCAGGAGCGCGAGGGCGAGCACGAAGAAGCCGCTCCAGATCGCCAGCCGCAGCGGCGTATTGGAAAACGAGATGATGCCGTCGGCCGCGAACCGGATCATTTTCAGCAGCGGATACTTCGTTTCCCCCGCGAACCGCGCCTCGCGCCGATAAGGAATCGCACATTGGCGGAAGCCTACCCAGCTCACCATGCCGCGCAGAAAGCGATCGCGCTCGGGCATGCGCAGGAGCGCGTCCACCACCTGCCGATCCATCAAGCGAAAATCCCCCGTGTCCGGCGGGATGCGCACCTGCGAAACGCGATTGATCAGCTCGTAAAAAAACTTCGCGCTCCAGAGCTTGAAGGGCGTTTCGCCGTCACGCTCCTGGCGTTCAGCATAGACGACTTGGATTCCTTCGCGCCAGCGCGCGATCATCGGCGCGAGCAACTCCGGCGGGTCTTGCAGGTCGGCATCCATGAGCACAACCGCGGCACCCATGGCGTGCTCCAGCCCGGCGGTGGAGGCGATTTGTTGTCCGAAATTTCGCGAAAGCCGAAGGCCCCGCACCCGCGCATCGGACAGGCTGAGTGCGTGCAGGATGGCGGGCGTTTCATCGCTGCTCCCGTCATCGACGAAGATGAATTCGAAGGCCGCGCCGTCTATTGTGCCCGCGACCTCGGCGAGACGCCGGTGCGCTTCGCGCAAGACGGCGTCCTCATTGTAGCAAGGCAGAACGATCGAGATCAGCATGGGCATTTCAATCACGTGGGCGCCATCAAAACGCCCACGTGCCGTAGGCAAACTTGGTCGCGTAGAGCGCGAGGAACAAGAGTGAGGCCGCACTCAAGAGCGCCCCGGCCAGCGGGCGCTTTTCCGCCAGGCGCGCGAAGAGGATGAAGATGGGGAAGAGAGTGAGCGAATAGCGCGGGACGCTGACGATGAACGCCGTGCTCGTGATCAGGAGCCAGTTTAGCGTCATCCAGATTGCGTAGGTGGGTCGCAGCCGAAGCCAGCACCAAATCGTGCAGACCAAACCGAGCACGATATAGACGAACTCCTGCAAGCCTTCCGTGAGATTGATGCCGGGGATCCGCATCCAGACATCGTAGATTCCGACCCACGGCGGGGTGAACTTCTTGTACCAGTGGTCCGCCATGATCTGGGAGAAGGCGAAAGGGTTGCCGGTCACGCGGTAATTCAGCGCGAGATAGCCGAGAAATCCGAAGCCCACCACGCCGATCCAAAGCCAGCGCCAATCGAGGCGGCGCCGCTGGCGGTATTGCAGCCACGCCTCCACGAGCAAAGTGGGGCCGAGCACGAGGCCGTTCACTCGTGTCAGACAAGCCAGCGCGCCGAGCAGCCCAGCCGCAAGCCAGTAATCCTTCCGCGCCGCCAGGATTGATCCGAGGACAAGCGCCAGAAACAGACTCTCCGTGTAGCTGATGTGCAGGAAGTAACTCGTGGGAAAAATGGCGAGGAACCAGACCGCTTGTCGCGCCACCGCGGGCTCCTGATCGATCTCAGCCAGACGCCGCAACACCACCGCCGCCGCAATCGACGCCAGCCCCGAAACGAAGATGGCCGCCAAAAAATAGTCCCGCCAAACGAACGCGGCCATCCGCACCAGCCATGGATAGAGCGGATAAAAAACGACGGAGAACCGCCGCTCGCCCTCGTTTTGATAACCGAACTCGGCCAGCGATTGGTAATGCACCGAATCCCAACGGTCCCACATCGCCGCGAAGCCGTAGGTCGAGTCGAACAAGGTGCGGATGCTCAGCCAGGCGAAGAGAAAGACGAGCGCCTTCAGGCCCAGCATGAGCAGCGCGCTCTCGCTATCGACGCGTCGCCAGCCTCGGCTTACGTCAGCGGCGGGCCTGCTCTCTGGTTCTTGCATCGACACTCCGCTGCAATAGCGGGAACGCAGGGAAACGTCGAGCCATCGCTGTCGCATCGCGTATCACGGCGCGGTGGCGCTTTTTTGATCGTCACGCACAGCCGGGTTGTTAACCTCACATGCGTCACCCCTTTGCCATGATCAAAGCCATTCTCGGAATCGTCCTCGGCTACCTCGCGTTCACGCTCTTCTTCTTCGCGGTCTTTACCGGGCTATACCTTTTCCTCGGCGCGGAGCGCGTCTTCCAGCCTGGCACTTTTCAAATCTCCACCCTCTGGCTGGGGCTGGCGCTTACCGGCAGTCTCTGCGCGGGATTGCTCGGCGGCTACGTCTGCCGCGCTCTGAGCCACAGCCTGCGTGTCTGCCGCGTGTTTGCGATCATTGTCTTCCTGCTCAGCATCATCATGTGTCTACCGGTCATCCTGGCCGACCAGACGCCGCGGCCCCGCGCTGCGACGCCACTCGCCGCAATGGCAGCGATGCAACAAGGGCAGGCGCCGATCTGGATGCATTTCCTCTCCGCGTTTTTGAGTGCGGGCGGTGTCATGCTCGGCGCTCGGCGGACCCGCGAATCCTGACTTTACTCCCAACCATGAAAACACCCACCATCTCTCGTCGTCGCTTTGCGCAATTGCTCGGCGCGGGCGCAGCCTTTTCCGTCGCCCGCCCCGCGCTTTCTCTGGCGCGCGCACCTTCCGGCAGCGCGACCGGCGTGGTGCGTCTTAATTCAAACGAAAACCCCTTCGGCCCGTCCGCCAAAGCGCTGCGCGCCATCCCGGAAGCATTTGATTTCGCCTGCCGTTATCCGGATGACCACGCTGATCTGCTGATCGAAGCCCTCGCCAAAACCAACGGCGTCACCGGCGAGCAAATCCTCCTCGGCGCCGGTTCCGGCGAGATTCTGAAAATCTGCGCCCATGCCTTCCCCGGTCGGCTAGTGGTCGCCGATCCCACCTTCGAAGCGCTCGCGAGCCACGCGAAACAGCGCGGATCGGAAGTCGTCAAAGTTCCTCTTACCAAAAACTTCGCGCACGACCTGGAGCAGATGATGGCCGCCGCGAAAGGCGGGCTGATTTACCTGTGCAACCCGAACAATCCCACCGCCTCCATCACGCCGAAAGAAGAAGTGCGCGCGTTCCTCCAGGCCACGCCGCCGGAGACGACCATCCTCGTGGACGAAGCCTATCATCACTACGTCGCGAGCGAGGATTACGAGAGCGTGATCCCGCTGATCAAAGATCATCCGAACCTGATCGTCGCCCGCACCTTCTCGAAGATTTACGGCATGGCGGGGATGCGTTGCGGCTACGCCATCGCGCAGCCTGCCACGATCGCCCGCATGCAACCGCACCAACTGAACGATGGGGTTAACATCCTCGCGCCTCGTCGCCGCCCTCGCCAGCCTCGACGACGCGGAACATGTGCCGCAGGGTCGCCAGCTCAACAGCGAGACGCGCAAGTTCGTCACTGACGCGCTCGCGGTCAGCGGCTTCGAAGCAATCCCCTCACACGCGAACTTTGTGATGGTGAATTTAAAACGCCCGGTCGTTCCTGTCGTTCAAGCGATGAAAGAGCGGAAAGTGAAAATCGGCCGCCTCTTCCCCGCGCTGCCCAACCACATGCGTCTCACGATTGGCAAGAGAGCGGAAATGGAAGCGTTCCTCGCCGCCTTCCGTGAAGCGATGGCCTAACGAACAGCACCAGCTCGCTCAGCTTGTCCTGACCGCTTCCAACACTTTCATCGCTGCGTTGTGGCCGGGGATGCCGCTGACCGCGCCGCCGCGATGCGCGCTCGAGCCGCAGAGGAAGACGTTGTCCCATTCCGTCTCCACGCCCCACGTGCCGGCTTGCGCCTCGTTTTCGGCGAACGGAAACGTCGGCGCGTTTTGGAAAATGTTGCCGTGGTAGAGTCCGAGCGCGTCTTCGATATCGACCGGGCTTTTACTTTCCAGGCAGAGACTCCCATCGCGCGCCACCGCCAGACAATCCGCCAGCGGCTCCTCCAACCACTGATCCATGCTGGCGACGAAGCTGCGCTCGGCCGCCGCGCGCATTTCCGTATTGTCCTTCGCGAACAAACTCCAGGGCGTATCGAGCCCGAAGAGCGTCATGGTGTGAAATCCTTTCGCGCGCAGGGCGGGCGCCAGGATGCTGTCATCCGTCAGGGTGTGCGTGTAAATCTCGCACGGCGTGTGCGCTGGCAGCAGGCCACGCGACGCCTCTTCGTAGCTGCGCTGCATCGCCGCGTAGCCTTCATCGCTATGGAACGTCCCGCAAAACGCCTCCGTCGTTGGGTAACGCGTCGCCTTCAATTTCGGCAAGCGCTGCAGCAGCATATTGATCTTGAACACCGAGCCCTCATCGGTGGCATCCGGCGTGTAAGTGCCACCCGAAACCTTCGCCAGCACGTTGCGCCCGAAGTTCACCAGGACAAAGCGCGCCTCGATCGCCTGCGTTTTTCCGTCGATGCAGAAATTCGATGGTCGCGCTTTTTTTTCGCGAGTTCGAGTGCCTGCAACGCGACGCCTGTGAGCATCTCCGCTCCACTCGCTCGCGCGGCGCGCTCCAGTTCGCCTGCCACCGCGCCCATCCCGCCGACTGGCACTTTCCATTCGCCCGTTCGGTTGCCGATGAGGTGATAAAGAAAACAGCGGTTCTGCAGGAGCGTGGGATCGTGCGCATGCGTGAAGACGCCGATCTTGGCGTCGGTGAACACGAGGCCGCGCACCAGATCGTCCTCCAGGTAACGCTCGATCGCGCGGCCCAGTGGTTCCTCGGCCAGACTGCGCCACGCTTCCCGCGCGACTGCATCGGAGTCGAAGCGGCGGCGGAATTCTTCTTTCGACACGAGCGGCTCGAGCATGCTGTCCCAGGCGCTCTCGGCAAAGACACGCGCCAGATGGTAAAAGCGCGTCATCTGTTCGAATTCCCGGTCACTGCCCGTCAGCGCGCGCATCGATCGGCGGCTCTCCTCTTCCGAGACATTGCTAAGGAGCAGACCTTCCTGCCGTCCATCTTTCACGTAAGGCGTAAACGAGCCGGTAGCGCGGCGGCGCAGCTCAAGCCGCAGGTTGAGATCGCGGATGATTTTCTCCGGAAACAAACTGACCAGATAGGAGTAACGCGAGAGCCGCGCCTCATAATCAGGGAAAACCTGCTGCGATGTAGTCGCGCCCCCGATGTAATCGTTCTTTTCCAAGAGGAGCACGCTCAAGCCCGCCCGCGCCAGATAGGCCGCCGCGACGAGCCCATTGTGCCCCGCGCCTAGAATCACGACATCGTACCGCGTTCGCATCGGCGCATCCTAAGCCGGATCGAATTCTCGCGCTTTCGGAATCGCGACTATGGTGAATGGCGACGCGCAATCGCTCCGCGCCTCCTCGTCCCCATGACCGTTTGGCAAAAACTCACTGTGGTCCTCCTCGCTGCCCTCATCGTCGGCGGAGCGGTGCATTTTCTCCGTCTCGTCCAGGTTCCGCAGGGTGGCCGGCCGAAAGTTGCCTGGGTCCAATACGTGCACCCGAATGTCGGCAAATTGGAGCAGGCGCGGCAGCTAGTTGCGGCAGGGAAAGCGGACGACGCGCGAACCGTTCTGATCGAAGCGCTAACCTCCGCGCCCACCTCCCCGGTCACGCGCGATTTGCGCGATCTACTTGGGCGAGATAAATACCCGGCTCTTTTTCTCCGACAAAAATTCGCCGCGCAAAAAAGAATACACGGTCAACTCCGGCGACGCCCTTTCCTCCATCGCCCGCAGGCTGCAATCCAGCACCGATGCCATCATGCGCGTGAACGACCTCAACTCGACCATCATCCGACCAGGCGAAAAACTTTTCGTGCCGCACCTCGATTTCACGATCACGATCGATCTCCCGCGCGAGCGCGTTGTCGTGCACGACGGGCATGGCTTCTTTACCCAGTATCCGATCGCCGCGGTGGACCTGCCCGCCACGCGCTCGCTCGTTGTGCAGACCAAAGTGCGCGCGAAATCTTTCCTCCCCAGCGCCCAGCCGTTGGCCGAGAACGGCGGTGCGCCCGATCCGACCACGCCACTCATTTTCCTACAGCGACGCGGCTACGTCCTTTACGGCGTGGACGAGAACAGTGAGACGAGCGCGGCCGCAATCGAGGTGGAAGGCGAACCTTCGACCCAGCCAGACGCGACTCCCGCGCCCGACCGGCCGCCGCAAGGCATCGCCATCTTAAAGAAGGACATCGCCGAGCTCGACCTGCTTATCCGTCGCGGCACGCCCGTCACCGTGCTGCTGGAGCAGAAGTAGCTCGACACTGGAGCCGACCTAACGATAGGCTGCTGCACGTGCAGGCGCTTGGTCGGGCTCTCCTTACTGTAGCCCTACTCATTGTTTCATCGCTACGGGCGGCCGACGATTCGGTTGAACCCATCGTTTCGCGCATCCCTCGAGAAGCGGTGGAGTCCACCGCCCTCGTCACCGTGGGTTACAGCAAGAAGTTACACGCCCTCGAGATCGAGTTTCACGACGGCTCCATCTACCGCTACCTCGAAATCCCGCGCGACATTTACGTGGCCATGTTGGCGGCCGAATCGAAGGCCACCTACTACAACGATCACGTCCGCGGCAAGTATCACTGCCTCCGGGTCAAGAAGCGGCGTGCCCATCGATGAAAAGAAGGCAACAATCGCGCCGAGAGATTTTCGTCCTGACCCTGGAGGAAAAAAAAGCTGTGGCCTGCATTCTGGCTGCGCTTGCTCTCGGCATCGCGACGCAGCGTTATCGAGCGGCTCATCCGCGTCCGCTCCCACCGCCGACAGCCCAGGAACAGCGCGCCGCGAAATTAGCCGACCGCGCCGCCGCCGCGAAATCACGAGCGGCGCATCGCGCCACTGTCGTAGCTCGCTCCACGCCCCAGCCTGAGGCGGCTGCGCCTGAGGACGATTAGGCGACGGCGCGTCGCCGGCCCCGCACCATCAAGGCCCCCCGCGTCAGCACCGCGCACAGCACCAATCCACCGCCCACGATCGCCCATGGCCCCGGCCGTTCTCCGATCGCCAGCATGACCCAAAGCGGATTCAGCACCGGCTCGAGCAGCGGGATGAGCGTCGCCTCCAGCGCCGTCACGTGCTTGATCGCAATCGCGTAGAACACATACGGCAGCCCGAGCTGGACCAGGCCGAGAAGCAGAAGTTGCCAGCCATCCCCTGCCCCCAACGACGCGCCAAGCATGGCCGGCGTGCCCACCAACGCCACGAGCACGTTGCCTAACAAGATGCTCGTGATCGGCGAACCAGCTTTCTCCTTTCGCAAAAAAATCGCCACGGAGGCAAAGGCCAGCCCGCTCCCGAGCGCGACGATGTTCCCCCAGAAACCTGCCACCGTCAGCCGATCCATGAAGAAGAGCGCGATGCCGCCGAGCGCGACCGCGATGACCAGCCAATCAATTCGCAGCGCGCGCTCGCCCAAATACCATCGCCCGATCAACGCCACGTAAATCGGCGCAGTGTATTGGAGAAAGATCGCATTGGCCGCCGTCGTCATCCGCGTCGCGAAGACAAACAGGATCACCGTCAGCGCATAGCCGATCGCGCCGCCGATCTGCGCCGTTGAAAAAGTAAAACGCGGTCGCCCGCTGCAAAGCAGCAACAGCGGAATCGCAATCGCGCTCCGCCCGCCCGCGATCGCCAGCGGCGGCCAGTCGATCGATTTGATGAGAACGCCGCCCAGGCTCCAACACAGCGCCGCCGCCAGCAGCAGCAGCGGTGGGAAAAATCGGTGGCTCATGGGGATTGCCCCGCCTTCTACAGCGCCGTGACTTCCGCGCAACCCTTCTTCATTCGGCGTTGGACGTTGCGCGTTGCGCGTTGGACGTTCTTCCTTCCATGAAATTTCTTCTCACCAACGATGACGGCATTGATGCAGAAGGCCTCGGCGCCATGGCCAAAGCTGCCTCTTCACTCGGCGATCCCGTGGTAGTCGCGCCGGCTGGTCCGCAGTCCGGCGTGAGCCATCGCGTCACCTGGCATGATGGCGTGCGCATCGAACCGCGGGGCGAAAAGAGTTTCGCCATCCATGGCACCCCGGCCGATTGCATTCGTCTCGGCCTGCTCCATCTCGTGCCCGACGCGAAGTGGGTCCTGAGCGGAATCAATCACGGCGCCAATCTCGGCGCGGACGTTTATTATTCCGGCACCGTCGCGGCCATTCGTGAAGCCGTGCTGCACGGCTGGCCGGGGATCGCGATCTCGCATTATCGCAAGCCCGGGGTGGACTACGATTGGGACCGCGCCGCGCGCTGGGCCACGCCGATCTTGAAGGATTTAATGGCGCGAGAAATCGAGCGCGGTCTCTTCTACAGCGTCAATCTGCCGAACCTGCCGCCCGGCGATGAGACCGTGCCGGAGATCGTATGGTGCCCGCTCGATCCCGAACCGCTGCCGCTCAATTACCGGCACGAAGAAGAAAGCGGACTTTATTACGCGGGCGATTATCATCTCCGGCCGCGGACGTTAGGCGCCGACGTGGACATCTGCTTCGGCGGCCGCATCTCCATCACCGCCGTGCGTCTGCTCTAGCGCGCCCGGTCGGTCAAACCATCCAGCCGGTGCCTTGGTATTCCATGTAAAGCGCAGCCGCTTCCGCCACCTCCCGGCCGTAGTAGCGCTCGACCACGCGCAGCGCCAGGTCGGTCCCACTCGTTAGGCCACCGGCCGTGGAAATTTTCTCGTTCTCCACGAAACGCACCCCGCGTTTCAAATGCACCTTGGGATACTCCTTTTCCATCTTGTCGAAAAACTCGTGGTGCGTGGTCGCGGCCAGGCCGTCGAGCAGGCCGGCTTTCGCGAGTTTGAACGCGCCGGTGCAGACGCTCATGACCACGTCGGACTCGAGCGCGTGGTCGCGCAGCCATGTGATCATCGTATCCGTGCCCATCTGCGCGGGGATCACGACCACGCCCGGCTTCGGCATGCTGGCGAAGGTGTAATCGGGCTTGATCTTCAACCCGCTGCCCGAGGTGACGATCTCCAACGTGTCCGAGACCGCGAAGAGCTGAAAGGGTGGCTCCGTCGCGTCCGGCACGTTGACACTTTCGAAGACGCCCCAAGGACCGGAGAAATCGATCACATTCACGCCCGCGGAAATGAGGATCGCGACCGGCACGCCGGCATGCGCGGGCGGAGTCAGCTTGCTGGTCTTGACCACCAGGCCCTTCGGTCCCGTTGCGTTCGGTTCGTTGAGAGCGAGCGCGGCGCGTGCGCCCGGCAGAGTGGCAAGGCCGGACAAACCGAGCGCGTTGAGGAAACTTCGTCTGTTCATATTTCTGGGTTCTTTCGTTTGAGTGTTTTCGCTGAACGTTCTGAAGGCAGGCCGAAGCTGCGCCGATATTTGCTCGGAGTGACTCGGAAGCGGCGCTCGAAGGCGCGGCGAAAGGAATCTGCGCCCTTGAAGCCGACCGACTCGGCGACGTTCGCGATCGACGGTTCGCCCGCGGAAAGGCGACGGCGCGCTTCATTCAATCGCAAGGTCTCAACGAAGGTGGCGGGCGAAGAACCGAACTGCTCCTTGAAGCGCCGGAAAAATTGTCGCGGCGAAAGCGAGGCGCGCCGAGCCAGCGAATCAATCGACATTTCGGCCGTCGGGTTGTTCGTCATCCAGGCCACGAGCTGGGCGAAGCGATCGCTCGCCGCAGTCTGAAACTGGAGCGGCTCGGAATATTGCTCCTGCCCACCGGAGCGTTTTAGGTAGACCACCATCTCGCGCGCAACATTGAGCGCCATCTTCGAGCCGAAATCTTCCTCGATCAGCGCGAGGGCGAGATCGATCCCGGCGGTGACTCCCGCTGAGCTGTAGAACTTGCCGTCCTTCACGAAGAGCGCGTTCGGGTCCATCCGGAGCGCGGGGAATCGCTTCGCGGCGTCGGCTGCAAATCGCCAGTGCGTCGTCACGCGGCGGCCGTCGAGCAATCCCGTCGCGGCCAGCCCGTAGAGTCCGGTGCAGACGGAGGCGACACGCCGGGTGGTCTGTGCGCGCTCCGAAATCCAGGCGGCGATCTTGCGATTCGTTTCGAGGAGGCGGAGACCGGAGCCACCTGGAATGATCAGTGTGTCCAGCGGGGGCGCGGTCTCCAGCGTGCAGGCAGGCTGCAAGGCGATGCCCGATTCGGTCACGAAAGCGCGTTTCGTTAGGCCGATGATCAAGACTTCGTAGCAACGTTCGGTGCCGCCCTTACCGTCGGGGCGCGCGGCCGAGGCAAAGGCCTCAGCGGGGCCGACGACATCGAGCGCGTTGACTTGATCGTAGCCAATGAAACCGACGCGAAGAGCTGTCATCGCTCACACCATTACCGCAAAGGCGGCAATGGCGGAATGACGAAGATCCGACACATTCTGCCATCGCGAACCGGACGTTCGCGAAGAAGATTTACTCTCGTTCAGGATCTAGGGCTGTTGCGGAGGCGCAGCCGGATTCCGATTTGGATAGGGCGGAACCGGCGGTAGATCGAAGGCTTTCGTTTTGAGCTCCTCCTGGATCTCCTGAATCGCGCGATCGAGTTGTTGATCTTCGCCTTTGAATTCTTTCGCGGGGTCGTTGTCCACCACGATATCGGGATCGACGCCGTGGCTTTCGATCAGCCACTGCTTGCCGTCCTTCGAATAGGGCGCGAATTCCGGACGGAAGAGCTGCCCGCCATCAGCCAGCGGCAGCGGATTGCGAATCCCGACCACGCCGCCCCAAGTCCGTTTGCCGATTAATTTCCCCAGCCCGTTCGCCTTGAAGCGGAACGGAAAAATGTCGCCATCCGAGGCGGAGAATTCGTTGATCAGCGTTACCATCGGACCGAGGAAGGTGTTCGGCGGATTGGTTTGCGGCGTGCCGTTGCGCGCGATCTCGACCATGACCAATTCGCGGCGCAACTTCTCGATGATGAGCGGCGAGACAAACCCGCCGCCATTCCCGCGCACGTCGATGATGAGCGCCTTCTTGCGAACCTGCGGGAAGTAGAGCTTCGTGAACTGATTCAAGCCCGCCTGCCCCATGTCTGGGATGTGCAGGTAGGCGACCTCGCCGTTGGTTTTCTTTGCCACGTCCTCAATGTTTTTGTGCACCCACGCGAGGTAGTAGAGTCCCGATTCGTCCGCCGTCGGCACGACCGTGACATCACGCGCGCCCTCGTCGCTCGGCTTCGAGTTCACGCGCAGGATGACCTGCTTATCGGCCGTGCCGATGAGCGCTTCGTAAAGATTCGGCAACGAGGAGACCGGGGTGCCGTTGATGGCCAGGATGTAGTCGCCCACCTTCACGTTCACGCCTACTTCCGTGAGCGGCGAGCGGGTGTGCTTGTCCCAATTCTCGCCCGGCAAAATGCGATCAATCCGATACGCCTTCGAGGCTGGATCGCGCGAGAATTCCGCGCCGAGCAGACCCAGTTTAATCCGCGGGGTCTCCGGCCGTTCGCCTCCGCCGACGTAGGCGTGGCCGTTGTTCAATTCGCCAATCATCTCGCCAAGCAAATAGGTGAGATCGTTGCGGTGATTCACGAACGGGACGAGCGCGGCGTACTTCTCGCGCGTTGCCTTCCAGTCCACGCCGTTCATGTTCGGCGCGTAGAAGAAATCGCGCATCTGCCGCCAGGCTTCGTTGTAAATCTGCGTCCACTGCGCGTGGCGATCGAGCTGCATGTCGAGCCCTTTGAGCTTGAGCTTATAATCCTTGCCCGCCTTCTCGTCCTTCAGCTCGATCTTGTCCTTCGGCAGGTCGATGATCGCGTAATCGTCCTTCACTTTTACGAGCATCTTCTTGCCGTCGGCCGTGATCTCGTAGCCGTTCACATCGCCCAGTGCTGTCTCCTTACGATCCTCCAGGCTGTAGGAACAGAGATGCTTCTTTTGATCGCCCCCGCCGTCTTCGTCATCGTCCCCGCTCTCATCCGCAATCGTGCGGCGCTGGTAAAAAATGCGGTCGCCCACCATGCGAAGATTTGAGTAATCACCCCGCGGAATCTCCAGCGCGATGAGGCGATCCTGAATGCCGTCCGTGTCCACTTTCACCGTCACCGGTTTCTTCTCGTCCTTTTTCTCGCCGGGCTTTTTGTCGTCGCCCTTTTTCTCGTCCTTGCCCTTCTTGTCGCCTTTACCGACCTCGTCGCTGCGCGGGCCGAGCGGATTCTCCGTCTCCTTCGCCAACGTCACGAGATAGACGCGGTTCATATCGCGATAGACCTCCGCGAAATCGTCGCTCCCGAAGATCGGCGAGAAATCGCGGCTCGAGGTCAGGAGCAAATACTTCCCGTCATCGGAAAAATTCGGGTCGCCCGCCGAGTACCAGCTATCGGTCACCGCGATCGGCTTCTTCTCCGTGAGGGAATAGAGGTAAACCTTGAGACCGTTGTTCTCTTCCGGACGCGACCAGGTGATCCACTGGCTGTCCGGCGACCAATTGTAGACGCCGATTTCGAAATACGGATCCTTGTCCACTTCCGTCACCGCCTTGCTCGCGACATCGACAAAACGCAGTCGCTGCAAGCGGTCGCTCCAAAGCAGCTTTTTCGAATCCGGCGACCAGACGGCGTGATAATAATACGTGTCCGCGCCCTTCGTGATCTGCTGCGCCTCGCCCTTCCCATCCTGCGCGCGGACGTAGAGTTCATTCTCGCCCGTCGCGTCCGAGTTGTAGGCAATCCACTTCCCGTCCGGCGACCAGATGGCGTCGCGCTCATGCGCGCCCGAGGTGCGCGTCAAATTCCGCGGCGTTCCATCCTGCGCTGGCACGGAAAAAAGATCGCCACGTCCCACCACTACGGCGCGCTCGCCGTCCGGCGCCACACTCACGGAGCCGATCTGCTTCGAGGCATCGACCATCGCGGCCCGTCCGGAGGCGAAGTCCTCCTTCACATCGATCGGCACCACCGCAGCCTGTCCGCTCGCGAGATCGAAGCGCCAGATGTAACCGGCTTGCTCAAACACGATCGCGTCCTTCCCGATCGAGGGGAATTTAATATCGAAGTCGGTGAACTTCGTGTGCTGTTTGGTTTCCTTGCTCGCCAGATCGGTCGAGAAGAGGTTCATCTGGCCGCTGCGATCGGAGATGTAGTAGACGCGATTATCCGGTCCCCACATCGGGCAAATATCCTGGCTGGCGTCGTTGGTCAGGTTTTCCGTGGTGCCGGTTTTGAAATCGAAAACCCAGATATCGTCCGCCATGCCGCCGCGATAATGCTTCCAGGTGCGGAACTCGCGGAAGATGCGGTTGAACGCCATCTTCGAATCATCCGGTGAGAAGGAAAGAAAACCGCCACGCGGGATCGGCATTGGCTTTGGCAATTCCGCATCCAGCCCGACCGTGAAGAGATCGCCGTTGAAGGAATTGAACGACTTCATGCGCGAACGGAAAGCGATCCGCGGCTGCGTGTTTTGCCAGGCCATGACGATGTTATTCGGCCCCATCCGGTCGGAGATATCGTCCCGTCCGAGCGTGGCTGTGGTCGTGAGGCGCTTCGGTTCTCCGCCCTCCGCCGGCATGACGTAGACCTCCGTGTTCCCATCGTATTGCGAGGTGAACGCGAGCTGCGTCCCATCCGCGGAAAAACGCGGGAAAGAGCTGTAGCCCGGCCCGGTCGTTAGACGGCGCGCGATGCCGCCGTCTTTCCCAACCGTGTAGAGCGCACCCGCATAACAGAAGACGATCTGGGAACCGTTCGTGGTCGGGAAACGCAAGAGCCGGGTCGTCTTCGGCAACTCCTGCGCCGCGACAGATGCGAGCGGAAGAACGAAGGCAAGGAGAGCGAGCAAGGAGAGACGCGAAAGAGAACGCATAAGATTTAGACTTCGCGCATCTTGCGGGGCTTCGTCAAATGCCCACTGCGGGATGTCTTGCCCAGCGGAGCTCTTTCCCGAGCACCTCGCAGCTTGGCGGCAGCGGCTACGCAGCGCCCGCCAGAAAGCGTTCCATCTCGCTTTCGTAAGTGTGGAATGGATCACCCATGACGAGAAAATCTTGTCCGTCGCGCGCGACGGAATCCCAGTTAATCACACAAGGCTGCTTCCGTTTCCGAAACCATTCGACCGCGCGCGCGCGGCCCCGTGCTCGCGTATTCGCGGGCGGCACGGCGGTCGCGTCGCTCCGTCGCACGCTGTCATTCCATTCTCCGATGCGCTTGGCCGCGGTGACTCCGAAGAAGAGCCCTTCTTCGGGATCAATGTTGTGATACTGCAGATCGAGGCTCTGCAGCCACGGATCGTCCCAGCCGATTTCCTCCGCCTGCATGAACGCCTCCAGTAGCCATTTTTTTGTAATCCAATCCACGCCACCGATCAGCGTCTCCGGCCGTTTGCCGAGCGCATCGAGCGTGAAATGCCAGCTCTCCAGAATCCAATCCGTTTCTTCGTCCGCGCCGCGGAGATGCTTCTGTGCCAGTTCGTAGAAGCGCCATTGCAGGTCAAGACTGCCGATCGTCTCGCCATTTTCCAACCGGACGATCCAGGCGTGCGTCGGGTCGCGTGAGATGTCGCGCGTGCTCTGGACGGCGTCGAGCAGACTGAAGTCCTCCTTCAATAATCCGCGCTCGAGCAGCGTGAGCACGCAGGCGGTGGTGCCGATTTTTAAAGCGGTCGCAAATGGGCTCATGTTGCTGTCGCCAATGAGCAGATGCAGGCGCCGATATTTTCGATAGTCGGCCAACGGCTCATCGCGCGCGTTGATGATGGCGCGATTAAATTGCACCCATTGGTAGATGTCGTTGACGATGTGATCGGCGCGTTGGCTGATCTGGAAATCCACCGGCGCATCGCCCGGTGGCAGCTCGAATTCGAAAGCCAAGGGATTGGCGTAGCCGACGCGACCCGCTCCCGTGAAAATTTGCCGAGTGGCGAGAAACGCGAGCAGCGTGCCGAGCACGGGCGGAGTGAACTGCGCCTCCCGTTTCATGAGATAATTCTCGTGACACCCGAAGGTGGCGCCGGTGTGATGATCGATGTTGTTCTTAATGAAGGAAACGCGGTCCGCCACGCCGAGGCCCTCCAGCCCCGATTGGAGCAACGCGTCGCCCGCCAGATCGTAGGCGACCATATCGCGCAGCGTCAGGCACTCGGGGGAAGCGTATTCGATGTGCCCCATATCGAGATAAATTCGGCCGCCGTTCCGCAGAAAACCGCCGTTGCCCGGCGGCTCCTCATAGTCGCGGTAATGCTGGTCCAGCACGCCCATTCTCGCCTGACGAAAAAGGAAATCCCGCGCCCGCGCCGGCCACGCTTCCGCGCTGCCGCCCTCCGTCACCAGACAGCCATACTCCGTTTCGATGCCGACAATCCGATCCACGCTTGGAAAAGATGGACACTGTTGCGCGGCCAACAAGCGCCAATCCGCCGGCCTCGGCCTGAGCAGTTATCTCCCATGCGCTCGCAGGACTCTTGTCAATCCCCAGGAAAGTTTGCAGACTCCCGCCCATGAGCGACTTCTCGCTTCGGAGTCCCGCCGCCAAGGTTGGCGGCATCGTCTATTTCGGACGGATGCTCGACAAAATCCGCGTCCACGCCGAGGGCCGTCTGCCACCCGACTATCAGGCGAATCTCGGCAAGGGCTTCGACGCTAATTGCCTCAGCTTCCTGCGGGTGAACTACGACGATCTCGTGGCGCGCACCCAGCAGGGCGGGAGCGACGACGAGATTTTGCAATGGTGCTTCGTCCGCGGCAGCCGCCAGCCTTCGCCGGATGAGATCACGGTCTGGAATGACTACATGCGCAAGCGCGGCTGGAACGATGAGGTGGCCGAATTCCTCACCCGTCGCAAAAAAGAAGCAGGCATGGCCGGGCGCTCCGAGATTCGCACCATGTTCGAGTTTATCGACGTAGACGAAGGGCGCTCCCTGCCCGATGCGCTCGGGGTGGAACGGAAATCGTAACGCCGCACGTTACGGTGCGGCGATCGGGTTCGGCGGCGGAGGCGGCTGCATCCGATAATCGATCACCTTCCAGACGACGAGCACCGTGAGGATCACGACCACTGTCGCCACGATCATGCGCAGCCGCGTAGGAGGTGTTTCCCCGCCGGCTGCATTCTGCATCGGCCCGCTACTCCGAGAGGGTGTCGATTCGCTCTGCCAACCCGAAATCGAGATCGGTCAGGCCGCCTTTGCTGTGCGTGGTTACCAGCAGGCGAACCTTGTTATAGCGAATGTCGATGTCGGGATGATGTTCCTCATCTTCCGCCACTTCCGCGACGGCGTTGACGAAGTCGATCGACTCTGTGAAGTCGTCAAACTCGAACGTGCGTTCGATGTGTTTTTTCTCCAACTCCCACTCCGGAATCTTTTTGAGGCGGTTTTTGAGGTCGTCCGCTTTGATCAGGTCAGCCATAACGGGGGAACGAGTAACACCCCAGATTCCTTTTGCAACGGCGATTGCGCAGGTTTTTTAAGACCGCATTCCGCGCGGGCTTGAAAAGATTTTTCCGCGATAAACTTACGGCGGGCGCGCGCGGTCGCAGCGCGATCGATGAGCGATGCGCCCATCATTTGACGCCCGCAGCAACCTCCGCTAATTACCCTCCGGTCAGCACCCGTAGCTCAACTGGATAGAGCATCTGACTACGGATCAGAAGGTTTGAAGTTCGAATCTTCACGGGTGCGCCCCCCCGGGCCGCGAGGCCTGCGAACCCTCCGCGCGGTCGCGCTTAGCGGCTGCCGCTGGCTCGGATGGAAGCGTCCTGCGCCTCGAGCGCTCCGGCCACGCTGGGTTGCCCGCGCTTCTGCAATTCTTCCTGCGTATAGCTGCGGCGATCAAGCGACGCGCCCTGACGCGGATCCGGACTCGGGACCGTGGCCGTGGGCTGCGCTGTGCTGCAACCTGAAACGCAGATAACTGCGAGAGCGAGCAGCGAGAATGCGAATGATTTTGTTTTCATTGGTATCTTTCTTTCGCTTTCTACGCTCGGTCCGGATGCGGGAAACGCAAATCTCCACGCGCGCAGACCCACGCTCGCCAATCCCCTCTTTCCGGCGGACCGTAGCCGCTCTTTCCTCATGGCGCGTTTCCGACTCTTCGATCTCAACGACGCGCAGCGCACCGCGGTCACGACCACGGAAGGGCCGCTCCTCATTCTCGCCGGCGCCGGCACGGGCAAGACGCGCGTCATCACCATGCGCGTCGCTTTCCTGATCGAGCAGGGCGTCGATCCCGCGCACATCCTCGCGGTCACTTTCACTAACAAAGCCGCGGCGGAAATGCGTGAGCGTTTGGGCCGAATGGTGGAAGCGCCAGCCGCAAAGAAGGTCACGATGTCCACCTTCCATGCGCTCTGCCTGCGCATTCTGCGCGCGGGGATTCATCATCTCGGATACAAGAATAACTTCAGTATCTACGACGAAGGCGACCAGCTTGGGATGATCAAAAAAATCATCACGCGCACCGCGGCGCGCGATGAAAAACTCGACCCGAACGCAACCAAAGCCGCCATCAGCAAAGCGAAGAATAACGCCTGGTCGCCGCCCGCGGACGACGACACCCTTCTCGGCGCGGTTTACGCGCGGTATTGCGAGGATTTGAAAACGGCGAACGCGGTCGATTTTGACGATCTGCTTCTGCTCACGGTGCGGCTGTTGAATGAACATCCGGACGTGCGCCGGCGTTGGCGCGAGCAATTCCGCTATCTCATGATTGACGAGTTTCAGGATACGAATCGGCTCCAGCTCGAACTCGTTAGACTGCTGGCCGACGAGCGGCGCAACGTGGCCGTGGTGGGCGACGACGACCAGTCGATCTACGGCTGGCGCGGCGCGGAAGTAGCAAACATCCTCGAATTTGAGCAGCACTTCCCGGAGCCCGTGATCGTGAAGCTGGAGCAAAACTACCGGAGCACGAACGCGATCCTGGCCACGGCCAACGCCCTCATCCGCCACAACCCGCATCGCCGCGCCAAGCGTCTTTGGAGCGCGAGCGGCGACGGCGAGAAGGTGCGGCTGGTCGAGTCGCCTAACGACCGCGAGGAAGGCCAATTCGTGGTCGAGGAAATCCAGCGCCGGCAGCGCGATTCCGGCGAAGCGTGGGAAGCGTTCGCCGTCCTCTTTCGCATGAACGCGCAGTCGCGCGTCCTGGAAGAAAACCTCCGCCGCCTCCAGATCCCCTATCGCATCGTCGGCGGGAAAAGCTTCTTCGACCGCCGCGAAGTGAAGGATCTCCTCGCCTACATGAGCGTGCTCGTGAACCCGGGCGACGACGCCAATCTCCTCCGCATCATCAACACCCCCGCGCGCGGGATCAGCGCCGCCACGACCGAGCGCGCGTTGGAATGGAGCGTGCAGCACAAGTGCAGCCTGTGGAAAGCGCTCCACGCGCCGGAACTGCTCGCGGAGTTGAGCGCCCGCACCGTGGCTAGCATCAAGGCCTTCGCCGAATTGCTGGACGAGTATGAAACGAAATTGCTCACGCCGTTTACCGATCCCGCTTCCATCATCGCGAAATTAATCGAAGAGATCGGCTATCCGGCAGAGCTGCGCCGCAGTTGCAAAACAGCGGAGGAAGCAAGCGCGCGCGAGAGCAACCTGCACGACATGCTGCGCGATCTGACTCATTTCAATGGCCGCTCGACCAAAGGGCTGCGCGGGTTCCTCGACGAGATCGTGCTCGATCAGGAACGCGAGGAGGAGAAGCAGGAGGACATCGAGTCGAAGCGCGGCGTCACCCTCATCACGATGCACGCGGCGAAGGGCCTCGAGTTCGCACACGTCTATCTCATCGGGCTGGAGGAAGGAATTCTGCCGCACGATCGCTCGAAGACTGAAGGCACGATCGATGAAGAGCGGCGCCTCCTTTACGTCGGCATCACCCGCGCGCGCCAGACGCTCACGCTCAGCCATTGTCGCGATCGGATGAAATACGGCAGCGCGAGCGCCTGCCAGCCGAGTTCGTTCATCAAAGAGCTGGCCCCGGAATGGCTGGAGCGGATCGATCTGCAGAAACTCCTGAACACGCCGGTCGCGGAGACGACGGGCAAGAGCCGCTTCGCGCAGATGCGCGCCGCGCTGGAACGTTAGCGACTACTCCGGGCCGAAGGACGGGCGGATCTTCGCGTAGATCTTTGGGCCGATGCCTTTCACCCGGCGAAGTTCATCCGGGCTTTTGAATGGCCGCGCTTCGATGATGCGACCGGCCAGCACCGGCCCCACCCCGTTGATCTTGATCAACTCGGCGACGGTCGCCGTGTTGACGTCCAGTCTGCCGCCTACTGGACGCACCGCTGGCACCGGGCGCGGCGCAGTGTTCGCCACAGGCTGGTCAACCGTAGGCGTCTTCGCGCGCTCGGGATGGAAGAAGGCATCGAACGCGCTCAGCCCTGCTTTGCCTCCATCGGTGGGCAAGCGCGCGTTCATCCCGCCAGCTTTCGCGCCCCAGCCGCCCACCTTCTTCCGTCGCGCGGTTTGCTCCAGACGCGTCAGCTTCTGCTTTTCCTCCGCCGATTCACTCCGACCGGGCGATGACGCACCAACGCCATGCACGCGGGCCAGGCCATTGGCTACGAGCATCTCGCCGAGGTCGCCCTCCGCGGTCTCCACCAGGGCGTAGTAGCGCGGCGTGTTGCTCCGTCCCATCGCGTTCTGCTTCCGCGTGTGGACGATGAACGGGCGCGCCAGTTTTTCCTGGGCAAACTTCCGCGCGATCTCGCCCAGCTCGACGGACTGCGCGGAAGTAATGCCGAAATACTTCGCCTGCTCCGCCACACGCTCGGGGAAATCGGAATCAGTCTCCGGCGCATCCACGAAGTAAAGCCGGAGGATGTATTCCTCGCTCCGCACCCGGACGTGAAAGCTATCGCCATCGTTCGAGTCGTTCTCCTCCAATTGGCAGCCCTTCCATTCCAGCCAGCCGCCTCGCGCGAAGGCGCTGGAGCCGCAGCAAAGCGCGCCAGCCGCGACCAGACTGACGACCCAGCGAGAAAGACGAGCGCCCGGCCTCACTGAGCCGCTTCGAATTGGCTCATCGAGCGAAACACCTGGTAGCGCTGCTCGATCTCTTCCCGCTTCAAAGTGCGCAGCCGTTCCAGACTGAACGCCTCGACATTGAAGCTGGCGAGGACGCTGCCGTAAATCATCGCGCGCCGGAAGGCCGCGAAATTCAGCTCGCCCCCCATTGCCGCCAGATACCCGGCCATGCCGCCGGCGAAGGTGTCGCCCGCCCCGGTCGGATCGTGGATGTCCTCCAGCGGATACGCGCCGCAACTGAAGAACTCGTCCTCGCCGAAAAGCAGCGCGCCGTGCTCGCCTTTCTTGATCGCCACGTATTTCGGTCCGGCTTTCCGGATCTTCTTCCCCGCTTTGATCAGGCTCGTCTCCTTCGTCATCTCGCGCGCTTCGCTGTCGTTGAGAATGAGCAGGTCCACGCGTGGCAGCAGCGCGTCGAGGTCGGCGCGCGCGATGTTAATCCAGAGATCCATCGTGTCGGCCACGACGAAGCGCGGCTTCTCCATTTGATCGAGCACATGCGACTGCAACGCGGGCGCGATATTGGCCAGCAGGACGAAGTCGGTCGTCTTGAAGTTCGCCGGCAGCTCCGGGCGAAAATGCTCGAAGACATTCAGTTCCACCGAGCGCGTCTCGCGCGTGTTCATGTCCCACGCGTATTCGCCCGACCAGCGGAACGTCTTGCCCGCCACCTTCTGCACCCCGGCCGCATCGATCTGGCGCGATTTCCAAAACTCAAATTCCGACGCGGGAAAATCATCGCCCACCACCCCGACCAGTTGCACCGGCGAAAAGAAACTCGCGCCCAGCGCCGCGTAGGAAGCGGAACCGCCGAGCTGATCGGCGTGCTCCTCCACAGGGGTTTTGACGGTGTCGAGTGCGATGGAGCCAACGATGAGGACGGACATGGGTTATTTCTGATTTCTGATTGCTGAATGCTGATTGAGGAGCGCTTTCGCCGAGCGCGCATACTCTGCGATATCTGCGGCTTGCAGCAACCCCGAGACGATCACCACCCGCCGCGCGCCCGCCGCGATCACCTCCGGCAGGTTCTCCAGCTTGATTCCGCCGATGCAAAAAATCGGCACTCGCACCGCGTCATGCACCGCCGCGATTCCCTCCAACCCGATCGGCACGTAATCCGGCTTCGTCGGCGTGGCAAAGAGCGGCCCCCAGCCGATGTAATCCGCACCTTCGTCCTGCGCGCGAACGGCCTGCTCCAGGCTGTGCGTCGATTTGCCGACGAAACACTCCGGCCCCACAATCGCGCGCACGTCCTCAATCGCGCGGTCGTCCTGCCCCACGTGCACACCTTCCGCGCCGATGTCGCGCGCGATCTCCGCGTGATCATTAATAATCAGCGGCACGTTAGCCGCCGAAGTTTCGGCATGAAGCTCTCCCGCCAGCTTTGCCATCTCCGCCAGCGGCTGCCCCTTCGCGCGCAATTGCATGAGATCGACGCCGCCCGCGATCATTCCCTTTGCCACGCCGAGCGCTGCGCCCGGCGGCACATAGCCGAGATCCAGAATGCCGTAAAAAAGGCAACGGTTGAGATCAATCACGCCCGCCGACTATCGCGGAAAAGTGCACACCCGCCACTGGCGC